>NZ_JADCNB010000001.1:0-2130780 GCF_014982455.1 Serratia sp. X3
GGTAGTCGCGCCACAGGACTTCGGCGATGTCCGCCATGCCCATAGGGGCCCCCGGGTGGCCGGAATTTGCTTTTTGTACGGCGTCCATGCTGAGTGCGCGGATGGCGTTGGCAAGCTCTTTACGAGAAGACATAACGAAACTCCAGTGCGATTACAGTTGAGCGGCCAACATGTCTTCCAGCTTTTGCTGGTCGACGGCGAACAGGCGGATGCCTTCGGCGAGTTTTTCTACCGCCATGGCGTCCTGATTGTGCAGCCAGCGGAATTCCGCTTCGGCCAGCGGAGCGGGTTGGTGGAAGCCCTCGGTCGACGGGGTCAGCTTGCGCTCGACCGGCTGTTCGCTGTTTTTCAGCTGCTCCAGCAGGTTCGGCGCGATGGTCAGGCGATCGCAGCCGGCCAGCGCCAGGATCTGCTCAACTTTGCGGAAGCTGGCGCCCATGATCACCGTCTGGTAACGATGACGCTTGTAGTATTCATAGATGGTGCGCACCGATTTCACGCCCGGATCCTGATCGGCGTCGTAGTCGGCGGCAGGCTGTTTAGCCTGGTACCAGTCATAGATGCGGCCGACGAACGGCGAGATCAGATACACGCCGGCTTCGGCGCAGGCGCGGGCCTGAGCGAAGGAGAACAGCAGCGTCAGGTTGGTGTTGATGCCTTCTTTTTCCAACTCTTCGGCGGCTTTGATGCCTTCCCAGGTGGAAGCCAGCTTGATCAGGATGCGCGATTTGTCGATGCCCTGTTCCTGATACATGCCGATCAGTTTGCGCGCTTTGGCGACGCACATGCCGCGGTCGAACGACAGGCGGGCGTCCACTTCGGTGGAGATGCGGCCCGGCACGCTTTTGAGGATCTCGACGCCGATGTTGACCGCCAGTTTATCGCTGGCGTTGATCAGCTGGGTTTCCTTGCTGCCGCCCTGACGGCGGGCATACTCCAGCGCTTCGGTGATCAGCGCTTTGTACTGCGGCAGCGCGGCGGCTTTCAGGATCAGCGAAGGGTTGGTGGTGGCGTCCTGGGGTTCGAACTGGCGGATGGATTCGATATCGCCGCTGTCGGCGACCACCGTGGTCAGCTGCTTGAGTGCGTCTAATTGATTCATTGATAAGCTCCTTGACCAAGCTCAACGTAGGGAAATGAGAACCTTTTTCATCATAGGGGGAACACACTGCATCATCGGATCGAGAATGAAAATGCGCTTTTTCTGATTGTTGCGATGGATAATAACAATGAATGACGAATAAACCCAGGCGGAGCGCGGCTTGCGCGCGACCGCCATCGAGACTGCAGGCGGTTTAACGCCGACCGACCGCGTTTTCGTAATAGCCGATCCGCTCGACTTTCGGCGCCGATCCTCCCCCTTCAAACTCCGATTCCAGCCAGGCATCGACGATGGTTTTCGCCAGTTCGGCGCCGATGACCCGCGCGCCCAGCGTGATGATCTGCGCATCATTGCTTTTGCGCGCCCGTTGGGCGGAGTAGGTATCGTGACACTGCGCCGCGCGAATGCCGGGCACTTTATTGGCCACGATGCTCATACCGATGCCGGTGCCGCACAGCAGGATCCCCCGCCGATGTTTTTCCTCCCGTATCGCCTGCGCGACGCGATAGGCGATATCGGGATAGATCCCCGTTTCTGCGGTGCGATCCGTCGTGTAGTCAATGACGGGAATGTCCCGTCGTTGCAGGTGGGCGACGATCAGATCCTTCAGTTCAATGGCGGCATCGTCGGCGCCGATGGCGATAGGCAGCATAGCGGTCTCCTGATTGGTAACGAAAAGGGCGGCGATCCTCGGTGGCGCCACGTTCATTACCGTATCCCTGTTTAATCAAATGTTCAATTGATGTTCTTTTGTTTTTTACCTGATTTTTCTGCTCCCCCTTTAAAAGGTGACGGTTGTCACTAAAAAAGGGGTTTTAATCGTTATTTATCCTCATGTAGACGGGTTTTTGAGCGATATCACAGTTTGGTAAGTTCTCTGTGGGCAAATTGAACGTGTGACGTTAGTGTTCATTTGTTCTTTGTTTGTGTTATTGATCATAAAGAGTCACCCTACCAGAGGAGAGTGCTATGTGTCAGACCTGCATGACAGAGGCGAAAATGGCGGACGGTATCCCCGAGATCATGAAGGCGGTTGTGGCGTACGCCCCGAAAGATTACCGCCTGGAACAGGTGCCGGTACCGAAGATCGGCCCGAAAGAGATCCTGGTGAAGATCGAGGCCTGCGGCATCTGCGCCGGCGATGTTAAAGCGTTCGAAGGGGCGCCCAGCTTCTGGGGCGATGAAAAACAACCGGCATACATCAAGGCGCCGATGATCCCCGGTCATGAGTTTATCGGCCACGTGGTGGGATACGGCGAAGGCGTCGAGGGCTTCAATCTCGGCGATCGGGTGATATCAGAACAGATCGTTCCCTGTTGGCAATGCCGCTTCTGCAACCGCGGCCAGTATTGGATGTGCGAAAAGCATGACCTGTACGGTTTCCAGAAAAACGTCAATGGCGGCATGGCCGAGTACATGAAGTTCACCAAAGAGGCGATTAACTATCACGTGCCGGCCGATCTGCCGATCGAAAAAGCCATTCTGATCGAACCCTATGCTTGCTCCTTCCATGCGGTGCAACGCGCCAATATCAAACTGGGCGATGTCGTGGTGCTGGCCGGCGCCGGCACTCTGGGGCTGGGCATGATCGGGGCGATCAAAAAGTCCGGGCCCTCGAAGCTGGTGGTGCTGGATCTGTCCGACGAGCGTCTGGCGCTGGCGAAGCGCTTCGGCGCGGATGTGACGCTGAACCCGACCCGTGACGATGTGCCCGCGGCGGTTAAAGCGATGACCGACGGCTACGGCTGCGACATCTACATCGAGGCGACCGGCGCCCAAAAGTCCGTGGAACAGGGCCTGACGCTGATCCGCAAACTCGGCACCTTCGTGGAATTTTCCGTGTTCAAGGATCCGGTGACCGTCGACTGGAGCATCATCAGCGACCGCAAAGAGCTGGACGTGCTCGGTTCGCACCTCGGCCCTTACTGCTACCCGCTGGTGATCGAAGGCATCGCCAATGGCGATCTGCCGACCGAAGGCGTGGTGACGCATACGCTGCCGCTGGAACAGTTCGCCGATGGCTTCGAGCTGATGAAGCGCGGCATCGGTTCAATCAAAGTGGTGCTTAATCCGAACCTCTGAAACCTGCATCGTTCTTCGGGTGCGGGCGAGCCTGCGCCTCCATAATCACATGTGCTGGGGTGTTCTATGTTGCATGGACTGATTCATCGCATTGGTCTGTCACCGAAACTGCTGCTGGGCTATGCCGGCGTGTTGGTGTTCATGATGGGCGAAGGGCTGGAACAAGGATGGCTGTCGCCTTATTTGATCGGCAAGGGGCTGAGCATTCAGGAATCGGCGCTGCTGTTCAGCGTTTATGGCTTTGCGGCCGCGATCGCCGCCTGGTTTTCCGGCGTGCTGGCGGAAATCTTTACCGCCCGGCGGGTGATGTTGGCCGGCCTGCTGCTGTTTCTGTTCGGTTCGGTGTGCTTTTTGACGTTCGGCCTGCCGAGCAACAACCTGGCGATCATGGTGCCGACCTATGCGCTGCGCGGCTTGGGTTATCCGTTGTTCGCCTACGGTTTTTTGGTGTGGGTGGCGTATGAGGCGCCGCCGGAAAGACTGGGGTCGGCGGTGGGGATTTTCTGGTTCGTTTACAGCGGCGGGCTCAGCGTGCTGGGCGTGCTGTATTCCAGCATCATGCTGCCTTATCTCGGCGAGATCCACACGCTGTGGAGCGCGCTGATTTTCGTCGTGCTGGGCGCGGTGATTGCGCTGATGCTCAATCGCGACGAAGGCGCGGCACAGAGCGGCAACCGTGAAAAGGCGTCGCTGGGTTACGTCTTGAAAGGCATCACCATCGCGTTTGAAAACCCGAAGATCGGCCTGGGCGGCATCGTGCGCACCATTAATACCTCCGCGGCATACGGCTTCGTCGTATTCATGCCCATGTACATGATGGATATGGGATTCACCCGCACGCATTGGCTGCAGATGTACGCCGCGCTGTGGACGGTCAACATCATTTTCAACCTGATTTTCGGCGTGATCAGCGACGGTCTCGGCTGGCGCAATGTGGTGATGTGGTTCGGCTGCGTCGGCTGCGCCTTGACCACGCTGATGTTCTACTACGTGCCGCAATTCTTCGGCGCCAACTACCTGCTGACCGTTTGCGCCGCCGGTTTGTTCGGCGCCTGCCTGGCGGCGTTCGTGCCGCTGTCGGCCATCATGCCGTCGCTGGCGCCGGACAATAAGGGCGCGGCGATGTCGATTCTCAATCTGGGCGCCGGCCTGAGCACCTTTGTCGGCCCGGCGGTGGTGGGGCTGTTTATCGGCAGTCTCGGCACCGTTGGCGTGATCTGGATCTTTACCGGCTTGTACCTGTTCAGCGGCGTGCTGATGAAATTTGTCACGCTGCCGAAGGAAAGCGCGACGGCGTCGGAAGAACGCGGCGCGAGTTTGGCGAAAATATCCTGACCGAGGGCGAAGTTCACAGTTTTAAGGGGAAATATATGATTAATCATCAAACTACGGCGCCGCGCGAGCTCTCGCTGCAGGGCAAGGTGGCGCTGATTACCGGCGGCGCTGCGGGGATCGGCCTCGCTATCGCCGAACGCTATCTGCAAAACGGCGCGCGCGTGGCGCTGCTCGATCGTGCGCCGCAGGTTGCGGAAGTGGCGCGACAGCTGGACGCCGAGGCGGCGCTGGGTGTCGTGGCCGACGTCACCGATGCCGCGTCGGTGGAGCGGGCGGTGGCGCAGATTGAGGCGCATTTCGGGCGGCTGGACGTGCTGGTCAACAGCGCCGGCATCGTTGCGCTGCATCCCGCTGAGGAACTGCCGGAAACGGCGTGGGATGCAACCCTGGCGGTCAATCTGAAAGGCGTGTTTCTCACCTGCCAGGCGGTGGGCCGCCGTTTCATTCGCCAGCGCGGCGGCAGCATCATCAATCTCGCCTCGCAGGCCGGGGTGGTGGCATTGCCTAATCACCTGGCCTATTGCGCCAGCAAAGCGGGCGTTATCGGCTTGACCCAGGTGCTGGCGCTGGAGTGGGGGCCACACAGCGTGCGGGTCAACGCCATTTCACCCACCGTGGTTTTGACGGAGCTGGGGCGCAAAGCCTGGTCTGGCGAGGTGGCTGAGCAGATGAAGCAGAAAATTCCGCTGCGGCGCTTTGCTGAGCCGCAAGATATCGCCGCCAGCGCCCTGTTTTTGGCCGGTGACGCGGCGGCGATGATCACCGGCGCCAACCTGGTGGTCGACGGCGGTTACACCATTCAATAATTTCTTATTCAGGCGACAGAGAGGCCGCGATGAACAGAATCATTAACGATCCCGATCACGTAGTGGAAGACGCCATTCAGGGCTATAAGCTGGCCCACCCGGACTATTACGCCGCCACCGACAATGCGCGGGTGTTGAAATATCCGCCGGCGCCGATCGCCGGCAAAGTGGGCATCGTCACCGGCGGCGGTTCCGGCCATGAGCCGGCGTTTCTGGGCTATGTCGGCAAAAACATGCTGGATGCCGTCGCGATTGGCGAGATTTTTTCATCGCCTACGGCGGGGGCTTTTCTCGACGCTTTCAAGGCGGCGGACAGCGGTGCGGGCGTCGCTTGCCTGTACGGCAACTACGCCGGCGACAACATGAACGTCAAGATGGCGATCAAGAAGGCCACGGCGGCCGGCATACGGGTGAAAACCGTGGTGGCTAACGATGACGTCGCCTCGGCGCCGGCCAGTGAGATCGATAAACGGCGCGGCGTGGCCGGAGAAATTCTGATGTGGAAGGTCGGCGCGGCGGCGGCGGCCAAGGGATACGATCTGGACGGCGTGATCGGCGCGGCGCAAAAAGCCATCGACCGGTGTCGTTCGATCGGCGTCGGCCTCAGTTCCTGCACCATTCCCGCGGTCGGCAAACCCAATTTTCATATTGAAGACGGCAAGATGGAGATCGGCATCGGCCATCACGGCGAACCGGGCATTGAGGTATCGCCGATCCAGTCGGCGTCGGCGATGGCCGGCACCATGCTCGATTTCGTGCTCAACGACATGCCGCTGGAACAGGGGCAGGAGGTGGCGTTGCTGATCTCCGGGCTTGGCGCCACGCCGGTGATGGAGCTGTATATCTATTATGCCGAAATAGAGCGTCGGTTGACGGCGAAAGGCGTGCGGGTGCATCGGCGCTATGTCGGCAATTACTTCACGTCGCTGGAAATGATGGGCGTGACGCTGACGCTGATGACGCTGGATGACGAACTGAAAACGCTGCTGGACATGCCGGCGCAATCTTTAGGCTTAACCCAGGTGGAGTGAATCATGACGGAACAAATTTCAACCCGGTACGGCAGTGAGATCGTTACGGGGCTGATAGAAACCATTGTCAGCAACCGCGAATACCTGAGCGAAATTGACGGCGCCATCGGTGACGGTGACCACGGCATTAACATGTCGAAGGGATTCGCGATGTGCGGCGATGCCATTCGCGGCCGCGAGCTCACGCTGGCGCAGGCGTTCGATGCGGTTTCTGATGCGCTGATGGAGGGCATCGGCGGTTCGATGGGGCCGCTGTACGGCAGCCTGTTCATGGGCATGGCGGAGAGCGTGCGCGAGCGCAGCGTGCTGGATAAGCAGGCATTTTTGGCGATGTTGCACGGCGGATTGCGCGAACTGCAGGACATCAGCAGCGCGGGCGTGGGAGACAAGTGTCTGATGGATACGCTGATACCGGCGGTAGCGGCGTTTGAGCAGGCGGCGGGGCGCGGTGACGACTTCGCCGCTGCGCTGGAACAGATGAGGATCGCCGCGGCGCGCGGGCGCGATTCCACGCGCGAGCTGGTGGCGAAAATCGGCCGCGCCAGCCGTCTGGGTGAGCGTTCGCGCGGCGTACTGGACGCCGGCGCGGTATCTTGCTGCCTGCTCTTGACCCGATTGGCGGACGAGGTGGAGCAACGACTGAATACCGTTGCCGCCTGAACGCGTTATACTAGCGGGCATTCAGCATTGTCGGAGGGGCGTGTATCGTCCCTCCGCCATGATTAACCGGCCTGCCGTGGGGAAACGTCTAACGGATGGAAAAACAAACTGTGTCCCAGGATAACGAACTGCTGACCGAAATCGCCGTTGCTTATTATCAGGATGAGATCACGCAGGAAGAGATCGCCAAAAAGTTCGGCATCTCACGGATCAAAGTCGGTCGTTTGCTCAAGCGCGCCAAGGAAGAAGGCATCGTCGAGATCAACGTGCGTTATCACCCGGTGTTCAGCACCCGGCTGGAACAGCAGATGATGGAACGTTTTCCCATCAGCCGCGCGCTGATCGCGCTCGATCATCAGGACGAAGAGGAACAGCGTCGGCAGGTGGCGGCGCTGGTGTCCAACTACCTGGCGATGTCGCTGAAAGACGATATGGTGTTGGCGGTCGGGCAGGGACGCAACGTGGCGGCGATCGCCGATCACGTCGGCAGCGTGACGGAGCGCAACTGCAAGTTCATCTGCGGCATCGGCGGCACCCACCGCCCGGGGGATGCGATCAACGCCGACCACATCAGCCGGCGTTTGGCGAAGAAGTTCGGCGGCAGCAGCGAGACGCTCTATGCGCCGGCCTACGTCGAAAATCGCGCGTTGAAAGACGCCTTCATGCAGAACGGCACGATCAAGGAAACCCTGGATCGCGCGCGTAAGGCCGATGTGGCGTTAGTCGGCATTGGCGACATGAATGAAAACAGCTATATGGTGAAATTGGGGTGGTTTACGCCGCACGAGATTATCGACGCCAGCCTTAATCAGGGCGTGATCGGCGACATCGCCGGCTATGACTTTTTCAATGCCCAGGGGCAGCATGTCGACACGGTGATGAATGACCGTGTGATTGGGCTGAGCATTGATGAGCTGCGCAAAATTCCTTGCGTGATCGCCATTGCCTCCGAGAATACCAAGGCGCTGGCGATTTTGGGCGCGCTGCGCACCGGCGCCATCGATATTATCGCCACCAGCGCGCTCAATGTGCGCACTATCCTCAATATGTCGCAATAGCGGCACCTGCAAAAAAAGGGTTCAGCGCCAGGCTGAACCCTCCAGAGATGTCCCCCTTTTGACGGATTACTTGCTCAGGTTGACGTCGATCGCCTGATAGAAGGCGTTGGCGGTGTCGGCTATGTCCCACACGGCAAGGATCACGTGCGAACCGCTGCGATCTGCCGGTATGTTGCACTGGTGGGTGACCTGCGCGGCAGGGATGGCGCCGCCGTCGTTGAACTGGCAGAACGGCGTCAGGTCAAAGGAAGCGCGGGTCAGCGGTTGCGAAGCGTCCCAGTTCGGCTTGGTGATGAAATAGCGCCAGCTGGTGGTGCTGTGACGCGCGGTCAGCTTCCAGGTAAAGGCGTTCGGGCCGGTTTTCAGGTTGAGCTTGTTCCAGCGCGTCGGCGTTTGCTGATCCAGTTCGAAGAAGGTGGACTTGTTGGCGCTGGCGATATGGCCGTCAACCGGACCGGCCTGCGGGAAGCCTTTCAGGCCTTCGACGCTCTGCGGTTCGTACTGCACGCTGCCGCACTGGGTGTTGAGCTGCAGTTTGCACTGGTAGGCGCGGCTGGCCGGCGACTCGACATAACCGTGAGCATTCGCCTGTTGCGAAACGCCGAACATGGCCGCGCTCAGCAGGCCCAGAGAGAGCAGGGTACGGGAAGTTTTGTTCATAAGTCACTCCTGACTGAAATTATGTTGTAAGTTGAGCGTATTTCACCGACAAAATGAGAGACTAATAACGCAATTAGAAATAACCCTTCTTGTCGGCTTGTTTTATTTTTATCATTCTGGTCATGCGATAGAGCGGAATGTTTTAACGGCTATTAACGAAAATTATTATGATGACGAACTTTGATCGTTAGGCTGAATTTATTTAACTGTCGCTGTGTAAAAGTAGGGCGCTATGATGAATTTTATATCAGGTCGTGATGAATAGTATTTAAGATAGCGCTCTCATTTATGAAGTATATTGCTTGTTGCTATGAGTACCCTTGTTCGATTTGATCGTTTTTTGTGCGCCACCACCTTGGGAATTTAGTGTCATTTTTCTTATTTTATTTTAAAGAGGAATTTGTATGACTAGATTATCCCTGGACGCGATTAAAATAATCAGCACCATCAAGAGCACCGGATCTTTCTCTATGGCGGCGGAGGCGCTGCATAAAACGCCTTCGGCGATCTCTTATCGGGTTTCCAATATTGAAAGCAAACTCTGCGTGAAACTTTTTCATCGCAATGGCCCCATGATTACCCTGACGGATGAAGGGGAATTTCTCCTGCAGGAAGGCAGCTGGATATTAAATGCGGTGCAGGATCTGGAAAGCCGGGTGCGCAACATCCCCAAGCTGGACAATAATATCCGCCTGGCGGTAGACACCTTCTTCCCGTTGGAAACCCTGACGCAGGATATCCGCGACTATATTCAGCATTGCCCGAACGCCAGTATCTCGGTGCAGCGGGAAGCGTTGAACGGCACCTGGGATGCGCTGAAGAACAACCGGGCGGATCTGATCATCGCCATCGGCCAAATTCCCGACAGCGTGCAGGCCAAAACCCTGATGCTCGGCAAGCTCAACTTTGTGCTGTGCGTGTCGCCTTCGCACCCGTTCGCGGCGCAGAGAAAGCCGGTGTGCAAGAAACAGCGGTTGAACGACATCGTGGTGGTGATCGCCGACAGCAGCCATGAGCTGCCCAAGCGCAATCACGGCACGCTGCCCTTGCAGCGTCAGTTGGTGGTATGCGACGTGGAAAGCAACCTGGCGCTGCTCAAACGCGGCATCGGCCACGCTTTTCTGCCGCCTGCTTTGATCGAAAAGGAATTGGCCAGCGGCGAACTGGTGACGGTGCCGGTGGAGATGCAAAAGGGCGACGAAATGATTTGGTTGGCGTGGCACCCGGCCAGCAAGGGCGCCGGGTTTAACTGGTGGCATGAGCGGCTGACGCGCAAAAGCGATGTCTACAGCCTGATGGGCCGCGAAGTGGTGCGGGATGGCGGTTATCCTTGGTGCCACAACTGAAGGAATAGAGACGAAGGGACGCGAAAATCAAACGGTTAACTCAATGAAAACCCCGCAGCATTCGGCTACGGGGTTTTTTTACGGCTTACGCCACGCGGCCCACCTTCAGCCAGGCGCCGTCAGAACCGGGCGCCGAGGTGATGTAACCCCACTTGGTCTGCCAGACGTAACCCTGATAGGACACCAGCGCGCCCTGCGCGTAAGTGGTGCCCGGCACATAAGCCGGCGCGGTCATGATCGGCAGGTTGCCGGGGCCGACGCCGGTGTAGCGCAGCCCGGTGCCCATATCCAGCTGGCTGTCGTCGTAGTCCGCGGCGTTGAAATAGCGATCCAGCGAGGCCAGCAGATCGCCGTTGCGGTTGTCTTGACCCAGATGCCAGAACATCACGCCGCCCAGTTGCTGCTGCTTGATGTATTTCGCTTTGTATTTGAAGCTCTCGGCATCGTCATAGGTGACGAACAGCCCTTTCTGCGCATGATACAGGTAAGGCGTTTTGGTCTTGTCGTTCCACAGCCGCTGATAGCCGTAGTTGCCCAGCAGCATCTGCTCCAGCTGGCGATAGGAGGCGATGCGCGGATCCTTGTCGCGCACGCACTCTTCGCAGCCCACCAGCCAGTAATCGGTGTTCGGGTACGGATCTTCGCCCGGCGTGCTGTGGCTGCTGTATTGCCCGCCGTTGCCACCGCTGACGCCCTTGAAGGCGCGGCCGTAGAAGGGCACGCCCATCACGATTTTGGCGCTCGGCACGCCTTCCATCATCAGGTGTTGCTGCACCGCGGCGTCGACCGTCAGGCTGAACGGGCTGGGGAAGGCGCGGGTCAGCTCTTCCCAGCTCCAGCCCAGGTTGGCTTCGCGCAGCGCATTGTAGAAGGTCGGCCCGGCCGCATCGCCGAACAGCGCCGCCTGGTGGTTGGTTACCTTCTCCCAGGGGCCGGCCAGATCGTAGGTCATCAGGTTGATGTAATCGAGCGGCGCGACGATCTGCGCCAGCTTGCTGTAATAGCGCGACAGGAAGAAGGCGCCGCCGGCGCCGGCGATGGTCAACTGGTACGGCAACGCCTGGCGGCCGTCGGCGACGGTTTGCTGGTTCAGCAGGGTGCGGATCTCCTGCAGCGCGGCGATGAAACCGTCCACTTCCGAGGCTTGCGGGTACTCCCAGTCGATGTCCACGCCGTCGAAGCCGTAATCCTTCATGATGCGCACGCAGGATTGGGCGAACTTGGCGCGCGACGCCGGAGTTTTCACCGCGTTGACGTAGTTGGCATGCGACACGCCCAGATCGTTGGAGTAGTACCAGCCGCCGATGGAGAACATGATGCGCAGGCTGGGGTTGTGCGCTTTGAGCGCGGTCAGACGGTTGACCACATCGCGCGCCTTGGCGTCATTGGTGGCCGGATCCCAGGCGCATTCCAGATTGCCGTTGATATCCAGGAACGAGAAGTTAATGTGCGTCAGCTGTTTGGCTTTGGCCGGCGTGATGTTGGAAACCGGGAACGGCACGACAGATGTATCGGTCTCGGTGTAATTATTGATTTGGTTGGTCGGAATAAAATAATACCCAATAACGGCTTTACGTGTGGACATGGCATTTCTCCAGAGTGGATGTTTTTCGATGGGGAAATATTTCCCGTTGCCATTAATGTTTATTTTTCGCAGAAATAACAGTCGAAACAAATCACGATAAGAATGAATTTTTTATTCACTGCCGCCTGCCTTGGCGTTTATGTGTTGTGCCAGCATTCAGCATGAATGAATTCGACCATAGGGCCTGTATTTATTCATTTGCTTTGTAATAGCATCCTTAACTAGATTCTGAGTATCCGATGTCCCACCGGCCGTGATTGGCATTTAATTAAAAATAAAAAAGGAGATGAGCTATGTCCAGCATAGAGCCTGACGCTGTTGGCTTAATAGTCCAGCGAGTATGTGAATATCTTCAGCCGGTATTGAACGCCATTCTGGCCGGCGTGATGGCGCTATTACACGGCGCCTATCGCAACGTGGGTATTCGGCGACGTTTATTGAATGCGGCGATGTGCGCGTTATTGGCCTGGACGGTGCGCGATGCGCTGGCGCTGATGGGCCTGGAATTAAACTGGGCGAATTTGGCCAGCGTATTGATTGGCTTTATGGGGGCGGATTACATCAACGCCTTAATTAAAAAATTCATCGGCAAAAAAACGGGGTTTAAAAATGTTAAATGACATCGAAGAGATTCGCTTTACCGCCCGCAGCGAAGAGAACCTGCGCGGCGTGCATCCGGATCTGGTGCGCGTTATTCGTCTGGCGCTGCGCTATTCCCTGGTGCCGTTTTCCGTTAGCGAGGGGCTGCGCAGCATGGCGCGCCAGCGGGAAATGGTGCGCGCCGGCAACAGCCAAACGCTGCGCAGCCGCCATCTGACCGGGCACGCGGTGGACGTGGTGGCGATGCCGGCGGGCGTGGTCTCCTGGGAGTGGGATTACTACGCGCAAATTGCGGTGGCGGTGCGGCGCGCGGCGCGTGAATACGGCATCAACGTCGAATGGGGCGGCGAATGGAAGACCCTCAAGGACGGCCCGCACTTCCAGCTGCCGTTTCGGGACTATCCGGCATGAGCGGCTGGCTGCAAAAACTGATGCAGGGCGGGTTGCTGCTGCTGTTGCTGGCGGCCATCTGCCTCGGCGGCTACAGCGCGTTGCTGTCGCACCAGTTGGTGTCCGCGCGGCAACTGGCGGCGGAATTGCAAAAAAGCCTGGCGCAGCAGGCCGGGCTAATCGCCACCCTGCAGACCCAGGATGCGCAAAATCGTGCGCTGATGGCGGCGCAGCAGCGGCAGGAACAGCAGCTGCGCCAGCAACACGAGGCTTATCAGAGGAAATACCGTGAAGCGATTAAAAACGATCCCTGCGCCGCTCAGCCTCTGCCTGGCGCTGTGTTTGAGCTCCTGCGCCCGGCCGCCGGCGCCGCAGGCCGTGCCGCTGTTGCCCCCTGAGTCGGTATTCGCTCCCTGTGAGCAGCCGCAGCTGCAGGGGGAGACCTGGGGCGATGCGGTAAGCTATGCCCTGGCGTTACAAACCTCGTTACACATTTGCGCCGGTCAGGTGGAGACGCTCAACGCCTGGCGCGCCACGCTGCCGCCGCGCTGACGGCGGCACTTGTCTGACTTGTCCCGCAGGCCTTCTTTTTTTACTTTTAAAACGGTCTTTCGACCAAGGTTATGGCGCGCTTCAAAGTTTGTGATGTTTCTCTCACTATACTTCAAGGCTGTGCCCTGTCATTGTACCTGGGCGCCATGGCCCACGGCAGGGCGCAGCCTCAAAGCCTTACCTCAACATAAAAGCAAAAAACAAAGGAATCCATAATGGACGAACAGCTCAAACAGAGTGCCCTTGATTTCCATCAGTTTCCTGTCCCAGGGAAGATCCAGGTTTCCCCAACCAAACCGTTGGCGACCCAGCGCGATCTGGCGCTGGCTTATTCGCCGGGCGTCGCCGCGCCTTGCCTCGAGATCGCCGAAGATCCGCTGGCGGCCTACAAATACACCGCGCGCGGCAACCTGGTGGCGGTGATTTCCAACGGCACGGCGGTACTGGGTCTGGGCAATATCGGCGCGTTGGCCGGTAAGCCGGTGATGGAAGGCAAGGGCGTTTTGTTCAAGAAGTTTTCCGGTATCGATGTATTTGATATCGAAGTGGATGAGCATAACCCTGACAAATTAATCGACATTATCGCCGCGCTGGAACCGACCTTCGGCGGCATCAACCTGGAAGACATCAAGGCGCCGGAGTGTTTCTACATCGAACAGAAACTGCGTGAGCGCATGAAGATCCCGGTGTTCCACGACGACCAGCACGGCACGGCGATCATTACCACCGCCGCGGTGCTCAACGGCCTGCGCGTGGTGAAGAAGAACATCTCCGACGTGCGGCTGGTGGTGTCCGGCGCCGGCGCGGCGTCCATCGCCTGCCTGAACTTGCTGGTGGCGCTGGGGCTGCGTCAACAGAACATCACCGTCTGCGACTCCAAGGGCGTCATCTATAAAGGCCGCGACGCCAATATGGAACAGACCAAAGCCGCCTACGCCATCGAGGATAACGGCCAGCGCACGTTGGGCGACGCCATCCCGAACGCCGACATCTTCCTCGGCTGCTCCGGCCCGGGCGTGCTGACGCAGGATATGGTGAAAACCATGGCGCGCGATCCGCTGATCATGGCGCTGGCCAACCCGGAACCGGAAATTCTGCCGCCGCTGGCCAAAGCGGTGCGCCCGGACGCCATCATCTGTACCGGCCGTTCCGACTACCCGAACCAGGTGAACAACGTCTTGTGCTTCCCGTTCATTTTCCGCGGCGCGCTGGACGTGGGCGCCACCACCATCAACGAAGAGATGAAGCTGGCCTGCGTGCATGCCATCGCCGATCTGGCGCTGGCGGAACAGAGCGACGTGGTAGCCTCCGCGTATGACGATCAGGATCTCTCCTTCGGGCCGGAATACATCATTCCGAAACCGTTCGATCCGCGTCTGATCGTCAAGATCGCGCCGGCGGTGGCCAAGGCGGCGATGGACTCCGGCGTGGCGACGCGCCCGATCGAAGACTTCGACGCCTACGTGGAGAAGCTGGCGGAGTTCGTCTACAAAACCAACCTGTTCATGAAACCGATCTTCTCGCAGGCGCGCAAAGAGGTGAAGCGGGTGGTGCTGGCGGAAGGTGAGGAAGAGCGCGTGCTGCACGCCACGCAAGAGCTGGTGTCGCAGGGGCTGGCTTTCCCGATCCTGGTCGGCCGTCCGAGCGTGATCGAGATGCGCCTGAAAAAGCTGGGCCTGCAATTGACGCCGGGCAAAGATTTCGAAGTGGTGAACAACGAGTCGGATCCGCGCTTCAACGAATACTGGGGCGAGTACTACCAGATCATGAAACGCCGCGGCGTTTCGCAAGAGCAGGCACGCCGCGCGGTGATCGGCAACCCGACGCTGATCGCCGCCATCATGCTGCACCGCGGCGAAGCGGATGCGATGATCTGCGGCACCATCGGCAGCTACCACGAGCATTACGACGTGGTGAAGAACGTGTTCGGCTTCCGTGAAGGCGCGCACGTCGCCGGCGCGATGAACGCGCTGCTGCTGCCGAGCGGCAACACCTTCATCGCTGACACCTACGTCAACGACGATCCGACGCCGGAACAGCTGGCGGAGATCACCCTGATGGCGGCGGAAACCGTGCGCCGTTTCGGCATCGAGCCGAAGGTGGCGCTGCTGTCTCACTCCAGCTTCGGTTCGTCTGATTGCCCGGCGGCGCGCAAGATGCGTAAAACGCTGGAGCTGGTGAACGAGCTGGCGCCGGAGCTGGAGATCGACGGTGAAATGCACGGCGACGCCGCGCTGGTGGAAAGCATCCGTCACGATCTGATGCCGGACAGCCCGCTGAAAGGCTCGGCCAACCTGCTGATCATGCCGAATATGGAAGCGGCACGCATCAGCTACAACCTGCTGCGCGTCTCCTGCTCGGAAGGGGTGACCGTCGGGCCGGTGCTGATGGGGGTGGCCAAACCGGTGCACATCCTGACGCCGATCGCCTCGGTGCGCCGCATCGTCAACATGGTGGCGCTGGCGGTGGTGGAAGCCCAGACCGAACCGCTGTAAGCCCGGGTTGAATGACTGGCCCCCTGCGCCGTTGGCGCCGGGGGCTTTTTTATTTCCAGCGGACGTGGTACAAATAATCGTCAAATATGTACATGTACAGGTAAAGAAAATGACTACGATTAGCTACACGGCGGCGAGAAACAATTTGGCCGAGGTGCTTTTGGAAGCGCAAAAACAGCCGGTGGAAGTGACGCGCCGCGGACACGATGAGGTTTACATCATCAGTAAGGCCGACTATGAGGTTTTGGTCAAAGCCAAAGTGAAAGCGCGCATTCAGGCTAAACACGCGGATACGATTAAGGCGCTGGCGAATAGATGATCTTTTTGACCGCAGAGGATATTGCGGAGTTCAATGCTGAAATTGTGCCTCACGGCCGCCAGGAAGGCAGCAAAGTTGAGGCTGTAGCCAACCGCGTGCTCAATGCTTACCACTACGAGAACGTCACAGACGTATACCGCTTGGCCACGCTCTATCTCATCGCCATCAGCCACGGTCACATTTTTCTTGATGGCAACAAACGTACGGCCTTCCAAAGCATGGCGCTATTTCTCGGTATTAATGGCATTGCACTGCGGGAAGACGCAGAACTGGTCGAAATTACGGTTGAAGCAGCTCAAGGCCGCCTCAACGTAGAACAAGCCGCTGAACACTTACGCCGGCTAACCGAATAACCCCCCTGCTCATTTCTTACAGCGCGCGGCGATGGCGCGAATATCCTGCGGCGTAGTGCGACAACAGCCGCCGATCAATTGTGCGCCGAGCGTGCGCCACTCCGTCGCCTGATCGGCCAGGCTGCCGTGCTCGCCGCCGCAGGCGTGCCAGGTTTTGCTGACGGCATCGTAATGCTCGCCGGAGTTCGGGTAGACCAGCAGCGGTTTGTCGGCCAGCGCGCCCAGTTGGCGCAGCGCCGGGGCGACCTTGTCCAGCGCGATGCAGTTGATGCCGATGGCCAACACCTGCGGATTGCCGCGCAGCGCGGACAGGACCTCCGTCAGCGGCGTGCCGTCGCTGAGATGTTGGCTGTCGCGCAGGGTGAAGGCGAACCAGGCGCCGAGCGTCGGGAACTCCTGCAGCAGCGTCAGCAGCGCCTGCAGTTCAGCGAACGACGGCAGCGTTTCGCAGGCCAGCAGATCGACGCCGGCGGCGGCCAGCGCGGCGAGGCGCGGGCGGTGGAAGGCAATCATGTCATTCTGCGCCAGCCGGTAGTCGCCGCGGTATTCCGAGCCGTCGGCCAGATAGGCGCCGTACGGGCCCACCGAACCGGCGATCAACAGCGGCGCCGCCTGCGGGTGTGCGGCCAGATAATCGCCCCGCGCGCGTTGCGCCAGCTGTACGCTTTTGGCGATCAGCGCCAGCGATTGATCCTGATCCAGGCCGCGGCGCGAGAAGCCCTGCGGCGTGGCCTGATAGCTGGCGGTGATGGCGCATTGGGCGCCGGCGTTGAAATAATCGAGATGCACCTGATAGATAAGCTCGGGATTTTCAATCAGCACCTTGGCCGACCACAGCGGATCGGTCAGATCGCAGCCGCGCGCTTCCAGCTCGGTGGCCAGCGCGCCGTCCAGGATCAGCGTCGGCCGTTCGGCCAGCAAACGAGCGACGGGGTTGTTAACCGACATGTTGTTCTCCTAAAGCGTTTTTTTGCCCGGCGCGCCGGGTCAGGAAATAGGTGAGGTAGCACAGGGCGACGAACGGCAGCCCGCAGTAGAGCGCGATGCGCTGCTCCGGATCGAACGCCAGCCCGATGCAGGCCAGCAGGCACAGCGCAAAGCCGAGGATCGGCGTCAATGGATAGCCGGGCGCACGGTATTTCAGGCCGCTTATCGGCTGGCCGCTGCGCAGATAGGCGCGGCGGAAAGCATAGTGGGCGGCGCAGATGCTCAGCCACACCGCCACCACCGCAAAGCCGGAGATCGCCGACAGGGCGACGAACACCGTATCCGGCGCGATCACGCTGGTCAGCAGCGCCAGCACGCCGCCGAGCATGCTGAAGGTCAGGGCGTTGATCGGAATGCCGCGCGCATTGACGCGCGCAAAGTAGGCCGGCAGGGTGCGCTGGTGGGCCAGCGACCACAGCATGCGCCCCGAGGCGTACAGGCCGGAGTTGGCCGCCGACAGGATGGCGGTCAGGATCACGAAGTTGAAGATATCGGCGGCGTAAGGCACGCCGATGCGTTCAAACACCAGCACGAACGGGCTTTTGACGATCCCCGCCTGATCCATGGGGATCAACGCCGCCAGCACAAACACCGTGCCGATAAAGAACAGCATCAGGCGGATCACCGTGGTGCGGATCGCCAGCGGCACGACTTTCTCCGGGTTCTCGGTTTCACCGGCGGCGATGCCGATCAGTTCCGTGCCGGAGAAGGCGAAGTTCACCGCCACCATGGTCATCAGGATCGGCAGCGTGCCGTGCGGCAGCCAGCCGGAAGCGGTCAGGTTGTGCAGGAACGGCGCCGGCGTGCCGTCTTTCATCGGCAGCAGGCCGAACATGGCGGCGCCGCCCAGAATGATAAACGCCAGAATGGTCACCACTTTGATCAGCGAAAACCAGAACTCGCTTTCGGCAAAAAAGCGGGTGGTCACCACGTTGAGCAGGAAAATGGCCGCGCAGAAGATCAGACACCACAGCCACACCGGCGACTGCGGGAACCAGTACTGCATGCAGAATCCGGCGGCGGTCAGGCTGGAGCCCAGCGCCACCGTCCAGGTGAGCCAATACAGCCAGGCGACGGCATAGCCGGTGGCCGGCCCCAGATAGCGCGAAGCATAGACGTGAAAGGCGCCGGTTTCCGGCATCGCCACCGACAGCTCGCCCAGGCACAGCATCACCAGATATACCACCAGCGCGCCGATCAGGTAGGCCAGCAGCGTGCCGAGCGCCCCGGTGGTGGAGATGATGTAGCCGGTATTGAAAAACAGCCCGGTGCCGATCACGCCGCCTAGCGACAGCATCACCAGATGCCGGGCCTTCATGCTGCGTTTGAACTGCCCTGCGGCGGGCGCCGATGAGTGCATAATAATCTATCCGTATAGACGTCTAAATATCTGAATGGCTATTGGTTATACCCGCAATGCCGTTTCAACGCAATGCGTCACCGGCGATCGCCGCGTAAAAAAATCGTCAGGTCAGATCTATATGAAAATGATAATTATTATCTATAATGTCGCCATTTTCGCTAATGGGGCAACATGATGAGATATCTGATTTTATTGGCGGCGTTGGCGCTCGGCGCCTGCAGCCAAACGCCGGTGAAGACGCCGGCCAGCGACGTCGCGAGCATGGGGAATATCACCGATCTGCACAGCGGCGTGACCCTGACGCCCGAGCAGCTGTTGACGCGGTTGGCGCAGCAGCCGCGGGTGATCGTGGGGGAAAAGCATGACAATCCTTACCACCATCAGATTGAGCAATGGCTGGTGCAGCAGCTGCCGCAACGGCGGCCGCAGGGCAGCGTGCTGATGGAGATGATCAACCCGAACCAGCAGGCGCAGGTCGACAAGGTCAAGCAGTGGCTGCAGAGCGATCCCACGGTGCGTGACGGCCGCGTGGCGGAGCTGATCGCCTGGCAGCCGGGCTGGAAGTGGGAACTGTATGGCGGGGTGACGATGGCGGCGATGCGCGCGCCTTACCCGCTGTGGTCGGCCAACCTGGATCGCAGCGAGATCGCGGCGTTCTATCAGCAGCCGCAGTTTCCGGCGGGGCAGCTCTCGTCGCAGCCGGCGGTGCGCAAGGCGCTGGAAGAGACCATCCGCACTTCGCACGGCGGCCAGATTGAGGCCGCGCAGCTGCATGCGATGCTGGCAATCCAGCAACAGCGCGACAGGCGCATGGCGGAGCGCCTGCTGGCGGCGCCGACGCCCGCGCTATTGATCGCCGGCGGTTATCACGCCGCCAAATCGGTGGGCGTGCCGCTGCACGTGCGGGATCTGCAACCGGCGGCGGCGCCGACGGTGCTGATGCTGGCGGAGCCGGGCGTACAGGTTGACGCGCACACGGCGGACTACCTGTGGATCACACCATCAGTGAAATGAATACGTTAAGGCAGTGAAAAGGGGTGTTAATTATAGTTGCAAATGATTATCATTAGTAAATGTGATCTGCAATCATTCGCAATTAAGTAAGCTAATGCCCCTATGTTAAGTCAGTCTTATCCCCCTCCGGCCTTTGCGCAGCCGCGCTGGGCGCGCGGCTTGCTGCTCGCCCTGGCGGCGCACGCGGCGTTAGCGTTGCTGTTTTATTGGCCGCAGACGGCGCTCGAGCCGGTCGAGCTGCCGCCGCCGGCGGTGATGATGAGCTGGGCGGCGCAGATTGAAGCGCCGGAAAGCAAACCGTTGCCGCTGGGCGTGCAACAGGCGGAATCCGCTGCGGCGCAGCCGGCGGAACAGCAGCAACAGCCGGATCTGCCCAAGCTGGCGCGCGCCGATAAAGCGAAGATCGTGACGGCGGACAAGAAGCGCGCCGAGCACCGTCCCCCGCAAAAAGCGCAGCCGAAACCGCAGGAACAGGCGAAAGAGACGCGCAACGCCGCCGCATCCAGCGCCGCTGCGCCGCAGGCGCAGACGCTCTCTCACCAAACCGCCGCTCCGATCAACAGCGACGCCAACAGCAACGCGCAGGCCAAGCTGTCGTGGGAGAGCCTGGTGAAGGGCAAACTGAACCGCATCAAAGAGTATCCCCCGGATGCCCGCAACCGCCGGCGCAGCGGCATGCCGCAGGTCAGTTTCAGCGTCGATGCGCAGGGGCGGGTATCGAACGTGACCCTGCAGATCCGTTCCGGCACCGCGTCATTGGATCGGGAAGCGGTGGCGGTGGTGTCGCGCGCGCAGCCGTTGCCGCCGCCGCCGCCGGAGATGCTGCAGCAGGGGGCCGTCAGGGTAAGGATGCCGATCGATTTCAATCTGGCGGAGCTGAATGCCCGCCGTTAATGCCCGCAGACGCGGCAGCGCCGCCGTCCGGCTCTTCAAACTTCGTGAGGGATTATGAATCCGCTGTTATTTACCCCGCGCCGTCGCATCGCGGCCGCGCTCTGGCTTTCTTTAGGCATCGCAGGCGCCGCGCTGGCGCAACCGCAGCCGCCGTTGGCGGAACGGGCGCCGAAAGCGCTGACGGCCCACGGCGAGACGCGTACCGACGATTACTACTGGCTGCGCGACGACAGCCGAAAAGAGCGGAAGGTGCTGGACTACCTGAAGGCGGAGAACCGCTACACCGAGCAGATGATGGCGCCGTACCAGACGCTGCGCGCCACGCTGTATCAGGAGATGCTGGGCCGTATGAACCCTGACGATCGTTCGGTGCCGTATCAGCTCAACGGCTATCGCTATCAGGAAAGCTACGCCGCCGGTAAAGATTTCGCGCGGTATCAGCGCCAGGCGCTCACCGCCGACGCGCCGTGGCAAACCCTGTTGGACGCCAATCAGCGCGCGGCCGGCCATGCCTATTATCGCCTGGGGGCGATGGACGTCAGCCTGGACAACCGCCGCCTGGCGGTGGCCGAAGATCTGCAGGGCCGCCGCCAATACCGCATCTCCCTGCGCGAGATAGACAGCGAACGCTGGTCGCCGGAAACGCTGGAAAACACCTCCGGCAACATGGTATGGGCCAACGATAGCCAAACCCTGTTCTACGTGCGTAACCACCCGCAAACGCTGTTGCCGTACCAGGTTTATCGCCATCAGTACGGGACGCCGACGGCGGAAGATAAGCTGGTGTACCAGGAAAACGATCCGGCGTTCTACCTCAGCCTCGGCCGTTCTTCTTCGCGCGATTACCTGATTCTGACCATCAGCGGCAACACCACGTCCGAAGTGCGCCTGATCGACGCCAGCCAGCCGCAGCGCGAGCCGCAGCTGTTCGCCGCCCGGCAAAACGGCCGCGAGTATTATCTCGATCACTACCGCGGCGAGTTCTATCTGCGTTCCAACCATCAGGATCCGAACTTTGGCCTGTACCGCACGGCGGCGGCGGGCAAACCTTGGCAGACGCTGATTGCGCCGCAGGCGCAGCATGAGGTGGAAAGCTTCAGCCTGTTCCGCGACTGGCTGGTGGTGCAGGAACGCGCCAACGGGCTGGTGCAGCTGCGGCAAATCAGCTGGGATGGCAAAACCGAGCGCGCCATCCCGTTCGACGACGCCAGCTACATGGCCTGGCTGGGCTATAACCCGGAGCCGGACAGCGATCGTTTGCGCTACGGCTATTCGGCGATGACCACGCCGACCCGCACCTATGAGTGGGATCTGAACAAGGGCGAGCGCACTCTGCTCAAGCAGCAGGAAGTGAAAGGCGTCGATCCCAGCCTGTATCACAGCGAGCGCATCTGGGTCACGGCGCGCGACGGCGTGAAGGTGCCGGTCTCGCTGGTGTACCGCAAGCCGCTGTTCAAGAACGGCCATAACCCGCTGCTGGTCTACGGCTATGGCGCTTACGGCATGAGCATGGATCCGGCGTTCAGCGCGAACCGCATCAGCCTGCTGGATCGCGGCTTCGTCTATGCGCTGATCCACGTGCGCGGCGGCGGCGAACTGGGGCAGAGCTGGTACAAACAGGGCAAGCTGACGCACAAACCGAACAGCTTCAACGATTTCATCGACGCCACCCAGGCGCTGATCAACGGCGGCTACGGCCAGCCGGGGCGCATCTACGCCATGGGCGGCAGCGCCGGCGGTTTGCTGATGGGGGCGGTGATCAATCAGGCGCCGCAGCTGTACAACGCGGTGGTGGCGCAGGTGCCTTTCGTCGACGTGGTGACCACCATGCTGGACGACAGCATTCCGCTCACTACCGGCGAATACGAGGAGTGGGGCAACCCGCACCAGCCGGCCGCCTATGCGCTGATGAAGTCCTACAGCCCGTATGACAACGTGCGCAAACAGCGCTACCCGAACCTGCTGGTCACCAGCGGTTTATACGACTCGCAGGTGCAGTATTGGGAGCCGGCCAAATGGGTGGCGAAGCTGCGGCGTTTCAAACAGGGCGATTCGCTGCTGCTGCTCTCCACCGACATGACCGCCGGCCACGGCGGCAAATCGGGCCGCCTGGCGCGGCTGGAAAACGGCGCGCTGGAGTACGCCTTTATTCTGGCGGCGGATCGGCGGGCGCAGAAATAACCTTCAGCGCCGCGGCACGCTGCGGCGCAATAAAACAATAACAACCTTTTATACCGCGCTTTCGGCGGGCTTTTTGCTGGGCATTGTCGGCCATCAAACCTTATTGGCTATTTCTGGGGATATATGAAAATTAAAATGATAGCGAGCCTGATCGGCGCGGGACTGGTGCTGCACGGGCAGGCTGTGGCCGCGCAGGAACAGGCGGAAAACAATAAAGGCAGCGTGGCGTTCAGCCCGCTCAACGTCTCGGCCGCCGACGGCGGCAAAAGCAGCGAAAAAGACGCGTTGGCGAGGCCGGGCGCGTTCAGCTCGCGCGACGAGAACCAAAATCTGGAGTCGGTGGACAGCATTCTGCGCAGCATGCCGGGCACCTATACCCAGATCGACCCCGGCCAGGGATCGGTCAGCGTCAATATCCGCGGCCTGAGCGGCTTCGGCCGGGTCAACACCATGGTCGACGGCATTACGCAAAACTACTACGGCAACTCCCCGAGCGATGCAGCGCACGGCGGCATGCCCACCAGCCAGTTCGGGGCGCTGATCGATCCGAACTTTATCGTCGGCGTCGATGTGGCGCGCGGCAACGCCACCGGTTCCGACGGCGTTAACGCCTTGGCGGGCAGCGCCAACTTCCGCACTATCGGCGTGGACGACGTAGTCTTTGGCGACAACCCGTTCGGCGTACGCACCAAATTCTCGGTGGGCAATAACGGCATCGGTCGCAGCGGCATGATCGCCGTGGGCGCCAAAACCGCCGCCTTTGCCGACGGCGGCAGCCTGGGGGCGATGGCGGCGATCAGCGGCAGCTCCATCACCTCCAACTACAAAAACGGCGCCGGTTTCGACAGCGAGATGTTCAACGTCGATAAAACCTACCGCCAGAACCCGAAATCTCAGCTGTTCAAAGTGGACATCAAGCCGGATGCCTTCAACAGCATCGAACTGTCGGCGCGCCGCTACCAGAATAAAATCACCCGCCGCCACATCGACAGCGACGATTTTTACCTCAAATACCACTACGCGCCGTTCTCGGAACTGATCGATTTCAAATTGACCGCCAGCACCAGTCGCGGTGAGCAGAAGTTCATGTCCAACAACATGGCGGGGTTCAGCGACAGTACGGCGAAAAACATTTCCGATGCGCTGGATATCAACAACACCAGCCGTTTCAGCCTGCGGGATATTGATTTCGCCTTCAGCTACGGCGGCAAGCTGGTACGCAACGAGTATAAGAAAAAGGCATCCGGGCTGGTGACGGATCAGGATCAGGCGGAAAGCATGCCGGTGGGCATTGCCGGCAAACAAGATATCTCCAGCCTGTACAGTGGGTTGCAGGCCAACTACGGCATCTGGCAGGGAAATGTCGACCTGAACTACACTGCCTATCGCCTCTCCGGCTACAAGCCGGCCTGTGATGAGCGCGTAGAGTGCTTCCCTCAGGGCGCCGGCACTATCAACCGCAACGAACACGGCTTCAACCCGTCGGTCATGCTGTCGGCGCAGGTGACGCCGTGGCTGCAGCCGTTCGTCAGCTACAGCAAGTCGATGCGCGGGCCGAATATCCAGGAAGTGTTCTTCGCCAACAGCGGCGGCCAGTCGATGAACCCGTTCCTGAAGGGTGAAAAAGCGGAGACCTGGCAGGGCGGGTTCAACGCCAATGCTCACGATCTGTTGTTCAAGCAGGACAGCTTCCAACTGAAAGCGGTCTATTTCGAAACCAGGATCAAAAACTACATATCCAGCCAAACCTACCTGGTGTGTAAAAACCGTCAGAAGTGCAACCGTTCGCAGGCGACGCAGGAAGAGTGGGATAACGCGGACATCAACGTCAGCATGACCATGTACAGCAATGCTCCCGATCCGGTCAAAACGCGCGGGGTGGAGCTTGAAGCGCTGTACGACGCCGGTTTCGCCTTCACCAAGCTGTCGTTAAGCAAGGAGCATACCTCCCAGCCGACCAACCAGGCCAGCAACGTATTCGGCGCGGGCGATATCAGCGAGCTGCCGGAATTCTACTTCACGCTGGACAGCGGGGTGCGCCTGCTGGACGAAAAACTGACGCTGGGCGGGGTGGTGAAATACACCGGCAAGTCGGTGCGCCTGTCGCCGGACTCTGATTACGATGAGAATGAGCAGTTGCTGAAGGAGCCGGCGCCGCATATTCCGACCATTATCGATCTGTACGGCACCTATCAGGTGAATCGCAATCTGCTGCTGAAGCTCAGCGTGCAAAACCTGATGGACAGAGACTATTCGGACGCGCTCAACAAGATGAACTCGCTGCCGTCGCAGTCGCAGTATGAGACGCCGACCAACACCGCCCGTGGGCGCACCTATATCTTCGGCGGGGAGGTGCGCTTCTAAACCGCAGCAGAGCAGGGCGCAGTCACTGCGCCCGTTTCGCCTGCAGCAGCCATTTGTCCAGCTCGTTGGCGAACTGCTGGCGGTCGCGCTGGTTCAGGGCGTTCGGGCCGCCGGTCTGAATGCCGCTGGCGCGCAGGGTATCCATAAAATCGCGCATGTTGAGGCGCTCGCGAATGGTGTCCGGCGTATAGCGTTCGCCGCGCGGGTTCAGCGCCACCGCGCCTTTCTCAATCACCTCCGCCGCCAGCGGAATGTCGGCGGTGATCACCAGATCGCCCGCTTCGCAGCGGCGCACGATCTCGTTATCGGCCACGTCGAAGCCGGCCGCCACCTGCAGCGAACGGATGTATTTCGACGGCGGCGTGCGCAGCGGTTGGTTCGCCACCAGCGTCACGGTGATGGCGGTGCGATCGGCGGCGCGGAACAGCACCTCTTTGATCACGTTCGGACAGGCGTCCGCATCGACCCAAATCTGCATTATTTCGGCTCCTGCAGCCAGTCGCGCACCGGCAGGAAATCGCGCGCCAGCGCCGCTTCCGGGCTGCCTGTGTCCGGCTGGTAGTTATATTCCCAACGCACCAACGGCGGCATCGACATCAGGATGGACTCGGTGCGCCCGCCGGTTTGCAGCCCGAACAGCGTGCCGCGATCCCACACCAGGTTGAACTCCACATAGCGGCCGCGGCGATACAGCTGGAACTGGCGCTCGCGCTCGCCCCAGGTCAAGGCCTTGCGTTTTTCGACGATCGGCAGGTAGGCGTCGAGGAAGCCCTGGCCCACCGCGCGGGTGAAGGCGAAACAATGGTCGAAATCCGGGGTGTTCAGATCGTCGTAGAACAGGCCGCCGATGCCGCGCGCTTCGTTGCGATGCTTGATGAAGAAGTAATCGTCGCACCACTGTTTATATTTGGGGTAGACCTCGTCGCCGAACGGCGCGCACAGCTCGGCTGCGGTGCGGTGCCAGTGCACGGCATCCTCTGCGAAGCCGTAGAACGGCGTCAGATCAAAGCCGCCGCCGAACCACCATACCGGCGCTTCGCCCGGCTTTTCAGCGATGAAGAAGCGCACGTTGGCGTGGCTGGTGGGCACGTAGGGGCTGAGCGGATGGATAACCAGGGAGACACCCATCGCCTGGAAGCTGCGCCCGGCCAGTTCCGGACGGTGCGCGGTCGCCGAGGCCGGCAGGGTGGCGCCGGAGACGTGCGAGAAATTGACCCCCGCCTGTTCGAACACCGCGCCGTTGGTCAGCACACGGCTGCGGCCACCGCCGCCTTCTTCACGCGTCCATTGGTCTTCGGTGAACACGGCGGCGCCATCGGCCTGGGCGAGCTGCGCGCAGATATGATCCTGCAGCGCCAGCAGGAAGGATTTTACTTCAGCGATGTTAGGTAAACTCATGCGGGGTCTTTATAGCGTCTGGCTGAACAAGGCGCTGAGTATACTCTTATTCGCCGCCCGCGGCATCAGCGGGGTTTGCGTTGGTGTGCGTCGAAGTAGTCGAAGAAGTTGACGATGCCGTCCGCGATGGCGCGGGCGATTTTCTCGCGAAACGCGGTGGTGCCCAGCAGCCGTTCTTCGTTCGGGTTGGTGATGAACGAGGTTTCCACCAGTACCGAGGGAATGGACGGGGATTTCAGCACCGCGAACGCCGCCTGTTCGGTGCTGTCGCTGTGCAGATGTTGTACCGGACGAATTTGGCCGAGCACGTGGCGGCCGAGCGTCAGGCTGTTGTTGATGGTGTCGGTTTGCACCAGATCGAACAGCACCTGCTGCAGGTAGTTGTCCTGATCCTTGTATTTGCCGCCCGCTACGTCGTCGGCGGCGTTTTCACGGTTGGACAGGTAGCGCGCCATGGCGCTGCTGGCGCCGCGGTTGGAGAGGGCGAATACCGAAGCGCCGGAGGCCGACGGGCTGGTAAAACCGTCGGCGTGAATGGAAATGAACAGATCGGCCTGGTGCTGGTGGGCGATCTCCACCCGCTGGAACAGCGGAATGAATTCGTCTTCTTCGCGCGTCAGGCGCGCCTCGATGTGATCGTGCTCATGCAGGAAACGGCGCACGTGGTTGGCGATTTCCAGCACGATGTGTTTTTCCTGCGAGCCTTCGTGGCCGACCGCGCCGGAGTCGATGCCGCCGTGGCCGGGATCGATCATCACCCGCTTTTTGCCGCCGGCCGGTTTCGCCGCCGGTTTGCTGTGCTGATTGCGCAGCAGGCCTTCCGCCTTGGCGCTTGGGTTTTTCACGCCGAACAGCGCGACCGCCAGGCCGGAAAGCAACAGTTGGCGTCGCGTAGGGGAAACGGCAAGCGGCTTAAAATTGAGGAATGGTTTACCCTGCTTTTTCATTACGCAACGCTCCGTCGACGATTCTATTTCGCGACGTTATATCGTATTGATTATCATTAATCGACCCGATAACTATTTCCATTTATTACGCCTGTTACCGGCGATTTCGGGGCAAATAGCGCGGTAAATCGCAGTTTGATATTGCGTAAGTGAATAATCACGCGATAATCAGATAAACACCTTAATTAACAGCGGCCAACATCGATGGAAATTCGCGTATTTCGACAAGACGACTTTGAAGAAGTCATTACCCTGTGGGAGCGCTGCGATCTGCTGCGGCCCTGGAACGATCCGGAAATGGACATCGAGCGCAAGCTGAACCACGACCCGGAGCTGTTCCTGGTGGCGGAAGTCGGCGGCGAAGTAGTCGGTTCGGTGATGGGCGGCTATGACGGCCACCGCGGATCGGCGTATTACCTCGGGGTGCACCCTGACTATCGCGGGCGCGGCATCGCCAATGCGTTGATCAACCGTCTGGAGAAGAAGCTGATCGCCCGCGGCTGCCCGAAGATCCAGATTATGGTGCGCGAAGACAACGACACGGTGGTTGAGATGTACGAGAAGCTCGGCTACGAGATCCAGGGCATCACCAGCCTGGGCAAGCGGCTGATCGAAGATCAGGAATATTGATCGAGCGGCGGGCGGCGGCGTTGCCCCGCCCGCCGCAACGCATTACGGCAGCTTTTTGACGGTTTTCACGTCCACTTCGAGGCTGTTCCAGTCTTTATCCACTTTCCCTTCCAGCTGCACCTTGTCTTTCGGCGTAACGGTCTGGCCGTTCCAGCGTTTGCGGTCGATATCGACCGTCAGGGTGCCGGTGGCGTCGCGGAAGGTATAGGTTTCGTCGCCGATGCGCTGTTCGATGTTGCCCTGCAGCATCACCCAGGTGTCGTCGCTCAGCGATTTCACCTTGTCCACGGTGGTCAGCGCCGCGCTGGGGCCGGAGAAACCACCTTGTGCGGTGGTTTGCGTTTGAGCCTGCGGCGCGGCCGGATCGAGGAACCCGCCTTGTTGCGCCAGTACCGGTGCGCTGCACAGCGCGATCAGAGTGGCCAGAGTCAGTTTTTTCATGTTGCGCTTCCTTATCGTTATCGAAAATCACATCCCGCTGATATCGGGTGCTTGCTAAGTGATAAGGATTAAAACACGCCGATCTTAAGAGCTTCTTAAGCCGACGCATTGAAATTCCCATCGCCGGCGCCCATCTGTAGCCATAGTCTTTATTCTGTTGGCAAGGAACGAGCGTTGAAGCCATTCTCACCCCGGTTTTCCCCGGACGATTACGATCAGCACGGCGCGCTGCGGCTGCCGCTGGGATTTTGGGCCGTGCTGATTTTGCAGGCGCGCACCTGGCTGTTGTTCGTGATGGCCGGCGCTTCGCGCGAGCAGGGCGAAAGCTTGTTGGCGTTGTTTTATCCGGATACCCAACGCTTTTGGTACGGCATGCTGCTCGGTCTGCCGGCGGCGCTGGCGTTTTTGCTGAGCGGCCGTCGCCACCAGTGGCCGCGACTGTGGCGCGGCTGGCGCTGGGGGCTGGCTGTCTCGCTGCTGGCGTCGTTCGGCGGCTCGCTGTTCAGCCTGTGGCGCCAGGACGGCGATGCGCCGGGGCTGGAGCTGACGTTGGCGCTGCTCGACGCGCTGGCGCTGAGCTATCTGCTGCTGAATGCGCGTCTGAAAGCCTGTTTCGCGCCAGCGGAGCGCGCCGACTAATTGCCGAGAAGTGCGGCACTTTTCGCATTTTCCGCACTCCAAGCTGGCAACCGTTGGCGTAGTGCGGGCCGTTGTGAGAGGCTGGCACGCAGCAAAACGCCGAATGCGGCAGGAGCGGGTGACCCGCCCCATGCCATTGATGTCTAAGGAGCTAGAGATGAATATTCGCCCCCTGTTGTTAGGGCTTCCGCTGTTACTGACCGGCTGTTCGAGCATGTCTAATTTCTCTTGGTCCAGCCTGTCGCCGTTTAACTGGTTCGGCAGCAGCCTGGAAGTCGGCGCCAAGGGCGTCGGCAAGCTCAACGCCGGCACGCCGATGTCGGAAAGCGCCATCAACGACGGGCTGGACGGCAACTACCGCCTGCGCGGCGGCATGGCGACTAACAACGGCCAGATCGTCTCTTACTATCAGGCGCTGTCCGGCGACGAAGTGAAGCTGGTGATCACCGGCGAACCGAAAGGGCGCCTGCAGCGGGTGGACGTGATGGATCCGAAAGTGGCGACGGAGTGGGGCAACAAGCTCGGCACGCCGTTTGGCGACATGTACAGCAAGGCGTTTGGCTCCTGTAAGCCGGGCAGCGGTGAAGACGCCGGTAAAGTGGAGTGCGTGGCGGAGCAGAGCAAATACGTCACCTACATCTTCAGCGGCAAGTGGGCCGGAGCGCAGGATATCATCCCGCCGGACGACACCCTGAAAAGCTGGACGGTCAGCAAAATCATTTGGCACGCCAAGCCGCAGCAGTAACGCGTTCAACGGGCGCCGGTTCCCGGCGCCTGCTTGTCCAAATCATTACCCCTATTTTCTTTGCGCTGCTGCAAGGCAATCGCCTGTGCTTGCGGTATGATAGCGCGCGTTTGTAACAGGGACCCCGCGCGTCAACCGCCATACCTTACCTGTTGCCGGATTCTGGTATTGAGGATAACAACATGACACAGGTTCAGAGCGGCATTCTGCTGGAGCACTGCCGTTTCGCCATTTTTATGGAAGCCAGCGTACAGGGCGAATTCGCCGATTTGCGCCAGGGCTGCAAACAGTTTTGTCAGACGCTGAGCGAGCTGCAGCAGCAGTTCCCCGATGCGCGCCTCGGCGCGGTGATCGCTTTCGGCTACGACGTCTGGCACGATCTCTCCAGCGGCCAGGGCGCGAAAGAGCTGAAGCCGTTCACGCCGCTCGGCAAAGGGCTGGCGCCGGCCACCCAGCGCGATATGCTGATCCACATCCAGTCGCTGCGCCACGACGTCAACTTCACGCTGGCGCAGGCCGCGCTGGCGGCGTTCGGCAGCGTCATCAAGATTGAGGAAGAAACCCACGGCTTCCGCTGGGTGGAAGAGCGCGATCTGAGCGGCTTCATCGACGGCACCGAAAACCCGCAGGGCGACCAGCGCCCGGCAGTGGCGACGATCGCCGAGGGTGAAGAGGATGCGGGCGGCAGCTACGTGCTGGTGCAACGTTACGAGCACAACCTGCGCCAGTGGCAGCGTTTTACCACCGAACAGCAGGAGCAGATCATCGGCCGCACCAAGCACGACAGCGAAGAGCTGCCGGCGGATCGGCGTCCGGATACTTCGCACGTCAGCCGTGTCGATCTGAAAGAGGACGGCAAGGGCCTGAAGATTCTGCGCCAGAGCCTGCCTTACGGCACCGCCAGCGGCAAGCACGGCCTGTTCTTCATCGCCTATTGCGCGCGCCTGCACAATATCGAGCAGCAGCTGCTGAGCATGTTCGGCGATCTGGACGGCAAACGCGACGCAATGCTGCGTTTCAGCCGTGCGGTCACCGGCAGCTACTACTTTGCGCCATCGCTGACGCGCCTGCTGTCACTTTGACGCCGTTGCCGAAGCCGGCGCGTCCGGCTTCGGTCTGTTTTCCCGCCCCAAAACGCCTCGCATTTCCTGCCTTATAGCGTTTGATGCTTGTAAATCACTAAACGGTATATAAAAGCGTTACAGCTCCGCACCGAGTTATAAATACACTGGTCGTCAATAAGGCGAAAGCCTGAAGGAATGACTCAGTGATAAGGTGCAGAATGAAACAAAACCGGGTTAAAAATCTCGTGCTGAAAAGTTGGCTGGCGGCTGCGCTGTTGGCGAGCGGCGCCGCGTCGGCGGCGGAATTGCTGAACAGCTCTTATGACGTTTCCCGTGAATTGTTCGTCGCGCTGAATCCCGGCTTTGAACAGCAGTGGAATCAGCAGCATCCGAATGACAAGCTGACCATCAAACAATCGCACGCCGGCTCGTCGAAGCAGGCGTTGGCGATCCTGCAGGGCCTGCGCGCCGACGTGGTGACCTACAACCAGGTCACCGACGTGCAGATCCTGCACGATCGCGGGCAGCTGATCCCGGCGGACTGGCAGTCGCGTCTGCCGAACAACAGCTCGCCGTTCTATTCCACCATGGCGTTTTTGGTGCGCAAGGACAACCCGAAGGGCATCCACACCTGGAACGATTTGGTGCGCGACGACGTGAAGTTGGTGTTCCCGAACCCGAAAACCTCCGGCAACGGCCGTTACACCTATCTGGCCGCCTGGGGCGCCGCCAGCCAGGCCGACGGCAACGATGCGGCCAAGACCCGCGCCTTCATGACCCGTTTCCTGAAAAACGTGCTGGTGTTCGATACCGGCGGCCGCGGCGCGACCACCACCTTCGTCGAGCGCGGTTTGGGCGACGTGCTGATCAGCTTTGAGTCCGAAGTGAACAACATCCGCAAGCAATACGGTGAAGACAAGTACGAAGTGATCGTGCCGCCGGTCGATATTCTGGCGGAGTTCCCGGTGGCCTGGGTCGACAAAAACGTCGCGCGCAACGGCACCGAACAAGCGGCCAAAGCCTATCTGAACTATCTCTACAGCCCGGCGGCGCAGCAGGTGATCACCAGTTTCTACTACCGCGTGTATGACCAGAAAGCGATGGCGGCGGCCAAGGGGCAATTCCCGGACACCCAACTGTTCCGCGTGGAAGATCAATTCGGCGGCTGGCCGCAGGTGATGAAAACCCACTTCGCCACCGGCGGCGAGCTGGATCAGCTGTTAGCGGCAGGGCGCAAGTAAATGTTGGCGTTGTCGTCCAGTAAGCGGGTGCTGCCCGGATTTGGCCTCAGCCTCGGCAGCAGCCTGTTTTATACCTGTCTGATCCTGCTGCTGCCGCTCAGTGCGCTGGTGATGCAGCTGGCGCAGATGAGCCTGGCGCAATATTGGGAAGTGATTTCCAACCCGCAGGTGGTGGCGGCGTACAAAGTGACGCTGCTGGCGGCCGCTGTCGCCAGCCTGTTCAACGCGGTGTTCGGCATGCTGATGGCCTGGATCCTGACGCGCTACCGCTTTCCCGGCCGTTCGCTGCTGGATGGCCTGATCGACCTGCCGTTCGCGCTGCCGACGGCGGTAGCCGGCCTGACGCTGGCCGGCCTGTTTTCCACCACGGGCTGGTACGGGCAGTGGCTGGCGCACTTCGACATCAAGGTCACCTTCACCTGGCTTGGGATCGCGGTGGCGATGGCGTTCACCAGCCTGCCGTTTGTGGTGCGTACCGTGCAGCCGGTGCTGGAAGAGTTAGGGCCGGAGTACGAAGAGGCGGCCGAGACGCTGGGCGCCACGCGCTGGCAGAGTTTTAGCCGCGTGGTGTTGCCTGAGGTGGCGCCGGCGCTGCTGGCCGGCACCGCCATTTCCTTTACCCGCAGTCTGGGCGAGTTCGGGGCGGTGATTTTCATCGCCGGCAACATCGCCTGGAAGACGGAAGTGACCTCGCTGATGATTTTTGTGCGTTTGCAGGAGTTCGATTACCCGGCGGCCAGCGCCATCGCCTCGGTGATCCTGGCGGCGTCGCTGCTGCTGCTGTTCAGCATTAACGTCTTGCAAAGCCGCTTCGGCAGACGTTTGGGAGGAGGGCACTGATGGCTGATATTTCCGCCTTCAACGGCGCCGAGCGCCCGCGCGTCAACTGGGGCAAGTGGACGCTGATCGGCATCGGCACGCTGTTTTCGGTGCTGCTGCTGGTGGTGCCGATGATATCGATTTTCGCCGAGGCCTTCTCCAAAGGATTCGGCGCGATGTGGAGCAATTTGCTCGATCCGGACATGCTGCACGCCATTTGGCTGACGGTCCTGATCGCGCTGATCACCGTGCCGTTCAACCTGGTGTTCGGCACGTTGCTGGCGTGGCTGGTGACGCGTTTTACCTTCCCCGGCCGCCAGCTGCTGCTGACGCTGATCGATATCCCGTTCGCCGTTTCACCGGTGGTGGCGGGGCTGATTTATCTGCTGTTTTACGGCAGCAACGGCCTGCTGGGTGGCTGGCTGGATGCGCATAACATCCAGATCATGTTCTCCTGGCCGGGCATGGTGCTGGTGACCATTTTCGTCACCTGTCCCTTCGTGGTGCGCGAGCTGGTGCCGATGATGCTCAGCCAGGGCAGCCAGGAAGATGAGGCCGCCATCCTGCTGGGGGCGTCCGGCTGGCAAATGTTCCGCCGCGTGACGCTGCCCAACATTCGCTGGGCGCTGCTGTACGGCGTGGTGCTGACCAACGCGCGCGCCATCGGCGAGTTCGGCGCGGTGTCGGTGGTGTCCGGTTCGATTCGCGGCGAAACCTACAGCCTGCCGCTGCAGGTCGAGCTGTTGCAGCAGGATTACAACACCGTCGGGGCCTTTACCGCCGCCGCCCTGTTGACCCTGATGGCGATCGTTACCCTATTTTTGAAGAGCGCGCTGCAGTGGCGTCTGGAACGTCAAAACGCGCGTCTCGAGCGGGAGGAAAATCATGAGCATTGAGATTAACGGCATCAACAAGTCCTTCGGTCGCACCAAGGTATTGAACGATATCTCGCTCGATATTGCTTCCGGCGAAATGGTGGCGCTGCTCGGGCCGTCCGGTTCCGGCAAGACCACGCTGCTGCGCATCATCGCCGGGCTGGAAAGCCAGAGCGGCGGCAAGCTGGGCTTCCACGGCACCGACGTCAGCCACATGCACGCGCGCGACAGGCGCGTGGGCTTCGTATTTCAGCACTATGCGCTGTTCCGCCACATGACGGTGTTCGACAACATCGCCTTCGGCCTGACCGTGCTGCCGCGCCGCGAGCGCCCGAACGCCGCGGCGATCAAACAGAAAGTCACTCAGCTGCTGGACATGGTGCAGCTGGGCCACCTGGCTACCCGCTATCCGTCGCAGCTGTCCGGCGGCCAGAAACAGCGCGTGGCGCTGGCGCGCGCCCTGGCGGTGGAACCGCAGATTCTGCTGCTGGATGAACCGTTCGGCGCGCTGGATGCGCAGGTGCGCAAAGAGCTGCGCCGCTGGCTGCGTCAGCTGCATGAAGAGCTGAAATTCACCAGCGTGTTCGTCACCCACGATCAGGAAGAGGCGATGGAAGTGGCCGACCGCATCGTGGTGATGAGCCAGGGCAATATCGAACAGGTTGGCTCGCCGGAGGAGATTATGCGCGAGCCGGCGAGCCGCTTTGTGCTGGAATTCATGGGGGAAGTGAACCGTCTGAACGGCGAAATTCGCGGCTCCCAGCTGTTCGTCGGTGCGCACCAGTGGCCGCTGTCGTTCCAGCCGATGCATCAGGGCAGCGTCGATCTGTTCCTGCGCCCGTGGGAAATGGAAGTGGCGACCGAAAGCAGCGAACGTTGCCCGCTGCCGGTTCAGGTGCTGGAAGTCAGCCCGCGCGGCCACTTCTGGCAGCTGACGGTGCAGCCGATCGGCTGGCACCAGGAACCGATCGGCGTGGTGCTGCCGGAAGGCAACGCCACGCCGGTGCGCGGCGGCCGTTATTACGTCGGCAGCCTCAATGCGCGGCTGTATGCCGGCGATCAACTGCTGCAACCTGTTGCGTTAGCCAAAAGCGCCTGATAGGTTTTAGCAGCCCTTTTCTTCAAGGCAACCCCAGGGTTGCCTTTTTACTTTACGCACACCAACACACAGGCAAAGATCGTGACAACGCTCGAACAATGCATCGGGAATACCCCGCTGGTAAAACTGCAACGGCTGGCCGCCCAGGCGGGCAGCGAGGTATGGGTCAAACTGGAAGGCAACAATCCGGCGGGATCGGTGAAGGATCGCGCTGCGTTGGCGATGATCCAGCAGGCGGAGCTGCGCGGTGAGATCAGGCCCGGCGACGTGCTGATTGAGGCCACCAGCGGCAACACCGGCATTGCGCTGGCGATGATCGCTGCATTGAAAGGCTATACGCTGAAGCTGCTGATGCCGGAGAACATGAGCCTGGAGCGGCAGGCGGCGATGCGTGCCTACGGCGCCGAGCTGATCTTGGTCAGCCGTGAGCAGGGCATGGAAGGGGCGCGCGATCTGGCGCTGGAGATGCAGCGTCAGGGGCAGGGCAAGGTGCTGGATCAGTTCAACAACCTGGACAATCCCTACGCCCATTTCACCACCACCGGCCCGGAGATTTGGCGTCAAACCGAAGGGCGCATCACGCATTTCGTTTCCAGCATGGGCACCACCGGCACCATTACCGGCGTGGGCGGTTACCTGAAGAGCCAGAATCCGCAGGTGCAGATCATCGGCCTGCAGCCGGCGGAGGGCAGCAGCATCCCCGGCATTCGCCGCTGGGCACCCGCTTACCTGCCGGGTATTTTCCGCCCGGAGTTGGTGGATCAGGTGCTGGATATCGAACAGGGCGATGCCGAGCAGACCATGCGCCAGCTGGCGCAGCGTGAAGGCATCTTCTGCGGCGTCAGCTCCGGCGGTGCGGTGGTCGGCGCCTTGCGCGTCGCCGCGGCTCACCCCGGCAGCGTGGTGGTGGCGATTGTCTGCGACCGTGGCGATCGCTACCTGTCTACCGGCGTGTTCGGCTGAGCGTGCCCTCCCGACGGTGTACTCCGTCGGGAAAACCTTTCCACTTTCCTTTCGACAGATGGCAGCCCCGCTTGCGGCGGCTGCCGCTTGCTCGTGCGCCAATGCCATGACTGAAGTAGAGAAATCCCGCGACAGCAGCCACACTAACGGTGGCGAGACGCCAGGAGCGATGTGTAAGGATTGAGTAAAACTGGCTGCGGACCAGCGAAATTGGCGGGAAAATAACGAAAATCGGTGAAGGAGCAAGGCATGAAAATTTTACTGGTCGACGATGACCTGGAGCTTGGCACCATGCTGAGCGAATACCTGACGGGCGAAGGTTTCGACGCCACGCTGGTACTGACCGGTAAGGCGGGGGTAGAGGGCGCGCTGTCGGGCGACTATACCGCGATGATCCTCGACATCATGCTGCCGGATATGAGCGGCATCGACGTGCTGCGCGACGTGCGCAAAAAGAGCCGGCTGCCGATCATCATGCTGACCGCCAAAGGTGACAACATCGATCGGGTGATTGGTCTGGAGATGGGCGCCGACGATTACATGCCCAAACCCTGCTATCCGCGCGAATTGGTGGCGCGTTTGCGCGCGGTGCTGCGCCGTTTCGAAGAACGGCCGCAAGAAGCGGACGACGAGGCCGCCATCAGCGTTGGCGAGCTGACGCTGAATCCGTCAACCCGCAGCAGCGAATGGCGCGGCAAGGCGTTTGATCTGACCGCTTCGGAATTCAATCTGTTGGAGCTGTTGCTGCGCGCGCCGGACCGCGTGGTGTCTAAGGACGAATTGTCCGAGAAGGGGCTGGGGCGCCCGCGTGAAGCCTATGACCGCAGCGTGGATGTGCATATCAGCAATATCCGCCAGAAGCTGAGCGCGTTGGCCGGCAATACGCTGAGCATCGAAACGGTGCGCAGCATCGGCTATCGCATCCGGTAACCTGACATGCGCGGAAGACTGTTCTGGAAAATTTTGCTCGGCTTTTGGCTGACCTTTCTCATCATGACGCAGGCCCTGTGGGTGGCATTTTCTCTTTATGGCGATCGCTATGTGCCGCCGGAGAACGCCATGGCGCGGCGGGCGATCGGCCTGCAGCTGACCTCCGCCGCCACCCAATTGCGCAGCGGCGGCATGCCGGCGCTGGAAGCGCTGATGCGCGACTGGCCCGAGGACGACAGGCGTCTGCTGTCGGTTACGCCGATGACTCAACCGCCGCCGCCCGCGCCGGAAGAGCCGCTGTTTGAAGGGCGGCGGATGCCGAAAGCGATTTCCGCCTGGGTGCAGACCGGGGAAGGGCAGGGATACTGGCTGAGTTATAACGTGCGCGGGCTGCGCGAAGAGTATCGGCCGGAGCGGCGTTCCCATTTCTTTAATATTCCTGCGCCGATGTTGTGGGTCGGCGGGCTGGGCGGTTTGCTGTTCAGCGCCGTACTGGCCTGGAACCTGACCCGGCCGATGCGTCAGCTGCGCGGCGGCCTGGATCGGGTGGCGCAGGGCGATCTGTCGGTGCGGCTGTTCCCGAAAATGCGGCGCCGTCATGACGAGCTATCCGACGTGGCGCGCGATTTCGACACCATGGCCGAGCGGCTGGAACTGCTGGTCAGCGCCCGCGAGCAGCTGCTGCACGATGTTTCGCACGAACTGCGTTCGCCGCTGGCGCGCCTGCAGTTGGCGATCGGCCTGGCGCGGCAGAATGCCGGCAACGTCGAAACCTCGCTCAAGCGCATCGAACATGAGTCGGGGCGGCTGGACAAAATGATCGGCGAGCTGCTGGCGCTGTCGCGCACCGAACACAGCAGCCTGCCGGACGAGGAGTACTTCGATCTGTACGGCCTGGTGGACGCGGTGGTGAGCGATGCGCGCTACGAGGCGCAGGTGCCCGGCGTGGAGATCGTGCTGCAGGCCGAGTCGGACGTGGAGTATACCGTCAAGGGCAATGCGGAGCTGATGCGGCGCGCGGTGGACAACATTGTGCGCAATGCGCTGCGCTTCTCCAGCCAGGGCCAGCGGGTGACTGTGGCGCTGTTGCGCATCGACAACCAGTTCCAGCTCGCCGTCAGCGATCAGGGGCCGGGCGTAGAGGAGTCGAAACTGTCGAGCATCTTCGATCCATTCGTGCGCGTGAAGTCGGCGCAGTCGGGCAAGGGCTACGGCCTGGGGCTGGCGATTACCCGCAAGGTGGTGTTGGCGCACGGCGGCCAGGTTGAGGCGCGCAACGGCGACAAAGAGGGGCTGATCATTACCCTGCGTATCCCGCGTTGGTCGTCATAACGTAGCGAGATTGGGATACGACGAAGGGGATAAAAAAAACGGCGCCGAGGGCGCCGTTTATCATGCTCATTCGCGATTACTTCTTGATGCGGATGATCGGGGTTTCGCCAACGGTCACGCTGCCGGACAGTTTGATCAGCTCTTTGATCTCGTCCATGTTGGAGATAACGACCGGCGTCAGGGTAGACTTGGCTTTCTCTTCCAGCAGTGGCAGGTTGAACTCGATAACGACGTCACCTTTCTTGACGCGCTGACCTTCTTCGGCGATGCGTTTGAAGCCTTCGCCTTTCAGTTCTACGGTATCGATGCCGAAGTGGACGAACAGCTCAATGCCGCTGTCGGATTCGATAGAGAATGCATGGTTGGTTTCGAAAATCTTACCGATGGTGCCGTCAACCGGAGCAACCATTTTGTTGCCGGCCGGTTTGATGGCGATACCGTCGCCAACGATTTTTTCAGCGAACACTACGTCCGGCACATCTTCGATATTGACGATTTCGCCAGAAAGGGGAGCGACGATCTCGATAGTGCCCGTGTCTTTCTTGTCATCAGAAACCAGAGATTTCAGTTTATCGAACAAACCCATGATCTTCTCCTAAGCATTAAATTGGGCGGCGTTCCAGTGTCGTGGAAGTTTAGCAGAGCGTTTTTTCTTCGATGAATTTATTGACGCAATTCATCAGGTCTTGTGCCGTTGGCTGTGCCAAGGCTTGCGCTGCCAACGCCTTCACATCTTCGAAATTCGTGTTGCGAATAATTTTCTTGATGCGCGGGATTGAAATCGCACTCATGCTGAACTCATCCAGCCCCATGCCCAATAACAACAGTGTAGCACGCTCATCGCCAGCCAGTTCGCCGCACATGCCGGTCCACTTGCCTTCCGCGTGAGATGCATCAATAACCTGTTTGATCAGGCCAAGCACTGATGGGGACATCGGGTTATAGAGATGAGAAATCAGCTCGTTGCCGCGATCTACCGCCAGAGTATACTGGGTTAGATCGTTTGTCCCAATACTAAAGAAGTCGACTTCTTTCGCCAGGTGGTGAGCGATGACCGCTGCAGCCGGTGTTTCCACCATCACGCCCACTTCGATGCTCTCGTCAAACGCCTTGCCTTCTTCGCGCAGCTGCGCCTTCAGCGTCTCGATTTCGCCTTTCAGATCGCGCACTTCTTCCACGGAGATGATCATCGGGAACATGATGCGCAGTTTGCCGAACGCCGAGGCGCGCAGGATGGCGCGCAGCTGGGCGTGCAGAATTTCACGGCGGTCCATCGCGATGCGGATGGCGCGCCAGCCGAGGAACGGGTTCTCTTCCTTCGGCAGGTTCATGTACGGCAGGTCTTTGTCGCCGCCGATGTCCATGGTGCGGACGATCACGGCCTGCGAGCCCATGGCTTCCGCCACGGCTTTATAAGCCTGGAACTGCTCGTCTTCGGTTGGCAGCGAGTCGCGGTCCATGAACAGGAATTCGGTACGATACAGGCCGACGCCTTCCGCGCCGTTGCGCTCTGCACCCGCGACGTCGCGCACGGTGCCGATGTTGGCGCAGACTTCAACCTGATGGCCGTCCAGCGTAATCGCCGGCAGGTCCTTCAGCTTGGCCAGATCGTTTTTCTCGGTGATGTATTGGTTCTGGGCGGCTTTCAGCTGATCGATAACGTCAGCGGTCGGGTTAACGTAAATCTGGTTGTTAACCGCGTCCAGAATCAGATAGTCGTCGTTCTTCACCTGCTTGGTCACGTCGCTGGTGCCGACGATCGCCGGCAGCTCCAGGGAGCGCGCCATGATAGAGGTGTGGGAGGTGCGGCCGCCGAGATCGGTAATGAAGCCCAGCACTTTGTCCAGGTTCAGCTGTGCGGTCTCGGACGGGGTCAGATCGGTGGCCACCAGGATCACTTCGTCCTGAATGGAGCCCAGATCGACGATAGGCATGCCCAGAATGTTCTGCAGCAGGCGTTTGCCGATGTCGCGCACGTCGGCGGCGCGTTCTTTCAGGTATTCGTCGTCCAGCTCTTCCAGCGCTTTGGCCTGGCCTTCGATCACGGTGTAGGCGGCGGCGTCTGCGGAGGCCAGATCGTCTTTGATTAGGGCTATGATTTCCTGCTCAAGCTCTTCGTCTTCCAGCAACATGATGTGGCCTTCGAAGATAGCTTCCTTCTCTTCGCCGAAGGTTTCGCCAGCTTTGGTCTTGATCGCTTCCAGCTGTTCGGACGCTTTCGCGCGGCCGGCCAGAAAACGCGAGACTTCCTGCTCTACTTGATCAGCAGAGATTTTCTTCCGGTTGATGACAATGTCGTCTTCTTTCAGCAAGAGAGCCTTACCAAAAGCGATGCCCGGTGATACTAAAATGCCTGAAATCATAACCCTACCTTACTCTTGACTGGTGTTAACTAAAAAGACGGGCCGATTACTCAAGCTCTGCCATCAGTTTTACCAAGTGCTCAACGGCTTTCTGCTCGTCTTCACCAACAGCTTCGATGGTCACTACGGTCCCTTGAGTCAGCCCCAGAGTTTGCAGTTTGAACAGGCTTTTGGCGCTGGCGCTTTTGCCGTTGGAGGTTACGGTGATGTCAGACGTGAAGCCTTTGGCTTCTTTAACGAACTGAGCGGCAGGGCGAGTATGCAGACCATTCGGAGCGGTAATAGTAACTTCTTGCTGGAACATTGATGTTTCCCCAACTTATTGGATTAATGTTGTGGAGCTAAAGTTTAGCCCAGGGGCCTGACTTTAGCTTGTCTGGTTATAGCGCCTGACTATGGACAGGGGCGAACGTTGATGCAACAGAAAACGACGCGTTAGGCACTTCAGATCAAAAAACTCGGCTTTTGACGTCGTTCCAATCCGCTCCCCATTATGCCCGATTCGCCGCGTCGGCGACAGATGAGTAAATCGATTCAGCCTTGACCGGGCTCGGAGAGTGATTAATTTTGCGCATCGAAATAATGCACCGTTAAATACTAAAGGCGAAGGGCAAAAGCAATCTTGGACTGCTATAAAGTTTGATCCAGTCCACAAAAAAGCACCCCGTGGGGTGCTTTTTTAGCGATTTGTGCAGTGCCGGAATTACTGCTGCAATTCCTGCTCGGTGAACAGATCGGCAAACAGCGCGGTGCTGAGATAACGTTCGCCGGAAGAGGGCAGGATAACCACAATGGTCTTGTCGGCGAACGCCGGTTCTTCGGCCAGTTTTACCGCCGCCGCGACCGCTGCGCCGGAGGAGATGCCCGCCAGGATGCCCTCTTCGTCCATCAGACGGCGCGCCATGCTGATGGCTTCGTCGTTGGAGATTTTTTCGACGCGATCCACCAGGTCCAGATCGAGGTTGCCTGGAATGAAGCCGGCGCCGATGCCCTGAATTTTATGCGGGCCCGGCTTCAGCTCTTCACCGGCCAGCGCCTGGCTGATGACCGGCGAGTCGGTCGGCTCGACCGCCACGGTGGTGATGGCTTTGCCTTTGGTGTTCTTGATGTAGCGGCTGACGCCGGTCAGCGTGCCGCCGGTGCCGACACCGGAGATGAACACGTCGACTTCCCCGTCAGTGTCTTCCCAGATTTCCGGACCGGTGGTTTTTTCATGGATGGCCGGGTTGGCCGGGTTGCTGAACTGCTGCAGGATCAGGTAGCGGTTCGGATCGGTAGCGACGATCTCTTCCGCTTTGGCGATGGCGCCTTTCATGCCTTTCGCCCCTTCGGTCAGCACCAGATTGGCGCCCAGCGCCTTGAGCAGCTTGCGGCGCTCGATGCTCATGGTTTCCGGCATGGTCAGCGTCAGCTTGTAGCCGCGCGCGGCGGCCACGAAGGCCAGCGCGATGCCGGTGTTGCCGCTGGTCGGCTCCACCAGTTCCTTGCCGGCGGTCAGCACGCCGCGTTGTTCCGCATCCCAAATCATATTGGCACCGATGCGGCATTTGACGCTGAAGCTCGGGTTGCGTGATTCAACCTTGGCCAGAATGCGTCCGTTGCCGATACGGTTCAGACGAACCAGCGGCGTATGGCCGATTGTTAATGAGTTGTCTTCATATATCTTGCTCATAGCCCGTCCTTTAACTCTATGAAAATGTGGGGAACATCGAAAGCATACGCTAACAGTACCGGCAGGGAAGTAAAGAATTGGTATATCTATATGTTATTAGGAAATAAGTTTTAAGCACAATGATAAGGGCGCGAAATGCGCGCCCTGTCGAAAATTCCCGCGCTGCCGGCGGTAAAAAACGGCGATTATCGGACGAATTGCGAGCGATAACGATCGACCCACATCGCGGTGGCGCCGCAGACGGCGACCGGCAGGATCACCAGGTTGAGGATGGGGATCATGGTGAACAGGCTGACCAGCGCGCCGAACTGCAGATTGTCGGTTTTGTGCTGGCGCAATGCGCGGCGCATATCGGCAAAGCTCACCTTGTGGTTGTCGAACGGATAGTCGCAATACTGGATCGCCAGCATCCAGGCGCTGAACAGGAACCACAGCACCGGCGCCACCGTCTGGCCGATGCCGGGCATGAAGTACAGCGCCAGCAGCAGCAGCGCGCGCGGCAGGTAATACATCAGCTTGCGCCATTCGCGCGCCATGATGCGCGGCAGGTCTTTGGCGATGCCGAGCAGGCCGGTGTCCGGCAGCGGTTTGCCGGTCAGGCTGCCTTCGAGCTGTTCGGCCAGCAGGCCGCAGAACGGGGCGGCAATAAGATTGGTGAGGGTGCTGAACAGATAGCTGAACACCAGCAGCACCGAAATGACCGCCAGCGGCCACAGCAGGTAGCTCAACCATTGCAGCCAGTCGGGCACGTGGCTCATCATCGCCGGGATCCAGTCGCCGAGGCGGCTGAACAGCCACCAGAAAGCGGAGCCCATCAGCAGCACGTTGACCAGCAACGGCAGGACCACATAGCGTTTAATCCCCGGGCGCGAAATCAGGCGCCAGCCTTCGGCAAAATAATGAATGCCGCTGGTGGAACGGGAAGGGGGCTGCGTATAGGACATATCTTAAGTTATCTCGTTGTCTGAACAGGCATCATTATCATATAGGGATGATTTTCCACTGGCTAGGGTAGGGTTGGCTGAAAAACCAGCAGAAAAAGGCAGTATAATCATCTTTATTGGCATAAAGTTCAGCACGGACTTGCACTTGTGTGCGCGGGCAAATAGAGTTAAAGAGTGAATGTTTGCCGCGGTGGCAATGTATTGGAACAACAGAGATAGCAATGATGCAGGATTTGCGTCTGATATTAATCGTTGTTGGCGCGATCGCCATAATAGCGCTGTTATTGCACGGTCTGTGGACCAGTCGCAAAGAACGGTCAGCGCTCTTCCGTGATCGCCCAGCCAAACGTTCCCAAAAGGAACGTGAACAAACTCCGATCGACGATCTCGAAGAAGGCGTCGGTGAGGTGCGCGTACGCGCCGCTCACCCGCAAGACGAGCCGTCATTCGGCCATTTCGATGCCGCACGCGAAGAACCCGTGGCCGCGCCGAAGCCCGCTCCGGCGGCTGCGCCTGTGCCCCGCGCCGTTCAGCCGGCTGCTCATCAGACGCTGCCTCCGCTGTCTCAGCGGCCGGAGTACGATGACATCCTGCTGAACAACTACGCGCCGGACGAAGAACCGGCCGAGCCGCAGCAACCGCAACCGGCCGCGCGCCGCGAGCCGCGCGTTGACGATCTGCCGCATGAACATGAGGCGCCGCTGGCGGCGGAACCGGCATTCCACGCCGAACCCGCCCCGGTGCAGCAAGCGCCGGAAGTGAAGCCTGTGTCGGAACCTGCGCCGCAGCCGCAACAGCCGGCCGCTGCGCCAGTACAGGCTAAACTCAAAGAGACCGTGCTGGTGCTGCACGTCGCGGCCCACCAGGGCGGCGTGATCGGCGGCGAAGTGCTGCTGCAGAGCGTGTTGCAGGCGGGCTTCCAGTTTGGCGAGATGGGCATCTTCCACCGCCATATCAGCCCGGCCGGCAGCGGCCCGGTGCTGTTCAGCCTGGCGAACATGGTCAAGCCGGGGTCGTTCGATCCTGACATGATGTCCGATTTCTCCACGCCGGGCGTGTCGATGTTCATGATGGTGCCGTCTTACGGCGACGCCAATCAGAACTTCAAGCTGATGCTGCAGTCGGCGCAGCGCATCGCCGACGACGTGGGCGGTGTGGTGCTGGACGACGAGCGCCGCATGATGACGCCGCAGAAGCTGGAAACCTACAAAGCGCGCATCCGTGAAGTGTTGGAAAACAACGCCTGACCGGGTTGCCGCGCGCACTGAACATCCGTAACAACAAAGCCCCCGCTAGCCGGGGGTTTTTTATCTTTGATGGTGAGCCATGGAATCGATAATCCAACAAATCAATCAACTACGAGCCACATTGCGCCATCATGAATACCAGTATCATGTGCTGGATGCGCCCGAAGTGCCGGATGCGGAATATGACCGCCTGATGCGCGAGCTGCGCGAGCTCGAGAGCGCGCATCCGGAGCTGATCACCGCCGATTCGCCGACCCAGCGCGTGGGCGCGGCGCCGCTGGCGGCGTTTGACCAGGTGCGTCACGAAGTGCCGATGCTGTCGCTGGACAACGTGTTCGACGAAGAGAGCTTCCTGGCGTTTTACAAGCGCGTGCAGGACAGGCTCAAGAGCAGCGATCCGCTGACCTTCTGCTGCGAGCTGAAGCTGGACGGCCTGGCGGTCAGCCTGCTGTATGAAGACGGCGAGCTGGTGCGTGCGGCGACGCGCGGCGACGGCACCACCGGCGAGAACATCACCTCCAACGTGCGCACCATTCGCGCCATCCCGCTGCGCCTGACCGGCGACAACATCCCGCGCCGGCTGGAAGTGCGCGGCGAAGTGTTCATGCCGCAGGCCGGGTTTGAACAGATGAACGAAGAGGCGCGGCGCAAAGACGGCAAGGTGTTCGCCAACCCGCGCAACGCCGCCGCCGGCTCGCTGCGCCAGCTCGATCCGCGCATTACCGCTAAACGCCCGCTGACCTTCTTCTGCTATGGCGTTGGCCTGCTGGAAGGCGGCGAGCTGCCGCGCAGCCACTTTGAACGCCTGATGCAGTTCAAGGCCTGGGGCCTGCCGGTCAGCGATCGCGCCCAGCGCCGTACCGGCAGCGAGGAAGTGCTGGCGTTCTATCGCCAGGTCGAGCGGGACCGCGCACAGCTCGGTTTCGATATTGACGGCGTGGTGATCAAGATTGACGACATCGATCTGCAGGAAACGCTGGGCTTCGTGGCGCGTGCGCCGCGCTGGGCGACGGCGTTCAAATTCCCAGCGCAGGAGCAGATCACCGTGGTGCGCGAAGTGGAGTTTCAGGTTGGCCGCACCGGCGCGATTACGCCGGTGGCGCGCCTTGAGCCGGTGCTGGTGGCCGGGGTGACCGTCAGCAACGCCACCTTGCACAACGCCGATGAAATTGAGCGGTTGGGGCTGCGCATCGGCGATACGGTGATCGTGCGCCGCGCCGGCGACGTGATCCCGCAGGTGGTGGGCGTGCTGGAAGACCGTCGGCCGCAGGATGCGCGCGAAGTGGTGTTCCCGCTGCACTGCCCGGTGTGCGGTTCCGACGTTGAGCGCGTGGAAGGCGAGGCCGTGGCGCGCTGCACCGGCGGTCTTATCTGCGGCGCGCAGCGCAAAGAGGCGTTAAAGCATTTCGTTTCCCGCCGCGCGCTGGACGTTGAAGGCATGGGCGACAAGATCATCGAGCAGCTGGTGGACAAGGAGTACGTGAAGAACCCGGCCGATCTGTTCCGGCTGTCCGCCGGCATTCTGACCGGCCTGGATCGCATGGGGCCGAAATCGGCGCAGAATCTGGTCAACGCGTTGGAGAAATCCAAGCAGACCACCTTCGCTCGTTTCCTGTATGCGCTCGGCATTCGCGAGGTCGGCGAAGCGACCGCCGCCAACCTGGCCGCGCATTTCGGATCGCTCGAGAAGCTGTTCGCCGCCGACATTGAGGCGCTGAAAGAGGTGCCGGACGTCGGCGAAGTGGTGGCCAAACACACGCGCAACTTCCTCGATGAAGCGCTCAATCAGCAGGTGATCAACGAGCTGGTGGGGGCCGAGATCGGCATCCACTGGCCGGCGCCGGTGGTGGTGGTGGCGGAAGAGATAGACAGCCCGTTCGCCGGCAAAACCGTGGTGCTGACCGGCTCGCTGAGCCAGCTGTCGCGCGACGAGGCCAAAGATCGCCTGACGGCGCTGGGCGCCAAGGTCAGCGGCAGCGTGTCGAAGAAAACCGATCTGGTGATCGCCGGCGAGGCGGCGGGCTCCAAGCTGGCGAAGGCGCAGGAGCTGGGTATCGCCGTGATCGACGAAGCGGAGATGATCCGCTTGCTGGGTGAGTGATGGAAAAAGAAAACCTGCTGGAGATCGCCAATACCGTGATGCCGTTCGGCAAGTACCAGGGGCGGGTGCTGATCGATCTGCCCGAAGAGTACCTGCTGTGGTTCGCGCGCAAGGGCGAATTCCCCAAAGGCAAGCTCGGCATGCTGATGGAGATGACGCTGGCGATTAAAATCGAAGGGCTTGACCACCTGGTCAAGCCGCTGAAGAAAAACTGAACTGACGGGCCTTGGCCCGTCTTTTTTTACCCGCGCGTCGCCTGCGCGTTGGGCACCGCCTGTTGCGCCTGCTGCTTGCGCTGATACCTTTTCGCCAATACCGCACAGGTCATCAGCTGCACCTGATGGAACACCATCAGCGGCAGCACCATGATCCCCACCGTCGCCGCCGGGAACAGGATATTGGCCATCGGAATGCCGTTCGCCAGGCTCTTCTTCGAACCGCAGAATACGATGGTGATCTCGTCCGCTTTGCTGAACCCCAGCCAGCGCGCCATGTAAGTGTTCACCACCAGCACGATCGCCAGCAGCACGATGCTGCCGCCGACGATAAACGCCAGTGAGCCCATCCCTACCTGATGCCAGATGCCGTGCGTCACCGCCTCGCTGAAGGCGGCGTACACCACCAGCAGAATCGAGGTCTGATCGGTTTTACCGATAAGCGGCCGATGGCGTTCGATCCAGCCGCCGATCAGCGGCCGCAGCAGGTGACCGGCGACGAACGGCACCAGCAGCTGCAGCACGATCGAACCGACCTGCCGCAGGCCGCCGGTATCGCCGTGCACGTTCATCAGCAGGCCGACCAGCAGCGGCGACACGAAGATCCCGAGCAGGCTGGAGGCGGAAGCGCTGCATACCGCCGCCGCGACGTTGCCGCCCGCCAGTGAGGTGAAGGCGATGGCCGATTGCACGGTGGCCGGCAGGATGCACAGGTAGATGAAACCGGCGTACAGCTCGGGGCTGACGTCGATCGGCGCCCACCAGGCAAACAGCACGCCCAGCGCCGGAAAAATGATGAAGGTGCTGCACATCACCCACAGATGCAGCCGCCAGTTGTTGCTGCCGGCCAGGATGGCCTCGCGCGACAGCTTGGCGCCGTGCATGAAGAACAGCAGGGCGATGGCGGCGATGGTCAGGGCGTTGAGCCAGCCGACGAACTCGCCGCGCGCCGGCAGGAACGACGCCAGCAGCACGGTAGCGATCAGCGTCAGGGTAAAACGATCGGGCAGAAATCTCATGGCGGTGCGCTCAGGGTAGAAAATCGATGGGGCTATTCTCCCGCGCGGATATATAATAATTAAATTGATTTATTTAATTCATATATGAATAAAACACATGAATTATTCACTCAAACAGCTGCGGGTGTTCGTCGCCATCGCCCGCCACGGCAGCTTCAGCCGCGCCGGTGAGGCGATCGGCCTGACGCAATCGGCGGTCAGCCACAGCGTGAAAGAGCTGGAAGCGGAGGTCGGCGTGCGGCTGCTGGATCGCACCACGCGTGAAGTGGTGTTGACCGACGCCGGTCTGCGGTTGGCCAACCGGGTCGAGCGACTGCTGGACGAACTGCAGGCCGCTTTGCTGGATGCGCGCAGCTTTGGCGTACAGCGCAGCGGCACGGTGCGGGTGGCGACGAGCCAAACCATTTCCGCCCATCTGATGCCGCAGTGCATCGCCGCCGGCGAGCGTGAATACCCGGAGATCCGCATCATGCTGCGCGATCAGGCGCAGCAGCAGGTGCTGCACAGCGTGCGTAACGCCGAGGTGGATTTCGGTATCGTGGTCGATCCGGTGCAGGCGGTGGATCTGGAGTGCGAAGCGGTGCTGCATGAACCGTTTCTGCTGCTGTGCCGCGACGACCACCCGTTTGCTGAGCAGCAAGAGGTGCGTTGGTCGGCGCTAAACGGCTGCCGCCTGGTGTTGCAGGACTATGCGTCGGGCAGCCGGCCGCTGATCGACAGTGCGCTGAGACAGCAGGGCGTGGAGGCGCAGGTGGTGCAGGAAATCGGCCATCCGGCCACGTTGTTCCCGATGGTGGCGGAGGGGATTGGCATCAGCATTTTCCCGGCGTTGGCGCTGCCGTTGCCGGAAGGGGGTCGACTCCGGGTGCGGCGGCTGGTGCCGGAAATTAACCGCGCGCTGATGCTGGTGCGGCGCAAGAACCGCTCACTGACGCCGGCGGCGGAGGCCATCTGGCAGGTGGCGCGTCAGCAGGCGGCGCTGCTGCAACAGCGCCGGCGGGAAAACGCGGCATATTGACTCAGATATAGACGTCCACGGCGTTGAGCGGCGTTGGGCGGTTTACGCCGTCGCCGGATTTCGCCGCGGCTTTTTCCATTTGCTCCTGCTGCTGCTTTTCCATTTCTTCTTTCTGGATGCGTGCGATCTCGGCCTGCAACATCTTGATCTGCGCTTCGATCAGCTGTTTCTGCTTTTCGATCTCTTTGGGATCGGCGTCGGAATCCTTCAGTTCCACCAGCTTTTGCTGCAGCGCCTGAATCTGCCGGTTCAGCGCCTTGATGCGCGCCGAAGCGCGGCTTTCATTGAGGTTGACCGGTTCGTCATTGCCGTTGGCGCGTTCGTTTTTCTCCATCTTGCCGCCTTGCGGCTGGTTGTTGACCGGTTTGGCCATCAGCAATTCGCCCTGATGGCCCGGCGCGCTGAACACGTTGCTGACGCCGGGGACGGTATTCTTGATCGGTACTATCATGGTGATGGTGGTCGACATGGTTGCTCTCCCTGAGTCTGGATCTCGCTGTTCAGGGTATCGGCAGCGGCGGCTAAATCTTTACCTGCTGCAGACGCGGCCAGCGCAGCAGCCAGCCTTTGTCGAGCACCCGCTGGGCATAGGCCGTGCGATCGCCATTTTTCACGTTGAAGGTAATGGTGTCGTTGAACAGCGCCGCGAGCCCGAAAGGGGCGACCAGCGTGATGCTGTCGTCGGCGTTCAGGCGCGCGCCGATCGCCGTTTCCACTTCGGTCCAGAAGCTGATGGCCTCTTCGCTGTTGCGGTAGGGCGCGCGGCCGCTGCGCAGGTGCATGCGCGCCTGGTTCTTGACCGACCACGGCTGCGGCAGCCACTGCTGCAGCCGCGCCTCCAGCATGCGATCGCGTTCGGCGTCCGTCCGCTCCGCATCGAAGTGGATCACGTCGATATCGTTGAGCGGCGTCGCCACGGCGTAGCCATGCCGCCGGTCCCACACCAGATTGCGTACAAAGCCGGCGCCGAGGCACCAGTCATTCAGGCCGAGCCGGCGCACGGTGCGCAGGGCCGCCATGCGAGTGTTATCTTGTTGCAGCCATTCGATAATTTGCCGTTGCGGATCCATCACCCCTCCCGTTTTCGCGGCTACTGTAACCCGAAGCGGCGGCGGGTGAAATGGGGGGATGCGCGATGGCGGCGATAGCAGGCAAATTAATTTTCTTGCTTCACTGACTACACTTGGTGCAGGGCTTTTATCTCGTCACTCAGGGCAAGGGAGGGGGGCTATGTATCAGGCAACGTTGGGCCAACGCGGCTATCGCTTCGGCGACCTGCGCCAGCTGATGGCGAAAGCTTCGCCGGCGCGTTCCGGCGATTATCTGGCGGAGGTGGCGGCGGAAAGCGCCGAAGAGCGCATGGCGGCGCACATCGCGCTGGCGGATGTGCCGCTCAAGGTGTTCCTGCAGCAGCCGCTGGTGCCGTACGAGCAGGACGAGGTGACGCGCCTGATCATCGATAGCCACGACGCCGCCGCCTTTGAGCCCATCTCGCACCTCACGATCGGCGATTTTCGCAACTGGTTGCTGAGCGAGCAGGCGGACAGCGCCATGCTGGCGCAGGTGGCCGCCGGCATTACGCCGGAGATGGCGGCGGCGGTAAGCAAGATCATGCGCAATCAGGATCTGATCCTGGTGGCGAAGAAATGCCGGGTGGTGACGCGCTTTCGCAATACGATTGGCCTGCCGGGCCACCTCAGCGTGCGGCTGCAGCCCAATCACCCGACCGACAGCCTGCAAGGCATCGCCGCCAGCATGCTGGACGGTTTGCTGTACGGCAGCGGCGACGCGGTGGTCGGCATCAATCCGGCCAGCGACAGCCTGCCGCTGCTGGAAAAACTTAACTACATGCTGGACGATGTGATCCAGCGCTTCGCCATACCCACCCAATCCTGCGTGCTGACCCACGTGACCAACACGCTGCGGCTGATGGAGCGCGGCGCGCCGGTGGATCTGGTGTTTCAGTCGATCGCCGGCACCGAGGCGGCCAATCGCGGTTTCGGCATCAGTCTGGCGCTGCTGGCGGAGGCGCAGCAGGCGGCGCTGAGCCTCAAGCGCGGCACGTTGGGCGATAACGTAATGTACTTCGAAACCGGGCAGGGCAGTTGCCTGTCGGCTAACGCGCATCACGGCGTCGATCAGCAGACCTGCGAGGCGCGCGCCTATGCGGTGGCGCGGCATTTCTCACCGCTGCTGATCAACACCGTGGTGGGGTTTATCGGCCCTGAATACCTGTATGACGGCAAACAAATTATCCGCGCCGGGCTGGAGGACCACTTCTGCGGCAAGCTGCTCGGCCTGCCGCTGGGCTGCGATGTCTGCTACACCAACCATGCCGAGGCCGATCAGGATGATATGGACACGCTGCTGACGCTGTTGGCCGCCGCCGGGCTGACGTTCCTGATCGGCGTGCCGGGCGCGGACGACATCATGCTCAATTACCAAAGCACCTCGTTCCACGACGCGCTCTATATCCGTGAACTGCTGGGGCTGAAGCACGCGCCGGAATTCGCCGCCTGGCTGGCGGCGATGAACATCACCGACGAGCGCGGACGGCTGCGCGACGCCGCCGCCAATCACCCGCTGTTGCTGGCGCTGCAGGGAGAACGGACATGAGCAAACCGGTTCACGTCAACAGTTGGGACGCGCTGCGCGCCTTTACCGACGCGCGCATCGCGCTGGGGCGCACCGGCGCCAGTCTGCCGACCGACGAGCTGCTGCGCTTCGGCCTGGCCCATGCCCAGGCGCGCGACGCGGTGCATCAGCCATTCGAGAGCGAACGGCTGGCGGCGGATCTGCACGATGCCGGTTGGCCCACGCTGGCGGTGCACAGCCAGGCCGTGGACCGCGCCGCCTATCTGCGCCGTCCGGATCTGGGGCGGCGATTGGCGCCGGACAGCCGCCGCCTGCTGCTCGGCGTGCCGCCGCGCCGGACCGATCTGCTGCTGGTGGTGGCGGATGGCCTCTCCTCCAAGGCGGTGCACCGCCAGGCATTGCCGCTGCTGCAGGCGCTGCGGCCCTATCTCGATACGTTGGGGCTGGCGATCGCGCCGGTGGTGTTGGCGCATCAGGCGCGAGTGGCGCTGGGGGATGAGATCGGCGAGTGCCTGCAGGCCCAGGCGGTGGCGGTGCTGATCGGCGAACGGCCGGGGCTGTCGTCGCCGGACAGCCTGGGCGTTTATCTGACCTGGGAGCCGAACGCGCGCAGAAGGGACTCAGAGCGCAACTGCATCTCCAATGTGCGGCCGGAGGGGCTGGATTATCCGCAAGCGGCGTTCAAATTGGCCTGGCTGCTGGAACAGGCGTGCCGGCGAAGGCTGACCGGCGTCGAACTGAAAGACGAGAGCGACAGCCCGGCGCTGCGCGGCCGCGTCACCCCGCTTTACGCCCAGTTGGGCGGTTGACCGATGGTTTGCTGCAGCAGGGCGGTGAAGGCCGCCAGGCGGGCGGATACCTTCGCCACCGGCCGCAGCAGATAGATGCCTTGCTGTTCATGGCGCGGATCTTCCAGCATCTGCACCAGCCGCCCATGCTGCACGTCCGGCCCCACCACCCAGTTGGGCAGAAAGGCGATGCCGAGGCCTAGCAGCGCCGCCTGACGCTGCGCGGTGAAGTCATCGCAACGCAGCGCCATGGTGCAGCGGTTCATCAACGCCGCGTCGAGGATCTGCGCCCAGCAGGCCGGCTGTTGTTTGTGGTAGCGGGCGATCAGCCGGTGCTGCGGCAGCGCCTCCAGATCGCTCGGCAGGCCATAGCGGGCGACGTAGCCGGGGCTGGCGCACATCACCCAGCGTTGGGTGGCGATGCGGCTGGCGTACAGCGCGCTGTCCTTCTGCTCGCCGATACGGATGGCGGCGTCCAGCCGTTCCTGGGTCGGATCGGTCTGGCGTTCGGTCAGATCGAGATCGACCCACAGCTGAGGGTAACGTTCCGCCAGCGTCGGCAGCAGCGGCAGCACATAGGTTTTGCCGAAGGTCGGCAGGCAGCTGATGCGCAGCGTGCCCTGCGGCGTTTCGTTCAGCGCGTTCAGCTCGGCGCGAATGCCGGTAATGTCCGTTATCAGCGCGGCGGCGCGTGCCAGCAGCAGCTCGCCGGCGTCGGTCAGCAACAGGCCGCGGGTGGAGCGCACGAACAGCGTCGCGCCGAGCGCGCTTTCCAGCGCATCGATATGGCGCACCAGCGAAGAAGGCACCATACCCAGCTGGCGCGCGGCGGCGGAAAAGCTGCCCAGGCGGGCCACGTCGAGAAAGATTGGCAGATGTTCTACATAGCGGGCGTCATTCATTTTTGCATTATATGCAAAAGCGTTTCTTATGAATACCCGCTTCTCTGTTGGCGATGCTGCGGCTACTCTGATTGCGGGTTAACGACGGGCTTCAGCGCCGCCGCATCCCGGCCGCATAGAGAAAAAACGCATAAACCTCGCGGCGTTTAGCACCAAGTAGCAGATGTTTTTCCCAGGCTGCGTCAGCCGCCTGTGGCGTTGATTGTCGCTCCAACACCAGATTAACCGTTCAATTTGATATCCGACTCGGCCTCAATGATTAGTGAGTCTTTACTTTCACTTATCTTCTTGTTGTTTCTGGATATCGGCCGGCCAGCCGTGCCGGTTTTTTTGTCGCCTCAGGCTGAATCGTTCCAACTGATGAACGCGCCTGAGGGACATCTTGGCCCGCCGTCGGCGGGTCTTTTGAACGCGTGGAACCGCAGTTCCGCGCTGGTGGAGGAGTCAGCATGAACGAAAAACACGGGTGTTCCTGTGCGCGCCATTTGGCGCAGGGTTTCGCCAGGCAGTCGATCAACGCCGGGGAGGGCGAAATCTATCAAATCTCGCTGATGAGCGCGCTCATCGACGGGGTTTATGAAGGGGAGACCACCATCGCCGAATTGCTGAAACACGGCGATTTCGGCCTCGGCACCTTCAATCATCTGGATGGCGAACTGATCGCGTTCGATCAGGAAATACACCAGCTGCGCGCCGACGGCAGCGCCCGCCCGGCCGGTTTGCAACAGAAAACTCCTTTCGCCGTCGTCACCTTTTTCCAGCCCAGCGTCAGCCAGCAATTCGATCGGCCGATCACCAAGGCGCAACTGCACCAATGCATCGATGAACAGGTCGCCTCGCCGAACCTGTTCTGCGCGGTGCGGGTCGACGGTGAGTTCAGCCATGTCGAAACCCGCACCGTGCCGCGTCAGGAACGGCCTTACCGCCCAATGCTGGAAGCGATAGAAGAGCAGCCGACCTTCTCGTTCCATCAGCGGCGCGGCACGCTGGTCGGCTTCCGCTCGCCCGATTATATGCAGGGCATCGGCGTGGCCGGCTATCATGAACACTTCGTTACCGACGACCGCAGCGGCGGCGGCCACGTGCTGGATTACCAGCTCGATCATGGCCGCCTGCAGTTCGGCGTCATCACCCGTCTCAATCTTCAGTTGCCGCATGATGCGGATTTCTTGCGCGCCAACCTCTGTCCAGAGGATTTGGATCGCGCGATTCGTTCCGCCGAGGGCTAATCCCGGCGATCGTTTTCTTAGGAGGTGGAACCATGGCACAGGAAAAAACAGGCAATGACTGGCAATGCGGCGCCGACTTGGTGGTGAAAAACCTGGAAGCGCAGGGCGTCAAACACGTTTTCGGCATTCCGGGCGCCAAGATCGACCGGGTGTTCGATTCGCTGGAAGATGCGCCGTCGATCGAAACGGTAGTGGTGCGGCATGAGGCCAACGCGGCCTTTATGGCGGCGGCGGTCGGCCGCCTGACCGGCAAGGCCGGGGTGGCGCTGGTCACCTCCGGGCCGGGCAGCTCCAACCTGATCACCGGGCTGGCCACCGCCACCTCGGAGGGGGACGCGGTGGTGGCCTTCGGCGGGGCGGTGAAGCGCGCCGACAGCCTGAAGCAGACGCATCAGAGCATGGATACCGTCAGCATGTTCCGGCCGGTGACCAAGTACTGCGCCGAAGTGCATGCCGGTTCGGCGATTTCCGAGGTGATCGCCAACGCCTTCCGCCGCGCCGAGTTCGGCCGGCCGGGGGCGTCGTTCGTCAGCCTGCCGATGGATATCGTCAATGAGCCGGTCACGGCGCCGGTGCTGGCGGGCTGCCGCTTGCCGCGTATGGGGGCCGCGGCGGCGGACGACATTCAGGCGGCGGTGAAACTGATCCGCCAGGCCAAATGCCCGGTGCTGCTGCTGGGCTTGCAGGCCAGCCGGCCGGAGAACAGCGAGGCGGTGCGCCATCTGCTGTACCGCACCCATATGCCGGTGGTCGGCACCTATCAGGCGGCGGGGGTGATTGACGTCAATCACTTTGCCCGTTTCGCCGGCCGCGTCGGCCTGTTCAACAACCAGCCGGCCGATCAGCTGTTGCAAAAGGCCGATCTGGTGGTCAGCGTCGGCTACGATCCGATCGAATACGATCCCTGCATGTGGAACAGCCACGGGCGGCTGAAGCTGGTGCATATCGACGTGCTGCCGGCGGACATCGATACCTGCTATCGGCCGGACGTCGAGCTGGTGGGCAACATCAGCGCCACGCTGAACATGATGACCGAAGCGTTCAATGAGGCGGTCTGCGTCCCGGCGGAGGTGGAACTGATCCTGACCGATCTCGGCCGCCAGCGCGCCGAATTGGCGGAACGCGCCGCGCGCCGCGGCGGCATGCCGATCCATCCGTTGCGCATCGTCAAGGAGCTGCAGGACATCGTCAGCGACGACGTGACGCTGTGCGTGGACATGGGCAGTTTCCACATCTGGATCGCCCGCTATCTTTACAGCTTCCGCGCTCGCCAGCTGTTGATCTCCAACGGCCAGCAAACCATGGGGGTAGCGCTGCCGTGGGCCATCGGCGCGGCGCTGGTGCGCCCCGGCGACAAGGTGGTGTCAATCTCCGGCGACGGCGGCTTCATGCAGTCGAGCATGGAGCTGGAGACCGCGGTGCGGCTGAAAAACAACATCGTGCACGTGATCTGGGTCGATAACGCTTACAACATGGTGGAAATGCAGGAAGTGAACAAATACCAGCGCAAATCCGGCGTGGAGTTCGGGCCGATCGACTTCAAGGCCTACGCGGAATCCTGCGGCGCGGTTGGTTTCGCCGTGCAGTCGGTGGAAGATCTGCGGCCGATGCTGCGCAAGGCGATGGAGATCCAGGGGCCGGTGGTGGTGGCCATTCCGGTCGACTACGCCGATAACTATAAGCTGATGGCGCAGATGAACTTCAGCCAGATGATTTAATTTCATCATCCTCGCGCCGTTTCACCGGGGCAGGCCGCTTGCGCGCCTGCCCGTTTTTATGTGCGGAATTTGTCCTTTACATCGCTAACTGCATGATTTATTGCTATCCGTTCGGCTGTTTTTTCACCACTGGGGATAGCGCAATGAAAAGAAAAGCAATAACGATCGGGCTGCTGGCGTTGGCGATTGCCGGCGGCGCGCGGGCCAATACGCTGGTCTACTGTTCCGAAGGCTCGCCGGAAGGCTTCAACCCGCAGCTGTTCACCTCCGGCACCACGGTAGACGCCAGTTCGGCGGCGATCTACAACCGACTGGTGGATTTCAAACCCGGCACCGTCGAGCTGCAACCCAGCCTGGCGGAAAGCTGGGAGGTGAGCGAAGACGGCAAGCGCTATACCTTCCATCTGCGCAAGGGCGTGGCATTCCAGAGCAATAAATATTTTACGCCCACCCGCGATTTCAACGCCGATGACGTCATCTTCTCGTTTATGCGCCAGAAGGACGCCAACAACCCGTATCACAAGGTCTCCAATGGCGCCTACACCAACTTCGAGTCGATGGAGTTCGGCACGCTGATTGACCGGATCGTCAAGGTGGATGACCACACCGTGCGCTTTGAGCTCTCCCGCGCCGAGGCGCCGTTCGTCGCCGATCTGGGCATGTATTTCGCCACCATTTTATCGGCGGAATATGCCGACGCGATGCTGAAGGCCGGCACGCCGCAGCGGGTGGACAACGATCCGATCGGCACCGGGCCGTTCCAGCTGGTGCAGTACCAGAAGGACGCGAAAATCCTCTATAAGGCGTTCGACCGCTACTGGGAAGGCAAGCCGAAGCTTGATCGGCTGGTGTTCTCGATCACGCCGGATGCGGCGGTGCGTTACGCCAAGCTGCAAAAGAACGAATGCCAGGTGATGCCGTTCCCCAATCCGGCGGATCTGGCGCGCATGCGGCAGGACGGCAACATCCAGGTGATGGAAAAATCCGGCTTGAATATCGGCTTCCTGGCGTTCAACACCCAGAAGAAACCGTTGGATAACGTTAAGGTGCGCCAGGCGTTGGCGCTGGCGGTCAACAAGCCGGCGATCATCGACGCGGTGTTCCACGGCGCCGGTCAGCCGGCCAAGAACCTACTGCCGCCGGCTCAATGGGGCAGCAACGCGCAGCTTGAAGACTACCCGTATTCACCGGAGCGGGCGAAGCAGCTGTTGCAGGAGGCCGGGCTGGAGCAGGGCTTCGACATCGATCTGTGGGCGATGCCGGTGCAGCGGCCCTATAACCCCAACGCCAAACGCATGGCGGAGATGATCCAGGCCGACTGGGCCAAAATCGGCGTGCGCGCCAAAATCGTCACCTTCGAGTGGGGCGAGTATTTACAGCGGATTAAAAACGGCGAACACCAGACCGCGCTGATGGGCTGGACCACCGCCAACGGCGATCCGGACAACTTCTTCGGCCCGCTGTTCACCTGCGCTTCGCTCGGCGGCTCCAACTCGGCGAAATGGTGCTATAAACCGTTCGACCAACTGATCCTGCAGGCGCGTGAGGAGAACGATCACGCCAAACGGGTGGCGATGTATCAGCAGGCGCAGGTGATGATGCACGATCAGATGCCGGCGCTGATGATCGCGCACTCGACTATCTTCGAACCGGTGCGCAAGGCAGTAAAAGGCTACGAAATCGACCCGTTCGGCAAACACATCTTCAAGCAGGTGTCGCTGGAGAAGTAACGACAAGGCCGGGATAACCCGGCCTTTTTCATGCCTGCGGCGCGTCGCAGTGATAGCGGCCGCGCGGGATCACCAGCGGCGTGTGTGACAGCGGATCGTCGATGATCATGCACGGCATGCCGAACACCCGCTCCACCAGTTCGGCGGTAATGATCTCCGCCGGTTTCCCTTCCGCCACGATCTTGCCATCGCGCATGGCGATGATGTGATCGGCATAGCGGCAGGCGTGGTTGAGATCGTGCAGCACCGCGATCAAGGTTTGACCGCGCTCGCGGTTGAGCTGGCGGAACAGATCCAGCAGCTCGATCTGGTGCGCGATGTCCAGATACGTCGTCGGTTCATCCAGCAGCAGCAGCGGCGTTTGCTGCGCCAACGCCATCGCTACCCAGACGCGCTGACGCTGCCCGCCGGACAGCTCGTCGACGCTGCGATCCGCCAGTTGGCTGACGTTGGTGGCCGCCATGGCGGCTTCCACCGCCTGTTTGTCGGCCTGTGTCCACTGTTTCAGCAGGCTCTGGTGCGGATAGCGGCCGCGCGACACCAGGTCCGCCACGGTGATGCTGTCCGGTGCGATCGAGGTTTGCGGCAGCAGGCCAAGCTCGCGCGCCAGCGCCTTGGTGGCGAAACTGCTGATGTTCTTGCCGTCCAGCATCACCTCGCCGGCGCTGGGTTTCAGCAGGCGGCACAGGGCGCGCAACAGCGTCGATTTGCCGCAGGCGTTCGGCCCGACGATCACCGTAAAGGCGCCGTCGGGGATCGCCACGCTCAGATCGTCAGCGATGATTTTATTGTCGTAGCCCAGCTTCAGGTGCGAGGCGTGCAGGCGGTGGCTCATGGCATTATCACTCTTCATTATCTATCTGCGGGCCTCACGGATGAGCAGCCAAATCAGGTACAGGCCGCCGATGCAGACGGTCACGATCCCGACCGGCAGTTGGATCGGCGCGAAAAGATGTTGGGACACCACGTCGGCGCCGAGCAGCAGCGCCGCGCCCATCAGCGCCGAGGACGTCAGGGTGACCGAGGATTGCCCGGCCAAGCGGCGGGCGATTTGCGGCGCCGCCAGCGCGATAAAGGAAATCGGCCCGGCGGTGGCGGTGACGGCGGCGGTGAGGGTGACGCCGAACAGCATCAGCCACAGCCGGCTGCCTTCGGCGTTCACGCCCAGCGCGCGCGCCGTGTCGTCGCCCATTTCCAGCAGCTGCAGCCGTTTGCCCATCAACAGCGCGGCCGCGGCCGCCAGCAGGATGAACGCCGTGGCGGGCTGGGCTTTCTGCCAGGTCATGCCGTTGAGCGAGCCGGCCTGCCACATGGCGGCGTCCATGGCGCGCTCGAGCGAGGTGGTGATGATCAGCCAGGTATTGGTGGAGACCAGCACCGCGCTGATGGCGATGCCGACGATGATCAGCCGGAAGCCGGCGATGCCTTGTCGCCAGGCCAGCAGGTAGATGGCCAGCGCGGCGAGAATGCCGCCGGCCAGCGCGCCGCCGGCGATGTAGTAATAGCCGCCGTTGAACAGGGTGATGGCGATCAGCGCGCCGGTGTAAGCCCCCATGTTAAAGCCAATCACGTCCGGGCTGCCGAGCGGGTTGCGGATAATCGACTGGAAGATGGCGCCGCTCATGCCGAGCGCGGCGCCTAACAGCAGCGCCATGGCGATGCGCGGCAAGCGCCATTGGGTGACCACGGTGACCAGGTTTTTCGGCGCCTCGCCGGTCAGCGCGGCAAAAACCTGCTCCAGCGAAAGTTGCAGCGTGCCGTAGCACAGGGCGGCGACGGCCATCGCCAGACACAGCGCCAACAGTGAAAGGTTGATCAGCAGCAGGCGCAGCGGCAGGCGCCCGTTGATGACGCCGTCCGGGCGGCCGATATGCAGCGTGTGCGGCAGACTCATCACAGACCCCCCAGCGTTTTCTTGCGGCGCACCAGCCAGATCAGCACCGGCGCGCCGATGAAGGCCGCCACGATGGAAACCCGCAGTTCACCGGCCGCCAGCAAGCGGCCGACCACGTCGGCGCACAGCAGTAAAATCGGCGCCAGCAGCATGGAGTAGGGCAGGATCCAGCGTTGGTCGGGGCCGACCCACCAGCGGGCGATATGCGGCACCATCAGGCCGATGAAACTGATCGGGCCGACGGTGGCGGTCGCCGCGCCGCACAGCAGCGTAATGGCGATCACTGCGATCGCCTGAGTCAGCACTACGCGCGCGCCGAGCGCGATAGCCAGATCTTCCCCCATGCCGATGGTATTCAGCGGCCGGGCGATGAGCAGCGTCAGCAGGCAGCCGAGCAAAATGGCGGGGGCGGTCACCGGCAGGGTGGCCAGCGTGCGGATATCCAGCGTGCCGGCCTGCCAGAAGCGCAGTTGGTCGAAGGTTTGCGGATCGATCAGCGACAGCCCGGTGGTGATGCCGACCAGCACCGCGCCGATCGCCACGCCGGCCAGCGTCAGCCGCACCGGGTTGATGCGCCCGCCCGCCAGCGTGCCTATCAGGTAGACCAGCAGGGTGGTCACGGCCGCGCCGACAAAGGCGTAGGCCATATAGCTTTCGGTGGTGGCGGCGCCGAAAAACATGATGCCGATGACCACGGCGAAGCTGGCGCCGGCGTTGATGCCGAGCACGCCGGGATCGGCCAGCGGGTTGCGCGTCAATGCCTGAATCAGCGCGCCGGCGGCGCCGAGCGCCATGCCGGCCAAAATGCCCGCCAGCGTACGGGGCACCCGGGCGTTGAGAATGATGGTGCTGTCGGAGCCGCTCGCGGCGCCCTGTAGGCTGAGCCAGACGGTATGGAAGGGGATGGCTTTGGAACCCAGCATCAGGCTGGCAATGATGCACAGCAACAACAACGCCAAGCCGATACCGAACCCGGCGATGCGTTTGAAGCCACTGGCGTAAGCTGCGTGCGGTGCGGACGAAAGCGTCCGCTCAGTCGGAGTGGGTACGTTCACACCGGTAACTCCTTTATGATTTTTATTCTCATTGTTATTTGCGTTCGTGAAGGGCGCCAATAGTAACACGAGTTTACGCCCGCATGCACCCGCCGGTTGGTGGCGAAGGCGCGTGGACGATGTTAATAACTATTGATATTTCAATTGATTGAATGTGAATGGTTGCCCCGTTTGCGAAAAGCGTCGGCAGGGGACTGGCCTGCCGACGGCGTGATTCAGGGCTTTTTGAACAGCCGTTCGATTTGGTTCAGCATGTTGGTGGCGCTGTAGTAATCGAGGCGGAAGGTATCGTTGCCGACGGCGTAGACGTGCCGCTGTTCCACTGGTTCCAGATGTTTGAGGAACGGGTTGGCCAGCACCTCTTGCACTTTGCGCTCATTGGTGGCGAACAGGATCAGGGTTTTGCCGTTCAGGCCTTCGGCCATTTTTTCGCCGGAGATCTGGATGATGTCATGGCGTTTCCCCATGCTGGCGTTGCCTTTGGCGCTTTCCGGCGGGGTAGCCAGCTGGAAGCCGAGCTGGGTCAGCAGCTTGCCTTGGGCGGAGCCCGGCGTCCACAGCATGGCTTCGCGGCCGTTGTCGGCATACACCAGCGGCGTGGTCGGCTGCGGCGGCAGGGTAATCGCCTGCTTCACTTGTTCCACGCGCTGTTCGAAACGATCTTCCGCCTGTTTGGCGCCGGCTTCGTGACCGGTGATCTCACCGAGTTCGCTGGCCAGCTGTTGCCAGCTTTTGTCGCCGTAATCGAGCACCAGCGTCGGCGCAATGGCGGACAGCTGATCGTACAGTTTCAGCGCCGAATCACCGCCGGTCGCGGCGACGACGATCAAATCCGGCGCGGCGGCGGCGACGGCTTCGGCATTGGGTTCCACCTGATACAGCCGTTCGACGTGGCGCTGTTTGGCCACTTCGCTCCACTGGGTAAAGAAGCCTTGTTGATCGGCCACCAGGGGATTTGGACTGGTGGCGGCGCTGGCGACCACCGGGGCGTCGATAGCCAGCAATGTGCCGGTGATGGTGACGCTGGTGGACACGATGCGCTGCGGCGGTTTTTCCAGCGTGAACTTCCCTTTGGCGCTATCGATGGTGCGCGGCCAACTGCTGTCGGCAGCGGGGGCGGACGGTTTCTGCCCGTCGCTCTTGTCGTCCGGGCCGCAACCGCTGAGCAGCAAGGCCGCGGCGGCAATAACTGAAATGAACAGCTGACGTAAGGATAGGGTCATGAGCGGGCTCTTTCTTTCCTTGCACAAAGGCGTATCAATCCGCGTGCGGATTGCTGGGTAGTGTTATGCCCGCTAATTTACCATTCAAGCCGTCAAAATGATAACCATTCGTATCTCAGCGCGTGGCGAATGAAGAAAGGGAGGCGAACGGCAGAAACGAAAAAAGCGCCAAAAGGCGCTTTTTTCTGAATTGGTGGGTCGTGCAGGATTCGAACCTGCGACCAATTGATTAAAAGTCAACTGCTCTACCAACTGAGCTAACGACCCGCAGAAGTGGTGGGTGATGACGGGCTCGAACCGCCGACCCCCTCCGTGTAAAGGAGATGCTCTACCAACTGAGCTAATCACCCACTTCAGGACTTCCAGGCACTGCTAAACGAGAGAATGATGGTGGGTGATGACGGGCTCGAACCGCCGACCCCCTCCGTGTAAAGGAGATGCTCTACCAACTGAGCTAATCACCCTCATTCGTTCTCATTTTTCTCAACAAGATGGTGGGCGATGACGGGCTCGAACCGCCGACCCCCTCCGTGTAAAGGAGATGCTCTACCAACTGAGCTAATCGCCCCGTCTTGTTGGAGTCGCATTATAGGGATAGTTCAAAGTGAGTCAACGGTTTTTAAAATGATTTCAATCGTTCGCCGCAAATTTAGGCAGGGCGCGATAATTATCGCCAACGGCGTCGATTCTTTGCGCAACGCTATGCGAAACTCGCCGCAAAACGCGCGAAATCGACCGGCGCAATATCGTGTCGGCGTTGAGGAATTAGCACGTGGTGATACAATGTCGTCCACTCTTTTTTCAATTCCGAGCAATCGTCGGCCATCGCCGACACGCGTTGCGTAATAAGGCAGTGAACCCAATGAAAATCAAAACCCGTTTTGCACCGAGCCCGACCGGCTATCTTCACGTCGGCGGCGCGCGTACCGCACTTTATTCCTGGTTGTTCAGCCGCCATGCGGGCGGTGAGTTCGTTCTGCGTATCGAAGATACCGATCTGGAACGCTCTACCCAGGACGCGATCGACGCAATTATGGATGGCATGAACTGGTTGAACCTGGATTGGGATGAAGGCCCGTACTTCCAGACCAAGCGTTTCGATCGCTACAATGCGGTCATCGACGAAATGCTGGAGCAGGGCACCGCCTATAAATGCTATTGCTCCAAGGAACGTCTGGAAGCGCTGCGCGAGAAGCAGATGGAAAACGGCGAGAAGCCGCGTTACGACGGCCACTGCCGCGACAGCCAGTGCAGCCACACCGACGACGAGCCGCATGTGGTGCGCTTCCGCAACCCGCAGGAAGGGTCGGTGATCTTTGACGACAAAATTCGTGGCCCGATCGAATTCAGCAACCAGGAGCTGGACGATCTGATCATCCGCCGCACCGACGGTTCGCCAACTTATAACTTCTGCGTCGTTGTCGATGACTGGGACATGGAAATCACCCACGTGATCCGTGGCGAAGACCACATCAACAACACCCCGCGCCAGATCAACATTCTGAAAGCGCTGGGCGCGCCGGTGCCGGAATACGCGCACGTGTCGATGATCCTCGGCGACGACGGTAAAAAGCTGTCCAAACGTCACGGCGCCGTGGGCGTGATGCAGTACCGCGACGACGGCTATCTGCCGCAGGCGCTGCTGAACTACCTGGTGCGTCTGGGCTGGTCCCACGGCGATCAGGAGATCTTCTCCATCTACGAGATGAAAGAGTTCTTCACGCTGGAAGCGATCAACAAATCCGCCAGCGCGTTCAACACCGAGAAGCTGCAGTGGCTGAACCACCACTACATTAACCATATGCCGGCGGAAGAAGTGGCGGTGCATCTGGCATGGCACGTTGAGCAACTGGGCATTGAAACCCGCAACGGGCCGGAACTGAAGGATATCGTCAAGCTGCTGGGCGAGCGCTGCAAGACGCTGAAAGAGATGGCGGAGTCTTGCCGTTACTTCTACGAAGACTTCAGCGAGTTCGACGCCGACGCCGCCAAGAAGCACCTGCGTCCGGTCGCGCGTCAGCCGCTGGAAGCGGTGCGCGCCAAGCTGGCCGCCATCACCGTCTGGACGCCGGAAAACGTGCACGATGCCATTCAGGGCACGGCGGATGAGCTGGGCGTCGGCATGGGCAAAGTCGGCATGCCGCTGCGCGTGGCGGTGACCGGCGCCGGCCAGTCGCCGGGCATGGACGTGACCGTGCATGCGATCGGCCAGAAGCGTTCGCTGCAGCGCATCGATATGGCGCTGGCTTACATCGCCGAGCGTGAAGCGCAGGCCTGATTAGCCTGATACGCCATCCATAAAGAAAAAGCCCCGAAGAGCGATCCCGGGGCTTTTTTATTGTCGTTTATCAGGCTTGTTCGCCGGCCGGCAATCCCGGGCGATAGGCGAGGAAATACATCAACCCGACAAAGCCGGCGCCGCCCAGCGCATTGCCGAGAAATACCGCGACGAAATTAGGCAGATACTGCTCCCAGCCCATGCCGCCGGCAAAGATGGCCGCCGGGATGATGAACATATTCGCCACCACGTGCTGGAAGCCGATGGCGACAAAAGCCATGACCGGGAACCACATGCCGATCACTTTGCCCGGCACATCTTTGCTGGCGAAGGCTAACCACACCGCCAGGCATACCAGCCAGTTGCAGCCGACGCCAGAAATGAAGGCGTGCAGGAAGTCCGCATCCACTTTGGCCTGCGCGATCGCCAGCGTCTTATGTAAAAACGCGCCTTCGGTCAGGCCCAGCAGGTGGCCGAAGAAGTAGGCGACGGCCACGCTGCCGGCGAAGTTGGCCAGGGTGACCCAAAACCAGTTGCGCAGCACGGCGATGGCGGGAATTTCACGGGCGAACCAGGCCATTGGCAAGGTCATCATGTTGCCGGTCAGCAGTTCGCCGCCGGCCAGAATGGTCAGGATCAAACCGATAGGGAACACCGCGGCGCCCAACAGCGCGCCGAAAGAGCCCCATTCGGCCGGCAGGGTGCCGATGACGTGAATATCCAACAGGAAGCCGGTAGCGATAAAGGCGCCGGCGAGAAAGCCCAGAATCAGCAGATTAGCAAGAGGGGCGCGGCTTTTGTTTACCCCGGCCTGAACGGCGAGGGCGGCGATTTCTTTTGGTGAATGCAAAGACATGACGGACTCGGTTTATCGTAATAAAGTTTATGGCGCGGGCAGTCTATGCCGCTCGGGAGCCCGACTCAAGCGCATTTCGCTAACATTCCGTTAATTAAAAATCAACGTGATATGCAGGGTCTTTTGCCATTTTGAGAAGTAGCGCGCAAAATGGATGAACTCTGCGCAAAGTGATGATTTTTTGGCGCCAAAGATGCTGATTTGGCGGCTTTTTCAACGCTTGATTCAGTAATTCAATTTAGCCGTTGACAGCTTTGAGCGGGTTTCATATTATGCGCCCCGTTCACAGCACAAAGTGATTGTGGAACGGGGCTATAGCTCAGCTGGGAGAGCGCTTGCATGGCATGCAAGAGGTCGACGGTTCGATCCCGTCTAGCTCCACCAACCTTCTTCTCAGAGAGGTTGGGGAATACCGTAACGCCGGTCAACGCGTACCAATTTTGTGGGGCTATAGCTCAGCTGGGAGAGCGCTTGCATGGCATGCAAGAGGTCGACGGTTCGATCCCGTCTAGCTCCACCACCATTTGAAAAGCCGACCTTAGGGTCGGCTTTTTGCTTTATATCCTTTTAGCTGCCTTTGTCCGCTGCTTTTACGCAAAATTTTTCCTTGATAGCCTTACTAGACGTTGCCGCTATTGCGTCCGATTTTGTCTTGGCACGTCATAACAATACTAAAATCAGCGATATGAGACGGTGAAATGAGCGACGGCATTGACTTCTCCCGGCGTGATTTTCTCTTCAGTTTGGTAATATTGCGCACTGAGTGGGATTTCATTTATCCCTATTAATGTTTCGTTTAATACGTTGGTTGCGGAACCCAACTCAAAGGGAGCGCCGTTGTGCAGAATCTGTAGGCCGATGCCGGTGGCAGCCTCTGTGGAAGGCGTAATCGCCAAAACTTGATGATGACCATTAACCGTTTCCCCGCGTATTTCCAAGTCAACTTTTGTGTTGGCATTGCACTCTAGAGCGATGTTGAAGGGAGTATTCCCGGCCACGCTGCCAGGACCGGAAAATACCCGCCGATTAACCTTGTCTAAAATAACCTGTTTCGACGGCGTGTTCAGGCGACAGCCCTCGACGGCAATATTGACGGCAGGATAATAAACGTGACCCAATCTCCTGGCATTTGAGGCTCTTAAGCAGGCATAGTTGAAAAAGAAAGGCGCGAACAAGGGCATGGTACCAGGCTGTATATCGCCTGTCTTGATAAGATAATGTTTAAAGTTAGCGCCCAGGATATAGCCGACAGGCGTCTCGCGGGGGCCATAGAACTCGATGAGGCCCGGTTTGTCATTAAGCGACATGGCAATGCCGACGCCCTTCCAACTCGTTTCATAGACAGTGATGCCATTGTACTTTAAGTCTGTCGCAGTCAGATCGGAGAAGGGCTGCATAACCAAGTCGCCTCGCTCACCCAAGGAGAAGCCCGTGTTATTTTCCAGTAATTTTACTGAAAAGTTAGATTCTCCCTGGCCGATAAGATCGCCTATTTTGGCGCCAGCCGGGACGGTAATGCTGGATTGCTCGATGCGTAGTGGATTGTGCCATATTGCACGGCAATCACCGTCTCCCTTGGCTGAAAAAGAAAATAACAAGACCAGAATGCTTACTGTTTTGGCGATCTGGGCGGCTGTGATTAGCCTTGATGTCGTCATGCTGATGTCCTTTGGCGATGTTCTCTCGCAGGTGATTTATCAGTTTGCTTGTTACTGGCTACCATGTTCTAAAATTTAATATGGCAAGCGATAGGGGTTTATTGTGTTTGTCTTATTCACACTGCAAGTTAATACGCTTAATTCTTGATACAGGGTTGTTAGAGGCAATATTGTAATTACCCTGGCAACCTCTTTCTGCTCCCCAGCTCAACGCTATTGTTCCTGAGTCGGGCATGCCGCTCATATAAACCGTGTTGTTATTGCCGACGATGCCCGTCTTGCCTCGGTCGGTAAGCAATGTCGCAACGGCACCGAAAGGAATCGCTGTACCCTGGTGGGCAACGTTAAAAATAATGCGATTGCCGATTTGAGAGGCAAAGTTGGCAACAACAATCGCACCTTTCGTCGGGATGACCGTTTGGCTATTTTTTTCTATTTCAACAGAGTCATCAAAGGATTGCGGATTTAAATTAATTCGATTCTTATGATAGCTGCTGATATAGGGCACCACGGCGTAACCTCGCCAATCGGTCGTTACGCCGGTACTGTTGATGACTTCAACATCGCGTGCATTTGGCACCTCAACTAAAGCAATAGTGTCACCCAGCGATTGGGACAATGTAATGCCGTTTCGATGAGCCACGGCGCCGCCTCGCAGACTGTAGTTTATTCGCTGCATATCTTTATCAAAGCTGTATCCGGCGCCTATTTCGCCATATCTGCTGCGATAATAAACAGAACTGTTGCCAGCATTGCCGGGGCGATTGCTGCTTTGGGATGCAGAAACGTTATAACTGAGCTGATTATTTTCCAGCGCGGTTCCGCTTAACCCCAGTTGTTGATTGAGTTTTCCTTTGCTGCTCTTGCTTGAGGTATAATTTACCCAGCTGTTTGATTGCCATTTGTTCAGCGGGATCTGAACATTGAGCGTGGCGATCTTGTCGGGTCTGTCCGTATAGCGGCTGCTATTGTAGCCGAACCCAATATTGCAGCTAACCCCAAATTGGTTCGTGGAGAATCCCATTAGAACATTTCGTTCAACGGCGTCGCTGTGCCAATAGTTCTGTTGATAACCATTGATATATAAACTGCCAAAGTCTCGTATAGGCTGATTAATATTGATAACCAACTTGTTTCTTTTTACGCCGCGTGTCAGCCACTTTCTTTTAAGATTGGCATTCATATCATTTAGTTGCGAAAAGCTTAAGTAGCCTGACGTTGAGTATTGATAGCCGGCCAGCGTAAAGTTGGTACCCGTTGTTTCAATATTTTTTGCATACTGGATACGATATTGTTGCCCATTACGATCCTGCCCGGTGACCAACCGGCTTTTGCTATGCGTGACATCTGCAGAGAGGGAGCCCAGCAACCCCAGACTGCTGCCAATGCCGAAAGAGATTCCCTGGTGTTTTTCTGAAATAATGGCACCGCCATAGAGTGTTTTATCATCTTTAAGACCATAAATTACGGATGACTGCAGGAACTTAGCATTTTGGCTATCGTCCCGCGCAGAGCGATATTCTCCGATTGTGAGTTCATTTTTTTTCATGTCCTCCCTGAGCATAATGGGAACGGAGGAAAAAGGCTGAAAGAAACTCCTTTCTGAACCATCCGCTTCTTTGATGATCACCTGTAACCCACCGCTGGAAGTGGTAGGGTAAATATCAGTTATCTCAAAACTCCCCGCAGGCACATATGTTTGATAAATCATATAGCCATTTTGTTTTATAGTGATCTCTGCATTGCTTTGCGCTATGCCTCTCACCGTCGGGGCAAACCCTCTCTGGCTATCGGGCAACATGCTCGGATCGCTTGCCAGTTTCACTCCGCGAAATTGGAAACTGTCAAAAACGTCGCCGGATGTTGAACTATCGCCAATGGTCAGCGTGTTTTTACTGTCCCTAAAGCTGCGTTCGGCATAGGTGTTAATGCTTTTCCACTTGGCGCTGTTTTGGCTTGAGTAGGTGGCATAGTTTCTAAAGCGCCAGGCATCATAGTTGAAACCGCTGCGCAAATTTAAGTATTGATTATCTTTATTTTTCGCTTTCCGCGTCTCGGTACCGCTAAAACTGTAATCTAACAAAAAGGCGCGGATGCCATCATCCCAAAGTGCAGGGTTAACCCAGTCCCTGGGATGATTTTCAATGTATGCCTGTGGGATATTTAAATCCAATCTTTGTTTGTTAAAATCAAAAACAGCCTGGCTGCCAGGAATAATTTTACTGATGGGGGATGCCGCCAGTTCACTGTCATTGACTGTTTTTATTTTATCCATGCGAACCCCCCAAGAATCGAGATCGCTGCGATGGATGCGGGGCTGCAAAATGCCTTCTGCATGATAGAAAGACACTTTTTGATTGGCAAAAAACACGTTGTTCACATAGATATCTACCCAGTAATCGCCCGGCAGTTGATGACTCGCGTTATTAAATTTGGATAAGTCAACAATAGTCTGATGATTCCTGTTTAATGCCGAGGGGTCAAAATAATCTTCAGCGAGAGCCGCAGGTGAAGAAAGAACACAAAAGAACAACACCGATGTTTTATGAGTGGTATTATTTCTTATCATCATTTTTGCATCCCCTTGCAAATTTACTATAGTGGTGCGCTTATCGCCTGAGTTATTCCCCCATAATCATTGATCGCTTGCCATCTTATTTCTTTACCATGAATTTCTTTTGGCAATAACCACTTCTTAGTGCTCTGCGGCGCAATCATGTCGGCCTCTTTCACTTCTTTACCATCGATGCTTACAGAGTAAAAAGAGACGTGGAATGGCGTTGGGTTTTTTGCCTCTAAGGTTTTTCCTTTCAGTGAGAAACGAATTTTTTTGTAGGCGTCAATGGCTTCATCTTTTGATAGATGTTTAGGCCTGTAAAATATTTTTATTCTGTTTTGAACGGTAATGAGTAACTTGTTCTCTTTTGATTTTTGGGTTGATGGTATCGATCTTACGCTTAACCAATATATTGATTCTTTATGCTGCGGCAGGTTATCTCCAGAATAAATAATTCTAAGGATGTTCTCTTGCTCTGCCTCCAACCTGAATAAGGGGGGCGTAACAATAAATGGAACCTCTTTTTTATCGTCAGATGAGAAACTTTCTACCCATGTTTGAATAAGTACGGGACTATTTTTATCTTGATTACTGACTGAAATGTTCGCTTCTTTTTTACTTTCTTCGTATACGATACGAGTACCGCCTAGCGTTACGCTTGCCGAGGCGCCGTATGAAAAAAATAATATTGCCAGCAAATAATATTTACTCTGTTTCATAAGCAAGCCGTCCTTGATGGCGCGTGCTATCAGGCCGGCAATATTTGCTGACCTGATAGACTAAGATGATCAGTTATAAGAGATGCTGAATTGTGTCGTGGCATTCGCCGGTCCGACGGTGACGGTGTCTGATGTCGCCATGTATTTCGCGACATAGGTAAAGACATTGCTGATATCTTTTTGCACACTCTGCGCTGTAGAAAATGAAGCCATTGGAATTTGCGTGGTGCCATCGGCCTCATAGATGGCTACGCCAAGACCCGTGGCCACGCCTTTCTCCGCATTGAGTGACAACAATGTCGAATTGCCTTGTGCGTATGCGCCGTCGAATTTTACCGACGCTTTTGTTACCGATTCAGGGCAGCCGGCTAAGGCAATGCTGAATTTTGTCGGCAGAGCGGTATCGCCAGCGGTCTTGAATGCCTTAGCGCTGATGTTGCCCATTGGAATGGTTTGGTTGGCACTGCCTGCTTCAACTGTGCAGGTTTGGTCGGTGACATTACCGGTAAAGTTTATGGTGCCGTCTGCTGCGGTAGCTGTGGCAATGACGGACATTGCCAAAGGAATGCCGGCAAGCAGTAGGGATCTCTGCATATGCTTATTCATATAAATATCCTTGTATAGTAACTGCGCGTAAATTATAAATTTTCAACCATCACGCTATCATATGTAAATGGGTGATAAACCCCCTCTTTTCAGGTGATTGATGCCATCATTAACATGTTAAGTTCTTATAACATTCTTGTTTTTGTTTTTTTATTGGATTTTTATTCTGTCACTAGACCTCCTTGCGGGTGTGATTTGTTAATGAAATTCAGTCTACATGAAAAAAAAATCAGCAGTCTTAATGTGCGCCAATATCGATATTTTTAGAGTATAATTCTACACATATGGTTTTTTATGCTAAGTGATTGCGAATTCATCTCAAATTTCAGCAACGTGAATAGTTTTATATTCTGATTAACTGCGTGATAGTTAATATGCTAATTAATGTTGACTGTTTGTATCTATTGACATTGATGTTGTTTTCTTGAAGAAACTATTGTTAGTGTTTCGTTACTATTGGATGAGGTTATCCATGAAAAAAAATAAAAATATCGCAATTGTGGGTGGCGGCGGGGTAACTGCGGTAATGACGGCCCTGGCTTGCGCCAGAAAAGGAATTTCCGTCGATTTCTTCCTTGATGACAGTGATTATGATGACTTTAAAACCTCCTTTGGAAATCATTGTCTGTGGCGACGCATTCACGAGAATAATCAACGCCTCAGCCGTTTTTCCACGCAGTCACAATGGATGTGGGAAAAGTTTATTCTGTCCTCCAGCGGAGAGTTTGGCAGAAAAGAGAAAATGATTCGTATTATCGAAAGATCAGAAGTCGCTCATCTTGCCCGCCTTTACGAACAGCATGACTTGCCCTATGAGGTGCAGAATTGCGGTGATGATGGGGCCATCAATTTTCCCTCTTTCATTAACTGCAAAAACAAGTCTGTTTTTGTGAGTTATGACTCCATTCTGCTAAACACGGCAGAGATTTTTTCCTACTTTCAGGATGAGCTGGCGTTCTTTACCAGTGTCAATGTTTTTAGAAACAAAAACATTGGAGACTTAAACAGCATTGAAAGTGGTGTGATTTTTTTTGATGAAAACAAGCGTATATATGACACTATTATAAAATTCACAAATGGCTATAAGATCAATGAGATAAGTTCAATTTATCAAGTTTGCCCTGCCGTGAATCGGGTATTTAGAGATTATTATCTTTCCCACTCGGTGGGAAATCTTCTCTCGCCGATACTGATAACGGAAAAAGAGTACAATCTATGGGTTGTCCCTTCTGTTGATGGGACTGTCATTAGAGTGGGGGCTGATGTGCATGTCCCGCAATCCGCTGACTTGCTGATGCGAAGTTTAGATATTGATGCTTATTGTGATCGCAGGAAGTTGGACATTATATCCGAATCATTGTTTACCATTATCTCTTCCTTTTCCTATGCGGAAGGAACCTTGGCGGTCGTACCCTGTTGGACGGCGAGTGAGGATAATAAAAAAATCGTGGTTGTTGAAAGTGTAGATTCTTATTACAACGCGTCGCCAATTATTTCTGAGGAAATTACAACGCTGTTAGCGAATTCCTTCAACTAACGTTATTTCATAAAATCAACTCAGAATAAAGACACGCCTTGTCCATAGCCGAAAGGATGTGCTCATCGCCATTGCAATGATATTGCGTTTATCTCATTGCGATATGGGAACGCGCAGGCTCTAAATTAACGGGAGAAGCGATTCTTTCAACGCGTTGCCTTTGTATATAAACCGGCATAAGCGGCGTTATGGCTTGACGCTAACCGATTTTGAGATTGACTTCCGCTTTGCGGATAGGACGAGTTACTAAGGGCTGAAGAATAATAAAAAAGGCGCCCGCAGGCGCCTTATCACTGCTGTAAATTTCAGGCTTAGCCCAGCACCAGACCCGCGATGGAAGCGGACAGGATGCTGACCAGCGTAGAGCCGTAGACCAGCTTCAGACCGAAGCGGGACACTACGTTGCCCTGGTGTTCGTTCAGGCCCTTGATCGCGCCGGCCACGATGCCGATGGAAGAGAAGTTGGCGAAGGACACCAGGAACACCGACAGGATCCCCAGACTGCGCGGCGACAGCTCGGCAGAGACTTTCTGCAGTTCCATCATGGCCACGAATTCGTTGGAAACCAGCTTGGTGGCCATGATGCTGCCGACCTGCAGGGCTTCGTGCTTAGGAATACCCATGATCCAGGCAAACGGATAGAAGAAGTAGCCGAGGATTTCCTGGAAGCTCAGGCCGAAGATGGCGCTGAACACGCCGTTAAGCGCGGCGATCAGGGCGATGAAACCAATCAGCATCGCGGCGACGATAATCGCTACTTTGAAGCCGGCCAGGATGTATTCGCCCAGCATTTCAAAGAAGCTCTGGCCTTCGTGCAGGTTGCCGAGGTGCAGCTCTTCTTCTTTATTGGTGTCATACGGGTTGACCAACGACAGCACGATAAAGGTGCTGAACATGTTCAGTACCAGCGCCGCCACCACGAACTTGGCGTCCAGCATGGTCATGTAGGCGCCGACGATGGACATGGACACCGTAGACATCGCGGTCGCTGCCATGGTGTACATGCGCTTTTCCGACATCTTGCCCAGGATATCCTTGTAGGCGATGAAGTTTTCGGATTGGCCCAGGATCAGCGAGCTGACGGCGTTGAACGACTCCAGCTTGCCCATGCCGTTCACTTTCGACAGCACGGTACCGATAATGCGGATGATGAAAGGCAGCACTTTGATGTACTGCAGAATACCGATCAGCGCCGAAATGAAGACGATCGGGCACAGCACCTTCAGGAAGAAGAACGCCAGGCCTTTGTCGCCCATGCCGCCGAACACGAAATCAGTCCCTTGTCCCGCAAACCCGAGCAGTTTGTCAAACAGCGCGGCGAATCCTTTTACGAAGCCCAAACCCGCTTCCGAATGCAGGAAAAAGTAGGCCAGCAGTACTTCGATAACCAATAATTGAATAACATAGCGAATGCGGATGCTTTTGCGATCGCGGCACACCAACAGGGCCAGGATCGCCACCACCACTATCGCCAACGCAAAGTGCGCAATATGGGACATGTTTGCTCCAAATTTGAGGCAGGCTGAATTTCGGCTGTCATTTTATGTAACGCTACGTTTAAAAACGAGACTTCTATTGCAAATATGGAAAATCATAGTGGGAGTTCTCCTAAAGTGTTGCGCAAAAGCATAAAAAATCAAGATGTTAACTCAGACATAGGAAATTCGTATTCTTGTGCTAACCTGTCTTTCAGGGGTATTGCAGCCAAAATCCCACCCCAAAAGCACGGAAATCGGCAAGTACGGTGTCGAACCCTTCGATAAAACCGTTAATGTTGGCTATTGCAGAGATAAGTTTTACCGCTCTAAATGCGCTTGATAATTATTATCATTTATATAGAGTGGAGATAAACGTAATTTCAGTAAGGGTTCAACATATGCTGAACAGTCGCGTGGTTGAAACCACCTCCGGTCGCTCCGCCAGAAAAATCAAACTCTCGCTGATGGGGCCCGCCTTCATCGCCGCTATCGGCTACATCGACCCCGGCAACTTCGCCACCAATATCCAGGCCGGCGCCTCGTTCGGCTATAGCCTGCTGTGGGTCGTGGTCTGGGCCAACGTGATGGCGATGCTGATTCAGCTGTTGTCCGCCAAGCTGGGGATCGCCACCGGGAAAAATCTGGCCGAGCATATTCGCGATCGCTTTCCGCGGCCGGCGGTGTGGGCCTATTGGGTGCAGGCGGAGATTATCGCCATGGCGACCGATCTGGCTGAGTTTATCGGCGCGGCGATCGGCTTCAAGCTGCTGCTCGGCGTCTCCTTGTTGCAGGGCGCGGTGCTGACCGGCATCGCCACCTTTTTAATTCTGATGCTGCAAAAGCGCGGGCAAAAGCCGCTGGAGTGGGTGATCGGCGGCCTGCTGCTGTTCGTCGCCGCCGCTTACATCGTCGAGCTGGCGTTCTCCCAGCCGCAGCTTGCGCCGCTGCTGAAAGGCATGGCGTTGCCCGATTTGCCCAACGGCGATGCGGTATTCCTGGCCGCCGGGGTATTGGGCGCCACCATCATGCCGCACGTGATCTATCTGCATTCGTCGCTCACCCAAGTCGGCGGTGAGCACGACAAGGCGGAGCGCTATGCCGCCACCAAAGTCGACGTCGCCGTCGCCATGACCATCGCCGGATTCGTCAACCTGGCGATGATGGCCACTGCCGCCGCCGCGTTTCATTTCAGCGGCCACAGCGGCATCGCCGATCTCGACGTGGCTTATCTGACGCTGCAACCGCTGCTCGGGCAAGCCGCCGCCACCGTGTTTGGCCTGAGCCTGGTGGCCGCCGGTCTTTCTTCCACCGTGGTGGGCACGCTGGCGGGGCAGGTGGTGATGCAAGGGTTCGTGCATTTCCATATCCCGCTGTGGCTGCGCCGCGCGGTGACCATGCTGCCGTCGTTTATCGTTATCATGCTGGGGATGGACGCCACGCGCATTCTGGTGCTGAGCCAGGTGCTGCTCAGCTTCGGCATTGCGCTGGCGCTGGTGCCGCTGCTGGCTTTCACCGGCAATCGGGCGCTGATGGGGGAGATGGTTAATGGCCCCGTGGTGCAAAACCTGGGCAAGCTGATCGTGTTGGTGGTGGTGGGGTTGAATGGCTACTTGCTGATCGGCAGCGTGCTGTAGGCGAAAACAGTGCGGGCCGGCGTTGCGCCGGCCCGTTGTCGTTAATCGCGGTCGTCATCGCCGTGGCGGCGCCAGCGATCGCGGTCATGATCGTGGTGATGTTTTTTCTCTTTCTTCCAGTAATGCTTGTCGCAATGATGGTCGCATTTGTAATAGCGCCCGTCGCGAGAGTAGTAATATTTGCGCCAGTAGTCGCGGTCGCGCCAGCGATAGCCATCCCAGTAATAGCCGCGCGGGCTGCGATCGCCGAGATAGCGTCCCTGATGGCCTTGCCACCAGTCGCGATCGCGCCAGTCGTAACCGTCCCAGTAACGGCCGCGATTGTCCTGATCGCCGATGCGTAATGAAACGCCCGGCATCAGATCGATGCTGATCCCTTCGGCGTGCGCCTGCTGTGCGGCGGGCAGTACCGTCGCCGCCAAGATGGCGGCCAAGAGCAGAGGTTTAAACATGACTTCTCCTTTCCGCTTGCGCGGCCTGGCCGTTGATCACTTTATGAAGCGCGTTCATCAGTTTAAAAAACGGCCTTATCGTTATTTTTACTGCAATATCGGCATCATAGCGCCGGCGCATGGGGTTGAATCTGAGAGCCACTCTGAAAAGGGTGCCGGAGGCCGAGATTTGAGATTTTTCTGGGGCATCGCCGCTCAATTGAGCGGCGGAATTTGTAAGCGATTACAATAAAATGTTCTCAATCTGCGCAAGCTCTTCTTCAGTGAAGTGACGATTGGCCAGCATGCCCACCGCGTCTTCTATCTGCGCAGTCTTGCTGGCGCCGATCAGCACCGAGGTGACGCGATCGCCGCGCAGCACCCAGGCCAGCGCCATCTGCGACAGCTTCTGCCCGCGTTGCCGCGCCAGCGCATCGAGGCGGCGCACCTTGTCCAGTCGGTCGGCGGTCAGCTGCTCCGGCTGCAGGAAACGGCTGCCGCTGGCGGCGCGGGAATCTTGCGGGACGCCGTGCAGATAACGATCGGTCAGCAGGCCGCCCGCCAGCGGGGAGAAGGCGATCGCGCCGACGCCATGATCCGCCAGCGTATCCAGCAATTCCGCCTCCGGCCCGCGTTCAAACATCGAATACTTGGGCTGGTGGATCACGCACGGCGTGCCGAGCCGCTGCAGGATGTCGAACGCCTGGCGCGCGCGCTCGGCCGGGTAGTTGGACAAACCGACATACAGCGCTTTGCCCTGACGCACCAACAGATCCAGCGCGGCCATGGTTTCTTCCAGCGGCGTTTCCGGGTCCGGCCGGTGGTGATAAAAGATATCCACATACTCCAACCCCATGCGCCTGAGGCTCTGATCGAGGCTGGCGACCAGATACTTTTTCGAGCCCCAATCGCCGTAGGGGCCGGGCCACATGGTGTAACCGGCTTTGGATGAGACGATCAGCTCGTCGCGCCAGGCCCGCAGATCGGCGTTGAGAATGCGGCCAAAGTTTTCCTCGGCGGCGCCGGGCGGCGGGCCGTAGTTGTTGGCCAGATCGAAGTGGGTTATGCCGCGATCGAAGGCGCAGCGGATCAGGGTGCGGGCGTTGTCGTACAGCGTGGCGTCGCCAAAGTTGTGCCATAGCCCGAGCGAGACGGCGGGCAGCTTCAATCCGCTGCGGCCGCAGCGCCGGTACTCCATATCTTGATAACGCGAGGGGGAGGCTGGGTAGGACATCGTGATCCTTTGTCGGCGAAGAAGTGGCGTGTTTTGAGTGTATGCGTTTTCACAGCGTGCCGCCGAGGGGGCGATCACAAGGCCGGCATGTAACGCCAGGTTGCCGCTCGACACGGAAAGCGCTGTTCGAAAATTAACCAGCATCTTCGATACTTAAAGATAATCGCTTCAGCTGCAGACAGGTGATGATCATGACTCAGATCTATACGGTGGCCGATTATCTGCTCGATCGTCTGGCCCAGATTGGCATCCGCCACGTCTTCGGCGTGCCGGGGGATTACAACCTGCAATTCCTCGATCACGTCATCGCGCATCCGCAAATCACCTGGGTAGGCTGCGCCAACGAACTGAACGCCGCCTACGCCGCCGACGGCTATGCGCGTTGCAAACCGGCCGCGGCGCTGCTCACCACCTTCGGCGTCGGGGAGCTGAGCGCGCTGAACGGCGTGGCCGGCAGTTATGCCGAATACCTGCCGGTGATCCACGTGGTGGGCACACCGGCGCTGCGCGCCCAGCGCGCCGGCGATTTGCTGCACCATTCGCTGGGCGATGGCGACTTCACTCACTTTGCGCGGATAGCCAAAGAAGTCAGCGTCGCACAGGCCAACCTGACCGCCGACAACGCCGCCAGGGAGATCGACCGCCTGATCGACGCCGCCTTGCTGGAACATCGCCCGGTTTACCTGATGTTGCCCAGCGACGTCGCACAAGCGCCGCTGCCGGCCAAACCGGCGCCGCTGATGCTGCGTCAGGCCAGGCTGTCGCGGAGCGCATTGCAGGCGTTTATCGCCGCAGCGCGTGAAAAGCTGCAATCGGCGCGGCAAGTGTCATTGCTGGCGGACTTTCTGGCGGACCGCTTTGGTGTTGAAACGGCGCTGGATAGCTGGATGCAGGAAGTGGCGATCCCACATGCCAGCCTGTTGCTCGGCAAGGGCGTGCTGGATGAGAACCGCGCAGGTTTTGTCGGCACCTACTGCGGCGGCGCTTGCGATCCGTCGGTGCAACAGTCGATCGAAAACGCCGACGTGGTGATCAACGTCGGCGTGCGCTTCACCGACACCATCACCGGGGGATTCACGCATCATCTGCCGGCGGAAAAATGCATCGATATCCAACCGTTCGAAGCCTGGGTCGGTCGTCAACGGTTCAGCCGTATCCCGATGTGCGCCGCCGTGCAGGCGCTGCACCGCCTGACTCTGTCGCTGGCGGCGCGCTGGCCGTTACCGACGATCGCCCGTCCGATGCTGCCGGAAGCCGATGGGGAAGGGTTGGATCAGCACGCCTTCTGGCGGCAGATACAGGATTTCCTGCGGCCGGGGGATATCGTGCTGGCCGAGCAGGGCACGGCTTGTTTTGGTGCGGCCACGTTAACGCTGCCGCGCGGCAGCCGGATGATCGTGCAGGCGCTCTGGGGATCGATCGGCTATACCTTACCGGCGGCGTTCGGCGTGCAGACCGCCGAACCGCAGCGCCGGGTGGTGCTGTTGATCGGCGACGGCGCCGCGCAATTGACCGTGCAGGAGCTGGGATCGATGCTGCGAGATGGGCTTAAACCGGTGATCTTCGTGCTGAATAATCAGGGCTACACGATTGAGCGCGCTATCCACGGGCCGGAGCAGAGTTACAACGACATCGCGCGGTGGAACTGGACGCAGCTGCCAACGGCATTGGCCGGTGGGCGGCCGGTGACGGCGTTGCGGGTCAGTCAGCCGGAGGCGCTGCGCCAGGCGCTGAGTGAGGCGGCGCAGGGCGACCGGCTGGCTTTCATCGAAGTGATGCTGCCGAAGATGGATATTCCCGAACTGCTTGAGACGATCTCGCGCGTCATTCAGTCGCGCAACGCTGCCGCCTGAGCCGCGTCGTCTTCCAGCAATCGCTCCAGCATCCAGTACCCCGCCGGGCCCGGCGGGGTCAGTTTGGACCATACCGCATCCACCGAAATCAGTTTGGGCCAGCCGCGCGGGCGCAGCTGGGTGAGCCTGCCGTGGCCGTATTGTTGCACCAGCCAGTGCGGCAGCACCGCCCAACCGAATCCCTGTTCCGCCATCTCCAGCAACAGCAGATAGCTGGGCGCCGACCAGACCAGCCCGCCTTGTCTGGCCGCTTCGGCGCCGGTGTAAGTATTCAGGATCAGCTGACGGGTGCTGGATAACTGCTCCGGAGTCGGCGCGGCGACCTGCGCCAGCGGATGCCCATGCGCGACGAACAGCCCCATTTCGGTCTGTTCAGGCAGCCGGGAGAAGGCGATATCCGGCGGATAGGTTTTTTGCACTTCCACCATGCCCAAATGCGCGCGGCCGCTTTGCAGCAGATCGATAACGTCGCCTTCCTCGGCGATCATCCATTCCAGTTCAATCTCTGGGTAACGTTGTTCAAACCGTTGCATCAGGCTGTCGTGATGCTTCGGCTGGTAGGTATCGGAAAACACCATGCTCAGGCGCGGTTCGACATTGCCCGCCAGCTGAATGCTCAGCGCGTCGAGCCGCTCGCTGGCGGCGAGGATCTCCTGCACGTGCCCCAGCACCTTGCGGCCGGCGGCGGTGAGCACCGGTTGGCGCGCGCTGCGATCGAACAGCGTCAAGGCCAGGTCTGCTTCCAGATTGGCGATGGCGGTGCTGACGGTGGATTGGCTTTTGCGCAGCTTGCGCGCGGCGGCGGAAAATGAGCCGAGTGCGGCGGCTTCCACGAATGCCTGTAACGCTTCCGGTGAATAGTGCATATATCTACTTTATCGATGGAATCTATTTTTAATCTACCCAAAAAAGCGATGATAATCACCTGGCTTTCGCAACAACTGTTGAATAAAAGGTGATGTATGCAACTGCAAAACAAGTCTCTCATTGAACGTATCGTCCACGCCGTCGGTTTCGAGGCCATCGCCGTGATGGTTTGCGCCCCGCTGGGCGCGTGGCTGCTCAACCGCTCAATGGTGCAGGTCGGTGCGTTGGCGGTGATGCTGTCCACCGTCGCGATGCTGTGGAACATGGTTTACAACACGGTGTTCGACCGCCTGTGGCCGGTCAGCCGGGTGGTGCGTAACCTGAAGGTGCGCGCGCTGCACGCCGTCGGCTTTGAGGCCGGTTTTATCCTGATCGGCGTGCCGATCGCCGCCTGGATGCTGAGCATTTCCTGGGCGCAGGCGTTTATGCTGGAAATCGGTTTCTTCCTGTTCTTCCTGCCGTACACCATGGCCTACAACTGGCTGTACGACATGCTGCGTCAGCGCTGGTTCGAAGCGCGCCAGCCGATCAATTCCGGCGCCAAATAAGGCGTCGTCAGCCCGGCGATTCTCAGGTAAGGTCAGAGGATCGTCGGAAAATGCTGAGGAACGAAGGATGAAAGTGTTGGGCTTGCTGGGCGGCATGAGCTGGGAATCCACCATTCCGTATTACCGCACCATCAACGAGCAGGTAAAGGCGCGCCTCGGCGGGCTGCATTCGGCCAAAATCGTACTCTACAGCGTCGATTTTCAGGAGGTTGAACGCTTGCAGCACCAGGGGGATTGGGATGGCGCCGGCCGGCTGCTGGCCGCCGCCGCCGTGGCTTTGCGCGCCGCCGGCGCCGAAGCGATCGTGATCTGCACCAACACCATGCACAAGGTGGCGGAGGCGGTCGAGCAGGCCAGCGGCCTGCCGCTGATTCACATCGCCGATGCCACGGCGCTGCAGGTGCGGGAGAAAAACATTCGCCGCGTCGGGCTGCTAGGCACGCGTTTTACCATGGAGCAGACCTTCTACCGCGGCCGCCTGCAGGAATTGCACGGCATCGACGTGGTGACGCCGGTCAGCGCCGATCGTGACATCGTGCACCGCATCATCTATGACGAACTCTGCCTCGGCAAAATTCGCGACGCCTCGCGCGACGAGTATCGCCGGATCATCAGCGATCTGGAACAACAGGGCGCGCAGGGGATTATTTTCGGCTGCACCGAGATAGGCTTGCTGGTGAGCGAGCGGGATGCCTCGGTGCCGGTGTTCGACACCACCGCGATCCACGCTCGCGCCGCCGCGGCGTTCGCGCTGGCCTAATCGTCGTGCGGCGGTTGCCGGCGGTTCACCAGCATCAAGGGTTTGCCCGCCAGCGCCAGCCAGGCGGGCAGCATCACGATGCACAAGATCGGCAACAGGTGCAGATCCGGCACCACCGCCACCGCCATAAACAGGCTGAGCCAGCCGTCGCGCGTCACCACCAGCACCAGCCCCATGATGGCGCAGGAGACGGTGATCGCCGCCGGCACCGCAGGCACATGCTGGTGCAGCATCAGCCCCAGCGCCACCCCGACGAACACCGCCGGGAAGATGCGCCCGCCGCGAAAGCCGCAGGCAGCGGCGATCACCAGCGCCGCCAGCTTGGTCAGGGTAATGGTCAACAGCGCCGGCACCGAATAGTTGCCGTCTGCCACGAGGCGTTTCATTTCATCCAGCCCTTTGAACAGGGTAATCTCTCCGCCGAACAGCGCCAGCAGGCCCAGGACAAAACCGCCCAGTCCTAACATCAACACCGGATTCTTCATCGAATGGAACAGACGGTGCGCGTGCGGGAAGCACCACAGCGCCACCATGCCGAGCGCGATGGCGATCAGCGCCACGATGGCGCCGCTGAAGATGTCCGGCAGCCGGGTTACGTCATAGGCGTCGAGTTGCAGGGCGAAATTGGGCACGAAGAACAGCTGGGTGGTGACCGCGCCGGCGGCGGCGGCCACCAGCGGGGCGAACAGCCGATCCCACAGCGGCGTTTCGTTATTGCCCGCCAGGGTTTGCGAGAAAATCAGCGCGGCGGCGACCGGCGTGCCGAACATCGCGCCGATGGTGCCCGCGGCCGCCAGGATGATCCAGTCCATGCGCGGCACCTTAGGCAACAGGCGCGCCCCCGCCGCCGCTACCAGCGCGATATTGATGGCGGTGATCGGGTTCTCCGGCCCGAGGCTGACGCCGCCGGCCAGGCCGACGATCAGCGCCAATCCCAGCCCCGGTAGGGCGGAGAGCGGCAGCGGCATGCCGATCAGCGATTCCGTCGCCGGATCCGGCCCGGCATGGCCCGGCATATAGCGCACGATCAGGCCGACCGCCACGCCGGTCAGCGTCAGCATGCCGAGCGGCCACCAGGGTGCCTGGGCGTCCAGGCTCAGCGCGTCGGGCAGCGTCACCCACAGCCATTGCTGCAGCGTAGCGGCGACTTTCATCATCAACAGCAGCACCAGACTGGAGGCGGAACCGATAATCAGCGCAGGCAAAGCAAAGGCCAACATGGCATTGGCGCGCGGATGCAGCATGGATAATCCCTTGTCGATGCCTCCATGCAGGGCAGGGAGAGCGGGTGATTGGGCAGTGACCACAGCTTGCCAGACTATCGGCGAGCAGGCACGCATTGATATTGCCCGGCGTCGATGCTGGTTAACAGTCGCCGGAGTGCGTTTTTTGCCGCAATTTGTTTCAAATCGCGGCTTGGCAGGCCAGCTGAAACGTTTTTTGTGATCCGGATCGCTATTGGGGCGCAGATCCGAGGCGGGTGATTGTTGTTTTCGCAGCAGGATTTTACAGTGTGGGCAGCTTTTTATTTTTCATTTTGCGGAGACGAAATCAATGACCTATGCCCTCGTAGGTGATGTTGGCGGCACCAATGCCCGCCTGGCGTTGTGCACTGTTGCGACGGGTGAGATTACCCAGGCGAAAACTTATTCCGGCCTGGAGTTCGACAGCCTGGAGGCGGTGATCCGCCACTACCTGAAAGAATGCGATATCGAGGTGCAGGACGCCTGTATTGCGATCGCCTGCCCGGTGACCGAAGACTGGGTGGCGATGACCAACCACAGCTGGGCGTTCTCGATCAAAGAAATGAAGGCCAGCCTGGGGTTGAGTCATCTGGAAGTGATCAACGATTTCACCGCCGTCTCGATGGCGATCCCGATGCTTTCGCCTGACGACGTGCTGCAGTTTGGCGGCGGCGAGGCTCAGCCGGGCAAACCGATCGCGGTGTACGGCGCCGGCACCGGGCTGGGTGTTGCCCACCTGGTGCAGGTCGATCGCCGCTGGGTCAGCCTGCCGGGCGAGGGCGGCCATGTCGATTTCGCACCGAACAGCGAAGAAGAAGACATTATTCTGGAGGTGCTGCGCGGTGAAGTGGGGCACGTTTCCGCCGAGCGCGTGCTGTCCGGGCCGGGCCTGGTCAACCTGTATCGCGCCATCGTCAAGGCGGACAACCGCCTGCCGGAGAAACTGGAGCCGAAGGACATTACCGAGCGGGCGCTGGCCGACAGCTGCATCGACAGCCGCCGCGCGCTGTCGCTGTTTTGCGTGATCATGGGGCGCTTTGGCGGCAACCTGGCGCTGAATCTGGGCACCTTTGGCGGCGTGTACATCGCCGGCGGCATCGTGCCGCGCTTTATGGAATTCTTCAAGGCCTCGGGCTTCCGCGCCGCCTTCGAAGACAAGGGGCGTTTCCGCGACTATGTGAGCGACATCCCGGTGTTCATGATAACCCATGGCCAACCGGGCCTGCTGGGAGCCGGCGCGCATCTGCGCCAGACGCTGGGCATGCAGCTGTAAGCAACGCGGCGGCACGATAAAAAAAGGGGCGCAACCCGCAGGTTGCGCCCCTTGTCGTTTTCGCGGGGTATCAGGCTTTGGCCAGCTCTGCCGCCTGTGCGGTTTCTTCGCTTTCCACTTCCACGGCTTTCGGCGCTTTGATGAACAGCGTAATCAGCAAGGAGGCGGCGGACAGGACGCCAATCACCATGAAGGTGGCGTGGAAGCCGCCGAAGTATTTGGCGACGAACGAACCGGCCAGCGCGCCCAGGCCGAAGCCCTGGTAGATGATGCCGTAGTTCTTGCTGTGATTTTTCAGGCCGAAGAAGTCGCCGACAATCGCCGGGAACACGGTGATGTTGCCGCCGAAGCAGAAGGCCACCGCGCCGACGCAGATGAAGAACAGCGTGTGGTTCAGGGTCATGAAGCTCAGGGCGACAATCGCCAGCACGGTAACCAGCATGGTGAAGCTGATGACGCGCATACGGCCCACTTTATCGGACAGCGTGCCCAGGATGATGCGGCCGGCGGTATTGAAGATGGCGACGGCGGATACGGTGTTGGCGGCGGTGGCCAAGTCCATCCCGGCCAGTTGAACGCCCATGTCTTTCACGATGCCAATCAGGTACAGACCGCTCATGCAGGCGGCAAAGAAGATGGTGAACAGCAGGTAGGCTTCTTTGGTGGCCAGCATCTGGCGCACGCTGAAGTCGTTGCCCAGACCGTTAGCGCCTGGCTGTGCGGCGTTGGTCGCCAGCACCGGCTCTTTCAGCAGCAGGGAGCCGACGACGATCAGGCCCATCACGATGGCACCCCAGTAGAAGAAGGCGCCGGAAACGCCGACGTCGGCGATCAGGGCGGCATTGACGTATTTGAACAGCAGGCTGCCGCTGCCGAAGGCGCCGACGGAGATGCCGGAAATCAGGCCTTTGTTGGCCGGGAACCATTTGATCAGGTTGGACAGGGTGGAGATGTAGGCGATACCGACTGCAAAGCCCACCACCACGCCGGCCAGCAGGTAGATCATGTCGAGCGAGCTGACGTGGGCGCTGGCGATAAGGCCCAGGCCGACCAGGATGCCGGAGCACAGCGTCAGGTTGCGGATGCCGAAGCGTTCTTGCAGCTTACCGGCGAACAGCGTGGCGAAGGCCAGGAAGAAGCTGGTGATGGAGAAGGTGGTGGCGACGTCCGCCAGCCCCCAGTGGAACTTGTCGACCAGCGGCTGGTTGAACAGGCTCCAGGTGTAGATGGTGCCCAGACCCATCTGACAGATGATGGTGCCGAGAACGATTAAGCTGCGATTTGCCGGTTTGGTGTTCATGGCCGGTCTCCTTCCTGTGTGTGCGTTGCCGGGCGTGAGCCGTTGGCTGAAATTTGCGGGGTGAATCAGCGTTCCCGCGGTATGGGCTTATTATATGGCCGGCCCCTGCGGCGGGCGGCGGATCGGGAATGAGTTGCACGACGGAAGGAATGAAATGCATTTTATGCGGCGTGAGTTGCCGTTTTTGCGCCTGAAAGCCCGTGAAATGCCGGGGGTGACACGTGATCTACATCAAAGATATCAACGATTTATTGTTAATCGCCGGTGAACGATTGTGGTGGAATTGTGAAGGATGCGTCTGAAAGGCGTAAATCGGCATTGCGCCTATAGAGCGGCGGTGAGCGCGGAGCTATGTTATCTGCGATCGGACAAGGTCCGCTCTGCAGGAGCCATGAAATGAAAAAAACGCTGTTGTTACTGGCTGCGCTGCTGGCGCTGCCGCTGGCGAGCCAGGCCGACGTCTCCATCGGCGTGAACGTGCCTGGCCTGTCGTTGCATATCGGCGATCGCGACAATCGCGGCCATTACTGGGACGGCTATCGCTGGCGCGATCCGCGCTGGTGGGCCGATCACCGCCGGTATGAACGCCCGCGCGGGTACTATTACGGCCCGCCGCCCCGGGTGATTTACTACGGGCCGCCGCCGCGCGACTGGCGCGACCGGCCGCATTACCGCATGCCGCCACCGCCGCCGCCGGGGTATTACTATCGTCCGGGCCCGCGCTGGTAAGCGCTTACAGGCGCATCAGCTTGCGGAACTCTTTCACCTTGCTGCGGCTGACCGGCACTTCAAACTCGAGATCGCTCAGCCGCAGAATGTAGGTATTGTTGAACCAGGGCACGATCTCGCGGATCTTCGCCAGGTTAACGCAGTAAGAGCGGTGGCAGCGGAAGAAATGCTCTTCCGGCAGCCGGCCGTAAAACTCGGTGATGTTCATCGGCATCACGAACTCTTCCCGGCGGGTATAGACCCGCGTCACCTTTTCATCGGCGGCGGCGTAATAGATATCGTTGATGTCGGTAACGATGATCCGCTCGTCTTTGATAAGGTTGATGCTGTGGCTGCCGCGGCTCGGCGCGCTGGCCGGCTCCGTCGCGCCGGCGGGGCGATGATGCAGCGCCTCCAGCTTTTGCAGCATGGTGACGATGCGCGCCTCGTGATAGGGCTTGAGGATATAGTCGAACGCTTCGATCTCGAACGCTTCCACCGCGTGCTCTTTATAGGCGGTGATGAACACGATCGACGGCCGATGGGCGAATTTGCTGATGTTTTGCGCCAGCAACACGCCGTCCAGCGACGGGATGTTGATGTCGAGGAAAATGGCGTCGACCTGGTGGGTCTGCAGGTATTTGAGGACGTCGAGGCCATCCTCGAAGGTGGCGACGATATCGATATTGCTGTGTTTCTTGATCAGGTAGCTGAGTTCTTCCTGCGCGAGGAATTCGTCTTCCACGATAATGGCTTTCATGAGGCCTCCCCGACCGGCGGCGCGCTCGGCTCCTGGTGCAGCTTGCCGCCGTTTTTGCTGATGTAGAACGCGATTTCGGTGCCCGGCTCCAGGCGGCGGATATGCAGCCCTTCACCGTACAGCAGCGACACGCGGTGGTGTACGTTGAGCAGGCCGATATTGTGGCCCGGCATCTCGTTGCGCGCCACCCGATCGATGGTTTCCTGATTGATGCCGTGGCCGGTATCCTTCACCGAAATCTTCACCCGGTCGCCCTGATCTTTCACCGCGATCACCACTACCCCTTTGCCCTTGCAGGGCTGGATGCCGTGCACGATGGCGTTCTCCACCAGCGGCTGGATCAGCAGGCTCGGAATGCGCACCGAGACGTCGTCGTCGATGTCGTAAATCACCGTCAGCTTGGCGCCGAAACGCGCCTGTTCGATGGCGATGTAATCCTGGATCTGATGCAGCTCCTTGCGGATATCGATCAGTTCGTCGTTCAGCTCCAGGTTGTAGCGCAGGTAGCGCGACAGGTTGATGATCAGCTGGCGCGCGGTGTCCGGATTCAGACGGATGGAGGAAGAGATGGCGTTCAGCGCGTTGAACAGGAAGTGTGGGTTAATCTTGCTCTGCAGCGCGCGCATTTCGGCTTTATCCGCCATCTGGCGCAGATGCTCGATGCGCGAAACCTCCATCTGGGTGGAGATGATCTGCGACAGCCCGACCGCCATCACCTTCAGCGTGTTGGTGATCTGGTGAGCGTGGCAGTAGTAAATTTTCAGCGCGCCGGTCACTTCGCCTTTTTCCCACAGCGGCACCACCAGCTGCGAATGGATCTGCGGCGCGGCCGGATTTTCCAGGTTGTTTTTGATGATGATTTTGCCGTGGCGAATGCTTTCGCGAGTGACGCGGCTCAGCCCTTCGCGGCCGATCGGGTAGGCTTCGCGCCCTACGCCGACGTAAGCCAGCACCTGATGGGTATCGGTGATCGCCACTGCGTCGGCGCGGATATCCTGGCGGATGATATCGCAGATGGTGGCCAGCGATTCGCTGTTGATGTTGCGGAAATAGGGCAGCGTCTTGTGGGCGATATCCAGCGCCAGCTTGGCCTGGCGCGCGGCGATCACTTCTTTTTCATCTTCGACGCTCTGCACCAGCAGCACGATCAGGCCGATGCATACCGTGCCGAGGATCATCGGCAGCGCGATCTGCGACACGATGTCGAGCCCGAGCTCGGTCGGCTTGGCCCACAGCACGATCAGTAGCATGGTGAGGGATTCGCACAGCATGCCGCCGACGATGCCGGCGCGCCAGCGCTGCTCTTTTTTGACCTTGAGGTTGATGTAACCGGCGCTGATGCCGGCGATGATGCTGGTGATAAGGCAGGGCACCGAGGTGATGCCGCCGATGTCGATCAGATAGCGGTGCACCCCGGCGATGATGCCGGTGACGATCCCCACCCAGGGGCCGAACAGGATGCCGCCGGCCATGATGGCGATGACGCGCACGTTGACCAGCGAGCCCTCAACGTTGATGCCGGAGTAGGTGCTGAACAGCGCGAACAGCGAGAAGATTGCCGTGACGATGCCGAGCTCGAGCGGCGTATGGTCTTCTTTTTGCAGCAGTTGGCGGAACAGCCGGGTGCGGGTCAGGAAAAACAGACAGATCAACATCAGCGCGGCGCGATCAAACACCGCCAACAGCATTTCAAAAAAAGGGTGCACGACGGGTTCTCGCTGCGGCCTACGGATGACGGCAGTATACCACAGCGAGAGAGGCCCGTGGCTGGGGGCGGCGGTCAGCGCATGCCGAGCTGCGCTTTGCCCAGCGGCGTCAGCAGCTCGACGGTGGCGCGGCCCTCGAAATCGACCTCGAAATCGTCGGGGGCGAAGTCCGGCGGCGTTCTGCCGTCGATAAAGCTCGGCAGCTGGCGCTGCAGATAGGCGTCGTTTTTCTCGCAGCCCGGTGCGGCGGCGATGTACATCACGTTGCTGTCGAACTCGCCGTTATGTTCGTTCTCCACCGCGTGGATCACATCGCAGTGCCAAAAGACCGTGTCGCCCGGCTCCAGATCGGGAATAGGGGAAATCCCGCTTAATAAAAGGGGATGCCATTTTTCCGAGATCGACAGCGCGCGACCCGGCGCCGCATCGCACAGATCGTCATCGGCGACGTCGTCCTGCAGCGCGCGCAGCAGCACATAGGCCATGGCGTTGGCGATCGGCACCAGGTTCAGCGTGCCGGCGTTGGTGCGCTGCGGCGTCAGCGCCGTCCAGCCCTGGAAGGTGCGGAACATCGAGCAGACTGCCGGGGAGGCTATTTCGCGCACTTCGGTGCGGCCGTCGGCGGCGAAGGGATCGTACTGCTGCCAGTTGCCGGAGAAGACGTGGCGATACACATAGCGGAAGTTCTCGTCCAGCCAGCGCTCGATGGTGCCGCTGTCGACGTGCGGCGACAGGCCCAGCGACGAGGAGTTCGGCGGGCGGCGGCGGGTGCGATCGGCGTAGGTGGCGACGCGAGTCGGATCGAAATGCTGCTTGCCGTTGCTTTCGGTGGCCCACAGGCTGTTGAGGAACACCTGCACCGCATGCATGCGCGCGTCCTGCCGCGCTTCAACCTGCGGTTTTGACCAATAGATGCCGTAAATCTGTGGCTTGCTGGCGGCCAGCTTGCCGAAATAGTTGTCTTCGGCGGCGTTTTTCAATCGCTCGACGAAGTTGTTGCGCTCGAGATAGTCGCCGATTTCCCGGTTCCAGCCTTCGGCCTTGGCGCGGGGAAACACGCCGCGAATGGCGCAGGCGCCGCGCTGTTTGATCAGCGCTATTTGTTGATCGCTGACGCGCTGCTGCAGGATATCTTCCGCGTCGATCTGCGGCACCGGATTATGGCCGGCGGCCAGTTCGCGGCGGATCTGGTCGACCTGGCCGCGGATGTTCTCCTCCAGCGCCTGAAAGACTTCGCGGTAGTTCGGCAAGGCCTGGCGCAGCTGGCGCTTGACGTTAACGATCGTCTGCGGAATATCATCGATGACTAAAGAGGCCATGGTGTTCTCCTGGTGCCGCGTGAGTCACTGCGGCGGGCAGTTGTAGGGAATCGGGCAAGACGTTATGGTTTTGTGGTTTTAACGTGAATGATTATCGGCAACCAATCGGGGAAAATAAAGAGATATCTTTCATTCGTAAGTTCCTCTTTTTCGTTTTTCGGAGATTTTATGCAGCTGGTCACTGAACGCTTGTACTTACAGTCGATAACCGCCGAGGACTGGCCGCTGTTTCTGCGCCTTTACCAGGATCCTGAGGTGATCCGCTATATCGCCGATCCGCTCAGCGAAGCGGCGATCCGCGAGCGTTTCGACGCGCGGCTGCCGGCCTGGGACAAACACGGCGATCAGTGGCTGTGCCTGGTGATGCGTGAGAAGCACAGCGGGGAGGCGGTGGGCATTACCGGCTTTCGCCCGCAGTGGCTGCCGTATCGGCAAGCGGAGGTGGGATACGGCAGTTTGCCTGCCGGGCAGGGCAAGGGCTATGGCAAGGAGTCTCTGCGGGCGGTGCTGGATTTTGCGGTGAACGCCTGCGGTTTTCACAAGCTGACCGCTACCGTGACCTCCGGCAACCTCGCCTCGCGCGGTCTGCTGGAGTCGTGCGGTTTTCAGTTGGAAGGCACGCTGCGCGATAACTTCCGCCTGGCGGGAGAGTGGCGCGACGACTGGCTGTTCGGGCTGCTGGCGGCGGAGTTTCAGGGCGGCAAATAAAAATATCGCGCCGGGTATCGACAAGCTCGTCGGCGCTGCGCTATGTTCGATATTCGGTCAGTTCGCTGGCCAGCGTCGCTCGGACGGTCCGGGCGCTAACGTTTATCGAGGAATCCCCTATGGCTGATAACAGTCCACAGCGCCGTTTCACGCGCATTGAACGCCTTCCCCCTTACGTATTCAACATCACCGCCGAACTGAAGATGGCCGCACGCCGTCGCGGCGAGGATATTATCGACTTCAGCATGGGTAACCCCGACGGCCCGACGCCGCCGCACATCGTGGAAAAACTGTGCGCCGTCGCCCAGCGCGATGACACCCACGGTTATTCCACCTCGCGCGGCATTCCGCGCCTGCGCCGCGCCATTTCGCGCTGGTATGCCGATCGTTATCAGGTGGATATCGATCCGGAAAGCGAAGCCATTGTCACTATCGGTTCGAAAGAGGGGCTGGCGCACCTGATGCTGGCGACCCTCGATCACGGCGATACCGTGCTGGTGCCGAACCCCAGTTACCCGATCCACATTTACGGCGCGGTGATCGCCGGCGCTCAGGTGCGCTCGGTGCCGCTGGTGGACGGCGTGGATTTCTTCGGCGAGCTGGAGCGCGCCATTCGCGAAACCATTCCGCGCCCGAAAATGATGATCCTCGGCTTCCCGTCCAACCCGACCGCGCAGTGCGTGGAGCTGGATTTCTTCGAGCGGGTGGTGGCGCTGGCCAAGCAGTACAACGTGCTGGTGATCCACGATCTGGCCTATGCCGATATCGTCTATGACGGCTGGAAAGCGCCGTCGATCATGCAGGTGCCGGGGGCGAAAGACATTGCGGTGGAGTTCTTCACCCTGTCGAAAAGCTACAACATGGCCGGCTGGCGCATCGGTTTCATGGTCGGCAATCCCGAACTGGTCAGCGCGCTGGCGCGTATCAAGAGCTATCACGACTACGGGACCTTTACGCCGCTGCAGGTCGCGGCCATCGCCGCGCTGGAAGGCGATCAGCAGTGCGTGCGCGATATCGCCGAGCAGTATCGGCAGCGCCGCAACGTGCTGGTTAAGGGGCTGCATGAGGCCGGCTGGATGGTGGAAAATCCAAAGGCGTCGATGTACGTCTGGGCGAAAATTCCCAAACCTTATGCCCATCTCGGTTCGCTGGAGTTCGCCAAACGCCTGCTGGCGGAAGCCAAGGTTTGCGTTTCGCCGGGCATCGGCTTCGGCGATTATGGCGATACCCATGTGCGCTTCGCGCTGATCGAAAATCAGGACCGTATCCGCCAGGCGGTGCGCGGCATCAAGGCGATGTTCCGTGCGGACGGGTTGCTGATGCCGGGCAAAGGCGGCGGCACCAAATAATCCTGTCAGGCCGGACGTTTGTCCGGCCTTATTTTTTCCCGCCCCAAGGTTTTCTTCATTATTTCCCCATTATGCTCGACTACGCTGAATTTTATTTTTTGGACAGAGTGTATGAGCAACCGCTACGCGCGATCGCAAATCGTTTTACATTGGTTGACGCTGCTGATGGTGATCCTCACCTACGCGGCGATGTTGCTGAAGGATTCGGTGCCGGAGGCGTGGGCGCCGCTGGTCAAAAATCTGCACTTTAATTTTGGGGCTTCGGTTTTTGCCCTGATGCTGATTCGGCTGGCGGTGCGCACTCTCCACGCGACGCCGCCGACCACGCCGCCGCTGGAGGAATGGCAGGAAGTGGGCGCCAAGATCTTCCATTGGCTGCTGTACGTGGTATTCCTGATGTTGCCGCTGCTGGGCGTGTTAACCCTGGCCTACGGCGGGAAATCGTGGACTTTACTGGGGTGGCCGGTACCGCAATGGGTGACGCCGGATCCGGTGATGCGCAAGCTGGTTAAAACGGTTCATGAGACGCTGGCGAATATCGGCTACTTTATCATTGGCGCGCATGCGCTGGCGGCGCTGTATCACCACTACCTGCGCAAGGACGACACCCTGCGCCGCATGATGCCGGGCAAATAACGGCGAACGACGGAAACGACAAAGGGACGCTCGCGCGTCCCTTTGGCTGTGTTCCCGGTCAGGCAACCATCAACATGAAGGTGCCAACCCAGGCAACCAGCATGAATGACACGCCCATCAAAAAATATTTCACTGAACAACTCCTGTCTGGAGTCCTCGCCAGCAATGATCCCGATTGTTGTGCTGAGTGTTTTATGGGCAACCTGTTTGTCGGGCGGGTTCTTCCAAACGAAAGAACAACGTCCTCGCGCGCGGGTTGTCCGGTTGTCGCGCCTCATGCTCCGTGAGGTAAAATCCGAACCGCGACAGGATCGGCGCTAATGTACTCTCAATACTGGTCTGATTTCAATACTGTGTTTTTGATCACAATTTTCGGCTGTTTTTTGAACAGGGCGCGCTGTTTTATAACGCTTTTTATCGGCGGGCGACAGGAACTAGCCCGCCGTGGCGGGCTGTAAAATAAGGGATGAAGCAATGCAGCGGCAGGCGATCAGGCGACGGCGTTGATGCCGGTCGCCAGAATGACCCAAAAAACGAGACAAGACAGCAGAATAACGGCCCAAATATGACGGCGACTCCACTCCATTTTTAGCCTTCGTTGTTGCGACAGAGGATTAGGTAACGATCACATCGGCGCGAATGGAGGAAAATTTAGCCCCTGCGGATAATATTTTGCTTACCTGTTGCTAACTTATTGGCAAACTTCACTTATTGTCACGCGCACGTCGTAGCCCAACAGATACAGCGCCTGCTCCAACGCTTCCACCTTCGAGGCGTAACCGATATCCAGCAACCGCTCCATTTGCCCGCCGTTGAAACCCAGCTTGCGCGCCAGCGCCGCTTTACCGGTGTTTTTGCGCAGCATGGCGTTGTGCAGTTCGATTTTCAGCGCCACCAGCGCCGGCAGGTGTACCCTCAACTCATCGGCTTGCAGAGGGGAAGGGGCGGGCAGGGGCAAACCTTCATCCATCGTGGCGGCGATGGCGGCCAACAGGCTTTCCTGCGCCTCCAGTTCGATGTCTTCGCGTTTATAGCAGGCGGTTTGCCACTCGGGGAAGTCGCGAAAACCGATTTGCCAGGCGTCGCTGTCGCGATCGAAGGCGTAATGGGCGAAGTAATGGCTGAACATGGCGATCCCTGATTAAAACCTGAATGAGGCGCTATTGTGACGGCACGGACGGCGGATAGCCATAGCCTTGAGCGGCATGGCGCTCAATCGGTCTGTTCACGCGGCTTGCGTCGCAGCCCGTCGGGCGGCAACAGTAGGGCGCAGACCATGACTGCCAGACTGAACAACGGCAGCCAGCGCGCTGCCGGGCCGGGGGAGTAGTTGTTGAGCACCGAGCAAACATAGCACGCGACGGCCAACGCCCAACCGGGCAGGCCGATATCGTTGAGTCGGAACGCGGTTTTGGCCATGAACCACGTGACCAGGCCGAAACAGAACAACGCCCACACCATAATGCACAGCAGATACAGCAGCACCGAGACGAATTCGGCGCCGTCGCCGTGCGCGTGGGCGCGAAAATGGTTTTTATCCAGATAGGTCGACAGAAACGACAGCAGCACGATACCGATGGCGAAGATCGCCAGCGAGAAAATAAACGGTTTGCGCGAGATGCGCCCACGGTACAGGTCTTTGGCGAGTTGTCCGAGAGATTCCATCACAGTCCATTGTCGTGATCATTGCGGCGATAGCCGGGTGGCAAGCAGTCGGGCATTTTATCGGGGCAAACGTGGGCGTCAAGGTGATAACTTTTCTCATTTAGTTGCGGTTGAGATTCAGCGCGGCCACACCGGGCGTTCTTTGCCCGTGCAAAACGTCACAATTTGGCACGTTTGGCTACCTGACGCGGTCATTGGCGGCATAATCCTGTTTGTTCGCGTTGAACAATGCATTAACATAACTCCCACTTATCTCTTGCATGGCTATATGGATATCCGATGCGTCACCTGGTTGCGCTTTTACCGCTGATTACCTTGCTTGCTGCCTGCAGCAGCACGCCGAAACCCAGTACCACCGCTACGCCGCAGAGCGCCCCGGTAAAGGGCGGCTTTTTGCTGAGCCCGGCGCACAGCGGCGCGCCGCTGGGTGGGGATTTCGCCAATAACCCGAATACCGCGCGCTTTATCGAGAAGATGGTGCAGGAACACGGTTTTGACCGGCAGCAGCTGCACGACGTGCTGGCGCAGGCTCGGCGATTGGATTCGGTGCTGCGGCTGATGGACAGGCAGGCGCCGACGCCGTCTACCCAGGGGCCAACCGGGCCGAATGGCTCCTGGCTGCGCTACCGCAACAAGTTCATCACCCCGGATAACGTGCAAAACGGCGTAGTGTTCTGGAATCAATATCAGGATGCGCTGCAGCGTGCCTGGCAGGTGTACGGCGTGCCGCCGGAGATTATCGTGGGGATTATCGGCGTGGAAACCCGTTGGGGCCGCGTAATGGGTAAAACCCGCATTATCGATGCGCTGGCGACGCTGGCCTTCGACTACCCGCGCCGCGCCGATTACTTCGCCGGTGAGTTGGAAACCTTCTTGCTGATGTCGCGCACCGAAGGCGACGATCCGCTCGAGTTGCGCGGCTCCTTCGCCGGTGCGATGGGCTACGGGCAGTTCATGCCTTCTTCCTTCAAAAGCTATGCGGTCGATTTCAACGGCGATGGGCATATCAACCTGTGGGATCCGGTCGATGCCATCGGCAGCGTGGCCAATTACTTCAAAGCGCACGGCTGGTCCAAAGGCGAGCCGGTCGCCATTCAGGCCAACGGCCAGGCGCCGGGGTTGGAAAACGGCTTCAAGACGCGCTACTCGGTCGCCGCGCTGGCCGAAGCCGGCCTGAGCCCGCAGGGTTCGCTCGGCGATAACCAAGAGGCCAGCCTGCTGCGGCTGGATGTCGGCACCGGCTACCAGTATTGGTACGGTCTGCCGAACTTCTACGTCATCACCCGCTATAACCACAGCACCCATTACGCCATGGCGGTATGGCAACTGGGCGAAGCGGTCGGGCGCTCGGCGCGCGGTGGCTTCTGACGCTGCGTCAATAAACGAAAAAGGCCGCTTGTGCGGCCTTTTTTGCATTCTGAGTAATCAGAAATCGTAGCGCAGACGCACCACGGTCATATCGCCGAGGTTGTCGGTGCTCGATGTCAGTACGTGCTCCACGTCAACGCGGAAACCGTAGTCGAACTGTACGGTCACCCCGAGGCCGTTATCGATGCGCTGGTAGTTGCGGCCGGTGATGTATTCCAGGCGGTCGCCCATGAAGTACGGCATCACCGATTTCACCGCGTACTGGCCAACCGGCACGGTATAACCGGCCAGGTATTCGATACCCCACGCATCGCCGGCGAAGTAATTATTAACGTCGGCTTTTTTGGTGGTCAGGAAGTCGTTGTAGTAACCGCCGCCGAAGGTCAGGGTCCAGTTGTCCGGTTTCCAGCTGATGGCGGTACCGAAAATGTTCTGGTCATAGCTCTTGCTGCCGCTGGTGGACGGATTGCGCATTTCGGCGCGGGTATAGTTCCAGGCGGTGCCCCAGGTCAGGTCCGGCGTAATGTGGTAATCCACACCCAGAGAGCCGCCGCCTTTGCGCTTGTAGCGCAGGCCGTTGCCCGGCAGGTAGTCGCTGTCGCTGAACAGGTACGAAGCGTAAACGTCCGCATCGCCGAAGCGGTTCTTGTACTTCAGCATTTTGCGTGAACGGTAAGAGCCGTCGTAGTCGCCGTTGATGCCGTTGCCCGGCGCCTGGGCCAGCATGTCGTAGTCCCAGATATCGGTCTTGGCGCCCACCACGTCATAATAAACGCTGTTCTGCTGACCGAAGGTCATCTGGCCCCAGGTATTGCTTTTCAGGCCGGTGTACAGCATGCGGCGGCTGGTGTTTCTCGCGCCGTCGGCATAGTGGTGATCCCAGTCAAACAGCGCCGGAATGTTCACGCCCAGCTCGTAGTAGCTGATCCAGCTGATATCGTCGAACAGATAGTAGTCCGCAGCGAAACGGAAGCGGGTGCCGCCGTCGAAGCCGTTACGCTTGTACGAGCCCTTGTCACCGTCGCCCGTCATGTTGTTGAACTGCGGACGAATACTGCCGCCAACGGTGAAGTTAAGGCGGCTGAGCGGATCGCCGGCCTGTGGATCTTGCTTCAGCAGGGTGATTTCCGCCTGAGCGGCGAACGACGCGCTGCCGATCGCCAGACCCAGCGCCACCGCTTGAGTCATTACGCGCAATTTCATTGCCATGTGTTATCCCTGTTTTAGGTATGACCGCCCTCATCAGCGCCGCCATGCCGATGTTTTGCGCAGAAAGCTGCATTTTTGCGCATTTTGACGGTTTTTTTGGTTTTTTAGCGGCGGGCGGCATTTGTAGCATAAACGGTAAAATAAATAATTACTTTTCTTGCTAATTATTGGCCGGTTTTTGACCATTTCGTGCGGTGAAAGTGGCCGCTCTGCCTCTCTCTCCACTCGGATGAATTCATTTAACGCCAAGGTTTATATTTTTCATTTGTCAGTCACCAACCCCAGCCTGTAATTTCAGCCATGCAAGAGATAATTAATTCCAGCCTGTCACCGCCGTATTAACGTGAGCCATTTTTGCGTAATCGGTTGGCAGGAATAAGCGATTGGGAGGTCGCCATGAGAAATCTGTTAATGCTGTTGGTGGGGCTGTTTTCATTACCGGCGATGGCGGCGGAGTCGCACGTTTGCCATTCTCAAGCTTATGATTATGCAGAGGTTAGTAAGTTAAGGTTGTCTGACGACACGCTGTTTTTCTGCCGCGACGTGGGACGCCTGACGATCCCTGAATTGGCGCGAAAAGGCTGGAAGGTGATTCACCTGGCGCAGCAAACTGAATATACCGACTCCGTCGACAGCGATGGCGAAGTTATTAAGCTTTATCAGGAAATCGTGGTGTATAAAGAATAACGCGACGGCAGCCTGTAATTATTTCAACGGCGGCGGGAATCCTATTATGAATGCAAGAATCGGTATCGACGGCAGGGCTGCCGCCGCCATGGTGATGCTATGCGCCATTTGGGGGATGCAGCAGGTGGCGATCAAGGCCGCCGAGCCGGATGTGTCGGCGGTGCTGCAAATTGCCATTCGCTCCGGTCTCGCCGCGCTGGGGGTTTACCTGCTGGCGCGTTGCCGCGGCGAGTGCTTCACCTGGGATCGCGCCACGCTGAGCGCCGGTTTGAGCGTAGGGGCATTGTTCGCGCTGGAGTTCTTTTTTGTCTCCGAAGGGCTGCGCTATACCAGCGCTTCGCATATGGCGGTGTTTTTGTACACCGCGCCGCTGTTTTCCGCTCTCGGCCTGCATTTTCTGATTCGCCAGGAACGCCTGTCGCCGGTGCAGTGGCTTGGCATGCTCATCGCCTTTGGCGGCGTGGTGTTGGCCATATCGGGCATGGCTGAGGGCAGCGGCGACGCAGCTCGGTTAAAGGGCGATCTCTACGGCCTGCTGGCGGGGATCGCCTGGGGCGGTTCTACGCTGGTGATCCGTACCACGCGTCTGGCGGAGTGCCCGGCTAAACAGACGCTGCTGTTCCAGTTGACGGGCGCCTGCGTGCTGCTGTCGTTGCTGGCGATAGCGTCGGGCAATTTGCACGTCGTCATGAGCACGGTGGCCTGGAGCAGTTTGCTGTTCCAAACGGTGATCGTGTCGTTTTTCAGCTACCTGATCTGGTTTTCACTGTTGAGCCGCTATCAGGCTTCTTCGCTGGGCATTCTCACCTTTATGACGCCGGTATTCGGCATCCTGGCTGGGGTCGTCATGCTCGGCGAGCCGCTGCAAATTGAGTTTGTATTGGGTGCCGTGCTGATCGTACTGGGGTTAATCGTGGTGAGTTGTTCATATCTTATTTATTTTGACCGTAGGGTGGCACCAAAAATATAAATTATGGATGTTGATGTACAAAATTACCAAATAAGCTGCGCAAGCCAATTCATTATTCAGATGCAAATATCCCGCTATGCCTGGGGCGTGCCGTTGATTACGCTCAGCGATAACGGTGACTTTACCGTGATAAGAAACCGAGGTTGGTCGAAATTGGCTAACGGGATGCCGCTGGAGGTTTATTACTTTGCCAATAATTCCCTGCTGACCTGGGATAAAAATCGGAAATACATCTCCTATTCAAAAGACGGGCGCATTTATTCCTGTGCGCTGCACTTCTCTTATTCCCCCAACATATGGAAATAAGCCTCTGGCCGTCAGGCCAGAGGAAAGGTCTTCATGATCCACTGCTTAAACGCGAGGATCTTCGGCCACTGCCGCTCGGAGATGGTCGAGGTAAAATAGCAGTGCTCACAGGGCACGGTCATATTGCTGAACGGGATGATCAGCTCACCGCTTTTGATCCAATCCTGCACCAGATTGAGCCGCCCCATGGCGACGCCAAGGTGCCGCGTGGCGGCCAGCACCGCAAGATCGGAGCGGTCGAACTCCATACTTTTACTGTCGGTATCCAGCCCCAGCGCAAAGTGTTGTGACCAGGTTTGCCACTCATCTTCGCCGGAGTTGTAGCGATCGTGCAGCAGCGTACAGTGAGCCAGGTTTTCCGGCGCATCATACAGATTGTGTGCGGCGGCGTACTGCGGCGTGCAGATCGGCACCATCGATTCCTGCATAAAGACTTCTTCCAGATGCCGCCCCGAGCGCAGTTTGCCGAAGTACATCGCCAGATCCACGCCGCGGTTGGCCAGGTTGATGATTTCCTGCCCGGTCAGAATGTTGAGGTGAATGGTGGGGTACTGGGCGATAAAGTCGCCGATGCGCGGCAGCAGCAGACATTGCACCAGGGACGGGTGCGAGTAGAGGGTCAAGGTCCCCGTCAACTCGCGATTTTTGATGTCCAGAATTTCCTGATTCAAGGTGTTGAAGGAGCTGTTCAGCGCCCATTGCATGCGCTCGCCCTCCGGCGTCAGCGTAATTCTGCGATGAAAGCGTTGGAATAGCAGAAACCCCAATTCCTTTTCGAGCAAATTAATGCGGTGGCTCACGGCGCTGGGGGTGATCGACAATTCTTGTGCCGCCAGCGCAAAAGATAAATGACGGGCGACGCATTCGAAAGTATGCAGCCTGGAAAATTGATAGCTGGTCAGCGGGGTCGCCCGCTGCGAATGTTTTTTACTGGGGAACATGCTATTTCTCCGTGCGCATAATCCGGCAATATTAACATTTAATGGCGCGGAGGATAAACCCAGCCTGATTGATATGTTCGGTTTTTATGTCGAGGAATTTCGTTATGTTGAGGGTAAATTAACTTGCTTGCATAACAAGCGGAAATAACAGGCGCTGGGGGCGTTGATTGAGAGAGCGATGATAATCAGCAATAGGACGAATATAATAAAAGAGGCGCCGTTAAGCCGCCAGTAAAGGCGGTGTGCGGCAGCCTGAACGATAAAGGCTCATGTTCCCTGCGGGATATAACGGTTTCGCCGTAATAATCCGTGGCATGGCGACGCAGAGCACGCGTTAAGCCCGGATGCCAACGAGAGGGAGGCCGCAATCCCCCGCCTGGCCAAAGAACCGTGCCCGGTGGCTGCCCACCGGACACGGCATTCAGGGAAAAGCGGTTTGCTCGTCGGCGCCCATCAACGGCGGCGCAGCAGCAGGCCGGCCAACAGACCTGCGCCGGCAACGAGTGCCAACGCGGCGAGGGGATTTTTCTTCATCATGCTGCCGGCGCAGCTCAGGGCGTCGCCGTATTTTTCTTGCAGCGCGCCCACTGCCTGGCGCGTGACGCCTTCGGCCTGCCAACGTTCGTTGCCGCTGACGTCGCCCGCGATTTCCTGCGCTTTGCCCGCCACTTTTTCCATCATGCCATTGGCTTTTTCGCTGTTCATTATGATGCGCTCCTTAGGTTCGATCCGTTTGGCATTCGCACAGGGCGAAAGCCTGCATTTGCACCGCCATGTTATGCACTTCACTCGGTGCTCATAAGGGGCGTTTGCATCGGTATGGCTAGTGCATTTGCAGGCTACTTGCCATTCATCGAGGCCGGTCCGCCGGTAAACAGCCCGCGTTCTCTGGCCCATACGATGGCTTCGCTGCGGCTGTGCACGCCGAGTTTGGAATAGACCGTCGCGACATGATTGCGAATGGTGTTGAGCGCCAGATTGAGGCGCGCCGCGATTTTCTTGTCCGGCAGTCCCTCGCAGATCAAACCCAGCACATCGCGCTCGCGCGGGGTGAGATCGCTGGCGGCAAACCCGGCCTGGTTGGACCGATTGATGCTTTTCACATTAGCCAGTTTTTCGATCAGGGTTTGGCTAAACCACGAGGCGTCCTGCATCACTTCCTCGATGGCGTTCACCAGCTCCAGCTCCGAGCGCTTGCGTTCGGTAATGTCCATGAGCACCAACAGATAGCAGGGCGCATTATGGATGCTGACGGCATCCGCCGAGGCCACGCAGTCGATTAACTCGCTCCCTTTCTTGCGCACCCGGATGTCCATCCCTTCAACATTGCCGGTTTTTTCCAGGGCGGCAAACAAACGGCTGCCCGCCTCGGGATCGTCAAAAACCGGGATCTCGTCGACCGATTTGCCGATCAAGGCTTCGGCGTTGTATTCGATGGCGCGGACGAAGGCTTCGTTAACATCCAGCACGCGCCGCCCGTCTGCAGTACACACCAGCGTTGGCACCGGGCTCAGGCGAAAAGACTTGGCGAACCGCTCTTCACTTTCTCGCAGCGCCGATTCAGCCTGGCGCCGGGGTTCGAGATCGGTAAACGTGAACAGCATGCAGTCGTCTTCATTGATGTCCAACGGCTGACCGGCAACCACCACCAGCTTGCTGCCTCCGTCGGGCAGTTTCAGTTCGGCCTCCATCTGCGGAATGGTGGCGCCTTCCCCCAGGCGCTGCACGGCCAGCTCTTTATGCTCGGCCTGTTGCAGGACGTCCAGTTCATAAACCGAACGCCCCAAGACCTGTTCACGTTGGTAACCGGTCATATCAAGGAACCCTTGATTGACCTTGACGTAGCGCAGATCGCTGAGCCGACAGATGACCGCCGGCGCCGGATTGGCGTTAAAGGTTTTTTCAAAGCGCTGTTCGGCGCTGGCCCACTCCGTCGCGTCGCTCATGATCAGCGCCAGCAGCTCCGGCTGCCCCTGCGGATCGGTGACGATCAGGCTCCGCAGGCGGTGCACCCAGAAACTGTCCGGATCGTCGACCTGGCGAACTTCCACCACCACATCGGTGAAGGTCTCGCCATCGGCAACCCGGTTCAAAGGGTACTGTTCCAAAGTCAGCGGATGGTTGTTGCGATAGCGCAGGGCAAAACGCGCCGCGTACTCACCGGCATTGGCCCCCAGGGCTTGCTGGTGGCTCACGCCATGCATGGCTAACGCGGCCTCGTTGGCCCATAGCAGGGTTTGATCGGTATCCGTCAGGATCACGCCGTCGGACAAGCCGGAGATGATTTGCTGCAGGTGGCCGCGGTTGGTTTCGCTGGCCAAGACGGATTGGCTCATGTGTTCTCCGCTAGACAGAAGGGGAGCGGCCTCTTAAGGCGGCCGCGGGTTACGCTACTCGCTGAGCAGCTTAGTGCATAACGTGCGTATTCGCAGGGTGTGAATGCACCAGGCGTTCTGGTGCAAATGAACCGGGACGGCCGATGATGCCGCGCGGCAGACTGAATTTGTCTGCGCGGTTTTGTGCCGTGCGTGCAATCACTTGTCCAGAAAATATAAGGAACAACGATGACCACTGTCTATGAATCAAATCGCTTTGCGTTTCAGGTGTCATGGGGCTCGATATTGGCCGGGAGTGCCGTGGCGCTGGTGACTTATCTGATATTCAGCGTGCTGGGGACGGCGATCGGTGCCCAGGCCGTGGATATGATGCAAAAGGGCAACCCGCTGAGCGGATTTGGCACCGGCACCGGGATCTGGCTGCTGGTTTCAACGCTGGCGTCGCTGGCCGCGGGCGCATTCGTCGCTGGCCGCACCGCGCCGAATCGCGGCGGCTTGCATGGCCTGCTGAGCTGGGCGATCACCACCTTGCTGACCACCTGGTTGATGGTGTCGCTGGCAAGCGGTGTGGTGGGGCTGGCTGGCAACGCGGTTGGCAAAGGGCTCTCGCTGGCGGGCAGCGGCCTGGCGGCGGCGGCGCCAAGCGTGGGCGACAGCCTGAAGCAACAGTTGGATAAAAAGGGCATCAGCCTGGACTGGGGAAACCTGGAAAGCCAGTTGAACGCAACGCTTAAGCAGACCGGTAAGCCGGAGCTGGATCCGGCTCGGTTGGAGCAGAAAGCCAATCGGGCGGCCGCCGACGGCAAACAGTCGGCCGTGGATGCCGCGGCCGATCCGGCGCAGGCCGCCACTGAGCTTAAGCAGTGGTTCGAGCGCGTTAAGCAGTCCGGTGAGCCGACGTTGAGCGCCGCCGATAAGGACGCGCTGGTGAATATTGTTGCGGCACGCACCGGCAAGAGCCGTGATGAAGCGAGCCAAATCGTCGATAACTACGCCCAGGCTTATCAGCAGGCGGTGCAGAAGGTGGAAAAACTCAAGGCCGAGGCCGAGCAGAAAGCGCGTGAAGCGGCTGATGAAGCGGCCAAGCAACTCTCTCGCGCCGCGTGGGGCTCACTGCTGATACTGCTGCTCGGCGCTGCGTTGAGCGCCGGCGTGGGGCGAATTGCCGAGTCAACCCGCCGTACCGTCACGGTGAGTTGAGATGGGCAAAAACCTGTCGTGCATCTCGCTGAATTATCGAAAAGTGGCGGGAGCGTCCGCGCCCGTACTGGTCATCGATTTTTGCAACGAGAACAACGAGCGCTACACCTTGCGCTATAACTTGCCGCCGGATACCCCGGAACGGACCGAGCGACGGGTGTCCTTGCTGCTGTATCTGTTGCGTAAGCACAGAGCGGCAGAGATCGACAACCTGACGGACTAATCCGTACATTGGATGAAAAGCCCAGCCTTGCGTGCTGGGCTTTTTTTTGAGGAGCGGGCGGTTAGGGTAACAAACTATGGCGCGTATCGGCTTGGCGCTTGACGGCGGAGAGGCTGGCGCGGTGCGGGAGCATCCATGCCCCCCGGACGGGAAGGCAATATATGACCTCTAACATGATTTGTTGATGCATCCGCTTTTTCTGTGCAGGGAAAGATAAAAAAGAAACTCACTGTTGCGACAGGTGATTATTAAGCCTGATGTTCAGGCTTTGAGTTTATTCCTCTCAGCTTCCTTAGCCACGGCTCAGGCTTTACCCATTAGCTGCAATAAGTGTTATCAACAATCAAGGCTATAAAATGCGATTTCATTTCTGATGATGAAATTCCTATTCGGCCATGCAATTGATGCGATAAAAAAACACTTTAAGATAAAAAATTTAACAGAAAGTGTGATTCTCACTGGCGGCGCAAGTGCTCCTTTAATAGATGCACTTTGTGTCGTTAAATTTTGTTTTTCGATTTTCTTGTGGGTGGATTTATATAACATGATCGTTTTCAGTTATTTATATAATGACCTCTTGGAGGGTGTGAGAATAAAAAGAAGAGGGTGTGATTTTTTAGGATTAATCTTAATGACTTAATTTCTTCGCTTAACGATTTTAATGAAAAGGATACGGATTTTATAAATGCAAGGAGCGCACATGGATTACAGAAGAGATATTCTTTTACAAGTATTGGAGTATATGGAAAAGAATATTGTGGAGGGACTTTCGGTTGAGAAGGTTTCAATTATCTCGGGTTACTCTAAATGGCATTTACAGCGGTTGTTTAAGCATTATTTTGGCATTACGCTCGGGACGTATATCAGGAATAGAAAGCTGAGCCGATCGGCTGTCTTGCTCAAACAGCATCAAGGGAACATATTGGATGTCGCCTTGGCATCGGGGTTTGCCTCTCAGCAATGCTACACCCGGGCATTCAAACGTTTCTTTGGCGAAACGCCCAACAGCTTTAGAAACAGCCGGGGATGGGATTTTTCCACGCAGATCCCCCCGTACGGCAACGATAATAAACCCTATTTCTATCATACGGTCATGCCGGATGACATCGAGATGCTGAAGCATTACAAAACATTAATTTTCCATTCTATAAGGAAATACAGAGATGCCAATGATATTGCGCAGACTAATGAGAAACGGCTAAGCAAAAATTGGGGGGCATATAATGTAGAGAAAAGCAGGGGGAATAAATGCCATGCCAATGGCAAGGATCAGGCAGTTTTTCACTCCATCTTCAACTTCTATATCCCAATGGGCAAATATATTGTTATTCCCTTTATGGGCGAGTTGCCTGAGTACGTTAATTTTTTTGAGGGGATATATGACGCTTACTTGCCGGCTATCAACGTCAAAATGAGAGAAAGCTTCTTTATCGAGCTATATAGAGATGAAAATTCAAACAGTAAGGTTATCAATGTCGATATACTTATTCCTGTGACGTAGTGATGGAAAAGGAGACGTCATGAATAGAGAAAATCGCCCCGATTCGATGAATAAACGGCACCACGCACTCCTGCTACTGTATTTAAGGCTGTCTGCCTTTGGACGAATCATCGTTGCCGGTTTAGGAAAACGGGCCATTCAATTCACGCTGGCATTTATTCTGTTCATGTTTTCAGGAAATGCGATGACCAATAATCGGGAACATCAGCCAATCGCGTTGGCAGGAATGACCTGGATGGCGTGCCTGCACCCGCAGGGATGAAATTAGGGCTGAGCAAGGGATTGAAGCAGGGGCCGCGGGCGGTCGATGCGCATTGGCTCGATAAGGAAAAATGGCGTCCCCGACTGGAATCGAACCAGTAACTAGCCCTTAGGAGGGGCTTGTTATATCCGTTTAACTACGGGGACGCTGCGGACCGGCAACCAAAGCTGCCGGGGCATTATACCTTTTTTTACCCGCAGAATAAGCGCTTAGCGGCGCGTTTGCTCAATACCTCGCCAGTTCGCGCCGAAATTTCCTCGGCTAACCGACGGCGATCACGGTTTTTCCCCGCCGTGGCGCCGTTTTTTCTCTTGCACGCGCGCCGCCTTATTTTTGGCGCTCAAATCGTTGCGGATTTGCGCGTGGCTTATCAGCGCAAAGATAAAGGTGCCGCCGATGATGTTGCCCGCCAGCGTCGGCAGGGCGAACGGATAAACGAATGCTTGCCATCCCATCGCGCCGTTGAACACCAGATACAGGATCTCCACCGAGCCGACCACGATATGCGTCAAATCGCAAATCGCCACCAGGTAGGTCATCAACACGATCACCCAGATTTTCGCCGCGCCGGCGGCCGGGAACATCCATACCATGGTGGCGATGATCCAGCCGGCCAGGATGCCGTTGGCGAACATTTCTCCCGGCGTATGGCGCATCACCTCTTCGCCCAGACTGATGAAGGCGCGGCGCGTTTCGGCGTCGAACAGCGGCATATGGGTAAACGCCAGCGCCGCCAGCGCGGTGCCGATCAGATTGCCGAGCAGCACTACGCCCCACAGGCGCAGCAGGATAAGCAGGTTGCGCGGCGTGGGCTTATGCATGATCGGCAACACCGCCGTGACGGTGTTTTCGGTAAACAGCTGCTGGCGCGCCATAATGACAATGATAAAACCGAAGGTGTAGCCGAGGTTCTCAATGAAAAAGCGGCTGGGATCGTCCGGCAAGCGGGCGTGGAAAATGCCTTTCGCCGCCAGCGAGGCGCCCATCGACAGCCCGGCGGCGATCGCCGACCACAGCAGCGCCAGCCCGTCGCGCTCCAGCTCTTTTTCGCCTTCCATCCGGATCTGCTCATGCACCGCCGCCGCGCGCGAAGGCAAATTTTCTTCCCTGACTTCGATTTCGCGTTTGCCCTGTTCCTGCTCTTCGCTCTCTACCTGCATTGTCTCATCCGGCTCGTGCTTCTGGCGTGGCTGTTCGTTCATGCTGTCGCTCCTGCTCAATAAGGGTGAGTTCACGTCATTAAGCGTAGTTGCCCGGCCTAAATGCGGCGAAATACAGAAAAAGGTAACAAGAGTTAAAATCCGCCGATTTTTTCCACGCATTCTTGATCCTGCTCGCCATATTGGCCCCTCGGCGCGCCCGCCGCAGGCTGCGTGTGGGGAAAGGCTTATGCTATGATTCGCTATCCCAAAGAAAAATATGAGTTCCCTGATGCTGGAAGCCAAAAGTCTGAGTTGCGTGCGCGATGAGCGCATCCTGTTTAGCGAGCTAAGCTTTTCAGTTCAGCCGGGCGATATCATTCAGGTAGAAGGGCCGAACGGCGCGGGCAAGACCAGTTTGCTGCGCATCCTCGCCGGTCTGGCGCGGCCGGACGGCGGTGAGGTGTGCTGGCGCGGGCGCAACACGCTGCGCGATCGCGCGGCGTATCAGCAAGATTTGCTGTTTATCGGCCATCAACCGGGCATCAAAGCCGTATTGACACCCTTCGAAAATCTGCAGTTTTATCAGGCGGTGCGCGGCGCGGCCGAGCATCAGGCCATCTGGCGCGCGCTGGAGCAGGTGGGGCTGGTGGGTTACGAAGATCTGCCGGTGGCGCAGCTGTCGGCGGGGCAGCAGCGGCGCGTGGCGCTGGCGCGCCTGTGGCTGAGCGCGGCGCCGCTGTGGATCCTCGATGAACCGTTGACGGCAATCGATAAACAGGGCGTGGCCGAGTTGATTAGCCTTTTTGAACAACATGCGCAGCGGGGCGGCATGGTATTGTTGACCACGCACCAGGATTTGGCCGGCGTCAGCCAAACGGTGGGCAAAATTCGTTTGGCGGAACACGACGCGGGGAGTTTGTGATGTTTTTGACTCTGGTGCGTCGCGAATTGAAGATCGCCTGCCGTAAAGGGTCGGAGATCGTCAACCCGCTGTGGTTTTTCCTGATTGTGATCACGCTGTTCCCGCTGGGGATTGGCCCTGAACCGCAGCTGCTGGCGCGCATTGCGCCGGGCATCGTGTGGGTGGCGGCGCTGCTGGCCTCGCTGCTGTCGCTGGAGCGGCTGTTTCGCGACGACTTTCTCGACGGTTCGCTGGAGCAGCTGTTGCTGCTGCCGACGCCGCTGCCGATGACGGTGCTGGGCAAAGTGTGTGCTCACTGGGTTGTGACGGGATTGCCGCTGCTGATCCTGTCGCCGCTGGTGGCGCTGCTGCTGTCGCTTAATATGCAAACCTGGCTGGCGGTGGCGGGTACGCTGCTGCTCGGCACGCCGACGCTGAGTCTGATCGGCGCTATCGGCGTGGGGCTGACCGTCGGCCTGCGCAAAGGGGGCGTGCTGCTCAGCCTGCTGGTGCTGCCGCTGTATATCCCGGTGCTGATCTTCGCCACCGGCGCGATCGACGCCGCCTCGATGGGCATGCCGATCGACGGTTATCTGGCGATACTCGGCGCGATGCTGGCGGGCAGCGTAACATTGGCGCCGTTTGCCACCGCGGCGGCGCTGCGAGTGAGCGTGCACTAGCTAACGTATTGAGAACAGACGGGGCAAGGCCGACAAGAGCGTACCCCACAGAAGATTTTCGCCGTTTCGAACGTTCGGAGCGGCCGACGCATAAAAATTACCGTGAGCACTGACGACAATGTGGAAATGGTTACATCAACTGGCGCGGCCCGAACGGCTGTATCACGTCTGCGGCCGCTTTATCCCCTGGCTGGGGCTGGCGGCGGCGGCCTGCCTGCTGCTTGGCTGGGCATGGGGCTTTGGCTTCGCGCCGAAGGATTATCAGCAGGGCGATAGCTTCCGCATCATTTATATTCATGTGCCGGCGGCCATGTGGTCGATGGGCATCTACGCCTCGATGGCGGTGGCGGCGTTTATCGGCCTGGTGTGGCAGATGAAAATGTCCGATACCGTGGTGGCGGCGATGGCGCCGATCGGCGCGGTGTTCACCTTTATCGCGCTGGTGACCGGCTCCGCCTGGGGTAAGCCGATGTGGGGCACCTGGTGGGTATGGGACGCGCGTCTGACCTCCGAACTGGTGCTGCTGTTCCTCTATATGGGCGTCATCGCGCTGTATAACGCTTTCGAGGACCGCCGCCTGGCGGGCCGCGCCGCCGGCATTCTGGTGCTGGTGGGCGTGGTGAACATTCCGATCATCCATTTCTCCGTCGAATGGTGGAATACGCTGCATCAGGGCTCGACCAACATGCAGCAATCCATCGCGCCAAGCATGCGCACCCCGCTGCGCTGGGCGATCCTCGGCTACCTGCTGTTGTTCGTCACGCTGACGCTGATGCGCCTGCGCAATCTGATCCTGTTCCAGGAGCGCCAACGCCCGTGGGTTGCCGGGCTGGTGAATAAGGAGCGTCAGTCATGAATGCCGCGTTCGATTCCTGGCCGGCGTTTTTCGCCATGGGCGGTTATGCCTTCTATGTCTGGCTGGCGGTTGCCGTCACGCTGATTTCGCTGTTGGGGCTGGTGGCGCACACCGTCTGGCAGCGGCGGCTATTGCTCGCCGAGATCGGCCGCCGTCAGGCGCGCGAGCGGCGCATTCGCCATGCGCAACAATCAAAACAAAAATCCGCCGCACCGCGGGAGAAATCATTGTGAATCCACGTCGTAAAAGCCGCCTTTATCTGGCGATCGTTGTGCTGATCGGCATCGCGCTGACCGCAACCCTGATGCTGTACGCGCTGCGCTCCAACATCGATCTGTTCTACACCCCGGGTGAAATCCTGCAGGGCAAGGGCGAAAACCATGAAAAGCCCGAGGTTGGCCAGCGGCTGCGCATCGGCGGCATGGTGATGCCCGGCTCGGTGAAGCGCGATCCCAATACGCTGCAGGTCAGCTTCAAGATTTACGATGCGCGCGGCGCGATCGGCGTGACCTACACCGGCATTCTGCCGGACCTGTTCCGCGAAGGGCAGGGCGTGGTGGCGCAGGGCGTGCTGGGCGAGGGCAACGTGGTCAATGCGCGCGAAGTGCTGGCCAAGCACGACGAGAAATACACTCCGCCGGAAGTGGCCGACGCGATGAAAGAGAATCACAAAGGGCCGGCGGAAGCGTATAACGCGCCGCAGGCGGAGGGCGCCAAGTCATGATGCCGGAACTGGGCAGTTTTCTGCTGTGCCTGGCGCTGGCGATCGCGCTGCTGCTGAGCATTTACCCGCAGTGGGGCGCGGCGCGGCAGGACAGCCGCATGATGGCGGTGGCCCGCCCGCTGACCTACGGCATGTTCGCCGCGATTGCGCTGGCGTTCCTGTGCCTGGTGCATGCCTTCGTAGTCAATGACTTTACCGTCGCCTACGTGGCCACCAACTCCAATACCCAACTACCGGTGTATTACCGCATCGCCGCCACCTGGGGGGCGCACGAAGGTTCGCTGCTGCTGTGGGTGCTGCTGCTGAGCTGCTGGTCGCTGGCGGTGGCGTTGTGCAGCCGGGCGATGCCACAGGACGCGGTGGCGCGGGTGTTGTCGGTGATGGGCATGATCACCGCCGGCTTCCTGCTGTTCATCATCATGACCTCCAACCCGTTCACCCGCACGCTGCCTAACTTCCCGATCGACGGCAGCGATCTCAACCCGCTGCTGCAGGATATCGGCCTGATCTTCCACCCGCCGCTGCTGTACATGGGCTATGTCGGCTTCTCGGTCGCCTTCGCGTTCGCCATCGCCTCGCTGATGGCCGGCCGGCTCGACACCGCCTGGGCGCGCTGGTCGCGCCCGTGGACCACCGCCGCCTGGGTGTTCCTCACGCTGGGCATCGTGCTCGGATCGGCCTGGGCCTACTATGAGCTGGGCTGGGGCGGCTGGTGGTTCTGGGATCCGGTGGAGAACGCTTCCTTTATGCCGTGGCTGGCCGGCACCGCGCTGATGCATTCGCTGGCGGTGACCGAGAAACGCGGCACGTTCAAAGCCTGGACGGTGTTGCTGGCGATCACCGCCTTCTCGCTGTGCCTGCTGGGCACCTTCCTGGTGCGCTCCGGCGTGCTGGTCTCGGTGCACTCCTTCGCCTCCGACCCGGCGCGCGGCATGTTTATTCTCGCCTATCTGGTGATCGTCATCGGCGGTTCGCTGCTGCTGTACGCGGTCAAGGGCGGCCAGGTGCGCAGCCGGGTGCAGCACGAGACCTTCTCGCGCGAGACCTTCCTGCTGGGCAACAACGTGTTGCTGATCGCCGCCATGCTGGTGGTGCTGTTGGGCACGTTGCTGCCGCTGGTGCACAAACAGTTGGGGCTGGGCAGCATTTCGATCGGCGAGCCGTTCTTCAACACCATGTTCACCTGGCTGATGGCGCCGTTGGCGCTGCTGTTGGGCATCGGGCCGCTGGTGCGCTGGCGCCGCGATGAGCCGGGCAAGCTGTGGCGCCGCCTCGGCGTGGCGCTGCTGGTGACGCTGGTGCTGTCGATTCTGCTGCCGTGGCTGTTGCAGGACAGCATCGCCGGCATGACGGTGGTGGGCCTGATTATGGCGCTGTGGGTGATCATCCTGACGCTGATGGAGCTGCATGAGCGCGCCACCCATCGTCACGGTTTCTGGCGCGGCCTGCGGCAGCTGTCCCGCAGCCACTGGGGCATGGTGCTCGGCCACCTCGGCGTGGCGGTGACGGTGATCGGCATCGCCTTCAGCCAGAACTACAGCGTGGAGCGCGACGTGCGGATGAAGGCCGGCGACAGCGTGGATATTCACAACTATCACTTCGTGTTCCGCGACGTGCACGACATTCGCGGTCCGAACTACAGCGGCGGCGTCGGTATCATCGACGTCACGCGCAACGGCAAGCCGGAGGCGACGCTGCACGCGGAGAAACGCTACTACAGCGTGGCGCGCAGCATGATGACCGAGGCGGCGATCGACGGCGGGTTCAGCCGCGATCTGTACGCGGCGCTGGGCGAGGAGCTGGAAGACGGCTCCTGGGCGGTGCGCCTGTATTACAAACCCTTCGTGCGCTGGATCTGGTTCGGCGGCGTCTTTATGGCGATCGGCGGCCTGCTGTGCATTCTCGACCCGCGTTATCGCATGAGCAAAAAGCTCAAGCGTGAAGGCAAGCTGGAGGCGCAATCATGAAGCGTAAGCTGCTGTTTATCCCGTTGGTGCTCTTCCTGCTGCTGGTGGTGGCCCTGATGGTGCAACTGACGCGCAACGCCGGCGGCGAAGATCCGACCATGCTGGAGTCGGCGCTGATCGGCAAACCGGTGCCGACCTTCAGGCTGGAATCGTTGGATCAGCCGGGCAAAACCTACGATCAGGCGGTGCTGCGCGACGGCAAGCCGATATTGCTCAACGTCTGGGCGACCTGGTGCCCGACCTGCCGCGCGGAGCACCAGTATCTCAATACGCTGGCGGCGCGCGGCGTGCGGGTGGTCGGCCTGAACTATAAAGACGATCGCGCCAAGGCGGTGACCTGGCTCAATTCCCTCGGCAATCCCTATGCCCTCAGCCTGTATGACGGCGATGGCATGCTGGGCTTGGATCTCGGGGTGTACGGCGCGCCTGAGACCTTCCTTATCGACGGCCAGGGGATTATTCGCTATCGCCACGCCGGCGACATGAACGAGCGCGTCTGGCAGCAGGAAGTGCTGCCGCTGTATAGAAAGTACGGGGGTGAGGCATGAGGCTGATTGTCCTGTTGTGCGCCGCGTTGCTGAGCTGGAGCGCCGCTGCGGCGATCGATACCTATCGCTTTAACTCCGTCGAGCAGGAGCAGCAGTATCGCGAGTTGACCGAACAGCTGCGTTGCCCTAAATGCCAGAACAACAGCATTGCCGATTCCAACGCCATCATCGCCGCCGACATGCGCACCAAGGTGTATGAGCTGATGATGCAGGGGCAAAGCAAGCAGCAGATCATCGACTACATGGTGGCGCGTTATGGCAATTTCGTCACCTACGAACCGCCGGTAACGCCGGCGACGCTGATCTTGTGGATCGGCCCGCTGCTGTTCGTGCTGATAGGCGGGGCGGTGGTGATCCTGCGCACCCGTCGCCGGCCCGACGCGGCGGTGGACGATGAATTCTCTGAACGGGAACGGCAGCGCCTGGCGGCGCTGTTGCAAGAGACTGACAGGAAGAAACCCTAATGGCTTTTTGGCTGATTATTTGCGTGTTGCTGGCCGGCGCCGCAGCAACGCTGGTGGTGCCGGCGATGCGCCACGGCAAGCAGAGCGCCGCCACGCGCGATGCGCTCAACAAGGCGTTCTATCAGGATCGCCTCAGCGAACTGGAGCAGGACGAGCAACAGGGCGTGGTGGCCGAGCGCCCGGAACTGGTGAAAGAGCTGCAACAGAACCTGTTGAACGACATCCCGGCCGAGCAGATGGCGCAGGCGAAGCCGATCAACCGCTGGGCGTTAGTGCCGGGCGTGCTGTTATTGCTGGCGGTGACCGTTGGCTTTTATCTGAAAACCGGCGGGCTGGCGCAGGTGCTGGACTGGCGTCTGGTGCAGGCGCAAATGCCGGAATTGCGTGAGCGCGTCGCCAATGAGCGCGCCAAACCGCTGAGCATGGAAGAGATCGCTCGCCTCGGGCTGGGGCTGCGCACCGAGCTGCAGCAGGACGATCGCAATATCAATGACTGGATGATGCTGGGGCGCGTCGGCATGGCGCTGAACAACGCCACTACCGCCACGCAGGCGTTTGCCCATGCCTATCAATTGGATCCGAATAGTCTGGAAGTGCGGCTCGGCTATGCCGAGGTCTTGACGCGATCCAACGATCCGGAGGATAACAAGCAGGCGACGCAGCTGTTGCGGCGCATGATTGCGGAAAATCACAGCGATCCGCGGGTGCTCAGCCTGTTGGCGTTTAATGCTTTCGAACAGGGCGATTTCAAACAGGCGATCGGCGCCTGGCAGGTGATGTTGCAGCTGCTGCCGGCCAACGATCCGCGCGCGGAAGTGATAAAGCGCAGTATTGCACAAGCAAAAGCCCAGGCTGGCGGAGAAACTGTTAAACTGAATGTGACTGTTTCGCTGTCACCGCAGGCGGCGAAAGCCATGCCGCCGCAGGGGACGCTGGTTATCTCGGTGACCGACGGCGTCAGCCCGGTGCCGGTCGCGGTAAAACAATTGCCGTTGAGCCGTTTTCCGCTGTCTTTCTCTCTGGACGACAGCAACGCCATGATGCCCGAGCGTCTACTCTCGGCACAGCATCAGGTGCAGGTGCGTGTGCGCCTCTCACAGGACGGATTGGCCACGCCGCAGCCGGGGGACTGGTTCGGCGAAAGCTCGCTGCAGACATTCAGCGGCAAAGAGCAGGTTAGCGTTCAGATAAACAAGCAGGTCCCTGAAAAATAAGACCGAACGTGTTTTTATGGAGAAAAATATGAACTTTCGCCTGACTGGGGTGGCATTCGCAGCGGCATTACTGGTGGGCTGTGCCAGCGCGCCAGACAATGAGCCGCAAGGGCGTTCCGATCCTCTGGAAGGATTTAACCGGACGATGTTCGACTTCAACTACAACGTCCTGGATCCTTATATCCTGCGTCCGGTCGCGGTGGCCTGGCGTGACTACGTGCCGATGCCGGCGCGTAACGGCATCAGCAACTTCACCTCTAACCTGGAAGAGCCGGCCAGCATGGTCAACGCCTTCCTGAAGGGCGATCCTTACCGCGGGATGATCCACTTCAACCGTTTCTTCCTGAACACCCTGCTCGGGATGGGCGGCCTGATCGACGTGGCCGGCATGGCCAACCCGAAACTGGCGCGCGAAGAGCCGAACCGTTTCGGCAGCACGTTGGGGCATTACGATGTGGGCTACGGTCCGTACGTGATGCTGCCAGGCTACGGCAGCTTTACCCTGCGTGAAGACGGCGGCGACTTTGCGGATACGCTGTATCCGATGCTGAGCTACCTGACTTTCTGGATGTCGGCGGGCAAATGGGTGGTCGAGGGGATCGAAACTCGCGCTCAACTGCTGGATTCCGACGGCCTGCTGCGCAACTCCTCCGATCCTTATGTCATGGTGCGTGAAGCTTACTTCCAGCGCCACGACTTCATCGCCAACGGCGGTTCGCTCAAGCCGGAAGAGAACCCGAACGCCAAGGCGATTCAGGGCGATCTGGACGAAATCGACTCGCAGTAACCGCCGGCCTTATGCCCATGAAAACCCGCCGTCTGGCGGGTTTTTTTACGCCCGCGGCGAGCGACAGGCAAAGAAAAAGCGCCCCGCGGGGCGCTTTGGCATCCATCTCAGGCGAGATTAGAAGCGGTAGTTGAAGTTGGCGCCGTACAGCCAGGCCTTGCCTTCGGAGGTGAAGGTGTAAGGACCTTCATTGATGGTGACTTTCTGGCCGTGCATGTAGGACACGCCGACGTCAACCGAGGCGTCTTTGTTGAACGCATAGGTGGTACCGGCACTCAGCCAGAAACGGTCCTGATCCGGAATGGAGATCGAACGGTTTTGGGCAGGCACCGGGCTGTCATCGAAGGCGATACCGGTACGGAAGGTCCAGTTATCGTCGTAGAAGTAGGTGGTGCCCAGCGCGATGCGGTAAGCGTCTTTGAAGCCTTCATGCTTCTGGAACAGCGTCTGGCCGTTGTTGCCGGTGGCTCTCAACTCCTGGAACTGGCTCCAGCTGGTGTAGGCCAGGCTGTAGTGAACGGCCCACTGCGGCGCCACTTTGTTGTAACCGGACAGCTCCCACATTTCAGGCAGGTGCAGGCTCAGAGAACCCGGGATGGTGGTGCCGTTGGTGCCCCACGGCAGACCTTTAGAGGCCAGCAACGGGTTGAAGGCTGAAGGCAGGCTGCTCTTGTAATCGCCGTCGAAGTCGATTTTCACTTCTGAGCGATAGGTGAAGCCGTAACGGTTGTTTTCATCCACTTCGTAGAGAATACCGGCGTTCCAGCCGAAGCCCCATTCGTCGCCTTTCAGGTGCGAAATCTGGGTATCTGCCGGGATCTGCGAAACCGGGCCGGCCAACTGTGGCGGTAACTGGCCCGATCCGGCGATCAATTTTGGCAGATCGCCGGCGTAACGCTCGAGTTTAGCCTTGGCGTAGACGGCGTCAAAACCCAGACCGAAGCTGAAGTTCTTGTTCAGGCGATAAGCGCCGCTCAGGTTCAGGTTCAGGGTTTCCAGATCGGTTTTGCCGCCCATGGAGCCCGCCGCATAACCGTTGTTGTATTCGGTCGCCAAACCAAAGTTGCTGGTGACCGAGCCGCCTACGGCGAATTGATCGTTAATCGGGTGAACATAATGCAGGTTCGGCACCCAGGCGGTCGGCGCGATGTTTTTCGCATCCAGGCTGGCGCGGGAAGGTGAGGTACCGGAAATATCTACGTCCGGATCGATGAAGACTGCGCCGAAAGAGAGTTCCGGGCGGGTATACATCATCAGCAACGCCGGGTTGCGGCTTGCGGAGGCCGCCGTATCCGCCATGGCGCCTTCGCCAGAATACGAACGTCCTAAACCAGCTGATGAGAACTCATTCAGCTGGAATCCTGCGGCAGACACGTTTGAAGAAATAATTGCCACTGCAGCTGCGAGAGCTGATTTAGTCAATAGGTTTTTCTGGCTCATGACCAAAACCTCATTATGTGTTTATTATTTAAACTATTGTTACACGAAGTAACAAGGAGCGCGGGATTGTAGGGTCCGTTATCGTTCAGACAAATCAGACCAGTGGCTGAAGTATAGGTCTGACCTGTGAAAATGTTGCAAGTTTGTTTTTGAGATATTTCCACTCTGATATCAAAAAAGAGATCTGCTTAACAAAAAGACAGTGGTAAATAACAAAATTCTTACCATTTCTTAGCAGGCGCTCCTTTTTATTTGTGATTTCCATCACTTAAAACACCCAGTAAAAGTAAGTGCTAGTGATTGCCGGCTTGGGAGCGTAAAATACCCACAGAATTTTGTGGCTTTGCGCCGGTGAATAAAACGGCAATTTGGGCTGATAACAGAGGCCCTTGAGGAGAACCAACCATGTCAGATGCAATTAATAAATGCAGCGCCCAGGAAACCGCCGCGTGTTGCTGCGTGGATGTCGGCACCGTGATGGATAACACCGATTGCACCGCATCCTACAGCCAGGTGTTCAGCAATCAACAAGATGCGGAGGCGATGCTGGCGGCGCTGAGCGAAAAGGCGCGCGCGGTCGAATCCGACCCCTGTGACATCAGCAGTAGCATTAAACCGGTTGACGGCGGCGTACAATTGGAAGCCGATTTTACCTTCGCCTGCCAGGCGGAAACCCTGATCTTCCAGCTCGGCCTGCGTTAATCCCCGCTTTACCCCCGGCGCCGCCTGCTGCGCGCCGGGGATTTCCTTCCCCGCCTCGTTCCCGATAGAAAGTGCGCCTGCTCGCAGTTTTGATCTCTGCCGGTTTGCCAAATGTAACCGTTTGGTTAACAATGACCTCATCAGGTCAGACCTCTTTCTGCCCATTGCGCTGACGTTATTTTCTTCAGGAGCATTTATGAGTAAGGCACTGCCGTTGGTGACCCGTCATGGTGACCGCATTGCGATTGTGAATGGACTGCGTACCCCCTTTGCCAAACAGGCGACCGCCTATCACGGCATTCCGGCGGTGGATTTAGGGAAAACGGCGGTGAGCGAGCTGTTGGCGCGCAGCGGTATCGAGCCGCAACTGATCGAACAACTGGTGTTCGGCCAGGTGGTGCAAATGCCCGAGGCGCCGAACATCGCGCGTGAGATCGTGCTTGGCACCGGCATGAGCGTCCATACCGACGCCTACAGCGTGTCGCGCGCCTGCGCCACCAGCTTCCAGGCGATCGCCAACGTGGCGGAGAGCATCATGGCCGGCAGCATCAGCGTCGGCATCGCCGGCGGGGCGGACTCTTCTTCCGTCTTGCCGATCGGCGTCAGCAAGGCGCTGGCGCGCACGTTGGTGGACGTCAACAAGGCGCGCACGCTGTCGCAGCGCCTCAAATTGTTCAGCCGGCTGAAATTCCGCGATCTGATGCCGGTGCCGCCGGCGGTGGCGGAGTATTCCACCGGCCTGCGCATGGGCGATACCGCCGAACAGATGGCGAAAAGCCACGGCATCACCCGTGAAGCGCAAGATGCGCTGGCGCATCGTTCCCACGAGCTGGCGGCCAAAGCCTGGCGGGAGGGGTGGCTGCGCGACGAGGTGATGACCGCCTACGTGCCGCCTTACCGCGCTCAGCTTTCTGAAGACAACAATATCCGCAAAGACTCCAGCCTGGCTTCCTACGCCAAGCTGAAACCGGCGTTCGATCGCAAGCACGGCAGCGTCACTGCGGCCAACAGCACGCCGTTGACCGACGGCGCGGCGGCGGTACTGATGATGAGCGAATCGCGCGCCAAAGAGTTGGGGCTGCAGCCGCTCGGCTATCTGCGCAGTTTCGCCTTCGCTGCCATCGATGTGTGGGAAGACATGCTGCTGGGGCCCTCCTACGCCACGCCGCTGGCGCTGGATCGCGCCGGCATCGGCCTGGCCGATCTGACGCTCATCGACATGCATGAAGCCTTCGCCGCGCAAACGCTGGCCAACCTGAAGATGTTCGCCAGCGAAGCGTTCGCCCGCGAGAAGCTTGGCCGCAGCCAGGCAATCGGCGAAGTGGACATGGACAAATTCAACGTATTGGGCGGTTCTATCGCCTATGGTCACCCGTTCGCCGCCACCGGCGCGCGCATGATTACCCAGACGCTGCGTGAGCTGAAACGCCGCGGCGGCGGGCTGGGCCTGACCACCGCCTGCGCCGCCGGCGGGTTAGGGGCCGCGATGATCGTGGAGGTGGAATGATGAGCGTCGAAAACGCATTGCACGAGCAGCGCGCCAAACCGTCGGCCTTTCAACTGACGATCCGCCCCGACAACATCGGGGTGATCACCATCGACGTGCCGGGCGACAAGGTCAATACGCTCAAGGCCGAGTTCGTCGAACAGGTTAACGACGTGCTGATCCGCGCGCAGCAGCATACTGCGCTGGAAGGGCTGGTGATCGTTTCCGGCAAGCCGGACTCGTTTATCGCCGGCGCCGATATCACCATGATCGCCGCCTGCACCAGCGCCAAAGAGGCGGAAACGCTGGCCAAGAAAGGGCAGAGCACGCTGGCGCAGATCGCCGCCTTCCCGGTGCCGGTGGTGGCGGCCATCCACGGCGCCTGCCTGGGCGGCGGGCTGGAATTGGCGCTGGCCTGCCACGGCCGCGTCTGTTCGCTGGATGACAAAACCGCGCTCGGTCTGCCGGAAGTGCAGCTGGGCTTGCTGCCGGGCTCCGGCGGCACTCAGCGCCTGCCGCGCCTGGTAGGCGCCGCCAAGGCGCTGGACATGATCCTGACCGGCAAGCACATTCGCGCCCGCCAGGCGCTGCGCATGGGGCTGGTGGACGACGCCGTGCCGCAATCGATTTTGCTGCAGACCGCCATCGAGCGGGTGAAGCAGGGCTGGAAGCATCAGCGCGAGCTGCCGTGGCAGGATCGTCTGCTCAACGGCCCGCTGGGCAGAAATCTGCTGTTCAGCATCGTGCGCAAGAAAACGTTGGCGAAAACGCACGGCAACTACCCGGCGGCGGAGCGCATTATTCAGGTGGTGCGCACCGGGCTGGATCACGGCAGCGCCAGCGGCTATGAAGCCGAAGCGCGCGCCTTTGGCGAGCTGGCGATGACGCCGCAATCGGCGGCGTTGCGCAGCCTGTTCTTCGCTTCCACCGCGCTGAAAAAAGAGCGGGGCGGCGATGCTCAGCCGCGCGCCTTGCATCGCGTCGGCATTCTCGGCGGCGGCCTGATGGGGGGCGGCATCGCCTGCGTCACCGCCACCCGCGGCGGTTTGCCGGTTCGCATCAAAGACATCAATGAAACCGGCATCAATCATGCGCTGAAATACAGTTGGGACGTGCTCGGCAAGCGGGTGCGCAGCAAGCGCATGCGCCCGGCGGAGCGGCAAAAGCAGATGATGTTGATCTCCGGCTCTACCGATTACACCGGCTTCGAGCAGGTGGATATCGTGGTCGAGGCGGTGTTTGAGGATCTGGCGCTGAAGCAGAAAATGGTGGCCGAGATTGAAGCGAACTGCGCGCCGCATACCGTGTTCGCCTCCAATACCTCCTCGCTGCCTATCGGTCAAATCGCCGAACAGGCCCAGCGGCCGCAGCAGGTGATCGGTCTGCACTACTTCAGCCCGGTGGACAAAATGCCGCTGGTGGAAGTGATCCCGCACGCTGGCACCAGCGAACAAACCATCGCCACCACCGTGGCGCTGGCGCACAAGCAGGGCAAGACCGCCATCGTGGTGGGCGACAGCGCCGGTTTTTATGTCAACCGCATCCTGGCGCCGTACATCAACGAAGCGGCGCGCTGCCTGCTGGAAGGCGAGCCCATTGAATCGCTGGACAAAGCACTGGTGGACTTCGGCTTCCCGGTCGGCCCTATCACCCTGTTGGACGAAGTGGGCATCGACGTCGGCACCAAGATCATTCCGGTGCTGGTTGAGGCGCTGGGGCCGCGCTTCGCCGCGCCTGCCGCGTTCGATGCGGTGCTGAAGGACGGGCGTAAAGGGCGCAAGAACGGCCGCGGCTTCTATCTTTACCCGAGCGAGGGGCAGCAGCGCCAGCGGCGTAAGCGCGCGGACACCTCATTGTATACGTTGCTCGGCGTCACGCCGAAGGCGCACATGCTGCCGGCGACCATTGCCCAGCGCTGCGTGATGATGATGCTGAACGAAGCGGCGCGCTGCCTGGATGAAGGCGTGATCCGCAGCGCGCGCGACGGTGACATCGGTGCGGTGTTCGGCATCGGTTTCCCGCCGTTCCTTGGCGGCCCGTTCCGCTATATGGATGAACTCGGCGCCGAGAAAGTGGTGAAGACGCTGGACTACCTGCGTCAGCAGCACGGCGAGCACTTCGCGCCCTGCGAACGCCTGCAGCGCATGGCGCAGCAGGGCGAACGTTTTTACCCGCTGGGGAGTTGAACGCAGGGCGGCCCGATTTGCACTATAGTTGCAACAGGGCCGCGTTGTGATCGCCATCACTCCTTGCGACAGCGTCAGCCCGTGAGGCTGTACAGCAAGGCTGCGGCAGCGGTAAGTTAGCTTGAGCGCCATCAATAATTTTCATGGCGAAAAGGTTAAAATTTAACCCGTTGAATTGATTGTTCTATGAGCAATCGAGGTTTGCCCGGGGAGGATTGCTGTAAAAAACAGCATTTTCTTTACGCAAACTTTCAGGCAAAATGCCCGGCCGCCATAAAGAGACGGCGCGTTATCGTTTTAAAGCTTTGGCTTTGGGGTTGTAAAACTCGGCGGTACAGCACGCACGGCGTTTCTGTATAGCGTTACTTTGTCAACAACAGCGGTGCAATATGCAAGTTTTGATTATGCGTCACGGAGAGGCGGCGCTCGAGGCAGCCAGCGATGCGGTAAGGCCCCTTACCCTGTGCGGCCGCGACGAGTCCCGTCAGATGGCGGCCTGGTTGAACACCAAGTCTGTGGATATCGAACGCGTGCTGGTCAGCCCCTATCTGCGGGCCGAACAGACGCTGGCGACGGTGCGTGAAGCCTTGACGCTGCCGGAGGGCGAAGAAGTGCTGCCCGAGCTGACGCCGGGCGGGAACGCCGAACAGGTCGGCAGCTATCTTCAGGCGCTGGCGATGCAAGGGGTGAGCTCGGTGCTGATCGTGTCGCACCTGCCGCTGGTGGGGTATCTGGTGGCGGAACTGTGTCCGGGCGAGTGCCCGCCGATGTTCGCGACCTCGGCGATCGCCAACGTCGATCTGCCGGCGGACGGCAGCTACGGCAAATTTGAATGGCAGGTCAGCCCGTCGCAGGTGATGGCCAAAGTGTGAGCCGCGGATGCGGTGCGGAATAAACTCAGGGCGATGTCTGACATCGCCCTGAGTCGTTTCTGCGGGAGGCTATTCTGCCAGCTCCACCAACAGCAGAACGGCGGCGTTGCCGCCCCATTCCTTCGGCGCCTGATGGAACGCCAGCACGTCGGGATGCTGCGCCAGCCACAGCGGCGTTTGCTGTTTGAGAATGTGTTTGCCGTGCCCGTGCATCACGCAGGCGCAGTGCACATGCTCGCGTTTGCAGGCGGCGATCAGCGCCCCCAATTCCTGCTTGGCCTGCAGCTGAGTCAGGCCGTGCAAATCAAGAAACAGCTCCGGCGAATAATCGCCGCGTCGCAGCTTCTTCAGCTCATACGGGCTGCTGCCGAGGCGCACGTAGCGCGTCGGGCCTTCCTCTTCCAGCTGCGGCTGATATTCATCTGAAAAATAATAGCTGGCATCGACCTGCTCCTGCAGCAGCCGCTGCGGCGCAACCTGTTTCACCTTGAGCTTCGGCGGGCGGTGGACGATGGTGTCCTGGCGCAGCTTTTTTGCGCCCGCCACCGACTCTCTGAAGAGCTGTTGTTCGTCTTTGCTCAGAGGGGGCTTGTTCTTCATGCTTCATTCACCGGAAATCGTTTATTTCGCTAGTTTACCTTGTGAATGAGCGCTGTCGACGCAAAACTCGGGCCAGAGTGAAAAGCGCGAGGGGCGCGCGTGATTTGTCGCGGGCTTCATGGCAAACTATGCGGCTAAATCATGAAACACAGCGCCTGCCGGAGGGCAAATTGGACAAAATTTTCGTCGACGAAGCAGTGAACGAACTGCACACCATTCAAGATATGCTGCGCTGGACGGTAAGCCGTTTCAACGCCGCCAATATCTATTATGGTCACGGAACCGACAATCCGTGGGACGAAGCGGTGCAATTGGTGCTGCCAAGCCTGTTTCTGCCGTTGGACATTCCGGAGGACATGCATACCGCTCGTCTGACTTCCAGCGAGCGCCATCGCATCGTTGAGCGCGTGATCCGCCGCGTCAACGAGCGTATCCCGGTCGCCTACCTGACCAACAAGGCCTGGTTCTGCGGCATGGAATTCTACGTCGACGAACGCGTGCTGGTGCCGCGCTCGCCGATCGGCGAGTTGATCAACGATCGTTTCAGCGCGCTGATCCCGCACCCGCCGCGCCATATTCTCGACATGTGCACCGGCAGCGGCTGCATCGCCATCGCCTGTGGCTACGCTTTCCCGGAAGCGGAAGTGGACGCGGTGGACATCTCCAGCGACGTGCTGGCGGTGACCGAGCGCAATATTCAGGCGCACGGCGTCGAGCACCAGGTGATCCCGATCCGTTCCGATCTGTTCCGCGACGTTCCCGCGATCCAGTACGATCTGATCGTCACCAACCCGCCGTACGTCGATGCGGAAGACATGTCGGATCTGCCGCAGGAGTTCCGCTTTGAGCCGGAACTGGGGCTGGCGGCGGGCAGCGACGGCCTGAAGCTGGTGCGCCGCATCCTGGCCTGCGCGCCGGACTACCTGACCGACGACGGCGTGCTGATTTGTGAAGTGGGCAACAGCATGGTACATCTGATGGAACAATATCCGGACATCCCGTTCACCTGGCTGGAATTCGAAAACGGCGGCGACGGCGTGTTCATGCTGACCAAACAGCAGCTGGTGGATTGCAAGGATCACTTCAGCCTCTATCGCAGCTAAGCCGCATTTCCAAGGCCCGCATGGCGGGCCTCATAACGATAAAAGACTAACGGTAAGGAGCCGTGATGGCAGGAAACAGTATTGGGCAGATTTTCCGCGTCACCACCTTCGGTGAATCTCACGGGGTGGCGCTGGGTTGTATCGTCGACGGCGTGCCGCCCGGCATCCCGCTCACCGAAGCCGATTTGCAACACGATCTGGACCGCCGTCGTCCGGGCACCTCGCGTTACACCACCCAGCGCCGCGAACCGGATCAGGTGCGCATTCTCTCCGGCGTATTCGAAGGCGTGACCACCGGCACCAGCATCGGTCTGATCATTGAGAACACCGATCAGCGCTCGCAAGATTACAGCGCCATCAAAGACGTGTTCCGTCCAGGACATGCCGACTACACCTACGAACAGAAATACGGTCTGCGCGACTATCGCGGCGGCGGCCGCTCTTCGGCGCGTGAAACCGCCATGCGCGTCGCGGCGGGCGCTATCGCCAAGAAATACCTGCAGCAGAAATTCGGCGTGCAGGTGCGCGGCTATCTGGCGCAGATCGGCGACGTGACCTGCGAGCTGAAAGACTGGGATCAGGTCGAACAGAACCCGTTCTTCTGCCCGGATCCGGACAAGCTGGAAGCGCTGGACGAACTGATGCGCGCGCTGAAAAAAGAGGGCGACTCCATCGGCGCCAAGGTCAGCGTGATTGCGGAAAACGTGCCGGTTGGCCTGGGCGAGCCGGTGTTTGACCGCCTCGATGCCGATCTGGCGCACGCGTTGATGAGCATCAACGCGGTGAAAGGCGTGGAGATCGGCGACGGGTTCGCCGTGGTGACCAAACGCGGCAGCGAAAACCGCGATGAAATCACCCCGGAAGGCTTCCAGAGCAACCATGCCGGCGGCATTCTCGGCGGCATCAGCAGCGGCCAACCGGTGATCGCGCATCTGGCGCTGAAGCCAACCTCCAGCATCATGGTGCCGGGCCGCACCATCAATCGCCATGGGGAAGCGGTGGAAATGGTGACGCGCGGTCGCCACGATCCGTGCGTGGGTATCCGCGCCGTACCGATCGCCGAAGCGATGATGGCGATCGTGTTGATGGATCACCTGTTGCGCCAGCGTGCGCAAAACGGTGATGTGGTTTCCGACGTGCCTCGCTGGTAATCGCCATGAAAAACTGGATGTTGGGCCTGGTGGCCCTGACGGCCTCCGCTTCCGCCATGGCGCTGACGCCGTGGCAGAAAATCGACCATCCGGTGGCCGGCGCGCCGCAGGCGGTGGGCGGTTTCGCCAACGGCTGCATCATCGGCGCGCAGCCGTTGCCGCTGAATTCACCGGATTATCAGGTGATGCGTACCGACCAGCGCCGCTATTTCGGCCATCCGGATCTGCTGGCGTTCATACAGCGCCTCAGCAGCAAAGCGAACCAGAAAGCGCTGGGCACGGTGCTGATCGGCGACATGGCGATGCCGGCCGGCGGGCGCTTCAGCAGCGGCCACGCCAGCCATCAGTCTGGGCTCGATGTCGACATCTGGCTGCAGCTGCCGCGCCAACGCTGGAGCGCGCAGCAATTGCTCAAACCGCAGCCGATCGACCTGGTGTCGGGCGACGGCAAACAGGTGGTGGCGAGCCAATGGCAACCGCAGATTGAGTCGCTGATCAAACTGGCGGCGCAGGATGCGGACGTGACGCGCATCTTTGTCAACCCGGCGATCAAGCAGCGTCTGTGCCTGGACGCCGGCGCCGATCGCGCCTGGCTGCACAAGGTGCGGCCGTGGTTCGGCCACCGTGCGCACATGCACGTGCGTCTGCGTTGTCCGGCCGGCAGCCTGGAGTGCCAGGAGCAGGATACGCCGCCGCCGGGCGATGGCTGCGGTGCCGAACTGGCGAGCTGGTTCGTACCGCATCAGCCGAACGCGAAGCCGGGCAAACCCGTGCCGCCGCCGTTACCGCCGACCTGTCAGGCATTGCTGGATCACCATTTCTCAGCGGAATAACACATGGACTGGTTCGTCATTGGCCCCGAGATGCTCGGGGTGTTGTTTGCGGTAGCGCTGCTGGCGGGGTTTATCGACTCCATCGCCGGCGGCGGCGGATTACTGACGGTGCCGGCCTTGCTGGCAGTGGGGGTTCCTCCGGCGCAGGCGCTGGCGACCAATAAGCTGCAGTCGGTCGGCGGCTCCTTCTCCGCCAGTCTGTACTTCATTCGTCGGCGAGCGGTGAACCTCAACGACCAGAAGCTGACGATTTTTCTGACGCTGACCGGCTCGATCGCCGGCGCGATTCTGGTGCAGCATATGCGCGCCGATTTGCTGCGGCAGATGCTGCCGCTGCTGGTGATCGGCATCGGTCTCTATTTCTTGTTGATGCCGCGACTGGGTGAGGAAGATCGTCAACGCCGCCTCGGCGCCTTGCCGTTCGGGCTGGTGGCCGGCGGTTGCGTCGGGTTTTACGACGGTTTCTTCGGCCCCGGCGCCGGCTCATTCTACGCGCTGGCCTACGTAACGCTGTGCGGTTTCAACCTCGCCAAGTCCACGGCGCACGCCAAAGTGCTGAACTTTACCTCCAACGTCGGCGGGTTGGCGCTGTTCATCATCGGCGGCAAGGTGGTGTGGAGCATCGGTCTGGTGATGCTGGTGGGGCAGGTGCTGGGGGCGCGTCTGGGCGCACACATGGTGCTGACCCGCGGCCAGAAATTGATTCGGCCGATGATCGTGATCGTCTCGCTGGTGATGAGTCTCAAGCTGCTTTACGACAATCACGGCGCAGAGATTCAGCAGTGGTTGACGGCCTTCGCGCACGGTTGACGATGAAAATGGGCGCCGTTTATGCGCCCGTATCCCCCCGCCGGTTATCGGGTATAATGGCCTCTTTATTTTTGTGGTTATAGAGTTTTTTTATGTCAGACACGCAGACCCGCCATCACTATGAGCAGTTGATCGAGATCTTCAATCGCTGCTTCAGCGATGACTACAACACCCGCCTGGTGAAGGGCGACGACGAACCGATCTACCTGCCGGCCGACGATGAACTGCCGTATCACCGCATCGTGTTTGCCCACGGCTTCTACGCCAGCGGCCTGCACGAAATTTCGCACTGGTGCATCGCCGGTGACGCGCGCCGTCAATTGGTGGACTTCGGTTATTGGTATTGCCCGGATGGGCGGGACGCGCAGACCCAGAGCGAATTTGAAGCGGTAGAGGTCAAACCGCAGGCGCTGGAATGGATGTTCTGCGTGGCGGCCGGTTTCCCGTTCAACGTCAGCTGCGACAACCTGAACGGCGACTGCGAGCCGGATCGCATCGCGTTTCAACGCAAGGTGCGCGCCCGGGTATTGGCGCTGCTGGAGCAGGGAATACCCACAAGGCCTGCGCGCTTTATTCAGGCGTTGCAATCGTTCTACAATACGCCACCGTTGGCGGCCGAGCACTTTCCGTATCCGGAAGATCTCAACTGACGCCACAGCCCGTTATTTAATGAGGAAATTTGATGATCGCAGAATTTGAAGCGCGCATTTTGGCGCTGATTGATGACATGGTAGAGCACGCCAGCGATGATGAACTGTTTGCCGGTGGCTACCTGCGCGGTCATCTGACGCTGGCGGTGGCCGAGGCGGAAGAGCAGGGAGAACACACCGCCGAAGCGCTGAAAGCGCGGGTGGAGGATAGCCTGCACAAAGCGATCGCCGCCGGGGAACTCTCGCCGCCGGATCAGATCCTGGTGCGCGGCATGTGGGAAAACCTCTATCAGGCTGCAACCCCTGCCGCCTGATCGTCATGCCGGGGCGCGTCGCCGCGCCCCTCAAGGTTGATTAAACCGCACGTCCTTTCAGCAATTTCCGCACCCACATCCGATTCGGATTCAACGCCGCCAGCAGGCGTGCATCGCCCGGCAACGGCTCGCCGAACAGCTGCGCCGCCAAAATTTCCGCCGCCAACGGCGCCGAACACAAGCCGCGCGAGCCTAACCCGCCGATAGCGAACAGACCGGGATAGACCGGCGCATCGGCGACGGTTTCGCCGCGCTGGTTCTGCCGCTGCAAGTCCCGATACTGCGCCAGGGTGGCCTGATAGTCCGGCAGCGCGCCGACCATCGGCAGATGATCGCGAGTGGCGCTGCGCACGCCGCAGCGCGCCTGATGCGCGCTGACGTCCACCTGCTGCGGCCAGGCCTGCTCAGGCAGGCAGCGCAGCAGGCGCTCGCGGTTCTCCTGTTGCTCCTGCTCGCGGTAGTCGGTGGCGGTGTCGCCGCGTTGGTAGCTGGCGCCGATGCAGTGGTGGCCGTTGTTGGCGTTGACCGGCGTCAGGTAGCCGTCGTAACACAATACCTGTTTCAATTGACCGAGGGCCGGCGAGCTTGGGATATGCGACACCTGCCCGCGTACCGAATACAGCGGCAGAGCTTCCGTCGGCGCCAGCTCGGCCAACCGATGGCCGTTGGCCAGGATCACCGTGGCATGGCGCCGGCTGTCGCCGTTGGCGAAATCGATGCGCCAGCCGTTTTCTTCCTGGGTCAGCGCCTGCGCATCGTGCCGGTAGTGGCAGACCAAGCCCTGACGCTGCGCCAGCGCGATAGCGCCGCGCGTCAGTTCGGCCGGGCAAAGCCAGCCGCCTAGCGGGTAGGTGATGCCGCCAAAGCCGGTATCGACGCCGCACCGTTCGCTGAGCGTCTCGCGGTCGGCCGCCATCGCCAAGGCCTGCGGCCAGTCGGTTTGCAGCATATTGGCGATCTTGGCGCCGCTCTTTTCGTCATAGGCCAACTGGCTGACGCCGCACCACTGGTGATCAAAGGCGACGCCTTGTTGCAACAGGGCATCGTACTGGCGGCGGGCGAAGGGAAACGCAGCGCTGAAAAAGCTCTCCAGCGCGTCGCCGCTGCCGTTGAGCAAAGGATAAATCGCACCCTGGCGGTTGCCGGATGCGCCCTCGGCCGCCTGCTCATCGGCGCAGTACAGCTTGACGGTGGCGCCGCGGCGCAGCAAGGCCAGCGCGGTGAGCGCGCTGGCGACGCCGCCGCCGATCAGGGCGATGTCGGCGGTGTTGTCCGCCGCCGGGCGTCGATACCAGGGCGCCGGATGTGCGGCGGGCTGCGCATCGGCCGGGAGCTCGCCGGCGAGCATCTCACGCTTTTGGCCGAAGCCTTTGCAGCGGTTGACCTGAAAACCGGCCTGTTGCAAGCCGCGGCGCACGAAGCCGGCGGCGGTAAAGGTGGCGAAGCTGCCTCCCGGCCGGGCGAAACGCGCCATGGAGGCGAACAGTTGATCGGTCCACATGTCGGGGTTTTTTGCCGGCGCGAAACCGTCGAGGAACCAGGCATCCACCTGGTTATTCATGCTGGCGTCAAACTGCGGCAGCAGATCGTTGACGTCGCCGAACCACAGATCGAGCGTAATGCGGCCTTCGGCTAACAGCAGGCGATGGCAACCCGGCAACGGCAGCGGCCACTGGGCGCGCAGCTCGTCGGCATAAGGCGCCAACTCCGGCCAGCGCGCATGCGCCGCCGCCAGGTCAGCCTGCTGCAGGGGGAATTTTTCGAAGCTGATAAAGTGCAGGCGCTGCAGCGTTGCGTCCGGCTCGGCCTGGCGAAAGCCGGCGAAGGCCTGCCACAGCGTGAGGAAATTGAGTCCGGTGCCGAACCCGGTTTCCGCCACGACAAACAGCGAGCGCGGATGGGCGGCGAAACGTTGCGGCAGCCGATTGCCGTGCAGGAAGACGTAGCGGGTTTCTTCCAGCCCATCCTGATTGGAAAAATAGACGTCATCAAACTGTTTCGAAACAGGTGTACCCTGTTCGTTCCAGGTTAGCGTTGCGGTTTGGATGGGGGCGTGGTTCACGGTCAATGGCTCGAAATTCAAGGGATGCCGCGAATTCTAACGGCGCTGGCGCCCCGGCGCAAACTGGACAACAATAAAGCTGAAAAACGCTGATCGGACTTGTTCGGCTTACATCTGTACGCTAAAGTGCGATGCAAAATCCCGTAGGTAAATAGTGGAAGAGGTATTGAATGAAACGTGCAGTGATTACTGGCCTGGGAGTTGTCTCCAGCATTGGTAATAACCAGCAGGAGGTCCTGGCAAGCCTGCAGGAAGGACGTTCTGGGATCACTTTCTCCCAGGAGCTGAAAGATTCCGGCATGCGTAGTCACGTATGGGGGCAAGTTAAGCTCGACACTACCGGCCTGATCGACCGCAAGGCGGTGCGTTTCATGAGCGACGCTTCCATCTATGCCTTCCTGGCGATGCAAGAAGCGATCGCGTCTTCCGGCCTGAAGGAAGAAGAGTATCAAAACAACCCGCGCGTAGGCCTGATCGCCGGTTCTGGCGGCGGTTCTCCGCGCTTCCAGGTGTTTGGCGCCGATGCGATGCGCAGCCCGCGCGGTCTGAAAGCGGTTGGCCCGTACGTGGTGACCAAGGCCATGGCTTCCGGCGTTTCCGCCTGCCTGGCAACGCCGTTCAAAATCCACGGCGTGAACTACTCCATCAGCTCCGCTTGTGCGACCTCCGCGCACTGCATCGGCAACGCGGTTGAGCAAATCCAGCTGGGCAAACAGGACATCGTGTTCGCCGGCGGCGGCGAAGAGCTGTGCTGGGAAATGGCCTGCGAGTTCGACGCGATGGGCGCGCTGTCCACCAAGTACAACGACACGCCGGAAAAAGCGTCCCGCACCTATGACGCCGATCGTGACGGTTTCGTCATCGCCGGCGGCGGCGGCATGGTGGTGGTTGAAGAGCTGGAGCACGCGCTGGCGCGCGGCGCGCACATCTATGCGGAAATCGTCGGCTACGGCGCGACTTCCGACGGCGCCGACATGGTTGCCCCTTCGGGCGAAGGCGCAGTGCGCTGCATGAAGATGGCGATGCAGGATCTGGATGCGCCGATCGATTACATCAACGTGCACGGCACCTCTACGCCAGTAGGCGACGTGAAAGAGCTGGGCGCCATTCGTGAAGTGTTCGGCGACAATACCCCGGCCATCTCCTCCACCAAGGCGATGACCGGCCACTCGCTGGGCGCCGCGGGCGTGCAGGAAGCGATCTACAGCCTGCTGATGCTGGAGCACGGCTTTATCGCGCCGAGCATCAACATCGAAACCCTGGATGAACAGGCGGTCGGCATGAACATCGTGACTCAGCCGACCCAGCGCGAGCTGACCACCGTGATGTCCAACAGCTTCGGCTTCGGTGGCACCAACGCCACGCTGGTGATGCGCAAACTGGCGAAATAATTCCGCCGGCGCGTCATTCCGCTAACAAGCCCGCGTTTTCGCGGGCTTTTTACTGCCCGAAGCCCACCGGCCGGGCGCTCGGAGTTTTCCCAAATCACATCCCCTGACACATCATTACCTCGCCATTACACGCGTTGGGCATACAATAGCCAGGTAGCGTGATTATCGCTCGGCGTAGCTTTCTAAAGTGATCGAACATTGAGGCAAGAAGTATGAAAAAGTTAATTGCGGTTGGGTTACTGTCGGCCGTATTGGCCGGATGCGCCACCGATTCTCCCTGCGTGCCGGTCTACGATGACCAGGGGCGTCTGGTGCACACCAACACCTGTATGAAGGGCACCACTCAGGATAACTGGGAAACCGCGGGCGCGATCGCCGGCGGCGCGGCGGCGGTTGCCGGTCTGACCCTCGGTATCATCGCGCTGACCAAGTGATCGGCGCGGAACAGGAATAAGCCCGGCCATTGCGCGCCGGGCTTTTTTATCTCACTGCACTAAAAATGCTTTGAACTGCGGCGTCATCACGGCGCTGAAACCGTCGTCGGTTTTGCTGATCAGGTAGACCGCCAGCCCTTTCTCTTCTGCAAGCTGCAACGCTTTCTCCGGGCCCAGCACCATCAAGCCGGTATCCCAGCCGTCGGCCTCGAGCGCGGTCGGGGCGATCACCGTGGCGGAAACCAGCCGGTGGCTGATCGGCCTGCCGGTGGTCGGATCGATGACATGGGAGTAACGCTGGCCGTTTTGTTCGAAGTAGTTGCGGTAGCTGCCGGCGGTGCTGATGCCGTAACCGTGCAGATCCACCAGCGCCTGCACTGCGTTTTCACGGTCAGTCGGCTTTTGGATCGCCACCCGCCAGGGTTTGCCCTGGCCGTTGACGCCGCGCGAAGAGACCGCGCCGCCTACCGACACCAGGTAGTTGGTAATGCCGTGACGGTTCATCAGGCGCACCAGCTCATCGGCGCCATAGCCTTCGCCCAGCGTCGAGAGATCGACATACATGCCCGGCAGATCTTTTTGCAGCCACTCCCCGCGACTGTCGCTGATCAGCTTCAGGTGCTGCAGGCCGATGTTCTGCTTCGCCGCGTCGATCTGCGCCTGTTCCGGCACCTTGACCGGATGCTTGTCTGGGCCAAATCCCCACAGGTTCACCAGTGGGCCGACGGTGATGTCCATGGCGCCGCCGGTATCGCGGCCGATGCGTTGGGCCATCAATACGATATCCGCCATGCCGCGCGGGATAGGCTGCGGCTCGAGGCTGGCGCTGCGGTTAAACCGCGATAGCACCGAATCGGCGCGGTAGGTAGAGATATCGTCGTTGGCCCGTTCGAGCACCGTGTCGATCTGCCGCTGCAGCTCTTGTTTGCCGATCGCGACGTCACCGCTGACCTTAACGCTGTAGAAGGTGCCCATGGTCTTGCCGTCGATATCGATTTGCGGGCGAGAGGCGGGATCGTCGCAGGCGGCGAGCAGGGCGCATAAGGCGCTGAGCAACGCCCCTTTGGCGAGCAGGGAAGCCATAACATGTCCTTTGAAACCGTGAAAGCCGCTACAAATAAAGTAAAGCGCGGCAAATGAAAAGCGAATAAAGGTAAAATAGCATTTTGCTGGCGCTGAAGCCGCGTCTGAGCTAACGTCTGCCCATTCTTTTCGGTGAGGTTCACACTGCCGCTATGAGTTCAACCGCCATTTCTCGGCTTATCCACCCCTTTGTCAAAGATCGCTTCTTGCATGCATTGCTGCTGGCCGGCGTGGCGATGTTCGCTTTTCATCCGCAACCGCTGTCGGCGCTGGGTGGTTTCATCGACGGCCGTACCCTCATCACCCTGTTGGGGCTGATGCTGCTGACCAAAGGGGTGGAGGTCAGCGGCTACTTCGATTTTGTCGGCCGCAAGATTATCAACCGCTTGCACAGCGAACGGCGGCTGGCGCTGTTCCTGGTGTTTTCCGCCGCGCTGCTGTCGTCGTTTCTTACCAACGATGTGGCGCTGTTTATCGTCATTCCGCTCACCATCACGCTGAAAAAGCTGTCGGCGCTGCCCGTTGGCCGCTTGATCATCTTCCAGGCGCTGGCGGTGAACGCCGGTTCGTTGCTGACGCCGATCGGCAACCCGCAAAATATCCTGCTGTGGAGCCGCTCCGGCCTCTCTTTCCTCGGTTTCATCGGCCAGATGGCGCCGTTTGGCGTCGCAATGATGTTGAGCCTGCTGGTGCTGACTTGGTTCAGCTTCCCGGCGCGCGACATCGTGAAAACGCCGAATACCGAGGGGTATCCCTACCAGCGGCCGCTGTTGCTGAGCTGTGTCGGGCTGTATGCGGTTTTCCTGCTGTGTCTCGATTTCGATCTGCCGTTGTACGGGCTGCTGGCGGTGTTCGTCGGTTTCTTGCTGCTGGCGCGCCGAGTGCTGTTGCAGATCGACTGGAGTCTGATTTTCGTGTTCGCCGCCATGTTCATCGATGTCGGCCTGTTTACCCGTTTGCCGCCGCTTCAGCCGGCGTTCGCCGCCATCGCCGGGCTGAGCGAGGGGAGCGTGTATGCGTTGGGCGTCGGGCTATCGCAGATCGTCAGCAACGTGCCGGCCACCATACTGTTGCTCAACTATGTGCCCTCCAGCGCTCAGCTGGCCTATGCGGTCAACGCCGGCGGCTTCGGGTTGGCGATCGGATCGCTCGCCAACCTGATTGCGCTGCGCATGGCGGGGGAGCGCAAGATCTGGTTGCGCTTCCACTATTATTCGCTGCCGCTGTTGGTATGGGCCGCGTTGCTCGGCTGGGTGATGAGCTAAGCCGGTTGGCCGCTTTGCCGCGCGGCCAGCAGGCAAATGCTGCGGGTTACCTGATAGGATTTCACGAAGGCGCTGACGGGTAAAAACTCGAAGCGCGAGTGAAAGTTATGCGCGCCGGTGAAGTAATTGGGCGTCAGGATGCCGCGGCTGGAGAGCGCCGCGCCGTCGGTGCCGCCGCGCATCGGGATCACCTTCGGCGGGATGCCGTGGGCGGCGAGGGCGCCGAAGATCAGATCGATGGCGCGCCGGTCCTCGCCGATGGCGTTGCTGATGTTGCTGTAGATGTCGCTGACGCTGCAGCTGACGTTGGCCCGCGGATAGTTGGCCGCCACCTGGCGCACCGTTTCCTCAAGGCGGGCCTTGCGCGCCTCGAACGCCGCGCGATCGAAGTCGCGAATCGACACCTTCAGCGTCGCCTGATTGGCGTTGGCGGCCAGATCGGTGAACCAGAAATAGCCCTCGCGCCCTTCGGTGTGCTCCGGAGTATCCTGCACATCGAATCGGTTAATGATGTCGTTGGCGATGCGTATCGGGTTGATTAATACGTTTTTCGCCGACATCGGGTGGGCGGTCACCCCCTCGATGCGGATCTCCGCCGCCGCCGCGTTGAAATTCTCGTACACCACTTCACCCAGTTCGCAGCAGTCGATGGTGTAGGCGAAATCGACGGGGAAACGCTGCAGATCCAGCGCCTTGGCGCCGCGCAGGCCGATTTCTTCGTCCGGCACGAACGCCACCACGATATCGCCGTGGCGATCGGCCGCGGTCAGGTTGGCCAGCAGCGTCATCACCACGGTGACCGCCGCCTTATTGTCGGCGCCCAGCACGCTGGTGCCGTCGCTGAACAGGATCTCTTCGTTCCGGTAGGGCAGGATCTCCGGATGCTCGGCGGTACGCAGCCAGATGTCCTGCTCGGCATTCAGGCATAAATCCTCGCCGGTGAAGCGCAGGCGCTGCGGGCGAATTTCGGGCGACAGGCCGACGTCCACGGTGTCGATATGCGTGATGAAGCCGATGCGCGGCGCGCCGGGTTGGGTGCCGGGCTTGCGGGCGGTCACGGTGGCGTGCTCGTCGATCTGCACGTCGGCCAGGCCGAGCCGGCGCAGCTCGTCCGCCAACAGTTGCGCCATCTCATGCTGCCCCGGCGTGCTGGGCAGGGCGGTTGCGGCGGCGTCGCTCTGGCTGGTCACCGCCAGATAGCGGAAGAAACGTTCGGTAAGCTGTTCGGCAATCGGGCTGGTCATCGGAACTCCTCGCGGTTGGCAATCTACCGGTTTTAAAACGAAATCAGCCGTTTGTCCAACGGTGCAATGCGTAAACCGCCAGAATGCGAAGCATCGCGCAGAAACGAAAAATAGCGGTGCAACTAGGAAATAGTCGCAGGTTTCTGCGGCAAAATCGGTGTTAGCTGTGGGCCAGGAAGCGCCCACATAACACTTATCTGTCCCTCAAGGAGAATTCATGCACACCGGTCACGCTCTGCTTATCACCTTACTGTCCCTGGGCATCTCTCACAGCGCCTGGTCGTCTGCCGATACCGGGCACGCCAACAGCAACGCCAACAGCCGCGAAGTGGCCAGCGCGTTGGGCGGCCTGAAGAACAAAACCTACGAACTGGAGCAGGCGCCGAAGATCCGCGTCGCCAGCTTCAATATCGCCGCCGGCAAGGTCAGCGACATGACCGCCATCGCCAAGGCGATTCGCGCGATGAACTTCGACGTGGTGGCGCTGCAGGAGGTGGATAAACTCACCGCTCGCAGCGGGCGGGTCGATCAGGCGGCGGAACTGGCGAAGCTGACCGGCATGCAGGCGGTGTTCGGCCGGGCGATCGATTTCGACGGCGGTGAATACGGCCTGGCGTTTCTCTCGAAGTATCCGCTGCACGACGCCGCGATCTATCCGTTGCCGTCCGGCCAGCGCGAGCAGCGCATCGTCTTCAGCGCCAAGGTCGATGTGCCGGAGTTCCCGACGCCGATCACCCTGTTCAACACCCATCTCGACACCAAGGAAGATCCGACGATGCGTCTGGATCAGGTGCGGGAGCTGAACGATCGCACCATCGAAGTGCGCGGCATCAAACTGCTGTTCGGCGACATGAACGACGTGCCGGGCAGCGTCACCTGGCTGGAGCTGAGCCGCTATTGGAACGACATCATGCCGGACGGGCAGGACGGCCGCAGCTGGCCGGCGGAAAACGCCGAAATCAAGGTGGATTACATCTTTAGCGGCAATGCGCAGCGTTGGCATCTTGACAGCCTGACGGTGCCGAACGCCAGCGGCGATTGGAACGGCGTGCACTGGCCGGCGGTGAGCGATCACCTGCCGCTGGTGGCGGAGATGCGCCTGACCGAGCAATAAACCGGCCGGTGTCTCTTCGGGGCAGGGCTAAGCCGCGGCGATCCGAGCCAGCCGCTCGACGGCGCTGCGGATCTCGCCCGGCGTCAGGGCCGAAAAACCCAGCAGCCATCCGTCTCGCTGGGCCTGAACCGTTTGGTATTGCGCCGTTAACCCGGGCGTAAGGACGCCGAGCCGCCGCGCCTGTTGGCTGAGTGCCGCCTCCCGGCCGGGCGGCAGCCAAACGCTGAGCTGCAGGCCGCCGGCGGCGGGAGCGGCCGTGGCGAAGTGGCTCAGCTTTTCGCGCACTTCCGTCAGCAGCACATCGCGCCGGCTGTGATAGAGCTGGCGCATGTAGCGAATATGCGCGGCGAAGTGCCCCTGGCGGATGAACTCGGCGGTCACTGCCTGCATCAATTGCGCGCTGTGGCCGTCATAGACCGTGCGCGCGGTGACGAAGGGAGCGACCAGCGCGGGCGGCACGATCAGGTACGCCAGCCGCAGCGAAGGGAACAACGATTTGGAGAAGGTGCCGAGATAGAGCACCCGGCCATGGCGATCCAGGCCTTGCATCGCCGGGATCGGCAGCCCGTCGTAGTGAAACTCGCTATCGTAATCGTCCTCGATGATCCAGGCCTGTTGCCGCTCCGCCAGCGCCAGCAACGCCAAGCGGCGCGCCAGGCTGAGCGCCGCGCCGGTCGGGTATTGGTGCGAGGGCGTCAGATAAATCAAACGCGGATCGGGCAAGGAAGGTTCTGCTCGCAGGCCGTCGCCGTCTACCGCCACCGGCGTCAGCGTGGCGCCGGCGCTGATAAAGGCGTTTCTCGCCCCGGCGTAACCCGGCTCTTCCATCCAGACACCCTCACCGCTGTCCAACAGTAAGGTGGCGATCATTTGCAGCGCCTGCTGCGAACTGGTCAGCACGATAACCTGGCTCGCATCGCAGACTACGCCGCGCGTTTGGTTGACGTGGGCGGCAATCGCTTCGCGCAGCGGCAGATAGCCTTGCGGATCGCCGTAGCGCAGCAGGCTTTCTCCCTGCAGGCGCAAGCGTTGCGCGGTCAACTGCTTCCACAAGGCCAGCGGAAACGCGCGCAGGTCCGGCGAGCCGGCAGCGAAGGCCTGAGGGTGCTGCGGATCGCGGCAGCCGCCGGTTTGCACGATCTGTTGGCCGCGCCGCGAAAGGCGCGGCATGGCGGTGCGGGTCGCCGGCGGCGGCGATTTGGCGATGCGGATAGCCACATATGTGCCCTGGCCGACGCGGCGCTGCAAATACCCTTCCGCCTCCAACTGGCCGTAGGCGGCTTCGACGGTCACCCTTGAGAGGTTCAGATCCCCAGCCAGCACTCGGCTGGAGGGCAGCCGTTGTCCGACGCTCAATGCGCCGCGGTGGATGGCCTGCCGCAATGCCGCACACAGACGTTCGCGCAGCGTGCCGATGGCTTGGGGCGATTGCTGAAACAGCGTGATCAGCGTGTGCCGCATAATGGGTCTTATCATGAGTAAAAAATGGGTATCAATCATAAGACCAAAATCGGGCACTATTGTCATCTGTCTTGAAAAACGGGAGTGAGTGATATGTCGAAAGAATCCTTGGTGCTGGCCTTTCCGCCGGCAGCGCCGGAAGAGAGCCTGGCCTATCTGGCGGCCAAGCTGAGCCGCTATGCGGATGCCTGGGACGTGGCGGAAGATTTGCGCAATGGCGTGGACGGGATGGTGGTGATCGACACCCGTGCGGAGGCGCTGTACGCCGCCGGGCATATCCCCGGCGCGCTCAGCTTGCCGCATCGCCTGATGGATGAAGCCGGCACGGCGCACCTGGATCGCCAAAAGGTGTATGTGACCTACTGCGACGGCATCGGCTGCAACGGTTCCACCAAAGGCGCCTACAAGCTGGCGAAGTTGGGGTTCAGGGTGAAGGAGTTGATTGGCGGGCTGGATTTCTGGCTGCGCGACGGCCATCCGTTGGCTATCGGCGAACTGCCGGGGTCACTGCGCTCCCGGGCGGCCGCAGCGGACTGCGGCTGCGCCTGAGGCGTTAAAACACCAGCGCCAGCACGACGGCCAACGCCAGCAGCAGCAGGATCAGCGCCACGGCGGGCTTGCTCAGCGCTTTTTGCAGCGGCAGAGGCAGGGCGGCGATCAGCGGGTTGAGCAGCGGCTGCGGTTCGACAGGAGGGCTGGCGATCGGCTGCGCCTGGCCGGCTTTCTCCAGGCGGCGGGCAAACAGCTGATGAATGGCGTCGCTCATTTGCGGATGCGTCAGCGGCGCGTTGGCGCCGCAGTTGAAGCGCGTCTGGCAATAGTCGTTCATCTGCTGCAGTTCTTGCTCATCCGCCGGCTGTTTGAGCGCCGCCAGCAGGTTGTTCAGCGTTGGCGCGTTCTGCGGGCTGAGCGCCACCTTCACCTGTAAAAACTGGTTCAGCAGCTGGAAGTGGCGTGCCGGCAGCGGATCGTTGGTTTTCACGCCCGCCAGATCGAACAGCGTTTGCCAAATTTTAGCCGGCGCTTCACCGGTCGCGGCGCTGAGTTTGGTGACCTGCTGCTGCAGGCTTTGATGCTCTGCGGGCAGCAGCGGGCGATCGCTGGTGGCGGTTTGCTGCGGTTGGGGAATGGTCAGGCCGCCGGTCTGCAACAGATTCAGCACCTGCTGCAGCTGTGGTGGGCTTAACTGGCTCAACACCGTATGGCCGAACCGTTGACGAATAAAGTCACTGACCGCCTGGCGATTATTGCCCTGCGGCAGCAACTCGGCCAGCTGTTGCAGCAGTTGGCGCCCGGCATGGTTTTGCTGCGCCTGCGTCAGGCGCGTTTGCAGCAGCTGTTCCGCCGGTTGAAAATGGCGCGCCAGCAGTTCGCCGCCTTTGTCGGCGCCGAGATCGTGACGCAGAGACGCCCAGATCTCCGCCGATTTTACCGGGCTGAGCGTCATGATTTTCACGATCAGTTTTTCCAGCGTTGTGCGCTGCGCCGGAGAGAGGGGTTGATCGTCAGTGGCCGCCGTTTTGCCCGGGGAAGGGGGGCGCTCGCCGGCGATTGGGGTGCCCGGCCCACTCAAAGGTTGCATATCACCAGTCCTTCGCTGTGTATCCCCGCAGTGTGTCTGGAGGAGAGAATCGTCATCGTACCCGGCGAAAAGCGCAGGTTTACCCTCTATGATACCTGTAATTCGCCGCCATCAATACCGCCGCTCAGACATTTCTTTACCGACAAAACGTTGCTAATCGCGTCTGCGCCGCTAAGATAACCCCAGATCTGAACATGAGGATGGCATGGTTAAACGGCAGCGGATTGCAAAATGGTTTTTATGCCTGGCTTGCCTGGTGGTGCTGACGTGCATGACCCAGCGCATGGCGGGCCTGCATGCGCTGCAGCAAACGCTGGGGATCCCGGCCGCTACCGCCGTTCAATCCAGCGACGCTGCCGAAGCGCAGCCGACGCCCTGTGAACTGAGCGCCAAATCATTGCTGGCCGCGCCGCCGGTAATGTTCGAAACCGTGCTGTTCGGGCTGGGCCTGCTGCTGGCGCTGTTGGCGCCGAGCATTGCCGCGCGTCTGCGCATTCCTCCTCCTCGCGCCATTTCTCCGCCCACCCTCAGGGTGCACCTTCGATTATGCGTCTTCCGTGAATGAGTTAATCGCCCGTTTTTCGCGGTGAATTAATCATTTATGGAGAATTAACATGTTGAAAATTATCAGGCTGGCCTGCGCTTGCCTGTTTATGCTGTGGCTGCCCGCCTTGCAGGCGGCGGACAGCGGCTGGTTGCAAAATCCGGCCAACGATCATGCCAAGGTGCGGCTGCGCGCCGACACGTCACAGCCGGGAGAGACCCGTCTGCTGCTGTCGGTCGAGCTGCAAAAAGGCTGGAAAACCTACTGGCGTTCCCCGGGCGAAGGCGGCATCGCGCCGGCTATCGTCTGGCAAGGCCACCCGCCGCCGGCGACCTGGCACTGGCCGACGCCGCAGCGTTTCGAGGTGGCCGGCATTTCCACCCAGGGCTATCACCATCGGGTCACGCTGCCGATCGTGATGCCAGGCCCGGTATCCGGCCCGTTGGCGGGCACTCTGACGCTGTCCACCTGCAGTAATGTCTGCATTCTGACCGACTACCCGTTCAGTCTGGATCTGACGGCGCCGAACGATCCGCAGTTTAATCACGACTTCGCGCAGGCGATGGGGCAGGTGCCGATCGCCGCCGGGTTGGCGGAAAGCGTCAAGGCCGGTTACCGCAGCGGCGAGCTGCAGATTGCCGCCGAACGCGCCGACGGTTGGCAGCGGCCCGCGCTGTTCTTCGATACGCTGGCGGATGCCGATCTCGGCAAGCCGCAGGTTGAAACCGACGGCGATCGGTTGCTGGCGCGAGTCCCGGTCAGCGATGGCTGGGGAGAGGCGGCGCCGGATCTGCGCGGAAAAACGCTGACGCTGGTGATCGACGACGGCGGCATGGCGCAGCAGATTACGCTGCCGATTGGCGATCCGCTGGCCGCGCCCGCCGGTGCGGCGTTCCCGTTATGGCAGGCGGTATTGATGGCGCTGGCGGGCGGGGTGATCCTCAACCTGATGCCGTGCGTGCTGCCGGTGTTGGGCATCAAGCTCGGTTCTATCCTGCAGGTGGAGCATCGCGATCGGCGCAGCGTTCGTTTGCAGTTCCTGGCGTCGTCGCTGGGCATCGTCGCCTCGTTTATGGCGTTGGCCCTGCTGATGACGCTGCTGCGGCTCGGCAACCACGCGCTTGGCTGGGGCATTCAGTTCCAGAATCCGTGGTTTATCGGCTTTATGGTGCTGGTGACGCTGCTGTTCAGCGCCAACCTGTTTGGCCTGTTTCATCTGCGCCTCTCGTCCGATCTGAACACGTCGCTGGCCACCCATAACGGGCACGGCCTGAGCGGCCATTTCTGGCAGGGCGCCTTCGCCACGCTGCTGGCGACGCCGTGCTCGGCGCCGTTTCTCGGCACGGCGGTGGCCTTCGCGCTGGCGGCGTCGCTGCCGGTGCTGTGGGGCATGTTCATCGCGCTCGGCATCGGCATGAGTCTGCCGTGGTTGCTGATCGCCGCCTGGCCTTCGCTGGCGCTGCGCTTGCCGCGCCCCGGCCGCTGGATGAATACCGTCAAGCTGGCGATGGGGTTGTTGATGCTGGCGTCGTCGCTGTGGCTGCTGAGCCTGCTGAGCAATCATATCGGCATGCAGGCCACGCTGTGGCTGGGGGCGCTGGCGCTGCTGGCGTTGCTGCTGGCGGTGTGGCGTCAGCAGGGGGCGCGCTTGGCGGTCAAGCTGGCGGCGGGCACTGTGGTGCTGGCGGGTGTGGCCTTGCTGGCCGGTTCGCTGACCGCCGGTCTGTGGTGCCAGCCGTTGCAGGATCGGGTTCAGTGGCAACCGCTGAGCGAACAGGCGATCGCCGAGGCGCTGGCGCAGCATAAACGGGTGTTCGTCGACGTGACCGCTGACTGGTGCGTGACCTGTAAAGCCAACAAATTCAATGTGCTGCTGCGCGATGACGTACAGCGGGCGTTGAGCGCTGATGACGTGGTCGCGCTGCGCGGCGACTGGAGCCGCCCGTCGGCCGACATCAGCGCCTTCCTGCAAAAGCGCGGCAGCGTCGCCGTGCCTTTCAACCAAATCTATGGCCCCGGCAGCCCGGACGGCGAGGTGTTATCCCCGCTGTTGACCCGTGACGCCGTGCTGCAAACGCTTTCCCATGCCAAAGGAACCGAACAATGAAAAAGCTACTGATTTTACTGATGATCATCGCCGCCCCGGTGTGGGCCGCCGAGCCTTTCACCCCGGCGCAAGAGGCGCGTATCAAAGAGATGATCCGCGAAACGCTGGTGTCCAACCCGGACATTCTGGCGCAGGCGGTGGACGCCTGGCAGCAGCAAACCGCAGGCCAGCAAATCAGCCAGGCTATCAAGCAGAATGCCAAAACGCTATATCAGGATCCGGCCAGCCCGCGCCTGGGCGCCGCCAACGCCAAACTGACGCTGGTGACCTTTACCGACTATAACTGCCCGTACTGCAAGCGGTTTGATCCGATGCTGGAGAAAATCGTCAAGCAATACCCGGATGTGGCGCTGGTGGTGAAGCTGTTGCCGTTCAAGGGCGAAAGTTCGGTCAGTTCGGCGCGTGTGGCGCTCACCACCTGGCAGCAGCACCCGGAGCAATTCTGGGCCTTGCATCAGCGGTTGATGGCGAAAAAGGGCTTCCATGACAACGCCAGCATCGCCGCCGCGCAGGAGAAAACCGGCGTCAAGGCGGTGGCGCCGAGCGAACAGAGCATGACCACGCTGCGCACCAATATGGCGTTGGCGGAACAACTGGGCGTACAAGGGACGCCGGCGACGCTGATCGGCGATCAGATGCTGCCAGGGGCGGTGTCCTATGAAGAGCTGGAAACGATGGTGAAGCAGCAGCTGGCGAAGGCCAACCATGGCTAAGCTCAAGCGCTGGGGGCGCGAGTTGCTGCTGCTGGCGCTGATCGCACTGGCGGTGATCACGGTGATGGATTGGCTGAACGCGCCGCAGGCGCCGCCGGCCTTCGATGCCCAGACGCTGACCACGTTGGACGGCGAGCGCGTGTCGTTGGCGCAGCTCAGTCATGAGCGGCCGCTGCTGGTTTACTTCTGGGCCAGCTGGTGCGGCGTTTGTCGTTTCACCACGCCGGACGTCGCCCGTTTGCAGGCGGCGGGCGGCAACGTGCTGACCGTCGCGCTGCGATCGGGCGACGATACCCAGGTGAAACAGTGGCTGGCGCGCAAACGGCTGGCGCTGCCGGTGGTCAACGATCCGGCCGGCGCGCTGTCGGCGCAGTGGCGGATTGGCGTGACGCCGACCTTCGTGGTGGTCTCGCAGGGCAAGGTGGTGCAGAGCACCACCGGCTGGACCAGCTACTGGGGAATGAAGCTGCGGCTGTGGTGGGCCGCCGTCTAACCGGCGTTTTTCTCTGCTATCACTTCCTCAATCGCCCGGCCCAGCCGGGCGATGCCTTCTTCAATCTGCGGCGGCGAGTTGGCGGCGAAGTTTAGCCGCAGACTGTGCGCGCCCAGCTGTTCCTGGGCATAAAAGCATTCGCCGCGCGCGAAAGTGACGCCGTGCCGCCAGGCCACCGGCATCAGCTCGGTGGTAGTCACCGCCTCCGGCAGCGTCAGCCAGATAAACAAGCCGCCTTGCGGCGTTTCGAAACGGCACCCCGGCGGCAACCGCCGCTGCAACGCGTCGATCATCACTTCCAGATGCAGGCGATAGACGCGCCCGGCGCGCCGCAGCTGCTTGTCGTAACGGCCGACGGTGACAAACGCGTCCAGCGCACGCTGGATCAGGCTGGAACTGGTGAAGCTGTCAACGTGCTTGCGCCGCGCGAAGCGCTGATAGTGCTCGCTGTCCGCCACCAGATAGCCGATGCGCATGCTGGGCAGCAGCATTTTGGAGAAGGTGCTGACGTAGATCACCGCGCCCGGCTGCGCCAGCGCACGCAGCGACGGCAGCTGTTTGCCCTGGTAACGCAGATCGCCGACGAAATCGTCCTCCAGGATCACCACGCCGGCCCGTTGGGCGATCGCCAGCAGGCGCCGCCGGCGAGCTTCGCTCAGGCAACGGCCGGTCGGGTTGTGGAAGTTGGGGATGGTGTAGATCAATTTGGGGCGGTGGCGTTCCAGCAACTCGGGCAATCGTTCGACCAGCATGCCGTGGCGATCGCCGGGCACGGTAACGATATTGATGCGGTGCTGGCGCAGCAGGCCCAGCGCTTCGGCGTAGGTCGGTTCTTCGACGATCACCGTATCGCCCGGCGCCAGCAGGCTTTGCACCACCAGGCTGATGGCATGCTGCGAGCCGTTGGTGATCAGCACCTGTTCCGCCTGCGTGGGGATGCCCTGTGCGCTGAGGATGCGGCTCAGCGTATCGCGCAGCGGGTAGTAGCCGCAGTATTCGCCGTAGCTGAAGGCCTCTTCCGCGTGGCGGCTGAGCACCGACAGCAGCACTTTGCGAAATGCCTCCAGCGGGAACACCTTAGGGCTGCCGACGCCGGCGGCGAAGTTGATCAGCCCCTCCGGCAGCGGGGCGTCGGCATAGCCGTCCAGCCGCGAGGTGAGGGTGGTGAAGTTCTCCAGCGGGAAGGGGGCATCGCTGGTCGGCCGGGCCGGGCGCGTTTGCGTCTGCGGGTGCGCAACATAGGCGCCGCTGCCGCGTCGCTGGTGCAAAAAGCCCTTGGCCGCCAGTTCGGCATAGGCGTTATCCACCGTCAAACGGCTGACCGCCAATTCGGCCGCCAGCGTGCGCGTCGAGGGCAGCTTGTCGCCATCCACGAACACGCCGGTGAGGATGGCGCGCCGCAGCGCTTCTTCGATCTGTAAATAGAGCGGAACGTCCTGCTCGCGATCTAACGGAATGTGCATGCGAAATTGGCCCGGTTAGGGAGAGAGCTTTTTACTATACCCCATGTCGACAGGGCTTCAAGCGCAGAAAAGTGGCCTGCATGACAAGGCCGAAAAGTGGCTATAGTGGGAAAATATGGCCGCGTTACACTGTGCGCCTGAGCATTTATGTCGCCATTTTCCCGAGGATCTCATGTCATTACCGTCAGGCGTTTCCGCCCGGCCTTTGTTGCCCGGCGCGCGTCTCTTGCAGGGCAGCCGCCAGGGTTACGTCATCGCCATTATCAGCGCCATGCTGCTGGCCTTTACCGCCATCATCATCCGAGCGCTGACCGAATACTATCACATGCCGACCTTCGTGCTGGCGTTCTGGCGCGCGGCGCTGGTGGCGCTGGTGCTGTTGCCGCTGCTGTTGGTGGTGAAACCGCAGTGGGCGCGCCTGCGCCGTGAACAGGTATTGTTCTACGCGCTTTACGGGCTGCTGCTGGCGCTGTTCAACAGCCTGTGGACGCTGTCGGTGGCGCTGAACGGCGCATCGGTGGCGACCATTCTGACCTACTGTTCGGTGGGCTTTACCGTGTTCCTCGGCTGGGTGATGTACAGCGAACGCCTGACGCTGCGCCAGCTGCTGGTGATCGCCATCAGCCTGGGCGGTTGTTTCCTGGTCAGCAACGGCGACAGCATGGGCAATCAGCACTTCGACTTGTTGGGGCTGCTGGTGGGGATGCTGTCGGGCATCGGCTATACCCTGTATACCCTCGGCGGGCGGGTGGCCAGCGAACGGGGCTATCCGGTGTGGAACACCATTTTGTACGTTTTCGGTTTTTCGGCGCTGTATCAGCTGGTGTTCAATGCGGCGCTGACGGCGTTCCCGCTGGCGGCGTTCCACGGCATGGCCGGCGATCTGTGGTTCCTGTCGCACGGCGCGCAGGGCATTCAGTGGAGCGGCTGGCTGTTGCTGCTGGCGCTGGCCGCCGGGCCGACGCTGTTGGGCTTCGGGTTGTATAACATCAGCCTGAAAACGCTGCCGCTGGCCGTAGCCAACCTGATCCTGTCGTTGGAGCTGGTTTTCACCGCGGTGATCGCCTATTTCCTGCTGGGGGAAAACATGAATCAGCTGCAGCTGCTGGGCAGCGCGTTGGTCATGGGTGGGGTGCTGCTGTTGAAAAGCAAGACCGCCGAGGCGTGATCGGTTACCATTTCGCCTCGCAAGAGAGGCGGTAATCATGAATAACCCGAGATTGAAACGAGCGCTTATCGCTTGATGGGCCGTGTTGAGTGAACGACAACACGGCCACAGACATTCCGTTCCGTGGCTTTTATTCCCGTAACAAGAGAATACGCCATGTCCGAAAAACACTGGTCCAACACCGAACTGCTGCATCAGACGGTGACCAACCCGAATATTATCGTCAAAGGCACCCACAGCTACTACAGCGACTGCTGGGATAACGGTTTCGAACGCTCGGTGGTGCGCTATCTGCACGGCGACGCGGTCAGCCGGCAATGGCAGCCGCTGGGCGAAATAGATCGCCTGCTGATCGGCGACTATGTCTGCATCGCGGCCGAAGCGGTGATCCTGATGGGGGGCAATCACACCCATCGCATCGACTGGTTGAGCCTGTACCCGTTTATGGCAACCATCAAACAGGCGTACCGCCCCAAAGGCGATACCCGGCTGGGTGACGGTTGCTGGATTGGCATGCGGGCGATGTTGATGCCAGGGGTATCGATAGGCGAAGGGGCGATCGTCGCCGCCGGCAGCGTGGTGACCGGCGATGTTGAACCTTATGCCATCGTCGGCGGCAATCCGGCGAGGTTTATCCGTTGGCGATTCGCGCCGGAAGTCATCGCGCGCTTGCTCGCCTTGCGCATCTATGAGTTGCCTGAGGCGGACTTCGCGGCGATCCAGCCGTTGCTTGCCGATGACGATATCGATGCGTTGGAAAGGGGAATGGCGGCCCTGGGCCGTTAAACACAACGGGCGGGAAATTCCCGCCCGTTTCGCGTTACTCGGCCTTGGCCTCGATCGCCGGATGGCGGCGTTTGCGCATCAGGCGCAGCAGCGGCGGCAGCGCCAGCACCGCGACCGCCAGCACCAGCAGCGTTTGCGCGATGCTGCTGCTCCACAGGATGCCGAATTCGCCGTTGCTGATCGACAGCGCGCGGCGCAGGTTCTGCTCCAGCATCTCACCCAGCACGAAGCCCAAAATCAGCGGCGACATCGGGAAGTGCATTTTCCGCAGGATATAGCCGAACACTCCCAACCCGACCATCAACAGCAGGTCGAAGGTGGTGCTGTGTACCGCATAAACCCCCACCGCGGAAACCGCGGCGATCGCCGGCACCAGGAACCACAGCGGGATGGTCAGCATGCGGGTGAACAGGCCAACCAGCGGCAGGTTCATGATCAGCAAGATGACGTTAGCGATCAGCAGCGCGGCGATCAGCCCCCAGACGATATCCGGTTGTTCGGTAAACATCGCCGGACCGGGGGTGATGTTATACAGCGTCAGCGCCCCCATCATCACCGCTGTGGTGCCGGATCCCGGCACCCCCAACGTCAGCATCGGAATGAACGAACCGCAGGCCGAGGCGTTGTTGGCCGCTTCCGGCGCCGCTACGCCGCGGATGTCGCCTTTGCCGAAGGTGTCGCTGTTGCCGCTGATTTTCTTCTCGGTCATGTAGGTCAGCGCGCTGGCGATGGTGGCGCCGGCGCCCGGCAGAATGCCGACGAAGAAGCCGATCACCGACGAACGCAGGGTCGGGCCGGCGCACTGCGCCGCCTCTTTGCGGTTGAACAGCAACCGGCCGGTTTTACGCACCAGCTTTTGCCCGGCGCTGGTGCTTTCCAGCATCAGCAGAATTTCACTGACCGAGAACAGGCCGATCACCACCACGATAAACTGCACGCCGTCGGAGAGGTGCACGCTGTCGAAGGTAAAGCGGTAAACGCCGGTGTTGGCGTCGACGCCCACCGTCGCCAGCCCCAGGCCGATCAGCGCCGCCAGCAGCGATTTCAGCGGATTTTGGCTCATCATGCTGCCGAGGCAGGCGATGGCGAACACCATCAGGGCAAAATACTCCGCCGGGCCGAAGGCCAGCGACCAGCGGGCCAGCAGCGGCGCGAACAGAATGATGCCGCCGATGGCGATCATCGAGCCGACGAACGAGCTGACCGCCGAGATGGACAGCGCCACGCCGGCGCGCCCCTGCTGCGCCATCGGGTAGCCGTCCAGCGCGGTCATGATCGCCGCCGCATCGCCCGGCACGTTGAGCAGAATCGACGAGATGCGCCCGCCGTACTCGCAGCCGATATACACCGTCGCCAGCAGGATCAGCGCCGATTCGGCCGGCAGTTTGAGGGCGAACGCCAGCGGCAGCAGGATCGCCACGCCGTTGATCGGCCCCAGCCCCGGCAACAGGCCGACGATGGTGCCGACGAAGCAGCCAATCAGGGCGATAATCAGGTTCTGCGGCACCAGCGCCACTTCGAACCCTTGGGTCAAATACATCCAGGTATCCATCATCGCTCCCGTTAGCTCAGCCAGGCGCCGAGCGGCAGTGTGACATCGAGAAGTTGGTCAAAGGCGTAGTACAACGCTGCGCCCATGATGACGCCGGAGATGGCCGCCGCCGGCAGGCTGGCCTGAAACAGCAGGCCGATGCTGAACGTCAGCAGCGCGGTCGCCAGCGGGAAACCGAGCCATTCAAACCCCCAGGCATACAGCACCAGGGTGATCACTAGCACCAGCAGCCGCTGCAGCACTTTGTGGTGCGGCCACTCCACCGCCTGTGGGCGGCGCAGCAACAACAGGGCCGCGCACAGCGCCATAAGGCTGAGGATCGCCAGCGGGAACGGGCGTGGTCCCAGCGGTTCATAGCTGTATTCGCTTTGAATGCCCCAGCCGATGAACAGCCCGCCGATACACAGCAGCAGCCAAAAGCCGGCAAAAATACGATCGCTCATGGTTTTCCCCTGCGGTTATTTGGCCAGGCCGAACACTTTCGCCTGCTCACGGTATTGGGTAACCTGATTCTTCACGTAGGCGTCTAGCTCTTTGCCTGTCAGGTTGAACTCGAACAGGCCGCGCAGATCGCGCTGCTGCTTGAATTCCTCGGTCGCCATCATTTTCTGGAAGGTGTCGATCCACCACTGATACTCCTCATCGCTGACTTTCGGCCCGACGTAGAAGCCGCGAATGATCGGCCACACCAAGCTGTATCCCTGCTCTTTGGCGGTGGGAATGTCGGCCAACTGGCCCGGCAGGCGTTGCTCGGCATACACCGCCAGCACGCGGATCTTGTCGCCCTGCAGGTAAGGCACCATTTCGCTCAGATCGCCGGATACCGCCTGGATGTGGTTGCCCAGCAGTGCGGTCACCGGCTCGCCGCCGCCTTCGAACGCCACGTAGCGCATCTTGCGCGGATCCACGCCGACTTCGCGCGCCAGCAGCGCGGTTTTCATCCAGTCCTGGCTGCCGATCGAGGCGCCGGCGCCGAACACCACGCTGTTGGGATCTTTTTGGAAAGCGTCCATCAAGTCTTTCAAGGTTTTGTAAGGCGAGTCGGCGCGCACCGCGATCATGCCGTAGTCGGTACCGACCGCCGCCAGCCATTTCACGTCGTCCACGTTGTAGCGGCCGAACTTGCCCTGGGCCAGGTTGAGCAGCGAACCGCCGGAGAAGGCCACCACGGTGCCGAACTCCGCCGGGCGCTGCGCGACGATGGCGTTGTAGGCCACCGCGCCGACGCCGCCGGGCATATAGGTGACGCGCATCGGTTTATCAATGGCCTTGGTGTCCTGCAGTGATACCTGAATCAGTTTGCAGGTCAGATCGAAGCCGCCGCCGGGTTTGGCTGGTGCGATGCACTCAGTGCGTTTGGGCGCTTCCACGGCAAAGGCCTGATTGGCCGCCAGCAGCAGGGCGGCGGCGGTAAAGGTACGGGTCATTATTTTTTTCATTGTGACTTGCCCTCGGTATTGTTCTGGTTTTGAATCCCGCCGGGTGCGGTTGCAGGATTGTTAAAACAACAACCTTTCATTTACCTTTCAGCGGACGGAAAAGTTTCCAGTCTGTGATTAGGGTCTCTTGTCGCGAGCGAACGGCGGGTGCGCTAACATAGAATGGGCGCAGAGAACAGCGCGCAAAACCGGCCAAAACCCTGCGTAATGTCAGGATTGCCGATAGTCATTCGCGTTAAAATCATCTGTAATAAAATGAATAGAGATGCAGTGATATGTTTTCGTTAGGGAAATTGTTTGGCGGCAGGGACAGCGCCAAGGTATGTGCGATTAAACGGTTGCCAGAGGTCTACGCCGAGATGGCGGGAGAAGCCGGGCAGTGTCGTTTGAAGCGCTTGCGCCCTGAGATTGGCGTATTTGAGCTGCATTTCGTCAACGCCGACGGTGAAAAGTATGCTTGCCAGATGACCGCCTGTGTGACCGGCATCGATCTGGTGTTTGCCGCCAACAACCGCTCCGTGCTGGTTTCTTCGCCGTTTACCGCCGATAAGCTGCGTCCGGTGTTGGATCTTGCTCTCGCCGATAGCCCCATCACGCTGATCTGAGGCGTCACACGAGCGCGCCCCAGTACGCATAATTGTGTGCCAGCTCCCAAAACTGGCGGCGCGGCGCTCTTTTATCCCCTTATTTTCCATGCCATTCTCTGTTATCGACCTGTTAACAGACGCCGCATCGGTGTCTGGTTGTTCAGGAAAATCAATGGAATGGGAACATGCGACTATTATTGGTTGAAGATCACCCCGAGCTGTCTCACTGGTTGCAAAAGGCGCTGACCGGCGCCGGATTTGCCGTCGACGTCGCGCCGGATGGCGTGGCCGCCGACCACCTGTTGCTTAATGAACGCTATGCGCTGGCGGTGCTGGATGTGGCGTTGCCGCGTCTGAACGGTCTCGATTTGCTGGCGCGCCTGCGCAAGCGCGGGCAGGATCTGCCGGTGCTGTTGCTGACGGCGCGCACCGACGTGACCGATCGGGTGAAAGGCCTGAATCTGGGGGCGGATGACTACCTGACCAAACCGTTTGAACTGGACGAGCTGGAGGCGCGCATTCGGGCGTTGCTGCGCCGCAGCGTCGGCGCCGCGCAGCCGGCGTTGCAATACGGCGCGTTGACCTATCATGACGAAGGTTATTTCCTGCTGGAGAGCAAACCGCTGGCGCTGACGCCGCGCGAGCTGGCGGTGCTGACCGCGCTGATGCACCGGCGCGGCCGCCCGGTGGCCAAGCAGCAGCTGTTTGAGCAGGTGTTTACGCTGTCTGACGAGGCCAATCCGGAGAGCATCGAGCTTTACGTACACCGTTTGCGAAAAAAGCTGCAGGGCAGCGACGTGGCGATCGTCACGCTGCGCGGTCTGGGCTACAGCCTGGAACTGTGCAATGCGGTGGTTTAACGCGCCGCGCTCGCTGTTTTATCAACTGCTGCTGTTTTTTGGCCTGCCGCTGCTGGCGCTGGGCGGCATCTCTATCTACACCCACTACTTCAGCGCCATGAGCGCCGCCACCCTGGCCTACGATCGCACGCTGCTGGCGTCGGCGCGCACCGTGGCGGAGCGGCTGGTGGTGCGCGAAGGCAAGCTGGTGGTCGATGTGCCTTATGTGGTGCTCGACAGCTTCGAGCGCAACATGAACGATCAGCTCTATTACGAGGTGATCTCGCCGCAGGGGAAAAGCATCTCGGGCTATGACGATTTGCCGTCGTTGCCGCCTCACATTCCACGCTCCACCCTCTATCCGGCATTGGTGCATTTCTACGATGCGGAATACCTCGGCCGGCCGATCCGCGTGGCGGCGCTGTTTCAACCGGTCAACGAGTCGGGCGTGAGCGGCATGGCGACCATTCTGGTGGCGGAAACCCTGGAATCGCGTCGTTACCTGGCGCGGCAGATGATGATCGCGGCGCTGTTGAGCCAGGGCACGGTGGTGGTGTTGACCCTGATCCTGGCGTTCGCGCTGCTCAAGCGGGTGTTGAAGCCGATGCGTAAACTCTCCGGCATCATGCTGCGGCGCGATCCGGGCGAACTGACGCCTTTGCCGCGGGTTCTTCCCTGGTCGGAGATGCAGCCGCTGCTGGTGGCCTTTAATCGTTACATCGAACGGCTGCGGCTGATGGTGGCGCGTCAGGAACGCTTCAGCGCTGACGCCTCTCACCAGCTGCGCACCCCGTTGGCGGTGCTGAAGACCCAGGTCGGGGTGGCGCTGGCCAGCGATCGGCCGCAGCAGTGGCGCGAAAGTCTGCAGGCGATGAGCGCGACGCTGGATAACACCGTGGCGCTCACCGACCGTCTGCTACACCTCTCGCGCCTGAAAGCCAGCGAGCACAGCGCCGATCGCAAGCTGCAGCCGGTCAATTTGGCGCAGGTGCTGCGCGACGCCTGTTTCTCTCGCTTGCCACAGGCGCGCAGCAAACAGATCGATCTCGGTTTCGAGGGTGAAGCGGCGTGTCAGGTCGCGGGGGAGCCGCTGCTGTTGGCCGAGCTGTGCGCCAATCTGCTGGACAACGCGCTGAAATACACGCCGCACGAGGGCGTGGTGACCGCCCGCCTTACGCGGGATAAGGCTACGGGGGAAGGGGTGCTGGAGATAGAAGACAGCGGCCCGGGCATCGCCTTGCAGGACAAGGCGTTGGCGCTGCAGCCGTTTCATCGCTTGGACAACGTGGGCGATCAGCCGGGCGCCGGTTTGGGATTGGCGTTGGTGAAGGACATCACCGCGTATCACGGCACCCGCCCGGAGCTGTTGAGCTCCGCCGCGCTGGGCGGCCTGTTGGTGCGGGTGCGTTTCAGGTTGCTGGCTTAGGCCTGCTCTTTGCAGGAATCTGCGCCTGCCGCCGGGGCTTTGGCTTTACGCGTCAGCGGCGTGCGCAGCCGCTGCGACAGGATCACGCCCAGCAGGGTGATGCCGCCGCCGATCAGGTGGTAACCGTGCAATTGCTCATGCAGGAACAGCACCGCGATAGCGGCGGTAAACACCGGCGCCAGGTTCATGAAGATCGAGGTGGTGTTGGCGCCCAGGCGCAGCACGCCCTGGATCCACAGGTACGGCGCGATGATCGAGGCCGGAATGCCGGCGAACAGCACCAGCGGCAGGTTATGGCCGTTCAAGCCGACATCCTGCGCCATCAGGAAATTCGGCAGCAGCAACAGCACGCCGAACAGGATCTGCACGTAGAGCGATTGCCAGTTCGGCAGCGCGATGGCCCAGCGTTTGGTCAACACGCCATACAGCGCGTAAGAGGCGGTGGCGAGTAGCATCATCAATTCCCCTTTGCCGATACCGTGCTGCAACAGCGCGCCGGGCTGACCGCCGCTGACCAGCCAGATCAAACCGCAGAAGGAGAGAATGCTGCCGAGCAGCACGCCGACGGTCGGCGCAATGCGCAGCAGTACGATGCTGATCAGGATGGTCAGCAGTGGGATCAGCGACACGATGATGCCCATAAACAGCGCGCTGACGCTGTGCGCCGCGTAATAGGCCAGGCTTTGATACAGCACCATGCCGAGCAAGCCGAGGATCATCAGCTTCCACCAGTTGGCGCGCACCTGCGCCCAGTTGCGAAGCACGCCCGGCAGCACAAACGGCGTCAGGGCGATCAGCGCCAGCAGCCAGCGGTAGAGCGAGATGGCCGCCGGATCGATGGCGGTGGCGGAGAGTTTGCTGACGACGGCGTTAATCGACCAAATCAGCACGGCCAGCAGGGGGAAAAGCATATTCATGACAATTATTCTCAATAGCGTCCAACATGCTGGCTAGTCTACGCGTGTCCGGTTTATCATATATAACGATATTCAGACAAAAATCGGCGTAAATAAGACAAATCACGGGACGAAACCATGCCAGAAATCCGCCATTTCCCCGAGTCGCTGATCCCGGCGCCAAACCCGGTGCAGTTTCGTTGCGAGGAGTTCAACGTCCGCACCGAATTCCAGCCGCACAGCCATACCTGGGGCCAATTGATGTGGGTCAAAGCCGGGGTGATGGTGCTGCGCATCGGCGGGCAGCGCTTTCTGGCGCCGCCGGAGTTCGTGCTGTGGACGCCGGCGGGCATCGAACACTCCTGTTACAACCAGCGGCTGGCGCAGTGCCGCATGGTGGACATCGCGCCGGCGCTGTGCGCCGGCATGCCGGCCGATCCTTGCCTGGTCAATGTGACGCCGATCTTTCGCGCCATCGCCGAGGATTTCTATGCACGCAAACAGTACATTCCGCAGGCGGAGGCGGATTTGCGCCTCTGCCAGGTGCTGATCGACCAGCTGCATCTGTCGCCGCGCCAGCAAACCTATCTGCCGTCGTCGGACGACAAGTTTTTGGCGCCGGTGCTGGAAGCGCTGGAACATTGCCCGGCGGACAACACTTCGCTGGCGACGTGGGCGAAGCGGGTATACACCACCGAGCGCACGCTGTCTCGCCGCTGCCAGCAGGATTTGGGCATGCCGTTCAGCGAATGGCGCCAGCGCCTGCGGTTCCTGCACGCCGTGTCGCTGCTTGAACAGGGCAAAACCGTGCAGGACGTGGCGCTGGAGGTCGGCTACAGCTCCGCGTCGGCCTTCATCGTCATGTTCCAGCAGATCGCCGGCACCACCCCTGAGCGCTTTCGCCGTGCCTGATTCAGTGGCACACTATTTCGCAGACAAATAGCCGTAAACCGTCGGAGAACGCAGTGAAAATTCTGGTTGATGAAAATATGCCGTATGCGGCCGAGCTGTTCAGCCGCCTGGGCGACGTGCGGGCGGTGCCGGGGCGTCCGATCCCGCTTGAGGCGCTGGCGGATGCCGACGCGCTGATGGTGCGTTCGGTCACCAAGGTCAATGAAGCCTTGTTGGCCGGCAGCCGCATCGGTTTTGTCGGCACCGCTACCGCCGGCACCGATCACGTCGATGACGCCTGGCTGCAACGGCAGGGCATCGGGTTTTCCGCCGCGCCGGGCTGCAACGCCATCGCGGTGGTCGAGTATGTGTTCTCCGCATTGATGCTGCTGGCCGAGCGCGACGGCTTCCAGCTGCGGGATAAAACCGTCGGCATCGTCGGCGTGGGCAACGTCGGTTCGCGTCTGGACGCGCGCCTCAAAGCGCTGGGCGTGCGCACGCTGCTGTGCGATCCGCCGCGCGCCGATCGCGGCGACGCCGGGGAATTCTGGCCACTGGAGAAGTTGGTGGCCGAGGCCGACGTGCTGACCTTCCATACGCCGCTGAATAAATCCGGCCCGTATCATTCATTGCACCTGGCGAACGCCGATCTGCTGGCGGCGTTGCCGGACAACCGCATTCTGATCAACGCCTGCCGCGGGCCGGTGGTGGATAACGCCGCGTTGCTGCAGGCGCTGGAAAAAGGCAAAAAGCTGAGCACGGTGCTGGACGTGTGGGAACCGGAGCCGGATCTCGCCTTGCCGCTGTTGGCGCGGGTGGATATCGGCACCGCGCACATCGCCGGGTATACGCTGGAAGGCAAGGCGCGTGGCACCACCCAGGTGTTCGAAGCGTTCAGCCGTCATCTGGGGCAGCCGCAACAGGTGGCGCTGGCCTCGCTGCTGCCGGTGCCGGAGTTCAGCCAGATCCGTCTCAACGGCCCGCTGGATGAAGCGCGGTTAAAACGATTGATGCACTTGGTGTATGATGTGCGCCGCGATGATGCGCCGCTGCGCAAAGTCGCTGGGCAACCGGGCGAGTTCGATCGCCTGCGCAAGCACTACCAGGAACGCCGCGAGTGGTCTTCGCTGGCCGTGCAATGCGATGACAGCGCCAGCGCCGAGCTGCTCGGCAAGTTGGGCTTCAGCATCGCGTAGCGCGTAAGGTTGTCTTAAGCCAACGCCGCTACAGTGAGCGGCAAAGATTATCGGGCGGTGGCTGCACTGCCCGTCTGCTTTTATGAATGAAATACTCTGGAGAAAACCCAATGTCTGACGGCTGGAATATCGCGCTGCTCGGCGCCACTGGCGCGGTAGGTGAAGCGTTGCTGGAATTGTTGCAGGAACGCCAGTTCCCGGTGGGTGAGCTCTATCCTCTGGCAAGCGAACGCAGCGCGGGCGCCAATGTGCGCTTCAACGGCAAGTCTATTCTGGTGCAAAACGCCGAAGAGTTCGATTGGTCGCAGGCGCAGCTGGCCTTCTTCGTCGCCGGCAGCGACGCTTCCGCGCGCTATGCCGAAGAGGCCGGCAACATGGGCTGTCTGGTGATCGACACCAGCGGCCTGTTCGCCATGGAACCGGATGTGCCGCTGGTGGTGCCTGGCGTTAACCCGCAGGTGCTGGCGGATTACCGCAACCGCAACATCGTCGCGGTGGCCGACAGCATGGTCAGCCAACTGCTGACGGCGATCAAACCACTGACCGAACAGGCGGGGCTGTCGCGCCTGCACGTCACGACGCTGATGTCGGTATCCTCGCGCGGCAAGGCGGCGGTGGACGATCTGGCTGGCCAGAGCGCGCGTCTGTTGAACGGCATCCCGGCCGAAGAAGGCGTTTTCACTAAACAGCTGGCGTTTAATATGCTGCCGCTTGTCGCCGACGAGCAGGGTAGCGTGCGCGAAGAACGCCTGATCGTCGATCAGGTGCGCAAGGTGCTGCAGGACGAAGGGTTGCCGATTTCGGTGAGCTGCATCCAGTCGCCGGTGTTTTATGGCCACGCGCAGGTCGTGCACCTTGAAGCGCTGCGTCCGCTGTCCGCCGAAGAGGCGCGCAGCGAGCTTGAAGAGGTCGAGGACGTTCAACTGAGTGAAGAGGACGATTACCCGACTCAGGTCACCGAAGCTTCCGGCAGCGATGCGCTCAGCATCGGGTGTCTGCGCAACGATTACGGCATCCCCGAGCTGTTGCAGTTCTGGACGGTGGCGGACAACGTCCGCTTCGGCGGCGCGTTGATGGCGATCGAAACCGCCGAGCGTCTGGTGCAGGAGCAGATGTACTGATGTCTGAGGTGGTCTCGCCCACTCAGCCGACGCTGAAGGTAGCGCTGGGCATCGAATATGACGGCAGCCGTTACTACGGCTGGCAGCGGCAGCAAGAAGTGGCCAGCGTGCAGGAACGGCTGGAGCAGGCGTTGAGCAAGGTGGCGGATGCGCCGATCAACGTGCTGTGCGCCGGGCGCACCGACGCCGGGGTGCACGCCACCGGGCAGGTGGTGCACTTCGAAACCACCGCGCGGCGCAAGGACGCCGCCTGGACGATGGGCGTCAACACCCATTTGCCGCCGGACATCGCGGTGCGCTGGGTGAGCCCCGTCGCTGATGATTTTCACGCGCGTTTCAGCGCCACCGCGCGCCGTTACCGCTATATTATTTTCAATCATCGCTACCGGCCGGCGGTGTTGCAACAGGGAGTGACGCATTTTTATCACCCGCTGGACGCGGACCGCATGCATCGGGCGGCGCAGGCATTGCTGGGCGAGAACGACTTTACCTCGTTTCGCGCGGTGCAATGCCAGTCGCGCACCCCGTGGCGCTGCGTAAAACACGTTAAGGTTACGCGCTACGGCGAATATATTGTGGTAGATATCAAGGCGAATGCCTTCGTGCATCACATGGTTCGCAACATCGTCGGCAGCCTGATGGAGATCGGCTGCGGCAATCAGGATGAGAACTGGATGGCCGAGTTGCTGGCGCTGAAGGATCGCAATCTGGCGGCGGCGACGGCGCGAGCCGAGGGGCTGTATCTGGTTTCCGTGGACTATCCCGACCACTTTGGTATCCCGCGGCCGCCGATGGGGCCGCTGTTTTTACCCGACGATTAAACGCCGGCACGCCTGAAAGCGTCGCTCCCTTGTGCTTCTGCCGGGTGATTGAAACGCCCGGTATCAATGAGAGAATTTATGGACATCATCAAGTTTATTATTGATTTCATTCTGCATATTGATGTGCACCTGGCCGAACTGGTCGCACAATACGGCATGTGGGTCTACGCTATTCTGTTCCTGATCCTGTTTTGCGAGACCGGTTTGGTGGTGACGCCGTTCCTGCCGGGGGATTCTTTGCTGTTCGTCGCCGGCGCGCTGGCGGCTTTGCCGACCAACGATCTGAACGTGCACACCATGGTGGCGTTGATGGCCGTGGCGGCGATCATCGGCGATGCGGTGAACTACACTATCGGGCGGTTGTTCGGCGAGAAGCTGTTCAGCAACCCGAATTCGAAAATCTTCCGCCGCAGCTACCTGGATAAAACGCATCAGTTTTATGAGAAGCACGGCGGGAAGACGATTATTCTGGCGCGATTCGTGCCGATCGTGCGTACTTTTGCGCCGTTCGTCGCCGGCATGGGGCATATGTCCTATCGCCACTTCGCCGCCTACAACGTGATTGGCGCACTGGTTTGGGTGCTGCTCTTCACTTATGCTGGCTACCTGTTCGGCGATCTGCCGGTGGTGCAGGAGAACCTGAAACTGCTGATCGTCGGGATCATCATCGTTTCGATTCTGCCGGGGGTGATTGAAATTTGGCGCCACAAGCGCGCCGCCGCCCGCCAGCAAAAACAGTAAAAACATCGCGCAACCTGTCGGTTCGACCAGTTTTTTGTCCACAGCGTCGGGCCGATATGGTTTAATGAGCGACATTATGGTCTGTTCCTGCGAACAACCCTGAAACCGATGCCTCGGTCGCGCGCTTGCCGCGCGGCGTACGGGCATTTTTTCATTGGGGGTGTTTTCGGGGGGATTGTTAAAGCATGAACAGCGGACTGGCTTGTGTCAGGTTCAAACAGAAAGGTCATCGATGAGCTGGATCGAACGAATTCTTAACAAGAGCAATATCACACAAACCCGTAAGGCGAGCATTCCTGAAGGGGTTTGGACCAAATGCGACAGCTGCGGCCAGGTTCTCTACCGCGCCGAGCTGGAGCGTAATCTGGAAGTGTGTCCGAAGTGCGACCACCATATGCGCATGAGCGCGCGCGCGCGTCTGCATACCCTGCTGGATGAAGGCAGCGAAGTGGAGTTGGGCAGCGATCTGGAGCCGAGAGACGTTCTGAAATTCAAGGATTCCAAACGCTATAAAGATCGCTTGGTCGCCGCACAGAAAGCGACTGGCGAGAAAGACGCGCTGGTGGTGATGAAGGGCACGCTGTACGGCATGCCGATCGTCGCGGCGTCCTTTGAATTCGCCTTTATCGGCGGTTCGATGTCTTCCGTGGTCGGCGCGCGTTTCGTGCGTGCGGTTGAGCAGGCGCTGGAGGACAACTGTCCGCTGGTGTGCTTCTCCGCCAGCGGCGGCGCGCGCATGCAGGAAGCGCTGATGTCGCTGATGCAGATGGCGAAAACCAGCGCGGCGTTGGCCAAAATGCAGGAGCGCGGCTTGCCGTACATCTCCGTGCTGACCGACCCGACCATGGGCGGCGTCTCCGCCAGCCTGGCGATGCTGGGCGATATCAATATCGCCGAGCCGAAAGCGCTGATCGGCTTTGCCGGCCCGCGCGTGATCGAGCAGACCGTGCGCGAGAAATTGCCGCCGGGCTTCCAGCGCAGCGAGTTCCTGATCGAAAAAGGCGCGATCGACATGATCGTTCGCCGCCCGGAAATGCGCCAAACGCTGGCGAGCATTCTGTCCAAGCTGACCAACCAGCTGCAGCCGCATTTCGATGAGGCCGCGCCGGTCATTGAGCCGGAGCAGCAGGCTGACGCCTGAGGCAAAGACGGATCCCGCCCGGGTTCAGCCGCCACTTTGTGGCTAAGTGACGGCTGATGCCCGTTCCCTGCCGGCCGCGGCCTATGAGGTTGCGGTTTGCAGATGGGCGGCAGTGACGAAGCGCATCGCCTTTACTGCGGTGAGGGTGGTGCTCTGATGGATTAATGAACCCAAGTTCAGTGATGGGACTCATGCAAAACCACCAAATTCCCCAAGCCACGTCGCCATTGAGCTCGTGGCTTTACTATCTGGAACGTCTGCACAGCCAGGCGATCGAACTCGGCCTCGAACGCGTGCAGCGCGTCGCGGCGCATCTGGACTTACTGACCCCCGCTCCCACGGTGTTCACCGTTGCCGGCACTAACGGCAAAGGCACGACCTGTCGCACCCTTGAAGCCATTCTGTTGGCCGCCGGCCTGCGCGTCGGCGTTTACAGCTCACCGCATCTGGTGCGCTACACCGAACGCGTGCGCATTCAGGGGGAAGAGCTGAGCGAAGCGGAGCACAGCCGCTCGTTTGCCGCCATTGAAGCCGGCCGCGGCGAAACGTCGCTGACCTATTTTGAATTCGGCACCCTGTCGGCGCTGCAGCTGTTCAAACAGGCGCGACTGGACGTGGTGATCCTGGAAGTCGGCCTGGGCGGGCGCCTCGACGCCACCAACATCGTCGATCCGAGCGTGGCGGTGATCACCAGCATCGCGCTCGATCACACTGACTGGCTGGGCAACGATCGCGAAAGCATCGGCCGTGAAAAGGCCGGCATTTTCCGCAGCGGCAAGCCGGCGGTAGTGGGCGAACCCGATATGCCGGACAGCATTCGCCAGGTCGCCGAAACGCTGGGCGCGCCGCTGTATCGCCGCGGTGAAGCCTGGCGCTTCAGCGAGCAGGGCGATCGCTGGCAGTGGCAGGGCGGCGACACGCTGCTGACCGATCTGCCGACGCCGAATGTGCCGCTGGCCAACGCCGCTACCGCGCTGGCGGCGCTGAACTGTTCCCCGCTGGAAATCGACGAGCGCGCGATTTTCACCGGGCTGCAGCAGGCGACGCTGCCGGGGCGTTTCCAGATCGTGCGGCGGGAGCCGATGCTGATCCTCGATGTGGCGCACAACCCGCACGCCGCCGGCTATCTCGCCGGGCGTCTGGCCAAGCTGCCGCGCGACGGCGGCAAGGTGCGCGCGGTGGTGGGCATGCTGTCGGACAAGGACATCGCCGGTACGCTGGCCTGCCTGAGCGAGCAGGTGGATGAATGGTACTGCGCACCGCTCGACGGCCCGCGCGGCGCCAGCGTCGAACTGCTGGCGCAACATCTGGCTGAACCGCGACGTTTTAATGATGTCGAAACTGCCTGGCGGCAGGCTATGCAGGATGCTGATAAACAGGATATTGTGATCGTCTGTGGATCGTTCCACACCGTTGCGCAGGTGATGGCGGCGTCAGACGAGATGCGGGGAGTGTGAGTGGCGAGTAAATTTCAGAACCGACTGGTCGGAACCGTGATTCTGGTGGCGCTGGGGGTGATCATCCTGCCAGGGTTGCTGGACGGCAAAAAGAAGCATTACGAGGATGAATTCGCGGCCATTCCTTTGGTGCCGAAGGCGGGCGACGTCGAAGAGAACGACGTGTTGCCGCCGGTGACGCAGCCGTTGCCGGCGCAGCCGCCGGAAGGGGCGGGCGCGCTGGTCGAGCAGCAGGCGGCCAACGAAGCGGCGGCGCAACAGGCGGTGCGACAGAATGCTCAGCAACCGACGCAGGTGGCGCCGCCGCCGGTCGAGACGCGTCCTCAGCCGGTGCAGCAGCAGCCGAAGCCGAAACCGGTGGAAACCAAACCGGTAGAGGTGAAACCGAAACCGGCGCCGCAGCCGAAGCCGGTGGAAGTGAAACCGACGCCTAAGCCGGAGCCGAAACCGGAACCGGCGCCGAAGCCTGAGCCGACACCGCAGCCGAAACCGGCGGAAGAAAAAGCGCCGGTCGGGCAAGCCTATGTCGTGCAGCTCGGGGCGTTGAAAAATGCCGCCAAGGCGAACGAAATTGTCGCCTCGCTGCGTCTTTCGGGCTATCGCGCCTTCACCGTGCCGTCAACGCCGGTGCAAGGGCAGATCACCCGCATCTACGTCGGCCCGGATGCTTCCAAGCAGAAGCTGCAGGCGGCATTGCCGTCGCTGAACTCGATCAGCGGGCTGAGCGGGCAGGTGAAGCCGTACGGCCGTTAAACCCCGCAGGGGCGCAGCAGGATGCGCCCCTGAATTAAGGAGTGGTGGAGAGATCTCGAGAGAAACCGCGCCTTTTACAGGTGAAATCACCTATGTAGGCGCGGCGATTGGGGATTTTCTAATCGCCGCTTTTTATTTGTAACGTGGTAGGAAATCCCCTACGCAAACGTTTTCTTTTTCTGTTAGAATTCGCCGCGAATTGGATGCAGGGGCGATTCATCATTGGAATAGTTCATGGTCTGGATTGATTACGTCATTATAGCGGTGATTGGATTTTCGGCTCTGGTGAGCCTGATCCGAGGGTTTGTTCGCGAAGCATTGTCACTTGTGACATGGGGATGTGCGTTTTTTGTTGCCAGCCATTTCTACTCTTACCTTGCGGTCTATTTCACTCGTTTTGAAGATGAACTGGTGCGAAACGGCATCGCGATCGCGATTTTGTTCATCGCGACCCTGATCGTAGGGGCTATTGTTAACTATGTGATTAGCTCACTGGTAGAGAAAACCGGGCTGTCGGGCACCGACAGGGTGCTGGGCATCTGCTTCGGCGCATTGCGCGGCGTGTTGATCGTTGCGGCGATCCTGTTCTTCCTGGATACCTTTACCGGCTTTTCACAAAGTGCCGACTGGAAACAGTCGCAGCTGATTCCCCAGTTCAGTTACGTCATCAGGTGGTTCTTTGACTACCTGCAGAGCACGTCGAGTTTCTTGCCGACCCAATTGCCGGGGCGGTAGCGCTGATGAGGAAAAGACAACATGTGCGGTATTGTCGGTATCGCCGGTTTTATGCCGGTAAACCAGTCGATTTATGATGCGCTGACGGTGCTTCAGCACCGTGGCCAGGATGCCGCAGGCATCGTCACCATTGACGCCCACAACGGGTTCCGTTTGCGCAAAGCCAACGGCCTGGTGAAGGATGTATTTGAGGCGCGCCATATGCAACGCTTGCAGGGCAACATGGGCATTGGCCATGTGCGTTACCCGACGGCCGGCAGCTCGAGCGCCTCTGAGGCCCAGCCTTTCTACGTCAACTCGCCGTTCGGCATTACGCTGGCCCACAACGGCAACCTGACCAATGCCCATGAGCTGCGCCAAAAGCTGTTCGAAAGCGGCCGCCGCCATGTCAACACCACCTCCGACTCGGAAATCCTGCTGAACGTGCTGGCCAGCGAGCTGGACCGCTTCCCGCATTATCCGCTGGAGGCCGACAACATCTTTACCGCGGTCGCCGCCATGCATCAGCAACTGCGCGGCGCTTACGCCTGCGTGGCGATGATTATCGGCCACGGCCTGCTGGCGTTCCGCGACCCGTACGGCATTCGTCCGCTGGTGATCGGCAAACGCACGCTGGAAGATGGCCGCAGCGAGTATATGGTGGCTTCCGAGAGCGTGGCGCTGGATACCCTGGGCTTTGAATTCCTGCGCGACGTGGCGCCGGGCGAAGCGGTGTACATCACCACCAAGGGCCAGCTGTTCACCCGCCAGTGCGCAGAGAACCCGAAAACCAACCCGTGCCTGTTCGAATACGTCTATTTCGCGCGCCCGGACTCCTTTATGGACAAGATCTCGGTCTACAGCGCCCGCGTGCGCATGGGCCAGAAGCTGGGCGAGAAGATTGCCCGTGAATGGGAAGATCTGGACATCGACGTGGTGATCCCGATTCCGGAAACCTCCTGCGACATCGCGCTGGAGATCGCGCGCATTCTCGACAAACCCTACCGCCAGGGCTTTGTGAAGAACCGCTACGTCGGCCGCACCTTCATCATGCCGGGCCAGCAGGCGCGTCGTCAGTCGGTGCGCCGCAAGCTGAACGCCAACCGCGCCGAGTTCCGCGACAAGAACGTGCTGCTGGTGGACGATTCCATCGTGCGCGGCACGACCTCAGAGCAGATCGTCGAGATGGCGCGCGAAGCGGGCGCCAAGCGCGTGTACCTGGCTTCCGCCGCGCCGGAAGTGCGTTTCCCTAACGTCTACGGCATCGACATGCCGAGCGCCAACGAACTGATCGCCCACGGGCGCGAAGTGGATGAAATCCGCCAAATCATCGGCGCCGATGGGCTGATCTTCCAGGATCTCGACGATCTGATCGAAGCGGTGCGTGAAGAAAACCCGGACATCACCCAGTTCGAATGCTCGGTATTCAACGGCATCTACGTGACCAAAGACGTCGATCAAAGCTATCTGGAATACCTGGAGTCGCTGCGCAACGACGACGCCAAGGCGCTGCGGGGACAGACCGAAGCGGAAAATCTGGAACTGCATAACGAAGGCTAACCGCCTGCGTTGATCCATCAGGGGGCATCGCCGCGTCTGCGGCGGTGCGCCTTGCTCCTGTGAACTTGCTTATCCCTCGCCATTGCGGCAAAGTCTGCCTGATCTTATTTTTTACTTTTTACGGCAGAGGCCATTCTTCATGAAACGACTCATCATCGGCATTTCCGGCGCCAGCGGCGCTATCTACGGCGTGCGCCTGTTACAGGTCTTGCGCGACGTCGCAGAGGTGGAAACCCATTTGGTGATGAGCAACGCTGCAAGGCAGACGCTGGCGTTGGAAACGCCGTACAGTCTGCGTGAAGTGCAGGCGCTGGCCGATGTGGTTCACGATGCGCGCGATATCGCCGCCGCCATCTCTTCCGGTTCCTTCAAAACCCTGGGCATGGCGATTTTGCCTTGTTCAGTCAAAACGCTGTCCGGCATCGTCAACAGCTACAGCGACGGACTGCTGACCCGCGCCGCCGACGTGGTGCTGAAAGAACGCCGCCGCCTGGTATTGTGCGTGCGTGAAACGCCGTTGCACCTTGGGCACCTGCGGCTGATGACGCAGGCGGTGGAAATGGGTGCAGTGATCATGCCCCCGGTGCCGGCGTTTTATCACCAGCCGAAAAGCGTGGAAGACATCATCGATCAGACCGTCAATCGGGTGATCGATCAGTTTGATATCGAATTGCCGGCCGATCTGTTTACCCGTTGGCAGGGCGCTGATTAACATTTTCATCCCCAAATTGGTACATTTGTGCAACACCGCACTGAATTAGGGCGGCGCATGCACCATAATGATCCCACTTCATCACGTTCACTGTTTCATGGCGCCGTCCTGTCGCGGCTGCCAGTGGCGCGGCCCCGAGCGGCCGATTTAATTTTGCGGTTATCGTCCCAGGAAACAGTATTGTGAAGGCCGGAGCCGTTCCCTCCGCCCGTAGCACCTAATGTGGCACGATTACTGCAAATTGATTTGGTGGGGAAAAGTAATGCCCGTAGTGGCATCAAAAAAATCAATTTGAGGGTAATTTATGAAAAAGCTGGTTAAGGTTCTTCCTTTAGTCTTGGCTTTGGCGGCCGCAAACAGCGCATTCGCCGCTATCCCATCGACATTGAAGATCGGTACCGATCCGACTTATGCGCCGTTTGAATCCAAAAACGCCAAAGGCGAGCTGGTCGGCTTCGATATCGATTTGGCCAAAGAGCTGTGCAAACGCATAAATACCCAATGCACCTTCGTGGAGAGCGACTTTGACGCGCTGATCCCATCCCTCAAGGCGAAAAAGATCGACGCTATCATCTCTTCGCTGTCCATCACCGAAAAACGCCAGCAGGAAATCGCCTTTACCGACAAGCTGTATGCCGCCAACGCCCGCCTGATCGCGCCGAAGGGGTCTAAGCTGTTGCCTACCGTGGATGCGTTGAAAGGCAAGAGCGTGGGCGTGCTGCAGGGCACGACCCAGGAAGCCTACGCCAACGCCATGTGGCAGCCGAAGGGCGTCACCGTGGTGCCTTATCAGAACCAGGATCTGGTCTACGCCGATCTGGCCTCCGGGCGTATCGATGCCGCCTTCCAGGATGAAGTGGCGGGCAGCGATGGCTTCCTGAAACAGCCGCCGGGCAAAGACTATGCGTTTGCCGGCGAATCGGTGAAGGATGACAAATTCTTTGGCGTCGGCACCGGCATGGGGCTGCGCAAAACCGATACCGAGCTGAAAGCGGCGCTGGACAAAGCCTTCGCCGAGATGCGCAAAGACGGCACCTACGATAAATACGCGAAAAAGTACTTCGACTTCGACGTCTACGGCGGCTAATCCGCTAACCGTTCCATGCTGTGACTGCGGGGCCGGTGCACCGGCTCCGATGGTTCGGATCCTAGACGACAGGGTGAAGTAGATGCTGCAAGGCTATTCCCAACTGATTTTCGAGGGGGCTCTGGTGACGCTGGAGTTGGCCCTCAGTTCCGTATTGTTGGCGGTGGTGATCGGGTTGATCGGCGCCGGCGGCAAACTCTCCCACAACCCCCTTATTTCCGGCCTGTTCGGCGCTTACACCACGCTGATCCGCGGCGTGCCCGATCTGGTGCTGATGCTGCTGATTTTTTATGGTCTGCAAATCGCCTTGAACAACATCACCACGCTGCTCGGTTTCTCGCAGATCGATATCGATCCGCTCGGTGCCGGCATCATTACTCTCGGCTTTATTTACGGCGCGTACTTTACCGAAACCTTCCGCGGCGCCTACTTGGCGGTGCCGAAAGGGCAGATTGAGGCGGCGACGGCCTACGGCTTCAGCGGCGCGCAGATCTTTCGGCGCATTTTGTTCCCGGCGATGATGCGCTTCGCCTTGCCGGGCATCGGCAACAACTGGCAGGTGATCCTGAAGGCGACGGCGCTGGTGTCTATCCTTGGCCTGAACGACGTGGTGAAAGCCACGCAGTTGGCGGGGAAAGGCACCTATCAGCCGTTCTTCTTCGCCATCGTAGCCGGCGTGGTTTACCTGATTTTTACTACCGTTTCCAACGGCGTGCTGCTGTGGCTTGAACGGCGTTACTCACTGGGCGTCAAGAGGGCCGAGCTATGATCGATATCCTGCAACAGTACTGGCAGTCGCTGCTGTGGAGCGACGGCTACCGTTTCACCGGCGTGGCGGTCACGCTGTGGCTGCTGATCGCCTCTGTGGTGATGGGCGGGCTGCTGGCGATCCCGATGGCGGTGGCGCGCGTCTCTTCCCTTCGCTGGGTGCGTTTCCCGGTATGGCTCTACACCTACGTGTTTCGCGGCACGCCGCTGTACGTGCAGTTGCTGGTGTTCTACTCCGGCATGTACAGCCTGGAAATCGTGCGCGGCAGCGAGTTTCTCAACGCGTTTTTCCGCAGCGGGCTCAACTGCACCATCCTGGCGCTGACGCTCAACACCTGCGCGTATACCACCGAGATTTTCGCCGGGGCGATCCGCTCGGTGCCGCACGGTGAAATCGAGGCCGCCAACGCCTACGGTTTCTCGCGCTTCAAGATGTATCGCTGCATCATTTTGCCTTCGGCGCTGCGCACCGCGCTGCCGGCCTACAGCAACGAAGTGATCCTGATGCTGCACTCCACCGCGCTGGCGTTTACTGCCACCGTGCCGGATCTGCTGAAGATTGCGCGCGACATCAATGCCGCGACCTATCAGCCGTTTTACGCTTTCGGCATTGCGGCGGTGTTGTACCTGATCATCTCCTACGTGTTAATCAGCCTGTTCCGCAAAGCTGAAAAACGCTGGATGGCACACGTTAGTCACTGATAAATGACGGGAAGAAAAACCATGTCTGAGAATAAATTAGCCGTCACTGAACTGCACAAACGCTATGGCGATCACGAGGTGCTGAAGGGCGTCTCGCTAGCGGCCAACGCCGGGGATGTGATCAGCATCATCGGCTCCTCCGGCTCCGGCAAAAGCACCTTTCTGCGCTGTATCAACTTCCTCGAGAAGCCGAGCGAAGGCTCGATCAGCCTGAACAACGAAGATATTCGCATGGTGCGCGACAAGGACGGCCAGCTGAAGGTATTCGACAAGAAGCAGCTGCAGCTGCTGCGCACCCGCCTGACCATGGTGTTCCAGCATTTTAACCTGTGGAGCCATATGACGGTGCTGGAGAACGTGATGGAGGCGCCGGTGCAGGTGCTGGGGCTGAGCAAGGCCGACGCGCACGAGCGCGCGGTGCGCTACCTGGATAAAGTGGGCATCGACGAGCGGGCGCGCGGCAAGTACCCGGTGCACCTGTCGGGCGGCCAGCAGCAGCGCGTCTCTATTGCCCGCGCATTGGCGATGGAGCCGGAGGTGCTGCTGTTTGACGAACCGACGTCGGCGCTGGATCCCGAGCTGGTGGGCGAGGTGCTGCGCATCATGCAGAAGCTGGCGGAGGAGGGGAAAACCATGGTGGTGGTGACGCACGAAATGGAATTTGCGCGCCACGTTTCGAACCACGTGATCTTCCTGCACAAAGGGTTGATCGAAGAGCAGGGCCCGCCGGCCGAGCTGTTCGGCAATCCCAAAAGCCCGCGCCTGCAGCAGTTCCTGTCCGGCGCGTTGAAGTAACCTCAGATCAGCGGGCTTCGGCCCGCTGATTGACAACGTCATCCAATGCCTGTTCCAGCTCCAGATAACGGAAGTGGAAACCGGCCTCTTCCAGGCGCTTCGGCACCGCCCGCTGGCCGCCGAGCACCAGCACCGCCGCTTCCCCCATCAACAGCCGCATGACGAACGCCGGCACCCGCAGAAACGCCGGGCGATCGAGCACGTTGGCCAATTGGGCGGCGAATTGCTCGTTGTGCACCGGGTAAGGAGCCACCATGTTGAACGGGCCGCTCAGGGTGGCGTGATCCAGCAGATAAATAATGCCGTTGACCATGTCTTCGAGGTGGATCCACGGCAGGTATTGGCGACCGTCGCCGATCGGGCCGCCGAGCCCGAAGCGGAACGGCGGCAGCATTTTGGCCAGCGCGCCGCCCTGTGGCGCCAGCACCACGCCGGTGCGCAGCAGGCAGACGCGGGTGGTGTCGCTTTGCGCCTGCAGCGCCAGCGCTTCCCAGCGCTGACACAGCTGGTGGGTGAATTCGTCGTGCGGCGGCTCCTCTTCGGTCACCACCGCCTGCCCCTGATCGCCGTAGTAGCCGACGGCGGAACCGGAAATCAGCACGCCGGGGGGCGTGCTGCCGGCTTTGATCAGCTTCGCCAAGCGTTCGGTCAGATCCCAGCGGCTGCGGCACAGCCGCTCTTTCTGCTGCGCACTCCAGCGCTTGTCGGCGATAGGTTCGCCGGCCAGGTTGATCACCGCGTCGAATTCATCCAGCGATTGCCGGTCGTCCAGCGTTCGCCAATAGCTCGGCCGATCACCCAGTCGGGCTCGGGCTCGCCGTTCGTCTCGGGTCAGCACCGTAATGTGGTGAGAAAGCGCCAGCAGTCTTGCCGTCAGGCTGCTGCCTATCAATCCCGTTGCGCCGGTGATCAGGATCCGCATGGTCGACCTCCCTGAATTAGTCCCGGCGGTAGCTCATGGTCATGGAAACCGAGTCGGCGTAGCGCAGGGCCAGAAGTTTATCTATCTCCACTTCAGCATAGGTCACCCAGGCGTGTTCTTTTACGATATCGAGCACATCCTGCGTTAATTTTTCCAGCAACGCGAAACGGTTATCTTCCACATGGCGGATGATCGCTTTAGTGATGGTGCGGTAGTTGAGCGCATCGGCGATATCTTCGCTGTTGCGCGCCTTGTCCGCCGGGTAGTGGATCACCACGTTGATCAGGACGTCCTGTCGGTTGTTGATTTCCTCTTCCTTGATACCGATGAACGTGCGCAGCCGCAGATTTTTAATGCGAATAACGGCGTCGGGTTGACTGAAAGACATCAGAGATTCTCCATAGGTCTGATTATTAGCGTTCAGAATACACGGAAAGTAGGGAAATGATAACGCAGGGACGATGTGACTCCCCGGCCGATGGGGAGTCAGTCGGGGGGCACTTAGGCTTGTTCGGCCAGTTTGTAGGCGCGCTCGGTCGCCGGGCGATTGCTGATGCGCTCGAACCAGTTGCGCACCGCCGGGTAATCCGCCAGATCGATGCGCTGGCGCGGATGCGACACGACCCACGGGTAGGTGGCGATATCGGCGATGCTGTAGTTGTCGCCGCCCAGGTACGGGTGTTTTTGCAGTTCAGCTTCCAGCACGCCGTACAGCCGCTTGGTCTCCAGATGATAACGCTCGATGGCGTAAGGCACCGGCTGCGGCGCGTAGTGGTTAAAGTGGTGATTCTGCCCGAGCATCGGCCCGAATCCGGCCACCTGCCAGAACAGCCACTGCAGGGTAGCGGCGCGTTCGCGCAGGCCTTTGCTCAGCAGCTTGCCGGTCTTCTCCGCCAGATACAGCAGGATTTCCCCGGATTCGAACAGGCTGATCGGCGCGCCGCCGTCCACCGGTTGCTGATCGACGATCGCCGGGATTTTGTTGTTGGGAGAAATGCTCAGAAAGTCCGGCTTGAACTGCTCGCCGGCGCTGATGTTTACGCGATGGATACGGTAGGGTAAGCCGACCTCTTCCAAAAACAAGGTGATCTTGTGACCATTGGGAGTAGGCGCGTAATACAGGTCAATCATGTTGCCTCCTGCGGTAAGGTGATCTGTAATTCATTACACGTTGCTGCGGTCTTCGCCGCGCACAAAGGTATATCAGAGATCCAACAATAGCAGCTAAGGATAGCAGGCTATGTGGGATTCGTCCGATGCTATCTGCGCAGTTGGATCACAATTCTCCACCGGGGCGGGCGGCGGTTTGCCGCACGTCGCCGGCGCGGTAAAATGGCGCTTATTTCCCTCTATAGGACAAGGTTATGAAGCTGATGTTCGCCTCGGATATCCACGGTTCGCTGCCGGCTACCGAACGCGTGCTGGAATTGTTCGCACAACACGGCGCCGACTGGTTGATTCTTCTGGGTGATTTGCTGAATCACGGCCCGCGCAACGCGCTGCCCGCCGGGTATCAGCCCGCTCAGGTTGCCGAACGATTGAATCGCTATAGCGACAAGATCATCGCCGTTCGCGGCAATTGCGACAGCGAGGTCGATCAGATGCTGCTGACGTTTCCCATCGAGGCGCCCTGGCAACAGGTTTTACTGCAAAAAAGACGATTGTTTTTGACCCACGGTCACCTTTATCATCCCTCGGCACTGCCGCCGTTATCCTGCGGTGACGTCCTGGCCTATGGCCATACGCATCTGCCGCAGGCGGAGCGGCAGGGTGAGATCTATTGCTTCAATCCGGGCTCGGTCAGCATCCCGAAAGGGGGCTTTCCCGCCAGCTACGGCATGTTGGAAAGCGGCACTTTGCGCGTGCTGACGCTCGACGACGGCAAGGTCGTCGCGGAGGTGGCGTTAACACGCTAAACGCACTAATTTATACACACACAATAAAAATCTTTGAAAAACACTCATTGATTAACCAGCGCGCGGGATTGCATCGCGCCAAAATAGAAGGTTTTAGAGGATGGCGGAACAGGGTCAGGCTGCAGATACCGAGTGGGTTGATATCGTCGACGAGCAAAACGAGGTGATTGCTCAATCCAGTCGTCAACAGATGCGGGCGGAGCGGCTGCGTCATCGTGCTACCTATATTGTGGTGCATGATGGGATGGGAAAAATTCTGGTGCAGCGTCGCACCGAGATCAAGGACTTCTACCCGGGCTGGCTGGACGCGACGGCGGGCGGCGTAGTGCAAAGCGGTGAAAACGTGCTGGATTCGGCGCGGCGCGAGGCGGAAGAGGAGCTGGGCATCGCCGGCGTGCCTTTCGCCGAGCACGGTCTGTTCTACTTCGAGGAAGAGCAGTGCCGGGTGTGGGGCGCGCTGTTCAGCTGCGTATCGCACGGGCCGTTCGCGCTGCAGGAAGAAGAAGTGGCCGAGGTGTGCTGGCTGACGCCGGAAGAGATCACCGCCCGCTGCGACGAGTTTACCCCGGATTCGCTGAAGGCGCTGTCGCTGTGGCTGACGCGCAACAATGAACAGGATTACGGCAAGCCGCTCGACAATCACTGAGCCGCCTGCGCATGGAAAAGCCGGTCATCGACCGGCTTTTTTTACGGGCGGATTCAGCAGCTGTCGCGGCGGCACAGCGTGGCGGGCAGGGAGCCTGGCGGCTGCCAGGGATGCTCGTTCAGCCGCGCCAGCAGCGCCTGGCCGGCCTGAATGCCGATGTCGCGATGCGGAATGGTCATGGTGGTCAGCGGCGGCTGGCACACCCGGCTGAACTCGCTGTTGCCAAAGCCCACCACCGCCAGATTGTCCGGCACCTTGATGCGCCGCCGCTGGCATTCATACAGCACGCCGCCCGCCAGTTCGTCCGACGCGCACACCAGCGCGTCCAGCTCCGGCCAGGCCAGCAAGAATTCCGGCAGCTGCTGCGCGCCGGTGCTGAAGCTGGCGGGCTGCGCGGCGTTGATGACCCGATGCGGCGACATATGGTTGCGCAGCAGCGCCTTGTGCCAGCCCTGCAGGTGCTGCTGGAAAATCCACTGCTCCTGATTGGCGCACAGCAGCCCGATATTCTGGTAACCGCTGGCGATCACCGTTTGCGTCAGCTGATACATGGCCGCCACGTAATCGATGCCGATGCTCATGTCGATCGGATCGGCGCGTACGGCGCCGATCTCCACCACCGGAATGTTGGCGGCGATCAACGCGTTGCGGGCATTTTGCGAATGCTCGACGCTGAGCAGCACCGCCGCCGCCAGGTTGTAAGAGAGCAGCGTCTCCAGCAGTTTCTCCTCGCGTTCCAGGTGGTGCTGCGACTCCGCCAGCATGATGTGATAGCCGGCGGGCTGCAGCACTTTCTGCAGGCCGGCGAACATCTCGGCGCAGCCGGATTCGGACAGGCTGGGCACCACCATGGCGATGGTGTAGGACGAGGCCGAGGCCAGCGAGCTGGCGGCCAGATTGGGCAGATAGCCCAGCTCGTTTACCGCCGCGTCTATCTTCTCGCGCAGTTTGTCCGAAACCTGTTCCGGCGTGCGCAGCGCGCGCGACACCGTCATGGTGCCGACGCCCGCCAGCTGCGCTACGTCAGCCAACGTCACCCTGCCTGTGCTGCGGCGTTTTTTACCGATCGACATGCCTAATCCCGACTGAAATGCGCGCGCGGCGCACAAAGATTGTGAGGGTGGGAAGCCGACGGCGCGGCTTCGACGATCCCAGTATGCGGCACATTCTACCCCGTAACCCGGAAGAGCGAGAAAAAATTGTGGTTAACGCCGCGCCGCGGCATAGCGTTTTGATAGCGCTATCACAGTTCTGCATGATAACGCTTTGGTAGCGCTATCTTTGTGATGCCAATCACTGTGCAGCCGAGAGGGGTTGATTAAAGTTTTACCGTCGTCGGTGAATTAATCACCGGCCGAAACCATCAACGCTTGGGAGGGTAACGTGCTGAAAGAATGGCTGACCGCCGATCATATACAGCTGTGCGAACGGGTGGAGGACTGGCGCCAGGCGGTAACGCTGAGCGCGCAACCGCTGCTGCAACGCGGCGTGATTACGCCGAATTACCTGACGGCCATCTTTCATCAGCAGGAGCAGCTTGGCCCCTACTTCGTCTTGGCGCCGGGCATCGCGATGCCGCACGCGCGGCCGGAGCAGGGCGCCAACGCGCTGGGGCTGTCGCTGCTGAAGATCCACCAGGGCGTGAATTTTCATTCTGCGGATAACGATCCGGTTCAGGTGGTGGTGATGCTTTCCGCACCCGACGGCAACAGTCACATTGAAATGATTTCGCAGTTGGCGGAATTATTTTCCGATAACACGGCGATGGAGGCGTTATTTCACGCCACAGATAAACGGCAAATTGAGGATATTATCGCCCGCTATTAACGTTTAATCACCAGGAACATTATTAATGCCCATAACGTCGGGAATATTCCTGGCGGCGCTACCCTACACGCTAAATTCAACAGGTGGATATCATGAAAATCATGGCGATTTGCGGTTCAGGTCTCGGCAGCAGCTTTATGGTGGAAATGAACATTAAAAAGGTGCTGAAAAAGATGGGGGTGGAGGCCGAGGTCGAACACTCCGATCTGTCGTCCGCCACTCCCGGCGCCGCCGACGTGTTCGTGATGGCGAAAGACATCGCCGACAGCGCCAGCGTACCGGCCGAGCAGCTGGTGGTGATCAGCAACATCATCGACATTAATGAGCTGGAAGCCAAGCTGCGCGCTTACTTCGAAGCCCACTCAATCATCTGAATAAAACGATTGGCGAGGTGGATATGTTTATCCAGGAAACGCTTAAGTTTGTGGTGGATATATTAAAGGTGCCTTCGGTACTGGTCGGGCTTATTGCGCTGATCGGTTTGCTGGCGCAAAAGAAATCGTTTTCCGACGTGGTGAAAGGCACGGTAAAAACCATTCTCGGCTTTATCGTGTTGGGCGGCGGCGCCACGGTATTGGTCGGGTCGCTCAATCCGCTGGGCGGCATGTTCGAACACGCGTTTAATATTCAGGGCATCATTCCGAATAACGAAGCTATCGTCTCCATCGCGCTGGAGAAATACGGCGCTTCCACCGCGCTGATCATGGCGTTCGGCATGGTGGCGAATATCGTGGTGGCGCGCTTTACCCGATTGAAATACATCTTCCTCACCGGCCACCACACCTTTTACATGGCCTGCATGATCGGCATCATCCTGACGGTGGCGGGCTTCGAGGGCGTACAGCTGGTGTTCACCGGCGCGCTGACCCTGGGGCTGGTGATGGCGTTCTTCCCGGCGATCGCCCAGCGCTATATGCGCCGCATCACCGGCAACGACGATATCGCCTTCGGCCACTTCGGCACCCTGGGCTACGTGCTGTCCGGTTGGATCGGCTCGAAAGTGGGGAAAAACTCGCGCTCGACCGAAGAGATGAACCTGCCGAAAAACCTCAGTTTCCTGCGCGACAGCTCCATTTCGATCTCGATGACCATGATCGTCATCTACCTGATCCTGGCGATCTGCGCCGGGCGGGCCTATGTGGAAAGCGAGCTCAGCGGCGGCCAGAACTACCTGGTGTATTCAATAATCCAGGCCATTACCTTCGCCGCCGGGGTGTTCATCATCCTGCAGGGCGTGCGCTTGATTCTGGCGGAGATCGTGCCGGCGTTCACCGGCTTCTCGGAAAAACTGGTGCCTAACGCGCGGCCGGCGCTGGATTGCCCGGTGGTGTATCCCTATGCCCCCAACGCGGTGCTGATCGGCTTCCTGTTCAGCTTCCTCGGCGGGTTGGCCGGGCTGTTCCTGCTGGGGCAACTGAAGATGGTGCTGATCCTGCCCGGCGTGGTGCCGCATTTCTTCACCGGCGCTACCGCCGGGGTGTTCGGCAACGCCACCGGCGGGCGGCGCGGCGCGATGCTGGGCGCTTTCGCCAACGGTCTGCTGATCACCTTCCTGCCGGTGCTGCTGTTGCCGGTGCTGGGGGCGCTGGGCTTTGCCAACACCACCTTCTCCGACGCCGACTTCGGCGCGATCGGCATCCTGCTGGGCAACATGGCGCGCTTTATGTCGAAAGAGATGATCATGCTGGCGATTGTCGCCGTGTTCGCGCTGCTGGTGGCGCATAACTTCCTGGGAAAACGCAAAGGCGCGCCGGCCGCTGACCGCGTCGAGAAATAACGAGGGCAGAGTGATGAATGACACAACGAGCGAAATGGAAATTGAAGAGCTGCGCGCCCTGGCGCGCGCCATCCGCCTGGAAACCTTGAAGGCGTTGACCGGGCTGGGGTTTGGCCACTACGGCGGCTGTATGTCGGTGGTCGAGACGCTGGCGGTATTGTACGGCGGCGTGATGCGCATCGATCCGGCGGATCCGGACTGGCCGGAGCGCGATGACTTCGTGCTGTCGAAGGGGCACGCCGGCCCGGCGCTGTACAGCACGCTGGCGATCAAGGGTTACTTCCCGCTGGCGGAGTTGCAAACCCTCAATCAGAACGGCACGCGCCTGCCGAGCCATCCGGACCGGCTGCGCACGCGCGGCGTGGATGCCACTACCGGCTCGCTGGGGCAGGGCGTGTCGATCGCCGCCGGCATGGCGCTGTCCCATCGGCTGGCGGGGCGCCGCAATCGGGTGTTCAGCATCCTCGGCGACGGTGAACTGAATGAAGGGCAGTGCTGGGAGGCGTTCCAGTTTATCGCCCACCATAATCTGAACAACCTGACGCTGTTTATCGATTACAACAAACAGCAGCTGGACGGCGCGCTGGACGAGGTGATCCAACCGTTCGATCTGGCCGCCAAGTTCCGCGCTTTCGGCTTTGAGGTGCAGGCCATCAAGGGCGACGACATTGCGGCGCTGTTGGCGGCGGTGAGGCCGGCGCGCGGCGGAGAACAGCGGCCGCTGGCGATCGTGCTCGACAGCATCAAGGGACAGGGGGTGACCTATTTGGAAAACCTGTCGAACTCACACCACCTGCGCCTGACGCCGGACGTGCAGCAGGAGATTGAAAAAGCCATCGCCGAACTGGAGGCCGCCCATGTTTAACGTAGTGACGCAGTTGGAAAACGACGCCGTCGAAATGCGCAAAGTCTATGCCGGCGCGGTGCGGCGGCAGATTGAAGCGGGCGCGCCGATCATCGCGCTGGAGGCGGACCTGATGAGCTCCATGGCGATGGACGGCGTGCACAAGGATCACCCGCAGCACGTGATTAACTGCGGCATCATGGAGGCCAACGTGATTGGCGTCGCCGCCGGACTGTCGCTGACCGGCCGGGTGCCTTTCGTGCACACCTTTACCGCCTTCGCCAGCCGCCGCTGTTTCGATCAGCTGTTCATGTCGCTGGATTATCAGCGCAACAACGTCAAGGTGATCGCTTCCGACGCCGGGGTGAGCGCCTGCCACAACGGCGGCACCCACATGTCGTTCGAGGATATGGGCATCGTGCGCGGGCTGGCGCACTCGGTGGTGCTGGAAGTGACCGACGCCACCATGTTCGCCGACATTCTGCGCCAGCTGATGGATCTGCGCGGCTTCTACTGGGTGCGCACCATCCGCAAGCAGGCGACGCGCATCTACCAGGACGGCTCGCGCTTTACCATCGGCAAGGGCAACCTGCTGCGCGACGGCGACGATATCACGCTGATCGCCAACGGCATCATGGTGGCGGAGGCGCTGAAGGCGGCGGAGATGCTGGCGCGGCAGGGCGTGAGCGCGGCGGTGATCGATATGTTCACCCTCAAGCCTATTGACCGTGAACTGATCAAAACCTACGCGGCCAAGACCGGACGCATCGTCACCTGTGAAAACCACAGCATTCATAACGGGCTGGGGTCGGCGGTGGCGGAGGTATTGGCTGAGGAATGCCCGACGCCGATGCGGCGTGTGGGGGTGAAGGAGCGTTACGGCCAGGTGGGCACCCAGGCGTTTTTACAGCAGGAGTACGGCCTGACCGCCGAGCACATTCTGGAGGCTGCCAAGCAGCTGCTGGCGCAGCATTAGAAAAGGCCAAGACGCCGGTCAGTGACCGGCGTTGCCTGATGGATAAGGCCATGAAACGTCGCCAAGGCAACGCGCGCCTTAACGCGGAGAATAGGTGTGTCGGTTGTTATATTCGGTATTGGGCGTGACAACGCCGAAAAACGCGTTGTGGACCCACATCTTGCAGTTATTGCAACACGGCGCGATCCTCCCATCCCCGTTGAAAGCAACGCAGTAGTAATGACGTGGGTGCAGATTGCGAGCATAAAGCTCAAGCCATACATGGGCTTCGGCACATGCGGTAAAAGGCCGCGCTTCAACTTCCTTTTTACCGCTCCACGGCAGAATCAGCCGCTGGCTTTTTTTCTCTTTCGCCTGCAGTTCTGCAATATATCGGTCAAATAGGGAGGCGTCATGCGTGATGCCTGCGCTGTGGCCCACGAAGCGGGTTAATCCCGATACCTCTCTTTTTCCCCTCGTCAGAGAGAAAGCCAGCGCCAGCATTCTGTTCGTTGTGGGGCCGAGCCGGTCGATCTTCCAGAGGTAGGAATCGTAATTAATGGCATTGTTAATGAGCGTTTTGGCTATTTTCTCAACGGACTGACCAGTGTGTGCCATAGGGTAAACCTTCAGGTTTTTTTATGAGTGTGCATAGTGTCTAGCACAAAACCCAGTCATCAGAATAAGGCGGGCCTTTAATTAAGAGTATTCTTATTTTGCGGCGGAACAGGAGTGTCTCGCTGGCGATATTGCGGCTATTTGTTTGTTTCTACGGAAATTTGTGCGCATTCAGCGTGAGGAAGGCAGCGAGCTTCGCCCGCTTGAGAGAGACATGACTTCCTCTTGAGAATAAAAAAAGCACCGCTCAATATGCTTGAGCGGTGCTTTATTGTTTACGCCAATACTCATTATCCACCACCCCGTCCGGAACGGGGCGTTAATGGGCTATCAGGCCTTGGCGGCGGCGGCGTCAGCCTGGGAAGACTGGATCGCCGTCAGCGCGACGGTGTAGACGATATCGTCAACCAGTGCGCCGCGCGACAGGTCGTTCACCGGCTTGCGCATGCCTTGCAGCATCGGCCCGATGGAGACCAGGTCAGCGGAACGCTGTACCGCTTTGTAGGTGGTGTTGCCGGTGTTCAGATCCGGGAAGATGAACACGGTCGCCTGGCCGGCCACCGGCGAGTTCGGCGCCTTGGACTTGGCGACGTCGGCCATGATGGCGGCGTCGTACTGCAGTGGGCCGTCGATGATCAGATCCGGGCGTTTTTCCTGCGCCAGACGGGTCGCTTCGCGCACTTTCTCTACGTCGCTGCCCGCACCAGAGTTGCCGGTGGAGTAGGAGATCATCGCCACGCGCGGCTCGATGCCGAAGGCTGCGGCGGAATCCGCAGACTGGATGGCGATTTCAGACAGCTGCTCGGCGGTCGGATCCGGGTTGATCGCGCAGTCGCCGTAGACCAGTACCTGGTCAGGCAGCAGCATGAAGAACACGGAGGAGACCAGCGAGCTGCCCGGTGCGGTTTTGATCAGCTGCAACGGCGGACGGATGGTGTTGGCGGTGGTGTGAACCGCGCCGGAGACCAGGCCGTCGACTTCGCCTTGTTCCAGCATCAGGGTGCCGAGCACCACGTTGTCTTCCAGCTGCTCGCGCGCGACCACTTCGGTCATGCCCTTGCTCTTACGCAGCTCAACCAGACGCGGCACGTAGTTTTCACGCACGGCGACCGGATCGACGATTTCGATGCCTTTGCCCAGCTCAACGCCTTGCGCCGCCGCGACGCGCTGGATCTCGTCCGGGTTGCCGAGCAGCACGCATTCCGCGATGCCGCGTTCGGCGCAGATGGCCGCCGCTTTCACGGTGCGCGGCTCGTCGCCTTCCGGCAGCACAATGCGCTTGCCGGCTTTACGCGCCAGCTCGGTCAGTTCGTAACGGAACGCCGGTGGAGACAGGCGGCGTGAACGCTCGGAGGTGGCGGTCAGCGAGTCGATCCACTCGGTGCTGATGTGGCTGGCCACATAGTTCTGCACTTTCTCGATGCGCTGGTGGTCGTCCGCCGGCACTTCGAGGTTGAAGCTCTGCAGGCTCAGCGAGGTTTGCCAGGTGTTGGTGTCAACCATGAACACCGGCAGGCCGGTTTGGAAGGCGCGTTCGCACAGCTTCTTGATCGGCTCGTCGATGGCGTAGCCGCCGGTCAGCAGGATGGCGCCGATTTCCACGCCATTCATCGCCGCCAGGCAGGCGGAGACCAGCACGTCAGGGCGGTCTGCGGAGGTCACCAGTAGGGAGCCTGGGCGGAAGTGTTCCAGCATGTGCGGGATGCTGCGCGCACAGAAAGTCACGGACTTCACGCGGCGGGTCATGATGTCACCTTCGTTGACCACGCGGGCCTTCAGGTGGCGAGCCATGTCGATGGCGCGGGTGGCGATCAGATCGAAACTCCACGGCACGCAGCCCAGAACCGGCAGCGGGCTGTTGGCGAACAGCTGTGCAGGATCGACGTGGGCGATGCTGGCCTTGGTGGAGTCGTCGAAGATTTCGGACAGGTCAGGACGGGTGCGGCCCTGATCGTCGACCGGCGCGTTCAGCTTGTTGATGATAACGCCGGTGATGTTTTTGTTCTTGCTGCCGCCGAAGCTGGTGCGCGCCAGTTCGATGCGCTCTTTCAGCTGCGCCGGGGAGTCGTTGCCCAGCGCCAGCACGAAGACGATCTCGGCGTTCAGGGTTTTGGCGATCTCGTAGTTCAGCGCGTTGGCGAACTGATGCTTGCGGGTCGGCACCAGGCCTTCGATCAGCACCACTTCCGCGTCTTTGGTGTTCTCGTGGTAACGCGCCACGATCTCTTCCATCAGCACGTCTTGCTGGTTGGAGCTCAGCAGGCCCTCAACGTAGTCCATGCGCAGCGGTTCGGCCGCCGTAATGGTGGAGTTGCTGCTGCGGATGATGGTGGTGGTCTGGTCGAGTGCGTTGTCGCCGGTGCGCGGTTGAGCGATAGGCTTGAACACGCTCAGACGAACGCCTTTTTGCTCCATGGAGCGGATGACACCCAGGCTGACGCTGGTCAGGCCGACGCTGGTGCCGGTGGGGATCAACATAATAGTACGTGACACAGAATAGTCCTCTTCACGATTAACATGAGGCTAAAACAACACCGTCAGCCTGGGCTGACGGTGTTTTGAGAGCATTACGCGGTCAGGCGGGATGCGTCCTGCGCGATGACCAACTCTTCGTTGGTCGGGATAACCAGCGCCAGGCGGCTGCCGTCTTTGGTGATGGCGCCGGATTTGCCGAAGCGAGCGGCCATGTTGCGGTCGTGGTCGATTTCGAAGCCCAGCAGGCCCAGTTTGTTCAGGGTCAGCTCACGCACCATGCCGGCGTTCTCGCCGATGCCGCCGGTGAAGATCACCGCGTCCAGACGGCCTTCCATCAGCGCGCTGTAGGCGCCGACGTATTTGGCCAGACGGTGGCAGAACACGTCCATGGCGCGTTTGGCGTCGGCTTTGCTGTCGTAGTTGTCTTCAACGTAACGGCAGTCGCTGGTGACTTCGGTCAGGCCCAGCAGGCCGGATTCTTTGGTCAGCATCTTGTTGATCTGGTCAACGCTCATGCCCAGAGAATCGTGCAGGTGGAAGATGATAGCCGGATCGATGTCACCGCTGCGGGTGCCCATCACCAGGCCTTCCAGCGGGGTCAGACCCATGGAGGTGTCAACGCACTGGCCGTTGCGCACTGCGGTGACGGAACCGCCGTTGCCCAGGTGGCAAGTGATCACGTTCACTTCTTCTACCGGCTTGTTCAGCATCTTCGCGGCTTCTTGAGTTACGTAGAAGTGGCTGGTGCCGTGTGCGCCGTAGCGGCGAACGCCGTGGTCGCGGTACAGGCTGTACGGCAGGGCGTACAGGTAAGATTCTTCCGGCATGGTCTGGTGGAACGCGGTGTCGAACACGGCAACGTTCTTGTCAGCCAGGTGAGGGAAAGATTTCAGCGCTTCCGCGATGCCGATCAGGTGAGCTGGGTTGTGCAGTGGTGCAAACGGCACGGAATCTTTGATACCCTGCAGAACTTCGTCGTTGATTACGGCGGAAGCGGTGAACTTCTCGCCGCCGTGCACGATGCGGTGGCCGATAGCGGTCAGCTGCGCAGAAAGCTCTGGTTTTTGTGCCAGAATAGTATTAACAATGAAGTTCAGCGCTTCGCTGTGTGCAGCGCCGGCCCCCAGGGCAGCTTCGTGTTTGGCGCCGTCCATTTTCCACTTGATGCGAGCTTCAGGCAGGTGGAAACACTCGGCCAAACCGGAGAGGAATTCGTCGCCGTTAACGGCATCGATGATGGCGAATTTCAGAGAAGAACTGCCGCAGTTAAGAACCAGTACTAGCTTACTCGACATGGAAGTACCTACTTAAATAGTCGTGTTGTTAAAAGAAAATCGAACACACGTGGTGAATTAATCGTCAATCAGACAACAAGCGTAGCGCATAGTGCCGATGACATTTATGATTAACATCATGTGAAGAGCACAAATCACAGGATGATGGAAAAACCGATGATTTCTCTGCGGTTTAAATAATCTTGATTTTTATAGGGCTAAAAGTTGACAAAATTTACGTCATCTTCTACCGGCCACAAGGCCGGCTTAGGATACCGATAGCCCGGTGCAAACACAAAATAAATTTAAAGCTTCAAATTTTTTAGTATGGGCTCTGGCAGCACGCTTTTAGTTTCTTTACGTGACGTTGAGGTACGCAATGACGAGCAAACCGTCCGGTTCCGTAAGCTGGTTTCAGGTCTTCCAGCGCGGGCAGCATTATATGAAAACCTGGCCGTCAGACAAACGTCTGGCACCGGTCTTTCCGGAGAACCGCGTTGCGCGTGCCACCCGTTTCGCTATCCGTTTCATGCCGCCGTTGGCGATTTTCACGCTGACCTGGCAGATCGCGCTGGGTGGCCAGCTCGGTCCGGCGATCGCCACCGCGCTGTTCGCCTGCAGCCTGCCGATGCAGGGCTTGTGGTGGCTGGGGCGCCGCTCGGTCACGCCGCTGCCGCCGACGCTGCTGCAATGGTTCCATGAGGTGCGCAACAAGCTGACGGAAGCCGGGCAGGCGGTGGCGCCGCTCGAGGGCACGCCCACCTATCAGACGTTGGCCGATCTGCTTAAGCGCGCCTTCAAGCAGTTGGATAAAACCTTCCTCGACGATCTGTAATGAAAAGGCCGCGCTGATGCGGCCTTTCTCGTGAAAGCGCCAATAACCCCGGTTTAAATCAAAGAACGGTCGAGTTGTGATTTCCTGCGTTCTTGCGCTGTGCGATGCTCCCGCCATCATACAGAAATGAGGAAATCCTGATGGAAATGACCCATGCCCAGCGCCTGATCCTGTCGAATCAGTACAAGATGATGACGCTACTCGATCCGGACAACAGCGATCGTTATCGCCGGTTGCAAACCATCGTCGAACGCGGCTTCGGCTTGCAAATGCGCGAGCTGGATCGCGACTTCGGCGAACTGAGCGAAGAGGTGTGCCGCACCATCATCAACGTGATGGAGATGCACCATGCGCTGCAGGTTTCCTGGGGCAATCTGAAAGAGAAGCAGGGGCTGGACGAGCGCCGCCTGGCGTTTCTCGGCTTCGACGCCGCCACCGAGGCGCGCTACCTGAGCTATGTGCGTTTCCTGGTCAATACCGAGGGGCGCTATACTCACTTCGATTCCGGCAGCCACGGTTTCAACGCCCAGACCAAAATGTGGGAAAAATACCAGCGTATGCTGGCGATCTGGCTGGCCTGCCCGCGCCAGTATCACTTGAGCGCCGTTGAGATAGCGCAAATCATCAATGCTTGATTAAAAAGAGGTTTTCTGTGGAGTGTAAGGGTTTTCTGTTCGATCTTGATGGCACCCTGGTGGATTCGCTGCCGGCGGTAGAGCGCGCCTGGACGCACTGGGCCGAGCGTCGCGGCGTCGATCCGCAAGCGGTGCTGGACTTCATTCACGGTAAACAGGCCATTACTTCTCTGCGCCACTTTATGCCGGGTGAAAGCGAAGCGGAAATTCAGCGCGAGTTCCAACTGCTGGAGCAGGTGGAAGCGCAGGATACCGAAGGCGTTCGCGCGCTGCCGGGCGCCATCGCGTTGTTGGAGCGCCTGAACGCGCTCGGCATCCCTTGGGCGATCGTCACCTCCGGTTCGGTGCCGGTGGCCGGCGCTCGCCGCCAGGCCGGCGGTTTGCCGCAGCCGGCGGTGTTCATCACCGCCGAGCAGGTTAAACACGGCAAGCCTCAGCCCGATGCCTACCTGCTGGGCGCCGAACGTCTGGGGCTGGCGCCGCACGAGTGCGTGGTGGTTGAAGACGCGCCGGCCGGCATTCTTTCGGGGCTGGCGGCGGGCTGCCAGGTGATTGCGGTCAACGCGCCGGCCGACGCGCCGAAGCTGGAGCAGGTCGACCTGCGGCTGGATTCGCTGGCGCAGATCGCCGTCGATAAAACGGCGCAGGGCGCGATCGTTCGCCTACTGGCCTGAGTGGCATTATCTTCACCCTAATTGATTAGACCCCGCCTTTGCGGGGTTTTTTTATGCTATTTTTTAAGCCCTTGGACATTTGCCGGATGAGGCCGTTTTGAACAGCGAATTACTGTGGGTGCTGAGTTTACTGCTGATTGCCATCGTGCTGTTTACCACCAACAAGCTGCGCATGGACGTGGTGGCGCTGTTGGTGATCATCGCCTTCGTGCTGAGCGGCACGCTCAGCCTGCAGGAGGCGACGATCGGGTTCAGCGATCCCAACGTGATTCTGATCGCCGCGCTGTTCGTGATCGGCGAAGGGTTGGTGCGCACTGGAGTGGCCTATCAGGTGGGCGACTGGCTGGTCAAAGTGGCCGGCAGCAGCGAAACCAAAATGTTGATGCTGCTGATGGTGACGGTCGCCGGGCTGGGGGCGTTTATGAGTTCGACCGGCGTGGTGGCGATCTTTATCCCGGTGGTGCTCAGCGTGACGGCCAGAATGAAGATCGCGCCGGGGCGGCTGATGATGCCGCTCAGCTTCGCCGGGCTTATCAGCGGCATGATGACGTTGGTGGCCACGCCGCCCAATATGGTGGTCAACAGCGAGCTGGTGCGCGAAGGCATCCATGGTTTCGGTTTCTTCAGCGTGACGCCGATCGGCCTGGTGGTGCTGGCGCTGGGCGTCGGCTACATGCTGATCGCCCGGCGTTGGCTGGGCAGCGGTGACGCGGGCAAAGCCGGCGACGGCTGGCAGCGCCGCACCTTCCGCGATTTGATCCGCGATTACAGACTGACCGGCCGCGCGCGGCGGCTGGCTGTCCGCAGCGCTTCGCCGCTGATCGGGCGTTCGCTGGATGAACTGCACCTGCGTGCGCGCTACGGCGCCAACGTGGTGGGCATCGAGCGCTGGAAACGCTTCCGGCGGGTGATGGTCAGCGCCTCCGGCAGCACCGAACTGCGCGAGGGTGACGTCCTCTTGATCGACATGTCGGACAGCCAGATCGATCTGCGCGAATTCTGCGGCGAACAGCGGCTGGAGCCGATGGTGCTGCGCGGCGATTACTTCTCGGAACAGTCGCGCAACGTCGGCATGGCGGAGGTTTCGCTGATCCCTGACTCGGCGCTGCTGGGCAAAAGCCTGCGCGAAGCGGCGTTCCGCAGCCGCTACGATCTGAACGTGGTGGGCATCCGCCGCCACGGCGAGACGCTGGGCGGCAAACTGGTGGACGAGCCGCTGGAGCTGGGCGACATTTTGCTGGTGATCGGCGACTGGAAGGCGATCCGTCAACTGCAGGCCAAAACCCACGACTTTATCGTGCTCAACTTGCCGGCCGAAGTGGACGAAGTGGCGCCGGCCATCACGCAGGCGCCGCACGCGCTGTTTTGCCTGGCGTTGATGGTGGCGATGATGCTGACCGACGAAATCCCCAACCCGATCGCGGCGCTGATCGCCTGTTTGCTGATGGGCAAATTCCGCTGTATCGACATGGAGAGCGCTTATAAATCGATCCATTGGCCGAGCATCATTTTGATCGTCGGCATGATGCCGTTCGCGCAGGCGCTGCAAAAGACCGGCGGGGTCAGTCTGATCGTCAGCGGGCTGATGGATGTCGCCGGCGGCGCGGGGCCGCGCGTGATGCTGCTGTGCCTGTTCGTCTTGTGCGCGACTATCGGGCTGTTTATTTCCAACACCGCGACGGCGGTGCTGATGGCGCCGATCGCCATCGCCGCCGCGCGCGAAATGGGGGTATCGCCATACCCGTTTGCGATGATTATCGCCATCGCCGCGTCCGCCGCCTTTATGACGCCGGTCTCTTCACCGGTCAACACGCTGGTGCTGGGGCCGGGCAATTACAAGTTCGGCGATTTCGTGCGTCTCGGCGTGCCGTTCACCCTGCTGGTGATGGCGGTCAGCGTGATTGTGGTGCCGTGGCTCTATGGTTTTTAACGGCGCAGCGAGGCTGCGCCGGCGGGGTTACAGCGAACTGTCGAGGCTGATTTCGTCCAGCGACAGGCTGAAGCTGGGAATGAACACTTCCATGAAGTAGTCCATCTCCGGGCTGCGGCGCTGTTCCAGGGTTTTATCCAGCCTCGCCTTGGCCAGGGTGAATTCGTTGTTGCCGGCAGACAGCTCTTCCAGGCATTTCAGGTAGGCGCACAGCGCGTCAGCCTGCTTCACCACCTGCTTTTCATCTTCGCTGTAATAATGCTCATCGAGAATGGTGCGAAAATCGTTGCGCAGCTCCGCCGGGATCATGTCCAGCAGCTTTTGCTGGGCGATCTTTTCAATCTTCTTGTACTCATGGGCGATCTGCGGATTGTAGTATTTGATCGGCGTCGGCATGTCGCCGGTGATCACTTCGCTGGCGTCATGGTACATCGCCAACAGCGCAACGCGGTCGGCGTTGAGGTTGCCGTTGAATTTGCGGTTCTTGATCACCGCCAACGCGTGGGCGACAAAGGCCACCTGCAGACTGTGTTCGGAGACGTTCTCGGTGCGCACGTTGCGCATCAGTGGCCAGCGGTTGATCAGTTTCAGGCGGGACAGATGGGCGAAGAAATGGCTCTGACTCATGGTGCTCTCTTTAACGGCAAGTGAGGGCCCCATTGTGAAGCAGTGTCGGCGAATTTTGCAACCGGGCTGTGAGGGAAGGGCGCAGCGAGGCGCTGCGCCCCTGATGATTATTGGTGATAGCCTTCCAGGAAGCGGCCCAGCTTGCCGACCGCCATTTCCAGTTCGTCAACGCGCGGCAGGGTGACGATGCGCACGTGATCCGGGTAAGGCCAGTTGAACGCGGAGCCCTGCACCAGCAGCACTTTTTCCTGCAGCAACAGATCCAGCACCAGCTTCTGGTCGTCGTGGATGTTGAAGCGTTTGGCATCGATGCGCGGGAACATGTACAACGCGCCCTGCGGCTTCACGCAAGAGACGCCCGGGATGTCGTTGAGCAATTCCCAGGTGCGGTTGCGCTGTTCGTACAGGCGGCCGCCGGGCTGAATGAATTCGCTGATGCTCTGATAACCGCCCAGCGCGGTCTGAATCGCGTGCTGCATCGGCACGTTGGCGCACAGGCGCATCGAAGCCAGCATCTCCAGCCCTTCGATATAGCCTTTGGCGTGCTTTTTCGGCCCGTTCAGCACCATCCAGCCCTGGCGGAAGCCCGCCACGCGGTAGGTCTTCGACAGGCCGTTGAAGGTCACGGTCAGCAGATCCGGCGCCAGCGCGGCGATAGAGTGGTGCTCTGCTTCGTCGTACAGGATCTTGTCGTAGATCTCGTCGGCGAAGATGATCAGGTTGTGTTGACGGGCGATCTCGACGATCTGTTCAAGCAGCGCTTTGCTGTAGACCGCACCGGTCGGGTTGTTCGGGTTGATGATCACGATGCCGCGGGTGCGCGGGGTGATCTTGCTGATGATGTCGTCCAGATCCGGGAACCAGCCGGCCTGCTCATCGCACAGGTAATGTACGGCCTTGCCGCCGGACAGCGACACCGCGGCGGTCCACAGCGGGTAATCCGGTGCCGGCACCAGCATTTCGTCGCCGCTGTTGAGCAGCGCCTGCATGGACTGAACGATCAGCTCGGAGACGCCGTTGCCAATGTAGATATCCTCAACGGTCACGTCACGCATGTTGCGCGCCTGATAGTGCTGCATGATCGCTTTACGCGCCGAGAAGAGGCCTTTGGAATCGGAGTAGCCTTGCGCCGTGGGCAGATTGCGGATCACGTCGACCAGGATTTCGTCCGGGGCGTCGAAGCCGAACGGGGCAGGGTTGCCGATGTTCAGTTTCAGGACTTTATTGCCTTCTTCTTCAAGACGTTTAGCTTCTTTAAGCACCGGGCCGCGAATGTCATAGCAGACGTTGTCCAGTTTGCTGGATTTCTCAATGGGGGACATAAAAAGTTGAGCCTTTTGCTGGGATAGGGGCGCTCCTACCGTGGGACGCCGCAACCCGCCCAATGTACTCCTGGCGTAGTTGCTTTTGAAGGGTTTTGCACGCCTTTGGTGCAAATGCATGTCGTAACGGGGGATTTTAGTTATGATAAGCAAAGGTAAAGTTATTTTGTGGTTCATAATTTCATGAACTATAATTTTACTAGGGTTTTGTTCTGTTAAATCGCGCGTCGTTCAACGCGACGCGCTGGCGTCGGCGCCTGGGCGTGGAGAACTGATAAGCCGAAAGGGAGAATGGTTTTCAGTAACTGTAAAGGAACGATAATACCGGAGTTGTCTGATAGCGGGTTGTCAGATGACACACCACACTAAGAAAATTGGCATATTTACATAAGCTTTACTTTATATTTTATCTTAAGAATTGTTTATGTGGTTATGAGAATATTATTTAAAGTAAAAATCTTACTGATTGAATTTATTAAATTCATTGCGTGGTGATACGAAGTCGATGCCGTTAATTATTTATATTTCTTGCTCGTAAATGCAGTCTGAACGCCAGTTGATAAGGGTTATCAGTAGCACGAATGGAGTGGAAATTAGGCAGTATGAATGAGTAAAATCTCAGGCCCGGTGGGGGTTTTCCCCGTATGCCGGCATTTAGTCCCCCGCGTTCTATAAGCAGCATCGATAGATCGCATTTCAAAAAGCGATAGAGGTAACGAATCATAAGTAATTTTTTTGCCCTCCACTTATGAGTGGGGTACTGTCATAACAGGCTCCGTCCTTTTTCAACGGCGTCTGAGAAACACACCAGGGTAGTAGTTCGTAAATTAGAATTTAAAAAAGTGAAGAATACACTATGACAACTGCAAATCGTCCGATACTTAATCTCGACCTCGATCTGCTAAGAACCTTTGTTGCGGTTGCTGATTTGAATACTTTCGCAGCGGCGGCTGTCGCCGTTTGCCGAACTCAATCAGCCGTCAGCCAACAAATGCAGCGATTAGAGCAACTGGTCGGCAAAGAACTGTTTGCCCGCCATGGGCGCAACAAACTTCTGACTGAGCATGGTATTCAGCTTCTCGGTTATGCCAGAAAAATCCTGCGCTTTAACGATGAAGCCTGTACCTCTCTGATGTACAACAATATTAAAGGTGTTCTGACCATCGGCGCTTCCGACGACACCGCCGATACCATTCTGCCTTTCCTGCTGAACCGCGTAACTGCCATCTATCCGAAGCTGGCGATTGACGTGCGCGTGAAGCGCAGCACGACGATGGTCGATCTGCTGGAAGAGGGCGAGATCGATCTGGCGGTGACCACGGCCGATCCCGCAGGGCATCCGCACATCGTGCTGCGCACGTCGCCGACGTTGTGGTACTGCGCCGCCGATTACCATTACCAGGCCGGCGAGCCGATCCCGCTGGTGGTGATGGACGAGCCAAGCCCGTTCCGTTCGCTGGCGATCAAGCAGTTGGACGAAGCCGGCATCCCGTGGCGCATCGCCTACGTCGCTTCCACGTTGTCCGCGGTGCGGGCGGCTTGCAAGGCCGGCCTGGGCGTGACCGCGCGGCCGATCGAGATGATGAGCCCTGACCTGCGGGTGCTGGGCGCAGCGGAAGGTTTGCCGCCGTTGCCGGATACCCAGTATGCGCTGTGCAAAAACGCGCAGTGCAGCAACGAGCTGGCGATGGCCATCTTCAGCGCGATGCAGGGCGGCAATGACGGCTATGGCTTTAACGGCGCGGAAGGCGGTCTCCAGAGCGATCAGGATGACGCCAGCCTGGTGGACGAAGAAGAATAACGCCTCGGCGCGATATCTGATGAAAACCTCTGCTTCGGCGGAGGTTTTTTTTGTCCTTTTTTTACCTAAAGTTGTATTTATATGTGTTTAGATGGTTTTTTAACTTTAGTTGGCTATTTTGTTAACTTTTAAGCGTTACTGAAAAGAGAGTTTGGCCGGGTTTAATACGCCAGGTGCGTTTTTTGAGCAATAAGATTGAATGGGTTAAAGGCATGGTAATAGCAGGGTTATTTTGTTAGCTTATAGCGGCCGTTTTTGCGGCTCAAATTGAGGAAAATTGTTAAAGGCCCACACTTTTTTTGAGGATTTATGCTGAGAACGTGTCCTGGATCAAAAAAATACCCCTAGGTAGTGAGTGGAAGAACAGGGAATTCCTGAGACAATGGTATAGTAAAACTGAAATGTGCATGTTGGTTTATATCTATCTGTTTCTACACAAAAATTAACTGACACGATTTAGCCAGCCCTTGGCGCATCAAATGTTAATCAAATGATACGTATGTAAACTAGTGTGTAGATACTTTTGTCAAAGTTGACAAAAGGTTATAGAAAGGAGTAAAAAGCCCACAGAAAAACGCTGCCTAACTCGCTGTAAAAGCAGTTTGTTTGTGTGGTTATTTATCCTTCCCTTAAATCGATGTGGCGCACTAACTGCCGGTGACAAGAGCAGTGCGATCGACGCCACTTTTGATGAGTAAGCATAGAGTATGTCAACAACCACTGAAGTTATCGCTCATCACTGGGCGCTCGCCGTATTTCTCGTTGTGGCTATCGGGCTCTGCGGCTTAATGCTGCTGGGTGCGTTCTTCTTGGGCGGGAGAGCCCGGGCGCGCGCCAAACACACCCCGTTTGAATCAGGCATCGACTCGGTCGGCACGGCGCGCATGCGTTTGTCCGCCAAGTTCTACCTGGTGGCCATGTTCTTCGTTATTTTCGACGTTGAAGCCTTATACCTGTATGCCTGGTCGGTCTCGATTCGCGAGAGCGGCTGGGTAGGCTTTATCGAAGCCGCCATTTTCATTTTGGTGCTATTGGCCGGTCTGGTTTATCTGGTGCGCATCGGCGCGTTGGATTGGACTCCGGCGCGTTCCCAACGCCGCAGCAAACCGAGCACGATCACTAACACCAACAGTCATCCGCAGTAACAGCGAGGCATTAAGATGGACTATACGCTCACCCGCATAGACCCGAACGGTGAGAACGACCGTTATCCCCTGCAAAAACAGGAGATCGTCGCCGATCCCCTGGAACAACAGGTCCACCGCACGGTTTACATGGGTAAACTCGAGCATGCGCTGCATGACATGGTGAACTGGGGGCGTAAAAACTCTATTTGGCCGTATAACTTCGGCCTTTCGTGCTGTTACGTGGAGATGGTGACGTCGTTTACCGCCGTTCACGACGTGGCGCGTTTCGGTGCGGAAGTGTTGCGCGCCTCCCCGCGTCAGGCTGACCTGATGGTGGTGGCCGGCACCTGCTTCACCAAGATGGCCCCGGTCATCCAACGCCTGTACGAGCAGATGCTGGAACCGAAGTGGGTGATTTCGATGGGTGCCTGCGCCAACTCCGGCGGCATGTACGACATCTATTCCGTGGTGCAGGGCGTGGATAAGTTCCTGCCGGTTGACGTGTACATTCCCGGCTGCCCACCGCGTCCGGAAGCCTACATGCAAGCGCTGATGCTGCTGCAGGAATCTATCGGCAAAGAACGTCGCCCGCTGTCGTGGGTTGTCGGCGATCAGGGCGTTTACCGCGCCAATATGCAGTCTGAAAGAGAGCGTAAACACGGCGAGCGCATCGCGGTGACCAACCTCCGGACGCCTGACGAGATTTAAGACGTTCATTTAACGTCCATCTTAGTGCGCTATTGGTTAACACAGCGAAAAGTGAAACTTGCGGCGAATAACCCTTTAGTGTGGTGAAAAAAAATTATGACAGATTTGACGACGCACGACGCCTTGCCTGCCTGGCAGACCCGAGATCACCTTGACGACCCGGTGATCGGCGAACTGCGCAACCGTTTTGGGCCGGAAGCCTTTACTGTTCAGGCCACCCGCACCGGCATGCCCGTGGTATGGGTTAAACCTGACCAGTTACTGGAAGTAATGACGTTCCTGAGAAAACAGCCGAAGCCGTATGTCATGCTGTTCGATCTGCATGGCGTGGACGAACGTCTTCGCACCCACCGCGACGGCCTGCCCGCTGCGGATTTCTCCGTTTTCTACCATCTGATTTCCATCGAGCGCAACCGCGACATCATGCTGAAGGTGGCGCTGTCTGAAAAAGACCTGCACGTGCCTACGGCCACCAAGGTGTTCCCGAACGCCAACTGGTACGAGCGCGAAACCTGGGAAATGTTTGGCATCACCTTCGACGGCCACCCGCACCTGTCGCGCATCATGATGCCGCAGACCTGGGAAGGGCACCCGCTGCGCAAGGACTACCCGGCGCGCGCCACCGAATTCGATCCTTTCGTGTTGACCAAGCAGAAAGAAGATCTGGAGATGGAAGCGCTGACCTTCAAGCCGGAAGACTGGGGCATGAAGCGCGGCACCGAGAACGAAGACTTCATGTTCCTCAACCTCGGCCCGAACCACCCGTCTGCGCACGGTGCGTTCCGCATCATTCTGCAGCTGGACGGCGAAGAGATCGTCGACTGCGTGCCGGATATCGGTTATCACCACCGCGGCGCCGAGAAGATGGGCGAGCGTCAATCCTGGCACAGCTACATTCCGTACACCGACCGCATCGAATACCTCGGCGGCTGCGTGAACGAAATGCCTTACGTGCTGGCGGTTGAAAAGCTGGCCGGCATCAAGGTGCCGGAGCGCGTTGACACCATTCGCGTGATGCTGTCCGAACTGTTCCGCATCAACAGCCACCTGCTGTACATCTCCACCTTCATTCAGGACGTCGGCGCGATGACCCCGGTGTTCTTCGCCTTTACCGACCGCCAGAAGATCTACGATCTGGTGGAAGCGATCACCGGCTTCCGTATGCACCCGGCCTGGTTCCGCATCGGCGGCGTCGCGCACGATCTGCCGCGCGGCTGGGATCGCCTGCTGCGTGAATTCCTCGAATGGATGCCGAAGCGTCTGGATTCCTACGTGAAAGCGGCGCTGAAGAACAGCATTCTGAAAGGCCGTTCCATCGGCGTCGCGTCTTACAACGCCAAAGAAGCGCTGGAATGGGGCGTGACCGGTGCCGGTCTGCGCGCCACCGGCGTCGAGTTCGACGTGCGTAAATGGCGCCCGTACTCCGGCTACGAGAACTTCGACTTCGAAGTGCCGGTCGGCGACGGCACCAGCGACTGCTACACCCGCGTGATGCTGAAGGTAGAAGAGCTGCGCCAGAGCCTGCGCATCCTCGAACAGTGCCTGAACAATATGCCGGAAGGCCCGTTCAAGGCCGATCACCCGCTGACCACGCCGCCGCCGAAAGAGCGCACGCTGCAGCACATTGAAACGCTGATCACCCACTTCCTGCAGGTTTCCTGGGGCCCGGTGATGCCAGCCAACGAATCATTCCAGATGATTGAAGCCACCAAAGGGATCAACAGCTACTACCTGACCAGCGACGGCAGCACCATGAGCTACCGCACCCGGGTACGTACGCCGAGCTTTGCGCACCTGCAGCAGATCCCATCGGTCATCCGAGGCAGCCTGGTTTCCGACCTGATCGTCTATCTGGGTAGTATCGATTTTGTAATGTCAGATGTGGACCGCTAACTATGCACTCTCAAAAAGACAATCACGCAGTCAACGATGCGCTCGAGCCCATCAATGCAGCCGCTCCTCAGAGCGGCGTTGATGCATTTGTACTGAGCGCGGAAGAACGTGATGCGATCGAGCACGAAAAGCACCATTACGAGGATCCGCGTGCCGCTTCCATCGAAGCACTGAAAATTGTGCAGAAGCAGCGCGGCTGGGTTCCGGACGGTGCGATTTACGCCATCGCGGAAGTGCTGGGCATCCCCGCCAGCGACGTAGAAGGCGTGGCCACGTTCTACAGCCAGATTTTCCGTCAGCCAGTAGGACGTCACGTGATCCGTTATTGTGACAGCGTTGTTTGTCACATCACCGGTTACCAGGGCATTCAGGCCGCTATCGAGAAGAAGCTGAACATCAAACCGGGTCAAACCACCTTTGATGGCCGCTTCACGCTGCTGCCGACCTGCTGTCTGGGCAACTGCGATAAAGGGCCGACCATGATGATTGATGACGACACGCACAGTCAGCTGAAGCCTGAAGATATCGAGACGCTACTGGAGCAGTATCAATGACCAAGCACATTGTACGCACTCCCGAAACGCATCCGCTGACCTGGCGTCTGCGCGATGACAAGCAGCCGCTGTGGCTGGACGAATACCGCAGCAAAAACGGCTATGCCGGCGCAGAGAAGGCCCTAAAAGGCCTGGCCCCGGACGAGATCGTCGGCCTGGTGAAAGATTCCGGGCTGAAGGGCCGCGGCGGCGCGGGCTTCTCCACCGGTTTGAAGTGGAGCCTGATGCCGAAGGACGAATCCATGAACATCCGTTACCTGCTGTGTAACGCCGATGAGATGGAGCCGGGCACCTATAAAGACCGCCTGCTGATGGAACAGCTGCCGCACCTGCTGGTGGAAGGCATGCTGATCTCCGCGTTCGCGCTGAAAGCCTACCGTGGGTACATCTTCCTGCGCGGCGAGTACATCGAAGCGGCGGCGCACCTGCGTCGCGCCATCGCGGAAGCCACCGAAGCCGGCTATCTGGGCAAGAACATTCTCGGCACCGGGTTTGATTTCGAGCTGATCGTCCACACCGGCGCCGGCCGTTACATCTGCGGCGAAGAAACCGCGCTGATCAACTCGCTGGAAGGCCGCCGCGCCAACCCGCGCTCCAAGCCGCCATTCCCGGCCAGCGCCGGCGTCTGGGGCAAGCCGACCTGCGTCAATAACGTCGAAACGCTGTGCAATGTGCCGGCCATTTTGGCGAACGGCGTGGAGTGGTACACCGGCATCTCCGGCAGTGAAGACAAAGGCACCAAGCTGATGGGCTTCTCCGGCCGGGTGAAAAATCCGGGCGTCTGGGAGCTGCCGTTCGGCACCACCGCGCGTGAAATCCTGGAAGATTACGCCGGCGGCATGCGCGACGGTCTGCGTTTCAAAGCCTGGCAGCCGGGCGGCGCGGGCACCGACTTCCTGACCGCTGATCATCTCGATCTGCCGATGGAATACGGCGCGATCGGCAAAGCCGGCAGCCGTCTCGGCACCGCGTTGGCGATGGCGGTAGACCACGAGATCGGCATGGTGCCGCTGGTGCGTAACCTGGAAGAGTTCTTCGCCCGCGAGTCCTGCGGCTGGTGTACGCCATGCCGCGACGGCCTGCCGTGGAGCGTGAAGATCCTGCGTGCGTTGGAAAACGGCGAAGGGCAGCCGGGGGATATCGAAACCCTCGAACAGCTGTGCCGTTCCCTCGGCCCGGGCAAAACCTTCTGCGCCCACGCGCCAGGTGCCGTAGAGCCACTGCAAAGCGCGATTAAATATTTCCGTGAAGAGTTCGAGGCGGGTATCGCCGTGCAGCACTTCGGCAACGCGCATGCGATTGGCGGCATTCAGCCGAACAATCTGCTGAAGCAACGCTGGTAAGCCGACTCGCCCGAACACGGCCAGAATTTTTGATTAACGCCTGCCGCAAGGCAGGCCACTTGGAAGCATGCTGACTATGGCTACGATTCATGTAGACGGCAAAGAGTATGAGGTAGACGGGGCGGACAACCTGCTGCAGGCTTGTCTCTCCCTCGGCCTTGATATTCCTTACTTTTGCTGGCATCCGGCGCTGGGAAGCGTCGGCGCTTGCCGCCAATGTGCGGTAAAGCAATACCAAAACGCGGAAGATACGCGCGGCCGTTTGGTGATGTCCTGTATGACCCCGGCATCCGATGGCACCTTCATCTCCATCGATGACGGCGAAGCGAAGCAGTTCCGTGAAAGCGTGGTCGAGTGGTTGATGACCAACCACCCGCACGATTGCCCGGTCTGTGAGGAAGGCGGTAACTGTCACCTGCAGGATATGACGGTAATGACCGGCCACAGCTTCCGTCGCTACCGCTTCACCAAGCGCACCCACAACAACCAGGAGCTGGGGCCGTTTATCTCGCACGAGATGAACCGCTGCATCGCCTGCTACCGCTGCGTGCGTTACTACAAAGACTATGCGGACGGCACCGACTTCGGCGTGTACGGCGCACACGACAACGTCTACTTTGGTCGCCCGGAAAGCGGCACGCTGGAAAGCGAGTTCTCCGGCAACCTGGTGGAAGTGTGCCCGACCGGCGTTTTCACCGACAAAACGCACTCCGAACGCTACAACCGTAAATGGGACATGCAGTTCGCGCCGAGCATTTGCCAGCAGTGCAGCATCGGCTGTAACACCAGCCCGGGCGAGCGCTATGGCGAGCTGCGCCGTATCGAAAACCGTTACAACGGCAGCGTGAACCACTACTTCCTGTGCGACCGCGGCCGCTTCGGTTACGGCTACGTCAACCAGAAAGATCGTCCGCGTCAACCGCAGCAGCTGCGCGGCGACGACTGGATCACCCTGAACGCCGAGCAGGCGATGCAGGGCGCGGCGGACATCCTGCGTCAGGCGAAGAAAACCATCGGCATCGGCTCCCCGCGCGCCAGCCTGGAAAGCAACTTCGCGCTGCGCGAGCTGGTCGGCGCCGAGAACTACTACACCGGTATCGCTCAGGCGGAGCAATCACGCCTGGCGCTGATGCTGAACGTGCTGAAGAACGGCGGCGTTCATACGCCGGCGCTGCGTGAGATCGAAGATTACGACGCGGTGCTGGTGCTGGGCGAAGACCTGACGCAAACCGGCGCGCGCATCGCGCTGTCCGTGCGTCAGGCCGTCAAAGGCAAAGCCCGCGCGATGGCGGCGGCGCAGCGCGTGGCCGACTGGCAGATCGCGGCGGTGCAGAACATCGGCCAGCACGCCAAGTACCCGCTGTTCACCACCAACGTCGACAACACCCGCCTGGACGACATCGCCGCCTGGAACTACCGTGCGCCGGTAGACGAGCAGGCGCGCTTCGGCTTCGCCATCGCGCACGCGCTGGATAGCGCAGCGCCAGCGGTGAACGATCTGGCCGAAGGTCTGAACAAGAAAGTCGATATCATCGTGCAGGCGCTGACCGGCGCACGCAAACCGCTGATCGTGACCGGCAGCAACGCCGGCAGCGAAGCCATCATCGAAGCGGCGGCCAACATCGCCAAAGCGTTGAAGGGCCGCGGTTCCGACGTCGGCATCACCTTCGTGGCGGGCGCCGCCAACAGCATGGGCCTGGCGATGATCGGCGGCGGTTCGCTCGATCAGGCGCTGGAACAGCTGGCGAGCGGCGCAGCCGATACCGCCATCGTGATGGAAAACGATCTCTATCGCCATGCGCCGGCGGCGCAGGTGGACGCAGCGTTGGCCAAGGTCAATAACCTGATCGTCGCCGATCACCAGCGCACCGCGATCATGGACAAAGCCAACCTGATCCTCTCCTCGGCCAGCTTTGCCGAGAGCGACGGTACGCTGATCAACCAGGAAGGCCGCGCGCAGCGCTTCTTCCAGGTGTACGATCCGGCTTACTACGATGACGCCAAGAAGAATCAGTTCACCGTGATGCTGGAAAGCTGGCGCTGGATGCACTCGCTGCACTCCACCTACACCAGCCGCCATGTGGACTGGACTCAGCTCGATGACGTGATCGCCGCTTGCGTCGCCGCGTTGCCGCAGCTGCAGGGCATCGTCGATGCCGCGCCGGACGCGACTTTCCGCATTCGCGGTCAGAAGCTGGCGCGTTCGCCGCACCGTTCCAGCGGCCGTACCGCCATGCGCGCCAACATCAGCGTGCACGAGCCGCGTCAGCCGCAGGATAAAGACACCATGTTCGCCTTCTCGATGGAAGGGAACAACAGCCCGCTGGCCGATCGTCAGCAGATCCCGTTCGCCTGGGCGCCAGGCTGGAACTCACCGCAGGCATGGAACAAGTTCCAGGCCGAAGTGGGCGGCAAACTGCGCCACGGCGATCCGGGCGTGCGCCTGATCGAAGCGGGGGAGGGCAGCCTCGGTTACTTCGACCGCGTGCCAGCCGCCTTCAATCCGAACGACGGCTGGCGTGTCGCGCCTTACTACCACCTGTTCGGCAGCGATGAAATGTCGCAGCGCTCTCACGTGATCCAGCAGCGCATGCCGGAAGCCTACGTGATGGTCAACCCGGCCGACGCGGCGACGCTTGGCGTCAACGCGGGCAGCCTGGTGGAGTTCAGCTGTGCGGGCCAGACCTTGCGTCTGCCGGTGCGTCTGAGTGAAACCCTGACCCAGGGCCAGGTTGGTTTGCCGCTCGGCTTGCCAGGGATCCCGCCGATCTTGGTGGGTGCTAAGGTAGACAATCTGCGGGAGGCGGCACGATGAGCTGGTTTACCCCTGAGGTGATCGACATTCTGATCGCCGTTCTTAAAGCGGTCGTGATCCTGTTGGTGGTCGTGGCGTGCGGGGCATTCATGAGCTTCGGCGAACGCCGCCTGCTCGGCCTGTTCCAGAACCGTTACGGACCGAACCGCGTAGGTTGGGGCGGCTCGCTGCAGCTGGTCGCCGACATGATCAAAATGTTCTTCAAGGAAGACTGGGTGCCGAGATTCTCCGACCGGGTGATCTTCACCCTGGCGCCGATGATCGCCTTTACTTCCCTGTTGCTGGCATTTGCCATCGTACCGGTCAGCCCGACCTGGGCGGTGTCCGATCTCAACATCGGTATTCTGTTCTTCCTGATGATGGCCGGCCTGGCGGTGTACGCCGTGCTGTTCGCCGGTTGGTCGAGCAACAACAAATACTCGCTGTTGGGCGCGATGCGCGCCTCCGCGCAAACCCTGAGCTACGAAGTGTTCATCGGCCTGTCGCTGATGGGCGTGGTGATGCAGGCGGGTTCGTTCAACATGCAGGCTATCGTTGAATCGCAGGCGCACGTCTGGAACGTCATTCCGCAGTTCTTCGGCTTCGTGACCTTCGCGATCGCCGGCGTGGCGGTGTGTCACCGTCACCCGTTTGACCAGCCGGAAGCCGAGCAGGAACTGGCTGACGGTTACCACATCGAATATTCCGGCATGAAGTTCGGTCTGTTCTTCGTGGGGGAATACATCGGTATCGTCACCGTGTCCGCCCTGATTGTGACGTTGTTCTTCGGCGGCTGGCAGGGGCCGTTCCTGCCGCCATTCATCTGGTTCGCGTTGAAAACGGCCTTCTTCATGATGATGTTCATCCTGATCCGCGCCGCGCTGCCGCGTCCGCGTTATGACCAGGTGATGTCTTTCGGCTGGAAAGTGTGCCTGCCGCTGACGCTGCTGAACCTGCTGGCAACCGCCGCGGTCATTTTGTACAACGCTCAATAAGGGGTGAATAAACCATGACATTGAAAGAGTTAGTGGTTGGTTTCGGCACCCAGGTGCGCAGCATTTGGATGATTGGCATGCATGCCTTCGCCAAGCGTGAAACCCAGATGTACCCGGAAGAACCGGTTTACCTGCCGCCGCGCTACCGCGGCCGCATCGTGCTGACGCGCGATCCGGACGGCGAAGAGCGCTGCGTCGCCTGTAACCTGTGTGCGGTTGCCTGCCCGGTCGGCTGTATCTCGCTGCAAAAAGCGGAACAGAAAGACGGCCGTTGGTATCCGGAGTTCTTCCGCATCAACTTCTCGCGCTGCATCTTCTGTGGCCTGTGCGAAGAGGCTTGCCCGACTACCGCTATCCAGCTGACGCCGGATTTCGAATTGGGTGAGTACAAGCGTCAGGATCTGGTGTACGAAAAAGAAGATCTGTTGATCTCGGGGCCGGGTAAATATCCGGAATATAACTTCTACCGGATGGCCGGTATGGCGATTGACGGCAAAGCCAAAGGCGAAGCCGAAAACGAAGCCAAACCGATCGACGTCAAAGGTCTGTTGCCCTAAGGAGCCAGCAAGCATGGAAATTGCATTTTATCTGGCAGGTTTGATTGCGGTGGCCGCGACGATTCGCGTGATCACCCATACCAACCCTGTGCATGCGCTGCTGTATCTGATCGTCTCGTTACTGGCGATCTCGGCAGTCTTCTTCTCTCTCGGCGCCTACTTTGCCGCCGCGTTGGAAATCATCGTTTATGCGGGCGCCATCATGGTGCTGTTCGTGTTCGTGGTGATGATGCTGAACCTCGGCAACGTGCAGCAGCAAGAGCGCGACTGGATGAAACCGACGGTGTGGATCGGGCCTGGCCTGCTGTCACTGGCGCTGCTGGTGGTATTGATCGTTGCGATCCGCAGCGTATCCGATCAGGGCATCAGCGGTGAGATGGTTGACGCGAAGGCGGTGGGCATCAGCCTGTTCGGGCCTTACGTACTGGCGGTTGAGCTGGCTTCAATGCTGCTGTTGGCGGGTCTGGTTGTCGCCTTCCATATCGGCCGCGAGCACAAGCCTGGCGAGGTGCTGAGCAACGCGCCGGTGGGTGGCGAAATGGCGAGAAGAAAATCGGAGGAGCAAGCATGATCCCTCTTCAACATGGCCTGATCCTGGCGGCTATCCTGTTTGTGCTCGGGCTGACCGGGCTGTTGGTGCGCCGCAACCTGCTGTTTATGCTGATCAGCCTGGAAGTGATGATCAACGCTGCGGCGTTGGCGTTTATCGTGGCGGGAAGCTACTGGGGCCAGGCGGACGGGCAGGTGATGTACATCCTGGCGATCAGCCTGGCGGCAGCCGAGGCCAGTATCGGCCTGGCGCTGCTGCTGCAGCTCTACCGTCGTCGTCATACCCTGAATATTGATACTGTCAGTGAGATGCGCGGATGAACCTATTATATTTAACAATTCTGCTACCGCTGATCGGGTTCCTGCTGTTGGCATTTTCCCGCGGTCGTTGGTCTGAAAACACGGCGGCCACCGTCGGCGTGGGTTCTATCGGCCTGGCTGCGCTGGTCACGGTGTATGTGGCGATGGATTTCTTCGCCCAGAAAGCCGCCGGCGTGCAGCTGTTCGAGCAAAGCCTGTGGACCTGGATGGCCGTCGGCAACTTCAATATCGGCGTGACTCTGGTGCTGGACGGCCTGTCGCTGACCATGCTGTCGGTGGTCACCGGCGTCGGCTTCTTCATCCACATGTTCGCTTCCTGGTACATGCGCGGTGAAGAGGGCTATTCGCGCTTCTTCGCTTACACCAACCTGTTTATCGCCAGCATGGTGGTATTGGTGCTGGCGGACAACCTGCTGCTGATGTACCTGGGTTGGGAAGGCGTGGGCCTGTGCAGCTACCTGTTGATCGGTTTCTACTACAAAGATCCGGCCAACGGCGCGGCGGCGATGAAAGCCTTTATCGTGACCCGCGTGGGCGACGTGTTCCTGGCGTTCGCGCTGTTCATCCTCTACAACGAGCTGGGCACGCTGAACATCCGCGAGCTGATGATCCTGGCGCCGCAGAAACTGGCGGTGGGCGACACGGCCATCACCTGGGCGACCCTGATGCTGCTGGGCGGCGCGGTCGGTAAATCGGCGCAGCTGCCGCTGCAAACCTGGTTGGCGGACGCGATGGCGGGCCCAACCCCGGTTTCCGCACTGATCCACGCGGCGACCATGGTGACCGCGGGCGTCTATCTGATCGCCCGCACGCACGGCCTGTTCCTGATGGCGCCGGAAGTGCTGCACCTGGTGGGCATCGTCGGTGCGGTCACTCTGCTGCTGGCCGGCTTCGCCGCGCTGGTACAGACCGACATCAAGCGCGTGCTCGCTTACTCCACCATGAGCCAGATCGGTTACATGTTCCTGGCGCTGGGCGTGCAGGCATGGGACGCGGCGATCTTCCACCTGATGACCCACGCGTTCTTCAAGGCGCTGCTGTTCCTGTCGTCCGGTTCGGTGATCCTGGCTTGCCACCACGAGCAAAACATCTTCAAGATGGGCGGTCTGCGCAAGAGCATCCCGCTGGTGTACTTCTGCTTCCTGGTGGGCGGCGCGGCGCTGTCTGCGTTGCCGCTGGTCACGGCCGGCTTCTTCAGTAAGGACGAGATCCTGGCGGGCGCGATGGCCAACGGCCACATCAACCTGATGGTTGCCGGCCTGGTCGGTGCGTTCATGACCTCGCTGTACACCTTCCGTATGATTTTCATCGTGTTCCATGGCGAAGAGAAAATCAAAGCGCATGCCGGTAAAGGCATCACTCACCACTTGCCACTGCTGGTTCTGCTGGTGCTGTCCACCTTCGTCGGCGCGATGATCGTGCCGCCGTTGCAGGGCGTGCTGCCGGAGACCACCGAGCTGGCGCACGGCAGCGTGCTGCGGCTTGAAATCACCTCCGGCGTGGTGGCTATCGTCGGCATTCTGCTGGCGGCCGCGCTGTGGCTGGGCAAACGCAGCCTGGTCAACAGCATCGCCAACAGCGCGCCGGGCCGTTTCTTCTCGACCTGGTGGTTCCATGCCTGGGGCTTCGACTGGCTGTATGACAAAGTGTTCGTCAAGCCGTACCTGGGCATTGCGAAGCTGCTGCAACGCGATCCGCTGAACTCGCTGATGAACCTGCCGGCCGTCTTCTCCCGCTGGGGGAACCGCGGTCTGACGGTGAGCGAGAACGGTCAGGTGCGTTGGTATATAGCGTCTATGGGTGTGGGTGCAGTGGTCGTATTGGCTCTGTTGATTTTGGTTTAATTGAATAATTTAAACAGACGCATTTTTCGGGCGTAGCGCCGGGCAGGCGCTACGTACAAAGTTTGAAATTATTCGTATAAGGGACACAAAACGCCATGCTATTACCTTGGCTAATTCTTATCCCCTTTATCGGCGGTCTGCTGTGCTGGCAGCTTGAGCGCTTCGGTACTAAGGTGCCGCGCTGGATAGCGCTGATCGCAATGGGGCTGACGTTGGCGCTCTCTCTGCAGCTGTGGATGCAGGGCGGCTATACATTGACCACGCCGAAAGGCATTCCGCAGTGGCAGAGCGAATTCCTGCTGCCGTGGATCCCGCGCTTCGGCATCTCCATCCACCTGGCGCTGGACGGCCTGTCGCTGCTGATGGTGGTGTTGACCGGTCTGCTGGGCGTGCTGGCGATCCTCTGTTCCTGGCGTGAAATCCAGAAGTATCAGGGCTTCTTCCACCTCAACCTGCTGTGGATCCTGGGCGGCGTTATCGGCGTGTTCCTCGCCATCGACATGTTCCTGTTCTTCTTCTTCTGGGAAATGATGTTGGTGCCGATGTACTTCCTGATCGCGCTGTGGGGTCACAAGGCGTCGGACGGTAAAACCCGCATCACCGCGGCGACCAAGTTCTTCATCTACACCCAGGCCAGCGGTCTGGTGATGCTGATTGCGATCCTGGGCCTGGTGTTCGTGCACTACAACGCCACCGGCGTGTGGACCTTCGATTACGAAGACCTGTTGCAAACGCCGATGTCCCACAACGTGCAATATATGCTGATGCTGGGCTTCTTCATCGCCTTCGCGGTGAAAATGCCGGTGGTGCCGCTGCACGGCTGGTTGCCGGATGCGCACAGCCAGGCGCCAACCGCAGGTTCCGTCGACCTGGCGGGCATCTTGCTGAAAACCGCGGCCTACGGCCTGCTGCGTTTCAGCCTGCCGCTGTTCCCTGAGGCTTCGCACGAGTTCGCGCCAATCGCCATGTGGCTTGGCGTGATCGGCATCTTCTACGGCGCCTGGATGGCGTTCGCGCAGACCGACATCAAGCGCCTTATCGCTTACACCTCGGTATCGCACATGGGCTTCGTGCTGATCGCCATCTACACCGGCAGCCAGCTGGCTTACCAGGGCGCGGTTATCCAGATGATCGCGCACGGCCTGTCCGCCGCCGGCATGTTTATCATCTGCGGCCAGCTGTATGAGCGCCTGCATACCCGTGACATGCGTCAGATGGGCGGCCTGTGGGGGCGCATCAAGTTCATCCCTGCGCTGTCGCTGTTCTTCGCCGTGGCTACGCTGGGGATGCCGGGCACCGGTAACTTCGTCGGCGAATTCATGATTCTGTTCGGCAGCTACCAGGTGGTGCCGGTGATCACCGTGATCTCCACCTTCGGTCTGGTGTTCGCTTCGGTTTACTCGCTGATCATGATGCAGCGCGCTTACTACGGTGCGCCTAAATCCGACCAGCCGCTGCAGGGCATGACCGCGCGCGAACTGTTCATCATTCTGCTGCTGGTGGTGTTGCTGGTTCTGCTGGGGGTTTACCCGCAGCCGATTCTGGATACTTCCAACGCGGCGATGAGCAACGTGCAACACTGGTTTGGTTCGTCAGTTTCAGCAATTTCAACAACAAGGCCGTAATTCGCCATGACAATAACTCCTCAACAACTGATCGCACTGCTGCCGCTGTTGATCGTCGGATTGACGGTGGTGGTTGTGATGCTAGGCATTGCGTGGCGACGCGACCACTTTATCAACGCCACCCTGACCGTGATCGGTCTCAACCTGGCGCTGCTTTCGCTGTACTTTGTCGGCCAGGCAGGCCCAATGGACGTCACCCCGCTGCTGCGGGTTGACGGCTACTCGATGTTCTACACCGGGCTGGTGCTGCTGGCGAGTCTGGCGACCTGCACCTTCGCGTATCCGTGGCTGGTCGGCTATCCGGATAACCGCGAAGAGTTCTACCTGCTGGTGCTGATCGCCGCCATGGGCGGCATCCTGTTGGCGAGCGCCAACCATCTGGCTTCGCTGTTCATCGGTATCGAGCTGATCTCGCTGCCGCTGTTCGGCCTGGTGGGCTACGCCTACCGCCAGAAGCGCCCGCTGGAAGCCGCCATCAAGTACATGCTGTTGTCCGCTGCCGCGTCGTCGTTCCTGCTGTTCGGCATGGCGCTGCTGTACGCCGAATCTGGCGATCTGTCGCTGGCCGGCCTCGGCAAGAGTCTGCAGGAAAACATGATGCACCAGCCGCTGATCCTGGCCGGCATGGGCATGATGATCGTCGGTCTGGGCTTCAAGCTGTCGCTGGTGCCGTTCCAACTGTGGACGCCGGACGTGTATCAGGGCGCGCCTGCGCCGGTCTCGACCTTCCTGGCGACCGCCAGCAAGATCGCGATCTTTGCGGTCGTGATGCGCTTGTTCCTGTATGCCCCGGCCGCCGACAACGAAGCGCTGCGCATGGTGTTGTCGATCATCGCGTTCTGCTCCATCTTGTTCGGTAACCTGATGGCAATCAGCCAGACCAACATCAAGCGTCTGCTGGGCTACTCGTCGATCGCTCACCTGGGCTACCTGCTGGTGGCGCTGATTGCGGTGCAAACCCATCAGCTGTCGCTGGAAACCGCCGGCGTTTATCTGGCCGGTTACCTGTTCAGCAGCCTGGGCGCCTTCGGCGTGGTCAGCCTGATGTCCAGCCCATACCGCGGCCCGGATGCGGATTCGCTGTTCTCTTACCGTGGTCTGTTCTGGCACAAGCCAATCTTGTCCGCGGTAATGACGGTGATGATGCTGTCGCTGGCCGGTATCCCGATGACGCTGGGCTTTATCGGTAAGTTCTTCGTGATCGCGATGGGCGTCAGCGCGCACCTGTGGTGGCTGACCGGCGCAGTCGTGGTAGGCAGCGCCATCGGCCTGTACTACTACCTGCGCGTGACCGTCAGCCTGTTCCTCAGCGCGCCGGAATCGCTGCAGCGCGATACCCCGAACAACTGGGCGTTGACCGCCGGTGGCGTCGTGGTGCTGATCTCAGCCGCGCTGGTGCTGCTGTTGGGGGTTTATCCTCAGCCGCTGATTTCGCTGGTGCAGATGGCGCAGCCGACGTTCTGATAACGCTTCAGACGGTAAAAAGGTCGCTTCGGCGACCTTTTTTATGCGCCGGATAAGGTGGAATCGGGAGTAAACGACTCTTCCAGCGCCTGCACGACCGCGCGTATTCGGGCGGCGCGCTGCAGGTCGGGATGCAGCACCAACCAGATGTCCACCAAGTCTTTGTTCTCGGGAAAGAGGCGTACCAGCTCCGGGTCTTTATCCGCCAGAAACGCGGAGAGCAGGCCAATGCCCAGCCCGCTGCGAGTGGCCGAACGTAACAGCAGTTGCGAATTGCATTGCAGCACAACGTTGGGCTCGTGCAGGGCCTCGCCGCCGAAATCGCTCCAATGGCGCGGCACCAGTTCGCGCGGGAACATCAGCAGATCGTGCCCGCGCAGCTGCTCGCCTTTGACCGGCATGCCGCGTTGCGCCAGATAGTGCGGGCTGGCGTACAGCCCCATCTCGATGGTGGCCAGCCGCTTGATGATCAGTTCATCGTCATCGGGGCGCGCGCCGCGGATCGCCAGATCCGCGCCGTGGTAAGCGATATCGGCGATGTTCAGTGCCGTCAACAGCGTGACGGTAATGGCCGGATAGCGTTGCCGCAGATCTTGCAGCGCCGGTATCACGAAGGCTTCGGCCAGGGTATCGGTGGTGGCGATGCGCACGTTGCCGCACAGGCTTTCGTCGCCGCCGGCGGCTTTGCGAGCGATCGCCTGCACGGCATTTTCCATCTTCATCACGTCCGCCAGCATGGATTCGCCCAGCGGGCTGAGGGAGAAGGATTTTGGCGTGCGGATAAACAATTTCGAACCCAGTGAGCTTTCCAGGGCGGTGAGACGTCGGCCGACGGTCGCTTGATCAACCTGCAGCTGGTTGGCGGCTTTACGTAACGTGCCGCAGCGCGCGACGGCCAGAAAGAAGCGCGCGTCATCCCAATTCATCATGCCATTTCCTCTCTGCAGATTTGTCGGCGCCAGGGGAGCAGTGTGGGCCGGGCGAACGATACCGGTATCTATCATAAAGCGTTGTTCCGCCTGGTGGGAGAGAAAGACGGTTAACGGCACGCACATCGGCGGTTATTTCCCCGGTGATGCAAAAATGCATCGGGGTGATTCATTCTTGGCGATACTTCGCCTTTCGCCGTAACGCTATGATAAGCGCCGTTCCCGGCAGACCGGGTGAGGAAAGACGACGATGGCAGGCCGCCGCCTGCCGACTTTGGGAGTTGAAGCATGTCAGAAAATACCGCCATCCAGGACGTGGCGCCAGCAAACGCACAGGCGTCGCGCACGGCCATTTTACTGTTCCTGGCGCTGGCTTTGATGTCGGCATTGCTGAACAGCAGCGCGCCGACGCCGCTTTATCCGCTGTATCAGCAGCGGCTTGCGCTAAGCTCGGTCAGTCTGACCGTCATCTACGGCGCCTATGCCGCCGGCGTGCTGATCTCTTTGTTCGGCGTCGGCAATCTGGCCGGCAAAGTAAAGGATTTACGCAGCATGATCGTGCCGGCGTTGCTGGTGGTGTTGAGCGGCGCGCTGCTGTTCGCGCTGGCTGATACCTTTGTCATGATGCTGATGGCGCGGCTGCTGGCCGGGGTGGGCACCGGGGCGCTGACCGGCGCGGCGAACATCGCGTTGGTGCGGTTTGGGCCGCGCGACGGCGGTAAAAGCGCGGCGTTAATCGCAACGCTGTCATTCACCACCGGATTAGCGCTGGGGCCGATCTTCAGCGGCATCGCTTTGCAGACCGGTTTTCATCCCACGACGCTGCCGTTCGTTTTCATCATGGCCATTGCCGCCATGGCGGCGTTGGGCGTCATGCTGCTGTGGCCGCGTGGTCAGGTTGCGTCGCCGGCCCGCGCTGCGCCGGCCGAACAGGAAAAAAGCACGCTGCTCGATGGCCTGCGCGCTACCGGCGGTAAATTCTTTGTGTGCGCCGGAGCGCTGTTTGTCTGTTGGGCGCTGGCCGCCAGTATTTTGGCAATCGGCCCCGGCGTGGCGGAAAGGCTGTTAGGCATGCACCAGCGTGGCGTCTTTGGCTATGCGATTGCGGTGTATCTGCTGATCGCCGGCATCAGCCAGATCCTGAGCCGCCGCATTAACGCCCGTCATTCGCTGTTGTTCGGTTGCCTGGCGCAGGTGTTGGCGGCAGTGGTGTTCGCCATGGCGATCCAGTGGCATTCTCTGGGGCTGGCGGCGGCGGGGCTGGTGGTGGCCGGCTATGCTTACGGCGCCATTTTCGTCGGCAGCGCAACCCTGGTGAACTTGATTTCGCCACCGACCAGCCATGCGCGTTTGCTTTCTCTGTTTTACGTTATCGCTTATATCGCCAACTGGGTGCCGATCTTGCTGGGCGTGGTGGTCGATCGCGTCGATCTGCAGCAGGCGACCCATTTGCTGTTCTTGAGCAGCAGCGCAGTGTGCCTGTTGCTGGCATGGAAGACGTCCCGGCTGGGGTTCACTTGCTAATTATTTTGTGATGAATATCTATTTTTTATAATTAATGATTCTTTAATTACATTTATGATGTGATTTGTATCGCATAAATTGGCCCGTTTTCGGGTAAACTGCGCGCTTTCTTTTTGCTGCAGGTCACTTTATGAACGTTCTTTTCGCCATTGCCGTCACCACCGGGATCCTGTCCGGCGTTTGGGGATGGGTTGCCGTCAGTCTGGGCCTGATCGGTTGGGCCGGTTTTCTCGGCTGCACGGCCTATTTCGCCTGCCCGCAGGGCGGCCTGAAAGGGCTGTTGATCGGCGCGTTGACCTGCTGCAGCGGCGTTTTCTGGGCAATGGTCATCATCCACGGCAGCGAACTGGCGCCGCAATGGAATTTGCTGGGGTATCTGCTGACCGGCGCCGTGGCGTTCTTGATGTGCATACAGGCCAAACAGCAATGGCTGGGGTTCGTGCCCGGCACCTTTATCGGCGCCTGTGCGACCTTCGCCGGCGGCGGCGACTGGCCGCTGGTGACGCTCTCTTTGCTGGTGGGCCTGCTATTCGGCTATGCGATGAAAAACAGCGGGCTGTGGTGGGCGGCGCGCAGCGAAAAAGCCCGCGCCGCACAACCGGTCAGCCGGCATGCCGGCTCAAACGGTGCCGCCGAGTGAGAGGCGGTAGTGCAGGTCGAGACGCTCGGCGCAGGGCTCGCCCGCGATCCGCTGCAGCAACAGTTCACTGGCGGCCTTACCCATCTCAAAGCGCGGCGTGATCACGCTGGCGATGCCCGGCGTGGTCGCCTGGCCGATATCCAGACCGTGAAAACCCGATAGCGCAACCTCCTGCGGCACGCGCACGCCGAGACGCAGGCAGGCCTGCAACACGCCTACCGCCAAATCGTCGTTGGTGCACAGGATACCGTCCAACTGCGGGTAGCGTTCGCGCGCCATCGCCAGCATGTCGGCGCCGATCGAAACCGATGAGACCCGATGCGGTGTGATCTGGCGCGGCGTTTGCCCCTGAGCCGCCATGGCGCGGCAGTATCCCTGGTAACGTTTAGTGTCGCGGGCGTCGGACATGGCGCCAAAGTAAACGATATGGCGTTTGCCGCTGGCCAGCAGCGCGGCGGTCATGTCATACCCCGCCTGTTCATTGTCGAATCCCACCGCGATCCGCCCCGGCGGCGCGTCGAGATCCATCACCTGCGCGATGGGAATTTTCGCGGCGGCGAGATAGGTCTCCGCGCGCAAGGTGTGCGCCGAATCGGTGAGGATTAGCCCGGCGATTGGATAAGCCAGCAGCTGTGCAATCTGCTCTTCTTCCCGCTGCGGGCTGTAATCGTAGTTTACCACCAGCGTTTGGTAACCCCGCGCCTGGGTGACGGATTCGATGCCGGCCAGCAGATCGGCGAAAATCTGGTTATTGAAAGAGGGGATCAACACGCCGATGCGCGGTTTTCTGCCGGCCTGTGCGGTATCGGCGTCAGTGATGTTCAGCTCCCGCATGACCTGCGCAATACGTTCGGCGGTGTCGGCCGCCACTTTGTCCGGCGTGCGCAGAAAACGGCTGACGGTCATTTTGGTCACGCCGGCCAATTGCGCGATGTCCTGTAGCGTTACGCGGGGGTGTTTCATTCGGTAGCCTTAACGGGCGGAGCGGCAAGGGGGGATAGCGGTATGTTAACAAATCGATTTGGTGATAACAACGCATGCGATTTTATTGAAAACATTAATTTTTCAATTAGATAGGTTGGTTTTGTTCTCTCACTGTCTGCGTGAGTTCACGTTAAGGGTAACAGGGTTTCGTAACATTATTTTCAGTGATTTCCATCACGTTTTTACCGGTAACAATCGGCTGAGATAGAGGCCTGTCCGATTGGAGGCCTGAAGGCCGGGAATCACCATGAACAACCTGTTTTCTCTGGATAACAAAACCGTCTTGATCACCGGCGCCTCGCGCGGCATCGGTTTTCTGCTGGCACGCGGTCTGGCGCAGCAAGGCGCGCATATTCTGGTCAACGCCACCACCGAAGAACATGCCCGGCACGCCGCCGATCGCCTGCGCGAAGAGGGGCTGCGCGCCGACGCGGCGGCGTTCGACGTCACCGACTCTCAGGCGGTGCATGCCGCCATCGGCCGTATCGAAACGGACATCGGCGCGATAGACGTGTTGATCAACAACGCCGGCATCCAGCGCCGTCATCCCTTCACCGAGTTCCCGGAGCAAGACTGGGACGACATCATCGCCGTCAACCAGAAGGCGGTCTTCATCGTGTCGCAGACCGTGGCCCGTTACATGGTGCCGCGCCGGCGCGGCAAGATAGTCAATATCGGCTCGATGCAAAGCGAGCTGGGACGTGACACCATCACCCCTTATGCGGCATCCAAGGGCGCGGTGAAAATGCTGACGCGCGGCATGTGCGTGGAGTTGGCGCGTTACAACATTCAGGTCAACGGCATTGCCCCCGGCTATTTCAAAACCGAGATGACGCAGGCGTTGGCCGACGACCCGGCCTTTACCGCCTGGCTAACCCAGCGCACGCCCGCCGCGCGTTGGGGGGATCCGCAGGAGCTGATCGGCGCGGCGGTGTTCCTGGCCGCCGACGCTTCCAGCTTCGTCAACGGGCAGCTGCTGTTTGTCGATGGCGGCATGTCCGCTGCGGTGTAATCCCTCTTGCGTGGAGTGTTGAGATGAAAATTCAAACCCAGTCCTGCATGGTCAACGGCAAACGCGACGTGGCGGTGATCGCGCAAGAAGTGAATTATCAGGGGCAGGGCACGCTGGTGAAAATCCGCCGCGGCGGCATCTGCGGCTCGGACCTGCATTACTTTCAGGAAGGGAAGGTCGGCAATTTTCAGGTACGCCAGCCGATGGTGCTGGGCCACGAGGCGATCGGCGAGGTGCTCGCCAGCGATTCGCCGCAGTTGCCGGTCGGGCAGAAGGTGGCGCTCAATCCCAGCAAACCCTGCGGGCAGTGCAAATATTGTCTGGCGCAGCAAAGCAATCAGTGCGTCGAAATGCGCTTTTTCGGCAGCGCGATGTATTTCCCGCACGTCGACGGCGCTTTCACCCAATACAAGGTGGTGGATAGCGTGCAGTGCATTCCTTACGCCGCCGATCGCGACGACAGGGTGATGGTATTCGCCGAACCGCTGGCGGTGGCGATCCACGCGGCGAAACAGCCCGGCGCGGTGAAGGGTAAAACGGTTTTCGTGTCCGGCGTCGGCCCGATCGGCTGTTTGCTGGTGGCGGCGCTGAAAGCGCTGGGCGCCGCCGAGATCGTCTGCGCCGATCTCAGCCCGCGCTGTCTGGCGCTCGCCGGCCAGATGGGGGCGGACTGCTGTCTGCATGCCGCAGACGACGATTTCAGCGGATATCAGCAACACAAAGGCTATTTCGACATCGCTTTCGAGGCAGCAGGGCATCCGACGTCGCTGCAGCGCTGCCTGGAAGTCACGCGCGCCAAGGGCACCGTCGTGCAGGTGGGGATGGGCGGCAGCTTCCCTGATTTCCCGCTGATGCTGTTGATCGCCAAGGAGTTGAATCTGCTCGGCTCCTTCCGCTTCGTGGAGGAATTCGCGCTGGCGGTGGCCTGGCTGGCCGGCGATGTGGTCGATCCGCTGCCGCTGCTGTCGGCGGAGTTCGCCGGGGACCAACTGGCGCAGGCGCTGGAGTTTGCCGGCGACAAGCGCCGGGCCGCCAAGGTGCAATTAGTGTTTTAGGGTAAAAGTCCGATGGCCGCAGGTGACGATCGTTGTCTATAGTGTAGGAACGCTTAATTTTTCAACCACGGAGATCTCACGATGGCAAGACATACGGATGCTGAGCAAACTACGCTGGATGACGATCTGAGAATGCTGACCGAAACGCTGGAAGAAGTGTTGCAATACAGCGGCGATCGCGCGGATCAGGCCTACATCGACATCAAGTCGCACGCCGAGCAGGCGCTGAGTGAGGTCAAGGCGCGCTGGGTGAACACCGGCGAATCCTACTATGCCCGCGCCAAAGAAGCGGTGCACCGCACCGACGACTATGTGCGGGATAAACCCTGGCACAGCGTGGGCATCGGCGCCACCGTCGGGCTGGTGCTGGGGCTGCTGCTGGCCCGCAAATAAACCACGATCCAGGGGCGGCGCAAGCCGCCTCGTTCTTTTCTGCAGACTGTGTGCTTCATCCCGCTGTTTCTCCGATAGTTCTTCCATTTCCCGCCTATACTTTCCGCTAGCCGCCGCAGGCGGGGCGTTATTCCCCTGTTTTTTGTGCGGGCGGATTGAGGCCATGTCGCTGCAGGTGTAAAGTGTTTGTGTATTTATTGTTTATTTTTTGTTCTAAATCAAATAATTATCTGGTGTAAACACCCAGGGATATACGGCGTTTTTGCGCTGGCGCAAAAGCCGTGAAAATAACACCTCATATAATACAGAGCGTAACTACAGGCGCGGCGTCCGTCGGCTGCGCCGGGGACGATCTCTGCTAACTGACTTGTGAGCGAACTATGTCGACAAGTGTTTTTAATCGCCGGTGGGCGGCTGTGCTGCTCGAGGCGCTGGCCCGCCATGGGGTGCGGCATGTTTGTATCGCTCCGGGATCGCGCTCCACGCCGTTGACGCTGGCCGCTGCGGCCAACCGATCTTTTATCTGTCATACCCACTTTGATGAACGCGGGCTCGGCCATTTGGCGCTTGGGCTGGCGAAGGCGGCGCGTGAGCCGGTAGCGGTGATTGTCACGTCCGGCACCGCGGCGGCGAACCTTTACCCGGCTTTAATCGAGGCCGGTCTGACCGGTGAGCGGCTGGTGTTTCTCACCGCCGATCGGCCGCCGGAACTGATCGACTGCGGCGCCAATCAGGCGATCCGTCAAAACGGCCTCTACAGCAGCCACCCGACGTTGGCGATCGATCTGCCGCGTCCTACGCCGGATATTCCGGCCGCGTGGCTGGCCTCCAGCGTCGACAGCGCGATGGCGCGCCTGCAGCACGGTGCGTTGCATATCAACTGCCCGTTCGCCGAACCGCTGTACGGCGGTGATGAGCGTCAGTATGCCGATTGGTCCGCCGCGCTGGGCGACTGGTGGCAGAGCGATCGGCCTTGGCTGCAGGAAAGCGAGACGCGTGCGGCGCCGTCGCCGCAGCCGGACTGGTTCTTCTGGCGGCAAAAACGCGGCGTGGTGCTGGCCGGCCGCATGAGCGCGGAAGAGGGCGCACGGCTGGCCGACTGGGCCGAGACGCTGGGCTGGCCGCTGATCGGCGATGTGCTGTCGCAGACCGGGCAACCGCTGCCCTGCGCCGATTTATGGCTCGCTCATCCGCAGGCGCAGCGCGTGTTGCAAGACGCGCAGCTGGTGGTGCAGTTCGGCGGCAGTCTGACCGGTAAACGCCTGCTGCAGTGGCAGGCGCAGTGTCGGCCGGAAGAGTATTGGGTCATCGACGAGCTGCCGGGGCGGCTCGATCCGGCCCAGCACCGGGGGCGGCGTCTGCGTGCCGGGGTGGCGCAGTGGTTGGCGCAGCATCCGGCGCAACCGCGCGCACCGTGGGCCGCCGGGCTGGCGGCCTTGGCGGATAAGGCGCTGACGGCGGCGTCCACGCATCTGCACGATAACTTTGGCGAAGCGCAGCTGGCGCACCGCCTGCCGGAACTGCTGCCGGAGAACGGCCAGCTGTTCCTCGGCAACAGCCTGGTGGTGCGACTGATCGACGCGTTAACCACGCTGCCTGTCGCTTACCCGGTATTCAGCAACCGCGGCGCCAGCGGCATCGACGGTCTGATTTCCACCGCCGCCGGCGTACAGCGCGCCACCGCCCGGCCGACGTTGGCGGTGGTGGGCGACCTTTCCGCGTTGTATGACCTCAATGCGCTGGCGTTGTTGCGCCACTGTTCGGCGCCGACGGTGCTGATCGTCGTCAACAATAACGGTGGCCAAATTTTCTCGCTGCTGCCGACGCCGGAAGAGGAACGGCAGCGCTTTTACTGCATGCCGCAAAATATCGAGTTCAGCCACGCGGCGGCGATGTTCCAGCTTGGCTACGCGCGGCCGGAGAACTGGAGCCAACTGCAACAGGCGGTTGAACAAGGCTGGCGGCGCGGCGGTGCCACGCTGATAGAACTGCAGGTGTCGCCGAGCGCAGGGGCCGAGAGTCTGCAATTCCTGGTGCAACAGATGGCGGTGCAATGATGCTGGCGACGCGAATTTTGCAACAGGGCGAAGCGGGGCGTCCGTGGCTGGTATGGCTGCACGGCCTGCTGGGCAACAACAATGAATGGCGGGTGATCGCCGCGCGTTGCCCGGAATGGCCGTCGCTGGCCATCGATCTGCCCGGCCACGGCGATTCTGTGGCGGTGAGCTGCCGCGGCTTTGACGACATCAGCGCGCAAATCGCCGCGACCCTGCAACTGCGCAATATTGAACGTTATTGGCTGGTGGGCTACTCGCTCGGCGGGCGCATCGCCATGTATCACGCTTGCCACGGCCGCCATGACGGCCTGCAAGGCGTGATCGTCGAGGGCGGCAATCCGGGGCTTGAGGACGAACAACAGCGCCGCGATCGTTGCGAGCAGGATGCGCGATGGGCGGCGCGTTTTCGCAGTGAGCCGATTGCCGAAGTCCTGGCGGACTGGTATCAGCAGCCGGTGTTCAAAGAGCTTAGCCATGTGCACCGCCAGGCGCTGATCGCCGCGCGTTCGATCAACAGCGGCCCGGCGATTGCCGACATGCTCGAAGCCACATCGCTCGGCAGACAGCCTTATCTGGCGCCGCAGCTGCGCCAACTGACCGTGCCGCTGCGGGTGCTGTGCGGTGAGAACGACCCCAAATTTCAACGGCTGGCGCGCGACGCCGGGTTGCCGTTGCGCATCGTGCCGCAGGCCGGCCACAACGCGCATCTGGCCAATCCGCAGGATTTCGTCGCCGAGCTGCAGACCTTTCTCGTTAACCCTGGTTAAAGGAACCGAACATGCTTTATCCGAATGAAGAACACCTGTATGCCGCCATCGCCTGGCAAGATTGCACCGGCGATTTCGAAGACATTCTGTATCACAAGTCCGCCGACGGCATCGCCAAAATCACCATCAACCGGCCGCAGGTGCGCAACGCGTTTCGTCCGCAAACGGTCAAAGAGATGATCGACGCGCTGGCCAACGCCCGTTACGACGACGGCATCGGCGTCATTATTCTGACCGGCGCTGGCGATAAGGCTTTCTGCTCCGGCGGCGATCAGAAAGTGCGCGGTGACTACGGCGGCTATCGCGACGACAGCGGCGTACATCACCTCAACGTGCTGGACTTCCAGCGCCAGATCCGCACCTGCCCGAAACCGGTGGTGGCGATGGTGGCCGGCTATTCGATCGGCGGCGGCCACGTGCTGCACATGATGTGCGATCTGACCATCGCGGCGGATAACGCCATCTTCGGCCAGACCGGCCCGAAAGTGGGCTCGTTCGACGGCGGCTGGGGCGCGTCTTACATGGCGCGCATCGTCGGCCAGAAGAAGGCGCGCGAAATCTGGTTCCTGTGCCGCCAGTACGACGCCGCCGCCGCGCTCGACATGGGCCTGGTCAATACCGTCGTGCCGCTGGCCGATCTGGAAAAAGAGACGGTGCGCTGGTGCCGCGAAATGCTGCAGAACAGCCCGATGGCGCTGCGCTGCCTGAAGGCGGCGCTGAATGCCGACTGCGACGGCCAGGCCGGTTTGCAGGAGCTGGCGGGCAACGCCACCATGCTGTTTTACATGACCGACGAAGGGCAGGAAGGGCGCAACGCGTTCAACGAGAAGCGCCAACCGGACTTCAGCAAATTCAAGCGTAACCCGTAATGAGCGGGGCAAACCGCAGCGCGGCGCTATACCGTTACAGCCTGCCGATGGAGGCGGGCGTGGTGCTGCGCAATCAACGGTTGAAAACGCGTGACGGATGGGTGGTGCAGCTGTGTCAGGGCGAACGTGAAGGCTGGGGCGAGATCGCACCGCTGCCGGAATTCAGCCGGGAAACGCCGGCGCAGGCCGAACAGGCCGCATTGGACTGGCTGCAGGCGTGGTTGGCGGGCAACGAACCGGAGCACAGCGCGCTGCCCTCGGTGGCCTTTGGGCTCAGCTGCGCGCAGGCCGAGCTGGAGCAGCGTTTGCCGATGCAGGCGGATTTTCGCAAGGCGCCGCTGTGCACCGGCGATCCGGATGAGCTGTTCGAGACATTGAGCGCTTTACCGGGCGAGAAAGTCGCCAAGGTGAAGGTGGGGCTGTATGAGGCGGTGCGGGACGGCATGATCGTCAACGTGTTGCTGGAGGCGCTGCCGGATCTTCGGCTGCGGCTGGACGCCAACCGCAGCTGGACCCGCGCCAAGGCCGACGGCTTCGCCAGGTACGTTAGCCCGGCGTGGCGCGATCGCATCGCCTTCCTGGAAGAGCCCTGCAAGACCCGTGATGAATCGCGCGACTTCGCCCGGGCGACCGGTATCGCCATCGCCTGGGATGAGAGCGTGCGGGAGGCGGACTTTGTGGTGCAGGCCGAGCCGGGCGTGGCGGCCATCGTGATCAAGCCGACGCTGGTCGGCAGCCTGGCGCGTTGCCAGACGCTGGTGGCGCAGGCGCACGCGGCGGGCCTGACGGCGGTGATCAGCTCCAGCCTCGAATCCAGCCTGGGGTTGACCCAGCTGGCGCGCATTGCCCATTGGCTGACGCCGGATACCGTGCCGGGCCTGGACACGCTGGGGTTGATGCAGGCGCAGGTGCTGCGCCCGTGGCCGGGCAGCGCGTTGCCGCTGCTGGATGTCTCGGCGCTGGAGTGCCTATGGCGCCGTTGAACGATTGGCCGTGGCGACACTGGGCGCGCACTCAGCCGCAGGCGACGGCGCTGATGCTCGGCGAACAACCGCTGAGCTGGCTGACGTTGCAGAGCCAGGTGGATGAGCTGGCGGCGGATTTCCAGCATCAGGGCGTTGAACCGGGCTGCGGCGTGGCGCTGTGCGGTAAAAACAGCTATCCACTGCTGCTGGCCTATCTGGCGCTGTTGCAGTGCGGCGCACGCCTGCTGCCGCTCAATCCCGCCTTGCCGACGCCGCTGCTGGCGCAGCTGTTGCCGGAATTGGATATGACCTTTGTCTTCGGCCCAGACTCGTTGCCGGCGCTGCCGGAAGACGTGATTCGATTGACCCCGCCGTCGACCGAGCCGCGTTGGCCAGACCTGCCGACGTGGGATGCGCAGCGTCTGGCGACGCTGACGTTGACTTCCGGTTCCAGCGGCATGCCGAAAGCGGCCGCGCACAGCTATGCCAACCATCTGGCCAGCGCCGCCGGGGTGTTGGGGCTGATGGCGTTTCAGCGCGAGGATTGCTGGCTGCTGTCATTGCCGCTGTTTCATGTCTCCGGACAGGGCATTGTCTGGCGCTGGCTGGCGGCGGGCGCCCGGTTGGCGGTGCGCGAGATGCACCCGCTGAACGAGACGTTGGCGGGATGCACGCATGCCTCGTTGGTGCCGACCCAGCTGTGGCGGCTGTTGGCGCAACCGCTGGCGGGCATGACGCTGAAGGCGGTGCTGCTCGGCGGCGCGATGATCCCGGTGGAACTGACCGAACGGGCGGAGGCGGCGGGGATCCGTTGCTGGTGCGGCTACGGGCTGACCGAACTGGCCTCCACGGTGTGCGCCAAGCGCGCCGATGCGCGGCCGGGTGTCGGCCTGCCGCTCGGCGGCCGCGAGGTAAAACTGGTGGATGAAGAGGTCTGGATCCGCGCCGACAGCCTGGCGCTTGGCTACTGGCGTCATGGCCATCTGCAGCCGTTGGCCGATGAACAGGGCTGGTTCGCGACCCGCGATCGCGGCGCGATGGCGGAGGGGGAACTGCGCATTCTCGGCCGGCTGGACAACCTGTTTTTCAGCGGCGGCGAAGGGGTGCAGCCGGAAGATATCGAACGCGTGCTGGCGGCGCATCCGCAGATCACGCAGGCGTTTGTGGTGCCGGTGGTGGACGCCGAATTCGGCCAGCGGCCGGTGGCGGTGATCGACGGCGATCCGTCGCTGTCGCTGGCGACGCTGCTCGCCTGGTCGCAGGATAAGCTCGCCAATTTCCAACGCCCGACGGCATTGCTTCCGCTGCCTGATGAGCTGAAAAACGGCGGCATCAAGATTTCGCGCCGCCGGTTGCAGGCGTGGGTGGCGGAGCGCCTGCGTCAGGCATAAAAAAGCCGCCCGAAAGGGCGGCTGAGCGAATGATGACGGCGGGTTATTTCAGTCCCAACGCCTTGGCGACGCCGGCGCCGTAGTCCGGGTGCACCTTGGTGAACAGCTCGACCTGACGGCGCTGGATGTGTTCCGGCACCTGCGACAGTTCGCCGGCGATGCGGGTGAACATGCGCTGGTGCTCTTCGGCGCTCAGCAGGTTGAACAGCGCGCGCGGCTGGCTGTAGTAATCGTCGTCTTCACGATGATTCCAGTGGTCGGCCGCGCCTTCAATGCTCAGCGGCGGTTCGCTGAAGTCCGGCTGTTCCTGGAACAGGCCGAAGCTGTTCGGTTCGTAGGTTGCGCCGTTGCCGCTGTTGCCGTCCACGCGCATCGCGCCGTCGCGATGATAGTTGTGGAACGGGCATTTGGCGCCGTTCACCGGGATCTGGTGGTGGTTGACGCCCAGGCGGTAGCGGTGCGCATCGCCATAGGAGAACAGGCGGCCCTGCAGCATTTTATCCGGCGAGAAACTGATGCCCGGCACCACGTTGGCGGGGTTCATCGCCACCTGCTCAACCTCGGAGAAGTAGTTGTCGGGGTTGCGGTTCAGCTCGAAAAAGCCGACGTCGATCAGCGGGTAGTCGCCGTGCGGCCAGACCTTGGTCAGATCGAACGGATTATACGGCGTCTGCGAGGCCTCATGTTCCGGCATGACCTGGATCTGCAGTTTCCAGCGCGGGAAGTCGCCGCGTTTGATCGCATCGAACAAATCGCGCTGTGAGCTTTCGCGATCCTTGGCGATGATCGCTTCCGCTTCTTCATCCATCAGGTTTTCAATGCCTTGTTCGCAGCGGAAGTGGAATTTCACCCAGAAGCGCTCGTTGGCGGCATTGATAAAGCTGAAGGTGTGGCTGCCGAAACCGTGCATGTGGCGGTAGGACTTGGGAATGCCGCGATCGCTGAAGTCGATGGTCAGCTGGTGCAGCGATTCCGGCAGGTGAGAGAAGAAATCCCACTTGTACACCGGATTACGCAGGTTGGTATGCGGATCGCGTTTCACCACGTGATTGAGATCGGGGAATTTCAGCGGATCGCGCAGATAGAACACCGGCGTATCGTTGCCCACCAAATCCCAGTTGCCTTCTTCGGTATAGAACTTCATGGCAAAACCGCGAATGTCGCGTTCGGCGTCGGCCGCGCCGCGCTCACCGGCGACGGTGGAGAAGCGGATAAACATGTCGGTCTGCTTACCGATTTCGGAGAAGATCTTGGCGCGCGTGTAGCGGGTGATGTCATGGGTGACGGTAAAGGTGCCGTAGGCGCCGGATCCTTTGGCGTGCATGCGGCGCTCGGGGATGACCTCGCGGTCGAAGTGGGCCAGTTTTTCCAGGAACCACACGTCCTGCAACAGCATCGGGCCGCGTTTGCCCGCGGTGATCACGTTATTGTTATCGACAACCGGGGCGCCGGCTGCGGTGGTCAGTCCTTTCTTGCTCATCACTTGCTCCTTATCGTAGTGCAGTTAAGTAAAGACTCGGGCGGTTTAAGCGTTCATCAGCATAGTCCTTTGGCGGGGCTTCTTCCCCTGACCTTGGTCAAAGCCACTACTAGTTGTAGCCCTATTGCCGAGCGACGGCAAATAGGTCTCGGTTATCGTTGGCATCGCCTTGACGAATATGGATTTTTGTTTGCAAATTTTTACATTTATTTGATTATTGAAGAATTTTTTCGCTTTTATCCCTTAAATACTCATTGCGCTTTGGTATAGACTCATGACGTTATTATTTTGCGTTGATTCGATCATTCGGTACGGATGACAAACCAGAGGGAAAGATGATGAAAAAGACTTGGGTCGCGTGCGCGGCAGGATTGCTGTTTGTGACCGGCGCGGCGAACGCCATCAGCGTGTCGGGCGAAGCCGGGCAACACTACACCAACCTGGGCGTTGGCATGAGCACCGGCTCTTCAGGTCTGGGCCTGACCGGCAACTGGGCGCGCAGCGACCACGACGGCAACGTCGGCAGCGTGGGGTTGAACTTCGGCGTGCCGCTGGGGCCGTTGACGGCGACCGTGGGCGCCAAAGCGCTGTACCTCAGCCCGAAAGACGGGAAAAGCGGCGGGGCGGTGGCGCTGGGCGGCGGCCTGGAGTGGGAAATTAACCGTTACTTCAGCCTGCACGGCGAAGGTTACTTTGCCCCTGAGTCTTTCACCAGCGGCGTGAAGGCCTATAACGAAGCCAGCGGCGGCCTGCGCTGGAAGTTCCGTCCGCTGAGCGTGGACGTGGGCTATCGTTACATGCAGATGGAAGGCAAAGACGGGCGTCGTGACAACACCCTGGCCGATGGCCCTTATGTCGGTGTCGGTCTGAGCTTCTGACGCTGAGCAAAAAGGGGCCATTGCGGCCCCTTTCTCTTTATCATTCCTTGTCTTTCGTCGCTTACCCGACCGCCGGCAGCATGCCGCTGGCGATACCCAGTTGGATGGCGATCACCGTTACCCCACAGACAAACACCAGCGCCAGCGCAGGGGTGCCGCCCCAGACGCGATACTGCGCCTGATGCTTTTGGCGGGTTTTCCACACCAGCAGCGAAGGCAGCAGCAGCGCCAGTACCGACAGGGCGATGGCGGCGAAACCCAGCGCCAGCACGAAACCGCGCGGGTAGAACAGCGCGAAGGCCAGCGGCGGCAGGAAGGTGATGGCGCCGGTTTGCAGGCGGCCACGCACGTTATCTTGCCGCTTGAACAGGTCAGCCAGGAAATCGAACAGCCCAAGCGCAACGCCGAGGAACGAGGTCGCCAGCGCCAGATCGGCGAACAGGTGCACCGCCAGTTCAACGTGCGGCGAAGCTACTGCATCACGCACCGCTTGCAACAGGCCATTCAGCCCGGCCTGCTGCGCCAGCATGCCGACGAAGGTGTCGGAGCTGATACTGCCCAGCGTTGCCAGTTGCCAGAAGATATAGGCGATCAGCGGGATGGCGCTGCCGATGATAAACACCCAACGCAGTTTGCGAATGTTGCCGCCCATGTAGTTGACGATGCTCGGCACGCTGCCGTGGAAGCCAAATGAGGTGAAGATCACCGGAATGGCCGACAGCGCCAGGCCTTGCTCCAGCGGCAACGTCATCAGATTGGTCTGGTGGATATTCGGCAACATCAGGCCGAGCATCACCACCAGAAACACCACTTTCGCGCTGAACAGGATGCGGTTGAACAAGTCGACCGAGTGGGTGCCGATGCACACCACGCCGCCGGCCACCAGGGTGAACAGCAGGACGCCGAGCGACACCGGGAAGTCCTGCGATGTCCATTGGCTGATGCTGGTGGCGAGCAGTTCGCCGGCGCCGCTAATGTAGGCGGCGGTGAGGGCGTACATCAGGAACATCATGCTAAAGCTGGTCAGCCACTGGCCGCCGCCGCCGAGATAACGTTTGGCGAGCGTGCCCAGACCGGTATCCGCCTGCTCATGCTGGTAAACCTCTACCAGTAACAGCGCGGTGTAACACATCAACAGCCACAGCCCGACCAGTAAGGCCAGCGTGACGCCGAAACCGACGCCGGCCGCCGCCAGCGGCATCGCCAACATCCCGGCGCCAATGGTGGTGCCCGCCACGATAAAAACACTGCCAAGAGTGCGATTCTTCACGTTTTTTCTCTACCAGCCGAAAGATTTTGAAAATTATAGGTAACGATTTATGAGGATGGCAGGATAGTGGAAGCCCTAATTTGTGTCAAACCGGCGTTACGCGCATTGTAAACTAAAGTTTACGACCTTGCGGGCGGCATGGCGCATGATGAACGACGCGATGGCGGAAATAATCCGACGGCGGCTAGTGAAAAGTTATTTACGGGCTTCTATAGTGGAATGACCAAAAAATGCGGGAGAGATCAATGTTAAGGGTGGAGATGCTCAGCACCGGCGATGAGGTGCTGCACGGGCAAATTATTGATACCAACGCCGCCTGGCTGGCGGACTACCTGTTCCAGCAGGGCGTGCCGATGAGCGGGCGGGAAACGGTAGGGGACAGCCTCTCTGCTTTGATCGAGATCCTGCAGGAACGCAGCCATATCGCCGATGTGCTGATCGTCAACGGCGGCCTGGGGCCGACCAGTGACGATTTGAGCGCGCTGGCCGCCGCGAAAGCCTGCGGCGTAGAGCTGATTGAACGGGCCGACTGGCTGGCGCGCATGGAAGCCTATTTCGCCGAGCGCGGGCGGCCGATGGCCCCTTCCAACCGCAAGCAGGCGCAGATCCCGGCCAATGCGGAAATGCTGGATAACCCGGTGGGCACCGCCTGCGGTTTCGCGTTGCAGCTGAACCAATGCCTGATGTTCTTCACCCCCGGCGTGCCTTCGGAATTCAAAGTGATGGTCGAACAGCAGATCGTGCCGCGTCTGCGCCAGCGCTTCACTTTGCCAGCGCCGCCGCTGTGCCTGCGCCTGACGACGTTCGGCACCTCCGAGAGCGATCTGGCCGCCGAACTGGATAGCCTGCCGCTGCCGCCGGACGTGGTGCTGGGGTACCGCTCGTCCAGCCCGATCATTGAGCTGAAGCTGACCGGGCCGGAAAGCCGGCGCGCGGAGATGGAGCTGGCCTGGCGACGCGTGCGCGAGGTGGCGGGGGACAACTGCATCTTCGAAGGCACCGTCGGGTTGCCGGCGACGCTGACGCAGCGCCTGAATCAGCAAGGGCTGAAGCTGGCGTTGAGCGAGCAATTCAGCGGCGGCTTGATCAACCTGCAGCTGCAGAGCGAAGGCGCGCCGCTGGCGGGGGGAGAGCTGCTGCCGGCCCATTGCATCGAAACGCTGGAAACGACGCTGGCGCGCGCCCGCTCGCTGGCGGAATTGACCGGCGCGCCGTTGGCGTTGGCGGTCAGCGCCATGCGCGATGAGCAGGTGAGCATTGCGCTGCACACGCCGCGCGGCGGGATTGGCCAGACCGTGCGTTATCGCGCGTCGCGCCACGGGCTGCGGCTGCGGCAGGAGTCGGTGGCGATGCTGGCGCTGGATATGCTGCGCCGTTGGCTGAATGGGGGCCAGGCGTGCGGTAAAAACGCCTGGCTGGAGGTGGTGGAAATTATCGAGTGACGCTCATGGCGCTGAGTTGTCTGCCTCACTGTTTTGTTGTAGCCGTTCGGACGCCAGGCGTGAAAGACGTATTACCGCCGCGCCTCGCGTTTGCAGCTCTGTACCGTAGTTCCTGAGCGCCTGCGCGGCGCTGTCTGAGTGCGCCAGATGCGCCGCCAGGCTGGCGGCGTCTACCAGCGCGGTGTTGGCGCCGAGCCCACCCGCCGGGCTCATGGCGTGCACGGCGTCGCCGAGAAAGGCGATGCGTTCGCTGTGCCATTCCGGCATCGCCGCCGTAACCTGCACCGTCCGCACGCTGAGCGACAGGGGATCCGCCAGCGCTAACGCCGTTTGCAAGGTGGGCGCCCAGCCTTGCGAGATATGCCGCACGCGCGCCTGCAACGCGGTGCTCTCCTCCAGTCCCGGGGCCCCGCCGAGACGCTCAGCCGATCCGATACAGGCCCAATAGAGATAGTCGTCGACCGGCGAGAGGCGGCAATCGGGCGCGTAGTCGGCCGCCAGTTGCGCCATGGGGGCCTGAAAGCGCATCGGTTCAACCACCAGCGACATGCCGTCGGCGAAGATCACCGATACGCCGTTCAGCAGCTCAGGGGCCAATTGGGCGCGGGTCGCCGCATCGAGCGGCGTTTTGCCGTAGAGGGTGACCGCACCGCTGTCTTCGGGCCCCGCCTCGGGCAGGCAGCGCCGCCGCACCAGCGAGTTGACGCCGTCGGCGGCGATCAGCACATCGACCCGCACGTGCTCGCCGTTGGCGAACTGAAGTTCCACACCCTGCGGCGTTTGTGCAAATTCACGCAAGGTATGGCCGAAACGCACCCGGTCTTGCAGGCCGGCAAGCAGGATCTCGCGCAGCGTTTGGCGATGAATGCCGAGATCGCCGCCCGGTTCTTGCGTTTGGCGCTGGCTGGAGGGCAACCAGTGCTCGGGGCGCCGGCCGGTGAGCGGGGCAAGCTGCGGATCCCATAGATTGCTCTCGCCGCTGTTTTGCGCGCTGCCGGCGCAGAGCAAGCGGTAGTGCGCCGGCGGCAGGCAGGCGGCCAGCGCCTGCTGGCCCGACGGATCGATGCGCAGCCGGTAGCCCTGATCGCGTGCTTGCGGTGTGGTGTCGCGTTCAAACACCGTGGCGTGGATGCCGAAGCGGCGCAGTCCCTGAGCCAGACACAGGCCGCCGGGCCCGGCGCCGATAATGCCAATGCTGAGTGTTGTCATCATGTTCCCTCGTGAGTCAGTGGCCAGACGGTAGCGGCCGGAAGCATTTCATTATCTCGGCGCAGGAAAAGGTTGGTATAACGGTATCTGGACTAAAAATAGTGATTAGTGGCCAATATGAATGCGAACCTTCACGCCCTCGACGCTGACTGCAGCGAATGGTCGGCGGGCCCCTGGCTGATCGCCCTTGGCGGCCGCGACGCGGCAGGCCGGGAGTATCGGTTGGGCACGCGCGAATACGACTGGCATCAGCATGTGCGCGGGCAGTTGCTGTGCGTTGAAAGCGGTTTGCTGCATGTAAGCACGGCGCAGGGCGATTGGGTGCTGCCGCCTCAGCGGGCGGGTTGGATCCCGCCGGCGGCGGAGCACCGGGTGCAGGTTTGCGGCGCGCTGAGCGGCTGGAGTTTACTGCTGGCGCCGGAGGCCTGCCACAATCTGTCGAATACACCTTGCGTTATCGGCATCAGCGCAGTGCTGCAGGCGCTGGCTCAGCGTGCGGAAGGTTGGGACAAACGCAGCGCGCTTACCCTGGAGCAGGAGCGTATGGCGCAGGTGATGCGTGACGAGATACGGCTGGCGCCGACGGAGCCGCTGTATTTACCGATGTCGTCCCATCCGCGCCTGGCCGGCGTTCTGCAGGCCTTGCTGGCGCAACCGGGGAGCGAACGTTCACTGGAGGCGTGGGCTGAATGGGGGGCGATGTCGCCGCGTACCCTGCGGCGGCTGATGATCGGCGAGACGGGGTTGAGTTTTGCCCAGTGGCGTCAGCAGGCTCGGTTGTCATATGCGTTGGCGAAGCTGGCCGAAGGCGAAACGGTGCTGCAGATTGCTGAGGCGCTGGGGTATGCCTCGCCGAGCAATTTTATCGCCATGTTTCGTAAAGCCTTCGGCGATTCCCCGGCGCGTTATTTTTCCACATCGGCGGGAAAGGGGCGCTAAGCGAAATACTTTGAGGATAGTTATATATCCCTGATTAATCATAATCTTATAGGGGATATTCGCGGTGAGGGAATGCTGTTACTCTCTTGACGGGTGCTTGAGACTGTTCGTCTTGGGCATTGTGTGACAAGGCGGATAGATGAAAGCCCCAGACTGACTCTCAATCAGAATGGGGCTGCCCTAACGCCTAGACACCGTTATGGTAGCCCCTTCACAGCAAGGAGGCAAGCATGCGCTTAAGGCATGTGTTTCACTCGCTAACCGTTGTATGTATTACGGTTTTGTTATTTATCTGGATGATAAGAGATTCGCTGTGCGAACTGAAAATCTACCAGGAAAATATCACTATCCTGATCAGGTTGGCGTGTGAGGTGAAGCGGTAATCCTAGGGCGGGGGCAACCCCGCCTTCTGGTCTCCAGGCGCGGTTTCCGGCACCCGACTTTACATTTCCAGCTCGATATCCGTCAGCGGCATGCAGCAGCAGGGCAGGATTTCACCGGCGTTGATAAACGCCAGCGGCTGTTGGCGGTAGGCCACTTCGCCTTTCACCAGCTTCAGGCGGCAGGCGCCGCAATAGCCGGAGCGGCATTGGTACTCCACCTGCACGTCGTGCCGTTCCAGCACGTCGAGCAGGCAGTTTTCACTGTTAGGGCAAGAGAGCTGCGTGCCGGCGGCGCGCAGCGTTACGGTTGGCGTCGCCATCGCTTACAGTTCGAAGTCGCTCAGGTCGTCGGCGTTGATCTCCGAGTCGATCTGGCCAACCAGGTAGGAGCTCACTTCCACTTCCTGCGGCGCTACCTGCACGTTGTCGGACACCAACCAGGCGTTGATCCACGGGATCGGGTTGGAGCGGGTTTCGAACGGCAGACCGAGGCCGACCGCCTGCATGCGGATATTGGTGATGTATTCCACATACTGGCACAGGATGTCTTTGTTCAGGCCAATCATCGAGCCGTCGCGGAACAGGTATTCCGCCCACTCTTTCTCCTGCTGAGCGGCCAGCACGAACAGATCGTAGCACTCTTGCTGGCACTCCTCGGCGATCTCCGCCATTTCAGGATCGTCGGCGCCGGAACGCATCAGGTTCAGCATGTGCTGGGTGCCGGTCAGGTGCAGCGCTTCGTCGCGGGCGATCAGTTTGATGATTTTGGCGTTGCCTTCCATCAATTCGCGCTCGGCGAACGCGAAGGAGCAGGCAAAGCTGACGTAGAAGCGGATCGCTTCCAGCGCGTTCACGCTCATCAGGCACAGGTACAGCTGCTTCTTCAGCGCACGCAGATTGACGGTGACGGTTTTACCGTTCACCTGGTGGGTGCCTTCACCCAGCAGGTGATAGTAGCTGGTCATCTCGATCAGATCGTCGTAGTAGCCGGAAATGTCTTTCGCGCGCTTCTTGATCTCTTCGTTGGTGACGATGTCGTCGAACACCAGCGCCGGATCGTTGACGATGTTGCGGATGATGTGGGTGTAGGAACGGGAGTGGATGGTCTCGGAGAACGACCAGGTTTCCACCCAGGTTTCCAGTTCAGGGATCGAGATCAGCGGCAGCAGAGCGACGTTCGGGCTGCGGCCCTGAATGGAGTCCAGCAGGGTCTGATACTTCAGGTTGCTGATGAAGATGTGCTTCTCGTGCTCCGGCAGCGCCTGATAATCGATGCGATCGCGAGAGACGTCAACCTCTTCCGGGCGCCAGAAGAAGGAGAGCTGTTTTTCGATCAGTTTTTCGAAGATTTCATGCTTTTGCTGGTCGAAACGCGCAACGTTTACCGACTGGCCGAAGAACATCGGCTCTTGCAGCTGGTCGTTTTTGGTCTGAGAAAAAGTGGTGTAAGCCATAAGCCTGAATCCATCGTAACGTGGCTAAATGAAGGGGCCGGAAAATTCCGGCCCGCTAGGTCAAACTTTAGATCTTGCAGGCGCCGCTTTCGCAGTCATCATCGCCGGCCTTGGCAGGCTGCAAATCTTCCTGGGCGTCTTCCGCGCCGTCGCGGGTGTTTTGGTAGTACAGCGTTTTCACGCCGAACTTGTAGGTGGTGAGCAGGTCTTTCAACAGCTGCTTCATCGGCACCTTGCCGCCCGGGAAGCGGGTCGGATCGTAGTTGGTGTTGGCCGAAATCGACTGGTCGATGAATTTCTGCATCAGCCCCACCAGCTGCAGATAGCCGTCGTTGCTCGGCATTTCCCACAGCAGCTCGTAGTTGTCTTTCAGACGCTCATACTCCGGCACCACCTGGCGCAGGATGCCGTCTTTCGACGCCTTGATGCTGATATGGCCGCGCGGCGGCTCGATGCCGTTGGTGGCGTTGGAAATCTGCGAAGAGGTTTCCGACGGCATCAGGGCGGACAGCGTCGAGTTGCGCAGGCCGGTTTCCTGGATCTCTTTACGCAGGGTTTCCCAGTCGTAGTGCAGCGGCTCGCTGCAGATCGCATCCAGGTCTTTCTTGTAGGTGTCGATCGGCAGGATGCCCTGCGAATAGGTGGTTTCGTTGAACCACGGGCAAGCGCCTTGTTCCTGCGCCAGACGGTTGGAGGCTTTCAGCAGGTAGTACTGAATGGCTTCGAACGTCTTGTGGGTCAGGTTGTTGGCGCTGCCGTCGGAGTAGCGCACGCCGTTCTTCGCCAGATAATAGGCGAAGTTGATGACGCCGATGCCCAGGGTGCGGCGACCCATCGCGCCACGGTGCGCGGCCTTGATCGGATAATCCTGATAATCCAGCAGGGCGTCCAGCGAACGTACCGCCAGGGTCGCCAGCTCTTCCAGATCGTCCAGGCTGTCGATCGCGCCCAGGTTGAAGGCGGACAGGGTGCACAGCGCTATCTCGCCGTTTTCGTCGTTGACGTCTTCCAGCGGTTTGGTCGGCAGGGCGATTTCCAGACACAGGTTGGACTGGCGCACCGGCGCGATCTGCGGATCGAACGGGCTGTGGGTGTTGCAGTGGTCGACGTTCTGGATGTAGATACGGCCGGTAGAGGCGCGTTCTTGCATCATCAGCGAGAACAGCTCAACCGCTTTCACGCGCTTCTGGCGAATGCTGTCGTCTTTCTCGTACTGGGTGTACAGGCGCTCGAATTCGTCCTGATCGGCGAAGAACGCGTCATACAGCCCCGGCACGTCGGACGGGCTGAACAGAGTGATGTCTTCGCCTTTGATCAGGCGCTGGTACATCAGACGGTTCAACTGCACGCCGTAGTCCATGTGGCGCACGCGGTTGCCTTCAACGCCGCGGTTGTTTTTCAGCACCAGCAGGCTTTCCACTTCCAGGTGCCACATCGGGTAGAACAGCGTTGCCGCGCCACCGCGCACGCCGCCCTGCGAGCAGGATTTGACGGCGGTCTGGAAGTGTTTGTAGAACGGGATGCAGCCGGTATGGAAGGCTTCACCGCCACGGATCGGGCTGCCCAGCGCGCGGATGCGGCCGGCGTTGATGCCGATGCCGGCGCGTTGCGAAACGTATTTCACAATGGCGCTGGAGGTGGCGTTGATGGAGTCCAGGCTGTCGCCGCACTCGATCAGCACGCAGGAGCTGAACTGGCGGGTTGGGGTGCGCACGCCGGACATGATCGGCGTAGGCAGCGAAATCTTGAAGGTGGAAATCGCGTCGTAGAAACGTTTGACGTAGTCCAGACGAGTTTCACGCGGGTAGTTGGAGAACAGGCACGCGGATACCAGCATGTACAGGAACTGGGCGCTTTCGTAGATCTCGCCGCTGACGCGGTTCTGCACCAGATACTTGCCTTCCAGCTGCTTGACGGCGGCATAAGAGAAGTTCATGTCGCGCCAGTGATCGATAAAGGAGTCCATCTGCTCGAACTCTTCAGCGCTGTAGTCTTCCAGCAGATGTTTATCGTATTTGCCCATTTCGACCATGCGGGTCACGTGAGCGTGCAGCTTCGGCGGTTCGAACTGACCGTAAGCCTTTTTACGCAGGTGGAAGATCGCCAGGCGAGCGGCCAGGTACTGATAGTCCGGCGCATCGCGGGAGATCAGATCGGCAGCGGCTTTGATGATGGTTTCGTGAATGTCGGCGGTTTTGATGCCGTCATAAAACTGAATGTGGGAACGCAACTCTACTTGAGAAACCGAGACGTTGTGCAATCCTTCTGCGGCCCAATCGATGACCCGGTGGATTTTGTCGAGGTTGATGCGCTCTTTACGGCCATCGCGTTTAGTTACAAGCAGACTTTGGTTCATGTGGTGTTTTACCTGTCCGTATGGTGCCCCTAAGCAGAAGTGTAGTCGCTCTGCTCAGTATGTAAACACTATATATAGGGGTTGTATGTCGGTGAGGTAACAAGATAGTGAGAAAAAACGGCGTTTGCAAGTGAACAAAACCGGCCTAATTTGTGGATAACTTGGGGGTGAAATGTAACTTGCCGTTCGCAGTGCGCGCCGTGACTGGCGCGACAAGCTTGTCAATAAGCGAGATCAGATTTTACTGAAAAACTGAAAAAACCGATCGTTTGGCGCTTTATTAAACGTTAGAAAAAAACGGCATATTGATCTGATTTAATATTCTAAAAAACTGTCTACAACCGCGATTTTGATCGAAGTCGTGGAAATTAGGTATTTTTCCTAACAGCGCGTTGGCGCCGAACCCCGATAACGCAGGGCCGGCGCGGTTTACAGCGCTCAGCCTTCGTGCTGGGTGTGCACCATGTAGTTCACGTCAACGTTGCGCCCAAGCTTGAAATGATCGGTGATCGGGTTGTAATGCAGGCCGATCATGTGCTTTTCGCGCAGCGGCGTGCCGTCGACCCAGCCGATCAGTTCGGAAGGGCGAATAAACTTCTTATGATCGTGGGTGCCCTGCGGCACCATCTTCAGCACGTACTCCGCGCCGATCACCGCCATCAGCCAGGCTTTGGTGTTGCGGTTGATGGTGGAAAAGAACACGTGGCCGCCCGGTTTCACCAGTTGGGCGCAGGCGCGCACCACCGAGGCCGGATCGGGCACGTGCTCCAGCATTTCCATGCAGGTGACCACGTCGTAGCGCTGCGGGTTGGCTTGAGCGTGGCTTTCCACCGTCTCCTGCACGTAAGTCACGTTCACGCCGCTTTCCAGCGCGTGCAGCCGGGCGACCTGCAGCGGCTCCCCGCCCATGTCCAGACCGGTCACTTCGGCGCCTTCGCGCGCCATGCTTTCCGCCAGAATGCCGCCGCCGCAGCCCACGTCGAGCACCTGCTTGTCAAAAATGCCGCCGGCGCGCTGCATGATGTAGTTCAGGCGCAGCGGGTTGATGCGGTGCAGCGGTTTGAACTCGCCTTCCAGATCCCACCAGCGGGAGGCGACGGCCTCGAACTTGGCGATTTCCTGGTGGTCAACGTTTTGCACTCGGCTGGATGATTCTGCGTTCATGGGCTTGTCTGGCTCCTTGTTCTCGTTGCGCGGATTATACATGTTCCGGCGCGGCATCGTCTGCGTCGATGCGTTTTTAGCGCACTAATCTGTACAATTTCCGTGAAACAGCGGCGGTTATTTTCCCGTAAAGCGTGCTTTGTGATATAGTTTTACACCTTTGCCACTATGGCAGCGGGCAGATGAATCATTAGTAGAGGGATAGCAGCTCCATGAGCGACCTTGCCAGAGAAATCACACCGGTAAACATCGAAGACGAGTTGAAAAACTCGTATCTGGACTACGCGATGTCCGTTATTGTCGGACGTGCGCTGCCAGATGTTCGTGATGGGCTGAAGCCGGTTCACCGCCGCGTTCTTTACGCGATGAGTGTATTGGGTAACGACTGGAATAAACCATACAAGAAATCGGCCCGTGTCGTCGGGGACGTGATCGGTAAATATCACCCGCACGGTGACAGCGCGGTTTACGACACTATCGTGCGTATGGCTCAGCCGTTTTCACTGCGCTACATGCTGGTGGACGGTCAGGGTAACTTCGGTTCCGTCGACGGCGACTCCGCCGCGGCGATGCGTTATACCGAAGTGCGCATGTCCAAGATTGCTCACGAACTGTTGGCGGATCTGGAGAAAGAAACCGTCGACTTCGTGCCTAACTATGATGGCACCGAGCAGATCCCGGCCGTCATGCCGACCAAGATCCCGAACCTGCTGGTCAACGGCTCGTCGGGCATCGCCGTGGGCATGGCCACCAATATTCCGCCGCACAACCTGGCTGAAGTCGTCAACGGCTGCCTGGCCTATATCGATGATGAAAACATCAGCATCGAAGGGCTGATGGAACACATCCCGGGGCCGGACTTCCCGACGGCGGCGATCATCAACGGCCGTCGCGGCATTGAAGAGGCCTACCGCACCGGGCGCGGCAAAGTCTACCTGCGCGCGCGCGCGGAAGTGGAAGCCGACGCCAAAACCGGCCGCGAAACCATCATCGTTCACGAGATCCCGTATCAGGTGAACAAGGCGCGTCTGATCGAAAAGATCGCCGAGCTGGTGAAAGAAAAACGCGTAGAAGGCATCAGCGCGCTGCGTGACGAGTCCGATAAAGACGGCATGCGCATCGTGATCGAAGTCAAACGCGACGCGGTCGGCGAAGTGGTGCTGAACAACCTGTATGCGCTGACGCAGCTGCAGGTCACCTTCGGCATCAACATGGTCGCGCTGCATCAGGGGCAGCCTAAGCTGCTGAACCTGAAAGATATCCTCGAAGCCTTCGTGCGCCACCGCCGCGAAGTGGTCACCCGCCGCACCATCTTCGAACTGCGCAAGGCCCGTGACCGCGCCCATATCCTGGAAGCGCTGGCTATCGCGCTCGCCAACATCGACCCGATCATCGAGCTGATTCGCCGTGCGCCGACGCCGGCGGAAGCGAAAGTCGCGCTGGTGGCTCAGCCGTGGGATCTGGGCAACGTCAGCGCCATGCTGGAACGCGCCGGTGACGACGCCGCTCGCCCTGAGTGGCTGGAGCCGGAGTTCGGCATCCGCGACGGCAAGTACTACCTGACCGAGCAGCAGGCTCAGGCGATTCTGGATCTGCGTCTGCAGAAACTGACCGGCCTGGAGCACGAAAAGCTGCTGGACGAATATAAAGAGCTGCTCAACTTTATCGCCGAGCTGATCTTTATTCTGGAAAGCCCAGAGCGCCTGATGGAAGTGATCCGCGAAGAGCTGGTGGCGGTCAAAGAGCTGTACAACGACGGTCGTCGCACCGAGATCACCGCCAATACCTCCGACATTAACATCGAAGACCTGATCAACCAGGAAGATGTTGTGGTGACCCTGTCTCACCAGGGCTACGTGAAGTATCAGCCGCTGTCCGACTATGAAGCTCAGCGCCGCGGCGGCAAAGGCAAGTCCGCCGCGCGCATTAAAGAAGAAGACTTTATCGATCGCCTGCTGGTGGCCAACACCCACGATACGATCCTGTGCTTCTCCAGCCGTGGCCGCCTGTACTGGATGAAGGTGTATCAACTGCCTGAAGCCAGCCGTGGCGCGCGCGGCCGCCCAATCGTCAACCTGTTGCCGCTGGAAGCCGATGAGCGTATCACCGCCATTCTGCCGGTGCGCGAGTATGAAGAAGGGCGTCACGTGTTCATGGCCACCGCCAGCGGTACCGTGAAGAAAACCGCGCTGACCGAGTTCAGCCGTCCGCGCAGCGCCGGCATTATCGCCGTCAACCTCAACGAGGGCGACGAGCTGATCGGCGTTGATCTGACCGATGGTACCAACGAAGTGATGCTGTTCTCAGCCAACGGTAAAGTGGTGCGCTTCCCGGAAACGCAGGTGCGTTCGATGGGCCGCACCGCGACCGGCGTGCGCGGCATCAACCTCGGCGAAGGCGACAGCGTGATCTCCCTGATCGTGCCGCGCGGTGAGGGCGACATTCTGACCGTCACGCAAAACGGCTTCGGTAAACGTACCGCAGTCACCGAGTACCCGACCAAGTCACGCGCCACCCAGGGGGTTATCTCCATCAAGGTGAGTGAGCGTAACGGCCAGGTGGTCGGCGCCGTGCAGGTGGAAACCAGCGACCAGATCATGATGATCACCGATGCCGGCACGCTGGTGCGTACCCGCGTTTCGGAAGTCAGCGTGGTCGGTCGTAACACCCAGGGCGTGACGCTGATCCGTACGGCGGAAGACGAAAACGTCGTCGGTCTGCAGCGCGTGGCCGAGCCGGTGGAAGACGAAGAGCTGGACAGCCTGGAACCGGGCGCGGAAGCGGTGGAAGAAGACACTACGCCGCTGGACGATGGCGACGACGCGGCTGAGCCGATGGACGACGACAACGTTTAAGCAAGGTGAGGGCGTCGGCATGCCGACACCGTAATGCACTGAGACAAAAGGGCCTGGCAGCGATGCTAGGCCCTTTTTCAGTTATATGGTTTAATTGGCGCACCGAGCCGCCGGCCGCTGCGCCGGCGACAACGCGCGCCGCCACTGACTTTCGTATGGTATCCGATTGAAATATTTAGCCTCTTTTCGAACTACGCTGAAGATATCCCGCTATCTGTTCCGGGTGCTGGCGATTTTGCTGTGGTCGTTGGGAGCGCTGCTCACCACCTTTTATATTCTGAATATCCTGCATCAGAAAGAATCGGACATCCGCCAGGAGTACAACCTCAATTTCGATCAGGCGCAGGGCTATATCCGCCATTCTGCCGACATCATACGCGACATCAAGTACATGGCGGAAAACCGCCTCAACGGTTCGGTCAGCAGCCTGGACATGTTCAGCGGCGTGATCCCCGGCAAGGGCAGCCCACCGCAATTCTACCCGCTGTATCCGGAGTCTAACTGCGCCCTGAGCGCCACTTACCGCAGTTCACTCGATTCGCTGAGCGGCCTGATCCAGTATTGGAAAGAGAACTTCGTGGCGGCCTACGATCTCAACCGGGTGTTCTTTATCGGCGGCGACAGCCTGTGTCTGGCGGAATTCGGCGGCGGCAACGCGGTTGCCAACCGGGAAAACATGCTGAAGTTGCTGCACGAGCGCATTCTGAAATACCGCAACGCCAAGAATCTGGACAAAGACAACAACCTGTATTGGATTAGCCCCAGCGCGCAGCGGCCTGACATCGGTTATCTGTATGTGCTGACGCCTCTCTATATCGGCAACAAGCTGGAGGCGCTGCTGGGCATCGAGCAAACTGTCCGGCTGGAAGATTTCGTCACCGCCGGCAACCTGCCGATCGGCGTCACGCTGCTGGATGAAAACAACGATCCGATACTGCGCCTGGCGGATGGCGATCGCTATGCCGCTGCGCTCAACAGCTACCCCGAAGAGCATGCTTACTTCGGTTATGTCGACAACTACCGCGATCTGATCCTGAAAAAAGCGCTGCCGCCTTCATCGCTGAGCATCGTTTATGCGCTGCCGGTGAAAAGCGTGGTGGAACGCTTCAAAATGCTGATCCTCAATGCGCTGTTGCTGAACCTGTTGTCGGCTATCGTGCTGTTCACGCTGGCGTGGCTGTTTGAGCGCAAGATGTTCCTGCCGGCGGAGGACAATGCCTTCCGGCTGGAAGAACACGAACAGTTCAACCGCAAGATCGTCGCCTCGGCGCCGGTGGGCATCTGTATCCTGCGCATCAGCGATGGCACCAATATTCTGAGTAACGAACTGGCGCACAACTACATCAACCTGTTGACCCATGAAGATCGCGATCGCATTACGCGCATCATCTGCGAACAGCAGGCGAACTTCGTCGATGTGATGACCAGCAACAACAATAACCTGCAGATCAGCTTTGTCCATTCGCGCTACCGCAACGAAGAGGTGGCGATCTGCGTGCTGGTGGACGTCAGCGCGCGCGTGAAAATGGAAGAGTCGCTGCAGGAGATGGCGGCGGCGGCGGAGCAGGCCAGCCAGTCCAAATCGATGTTCCTGGCCACCGTCAGCCATGAGCTGCGCACGCCGCTGTACGGCATTATCGGCAACCTCGATCTGCTGCAGACCAAGGCGTTACCGCCAGGGGTCGATCGGCTGGTCAATGCGATGAACAACTCTTCCGGGCTGCTGCTTAAAATCATCAGCGATATTCTCGACTTCTCCAAAATCGAGTCCGAGCAGCTGAAGATTGAACCGCGTGAGTTCTCCTGCCTGGAGGTGATCACCCATATCGCCGGCAACTATTTGCCGTTGGTGGTGAAGAAACGTTTGGGGCTGTACTGCTTTATCGAGCAAAACGTGCCGGAGCGTATCTTCGGCGATCCGGTGCGGCTGCAGCAGGTGCTGTCCAACCTGGTGAACAACGCCATCAAGTTCACCGATACCGGCTGCATCGTGCTGCAGGTCTGCACCCGCGGCAGCTACCTGGAATTCAGCGTGCGCGATACCGGCGTTGGTATTCCGGAGAAGGAGATCTCACGCCTGTTCGATCCGTTCTTCCAAGTGGGCACCGGCGTGCAGCGCCACTTCCAGGGCACCGGTTTGGGGCTGGCGATCTGCGAGAAATTGGTCAACCTGATGGACGGCGACGTCTCCGTCGAGTCCGAACCGGGGCTGGGCAGCTTGTTCAGCATTCGCATTCCATTGTTTAACGCCCAGTTCCCGATCCCGCAGGCCAGCGATACCTGGCAGGGCCGGCGGCTGTGGCTGGATATCCGCAATCAGCGGCTGGAAGGCTACCTGATGGCGATTCTGGGCGGCTACGGCGCCGATATCCAGCGATATGACGGACAGGAGACCGCCGCCGACGAGGTGATGCTCAGCGATTATCCGCTGATGCTGAATACGCCGCTGTTGGCTCAGATCCAGTTCTCGACCGAACATATCGGCCCGTCGCTGGAAACCCGGCCAGGCTATTGGATGCACAGCACCTCTACGCCGCGTGAAACGCTGACCTTGATCAACCGATTGTTCGGCGTCGGCAACGGCGCGGCAGAGGCGCTGGTGCAGCTGCCGGTGCCCGCTAAGGCCAGCGCGGCGGACAACGGCGATATTCATCTGCTGGTGGTCGACGATCATCCGATCAACCGTCGTCTGCTTTCCGATCAGCTGGGGTCGCTGGGGTATCAGGTGGTGACCGCCAACGACGGCGTAGATGCGCTCGGCGTACTGAAACAGCACCACGTCGATATTGTGTTGACCGACGTCAATATGCCGAACATGGATGGCTATCGCCTGACGCAGGCGCTGCGGCAGATGCAGTTCAGCGCGCCGGTGATTGGTGTGACGGCGAACGCATTGGCGGAGGAGAAGCAGCGCTGTCTCGAGGCGGGCATGGATAATTGCCTGTCGAAACCGGTTACGCTGGAGACGCTGGAGCAGACATTGGCTTATTACAGCCAGCAGGTGCGCTACAACCGCAGCGAGGCCTGAAAAGCAAACAGGCACGGCGGATGCCGTGCCTGTTTGGCGTTAACCTGCCGCGAGGCGGGCTTTAGTCTTTGTCCAACGGCGTCATGCTGACGGACGAGAGGTAGTTGAGCAGGGCGATGTCGTTTTCGACGCCCAGCTTCATCATCGCCGATTTCTTCTGGCTGCTGATGGTTTTGATGCTGCGGTTGAGTTTCTTGGCGATTTCGGTCACCAGGAAACCTTCGGCGAACAGACGCAGCACTTCGCTCTCTTTCGGCGACAGGCGTTTGTCGCCATAGCCGCTGGCGCTGATTTTCTCCAGCAGTTTGGAGACGCTTTCCGGCGTGAACTTCTTGCCTTTCTGCAGGGCGGCCAGCGCCTTCGGCAGATCGGTCGGCGCGCCTTGTTTCAGCACGATGCCTTCGATATCCAGATCCAATACCGCGCTCAGGATCGCCGGGTTGTTGTTCATGGTCAGCACAATGATCGACAACTGCGGATAATGACGCTTGATGTACTTAATCAGCGTGATGCCGTCGCCATACTTGTCACCCGGCATCGACAGATCGGTGATCAGCACGTTGGCATCCAGCTTGGACAGATTGTTGATCAGTGCGGTTGAGTCTTCGAACTCCCCAACGACATTCACCCATTCAATTTGCTCAAGTGACTTCCGGATGCCAAACAGTACGATAGGATGGTCATCAGCAATAATTACGTTCAGGTTATTCATGTTGTTGGCTACCTTGCTTCAGCAGTCTGCTGACGAAAAAATCAATCTGACTGATGTTATTCTCGATCTCGGGCGCATCACCTTCTGCGATGCGCTGTTCTAACGATTCGCACAGCTGCTTGCCGGGAAGCAGATTTAACATGGCAAACACGCCTTTCAGGCGGTGTGCGGTTTGTGACAGCGCATTGAAATCACTGCTGCCCGCCTCAGTATACAGTTTTTTGACATCATCGGGTACTGTATCGACAAACAGCCCATAGTAATCACTTGATTTCAATTGTTTTTCATAGAGTTGGATATCTTCTGAGCTCAGTGAAAGCGGACTTTCTTCCTGCTCCAGCGCGGCCATTTGCTGTTCGATCAGCATCAGCACGGCGTCGATTAATGCGCCGTTCAGGTTATAGTTCACCCGAATGTAGCGTTTATCCAGCGCTTGCCAACCCGGTTCATCGGTCGCCAGCAACAGCGTGTAATCATCGGCTCGCTGCGGGTTATCGGTCAGCAGCACGTCATAATCGCGGTTGACCGCGCGATCTTCGGCGACGAGGCAGTCGGCGCCGTAAGCCTGCAACAGGCGGGTCACGATGCCGCGCACTTCATCTGAGGTGATGTCCAGCAGGGCGGTGACGCCGTCGAGCAGCTTTTCCTGTTCCTGCGGCTCTTTTCTCTCCATCTCCATGGCGACGCGAATGGTATAGCGAGTACCGATATCCACTTTGCTGCGAATGTCCAACTGGCCGTTAAGCTTTTTGCACAGCTGGTTGCACAGGAAGAAAGTGAGGCCGGAACCGTGGTTGAAGCGGTCCACCAGCGTCTGGCTGAGGAACGGGTAATTGAGGTTGCTGATCTCTTCGTTGGAGATGCCGGAGCCGGTGTCGTTGATTTGGAAAATCAGGCGATCCGGGTGTTCGGGCTCGTGGTCGATGACCAGAGAAATCTTGCCGCAGGCGGTGGTGATAATGGCGTAATGCACCAGCAGCGAGATCACTTTGCGCAGCGCGTTGGCGTCGCCGATGTAGTTCTGTTCGACGTCCAGCTGGAAATGCTTGAACAGCGCCAGCCCCTTTTGATTGAGAGCGGGCAGGGCTTCCAGCAGCAACTCGTCGATGATCGCCGCCGGGTTGAACGGCTCGCGCGTCGGTTGCCAGTCCTGGGTTTCCAGCCGCGTCAGCAGCGTGATGTTATCGATCAATCCCAGCACCGACGACGACGCCGCCGTCAGTTGGCCCAGCAGCGCCTGCCGTTGTTCCTCATCCGGCTGGTTGCGCAGGCTGTCGACCAGATCGTGCATCTGGCGCACCGGCTGATTCAGTTCGATGCCCAGGTTGTGCAACATCAGTTTGCGCGCCTGCACGTTCTTGTCGTATTCACGCCGTGCCTGCTGCAGCCGCTTGTTCACCATGACCTCTTTATCCTGATCGTGCATCAGGAACAGGTAGGTATCCGGCGACAGTTGGCTGCGGAAAATGCGGATTTCATACACCTCGTTGTTGACCGTTGCCTGAATGACGCCGTGGTGCTGTTCGGCCATGTGGGCGATTTTTTGCAGGCTGAGGTGCGGCAGCAGATGTTCGGCGATTTTGTTGCTGGCGATCACCGCATTGTTGGCGAAGCTGTAAACCAGCAGGCCGGAGGGCAGGCTGGCGATGATCTCTTGATTCAGCGCGCGCTCGGCCTCCAGCTCAACCGCCATATTTTCGCTCGGGCGGATGTACTGGCGGCGGATAAAGTAGATGCTCAGCATCGAGAGCGCCAACAGCAGCAGGTTGACCGCGATCAGCCAGATGTTGTTGCGCAGCAGATCGATGGCCAGATTAATGGCCGAAACGCGATACACCACCTTCAGCGGCGCATTGGGCAGGGCGGCGCTGAACTCCACCCAGCCGCCGCTCATCGCCGCCTGGGCGCCGAGGGCGGTTTCCGCCGGGATGGCGCTGTCGTCGAGCTCGACATCGTCCGGCTGCAGCAGGAAATTGGCGCGGGCCAGGTTGGCCGGAATGATGTCGTTGATCGGCAAGTCGAAGGCGATCACCGTCGCCAGATGTCCTGGCTGATTAAAGGTGGTGCGAATCGAGAACGAATAGGCGTTCTGGAAGCGCTGTTTGCGCAGATCGGAAAAGCTCTCGCGTTCGTCGAGCATATTGGCCTGTTGCAGCATCTCGGCGCGGCGTTCGTCCGCCGAAGTGGTCAGGTAGCTTTCCCTAAAGCGTGAAGCCAGCTCTTTGAGCGGCTGAGTGGTGATCAGACTGAGGCTGTTGTCCTGACCATTGAGGTAATACATGGCGTAGCTCTCGGTCTTGGCGCCCCAACGGTTGTCCAGGTAGTCCGAGATGTTGGCGATCATCGCCAGCGTGTTCTCGTCATGGCTGCCGAAGATCACCGCGTCGGTTTTCTTGTGCGGCTTCTCGACATAGTAGACGTCGGGGCGCAGGCGGGTTTCCTGCAAACCGGGATCGACATTCTGCGCCGGCGCGTTGCCGAATTTGTCATAGACCTGATAGGTCATGTAGCGATAGGTATCGATGCGCTTTTGCAGCGAACCGGCGATGCTGTTCAGCGTGTACTTCTTTTCCGCCAGCCAGGCGTTGGTGTAGTTGTAGCCATACAGGCCGATGCCGATCGTCAGCAGCACGATAAACAGCAGGAAGCAGCGAGTGATATTGCTGGAGCTAATGGTCAGTTGTTTATTTTGCATAGTGGCTGCGCATTCCTGAATCAGCGAGTGACGGCCCTGGCGCTGGCAGTCACCGCCAACAGCAGAGCGGCTACGCAGGCGAAGGCCACCGTCAGGCTGGAAAACTGAGCGATAAAGCCGATCAGCGCCGGGCCGGCCAGAATGCCGGCATAGCCGACGGTGGTAACGGATGCGATCGCCAAATTGGCCGGCATATCGCGTTGGTTGCCCGCGGCGCTGAACAGAATCGGCACGACGTTGGAAGCGCCCAGGCCAACCAGCATAAAGCCGACCAGCGAAACGGTGGCGTGATTGAAGGCGATAGCCAGGCTGAGACCGACAGCGGCGCACAGGCTGCCCAGCAGCAGCACCCGGTAGCGGCCCAGCGAGTTCACCACCCGATCGCCATTGAGGCGGCCGAGCGTCATGGTGATGGAAAACAGCGCATAGCCCAGCCCGGCCTGGCTGTGTTCGACGGCGCGCAGCGTGGTGAGGAACAGCGCGCTCCAGTCGAGCATCGAGCCTTCCGCCAGGAACATGATAAAGCACAGAATGCCGATAAACATCACCCAACCGCGCGGCAAGACGAACATCGGTCCGCCGTCGTCGGCGCCGCTGTCACGCAGCAGATGGCGGCTGGCGAACGCCAGCAGCACGATCACCGCCAGCACGGTGATCAGGGTGGATTGCAGCGGCGTCAGCCCCAGCCACAGCAGCGCGCTGACGCCGCCTGCGCCGGCGATGCCGCCGATGCTGAAGAAGCCGTGAAAGCCGGACATCATCGCCTTGCCGCTGTTGCGCTCGACGATAACCGCCTGCACGTTCATCGCCACGTCTATCATGCCGATCGCCGCGCCGAACAACAGCAGCGCCACGGCCATGCCGCCGAGGGAGTCCATCAGCGCCAGCAACGGCAAATCGATGCACAGCCCCAGCCCCGCCATCAGGATCACCGCGCGGCAGCCCAGTTTGCCGGTCAGGAAGCCGGTCAGCGGCATCGCCAACATGGAGCCGGCGCCGATACATAACAACAGCAGGCCGAGCGAGCCGTCATCGAGGCCGATGCGCGTTTTGGCGAAGGGCACCAGCGGCGCCCAAGCGGCCATGCCGAGGCCGGCGACGAAAAAGGCCAGGCGGGTGGCGATCTGTTGAGGAACGCCGGGCGTTTGCTGTTCATTGCACAAGGTGGCTGTCATGTAAGCGTCAGGATCTTGGGTCAAAAGAGTGGCGAAAGTTACTGACAGTTTTTATCACAATCCGCGATCCGGGTCGAAAAGATTCGCGCCTGATTCCTCTCTGGCACCGCCTCGGCGCACCAGCCACAGGGCGATCGCCTGGACAATATAGTCTTTTTGCTGCTCGTCCAGCACGACGCCCTGCGGTATGCCGTGCCATTTTTCCAGGCAGCTTCGGCAGCAGGTGGCGGTGGCGTGTTGGGCGACGAACACCGGGTGGCCGCGCATCGGCGTCTGCTTGCCATCGTTTTTGGGGTGGGCGGCGGCCAGACGGCGATCGATAAAGTCGCGGGCATGGCTGAGGATCAGCGGCAAGCCTTTGTCGTCAAGATAGCTCTGGTCTTTGGGATTCAAACGGAAACGGGCGCGGAAGGGGGAGCCTTGCAGCCGCCGCCATAGCGCCTCTGGGTGAAATGGCATCATGACTTTACTCGCTGAGGGTGAGCTTTTTTTTCAGGCTACCAGAAGTGAAACTCCGCGGCCAATTTTGCCTGTGACGCACAATATTCGGCGAGATAAAGCACGAAATGAAAAACAAATTCAATTTGTAGACCAAAATAAGAGAAAAGATTAGCAATTAGTGCGGATGTAAATTGGCGAAACTATATCGCGAGGTTATTTATTTGCGTGCTATTTGTGCGGATTGAAATTGTGAGGCCAGTGTGGAGGGAAATAAAAAACCGGCCAGAAGCCGGTTAAAGGTATGCAGAAATTATCTTCGGATAATGAAGGTAATAATGAAAATAATGATGATAGCGGGGTGATTATAGCGGCTGAGTGCAGGCGGCGTTTTGGCACAATGTGCTTATTGTCCAGTACAATTGTATGGTTGGCTTTTTTTTCTTAAAGATTTGTATAACTTCATGATTTTTTATCAATTAATCTATTCTTTGTCTTTAAGTGCTTTATTTTGTTTGTCGGTAATGTTTTGTGAAAGTTCGCGCGTATTTACATTTTGAAACCTTTATTAATTACACTGAAACACTATCGGATACTTGGTATCATTTTCTTTCTGGATTAATATAACCCTTGTTACCAGAATGGTAATGCACAGTCGTGCTAATAATGCTCGAAAAGGGCAGTGGCCGTAGCTCGACATAATTAACGAGGATAATAACGATGAAACTTCGAGTACTCTCTCTGATGGTACCCGCACTGCTGGTTGCAGGCACAGCAGGCGCGGCGGAAATCTACAACAAAGACGGTAATAAACTGGATTTGTACGGTAAAGTCGACGGTCTTCACTATTTCTCCAGCAACAACGGCGTGGACGGTGACCAGTCTTATATGCGTTTTGGCCTGCGCGGCGAAACGCAAATCAGCGATCAACTGACCGGCTACGGCCAGTGGGAATATCAGGCTAACCTGAACCACGCTGAAAACCAGGACAACAAGAACTTCACCCGTTACGGCTTCGCCGGTCTGAAATTCGGCGACTACGGTTCCTTCGACTACGGCCGTAATACCGGCGTGCTGTACGACGTCGCGGCGTATACCGACTTGCAGCCTGAGTTCGACGGTATGACCTACGGCGCCGACCAGTTCATGTTCCAGCGTTCCAGCGGCCTGGCGACTTACCGTAACAACGACTTCTTCGGTCTGGTTGACGGCCTGAACTTTGCCCTGCAGTACCAGGGTAAAAACGGCAATGGCGAAGAGACCAACAACGGTCGCGACGTCCTTGGCCAGAACGGCGAAGGCTACGGTATGTCCATGAGCTATGACATGGGCTACGGCATCAGCGCGGCGGGCGCCTTCTTCAACTCTCGCCGCACCAGCGAGCAGAACGGCGCTAACGGTCACCAGAACATCATGGGCCGCGGCGACAAGGCCGAAGGTTACTCCGGCGGTCTGAAATATGACGCCAACGACGTCTACCTGGCGGTGATGTTCACCCAGTCCTACAACGCGGCGCGTTTCGGCAGCTCTGCCAAGGATGATGGTGCTTACGGCTACGCCAACAAGGCGCAGAGCTTCGAAGCCTATGCGCACTACCAGTTCGATTTCGGTCTGCGTCCGTTCGTCGGCTATAACCAGACCAAAGGTAAAGACCTGGGCCGCGCCGGTAACGGCAAGGACTACGGCGATCAAGACCTGGTCAAATTCGTCGACCTGGGTGCGACCTACTTCTTCAACAAAAACATGTCCACCTATGTTGATTACAAAATCAACCTGCTGGACAACAACGACTTCACCGACGCTGCCGGTATCAACACCGACAACGTGGTTGCCGTGGGCCTGGTTTACCAGTTCTAAGCACCTCAGTGTGAACGTCATCGCGCGGCCTTCGGGCCGCGTTTTTTTTGCCTGTAAACCGGTAAAAAAGCACGGATTGATCCGCTATCGGCACGGGAAGCACCGTGGTTTTCCTCCTCTAAGCCTACGCTGTCAGTACAAAAAAAGAGGAGGATGATATGGAACTCAAAATCGATAAGGTGATCGAAACGGTACTGTACGTCAGCGATATTGAGCGCGCGGACGCTTTCTACCGAGAGGTGATGAGGTTGCCGGCGATGGTCGCCAACGAGCGGTTCCGCGCCTATAACGTTGGCGATCGGAGCGTACTGTTGCTGTTTGTCGAGGGCGACTCGCTGCGCGGGGCGCGTTATCCGACCGGCTTTATTCCCGCGCACGATGGTGTGGGGCCGGCGCATATCGGGCTGGCGGTAGCGAAAGACCAACTGCCGCACTGGGAACAGCATCTGACGGCCAACGGCGTGGAAATTGAGGGGCGCATGCGTTGGGAGCACGGTGGTGAGAGCATTTACTTTCGCGATCCCGACGCCCACCTGTTGGAACTGGTGACGCCGGGCATCTGGTCCAATTACTGATCGAACCCGCCTTGCGCCAACAACGCCAGCGCGGCATTCAGCACCTGCAACGCCGGCTGCGGCTGGCGCTCAATCTGCACCCTGACGATGGCGCCGTCGATCAGCATAGCCAATATCGCGGCGTGTTGTTCCCGCTGCGGACCTGCGGGCAGGTGGCGCGCCAGTTCATCCGTCATCTGTTGCTTATGCCGGCCGGCGAGGTGCAGGCTTTCCGGCAGCAGATCGGCGATCTCCACGGCCGTATTGATAAACGCGCAGCCGCGAAAACGCGGATCGTCGAACCATTCAGCCAGGCAGGGCGCCAGCGCCGGCAGTAACCCGCCGCTCTGCACCACATGTCGATCCAACGCTGTACTGAACCAGGTTAGCCACTGCTGGTGACGGTAGGCCAAAAACGCCGTAATCAAATCGTTCTTGCTGGGAAAGTGGCGATAAAACGTCACCTTAGTGACGCCTGATTCCTTGATGACGCGATCGATGCCGGTGGCGCGGATCCCTTCCTGATAAAACAGATCGTGGGCCGTCAGCAGGATGCGCTGACGGGCGGGCAAGGTATTGCGATCGGTGGTCATCATTTTTCTCCCTGGCTATTTTCGAGTGATTGTAGACAACTCTGTCTACATGCGCTAGCGTAATGATGTAGACAGAGTTGTCTACACACCTTCACCCAGGAGATGATCATGAGCATTAAACCCCCATTGCCGCCTTTCACCCGTGAATCCGCCATCGAAAAAGTACGGTTGGCGGAAGATGCCTGGAACAGCCGCGATCCTGAGCGGGTGTCGCAGGTCTATTCCCTCGATACCCATTGGCGTAATCGCGCGGAGTTTGTCGACGGCCGCGCGGCGGTGGTCGCATTTTTGCAACGCAAGTGGGCGAAAGAGCTGGAGTATCGGCTGATTAAGGAACTGTGGGCGTTTGACGGCGCGCGCATCGCGGTGCGTTTCGCCTATGAGTGGCGCGACGATTCCGGCAACTGGTATCGCAGCTTCGGCAACGAAAACTGGGAGTTCAATCAGGAAGGGTTGATGATTAACCGCCATGCCTGCATCAACGACATGCCGATTCGCGAACAGGATCGGCGTTTTCATTGGCCGCTCGGTCGGCGCCCGGACGATGTCCCGGCGCTGAGCGATTTCGGCTTTTGAATCCGATGTCGCGCCCGTGCCGGCCGATCGCGAGAAAAAGCGCACCGATCGACAAAGGGGAGTTTGTAGAAAAGCCTTTCCACTTCTAGACTTAGGGGACAACAAACGTACTCCAAGAGGACAAGCTATGACGAAGAAGTTGGTTTTGGCCGTCGGCACTGCGGCGGTATTTTCCATTCTTGCCGGCTGCACTGCCTATGACCGTGCAACCAGTTATGTCAATGAGCCGGTGGTCAGCGATGTCAAAGTAGGGATGACCAAGCAGCAGGTGCGGGCGATTGCCGGTCCGCCGTCGACGTCCGCCACGCTGATCCATGCGCAGGGCACTTGCGACACCTATGCGGTCGCGCCGCGCGATGGCAAAGTGCAAACGTATTTTGTCAGCTACAACGACACGGGCCATGTCATGAACAAGGGCTATCAAACCTGTTCAGACTACGATTCGCAGCCGAAGTAATCGCGTTTCAGCCGAACATAAAAGCCTCGCTTTTGCGGGGCTTTTCATTTTTTAAGCGTTTAAGGCCTGAAGTTTAGGCAACTGCGCCGCCGATGCGATTTTTTTGCATGAAAACGATAGACATTTCATAACGGTATCGCTAATATCAGCGCCCATTGGAAGGATGGCCGAGTGGTTTAAGGCAACGGTCTTGAAAACCGTCGAGTGTAACAGCTCCCAGAGTTCGAATCTCTGTCCTTCCGCCAAATTCAGCCGGCTTAGCTCAGTAGGTAGAGCAACTGACTTGTAATCAGTAGGTCACCAGTTCGATTCCGGTAGCCGGCACCATGACAGAGGCCCCAGCAGCGATGCTGGGGCTTTTTGTTATGCTGCTTGTACGAGGAAGAGGTGTCCACGCAGGAATACACGCTTCGAAGTGCGCCAGGATTAACCGATAATCGGGGGCATGTGCCGCAGTCAGTCCTTTGACCCAAGGGGGTATTCGCTGCGGAACCGGAGGTTGAGCGGTGCGATATGCTGGTGGAAATAATAGCCGGTGGGTCAGCCCGGCTTTCAGATTGGGTTTATATATCCATAACCAGCCACTGATCCGCTTCTTCGAACATCTCTTCCAACATCCGGTTCAGCTTTTCGCGATCGCTTTTGCTGGCGTCGGAGTTCAGGCCGTTGGCCTGCATCGGTTTCACGCGCACTTCCGCCTCCGGGAACAACGCATGCACGCGTTTTTCCAGCTCGTTGCGAATAATCTCGGCGGCGTTGGGCAGCCCAGCGACGTTGCGTTTGTCGTATACCAATTCTACAAACATGACTCACCTGTAAACACTGATTTAATGTACAGTATTCTGGCCTGAGGCGCTCGGGTTGGCAAGAGGGGGCGCGGAATTTTGCATGAGGCGTTCATTCTTGCTTGCGCAGCGGGTGGCCAAGCCTGCCGCTGAATCTTTTTCTTACGTCTGGCCGATGGCCTGCATTTTCCCTGCTCGCTTCGCGCGTTGAATCTTCAAAGGACGCGATTATCCCCTCGGTGCCTGTGTTTTTCTCCTGTACAACTCAGTACGTAGGGCGGTGGCGCCGGGCTGGGTGCTCCCTGGTGTTGGGGGCCCGACGCCACCTTTCTGGTCGCCGTTCTTGGCATAAAATCGATCAACGCAGGTATGTACCGGAACTCGACGTTACGGGCCCTGACGCTGCTCCTTCGTGTTCTGAAGGAGAAAAAATCCCGAGTGTTAGGCAATAGTCGCTCTATGAGCGCTGAATAAAACATTCATCTCATTTTCTTTAAAATTATTGAACCGGGATGCGTCTTGCTCTCCAGGTTGGCTTCTGCGCGTTAAATTGCTGCGGAGTTAATGTAGTGTTTTTATAAGCAAATTGAATTATTTCAATGGCAGCCAGTCGCGTTCGTCAAGAACGGTGGTTTTTAATAAAATTGTTTTATTACAATGGTTTTTCTGTATTTTCATATACCTTTCGCCCTGGGCCATTGTCATGTTCACCCAGTAAGTGGTTTAATATTTTTAGATTCACTTTAATGACGCTAAAGTATAGGGTTAAAACATTATAATGCAACTAAACAACATTAAAATATCAGAAGAAAATGGTATGTCATTGAAAATGATTGGTGAAAACCTCACTTACCTCATGCGTATGCACGGGATTGACGCCAGTCGGTTGAGCTGCGAAACAGGGATAGGTATTGCCACGATCAATAATCTGAGGAAAGGCGTGGGGAATCCCACGATCGCCACGCTTGCGTCAATTGGTGAGTTTTTCAGCGTAAAAGTAGGAGAGCTGACTGACAAGGATTTAAGCGCCGCGGGAGAGGGTAAACACAATGTGAGATCGCTTCCGCTCATTAGCTACAGCGATGTAGAGCGTTTCTTGGCCAACACGATCAGAACGGCAGATACCTATACGACAGAAGTCGATGACATGACGGACGATTCGCTGTTTGTGGTAGAGATAACGAATAATTCACTGTCGCCTGAATTAGACCGTGGAACGTATTGTGTGATCTCCCTCAAGGAGCCATTTTGCGATGGCGATATCGTCTTGGTTAAGCTGAAAAATTACCCAATATGTTTAAGGCGAGTTTTTGTTTCCGACGACGACTTGTTGTTTACAAACATCTCATTAGATTCAGATAGCAGTGTGAAGTCCTATAGCGATTATGCGATCGTCGGTGTTCTATTGAAAACGATAAAGAGGCTGAAATAAATGGATTTATTTAAAATAATGAGAAAGTTAAGAAAGATATACTCTCCCAGTTACCTATACACGTTAGATCGTAGCGTTATCCGAACGGCGGATGGATATTGGCTTTTCAAAGAGTTTGGCACCCATACTTTCGTGAAAAAAAGCTGGGGGCAACTCATTGAGGGCGATTTTCTCAGGCACGTTAACCCGAAAGACATCGCTTTTATCGCCGAGACCGAATCTAAGATAAAAGTCGCCTCAGCCAAACTGTCGATTCATGAAGAGAAACGAAACTGTATGTGGACGTTGAAAAATGACGTTGACTCGATATCAATATCAGGGGCGGATTTTCTAAGGGATCGCGATCTTGTTGACAAAACCGAGTCCCTGGATGCGACAAAAATAGCCTTTTATGCCGGGGTAAAGGAAGGCAGAGCACTCTCTGCCTCATTGAAAAATGCAAAGAAAAGTGACAGGTCTAAAAAAACAATACTGACGTTGATTAAATAAACCAGGGTTCGACGTGAATATGCTCATCGAAGGTAATCACGCTGAAAGCCGAATTGTCTATGGTACTGACATCGCTTGTGCCGTTTTTCCATTGCGAACAAATCGCCGGGGAAACAGAGATTAAGGTTTCCCCCAGCTTTCTTTGGAATAACGTATGTGCATGGCCTGAGCCGATAAACTTAACGTTTAACCGTTGGCAGAGGCTCAAAAGCTCCTCAGCATTGCTTAACATACAACTATCAACAATGGGCGTGCCTACAGGAATAGGGTGATGATGTAGGAAGACGGCGATCTTTTTATTGCCGCTCGAGACTATGGCTTTTTCAAGCGTTTCGAGCGAATGCGTCGAGATCCTGCCGAAATCTTCATTATCGACCACCGAGTCGATGCTGAGCATGCGCCATTCGTCATCTTCAAACGAGTTTATATCATAGCTGCCGCCCTGTTTACGGGCTTCATCGTCCAGGTTTTTTTTGTTGTCGTGATTGCCTGGGAACAGATAGAAAGGTAATGAAGTGCGATTCATTATTTTAAAGAAGCGCTCATAAGAGGGAATATCGCCATCATGCGAGATGTCACCTGTCACAATGATTAAGTTGGCATTAATTTTGTCGGCATTGGCGTTAATGAAGTCAATCGCCCTTTCGAAATTAGCAAGATGCTTCGAAGCCAGCGCGCTTGCATTAGGCATAATATGTATGTCACTAATCTGAATTACTTTCATGCTATACCCTGTTGATATTACTTAAATGGATTGTATGAAGTGCCCCAATCATAGTGATCGGTGTTTTCTATCTTCTTCACCCACTCGACTAAGGCGATAGCGAGCGGTAGCAATACAATAGAGACGACAACTTTATAAGACCACGTCGTGCTTATGATGTTAACCAACTCTATAAAGGTATATTTTCCTGAAAGACTTATCGGATAGGCTGTCAGCAACAGGGCGGCCTGTGTAGACATGGAACCAACAATATATCGGATAAAGAAGTATTTTCCTGAGAAAATAATCTTCATCTTTGAAATAATAAAACCATTGACGAAATAAGCGACCGGAACGGACACCCAGGTGCCTATCATGACTCGCCAAAATTCATGGTATAAAGAATAATAGTGCGTGGCGATATCATTGTTTTCTGGCTGAATAACGGCTGAGAGATTAAGTATTATGACATATAAGCTTTGGCAGAACACCATGATCCATATTGCTCTTACCGACAATTTATAGCCGTAAACCTCAGTCAGCAATGTTGATATCAAGAAACACAAGGAGAATACAATGCCGCTTGCCGTTATTTTAAAACCATAGATATCAAAGACTTTATAAACCAACGTGTCGCAGGTGATCATAATGGTCACCGTCAGGCCAACAAAAAGGCCATAGAGCTTGAGATTTCCTTGCATTTTTACTCCTTATTTAGTCCGTGTTCTTCTGTTATTAATTATCCATACTTATTTAACGCGCAAATTACGCAACCCGCGAGTCGCATAATGAGACGCGAATAATGTCACATGGCCATCATGCCTCTTTATTCAAGCAAGACAACAACGCCTTCTCCCCTGCGTGCCCGGCTGGCGAGAGCGTCACGCCAAGTTTTGCGGAGAATGCTGATGGCCTGTTCGGCGGGGAGAGAGGATTTTACCCTGATTCATTAATATTGCTAATGAATATATTGCCTGGTTCACGCAGTGTCAATCAAGAACGAAGGGCACAGCAAACCGCGGCCGTGAAAAGTCGCTGCGCAGGTTGTTACGGAATTTAAGGGTAGCCACAACCGGGGCGGGGGCCGGTTTTTATCTGGCCTTCGTCAGCAGCTGCAAAAAGCGGCTCAGTGCGGCAAAAGGCGGCTCGCTGTTGCGCCAGAAAACACCCACGCTGCCTTTCTGCTCTATCTTCGGCAGGTTCAGGATCGCCAGTTGCCCCTGACTGGCATAACGCTGCGCCAGCCGTAGTGAAAGAATGGAGATCATGTCGCTGCTTTGCAGCAGGTTGGTGCTGACGTTCATCGATGCCGATTCAACCGTGTTTTCAGGCAGCATCACGCCGTTATCTGCCAACGCATTATCGATGCTGAGGCGGATTGGCGTGCCGGTCGGCCAGACTATCCAGCGCCAGTGGGTGAGATCGTGCCAGGTGAGGGAGGCGGATTTTGCCAGCGGATGGTGAGGGCGGGCAACGAAGCATACCGGTTCGGTGTAGAGCACTTGATAGTTGAGCGGCAGTTGCAGCGCCCGCCCCCCGACGCGGCCCACGACGACATCCACCGCGCCCGCGAGCAGATCGTGCAGCAGGGGGGTCATCACCTTTTCCTCAATATTGAGATGCAGCGTCGGCATTTCCTGCAGCAGGCTCAATATGGCCTGCGAAACGCAGTCGGTCGCCACCGGCGAGCAGCCGATTTTCAGGCTTCCCACCAGCCCGCCTTGCTTAAAGCGGGCGATTTCAGACTGCGAACGCTCCAGATCATTGATCAAACGCTGCGCATGCTGAAGCAGCAACTTCCCCCCCTCGGAGGGGCGCAGCCCTTTGCTATACCGCTCAAAGAGCGTGATCCCCATCTCATCCTCGAGCTGCGACAGCCATTTTGACAGAGCGGGTTGGGAGATGTTCATCATCCGCGCAACGTGGGTCAGATTTCCCTGTTCACCCAATGCCACCAACATTTGCAGATGGTGCAGCTTCAATTTCTGCGCCCAGTTCGCCATTTGTTATAACCCTCCGGTTATGTCTCCGCCCGAAAAGCCATTGTACATTTTATCGCTAAAGATACAAATTCGTAACATACCTAAAACAACACAGACATCTCCCTACCTGCTCCGAGGCGCTCACTATGACTCAACGGCGTGATTTACAAGCACTGATCGACGCAGCCCCTATCGGCAAGACGCAGTGGCGCGTCATTCTCTGCTGCTTTTTGGTGGTGATGCTCGATGGTTTTGACACCGCCGCCATTGGTTTCATCGCGCCCGACATCCGCGCCCAGTGGCAACTGTCCGCCGGTGAGCTGGCCCCGCTGTTTGGCGCGGGGTTGCTGGGATTGACGGCGGGCGCGCTGCTTTGCGGTCCGCTCTCTGACCGCTTTGGCCGCAAGCGCGTTATCGAACTCTGCGTGGCGCTGTTTGGCGCGCTGAGCCTGATTTCGGCCTTCTCCCCCGATCTGCAAACGCTGGTCGTTTTGCGTTTTCTCACCGGCCTGGGCTTGGGGGGCGCGATGCCGAACACCATCACGATGACCTCTGAATATCTGCCCGCTCGCCGCCGTGGCGCGCTGGTCACGCTGATGTTCTGCGGTTTCACGCTCGGTTCGGCCCTGGGCGGGATCGTCAGCGCCCAACTGGTGCCGAGGGTGGGGTGGTCCGGCATTTTGGTGCTCGGCGGCGTCTTGCCGTTGATGCTCTTTGCGGCCCTGCTGTTTGCCCTGCCGGAATCCCCGCGCTGGCAGGTTCGCCGCCAACTGCCGCAAAAGGTGATTGCCAAAACGGTCAGCGCCATGACTGGCGAGTGGGATGAAGAGACCCATTTTTATCTGAACGAAGCCGCCACGTCGGCCAAAGGCAGCATCAGCCCGCTGTTCGCCGGCCGCCAGTTGCGCATCACCCTCATGCTCTGGGCGGTTTTTTTCATGAGCATGCTGATCATCTACCTGCTCTCCAGCTGGATGCCGACGCTGCTTAACCACCGCGGTATTGATCTGCGGCATGCCTCCTGGGTGACCGCCGCTTTCCAGATAGGCGGCACGGTGGGCGCGCTGGGGCTGGGCGTGTTGATGGACAAATGCAATCCCTTCCGGGTGTTGGCGGTGAGCTACGCTTTGGGCGCGGTGTGTATTGTCATGATTGGCCTGAGCGAGAACGGCCTGTGGCAAATGGCGCTGGCCATCTTCGGCACCGGCATCGGCATCAGCGGGTCGCAGGTCGGGCTGAATGCTTTGACCGCCACGCTCTATCCGACGCAAAGCCGGGCGACGGGCGTCAGCTGGTCCAATGCCATTGGCCGCTGCGGCGCGATTGTCGGCTCGCTTTCCGGCGGCGTGATGATGGCGATGAATTTCTCATTCGATACGCTATTTTTCATTATTGCCCTTCCGGCGGCGCTCAGTACGGTGATGTTAATGCTGCTGACGGCTGTCGTTCGTCTGTCTGCCCCAGCCCCTGACACGTTGCCTCGCGCAGCGTCGTGAATGAAAAAGGAGAATCCCTATGCCTGAACGCCATCAGGATGTTAACCCCAGCCGCCAGCAGTTTTACCGGCAGATTTCCGGGCAGAACCTGACCCCGTTGTGGGAGTCGCTGCACCATCTGGTACCGTCAACGCCGAATGCAAACTGCGCCCCGGCTTACTGGAACTATCAGGAGATTCGCCCGCACCTGCTGGCCAGCGGCGAGTTGATTGGCGCCAAAGAAGCAGTGCGCCGCGTGCTGGTGCTGGAAAACCCGATGTTGCGCGGACAAGCCGCCATCACCCCGACGCTGTACGCCGGATTGCAGTTGATCATGCCGGGCGAAATCGCGCCGAGCCATCGCCATAATCAGTCCGCGTTGCGTTTTATCGTCGAAGGGAAAGGGGCGTTTACCGCCGTTGACGGCGAACGAACGCAAATGCATGAAGGCGACTTCATTTTGACGCCGCAGTGGCGCTGGCACGATCACGGCAATCCCGGCGCTGAGCCGGTGGTATGGCTGGACGGGCTGGATTTGCCGCTGGTGAACCTGCTGGGCTGCGGTTTCGCGGAAGACTATCCGCAAGAACAGCAGCCCGTGACGCGCCGGGAGGGGGACTATTTACCGCGTTATGCGGCCAATATGCTGCCGTTGCGCCATCAGAAAGGCAACTCATCGCCCATTTTCAACTACCGCTACGATCGCAGCCGCGAAACGCTGTACGACCTCACCCGCATGGGGGACGCCGACGAGTGGGACGGCTACAAGATGCGCTACGTCAATCCGGTGACCGGCGGCTATCCCATGCCCTCAATGGGCGCCTTCCTGCAACTGTTGCCGAAAGGCTTTTCCTCACGAAAGGCGCGCACCACGGACAGCACCCTCTACCACGTGGTGGAAGGGCGCGGCCAGGTCAGCATCGGCAACGAAACCCTTCACTTTTCGGCAAAAGATATCTTCGTGGCGCCGACCTGGTTCGACGTGTCGTTTCAGGCGCATGAAGACACCGTGTTATTCAGTTTTTCGGACCGGCCGGTTCAGGAAGCCCTGGGGCTGTTCCGTGAAGCACGTTATTAATTTGGGAGAGACAACATGACGCAATACGTATTTGCACCGCCAGCCCCCGTGACTGTTCCAGTCGTGGGGAGTGATAAACAGTTCCCCGTGCGCCGTGTCTACTGCGTCGGGCGCAACTATGCCGCCCATGCTCGCGAAATGGGCTTTGATCCGGATCGTGAGCCGCCGTTCTTCTTCTGCAAGCCTGCCGATGCGGTGGTGCCGGTGGCGGCCGGCGAAACGCTGGCGCTGCCGTATCCGGCGCAAACGGACAACTATCACTACGAAATCGAACTGGTGGTGGCGATTGGCAAACGGGGGAGCGATATTCCGTTGGAAAACGCGCATGAATATATCTGGGGATATGCCACGGGCCTGGACATGACCCGGCGCGATCGGCAGATGGACATGCGTCAAATGGGGCGCCCATGGGAAATCGGCAAGTCGTTCGATCTCTCTGCGCCCATCGCGCCACTGCATAAAGCCGGCGACAGCGCAGACGTCAACACTGCGCCTATCTGGCTGCAGGTCAATGGCAGCGATCGTCAGCGCAGCGACATCCGTCATCTGATCTGGTCGGTGAAGGAAACCATCAGCTATCTGTCCGGCTTTTTTGAGCTGCAGCCCGGCGATCTGATTTTTACCGGCACGCCGGAAGGGGTGGGCGCTGTGGTGAAAGGCGATGTGATTACCGGGAATGTAGAGGGGCTTACCCCTATCGCCGTGAAGATTGTCTGAGGCTGATTCTGAGGTGAATGATGAAGCTGTACAGTTTTTTTAATAGCTCAGCGTCCTACCGCGTGCGCATCGCGCTGGCGCTGAAAGGTATCCATTACCAGACGGTGGGCGTCAATATTCGCATCGGGCAGCAGAATGAGCTGGCTTATCGGCGCATGAACCCGGTCGGGCTGGTGCCGACGCTGCTCACGGACGACGGCGAGTCTCTCAGCCAGTCGCTGGCGATTACCGACTGGCTGGATCGCCATTTCCCCCAGTCGCCGCTGTTGCCGACGGCCGATCCGGCGCGCAGCCGGGTACTGGAAATCGTTTATGTCATCGCTTGCGATACTCACCCGGTCAATAACCTACGGGTGTTACGCTACCTGAGTGAAGAGCTGAAGGTGAATGAGGAAGAGAAAAAACGCTGGTATGCGCACTGGATCCGGCAAGGGCTGAGCGCCGTGGAACAGCTGTTGCTCCAGAGGCCGCCAGGGCCCTTCTGCGTTGGCGACAGCCCGACGTTGGCGGATTGCTGCCTGATCCCTCAGTGGGCGAATGCCCTGCGGATGGGGTGCGATCTGAGCGGGTATCCGCGCTGTAAAGCGATTTACGACGCCTGTACTCAGCTCCCGGCGTTCATCGCCGCAGCGCCCGAAAACCAACAAGACAAAATCTCAGCCTGAGCCTGATAAGGAGAAAGGCCGTCGCGAAAGCGAGGCGCGCAATGATCGTTGGGGGAGGCAGGGGCGAAGCGGCTGCGCTCTTATCCTCTCAAAGTGCAGACGAAAAAAAACCTGCTGTTACAGCAGGTTTTCTTGAATTTGGTCGGCATGAGAGGATTCGAACCTCCGACCCCCGACACCCCATGACGGTGCGCTACCAGGCTGCGCTACATGCCGACGCTATGAAAAATCATACTACCGATTCTCGATGTTTATGCAAGCGCCTTACCACTTGATTGCTTTAGTTTTAAGCAGTTAGTTGGCGATAAAGCGTTTTACATCGGTCAGCACCTGCAACAGCAGAGCAAGCTGCGGTTTCTCGTCTTTTATTTCATCACCGTTCTGATCGTAGACGCGATAGTTGCCGCTGTTGTCCAGCATCAGCGTCTGCGTCGGCGTGGTGATCACCAGCTGGTTGCCATCGCCGGTGGCGATCCAGTTGTTGCGGCGCTGGGCGGTAAACAGATCTTCGCCCTGCGAATAGTCTTTCGGCGCGGTTTTCACGTGCAGCAGCCGTTGCATCAAGGTACGCATCACGTCGTTATGGCCGGTCAGCTTGTTGATGGTCTGCGCCGGCGTGCCCGGCCAGTGGATCACCAGCGGCACCTGCAGCTGCGCCTGGTTGAAGGCGGTGCCGGCGCCCCATTGGCCTTTGCCGCTGTCGTTGAACTCGACGCCGTGCTCGGCGGTGATCACCACCACGGTTTTATCCAGCAGGCCGCGCTGTTTCAGGGTGTCCAGCACCTGGGCTATCTGGGCGTCCACGTCCTGGGCGCCGGTGCGATAGCGTTGGATAAAATCTGCTGGCGCCGGAGTTTTAGCACTTTCGGCCGGCTCGGCGCCGCTGAAGTTGATATAGGAGAACCACGGCTCTTTGTCGCCCTGATCCGTCAGCCAGCGTTGCCATTGCTGCGTGGTCTGCGCGTCGCTTTGCGGCGCCGGCGTCGGCAGCGAGAAGTCGGTCAACAGGGCCTGACGGTACAGGCTGGCGTTGAAGCCGTCGGACGAGAACAGCCCCAGTTGGTAACCCTGCTCGCCGAGCGCGTTGATCAGCGCCGACGGCTTGCGGCCGGCGAGCACGCTGTCCAGATAGGTCGGGGAAATGCCGTAGAACAGGCCGAACAGCCCGGTGTCAGCGTGGTTGCCCGAGCTGTAGTGATCGCTGAAGCGCACGTTTTCCTGGGCGAAACGCGTCAGCGTCGGCATGTCCTGCGCCACGTCTTTGGCGCGAATGCCGTCCACCACGATCATCAGCAGGTTATAGCCGCTGCCTTTATCGCCGTAGCTGAGATCGCTGAGCGGGTACTCCACCGCCACCGCTTCCGGATTGCCCTGTTGCACCAGGCGGCGTTCATATTCTTGCTGATCGAGCAGGCCGTGTTTTTCGAGGAACTTGCGCGCGGTCATCGGGTACGAGAGCGGCAGGTTGGCCCGCTGCATGGTGATCGGGCGATAGAAGTTGGCGTCGGCCCAGATGTAAATCAGGTGCGAGGCGAAAAAGGCGCTGATGAACAGCGCCGCCAGCGGCTTGCCGAAACGGCGGCGGTTCAGGCTGCGCAGCTTCTGCCAGCTCCAGGTGCCGAACAGCATCTCCACCAGGAAGATCACCGGCACGCAGATAAACATCAGCTGCCAGTCGCGCGACAGCTCGCTTTGATCCGGGTTGACCACCAGATCCCACACCACCGGATTGAGGTGCAGGTGGAAATGGGAGAACACCTCGCTGTCGACCAGCAACAGCGTGAGCCCGGCGGTGGCCAGCGCGGCGGAAATAAATCGCAGCAGCCGCTGCGACATCACCACGAAGGTGAGCGGGAAGATCACCAGCAAATAGCCAGCGAACACGATAAAGCTGAAATGCCCCAGCAGGCTGACCAGGGCATAGACCCGGCCCAGCAGGGAAGCGGGCCAGTCGGTGACAAACAGGTAGCGGCTGCCCAGCCCAAGGGCGAGCAGGATGTTGAATAAGGCGAACCAGTGCCCCCAGCTGATCATCTGGGAGACTTTTTCACGATAACGCTGACGGTTTGTCACCATAAATAAATATTAATGCGCTTTATCTTCACGGACAGAAGCCTGCAGGGCTTCCGCGAACGATCTCGCCAGGGTTTTCCGCTGCGCGGGGGCAACGCTGGTGTTGATCAAATTAGTGACCATATTGCCCAGCACCATCAGGGAAAGATCGGTGGGGGTATGGTGTTTTTCCAGAACATTGACCAGCTCTGAGAGCAGTTGTTCAACGTGTTCGTCACTGTAACGGGATGATTGTGGCATAAAATTGCGCTTAGTAATCTGCAAAGTGCCCTATCTTACCGTATAGGACAGTGATTTTCCGCTCTTTTATCACTTCCTGTCATTCGGGAAAGGGTTCGCCCACGACGGGGCCGCCCACCGCTGCTCCTTTCCGGTTTGCCGCGGTTTTTTAGTATTGCAGGGCGGGGCCTTCAGTGTTTGAATACGCGCCTAAAGAACAGGAGGATTTACCATGAGTCTGGATATCGACCAGATCGCTTTGCACCAGTTGGTGAAACGCGACGAGCAAACGCTGGACGTGGTGCTGCGCGATTCCTTGCTTCCCACCAACGCGGCGGTGGAAGAAATGATGGCGGAACTGCATCGCGTCTACAGCGCCAAGAGCAAGGCCCTGGGCTTGTTCAACGAGGGCAGCGAGCTGGCGGAAGCGCTGCGCACCTGCCGCAAGGACGATAAGGACTTTCTGGCCTTCAGCCGCGCGGCGACCGGCCGTCTGCGCGACGAACTGGCGAAGTATCCATTCGCCGAAGGCGGCGTGGTGCTGTTCGGTCAATACCGTTATCTGGCGGTCGAGTACCTGCTGATCGCGGTGCTGAACAGCCGTAACAGCATGCGCGTCAACGAAGAGCTGGATATCAACACTACGCACTATCTGGACATCAACAACGCCGATATCGTTGCGCGCATCGATCTGACCGAGTGGGAAACCAACCCGGAATCGACCCGCTATCTGACCTTCCTGCGCGGGCGCGTGGGCCGTAAGGTCGCCGACTTCTTCATGGATTTCCTGGCGGCGTCCGAAGGGTTGGACACCAAGGCGCAAAACCGCGGGCTGCTGCAGGCGGTGGACGACTACTGCGCCGACGCGCAGTTGGACAAGAATGAGCGCCAGTCGGTGCGCCAGCAGGTGTACAGCTACTGCAACGAACAGCTGCAGGCGGGCGAAGAGATCGAACTGCAGGCGCTGTCGCAGGAGCTGTCGCCGGTCGGTGAGAAAGACTTCATGCAGTTCTCCAGCGAGCAAGGCTATCAGCTGGAAGACAGCTTCCCGGCGGATCGCGGCACGCTGCGCCAGCTGACCAAATTCGCTGGCAGCGGCGGCGGTATCAGTCTGAACTTCGACGCCATGCTGCTGGGCGAGCGCATTTTCTGGGATGCGGCCACCGACACGCTGACCATCAGAGGCACGCCGCCGAACCTGCGCGATCAGCTGCAGCGCCGGACCGGCAGCGGCAAGTAAGCTTGCCGAATCGCAGACAATAAAAAACGCCGCAATTGCGGCGTTCTTTATTTCGGCGTCCCGAAAGGTTCGAAAACGTAGCGATTAAACGCGAACGAAGTCGATGTGAGCCAGTTTTGGCTTGAACGGGTGACGCTGTACAGCCTGAACCTTAACTTTGGTTTCTTTACCGTCGATAACCAGAGTTACTGCTTCGCTGTAGAATTCTGGTTTAGCTTCCATGTTCTTGACAGAATCATGATCCAATTCGATGGAAACTGCAGCTTCTTTGCCACCGTAAACGATAGCTGGGAATTTGTTTGCTGCACGCAGGCGGCGGCTCGCACCTTTACCCTGGTCTTTACGTACTTCTGCATTGATAGTGAACATTGTTTTTTCTCTTAAAAGAAAATTTACCCTGCTACAGGCGACCCAAGTAGCAAGTTCGGAATTCCGCTTTAACGCTGGGCAGGCCCAGGTAAAGCGCGCGGCATTTTAACGGAAAGCCGCCCGCAGGGCAACGAAAACCTGCCCAGATTGAGAGCCGCTCGCTCAGGCCAACTGATTGGCGCGGCGGAAACGGCCTTGATAATCGAACACTTTCTCGCGCACCTGCCAAAACTGCCCGCGCTTGCGCGCCACCACGAAATCCGGATGGCGCAGCGCTTGCTGTTGCGCCAGCACGTCGGCGGCGGTGTGCCAGGCGAATGGTACGCCCGGCGCGCGCTGGTGCGGGCGCAGGAACAGCATCTCGAACGCTTTGCGCTGCGCCGGCGTCTGCAGGCGGAAGCGCTCGCTGGTGCTGGTGCCGTCCTCGTCGTAATAGGTGGCCTTCAGCCATTCGCCCTTGTCGTCGCGGCCGCTTTGCAACTCCATGCCGCCGCAGCGCAGCACCAGCGCGTCTTTCAGCTTCAGCGCCGCCTTCAGCATGTCGTCAGGATCGACCAACACCTCCTGACACTGATGGCAACGGCGCGCGGCGATGTCGTTCTCCGCGCCGCAGTGCGGGCAGCTCTTGAACCGGAAGCGGTAATCGCACTGTTCGCGGTGGCCGTCGTCGTCCTCCAGCCAGCCCTGGCAGCGGCGGCCGTAGTGTTCGATGATGTCGCCGTTTTCGGTGCACTTGCCCCAGAACAGGTTGGCGAAGCCGCAGGCCGGGCAGAACACCTGCACCGGCTGGCTGTCGCCGTGCGGTTTGCTGACGCCGACCTCCGGCGTAAACAGATCGTGCGGGTTGCCGGCGTAGTCGAGGATCAGGCAATCCTTTTTGTCGGGCGCCAAACGCAGCCCGCGCCCGACGATCTGCTGATACAGGCTGACGGACTCGGTGGGGCGCAGGATAGCGATCAGGTCGACGTGCGGCGCGTCGAAGCCGGTGGTTAACACCGCCACGTTGACCAGATAGCGCAGATGCTGCTGTTTGAACGCCTCGATGAGCGCATCGCGCTCGGCGGGCGGCGTTTCGGCGCTGACCAGCGCGGCTTCGCCGTTCGGCAGCAGGCCGTGGATCTCGCGGGCGTGCTCGACGGTGGCGGCGAAGATCATCACGCCTTTGCGGTCGTCGGCGTACTCTACAATCTGGCTGATGATATGCGGCGTGACGCGGTTTTGCCGTTTCAGCTCACGGTTCAGGTCCGCTTCGCTGAACAGGCCGTTGCTCCTGGCCTCCAGACGGCTGAAGTCGTATTGCACGATCGGCATATCCAGCCGCTCCGGCGGCACCAGAAAACCGTGTTTAATCATGTAGCGCAGCGGCAGCTCATAGATGCAGTCGCGAAACAGACTGGCGCTGTCGCCGCGGGTGAAACCGTGGTAGTGGTACTGGTAAATCCAGCCTTTGCCCAGCCGGTACGGCGTGGCGGTCAGCCCCAGCAGCCGCAATTGCGGGTTGGTTTTCTGCAGGTGCTGGATGATTTGCTGGTACTGGCTGTCGTCGTCGTCGCTGATGCGATGGCATTCATCGACGATCAGCAGCGAAAAGGCGCCGTCGAACAGCGGCAGGTTGCGCGCCACCGACTGCACGCTGCCGAACACCACCTTGCCGGCGCTCTCTTTTTGTTGCAGCCCGGCGGCGAAGATGTCCGCCTCCAGGCCGTAGGCGCAGTATTTGGCGTGGTTTTGCGCCACCAGTTCCTTGACGTGCGCCAACACCAGCACTCGCCCACGGGCGCGTTTCGCCAGCTCGGCGATCACCAGGCTTTTGCCGGCGCCGGTCGGCAGCACGATCAGCGCCGGCTCGGGATGCCGCCGGAAATGGTTGATGGTGGCTTCGACCGCTTCCAGTTGGTAGGGGCGTAGGGTAAAGGCCATAAATGAACGCCGTAGGTTGGAATGGGCCGCGGGGGTTAGGTTTGTCAGCGCTGTTGCCACAGAAACGCTGACATTTTACGCCCCGGGCGACCGAGAAATGTCTATATTATGCCTTCTGAGCGCGCGCGGTGCGAGAAGCGTGAAAATTACCCCTGTCGGGCAGCGCGTTGTGCCGCTATACTCGTGTGACAGCAATCGCTGTGCCCCCACGCGATTTCCCCCCTGAGCCTGCCATTTGCACCCGGTGCAACGGCGGGCGTCATATTTTGGCAATACGATCAATGCGATCATAACAACGACAGGCAAAGCAGATCCCATGCGATTGGACAAGTTTTTATCTCAGCAGTTAGGTATCAGCCGTGCGCTGGTCGCGCGCGAACTTCGGGCTAAACGCGTCACCGTAGACGGTGAGGTGGTGAAGAGCGGGGCTGTCAAACTGACCCCGGAACAAGAGGTGGCGTTCGACGGCAATCCGCTGCAGCAGCAGAACGGCCCGCGCTATTTCATGCTCAACAAACCGCAGGGTTACGTCTGCTCCACCGACGATCCCGATCATCCGACGGTGCTGTACTTCCTCGATGAGCCGGTCGCGTACAAACTGCACGCCGCCGGGCGGCTGGATATCGACACCACCGGGCTGGTGCTGATGACTGACGACGGCCAGTGGTCGCACCGCGTCACCTCGCCGCGCCACCACTGCGAGAAAACCTATCTGGTGACGCTGGAGCACCCGCTGGCGGAAGACACCGCGCAGCGTTTCGCCGCAGGGGTGCAACTGCACAACGAGAAAGATCTGACGCGGCCGGCGACGCTGGAGCAGGTTGACGAGCGTGTGGTGCGCCTGACCATCAGCGAAGGGCGCTACCACCAGGTGAAGCGGATGTTCGCTGCGGTCGGCAACCGGGTGATCGCGTTGCACCGTGAGCGCATCGGCGCCATCGTGCTGGATGACGATCTTGCGCCGGGCGAATACCGCCCACTGACCGAAGAAGAGATCGCCAGCGTGGGCGCGCCGCACCTGCAAGACTGATAACCGATCATTGATTGCGGCCGATTAAGGAGTCGTGGAACGTGCAACAGAACCGAACCTCTCATCTCGGTTTGATTTTCATTCTGGGCCTGCTGTCCATGCTGATGCCGCTGGCCATCGACATGTACCTGCCCAGCATGCCGGTGATCGCCGCCCAGTTTGGCGTCGAGTCCGGCAGCGTGCAGATGACGCTCAGCGCCTATATGCTCGGCTTCGCCTTCGGGCAGCTGTTCTATGGGCCGATGTCGGACAGCATCGGCCGCAAGCCGGTGATCCTGTGGGGAACGCTGATCTTCGCCATCGCCGGTTGCGCCTGCGCCATGGCGCAGTCGATCGATCAGCTGATCGGGTTGCGTTTCCTGCACGGCCTGGCGGCGGCGGCCGCCAGCGTGGTGATCAACGCCCTGATGCGCGACATGTTCACCAAGGACGAGTTCTCGCGCATGATGTCGTTCGTCATTCTGGTGATGACCATCGCGCCGCTGCTGGCACCGATGATCGGCGGGGCGCTGCTGCTGTGGTTCAACTGGCATGCCATCTTCTGGACCATGGGCGCCGCGGCGCTAATCGGTTCACTGTTGGTGGCCTTGTTCATCAAGGAGACGTTGCCGAAAGAGCGGCGACAGCGGTTCTACCTGCGCACTACGCTGGGCAATTTCGGTTCGCTGTTTCGTCACAAGCGGGTGCTGAGCTACATGCTGGCCAGCGCCTTCTCGTTCGCCGGCATGTTCTCGTTCCTCAGCGCCGGGCCGTTCGTCTACATCGAACTGAACCAGGTTTCGCCGCAGAACTTCGGTTACTACTTTGCGCTGAATATCGTCTTCCTGTTCCTGACGACGCTGATCAACAGCCGCAACGTGCGGCGATTCGGCGCGGTCAAGATGTTCAAACTGGGGCTGCTGGTGCAGCTGGCGATGGGGCTGTGGCTGCTGGCGGTGAGCGCCGTCGGGCTGGGCTTCTGGGCGCTGGTGATCGGCGTAGCGGTCTATCTGGGGTGCATCGCGATGATCTCCTCCAACGCCATGGCGGTAATCCTGGATGATTTTCCGCATATGGCGGGCACCGCGTCTTCCCTGGCCGGCACGTTGCGGTTCAGCATCGGCGCACTGGTGGGCGCGGTGCTGTCGATGGCGCCGGGCAAGAGCGCCTGGCCAATGGTCACCTCGATGGCGCTGTGCAGCATTGTGGCGGTGTTGTTCTATCTGTACGCCAGCCGGCCGCGCGATCGCGCAGCCTGACGTTCTCCAGGTTCGGGGCGAAGTTGCCCCGAGCCGTCAAAGGGTTGCGCCTTGCCAGTTTGTGGTGCAACCGGCAATGAAAATTTTGTTGCTAAACATATGCCTGCTAATCAATGGGTCATTTACCCTTCTGTGTGCTTTTTGTTAAAAAATACCGTCGCTGAGCTGCCCGATATCCTCCGGTATCGCGGCGTTTTGCCGGCGGGTCGGTGCGGGCGGTTTGCAATAGGGGTGATGTAAATCAAGGCATTAGTGGAGGACGGTGCGCTAACGCGACGGGTGAAATGTTTCTTCAATGTAAAAATATGGCGACGAAAAAGTAGTCGCATTGCAAGAAAAAAGAGTTGAGATCGCTGCGGGAAAGGGTTACATATAACGCAAAAATGCGAGCTGAGTCGCAAAATGCCGTGAAATAACACCGCACGGCGCGCCAAAAAATGGCACGGCATCGGCAAGCACGGGGTCAGGTTAATCGCTTGCGGCAAAATTTACATTTAAATAACATTTGTGCGCGGCAGAGTCGGGAGTCAACGGCTATAACTTAGTAACCCTGTCAGGTAAAAGTGTTTCACCTTTTCAAACTAGGGATTTCATGTGGAGAGTATCCAACTTTCGGTAGTGCATCGCTTGCCGCAAAGTTATCGTTGGCTATCCGGTTTCACCGGCGTAAAGGTCGAACCGATTCCGTTTAACGGAATAGACGAGGATAACAACCTGATTGGGCTGAAGCTGCTCAGCCATGAAGGGGCCGAGGCCTGGCAGGTGATGCAACAGCTTAATCTGTCGTTGCAGGAGATTCAGGTCGACTGCGCGATCGTCGAATGGGAAGGGGAACCTTGCCTGTTCGTGCAGCGCAGCGATGAGAGCGCGACGATGTGCCGCCTGAAAAACGTCGGTGCCGCGATCGCCGAACCGCTCAGCGCGCAATACCCCTTCTGAATTCGCCGCTAATCCGCCAACTGCAACAGTTGTCGGGTATAGTCGGCTGCAGGCGCCGCGAAAATGGCCCGGCAGTCCCCTTGCTCAACCACTTCCCCCTGTCGCAGCACGATGACCTGGTGGCATAGCGAACGCACCACCTGCAGGTCATGGCTGATGAACAGATAAGCCAGCCGGTGGCGTTGCTGCAGCGATTTCAGCAGCGTCAGTATCTGCGCCTGCACCGATTTATCCAGTGAAGAGGTCGGCTCGTCGAGGATCAGCAGTTGCGGCTGCAGGATCAGCGCGCGCGCGATGGCGATACGCTGGCGCTGACCGCCGGAAAACTCGGTAGGGTAACGATGGCGCAGCTGCGGATCCAGGCCGACCTCCTGCAACACCTCGATCACGCGCTGCTCCCGCTGCTCGGCGTTCAGCCGCTGGTGCACTTCCAACCCTTCGGCGATGATCTGCTGTACGTTCAGGCGCGGGTTGAGGGCGGAATACGGGTCCTGGAAGACGATTTGCATCCGGCTGCGGTAGGGCAGCATTTGTTTCATCGTCAGCGGGTGCAGCGGTTCGCCGTCGAACCAGATGGCGCCCTGCGAGGCCAGCAGACGCAATAGCGCTAACCCGGTGGTGCTTTTACCCGATCCGGATTCCCCCACCAGCCCCACGCTTTCCCCGGCGCGCAACTCGAAGCTCAACGATTTCAGCGCATAGTGATAATCCACCGTGCGGCGCAGCAGGCCGCGCCGGATGGGGAAGCGCACCTGCAGATCTTCCACCTTGAGCAGCGGCCGCTCGTCGCCGGGGCGCACGGTGGGCAGCGGCAGCGGTTCGCCAACGTCTTCGGCGGCCAGCAGCTGCTGCGTGTAGGGATGCTGCGGCCGGCTGAACAGCTGCGTGCGGCCGTTTTGCTCCACGCAGCGCCCTTGGCGCATCACCGCCACGTTGTCCGCCAGACGGCGCACAATATTCAGGTTATGGGTGATGAACAGCAACCCCATGCCCATTTCTTGTTTCAATTCTTGCAACAGCGTCAGGATCTGCGCCTGGATAGTCACGTCGAGCGCGGTGGTGGGTTCGTCGGCGATCAGCAATTGCGGGCGGGTTAACACCGCCATGGCGATCATCACGCGTTGGCGTTCACCGCCGGAGAGTTGATGCGGATAGTCCTGCAACCGGGTTTTGGCCTGGCGGATGCCGACGCGCTCCAGACAGTCGACGATCTCTGCGCGCGCGGCTTCGCGCCGCAGGCCGCGGTGCAGCATCAGCACTTCCGCCAGTTGCTTCTCAATGGTGTGCAGCGGATTGAGCGACACCATCGGTTCCTGAAAGATCATCGCGATCTGATTGCCGCGCACTTTGCGCAGGTCAGCCTCCGGCGCATGCAGCAACGAGTTGCCGTTGAACAGAATATCGCCGCCAGGGTAAACCACCGGCGGCGCGGGCAGCAGTCGCAGTATCGACAGGGCGGTGACGCTTTTGCCGGAGCCGGATTCTCCCACCAGCGCCAGCGTTTCCGCCGGGGCTATTTGTAAAGAGAGTTCGTTGACCACCGGCGTGACGGCGTCGCCCTGACGGAAGGCGATGCTGAGATCCTGGATGGCGAGCAGAGGTGTAGCCATATCAATGCGCCTTGCTGGGGTCAAAGGCGTCGCGTACCGCTTCGCCGATAAAGATTAATAACGACAGCAGCACTGCCAGCACCAGGAAGGCGGTGATGCCGAGCCACGGCGCCTGCAGATTGTTTTTGCCTTGCAGCAGCAGTTCGCCGAGCGACGGCGAACCGATCGGCAGACCGAAGCCGAGAAAATCGAGCGACGTCAGGGTGGTGATCGAGCCGCAGAGGATAAACGGCAGGAAGGTCAGCGTCGCCACCATGGCGTTGGGCAGCATGTGGCGGGACATGATGACCCGATCCGGCACGCCCATGGCGCGCGCGGCGCGGATATAGTCATAGTTGCGGGTGCGCAGGAACTCGGCGCGCACCACGCCCACCAGGCTCATCCAGCCGAAAAGAATAGTGATGCCGAGCAGCCACCAGAAATTGGGCTGGACGATGCTCGACAGCAGAATGATCAGAAACAGCGTCGGCATGCCCGACCACACTTCGATAAAGCGTTGCCCCCACAGATCGAAACGCCCGCCGTAATACCCCTGCGTCGCGCCGACGCACACGCCGATCAGGCTGGAAAACAGCGTCAGCGCCAGGCCGAACAGCATCGAAATGCGAAAACCATACAGCACGCGGGCCAGCACGTCGCCGCCGTTGCTGTCGGTGCCCAGCAGGTTATGGCGCGAAGGCGGGGAGGGGAAGGGCACTTCGGTGGCGAAGTTGATCGTGTCGTAGCTGAAACGGATCGGCGCCCAGATCGCCCAGCCGTGCCGGTCGATTTGGCGCTGGACGAACGGATCCTGATAGTCGGCTTCGGTGTTCAGTTCGCCGCCGAACGCGGTTTCGCTGTAGTTGATCATAAACGGCAGGTATAGCCGGCCTTCATAACGCACCAACAGCGGTTTGTCGTTGGCGATAAGATCGGCGGCCAGGCTCAGGGTGAACAGCGCCAGAAAGATCCACAGTGACCAGTAACCGCGGCGGTTGCGGCGAAAACGCGCCCAGCGCGCCTGATTGATTGGGCTAAGGCGGCTCATTGGCGGGCCTCGAAGTCAATGCGCGGATCGACCAGGGTATAGGTGATATCGCTGAGAATGTTCAACAGCAGGCCGATCAGGGTGAAGATATACAACGTGCCGAACATCACCGGGTAGTCGCGCTGCAGCGTGGCGTCGTAACCCAGCAGCCCCAGGCCGTTGAGCGAGAACATCACCTCAATCAGCAGCGAGCCGGTGAAAAACATGCTGATAAAGGTGGCCGGAAAACCGGCGATCACCAGCAGCATGGCGTTGCGGAACACGTGGCGGTACAGGATCTTTTTCTCGTCCAGACCCTTGGCGCGGGCGGTGGTGACGTACTGTTTGCGGATTTCATCGAGGAACGAGTTTTTGGTCAGCATGGTCAGGGTGGCGAAACCGCCGATCACCGTCGCCAGCACCGGCAGCGTGATGTGCCACAGATAGTCGGCGATCTTCGCCGGCCACGAGAGGGTATCGAAGTTGCTGGAGACCAGGCCGCGCAGCGGGAACCAGTCGAGATAGCTGCCGCCGGCGAACAGCACGATCAGCAGGATGGCGAACAGGAACGCAGGAATGGCGTAGCCGATAATGATCAGCGTGCTGCTCCAGGTATCGAACGCGCTGCCGTTGTGGACGGCCTTGCGGATGCCGAGCGGGATCGACACCAGATAGATGATCAGCGTGCTCCACAGGCCCAGCGTGATGGAGACCGGCAGGCTTTGGCCGATCAGCTGCATCACTGAAGCGCCGCGAAACAGGCTGTCGCCGAAGTCAAAACGCATGTAGTTCCACAGCATGGTGAAGTAGCGCTCGTGCAGCGGTTTGTCGAAGCCGTAACGCTTAGTGATCTCGGCGATCACCTCCGGATCCAAACCGCGCGAACCGCGGTATTGGCCTTCAGTTGCGGCGGGAACGCCGGCACGAGCATGGCCCAGGCCTTCATTGACCCCGCCGCTGCCAAAACCGCTGCCCTGACCCAGTTCGATGGCGGCGATGGCCTGATCGACCGGGCCGCCGGGGGCGATTTGCACGATAAAAAAGTTGATGGTGATGATCGCCCACAGCGTGGGGATCACCAGCAACAGTCTGCGTATCAGATAGGCTGCCATGCCGACTCCTTATTGCCGTTGAGCCGGCAAGCGCGCCGCCTTGTTGACGTCGTACCACCAGTTGTCGAAGCCGATGGCGTAGGCTGGGCGGATCGGCGGCGTGGAGAACTTGTCCCAATAGGCGTAGCGGTCGTGGTTGGAGTACCACATCGGCAGCATGTAGCGGTTCCAGGTCAACACCCGATCCAACGCGCGGCCGAGCGGCAGCAGCGCTTTTTCGTCGCCCTGATGCTCAGCGATTTGCCTGACCAGGCTGTCGACCGCCGGATCCTTGACGCCGGGGGTGTTATAGCTGGAGTTGATGTACTCCGAATCCCAAATGATGCGTAAATTGGCGGTGGGGAACGGCATCGCCATGTACACCGTCGGCATCATATCGAAGTCGCGTTCGCGCATGCGGCGCGTATATTGCGAGGCGTCGATCTCGCGGATCGCCATATCGATGCCCAACCGCTGCAGGTTGTGGCGGAACGGCAACACGTACTGGAAGTTGCTGCCGCTCAGCAGCATCAGCTCAAAGGCGAACGGCTGGCCGGTTTTGGCGTTGACCAACTTTTGATTTTTGACCACCCAACCGGCCTCTTTCAACAGTTGGGTCGCCTTCAGCAGATTTTGCCGATCGTTGCCGCTGCCGTCGGAGGCGGGCGGTTGATAGATGCTGGTGAACACCTCAGGCGGCACCTGACCTTTGAGCGGCGCCAGCAGCGCCAGTTCGGCGGCGTCCGGATAGCCGCGGGCGGCGTAGGCGGTGTTTTGGAAATAGCTGTCGGCGCGTTGATAGGCGTTGTAATACAGCGCCTTGTTCATCCAGTTAAAGTCGAAAGCCAGGGTGATCGCTTCGCGCACGCGCGGGTCGGCAAACAGCGGTTTTTGGATGTTGAACGCCAGCCAGCGGGTGTTTTGCGCCGCCTGGTTGGTCTCGTCCTGTTTGATGATGTAGTTGCGCGCGAAGTTGCCGCCCTGATACTGGGTGGCCCAGCTCTTGGGCGACGGCTCGATGCGGAAATCGTAAGCGCCGGCCTTGAACGCTTCCAGCGCCACTTTATCGTCCAGATAATAATCGTAGCGAATGCTGTCGAAGTTATAGCGGCCGCGGTTCACCGGCAGATTGGCGGCCCAGTAGTCGCGCACCCGTTGATAGGTGATGTACTGGCCGAGGCGATAATCGCCGATTTTATACGGGCCGCTGGCCAACGGCGGCGTGTTGAGCGGCTCGTTGAGCTTATGGTTTTGCCAAAAGGCGGCCGGGAGAATAGGCAGGCTGCCGAATAACGACAGCATCGCTTCTTTGTTCGGCTGCGGGAATTCAATGCGCACCGTCAACCGAGAGATGGCTTTGACCGTGACGCCTTTGTAGTAGGAGCGAAACTGCGGCACGCCCTCGGCCATGAATTTGCTGAAGGTGAAGGCCACGTCGGCGGCGGTGATCGGGCTGCCGTCGTGGAAACGCGCGCGGGCGTTGATATCCACTTCCACCCAACGCATGTCGGCCGGGAAACGCGCCGATTCGGCAATCAACGGATAAAAGCTGCCGGGTTCGTCGTCGGACGTTGCGAACAGAGTATCGTAGAGTTCGTCGGTACGCGCACCGGGCACGCCGCGGGTGGCGAAGCGGTTGAAGTTATCGTAGGTGCCGATGGCCGCCAGCCGCACGTCGCCGCCTTTGGGCGCCGCCGGATTGACGTAGTCGAAATGGCTGAAGTCGGCGGCGTATTTCGGTTCACCGAGAAGGGCGAAAGCGTAGCTTTCGTTGAGGGCTTCGGCCTGCGAGGCGAAGCTCAGTGCCGAGAGCACCAGAGCAGCGAAAATGCGCACGGACATCAGACGTTAAGCTCCTGCTGTGGAATAAAGTACAACCGGCGCCCAGCATAACATTCTTCGGGCGGGCGCAGGGTAAAGATGCTTAAAGATTAACTATTTTTTCCTGATAATCAAAGACCTGATGAGCGTTGCAGTAAGCGACGAAATTAGCGATGCTAAGCGGCTTGCTGAAGTAATAGCCCTGCATGAAGTTAACGCCGCGTTCTTGCAGGAACTGCATCTGCTCGGCGGTTTCCACGCCTTCGGCCACCGTCAGCATTTTCAGCTTTTTCGCCAGCGAAATCACCGCATCCAGCACCGGCGCGGTGACCGTGTCCTGGCCGATGGTGTTGACGAAGCCGCGATCGATCTTCAGGTAATCCATGGTGAAACGCTCAAGATAAATAAGCGCGCTGTGGCCGGTGCCAAAATCGTCCACCGCGATCTCGATGCCCTGTTTATGCAGCCAGTCGAACTCCGCTAGTGCGCTCTCTTCCTCCACCATGCCGCGTTCGGTGATTTCGAACACCAACGTAAAGTAATCGCCCGGCAGCTGCGCCAACAGTTCATACACGTCCTGATGGAATGACGGCGCGCTAAGGTGGGCGGGGGAAATATTGAGGCCGATCTTGCTTCCCCGCGGCAGCGCCTTGGCGAGCTGCGGCGCATCTTCGGCAATCAGCCTGAACAGATGGCGGGTGAGCGGCACGATCAGCCCGTTGCTTTCGGCGTATGGGATAAAGACATCCGGGGGAATGCGGCCCTCGATAGGGTGCTGCCAGCGGATCAACGCTTCCAGCCCGCCGATGCTGTTGCTGCCGCTATGGAACACCGGCTGATATTCGATGAAGAACTCGTTGCGCTTGATGCCGCGCAGTAGCGCGCGCTCCGGGCTTTGCCGCAACAGCAGCATGTAGTAGCAGAGCACGCCGATCATCAGCGACAGCACCAGGCTGCCCAGCAGCGTCAGGCGAATATCGTTGGGCGTCAGTTTCTCGTTGTAGAACAGGATGCTCAGCGGCAGATTGGGCAGCGTCAGGGTATCCGCCTTGTCTTGCGGCAACTGCGCGATCGGCATCAGGTTCGGGCTGAAGGTGGTCAGCGCGCGGTTGCCCATCACGATGGCGATGCCCGGCGCCTGCTCGTCATGCGAAGTGAACAGCAGGTAGGGCATCAAATTGATGTCCAGCGTGGCGAGGATGCCGGTCGCCGATGCGCCAGGATGCCGCAGCCAAACCGCGACCGCCGGCTTGTCCGGTACGATCGGCGTGCCCTGCTGCAGCTTCAGATCCAAAGGCAGGTGGGTATCGATGTCCTGATACACGTTTTTCATCGGCAGCATCATGTCGCCGGTGGCGGAGGAGCAGTAGGCGTAACCGTCTTTCACCAGCAGGAAGGTGCGCACGCCGCTGGTAAAGGCCGCCTGATAGGTGATGTCCGACTGGCTTGAGAGACAGGGTTTGTCCAGCAGCGGCATCATTTTTTGCATGACATCCGTCAGGTGCGAGATATAACCCAGCGCGAATTTTTGCGTACGCGCTTCAACCTTGTGTTGATATTGCGTGCGCTGGTGGTTGATCAAAGAAAGTGTGACCGCGGTGAATAGCGTAAAGAATAGCAGGGCGGCGACGACGCTTTTGGCCAGACTGCGCTGTCGGTGCGACACGCTGCGAGAGAACGCCCTTTTTAAACCCATAACCGAGACCTCTGCAACGGGGCGTCAGGCGTGTCGCGCAGCCATTTAATGGATTGTGCCAACGGCTTTTTTTTCATTTTTTGCCTTTTATCCTGTACCCAACCGGCGACGCCGTTTAAATACAAGGCGTCGCCGACAGAAATATAATGCACCTATTTAAGCGGAAACGTTTTAAATAACGCCGGGCGCGCCGTTGCCGTCATCTGACGATAATAGGCGAGTTTTTCCTCGTCGGCGCGATTTCCGGCCGGCAGTTTATCAAAATAATGGTGTGAGGTGACGATAAGGCCTGGCTCAGCCCCGGGGGCTCTTGTTCGACAGCCAAAAAAAACGCCGCCCGTAGGCGGCGTTTATCGCTCGTTTGGTATTCAGGATCTTCAGGGCGTTGCGCCGTCAGCCGTTGGTCAACACTCGGCGCGCTTCTCGGTAACGTTTATTCCAATAGTTATCGGTCAGCTTGGAAATCATGACGCCACTGCTGGTAGAAGCGTGAACGAACTGATCGTTGCCTAAATAGATGCCGACATGGCGCCCGGTAGAACCGGCGCGGAACAGCACCAAATCGCCGGCGCGCAGTTTGGTGCGCTGGATTTTCTTACCGAGGTCTTCCTGTTCGTAGGTAGAACGCGGTAAATCCATGCCGAACTGTTCGCGGAAGGTGCGTTGTACAAACGCCGAGCAATCGATGCCGCGCTTGGTGTCACCGCCTAAACGGTAGCGAACGCCTTTCCAGTCCGCGTACTGATCCATAATCTTTGACTTGACGTCAACGTTGCGGACCATCGCTTCGAATTCATCCTGAGAGGCTTGCAGTAAAAGACCGTCTTTGTCATTAACTGCACGCATCTCAGTTTGTGCGTTACTCAAGTTCGAAGTGTGAGTCGAGCTGCACGCTGACAGCATAACCGCAGCGGCAATTGCAGGGACTACCCGCAAAAAATATCTCAGAAACGGTTGAGATTTGACCATTGTTGTTGTTTTCCCTTGAAGTCCTTAACGACGAAAGTCGCTACCTGAAAAATGCCAAACGAAACGAGCCTAGTCCGCACCTGTTGCATCGACAATCAGTTACCGTTGAAAACGTGCGGGAACGCACATTTTTATCGGATTCCGTACTGATTCGACTTAAACCAGGCACAAACGCATCTGAGATTACCGGAACAAATAGGGGATTGCGAGTCTTTTTCCGGTCTTTTTTATATGAATTTGTGATGTAACATAATGTAAAACTTCATATAAAAAACGCCAATTGTCCGATGTATGAATCTGGCGTGAAATCAGGTTGCAAAAGCGTTAACGGGAGGCAGAGAAATTTTGCGCATCGCGAGGGGATAAAACGCGGGAGGCGGGCGCCTCCCGGAATGACTCATAGACGTAAGTTATGGTTGGCCGGGACGGTGCTTGCCGGGCAACAGGCGATTCAACCGTTCGATAATCCAGTCGCTGCAAGGCGTCATCAGCACCCAACTGGCGCCAACCAAGACCACGGACAGCGAGCCTACGGCGATATCGGTAAACCAGTGGGCGCCAATCATCACGCGCGGCAATGAAAAGATCAGCGTAATCAGCAGGGCGACGGCAAAGGCGCCGCGGCCGAAATAGCGCAGCATAAAGCAGGAAAAAATAATCAGCATCATGCCGTGGTCGCCGGGGAAGCTGTCGCCGGAGGCGTCCTTGGTGGGGATGCCGGTCAATGCGCTGACGCGATTGATATTGTCGAAGGTCAGGGTGGGGCTCGGATGCTTCACCGGCAGCAGGTGGCCAAGCTGATTCAGCACCACGGCGGTCAGCAGCATCACCACGCCGGTGATCACCAGACGGCGGCGGCCGGCGGCGTCCTGCTTCAGGTAGAAGTACAAATACAGCAGGCCCATGGCGAGCAGCGAAATCACATCGAACGCGCGGTTATTGGTGATGGCGACCAGATGCAAAAATGCCGGGTCGGTGGCCAGATGGCGGTTAAAGAAGAAGAAGATCGCCGAATCCAGGGTAAACCAGCCGCCGTGATTGGCCGGCAGGAACCAGGACAGAAACAGCGCAACGCCCAGTAAGTTGAAGAAGAGAATGAAGGGTAAATTGCGGCGTGTCATGACATAAACCTGTTGGAAAAATGAAAACGAAACAAAACCGGCCGCCCTGCGGCAACCGGGGGGCAACGGTACGGGGTTTAACTTAAACGAATCTTAAACAAGGCGGATTGCAGGGCGTTCCAGTCGGCATTTTCGCTGTGGATCAGTTCAACCCGGCTGTCGAGCGGCGCGTTCGGGCGGGTTTCGATGTTGAGATCCTGGCCCTGGCGATTGATCAGCAACGTGCCTTCGGGGATGCGCACCACGCCTTTGGCACGTTCGACCGGCGCCAGCCGCACCCATTCCATAAAGCCGACGGTATCGAACCGGGTGTCGCCGTCAAAAATCCAGCCGCAGCTGGTGAAGCCTTGCCCTTCGTTCAGCGCTCGCCGCCAACGCGCGTTCTCCGGCAGCCGCAACGCCGCCAGTCCCTGCGTTTTCGCCTGACCATGATGATGTCGTGCGTCCGGCAATTCTGTACGATTTGTGCGAGGAAGTGACAACAGCGTGACATCCGCCTCGCCTTGCGCGATGGCGTAGCAGGGCCGCTGCAGCGGATCTTGCGCCGTCCAGGCTTCCAGCGCCCGTCTGTCTTCCGGCCGATAGGTATCGCTTTTGCTGGCCAGGATAACGTCGGCCGCGGCCAGCTGATCGCGGAAGTTTTCGTTGTCGCGGTAGCGGGGCTGACTGAGTTGACGGGCATCCAGCAGGCACAGCGTGGCCTGCAGATCGATCCAGCCGGCATAGCTCTCCTGGGTCAGCAGCGACAGGATTTGCTTCGGATGCCCGAGCCCGGTCGGCTCGATCAGCAGCCGGTCCGGTTTGGCCTGCTGCAACAGCATATTCAGACCCACCTGCATCGGCAGGCCGTTGACGCAGCACATGCAGCCGCCGGGGATCTCTTTGAGCACCGCGCCGCTGTCCGCCAGCAGCGCGCCGTCGATGCCGATCTCGCCGAATTCGTTGACCAGTACCGCCCAGCGTTCATGCTCGGGTTTATGGGCCAGCAAATGGCGGATGGCGGTGGTTTTACCGCTGCCGAGGAAGCCGGTAATCAGATTGGTTTTAGTCATTAATCATTCCTGGGTGCAAAAATCAACCTGCCTTATAAATGAGCGACTCTGCGCGGTCGCGGCGGCGAGTGCGATTTAATTTGTGCTCTACCTCGCAAATTTTGCACGCCACGATGCGCTTTTCAACCGGCAAAATCCACCTTTCTTGGCAAGAAAATTCTTAGATAAAACCCTGTATTAGATGCGGTTAACTTTTGTTAGTAGCTTGTTTTTACATTGTTAATGACGCGATTAACGATCAAATCCCGTCCCTTTCCTTGCGATTATTCCGAACAAGATCCTCTATGGTTAAATTGGCTTAACTAAAAATGAGGTTGCCATGAATACCTTTCGGTTATTTTTGATCGTAGGAATGTTGTTTTCATGGACGGCAGTGAGTCAGGCAGGAGTGGCCGGCGGGGTAATTCGCTTCGTCGGCTCTATCGTTGAAAGTCCTTGCACGGTCAAGATTGCAGATTCTAAGGCGAATACGCAATGTTACCGCAACGGCCAGCATTATCAGGCCCAGCAAGCGTTGTCAGGTTTTGATACTACACGCAAAGAACTTCCGCTGAATCTTGGCACAACCGAAATGAAGTGGGTAGACCAACAGAAAAAACTTGCTGTTATGACGGTCGTTTATCGTTAAGTCGTTCCGCCATGCCGGCGTAACGTTACGCCGGCATGGTTATTCTCAGCCTGCGGGCACTTCACCGCTCCACCCACTCCTTCACCGTTTCACGCGCACCGCGATCGCGCAGTGACAAATAGGCTTGCGTCACCGCCTCGGTAAACGCGGCATGCGTCGCCAACTGTTCGCCAAACACCGATTTCAGCGCCAGGAGCGCCGTTACGCGCCGCCGATCGTCCGCAGTGGCGGCGATCGTCTGTTGCAGGACATCTGCCAGCGGATCGCGAATGTCGATGGGCTGGCCGGCGTCATCGACACCGCCGACGTACCGCATCCAGCCCGCCACGCCCAGCGCCAGCCCGCTATAGTCGCCGCCGTGCCGCAGATGCCAGCGCACGGCGTCCAGCAGGCGCTGCGGCAGCTTTTGCGTGCCGTCCATGGCGATCTGCCAGGTGAGGTGTTGCAGCGCCGGATTGCTGAAGCGCGCGATAAGCTGCGCGGCGTAGTCGGGCAGACTGATGCCGGTGACGCTCAGGGTCGGGGCCTGCTCGCGCAGCATCAGCCGCTGTGCGGCGCGGCGGTAGTGCTCGTCCGTCATGCACTCGTTGATATAGCGGTAGCCGCCCAGGTAACCGAGATATGCCAGGAACGAGTGGCTGCCGTTCAGCATGCGCAGCTTCATATGCTCAAACGGCAGCACATCGCGGACCAACTGGGCGCCGGCCAGCTCCCACGCCGGGCGTCCGGCGGCGAAATTGTCTTCCACGACCCATTGAATGAAGGGCTCGCAGGCGATGGCGCATTCGTCACGTACGCCGCCCAGCGCGGCGGCGATCTCATCCAGCGTGGCCGGCGTGGCGGCCGGCACGATGCGATCGACCATGGTGCAGGGGAAGGTGGCGGCGGAGGCGATCCAGTCGGCGAGCGACGGATCCCGCGCCTGCGCCAAATCGAGCACCGCCCGGCGCAGTACGTGGCCGTTCTCCGGAATATTGTCGCAGGAGAGCAGGGTGAAGGCGGGCAGCTCGCGTTCACGCCGCAGCCGCAGCGCCTCCACCAAAATGCCGGGCGCGGTCTGCGGCTGATGCGGCGCCGCCAGATCGGCGACGATCCCCGGATGCCGCCGATCCAGCCGCCCGCTGCCGGGTTCGATGCAGTAGCCCTTTTCGGTAATGGTCATCGAGACGATCGCCACCTGCGGCTCGGCCAGCTTCTCCAACACCGCGGCAATGCCCTCCAGCTTGCGGTGCACGCTCTCATGCACCGCGCCGATCACCAGGGCCTGATGGCCGTCCGCGCCTTTCTCCAGCACGCTGTATAAATGATCCTGTTGCCGCAGCGCCTGAAACAGCGGCACGCCGCCGGACAGGCTGACCTCGCAAATGCCCCAGTCGCCGCCCTGGGCGTTCAACACCCGATCGGTCAGCAGCGCCTGATGCGCACGGTGGAATGCGCCGAAACCCAGGTGCACGATGCGGCTGCGCAGGGCCCGGCGATCATAATTCGGTTGCCGGACGGCGCCCGGCAGCGGGGTGTTGGCGATCGTATTCATCTCATCTCCAAAGCGAGTAGACAGCTGGCGGGCCACTTGCGTCAAGTTAGCGGACCAGTTTGCCGACGCATGGACAGCGGGGCGCCGGCGATAAAAAACTGCCATCAGTCTAAAGTTGTCGGCAGGTTAAGGGAATTGGTCAGGCCAAAATAAGCCAGAATCGTGAAGCGGATCAACCAATGGACGGTTCAATTTTGACAGCGCGCGGCGAAAGAGTAAGTTAAAGATAGCTGACATCTAAATTAAACTGGTATAACAACATCGCGATGCGAGACAGGCATAAGGATACAACATGGAACAAACATGGCGTTGGTATGGCCCGAACGATCCGGTCTCTTTGGATGACGTGCGTCAGGCCGGGGCGACCGGGGTGGTCACGGCACTGCACCATATTGCGAACGGCGAAGTCTGGCCGATCGACGAGATCCGCGCGCGGCAGGCGCTGCTGGCGGAAAAAGGGCTGGTGTGGTCGGTGGTGGAGAGCGTGCCGGTACATGAAGAGATCAAAACCCACAGCGGCGATTGGCGGCGGCATATCGCCAACTATCAACAGACGCTGCGCAACCTCGCGGCCTGCGGCATCGACACCGTCTGCTACAACTTCATGCCGATCCTCGACTGGACGCGCACCGATCTGGCCTATTCGCTGCCGGACGGCGCCAAAGCGCTGCGTTTCGATCACATCGCCTTCGCCGCGTTCGAGCTGCATATCCTGCAACGCGCCGGCGCCGAGGCGGACTATACGGCGCAAGAGCGCAGTCAGGCGGCAGCCTATTTCGCCGCCATGAGCGAGGAGGAGAAAGCCACGCTGACGGGCAACATCATCGCCGGGCTGCCGGGGGCGGAAGAAGGCTATACGTTGGAGCAGTTCCGCCGCCGCCTGGCGGAATACGACGGCATCGACAAGGCGCAACTGCGCGAAAACATGGCGGTCTTTCTGCGCGCCATCGTGCCGGTGGCGGAAGAGGCCGGCATCCGGCTGGCGGTGCATCCCGACGATCCGCCGCGGCCGATCCTCGGCCTGCCGCGCATCGTCTCCACGATCGAAGACATGCAGTGGCTGAAGCAGACCGTCGACAGCATTCATAACGGCTTCACCATGTGCACCGGTTCCTACGGCGTGCGCGCCGACAACGATCTGGTGCGGATGATTGAAACCTTCGGCGATCGCATTCACTTTACCCACTTACGCGCCACCTGCCGCGAGGAAAACCCGAAAAGCTTCCACGAGGGGGCGCATCTGCAGGGCGATGTGGACATGGTGGCGGTGATCGAAGCGATCCTGACCGAAGAACTGCGTCGGCAGCGGGCGGGCGATCGGCGGCCGATCCCGATGCGCCCCGATCATGGGCATCAGATGCTGGACGATTTGAAAAAGAAAACCAATCCGGGTTATTCGGCCATCGGGCGGTTGAAAGGGCTGGCGGAGCTGCGCGGCGTCGAGCTGGCGCTCAAGCGGCGCTTTTTCCCGGAATTGCCGTAGCGGAAAATGAAACGGGGCCGAGTATCGGCCCCGCTGACGCGACTAGTCGGCGCGGCTCATGTAGCGGCGTTCGGCGATATGAATGCGGATCTTGTCGCCGGCGCTGAGGTATTCCGGCACATGGATCACCAGACCGGTCGCCATGGTGGCCGGTTTGTTGCGGGCGCTGGCGGAAGCGCCTTTGATGCCCGGTGCGGTCTCGACGATTTCCATATCCACGGTCTGCGGCAGCTCCAGCGCCAGCACCTGGCCATCCAACGTCAGCACCTGCATGCCCGGCAGGCCGCCTTCCGGAATGAACAGCAGTTCGTCTTCGATCTGGTCTTTCTTGAAGATGTACGGCGTGTAATCTTCGTCATCCATAAACACGTATTCTTCGCCGTCGATATAGGAGAAGTTTACCTTGCGGCGCGACAGGGAAATGGTGTCCAGGATATCGTCGCCCTTGAAGCGTTCTTCCACTTTCAGGCCGGTGCGCACGTCGGAGAAGCGCATTTTGTACAGGGTGCTGGCGCCGCGGGCGCTCGGGCTCTGCACGTCGATATCTTTAACCAGCAGCAGCTTGCCGTTGTAGCTGATCGCCATGCCGCGTTTAATTTCGTTAGCTCTTGCCATTTCAATTCATCCGCAATGAAGAGTATTAGAGAAGTTGCGACAAGGTACTCGCGCCGCCGATTTCAGGCAAGAGCCCGGCGCAAAAACAGTGCGGGAAAGGGAGGGCGGCAGCCCTCCCGTCGGGGATTACCGGAAGACCGGCAGCAGGCCGAACAGCGACAGAATATGTGCGGCGGCGTTGATCAGTCCAAACAGGATGACGAACAGGATCACGGCATGGCCGCCCGGTGCGCGATAACCGGCCTGCGGATAGCGGCGGCGGCTGGCGCGCGCCATCAGCGCCGGCACGATCACCGCCCAGATGGTGGCCGCCAGCCCGGCGAAGCCGATGGCGTACAGGAAACCGTTCGGGAACAGCAGCGCGGCCAGGGTCGGCGGCACAAAGGTCACCAGCGCGGTCTTGCTGCGTCCGATGGCGTCGTCCTTGAACCTGCAGAAGTCCGCCAGGTAGTCGAACAGGCCCAGCGACACGCCGAGGAACGAGCTGGCCAGCGCCATATAGGAGAAGGCGTTCAGCAGTTGGCTGACGGTCTGGCTGCTGGAGACGTTGCCCATTTGCTTGAGCAGGCTGCCGATATTGCCGCCCTCGGCGATCACCTGCTTAAAGGCGTCGCGCGCGATATTGCCCTGAATCACATACTGCCACAGGATGTAGATAGCCAATGCCAACAGGGTGCCGTACACCAGGCTGCGCACCACGGAGCCGCTGTCCTTGTGGTAGTACTTCACCAGCCCGGGAATGTTGCCGTGGTAGCCGAACGAGGTCAGCAGGTAAGGCAACGCCGCCAGCGCGTAAGGCAGATAGCTGGCCTGGTCATCACCGGTGTTGAACAGCACCGCAGGCTGCACGTGGGTGAACATGTCGCCCACCGACATCACGAAGGTGATCACCATGCCGCCGATCAGAATGGTGCTCAGGCGGTCGACCGCGCGGGTGGAGAGCCAGACGATAAACGCCACGACCAGCGCGAACACCAGGCCGGCGGTGGTCTGGCCGACGCCGACGATGCCCTCAAGCGTGTGCGCGATGATCGAACCGCCCGCGGAGATATAGGCGTAGGTCAGGATATACAGCACGAACGCCACCGACAGACCGTTTACGGCGTTCCAGCCTTTGCCCAGCAGATCCTTGACCATGGTGTTGAAGCTGGCGCCGCTCGGATAGTGCAGCGTGGCTTCGAGGATCATCAGGCCGGAAAGCAACATGCAGGCCCAGGTATACACCAGCAGCGCGACGGAGCCGCTGAACCAGACACCGGAAGTGACGATCGGGATGGAAAACATGCCGGCGCCTACGGCGGTACCGGCAATGATCATCGCGCCGCCGAGAACGGAAGGGCGGGCCAGCTTCTGGATGGTGTCCGTAGACATGTGCGCTCCTGATGGAAGAGGTTCTTTTGTACTAGCTCAATGGTACATGGGTGCATGGCGCATGTAAAGCGTGGTAATTGCACGCTTCACGCGTTTTTGTCCTTGAATTGCGGCTTTTTGGGCGTTTATTCGCCAGGCGGCGAATCAGGCGGGGCAAGACGGTTGCGGGACGAGTGTAAAGATCGCCAAGGCGCAGGGATTCTGCTGGCGGCCGCCGCACGCGGCTGCTATTGTCGCGCTTCTTTTCCCCAGCCCACCAGGAGTAGCGCTGATGGACTGTCGCAGCGACTGCGGCGCCTGCTGTATCGCGCCGTCAATATCCAGCCCGATCCCCGGCATGCCGAACGGCAAGCCCGCCAATACCCGCTGCATTCATTTGGATGAACAGCTGCGCTGCGGCCTGTTTCATTCGCCGCTGCGGCCGAAGGTGTGCGGCAGCCTGCAGCCGAGCCGCGACATGTGCCATGATCACCGCGATCAGGCGCTGATCTATCTCGCCAGGCTGGAAGCGGACACCGCGCCCTAAGCGTCTTTCAACCGCCACAGACACAGCGTCGCGCCTGCCGCCATCGCCAGCGCGGCGTAAAACACCGCATGGTAGTTCCAGATTTCCGCTACCGCAGCCGACCCGGATGGTGTGGGGGAACGGCGTTGTGGCTGTCTCTCCAGGTGCCGTTCATGGCGGTCGCAGAGAACTAGCGGATATTTAAGGCCATTCCTTTTGCACGGCACGTACAGAGACTGGATAAAAAAATGCCGGTCAGGTTTAACTGACCGGCATTGCGCGTTGCGCCCTCTGTTTACCGCGGGATCAGGCGCCTTGCGGCACGGCGTGCGCGGTATTTTTCAGCGCCGGCCCCTGATACTTCTCGATCTGCAGCTGCGCCATCTGCCCGCAGTTGCCCTGCGCCAGGCTGGAGGAACCGATGTCGAAGGTCAGGCAGTTGACGTTGCCGTTCTTGCACAGCGAGCCGGGCTGCGCCGGATCGGCCGGATCGAACCAGGCGCCTTCGCTGATGCGCACCACGCCAGGCCGCACGTCTTCGCTGACCACCGCCCCCACCAGGATCTGGCCGCGATCGTTAAACGCCCGCACCAGATCGCCGCCGGTGATGCCGCGCGGCTGCGCGTCCTGCGGGTGGATCAGGATCGCTTCACGATCCGCCACCGCGTATTTCTTGCGCAGCGGCGTATTGTCGAGCTGGGAGTGCAGCCGGTTGGTCGGGTGCGCGGTATTGAGCGACAGCGGATACTTGGCCGCTTCCGGCCCGCGATACCACTCGTGCGGCGGCATCCAGGTCGGGATACCCGGGCAATCCTCATAATGCATTTTGGCGATGGCGTCGGAGTAGATTTCGATCTTGCCCGACGGCGTGCCCAGCGGGTTCAGCAGCGGGTTTTCGCGGTAATCGGCGAAGCGCACCCACTGCTTATTGGCCTCCGGCACCGGGAAACGCACGTAGTTATTGGATCGCCAGAACATGTCGAACGGCGGCAGCGCCACCCGCGCGGCGCGCGCCTGGTTTTTCATGTCGTCGTACATGCCTTTCAGCCACTGGGTTTCATCCTTGCCCTCGGTAAAGGCCTCCTGCACGCCCAGCTTGGCCGCCATCGCCGAGAAGATGTCGAAGTCGCTGCGCGACTCGTGCTGCGGCGGCACGCATTGATGCATTGGGAACACGTAGAGCTGCGAATAGTCGCCGCCCATTTCCAGATCGTTGCGCTCGTAGCTGGTGGTGGCCGGCAGGACGATATCGGCATGCTTGGCGGTGGCGGTCCAGTAAGGCTCGTTGACCACGATGGTGTCCGGCCGCTGCCAGGCTTTGACCAGGTTATTGGTGTCTTGATGCTGGTGGAAGGTGTTGCCGCCCGCCACATACACCATTTTCACCTCGGGGTAGGTGACCTTGGCGCCGTTGAAGTCGATGGTTTTGCCCGGATTGCTCAGGCATTCGGCGATGCGCGCCACCGGGATCGGCGCCGGTGAGTTCTTCGGCGCGTTGCCGGCGGAGATGCCGGCGATGATGCCGCCCTTGGCGGTCGGGCTGCCGCCGGACGAATAGTGGTAGCTGAAGCCGAAGCCGCCGCCCGGCAGGCCGATCTGGCCGAGCATCGCCGCCACCGTCACCAGCAGCCAGTGCTGCTGTTCGCCGTGATGCTGGCGCTGAATGCCCCAGCCGCCCATGATCATGGTGCGATGTTTCGCCATCTCGCGCGCCAGCGCGCGCAGCGTGTCGGCATCGACGCCGCTGATGTCGGCCGCCCATTCGGCGGTTTTCGCCACGCCGTCGTTCTCACCCAGCAGGTAGGCCTGGAACTTGTCGAAGCCGACGGTATAGGTTTTCAGGAAGTCCGGGTTATGCAGCTTCTCGGTCAGCAGCGTATGGGCGATGCCGATCAGCATGGCGCCGTCGGTGTAAGGGCGCGGGGCGATCCACTGCGCATTGACGAACTTGGCGCTGTCGTTGTGTACCGGATCGATGCTGATCACCCGGGTGCCTTTTTTCTTCAGCGCCTCGAAGCCGGTCTGGCCGACGTGATCCGGCACGTTCCAGCTGTTTTTCAGCGTGACCATCGGGTTGCAGCCCCACAGGATCACCAGCTCGCTGTTCTCGATCACGTTCGGCCAGGCGGTCTGCTGTTCGTAGACCTCCATCGAGCCGACCACGTGCGACATGATCACCTGTGCCGCGCCGGTGGAGTAGTCGCCGGCGTAGCCGAGGAAGCCGCCGGTCAGGTTCATCAGGCGCTGCAGCAGCGTGCGGCTGTTGTGCAGCATGCCGACGCTTTTCCAGCCGTAGGAACCGGCGTAGATCGATTGCGGGCCGTGATCTTTTTGCAGGCGGGTGATCTCATTGCACACCAGCTCGGTCGCTTTGTCCCAGCTGACGCGCACCCACTCGTCGCGGCCGCGCAGCTCGGTGCGGCTGCCGGGGCCGCCTTCCAGCCAGCTTTTGCGCACCATCGGGTATTTGATGCGGTTCTCGGCGTGCACCTGATAAGGCGCCATGGTGATCAGCTCATTGGGATACGGATCGTCCTGCACCGGCTGCACGCCGACCATCTTGCCGTCCTGCACGATGGCTTCAAACGCGCCCCAGTGGGCGCCGGTCAGGATGCCTTTCTGCGCCTGACGCAAGACGATGAACTGCGGCAGCGCTTCGCTGATGGCCTGCGCCAGCGCCGCTTTGGGCCATAATCCCGCCAGCAGCGGGGCGGCGGTCAGCGCGGCGGCGCCGGTCAGGAAGCGGCGGCGGCTCATGGTTAACGGTTTTTGGTTGCTCATTGCGCTTCTCCCTTAAAGCTTGGCCGGTGCGGCAGGTGGCATGTCGCTGGCGTGTTTTTGTACGTATTGTGTCAGCACGCGCAGCTGTTCCTGCGTCAGCGAGGTACGCGGCGCCATGCCTTTGATGACGCCGATCCATTGGTTGGCGTTGAAGCGATCGAGCGCGGTCAGCCCGTGGCAGCCGGTGCAGTTGGCCGACATCATGTCCGCGGCGTAGCGCCAGATTTTTTGCTGATCGTCGATCAGCTGCTTGCGCGGCAGCCACACCTGCAGAGAGACCTGATGCCAGACCAGGCCGGTTTCCGCATCGGTCTGGGTGGACGCGGTCTTCAGCTGTTTGCGCGCGTCTTCACCCAGCAGCACGCTGAGGATGCGCTTGCCCTGCGCGGCGTAGAACACTTCGCTGACCCCGTCTTGCTGCCAGCCGCTCACGGTGGCCAGTACCTTGTCGCCATCCTGTTTCACCACCTGCACTTCGGTGGACGGCATCAGGTTGCCGGCATTATGGCTGTCGTCTGCGTTGAGGAAGAACGGTTCGGTGGCGATGGTGTAGAGGGTGGTGGCGCCCGGTGCGGTCAGCGCCGCGGCCTTGGCCAGCTCGGCGGCGCCGGCCTGGGTTTCGCCGCTCATGTCCGGCAGGATGTGGGCCACGCCTTTATGGCAGTCGATGCAGGTTTCGCCCTGTTTGATCGCCACCGGGTGCTGCAGGCGCGCTTCGGGACGCTGGGCGGTGATGTCCATGGCGTCGTAGCTGTGGCAGGAGCGGCAGGTGGCCGAATCGTTCTCTTTCAGCGTTTTCCAGACCGACTGCGCCATCGCCAGCTTGTGCGCTTCATATTTTTCCGGCGTATCGATGGTGCCGACCATCTCGCCGTAGATGTCTTTTACCGCGCGGATCTTGGTCCACAGGTAATCGATCGGCTGGTGCGGCACGTGGCAGTCGGCGCACTCGGCGCGGATACCCTTGGTGTTTTGGAAGTGGACGCTGCCCTGATATTCGGCCAGCGGTTGTTGCATGGTGTGGCAGGAAACGCAGAAGGCGGTATCGCTGGTTTTATGGAAGACGGTGGCGGTCCCGGCCAACAGCGCCGCGCCGAGGATAATCCCCAGCAGCAAAAGCCATAGCCATCCCCACCGGCGCTTTTTTTCAAAGCCAGTCAGTTTTTTGCTCATGGTAAACCCGCTTATAATTATGAATTTAAAATAAAATCTTGCCAAAAGGCCGCCGACCGGAGGTCAGAATGCCACGTCGATTGCAGGGGTAATGATAGAAGAGGGTTAACCCCATGGGGTTATCCGTAGTCAAAAAAATGGCGTATATCGCAAAAAATAGCGTTATATTCTATTTTATATAGCGATGGGGCTGTGAGGCAGGCAACGCGAACGCCGCGCGCTCGCGAAGGGCTCAGGCCGTTGGCAAGTAGGTTTGGCCGCTCAGCCACAGGCGGATCGCCGTGCGGCTGGCTTCGAAATGGGGTTCCGGCAGAGAGTCTGGCGCGCACCAGCGCCATTCGGCGCATTTTTCGGGTTCTTTCAGCTCGGCTTCGCCGCCGGGATGCGCCACCTGCAGACAGATGGACACCGTGTGTTTGCCTTCGGCGCGCCAGGTTTGCAGATTGTTGCTGACGCCAACGAAGCGCGGCGGATCGATGATCAACCCGGTTTCTTCGGCAATTTCGCGCTGGGCGCACTGCTCGAAGGTTTCACCGGCATCCAGATGCCCGCCGGGGATCGACCAAAAGGGCGCGTGGGAGCCGCAGCGTTTGCCCAGCAAAATCTCGCCTTGCGGGTTCACGATGATCACCCCGACGCCCGTCACTACATTCATGCTTTTCTCCGTCAGCAAAGTTTCAGCACAGTATGTCATTTTGCCCCGGCGCTGACCAATGCGCCGATGAAAGTGTGCGTAAGCTCAAAAATCTGCAATGGCGAAAGGGAGAAAGCTTGCTTTCATCTTGCGCTGCTTACACACTCCTTGAAACGTTTCAGCGTTATCCGACCGCTTGTGGGCAGCGGGTAACGCTCCTTTTTCTCAATGAAGCTGAAACGATTCAATTCAGCAGGAGAGGAGAATCATGTTCCAGTTGTCACCGCAAGACATTCATCTGGGCGCCGCTGCCGCCGATAAGCAGCAGGCCATCCGTCAGGTGGCCGCCGCGCTGACCGAAGCCGGCTGCGTCAGCGCCGGTTACGTGGACGGCATGCTGCAGCGCGAACTGCAGACGTCCACCTACCTGGGCAACGGCATCGCCATTCCGCACGGCACCACCGATACCCGCGATCTGGTGTTGAAAACCGGCGTGCAGGTGTTCCAGTTCCCGCAGGGCATCGCGTGGGGGGAGGGCCAGACCGCCTATGTGGCGATCGGCATCGCCGCCCGTTCCGACGAGCATTTGGCGCTGCTGCGTCAGCTCACCCACGTGCTGAGCGATGACAGCGTGGCGGAGCGGCTGGCGAAAACCACCTCCGCGGAAGAGCTGCGCAGCCTGTTGATGGGCGAACGGCAGAGCGCCGAATTCCAGTTCGACGTTTCGCTGATTGCGCTCGACGTCGCCGCCGACAGCCTGATGACGCTGCAGGCGCTGAACGCCGGCCGTCTGCAAAAAATCGGGGCGGTCAACGCGCAGTTCGTCAGCGATGCTATCACCCGCAAGCCGCTGAATCTGGGGCAAGGCATTTGGCTGAGCGACAGCGTTGAAGGCAACCTGGCCAGCGCGGCCACCGTCAGCCGCCCGGCGCAGGCTTTCGTGGAAGACGGCGAGCCGGTGGCGCTGCTGCTGACGGTGTCGGTCGCCGACGCGCAGCCGCTGGCGGTACTCAACTACCTCAGCGATCTGCTGCTGGCCAACAAAGCTGAACGCTTGCTGAAGGCGGATGCCACCGGCGTGCTGGCGCTGCTGACCAGCGACGTGGCGGAAGAGAGCAGCGTGCTGAGCGCCGAATTCGTGATCCGCAACGAGCACGGTCTGCACGCGCGGCCGGGCACGGCGCTGGTCAACGTGATCAAAAGTTTCAACAGTGACATCACCGTCACCAACCTGGACGGCAGCGGCAAGCCGGCCAACGGGCGCAGCCTGATGAAGGTGGTGGCGTTGGGCGTGAAGAAAGGGCATCACCTGCGCTTTACCGCCAATGGAGAAGATGCTGAAGCCGCGCTGAAGGCGATTGGCGAAGCGATTAATGAAGGACTGGGCGAGGGCGCAGCATGAGCAGAAGAGTAGCAACAATCACCCTGAACCCGGCGTACGATCTGGTGGGTTTCTGCCCGCAGATTGAACGCGGGGAAGTCAACCGGGTAAAAACCGCCGGCCTGCACGCCGCCGGTAAGGGCATCAACGTCGCCAAGGTGTTGAAAGATTTAGGCATCGACGTCACCGTCGGCGGCTTCCTGGGCAAAGATAATCAGGACGGTTTCCAGCTGCTGTTCAGCGATCTGGGGATCGCCAACCGCTTTCAGGTGGTGCCGGGGCGCACCCGCATCAACGTCAAGCTGACGGAAAAAGACGGCGAAGTGACCGATTTCAACTTCTCCGGCTTCGAAGTGACGCCGCAGGACTGGGATCGCTTCGTCAGCGACTCGCTGAGCTGGCTGGGCCAGTTTGACATGGTGGCGGTGAGCGGCAGCCTGCCGGCCGGCGTCGATCCCGACGCGTTCACCGACTGGATGACCCAACTGCGCGCCAAGTGCCCGTGCATCATTTTCGACAGCAGCCGCGAAGCGCTGGTCGCCGGGCTGAAGGCCTCGCCGTGGCTGGTCAAACCGAACCGCCGCGAGCTGGAAATCTGGGCCGGTCGACCGCTGCCGACGCTGGCGGACGTGGTCGAGGCCGCGCATGCGCTGCGCGAACAGGGCATCGCCCACGTGGTCATCTCCCTCGGCGCGGAAGGCGCGCTGTGGGTTAACGCATCCGGCGCCTGGATCGCCAAACCGCCGTCCTGTGAGGTGGTCAGCACCGTGGGCGCCGGCGATTCGATGGTCGGCGGCCTGATTTATGGCCTGCTGATGCGCGAATCCAGCGAACACACCCTGCGTCTGGCTACGGCGGTAGCGGCGCTGGCGGTCAGCCAGAGCAACGTCGGCGTGACCGATCGTCCCCAGTTGGCCGCGATGATGGCGCGCGTCGATCTGAAACCTTTCAATCAATAGCAGGAGGCAGAATGAAAACGCTGCTGATGGTAGACAGTTCGCAGGGACAGGCCCGTGGCCACCTGGCGAAACGCATGCTGGAGGCCGCCGCGGCCAAAGCCGGCCTGACGCTGGTCGAGTCGCTGCAGGACGCCGAACTGGTGGTGGTGGCGGGGCAGGCTGCGCCTGCTGACGCCGCACTGAACGGCAAATTGATCTATGTGGGCGAGGTAGAACAGGCGGTGCGTGAACCGGACGCGTTTCTGGCGCGCGCCCAGGCCGAAGCTGAAACCTATCAGGCGCCGCAGGCGACGGCTGCGGTGAAAGCCGATGGACAAAAACGCATCGTGGCGATCACCGCTTGCCCAACCGGCGTGGCGCACACCTTTATGGCGGCCGAAGCCATTGAAAGCGAAGCGAAGAAGCGCGGCTGGTGGGTGAAAGTGGAAACGCGCGGCTCCGTCGGCGCCGGCAACGCCATCACCCCGGAAGAAGTGGCGGCGGCGGATCTGGTGATCGTCGCGGCGGACATCGAAGTGGATCTGGACAAGTTTGCCGGTAAGCCGATGTATCGTACTTCCACCGGTCTGGCATTGAAGAAAACCGCGCAGGAACTGGATAAAGCGCTGGCCGAAGCCGAAGTATTCCAGCCACAGCAGCGCGGCGGCGCGGCGCCGACGGCGAAGAAGAAAGAGGGCAACGGCCCGTATCGCCACCTGCTGACCGGCGTGTCCTACATGCTGCCGATGGTGGTGGCGGGCGGTTTGTGCATCGCGCTGTCTTTCGTGTTCGGCATCAAGGCGTTTGAGGTCAAGGGCACCCTGGCGGCGGCGCTGATGCAGATCGGCGGCGGCTCCGCCTTCGCGCTGATGGTGCCGGTGTTGGCCGGTTTCATCGCCTTCTCCATCGCGGATCGTCCGGGCCTGACGCCGGGCCTGATCGGCGGCATGCTGGCGGTGAGCACCGGCGCCGGGTTCCTTGGCGGCATCATCGCCGGTTTCCTGGCAGGTTATGTCGCCAGGGCGATCAGCAGCAAGCTGCGCCTGCCGCAAAGTATGGAAGCGCTGAAGCCCATCTTGATCATTCCGCTGGTGGCCAGCCTGATCACCGGCCTCATCATGATTTACGTGGTTGGCACGCCGGTGGCGAAAATCATGGAAGGCCTGACCCATTGGCTGCAGTCTCTGGGCACCGCCAACGCCGTGCTGCTGGGGGCGATCCTGGGCGGCATGATGTGTACCGACATGGGTGGCCCGGTGAACAAAGCGGCCTACGCGTTCGGCGTGGCGCTGCTCAGCTCCTCGGTGTATGCGCCGATGGCGGCCATCATGGCGGCGGGCATGGTGCCACCGCTGGCGATGGGCCTGGCGACGCTGCTGGCGCGCCGCAAGTTCCCGAAATCCGAACAGGAAGGCGGCAAGGCGGCGTTGGTGCTGGGGCTGTGCTTCATCACCGAAGGGGCGATTCCGTTCGCCGCCCGCGATCCGATGCGCGTGTTGCCGTGCTGCATCGCCGGCGGGGCGCTGACCGGCGCGCTGTCGATGGCCTTCGGCGCCAAGCTGATGGCGCCGCACGGCGGCTTGTTCGTGCTGCTGATCCCGGGCGCGATTTCGCCGGTGCTGCTGTACCTGGTGGCGATCGCCGCCGGCACGCTGTTGGCCGGGGTGGCTTATGCCCTGCTGAAACGTGCTGAAGTACCGGCGGCCAGCGTGGCGTAACGGCGATCCAGCCATAAAAAAACCGGAGCCCAGGCTCCGGTTTTGTCGTTTGGGCGCCGCGTTACTGCTGCGCCTTCAGCCAGGCGATCTCTTCGGCCCAGATATCCGGATTTACCGTTTCCAGAATCAACGGGATATTGTCGAAACGCGGATCGCGCATGATGTAGCTGAACACCGTTTTGCCGATGTTGCCTTCCCCCAGGCTGTGATGGCGGTCGACGCGGCTGTTGAACTCGCTCTTGGCGTCGTTCAGGTGCATGCCGCGCAGGTAGTTGAAACCGACGATGTCGCCCAACTGCTTGAAGGTGCGCTCGCACTCTTCTTCGGTGCGCAGATCGTAGCCGGCGGCGAAGGCGTGGCAGGTGTCGATGCAAACGCCGACGCGGCTTTTGTCTTCGACGCCGTCGATGATCGCCGCCAGGTGCTCGAATTTGAAGCCCAGATTGCTGCCCTGGCCGGCGGTGTTCTCGATCACGGCCGTCACGCCGGCGGTTTGATCCAGCGCGATGTTGATCGATTCGGCGATGCGCGCCAGGCACTTATCTTCGTCGATTTGCAGCAGGTGGCTGCCGGGGTGGAAGTTCAGCAGCGTCAGCCCCAGCTGTTCGCAGCGCTGCAGCTCGTCGATAAACGCCTCGCGCGATTTTTCCAACGCGTCGGCTACCGGGTGCCCCAGATTGATCAGGTAGCTGTCGTGCGGCAGGATTTGCCCCGGCCCGTAACCGTACTGGGCGCAGGCGCTCTTGAACTTATCGATCACGTCGGCGGCCAGCGGGGCGGCCTTCCATTGACGCTGATTTTTGGTGAACAGGGCGAACGCGGTCGCCTCCAATTCGTGCGCGCGGATAACCGCCTGATCCACGCCGCCTGACGCGCTGACATGTGCACCGACAAACTTCATCTTCATTCTCCTGTGTTATCGGTGACATTATGGCATTGATGGCGGGCGGATTGAATGGCGAAAAGCGGCGGCCCGCCGAAGCGGACCGCCGAGGGAGATTACAGCAGGTGTTGCACCAGTTGGTTTATCGCGCCGCCGCCGACCAGCAGCCAGACGAACAGCAGCGTCGCCAGCAGAATCGGTTTCATTCCGGCCTGGCGCACGGCGCTGATGTGGGTGGTCAGCCCCAGCGCCGCCATCGCCATCGCCAGCATCCAGGTGTCGGCGGTGATCAGGTGCCGCACCAGCGTCGCCGGCAGCAGGTTAAAGGAGTTCAGCCCGGCGACGGCGATAAACAGCACGGCGAACCACGGAATGGTGATGGCGGATTTTTCCGCCTTGCCTGCGCTGCCGCGGCTGATGTAGCCCGACAGCAGCAGCAGGAACGGCGCCAGCATCATCACGCGGATCATCTTGGCGATCACCGCCGCATTTTCGGCGTCAGGCCCGATGGCGTGCCCGGCGGCGACCACCTGAGCCACTTCGTGGATGGTGGAGCCGGCGTAGATGCCGAAGGTTTCCTGGCTGAACGGCAGCCACTGGAAGTGTTCATTCAGCTGATACAGCCACGGATAGGCGAAGATCGCCAGGGTGCCGAACACCACCACGGTCGAAACCGCCACCGCCACTTTGCTGGAGTCGGCCTTCAGCACCGGCTCGGTGGCCATCACCGCCGCCGCGCCGCAAATGCTGCTGCCGGCGCCGATCAGTATCGCGGTTTGGCTGTCGATGCCGAACACTTTCTTGCCGAGCCAGCAGGCCAGCAGGAAAGTGGTGATCAGGGTCAGCGCATCGATGATGATGCCGCTGGCGCCCACGTCGGCGATCTGCTGAAAGGTCAGCCGGAAGCCGTAAAGGATAATGCCCAGACGCAGCAGGCGCTGTTTGGCCAGCTGTACGCCGCTGTGACAAACGGTTTGCCAGCGGGGGTACAGCGTGTTGCCCACCAGAATGCCGAGCAGGATCGCCAGCGTTAGCGCCCCCAGCCCCAGCTCCGCCACCCAGGGAATGTCGCCGGCCCAGACGGCCAGCGCGGTGAGCGCGCCGGTCAGCGCCAGCCCCGGCACCAGCCGCGGCAGGCCGAACAGCGGGAAGCGTCGCTCGGGGTAAGTGTGAGTGGTATCAGTCGCCATATAAAGTCAGTCCTTCAGTCTGTTTCTTGCGGTCAAGAGTACGTTTGGGCTGAATAAAAGAGAAATTGATTATATATTTATAACCTATCTGAATAAGTGGTATGGGGTCAGCCATTGGCATAACGCCGCATTGCGGCTAGGGTGTGGAGGAGCGGCGAGCCCGCCGTCAATTTTCCAACTAACAGGAGCAGGCGATGGATACCGACGATCAACGCAGAGAGCAGGTAGATCAGGAAGTGGGCCGCGCGGTGCGGCGGTTGATTGAAGAAAACAAGGCGATCGACCGCGACCATCTCGCGACGATGCTGCAATTGATACTGCGGGACGAAACCGGCACGCCGCGAGAGCCGGTGCTGGCCGCGGCGGCGCAGCTGGTCGCGTTGGGCAAATAGCGCGCCGATCTGGCCGCAAACAGGGTAGCCTGGCCGGGCTGCCCATCACACCATGTTGGGTTCTCTGGCAGAACCTTCTTTCAATACCGGGACAGCTATGCATATCACGTTGCGTCAACTGGAAGTCTTTACCGAAGTGCTGAAAACCGGTTCGACCACGCAGGCCTCGGTGGTGCTGGCGCTGTCGCAGTCGGCGGTCAGCGCGGCGCTGGCGGATCTGGAGGGGCAGCTGGGCGTGCAGCTGTTCGATCGCGTCGGCAAACGGCTGGTGATCAACGAGCACGGCCGGTTGCTGTATCCCAAGGCGCTGGCGCTGTTGGAACAGGCGGGGGAGATAGAGCAGCTGTTTCGCCATGATGGCGGGGCGTTGCGCATCGCCGCCAGCAGCACCATCGGCAACTACATGCTGCCGGAGATGATCGCCCGCTACCGCCGGGATTTTCCCGCCACGCCGCTGGAGCTGAACGTCGGCAACAGCCAGGACGTGATCGTGGCGGTGGCGGATTTTCGCGTCGATCTGGGGCTGATCGAAGGGCCTTGCCATATGCCGGAGCTGGTGACGCAGCCGTGGCTGGAGGACGAGCTGGTGGTGTTCGCCGCGCCGGATAACCCGCTGACCCGTCAACCGCCGACGCTGGAGGCGCTGGCCAATGCGCCGTGGATCTTGCGCGAGCGCGGTTCTGGCACCCGTGAGGTGTTGGACCATCTGCTGTTGGCGCATCTGCCGCACTTCCAGCTAGTGATGGAGCTGGGCAACTCGGAGGCGATCAAGCATGCGGTGCGGCACGGCATCGGCATCAGCTGCCTGTCGCGGCGGGTGGTGGCGGAACAGCTGGCCAGCGGCGCGCTGGTGGAACTGCCGGTGCCGTTGCCGCCGCTGCGCCGCACCCTGTACCTGATCCGCCATCGGCAAAAGCACGTCTCCAACGCGTTGCAACGTTTTCTCAGCTATTGCGTGCTGTAACCGGCGGCACGTCAAGCCCTCTGCTGCCGCGCAGGCCGGGAAAAGCATAAAAACCTGCGCGCGCTCACATTAATGAGAGTAAGTAAGGCTATAAGGGCCGCAGCTAATAATTGCCTCTGAATTATGAAGCTATCTTATATCGGTGCAATGTTGCTAGTTCACCGGCGGGTATTTGTTACAATCCGCCCTCATTTTTCGAAGAGCAGATAGATAGGGAACGAATGGCTCAGCAGGATATAAAAACATCGGGGCAGCAAGCACCCGGATTGCGCCGTGAATTGAAAGCTCGGCATTTGACCATGATCGCCATCGGCGGCTCCATCGGCACCGGCCTCTTCGTCGCCTCGGGCGCCACGGTTTCTCAGGCAGGCCCCGGCGGGGCGCTGCTGTCTTACGCTCTGATCGGTTTGATGGTGTACTTCCTGATGACCAGCCTGGGCGAACTGGCGGCCTTTATGCCGGTCTCCGGTTCATTCTCCACCTACGGCGCCAAATACGTAGAAGAAGGCTTCGGCTTCGCGCTGGGCTGGAACTACTGGTACAACTGGGCGGTGACCATCGCCGTTGACCTGGTGGCCTCGCAGTTGGTGATGAGTTACTGGTTCCCGGACACCCCGGGTTGGATCTGGAGCGCGCTGTTCCTCGGCCTGATGTTCCTGCTGAACTACATTTCGGTGAAAGGGTTCGGCGAGGCGGAATACTGGTTCGCGCTGATCAAGGTCAGCACCGTGATTATCTTCATCGCCGTCGGCGTGATGATGATCGTCGGCATTCTGAAGGGCGGCGAGCATGCCGGCTGGCAGAACTGGACGATAGGAGACGCGCCGTTTGCCGGTGGCTTCTCGGCGATGATCGGCGTGGCCATGATCGTCGGCTTCTCGTTCCAGGGCACCGAACTTATCGGCATCGCGGCCGGCGAATCGGAAAACCCGGGTAAAAACATCCCGCGCGCGGTGCGTCAGGTGTTTTGGCGTATCCTGCTGTTCTATATCTTCGCCATTCTGATCATCAGCCTGATCATTCCGTACACCGATCCGAGCCTGCTGCGCAACGACGTGAAAGACATCAGCGTCAGCCCGTTCACCCTGGTGTTCCAACATGCCGGTCTGCTGTCGGCGGCGGCGGTGATGAACGCGGTGATCCTGACGGCGGTGCTGTCGGCCGGTAACTCGGGCATGTATGCGTCGACCCGCATGCTGTACACCCTGGCTTCGGAAGGCAAGGCGCCGCGGATCTTCGCCAAGCTGTCGAAAGGCGGCGTGCCGCGCAACGCGCTGTACGCGACCTGCGTGGTGGCCGGCCTGTGCTTCCTGACGTCGATGTTCGGTAACCAGTCGGTTTACCTGTGGCTGCTGAATACCTCGGGCATGACCGGTTTCATCGCCTGGTTGGGCATCGCCATCAGCCACTACCGTTTCCGTCGCGGCTACATGCTGCAGGGGCGCGATCTGAACGATTTGCCATACCGTTCCGGTTTCTTCCCGCTGGGGCCTATCTTCGCCTTCGTACTGTGTCTGATCATCACCCTGGGGCAGAACTACCAGGCCTTCCTGCAAGACAAGATCGACTGGTACGGTGTGACCGCGACCTACATCGGTATTCCGCTGTTCCTGCTGATTTGGTTTGGTTACAAGCTGTCGCAAGGCACCCGTGTCGTGAAGTACAGCGAGATGGAATTCCCGAAGATGGACGTGAAGTAATTTTCGGTGAGTGATACGCGGCGGGGGCTCCCGCCGCGTTTTGTTTTACTTTTTCCCGCCTTTGGCTTCCGCCAGTGCCTGCTGCGCCGAGCTCATCAAACTCTCTACCGTCGCGTAATCCTGCGTCAGCGCCACAATGCCGGCGTTAAGCTGCATGTTCACCTCGCCGAACGCGCCAAAATCGTAGGGCGCCTCCAGCGGCGGCACAATGCGCGCCAGGAACTCGCTTTCCGCGCCGTAGGGCAGATCGTGCACCAGAATCAGAAACTGGCCGCCGGTATAGCGGCAGATATAGTCGCTGGGGCGGATCAGCGTCTTGAGGCGCTCGCCGACGGTGCGCAGCACGTCGTCGCCGATCTGGACGCCGTGGCTTTGGTAGAGCGCCGCCAGCGGGCCGAATTCAAGAATGAACAGGTGGGAGATCGGCTGCGTCGTTCCGGGACGGCAGATGCTGCGCATCACCGCCTCGCCGCCTGCGCGGTTGAGAAAGCCGGTCAGGCGATCGCGGTGCGACGCCTGCTGCTTCTCCCACGCCAGCGTGACATGCTGCACCAGCTGGCGGTGGTAGCGCGCGATCATACCGTGGGCCAGCACCAGCCACAGCGGCGCGAGGTCCGCCAGGACAAACAGGTTTTGCACGCGCGACAGCGGCGCCGCCAGCAGATAAGGCAGCGTCAGCGCGATCACCTCAAGCAGCGCGAAGCGCGGGGCGGCGGCGTGGCGCTGCATCAGCCAGCAGGCCAGGGTGGTGATCGTCAGGCCGGCGAACAGCATTAAGACGAAGCGGCCTGAGAGCATCGCCAGAGCGGCGCTGGCGCCGACCAGCAGCGCCCACAGTAGCACCGTCACCAGCATGGCGTTCGGCCAGGCCGGTTGACGCCGGCGCGCCAGCCAGGCTCGCCCGGCGGTCAACAACAGCAGCAGCAGCAGCAAACCGATGCCGAGCGGCCGCTGGACCAGCCAGGCGTACCCCGCCAGCAGCGCGGCCGGCCCTGCGGCATTCAGCCAGGGCGTGAGAGGAGAGGGCGTCAGCGTGAGACGCAGCTGGCGTTGAAACGGCTCGTCATCGGCGTGCAGCGGGCTGTATAACAGCCAGTTCAGCAGCGCCGGGCGTTTGGGCGTTACCGCCGGAGATGGACTTCTCATTTACAGCCTCGTCAATCAATAAGGCCGCTCTTGCGGCGGCCTGAAGTTTTTTTGCACGCGCGGTGCTGTGATTTTGGATTCTATGTGGTTTTGCCGTTATTTGTCAGAGTCTGGTCGGATCAGGAAGAATTTTCAGAATAATTAACCTACTGGCCGTTGGCGGGGGAAAGCGTGGCGGTTTGAAAAATGGCGATAAAAAACAAATTATTACATTTCGACAACGCCGTTTTCACCTATTGATATGATTGATAAGTATTATCGTTTGTTTTATTGTTAACGGCTGTGCAGCAGGCTGCTGCCGCACACTTTTCGGTTCACGGCGGCCGCTTTCGCGCCGCTGTCATGATGGTTGCAACAGGTATCTTAACTAATGAGCGTATCCACCGATCCCATGACTGAAGCCAAGGGGCAACCCGACGCCGGCGTGATGGGGCGTTATCAGCATATTCTTCGCCATCGCCTGTTGATGATGGGCGTATTGGCATTGGCGATCCTGGGCTCGCTGCTGCTGGATTTCACCATGGGGCCGTCCGGCCTGTCGTTGTCGTCCTTATGGCAAACGCTGCTTGATCCCGCCGCGGCCGATGCCGGCACGCGGGTGATCGTCTGGGACATCCGCTTGCCCTATGCGCTGATGGCGGTGGTGGTGGGCTTTGCGCTCGGCCTGGCCGGGGCAGAAATGCAGACCATCCTGAATAACCCGCTGGCCAGCCCCTTCACCCTCGGAGTGTCTTCCGCCGCGGCCTTTGGCGCTGCGCTGGCGATCGTGCTCGGCATCGGCATTCCGGGCATTCCCGATCAGTGGTTCATCTCCGCCAACGCCTTTATCTTCGCGCTGTTCGCCGCGCTGATGCTGGACGGCATCACGCGCTGGACGCGGGTCGCCACCTCCGGCGTGGTGCTGTTCGGCATCGCGCTGGTGTTTACCTTCAACGCGCTGGTCTCGATGATGCAGTTCATCGCCAGCGAGGACACGCTGCAGGGGCTGGTGTTCTGGACCATGGGCAGCCTGGCGCGCGCCTCGTGGGACAAACTGGGCATTCTGTTCGGGGTGTTCGCCGTGCTGCTGCCGCTGTCGATGATGAGCTCGTGGAAACTGACCGCGCTGCGTCTGGGTGAAGACCGGGCGGTGAGCTTCGGCATCGACGTGCGTCGGCTGCGTTTGACCACGCTGCTGCGCATCAGCATGCTCTCGGCGCTGGCGGTGGCTTTCGTCGGGCCGATCGGCTTTATCGGTCTGGTGGCGCCGCACATCGCCCGCATGATTTTCGGCGAGGATCACCGTTTCTACCTGCCGGCCAGTGCGCTGATTGGCGCGCTGGTGCTGTCGATGGCCTCGGTGGCGTCGAAAAACCTGGTGCCTGGGGTAATCATCCCGGTGGGGATCGTGACGTCGCTGGTCGGGGTGCCGTTCTTCCTGAGCATTATTCTGCGCCACCGGGGGAACGTATGAGCCAGGGTTTACGGATAGAAAACTTCTCGGCGGGTTACCCGAAACGCCAGGTGATCGACAATCTGTCGGTGCCGATGCTGCCGCGCGGGCAAATCACCGTGTTGCTGGGGCCGAACGGCAGCGGCAAATCGACGCTGCTGCGCTCGCTGGCCGGGCTGAATCCGGCGCAGGGCAAGCTGTGGCTGGACGACGGCGATTTGATGCAGATGCCGTTCGCCCGTCGGGCGGAGAAAGTGGTGTACCTGCCGCAGTCACTGCCCGCCGGGGTGCATCTGCACGTGCTGGAGTCGATCATCGTGGCGCAGCGCGCCTCGGGCGGCCGCAGCAACGCCGGCAGCGAAGCTGAAGTGATGGCTTTGCTGGAACAGCTGGGCATCGCCCACCTGGCGCTGAGTTATCTCGATCAGCTGTCCGGCGGCCAGAAACAGCTGGTGGGGTTGGCGCAGTCGCTGATCCGTCAGCCGTCGCTGCTGCTGCTGGATGAGCCGCTGAGCGCGCTCGATCTCAACTACCAGTTCCACGTGATGGATTTGGTGCGCCGCGAAACCCGCAAGCGCGATATCGTGACGGTGGTGGTGGTGCATGACATCAACATTGCGCTGCGTCACGGCGACCACGTGCTGATGCTGCAGGATGGCGATCTGATCGCCGACGGCGCGCCGGAGCAGGTGATTACGCCGCAGAGCCTGGCGCGGGTCTATGGCGTGCGCGGGCGCATCGAACGTTGCTCGCAGGGCACGCCGCAGGTGCTGATAGACGGTCTGGTGAATCAGCCGACGATATAATCCAGGAAAAAGCCCGGCATCGCCGGGCTTTTTTTATCGTGCAGCGCGGTTCAGTGCTTCGCTCACGCGTTCGACGACGTGCTGGGCGGTGACGATGCCGCCGGACAGATAGACCTCGGCCGCCGGCAGATAAACCACCTGGCCTTTTTTCACCGCCGTGGTTTTCTTCAGCGCGGTGCCGGTAAGGATTTTCTGCGGCGCCACCGCGTTCGGCCGACCGGTCGCAGCGTCTCTGTCGATGACGAACAGCCAGTCCGGGTTCAGTTTGGCGACCTGCTCAGGCGTCAGCTTATTGCCGCGCACGTCTTTGTCATCGGACTGCAGCGCGGACGAGAAGCCGAGGGCGTCATAGACGAAGCTGAAACGGCTCTTGGGGGCATAAGCGCTGATCTTGCCGCCGGAGAACAGCACCACCAGCCCGCGTCCGGCCTGGGCGGCCTGTGGTTTGACCGCCGCGATCTGCGCATCCAGCTTATCGATCGCCGCCTGCGCCTGTTGCTGCTTATCGAACAGCTCGCCCAACTGGCGGGTGCGCTGTTTCAGGCTGCCCAACTGATCCTGCTGATCGACGGACATGTTCAAGGTCGGCGCCAGCGCATTCAATTCGTCATAGGCTTTGGACGCCCGGCCGGCGATCAGGATCAGATCCGGTTTGGCGGCGCGCAGCACGGCCATATCCGGCTCGAACAGGGTGCCGGCATTGAGGTATTTCTCGTCCTGATAGCGCTTCAGGCTATCCGGCAAGTTCTTACGGTTGCCGGGCAGCGCCAGCGGCTCGACGCCCAGCAGCTGCAGCGTTTCCAGCGAGGCGTAATCCAGCACCACGATGCGCTGCGGGTGCTTCTTCACCTCGGTGCTGCCGTTCAGGTGCTGGACGTTGACGGTGGCCGAGGCCGCCGGCGCGTCGGTTTTGCTGTGGCAACCCGCCAGCGCCATCGCGGCCAGCAGGGCGATCATCAGGGGGGAGCGGCGTAATCTCATGGGGCTTCCTCTCGGTGATGGAATGAAAAGGGCGCGCAGCGCGCGCCCGGGGGCATCAGAAGTTGTAGGTCATGCCGACGGTGTAACGGCGGCCGTCCAGCGTGGTGCGGTAGTGATCGTAATCCACGGTCTTGTCGAGAATGTTGTAGACCCCGCCGGTCAGCTGCAGGTTTTTCGCCGCCTGGTAGCTCAGGCCCGCATCGACGAAGGTGTAGGACGGGGTGCTGGTCTCCATCGACGTGCGGCTCAGGTAGTCTGAGGTGCGGCTGCGGAAGTTAACGCGCGACCACAGGCTGAGGTCTTGCGTGGCCTGCCAGTCCAGCACGGTGTTGAGCATATGCTTCGGCATCTGGTTCAGCGCCTTGCCCTGGAACTCGCCGCTCTTCTGCTCGGAAGCGGTGTAGGTGTAGTTGGCGTTCCACTTCCAGTCTTTATTGATCTGCCAGCCGAAGGTGGCTTCTACGCCGCGCATATTGGCTTTGTCGACGTTGACGCGATCGCTGATAAAGTCGTAGGGCGTACCGCCAATGGTGCAATCCGGCGTGTCTTCGCAGCGGCGCACTTCGGTGATCTTGTTCTTGAAGTCGGTGTTGAAGACCGTCACCCCGGCATTGACGCCTTTCAGGCTATCCCACATCAGACCGATCTCTTCGCTCAGGCTCTTCTCCGGCTGCAGATCCGGGTTGCCGACGATGATGCCTTTACGCACGCCGCCGCCCGTCGCCTGGCCCCAGCTGGCGGAGGATTGGCGCAGATCCGGCGAACGGTAGCCGGCGGAGACGCCGCCTTTCATCGTCCACTGTTCGGTCAGGTGCCACACGCCGTACATGCGCGGCGACCAATGGCTGCCGAAGTTCTGATCGCGATCCATACGGATGCCGCTGGTCAGGCTGAAGTCGTTGGTCAGCGCCCATTCGTCTTCGGCGAACAGCGCCCAGCTCCAGCGCGTCAGCTGATTGACGTCTTGCGCCGAGCTCAGCTGGTTGCCGCTGTCGCCCAGTTTCTCATAGCGGTATTGGCCGCCGAGGTTCAGCATGTGGGCACCCAGTTCGAACTGGTTCTGGGTATTGAAGATGGTGTTGTACATCTTCATCTTGCGGCCCGGGTTATTGGTCTCTTCGCGCTGAACGTAGCTGGTGGAGTTACCGAAGTCGTAATAACCGTTGTGGGCCAGCGAGTAGTTGGTGCGGGTGTAGAGGTCTTCGCTGCGTGAGGACGGTTTGCACTTGCCTCTGCTGCAGCGCTCCGCCGCCACCGATTTGCCCGGCGTGCTGTTGCGATCCTGCAGCGAGCGGCCGATTTCAAAGTCGAATTCGTTTTTCTCGTCCGGGGTCAGGGTGAACACCGCGGTGCCGCTGCGCATGCGCTGTTCGTTGTAACCGTTGACGATTTTATCTTCCGCGCGGCGCGACAGCAGGCCGTTGACCCGCACGCCGAGCAGGCCTTCAATCAGCGGACCAGACGCGTAGGCGTTGGTCTGGAACAGATCGCCAGAATCGCGGTTTTCCTGAAGGGTGGCGTCGCCGTGCAGCGAGCCTTTCCACTCGGTGCGGGAGGTCTTGCGGGTGATGACGTTGATCACGCCGCCCATGGCGTCGGAACCGTACAGCGAAGACATCGGCCCGCGCACCACTTCGATACGTTCGATGGCTTCCATCGGCGGCAGCCAGCCCTGTTCGATGCCGGCGTTATCGCTGTTCGGCCGGGTGCCGCGGGTATCGACGCGCTTGCCGTCCACCAGAATCAGCGTGTACTTGGAGGACATGCCGCGAATGCTGATATCGCTGCTGCTGGCGCCGCCGGTGACGACCACGCCCGGCACGTCTTTCAGCGCATCGGTCACATCGCGATAGGCTTTATCTTCAATTTGCTGGCGCGGGATCACCGAGATGGAGGCGGCGGAGTCCTGAATTTTTTGCTGAAAGCCGGAGGCGGTGACGACCATGGTGTCTTGGGCGTCAGTCTGCGGTGCGGCCAGCGCGGCGGTGGCGCTGAGGGAGGCGATCACCAGAGCGGCGAGCTTGCTGTAACGTGGCGTTTCCATGAGGCAAACCTTTCCTGGATTGATGTGAAAGTAATTAACCAATTGAATTTCTGATGAAATTATTCATCGTTCGCTGAGAAATCCGGTGCTTCGTCAGCGTTGCGTGAGGGTATTGTAAGGATTTTTTACTTAATGTAAACGCTAATGATAATTCATATCATTTGTATGCTTGTTATTCTTGCTGGAAAGAGTAACCGGATGAATTAAAGGGAAAACCGGCGCAGCGGATGTGCGCCGGGGAGGATCAGCGTTTCTGGATGTAAGTGATGGCCAGCGCCAGCGCCAGCACCAGGCCTTTGATAATGTCCATGGCGTAGTAGGGCACTGACAGCATCACCAGGCCGTTTTGCAGCACGCCGAGGATCACCGCGCCGATCAGGGTGCCGAGCGCATTGGGTTTGCCGGAGCCGGCCAGCGAGAAACCGATATAGGCCGCCGCCACCGCATCCATCAGATAGCCGCCGCCGGCGTTGACCTGCGAAGAGCCGATACGTGACGCCAGCAGGATGCCGCCAAGCGCCGCCAGCCAAGAGGAAATGACGTAAGCGGCAACCCTGTAACGCACGGTGCGAATGCCCGACAGGCGCGCCGCCTCGGGGTTACCGCCGATGGCGTACATGCGGCGGCCGTGCTTGGTCAACGACAGGAACAGCTGTACCGCCACGGTGACCGCCAGCATGATCAGCACGATCACCGGCACCTGGCCGAGGGCGGAAAACACTTCCGGGATCAGGCCTTCCGCCATGTCGCCATTCGGCAGCACCATGTTTTGGGTGATGGAGCCGCCGTAGCTGTAGGTCATCGCCACGCCCTGGATCACGAACAGGCTGGCCAGCGTCGCCAGCATATCGGGGATTTTGAGCACCACGATCAGCAGGGCGTTGAACAGGCCGACCAGCGTGCACAGCAACAGCGTCACCACGATGGCGCCGGCGGTGCCGAACCCGTGCCAGACGAACAGGGAAATCACCAGCGCGTTGGCCAGCGAGGCGGTCGAGCCGACCGACAGATCGAAACCGCCGACCGACAGCGAGATAGAGACGCCGATGGCGATCACCGTCACGATGGCGATCGAGCGCAGGATATTGATGATGTTGTTGGCATCGAGAAAGTTGTCCGACGCCAGGCCAAACAGGGCGACCAGCGCCGCGACGGTCAGCAGCATGCCCCACTTGTAGAGGAAATCAAACAGCTGTTGGCGCCAGGGCAGCGCAGGCCGCAAGGCAAATTCTTTACTCACGCAGGGGTTCCTCCGGTGGAATAGAGCAATAAGGTTTCTTCGTCGGTATCGGCGGCGTTCAGCTCCGCCACGATGCGGCCATCCCACAGCACGCAGATGCGATCGCACAGGCCAATCAGCTCGGCGAACTCGCCGGAGGCGTAAATCACGCCTTTGCCGGCGCGGGCCAGGCCGTCGATCAGGCTGAACAGCTCCTGTTTGGCCTTGATGTCCACGCCCTTGGTCGGCTCATTGAAGATCAGCACGTCGGCGTCGCCGCGCAGCCACTTGCCGATCGCCACTTTTTGCTGATTGCCGCCGGACAGGCGCGCCAGCCGCTGTTGCGGGCCGGAGGCGCGAATGTTCAGACGCTGCATGATCTCGCGCGCCCAGCGCAGCTCTTGTCGCCGGCTGAACAGGCTCCAGCGCGAGAAGCTGTCATCGGCGCTGACGCTCAGGTTCATCGGGATCGCCTCATCGATAAAAATGCCTTCTTTGCGGCGCTCTTCCGGCACCAGCGCTAATCCCTGTTCGACCGACAGATGCGGCGCGCGCGGCGCCCAGGGCTGCCCGCGCAGTTCGCCGCGTTCCAGCTGCGCGGCGCCAGCGCCGAACAATGCCTTGCACAGCTCGCTTTTCCCCGCACCGGCCAGCCCGGCGATGCCGAGGATCTCGCCTTCATGCAGCCGCAGCGAAACGTCGCGCAGCTTATGGCGATCGCGCAAGCCCTCCACCTGCAGCAGCGTACGCCCAGCGTGCGGTGGGCGCGGCGGCGGGAAAATGTCGTCCAGCCGGTGGCCGAGCATTTTCTCGACGATCTGTTCGCCGCCGAGGCCGCGCATGGCGTCTTCGCTGACGCGGCGGCCGTCGCGCAGCACCGTTAGCCGATCGCAAATGTCGCTCAGTTCGTGGATGCGGTGAGAAATGAACACGATGCCGATGCCTTCGGATTGCAGGCGGCGCACCACGTTGAACAGGCGCTCGCTCTCGGCGCGATCGAGCGGCGCGGTCGGTTCATCGAGCACCAGAAAACGGCAGCGGTGCGACAGCGCGCGCGCCAGCAGCACCTGCTGTTTTTCCGCCAGCGTGCAGTCCGACAGGCGTCTGCGCGGGTTGAGCGGCAGCGCCCATTGCTGCAGCAGCTGTGCGGCGCGGCGGTGCAGCTCCGCCCAGTTCAGCCAATGGCCCGGCTCGTTCAGCCAGTCCAGCATGATGTTTTCCGCCACCGACAGCGTGGGGATCAGCGCGACATCGACTTCTTGCTGCACCACGTGGATGCCGTGGCGGCGCGCCTGCAGCGGGGAATGAATTTCCACTGCCCGGCCGTCGATCAGGATCTCGCCGCGGTAGTGATCGTGGGCGCCGGAGAGGATCGCCATCAGCGTCGACTTGCCCGCGCCGTTGGCGCCGACCAGCGCGTGGATTGAGCCGCCGTGCAGCGTGAAGTCCACGTCCTGCAGCGCGTTGAAGCCGGCGAAGGCGATCGAGATATTGCGCATCTCGAGGCGCGAAGGTGTTGCGGTTGACATTGCGTAGTAAGGCCGTTTAGATGTTTAGATGGCTGTTTTGCTCTGTTGTAACACAGATTGCGCCGTTGGCAACCAACAAAATGGCATAACGGCGATGAAAGCGTGGGCGGGCAGGGGCGCAACCCGCGTCAGGCTGCGCCGGAGCGATAAACGGTCAGAAGGTGGTGGGGGTGTGTGCGCTGACGATGCGGCAGATGCGCGCCGAGGTATTGCTGAAGCTGTGCGGAATGCCGGTGTTGATGGCGTAGCTCTGACCGGCGGTCAGGCAGTAACTCTGACCGTTGATGGTCAGCACGATCTCGCCCTCCAGCAGGGTGCCTATCTCTTCGCCCTGATGCTTGATCTTTTCGCCGGTGGTGGTGCCGGGCTGGTAGGTTTCCAGCATCATCGCCAGGTTGCGCGTCGGGCTGCCGTTGTGCACCAGCTTCATCGATACCCCCTGGCTGCCGATCTCAATCAGATCCTCGGCGTCGATCACCACGCGCGGCTCGTCGACGGCCTCCGGTTCGGCAAAGAATTCCGACAGCGACAGGCCATACACCTTAAGCAATTTTTGCAGCGTGCTGATGGCCGGGCTGACTTTGTCCTGTTCGATGGTGCTGATCGCACTGTGGGTTAACCCGGACAGTTCGGCGACCCGGCGCTGCGACAAACCCAATTGCTGGCGGATCTGCGACAGGCGTTTGCCCGGTGCCAAGCTGGCTTCGCTCATAGCGGTACTTCCTTCTGGTAAGGGCGACAGGCAGAAATGACGATCGGTATCGGGCGCCTGCCTGGTCGATAACGATGCTGCATGATATCGGTAGTTAGGGTAGGTTTGGAAAATATATTGCCCATGCTCACCGTCGGCGCGGTGGACAAAATAGTTGACGTGAAAATGGCGGCAAGGCCTTTTCGGTCAATATTTTATCAATTTAGCAGCCGGTGGCGAATAATCAAACAGGATTGTAACATTTGCAAACCCATTCTGTTAAGACTATGTTTCATGTTGTGGATGTTATTTTGAGCGCCCGCAGCGGCGCGACCTGGCGAGAAATCCAATCATGTGTTGAATCGAACGGCGGACGGGCGCCAATGCGCCTTAAGAGCATAATGGCGGGTGACGTATGCAAACCAATAGCGCAGCAGTTGAACATTTTGCACAGCATCATGAAGAGAGGCGAAGTAGCGCGTTCCAAAATGAGGTCGCTCATTATTTGGAACGCCATCCCGCCACGCAGTATATCGATATCCTTCTCACCGATCTCAATGGTTCCTTCCGCGGCAAACGCATACCCGTCTCAGGGTTGAAAAAACTGGAAAAAGGCAGCTACTTCCCCGCGTCGGTGTTCGCTATGGACATCCTCGGCAACGTGGTGGAGGAGGCCGGCCTTGGGCAGGAACTCGGCGAACCGGATCGCGTATGCCTGCCGGTGCCCGGTTCGCTGACTCCGTCGGCGGCCGATCCGCAGCACATCGGCCAGGTGCTGCTCACCATGCTGGATGAAGATGGCACTCCCTTTGACGTTGAACCCCGCAATGTGCTGAACCGCGTGTGGCAGGCGCTGCGACAGCGCGGCTTGTTCCCGGTGGCAGCGGTAGAGCTGGAGTTTTATCTCATCGATCGGCAGCGCGACGCGGAAGGCGATTTGCAACCGCCGTGTGCGCCCGGCACGCAGGAGCGCAACACCCAAAGCCAGGTGTACTCCGTCGATAACCTGAACCATTTCGCCGAGGTGCTGAACGATATCGACGCGCTGGCGAAGCTGCAGGGGCTGCCGGCGGACGGCGCGGTGGCGGAGGCCTCGCCGGGGCAATTCGAGGTCAACCTGCGTCATACCGACGATATCTTGCTGGCCTGCGACCACGCGCTGGCGTTGAAACGGCTGGTGCGGCTGGTGGCCGAGAACCACGGCATGCACGCCACCTTTATGGCCAAGCCCTATGAGGATTACGCCGGCAGCGGCATGCACGTGCACGTCAGCATGCAGGACGGCGCGGGCAACAACCTGTTCGCCGACGCCGAAGGCGAGGATTCGCCGCTCTTGAAACAGGCGCTGGCCGGGATGATCACCCTGATGCCGGCGTCGATGGCGCTGTTGGCGCCGAACGTCAATGCCTATCGGCGTTTCCAGCCGGGGATGTATGTGCCGATCCAGGCCGCCTGGGGCCACAATAACCGCACCGTGGCGCTGCGCATTCCCTGCGGCGAACCGGAGAACCGTCGGGTGGAGTACCGCGTGGCCGGCGCCGACGCCAATCCGTATCTGGTAATGGCGGCGATCCTGGCCGGCATGCTGTACGGGCTGGACAACCTACTGCCGCTGCCTGAGCCGGTGACCGGCAACGGGCTGGAGCAAGAGGGGCTGCCGCTGCCGATCCGCCAGAGCGACGCGCTGTACGAGTTTGAACATCAGCACGCGCTGACGCACTATCTCGGCGAGCGTTTCACCCGCGTTTATCACGCCTGCAAGACCGACGAACTGCTGCAGTTTGAACGGCGAGTGACGGAAACCGAGATCGACTGGATGTTGAAAAATGCCTGAATAGGCGTATAAAGTAAGAGGTATGTGCGGGCGACTGGCCTGCCGGCAGCGGATTAATTCGCCTGCCAGGCTGGTTTTCCGTGCGATCGACAAAAAGAATTTGTATTTGAGGGTTTCCGGATCTTGTCATTCGGAGGCATTCTGGTGCAAAATATCTCAAATGCAGATAGCCGACGTTTTGAAAGCGTCGGTTATTTTTTTTTGCATTATGTTTTACCAACGTAGCGTTTCATACACCAAGCGAGGCCGGACACCGATCCGGATAGATAAATAGTTTCGTGCACGATCAAACAAAACTTTATGGTCGTGACTCATGAGGATTAGAAAGATGGGGCAATTTTTCACTTTAGCGCCGGTGCCCGCCGGTTTCCGCTGTGGCCGCAGCGACTATGGAGCAGCCGAGGTTTCCTCGACCCGTTATCCAGCTTACAACCCCCTTCTTTTAGAATTAAGTCGCTCGTTGCGAAGTTTCCCCGCAACCTTAAGTCTTGGCGTGTCCGCTATCCGCAAGGCTCAAGGTAAGGGGGGGCTGAACAATGTCCGATAACACCATCAACGCCGCTCCGGCTCAGCGCACTCAGCTGCGTAAAACCCTGACTTTAGTTCCGGTAGTGATGATGGGCTTGGCTTACCTGCAGCCAATGACCATTTTCGATACCTTCGGCATCGTATCCGGCCTGACCGATGGTCACGTCGCGACCGCGTACGCCTTCGCTCTGCTGGCGATCCTGTTTACCGCCCTGAGCTACGGCAAGCTGGTGAAGAAGTTCCCTTCCGCCGGTTCCGCCTACACCTACGCCCAGAAAGCCATCAGCCCGCACGTCGGCTTTATGGTGGGCTGGTCATCGCTGCTGGACTACCTGTTCATGCCGATGATCAACATTTTGCTGGCCAAGATTTACCTGGAAGCGATCTTCCCGGGCGTACCGTCCTGGATCTTCGTGGCGGTGCTGGTCGGCTTGATGACGATTTTCAACCTGCGCGGCATCAAGCTGGTGGCTAACCTGAACTCCATCATCGTGGTGGTGCAGGTGGCGATCATGATCGTGTTCCTCGGCCTGGTGATCAACGGCATTTACCACGGCGAAGGCGCCGGTACGCTGGTCAGCAGCCGCCCGTTCTGGTCCGATAACGCTCACGTGGTGCCGATGATTACCGGCGCGACCATCCTGTGCTTCTCGTTCCTGGGCTTTGACGGCATCAGCTCCCTGTCCGAAGAGACCAAAGATGCGGAAAAAGTGATCCCGAAAGCCATCTTCCTGACGGCGCTGATCGGCGGCATCATCTTTATCGTGGTGTCTTACTTCGTGCAGCTGTACTTCCCGGACATTTCGCGCTTCAAGGATCCGGACGCTTCGCAGCCTGAAATCATGCTGTACGTAGCGGGTAAATTCTTCCAGTCGGTGATCCTGGTGTTCTCCTGCGTGACGGTATTGGCGTCGGGCATGGCGGCGCACGCGGGCGTTTCGCGTCTGATGTACGTGATGGGCCGCGACGGCGTGTTCCCGACTCGCTTCTTCGGCTATGTGCATCCGAAGTGGCGTACCCCGGCGCTGAACGTGCTGCTGGTAGGCGCCATCGCGCTGTCCGCGGTGTCGTTTGACCTGGTGACCGCGACCGCGCTGATCAACTTCGGTGCGCTGGTGGCCTTCACCTTCGTTAACCTGTCGGTGATCTCGCAGTTCTATATTCGCGACAAGATGAACCGCACCGTGAAGGACACGTTCAACTACCTGATCCTGCCGGTGATGGGCGCACTGACCGTCGGCGCGCTGTGGATCAACCTGGAAGCCAGCTCGATGACGCTGGGCCTGGTTTGGGCGGCCATCGGCCTGATCTACCTGGCCTTCGTCACCCGCAGCTTCCGCCTGCCGGTGCCGCAAGCGAGCGAAGACGCCGCCTAAGCGCGAGCCGTCTCCTCAGCCACAAAAAGGCCGCTTTCGCGGCCTTTTCCTTTTCTGCTGCGGCGGGTTTTATCCCACCAACTCTTTGCCGTAATCGAACAGCGCTTTCAGCAGGGCGGTTTTCTCTTTGTCGCCTTCGTGCAGGTTATACAGCGACTCGAGCTGCAGCAGATAGCTCTGCACGCGCTCCGCGCTCAAGGCTTCCTGACGATGTTGCAGCCAGCGGCGCTGCTCGGCGTCGTCCAGCGTATTCGGGTAGTTGCGCGCGCGGAAGCGGAACAGCAGCTCTTTCATGCGGCCGTCGCTGAAGGCCAGATCCAGCGCCGGCAGGTTCTGCGGCTTGGTCTGCTGGATAATCCTCATCGCCGCCTTGTCGGCATCGCTGAAGAAACCGTCGTACAAGCGGGCGTCGACGTCCTCGGAACCTTTGAACGGCTCGGCTTCGGCGAACAGCGCGACCACTTTCTCGCGCACTTCCGGATGCTGTTTTAGCAGCTGCAGATTTTGCAGGCACGCCTGACGATCGATGCCCAGCCGCTCGGCGTTCTCCGGCAGCAAGGTTTTGGCCGGGGCCAGCACCGGGCATTTGTTGATATGCACCAGCTTGATCGGCACCGGCGCCTGATCCGGCGCCAGATCGTCGCGGCGGGTGTACAGCCGTTCACGCAGCTGCTCGGCGCTCAGCGTCAACAGCGGCGTCATGTCGCCGGCCAGATCGCACATGATCACCGCGTTCTTGTTGTCCGGGTGCCAGGCCAGCGGCGATACCCAGCTGGTATTGCCGCGCGCCGCGCCGAACATGCCGGAGACGTGCACCAGCGGCGTCATGTCAGCGACGTCGATCAGGGCGTTCAGCTTGTGTTTATTGCGGTGCTGCAACAGGAAATCGAACAGCCGCGGCTGCGCCTGCTTGACCAGCTTGGCCATGGCGATGGTGGCGTAAACGTCCGACATCGCATCGTGAGCCTGCGTGTGCTCGACGCCGTTGGCGCGCGTCAGGTGTTCCAGGCGGAAGCTGGGGAAACCGTCTTCGTTTTCCGGCCAAACGATGCCGTCCGGGCGCAGAGCGTAGCAGGCGCGCATCACATCCAGCAGATCCCAGCGCGAGTTGCCGTTTTGCCAGCTGTAGGCGTAGGGATCGTAGAAGTTGCGATAGAAGATATTGCGGCTCACTTCGTCATCGAAGCGGATGTTGTTGTAACCGAGAATGCAGGTGCCGGCCACGCTGAAGGCCTGATGGATTTGGCGGGTGAATTCGGCTTCGTTAACGCCTTTGGCGCGCGCCACCTGCGGCGTGATGCCGGTGATCATCACCGCCTCCGGTTCCGGCAGGTAATCGTCGGCCGGGGCGCAGTAGATGACCAGCGGCTCTTCGATAATGTTGAAATCCATATCGGTGCGCACGCCGGCGAACTGCGCCGGGCGGTCCAGCGACGGGCTCTTGCCGAAGGTCTCGTAATCGTGAATATAAAATGTGGCCGTTGCCTTGCTGCTCAAAATCGCGTCTCTTCAGTGGCGGATACAATATGCCTCTATTGTAACGGCGTGGGGAGCGATGCCAAGCGGCGGTTAGCGAAATGCGCGCAATTACGCACGGCGATAATAATTCAGCCGTTGATGAAAGTAGGGGAGCAAGTGGTCGGGGACCTGTTGTTCTGTTTCCGCCTGAGTGGAGGCGATGCCGTAGCGTTCATTGTAGATCACGCTGATGGCCAGCAAATCGGTTTCTATTTTCTCGCGTTGCGCCTGCGGTAAGCTATCCAGCTTTCGAGCCATCGTTATCTCCCTGTTAACCTTAGGGCATAATAGGATCGTTAGCGGATATTGTCCCTACCCATTCCGAGGGGCAGTCGACGCCTGAGCGCCGGGTTGCGCGCAAGGCGCCTGGCTGTGGCGGGCGGCGAACTCGCTCTCTGCGTGATGTGCCTGGAAGCGATCCACGCGTTGGTACAGCGAACAGGCACCGCCGATCACCGCCACCCAAAACAGGGTGCATAGCAGCAAAACCCCCAACCAGATTTTTTGGTTATAGGTCATAAGTCCTCCACGGACGCTAAGAGAAATAACATTGACCATTAAATTAAATCAGGGGTTACATCAATGGTATTTAAACAGTAGGGATTAATCGTAATCTTGTCCCGACTCTTTTGTTACTAAACCCATGATGGATGTTTCAAAAGATTCCTTAAGATAATATTAAGAAAAGTGTTTAAGGGCGCCGTAATTCTATTTAATAATTGTTTAATTATCCGCAGATACAATCTTCCACATTCAATGCCAATGTGGGTGACAATTATGAAAACGCTGCTGTTGACCGGCGCTACCGGCTTTCTCGGTGGTGCGGTTCTTGAAAAATTATTGATTGAAAATCAGTCCATTAATTATCTTTTGCTGGTGCGCGCCGACGATGCGCAGCAAGGGCTGGCCCGTATTCGCGCGAATATGGAAAAGTTTAATATCGACGCGAATCTGCTGTCTAAAATTACGATAGAAAATATATTGTTGGGCGACCTTTCCGAGCCGGCCAACTTTTTAACTGACGCACGCATTAACAAAGTCACGCATGTTATTAATTGCGCGGCCGTTGCTTCTTTCGGTAATAACCCGCTCATTTGGAAGGTAAACGTAGAAGGCACACTGGCCTTTGCCGAAAGAATGGCGCAGGTGCCGGGATTAAAACGCTTCCTGCACGTCGGTACCGCCATGTCCTGTTCGCCGGAGCCGGGTTCGCTGGTGTCGGAGAGCGGCGAGTTTGAGGAAGACGCCGAGCACCTGGTGGAATATACGCGTTCCAAATCCACCATCGAACAGCTGATGCGCCAGCGCTGCCCGCACATGCCGCTGACCATCGCCCGTCCGTCGATCGTCGTTGGCCACACTCGCCTGGGCTGCCAGCCTTCCAGCAGCATTTTCTGGGTGTTCGGCATGGCGCTGATGCTGCGCAAGTTCATGTGTTCGCTGCAGGACAATATCGATGTGATCCCGGCGGACTACTGTGCGGATGCGTTGGTGATGTTGATGAACAGCGAAACGCTCGAGAACGACGTTTATCATATCTCCGCCGGTGAGGAGAGCAGCGTCAGCTTTGCCGAAATCGACCGCGCCATGGCGGCGGCGCTGGAAAAGGCGCCGGTGGGCGATGAGTATGCGCAGGTGACGTATGACGCGCTGGTGAAAATGCGCCGTCAGTTGAAAGACATTTTCGGCCCGTGCAACGAGCGGCTGATGCTCAAAGCGATGCGCCTGTATGGATCGTTCGCCATGCTCAACGTGCGTTTCAGCAACGAGAAAATCCTCAAGCTGGGCATGCCGAAACCGCCGCGCTTCACCGACTACATCGCCGGCTGCGTGCAGTCGACCCGCGGGCTGTCCATTCAGCAGCAGATGGTGGTGGACTTCAAATAACCGCCGGGCGCCCTGGGCGCCCGACGCAGTGGTCCGTTACCAGGACGAAGATGACCAGAAGACGCGGCCGAGCACCACCAGTTGCTCTTTGCGCTGCTGATAGCTGAGATGCTCGTCCTGGTACTCTTCCCGGTTGAGGGAGCGGATGATGACGCCGCCGTCCGGCTGCTCGATAAGCACCTTCACCCGCAGCAAATTGCCGTGGCGGATGGCGTAGGTCTTGCCCTCGCGGATGCGCGTGTCGTCGGTGTTGATGCCGACCACGTCGCCGTCCTGCAGGCGCGGCTCCATGCTGGAGCCGGAGATGCGGATAATGCGCGCGGCGTTGACCGCCACCCCCATCTTGTGCAGATAGTAACGGCGAAAGATCAGCGAAAACTCCTCGCGATCGACGATTTCGTAGCAGCCGTCGCCGGCGGAAAAATCGATATCCAGCAGCGGGATCTCCACAAACTCTTCCTTGTCTTGTTCGGTATCTTCCCATACCACCGGTTTCAAGCGGGCGGGTTGGAAGTCCGACTCCGCCGCCACGTTGTCAAACGGGCGCACCAGCTGCTTTTCATGAAACACGTCGAACCAGCCCTTGGGCAAATTCAGCCTGGCCTCGATCCGCCTGGCCAGATTGTCGCCAAGATTGCGGGAGGATTTCTCCCCGATGATTTGGCTCAGCGTCGGCGCGGAAGACTCAACCAGCGTGGCGAATTCATTCTGGTTGACGCCTTGCCGGGCGTAGCGGGCCATCAATTCGCGCAGATTGTTGCGCCTGATTTCTTTAGTTTCCATCGTGCAATGATCGCACTCTTTAGCAAAAAGGTAAATAACGATTTTGCTAAAAAACACTTGCGCATGATTTAGCAATTAGCTAAAACAAAAAGGGTGAGCCAAGGGTTCACCCGTGCGGGGCGGTCTGTCATGATGAGGGGCCGCTCAGTGAAATCAAACGAGAGAGGGACTTTACGATGTACAAGATTGATTACAATAGCTACCGATCGGTCGCCAGCTTCGGCCGCCGCGTGCGCTTTCTGGTGCTGCACTACACGGCGCAAAACTTCGCCGACTCGGTGAAGTCGTTGACCGGAAAATCGGTCAGCGCGCACTATCTGGTGCCGGATCCGACCGAGGCGACCTATCAGGCCGCCGGCTTCAGCGGCGTGCGCATCTTCAACCTGGTGGACGAGAATGAGCGCGCCTGGCATGCCGGCACCAGCCAATGGGGCACCCGCAGCAATATCAACGACACCTCGATCGGCATCGAGATTGTCAACCTGGCGAGTGGCGACGGTGGAAACATCACCTTCCCGCCGTTCAATCCGCAGCAGATCGAGGCTGTCACCCAGCTGGCGCAGAACATCCTGCAGCGTTATCCGGACATCTCGCCGGTGAACGTGGTGGCGCACTCCGATATCGCGCCGGGCCGCAAGAGCGATCCGGGCCCGCAGTTCCCGTGGCAGCAGCTGTATCAGGCCGGCGTCGGCGCCTGGTATGACGAAGCGACCAAGCAGCAGCGCCAGCAGGAATACTGCAGCCAGGGCCTGCCGGCGCAGGCCGATCTGCTGAAACTGTTCGCCCAATACGGCTACGACACCTCGGCGGCGAACACCGCAGAAGGCTATCGCCAGCTGGTGCGCGCGTTCCAGCTGCACTTCCGTCAGCAGAAGTATGACGGCGTGATGGATGTTGAAACCGCCGCCGTTCTGCGCGCGCTGGTCGACAAGTACGTCGCCTGAGCCTGAAGGTGAATGGGGGACGCCTCATTCGCCTTTTCCTCGCCGGGCTTCCTTCGCTAAAATAGCGGCCTGGCTGGTCTTTATCGGAGGCACTGTGCGCCTCGATCGAAAAATCTCTTCCCTTGAACTGCTGACCTATCGCCACTACCGCATCGTACACGGCGTGCGCATCGGGTTGGCGTTTATCCTGACCTTTCTGCTGATCCGCCTGCTGGCGGTGCCCGAAGGCACCTGGCCGCTGATCACCCTGGTGGTGGTGATGGGGCCGATCTCGTTTTGGGGCAACGTGCTGCAGCGCGCGCTGCAACGCATCGCCGGCACGGTGTTCGGCGCCGCCTCCGGCCTGATCGCCCTGTATCTGGAACTCTATTCGCTGCCGCTGATGCTGGTTTGGTGCGGCGTGGTGATGTTCGTCTGCGGTTACCTGACGCTCGGCAAACGGCCGTATATGGCGCTGCTGGTGGGGATCACGCTGGCGGTAGTGTGCGGCGCGGGCGCCGGCGACATGCACACCGCGCTGTGGCGCAGCGGCGACGTGATCTTCGGCTCGCTGTTGGCGCTGCTGTTCACCAGCATCTACCCGCAGCGCGCCTACATTCTGTGGCGCATGCAAATGGCGGACTGCCTGCAAACCGCCGCCCGCCTCTACGGCGCGTATTTTTCGCCGAACGTTATCGAGCGGCCGCGGCTGGAGCCGCAGCTCAAGGATCTGTTGAATCAGGTGGTGAAGCTGCGCAGCCTGATCGTGCCCGCCAGCAAGGAAACCCGCATCCCCAAAGCGGTGTTCGAAGCGGTGCAAACCCTCAGCCGCAATCTGGTGTGCACGCTGGAACTGATGGCCGATGCTTACTGGGCCTCGCGCGAAACGCACTTCATCATGTTGAACGCCCGCACGCTGCGCAGCACCCAGCTGCTGACGCTGAGCTCGCTGGAGTCGCTGGCGGTGCTGATGCGCGAAGGGCCGCAGGCGCAGCGCCAGGCGGCGGCGGGGCAGCTGGCGGAAATCGCCGGCGAGCTGAAAACGCTGATGCAGGAAGTCAGCGTCGGCCAACACGGCGAAGCGCCGATTTACGGCTACGTTTGGCTCAGCATGGAGCTGGCGCAGCAGCTGGAAGAGCTGGGGGATTTGCTCCAGGTTTGCACCGCCGCCGGGCGCGAATAAGGGGTCAGATCATGAAGGCGGCGCTTTGGGTTTTGGCCGCCGGGGCAAAGTGGGTAAGATAAGCCAATCACTGTTGTGCCGGACCGCCACAAACCTGTATCTTGGTGCCATGTGGCCGTAAGCAAATGAATCTGTGTATTACTAAAGCAAGGGTATAAAGATGGATAATGCAAATAAGCCGAGTTTCCAGGACGTGCTGGAGTTTGTGCGTATGTTCCGCCGCAAAAACAAACTGCAACGCGAGATCGTCGACAACGAAAAGAAAATTCGTGATAACCAGAAGCGCGTGCTGCTGCTCGACAACCTGAGTGAGTACATCAAGCCCGGCATGAGCATTGAAGACATTCAGGGCATCATCGCCAACATGCGCAGCGACTACGAAGATCGCGTTGATGACTACATCATCAAAAATGCCGATCTGTCCAAAGAGCGCCGCGAGCTGTCCAAAAAGCTGAAAGCGATGGGCGAAGTGAAGTAACCCGTTTTATCGGGCCGGGCGCGATGCCTGGCCCGCATTCCTGCCAATCATTTTCTTCCCGCCGTTTCGATCATCTCCCGATCCTCATCGATCCTGTAAATGGGATCGCCATCCGCATTTGTAGCATTTTTAGCCGCAATGTTAACGAACTGTGATTTTGCTCAAACAATTCTTTTTGCAGCTTTGGTTATATGTCGATCAATGTTCACGTTGTCATTTTGAGTTTTCGGGATGTGTGATGATTAATTCATTGAAATTTAACATGTTGTGTCGTTATTCATTTTTTGTTGAATAAAAATGACAACGTCAACATTTAGAATTTTCAAGCGTTTAACGAGTGTATTGGAGGAAGAGATGAGCCAGTTGCCGGAAAAAATGCGCGCGGTCGTTTGCCATGGCCCGCAGGATTATCGTTTCGAACAGGTGCCTACGCCGCTGCCGAAGGCGCGCGAGCTGGTGATCAAGGTGGAAGGCTGCGGCATTTGCGCCGGCGACTGCAAATGCAAGAACGGCGCGCAGATGTTTTGGGGAGAAAATCCGTGGGTCAAACCGCCGGTGGTGCCGGGGCACGAGTTCTACGGCCGCATCGCCGCGCTGGGCGAGGGCGCGGAAGGCAAATACCGGATCGGCGAGCGGGTGATTGCGGAGCAGATCGTGCCGTGCTGGGAGTGCCGTTACTGCAAATCCGGCAGCTACTGGATGTGTGAGACGCATAACATTTACGGCTTCCAAAAAGACGTGGCGGAGGGCGGCATGGCGGAGTACATGCGCTTTTCCGAAAACGCCATCGTCCACAAGATCCCGGAAAGCCTAAGCCATGAAGACGCGGTACTGATCGAACCGATGGCCTGCGCCATCCACACCGTGGCGCGCGGCGACATCCAGCTGGACGACGTGGTGGTGTTGGCCGGCGCCGGGCCGCTCGGGCTGTGCATGGTGCAGGTGGCGCGCCTGAAGACGCCAAAGAAACTGATCGTGATCGACGCCATCGACGAGCGGCTGGCGCTGGCGAAGGAATTCGGCGCCGACGTGGTGATCAACCCGCTGAAGGAAGACGCTGACCAGATCGTCAAATCGCTGACCGGCGGCTACGGCTGCGACGTCTACATTGAGGCCACCGGCGCGCCGATCGGCGTCACCCAGGGGCTGCAGATGATCCGCAAGCTGGGTCGCTTCGTGGAGTTCAGCGTGTTCGGCAAGGAAACCACCGTCGACTGGTCCATCATCGGCGATCGCAAGGAGCTGGACATTCGCGGCGCGCACCTGGCGCCCTACAGCTACGAAATCGCCATCGATCTGTTCGAACGCGGGCTGGTGACGTCCAACGGCGTGGTCACCCACAGCTATTCATTGAACGACTGGGACGAAGCCTTCGCCCTGGCGGACTCGACCGACTCCATCAAGGTGATCCTGGTTCCCTGACCCTCCCGCCGTACCGCTGTTGCAGTCACGATCGCTGGCCCGTTCCGCAACGGAGGGGCCGGCCGGTCGGCCAAACGTAAAGACATGCTGTTGCTCTGATAACCACAACAAGAAGCTTCCCTACAGGAGAATTGGCTATGTTTTCATTATTCAAAAAGACCCTGCCTTTTATCGTCGCCGGTGGAATGTTGGCGGCCAGCCAGGTGGCGCTGGCCAAGCAAATCACGATCGGTATGTCGTTCCAGGAAATGAACAACGACTACTTCGTCACCATGAAGCAGGCGCTGGATCAGGCGGCGGCGGATATCGGCGCCAAGGTGTACGTGGCCGATGCGCGCCATGACGTCGCCAAACAGATCGGCGATGTGGAGGACATGCTGCAGAAGAAGGTGGATATCCTGCTAATCAACCCGACCGATTCGGTGGGGGTGCAGTCGGCGGTGATCTCCGCCCATAAGGCCGGCGCGGTGGTGGTGGCGATCGACGCGCAGGCGGAAGGGCCGCTGGACTCGTTCGTCGGATCGGAAAACTACGACGCCGGCTTCCAGGCGGGCGAATACCTGGCGAAAGCGCTGGGCGGCAAAGGCAAGGTGGCGATCCTCGACGGTATCCCGGTGGTGCCGATCCTGGAGCGCGTGCGCGGCTTTGAGGCGGCGATGAAAAAATACCCCGACATCAAGATCGTCACCAAGCAAAACGGCAAGCAGGAGCGCGACACCGCGCTGACCGTGACCGAAAACATGCTGCAGTCGGCGCCGGATCTGGCGGGCATCTTCAGCGTCAACGACGTCGGCGCGCTCGGCGCCCTGGCGGCGATCGAAAGCAACGGCGCCAAGGTCAAGCTGGTGAGCGTCGACGGCCAGCCGGAAGCGATCAAAGAGATCCTCAAGCCGAATTCGCCGTTTATCGCCACCTCGGCGCAGTTCCCGCGCGACCAGCTGCGCATCGCGCTCGGCATTGCACTGGCCCGCTACTGGGGTGCCACGGTGCCGAAAACCGTGCCGGTCAAAGTGAAGCTGATCGACCGCAGCAATGCGGCCGGCTTTAGCTGGTAACAGCGGTAGGTTCGCCCCGCTGCGGCGGGGCGTTCGGCGCGGAGGGCAATGCGGTGACACCTTTACTGGAACTGAAGCGAATAAAAAAGAGCTTTCCCGGCGTGAAGGCGCTGGACGGCATCGATCTGGCCATTCAACGCGGCGAGGTGCACGCCCTGCTGGGCGAAAACGGCGCCGGCAAATCGACGCTGGTGAAAATCATGTGCGGCATCCATCAGCCGGACGAGGGCGACATTTTTATCGACGGCGAGCAGCGCCGCTTTAACAACTATCGCCAGGCGATCGAGGCTGGGGTCGGCATTATTTTTCAGGAATTCTCGTTGATTCCCTACATGAGCGCCATCGACAACATCTTCCTCAACCGGGAGATCAGGAACCGCTGGGGCCTGCTGGATCGGCGGGCAATGCGGCGCAAGGCCGAGGCGATCTTCAAGCGGCTGACGGTGGCTATCGATCTCGATTGCCCGGTGGAGCAGCTGAGCGTGGCGCAGCAGCAGTTTGTGGAGATCGCCAAGGCGCTGTCGCTGGAGGCGCGGGTGCTGGTGCTGGACGAACCGACCGCCACGTTGACGCCGGGCGAGGCCGAACACCTGTTCAGCGTGATGAACGATCTGCGGCTGCTGGGCGTCGGCATGGTGTTCATCTCGCACCACCTGGACGAGATTTTCACCATCTGCGATCGCATCACCGTGCTGCGCGACGGCGCCTACATCGAAACGCTGGCCACCGGCGACACCAACGTGGAAGAGCTGGTGCGGCTGATGGTAGGGCGCAAAATCGAGAACGCCTTCCCGGTGAAACAGCACCCGGTCGATACCGCGACGGTGCTGCTGGAGGCGGAGATCCAGCGCGAGAAGCATGGCGCGACCGACCGCTTCCACCTGCACAAGGGCGAGATCCTTGGCTTCGCCGGGCTGGTGGGCTCCGGGCGCACCGAGACCGTTTCGGCGCTGATCGGCGCCAGCCGCTGCCACCGCAAACGCGTTCGTCTCGGCGGCCAACCGGCGGCGCTGCGCTCCCCGGCGCAGGCGTTGGCGCAGGGCATCGGCCTGCTGCCGGAGAGCCGCAAAACCGAGGGCCTGGTGCTGCCGTTCTCGGTGGCGCAGAACATCACCCTCAACCGGCACCACCGGCGCGGCAAGATCTTCGTCAGCGCCCGCAAGGATCGCGACGTGGTGCAGCGGCTGATCCGCGCCGTGGGGGTGAAAACTCCGGACGCCGAGACCGCCGTCAGCACCCTGAGCGGCGGCAACCAGCAGAAGGTGGTGATCGCCCGCTGGCTCAACAACGACTGCAACATCCTGATCTTCGACGAGCCGACGCGCGGCATCGACGTGGGCGCCAAGGCCGAGATCTACCAGCTGATGCAGCAACTGACCCAGCAGGGCATCTCCATCATCATGATTTCCTCCGAACTGCCGGAGATCATCGGCGTGTGCGACCGCGTGCTGGTGTTTCGCGGCGGCCACATCGTCGCCGAGCTGACCGGCGACGAGATCGAATCCAACCACATCATGCTTCACGCGACCGGGAGTGCCTTATGATCGGAATTGAACAACCCGCCGTGGCGCGCCGCGCCGCCGGCCCCAGCCTCGGCAAGCGCTGGGAAAAACTGCTGCATCACCCGGCGGTTTTGCCGTTTATCGGCTTCGCTGTCCTGTTCGTGCTGATGAGCCTGCTGAACGACAGCTTCCTCAGCGTCAACAACCTGACCAACGTGGCGCGCCAGGTGTCTATCAATGCCATCATCGCGGTGGGCATGACCTGCGCCATCCTGACCGGCGGCATCGATCTCTCGGTGGGGCCGGTGATGGCGCTGGCCGGTTCGGTCGCCGCCGGGCTGATGCTGGCGGCGGTGCCGATCCCGCTGGCGATGGTGGCCGCGCTGGCGCTCGGCGCGCTGTTCGGCCTGGCCAACGGCGCCTGCATCGCCTACCTGCGCATGCCGCCGATCATCGTCACCCTGGCGTCGATGGGCATCGCCCGCGGCCTGGCGCTGCTTTATACCGGCGGCTACCCGATCTCCGGCCTGCCCGACGTCTTCTCGTTCTTTGGCCGCGGCACGCTGCTGGGCATCCAGGTGCCGATCCTGATCATGCTCGGCGTGTACCTGCTGGCCTGGCTGATGCTCAACCAGCTGCCGTTCGGCCGCTACGTCTACGCGATGGGCGGTAACGAAGAGGCGGCGCGCCTGAGCGGCATCCGCGTGCCGCGCTACAAGATGCTGGTGTACGTGATCAGCGGCCTGACCGCCGCGCTGGCCGGGCTGGTGCTGACCTCGCGCCTGATGAGCGGGCAGCCCAACGCCGGCGAAGGCTTCGAGCTGGACGCCATCGCCGCCGTAGTGCTGGGCGGGGCGGCGATCTCCGGCGGGCGCGGCGCCATCGTCGGCACGCTGGTGGGGGCGATGATGCTCGGGGTGCTTAACAACGGCCTCAATCTGATGAACGTATCGCCGTATATCCAGAACGTGGTGAAGGGCGGCATTATCCTGGCCGCCATCTACCTCAGCTCCGTGCGGCGCAAATAGGAGGCGCGATGTCAGTCTTTCTTGGCATAGACGTCGGCGGCACGGTGATCAAGGCCGGGCTGTACCGGGCAAGCGGCGAAGAGCTGGCGATCGCCGAGCGCGACGGCGCGGCGATTGCCGCCCAGCCGGGCTTTAGCGAACGCAATATGGACGCGCTGTGGAATGACGTCTGCGCGGCGATCCGCCAGACGCTGCACGCGGCGGGGCTGTCGGCCGGGCAGGTGTGCGGCGTCAGCTTTTCGGCGCACGGCAAAGGGCTGTACGCCATCGACCGCCACGGCAAACCGGTCGGCAACGGCATCCTCTCTTCGGACAACCGCGCGGCGGCCACGGTGGCTGAGCTGCGCCGCGCCGGGGTGGACGCGCAGACCTACCCGCGCAGCCTGCAGCCGCTGTGGCCCAGCCACCCGGCGCTGCTGCTGCGCTGGCTGAAGCAGCGGCAACCGGCGCAGTACGCCGCCGTCGATCGCATCCTGATGGCGCACGACTACCTGCGCTTTCGCCTCACCGGCGAGGCGGCGGCCGAAGTGACCAACATCTCCGGCAGCAACCTGTTTAACCAGCGCAGCGGCGCTTACGATCCGGCGCTGATGGCCGCCTTCGGCATCGAAGAGGCGCAGGAGAAGACCGCGCCAACGATCGGTTCGGCGCAGCTGGCCGGGCGGGTGACGGCCACGGCGGCGGCGCAGTGCGGCCTGCGAACGGGCACCGCGGTGTACGGCGGCCTGTTCGACGTGGTGGGCGCGGCGCTCAGCTCCGGCGTGGCCGACGATCGCACGCTCAGCGCGGTGGCGGGCACCTGGTCGATCGCCACCTGCGTGACCGAGCGCATTATTCCCGCCGATTACCCCTACGCCTGGGGGCGCTACTGCATCGACGGCCGCTATTTCGTGCACGAAGGCAGCCCGACCTCGGCCGGCAACCTGGCCTGGTTCCTGCGCCAGTTCTGCGCCGACGACCGGCAGCGCTATGCCCAGTTCAACGCCTGGGTGGCCGAGCGCCGCGAGCAACCGAGCGGGCTGCTGTTCCTGCCTTATCTGTACGGCTCCAACCTCGGCGGCAACACGCCGGGCGGGCTGATCGGCCTGAGCGCCCACCACGAGATGGCGGACGTGGTGCAGGCGATCTACCAGGGCATCGTGTTCTCGCACCTGATCCATCAGGAGCGCATGGTGCAGCTGAACCCGCGTATCGAAAGGGTGCGCATGACCGGTGGGCCGACGCAGTCTGAGGTCTGGATGCAGATGTACGCCGACGCCGGCAACCTGCCGCTTGAGGTGGTGGCAACGCGCCAAAGTGGTTGCCGCGCCGCCGCCCTGTGCGCCGCCGTCGGCGCCGGAGAGTACGCCGGGTTCGCCGAAGCGATCGCCGCCGCGCCGCCCAAATTGCGCTGTTATTATCCCGCGACCGCCGCCCACCGGCGCCTGCGCGCCCAGCAGGCGCGCTATCTGGCGGTCGCCCAGGCTTTGAGTGAGGTGACTGATGCAAACGACTAACGCCGCCTGTCTGGGGCTGTATGAAAAGGCGCTGCCCGCCGATCTGAGCTGGCCGCAGCGGCTGGCCACCGCCGCCGAACTGGGCTTTGAATTTGTGGAGATGTCGATCGACGAACAGCCGGCGCGTCAACAGCGGCTGGACTGGGATCGCCGCCAGCGGCTGGCGTTTATCCAGGCGCGGCTCGACAGCGGGGTGACGGTGCCGAGCCTGTGCCTGTCGGCGCACCGGCGCGATCCGTTCGGCAGCGCCGACGCTGCCACCCGCGAACGGGCGCGGGTGCTGATGAGCAAGGCGCTGGAACTGGCGACGGATCTCGGCATCCGCAACATCCAGCTGGCGGGCTATGACGTCTATTACGAACCCGCCGATCGCCACAGCCGCGAGCGCTTTATCGAGGGCATGCAGTGGGCGGCGGCGCAGGCCGCCAGGGCGCAGGTGATGCTGTCGGTGGAGGTGATGGATACGCCGTTCATCAACAGCATCAGCAAATGGCGCGACATCGCCCGCCACGTCAACAGCCCGTGGTTCACGGTGTATCCCGATCTCGGCAACCTCAGCGCCTGGGGCAACGACGTCGCCGCCGAGCTGGCGCTGGGCATCGGCAGCATCACCGCCATACACCTCAAAGACACCGTGGCGGTGGGGCCGGGCAGCGCCGGGCAGTTCCGCGACGTGTCGTTCGGCGAAGGCTGCGTGGATTTCGCCCACGCTTTTTCCGTGCTCAACGCGCTCGGCTATCGCGGCCCCTACCTGCTGGAGATGTGGGCGCGCGAAGACGGGCAGGACAAGCAACGCATCGCCCAGGCCAAGGCCTGGCTCGAACAACAGATGAATGAGGGAGGCATCGCATGCTGAACGAACTCAAGCGGCAGGTGCTGGCCGCCAACCTCAGCCTGCCGGCATACGGGCTGGTGACCTTTACCTGGGGCAATGTCTCGGCGATCGATCGCCAAAGCGGGCTGGTGGTGATCAAGCCTTCGGGCATCGCCTACGAGGCGATGACGCTGGAGGATCTGGTGGTGGTGGATCTGGAGGGCCAGGTGCGCGAAGGGCACCGCAAGCCCTCATCCGACACCGCCACCCACCTGGCGCTGTACCGCGCCTTCGCCGATATCGGCGGCGTGGTGCACACCCACAGCCGCAACGCCACCATCTGGGCGCAGGCCGGGCAGCCGATCCCGGCGCTGGGCACCACCCACGCCGACTACTTTTACGGCGACATTCCCTGCACCCGGCCGATGAGCGAGGCGGAGATCGCCGGCGATTACGAGGGGGAAACCGGCAAGGTGATTATCGAGACCTTCAAGCAGGCGGGGCGCGATCCGCAGCAGGTGCCGGGGGTATTGGTTTACTCCCACGGCCCGTTCGCCTGGGGCAAGGACGCGGCGGATGCGGTGCACAACGCGGTGGTGCTGGAAGAGGTGGCGATCATGGCGATGGCGACGCGCCAGCTGGCGCCGGCTATCGCCCCGATGCAGCCGGAGCTATTGGACAAACATTTCCTGCGCAAGCACGGCAAACACGCCTACTACGGGCAATAGCGCCCGTCAGCGATTCAACAGCGAGCCGGTGAAGAACTCTCTGCGCACCGGCAACTCGCCGCGCGGGCTATTAATGGCGCTGAACAGCAGCTCCGCGGCGATCTCCCCCAGTTTCTGCGTATCGTGATACACCCCCGGAATGTGCAGGCCGTAAGCGCCGGCGCGCGGCGGCTCGTCTATCGAAAAGAACTTCACCTGCTGATAGAGCCCCATCTCGTGGCAGATGGCGATGGCGCCCAGCGTGATGATGCCGTTCAGGCCGATGATGTAATCCGGGCGGTTCTCCGGCTGTGCCAGATAAGCGCGCACCTCGCTCTCTTGCGAGGTGAAATCATAGTCGCCGTTGATGATATGAATCTCACGGCCGCTGCCCTGCAAGGCCGCGACGATGCCGGCGGTGCGCGTTAAGGTAATTTCCGAATCCGCCGGGCCGCCGATAATCAGCAGCTTCTGCTCCGGCTGCTCCGCCAGATAACGCCCGGCCAGCACGCCAATCTCGCGGTTATCGAGGAACACGCCGCTCAGCTGCTGATCGTAGAGATCGCGGTCGATAAGGATCAGCGGCACGCCGTACACCTCGGCCAGCTCGAGATAGGCGGGGCGGTAGCGCTTGTCGTCGCGCACCGCCGAGAGCAGGATGCCGCGCGCCTTGTAACCGAACAGCGCCTGAATGGCGCGCATTTCCGCCTCTTCGCTGCCGTCGGTGTCGAACAGCATGATCTGGTAGCCCTGTTGGCGCGCAATGCGCGACACGGTCTTGATCAGGCCGGAATAGAACGGGTTATACATGCTGCTGGTGACGATGCCGATAATCTGGCTGCTGCTGCTTTTCAGCCCCTGCGCGAAGGCGTTGGGCACATAGTTCAGCTCTTTGGCGATGGCGTGAATGCGCTCGCGGGTTTCCGGCTTGACCAGCTCGGGCTTATTGAAGGCGCGGGAAACGGTGATATTGGTCACCCTGGCGCGGCGGGCGATATCCACGATAGTGGCATTGGGATTGGCTTTCGACACCGTCTTTCCTTGCGTTATGCCTCAACAGATCCCTTATTGTAGGGAAAGGGCGGGGGCGGTGCTAGGGGGGAGTTGGTTTGCGGAAGGCGGGAATATTCCGTATGGCTGAATTATTGCGAGAAGCTCGGTAAACCGTGTTCCACGGGAGAAAGCTGGTATGGAAGGCTGCTTTGTGCCAGTAGCGGACGTAGCTAAGTCTGCACTGCATTAATTAGGGCGAGCAAGCCAGGAACAAAGTTCTGCGATTTCTTTCATCATGGAAAATTTTTAGTCAGAAATAATATGTTTTCTATTGGCTACACTCATATAATGATAGGCATCATTAGCTGAGTTTTCAGAGGTTTTAATGGATATCAACTATGTTGTTTCGAAAATGAGATATATAAATGATCTCATAGATTCAGGGGCATTTGAGTCTGCCTACAAAAATGTAAAGAAGATATTAAAAGGTATAGACGATTTAAACACAATCAATGAAAATAGAATAATCACATTGTCTAACTTAGCAGGTAATCTTATTGATATCGGAAGCTTCAGTAACAACAGAAGTATAGCAGAAGAAGGTTTGGCTCTACTTACAAATAATAGAGATGATATTCTGACTATAACAAATAAATCATCATATTATTATAATGTAGCAAACGGCATGAGTGCGGTTCTTGATTTTAATCCTCGTGACGATGCAGATATTGATGGTTTTATTAAACTGAATGAGGTTAAAAATAACTACTGGAAAGCGTATAAATTTTCTAGAGAAGAAGGTGAAGTTCATCCTGAGTTGATGATCAATCTAGCTAATGCATTAAAAAGGCAGTATCGTATATCTGAATCAATGGATTATTATGAACAAGCTATTTCTATTGATGATTCAATACCTCAGGCATGGGTCAACAGATCTGAGACATTAGAACTACTTAATGAATTATCTACCACATATACCTATAAAATGGTTAAGGAAGTTATTCGAGGTTATGAATGTGCAATAAATACAGAAAAGTGTATTTCTTCATGGATTGCTACTTACCAACGAAAAATAAAGTACAACGAAGATATACTGGAGGCATGTTGTATAGATACCATTGAGGATATCGGTACAGATGAAAAACTCACGAGAGAGGAGTATGATGCTTTATCACAGTATCAGAAATTCTGCATTGATAATAACCTAATGTTATCTGATCATTCTCTATATTGCAGTTGTTATGCTTCATCTAAAGATAATATAACTATTGCGACCACCGAAGAAGGCGTTTTTGGGAGTTTTATTGTACCAATGGAAATGGTGTTGAACAGGCTTAAAGCTGAGTACTCATTAGCAAGGAAAATGTTCTTCGAATATAAGGTTGGTAGTGAGATTTTTTATGAGGACTCTGAAGTTTGCTATTCTGAGTTGTATAACGGTGAGATATTATATGAAAATGTTGAGAAGTTAAGAGTAGCATTCAGATCGTGCTTTGGTGTTTTAGATAAAATAGCAGTTGCACTATGTACGTTGTTTGATTTAAAACCAGATAGAGGTCATATATACTTTCATAGCTTCTGGCAGGTTCGTGATGAAAAAAGAAAGGATAAAATAAACAAAATAAATAACAAAGGCTTGTTCGGTTTGTTTAGTATTGCTATGGATTTAAATGATAAAAATGGTGAGCTTGCTTTTTTTAGAGACTGGAGGAATGATTTAGAACATAAATTATTAGTTATTCACGAAGAAGGAATGCTTACGGACTTGTATAATTCCTATGATTTTTTTGATGAAGTAAAATTTATTAAAAAAGAAGAGTTTGAGCAGCATCTGTTGCAACTTATGAAAATTGTGAAATCAGCAATCATTCTGTTTGTATTCACAGTACGTATCGAGGGGAAACGAAATATCCCTGATGACGCATTGACCATTACAAACACCATAGAGAGAAAGATTTTATAGCCTGTTCTCATGTCGATAAGAACGACATTTCCTTTTACCTCCCCCATGCGTTTTAGTAATTAGTGAGGGGCATTAATGGGCTACGTATCCAGTTAGGTCTGCTCCTCGCTCAAAGCTGCCCCTCAAATGCCGCGTATCAAATCAATAAACCGGCGCCAGCAGCGCTGGAGTGTAGGTGATGGGGGGCTCATTGGGTAAAAGCAGCGAGCCGCTTAAGAACGTTCGGATAATCAACGCAGGTGATGAATCCCACGATCGACTTCCGATAACAACACCGCTAATCTAACAGCGACTTTTCACCCACCACTCTCCCGCCACAACCCCGGCAACAGCGCCAGCGTCTCATCAATCAGCGTCCGCCGGTCATTGCCCGGCTTCCAGATGGTCACCATGGTTTGACTTATTCCCTGGCTGCCCACTTCGGTGCGCAGCGTGTTGACGTTTTTCCACTGTTCGGCATGCATATGCGTCGGCAGGAATCCCCAGCCGCAGCTCTGTTCGAGCAGGGCGCGCAGCATCTCCAATTCGTTGGTAAATATTGTATGCCCGGAAATTTGCAGGCGGCGCGCCACGGGTTCGTCTGAATCCGGGTGCATGATCACCTGCGGCGCGAGCGAGAGTTCCAGCAGCGAAAGCGGCTGTTCCGCGCCGGGGAAAAGCGCTTTAGACGCGTAAAAATCCATCTCTATCGCCCCTAGGGCGCGCCACTCCATGGTGTCGCCCACGCTGCGGTTGCGCGCCTGGCAGATGCCCAGATCGGCCTGGCCGTTTGCCAGCAGCCTTTCCGCTTCGTCGCGCGAGGCGTTAATCAGGCTCAGGCGCGTGTTGCGCTGGGCCATAGCGGCAATCAGCGCCTGCAGCAACGCGCGGGGGGTAAAGGGATCGTAAACCAGCGAGATTTCCTGCGCCGCGCTCTTCGGCACGTCTTTGGCGAACGCCTCAAACGCTTTCACCTGGCGCATCAGCAGGTGCGCCTGGCGCTGCAGCTGTTCGCCCTCTGGCGTCAGGTGCAGGCTGCGCCCCTCGCGCAGGAACAGCGCATAGCCCAAGCCATCCTCGAGAAAATCAATCAAATCGCGCAGCGTCGTGCGGTCTTTGCCCAGCTTGAGCGCGGCTTTCGCCAGGCTGCCGTGCTCGGCCACGGCGGTGAAGGCTTCCAGTTGGGCAAAGGAATAAATCAGGCTCGGCACGCGGTTCTCCCGTCGATTTTTCGGGGGATTTTCCCCCATCAGGCGTTTTTTATTATAGGCCGCGTTTTTTTAAGCTGAACGCCTTCCTGAGCTATGCGAGAAATAATATGAAAAGCAAAGTGTTTAACCGCAGCCTATTGGCGGGAGTCGTCATCAGTCTCTGCAGCGGCCTGTTGGCGCCCGCCGCGCTGGCCGCCTGTGCGGGAACCGAACTTAGCGCCTGTCCGGCGCCTTTCGATGCGCAATTGCCAGACACGCACAAGATGCTCACCTGGAGCCAGAGTGACCGGGTGATCGGTTTTCGTAATGACTACCGCAACTATGCCGGGGATGTGTTTCACCACGGCAACGCCGCGCCGCTGCCGGCTGCCGCTAAACCGCTAGCGGACGCCAGCTATCGGGTGAACGGCAAAACCTACCACCTGCAGGATTATTTGCAGCGCCAGAACGTCAGCGGCATGCTGGTATTGAAAGACGGCAAAATTGCCTGGAAATATCTGGGGCAGGGCAATACCGACGCCACGCTGTGGACGTCGCGCTCGGTGGGCAAATCGGTGGTTGCCACACTGGTGGGCGTGGCGATTAAACAGGGCAAGATCCGCTCGCTCGACGATCTCATCACGCAATACGAACCCGATCTGAAAGGCACCGCGTGGGACGGTGTAACCCTTAGGCAACTGATCACTCATACCTCCGGCGTGGCGTGGAATGAGGATTATACCAACCCGAAATCGGACTTCGCGCAGCTGACCGAGTGTGAAGCCAGGCCCGGCACCTACGCCTGCGTGCGCAAGCTGGTGGCCGGTCTGCAGCGTACGCATCCGGCCGGGCAGAACTGGTCTTACTCCTCCGGTGGCGCTTGGCTGCTGGGCGATGTGCTGGAGCGCGCCACCGGCATGCCGCTGGCGGCCTATCTGGAGCAAAGTATCTGGCAGCCGTACGGCATGGCGAGCGACGGGGTGTGGCATGCCTACGCCAAAGGCCAGCACGACGTGGGCGCGCACGGCTTTAACGCCACGTTGGAAGACTGGGGGCGCTTCGGTGAGTTCATTCTGCATAACGGGAGGTTGCCGAACGGCAAACAGATCCTGCCGGAAGATTGGGTAGCTCAGTCGGCCAACTGGACGCGGGCGGCGGGCTCGGTGTCGGCGGCGCATCCTGACGGCATCTACGGCTACCAGTGGTGGAACAACGAAGTGCCGGCGAATGCGGCTAACGTAGAACCCACTCCGCAGGCGTCCCTCAAGCATTCCCTGTGGGCGCTGGGGATCTTCGGCCAGATGATTATGGTCAATCAGGCGGAGAATCTGGTGATCGTCCAGTGGTCCACCTGGCCGCAGGCGGAGCCGTCCTTCAGCGCCCAACCGCTGGAGGCATCGCTGATGTTTAGCGCGATAGCGAAGGAGTTGCGTTAATGTCGATAAGCCCATCTTTGCAGATGGGCTTATCTGAATGCTGCTGGCCATCACTCAGTTTTGCTTATTCTTTAGCTCCACCGATCAAAACTTTAAACTAAACATATCCCTGACTCATTTCTTAAAACAGGGGAGAGTGAATGCCTGAATTATTGTAGTTGACCATAATGCCAGCGTTCGCCAGTAAACCACTCATCAGGGTTATCTCCGCCATGATATTCAATTGCAACGCCTAACTCTTGCACGCCAGCTGGAAGAATAAGTCCCCATTCCTTAGCAAGGCTGCGTTCTTTTAAAATTATCGATGAGCCATTGTCAGAACTGCCTTCTGAAACAAAACCCTGAAAATATTCATCTGAATGGTACAAACAAATTTCGCTGGTAAACATGTCCGGGAGGCAGATGACGGCAGTAATTCGCGGGCTGTCATCGCAATTTGCTGTTGCGAGCATCAAATTAGCACAGGCATTAATCAAGGCCTGCGCACAGTCAGCCTTAATTTTTTTGTTACTGTGCTTTCCTTCAACCAGGTTGATTTCTACAGGTATTTTGTAATTCCAGTAATGTCTGTCTTCAGAAAAGTCTGCTCGTGCTGGGTCATGGAAGGTTTCGGACCAACGCTGAAGTCCCTTTATGCGGCGGGGAATGTTTCTTATTTTTGTGCGGTAATCTCTGTTTAAGCGTCTACTCATGTGCTGCAATTTCCCTGTCTACTCATGAATTTCTGCCATCGTCTCATACTTGGTGTGCTTCTGTTTCAGATTTCTTAACCTCATGTAGTTGCATTGTTTTCAACCAGCCGCCCTGCTTAACGTCCGCTCAGATCGCTTTATCTAGCCTCCAGGCTCCCTAACCCCGATCAAACCGATAAACCAGCGCCAGCGCCAACGCCAGGATCAAAAGCGGCGGGGCGAGGGCGGTGAAAGGCGCGTTGAGAGCGAACAGCAACCCCAGGTTGAGGACGATCTGGTAAGCGATGTAGGTCAGCAGCCCGATGATGACGCCGAGCGCTAATCGGCTGCCCATGCCGGGGGCGCGCGGGGCGGTGAAGGTAAATGGGATGGCCAGCAGAATCATCGCCAGCACCAGCAGGGGCTGGCCGAGTTTTTTCCACAACGCCAGGCGGTATTCGGTGCTGGGTTGCCCAGAACCCTGCAGATAATCGATATAGCGATCCAGCTGTTGGAGCGAGAAGCTGCCCGCCGGCAGGGTCAGCTCTTTCAGGCTCGGCACGGCGAACAGCGAGCGCCACGGCAGGCTGCTTTGCCGCTCAATCGTTTCCTTTCTGCCTTGCCAGCTTTTCTGCATCACGTTGTGCAGCAGCCAGCTGCCGTCGGCGGCGGTGCTGGCGCTGTCGGCGTAAATGTAAGATTCCAGCGCGCGGTTGGCCTGATAACGGAAGATCTCAATGCCGTGGGGCTGGTCGTTCTCATCGACGGTTTTTACCGTCACAAATTCGTTGCCGCGCCGCGCCCATAGCGGGTTCACGGTCACGTCGTTATCGTTCGACTGCGCCAGCGCGTTGTTCTTCATCTGCAGCGCGCGCTGCTGCAGCGGCGAGGCCGCCCATTCATCGAGAGCGCCGAGCGAGAGGTTCATCAACAGCCCGGCGGCGAGCATCACCAGCGCAATGCGGAATATCGACATCCCGGCGGAGCGGATCGCCGTCAGCTCCAGGGTTTTAGACAGCTGGCCCAGCCCAACGATGCCGCCGAGCAGCGCGATAAACGGCCCCAGATCGACCATGCTGCGCGGCAGGGTCATCACGGTCACCAGCAGCGCCTGCTGCCAGCGGTAGCCGCCCGGGGTCACGTCCTCCAGCTCGTTGATCAGCGTGAAGGTGGTGAACAGCGGGATGAGCAGCCCGGCCGCGGCGGCGAAGCCGATGAACACGTTGCGCATTAGGTAGCGGCTAAAAATAGTCATCGGGAGGGTTTCCGCAGCAGAGATAGGTCGCGCGCCAGCAGCAGGGCGATGCCGACAGCCATGGCTATCGGCACCAGCCAAACGCCGGGGATCGTTGGCAGAGAGCCGTTGGCCACCAGCGTGCGGCAAATGTTGCCGCCATAGAAAATCACGGTAAACAGCACCGTCAGGGGCAGCAGCGCGGCGTAGCGTCCCTGTCGCGGCTTGATGCGGCTAAAGGGGATCGCCAGCAGCACCATCAGCACGGTGGTCAGCCCGCGGCTCTCGCGCCATTGCAGTTCGGCAGCGTCGCCCGGATCGGCGGAGCGCGCCAGCTCCGCCGGCGAGGCCGACTTGTGCCGGCTCTCGGCGCTGGGCACGAACGGTTTGAGCGCGATGTCGAAGTTGTCGTAGTTCTGCCCGTTGTCGTCGGCGCCCTCACGATCCAGCACATAGGCGGTGCCGGTTTTCAGCCGCACGGCGGGGCTGGCAGGGGAGGCGTCGAGCACCTCCACCGACTGCGCGCGGTACAGGTTGGTGTGATGGCCGCCGCGCACATAAATCAGGGCGTCCGTCAGGTGGTTGGCCGTTTTGTCGACGTGATTGGCGAGGATCATGCGGCCGTTGCCGCTGACGTTGAATTTGTCGGCTTGCAGGTGGCTCACGTCCAGCACCGACTGCGACTGTTGTTGCAGCTGATAAATATTGGCGTACGCCCAGGGCCTGCCATACAGCGACAGCAGCGTGACCGCTATCGCCAGCGGCACGGCGAGCAGCAGCACCGCCTTGTACAGCCGCAGCGGGCTGGCGCCGGCGGCCAGCATGGCGGTGATCTCCGCATCGCTGTACATCTGGCTCAGCGCGACCGCCACCGAGACATACAGCGCGACGGGCAATATCATCTCCAGCGCGATCAGCGATTTATAGAAAACCACGTCGGCCACCACCCGCAGCGCCAGCGTGCCGTTGGCGGCGTCGGTCAGGTAGCGCTGGGCGGAGTAGCTGGCGAACATGAAGATCAGAAACCCGGCGATCATCATCACCAGGCGGCGGATCTCAACCGTGATATAGCGTTCAATCAAAGGCATGCGTCATCGGCTCCCGGCGGCGTGCGCGTCATGGCGTCTCCTGCGCGATCAGCGCGCGCAGCAGGGCGATCACCTGGTCAACTTCCTGCGGGGTGAGTGCGCCGTCCTTCGCCCACTGTACGCGCCCGGCCTTGTCCAGCACTACGATGGTTGAGCTCTCCTCCGGCAGCCGCCAGGCCATGCGCCCCAGCCCGTCGCTGTCGATGATGAACTGCGCCCAGGGGTAATGCCGCTTGTTTTTCTCGATCTTGCCGCGCACGAAGAAGCCGGAGCCCGGTATCGCATCGTCGGTATTAACGATGGTGGTCGGCTGGAAGCGGTCGCCCGGCAGGTTCGCGTCCTTAACGGCGTTGATCAGCAGCGAGTTCTTCTTTTTGGCGGAGGTGCGCCCGGCGATGTACTGGATCACCCGCACCTTGCCCGCCAGTTTTGCGCTGTTCCACGGCCGGTAGCTGAAATCGCCGTTGCGCAGCAGCAGCTCGCCGCGATCGGCGATGGCGATCGGCGCCACCGGCCGGCCCTGCACGAAGTTATGCGCTGGCGCCGCCAGCGGCGACAGCAGCAGCGCAAGGGCCAGCAAGCGAGGTAACGTCATCATGGCTACGGGCAACGCGCTTATCTGCCGGCCGCGACGGCCGACGGGGAAAACGACAGCGGAAAACGCGCCAGCAGCAGCTCCAGGCGCTGGCGGATGTCGATGTCCAGCGTCGCCGGCCGGTCATAGATATCGCCGCCGGCCAGCTTGTCCGCCACCATCACGTCGTGCCGGTCGCCCATCAGGCCGTTAATCGCCGCCAGGAAGCGCGAGATCTGCCGGGCCTCGCGGTTGTCCGGATCGATCGATCTCAGCGTGTCGTAAAACGACACCTGGCGGCTGACGATTTTGCGCACGTCGTGGAACTGATGCCCGGTCAGCGCCGGGCCGGCGATCAGCGTCTGCAGCTGGCGCATCTGCGCCTGGCGGTAGGCGATAAAGCCCTGTGCGCTTTCCAGGCGGGTGTGGCGCAGCGCATAGCGCACGTAAGACCATACCGGCTTGCTGAGCAGCAGCCGCAGCAGGTTGCCGTACAGCGTCAGGTTCTTCTGGTTGCCGTTGCGAAACGCGTCCTGAAAATGGCCGAGCACCACGGTGGTGGTGTGGAACAGGCGGTTGGCGCGGTGGGGCGCGCCGTACAGCTGCTGGGCGAAGCGCAGGTGCTTATAGCGGGCGCGGATATATTTGTAGCGCATGCGGGTGGCCGCCGCCAACTGCGGGTCTTGCAGGAAACCGTTCACCAGTTGCAGCAGCTCGCGGCGGGAAAAGCCGTCTTCCCAAAACTGCAGGCACAGCGCGTAGTTGTCCCGGATGCTCTCGGGGGAGCATTCCAGATCGATCTGCTGCGGCAGGCTGATATTCGCCTCGACCAGGTCATCCTCTTCCACGGCGACAAACAGCGCCTGGGTGGTTTCGGCGGAAAACTTCTTCCAATTCGTGTTAGCGGTCATTGATTACTCTCTTTGGGCACATTCAGCCCCAACATAAAGCGATTGCGGTAGGCGCCGATCGTCGGTATCAGGGATAACAGCACGTCTAAACATTGCCCCAGTAAATAAGCGAAAGCGGCGCCCTGCACGCCGAAGGCGTACGCCATCGACACCAGCAGCGCGATATAGGCCGCCGAGGCCGTCGCCTGCGCGATCAGGAAGGCGCGCTGCTTGCCCGCCATAAACAGCAAGGATTCCTGCGGGAAGCCCATCATCGAGACGATGATCGCGCCCAGCATGATTTGAATCAGGTCATAGGCTTCCAGGTATTGCTGCCCGAACACCGCGGAAATGAGCGGCTTGCCCACCAGCAGCATCAACACCGCGACGGCCAGGCCGATGCCGCCGGCCAGCAGCGAAGAGCGCAGGCCCAGCAGCCACGGGGTCTTGGTGCGCGGATCCAGGCGCATGATCTCGGGATAGAAGCTTTTCTCCAGCAGCTTGGCCGGGGTGCCCGTCGCATCGAAGAAGGTCATGGCGATCTTGAACAGCCCGGCGGCGGCCGGCCCGAGCACCACGCCCACCAGCACGGTGGTGCAGGAGTTGCGCGCGGCCCAGATGGTATGGGCGATGTTGGTGGTCCAGACGAAGTTCCAGGCGCCCTCGATGCGGCGCGCGACGTTGAACAGGCGCGGCCGCAGCGCGCCGTGGATATCGCGGCGGCGCAGCTCGCGCGCGGTGAACCACCAGAACAGCGTGCCGCCGATCAGGTTAGAGGCGTACCAGGTGACGATAAAGCCGGGGAACCCCAGATCGAAATAATAGGAGATGACGCTGCCCACCGCCTGCAGGAACGGCTTGATCGCCTGCTGGATGGCGATGAGATCGAAGCGGTTGAAGGCGCGCAGCACGCCGGTCGGCGTGGACGAGGTCATCGACGGGATCAGGGTGCAGTACAGCATGGCGAGCCAGAAGCTTTCGCTGTCCAGCCCCAGGGCGTGTGACAGGAACGGCAGCATGATCATGCCGCCCAGCACGGCGATGACGCCGCTGGCGATATCCAGGCCGAAGGAGAACGCGACGACGTCGCGGAAGCGCCCGGTATTTTGATGCTCCAGCGCCGGGGTGCCGAATTGCACCACAAACTGCCAGGTCTGGAATTTGATGAAATCGCTGACCGCTTTGGTATAGGCCTGGATCACCACCAGCACGCCGAACATTTCAGGCGACATGCCTTTACCGGCGCAGGAGAGCGCCAGCAGGCCAAGCAGCGCGCTGGCCACGCTGCCGGAGCCTAAATAGGCGGCATTACGTAGAATGGAGCGAAACGCGCCATCGGAAAACCATCGTTTCATAACCTAAACCAGCCATCATCGTTATTTTTGTGCATCTTGTGTTCCGCACTCATGCGCTTGCCCTGTCTCTTTTTAATAAACCTGAGTTTCTTTGCCGGCGTTTTCGCCGGGTTGCCCGATGTCGCTCTGCGGGCGCTTCGCGGGGTTCACCACGGCGGAAATGGCGTTGAGCGCGTTGCTCAATACCTCGTCGTAAGGGGCTCTGGCGTCCAGCTCGATGATGCGCGCGCCGTTGTACTGCAGGCGCACCATGGCGGAAATCTTGTCTTTCAGCTCTTCATAGCTGTGATCGGGCTTGCGGGAAAACGCCGTATCGACGTCGATATCCAGGCGAATGATCAGCTCCGGCCGATAGACGGCCATGTGTTGATATAAACGGCGTTCACGCGCCGCCAGGCGGCGCAATAGCCGGCCTTTTGCGCGTTCCACGCCGATACCGGGCCCATCGTAGTAAAAACCGGAAATTTCCGCCTGCGGGTAGCGATCGCTGATCACCAGCACGCCGCTCTGCGCCAGCCGCCGTACCTTGCGCAGGTTGGAAGCGCGCCACAGCGAAAAGCCGTACATGATCAGCGCCGCCCACAGCGCCGGCGGCCTGTTGCTCATGCGCTGGGTTTTATCGGATTTGGCCGCCAGGCGCCGCTCCAGCCACACGCCGATGAACGGCAATTTCTTGATTTTGTCGCCGTCTTCGCCGGAGATCAGCCCCAAATAGCGGCGCTGCGTGGGGCGATGCTGCTGCAGGTTTTTCACCAGATCGGCGGTCAGCGTAGATTTGCCCGTGCCGTCGCTGCCCACCACGGCAATCAGCCCGGTGATGCAGGCGGGAGAGGTATCCTGCGCGGCAGTGAGTTTATTTTTTTTCATCTGTTTCGCTACGAAAAGGTTATTTGGCGGCTAGGCATTGGCGGCCCTCAGCGATATTTTAACGGCGCGCAGCGAAGCATCGAAAATATGCTTGGCCGGCTCGCGGCCGTCCAAATCCAATATGTTAGCGCCGTTAAACGTCAGGTGCGGGATGACGGCGATCTTTTCACGCAACGCCGCCAACGAGTGATCGGGTTTGCGTGAATAGGCCGTTTGCTCGTCAATATCCAACCGAATTAATAATAACGGCTGATAAGACGCCATCCAGTGGTACAGACGTTGTTCGCGTTTTCTCAGCCAGCGTATCCAGCGATTGCCGCCGGCGGTTTTCGCCAGCTGCGGGCCATCGAAACGAAATCCCGCCACTTCGGCCTGCGGATAACGATCGGTAATCAGCAATGCGCCGCGGCGACTTTTCTTCAGCATGCGGCGGAATTTAAAAACGCGCCAATAGGAAAGTAAAAAGATCACCAGCGCCGTGGCATTATCCGGCGGCGTAGCCGGGCGATCGTGCACGCGCTGCGATTTCTTCAGCAAATAACGCCCGAAGGGCGCGCCAATAATCGGCAGCGAACTGATCCATTCGCCGATACGCCCGGAAGACTGGCCGAGATAAAGCAATTCGGCAGGTTCTTGCGCCGATAAGGCATCGACCAGACTGGCGGCCAGAGTGGATTTTCCCGAGCCGTCACAGCCGGTTATCGCTATTACGCGCACGGGCGAGCGATCAGATGAAGGTCTTATCTGCTGACTCACAATAATTAATCCAATGCGAAAAAAACTATTGTATTCCAATACGCCTTGGGTTCAAGATATTTATTGTGCTTTGTCGCGATAAAATAATGAGTTCGGTATTCCTGTGTGTTATTTGAATTGATATTTCTGGCATTCGTTCTTGTTATTTTGTGCTAATTGGCCGGGCGTGAGCCGGTTTCGCTTTTTATGTTAACTTTCGGCTTGGCTCACGGCGAAAAAAGAGCAGAGGTTTTCCATTTTCGCTTAATCTTTTGTGCGGTTTGGCGCGGCGTTATGGCAATTATCTTCGCGCTGCCGTCGCGGCCGTGAGCGATATTTCGTTGCAAATAGGGCATGCCATTTCTGGTGTATTGAAAGAGAGTCTGATTATGAATGCAAAATTTCCGCCGCTGATTGCGGTTATCGGCAGCGACGGATCGGGTAAGTCCACCGTTTGTGAACATCTGATCGAATATGTGAAACATTATGGCCCGGCGGTGCAGGTGCATCTGGGCAAACAGGCGGGCAACGTCGGGCGCGCGGCGGCGAAACTGCCGCTGCTCGGGCGCTCGGTGGGCAAGGCTATCGAAAGCAATACCAAAAAAGTCAAAACGAAAAAATCCCGCATCGGCCTGTTGCCGTCGGCGGTGATCATCGCCTTCGTGGGGCGGCGGCTGTTGCGGTTTCGCCGCATGCTGGCGTTTCGGCGGCAGGGGTATATCGTGCTGACCGACCGTTTTCCGCAGGCGCAAATCCCCGGCGCGTATGACGGCACGGTATTTCCCGTCGATGTCGAAGGCAGCCGTTTCGTCCGTTGGCTGGCGGCGCGGGAGCGGGCGGCGTTCCAGTGGATGGCGAAGCAAAAACCGGATCTGGTGCTCAAGCTGAATGTCAGTCTGGACGTGGCCTGCGCCCGTAAACCCGATCACCGCAAGGCGGCGCTGGAGAAAAAGATCGCCGTCACGCCGTTATTGACCTTTGAAGGCGCCGACATCGTGGATCTCGATGCCGATCGGCCGATCGAGGAGGTGCTTTCGGCGGCGGAAAAAGCCATCGCGGAATTTATGGCGGCGCAGGGGTATCGCTATTCGGCAGATGGGGCATCACCGGCTGCGCGCTGAGGCGCAGCGATTCGGCAGGGCGGCGATGGCGTTTTCGCCGCCGCCGCGGCCGAGAGGGAAAGGTTTTATTTTTTCAGCGCCGCAAAGGCGCGCACGATGGTGTCTATTTCTTCATCGCTGTGCGCGGCATTGACGCTGCAGCGCAGCAGGGTGACGCCCGCCGGCGCGGCCGGCGGCAGCACCAGATTCACATACACGCCGTGGGCGATCAGCTCGCGCCAGAAACGCAGGCCGTCCTCCTTCGAACCGATCATCACCGGCACCACCGGGCTGATGCGCGGCCCCAGGGTATAGCCCAGCTCGGCGAGGCCGTGATACAGGCGGTGCGCGTTGTTCCACAGTTTTTCCCGCAGCTCGGGATGGCGCGCGATTTTTTGCAGCGCCATGCGCACCGACGCGATGCTGGACGGCGACGGCGAAGCGGTAAAGATATACGGCCGGCTGCTGTAGCGCAGCACGTCCATCCCCTTGCCGCCGACGGCGAAACCGCCGATCGAAGCCAGGCTTTTGCTGAAGGTGCCCATGATGATATCCACGTCTTGCTCGACGCCCAGCGCTTCGGCCAGGCCGCGGCCGTGTTCGCCCATTACGCCGAAGGAATGCGCTTCGTCGACCAGCAGATACCCGCCCAGCCGCCGCTTGATATCGACGATTTCCACCAGCGGGGCGACGTCGCCCAGCATGCTGTAGATGCCTTCCACGATAATGAGCGCCTCGCGGGCGCGCTCGCCCAGGCGCACCATGCGACGCTCCAGATCGGCGGCGTCATTGTGGCGAAAGCGAATAATCTCCGCGCCGCCGAGGGCGCAGGCGTCGTAAATGCTCGCGTGGCTGTCCGCGTCGATCAACACCACGGATCCCGGCCCCGCCAGCGTGCTGATGACGCCCAGGTTGGCGGTGTAGCCGGTGGAGAACACGATGGCGCTCGGGCGATCGAAGAATGCCGCCAGCTCCCGTTCGAGCGCCAGGTGCGATCCGTAGCTGCCGTTCGCCATGCGCGAGCCGGTGGTGCCGGTGCCGAGCGCGGCCAGGGCAGATTGGCCAGCGGCGATCGCCTGCGCATCGAACGTCAGGCCAAGGTAGTTATTGGTGCCGGCGAGGACAATCTTTTGATCGCCGATGCGCCCCTGAGTGGCGGAATAGACTTCGTCGATGCAGGTGCCGAACGGATTCAGGCCGGAGGTTTGAAACTGTTCGCGATCGCCCGCGAGCCGCGCAAACTTGTCATACAGTCCCATGGTTTTTCTCCAGATAAGGGCGCAGCGCGTCAAGCAGTTGCTCAGGCGTTCTGACATCAAGCAATATATTGATCGGAATGGAGATATCTAATTCATCTTCCAGCATCATCAGTAGATCCAAGACTCTGATGGATTCCAGGCCAAGATCATTGACGAGATCGCTATCAGGTTTTATTTCCACTCCGCCTTCGACGATACCTTGCAAACACGTCAGGATATAATCCATTACAGCATCGCGATTTAGCATAAGAACGTTGACACACCTCTACTTGGAATAATTAAAACAGCCCTTCACGCAGCGCGCGTTCCAAACTCACCTGTGGAAACCAATTAATCTGTTGCGACAGCGCCTGATTGTTGGCGGACCAGTCTTGATGGGTTAATTCGCGTATTTTGCTGCGCGTCAGCATCGGCTCCTGTTTTATCAGGCGGTTCCACACCACGCTGATATCCGCCAGGGCTTTCAGCAGCGGCAGCGGAATGCCCACCAGCCGCACCGGCCCGTGACGCACGGCGGCGCCGATGTCCCGCAGGCGCAGCCAATCATAGCCTTCGGCCACGCCGTCGCACAGTTCGTAAATATTCGGCTGCGCGGGCTGCGCCAATAACCATTGGCCGACCGCCTTCGCCAAATCGCTCACGTGCAGAAAAGAGAGTCTGGCGTCAGGCGCGCCCAGCCGGGGCAGCACGCCGCGCAGCAGGCCGTTGAACAGCGGTTTCAGCTCTTTATCGCCCGGCCCGTAAACCGCCGTCGGGCGGAAAATCCCCAGCGCGATCTCGCCCGAGGCGGCGATCAATTGCTGCTCGGCGGCCTGTTTTGAATGGGCGTACCACGACAGCGCCGGATGGCGCGCCGCCAGCGACGACATGAACAAGAAACGATTGCAGCGGCCGTTTTGCCTGGCCGCCTGCATCAGGTTCAGGCTGCCGGTCACGTTGCAGCGGGTGAACACCGCTTCCGCATGCCCGCGCACCTGGCCTGCACAGTGCACGACGCACTCGGCGCCGCGCACCAGTTCGGTGAGCGAAGGCCGATCTTCCAGCGCGCCGGGGATCCACTGCAGGTTGTCCGCGGCGGCTTTGTCGGCTTGCCGCGTCAGGGCGCGCACGCTAAACCCTTGCGCCAGCAGTTCCCGGACGATATGCCGGCCGATAAAGCCGGTCGCGCCCGTCACCGCCACGGTGCCGCTCATTGCGCGAAACCGGCCAACTGCGGCATTTGCGGGTAGAGCGAAGCGCTCAGCCAGCGTTTCTTGGCTTCGGCGCGGGCGGGTTTGCCCGACGACGTGCGGGGAATGCTGTGCGGCGGCAGCAGCTCGATGTCCACCGCGATGCCGAATTCGCTTTGAATGCGCGCGCTCAGCGAATGCACGATCTGCTCCCGGCGCTCTTCCGAACTGACTCGGCATTGGATCTGCAAAATGATCCTGGCCGCTTCGTCGTGTTCTTCGGTCACGAAGGCGATCGCATCGCCGGAACGGATTTCCGGTTCGGATTCCGCGACGTACTCGATATCCTGCGGCCAGATATTGCGGCCGCGAATGATGATCAAATCCTTCTTGCGGCCGGTGACGTACAGATAGCCGTCCAGCAGGTAGCCCAGATCGCCGGTATCCATCCAGCCGGTCACCTGAATTTGCTGCTGGGACTCAGTATCGCAAAAATAGCCGTTCATCAGGCTGGGGCCGGAAATCGTGATATGGCCGACCTGGCGCTCCGGCAGTGGTTGCCCGGTTTCGCTGCGGATCTCGATGCGGTGGCCGGGCAGCGCACGGCCGCAGTTGACGAAGGTCGAAACGGCGCGGGTTTTTTTGCCCGGCGCGACCGCTTTACCCTCGTACTCCAAAATATCGCGGTCGACCGCGTTGGTTTGCGGGCCGGAGCAAGGATCGGAAAAGCTCACCGCCAGGGTGTTCTCGGCCAGCCCGTAGCACGGCATGAAGGCTTTGCTGTCGAAGTTGATGCTGCTGAAGTGTTCGCCAAACTGGCTGAGCAGCTCGGCCGGGATCGGCTCGGCGCCCACGCCGGCGACCCGCCAACTGGAGAGATCCAGATCGGCCAGCTCTTTGGCGTTGCTGCGGCGCAGACACAGATCGTAGCCGAACGGCGGGGCGACGGACACCGTGCCGCGATTCTTGGCGATCAGTTTCAGCCACTGCATCGGGCGCATGGCGAAATCTTGCGTGCGCAGATAATCGACGGACAGCTGGGTCGCCACCGGCGTCAGCAGGAAACCGACCAGGCCCATATCGTGATAGAAGGGCAGCCACGACACGCAGCGATCGCCCGCGCGCAGCTTGATCCCGTCGCGACTGATCGCATTCAGGTTCGCCATCGCCGCCCGCTGGGTGATGATCACGCCGCGCGGGAAGCGGGTGCTGCCCGAGGTGTATTGGAGATAGGCGATATCGTCGGGCGAAGGCGCCGGCAGCGCGATCTCCGGCTCGGGCAATGCGTTGAAATCCGCGTCGCTGAGGATGTGCATCGCTGACGCGTTTTCCGTGGCGGAGGCGATGAGCGGCGTCCACTCTTCGCTGCTGATGATAGCCGCCGGGTTGCAGCTGGCGATCAGCCCCTTCAGTTTGGCGGTGTAGGAGTCGCGCTGGCCCACGCCCATCGGGATCGCCAATGGCACCGCCACCAGGCCGGCATATTGGCAAGCGAAAAAGGCTTCGACGAACCCCGCGCTGGTTTCGGCGATAAGCGCCACGCGATCGCCTTTCTTGAGCTTCAGGGACAATAAACGCCGCGCGCCCGAGATCGCTTTTTGCTGCAGCGTGCGATAATCGAGAACGGTCACGAGTTGATTGCGCCGATCGTAAAAATTCATTCCCGTATTACCGAGCGCCGCGTAATCCAACGCGTCCACTAAAGTGGGGAAGTCCGCATAGCGCATGGGAAGAGAATGAACGGAACTTGTTTCAGACATAGACAAACTTAGCCATAGATTAAAAATCACCAAAAGAGTTAAATCACTCTTGGCGAGGTAATTGATGTTTTACTATGAATAGGTTTTGAATAAGTTTGTTATTCAACCATCTTCATTCCGCGAATAGCGTATATTGCCGTACTTGAGCGGCACGCCGGTTATTAACCCGGTAGCGCGTGAGCGGCCTGCATTATCAGCCTTGAGCGGCGACCTGGAGATATACGAGAGGTGATTGTAATACCCGAGGTTCGCCGTTCTTTAGTCTGCATCTGTCGGGCAGGAAATACCTGTCTGCTCATAGGTTATGACCTCATGCATGGCTATCTTCGAACTTAAACACTTCCTAAACAGTATGCCGCAAGAAATCAAAAAGTGAATGCCTCATTTAAGTTGATTCTTAAAAAGAGCATTAAGTGGTAAAAATGGCGGCGCGCCTCCTGATTAAAGTCGGTACACTTAAATCGGCGGGTTTCTTTCGCCAAAATAGCACTAAATAATAAAAGAGCACGCATAGCGTAGCATGTCAGCGCCGCTTTGGGCTTTCCTTTTTTTGTTTAATCACGCCGCCTCAGTGCGCGTGATAGGCAAATAATGCGCTGGTTCACAGGGGGAAATATTCGGTTTTTCTTATCGTTGAACCGGAGGCAATACACAATCCAATAAAAGAGAACAGCATAAAAAATGCTAAAGGCGTTGTCGCGCTCATATTTAATTATTTTATTAAAACGTAAGGCTATTTATGATCCGTATTGAGAAAGTTCTGGATAAACGCGAACTTAAAGAATTTATTGCTTTCCCTTCGTTACTGTTTCGTGATGACCCGAACTGGATTGAGCCGCTGTATTTAGAGCGCGAAGAGCACCTGTCAAAGAAGAATCCCGGCACCGATCATATCGAATGGCAGGCGTGGGTGGCGAAAAAGCAGGGGAAGGTCGTCGGGCGCATCACCGCGCAAATCGATTCCCTGCACCGGGCGCTGCACGGAGAAGATACCGGTCACTTCGGCATGATCGACGCCGTTGACGATCCCGCCGTGTTCAGCGCGTTATTCACGGCGGCGGAGGAGTGGTTGCGGTCCAAGGGCACGCGGAAAATCACCGGGCCGTTCAGCCTCAATATCAATCAGGAAAGCGGCCTGCTGGTCGAAGGGTTCGACACGCCGCCGTCGGCCCTGATGACCCATGCCAAACCTTACTACGCGGCCCAGATAGCGCAGCAAGGGTATAACGAAGGGATTGATTTGCTTGCTTATTGGATGAAAAGAACCGACCTGCATTTTTCGCCGTCGCTGACCCGGATGATGGATCAGGTGCGCCAAAAGGTGACCGTTCGCCGCCTCAACCGCAAGCGCTTTCGCGAGGAGATGCAGGTGCTGCGCGAGGTGTTCAACTCGGGGTGGCAGCATAACTGGGGGTTTGTTCCGTTCACCGAGCATGAGTTCGCCACCATGGGGGATCAGCTGAAGTTCCTGGTGCCCGACGATATGATCCATATCGCCGAGGTGGATGGCGCGCCCTGCGCCTTTATTGTCGGGTTGCCGAACATTAATGAGGCGATTGCCGATCTGCAGGGGCGGTTATTGCCGTTCGGTTGGGCGAAGTTATTGTGGCGGCTGAAAGTCAGCGGCGTTCGCACCGCGCGCGTGCCGCTGATGGGCGTTCGCCAGGAATATCAATTCAGCCGCATCGGGCCGATTATTGCATTGCTGTTGATTGAGGCGCTGCGCGAGCCGTTCGCCAAGCGCAATATCGACGCGCTGGAAATGTCGTGGATCCTGGAAACCAATACCGGCATGCGGACGATTTTAGAACGTATCGGCGCGGTGCCTTATAAGCGCTACCGGTTGTACGAAAAGACGCTTTAATCGACTGATATCGCATCGCCTTTTAACGCCATCAGGATAATAAGCGCATTGCGTGCGGCGCCGTTCGTTTTGGGGGACTGAGCGTGAGTGAAAGCATTGACCCCTGAGTGGAACGGTTAAGGCCGTTAATTAATAAACCCGAGATAAATTCACGGCGCGTGATTGATTGAACCGCGATCGCCGTGATGCTGAAGAGAGCAGAATGCATGCCTGTGGAAAAGAAAAAGGGAATAAGCCGATTAACCTACAGCATAAGGAACTCCTGGGCCGGCTTTATTGGTGCCGTGCTGACCGAAAATGCGTTTCGTGAATTATTGGTTATTAACGCCATTTTACTGGTTGTTACATTTACTCTGGATATTACAAAAATGGAGCGGCTGTTATTAATCGCCTGCAGTTTCCTGCTGCTGGTGGTTGAGCTGCTTAATACGGCGATTGAAACCGTGGTCGATCGCATTTCGCTGGCGTTGCATCCGTTATCCAAACGCGCCAAAGATCTGGGCGGCGCAGCGCAGCTGGTGGCGGTGATAATGACCATCATTATTTGGGGGACGGTGCTGCTGGGAGGATAACGGCGAGGCGCGCTCCGGCGTTAAACCGGTTGCTGCGGCTAAATAAGCGGCTATTATCGTTGCTTTACGCCTTTGGCGCCATGGTAAGGATAGGTTGCCGTTATGCCCGTGAATTTTGATCTCAACGATCTTTATGCGTTTCGCGCGCTGGTGGAGTACGGCAATTTTCGGCTGGCCGCAGAGTCCATCTGCCTGTCGCAGTCGGCATTGAGCCGCAGGATTGAGAAGCTGGAAAACGCGCTGGGCATCAAACTGTTCGATCGCACCACCCGGCGCGTGACCTTGACGCTGTACGGGCAGGCCTTCGCCGAACGTTCGGAGCAGCTGCTGATGAACGTCGAAGCGGTGATGGCCGATATCGATAAGGTCAGCCAGGAGCGGGTGGGACTGGTCACCGTCGCCACGGTGCCGTCGGCGGCCTACTATTTCATGCCCGACGTGATACGCCGTTTCCGGCTTCGCTATCCGCGCGTGCGCGTTAAGCTGATCGACGGCAGCGCAGGCAATGTCATCGAGGCGGTCACCGGCGGCCAGGCCGATTTCGGCATCTGTTTCGCCGGGCGGCTGCAGCCTAATCTTGAGTTTGTGCCGTTGGTGGGGGACGTCTACGTGGCCGCCTGCCGGCGCGACCATCCGCTCGCCGGTAAAAAGAGCCTCACCTGGCGGGAGTTTTATCAGCAGGATTACGTGTCGCTGGATAAAACCTCCGGCAATCGCAATCTGCTCGATCAGCGCCTGGAACACCTCGTGCCGGAACGCCCCAGCGTGTGTGAAACTCGCCATGTGACGACCATGCTGGGCATGGTTGAGGCGGGCATCGGCATTGCCGCCGTGCCCGCCATGTCGATGCCCGCTTCAGAGCACTCGGTGTTGACGTCGGTGCCGCTGGTCGATCCGGTGGTGAAACGCACCGTGGGTCTAATCAGACGCGGCGGCCGCATGCAGTCTTTCGTCGCCGCCGAGCTGGAAAAGCTGATTACTGAACAGTATCACTCTGCTTGACCGGCTGCGGCGCCGGCACGGTTCGCATGCCGGTCGCGCGAATGGTCGGCTGCGCCTGAGGGGAGGCGAGGAAGTCCAGCAGCGCTTTGCCTTCGCGGCGGTGCTCCGCCTTGGCGGTTACCGCGCCCGCGAAGCGGGTGATGTACTGCACGTTTTCAGGCAGCTCGCCGATAAAGGTCACGCCCGCCACGGGCAGCAATTCGCTGACCTGCTGGAAGCCCAGCGCGTATTTCCCCTGCGCCACTTCAGAGGCCACCGGAATGCGCTCAATCTTATGCGCTTTCCCTTTCACCTGTTCCTCGATGCCCAGCTTTTTGAACAGTTGGCCGCTGACATAGCGGCCGCTGGCGCTGTCGGAATAGGCGAAAGAGTCCGCCTGCAGCAAGACATTGCGCAGGTCGGCATCCGTTTTTATCTCCGGTTTGGGCGCGCCCTGTTTGACCACCATGCCGATCGGCGAATCGGCCAGCTCCACGCGTGAACCCGGCTGGGTCCAGCGCTCTTTTTCCAGTTGGGTGAGCGCGTCGCCCACCATGATCAGCACATCGGCTTGCTCTCCGCGCGCCAGCCGCGCGGGGATCGCCTGCGGCGTTTTGCCCATCGAGGGGCCGGACACCAGAATGATTTTGTCGCCGCTTTGGGCTTCATACTCCGGGGCCAGCTTCTCCAGCGCGGCTTTGAAGCCGCCGGAGATCATGACGGTCACGTCTTTGGCCAGCGCCGCCGTACTGCAGGAGGCGCACACCAGCGCGGCGAGGATCGAACGAGTGAGTTTTTGCATGGCATCATTCCTTTTGAGATGGCGGCTTAGCGCGCGGTTTGCAGCGGCATGGCGATGCGGCGATACATATACAGCGTCGCCAGCAGGGCGCACAGCGCGGCGAAGCTCATCCAGTAGCCCGGTGAAGCCTTGTCGCCGGTGTATTCGATCAACGCGGTGGAGACGACCGGCGTAAAGCCGCCGAACACCGCCGTCGCCAGGCTGTAGGCCAGCGAGAACCCGGCCACCCGCACTTCCGTTGGCATGATCTCCGTCAAGGCCGGGATCATGGCGCCGTTGTAGAGGCCGTAAATGAAGGACAGCCACAGCAGCACGGCCAGCATCATGCTGAAGCTGGGGGCGGCGGCGAGCAGGCTCAGCGCCGGGTAGGCGGTGGCCAACGTCAGCAGCGTCATGGCGACCAGCACCGGTTTGCGGCCGAAACGGTCCGACAGCGCGCCGCCGATGGGCAGCCAGATGAAGTTGGAGATCGCCACCAGCAGGGTGACCAGCAAGCTGTCGGAAGCGCTGAGCAGCAGTACCTTTTTGCCGAAGGTCGGCGCATAGACGGTGATCAGGTAAAACGCGGTGGTGGTCATGGCGACCATCAGCATGCCGGCGATCACCACCGGCCAGTTTTTCAGCAGGGTTTTAAACACGTCGCGCATCGCCAGGTGGTGACGGCGAGCGGTAAATTCCTGCGTCTCTTCCAGCTTGCGGCGCAGGAAGAAGATGAAGGGAACGATCAGGCAGCCGAACAGGAAAGGCAGGCGCCAGCCCCATTCGCGAATGGCGCTTTCTTCCAGCGCCGCATTGAGCGCGAAGCCCATGGCCGCCGCCACCATGATAGCCACCTGCTGGCTGCCGGACTGCCAGCTGGTGTAGAAGCCTTTACGGCCCGGCGTGGCGATTTCGGCCAGATAGACGGACACGCCGCCCAGCTCCGCGCCGGCCGAGAAGCCTTGCAACAGACGCCCGCACAGCACCAGCAGCGGCGCCCAAAGCCCGATGCTTTGGTAAGAGGGGATCAGCACGATCAGGAAGGTGCCCGCGGCCATGATCGACAGGGTCACGATCAACCCTTTGCGGCGGCCGACTTTATCGATGTAAGCGCCCAGCACGATGGCGCCGATCGGGCGCATCAGAAAACCTGCGCCGAATACCGCGAAGGTCATCATCAGCGAGGCGAACTCGCTGCTGGCCGGGAAAAAGGTGTGTGCGATGTAGGTAGCGTAAAAGCCGAACAGGAAAAAATCGAACTGCTCTAAAAAGTTGCCGGAGGTGACGCGCAGTATCGCGCCGGTTCTGGCCCGGGTGGTCATGGGTGAGGTAGAGGAATGCATCTTTATCTCCAGTTTGTTATTGGCGCTTGACGCCGCGCCTGTTGCTGAAGACTCGCTCAGGAAAATAAAGTAAATAAGCGCAATAAACTCATGGCGCGATGCGTTTGACGCATCAATCGGCGTTAACAATGTTGCCTAACCCGATGTAACGTGGCGTTAACAAGTTTGCCGCTCATCGCCCGCGGCGCAGAACGCCGAAAACGTTATGCGCTTTTTGTGACAGGGTTCATAAAGGGGCGGCGGGGAAGCGCCCCGTGCCTCTGAACGATTGTTCGATACCGCGCGTAAAAAGGTGAATGCCTCGCACTGCGTTTGCAAGATACGTGGATGTACGTTCAGCCTTGCAGTATCCACGCATGCCTTTGCATGCTATCCCAGCGCCTCTCTGCTATAGCTTTACATCTATATAGTTACTGATCTATATTTTAGGGGGCCCGTGTGGGAAATTAAAACAACGGATGCATTTGATCATTGGTTCAGATCACTCAGCGATGCCGATCGGGCCGGCGTACTTGCCGCATTGATGGTCCTGCGGGAAAAGGGGCCGGGGCTGCCCAGACCCTATGCCGATACGGTTAAAGGCTCACGTTACAGCAATATGAAAGAGTTGCGCATTCAGTGCCGAGGCGAACCGTTGCGGGCATTCTTCGCTTTCGATCCGTACCGTATTGGCATGGTGCTTTGCGCGGGCAATAAAGCCGGTAATGAAAAGCGTTTTTACGATCGGATGATCCAGGTTGCCGATCGGGAATTCACGAACTGGCTGAACACATTAAACGAGAAGGAGTGACGCGATGGGCAGAACGTTGGAACAGCTTATTGCGGATGAAAAGCCCGAGGTCGTGGCCAAAGCGCAGGCGCTGGCGGCGGACATCATGCTGAACATTCACCTTGCCGAGCTGCGTGAAAAAGTACAGAAAACGCAGGTTGAAATGGCGCAGGCGCTGGGGATCAGGCAGCCGACCGTTGCCGTGATGGAAAAACCGGGCCGCGATCTGAAACTGTCTTCGCTTAAACGCTATGTTGAGGCGGCCGGCGGCAAACTGCGCCTGGACATTGAACTGCCGGACGGCTCTCACTACGAGTTTGTGCTGTAAGCGCTAACGGCAGAAAGGCACAAAGCCCGCTCAGATTCCCCGGTGCGGGCTTTGTGCTTTGACACAAGCAGGCGGCCGTGAAAGCAACGAGGCTCAAGACGGGCAGGCTGTCTGAGCGCTTTCGTTTGGGCCGGATAGCGTTAAACAAGCCACCCGCACTCCCTTCGCGATGTCTTGCTTGCCCGTAACTGTCTCCTTGCTCCTTAGCTGAAACGATACAAATTATGTTGATAAGTAGCTCGTTTCATGTGCAAAAACTCAACGTCTTTCATTAAAACTGCGATGAAATTCGTATTTTTATCGCGCTATTTCTTCAAATACTCACCCGGTGAAGCTCATCACATTTCTTTAACCTGCTTAACAGTAGATTTTCCTTGCTTAGAAAAAAATCGATTCAGCTAAAGGGGAAGGGAAATGAAAAAGACATGGGTTATGGCGGTGTTTTCGGCCCTGATTTCAGGGCAGGCGGCGGCGCAGAGTTGGGTGCTGACCAGCGCTGAAGATGGCGTGGAGAAAGGAAACTGGAAGATTTCGAGCGAGGCGCTGAAGGTGAAGGATAAAACGTTCAGCATTGAGCAGAAAGTGTTGCACGGCGGCAAGCAAGAAGGCAGCAAAGTCGTGATTATCCGCAGCGAGGATGGCCTGACCATCACGCTGAGCCCCACCCGCGGCATGAACCTCCTGCGGGCAGAAGGCTTTGGCGCGAAAATGGGATGGGATTCCCCGGTCAAAGAGGTGGTCAACCCCGCCTTTATCAACCTGGAAAGCCGCAATGGGCTCGGCTGGCTGGAAGGTTTCAATGAGATGATGGTGCGTTGTGGCTATGAGTGGACCGGGCATCCGGTGACCGACGCAGGGCAAATTTACACGTTGCACGGCAAAGCGGGCAATACGCCGGCCTCGCGAGTTGAGGTTGAGGTAGCGGATGCGGCGCCGTATGAAATTCGTATTCGCGGCCTGATCAAAGAGAGCACATTCAAAAAAGCCGATCTGCAAACCCTGACCGAATTGCGCTACGTGCCCGGCAGCAACAGTTTCAGCCTGCATGATGTGTTAACCAACCGGGCGGATTATCCCCATGACTACCAGATTATTTATCACAGCAATTTCGGCGCGCCGATTCTGGAAAATGGCGCCCGCTTCCTGGCGCCGATGGCCAACATCAGCCCGTTTAACGACTATGCCAAAGCCGGGCTGAAGACCTGGGGAACCTATGCCGGACCAACCAAAGGATTCGATGAAATGGTCTTTAACATTAAGCCGTTATCAGATTCGAATCATCAAACGCTGGCGGCGCTGGTCAATAACGCGGGCGACAAAGGGGTGGCGATTCAGTTCGATACCCGCCAGCTGCCCGTTCTGACGCTGTGGAAGAATACCGATACGTTAAAACAGGGGTATGTGACGGGGATTGAGCCGGGCACCAGCTATGCCTACCCGGTCACTATTGAGCGCGAACAAAAACGCGTTAAGCAGCTGCAGCCTGGCGCCAGTGCGCAGTTTGATCTGACCTATACCTTGCTGCACAGCAAAGCGCAGGTGGCGGATCTGGAGAAGAAGATTGCGGATATTCAGGGCAAGGTAAAAATTGAAGAGAATGACGCGCCGATAGCCAAGGAGTAACGCTGCCTGTCCATGCATTCAGCGTTAAAGCAAAAAGCCCGCTTAAGTTTCCTTAAGCGGGCTTCTCTAAATATGGCTCCTCTGACTGGACTCGAACCAGTGACATACGGATTAACAGTCCGCCGTTCTACCGACTGAACTACAGAGGAATCGTGTGAACGGGGCGAATAATAGCGGGGCATCCGGGGTTTGTCAAAGCGCTAAACTGCAAAAAAAGCGCGTTTGCTGAGGGAATGAGCACCTTGCGCTGTTTTTCGGCATTTTTCATCGCTATGCGTTGATTTTTGCATCCCCAATCGTTTTGACGTCGCTTGCACACGCCTTTGCACGGCGATGGTGCAGGGCCGTTCTCCCTCCCATACTTCCACTCGCGCTAACCGTATTGGCCAGACCCTGGTTATCGCCGCCACACGCCGCGCCGCAACTGATATGTAGGATGAATAAGCAAACAATATGTATTCGTCGTCACAATGGCTGGATTTTTGCTTACCCATTTTTGGGGAATGCGACTGCGCTCTCAAGAAAATTATTTTCCCCGTCTACACATAAAGTGACTGATCCGCGCCCCAGGGCGTTTCGCTACAACAGTGCTGAGGAAGATAACAATGTCATCGAAATTGATAAAAAGTCCGCTCGCTGCTTTGCTCATCGGTTGTTTAGGCACGGCTTTTTCCGCGCAGGCCGATATCGTCATCGGCGTCGCCGGGCCGTTCTCCGGGCCGAACGCCACCTATGGCGATCAGTATTGGCGCGGGGCTTCGCAGGCGGCGGCGGACATCAACGCCGCCGGCGGCATCAAAGGGGAAAAAATCAAACTGGTGCAGGGGGATGACGCCTGTGAACCGAAACAGGCGGTCGCGGTCGCCAACCGGCTGGTGGATCAGGACAAGGTGTCGGCGGTGGTCGGCCACTTCTGTTCCTCATCCACCATGCCCGCCTCCGAGGTGTATGACGAGGCCGGCATCATCGCCATTACCCCCGGCTCCACCAACCCGCAGATCACCGAGCGCGGCATGAAGACCATGTTCCGCATGTGCGGGCGCGACGATCAGCAGGGCGTCATCGCCACCAACTACATGCTGGATACCCTGAAGGCCAAACGCATCGCGGTGATCCACGATAAAGACACCTACGGCCAGGGGCTGGCGGACGCCGCCAAGGCGGCGATGAACAAGCGCGGGGTTAAAGAGGTGCTGTATGAGGGGCTGTCGCGCGGCGAGAAAGACTTCAACGCCCTGGTGACCAAGATCGCCTCGGTCAAGCCGGACGTGGTCTACTTCGGCGGCTGCCATCCCGAAGCCGGGCCGCTGGTGCGCCAGATGCGCGAGCAGGGCGTGACCGCCAGGTTCTTCTCCGGCGACTGCGTGGTGACCGAAGAGCTGGTGACCGCCGCCGGCGGGCCACAGTACACCAACGGCGTGCTGATGACCTTCGGCAACGATCCGCGCCAGATCGCGGAAGGCAAGGCGGTGATCGCCAAGTTCCGCGCCAGCGGTTTTGAGCCGGAAGGGTACACCCTTTACTCCTACGCTTCGATCCAGGCGATCGCCGCCGCCTTTAACGCCACCGGCGGCAAAGACAGCGCCAAGGCCGCCGAATGGCTGAAGTCGCACGATGTGGACACCGTGATGGGTAAAAAAGCCTGGGATCAGAAGGGCGATCTGAAGGTCTCGGATTACGTGGTCTATCAATGGGATGACAAGGGCAAATATCACCAACTGTAAACGGCCGAACATTGAGGGTGTGACCCTATGACCGACGGGCCGCCGCCTTGGCGCGCCCGTTCCGCGATGACCTTTGGGCCGCGTCGGACTGCGTTGGCGGCCTTACCAGGCGAGACTGCTCATTATGGATGTATTCTTTCTGCAACAGCTGATCAACGGCCTGACCCTCGGCGCGGTGTATGGCCTGATCGCCATCGGCTACACCATGGTTTACGGCATCATCGGCATGATCAACTTCGCCCACGGCGAGGTGTACATGATCTCCGCCTACCTGTGCGCCATCGGTTTGGCGCTGCTGTCGTTCTTCGGGCTGCACTCGTTCCCGCTGCTGATCCTCGGCACGCTGGTATTCACCATCGTCATCACCGGGGTGTACGGCTGGGTGATCGAGCGTATCGCCTACAGGCCGCTGCGCAACTCCACCCGCCTGGCGCCGCTGATCTCCGCCATCGGCATGTCGTTAATCCTGCAAAACTATGCGCAGATAAGCCAGGGGCCGCGCCAGCAGGGCATCCCGACGCTGCTGAGCGGCGTGTTCCGCCTGGAATTCGACGGCGGCGTGGTGCAGATCACCTACACCAAGGTGTTCATTCTGGTGGCGTCGCTGCTCGGCATGGCGATCCTCACTTACATCATTCAGCGCACCCGGCTGGGGCGCATCTGCCGCGCCACCCAGCAGGATCGCAAAATGGCCTCGATTCTCGGCATCAATACCGATCGGGTGATCTCGCTGGTGTTCGTGATCGGCGCCGCCATGGCCGGGCTGGCCGGGGTGCTGATCACCATGAACTACGGCACCTTCGATTTTTACGTCGGCTTTATCATCGGCATCAAGGCCTTCACCGCCGCGGTGTTGGGCGGCATCGGCTCGCTGCCGGGCGCGATGCTGGGCGGGCTGCTGCTCGGCGTGGCGGAGGCGCAGTTCGCCGGCATGGTGAATTCGGATTACAAGGACGTGTTCTCCTTCGGGTTGCTGGTGGCGATCCTGATCTTCCGCCCGCAGGGCCTGCTCGGCCGGCCGCTGGTCGCCAAGGTTTAAGGAGAACGCCATGTCGCAATCCGCAATCAACGGCGGGCTGAACGTCAAACGCAGCCTGCTGGATGCCGTTTTGGCCGGGCTGATCGCCCTGATCGTGTTCGGGCCGATCGTCGGCATCGTGCTGAACGGCTACAGCTTTAACTTCGAGCCGCACCGGCTGGTGTGGATCATCGTCGCGGTGATGGCCGGGCGGCTGCTGCTAAGCCTGTTCCTGCAAACCGCGCCGGGCCGCAAGGTGCTGGCGCGCTTCGACGGCGGCAACGACGGCGTTTACGTGCGTCCGCTGGGCTATAAATCCAATCTGCGCTGGTTCCTGCCGCTGATGGCGGCGATCGCGCTGCTGTTCCCGTTCGTCGCCACCAAATACCTGCTGACGGTGGCGATCCTCGGCCTGATCTACGTGCTGCTCGGCCTGGGGCTGAACATTGTGGTCGGGTTGGCGGGGCTGCTCGATCTGGGGTACGTGGCGTTTTACGCCATCGGCGCCTACGGGCTGGCGTTGGGCTACCAGTATCTCGGGCTCGGCTTTTGGGCGATGCTGCCGCTCGGGGCGCTGATGGCGGCGTTGGCGGGCGCGCTGCTGGGCTTTCCGGTGCTGCGCATGCACGGCGACTATCTCGCCATCGTTACGCTGGGGTTCGGCGAGATCATCCGGCTGGTGCTGAACAACTGGATGTCGCTCACCGGCGGGCCGAACGGCATTTCGGTGCCGGCGCCGACGGTGTTCGGCCTGGAGTTCGGCCGGCGCGCTAAAGACGGCGGGGTGCCGATCCACGAGTTTCTCGGCATCGATTACAATCCCAATCTCAAGTTCATCTTCATCTACGCGATGCTGTTTTTGGTGGTGCTGCTGGTGCTGTACATCAAGCACCGGCTGACGCGCATGCCGATCGGCCGCGCCTGGGAGGCGCTGCGCGAGGACGAGATCGCCTGCCGCTCCCTCGGACTGAACCACGTGCTGGTGAAGCTGTCGGCGTTTATGCTGGGCGCCTCCACCGCCGGACTGGCGGGGGTGTTTTTCGCCACTTATCAGGGGTTCGTCAACCCGACTTCGTTCACCTTCTTCGAGTCGGCGCTGATCCTGGCGATCGTGGTGCTGGGCGGCATGGGCTCCACCCTCGGTGTGGTGCTGGCGGCCTTTGTGCTGACGGTGGCGCCGGAGCTGCTGCGCAGTTTCGCCGAATACCGGGTGCTGCTGTTTGGCGTGCTGATGGTGGCGATGATGATCTGGCGGCCGCGCGGGCTGGTGCGTATCAGCCGCGCCAGCTTCGCCGAACGCAAGGGGGTGGCGCCATGAGCGACGCCATTTTGCGGGTGGAACACCTGATGATGCGCTTTGGCGGCATCAAGGCGCTGAACGACGTCAATCTGGAGGTGGAGCGTGGTTCCATCACCGCCCTGATCGGCCCCAACGGCGCGGGTAAGACCACGGTGTTCAACTGCCTGACCGGTTTCTATCGCGCCACCGGCGGCGCGATCCTGCTCAATACCCACAAGCGGCCGACCGATGTGATCCAGGTGCTGGGGCAGAAGTTCCGCGCCGGCGACTGGATACGCCCGAAGCGGCTCGGTTCGCGCCTCTATTACAAGATGTTCGGCGGCACCCACCTGGTCAACCGCGCCGGGCTGGCGCGCACCTTCCAGAATATCCGCCTGTTCCGTGAAATGTCGGTGGTGGAGAACCTGCTGGTGGCGCAGCACATGCAGAGCAACCGCAATCTGATCGCTGGGGTGCTGAATACGCCGGGCTACCGCCGGGCGGAAAACGCCGCGCTCGATCACGCCTTCTACTGGCTGGAGGTGGTGGATCTGGCGGACTGCGCCAACCGGCTGGCGGGGGAGATGTCCTACGGCCAGCAGCGGCGGCTGGAGATCGCGCGCGCCATGTGCACCGCGCCGGAGATGATCTGCCTCGACGAACCGGCCGCCGGGCTGAACCCGGTGGAGACGGCCGCGCTGAGCCGCATCATCCGCTTCCTGCGCCGGGATCACGGCATCACGGTGCTGCTGATCGAGCATGACATGGGCATGGTCATGGAGATCTCCGATCGGGTGATCGTGCTCGATCACGGCGATGTGATCGCCCGCGGCACGCCGCAGGAGATTCAGCACAACGAGGCGGTGATCGCCGCTTACCTGGGCGCGGACGAAGAGGAGCTGGCGGGATGAGCGAAGCGATGTTGGAATTTCGCGAGGTCGATGTGTTTTACGGGCCGATCCAGGCGCTGCGCCAGGTGTCGCTGCAGGTGAACGCCGGGGAGACGGTGGCGCTGATCGGCGCCAACGGCGCGGGCAAGTCCACGCTGTTGATGTCGATCTTCGGTCAGCCGCGCATCGCCGGCGGGCAGATCCTGTTTCGCGGCGAGGACATCAGCCGCCGCTCCACGCACTTTGTTGCCAGCAGCGGCATCGCGCAGGCGCCGGAGGGGCGGCGCATCTTTCCGGACATGAGCGTGGAGGAGAACCTGCTGATGGGCACCATCACCGTCGGCAATCGCTACCTGGAAGAGGATTTGCCGCGCATGTTCGAACTGTTTCCGCGCCTGAAAGAGCGGCGCAACCAGCGGGCGATGACCATGTCCGGCGGCGAACAGCAAATGCTGGCGATCGCCCGCGCGCTGATGAGCCGGCCGAAGCTGTTGCTGCTGGACGAGCCGAGCCTGGGGCTGGCGCCGATCGTGGTGCGGCAGATCTTCGGGGTGCTGCGCGAACTGACCCGCAGCGGCATGACGCTGTTTCTGGTGGAGCAGAACGCCAACCATGCGCTGAAACTGTCCGATCGCGGCTATGTGATGGTCAACGGCCAGATCCGCCTCACCGGCAGCGGGGAAGAACTGTTGAACGATCCGCAGGTGAGAAAGGCCTATCTGGGCGGCGGCTGATAGCCGCCTGCGGGCAGGGAAGCCCGCGTTCATTTTTCGGCGTCGCGCTCTTGGCCATCGTAGTGCGAGCGGGCTGCCCTGAAGGCGTCGGCGGAGGAGATAATCCACGACCAGAGCGGCAGCATGTTGAGCAGCATCTCTTCCCCCGCCTCGGTGATGGTATACACCACGCGGGGCAGTTTTTCCTGATAATCGCAGCGCGATATCAACCCGTCCCGCTCGAGATGGCGCAGCGTCCGCGTCAGCATTCTCTGCGTCACGCCCGCTAATTGGCGGCCTAGTTCGCCGTGGCGCAGCGGCCCGTGGGTGCCCAGGAGATGCAATACCCCCAGCGACCAACGGTTGCCCGCATGCGCGAGGATCTCGCGCTTCAACCCTTCATCGTCGTTGCTCAGTTCTTCACAGAACGCCTGCGAAAATTGCAGCAGCGCTTCCCGATCGCTCGTCATATTCCTCCCCGGTATCACGCGTGTACCTAATTGAACCCGTTTTTGTCAGCTGTCAGGATGACGCAGTGTCAAGACAGGAGGCAAGCATGAAATCCACCAATCCATCCATCAATACCGTGCTCATACTCGGCGCCGGCGAACTGGGGCTGCCGGTATTGCGGGCGATGAGCCGGCAGGCTCGGTTATCTCCATCTTTAAAAATCAGCGTACTGCTCCGGCCGGAGGCCGCCCGCGCCGTGAGCGGCCCGCTCCGGGCGCGGCGGGATGAGCTGGCGCGGCTCGGCATCGCCGTGGTGGAAGGCGATCTGCAGCGAAACGGCGTGGAGGCGCTGAGCGCGCTATTCCGTTCCTTCGACGCGGTGATCAACTGCAGCGGCTTTGTCGGCGGGGCGGGCACACAGATAAAGATCACCCAGGCCGTTTTTCAGGCCGGCGTGGCGCGCTACTTCCCGTGGCAGTTCGGCGTGGACTACGATGTCGTCGGTAAAGGCAGCGGGCAGCCGGTGTGGGATGAACAGCTCGAGGTGCGTCACCTGCTGCGCGCGCAGAGCGCAACGGAGTGGGTGATTGTTTCCACGGGCATTTTCACCAGCTACCTGTTTGACTCGGGGTTTGGCGTGGTGGATGCGGAACGTAAAACCGTGCGCGCGCTGGGCGACTGGCGCTACGCGGTGACGCTGACCACTCCCGAGGACATTGGTCGGCTGACGGCCGCGATTTTTTTCCATCGGCCCGCGTTTCGCAACCAGGTGGTCTATATCGCCGGGGACACGCTGACCTACCGTGAGCTTGCCGATCTTATGCAGGCGCACTGGGGCGTGGAGGTCAACAGAGTCCTGTTGGACAAAGAGCGGCTGCAGGCGGAGGTGCGGAATCATCCGCATGACGTCGGCGCGAAATACCGGTTGGCTTTCGCCCGGCCCGACGGAGTGGCCTGGGATAAGGCGAACACCTTCAATGCGCGCCAGGGCATGGCCGTCACCACCGCCGGCCAGTGGCTGGCTTCTCAGGGCGGTTAATCGCCTGTGCGCCGCAGTCAAAACTGGCGCTGCATCCAGCGCACGTTCAGCCGCACCAGCGCGATGATGGCGCCGGAGAGCAGCCGCAGCCCGCCGGGCATGTCGCGGCGGCGGATGTCCAGTAGCAGCACGGTGCGCACCTGCGGGCTGTCGTTCCATACCTCGTGTTCGAAGGTATCGTCCCACAGCATGAACTCCCCTTCGCGCAGCCGGTATTCGCGGCCATCCACCTTCAGCACCGCCGCCGGCGCGCCGTCGGCGCGTTTGGGCATGTCCAGCACCAGATAGCCGCGCAGAATGCCGCGGAACGGGCCGCGATGGGGCGGCACCTGTTTGCCGGGCGCCAGGAAGGAGAGCGACGCGGACAGCACGTCCGGCGAGGAGGCGATCAGCGCCGCCAGCGTCGGGCAGCGCGCCAGGTTGCGCGGGATGGGCTGGCCATAGGCCTTCATGATGAACATGCGCCAGTCGCGCGCGTCGTTGGCGGAGATGGACGCCTGCTGGCTCATGATCTCGTGGAAGCGCGGGATATTGTGCAGATCGTGGGCGACCGTCAGCGCCTCTTCGCGGATTTGCCGCCATTGGGCGGTGAAGCGTTCGGCGTCGGGGAAGAGGGTCGCGCTGTCGAGCACCGGCTGGCCCTGGATGCGGCGATCGTAAACATTGCGCAGGGCAAGTACGGACCAATCATAAATCGCGGACATCATAATGACCTCGCCTCAGGAAACGCCAAAGGGACACTGCGCGGGTCTTCGGCGCGGCGCGTGGGCAGCCGGGGAAGAGCGGCAGGAAAAATTGGTACGCTTCAATAGATTAGCACAGCATTTTGGCAACCGTGCGTCGGTGAGCGTGTCGCCGGGCGGTGAAAAAAACCACACAATTAAAATGTGACGCGTATCGCATTTAGCGGGCCGGTTGGTTAAAATATCGCGACTTGCCCGCACCTGTCCGGATTTTTTTTACCATGGAACACGCTCCCGTTTCCCGCTCAACCGCCTGGTTGCGCGTGGTCATCCTCGCCGTCTCGGCCTTTATTTTCAACACCACCGAGTTTATTCCGGTCGGTCTGCTGAGCGATATCGCCGCCAGCTTTTCGATGCAAACCGAACAGGTCGGCTTGATCATTACCATTTACGCCTGGATCGTCGCCGCCGCCTCGCTGGCGTGCATGCTGCTGACCAGCAAAATTGAGCGCCGCAAACTGTTGATCGGCGTGTTCATGCTGTTTATCGCCAGCCACATACTGACCGCCGTGGCCTGGAACTTTACCACGCTGGTTATCTCGCGCGCCGGCGTGGCGCTGGCGCACTCGGTGTTCTGGTCGATCACCGCCTCGCTGGCAATCCGCGTGGCGCCGCCGGGCAAGAAAGCCCAGGCGCTGAGCCTGCTGGCGGGCGGCACCGCGCTGGCGATGGTGCTCGGGTTGCCGCTCGGGCGCGTGGTCGGGCAACTGCTCGGCTGGCGCATGACCTTTATCGGCATCGCGGTGTGCGCCACCCTGGCGCTGGTGCTGCTGTGGCGCCTGCTGCCGGTGCTGAAAAGCGAGCACTCCGGTTCGCTGGCCAGCGTGCCGCTGCTGTTCAAGCGTCCGGCGCTGGTGGCGCTTTACATGCTGACCATCATTGTGGTGACGGCGCACTTCACCGCCTACAGCTACATCGAGCCGTTTATCCAGACCGTGGCCGGGCTGTCGGAGAACTTCACCACGCTGATGCTGTTGCTGTTCGGCGCCGCCGGCATCGTCGGCAGCCTGCTGTTCAGCCGCTACAGCGAGCGTTTTCCTTCCGGCTTCTTTATCGGCGCCATTACGCTGCTGGCCCTGAGTCTGCTGCTGCTGTTGCCAGCCGCCGGCAGCGAAAGCCATCTGACGGTGCTGTGCCTCTTCTGGGGCATGGCGATCATGGCGATCGGCCTGTCGATGCAGGCCAGGGTCTTGAGCCTGGCGCCGGACGCCACCGACGTGGCGATGGCGATCTTCTCCGGCCTGTACAACTTCGGCATCGGCAGCGGCGCGCTGCTGGGCAACCAGGTGAGCCTGCATCTGGGCATGGGCAACATCGGCTTCGTCGCCGCGCCGCTGGCGCTGATCGCCCTCGGCGGGTGTTTGCTGAGCGCCTACCGCAGCGAACGGCTGCAGCACCACCACAGCCGTTAAGCGGCCTCGTTTCCCTGTCTTCCTGAGCCGGCGGCTGCGCCGGCCTCTTCAGCAAAAAAACTCGCGATCATGCGAAAATTATTCCGTTATCACTGCCTTTGCGCCTGCCGTACTGTTAACCCGTCCAAAATCCAATTCGATACCGAGCGGGGAACACGTCATGAGCACTCTTACCGCGCCCGATGGCGCACGCATTTTCTATAAGGATTGGGGCCGCGGCCAGCCGATCCTGTTCTCGCACGGTTGGCCGCTGTCCGCCGATGCCTGGGACAACCAGATGCTGTTTTTCGGCCAGAGCGGGTTCCGCGTGCTCGCCCACGATCGCCGCGGCCACGGCCGTTCTGATCAAACCTGGCACGGCAACGACATCAACCAATACGCCGACGATCTGGCCCTGCTGATCGAAACGCTGGATCTGCGCGATCTGATCCTGGTCGGCCATTCCACCGGCGGCGGCGAAGTGGCGCGCTACATCGGCCGTCACGGCAGCGATCGGGTGGCGAAGGTAGTGCTGGTCGGCGCCGTGCCGCCGCTGATGCTGCAGACGCCGGTCAACCCAGAGGGCACGCCGATGGCGGCGTTCGACGGCATTCGCAGCGGCGTGGCGGGCAACCGCTCGCAGTTCTTCAAAGAGCTGGCGGTGCCGTTCTACGGCTTACACTGCGACGAGGTGGAGAGCAACGCGGGGCTGATCGACAGCTTCTGGCTGATGGGCATGCAGGGCGGCGTGAAAGGGCAGTACGACTGCGTGCGTGCGTTCTCCGAAGTGGATTACACCGCCGATCTGTTGGCGATCGACAAGCCGACGCTGCTGGTGCACGGCGACGCCGATCAGATCGTGCCGATCGGCGCCTCGGCGCTGAAAGCCGCTAAGCTTATGCAACAGGCGGAGCTGAATGTTTACGCCGGCGGCCCTCACGGTTTGGCGCAGGTCGATCCCGATCGCTTCAACGCCGATCTGCTGGCCTTCATCCAGAATTCGCCATTTTAAGGGGGCGCGATGAACCTGACTGTTATCGCTGCCCGCTGCGCGCAGCGGCTGCACGCGCCTGCGGTGCGCTGGGTGCTGCTGCTCGCGATCTGCGCCGCCTACATTCAGGGCGGGCTGGTCAAGGCGCTGAACGTTGAGGGCGCCATCGCCGAGATGACCCACTTCGGCCTGCAGCCGGCGGTGCTGTTCGCCGTGCTGGTGACGCTGCTGGAACTGGCGGCGTCGGCGCTGATCCTGAGCGGTTTTTATCGCTGGCTCGGCGCGTTGGCGCTGGCCGGTTTTACCCTGATGGCGACGCTGATGGCCAATCCGTTCTGGCAGTTCGACGGGGCGGAGCGCGGTCAGATGATGAACGGATTTTTTGAACACCTCGGGCTGGCCGGCGCGCTGTTGCTGGTGGCATTTAACGATTTGAAGGAGCGAACGGATGGCTGAACAGACGGAAAACAAGGCGACGGCGGGCGGCTTCGCGCCGCTGAAAATTCCATTATTTGCGGTGCTGTGGGGCGCTACGGTGCTTGGCAACGTCGGCAGTTTTATGCGCGACGTCGCCAGCTCATGGCTGATCACCGATCTGTCGAGCAACCCTTCGGCGGTGGCGCTGATGCAAACCGCCGCCACGCTGCCGGTGTTCCTGCTGGCTATCCCGGCCGGGGTGCTGTCGGACATTCTCGATCGGCGACGCTTTTTGATCTTCGTGCAAATTCTGCTGGCCTGCGTCAGCGGCAGCCTGTTGCTGCTGTCGCAGACCGGCGCGCTGACGGTGGAATACCTGCTGGCGCTGACCTTCGTCGGCGGTATCGGCGCGGCGCTGATGGGGCCGACCTGGCAGGCGATCGTGCCGGAGCTGGTGCCGCGCGCCGAGCTGAAAAACGCCGTGGCGCTGAACTCGCTGGGTATCAACATCGCCCGCTCCATCGGCCCGGCGGCCGGCGGTTTGCTGCTGGCCAGCTTCGGCGCCGGCGCGGCTTACGGCGCGGACGTGATGAGCTATGTGCTGGTGATCGCGGCGCTGCTGTGGTGGAAGCGGCCGAAGGTTGAGGACAGCGGCCTGTCGGAACACTTCTTCGGCGCCTTCCGCGCCGGGCTGCGCTATGCCCGTTCCAGCCGCGAGTTGCACGTGGTGCTGCTGCGGGCGGCGGTGTTCTTCGCCTTCTCCAGCTCGGTCTGGGCGTTGCTGCCGCTGGTGGCGCGCCGCATGCTGGGCGGCAGCGCCGGTTTTTACGGCGTTCTGCTGGGGGCGGTGGGCGCCGGGGCGATCCTCGGGGCGATCGTGCTGCCGCGCCTGCGCCAGCGGCTGAACGCCGACGGGCTGGTGTTGCTGGCGGCGGTGCTGACGGCGGCGGTAATGGCGGCCCTGTCGCTGGCGCCGCCGCAGTGGCTGGCGGTGGTGCTGCTGTTGGTGCTGGGCGCCGGCTGGATCATTGCGCTGACCACGCTCAACGGCGCGGCGCAGGGCGTGCTGCCTAACTGGGTGCGCGGCCGCGGCCTGGCCATCTATCTGATGGTGTTCAACGGCGCGATGGCGGCGGGCAGCCTGTTGTGGGGGCTGGTGGCGCAGGAGCTGGGCGTGGCCGCCACGCTGCTGGTCGGCGGCGTCGGCCTGTTGGCGGCGGGGCTGCTATTCCACCGCCTGCGTCTGCCGACCGGCGAGGCCGATCTGCAGCCATCGAACCATTGGCCTGAGCCGTTGGTTAACACGCCGGTCGAGAACGATCGCGGCCCGGTGATGATTCAGGTGGAGTACCGCATTCGCGAGCAGGATCGGCCGCAATTCTTGCGTACGTTGCTGATGCTGGAGCGGGCGCGTCGCCGCGATGGCGCTTACGCCTGGGGCATCACTGAGCACACCGGCGATCCGGAATGCATCATGGAGTGGTTCCTGGTGGAGTCCTGGGCGGAGCATCTGCGGCAGCACCAGCGGGTATCGCACGCCGACGCCGATCTGCAGCAGGAGGCGCTGCGCTTCCATATCGGCCCTGAGAAACCGGTGGTGCATCACTTCCTGTCGCTCGACCGGCGTCAGGTGAAGCATTAACTGCACGGCCAGGCGGTGAGAAGGTGCTATGCTTTTGGTCGGTTCGGCGGCGCGGCCGCCGTAAGACGAATGTAGTCAGCACAGGGAGACATATTGATGACGGCACCTTCTGCTTTTGCCCGCGAGCTTGGGCTGCGCTATCCGATCGTTCAGGGGCCGATGAACGGCGCGTCGCCGCCGGCGCTGGCGGTGGCGGTGAGCAACGCCGGGGCGCTGGGATCGTGCGCGGCGGCGCTGTTTTCCCCGGCGGTGATCCTCGAGCGCGTGCAGCAGATCCGCGCGCAGACCGCCGCGCCGTTCAACATCAATCTGTTTCTGCTCGATGAGCAGCACCCGGATCTCGCCGAGCTCAAGCGCGCCCAGCATCAGCTGCGGCCGTTCCGCGAAGCGCTGGGGCTGAGCGAGCCGCCGATCCCAACCCAATTCGCCGAAAACAACCGCGACCAGATCGCGGCCCTGCTGGAGGCTGCGCCGCCGGTGGTCAGCTTCACCTTCGGCGTGCTGCCGCGCGCGACGGTCACGCAGTTCAAGAAGGCCGGTTGTCGGGTGATTGGCACCGCCACCACGGTGGCGGAAGCCCGCGCCTGGGAAGAGGCGGGCGCCGACTTCGTCTGCGTTTCGGGCGCGGAGGCGGGCGGTCATCGCCCGACCTTCCTCGGCGATATCGAACAGTCCTGCGTTGGCCTGATGGCCCTGCTGCCGCAGGTGGTGGCGGCGGTGAAGATCCCGGCGATCGCCGCAGGCGGCATCATGAACGGGCGCGGCATCGCGGCGGTGCAATTGCTGGGCGCGCAGGCGGCGCAGCTGGGCACCGCATTCCTGTGCAGCCCGGAGTCGGGCATCGCCGACGCCTGGCGAGCGGCGCTGCGCAACGCCGGCGATGACAGCACGAGCCTGACGCGCGCCTTCAGCGGCCGCCCGGCGCGCGGCATCGTCAATGATTTCATGCGGCAGATGCGCGCGGAAGAGGCGCAGATCCTGCCTTATCCGGTGCAGAACGCGCTCACCGGCGATATTCGCCAGGCGGCGGCCAAGGCCGGACGCGCGGAGTTTATGTCGCTGTGGGCCGGGCAGGGCGTGGGCCTGGCGCGGCCGATGCCGGCGGCGGAGCTGGTCGCCACCCTGGCGGCGGAGCTGGAAGCGGTGTAAGACAGACGAGGCGCCCTGTTCGGCGCCTTTTTTCTTGGCTTGGCGTTAAAAACTGTAGGTGCCCTGCGCCAGCACGAAGTTCATGTTTTTCAGCCCGGCATGTTGCTGCAGGCTGTGGCCGACGTCGAAGTAGACATAGGCCACCTTGAACTGGAGATCGCTGCGCGGCGTCCAGGTGGTTTCGACCTGGTACTGGTTGCCGATAAAGCGCGAGCCCTGCGCGCTGCCTTTCACCGGACGCATCGGGCCGAGGTAGAAGGCATCCTCGCGGCGTTGCCGCCATAGCGCGTCCCAGCTGAAGTCGATGGACAGAGTTTGCCACGGCGTGATCGTGACCGAAGGATGGATGGCGATCAGGTTCGCCGGCGCCACCAGCCCGTTCTCGGTCAGGTAGGGCAGCTTGGGGTACATGGCGTTAAAGGTATTGAGCTGCCCGTCGTGACCGTTTTTGTCGCCGCTGGCGATGCCGATTTTGCCGCCAAAGCGCGGCCGCCAGCGCCAGTCGTTCACCGTATAGCCGGCGTGCGCCGACGCTGACCAGGCGCGGATGTCGCGCTGTTCCGCGCTGCCGAACTGCCAGGCGGCCTCATTGTCCCAGTCGAAGCCCTGCGCCGCGCCGAAAATGCGCGCGCCGACGGTGTAGCGCCGCTCTTGCCCGCTGAGCTGCGCGTAGTGGGCGTCGTTATCTTCAAAGCCGAAGGTATAAAGATCGAGCGAGGAAGCCAGCGGCGTCAGCGGCGTGGTGCCGTACAGCCCCCACACCTTTTGGCTGTTGTCGGTATCGTCGTCGAAACTGCCGGTCTTGAGCGTAATGGGGTGGCCGATAAAGGCGTCGAGGCGGTTTTTGTCCTTGACCCAGCTGGCGCGGATAGCGTCGAAGGCGCGGCGTACGTTGGGACCGTCGCGGGTGCCCAGCAGGTGCAGCGAACCCAGCGCAATCTCCTGGCGACCGATCCGCAGGGTGCCGAGGCCGTAGGCGGTGGGCAGTTTCATATCCACATAGCCCTGGCCGAGGTAGGCATGATCTTCGTCGGTCGGCTTGCGCCCGCGGTCGCGCGGCGTGGCCAGCGACGATCCCACCTGCACATAGGCGCCGACATAGTCGCCGTAGTCGAGGCGCGCGCCAACCAGCAAGCGCTGCATGAAGGTGTCGTCGCGTCCGCCGTTCAGATCCCGCTGATCCGTCCATTCATAGCGCTCGCGCAGTGAACCGTCGAAAGACAACGTGGCCGCATCGCCCAACGGGATGTTTTTCCAGGGGGAAGCGGCGGGCTCCGCCGCCAGCGCGGGGAGCGTGGAGAACAGCAACAGTGCAGGTAGCGTGCGTTTCATCATGGATATCCGAAGAAAAAAGCGCGCCGCAGCGCGCCTTGGGTTTATTTAGCCGTCTGGTGAATTTCGGCGATATAGCCGCCGGGGAAACTCACCAGCGCCGAGGCGCGGCGTTCCGCCGCCGTCGAATGCCACAGCACCTGCGCGCCGCTGGCCGTCGCTTTGGCCAGCGTGGCCGACAGATCGTCGACGCCATAGCCGGTGCGCTCATGGCCGAACGGATAAGGCAGATGCCCGTCGGTGACGAAAATGCGCGTTTTGCCGAAGCGGGAGTCCAGTTCGATCTGGCGGATCTTGCCGTTGCCGTTACGGCCGATCGCCGCATCGCTGACTTGCGCGTCGCTCGCCACCTTGGCGTGCGAGAACGCCTGATAGCTTTTCAGGAAGTCATCGACGCGGTAGGCGGAGAGATACAGGCGGTTTTCCGGCACGCTCAGCAGCGGCTTGTAGTTGGGCGCTTTGGTGTGCCAATAAAGCTGCATGTTGACGCCGCCGGGCCACTGGATCACCGCGTCGCGGCCAATCGGATCGTCGAAGGGTTCGACCTGCACATCGGCGCCGGCGGCCTTGGCTTGCCGGATGGCGGCGTCCATATCCCTGACCAGAAAACCGTTGCGCTCGGCGCCAAACGGATGCGGGATCGGCGTTTTGAAATCGAACACCGAGAAGCTGCCGGCCGGCGTCAGTATCAGCTGGGAGTAGGTTTCGCTGGGCGTGGGCGTGACGTTGACCAGCACGCGTTCGGTGCTGGTGCCGCCGAAGGTTTTCAGGATGCTGTCGACAAAGGCATCCATTTTGCCGCGTTCGACGTAGACATGGGTGGTGTCATACTGCGGCCCCACGGCGACAGACGCCGTATCGGACGCCCATGACATCGCCGGGAGCAGCAGCGCAAGGGCTGATATCCTCAGCCGACGAGAAGAAATGCCGATAATATGTTGCATGTTGACCTCCAGGTAGCGGTTATTTTCCTGAGTGAAGCGTAATTTTCCATGAGCTTTCCCGTCGGCTGAAAATAAAAACGAAAAGCGCAATGCGCGCCGTGAAACATTAACGAAGGGCGAACGTCAGACGCCTGGGCGAATATCGCGCAGGTGCAGATCATCTATTTTTATGGCCTAAAACGATGGGGCGCCTTTGCCGGCCAAACCCGCTGCCGCTAAGGGACGGTGCTGATAATGAGGCCCGCCTCGTCGCGTGTTGAGGTGTATCGAGGATAATCCATAACGGTCTTCTCCTTGCTGGGATATATCGTATTAGCGCGCTGAATTTACGTTCTTCATTGCCCTCTAAATATAAATACAGCATTAGAAGAATTGCCGCCCATCAAATTTTTATATGACTTGTTGAGTAAATACGAATAAGCGGGAAAAGAGAATATCGCGGCGCCAGCCATGGCTCGCCGAAGCAGGCCGTTGAGGGGGCTTACGCCAGGTTTGGGCGATCGTCGTAAGGATTGTTGAGGTTCTTTGCGGGAAGGAACAGCGCGAAGATCAGCATCACATAGGGTGTGAAGCAGAACCAGGTCAGGCACCAACCACCGGAGTAACCCGCATCGTGCAAACGGCGCACATTGGCCGCTAGCATAGGCAGCAAAAACGCTGCAAGCGCGAAAATGGAAATCTCATTCATCTTGCTGGCGATAACAGCGAGATAAAGCAGAAACCAAACGTGCTGGCACAAAAGCAGCATTGAATAAGGCCCACGGCTTTCGCGACCTGAGTAGGTGAAGGTCTTTTTGTAACAGTTGAGTAGACTATTCAGGATTCTCGGGTGTTTAGACATTGCGTGCTGATTGTCCTGACTTGTTGACGAGCCATAGCGACGAACAGGTTAAAACCAGAGAAATAAGCGCTGGGCCAGCAAGGTTAAACTGTTCAATAGCAATTGCATCCATCGGGATTTTGTTGAGAGGTTCTAGGAACTTGCTCTTAAGTATCAAGATGACGAGAAGGTAGACGAAGTGGATACCCACCCAAGTGCTATAGATAACGGCATATCGTCTAAGGGATTTTGATTTTTTTGTCAGTACGATCTGCGTCAGGATGATGACACCGCACAAAATGAAAATCCCGGCGGCCTTAAACTGGGTAACGACCGTTGCTGCAACGTCAGAAACAAACAATGTTTTCCCGGCAAAGTAGAGCTTTGCCATTGGGTGGTGCAGAAAATAACCAATAAAACCATAAATGACTATCAGACTAATGAACAGCATCGTTTTCTTCATTTTTTTAGCTCCTTGGCGCTGCTCAAGGATAACATCAAATTTTTCATTTCTAGTTCAGTACGAATCATTATCAGATTCTTGGTCGTCTTGTTGTATTTTGCCATTGCAGTAGGGGCTGATTGTCCACCGTTGCTCATAATGAATGAGACGTCTTTCCTGCCATAGAGCTTCATCTCTGGGATAGGATCTTGGCCATAAATGTAAGGTGTGGGTACGTTAATCTTATAGGATTTCCCCAAAAAGTCGGGGAGGGGGGCTTTTGCTCCATCCAGAGGCGTTACTCTTGTTTCAAATCCGGCGAACTCCAGTGAATAGAGCGTGCTGCCCCCTTGTTTGTCTCTACTGACCAAGTCGTTGCCCATCAGTATCTTAAATTTTTCCCAAATGCCGAGCTGTGTATAGTCGATCTTTCGCCCCTCCCAAAAAACCTCTTGTTCCTTACGCAATTGGTAGACGTAGCGCTGGATTTGTACAGCAGAAGGAGAGAAGTGTCCTATGGACGGGAGTCCATTTTTGCTGAAAATTTGTTCTTTAATGATAAATATTCCTGTTTCTCCGTAAACATTAATATCGTCCATGATTACTCCTATTTAATTGATTTTTAATATTTTTAAATTGTCTTTGTATGCATTTAATCGCCTAAACTATCATGGGGTTATAAATTTTATCAATCAGTTAGTCATTTTTATGTGTTGTGTCGTCGGTTTTTACCCTCAAATAAAAAAGCCCGCCGACTTACCGTGGCGGGCTTTGTGCTGTCGCTAAGTTACGCCAGATCGAAACGATCGAGGTTCATCACTTTGTTCCAGGCGGCGACGAAGTCGTGGGCGAACTTCTCTTGCCCGTCGGCGCTGCCGTAGACTTCGGCCAGCGCGCGCAGCTGCGCGTGCGAACCGAACACCAGATCGACGCGGGTGCCGGTCCATTTGACCGCGCCGCTGCGGCGATCGCGGCCTTCGAACAGGCCGTCCTCACTCGCCGGATGCCAGGTGGTGCCCATGTCGAGCAGGTTGACGAAGAAGTCGTTGGTCAGCGCCTGCGGGCGATGGGTGAACACGCCGTGCTGCGTGCCGCCGACGTTGGCGCCGAGCACGCGCAGCCCGCCGACCAGCACCGTCATTTCCGGTGCGGTCAGGGTCAACAGCTGTGCCTTGTCGACCAGCAGCGTTTCGGCCGGCACGCGGTATTTGCCCTTCAGGAAGTTGCGGAAACCGTCGGCGAGTGGCTCCATCGCCTCGAAGGAGTCCACGTCGGTCTGTTCCTGCGAAGCGTCCATGCGGCCCGGGGCGAACGGCACCGTCAGGGTGAAACCGGCGTTCTTCGCCGCCTGTTCCACGCCCGCCGCGCCGGCCAGCACGATCAGATCCGCCAGCGAGACGCGCTTGCCGCCGGTCTGCGCATCGTTGAAGGCGCGTTGGATGCTCTCCAGCTTGGCCAGCGTCGCGGCAAGCTGCGCAGGTTGGTTGACCGCCCAGTCCTTTTGCGGCGCCAGGCGAATGCGCGCGCCGTTGGCGCCGCCGCGCTTGTCTGAGCCGCGGAAGCTGGACGCGGAAGCCCAGGCGGTGGAGACCAGCGCCGACACCGACAGGCCGGAAGCCAGCACGGCGTTTTTCAGCGCGGCGATGTCCTGCTCATCGATCAGCGGATGATCGACCGCCGGGATCGGATCCTGCCAAATCAACGCTTCCTGCGGCACTTCCGGGCCGAGGTAGCGCGCGCGCGGCCCCATGTCGCGGTGGGTCAGCTTGAACCAGGCGCGGGCGAAGGCGTCAGCCAGCTCCTCCGGGTGCTCATAGAAGCGGCGCGAAATCTTCTCGTAGGCCGGATCGAAGCGCAGCGACAGGTCGGTGGTCAGCATGGTCGGGCGGCGTTTCTTGTTCGGATCGAAGGCGTCGGGAATGGTTTCACCGATGTCTTTCGCCACCCACTGGTGCGCGCCGGCCGGGCTTTGGCTCAGCTCCCATTCGTATTCGAACAGGTGGCGGAAGAAGTCGTGGTTCCACTGGGTCGGGGTGGTGGTCCAGGTGACTTCCAGGCCGCTGGTGATGGCGTCTTTGCCGACGCCGGTGCCGAAGGTGCTATGCCAGCCGAGGCCTTGCTGTTCCAGCCCGGCGGCTTCCGGATCGGCGCCGACGTGAGACGCCGGGCCGGCGCCGTGGGTCTTGCCGAAGGTGTGGCCGCCGGCGATCAGCGCCACGGTTTCTTCGTCGTTCATCGCCATGCGGGCGAAGGTTTCACGGATGTCGCGCGCGGCGGCCACCGGATCGGGATTGCCGTCCGGGCCTTCCGGGTTGACGTAAATCAGGCCCATCTGTACCGCCGCCAGCGGGTTTTCCAGATCGCGGTCGCCCGAGTAGCGGCTGTTCGGCCCGCCGCTCAGTTCCAGCCAGATCTTCTCAGAGCCCCAGTAGACGTCGTCCGGCTCCCAGGTGTCGGCGCGGCCGCCGGCGTAGCCGAAGGTTTTGAAGCCCATCGATTCCAGCGCCACGTTGCCGGTCAGGATAATCAGGTCGGCCCAGGAGATGTTGCGGCCGTATTTCTGCTTGATAGGCCACAGCAAACGACGCGCCTTGTCGAGGCTGACGTTGTCCGGCCAGCTGTTGAGCGGGGCGAAGCGCTGCTGGCCTTCGCCTGCGCCGCCGCGGCCGTCGCCGATGCGGTAGGTGCCGGCGCTGTGCCAGGCCATGCGGATGAACAGGCCGCCGTAGTGGCCGAAGTCCGCCGGCCACCATTCCTGCGAGTCGGTCATCAGGGCGTGCAGATCCTGTTTGACCGCCGCCAGATCGAGGCTGTTGAAGGCATCGGCGTAGTTGAAGTCTTTATCCATCGGATCGGACAGGGGGGAGTGCTGGTGCAGCGGTTTCAGGCTGAGCTGATTAGGCCACCAATCCTGATTGGTGGGGCCGTTCTGCGGTGCGGGCTGCTTGCCGCCCGAAAACGGGCATTTGCTTTCAGTTGTCATAATGCGCTCTCTGCTTCCGTAAAGATGCTCCAGCCGCCGGGCGTGGAGCGGTTAACAAGGCATGCGGGTAAGGCTTGCGTCGGGTGTTGCGCTAAATAACTGAACTCAATCGATTTACGTCACCCCCGCCGCCAACGGGCAAAGGGTGACTCATGGCTAAGCTTAGTCAGCGGCGGCGGAGAGATAAAATAGGAATGAGTGAATATTGTGATAGCTTGCGGCGATTTATGGATGTGCTATTGATAGTCAACACGCCGCGTTATCGGCGCCGCAACATGAACGCGAGCACCGCGTCCGCCAGCTTGCCGAACGGCGCGCGCAGCAGGTCGGTAAAGCGCCAGCGGTTCTGGATGAAAACGCCCTTGGCGTGGCTCAGCGCCCGAAATCCTTCGATGCCGTGACAGGCCCCCATGCCGCTGGGGCCGATGCCGCCGAACGGCAGATCGTCCTGGGCGAAGTGCAGCAGGGTGGCGTTGATGCTGGCGTTGCCGGAGGCGGTGCGCGCCAGCAGCCGGTCCCGATCCTCGCCCGGCGGGCCGAAGTAGTAGAGCGCGAGCGGGCGCGGCGCGGCGTTGATAACGTCGATCGTTTCATCAAAGGTGGCGTAGGTGCGCACCGGCAGCAGCGGCCCGAAGATCTCTTCTTGCATGATCGCGCTGTCATCGGGGGCGCCGACGATAAGCGTAGGGGCCAGCGTGTTCGGCCGTTCAGACGCCGAGTCCGGGCGGTGGCCGACCGGATGGAGTTGCGCGCCGCGCGCCTGTGCGTCGGCAAGCAGCGCTTGCAGGCGGCGATAGTGCCTGTCGTTGATGATGGCGCCGTAGTCGTCGCCGGTTGGCCCGTCGGGATAAAAGCTTTTAACCGCCGCGTCATAGAGCGCCATGAAGCTTGCCAGATCGTCCTGATGAACCAGCAGGTAATCGGGCGCGATACAGGTCTGACCCGCGTTCGACAGCTTGCCGAATGCCACGCTCTTGACGTTTCTGGCGTTAACCGCGCCGCGCGCCATGACGGCAGGGCTTTTACCGCCCAGTTCGAGCGTTAACGGCACCAGATGTTTGCCGGCCGCCTGCATGACCTGACGGCCGATCGCCGTGCTGCCGGTGAACACCAGATGGTCGAACGCCAGCTCGCTGAATCTGGCCCCGACGTCCGGCCCGCCGGTCACGACGGTGACCTCATCGGCGGGAAACAGCGCCGTCAGCATCGTTTCGATGAGGCGGCTGGTATGCGGCGCGAGCTCCGAAGGTTTCAGCATCACACGGTTGCCGGCGGCCAGGGCGGTGGCCAGCGGGATGAAGGTCAACGAGAAGGGATAGTTCCACGGCGCCATGATGCCAATCACGCCCTTGGGCTGATATTGCACATAGGCGCGTGCGGCCTGATACGGCAGGGCGACGTGGCGGCGCTCCGGCTTCATGAAGCGTTTCAGGTTGCGCAGCAGGTAATCGATCGCCTGAACGGTGACCAGAATCTCCAGAATGTCGGTTTCGTAAGGCGAACGGTGGCCGAAGTCCGCGCTGACGGCCGCCGCCAGCGCGGCGCGCTGGGCCAGAATGGCGCTTCGCAGGCGGCGCAAGGCGGCCTTGCGCTGTTGCATCGTCGGCGCGCCGTCGCGCAGGAAGGCGTGGCGCTGGGCGGCAAGCCGCGGCTCCATCGTCATGAGGATGTCATCTCCCTGCACTTGAATTCTCCTGATGCCGAGTGAAAGCGGGAATGCGGTTTGCCGAATTGTGTTTGACCTTAAAGTGAACTTTAAACCTATACTCGTTAAACGATCAACGCAAGATCGTCGGCCAACCGGGATGAGGGAGCCAGAGATCCCGGTGCCGTGCGCAGTATAAACCTTCTTTTTTAACCATAGGTAAATGGGAGAAACGACATGGGTTATGTAACGACCAGCGATGGCGTCGAGATTTTCTACAAGGATTGGGGCCCAAAAAACGGCAAGGTTATCTACTTCCACCACGGCTGGCCGCTGTCCAGCGATGACTGGGATGCCCAGATGCTGTTCTTCGTGAACAAAGGGTTCCGCGTGGTTGCGCACGATCGCCGCGGCCACGGCCGCTCCAGCCAGGTGTGGGAAGGGCACGACATGGATCATTACGCCGATGATGTCGCCGCGGTGGTAAAACATCTCGGCGTACAGGGCGCCATGCACGTTGGCCACTCGACCGGCGGCGGCGAGGTGGTGCGCTACATCGTGCGCCACGGCGAGGACAAGGTGTCCAAAGCGGTGCTGATCAGCGCGGTGCCGCCGCTGATGGTGAAAACGGACAGTAACCCGCAGGGCACCCCAAAATCGGTATTCGATGATTTCCAGGCGCAGCTGGCCGCCAACCGGGCGCAATTCTATTACGACGTGCCCGCCGGCCCGTTCTACGGCTATAACCGTCCGGGTGCCAAACCGTCGGAGGCCATTATCTGGAACTGGTGGCGCCAGGGCATGATGGGCGGCGCCAAGGCGCACTATGACGGCATCGTCGCCTTCTCGCAGACCGATTTCACCGAAGATCTCAAGAAGATTGCCATTCCGGTGCTGGTGATCCACGGTGACGACGACCAGGTGGTGCCTTATCAGGATTCCGGCGTGCTGTCGGCCAAGCTGGTGCAAAACGGCACGCTGCATACCTATAAGGGCGCGCCGCACGGCATCCCGACCACCCATGCCGATCAGGTCAACGCCGATCTGCTGGCGTTCGTGAACAGTTAAGCGCGAACAAGCACTTTTGCTCCGCCCTGCGTGGGCGGAGTTTTTTTCATTGCGATAAGGAACGCCAATGCAAACGATCCTGGGCGCCAGTGGCCAGATCGCCCAAGAGCTAGCGCGTGAACTGAAGCGCGCGTACACCGATGATTTAAGATTGGTCAGCCGCAACCCGAGGAAGGTCAACGACAGCGATACGCTGGTCGCGGCCGACCTGCTCGATGCACAGCAGACCCTGGCGGCGGTGAAGGGCAGCGACGTGGTGTATTTCGCCGCCGGCCTGCCGCCGGATTCGGCGCTGTGGGAGCGGCAATTTCCGACCATGCTGCAGAATGCGTTGGACGCCAGCCGTACCGCGAGCGTGCCCTTTGTTTATTTCGACAATACCTATATGTATCCGCAGAGCGGCGAGCCGCAGACGGAATCGACGCCGTTCGCGCCTCGGGGGCGCAAGGGACGGGTGCGTGCCCTGATGACCGAGAAGGTGCTCAACGAGATGGAGCGCAAGCAGATCCCCGTGCTGATCGGCCGTGCGCCCGAGTTTTATGGGCCGGGAAAAACGCAGAGCTTCACCAATGCGCTGATCGTCGACAGGCTGAAAGCGGGGAAAAAACCGCGCGTGCCGGTTCGCGACGACAGGCTGCGCACGCTGATCTGGACGCCCGACGCCAGCCGTGGGTTAGCCCGGCTCGGCAATACGCCCGACGCGTTCGGCCAGACGTGGCATCTCCCGTGCTGCGACGAGCGGCTCACCTATGCGCAGTTCGCCGCGTTGGCCTGCGAGGTGTTTGGGAAGGACATTTCATATTCCGTTATCGGCAAATGGGCGTTGATCGCCGCAGGGTTGGTTTCGTCCGGGGCACGTGAGATGCGCGAGCTGCTGCCGCGCTACGAGCACGATAACCTGTTCGACTCGACCAAGTTCAAACAGCGTTTTCCCGACTTCGCCGTCACGACGTATCGCGCCGGGCTGGAAACGATTTGGCGGGAGTGGAAAAACGCGCAAGCGCCGCGCTGAGGCGTCCGTCACGCCATAAGCAGGCGCATTCGGCACCCTGTCATCACTCTGCCCTCATGATCCTCTCGCACCGTCTCGATCGGCGCGAGCGAGCCTCGCCCCTCACCGGGCGGGGCTTTTTATTGGCTGCGGCAGCGCGTCACCAGTGATAGCTGATGCCCATATCGAGTTTGTCCGACGCATCGACGCCGGGGGCGTGCTGGGAAAGGTTATTGAATTCATAGTTAATAAACACCTGCATGTTGCTATTGAGCAACCAGGTCACGCCCAACTCCTCGTAGTTCAATAAGTCGGTGTTGCGGCCTGCCCGGGCCTGTATCAAACGGGTATAGCCGATGTTGGGTTGGATGCGGTCCGTCAGCCGATATTTGGCGAGCGCTTCATAACTGGACGCCGAGCCGCGGTTAGCGGTTTGTTGCGGGCTGATGGCGTTGTCGCTTTGGGTGAACACGGCCGCGAGATAGATTTTTTTCGACGCATAGAGAACCCCCTCGGCCAGCGTATCGATGCGCCGACGATAGCCGGCGGTGCGTTGCTGGCGCTGCGTGGTTTGAGACGCCGAAGCGGCGGCGATGAGGCTGAGCGTCGGCGTCAGCGCATAGCGGAAGGAGGCGCCGAACCCGTTGCCGTTTTGTTTGCCCAGCGCCTGTCGATCGTCGCCGTCTTTGAACTGATACTGCAGCGCGAGGGCGGCGTGCCGCTGAAACAGGCTGAAAGGTTTGCGGTAAGTGAGCAGGTTGTGCGCCCGACCGCGCATAAAGTTGTCGATGTAGTTGTAGGCCATTTCTCTGAACAGCGGGGAGCGATCGGTCAGGGCGGTCACATCATAGAGCACGCCCCAGTTGCGGCCGATATCGAGGCTGCCCAGGGCGGCGTTCTGCACGCCGAGGTAGGCGAGCCGGGTGCTGTTTCGGGTGGCGTCGGCGAAGCTGACGGTATATTCCCAATGGGCGTAGGCCCGCCAGCGCGGCGCGATCTTTTTTTTGCCGATCAGGCCGAAATAGAGATAGCTGCGGTCGCCGTCGTCGCGTTCGCTTTGACCGCTGTAGCGTCTGGCGATAATCGTGCCGTAGAAATTCAGGCTGCTGTGTTGCGATACCGTCAGCGGCACGGCGAAGGCGCTGCGCGGCAACAGGGCCAGCAGCGGGAGCCACAGGCTCGCCGAAAAAGCGCGAGGATTGCATTTTATCATGATGACGCCGTCCCTGTGCGCGGCAAGCCGGCCGGCTTGCCGTCCTGGTGAAGCTTAAGCGTGCGTGACGTGTTTAAAGTAGCTGACGATCCCCTGCGTGATGGCGGTGGCGATTTTATTTCGGAATGCAGGGGTGCCCAGCAGCCTTTCTTCCTCGGGGTTGGTGATGAACGAGGTTTCCACCAATACCGAAGGAATGTATGGGGATTTCAACACCACGAAGGCCGCCTGTTCGGTATTTTTGGCATGCAAATGATGGATGGGCGCAATATGTTGGATCAGGTGCGAGCCCAGCGTCAGGCTTTCTTTGATGGTTTCCGTTTGTTCCAAATCAAACAGTATCTTCTGCAAATAGCGATCTTTCTTGATGACGTGGGGGCCGGCGAGATCGTCCGCCGCGTTTTCACTGTTCGATAAGTATTTCGCCATCGCGCTGCTGGCGCCCTTAGTGGAAAGCGCAAAGACCGAAGCGCCGCAGGCGCTGGGGCAGGTAAAGCCGTCGGCGTGAATCGACATGAAAAGATCCGCGCCATGCCGGTGCGCGATCTCCACCCGATCGTACAGCGGAATAAAAACGTCGCTGTCGCGCGTCAGGCGGGCATCGATGCCGTGTCGATCGAGCTGCGCCCGCACGTTTCTGGCGATCGCCAGAACGACATGTTTTTCCAGCGAACCGGTGTGGCCAATGGCGCCGGAGTCGATGCCGCCATGGCCGGGATCCAACATGACCAGGAATCGTTTTTGCGCACCCTGAGGGCCCGCCTGTTTTTTGGGGCGTGGCAAGCCGTGGGCGCTAGCCAGCGGAGAAACGGCGCTATTGAGCGCCAGAGCCGCCAGCCCGGCCAGCATCATTCTGCGGCGGGACAAGCGCGTGTTCAAAAGGTCCTTCTTAGCCATAAGGTTAACCCGCATAAAGGGAAGGTTTGATTGTTATAACATAACAATTTGTGCCGGCATCATCGTCGTCTGTTAGCGCCTGTTACTTTTAATGTCATTCTATAAATAAACCGGTTTTTTATGCTGAGTATGGTTATTTGATTGAATGTTTATATTGTGATTTATTTGTATTTCATTTGTTAATTCTTATTTTGAAACACTATGCAACCCAATATTTCAAATGAGATTTATTACCATCCAATAATGATATGTTATAACGTAATTACAAAAATTGATAAAAACGGCGTCTTTGCCGCCGGCATGCCGGCATAAAGACACCCACGTTTTTGGAGCGTTAACATGACTTTTAAACACCAGGAAAAAGAGACGCTAAATCTATTCGCGGTTCTCGCCGTCTCGTTAAGCACGGTCATCGCCATGCTCGACAGCACCATCGCTAACGTAGCGCTGCCGGTGATCGCGAAAGATTTCGCCGTTTCCGAATCGGCCTCCATCATGATTATCAATGCCTACCAGTTTGCCGTCGTCGCGTCGTTGATGCCCTTTGCGGCGCTGGGCAGAACGGTGGGCAATAAAAAAATCTTTATGGCCGGGGTGGTGCTGTTTGCTTTCTCCTCGTTGGGCTGCGCGCTTTCCGACACGCTGGCGATGCTGACGGCGTTCCGAGTGATACAGGGCTTCGGCGCGGCGGCGGTGCTCAGCGTCAATGCGGCGCTGATTAAGGAGATCTACCCGGCAAGGCTGCTGGGGCGCGGCCTGGGGATTAACGTGATGGTGGTGTCGGTTTCCGCCGCCGCCGGGCCGTCCATCGCCTCGGCGATACTTTCTCAAACGAGCTGGAACTGGCTGTTCACCATCAATGTTCCCATCGCCTGCCTGTCGCTGCTGCTGAGCGTGATATTTCTGGGCTCCCGCGAGCGGCGCAGCGTTGGCTTCGACAGCGGGGGCGCCCTGTTGGTGTTTGTGCTGTTTATCGCTTTCTCGCTCAGCACGATGAGCATGACCACCCGCCATCTGCCGGCGGCGGCGCTGAGCTTTGCGGTATTCGCCGGACTGGCCGGGTGGCTGTACATCAATCAGAAAAGAAAGGCCAACGCCGCGCTGATCCCGATCGCGATGCTGCATAACCCGACGCTGTCATTGTCTTTGCTGATGTCGATGCTGTCTTACAGCACCCAGCTTTTGGCTTTTGTATCGCTGCCTTTTTATTTCCACAATGTCCTGCAAAGAAACGTGGTGGAAATCGGCCTGCTGCTGACCGCCTGGCCGCTGGCCACCATGGTGTCGTCGTTGATTTCCGGCGATTTGACCAAGAAATACGATCCCAATCTCGTCGCCCTGTCAGGCCTCGCCTGCTTGTTGGCCGGCATGCTGCTGATGGCCAACCTGCCGGCCGATCCGTCGAATGGGGCGATCGTATGGCGCGTGGCGCTGTGCGGCATCGGTTTCGGCCTGTTTCAATCACCGAACAACCTGCTGATCATGACCTCGGTCTCTCATGAAAACAGCAGCATCGCTAGCGGTCTGTTGGGCAGTTCCCGGTTGATCGGGCAAATCGTCGGTTCGGCGTTAGTGGCGATTTTCTTCAATATGCGCGGCGCGCAAGCGACGACTATCAGCTTAATGGCGGGGGCGGCGTTCTCGTTTCTCTCTCTGGCCGTGAGCTATATGCGCTTCAAGTCCGCCGTTACGTTAAAAACCAGCAAATAAGCACGTTCGAGGTTTCCCATGCGATTCACCCATCTAGTGCCGCTCATTATCGGGATGGCGGCGTTTTCCCTCAGCGGCTGCTCGACCTACCACGACGTGGCGCTGCAACAAAAAGAGGCGGGGCTCAATAGCCCGTATTATCTGTTGCAGCCGCCGGTGTATGTCGGCGATCGGCTGAAATACGGCCTGAAGGACGGCAGCGGCGGCGAGCTGACGGTAGCGAAGGTTGAACCGAAAGACATCGTTGCCGACAGCGGAAAAATCATTCCCCTGTCGCAACTCTCTTTCCTGCAGCGAAAAGAGATTTCCGAAGGAAAAACCGCCGCGTTGGTCGGCGGCGGTGCGGTCGCCACCGCGGCGATCGTTTTCGTTGCCGGGATCACCATCATGGCCGCCGGCATCGCCGCCTCGGCCTGACACCGCTCATCAACGCGCGCCATTGCGCGTGCGCGCAGGAGGCCTCATGGCCGTAAAACTGACATTCATCGCCACCGCCTTGCTGGCGATAGCCGCTTTGCCGATGCTGGCTTGCGCCGGTGCCAGCCAGCCGCAAGCGACCGCGCTGCCGCAGAGCGCGGCGGCGCAAACGCTGCCCGGCAGCTACCCGCGGATCGTCATCACCGGCAACTGCCCCTTCGGCGTGCTCCTGGCCAACGAGGCGGCCTATCGGCACGTCGTCGGCGTCGGCCCCTGGGCATTCATGCATGCCGATATGCATGTGTTGAAAGACATGAAGCCTGACATCGGCAGGATCACGTCCGATTTCATCAATAAGGACTATCGGGTCAACATGGAGTCGTTAATGAATCTGCGGCCCGACATCATTTATTACTACGGCAAAAGCCAGGACGATCGGCTGGAAAGGGCGGGCGTGATGACGGTCGATCTGGACGCCGGCGGGAAGACCAAATACCAGCCGATGGTCACCCAGGTGTATTGGGAAAATACCTTCGCCGACACCCTCGGCCTGCCGCGCACGCATAAATTCAAAGACGCCTGGGAAAGGACCCTGAAGCAGATCCGCCCCTATGCCGCAGCCATCCGCGCGCAGCACGTCAGGGCGTTGTATCTGGAAGAAAGCGACGGCAGGCAGCTGAAGGTGAGCGGCCCGCACACCTACGGCGACACCTATCTGAAAATGGCCGGCATGGATAACGTCGCCGGGGATTTGCCGGTGAAGGGCGATGCCGGCAGGTACATCAACGTGTCGATGGAGCAGATCATGGCCTGGGATCCGGATGTGATTTTCGTGGTGTTCGGCAGCGCAAAAGCGCTGCTGCATGGGGGGATCCCCGGCCAGGCGTGGGAGACGCTCAGGGCGGTGAAAAACGGCAAGGTTTTCTCGACGCCGGTGGGCATTCACAACTGGGGAGGCCTGTCGGCGGAAACGTCACTGTTGCCGCTGTTCATGATCAACCGATACGCGCCCGAAGACATTAGCGACAAGACGCTGCGGCAGGAGACGCGTCGTTATTATCAGACGATGTTCTCCTACGCGATCCCTGACCGGTTGCTGGATGAGGTGCTGGCGCAACGCTAGCGCCACGGTTGAATAGCGTTAATCCAATGGAGGAGCTTGGGGATGCCGGGCAGAGGAAAATATGCGGCGATCATGGCGGGATTGTTCATTTCGCTGTGTGCAGTCGCCTTCGCATCGCTGTTTGCCGGCCGCTACGCCTTGTCGGCCCATGATGTGGCGCAGATTTTATGGCAGGGGAACATGCCGGGGGAAAACGAGGCCCGCTATTCGGTGATTTTTAACCTGCGCGCGCCGCGGGTAGTGGCGGTGATGCTGGTGGGCGGCGGGTTGGCGGTCGCCGGCGCGACCTTTCAGGCGGTGCTGAAAAACGCATTGGCCAGCCCGGACGTGCTGGGCACGTCTTCCGCCTCCGCCTTTGGCGCTGCGCTGGGCATTCTATTGAGTTTGCCTTTTGCCCTGAGTTCGCTGCTGTCGTTTCTTTTCGGCGTGGTGAGCCTGTTGCTGGTGCTCGGTATCTGCCGCCTCAAACGCCGGCAGGATGCGCTCACCACGCTTTTGTCCGGCATGATTATCGCGTCGCTGTTTATCGCGTTTGTCTCGGTCATAAAATATGTCGCCGATCCGCAGGATACCTTGCCGGCGATCGTCTTCTGGCTGATGGGCAGCTTCGCTTCGGTAGCGAAAGCGCAGGTTTATTGGCTGATCCCGCTGTTTGCGGCGTGTTACCTGACTATCTACCGGCTCAGGTGGAATATGAACATTCTCTCTCTTGGGGACGACGAGGCGCGCATCGCCGGTCTGAATCCGCCTCGACTGAAGATCCTGTTGCTGATCGCCGCCTCTCTGCTGGTTTCCGCTTCGGTGAGCTTGGCCGGCGTGGTGGGGTGGGTCGGCTTGGTGATCCCGCATTTGGTGCGAAGCGTATTGGGGTATAACCACGGTCGCCTGATCCCGGCTTCGGCGCTGAGCGGGGCGCTGTTTTTACTGGTGATCGACAATATCGCCAGAGGCGCCACCTACGCTGAAATCCCGATCGGCATCCTGACCGCGCTGATCGGCGCGCCGCTTTTCGCCCTCCTTTTTATTATGAGCAGCAAACATGATCACCGTTAGCCAGTTGACCCTGGGGTTCAAAGGGTGCGAGCCCATTCTCGACAACGTCAGTTTTCATCTGAAACGCGGTGAGATCCTCAGCGTGCTCGGGCCGAACGGCGCCGGTAAAACCACTCTGCTGAGACATGTCGCGGGCCTGTGTCGGCCCCTGTCAGGCGTGTGCCAGATCGGCCGCATCGACAATCGGCCCGCCCGACTGGCCTATGTGCCGCAGGCGAAAACGCCGCATTTCGCGTATGGCGTGCTCGATTTTGTCACTTTCGGCTGCGCTCGCCAGGCGGGGTGGTTCGCCGGGCCGCGACGGCAAGATTTCGCCAAGGCGCAGGCGGTGTTGCACGCGCTGGAGATCGCGCCGCTGGCGCAGAAAAACATCAATCAGATCAGCGGCGGGGAATTGCAGATGTGTTATTTCGCCAAGGCGCTGGCGGCGGACCCCGACGTCATGATCCTCGACGAACCGGAGTCGAACCTGGATTTTTACAATCAGGCTAAAATGATCGAGATGCTCTGGCGCCTCGCCAAAGAGCGGCAGATGACGATCGTGCTGAATACGCATTTTCTGCATTACGCCGATCGCATCTCCGACAAGTGCCTGCTGATGAATAAGCGACAGTGCATGTTTGGCGATAAAAACGCCTTGCTGCAAGAGGATATCCTGGAGCGTTACTTCCAGGTGCCGGTGAGAAAGTGCCGGTACGAATATGCCGGCGTCAGCGAAGAAACGTTCATTGTCGCGCTACGGCACCCCACTTGAGCGTTGCCAGTGCGAGGGTGATTGAGGGATATCCCTCATTGCGGCCCCGCCGGCGGTTATTTAAGCTGAAAGAGAAATGCAACGGTGAATATGGAGATAATCATGACTGATTCAGTATCCAACGATCGTAATCCCACCCCGGATGTGGCGGAAGACAACGCGTTCTTCCCATCACCTTACTCCCTCAGCCAGTACACCTCGTCCAAAACCGACTTCACGGGCGCCAACTACCCGAACGCCTATCGCGGCGGCAAGTGGAAGGTGCTGATGATCGCCTCGCAGGAGCGTTACCTGCTGATGCAAAACGGCAAGTTCTTCTCCACCGGCAACCATCCGGTCGAGATGCTGCTGCCGATGCATCACCTGGATCTGGCCGGTTTCGAGATCGACATCGCCACGCCGTCCGGCGATCCGGTGAAGCTGGAGATGTGGGCGTTCCCGCATGAAGACCCAGCGGTCAAGGCCACCTATGAGAAGTACCGCAGCCAACTCAAGCAGCCGAAAAAGCTGACGGAAGTCGTGAAGGATCTGGATGGCGGCAACTACCTCGGCGTTTTCATTCCCGGCGGCCACGGCGTGCTCAATGATATCCCGTTCAGTGAAGAGGTGAAAAAGACGCTGCACTGGGCCCATGACAACGATCGCTATGTGATCTCGCTGTGCCACGGGCCGGCCGGTTTGCTGGCGGCGGGCATTGGCGAGAGCAAAGACGATTTCCTCTATCGCGGCTATGAGATGTGCGTGTTCCCGGATGCTCTCGATACCGGCGCCAACATCGACATCGGCTATATCCCCGGCCCGATGCCCTGGCTGGTGGGCGAACGCCTGCGTGAGCTGGGCGTGAAGATCGTCAATGCCGACATCACCGGCAAGGTGCATAAAGATCGGCGCCTGCTGACCGGCGACAGCCCGCTGGCTTCCAACAACCTCGGCAAACTGGCGGCGGAGACGCTGCTGACCGACGTCGCTGCGCGATGAGCGATGAGATCGCGCAGCGCGCTTTCCAGACGGCGTTGGCGATGGACCACGAGCGAACCTTGTCCGCCATTCGGGGGCGGGTTCGCGCCTTCGCCGCGCCGTTCGGCTTCGATCGCTTTGTGCTGTTTTCCGCTTCCGCCACGGCGGAGGCGGGGATCGAGCATATCTATTGGGTCGAAGGCGACTGGTTCGGCGAGGGGGAGGCGGTCGATGCGCTGACCTACGTGCGGCACTGCCCGGTGACTCGCCACATGCTGCGGGCCAGCGAGCCGTTCTTCTGGACCAAGACCCGGGCGCAGCAGGGAGAGCGCTACCGGATTGTGCGCACGCCGCGCGGCGCGGGCCTGCACGGCGTGCAAATCCCGGTGTTCGGCCCCGCCGGCCTGGAGGGCGCCGTCAGCCTGGGAGGCGAGCGCATCGACGCCTCGCCGCCGGTGCGGTTGGCGCTGTCGCTCGTGGGCACGGCGGCCTTTTTGGCGGCGCGGCGGCTGTTTGAACCGGCGGCCGGCAAAGAAGAAGGCCGGCTGTCGGCGCGCGAGCGCGAGGTGCTGAGCTGGACCGCCATCGGCCGACGACAGGCGGATATCGCCGCGATGCTCGGCCTGTCTGAACGCACGGTGGAAAACCACCTGCGCCGCATTCGCCGGCGCCTTGGCGCCGCCACCACCGCGCAGGCGATCAGCGTGGCGATCCGCCTGGGCGAAATTGCCCCCGAGAGCCGTTAGCCTGCCGCCATTTGCCGCAGCAGCCACTCGCGCAGCGCAATGATATCGGGGCGCTGCGCGGTCTCCTCGGTGGTCATCAGATAGTAGTTGGCGCCGGGTAACGCCATCTCGAACGGCGCGGCCAGCACGCCGCGCTGCAACAAATCGCGCGCCAGCAGCCGGCTGGCGATCACCACCCCCTGGCCGGCCACCGCCGCCTGCAGCGCATGCGTTTCGTCGCTGAAGGTCAGCCCGGCTTCCACGTTCAACCCTTCCGGCCCGTAGCGCCGTCGCCAGTTCTCCCAGGTCGGCGAGTCGGCGGGCACCTGCCGATGCGCCACGTGAAACAGCGTCACCCGCTGTAAATCCTCGATGCGCGCCAGCGCCAGCGCCGGGCTGGCGACCACGATAAAGCGATCCTCATGCAGCAGGGTGCAGTGCAGATCGGTTTCTGGCGTTTCACGGTAGCGGATGGCGACGTCCACGGTGCGCTGGCTGAGATCGACCCGCTCGACGCTGGTGTGCAGGCGCAGATCGATGGCGGGAAACTCCGCCTTGAAATCCGCCAGGCGCGGCACCAGCCAGTGGGTGAGAAAATTGGAGGTGGTGGTGACGGTCAGCGCCGGCGGCTGCCGGGCGCGGGTGATTTGGGCGACGGACTGTTCTAGCGCGGCAAAGGCGCGCTGGGTGCCGGCATACAGGATCTCGCCGGTCTCGGTCAGGCTGACGCCCTGCGCGCTGCGCTCGCACACCCGGCATTCCAGCACCGACTCCAGCAGCTTGATCTGGTGGCTGACCGCCGTCGCGCTCACGCCCAGCGCCTCGGCGGCCAGTTTGAAGCTGCGGCAGCCGGCCACGGCGTGGAAAGCGCGCAGCGCGCCCAGCGGCGGCAAACGGGGTTTTCTCATGGCTGAGTTATTCTCATCTAAGGCTGAAAACTATGAGTTTGTCTGACCTATTATACAAGAGATAGGCTACTGACATGTGAACAGGGAAATGAATTTATTTCATCATTTCCACCCTATCGGGAGAGAACGATGAGCCTTTCTATCAACAACGGCGCCCTGGGCGCCATGACACACACGGGAACGGCGGCGAGCGCCCTGGCGCTCAGTGTGCCGGTCGCCGCGGGCGCTTTGCTGCTGGAGGCGGAGAGCCTGCCGGGCATCGGCGCGACCCTGATGCTGCTGACGGCATTGGCGCTGGCGTTTCTCGGCGGCGCCGCACTGGCTCGCTGGCAGCCGCTGCGGAACCGGCCAGCGCTGGTGATTCTCCGCCACGGCTTTTTGCTGGCGGCGGCGGGATGGCTATTGACGCTGCTGATGCTGTTCGGCGGCCATGACTGGCCGGCTCTGCTGGCGGGTCTCGCCCTCGGCGGCCTGGGGCAGGGCGTCGCCTACCGCACGGCGGTGGGGGAGAAAGCGGCGTTCGCCGTGGCGTGCAGGCTGACGACGGTGGTGACTATCGTGGCCGTAGTGATTGCCGCTTCGCTGGTGCAAACCTACGCCGCGCCGGGCGTGAGGGGGAGCGGTTTCGCGCTGGCGTTGCTGGTCGATCTGGCGTTGCTGGGGGCGTTGCTGGCGCGGGTGGCGGAGCGGGATGGGGCCTGAGCCGTCGCGCCGCAGGTAAACAACCCGCCGGTAAACCGGCGGGCTTCGCTTAGGCGGCCGCCAGCTCTTGCGGCGTAACGGTTTGCAAACCGACAAGCTGAATGGCCGGCTGCTCCAGATTGATGCCAAAGTATCCTTGATCCCAATTGTAGATATTGACGACGTGCTGATTGAGCGCGCTTTCACCCTGCATGAATATCGACAGATCCTGCGTATGGGTTTGCGCGTTGTAGTTCAGTGAGAAGCTGCTGTTTGAACCTTCGGCGCCGAAGGCCAGCAGGTGGTTGTCGATAGACAGGGAGGAGGCCTGTAAAAAGCCCAGCTCGAAGCTGTCGTCGATGTAGATATTGTGGGTCTGCTTCACGGGAATGTTCAGCAGGCTGTTGGGGAAGGGCACATCGTTGGACAGCATGCTCAGGTTCACGCCGAGATAATCCTGCGGCGCGCTCCCTCCCGGCGCAGTGGTATAACCGTGCTCGAAACGAATCTCGCTGGAGCCTTTGCCCAGGTTGACCTCCAGGCCGTTGGCCGGCGTCAGCACCCGATCGTTAAAGGTGACGTTGTCCTTAAAGTCGGTCAGTTTCACCGCTTCGATGTTGTACAGCCCGTCCTTAAAGCCATACAGCCCGATGCCGTTTTTCTCGATCACCCCGCGTCCGCCGTAGCTGCCCTGGGCGTCAAACTTCAGGTTTACCCCGTGCGACAGGCTGGAATAATCGACCGTATCGTGGCCGCTGCCGCCGTCGATCACCGTCCAGCCGTAGTTGCCGACGTTGTTTTGCCAGCCGCGCGGCACGCTGATGGTGTCGTCGCCGCTGCCGGTGTTAACGGCGATATTGCCGAACGCCAGGGTGAAATCGTCGTCATGCAGCGTACCGACGCGGTACAGATTCGGCGTGGACAGCACGTCGGCAATGTCGTTGAAAATCGCCGAGCCGATATCCAGCTTGCCGGGAATGAGGCTGCCGCCGCCGGTCACGCTGCTGCCGTAGGATTCGGTGTAGAAATCACGCGCCGCTTCGGCGGCGAGGCGGATGGTCTCGTGGCCAATGCCCAGGGTGGTCAAATAGGTGGGCACTTCGCCCGCCAGCAGCGTTTCAACCACGTAACTGAGGTTTTTCATTTGCATGGAGACCTGCGCCGCGGCAATCAGATCGTAAGTCCCGCCTTCCACCTTAAAGGCCGAGGTGTCGTTGGTCGCCACCCATTCGGTAAAGAACGAGGTATCGCCTAAATAAGAGAACAGCGTGGTGCCGGCCCAGGGGGAATAGTTGGGGGCGCCGGTCGAGGAGGCGTCGGTGAACACTTCGGACGCCGCTGCGCCGGCGTCGATCAGGCCGACCTCGTGAATGTCCGGCACTTTGGCGCTGGTGGGTGGGGCATCCGGCAACGGCGCGTTGGGATCGCTGCTCAGATCGACGCCAAACAGCGTTTTGGCGAAGTTTTTGGCGATGTTGTCGGAGGCATTTTGAATGCGCGCCTCCCAGTCATCGGGCACATGCCCGGTGCGCAACTCATACTGCAGCTTGGTTTGGTCGCGAATGTAATGGGCAAACGCCCCCTGATTCGAGTTCACGCCATAGGCGCCTTTGATCCAGGTATACACCGCGATATCCACGCCCTCAATGGGTTGGTTGGCATGGTTGGGATCGGTGAGCGCATCGACGGATGCGGCATATACCGCAGGCCAGTCGCCGGCTTTGGCGGCCTCCCAAATCGCTTGCAGTTTTTCTCGGTCGGTAATGACGTAAGCCATATAAACACTCCTTGTTGCTGAGAGATTACTTTGAAATTCAACATGATGAATGGAAGCGCGCGATGGAATAAACCGAAACCCGAACAGCCAGAAACGCGCATGCCGCGATCTGCAGCGAACGATGGGCAGCAGGCACCCATAGCGAAAGGATAGACGCAACTTGCTGAGCGAGAGAGATTGGCTTATCGATTGTTTTTACAGAATTATTGTTGTAAATCGGCGGGTAAATCCGCGTATTGGCGTCAGGAAGGCATTTTCGTCAGCTCGGTTAGGAATCTTCTTAGATAAAAGAGTGGGTTTCGCTAGGGGGAGCGTTGGCGTTATGAAGGCAAAACACCCGTCATGACTCACTGGCGGTGGTCTCTAAACGTGAGGCAAGTCAGGATGTTTGAGTGATAGGGTAAGCCGTTTTCACTTTATCCTATCCACGCAGTTCGTAGTATATTGAGATTCTTCTTTGTTATCGGGTGTTCTGTATGTCTTACTCCATTGGCGAATTTGCGCGGCTTTGTGGAATAACCGCGACGACATTGCGCGCCTGGCAGCGTCGTTATGGGCTTCTCAAGCCGCAGCGTACGGATGGCGGGCACCGGCTGTATAACGATGACGATATCCAACAGGCGCTTAAAATTCTCGACTGGGTCAAAAAAGGCGTCCCGGTTAGCCAGGTAAAACCGTTGCTGGCCCGTCCTGGCGCACGGCGAACGAATAACTGGTTCACCCTGCAAGAGAACATGCTGCAGCGCCTGAAAGAAGGAAAAATTGAATCCCTGCGCCAGCTGGTATACGACGCGGGGCGCGAGTATCCCCGTCCCGAGTTGGTTAGCGAAGTATTGCGTCCATTGCGCAGTAAAGTCTCGGCCAATGTGCCGGCTATGATGACGCTGCGTGAAATCCTCGACGGTATTATCATCTCCTACACCTCGTTCTGTCTGGAAGGGGATAAGCGTGCGCCGGGCGATAATTACCTGATTACCGGCTGGCATCTCACAGATCCTTGCGAGATTTGGCTTGAAGCGCTTTGTCGCACTGGGCAGGGGCATCGTATTGATGTGCTTCCCTTACCGCCCGCAACCCTGGCCCCCAACATCTTTCCCGATCGTAAATGGTTGTTGGTCACTTCCGGCAAGCTCACCGTGGCCCGTAAAAAACAGATAGAGCTCTGGCAGCAGCAGGTCAGCTCCCTCGATGTGATCTCACTTTAATCCTTCTGTCATTCCCCTTCATGCGGGTGCGGACTGACCACTTTTTCAGTGGTTAGGAATTGCGCTGCCCAAAAAAACATTTCAACCAATTGAATTACATAAAGTTTAAAATATTTTTTCGTAAAACTTGGACAAATCAAAGTGATTGTGTAAGTTTTAATTATGCTTCCACGTGATGGTGTTCACCCTCAAGGCAGAATTTATGCGCGCGCAGCCGTTCGTCATCGACAGGTTTGTTGATTATTACGCCGGTTTGGATCGCCAGACCGTCATGGCGCTTGCTGGGTTGTACGACGTGCACGCCGTCCTGGTCGATCCCTTCGGAGAACACAATGGGCTGTTGGCCATCAAGCGCTATTTCACGCATCTGCTGGCGAATGTGAACACCTGCCGATTCGCCATTGATCCTCCTCTGCGTGGAGCCGGGCAATTTGCCGTGACGTGGAACATGCATTGGTCGCATCCGCGTATCGCCGGCGGTGAAATGCGTTCATTGCCGGGATGCTCGATGGTGGAGTTCCAGGGGGAGAAGATTATTCGCCAGCGTGATTACTACGACGCGGGCGAAATGCTTTATGAGCATCTGCCGCTTTTGGGTTGGGTCGTTCGCGGAGTGAAACGGAGGGTGTGCGCATGATGACTGTTCTCATTACCGGCGCAAGCTCCGGGATCGGCGCCGGGCTCGCAAAGTCATGGGCTGATGACGGTTGCCACGTGATTGCCTGCGGTCGCGATCCTATACGGCTGGAACAGCTGCGCCAATCTCATCCCAACCTCACAATACGTCTGTTCGATATGACAGACAGAGATGCCTGTTGCCTGGCGTTGGCGGACTGCACGCCCGATCTTGTCATTCTCTGCGCCGGTACCTGTGAATATCTCGACCACGGCTGGGTAGACGCAGAACGGATCGAACGCGTCATGGCAACAAATTACCTGGGCCCCATCAATTGCCTGGCCGCGCTTCAATCACAGTTAACCTCCGGTAATCGTGTGGTATTGGTCAGTTCGATGGCGCACTGGCTGCCGTTCCCCCGGGCTGAAGCCTACGGCGCTTCTAAAGCCGCGTTAACCTGGTTTGCCAACAGTCTGCGTCTGGAGTGGGAGCCGAAAGGCATTGCCGTGACCGTCGTATCGCCGGGATTTGTCGATACACCGCTTACCCGTAAAAACGATTTTCCTATGCCGTTTCAGGTCAGCGTGGAGTATGCGGTGAAAGCGATTCGCCGTGGCCTGGCGAAAGGAAAAAACAATATTGTTTTTCCTGCCGGCTTTGGCCTGCTGCTGCGTCTGCTGGCCGGACTGCCTGAGGGGCTCCAGCGCGCTCTGCTGCGCAGGATGGTGCGTTCATGAAAATTGCTATCATTGGCAGCGGCATTGCCGGATTAACCTGCGCGTGGCGTCTTGCAGGGCACCACCAGGTGACGCTTTTTGAAGCGGCGCCGACCCCTGGCGGCCATACCGCCACGGTGGATGTGGCTACCCCGCAGGGGAGTTTCGCGATTGATAGCGGGTTTATTGTCTATAACGACCGAACCTATCCGCGTTTTATGGGCTTGCTGAGCGAACTGGGCATCCAGGGACAAAAAACGCAGATGAGCTTTTCGGTGCACAATCCGCAAAGCGGCCTGGAGTACAGCGGCCATACGCTGGCTTCCCTTTTCGCCCAGCGTGAAAACCTGGTCAATCCTGCATTTTTGACCATGTTGAAGGAGATTGTCCGTTTTAATCGTCTGGCGAAGCAGGCATTAAATGAGGTTGATGCGAACGCGACCCTACAGACATTCCTCGACCGGCATCACTTCAGCGCGTTTTTTGCCCGCCATTACATTCTGCCCATGGGCGCGGCCATCTGGTCATCTTCGCTTCAGGAGATGCGCCGCTTTCCACTGCCGCTGTTCTTACGCTTCTTTGAGCATCATGGCCTGCTGGATATCCGGCATCGCCCGCAGTGGTACGTGGTGCCGGGAGGCTCGCGGGAGTACGTTCGCGAGATGCTGACGCAGTTGAGCGAACGTCTGACGCTGTATCTCAATACGCCTGTGCAACAGGTGATTCGTTCCGACAGCGAAATCAGAATCCAGCTGGTGGCCTCTACCCATACCTTCGATCAGGTGATCTTTGCCTGTCATTCTTCGCAGGCGTTGCGCCTGCTTAAGGATGCGAGCCCCGCAGAACACGATGTGCTGGGGGGCATTGGCTGGCAGCGTAACGAGGTGGTTCTGCACGGCGATCGGCGCTGGTTGCCGGTTCGCGAGCGCGCGTGGGCAAGCTGGAATTATCGCCTTAGTGGGCAGGAACAAGCGAGCGCTTGCGTTACCTATAACATGAATATTCTCCAGGGATTACCTGAAGGAAGCCCACTGTTCTGCGTGACCCTTAATCCGGACAGCTCGATTGAAGAGCGATTCGTCTGGCGACGTTTCGTCTATGAGCATCCGCTGTTTAATCCCCAAAGCTGGCGGGCGCAGGCTCGTCGGGCAGAGATTAACGGCCAGCGTCGAAGCTGGTTCTGCGGGGCTTACTGGTACAACGGCTTTCACGAGGATGGCGTGCGCAGCGCGCTGGATGTGGTGCACGGTATTGCTGCAGGAGCGGGGGGCTAAATGAACAGTTGCTTGTACCACGGCGTATTGCGGCACCAGCGCCTCCAGCCGACAACGCACCGTTTTAGCTATCGGGTGTTTATGGCGTGGATCGATCTCGATGAGCTGGCGCAACTTCCGAGCGTGGGCGTGCGGCGTAATCGCTTCGCCGCAGCGGCTTTTCATGATGCGGATTACCCACTGGGAACCCCGTTAAAAGACAACGCGCTGAATCAGCTTGCCGCCCTGACGGGCGAACGTCCCGAGGGGCGCGTGATGCTTCTGACGCAGCTGCGTTATTTCGGTTTTCATTTTAACCCGGTCAATTTTTACTACTGTTATGACCGCGCGAACCTCCTGCGCTGGGTGCTGGCGGAGGTTCGCAATACGCCCTGGAATGAGCGCCATTACTACGCCGTAGACGCGCAGAAAAAGCGCCCGTTGGCAAAAGCCTTTCACGTATCGCCGTTTAACCCGATGGAGATGGTCTATCACTGGCGATTTAATACGCCGGGCAAAACGCTGCATATGCATATCGAGAACCATCAGGCCTCGAAGATTTTTGATGCCACCCTGATGCTTAAACGCGAGCCGTTGACGCAGGCGAGTCTGCGTTCACTGTTGTTGCGCCTGCCGTTCATGACGCTGAAAACGGTGTTTGCAATTTACTGGCAGGCGTTGCGGCTGTGGCTCAAGCGAGTCCCTCTTTACAACCACCCTGCAAGCAGGAGTGAGCGATCATGATCGAACCCGCCTTTGCGCTTGAACCTGATATTCCGCGCAATCTGCGCTTTGCGCGTTGGCTCCTTTTTCGTGTGCTGAGCGGCCTTCGCAAAGGTTCACTCACGGTGCGGGAAGGGGCGCAGACCTTTCATTTTGGCGATGCCTCGGCAGAATTGCGCGCTGACCTGCAGATTCTATCGCCCGCGGTGTACTGGCGGGTGTTGACAGGCGGCAGTCTTGCGGCGGCAGAAGCCTGGATGGACGGTGAATGGGAAACACAGCAGCTCACGCCATTACTCCAGATATTCGCACTCAACAGCGCCTTGTTGGGGCGGCTGGAAAGCGGTTTTCGTGTGCTGGGCAGGCCCGTAGAGCGCTTGCGTCACTGGACTCGTCGTAACCATCGGCAACAAGCGAGGGAAAACATCGCCGCGCATTACGATCTTGGCAATACGTTTTACGCGCACTTTCTTGATGAGGATTTACTCTATTCCTGCGCATTGTTCACCTGCCCGGAACAGTCGTTAGCGCAGGCTCAACAGGCCAAGATGGCCCGACTGTGCGAACAGTTGGCGCTGACTGAGGATGATCATCTGCTGGAGATAGGCACCGGTTGGGGGGCGATGGCGGAATATGCCGCGCGTCATTACGGATGCCGCGTGACCACCACGACACTGTCTCAGGAACAGTTTGCCTGGGCGACCGCGCGTATTACCCGCGCAGGTTTACAAGAGAGAGTCAAAGTGCTGCTGTGCGACTACCGCGATCTGACTGGGGAATTCGACAAACTGGTGTCGGTTGAAATGATCGAGGCGGTCGGGCAGCGCTTTCTGCCTGCGTTTTTCCGTACCTGTCAGGCGCGCTTGCGCCCTGGAGGCAAAATGGCGATTCAGGCCATTACCATTCAGGATCAGCGCTATCTCGATTACTGCAAAAACGTCGATTTTATTCAGCGCTATATCTTTCCGGGGGGCTTTTTACCAAGTATCACCGCGATGAGCGGTTTGATGACAAAGCATACCGACTTTGTGGTTCGCAATCTGTTCGATATGGGACCCGACTATGCCCGGACGCTGGCCCACTGGCGGCAACGATTTGTTCATGCCTGGCAGGAGATTGAAAAACTGGGTTTTGATGAGCATTTTCGCCGCATGTGGCTGTACTACTTCGGCTACTGTGAAGCCGGTTTTAACGCCCGAACCATCAGCGTGGTACAGCTGACGGCGGAGCGAGTATGAGTCGCCATCTGAAGGCCTTTATCCTCGCCGTCGGCTTCGACCTTTACTGGCTCATGGTGGTGTTATTTCGCGAGCGCGGCGTGGTGTTGTGGCTTGCGCTGGCGATGTTAGCCTGCTTCTTGCTCCCGCCAACGCAGCGCGTGCATGCGCTGGCGCTGGCGGCGGCGGGCAGTGGGCTCGACGCGCTGTGGGCGCTGGCGGGGCTGGTTGATTTTCACGCAGAGGCGCTGCTGCCGCTATGGATGGTTGCGCTCTGGCTGATGTTCGCCGCCCTGTGGACGCACCTGGTCTGCTCGACCGCCTTGCCGGGTTGGCAGCTGGCGCTGATGGCTACTGGCGGAGGGCCGGCTGCCTACCTGTTGGGGGAACGTCTGGGCGCGATTGCCTTTCTGAAACCGACCGCTATCGTCGTTGGTTTGTTGGCGGCGGGCTGGCTGGCGCTGATACTGTTTTTCCATATTCTCATGAGGCCACGACAATGAAACCTGCCTTACTGATGCTGCTGGGATTAATGGCGATTGCGCCGTTTGCGGGCGCGGCAGACTGGTTAAGTTGGCAAAAAGTCGGCGACGCGACGCTCACCTGGGGGCCGTTTACGATTTATACCTCGCAATTGCGCACGCCGGAGGGGCGATATCGTGGGTTGGGGGAAGATCAAGCGCTGATTATCTCCTATCAGCACACGATTGAACGTCAGGAACTGGTGGATGCCACGCGTGAACAGTGGCGGGCGCAGGGCATTCTGGCGCGGGAAGCGCTGAGTGAGTCATGGCTGCGTACGTTGGGAAACATATGGCCAGATGTCGTGCCGGGAATGCAGTTGGCGTTTGTGCAAAAAGCAAGGCGGGGGCAGTTCTGGTATCGCATGTCTGCAACACAAAGGCATTTTATCCCGCTAGGCCCACCACAATCGGCGGCGTTCAGTGAAAACTTTCTCGCGATCTGGCTGGGTCCCCGCACCCAATATCCCGAGTTGCGGCAGCAGCTCACCGGAGGTGATGAGTGAAACGTTTATTGATCCTAATCCTGCCCTTGTTGATGCAGCTCGCCGGCTGTAGCGCTGAAATTGCAGACTATCGCCGGCAGCAGCCGACGCTGGATATCTTTCAGTATTTTCAGGGGGACACGCAGGCGTGGGGGATGGTCCAGGACCGCAACGGCACACAGCTTCGTCGCTTCCATGTCGATATAAACGGTGATGTCGTAGGGGACACGCTGACCCTCAACGAGCGATTTGTGTATGACGATGGCGAGAAACAGCAGAGGGTATGGCATATCCGAAAAGTTAGCGCCGATCGTTACGAGGGCACGGCCGGCGACATTCAAGGCGTCGCGAAGGGACAGGCAGCGGGCAACGCGTTCAACTGGCATTACAGCATGAATGTGACATCCAGAGGCAGAACCTGGCTGCTCAATTTTGATGACTGGATGTATCTGCAGGACGGTCATCATCTGTTCAATAAAACCGAGATGAAGAAATTTGGCTTCTCCGTTGGCACGGTGACGCTCTTCTTCTCCCGTAAAGCACAATAGCGAGGAGAATGTCATGAAAACGCAACCCGTCATTGGGATCAGCGGCTGTTTAACGGGGGCTGCCGTCCGCTTTGATGGCGGGCATAAGCGGACGGAGTTTGTCATGGATAGACTGGCTCAGTGGGTGACGTTTCGGCCCGTCTGCCCGGAGATGGCGATTGGCCTGCCGGTGCCCCGACCGGCGCTGCGTTTGGTGCAAACCTCCGTTGGACAGATTCGCATGCGCCTTAGCCATGCGCCCCACGAAGATGTGACCGTTAAAATGGCCGATTTTTGCGAGGAATATCTGACCGGGTTGGGTGAACTGTCTGGTTTTATCGTCTGCGCGAAATCACCCAGCTGTGGCATGGAGCGCGTGCGCCTCTATGACGAGAAAGGGAATCGTGGGCGCAAGGAGGGGGTGGGGCTGTTTACCGCCGCGCTGATGGAAAAATATCCGTGGCTGCCGGTGGAGGAGGATGGTCGGTTGCACGATCCGGTTCTGCGCGAAAACTTTGTCGAACGAGTTTTTGCGTTGCATGCGCTTAATACCTTGCGCAAAACGGGCCTAACGCGGCGGGCGATACTGGATTTTCATAGCCGCTATAAACTGCAGCTGTTGGCGCACCATCAGGCAGGGTATCGGGAGATTGGTCCGTTCGTTGCGACGCTGCATGAGTGGGAGGACTTGGATGCCTTCTTTGCGGTCTACCGCGATAAGTTAATGACGATCCTGAAGAAACCTGCCTCGCGCAAAAACCACACTAACGTGCTGATGCACATCCAGGGGTACTTCCGTAACCAGCTAACGATGCGCCAGCGCGGAGAGCTGCGAGAGGTAATCCTCAATTATCGTGCAGGGTTGTTGCCCATATTGGCCCCGATGACGCTTCTGAAACATTATCTGGCGGAATATCAGGATGCCTATTTGCTGACGCAGAATTACTTTGATCCATACCCGCAAGCTTTAGCGTTACGGCTGACAATTCAGTGATCGTGCCTGCTACCGGGAACCCGGTGGCGTGATGGTTGATGTCGCGATCGCTCTTTTAACGTTCACGTTTCGCTCATTGCTTATTTCATGCAACTGGCAGCTTAAAAGCAAAAAGCCCGCTTAAGTTTCCTTAAGCGGGCTTCTCTAAATATGGCTCCTCTGACTGGACTCGAACCAGTGACATACGGATTAACAGTCCGCCGTTCTACCGACTGAACTACAGAGGAATCGTGTGAACGGGGCGAATAATAGCGAGGCGCCGCAGGCATGTCAAAGGCGGATTACACATTCTGTGACTGTTTGCTTACAGAATGCGCAACCCGTTGAGTTTTTTGGCAGATTTAGCCCTCTGGCGCTCGCTGCAGGCGCAGCTGATAGCGGTAAACGCCAGCGGTGAGCAGGTAATCCCGGTGCACGCTCGGGCTCCAGGAGTCGTCGCCGCCCACCCCCATGTGGTAGCCGTCCAGATGCAGCCAGGTGCCTGCTTCCGGCTGCAGCAGATGCTGGTGGCTGCAGGCCATCAGCTGTTGCAGGCCGTAGCGGCTGAGCGAGAAGTGGAAGCGGCCGTCGATGCGCCAGCCGCCGTAGCGCAGGCTGCGGGTGTCGCAGCGCAGGCCATTCTCGCCGGGGAAAATATATGGCGTGTGCAGATCCGTCAGCGGCAGGCGCCAGCGCCCGTGCTGCGCGGCCAGGCGGCGATCCGGGTAGTTCTCGTGCGGGCCCAGGCCCAGCCATTCCGCCTGCGGCTGCACCGTCGCCAGTTGGCAGTTCAGGCCGATGCGCGCTGGCGGCGGCAGGGCGTCGGCCACCTCGACCTCCACGTTCACGCTCACCGCGCCCAGCGCGTCGAACAGCCACTGCTTGCGGCTAATCAGCAAAATCTGCCCGTCCATGCCGAACTGGTGTTCGCTCACCACCCGCACGCCGTTTTGCAGCGCATCGGCCTGCAACTGCGTGCAGCGCTCCTCCAGCCGGTACAGGCCCGCCAGCTTCCAGCATTCGACCCAGGCGTTGGGATCGATATGGCCCGCTTCGCTGACGCCGATATCGTTATCGATCGGCGCGCGCGCAAAGCCGTCGCGCAGCGGCGTCAGCAACTGCGGCTGCTCATTCTGCCACCACTGCGTCAGGTGGCCGCTGCTGCGCTCGAAGCGCCAACGCTGGTCGCCGTGGGTGAGCGTCAGCCCCTGATCGTCTTCAATCAGCATTGGCGGCACGCCCTGCGCCGGCGGCGGCGCGGGATGCAGCGCGCGCGGCACCCGCCACTGATCCCAGGCGCAGCGGTGGTGCGCTTCGGACCAGTCGGTGGCCTGCGGCTGCACCACTTCCACGTTCAGCCACAGTTCGCCGGGCTGATGCAGCATCGGCAGCCGGTCGAGCAGGGTGAAGCGAGTGCTGCCCTGCGGCGGCAGCGCCAGATCGAAGCTGCCGCTGGCGCGCTCCACGCCGTCCAGCTCCAGCCGCCAGTTGAGCTGTTCGTTGTCGGTGTGGCGGAACAGGTAATCGCTGGTGACGGTCAGCGTCAGCGAGGCGGCGTCGAAGGCGAAGCGGAACAGCTGCTGCGCCCGCTGCGCTTCGAACAGCGCCGGGTGCGGGGTGCGATCCGCGAACACCAGCCCGTTCAGGCAGAACTGGCGATCGTTGGGGGTGTCGCCGAAGTCGCCGCCGTAGGCCCAGAACTCTTCGCCGCGATCGTCGCGTTTGATCAGCGCCTGATCGACCCAGTCCCAGACAAAGCCGCCCTGCAGGCGCGGATGTGCATGGAACGCGCGCCAGTAGCGCTCGAAACCGCCGAAACTGTTGCCCATCGCGTGGGCGTATTCGCACAGGATCAACGGACGCTGCTCCTCCGGCAGGCCGATCCACTTGCCGATCGCCCATTTGGGCACTGCCGGGAACGGCTGATCCTGATCCACTCGCGCATACATCGGGCAGATGATGTCGGTGGCGGCGGTGTCGGCGCCGCCGCCTTCATATTGCACCGGGCGGGTCGGATCCTGGCTTTTCACCCAGCGGTACAGCGCGTCGTGGTTCGCGCCGTGGCCGGACTCGTTGCCCAGCGACCAGATAATGATGCAAGGGTGGTTGCGATCGCGTTGCACCATGCGGGTGACGCGCTCGCTCATCGCCGGCAGCCACAGCGGATCGTCAGCCAGGCGGTTCATCGGCTGCATGCCGTGGGTCTCGATATTGGCTTCATCCACCACGTACAGCCCGTAGCGATCGCAAAGCCGATACCACAGCGGGTGGTTGGGGTAATGCGAGCAGCGCACCGCGTTGAAGTTGTGCTGTTTCATCAGCAGGATGTCGTGGCGCATCGTCGCCTCGTCCATCACCTGGCCGTGGCGCGGGTGATGCTCGTGGCGGTTAACGCCGCGGATCAGCAGCGGCTTCCCGTTGAGCTTCAACAGCCCGCCGCTGATTTCCACCTGGCGGAAGCCGACGTCATAGGCCTCCACCTCGATAATCTCCCCCTCGGGTGAGAGCAGGGCGACGGTGGCGCGATACAGCGCGGGCGTTTCGGCGCTCCACAGCGCCGGGCGCTCCACCGGCAGCCGCAGCGTGACGCGATCGGCATAGGCGCCGCGCTCGTCCACGATCTCGCTGCCGAGCGGCTGGGTGCGTTCGGCCACCCGCGCCCCGTCGCGCCACAGTTGAACCTGCACCTGCACCTGCAGCGGGCCGGGCCGGTTGGCGCGCGCCGTTACCACCAGTTCACCGCGGGTAAAGCTGTCATGCAACGGCGTGGTGATGTGCACATCGCTCAGGTGGGCGGCGGGTTTGTGCAGCAGGCTGACGTCGCGGAAGATGCCGCTCATGCGCCACATGTCCTGATCTTCCAGGTAGCTGCCGTCGCACCAGCGCAGCACCATCACCGCCAGCCGGTTTTCACCCGGCTGCAGCCACGGGCTGAGATCGAACTCCGCCGGCAGGCGGCTGTCCTGCGAATAGCCCACCCAGTAGCCGTTGCACCATAAATAGAACGCCGAGTTGACGCCGTCGAAGATGACGCGCGTCTGGCCGGCGGCCAGCCAGGCAGGATCGACGCTGAAGGCGCGCGAGTAGCAGCCGGTCGGGTTGTCTTCCGGCACGCGCGGCGGATCGACCGGGAACGGGTAGCGCACGTTGGTGTAAATCGGCGCGTCGTAGCCGGCGAGCTGCCAGTTGCCCGGCACCGCCAGCGGGGCGGCGTCCGGCAGATCCTGCTGCAGCCAGCCTTCCGGCGCCGCCTCTGGGCGCGGGAAATAGCTGAAGCGCCACTCACCGTTCAGTGAGCGGCGGCTGGCGCTGGGGGCGTCGTCGCGCGCGTCTTCCACCGTGCGCCAGCTGGCGAACGGCGGGTGGGCGTCCAGCCGGCGGTAGTGGGTGCAGGCGGGGTTTTGCCAGTCACGGCGGGCGAGGATCTCGGTCAGGGAAACTAGGGGGGCAGCAGGCATCGGCGATCGTCCAGTCGGCTAGGTGATGCTCACCAAGATGCTGACCGGCGCATAAAAAGTAAAGCGGTTACACGCAACCTTGCAAGGGCGATCAAATAACCGTTAATGCGGCTCGCCGGCGCGATAGATCCGCTGTGGGCGGCCCACCTTGCCGTAAATGATCTCGGCGCGCAGCTGCTGCGCGGCGGTGCAAAACTCCAGATAACGGCGCGCGGTGGTGCGGCTGAGCCCCATTTTTTGCGCAACGCTTTCAGCGGTATGCCGCGCGGCGGGTTCGGCGAACAGCGCGCGGACCTTGCCCAGCGTCAGCTCGTCGATGCCGGCGGGCAGCGCCGCCTGCTGCTCGCCGCGGGCGTAGGTGTTGAACATCTCGTCGATGCGGCGCTGGTTGAGGCGCGCTTTGTCCTTCAACGCTTCGCGGCGCTGGCTGAAGCGCTGCAGCGTCTGGCTCAGCCGGTCATAGGCCAGCGGTTTGATCAGGTAGTCGAACACGCCGTAGCGCAACGCCTCGGCTACGGTGGCCATGTCGCTGGCGGCGGTGATGAACACGATGCCGCCGCGATAGCCGCTCAGCGTCAGTTCGCGCAGCAGGGTGATGCCCTGGCCGTCCGGCAGAAAGTTGTCCAGCAGGATCAGATCCGGCTTGAAGCGTTCGGTCATGGCGCGCGCCTGCGCCAGCGTGCCGGCCAGCCAAATCTGGCGGCAGCCGCCGTTCTGGCGGATAAACTCCGCGTGCATCTCCGCCAGCGGCGTTTCGTCTTCAACGATCAGGATGTTCAGCCATTCCATAATGAAACCTACTATTGCAATCAAGATGCTAAATGAATGTAAGTGAATTGCGGCGCCAAATAAAGATTATCTCAATAATAAACACCATAAGATTAATTAAGCAAATAAAGAACATTAAATAACTTATTAACCGGGATCGGTTTGTGAAATAGGTCAATAATCCGCGTTTTTTTTCTGCTTACCATGGGTTTATTGAACGAGAGGATGATTTTATCTTCATGGTTTTTAAGGTTTTAATTGCCATTTCTGATGTTAATTAAAATGCCTTTTTGTATTTCATTTGTTGTTTGTCAGTTAACCCAGAGAGCGTGTTATGTTAGGCGATGCCGTATTTAATCGGGTAAAGCGATCGGATCATAAAGCGATTTCGGAAATAAGCGCCTTCTTGCGCAGTAACGATCTGAATATCGATACCACGGTTGAAATATTTATTACCGTTACCCAGCACGATAAATTGGTCGCCTGCGGCGGCATCGCCGACAATATTATCAAATGCGTCGCCATCAGCCCGCTGATGCGCGGCGAAGGGTTGGCGCTGGCGCTGGCGACCGAGCTGGTGAACCTGGCCTACGAGCGCCATCACACCCAGCTGTTTATCTACACCAAGGTGCAGAACGAGCCGCTGTTCCGCCAGTGCGGTTTCTACCCGATCGCCACCGTGCCGGGCATCGTGGTGCTGATGGAAAACAGCCCGTGCCGCCTGAAGCGCTACGCCGCCCAGCTGGCGAGCCAACGTCGGCCGGGCGACACCATCGGCAGCATCGTGATGAACGCCAACCCCTTTACCCGTGGACACCAGTATCTGGTGCGTCAGGCGGCCAAGCGCTGCGACTGGCTGCACCTGTTTCTGGTGAAGGAAAACACCTCGCGCTTCAGCTATGAAGACCGGCGCCGGCTGGTGCTGGCCGGCACCGCCGACATCCCCAACCTCACGGTACACGAAGGCTCGCAGTACGTGATCTCGCGCGCCACTTTCCCTTGTTACTTCATCAAGGACCAGGGCGTGGCCGACGACTGTTACACCGAAATCGATCTGAAGATCTTCCGCCAGTATCTGGCGCCCGCGCTGGGCATCACCCACCGCTTCGTCGGCAACGAGCCGTTCTGCGCGGTGACCGCGAAGTACAACCGCGACATGCGCTACTGGCTGGAAACGCCGGCGCTGCCCAGCCCGCCGATCGCGCTGGTGGAAATCGAGCGTTTGCAATATCAGGGCACGGCGATCTCCGCCTCCTGGGTGCGCAAGCTGCTGGCGGCGGGGGACTTCCACGCCGCCGCGCCGCTGGTGCCGCCGGACACCCTGTACTACCTGCAGGATCTGCAAACGCAGCGCCGGGCCAAGACGGCCCCGCATCCTTTTGAGTCCGCACAATCAGGTGAATGATGAAAATTATCCGAGAAGCAATGGCCGGCACGCTGGAATCCAGCGATGTCATGGTGCGCATCGCGCCCGCCGAGGGGCCGCAGCACGATCTGCTGATCGCCAGCAGCGTGGAAAAGCAGTTCGGCGCGGCGATCCGCCACACCCTGCTGGAAGTGCTGCAGCGTTATGAGGTGGAACCGGTGCAGGTGATCGTCGACGACAAAGGGGCGCTGGACTGCGTGCTGCGCGCCCGGCTGGAAACCGCGCTGATGCGCGCCTGCGAGGGCGGCCAACTGCCGTGGGAGGCGAAAGATGAAAACGCTGAATAAAACCCGGCTGCGCCGCAGCATGCTGTTCGTTCCCGGCGCCAACGCGGCGATGGTCAGCAACGCCTTTATCTACCAGGCCGACGCGCTGATGTTCGATCTGGAAGACTCGGTGATCCTGCGTGAAAAAGACGCGGCGCGCCGATTGGTGTACCACGCGCTGCAGCATCCGCTGTACCAGGAGGTGGAAACCATCGTGCGCGTCAATGCGCTCGATTCCGCCTACGGCCTGGCGGACCTGCAGGCGGTGGTGCGCGGCGGCGCGGACATCGTGCGCCTGCCGAAGACCGATAGCGCGCAGGACGTTGTCGACATGGAGCGCGAGATCGCCGCCATCGAGGCGGCCTGCGGCCGGCCGGTCGGCAGCACCGGGCTGCTGGCGGCGATCGAATCGGCGCAGGGCATCACCAACGCGGTGGCGATCGCGCACGCTTCGCCGCGTCTTATCGGCATCGCGCTGGGGGCGGAAGACTATGTGCGCAACCTGCGCACCGAACGCTCGCCGGAGGGCATCGAGCTGCTGTTCGCCCGCTGCTCGCTGCTGCAGGCGGCGCGCGCCGCCGGCATTCAGGCGTTCGACACCGTGTATTCCGACGCCAACAACGAGGCCGGCTTCCTGCAGGAAGCGGCGCTGATCAAACAGCTCGGCTTCGACGGCAAATCGCTGATCAACCCGCGCCAGATTGAGCTGCTGCACAACCTGTACGCGCCGACCGCCAAAGAGGTGGCGCACGCGCAGCGGGTGGTGGACGCCGCCGAAGCGGCGGAGCGGGAAGGGCGCGGCGTGGTGTCGCTCAACGGAAAAATGGTCGACAGCCCGGTGATTGAACGCGCCCGGCTGGTGCTGGAGCGCGCCGCGCTGTCCGGCTTACGGGAAGAACCGGCGCAGTACGGGGAGGAAGCATGATGAACCGCCAACAACGATTGATGACCTTCGCCAACCCGGCGGATCTGCCGGGCTATCAGGACATTTCCAAGGCCAATCTGCAGGCGCGTAAACCGCGCGATCTCAAGCTGTGCGACTCCTTGCAGGAAGCGGTGCGCCGCAGCGGGCTGCAGGACGGCATGACCATCTCCTTCCACCATGCGTTTCGCGGCGGCGATCTGGCGCTCAATCAGGTGATGGAGACGCTGGCGGCGATGGGGTTCCGCAACCTGACGCTGGCCTCCAGCTCGCTGACCGACTGCCATGCGCCGTTGGTTGAGCATATCCGCCACGGCGTGGTGAGCCGCATTTACACCTCCGGGCTGCGCGGCCCGCTGGCGGACGCCGTTTCGCGCGGCCTGCTGGCGGAGCCGGTGCAAATTCACTCGCATGGCGGCCGGGTCAACCTGATCGAATCCGGCGAGCTGAAGATAGATGTGGCCTTCCTCGGCGTGCCGGCCTGCGATGAGTTCGGCAACGCCAACGGCTACAGCGGTGAAGCCTGCTGCGGCTCGCTCGGCTATGCGCGGGTGGACGCCGAGGCGGCGGGCACCGTGGTGCTGCTGACCGAACAGCTGGTGCCGTATCCGCATCATCCCGCCAGCCTGGCGCAGGATCGGGTGGATCTGATCGTGCAGCTGGAGCGGGTGGGCGACGCCGACAAGATCGGCGCCGACGCCACGCGCATGACTTCGAACCCGCGCGAGCTGCTGATCGCCCGCCGCGCCGCCGAGGTGATCGCCGGTTCCGGCTACTTCACCGAAGGGTTCTCGCTGCAAACCGGCACCGGCGGCGCCTCGCTGGCGGTGACCCGGTTCCTGGAGGACAAGATGCGCGCCCGCGGCATTCGCGCCGCGTTCGCCCTCGGCGGCATCACCTCGACCATGGTGGATCTGCACGAGAAAGGGCTGATCGGCAAGCTGCTGGACGTGCAGAGCTTCGATCGGGCGGCGGCGACCTCGCTGGCGCGCAACCCGTGCCATATCGAAATCAGCGCCAACCAGTACGCCAACTTCAGCTCCAAGGGCGCGTCGGTCGATCGGCTCGACGTGGTGGTGCTGAGCGCGCTCGAGATCGACACCGGTTTCAACGTTAACGTGCTGACCGGCTCCGACGGCGTGCTGCGCGGCGCGTCCGGCGGCCACTGCGACACCGCCGCCGCCGCGCGGCTGGCGATCATCGTCGCGCCGTTGGTGCGCGGGCGCATCCCGACGCTGGTGGAGCAGGTGACCACCTGTGTCACGCCGGGCTCCAGCATCGACATTCTGGTGACCGACCACGGCATCGCCGTCAACCCGGCGCGGCCGGAGCTGGCGCAGCGCCTGCGGGAGGCCGGGCTCGAGGTGGTGAGCATTGACTGGCTGCGCGCCCGCGCGCTGCAGCTGACCGGCGAACCGCAGCCGATCGCCTTTACCGACAAAGTGGTGGCGGTAGTGCGCTACCGCGACGGCTCGGTGATCGACGTGGTGCATCAGGTGGCGGAGTAACCGATGGCCGCCGTCGATCCCCAACTGGCCGCCGAACGCGCGGTCAGCCTGCCGGAGCTGCTCACCAGCCGCGAATGCCGTCAGGCGCGCCAGCAGGCGTGGCTGGCACAGCACGAGTGCACGCTGCTGGTGCTGACGCTGGTGGTGCCCGGCCCGGTGAAAGACAGCGCGCTGACGCGCGGCATCTTCAACCTCGGGTGGACGGCGCTGCTGCGGCTGTGCGCCGAACAGGGCTGGCCGAGCCCGCAGGCCGAGGCGCTGGCGCTCGCCACCGGCTGCGAAGGATTCGTGGCGCTGCGCGCCGACGCCCAACGGGTGAAAGATTGCGCTATGCAGCTGGAGGTGAGCCGCCCGATCGGCCGGCTGTGGGATATCGACGTGCTGGATGCGCAGGGGCGAATCCTGTCGCGCCGCGACATCGGCCTGCCGGCGCGGCGCTGCCTGCTGTGCGGCCAACCGGCCAAGATTTGCGCCCGCCAGCGGCGGCATGGCAGCGAGCAGCTGCTGCAAGAAATGGAAAGGATGTTCAACGATGCGATCTCTGCCGATTAATCCACCCGCCCGCCGAGCCGAGCCGGCCTGCGACTTCGCCCGCGCCGCTTTCCGCGCGCTGTTGGTGGAGGTCAACCTCACGCCCAAACCGGGGCTGGTGGATCGCCATAACACCGGCGCCCATCGCGACATGGATCTTGGGCATTTCTACCGCAGCGCCCGCGCCATCGGCGTGTGGCTGCCGCGTTTTATCCAGCGCGGCCGCGAAGACGCCTGCCGGCCGGCGGAGCGGCAGTTGGCGCGGCTGCGGCCGCTCGGCCTGGCCTGCGAAAACCAGATGTTTCGCGCCACCGGCGGCATTAACACCCACAAGGGCAGCGTGTTCTCACTCGGTTTGCTGTGCGCCGCCTTCGGCCGCCTGCAGCAGCAGGGCCGGGCCATCAGCGCCGCATCGTTATGCGCCGAAGTGGCGGCGATGTGCCGAGGGCTGGTGGACAGCGAACTGCGATGCAACAACGCCGGGCAGACCGCCGGCCAGCGCTTGTTCGCTGCGTATGGCCTCAGCGGCGCGCGCGGCGAGGCGGAATCCGGTTTTCGGTTGGTGCTTGACGGCGCGCTGCCGCTGTATCGGCAACGGCTGGCCGCCGGCGGCGACGAACAGCGGGCGCTGCTGGACAGCCTGCTGTGGCTGATGGCCCACAACGATGACACCAACGTCGCCTCGCGCGGCGGCCTGCGCGGGCTGCGCTGGCTGCGGCGCCGGGCGGCCTTGCTGTTGGCGCAGGGCGGCTCGGCGGGGGAAGCGGGCCTGGCGCGCCTGCGGCGCTTCGATGCCGACTGCATTGCCCGCAACCTCAGCCCCGGCGGCAGCGCCGACTTGTTGATAGTGACCTGGCTGCTGGCGCAGCTGGGTGCCCAAGAATAATAACCAAGCCTTCAGGAGAGTCCCTATGTCCCAAACCCAGGAAAAGATCTGGAAAGCGATAGCGCCGCTGGCGGTGCTCGCGATCCTGTTATTGATACCGGTGCCCGACGGCATGCCGCCGCAGGCGTGGCACTATTTCGCCATCTTTGTGGCGATGATCGTCGGCATGATTCTGGAGCCGATCCCGGCCACCGCCATCAGTTTTATCGCGGTGACCGTCAGCGTGCTGAGCGCCAACTGGGTGCTGTTCGGCGCGCAAGAATTGGCGGAGCCGGGTTTCAAGGCCGGTAAAGAGGCGCTGAAATGGGGGCTGGCGGGCTTCTCCAGCACCACCGTCTGGCTGGTGTTCGGCGCCTTTATCTTCGCGCTGGGCTACGAGGCCACCGGGCTGGGGCGGCGCATCGCGCTGTTCCTGGTGAAATTCATGGGCAAGCGCACGCTGACGCTGGGCTATGCGGTGGTGATCATCGATATCCTGCTGGCGCCGTTCACGCCGTCCAACACCGCGCGCACCGGCGGCACGGTGTTCCCGGTGGTGAAAAACCTGCCGCCGCTGTTCGATTCCTTCCCTAACGATCCCTCTTCGCGCCGCATCGGCGGCTACCTGATGTGGATGATGGTGGTCGGCACCAGCATCAGCTCCTCGATGTTCGTCACCGGCGCCGCGCCGAACGTGCTGGGCATCGAGTTCGTCGGCAAGATAGCCGGGGTGCACATCAGCTGGATGCAGTGGTTCCTGGCGTTCCTGCCGGTCGGCCTGCTGCTGCTGATCATCGCGCCGCTGCTCTCCTACTACCTCTACAAGCCGGGCGTGACCCACAGCAGCGAAGTGGCCGCCTGGGCGAATACCGCGCTGGGGGAAATGGGCAAGCTGACGCGCAAGGAGTACACCCTGATCGGCCTGGTGCTGCTCAGCCTGTGCCTGTGGGTGTTCGGCGGCAAGGTGCTGGACGCCACCGCGGTGTGCCTGTTGGCGGTGTCGCTGATGCTGGCGCTGCACGTGGTGTCGTGGAAAGACATTACCAAATACTCCAGCGCCTGGAATACGCTGGTTAACCTGGCGACGCTGGTGGTGATGGCCAACGGCCTGACGCGCTCCGGCTTTATCGACTGGTTCGCCCAGACCATGAGCACTCACCTGGACGGCTTCTCGCCGAACATGACGGTGGTGGCGCTGGTGCTGGTGTTCTACTTCGCCCACTACCTGTTCGCCAGCCTGTCGGCGCACACCGCCACCATGCTGCCGGTGATCCTGGCGGTCGGCAAAGGCTTGCCGGGCGTGCCGATGGAGCAGCTGTCGATGCTGCTGGTGCTGTCGATCGGCATCATGGGCGTGCTGACGCCGTACGCCACCGGGCCGGGGGTGATTATCTACGGCTGCGGCTATGTGAAGTCGAAAGACTACTGGCGCCTGGGCGGCATTCTCGGCGTGGTGTACATCGCCGCGCTGCTGCTGATCGGCTGGCCAATCATGAGCCTGTGGTACTGAGTTGACGCACAGCGGCCGCCGCCCGGTGGCCGCTGGTACGATCTTTTCCCGTGAACCCTGTCACACACTTGTCACACTAACCCCGCCATCATACGCAGGCAAACGCTAACACCTTAAAAATAATCATTTTCCGGGAGCCTCTGCGGATGAGAAAAAAAACGTTATTGCTGTGCCTGCCTTTGTTATTCACCGGGAACGCGCTGGCGGACGCCGGCGGTTATCAACTGGAACAGGTGCTGGTGATGAGCCGCCATAACCTGCGCGCGCCGCTGGCCAACAACGGCAGCGTGCTGGCGCAGTCCACGCCGAAGGCCTGGCCGGCCTGGGAAACGCCGGGTGGCCAGCTGACCACCAAGGGCGGGGTGCTGGAAGTGTATATGGGGCACTATTTCAACGCCTGGCTGAAGCAGACCGGCCTGTTGCCGCAAGAAGGCTGCCCGACCGCCGGCAGCGTGTACGTCTACGCCAACAGCCTGCAGCGCACGGTGGCCACCGCGCAGTTCTTCAGCAACGGCGCATTCCCTGGCTGCGACGTCAGCGTGCACCATCAGGACAAGATGGGCGAGATGGATCCGACCTTCAACCCGATCATCACCGACACCAGCGAAGCCTTCAACCAGCAGGCGCTGGCGGCGATGAACGCCGCGCTGGGATCGCTGAAGCTGGACGCCTCTTATCAGCAGTTGGCGAAGATCATCGACTACAAGGATTCCGCCGCCTGCAAGACCGACAAACACTGCGACCTGACCAAAGAAGCCAGCGTGATGAGCGCGGTGCCGGGCAAAGAGCCGGGCGTCTCCGGCCCGCTGCGGGTGGGCAACTCGCTGGTGGACGCCTTTATGCTGCAGTATTACGAAGGTTTCCCGATGAAAGAGGTGGCCTGGGGCAAAATCGCCACCCCGCACCAGTGGCAGCAGCTGGCGCAGCTGAAAGACGGCTATCAGGATTCGCTGTTCACCTCGCCGGTGGTGGCGCAGAACGTCGCCAAGCCGCTGCTGACCTACATCAACAACGCGCTGCTGGGCGAGCGCAAGCCTGACGCGCCGAAGCTGACGGTGCTGGTGGGCCACGACTCCAATATCGCCTCGCTGCTGTCGGCCATGCAGTTCCAGCCGTATCAGCTGCCGCAGCAATACGAGAAAACGCCGATCGGCGGCAAACTGGTATTCCAGCGCTGGCGCGACGCGCAGAACGACCGTGAATTGCTGAAGATCGAGTACGTCTATCAGTCCACCGAACAGCTGCGCAAGGCGACGCCGCTGACGCTGCAAACCCCGCCGCAGCACGTGACGCTGGCGCTGAAAGGCTGCCCGATCGATAAAGACGGCTTCTGCGCCTGGAGCGATTTCGAGAAGACCATGAAAGGCATCTTGTAATGCCCGGCCTCTCTCCCGAATGCGGGGGAGAGGCATAGGCGCGGCTGCCGGGGGATTGTGCTTGAATCCCCTCAACCGATCACCTAGCATTTCGTTAGGTGTAACGGGGAGATAAAACCATGCGACCATCCATTGTTCTTGCAGAACATCGCCAGGCGATCCGAAAAACGGTTGGGCTGTTCCCTGCGGTCAATCCGCGTATTTTCGGCTCGGTGCTGCATGGCACCGATCGGGAGGGCAGTGATTTGGATCTGTTGGTCGATGCGTTGCCGGGCGCCACGTTGTTTGATCTGGGGGGGCTGCAGTCGGAACTGGAAGCGCTGCTGGGCATACAGGTGGATCTGCTGACGCCGCTCGATTTGCCGCCGGCCTTTCGCCAGCAGGTTTTGGCGGAGGCCCAGCCGGTATGAAAGATGCGCGGTTGGTCGATTATCTGAGCCACATGCAACAGGCGGCGCAGGATGCCTGCGATTTCGTTGATGGCTTGGCGGTGGTAGATTTTATCGAAGATAAACGCACTCAGCAGGCGGTCATTATGAGCCTGATTATTATCGGTGAAGCCGTGACGAAAATCATGGATGGCAGCCCCGCGTTTACGCAACGCCATCCTGAAATCCCTTGGCGAAACATGCGCGGCATGCGTAATCGCATTGCGCACGGTTATTTTGATATCAACCTTGAAGTGGTCTGGGCGACGGTGCAAACGGCGTTGCCGGAACTGCTTACACAGCTGGTGGCGGTACGCCAGGATGCTGAGAAGTTAAACGACGGTGATTAAGCTTTCTTTGGGCAGTGACTCTGATTCCTGCCGGATCCCCACTTTTATCCGCAATATCGAATTTTTCACGCCGGACGGCTATCCGGGCCAGGTGGCGCGCTGCCAGTTTGCGCTGGCGGAGTATCGCGACGACAGTTTTCCCGAGGCGGGCTTTGCGCTGCCGGACCACCTGGCGCGCGCGGTGCCGAAACGCCGTGCGGAGTATCTGGCCGGGCGTGTGCTGGCGCGGCAGCTGCTGGCGCCGCTCGGTTTCGCCGACTTCACCCTGGCGCGCGGCGAAGATCGCGCGCCGCAGTGGCCGCCGGGCATCGCCGGGGCGCTGAGCCATAATTCGCATACCGCGCTGTGCGTCGTACACCGAGAGAGCGGGCTGGGCGGCGTTGGGCTGGATGTGGAGACGCTGCTGTCCGTGGCGCGAGCGGAGGAGCTGTGGAGCGCGATCGTTTCACCGGCGGAGCGCGAGACGTTGCTGGGCGAAACGCTGCCGTTCAACGAGCTGCTGACGCTGACGTTTTCCGCCAAAGAGAGCCTGTTCAAAGCGCTTTACCCGCAGGTGCGCCGATATTTCGATTTTCTTGATGCGCGGATGGTGGCGGTGGATGCGCAGCGGCAGACGTTCGAATTGGCGCTGCTCACCACGTTGACGCCGCATTGCTGCGCCGGACGGCGTTTCGCCGGGCGGTTTTGGCGCGAAGGTGACGATGTCACGACTTTTATTTTTTGCTAAAACACAATAATAACAGTGTGTTATTTCTTGTTGGGGCGTAACGCGAATTTGCCGCGGCGTGCGGCAAGATTCATTCATCGGAGATTGACCGACGGTGGGGATCCGGTGTAATTTACCCACCCTTTACAGCTAATGATAATTATTCGCATAAACATTATCATTGGTGAGGCGCAACAAAGGAGTGGTCTTGTGGCGACACTGACGACAGAAAACCAAACCTTCTCCGGGTTTGAGTACGCCGAACAATCGACCTTTTTGTACCGGTCAGAATTCCGTTCCCTCTCCGCCCACGGCGTGTTTGAGCGTATCGAGACGCCGGCGTTCGGCGGCGAGCAGGAAGGCAGCGCGCTGGCGCAGCATATTCGCCAGGCGCTGGCGCGCGCCAAAGCCGCCGGCCAGGCGGCCCCGGTGGTGGTGGGCGCCATTCCGTTCGACACGCGCCGGCCTTCCTGCCTGTATATACCAGAAGAAAGCCGATTCGTCGCCAACGACAGCTTTATCCGCGCCGCGCGCCCGATGCTGCAACAGCCGCATCGCCTGGTCGCCTGCACCAGTATTCCGGACGAGCCGCGATTCAAACACGCGGTCGCGGAAGCGGTCAGCCGCTTTAAACAAGGCAAGCTGGACAAGGCGGTGCTGTCGCGCATCCTTGATATCGAGCTGGAACAGCCGGTGGCCGGCCACCGGATCCTCAATAACCTGATGGTGCAGAACCCGACCGGTTACCACTTCTCTCTGCCGCTGGCCGATGGCAGCGTGTTGATCGGCGCCAGCCCTGAACTGCTGATCCGCAAGCAGGGCGGCGAGATCCACACCAATCCGCTGGCGGGCTCGGCGCGCCGGCAGGACGATCCGCAGCAGGATCGCCTCGGCAGCGAGCGCCTGATGCGCTCGACCAAAGACAAATACGAACACAAGCTGGTGATCGACGACATTCGTCGGCATCTGGCGCCGCTGTGCGCCACCCTGAGCGTGCCCAGCGGCCCGTCGCTGCTCAGCACCGGCACCATGTGGCACCTGTCCACCCGCATTCGCGGCGAGTTGCTGAATCCGGATCTCAACGTGATGCAGCTGGCCTGTCTGCTGCATCCGACGCCGGCGCTGTGCGGCTTCCCGACCGAAAGCGCCCGCCAGCTGATCGCCGCTCTGGAACCGCACGATCGCGGCTTGTTCAGCGGCATCGTCGGCTGGTGCGACGCCAACGGCGACGGCGAGTGGGCGATCGTCATCCGCAGCGGGCTGCTGCGCGGCAACCGGGTGCGGCTGTTCGCCGGCGCGGGCATCGTCGCCGCCTCGACGCCGCAGTCCGAATGGATGGAAACCACTGCCAAACTGGGCACCATGCTCAACGCTTTCGGCCTGAACAGCGGCGCGCTGTAGGCCTCTTTGCGGCGCAGTCCGCGCCGCGTCATAGCCTTTCGCAGGAGATAACGATGAACAACAACATGACCCGGCGGTGCGCCCGGATGGCGGTGCGCGCATGAGCATTCAGATGGATTTCACCGGCAAACGCGTGTGGGTGACCGGCGCGGCGCGCGGCATCGGCGAGCAGATCGCCCGCCACTTTTTAACCCAGGGCGCCGAAGTGGTGGGGTTTGACCGAGAATTCGCCAATCCGGATCTGCCTTACCCCTGCGTGACGTTGGACATCAGTCGGCCGGAGCAGGTAGAGGCGGTGTGCCGCCAACAGCTGGCGGAGAACCCGCGACTGGACGTGTTGGTCAACGCCGCCGGCATTCTGCGCATGGGCAATACCGAAGATCTGAGCGTGGATGACTGGCACCAGTGCATCAACGTCAACGCCTCGGGGGCGTTTTACCTGTTCCGCGCCGTGCTGCCGCACTTCAAGGCGCAGCGCAGCGGGGCGATTGTCAGCATCGGCTCCAACGCCGCGCACGTGCCGCGCGCGCAGATGGCGGCCTACTGCGCCTCCAAGGCGGCGCTGACCAGCCTGAACCACTGCGTGGGGTTGGAGATGGCGCCGTTCGGCGTGCGGTGCAATCTGGTGTCGCCGGGCTCGACCGACACGCCGATGCAGCGCGGCATGTGGCAGACCGACGATGCGCAGCAACGCACCATCGCCGGCTTCCCCGAGATGTTCAAGCTGGGGATCCCGCTGGGTAAAATCGCGCGTCCGGACGAAATCGCCAACGCGGTGCTGTTCCTGGCCTCGGATTTGGCCAGCCACATCACCATGCAGGACATCGTGATCGACGGCGGCGCCACGCTGGCCGCCTGAGTCAGACCCGCTGGCGGCGCAGCAGGTGCCGCGCGCCCTCCGCCGCCAGCAGCAGCACCGCCAGCCAGATCGCCAGATAGGTTGGCCATTCGCTTTGGCTGATGCTCTCGCCGAGCAGCAGCGCGACGAGCACCAGCAGCACCGGTTCCACATAGCTCAGCAGGCCGAACAGGCTGAACGGCAGCATGCGGCTGGCGAGGATGTAACACACCAGCGCCACGGCGCTGATGATGCCGAGCAGCGGAATGCGCCAATACAGCTCGGCATTGATCTGCAGCGCCGCCGCGCCGCCGTCGCCGAAGGCGAACCAGGCCGCCGCCGGCAGCATCAGCGTCAGCTCGCACCACAGGCCGCCGAGATTGTCGGTGCCGAAACGCCGCCGCAAAATAAAGTAGAGCGGATACCCCAGCGCTACCACCAGTGTCGGCCACGATACGCCGCCCGCCTGATACAGCTCATTGCTCACCCCCGCCACGGCGCACGCCACCGCCAGTTTTTGCAGCAGCGACAGCCGATCGCGGTAGATCAAACGGCCCGCCAGCACCATGGTCAGCGGCAGCAGAAAATAGCCGAGCGACACGTCGAGCGCCTTGCCGTGCAGCGGCGCCCACAGGAACAGCCACAGCTGCACTCCCAGCAGCGCCGAGGTGAGCAGCAGGCCCAGCAGACGCGGCGGCCGTTGGCCGATCCCGACCAGCGTGTCGCTCACCTTGCGCCAATCGCCGGACAGCGCCATGAACAGCGTCAGGAACGGCAGCGTCAGCAGCGTGCGCCAGCCGTAGACCTGTTCGCCGTTCAGCGGGGTGAGGGTAGAGGTGAAGTAATACATCGCGCCGAACAAGATGGAGGCGACGACCGAAAGAGTGATGCCCTTAATCACACGCATTCCTGGTGAGTGATTGATTTTATGGCGGCTACTGTAGAGAAATTTGCCGCCAACGACAATGGCGCAGCCGGGCGCTGGACAATCGGCAGCGGCGGGTTACAATGAGTACTGTGTATTCATACAGGTTTTGGCGATGACAATCGATCTTTTTGAAGACGCGCTGCCGCCGCCGTGGCGTGAAGAGATCGCCCCCGGCGCGGTGGTGATGCACGGCTTTGTGCGCGATCACGGGCCGGCACTGCTGGCGGCGGTGCAGGGCGTGGTGGCGCAGGTGCCGTGGCAGCATTTGACCACCCCCGGCGGGCACGTGATGTCGGTGGCGATGAGCTGGTGCGGCAACGGCTGGACCAGCGACAGCCGCGGCTACCGCTATTCGGAACGCGACGCGCGCAGCGGCAAACGCTGGCCGCCGATCCCGCCTATTCTGATGGCGTTGGCGGACGAAGCCGCGCAGCAGGCGGGCTTTGGCCCCTTCGTGCCGGATTCCTGTTTGATGAACCGTTACGATCCGGGCAGCAAGCTGTCGCTGCATCAGGATAAAGACGAGCACGACTTCGGCGCGCCGATCGTCTCGGTGTCGCTTGGGCTGCCGGCGGTGTTTCAGTTCGGCGGCCTGCAGCGCAGCGATCGGGCGCGGCGCATCCCGCTGGCGCACGGCGACGTTGTGGTGTGGGGCGGCCCGTCGCGGCTCTGTTTCCACGGCATCCTGCCGGTCAAGGAAGGCTACCACTCGCTGGTGGGGCCGCACCGCATCAACATCACGCTACGCAAGGCGCTTTAGCTGCGGCTCCTGCGCCAGGCAGGCGACGAGATAGTCGATAAACACCCGCAGTTTGGGCGGCAGATACTGGTTGGGCGCGTAAAGCAGCCACAGGCCGCCGTGATAGCTGCTGAGGAAATCCCATTCCGGCAACACCTGCACGATCTCGCCCTCGTCGAGCGCCTGGCGGGCGGTAAAATACGGCAGGCTGCCGATGCCGATATGCCGTTTCACCGCGTCCAGCCGCACGCCGGTGTGGTTGGCGGCGTAGCGGCCGCGCACGTTGACCGTCACCGTTTTGCCGCTGCGGCGGAATTTCCATTGCGCGTCGCTCGGCGTTTCTCCCAGATAGATGCAGCTGTGCGCCGCCAGATCGTGCGGATGCTGCGGCGTGCCGTGCTGCGCCAGATAGTGCGGCGTGGCGCACAGCAGGTGGTCTATTCGCATCAGCTGACGGCCGATCAAGCCCGGTGACGGGCGATCGGTAATGCGCAGCGCCAGATCGACGCGGTCGTCGATCAGATCCATATAACGATCTTCCAGCCGCAGCCGCACGTCCACCTTCGGGTAACGCCGCAGAAACTCCGGCATGTGCGGATGCAGCACGAAACGGCCTACCGCCTTGGGCACGCTGACGCTGACCAGTCCTTCGGGCTCCGCGGCGCCGCGCCCGCCGAGCGCCATCACCGCGTCGGCCGCCGCCAGCAGGGTGCGGCAGTGTGCAAACGCCTCTTCGCCGCTTTCGCTCAGCCGCAGTTTACGGGTGGTGCGATGCAGCAGCTGCAGCGCCAGCGCCTGTTCGAGCTTCGCCACGCTGCGGCTGACGGCGGAAGGTGAAGCGCCCAGTTTGCGGGCGGCGGCGGAAAAGCTGCCGCTCTCCACGACCTGGACGAAAACGGCCATTTCGGCTAACAGCGCGTAAGAAAGATTTGTGCTCATGACGCAAAGGTCCATTGTGATGGCGACGGATTATGCTTCGATTATGACATGAATATAATGGCGCTTCGAACCGAGGAGAAAAATGATGACCGAGCGACGTTATTACTACAGCGACGATTTACAGGGCCAGGCGCAGGTATTGAGCTGTGAGCCGGCCGAGGCGGGCGCTTACGCCGTGGAACTGGACGCCACGCTGTTTCACCCGCAGGGCGGCGGGCAGCCGGCCGACGTGGGAGCGTTGAACGGCGTCGCCGTGCTGCGGGTGCAGCAGCAGGGGGATAGGGTGTTGCACTATACCGCGGCGCCGCTGCCGATCGGGCCGGTCAATATGCAGGTCGACGAAGCGCAACGCCGGCTGCACGCCCGCTGGCACTCCGGCGGCCATCTGATCGGCTGGCTGGGGGAAACCCGCGGTTGGCGGCCGGTGAAAGCGCATCATTGGCCGGGAGAAGGGCGCATCACGTTCACGCCGGGGCCGGACGTACAGACGCTGGAGGCGGCGTTTTTACACGCGGAGCTGGCGCGCCTGATCGCCGCCGATTTGCCGCGTCGCCAACAGGCGGTGGACGGGATGCGCCAGATCGGTTTCGGCGATCTGCCCGCCTACGGCTGCGGCGGCACGCATGTCGCCACGCTGGGCGAGGTGGGCGCGATCGCGATTACCGGCGTAAAGATGAAGAAAGGGCAGCTGATCGTGCAGTATGCGCTGGAATAAAAGCGTCAGCGTCCGGCCTGCCGCAGCTGGGCGCAGAAGGCGCACTGGCATCCCGCCACCGGTACCGCCTCACAGCGGCCGATATTCACCGGCTGGGCATCCATAGCGTGAAAGCCGTAAAACAGATTTTCGATGTTCTGTTCCGCCGCACGCGCCTGTTCGGTGCGCGGCTCGGGCACTTTTGACTGAAACGCCGCAGCCTTGCCGGCCAACAGGCTGAGAAACAGCAGCGACAGCTGGATTTTCATCGTCGTCTTCCCTTTGCTTTTTTTGATACGTTATAACAAAACCAAAGCGCCGCCAAGCGCCGCTCTCGCGTTCGGCACCCGCCGGCGCGTGAGCCGGTGCGGTGAACGCCTGAGCTAAATTCGTATTACTCGTTGATTTTATTGAAATTGATGAAATAGTCAGATGCCATCATCCAGGGCATGACAGGGCAGCCAATATTCTAAATACTTAATTGAAGAGGCGCTCGGGGCAGGAGAAGCGCTTTGGGCGCGCGCTTTTGCACGGCGCGCCCGCCGTTTTTGGCATGGACTGCATTTTCTCAGTGTCGTGGATTGTAAAATGGATTTTTGTAACCGGATTTCCGTGTGTTTATTGACGTTTAATTCATCGCGCCTACTGCGTGACGTGTTGCAACCTGTGGCGGCGTTCGCCGATGAAATCATCGTGGTGGATTCGGGCAGTACTGACGGCACGTTGGCCATTTGCGACGACTTCAATATCAAGCCTCTTTATCACCCGTTTGAAACCCATGGCCGGCAAATGAATTTCGCCATATCCCGCGCGCGACATGACTGGGTTTTGTGCCTGGACAGCGATGAGATCATGGATGATGAAGCGGTCGATGCGATGCGGCTTTTCAAGCGCACCCCAGGCCCCGACAAAAATAACGCCTATCGCATTCGTCGCGATTGGTTTGTGTTGGGACAGGCGGTCAGAACGCTTTATCCCGTCTCGTCACCGGATTTCCCCATTCGCTTTTTTCATCGCCAGGTGGTGAAGTTCAATGATGCGCCGGTAGATGATGCGGCGGAAGGGGGCGTATCCACCTTGATACTGGCCGGGCACGTTAAACACGACACTTTTTTCTCAATCGAGGAAGTGTTTGCCAAGCTGAACAGCTATACGGCGCGCGTGGTGAAATACAAGGCGATAAGGCCATCGATTCTCCGAGGGGTGATTAGCGCCATCGGCGCATTTTTCAAGTGGTACATTTTCAGCGGCGCCTGGAAAGCGGGCCGGGTCGGGGCCGTGACCGGCGTTTACGCGGTGTCCTACAGCTTTTTGAAGTATTTCAAGGCGTGGTACCACAGATAGCCGAACGGCGGGCGTGGCGTGAGCTCCCGTTCGATTGCGGCGCGCGATTGCGGCGTTGGGCCGGCAACCGCGCGCCGAAGGCGAGGGGCGAACCGCCTTCATCTCCTCGTTTAAACGCTGTCTTCAGCGATCAGCACCTCAGTAATATCAATGCGATGCAGCAGCTTTCTCTGTTTCTCATGGCTGATTTTCTTCATGCGGCGCAGCCGGTACAGCTCTTCTCTTTCCGCGTGCAACGAGGCTAAGTACAGCTGCTTTTCCAGCCGCTTCAGCGCCACGATATTCTTAATGTCTTCTTTGGTCAGAATTTTACGTTGCAGCACGTCCAGCATCCGCCGCGTCGTTTCTTCAATCAGTTCCGGCGTGGCGTCGTCCGGCGGGGCGACGAGCAGCTTTTCCTTGGTTTCGTTGACGGCTTTGGTCGCCGCGCTCGCCAAGGCTTCTGAAACGGAGAAAGCCTCTTCCTGATCTTCTTCCGGCGGCAGATTGCCGCGCAACAGGAAGGGCAGCGTGACGATGCCGACGACGATCGACAGCAAGATGACTCCCGAGGCGATAAACACCAGCTGATACCGCCCCGGGAATGGCGAGCCATCCAATAGAAACAGCGGAATTGACAGCACGCCCGCCAGGGTCACCGCCCCTCGCACCCCGGCAAAGGCGGCGACGAACAGATCGCGCGTGCTGAATTTCGAAAAGAACAGCGGATCTTTGCGCATCAGGGTCGCGCTGCTGACTTTCATCAGCCACAGCCAAATCAAACGCACGGCGATCAAACTAAAATAGATGATCACCACGTAAGCCAGCAGCGTCTCCAGGCTGATGGAATGATCGATACCGGTTTGCGCCACGGTGAAGTTCAAGATGCCCGGCAGCTGCAGCCCAAGCAGAATAAACACCATGCCGTTAAACACGAACTCGAGCATTTCCCAAATATTATTGGTACGTAAACGCACCAGCGGCATGCTGCGATTCACTTTGGATTGGCCAATCATCATGCCGGCGCTGACGGCGGCCAGGATGCCGGATACGCCGATTCTTTCCGCAATCAGATAGCAGGAAAAGGGCAGTAACAGCGAGAAAATAATCTGGGTGGCGGAATCGTTATACATCCATTTATGGATGAACTTAACCATTTGATTATAGAGAAAGACAATAATGATGCCGCACAGCACCCCGCCAATCGAGACCTGAAGAAAGGTCAGAAAGGCGCTCTCTAGGGTAAACGCCATCGCGCCGAGCGCGACAGCGATGGAGAAGTTGAGGGAAACTAATCCGGAGGCGTCGTTCATTAGCGCCTCCCCTTCGATCACGCTCATCACGGGTTTGGGCATGCGTCCTTTACCGACGATGCCGGACAGCGCCACGGCGTCCGTTGGCGACAGAACGGCGGCCAGGGCAAACGCGGCGGCGAGGGGGATTGACGGGAGCAGGAAGTGAATCAGATAACCCACCCCGACGACCGTGATGATCACCAGCACCAGGGCCAGACAAAGGATTTCTCTGCCGTAATGGATGAACTCTTGCGCCGGCGTTTTCCAACCGTCGGCGAACAGCAACGGGGGAATAAACAGCATCAGGAAAAGCTCGGGATTGAAGTCGATATGCAACCCAAACTGCGGCCAGGCCAACACGGCGCCAACGATGATTTGCATCAGCGGAAGCGGGATCTGGAAGGGCAAGATGCGCGTCACGACGCCGGACAACGAGACGGTGAGCAATAAGATCAATATGGTGAAGAATGTTTCCATCGCGAACCTTTTGTGGATTTAATTTTTCTCACCGTTATCAAACGGTTTTTCTGCAGGATTTTTATTTAATACCGGGTTGTAACCGTCTCGCAGAGAGACGGTTTTTGTTGCGCTGGGCAATCCGATATTTTATTGCAGTGATAAGCGCATTGAATGAAAGAGCCTCTCTGGACTAATTATTTAGAGTGATGATGAATGCGGAATTGCTTTTAATCACGAGGTTGCGTAGAGGTTTACCCTGCGTTGAGTTCAGGGTGAAACGTCATTCTTTATCAAGCCGGTGTCGATAGAAGCGGCGAAAAAAATGATTCAATGCCATTCTTTCCCCATCGACATAGACAATATAACCTTTCCCGCGTTCGCCGACGGTGACTTTTTCAACATTCACATTGGGATAGTGTTTTTTTAGGTTTTTAGACCATACTTGAATACTCATAATTCTATTTTCCTGACGCGCTTTATTCTTGTTTAAGGCATATTGATAGCACCCGTAAAAATAAGTCTCGTGGAAATAAAATATCGTCACTACCTGGGGATGTCTACAAGCGTGCGGGCGGGATAAAGTGAAAAATGCCGGTTGCGCTTAGGCGGGGTATTTAGCGCAAACATAATAAAAACAATAAGTTATACAATCGGTCGCACAAAAAGCAAATTTGGGTAACGTATTGATATGTAAGGTTTTGGTACGTAAGTCATATCGAAGAGGACGCTTAACGGATAAGCGGTGATTCCTTGTGGGGGCGAGAAAATCTCATCTTGGCGCGATCTTCAGGGAGATGTTGACGTATTTTCCAATTAGATAAGTCTTAAAATTGGCGCTTTGCGGCGAGTGGGTAATGAGTGGTTTTGAGTGTGAATTCATCATAACTCTTTATTGTTTAATATAAATGATTACCCTTTTTAATAAATTGCTACGCCGATAATGACAGGGTTACCGCGCTGGCCCTGGCGCTACCTCTTTCTCTCTGTGCTTGATAGGGAAGACAATGGGGATATAGGTCTTCATCTCTATTGTGTCGCCGCCTTTGGGGGTGATAATTTCAATGAGAAAGCGATCGATCATGCCAACTTTATTTATCGGGAATGATTTGGTGTAGATACTTTGCGTGAATTTTTGCGCCTCATCGCTTGCGCCGTCAAAACAGAACTCTGCATAAAGTTGCATGTCTTTTTTTCCCTGGGCGTCGGCCAGAGAGGCAAGCACGCTGCCAAGACAGTCTTCTTCAGAAATATAGAGGGTCTTCAAATAGATGCTGACGTAATTCTCTTTCTTGATGCTCGCGCCAAAATTGAAGAAGTTAATCACGCCGCTATCCGTTTTTTTCATGTTATCAATTGCCGCCAATCGCAGCGCGGAAACCGCAGGATGGAAGTGATCTATCTCTGCATCAACGCCATCCCCTGAATCGTCGAAAAATTTTGGCAGGTGTACATAGCGATGCTCGGGAATGCCGTCGAGAAACAGCAATGGGATGGCGGAGGACACGTCCCACGATTTACTTTTGCGATACTGCATCGGCGAGGTTCTGAATTGCTTGCGAAACGCCCGTTCAAAGGATTGATATGACTGAAAGTTCAGCGCTTTAACGATATCGGAAATAGAGAGGTTCGTCGCTTTCAACATAAATGCGGCGCGAATGAGTTTTCTGCCCCTCACATAGCTCCCGAAAGTCATCCCTGTTTCATCTTTAAACGCTTTTTGGATATGCCCGCGTGAATATCCGCTTTTTTCTGACAGCATCTCAACGGTGAGCTTCTCATTGAACCCACTTTCTTCCACCCAGGCGAGCAGCTCCTCAATGACTTTGGTTATAAACATGCAGGAGCTCCCTTTTAGTTATCTGCCTAATGGTTGCGTTGGGTAAAATAACGCGTTATCGATATTCAGCGATAAGCCCCCAATTCATCCGATCTTTTAGGCAATATCCTGAGTATAGAACGCTTGCAATATTAACGCGGTGAATTAAAAAAAATGTACTTAAAAGTGTCATTTACCAAATAGCAGCGTATGGCGAAGAAGGAGAAAGTGCAGGGATACATTTTGAGTGTGTTAATTTATTGATTTTTATGAGGTTGTGTGAGTGGGTTAAGGTGGGTGGAGCACATTTTTTGCTCATTGATAGATAAAAACTCTATATGGCTGTCAATTTATTGACAGTAACATCTTTTCGAATCGAAATAATTAACTATTCTATGTTTAAGAGTGGGTGGTTAAACGGCAAATAGGCCAGGCAGGGGATTGCGCAATTAAATAATGGTTAATCCAAGGGGGTATCAAGGATAATGACATTCAGGGAGGAGTATGAGGGGGTATTTTCACGAAAAATAGCGTTTGCTATTTATCTTCTGGCTGTGGCCTGCGTTTTTTGAGGCAGAATAAACGCTGAGCGTTGTTCTGTCTTGGCGTCCGTGGTTTATCAGCGTTTTTCCACACGACTTCTTTGTGAATCTCATCTTGTGCGAGAGGTGAATCGGCATCTTTCGCCCTGGAAATGATTTTTGTGCAACGTGATGCGTGGATATATTTGAACGGATATGGGAATGCCATTCTTCGAAAAAAAGCAAGCCGGACAGATTTTGGTTCCGCAAGAAGAGAGATGCATTCAATAATAAAAATAGCAAGATGACAGGCTTTACTATGGATTGTTCTAACAAGTTCAGACGCAATATTTTAGATGAGATAATCGCTATCATTGAAAAAGCCATTGATACACAAAGCCATGTATCAATAAGGGCGCTATCCATTAAGTCAGGGTATTCCATCGGGCATTTACAGCGGATGTTCTATTTGTATGAAGGGATGAAGATAGGGACCTATATCAGAAAGCGCAGACTAAGCCGCGCGACGTTATTGCTGAAATGTACCGATATGAAGATCTATGAAATCGCGTTGCTCTCCGGATTTAGTTCTCAGCAATCATTTAGCCGTGCATTTTCAAATCAATTCGGTTGCCCGCCGAGAACATTCAGAACCCTGCGCGATTGGCCTTTTCTCAATTATCAACCGATTATTGGCTTCGATAAAGAGCCTTTCCCCAGCAGCATCGTGTACTTGAATTTGCATGAGTATTACGAGAAAAAAAGGATCGTGCAACTGCTTTCGCCGGTAATCAGCCGGGGGCAGATGAAGGTAAACGTAAAGAATCCAATAACCTGTAGCCTGTACAACGCATCGGCAAAGTACATTGCGATCAGACGCAATGAAAAAAAGATGAGCGAAAACGAGTTCATCCTATCGCTCTATGAGGGGGTGTTGGCTTCCCTGGATATCTTCATCACGCAAAGCGTAATCTTTAAAATTCACGATCACTGCCCAGGTGAAAAGGAAAACGTCAGCATGTGGTATTTCATCCCGATAAAATGAGCTTTGTTTATCGCGCGCGGCAGAAGGTTGCCTGATCACAACGGAAAGCTTGGGTTATGCCATCGATATTTTGATGGCGCCCTCCCCATAAGCCTGTTTCAACCAACGGAACGGTTGGCGAGGAAGAAAAAAACCGACCGCGAGGGTCGGTAAGCATGGGGTATTCAATAGGTATGACAACACTACAATTAAATAATAGCGCGCGTTGGGGTTTTGTCTTTACCGAAAAGTGTTATCTCACGGAACAATGGACTCGGCATGCGCGCATCCTCTTTGCCAATAAGACGTGGGGCCTGCGACGCGCAGGCGTCATGAAATGAAGATAAAAAAAGCCGGCGATTAACGCCGGCCAATGAAACATCGACAATCTCTCTGAGATGCACGGCCCTACACGGGAAATAAGGCCATGCAGTTGCTATGTAACCCTGCCTGGTGCGCTTTTTTTTACCAAAAAGCGATATTTTTGGCAGGGGAGGCGGGGAAATAAAAAAGCCGGTCGTGACGACCGGCGAATGCGAAAATAACAGGGTAACGTTAATTGAAAGTGCACATAAAATGATAGCGAATTAATCATAGCACTGACATCGGCGGTATATTTTACCTAAAAATGTCTTTGCGGCATTGGCATTACCGCCCGGCTCCGACGGCGGAATGAGTTTGTGCGCAGAGGAGAAAGGGCGGCCGATACTGTGCCCTCCGAAGCCAGGCTAAGATCCCAGCGGCCAAACCGCCTCGCGCACGGCGATCGCTTTGGGCAACAGCCCCAGGGCGTAGAAGCGGTCGGCGATGCTTTGCTGCTGGCGGATCACCTGCACATCCATGGCGCGGATCTCGTGGCTGCGGCGCGACAGCGCGAGTTCCAGCGAGGCGCTCGCCAGCCCCAGTTCGTCGGAAAGGTGACGAGCGGCTTCTCTCGGCTGCGCGGCAATGTAGCGGCCGGTGTGCTGCAATGCTTGCATCAGCGGCTGCAACAGATCGCCCGAGCGCTCGGCGAACTCGCGGCGCGCCAGATAGAATTGCTGATTGAGCACCCGTTGGGTGCCGTCGGCGATCACGCGCAGTTCCCCGCTGCGCTGCGCGTCGCTGAGCAGCGGATCCCACATCATCCAGGCGTCCACCGCCTGCAGGTCGGTCGCCGACAGCGGATACTTCGGCGGCGCATAGACGATGCGCACATCGTTCAACGTCAGTCCCTGTTCGTCCAACATCTGCAGCAATAAATAGTGCACGTTGGAGCCTTTGTTGAGCGCGATGCGTTTGCCACGCAGATCGGCGGCGCTGCGTATCGGGCTGTCTTGCGGCACCACCATCGCCACGCTTTGCGGCGCCGGCGGCTCAAACCCGACATACACCAGCGCGTTGCCCTGCGCCTGGGCGAAGATCGGCGGCACTTCGCCGGTGGTGCCGAAGTCTATTTCATCGCCGTCGAGTGCGTGCAGCAGCTGCGGCCCGGCGGGAAACTCGCTCCACAGTACGCTGATGCGCTGTGCGGCGAAGTGCTGTTCCAGGCTTTGCCGCGCCTTGAGCACGCCGAGGTTGCCAAATTTTTGATAGCCGATGCGCAGTTCGCGTTCGGGCAGCGGCGCTGCGCTGATGGCCGGCGAATGTGCGGGCGCGCCGACGCTGCGGCGGCGCGGTTTGATCAGGCCAAGATGCGCCAAATGGGTGCGCAGGGTATTGCGGCTGACGCCGAGCAAGGCCGAGGCCTGCAGCTGGTTGCCGCCGCTGCGTTCGAAGGCGTTGCGCACCAGCGCATCCAGCACCCGTTGGTAGAGCTGGGTAGCGTCGCCTTGCAACTGCTGCTGCACGAAGCGATCGATGGCGTCGTCACCGCCGCCGCCGTGATCCGTCAGGCGTTGCGTGAGCCGCAGTTGCTGCGGGGCGATCGGCCCCCCCTGGCTCAGTAAGACCGCATTATGCAGCGTGTTCTCCAGTTCGCGCACGTTGCCGGGCCAGGGGTAGTCCAGCAGCGCCTGCTGTGCCTCTGCCGTCAACTGCAGCGGCGGCCGTCCCAGCCGGCGGGCGTACAGCGCAAGAAAATGTCTGGTCAGCGCCGGAATGTCCTCCGGCCGCTGGCGCAACGGGGGTAAGGCCACCGCCGCGACGTTCAGCCGGTAATAGAGATCTTCGCGGAAGCGCCGTTGGCGGATTGCGCCGGCCAGATCGACGTGGGTGGCGGCGATGACCCGCACATCGATCTTCAGCGGCTTGCGCGAACCGACACGGGTGATTTCTCGTTCCTGCAACACGCGCAGCAGCTTGACCTGCAGCGACAGGTTGAGTTCGCCGATCTCATCCAGCAGCAGGGTGCCGCCTTCCGCCGCTTCGAACCAGCCCTGATGGGTGCCGACGGCGCCGGTGAAGGCGCCTTTCTCATGGCCGAATAATTCGGCTTCCGCCAGGCTTTCCGTCAGCGCGCCGCAGTTGACCGCCAAAAAAGGGCGATGGCGGCGCGCGCTGTGGTGGTGCAGATAGCGCGCCACCACCTCTTTGCCGGTGCCGGTTTCACCGACGATCAGTACGGTGGCGTCGGTGGGGGCCAGCCGATCGAGCACGCTTTGCAGAGCGAGCGACGCCGGGTCGATCAGCACCGGTTTGTCGGCGGCGAACGGTTGGGGATCGTACATGGGCGTCTCCTAGCTGACGGCGAAGGGGGAAAAAAATCTTATCCCAGCCCATGAGCGGCCGCGAGAGGGGAAAAGGCGCACGGTGCTGCATTGGCAACAGCTTTTCGCCGCCGCTTGCTGCCAATGCAGCAGCGTTTGGGCGGTGATATATTTTCAACGTATTGATATATATTGATTTTTAAAGTCCGCCACTGTGGCATGCATCCTGCTTTTCGTTTTATAACCAAGCAAGATTTTTCTATCGATAAATATTGAGAATAGTTATATAGGAAAAGCATAAATGACTGAGTCAGCGAAAGAACGCATCAACGTTTTCTGGTTTCTGCCGACCCACGGCGATGGCCGCTATCTGGGCACGGCGCAGGGCGGGCGCCCGGTAGACCTGCCTTATTTGCAGCAGGTGGCGCTGGCCGCCGATAACCTCGGCTATTACGGCGTGCTGATCCCAACCGGTAAAAGCTGCGAGGATTCCTGGCTGGTGGCGGCGGCGCTGGCGCCGATCACCCGTCGGTTGCGCTATCTGGTGGCGGTGCGCCCCGGCCTGCAGCCGCCGAGCCTGGCGGCGCGCATGGCCGCGACGCTGGACCGGTTGTCGGACGGGCGCCTGCTGATCAACGTGGTGACCGGCGGCGATCCGGTGGAAAACAAAGGGGATGGCATCTTCCTCAGCCATGCCGAACGCTACGAGGTGACACAGGAATTTCTCACGGTGTATCAACGGCTGCTGCAAGGGGAGAAGGTGGATTTCAGCGGTAAGCATATTCGCGTCGAAGGCGCCGAATTGCTGTTCCCGCCGGTACAGGAAAACGGCCCGCCGCTCTATTTCGGCGGCTCCTCGCCGGAAGCGATCGACATCGCCGCCAGGCAGATCGACACCTACCTGACCTGGGGCGAGCCGCTGGCTCAGGTGGCGGAAAAGCTGGCGGCGGTGCGCCAGCGCGCCGAGCGGCAGGGACGTAAACTCAGCTACGGCATTCGCCTGCACGTTATCGTGCGCGAAACCGAAGACGAAGCCTGGGCGGCGGCCGAGCGACTGATCGCGCATCTGGATGACGACACCATCGCGGCGGCGCAGCAGATCTTTGCGCGCATGGACTCCACCGGCCAGCGCCGCATGAGCGAGCTGCATGGCGGCTCGCGCGAGAGTCTGCGCATCGGCCCCAACCTGTGGGCCGGCGTCGGCCTGGTGCGCGGCGGCGCCGGCACCGCGTTGGTGGGCAATCCGCAGCAGGTGGCGGCGCGCATACGCGAGTATCAGGCGCTGGGCATCGACAATTTCATCCTTTCCGGTTATCCGCATCTGGAAGAGGCCCACCGCTTCGCCGAACTGGTGATGCCGCTGTTGCCGCTGGCGCAGCCGGCCCATCAGACGGCCCGCACGATCAATACCGGCCCGTTCGGCGAAACCATCGGCGGCGATCGTCGTCCCAGCCCGGCGCAGCGGGAGGGCTGATGGCGAAGCGTGCCCATATTATCGTTATCGGCGGCGGTTTCACCGGCGCGGCGCTGGCGATCCAGCTGGCGCGCGGAGCGGTGGATGTCACGGTGATCGAACCGCGCGCCGCGCCGGGCTATGGCGTGGCCTACTCGACCACCGAACCGACCCATCGCATCAACGTCCCGGCCGATCGGATGCAGCTGGCGGATGAACCGGCGGGGGATTTTGACCGCTGGTATCGCCTGGGCGGCGGATTGGTGGCCGATCCGCAGGCGTTGTGGCGCGACGGTAAAGCCTATCCTCAGCGCGGCGCCTTCGGCCGCTATGTCGAGGAACGTTTCCATCAGGCGGCGCAGTCGGGCCGGGCCCGCTTGCGGCACCTGCGCGATCGGGCGCTGCACCTGCAGCCGCAGGCGCAGGGCGCGACCGTTATCACCGCCGGCGGCGAACGGCTGTGGGGCGACTATGTGGTGTTGGCGACCAGCCATCCGCCGCCCGCGCTGCCGCGGCAGATAGCCCCGGAGCTGGCGCGCGATGCGCGTCTGATCGCCAATCCCTGGGCGGCGGAGGCGCTGGACGAAGTTGAACCCGGTGAGGCATTGGCGATCGTCGGCACTGGGCTGACGATGGCCGATACGGTGGCGGCGTTACACCGCCGCGGGCATCGCGGGCCGATTACCGCCTTCTCTCGTCACGGCCTGCTGCCGCGCTCCAATGCTGAAGGGGAGTACCCGACATGGTCGTTTGCCCCGCCCGCCGGACTGCGCGATGGGGTGCGGCAGATGCGCCTTGAGGTGGCGCGCGCCGCTCGGCAACGGGTGCCGTGGCAGGCGGTGTTGGACGCAGTGCGCGCCCAGGGGCAGCGCCTGTGGCAAGCATTGACGCCGGCCGAACAGCAGCGTTTTATGCGGCATTTGCGCGCCTATTGGGACGTGCATCGCTATCGCCTTGCGCCGCAGGTGAGCACGCTGCTGGCGGAGCAACAGGCGGCGGGCACGCTGCAGATATTGGCCGCTCGTTTGCGGCGGGCGGAGCGAACGCCGCAGGGCGTAAGGTTGACGATTCTGCCGCGTCAAGGCGCAGAGCGGGCGCTGCAGGCGCAGCGGCTGCTGATCACCACGGGCCCGGCCCATGCCGGCCTGATCGCCGCCAGCCCCTTGCTCCATTCACTGGCGGGGCAGGGGGCGCTGCGCGCCGATCCGCTGGGGCTGGGGCTGTGGGTCAATGCCGACAGCCAGGCGATCGGCGGCGACGGCCTGGCCAACCCGCGCCTGCTGGTGGCCGGCCCGGCGGCGCGCGGCCGCTTCGGCGAACTGATGGGGCTGCCGCAGGTGGCGGAACACGCCCAAAGCGTCGCGCGTCATCTGCTGGCGGCGATCGCCGCCGGAGGGTGATGGCGCGGTTTGCCGGCAGACTCAAGCGTTAGTCCGCCCACACCTGCGTGCTGCGCGGGCTGTCCATCTGATAATCCGAATAGGGGCGAGTGAAGAACTCGCGCCCCAACTCGCGGGCGGCCCGCAGCGGGTTGCGCGGATCGCGGGCGATCTCGCCGCGCTGGTTGCCGGCGCCGTGCACCAGCCCGACGAAGGCGGAATGGGTGTAGCGGCTGAACTCCTGGATCTGATGCACGATGCCCAGCGCCGCGCCGGGGTAGGTCTCTTCCGACGCCACCGCCAGCCCGATGCGTTTGCCGCTCATGCGTTGCTGCACGTCCGCCGCCTGAGGGTAGGCATTGGAATAGAAGCTGAATGAGCGATCGAAAAAGGCCTTGGTTTGCGCCGACATGCCGTACCAGTATATCGGCGTGCAAAACACCGCGCCGTCGGCCGGCAGGAAGTGCTCCAGGAACAGCTCGGCGTAGCGATCGGCCGGCGCCGGCGTATGGCGTTCATCGCTGAGAAAACCGCTCAGGTAATCGTCGAGAAAATGCAGGCTGGCGACGGTGCCGGCTTCGGCGGCGCCCGCCATGATCGCCTGCGCCAGCGTGGCGCTGTTGCCGTCGCGGCGCGGGCTGCCGACCAGCACTGCCAAACGCTTGGGTTGATGAGTTGCATTCATGTCATATTCCTCTGTGTGAAATGAATTCAGCCTTACTCTAGAAATAAACCCCGGCGGGCGACAAATGACGGCTTTTCTGCCAGGATGAGTTCAACTCACCTGGAGAGGCTTCGCCATGTTCGCCACGCTGCCCGTCAACGCATTACGCACCTTCGAATCCGCCGCTCGCCTGCGCAGCTTCAAGCTGGCGGCGGCCGAGCTGGCGGTGACGCCGACGGCGATATCACACCAGATCAAAGCGCTGGAACAGCAGTTGGGGTTTGCGCTGTTCGAGCGGGTGCCGCGCGGCGTGCGGCTGACACCGAAGGGGGAAACGCTGTTTGCCGGGGTGCACGGCGCGCTGCTGGACGTCGCCGCCACGCTCGAAGGCCTGCGGCCGAAGCCCAGCGCAGGATCGCTGTGCGTTTCGGTGACGCACTCGTTCGCGGCGCTGTGGCTGGTGCCGCGTTTGGGGCGCTTCTATCAGGCGTATCCGCACTATCTGGTACGCCTGGAGGCCTGCGCCGAGGTGATCGATCTGCAGCAGGACGCCAGCGTGGACGTGGCGGTGCGCTACAGCCGCGCGCACTATCCCGCGCTGCATCAGGCGGCGCGGCTGGAGGAAAGCTTTGGCGTCTATGCCGCGCCGGGGCTGGTCGCCGCCGAGCCGGAAAATCCGGTGCTGATCACCGTCAAGTGGGGGGATTCGGCGCTGTACGACAGCGGCTGGCGTGACTGGTGCCGGGCCGCCGGGGTCGATTGGTGGCGGCGCCATGCGGCGATGCGCAGCTATCACGAGGAGCATTACGCCCTGCAGGCGGCGGTGGCCGGGCAAGGGTGGGTGCTCGCCAGCTCGGTGATGGTGTCCGAAATGGTGGACAACGGCCTGCTGGCGGCGTACCGGCCGGAGGTGCGCGTACCGGGCGCCGCATACAGCGTGCTGTGCGCGCCGGGACGCGAGCGGCATCCGCCGGTCAGGGCGTTTCTGGCCTGGCTGCAGCAGGAATTGCCGCAGGACAATGGCACGAAATAAAAGTTTTACCGTCCTAAGCTGTGGGAATATCAGCGAACTTTTGTTTTTACTTCACTGCGAGAACCTATCATGAGCCAGCCAAGAATCTCCGATTACCCGATTGACGCACAATTTATCGAGCGCTGGTCGCCGCGTGCGATGACCAACGACGCCATCGACGATCAAACGCTGCTGAGCTTCTTTGAAGCGGCGCGCTGGTCGCCTTCGGCCTACAACATTCAGCCATGGCGCTTTGCCTACAGCAAGCACGGCTCCGACAGCTGGGAGAACTACCTGGAGTTCCTGATCGACTTCAACCGCGGCTGGGCGCAACACGCTTCGGCGCTGGTGGTGATCGTCTCCAAAACCACCAGCCTGAACGGCGAGCGGCTGGTGGACAACCCGACCCACGCGTTCGACACCGGCGCCGCCTGGGCCAACCTGGCGCATCAGGCACACCTGAAAGGTTGGCTGACCCACTGCATGAGCGGCATTCACCACGACAAGATCAAAGCGGCGCTGCAGCTGCCGGACGACTATGCGGTGCACGCCATGGTGGCGATCGGCAAACCGGGCGACAAATCCCGCCTGCCGGATTTTCTGCAGGAAAAAGAAACGCCGTCGAGCCGTCTGCCGATCGGCAAGACCGTCAGCGAAGGTCTGAACTTCACGCTGTGATCGCGCGTTCTCGCCGAGGCCCGCCTGGCGGGCCTTTTTTATGCGGCGAGTAAAACTTTGGGAGTATATTCTCGCTCGCCTATTCGCTGTATATTTTATTATATAGCGATTGCGTGATGAGGAGGAACCGATGGGGGATCATTTTGGCAAAGGGCTGTTGGCGGGATTAAAGGCGGAGAATCTGCAACCGGAGGCGGAGCTGTCGCGCTTTTGCACCGACTACAAGCGCGGTTTCGTGCTCGGCTATGCGCACCATTTGGCGCAGCGCTGCGGCGACGAGAACCGGGCGGCGTTCGAGGCCGGGCAGCTCAGCCGCGCCTATGGGCTCGGCCGCGAGCCGATGAGCGAGTTCTTCTCCGGTGGCGACAGCCGGTTGGCGGAGAAGTTTTTCCGCGCCGGCTATCAACGCCCGGCGCAGGGTTAGGGCAGACGGTCGTCAGGCGGCGCTCAGTACCGCCACCATATACACGCACGGTTGGTCGCTCTGATTTTCAAATCGGCAGTCCGCCGGTGGGCCGAGCTCCAGGCAGTCTCCCTCGGCCATCTCATGGCGCGCGTCACCCTCGATAAAGACCAGTACGCCGGATAAGACCCAGATCAGCTGACGTTTGAACGCGTACACCGAAGCCGGCATCGGGATCGCCGCGCCGGCCGGCAGTTCGATGCGCACCAGATCGAGCGGCAAATCGGTGCGCGGCGACACGTGGCACCGCACGTAACCGCTCTCGGGATCGACCCAGACCGGTTGATCTTCCCGGCGCAGCAGCCGGCCTTCCTGCGTTTCCGCTCGGGCGATCAGCTTGGACATGCTGAGGCCGAACGCGCCCGCCAGTCTGCCCAACAGCATCGCCGTCGGGCTGCTCTCGCCGCGTTCGATCTTATGAACCATCGCCCGTGATACGCCCGCCCGTTCGGCCAAATCGGACAGCGACCAGTGGCGCGCTTCGCGTTCAATGCGAATGCGTGCGCCGATCAGCTGATTTAGATTGTCTAATTTAATGTTCATATCGTAGTATTATAGTGGACAATTGGCCGGGGTAAACCATGATTATACGAAATGCGACGTTCAACGATAGCGCGGCGATTGCCGCTATCTATAACGACGCGGTGTTGAACAGCACCGCCATCTGGAATGAACAAACCGTGGATGCGGCCAACCGCGCGGCGTGGATCGGCGAACGGCAGGCGGCGGGTTACCCGGTGCTGGTGGCGGTGAACGCCGAGGACGAAGCGATCGGCTATGCGTCGTTCGGTGACTGGCGCGCCTGGGACGGTTATCGCCATACCGTGGAACATTCGGTGTATGTCCATCAGGCGCATCGCGGCGCAGGGATTGGCAAGGCGCTGCTGCTGGCGCTGATCGCACGGGCGCGGGAAATCGGCAAACATGTGATGGTGGCCGGCATCGAATCTGGCAACCAGGCCTCGATTAAGCTGCATCTGGCGCTGGGGTTCCTCGACGTGGGGCGCATGGAGCAGGTGGGCGCCAAATTCGGCCAATGGCTGGATCTGACGTTCCTGCAACTGAGGCTCGACGAACGGGCGACGCCGCCCGCGCGCTGATCCCGGGAGACAGAGCGATGAATATGCTGTTGCTGCTGATCGCGGCCGGAATGGGGCTGGTGGTGCAGAATCTGCTGATGGTGCGCATCACCGAAAGCGTCTCGACCATCCTTATCACGCTGGTGATCAACTCCAGCGTCGGTTTGCTGCTGCTGGTGGGGTTGTTGCTGGCCAAAAACGGCCTCGGCGCGGTGGCGGAAGTGACCGGCGCCGCCAGGTGGTGGATGCTGTTGCCGGGGCTGCTGGGATCGCTGTTCGTGTTCGCTGGCATCCTGGGCTACCAAAAACTGGGGGCGGCAGCGACTATCTCGATCCTGGTCGCCAGCCAGCTGTGCATGGGGCTGTTGGTGGACGTCTACCGCGCCGGCCCGGCGGCGCTGCGCGAGAATCTGCCGGCGCTGTTCGGCGCCTTATTGTTGGTAGCGGGCGCCTATCTGGTGGCGAAACGCAGCTTTTGACGGCGGCTGAAAAACAAAAAGCCCGCTTAAGTTTCCTTAAGCGGGCTTCTCTAAATATGGCTCCTCTGACTGGACTCGAACCAGTGACATACGGATTAACAGTCCGCCGTTCTACCGACTGAACTACAGAGGAATCGTTGGAACGGGGCGAATAATAGCGGGGCGGTTGCGGCTTGTAAAGCGCGAAAACGCCCGGCGCGCGCGTTTGCTGCAAGATTGCCCAACCTGCTGCATTTTCTCGCTTTTATCGCTTACCTCACGCGCAGCGCCGCCGGATTGCCCGCTGAGGCGGCGCCGTTGCCTGCCGGTGGTGCAACGCGTGCCCTGCGTTGTGGCGCGTCTCACCCGATAATCGGCCATTTGCCGCCGTTTAGCCGCCGTTTAGCCGCCGTTTTTGGCCCTTTGACGACTCTGGCCTGGATCTTGCTGCGGTTGCATGACCGGATTTCGGCATTCTCAATTTAGCGGCTCGCTGGAGGCACTATGAATCTCAGACGTCTGAAGTACTTCGTGAAAATCGTCGATGTCGGCAGCCTGACCCAGGCGGCGGAGGTGTTGCATATCGCCCAGCCGGCGCTCAGCCAGCAGTTGGCGACGCTGGAGGGGGAGCTGAAGCAACAGCTGCTGATCCGCACCAAGCGCGGGGTGCAGCCGACCGAGGCCGGCAACATTCTGTATGCCCACGCGCAAACCATTTTGCGCCAGTGCGAGCAGGCGCAGAGCGCGGTCAACAGCGCCGGGCAGGCGATGAGCGGCCAGGTGTCTCTCGGGTTGGCGTCGGGGAGCACCGCGGCGCAGCTGGCGCTGCCGCTGCTGCAAACCCTGCGCGATCAGCAGCCGGGCATTTTGCTCAGCCTGCATGAAAACAGCGGCGCGGCGCTGGCCGGACAGGTGGCCAACCAGACGCTGGACATGGCGATGGTCTACGGCGCCAAAATGCCCGCCGGTCTGCACACCGTCGCGCTGATGCGAGAGGATCTCTATCTGGTGGCGACGCGCGCGGTGCCGCATCCCGGCAACAGCGTCGAGCTGCTGGACGTGGCGCGGCTGAACCTGTTCCTGCCGCGTGACGGGGATGCGGTGCGCAACCAGCTGGAGGAGGCGATGGCGCTGCGCAAGCTGGCTATCAACGTGGTGGGGGAGATCGAATCCTCGGGCGCGCTGAGCGCTGCGATCGCCGGCGGGTTGGGGGCGACCGTATTGCCGGAGTCGGTGGCGCGCGCGATGATCGGCCCGGCCAAGGCCTGGATGGCGCGCATCAATGCGCCGACGATGTCGGTGCCGCTGTCGCTGTGCATGTCGGGCCAACAGTCGCTGTCCGCCCCGGCGCTGCTGGTGAAAGACCTGTTGCTGTCGATCGCCGGCGGCCGCAGCCAGGAGAAGCGCGCGCTGGCGCTGGTGCGTTGAGGAAAAAACGGCCCGCCGCAGCGGGCCTGGGCACCGTTATCGGAACGGCGGTTCATTGAAGGTGCGCAGCTTGCGCGAGTGCAGGCGATCGCCCTCGGCGCGCAACAGATCGATGGCGCAGATGCCGATCTGCAGGTGCTCGGAGATTGCTCCTTCATAGAAGCGGTTGGCCTGGCCCGGCAGTTTTATTTCACCGTGCAGCGGTTTGTCGGAGACGCACAGCAGCGTGCCGTACGGCACCCGGAAGCGGTAACCCTGAGCGGCGATGGTGGCGCTCTCCATGTCGACCGCCACCGCGCGGCTGAGGTTGAAGCGCCGCGCCGAAGCGGAATAGCGCAGCTCCCAGTTGCGATCGTCGGTGGTGACTACGGTGCCGGTGCGCAAACGCTGTTTGACCTCTTCACCGGGCATGCCGCTGACCATCTTGGTGGCGTCGTACAGGGCGCGCTGCACCTCGGCGATGCTCGGGATCGGGATATCCGGCGGCAGCACCGCATCCAGCACGTGATCGTCGCGCAGATAGGCGTGGGCCAGCACGTAATCGCCGATCTTCTGGCTTTCGCGCAGGCCGCCGCAGTGGCCGATCATCAGCCAGGCGCTCGGGCGCAGCACCGCCAGGTGATCGCAGATGGTTTTGGCGTTGGACGGGCCGACGCCGATGTTGATCAGCGTGATGCCCTGGCCGGTGCGCGAGATCAGGTGATAGGCCGGCATCTGGTGGTTTTTCCACGCCAGATCGGACACCGCCTGTTCGGGCGCGCTGGTTTCCGGCGTAATGTAGGTACCGCCGGCGCTGGAGAGCGCGATGTACGGGCTGGCCGGATCGGCGATCTGCGCGCAGGCCCAGCGCACGAACTCGTCCACATAACGGGTGTAGTTGGTGAACAGCACGAACGGCTGGAAATGCTCCACCGGGGTGCCGGTGTAGTGCCGCAGACGCGCCAGCGAGAAATCCGCGCGCAGCGCATCGAAATGCGACAGCGGGAAATGGTTGTCGGTGGTGTGATACAGGCCGTCGGCGGTCTCGTCACCGATCTGCGCCAGCTCGGTGGTGGGGAAATGCTGCGCGATACCGGCGCTCATTGAGCGATCGAGCGCCAGGCTGGAGCCGTCGATCACATAAGGGAACGGGATCTCCTGCTGCGACGGCGCCACTTCGATATGGGCGGCGTAGTCGTGTTCCAGCATCGCCAGCTGCTCGGCCAGATAGTGGCGGAACAGCTGCGGCCGGGTCACGGTGGTGCTGTAGCTGCCGGGATGGGTAAAGCGGCCGAAGGCGCGGGTTTTGTTCGGGCCGGATTGCTGCCCGTCCCAGCTGACGCGCAGCTCGGGATACACGAACAGTCCCGCGGCGCGCGCCTGCGGGTCCGGCAGCGTGCCGTGGCTGATAAAGTCACTGACCGCCTGCCGCAGCGCGTCTACCGCGGCGTCATACAGGGCTTCCAGTTGATCGAGTGCCTGATCGGCGCTGAGGCCGCTGCGAGGTGGGGCATAGCTCATACTTTCTCCTTGGATGTCCCGGCTCTGTGGCGGGGTTGCGGCGTTTTACCGTCACAGGTTAGCCGAAGAAGGGCGTAAAAGCTTGGTCGAAATGACGGGCGCGGCAAAGAAAATATCGCGCCCGTGAAGGCGGGGGATCAGGAGGCGGGAGCGGCCGCTTCGACCTTCAGCGACACCAGGCCGATGCCCAGCTTCTTCGGCGTGAAGCCGCCGCTGGCGCTCTCTTTTGGCTCGGTCGGCGCCGGCGGAGTAATGCTGATCTTCTGCACGCCGCGCGGGTTGTCGAAGCGCAGGGTGACGGTGCTGTCCTGCTCGCCGAGCGACACGAAGCGCTCTTCGTCGCCGACGCGTACCGAAATCGGTTCGCCGACGTTGTTGCCGTAAGCGCGGGCGCGCAGCACCAGATCGAAGGTTTTCGGCAGCGGATCGACATAATCGATGTCGACCGCCGGCGCCAGGTTGGCGTCGGACCAGCGGCCCCACTCCTCGACGGCGGAGACGCCGGTAATGGCTTTCACCTGTTCCGGCATGCCGGGCAACATGAACTCGATGGCGTCTGCCCGGTATTTCATCGCCGCATCGTCCACCTGCAGGCGGGCGACGGCGTTTTGGTAATCGGCGACGCTGTCCGCCGCCGGGGCGGTAAAGTTCACCTTGCCGCGGAAGCGTTCGCCGCTGGCCTGCACGATCTGCGGCGGCGAGGCCAGGGTGCCGGAGGCCACGCAGATGTCGGTGCTCAGCGCCAGCTGCGGCGCCCAGACCCGGCCGATCTCGTAGCATTTATCGACCCAGACGAATTTCTCCCCCGCCCCCAGCCCGGCCAGCTGCTTGCGCAGCGGGGTGGAGAGGTAGACGTTGAACATCGGTTCGATGCGGTTGTCGCCCACCCGTAGGATGAACGGCACCTTGTAGGTAACGCCGGAGAAGCTGAAGCTGCGCTGGCGCGTGTCCACGCTGTAGTCGCTGATGCGGTTCGGCAGGCCCCATTGGTTGATCACCGCCGGTTTCCAGCCGTTGATCTTCTCTTCGATGTTCAGGAACACCGTCGACAGCGACGGCGCCGACAGGCTGCTGCGGCCGAGGCCGATATAGTTGTCACCGCCCATCACGTCCAGCACCGTGGCGCCGTTGTCCAGCGTGCTGCGCTTCTCGTTGCGCTGCTCCGCCTGCGGCCGGGTGCCGTCGATGATAAAGAACAGGTTGCGGCGCTTCTGTTTGGTCAGAATGTCGTAGGCGGTGTTGTTCATCGCCAGATGATCGGAGGACACCACGATCACGGTGTTGCTGAAATAGGGCGAGCGTTTGATTTTGTCGATCAGCGCGGCGATGTGTTGCTGGCTGCAGGCTACCGCGCTCAGCGAGCGGTTTTCCTTGTTCTGCCAGGCGTAGCTTTGCTTGCTGCACCCGGCGGAGATAAAACCGTCCGGGTGATGGGTATCGACGGTCAGGGTAAACAGCGAGAACGGCTGGCGCTGTTTGGACAGCTCGACGAACTTGCCGTACACCACGTCCAGCACGCTGTCGTCGTACCAGCCCCAATCGTTTTTGTAGCTCGGATCGGCGAGCTGTTCGCGCAGCTCTTTGAAACCGTAAACGTGGTCGAAGCCGTGGGATTTCAGGAAGGTGTCTTTACCGGCGAACGCCAGCTCGGCGCCCTGATAGAAATAGTTGCTGTAGCCGGCGGCCTTCAGCACGTCGCCCAGGCAGACGTTCTCCGGGTAGAAGGTGGAGACCGCGCTGGAGGCGTTGCCGTCGAAAGGTGCGAACAGCGGAATGCCGCACTGCGAGGCGACCATGCCGGCGATGGTGTAACCGGTGCCCGGCAGCTGCTGGGTGTTGCTGAAATCGATGCTGTCTGCGCGCAGGGCGTTCAGCTCGTCGGCCAGGCCGGGAAACAGCTCGGTATCGAAGTAGGTGCGCTCCAGGCTCTCGGCATAGATGTACACCAGGTTCGGCCGCTTGCCCTGCACGGTCTTTTTCGGCGCCTTGTAGTAGGTGGTGAAATCGGCGGTATCGCCGACGATCTGGCTCTTGACCAGCAGCGAAATGTCCTGAAACGCCGGGGTGGTGCCGACCGAGAACAGCGCCAGCAGCACGGCGACGAGGCTGTAGGCCACGCTGCTGCCTTTGGCCTTGCGGCGCAGCAGGCTGCGGGCCAGCACCGCGAAGATAAGCCCCAGCGCCGCCAGCAGGCCGATGAACGGCAGCACGTATTTGCTAATGCCCGCGCCTTTGAGACTGCTGGTGACGGTGTAGATCACCGCATCGGTGATGCCGTCGCCGGTGAAGTAGTTGCTGGCGATCAGAATGACGTTCAGCACCAGATAGCTGCCGAGCAGCGTCAGCAGAATGGCGAACCACCAGCGGTTGGCGGCGGCCCGGGTGCGATAAATCAAGATCGACGCCAAAAAAAGAACAAACGAAACGACTGCGAGAACCATCCGCCAAACCTTGTCTGATTGGAAAAAAACGTTGCTGCCCTGGTCTGCGCCGCCGACCGTGCCGCGGCGCGAAAAGTGAAGGGTATAGCCTATTGTCGGCGGCGGAACAACGCGCGATGTCCCGCTCCGGCCGACGGTCGGCGGCTATTGTACATTTTTATGACAATAGTGTGACGTTAATCACGTCGGCAGCGGCCGCGGCGGCGAAATCTTGCTGGTCGGAGGTTTCGCTCTACGCTTAATGAGCGCCACGACGGCGCGTCCATCAGCCATTCAGGAGGAAGTATGCAGACGATTTCCGCAGCGGTACTCGACGATCTGGCCCCGCAAGGCGTGTTGCGCGCGGCGATCAATCTCGGCAATCCGGTGCTGGCGCAGGCCGGGCCCGGCGGTAAACCGCAAGGCGCTTCGGTGGAGCTGGCCGCCGCGCTGGCTCGCGAACTGGACGTGGCGCTGGAGCTGGTGACCTATGACGCGGCCGGCAAGGTGTTCGCCGACCTGGACAGCGGCGCCTGGAACCTGGCGTTTATGGCCATCGAGCCGGTGCGCGCGGCGCAAATTGCCTTCAGCGAACCCTACGTGATCATTGAGGGGACTTACCTGGTGGCGAACGACGCGCCTTACTTTGAGGTGGCGCAGCTCGACAGGCCGGAGGTGCGCATCGCGGTCGGCCAGGGCGCTGCGTACGATCTGTTTTTGTCGCGTACGCTGCGGCAGGCGCAACTGGTGCGGGCGGCTACTTCCGCCGAGGCGATCGCGCTGTTTTTCGAACGCGGGCTGGAGGCGGCGGCCGGCGTGCGTCAACCGCTGCTGGCCGCCGCGGCCGCCCATCCCGGCTACCGAGTGCTGGAGGGGCATTTCACCGCCATTCGCCAGGCGATGGCGGTGCCGCGGCAAAAAACGCAGGGCGCCGCCTACGTAAACGCGTTTATCGAACGCTGCAAGGCCAACGGGCTGGTGAAGGCGGCCTTGCAGCGCAGCGGCCAGGGCGAGGTGACGGTGGCGCCGCCGGCCGCCTCGGCGTGATCGGGTGACCTAAGCAGCAGCGGCTTGTGTCCGTGAGCGATTGAATGATGGCTCGCTCAAAAAGCGGTCGCGATGCAAACCGTAATCGCCGCGCGGCGGAGTATTTTTACCGACCAAAAGCGAAACTGAGGGGGCCAGCCGTAGTGGCTGTCAGAGGCAAGGCCCCCACTAATGACATCAATACAAATAACATGCCAGCCTGAATACTCTTCGCGCTTATAGTATTTTGGTGTTTTATTTAATTATGCTTATCAATTGGTTGTGTTGAGAAAAATAAATAGCCTTGACTTTCTATTTAAAGCGACCAGAATTTGATCTGAAACTAAAGACCTTTTTATTGGTGTGGTTATTTTAAATTGAATTATTTAAAATGTAATGAATGGGTTTTTATTTTATTGATGATTTTAAGAGGTGCGATAATCTAAAAGTGAAATGCTAACTGTATAGCTAAAGGAATAATTTTTTACCATGCCTGTCTCGTTTTCAGACGGGGAGGATGGCTGTTTTATCCAGTGGTTATTGTTAATTAAGGTAATGTGCTGCCGTGGCATGCTTTATCTATCGGCCACGCTGCAGGTGTGTTTAATTTATTTTTCAAATGGTAATTAATTCGGTTTTTTAATGGCTTCGTTCTGGATTTTTTAGTGGATAAATGACAAGAGGAAATGATTTCATGGAAAATAATCGTAATGGTATTTCCGAGCGTGATGCGGCGGCAGTCCACCTTCTGGAGCAATCAATGGGGATGACCTACCAGGCCGCGTTGCGGGCCGCGACGGTTTTAGGTATCGCGGATTATCTCAAGGCGGGCGCCAGATCGGCAAATGAACTCGGTCGAGAAGTTAATGTCGATGGGCAGAAGCTGTACCGCATCATGCGCATGCTCGCATCGAGACAAATCTTTGAAGAAGTGGAAGGGGGGCGTTTTTCACTGACGCCGGCTGCAGAGTTTCTTTGTTCGGATGCCCCTCAATCGCTGCGTTCAGCGGTGCTTATGCTGACTGATGAAACATTTTGGTCACCGTTGGGTAATCTTGTTGACAGCCTGCGCAGCGACTCTGCCTTTAAAAATGCATACGGCATGTCTTTCTATGAATATTGGTCAAATGATAAAAATAAAAGAGAAGGGTATGATTTTCATACCGGTATGTCCTCGATGTCTTCGGTGGAAAACCTATTCTTGATAAATGGTTATAATTTCCCTGAACATACAACGGTGGTGGATATTGCCGGGGGGATGGGCGGGCTTTTACTGAACGTTTTACGCCATAATCCCACGCTGCACGGCATTCTTTTTGATCGGCCCGAAGTCTTGGCGCGAAACCGCCTGTGGGAGTTGGGCGATGATTCACGCTGGCAAACTCAGGCAGGCAGTTTCTTTGAGTCTTGCCCTACGGCCGATTTTTATTTGTTGAAATACATCACCATGGACTGGCCTGATGAGCAGGCGATGACGATATTACGTTCTTGTCGTAATGCCATGCACGAAAATTCAAAACTGCTGATTATGGAACCCGTGATCCCGAAAGGTAATGCCTGGCATGGGGGGAATGAAATTGATTTATTGTTGCTGGCAAGTTTTGACGGCGGGCAAACCCGCTCTGAAGAGAAGTTGCGCGCCTTGCTGGCTGGCGCCGATTTAAAACTGAATCGTATCATCAATACTGGTTGTTATGTCTCTATCGTCGAAGCTGTCATCGATTAATTGTATCTGGGGTTGACAGTTTTATAGCGATAAACATTTTTTGCTCTGACGCTGTTTAATAATCACGCTGACTTCCCGCCTGTCATTAATCTGGCGCGTATTGCCGTGCCGGTTATTGAGACGGTGTGGAAGTCAACAAATGATGGATAAATTCATTCATCGCTTGGCGATGAGGAGAAAAAATGGGGAACGTTTCTGGCAAGGTGGTTGTTATTACGGGAGCCAGTAGTGGGTTGGGGGCTGCCACCGCCCGCCATCTGGCCTCTCTTGGTGCGACGGTGGTGTTGGCGGCGCGCCGTAAGGAACGTCTCGATCTGTTGGCCAGTGAATGCATTGCCGCAGGGGGCAAAGCCTTGGCGTTACAGGTCGATGTTACACAACGCGATGAGGTGAGCGCCCTGATGTCTACAGCTGTCATGCAATTTGGCCGTATTGACGTCTTGATTAACAATGCCGGGCTGATGGCTATCGCACCGATGAATATGACAAAAGTTGATGAATGGGAGCGGATGATCGACATCAATATTAAAGGGGTGTTGTACGGCATTGCCGCAGCGCTACCGATTTTCGAAAAACAAAATGAGGGGCATTTCATTAATATCGCTTCGGTTGCCGGGATAAAACTTTTCAGCCCCGGCGGCACCGTTTATAGCGGGACGAAATTTGCCGTACGTGCGATTTCGGAGGGGCTGCGTCATGAAGCCGGTGCGCATATTCGAACCACAACCCTTTGTCCGGGCGCGGTGGATTCAGAATTGAAGTTCGGCAGCTCGGACGCAGAGAGCGCCCATTTTATACAGGCGTTTTATCAGCAGGCTATCCCGGCTGATTCCGTGGCAAGGGCCATTGCCTATGCGATTGAGCAACCTGCCGATGTGGACATCAATGAAATCGTTCTGCGCCCGACACAAGAAGTCTTTTGACTGTGGTCTCGTTCAGCGCTTTTCACTTTTAAGCAGGTTCTTGCCATGGCTGAAAATTATACCGTAGCTGATTACCTTCTCGATCGCTTGGCCCAGATCGGCATCCGCCATGTATTTGGAGTACCGGGTGATTACAATTTGCAGTTTCTCGATCATGTGAGCGCTCATCGACAGATCTCTTGGGTAGGCTGCGCCAACGAGTTGAATGCGGCTTATGCTGCCGATGGTTACGCGCGCTGCAAGCCGGCGGCTGCATTGCTGACAACCTTCGGCGTAGGTGAGCTCAGCGCTGTCAACGGCATTGCCGGCAGCTATGCCGAATATATGCCGGTGATCCATGTGGTCGGTGCGCCGGCTCTGCGCGTTCAGCAAGCTGGCTGCTTGCTTCATCATTCGCTGGGGGATGGCGACTTCGGGCATTTTGTCCGCATGGCAAAGGAAGTGACCGTGGCGCAGGCCTGTCTCACTGCCGACAATGCCGAAGCTGAAATCGATCGTTTGTTGACGACGGCGTTGTTTGAACGCCGCCCGGTGCACCTGGTGCTTCCCTGTGACGTAGCGGAAACACCGTTAGCCTCACGGCCATTGTCGCTGGTATTGCGTCAGGCCGAGTTGTCGGAAGCCTCATTACAGGGGTTTATTGCGGCGGCGGGCGACAAACTGCAAGCAGCGCGCCGGGTTTCGGTATTGGCGGGGGGGATGACTGAACGCTTCAACGCCGCGGAAACGTTGAGGCTGTGGATGGATGAGGTTAAGGTGCCGCATGCTGTCCTATTGTCAGGCAAAGGTGTGGCGGATGAAACCCACATCGAGTTCATCGGCACCTATGCCGGCGAGGCTAGCCCTCCGCAGGTCAAACAGTGGGTAGAAGAGGCGGACATCGTGATCAACGTCGGCGTGCTGTTCACTGATATCGTCACGGCGGGGTTTAGTCACTCCCTTCCCGTGGAGAAATGCATCAGTATTCACCCGTTTGAAGCGCGCGTCGGGCAACAAGTTTTCAGCCAGATTCCCATGCCTGTCGCCGTTAGCGCACTACGCCGACTGAGTTTACCGCTGGCGAAACAGTGGCAATCACCCAGAATGAACCGCCCGATGCCGCCGAGTATTGAACAGGAGCGTCTCGATCAGAATGTCTTTTGGCGACAAATTCAGGGCTTCTTGCGGCCTGGAGATATTGTCTTCGCAGATCAAGGAACGGCCTGTTTTGGCGCCGCGACGTTGAGATTGCCTCAGGGGAGCAAATTTATTGTCCAATCTCTGTGGGCATCGGTGGGTTATACGCTGGCGGCCGCTTTGGGCGTGCAAACCGCTGAGCCTGGGCGTCGAGTGGTGGTGCTGATCGGCGACGGTTCCGCCCAGTTTACTGCGCAAGAGTTGGGGGCGATGGTGCGTGACGGTTTGAACCCCATCATCTTCTTATTGAATAACGAGGGGTACACCGTTGAGCGGGCAATCCATAGGCCTGAGCAGCGTTACCATGATATTGCCCAGTGGAATTGGACGCTTTTGCTGCAGGCATTCGCGGGCGAACATTCGGTGCAGGTGATGCGTGTTACCGAAGCGGCGCAGTTGCAGCAGGCCATGAGCGCAGTGGCAGACAGCCCGCAATTAGCCTTTATCGAGGTTGTGTTGCCCAAAATGGATGTTCCAGAACTGTTGAACGCCATATCACGCGCTATTCGGGTGAGCAACAGTAGGTCATGAACCCTGTTATCGAAATTCGAATAAAGCAAAACCGCATTCGATTCTGCTTCTCAGAGCAAGAGGGAATAAGCGTCATGCCTTGCAGATGCGTGACTCGTTGCATTTGCCACAACGCCCGGTGAGGCTCATCGGGCGTTGTGGGGCAACCTATACCGGAATGCGCCGCCTCGGCGTGATCAATTCAGCTCTACCGCATACTGGTCTACCGGGGTGATTTTCTTGATCAGCTTATTGTCGAACAGGAACTGTTCGTAAGCCTCATAGCGGGCCCGATCCAACTTGGCCGGATCGCGCGCGAACAGCGGCAGGCTGGCTTGCCACGCCTGTTTGTTCAGCTCGGTATTCAGCTCCGGGTGCGCCTTGGCGAATGCCAGCCAGGTGTCCTGCGGGTGTGCACGCAGGTAGTCGCTGCCTTGCTTCAGCGCGGCGAGGAATTTGCGGATTTTCGGCTCGTTCACCGCATCGCGGTTGGCGACGATGATCAGCTCGTCGTAGGCCGGCACGCCGTAGTCTTCGACGTTGAACACCACCGGCTTTTTGCCCTGCAGCTTCAGCTCCAGCGCTTCGATATTGCGGTAGCCGCCGATCACCGCATCGACCTGGCCCGCCAGCAGGGCGCTGGTCAGCTGGAAGTTGACGTTGATGAGCTTGATGTCCTGCGGCTTGAGGTGCTCGTGCTCGACCATGGTGGCCAGCGTCGCCTGTTCGATGCCGCTGACCGAGTAGCCGACCGTTTTGCCCTTGAGATCCGCCGGCGAGGCGATGTTCTTGTCCAGCGCGATCACCGTATTCAGCGGCGTGTTGATCAGCGTGCCGACGCGCATCAGTGGCAGGCCCTGATCGGCGAAGAAGTGCAGCTGCGGCTGATAGGTGATGGCGAGATCGGCCTGTTTAGCGGCCACCAGCCGCGGCGGCAGCGCCGGATCGGACGGCGGCACGATCTTGACGTCCAGCCCTGCGGCCTTGAAGGCGCCGATCTGCTCGGCCACCATAATCGGCGCGTGATCGGGGTTGATGTACCAGTCGAGCACCAGCGTCAGCTTGTCGGCCGCGCCGGCCTGGCCGGTGAGGGCGGCGCCGAGCAGCAGCCCGCAAACGGTTTGTTTGATCATGGTCGTTCCTTTATCCCTGGTTATGGTTGCAATCATCAGTCGTTTTCCGGCGCCCAGGCGATCAGGCGCCGCAGCAGCGCATCCACCGCGGCCCACAGCAGCACGGTCATCAGCACCAAAATAAACAGCGCAGCGAAGCAGACGTCGGTCTGCATGCGCGCGTTGGCGTTCAGCATCACGTAGCCCAGCCCCTCGGCCGAGCCGACCCATTCGCCGATAATGGCGCCGATGGGCGCGACGGCGGCGGCCATGCGCAGACCGGAGCCGAAGGCCGGCAGCGCCGCCATCAGCCGCACGTGCCGCAGCTGCGCCCAGCGCGAAGCGCGCATCGTGCGCGCCAGATCGAGATAGTCGTTGTTGACCCGGCGCAGCCCGTCGAAAAAGGCCGACACCACCGGGAAGAAGATCACCAGCACCGCCATCGCCACTTTGGCGCTCATGCCGAAGCCGAACCACAGCACCAGCAATGGGGCCAGGGCGAACACCGGTATCGCCTGGCTGGTGAGCACCAGCGGCATCAGCCAGCGCTGCAGGCGCGGCGAGAAGATCATGCACAGCGCCAGCGCCGCGCCGAGCAACACGCCGAGCGCCAGCCCGCTGACGATCTCCGAAGCCGTGACCAGCGTGTGCCAGGCGAGATAGCCGCGTCCGTCCCACAGCGCCTGCGCCACCGCGCCCGGCGTGGGCAGCAGAAAGGCCGGAATGCCGCTTTGCGCCGCCAGCCACCACAGCAGCAGCAGGCCGATGAAGACCGTCAACCCACGCCGCAGACGGGTGAAGCCGCGCTCTTTGGCGATATTCATTGCGCCGCCCTCACCATTTGCAGCAGCAACTCGGCCTGGCTTTTCAGCAGGTCGGCGTCATCCGGCGCGCGCGGCGGTTGCCCGCTGATGCGGTGGGTATCGTCGAGGCCCAGCGGCCAGGGCGACAGCACCAGCAGCCGGTGGCTCAGGCGGCAAGCCTCCATCGGGTCGTGAGTGATCAGCAGCACGGTGTTTTGCGCCAGCAGCTCGGCGGCCAGGCTCTGGATCTCGGCGCGAGTAATGGCGTCCAGCGCGGAAAAGGGTTCGTCCATCAGCACGATCGGCTGGCGTTCGTAGAGCGTGCGGGCGATGGCGGCGCGCTGGCGCATGCCGCCGGACAGCGCGGCGGGCAGGCTGCGGCTATGCGCGGCCAGGCCTACGCGCTCGAGCAGGTGCGCGGTCCATGCCCGATCCGGCGCTTCGCCGCGCAGCCGCGAGCCGAGGGCGACATTGTCTTCGACGCTCAGCCACGGGTAGAGCAGGTCTTTTTGCCCCATGTAGGCGATGCGCCCGGCGATCGGCAGGCCGTCGCTGCCGCTCACCGTACCCGAGCTGGCCTGCGCCAGCCCGGCGATGATCTTCAGCAGGCTGGTTTTGCCGGCGCCGCTGGCGCCGAGCAGGGAGACGAAGCTGCCGCCGGCGATGTCGAAGCTCAGCCGCTCAAAGATCGTCTGTTGACCGAAGCGCAGAGTGAGATCCCGCACCTGGATGCCGGGCGGGAGGCGCGGGGAGATCATGAGGCGTTCAGCCCCATTTGCCAAAATGCCGCTTCCAGCTGGGTGGCGGTGGTGAAAATCTGCGCCAGCTCGGTAAAGCGGCTTTGTGCGCCGCGCTGGTGGCCGACGGTTTCCAGCAGTTCGATGGCGGCGCGCACGCCGGCCAGATAGCCCTCGTCGCCGTAGTTGCGGATCCAGGAGGCGTAAGGATTGCCCTCCATTTGGGTGGCGGGATCGTGCAGCAGCCGCAGGCCGATTTCGGCATAGCCGGCCACGCAGGGCAGCAGGCCGGCCAGCAGATCGAGGGCGTCGCCGGCATGGCCGATGTCCAGCACGTAGCGGGTATAGTTCATGGTTTCCGCCGCCTCCGGCTGGGCGGCGATCTGCGCTTCGCTCAGCCCCCATTCGGCGCAGTAGGCCACGTGCAGCGGCAGCTCGGCGACGATGCCGTTGAGCGAGGCGGTGGCGGCGCGCATTTCCGGCAGGGTGCGCAGCTTGCTGACCAGCAGCGCGTAGGCGCGGGCGAAGTGCAGCAGGAACAGGTAGTCTTGGGTCAGGTAACGGCGAAAAGCGCGTTCAGGCAAGGTGCCGGCGGCTAACTGCTGCAGAAACGGGTGATCGACGTAATTTTGCCAGTGGCTGCCGGCCTGTTGGCGCAGCCGGCCGTAAAGACCGCTTTCGAACAGGGTGGTGATGGACATGGGACCTCCTTGAGTCAGTGGAGATCCGGGCACGCTGAGGTATGAACAGGCAACGGGTGAGAGCGTTGTTGCCTAACCGTCCCTTCGCTGGCATGACCCAGATCAGGTTCAAAGGGTTCGGCTTGCGCCATCTCAGCCCGTAACAGGACACCCCTCGGAGCTGCCTGTTATACGACATTTGTTTTTTGATTACAATCGCCGGTCGGCGCGGCGGCAATCGGTTCGTTTAGTGCGATCGGGGGCGATTTTGCTGGCGCAAAGTGCGCGATTTTTGTCACTGTAGGCCCATGTTTTGCCTTTGAGGACGATGCCCGATGAAAAAGATTGGTTTTCTCTCGTTTGGCCACTGGACGCCTTCCGCCCAGTCTGGCACCCGTTCCGCAGCGGATGCGCTGCTGCAGTCCATCGATCTGGCGGTCGCCGCCGAAGATCTGGGCGCGGACGGCGCCTATTTTCGCGTTCACCACTTCGCGCGTCAGCTGGGATCGCCGTTCCCGCTGCTGGCCGCCATCGGCGCCAAAACGCAACGCATCGAGATCGGCACCGGCGTGATCGACATGCGCTATGAAAATCCGCTGTACATGGTGGAAGACGCCGGCGCGGCGGATCTGATCGCCGGCGGGCGGCTGCAGCTCGGCATCAGCCGCGGCTCGCCGGAGCAGGTCATCGACGGCTGGCGCTATTTCGGCTATGCCCCGGCCGACGGCGAAACCGACGCGGACATGGCCCGCCGCCATACCGAAGTGTTCCTGGAAGCGCTGCGCGGCGAAGGGTTCGCCGAACCCAATCCGCAGCCGATGTTCCCGAATCCGCCCGGGTTGCTGCGGCCGGAGCCGTTTTCCGCCGGGCTGCGCGATCGCATCTGGTGGGGCGCCGGTTCGAACGCTACCGCCGTCTGGGCGGCGAAGCTGGGCATGAACCTGCAAAGCTCGACGCTCAAGAACGACGAAACCGGCGAACCCTTCCATATCCAGCAGGCTAAGCAGATCCGCGCCTATCGCGCGGCCTGGCAAGAGGCGGGCCATGCGCGCGAGCCGCGGGTTTCCGTCAGCCGCAGCATCTTCGCGCTGGTGGATCAGCGGGATCGCAACTACTTCGGCGGCAGCGGTAAGGAAGGCGACCAACTGGGGTATATCGATGCGCAAACCCGGGCGATCTTTGGCCGCAGTTACGCCGCAGAACCTGACGCGCTGATCGAACAGCTGGCGCAGGACGAGGCCATCGCCGAAGCGGATACGTTGCTGCTGACCGTGCCTAACCAGCTGGGCGTGGATTACAACGCCCACGTCATCGAATCGATTTTAACCCATGTCGCGCCGGCGCTCGGCTGGCGCTAAACGGAGGATGGCATGTCACGCATTTTCATTACCGGTTCGGTAGACGGGCTGGGCCGCGCCGCCGCGCAAACGCTGTTGGACGAAGGGCATCAGGTGATTTTGCATGCGCGTGAGCCTGGCCGTCTGGACGCGGTGCGCGATCTGCTGGATCGCGGTGCGCAGGCGGCGATTGGCGATTTGTCTGATGTGCAGCAGATCCGTCAGCTCGCCGAGCAGGTGAATCGCCTCGGCCGCCCGGACGCGGTGATCCACAACGCCGGCATGTTCACCGGCCCGCAGGTGATGCCGGTGAACGTGATGGCGCCTTACCTGCTGACGGCCCTGATCGAACGTCCCAAGCGTATCGTCTACCTGAGCAGCAGTATGCACTTTGACGGCGTGGCGGAGCTGAGCGGCGTAGACTGGCTTGGCGGCGCCGCCGGCTCTTATTCGGACAGCAAGCTGTTCGTCACCACGCTGGCCGCCGCCGTGGCGCGCCTGTGGCCCGACGTCATCAGCAGCGCGGTCGATCCCGGTTGGGTGCCGACCAAAATGGGCGGCGCGGACGCGCCCGACGATCTGGCGCTGGGGCATGTGACGCAGGCGTGGCTGGTGAGCAGCGATGAACCGCAGGCCCTGGCGTCCGGCGGCTATTGGCATCATCAGCAGCGGTTCGAGCCTCACGCCGCGGTACACGACGAGGCGTTTCAAACTGCGCTGCTGGCGCAATTGGCGCGCGCCGGCGGGGTGAGCTTGCCGCAGGCTTAAATGGCTATTCCTTCCAGGCCCGTCGGGGTTATCGGCGGGCTTTTTTATGCCCGCAGGGTGAACCGGCGGCGCTTTTCTTATACAGTGGTTTCCTGACCTGTTTTGACCGTTCTCTCTATTATCGCCATGCACACATTCCTGATTATCGTCCCTGAAGGGGGCATGCTGTTCGAAGCGGCGGGCATCGCCGATATCCTGATGCAGGCTAATCGCCTGAGTGCTGCCGAGACGCCGCTGTATCAGATCGCGGTCGCCACCACGCAGTCTCATCGGGTGGTGCACGGCCTGTCAGGCCTGAGCCTGCTGGCCGACCATCGCCTGGCGGATCTCGATCCGCTCCTGCCGCGCGATACCGTGATCGTCGCCGGCAAAGGGGCGAGCGAAGAAGAGGGCGTTCTGGTGGCAGATTGGCTGCGCCGCGCGGCGCCGCAGACGCGCCGTATCGCCTCCGTTTGCGGCGGCGCGCTGTTGCTGGCCGAGGCCGGGTTGCTGGACGGACGGCGGGCGACCACCCACTGGCGTCTTGCGGAAACGCTGCAGGCGCGCTTCCCGCGGGTGCAGGTCGAAAACGGCCCAATCTACGTGCAGGATGGGCCGATTTGGACCTCCGGCGGCGTCAGCTCCGGCTTCGACCTGACGCTGGCGCTGGTGGAGGACGACTATGGCTTCGTGCAGGCGCGTGAAGTGGCGCAGGATCTGGTGATGTTTCTGCGCCGCCCCGGCGGGCAGGCGCAGTTCAGCCGCTACCCGCTCAACCAGGCCAAATCGCCGGGCCCGATCCGCGACCTGCAGTCCTGGATCCTGGAGAATCTCGCCGACGATCTCAGCGTCGAACGGTTGGCCGAACGCGTGGCGATGAGCCCGCGCAACTTTACCCGCGTGTTCACCCGCGAGACGGGCATTTCTCCCGCCAAATTCGTCGAAGAAGGGCGGTTGCATACCGCCAGACAGCGCCTGGAGCAGAGTGCGCAAGGCATCGAGCAGATCGCCCTGGCTACTGGCTTTGGCAACGGCCTTAACCTGCGGCGGGTGTTTGAGCGAAAACTGCAGCTGACCCCGAGCGAATACCGCGAACGCTTTCATGCGCGCAATTTGGCGTAAATTGATTGGTAAGTGTCATTTACGCCGCTTCGGGGCAGGGCTAGAGTTGAGGCAAAGCCCATAACGAGGAGTGCATCATGGTGAGAGTAGGCATTAATGGATTCGGCAGGATCGGACGCAACGTGCTGCGCGCAGCGCTGGGGCGCAGCGATTTTGAAGTGGTGGCGATCAACGATCTGACCGACAGCAAGACGCTGGCGCACCTGCTGAAATACGACACGCTTTCCGGCACGCTGGCGGCCAGGGTCGAAGCCGGCGACAACCAGCTGCTGCTGGACGGCCGGCCGATTCAGGTGTTTTCGCAGCGCGATCCCGCCGAGATCCCCTGGCACAGCGTGGGCGTGGACGTGGTGATCGAAGCGACGGGCTTCTTTACCGACAAGGCCAAGGCGGAAGTGCACATCACGCACGGCGGCGCCAAGCGGGTGATTATCTCGGCGCCGGCCAAGAACGATGACATCACGCTGGTGATGGGGGTTAACGATCACCTCTACGATCCGGCGCTGCATAAGGTAGTCAGCAACGGCAGCTGCACCACCAACGGGCTGGCGCCCGCCGCACAGGTGCTGCATCAGGCGTTCGGCATCGAATACGGGTTGATGAACACTACGCATGCCTATACCAATAGCCAGGCGCTGCACGATCAGCCGGAAAAAGATCTGCGCGGCGCGCGGGCAGCGGCGGAGTCTATCGTGCCTTACTCCAGCGGCGCGGCCAAGGCGCTCGGCAAGGTGATCCCCGAACTGGACGGCCGCCTGACCGGTTATTCGCTGCGGGTGCCGGTGCCGGTGGTTTCCATTGTCGATCTGACGGTGACGCTGAAACGCCCGGCGACGGCGGAGGAGATCAACGCGGCGTTCCGCGCGGCGGCGGCGTCCGGCCCGCTGAAAGGGATCCTGGGATACAGCGATGAGCCGCTGGTGTCGAGCGACTACCGGGGCGATGCGCGCTCGTCTATTATCGACGGCTTGTCCACGCTGGTGATCGGCGGCAATCTGGTGAAGGTGCTCGCCTGGTATGACAACGAGTGGGGCTTCTCCAATCGGTTGGTCGATCTGGCGCTGCTGATGGAAAAGCGCGGGCTGTAAACGCCCAACAGCAAAAAGCTCGCTTAAGTTGCCTTAAGCGGGCTTTTCTAAATAGGGTTCTCTGCCTGGGATCGCTTTTGCCAATAACTGCCTAATTAGTTAGCCAAATCAGATTTCCCCTCCTGTCAAGACCACAAGAATGACCAGCAATAGAGGCGGGTTACAAAAAATAGTTAAAATTCTTTGAGCCCAGTAGTAATAGTTAATATTGCGTCCCGTGCAAGGGAAACGTTGCTTTTTCTTACAACGAAAATAAGTTTTAGCGGGCAGTAAAACCGGTGCACACATTTATGATTCCAAGCATGGCCTGTCTGCGGATTATCTGAAAAAAGCGGCTTAAACCCGTACCGTGAATAGAATAGCGTTCAGTCGTTTCAGTCAGCACTTGGATCACCGGTTCATCACGTTGTATATCGAACGGGTCATGAAATACCGTCGCTGCTCAGCGATAACATCCTGCATCTCTGGCGTTGATTCATCGCAAATTGCGCGGTCAGAACGCTGAGGAAATTATGCTTTGTCACTGGTTTTGAAGGCTTTTTCTGATGAAGACATTCCGTGCACGCTTTTCGATACTCAGATCGGCTTACAAGCGTTTGAGCCGGCGATTCTCACCTTTCAGATCTTCGAACGTTTCGATATAAGCCGCTTCCATTGTGAACCAAGTCTGATGTTTAGTTGGCGCAAAAAAATAAGTTTAGCGCTCTTCAGTGGTTGAATTTATGATGATTTATTGTTGTCATTAAGTAAATTTTTTTCGTCACCCATAAACCTGGATGAACAGTCTATGAAACTTCGCCATCTGGAAATTTTCTACACCGTGATGACATGCGGTTCGCTTTCACGTGCGGCGGAATCACTTAATATCTCTCAGCCAGCCGCCAGTAAATCGCTGAAAAACGCGGAGCTGAAGCTCGGCTTTAAGCTCTTTCAGCGGGTCCGTGGCAAGCTATTGCCGAGCCGCGAAGCGCTCGAGCTTTTTGAAAAAGCCCAGGGCATCTATCAGGATCTGTCTAACTTGCGTTTACTGGCTGACAATCTGGCTCGCGATCCTCGCGCAAAATTCACCTTAGGCTGCTTACCGTGCTTGGGTTTGAGCCTGGTACCGGAAATCGCCACCGATTTCTATCAACAGAACAGCAATCTGGAGATGACGTTAACCACCGAGCACACTGAGACGTTGGTCAAAAAATTGGATCTGCGCGAAATTGATCTTGCTCTGACGATGCAGCCCGTTGAGCAGGGCGAAATTATGGCCACGCTGATAGCCGAAGTGCCATTGGTGTATGTGGACAAGGATTATCGGCAGGGTGCCGTCGAGATTGATAATGTTGACCAGCAGCGCTGGATTTCCCCTGGTTTACACTCGCTTTCAACTGCCATTGCCACGCGCCGGGTTTTTTCCTCCCCCCGGCTGAACGTGGAGACCTGTTACATGGCGATGGAATTTGTGAAACGTGGAGTGGGATGTAGCATCACCGACATTTTCTCTGCCCGTCATAGTTTGCCCCCGGAGATGATCCATCAGATTTCACCGCCGATGAAGATTGACCTCTATCTGCTGCGTCGCGCTGATGCCACGCTCAGCCCGGTCACACAAAAATTTGTCGATTTCCTTTGCAAACGGCTACGTAGCAAGCTCAGAGAGGTTAACCTGGAGTTATACCCTGGAAAAGAAAAGTCAATTGTTTCTCTAGTCTAAATGTTTTCATATAAGCGCCACGAATGTATCTGCGCTTATATCAGGTGATGATAAAATGCATTGTGACTATCGGCGACGACGTGACTGGCTTGGCAACCGTCCGGGCATTAATTAAAAGCGATAATGAGACATACCTACTGGAACGTAGTCATCAGCCGGAGATGGCGGCCAATTTTGCCGGCAGCAGGTAGTCGAGTTACTGCCGTGTGGCGCCGTTTGCCGACAGCGGCGCACCACAGCAGGGAATGAAATGTGGGAAAGCGGATTCTCCGTTGAACATGCGCCCATGCATGAATGTTGTTTTCCTCATGTTCCTGTATGTAAGTCTGTATATACAGCTTACTAGGTGGTTAGCATCATAGGGAGATGTTGTCTATGTAGTTAACCCCAAATAGAATAGCATCTGAAGTCATTTAAAAAATGAATGACAACCTGAGTTAATACGCGTTAAGTATCGTGAGTCGTAGTCCTAAAGCGCCGAGAGGGGCGCAGGGGGGACGTTAAACATGCCCTAACTAAATACGGCGCTATAACCGAAAGCGCAGACCGTTACCGACAAGGGACGGGAATAAACGGTATATATTGGTCGCGTGATCCTGCAGCGCAATAGTGGGCACGCGACTACGTGAGTCAACTCTCAGTCAGAGGGAACTCACATGACAACACTATCGTCAACACACAATAAAACCCCGCAAGCAGTATCCCCTGAACTCCACGAGTAAGCCCTTAAATTTGGTGGTGGGGGCGCCGCTCGCGAGTTTATATTAATCTCCGCTCTGTCACTGGCGAAGCAAACAGCAATATAGGAGCAGCGACCGTTTCGAGATCTTAAACCAAAGAAACGGCATAGGCACCGTCAGGTGCTCTTTAGATGTTACGTATACAAAATACACAATAAGGAGTGCTATAGTATGGTTCTACGAATTGTCTATTTAACATCAATTACCTCTGATATTCCCGTTCAGCTCGGTAATAAAATTTCTACATCTTCACGCATTCTTCGCCTGAAATATTTTGGATCCGAAGGCAACAAGTTTCTGTATGCTGCCTTGGTTCAATGTACTGATCGATCTTCTTATCACAGTTGGAATATCCCTGAGAGTAAAGTCGTTGCGGAAAAGAAAATTTTGTTCAGTAAATTGTACTCTCCAATAGTGAACCATTCCGGTGCGGATCTACGTGATGTCGCTAACCGAAATTTATTCAGGAAACTCAAAAAAGAACGTCGAAAGCAGAATAACAGGTCGTTAACCGAAGATAACTGGACCCAGTTCGTCCGCCGAAAAGAAGCCGTTCGTTTTGCATCTGTTAGTATATAAAGCGTATTTCTTCCTCATGCCAGTTTTTAGGTGATCGCGTGTATTCCCATCGGGAGGCGACTACGTCTGCGTCGTGCAGATAGACAGTTAACCGCCTGTGAAAAATCTTGAGTCGATCGAATTTCTTACTCTGTGAAGGTTCAGAGATATTATGTGCTGGCAGAATGATATCGAGCTGATGACGACCAACACAACCCATCAATATGATTGATGGCATTAACTAATCATTTAATTCCTTTCTAAGGATTAAGTTTTATTCAATAAACGAAGGATAAGTAGGTAAATTATGAACAGACATGAAATTATCACCAATATAAAAGAAAAAATTATCTTTGAAGATCTCGAGCTCAGTGAGTGGGGACATGAATTGTCAGACATCAAAGATGATACGCTTTTATTGTCTGAGGAAGGCTTAGCATTAGACTCTGTCGATGTTCTGGATATTTTTGTTGGAATCCAAAAAGAATATGGCATTGACTTGGGAGCGATTACGAAGGAAATAATGGAAAAACATTGTCAATCTCCTTTAACCTTAACTGAATTGGTTATCGATAAATGTGGCGCTCGCTGAGAGCAATCCTGTAGATCGCGATTAACGTCGGCTGAAATTGAGTTTTATTCAACACCCTAACCGTCTTGGGGGCTGATTTTTCAACCCGTAGGTAGTATTAGATAACATGAAAATACTCATTATAAAAAATTATCAATCGGCAATCGTTGATTGCTTAGAGGATAATCTGACTGAGGACAGCATCGACTTGCTTTCATTGAATGATACCGATGATGTGAAAGAAGGCTGGATAAAGAAGTTGGAAGTGGACGGACAGACATACGATAATGTCATTATAGACGCAAGGTATAACGAAGAGGAATGCCTGAGGTCAATATTTAATGGCGATGTTACCCATGGTGATAATGGTGTTTTTTCAAGCAGGTTAGTTGATGATATACATTATTTAATGAAGATAATAAAGCGAGTGGTTTTGGCTAACATGAAGTTAGACAACTGCAAGTTTTTCTTTTTGTTAAAAGACGACTCGTTTGGCTATTTGGATAGCAATGACAGCTCGCCCACTTACAACGAAGCCGTAATATCAATGTCGAAATCCCTGGCGAAAGAATATTCCCGCTACAACATGTATTTCAATTCGCTGATTATTCAGCCTGAATTAAAAGAGCTAAATCTCAATAGACAGAGCAAAGAGCTTTTAAAAAATTTTGCCTTGAAATACAAGTCAAATAGCTACTTGGATGTTTCTAATTTTATTTTTTCGATGATTGAGAATAATTTCCCGATTAATGGGGCGACGATACGGTTAGGAAATGGAGTGGTTGACTATGTCTAAGAAAGTAGTACTCGTCACGGGGGGAGGAAGAGGGATAGGAAGGGCGATCTGTATGGAGTTTGTTTCTGAGAAAACCCATGTGGCTTTGACGTATACACGCGATGCCCATAGCGCAGAACAGGTCAGACAGACGCTGGAAGAAAACAATGTATCTTGTTCCGTACATCAGCTGGATGTCCAAGACTTTCACATGTGTCAGTCAGTCGTCGAAGCGGTTGAACGCGAGTACGGAACCATTAATGTTCTGGTGAACAATGCTGGGGTAACGCTTAGTAAACAATTCGTAAGTTGCGATGACGCGGAAAACCAAGCCGTGTTATCGACCAACCTTCAAGGCGTGATAAACATGACGCTGGCGACGGTACCCTCCTTGAAAAAGTCCGCCAGGAATAACGAGATAGGGCGAATTGTTAACATTTCATCTAACACCTCGCTATGCGGAAATGCCGGCCAAGTCGCTTACAGCGTGACGAAAGCTGGAGTGAATGGTTTCACTCGCTTGTGTGCAAGAACGCTTGCCAGTCAAAATATATTTGTGAATGCCGTTGCGCCGGGTTACATCGATACCGATATGACCCACTTTCTTCCTGAAAGTACATACTCCCATGTGTTACAGGTGTCAGCGATAAAGCAGACAGGCCGAGTGAAAGACGTGAGCTCAATTGTGCAATTGCTGTGTGGCGATCACTGTAATTACATGACTGGTCAAGTGCTCCATATTGATGGCGGGAAGTTTTGCTAGAGATTTAATGAGGTAGAGTAATGAACGGTTCAATCGTAATTTCTGGTATGGGGCTATATACCCCACCTGTTACTGAATTAAACGAATTAACACGTTTTTCTACAGACCATCATCGATTAATTAACAACCATGAATATAATGAGTTGGGAATTAACAATGCAACCGTGTCCGTCTTCGATAAAAATCATACGGAGCCCTTTGGAAAACAAGGTTGGGTGAATAATGCCTCCATTTTTGCCCTAAGAGCCGCGGAAGCCGCTATCAAAAACTCGGGAATAAACCTGGCAGAATACGATGCGCGTCGAATATCGGTCGTATTAGGCAGCTACAATTCCGGCACCGACAGCTATGTGAAAATGTTTAACAAGGTGCTGAACAATGAGCATGACTCGGTATCGTACAGCGAACTGATGTCTTCAATGTTATCCCACTGTGGGAACGCCATTGCCGCTCGTTACAATATCCAAGGGAAGAAAATTGTCGTCTCTTCCGCTTGCTCTTCGAGCTTAACTGCCGTAGGGATAGCGACGGATCTGCTTCACTCCGATAAAGCGGATGTGGTGATCTGTGGGGGTTCTGATTGTGTTGATCTTCCTGTGGTGGCCGGTTTCAACAGTCTAAGCGCGTTGAATGAAGGCCGATGCTCGCCGTTTTCTAAACCTGCAGGAATCAACTTAGGAGAGGGGGCGGGCATACTCATACTCACCAAAGACAAGGATAACGCTCATAACAAGTGGTTAATTACCGGCTACGGGGCTTCTAGCGATGCGTATCATGAAACCTCCCCAGAGCCGAATGGCGTTGGTGCTATTCAAGCAATCGATGCGGCATTATCGGCCGCAGGCCTGGGCAGAAATGACGTTGATTTGATTTCAGCGCATGCGACCGGCACGGGAGCAAACGATATCCCAGAGTCAAAAGCATACGAGAAATTATTTGGTCTCGATGTGCCGGTCAGCGTCATGAAGCCATTTTACGGCCATACCTTGGGGGCATCTGGCATCGTAGAACTGATTAGTGTCTTATCCCTGCTGGATGTGGGTATCACGCCGGAAAACAACAACCTGAGAGAACTGCGAGAAGGGTGCAGCCCCATAAACCTCAACTACAGGGGTTACCCTAGCGATAAAGTCCGCACCGTCCTGGCAAGCAGTTTTGGATTTGGTGGCAGTAACAGTGCCGTTATTGTGACTAAGCGAACGAATGAACGAGAAGCTAAATACACTAAGTCAGCAATACCTATCGTGAAAGCAAGCGCGAATGACGGGGTAGCAAAAACGGTTATTGACACCAAAATGGGGGTTATCAAGGAAGAATGTAAGATCCATTTGCAAAACAAGCGGTTCAAACGCGACTCTCCGGAAATCAAATATTGCATCGAATCAGTAGGCGATGTGGTGAATGGTTTTGAACAGCTCTTACAAAGTAATGCCAGAGCAGGGGTGATTACTGGCAACTCACAACGCCCACAGCGATGTCTGGAAAGCTTCCTGGCATCGATCTATGAGGGTGATCCCAAGTATGCAAGTGCGCGCCACTTTCCAGGACATATTGTCAGTGCAACTTGCGGTCAGGTGTCTATCGCGCACAAGATTATCGGCCACTCAACGGTGCTGTGCAGTCCGACGGCGGCGTTCGAATATACCGTGGATCTTCTGAGAAGTGATACGCAAGACTTTATGATTGCCTGTTCAAGTGACGATGTGACACCGGTTCAAGAAAATCTTGTTCATCAGTTTGTTGCCAAGCCAGACTATTCGATGGCTAAAGGAAGTGCGGCGCTGCTTCTTTCGAGCCGGGAGCAACTTTCCAAATGTGATCATGCGCCTGTAGCATGGATTCGAAGCATGCTTCATTCGACCTACAACGGATTGATGCTCAGGAATGATGAAAAGTTCCACCGCCTACTGGAACGACTCATCCTCGAATCTTGTGAGGAAGCCTGCATTAGCTTTACTGAACTTGAGCATTGTCTCGTATCAAATGCGTTGGTGGACAACAGCATCGTCGATGGGGTTAAACATTTGTTGACTCAATATCATCCCCATCTTGTTGTAGAGAGTAAGAATGATAAGAGACTCTCCTCCGACTTTATGACTCATATCGTTGACGCAACTGAGATGATTTCGATGGGTGTCAAGAGCAATGTGTTGGTGATATCCATTGATCTGTCTTCTAATGTGGGGGCATGTATTATTTCAAGCAAAGACTGTCTGATGAGATAGTTATTGTTGATGAAAAGGATAGGCAGTGTTTTGATTTCATTATAGAGAGTGAAACGTTTGTCGCCTGTCCTTTTATATCTTTTTTTAGATTAAGTATTATAAAGTCCTCGGGGGCATTATGAGCTACAAAAATACGCATGGGGCTATTGTTGACACTTTCGCTAATGGAACATTCTCTATGCTATTTAACAGCGACTGTCTTTTTTTTGAAGGACATTTCCCTGACAATCCGGTTGTTCCGGGGGTGCTGCTGTTAGATACCATATATGAAAATCTGTTAAAAAAAGGTGCGTCGAATATAGTGGGTATTGATAATGCGAGGTTTTACAGTACCGTTCTACCTAACGAAAAAATTATCGTTAAAATCAATGAGCTGCCGGGTAAAGTAGTTTGCACCGTCAAAAAAGACACAGGCAAAGTACTCAAAGTCAGCTATATAAAAGCGCAATAATATGATCGATTATTCAACTCAATCAGATATTACGGCTTTGGGCGATGCGACGCCTCATCTTGACGTGAACGGAGACTCTCTCCTGAGTATCGCTAAAAGTTGTCGGAACCTTGTCGAGCATCAAAGCGGTATCAATGCTCACAAGATCCCTTTGTCCCGGCACAAAGACTACGAACTGCGAACGGTCACGGAAGTCCTGCAAGAAGCGAAGAGACGAAGGCTGGACTTAAGAATCGAGAACCCTTTTGAAAATAAAATAATTGGCAATTGCCAAACCATTTCATTGCTATGTCTTGGCATCATGCGTGAGCTGTCGATCCCGGCACGCTATCGATTTTGCCTGTGTGAATATTTTGAGCCCAATTCCTATGCGGAACACATCGTCCTTGAGTACTGGAGTGCTTCAAATCACAAATGGCAGATCCTGGACCCAACAGTCACGCACGAGATTATTGAAAAAAACCAAACTCAAGCCTTTGTCGATTTTGAATTTGATAACATTCCGAGAAATAAGTCCAATCTCTTTACCGATCTATGGAAAAAGTATCGATGTGGTGATTTAGACCTCGATACCATTCATCACCACTCTTACCGAAAGATCCTTGGGCTGGAACGATTTGTGTGGAGGACACTGCAGGACGTTTTGGCGTTACATAAAGTGGAACTGTTTTATTGGGACTACTTCGATTTTAAGCGGTATGTGAATGAACCTCAATTGGTAGACGAGATCATCGAAAATATCGATGAAAGTCGAAAAGAGATGAACAGCATTAATCTTGAGTTTGAAGGGTTCATTAACTTCCATCCTTATCAAAGAGATTATAAGTAATGCTAGATTTTGTGAAGGGGGCGCATGCTCAACCTTTTTCTTTTATCGGAACCGTTGAGGATATGTCAGAGCATGAAATGACAGCCAGGGCGGATTTCTCTGAAGAGAAGACATACAAGCAGTGTTGCCATAACGCATGGCCTCTCATTGTCGAGTCATTAGCTCAGGCAGCTGGTATTCATATAAAAAATCGGCTGGATCCTAATTACAATGGCTATTTAGTCGGTTTGGATGATCTACATGTTCAGCATTCCGGAGATATTATGTCTGACTACCGCTTAGTCACAAAAATGGTCAGCCGTCTTGATAAGAAATATTTATATCATTGCGAAGCGTTCACCAACACCAACCACTCGATCCTCTCATGTCACATTCTACTATCAAATTCAGATTGAAGCAGACTCCCTTATGGGATATTCCAGTAACATAGGTATTCCAACTCGATGCGAATTGCATTCTCATCATGTTGTCAGAAAAAATTGAATTTAATTTAAAAGTTAATAAAGTAATAACCGCATGCCTGATGATATTTCAGGTGACGGGCCCTCAGGTTTTAAAGCGTCGATATTAAAATGAAAAGTCACCCGAACTACATTTATGTTTAAATGTGGATGGGCTAATGCTGATGGAAAATAATTGGTGGAAAAATGAGTATTGCAAACGAAAGCTATAATAAATCTGTTATTTCCTGTGAAAGAAACTTGCCTCAGGTTGAGATGACAAGCTTCCACATTTCATCGGGTAAAGATGTTGCCTTGGAAGAGATCGCCTACGCGGCGAGACATCATCAACCTGTCACCGTCGATGAGGGCGTCATCAATAGAGTGACAAAATCACGTGACATCCTGGAGAAGATGGTGTCTGACGACCGAGTGATTTACGGCGTCAATACGAGTATGGGGGGATTCGTCAACTATATCGTCCCTATTGCTAAAGCCAATGAGCTACAGAACAACTTAATCAATGCCGTCGCAACCAATGTGGGGCGATATTTCGACGATACGACGGTCCGGGCTGCCATGTTGGCGCGAATCGTTTCATTATCTCGTGGCAACTCGGCCATTTCGATTACTAACTTCAAAAAGTTAATCGATATTTACAACCAGGGGGTAGTCCCCTGCATCCCTGAAAAAGGTTCGCTAGGGACAAGTGGCGATCTGGGGCCGCTGGCCGCCATTGCGCTGGTTTGCACAGGCCAGTGGAAAGCGCGTTATCAAGGCGAGCAGATGAGTGGGTTGGAAGCGCTCCAAAAAGCGGGGATCTCGCCGATGGAGCTCAGCTTTAAAGAAGGCCTGGCCCTGATCAATGGCACGTCTGCCATGGTGGGCTTAGGCGTATTACTGTATGACGAAGCGAAACAGCTTTTCGACACCTACCTGACTGTGACCTCGCTGTCGATTGAAGGGCTGCACGGGAAAATGAAACCGTTCGAACCCGCCGTACACCGAATGAAGCCGCATCCAGGTCAGCTTGAAGTAGCCACGACCATATGGGAAACATTGGCTGACTCTTCTCTGGCCGTGAATGAACATGAAGTCGAAAAGATGATTGCCGAGGAAATGGATGGCTTAGTCAAAGCAAGTAGCCATCAGATCGAGGATGCGTATTCGGTTCGTTGCACACCTCAAATTCTTGGACCCGTCGCGGATAGCCTCAAGAATATTAAACAGACGTTGGTTAACGAGCTGAACTCTTCCAACGACAACCCGTTGATTGATCAAACTACGGAAGAGGTATTCCATAATGGCCACTTCCATGGTCAATACGTATCAATGGCCATGGATCACCTGAATATTGCGCTGGTGACGATAATGAACCTTGCCAACCGTCGCATCGATCGATTTATGGATAAATCCAACAGCAACGGTTTACCTCCATTTCTGTGCGCAGAAAATGCGGGATTACGTTTGGGATTGATGGGAGGCCAATTCATGACGGCGTCGATCACCGCTGAATCCAGAGCTTCCTGTATGCCGATGTCAATACAGTCGCTGAGCACCACCGGAGACTTTCAAGATATTGTCTCTTTTGGATTAGTTGCCGCACGCCGCGTAAGAGAACAGTTAAAGAATCTTAAATATGTGCTTTCGTTCGAATTACTGTGTGCTTGCCAGGCTGTCGATATACGCGGGAGTGCTGGCTTATCGAAACGAACGCGTGCGCTCTACGAGCAAACCCGCTCGCTTGTGCCTTATTCGGCAGAAGATAAAACCATTACGGATTACATCGAGTCTATTGCTCAAATCGTGTTAACAAAAAATCGCGATATTTAGCGATGGTGCGGGACGAATCGTGACTCAGCCCTCAAGGCTGAGCGCGTTGCTGGCTTTGGTGATCCGCGGTGGCGGATCACAGAACGAATGATACTGGATAGACGAATATGGAAAAGTACGAGATTGAACAAGTACTCAAAAATCAAATCAGAGTAATAAACCATTACGACGATAGCGTAGAAATTGCCGGAGAGGTTAATTTAAAAGACGTTCTCGATTCGGTGGATATTCTTCAGTTTGTCTTCGGGATAAATAAAGAATACGGACTTTCATTTGGCAATAATATTGGCGATGAACAGCATCTAACCACGTTAGATAAAGTGGTCTCCTGGGTGCACTCTGCAATCAATCAAAAGGCCGAAGATGACAAACAATAATCTATTGTCGATGATTCGGCGGTTTAAGGGCAATGACAATATTGCTTATTACGATTTTGAAAGAAAGATGTCTTTTTCAGAACTGTATCTGGAAATGACAATGATAAAGAATTACCTTGAATCAAGGGGCATGACTCAAGGTAAAAAAGTTGTCTCTTTTTTGGATAAATCATTTTCAGAGTATGCGCTTTTCTATGCGTGTTTATTGCAAGGCGTCGCTTTTTGTCCATTAGATAAAAGCTTGCCTGCCAATCGTTTGGCGATGATCATGTCAGATCTTCAACCTGATATGGTCATCGCGGAGGATTCCTATATAGGCGAAGAGAACGCCTTTAGGCAAAAATTGTCAATTCCGCATGGATGTATCGTGTCTGATGGGAACGTCAGCGCATTAATCGACGGTAATACGCACGATGAAGGCAATGCAGCAGAGGTTGATTCAGATACCGTTGCGTACATCATCTTTACTTCCGGGTCGACGGGCAAGCCTAAAGGGGTGCAAATCACGCACGAAAATCTAAATTTTTTCTTAGGCGCGTTGTATCCCCGATACGTCAGTGAACAATCAGAAAACTATCTGTCAATTGGTCCATTGTATTTCGATATGACCATACTCGACAGTATTGTACCTCCTTTGTATGGGCACTCGGTCTACTTGTATAAGCCGCCTTTCATTCCGGCAATTTTCTCTGGCATCATTGAAAAATATCAGATTACCAGGTTGAGCTGTGTTCCTTCGGTACTGGAAATATTGTTGCCTCAGCTTAACGAAGCGACGGGGTTTGAGCCGCTTCACACTCTGAACCTTATCCTGTTTGGCGCTGAAAAACCCAACGGGCAGTCCATAAAGAAATTACTGGCAAACATTCCTGAACTGAAAGTAATTAATGCATACGGTCCGACAGAAGGGACCATGTGCTGCTTTTCCTCTGAGATTACTCTCGATAGCTTGGGTGACGATATCAGTATCGGTAAGCCATTTGATGGTACCAAATACCTGCTCGATACCCGCTCTGGCTTTTCAACTTCCGGAGAAGGGAAACTATTGATATCTGGAAAACAAGTGATGAAAGGGTATATTAATCAATCACAGGTTGATGACCCATTTATTTTTGTCGATGATATTCAATACTATTGTACCAATGATGTTGTTAAGGTAGATGACGACGGTGTTTTCTACTTCCTTGGGCGTTCGGATGATGAAGTGAAACTGAATGGATTTAGAGTTCATCTTCAGGATGTTGCGGAGAACATTAAAAAAACACTCAGCATTGGCGATATTTTTCTCCATAAGCACACGGATAATAACAAGGACTATTTGGTTCTTTCATACGAGAGTACATCGCCACTTAATCCTGAGGAATGTATTTCCTTATTAAGGGGGCAACTGCCAAAATATATGATCCCCAATGTTTTCGCCATATTCGATTCACTGCCTAAGTTGAGAAACTCAAAGTTAGACAGGAAGAAAGTCAAAGACTCCGTGAACTCAGAGTTCGTCCGTTCGAAGGCGTGCTTGGTCGATAAAAAAATTATTTCATTACATATTAAATAAATCCAGCTTTGTTCGGCTGAGCCTTCATTCAGAAGATGTAAAGACTTTACGCATTACAAACGGTCAAAAAGTAGGGAGGGGAAATCGATGAAAGATGCTGACTTGAGTAGTTTACTGCGTACGGTAAGATCGCACTATGAACATAAAAACGCGATTGTATTTAATGAGGTGGCATATTCTTATAAGGAGTTAGATCAGCGAATTGAAATCTGCAATCAAGCCATTGCACATAGCGATATAGCGGTCATTATCAATGTCAAAGATAAGCTGAAAGCCATCATATTAATGCTATCTGCCATAGACTGTGGCGTTACATTTATACCGATTGATGGTGATCGACCTCGTTCGTTTTTGACTAAAATCGCGGCGAAGTTCCCTCAGGTTCGCGTGATTAACGACGTGTGTTTCGATACAGGACAGATTGACTCACACATCCTGACGCATTATGAGCGAGGGCAGACACTTCCTCGCGGCGTGATGTCAATCATGTATACATCAGGCTCCACGGGGGAACCTAAAGGCGTACAGGTCAGGGCGAGTTCTGTGCTCAATTTGCTGCATCGTCCCTCTTTCATTGCTTTAAGTCGTGAAGACGTAGTGGCGTCTTATTCGTCGCTGTCTTTTGATGCGTCCACCTTCGAAATTTTTACCCCTTTGCTTTCCGGTGGCACGCTGGTGCTGTTGGATAAAATGGTGGTGTTGGATGAAGCGCGTCTTCTTCATGCCATTGAGCAATATAAAATATCCTGTATGTGGATGACGGCCGGCCTCTTCCGAAGTCACATGTTGTCCGGTGATTGCCGCGCATTGGCACGTCTCAGGCATCTGATCGTCGGTGGAGATAAAGTGGATTTTCACGCTGCGGTGTCATTTTTGGAACGTTCACCCGGTACGCAGCTATACAACGGTTATGGGCCGACTGAAAACACCGTTTTCACCACCGTTGCGAAGTTAGACCTGGAAAAATTGAAACGTGAGAAACGGATTTCGATAGGAAAACTGGTTGAGGGCGGGGATTACCTTCTCTTCGATGAACTCACTGGAAAATATCGCAAATCCGGTATTGGTAGACTCCATGTGACGGGGAAAGGGCTGTCCGCGGGGTATCACGATAACCCCGTGGAAACCGGGAAGGTGTTTAGGATGGTTGACGGCACCCGCTATTACGACACCGGTGATATCGTTGAGTGTGCGCTGGATCAAGAATTTTATTTTCTGGGTCGCCAGGACCGTCAAGTTAAACTGAATGGGCACCGAGTCGAATTAGATGACATTGAAAAAACCATAGAAAGTGATAAGTCTGTGGTAAAAGCACTGTGCTTTTTATGGAAGAATCACCTTGTGTCTTTGATCGAAATACAGGATAACACGGCTGGCCTTGAGGCGATCATTACCCGGCTGCGCTCTCATTTGAGCCCTTTCTCTTTTCCTGATTTTTTTATCGAAAACACACAGTGGCCACTTAACAAGAATGACAAAATAGACACTCAATACTTGGTCAACAACACGATAAAAAATCTGGAAATGCGTCAAAGCGATTCCGCCGGGCTCTCGGTTAAGCGTGTCGCTGAACAGGTGTTAGATAAGTCTGTTGAACAGCTGGATATCGGTTTATTTGATCTTGGCTTTGATTCCTTATCTATGCTCACATTTAGTCATAAACTGAATGAACATTTTGCTATTAAAATAAATGTTCTTGACCTTTATACCGCAGGAACATTGCAAGGTGTGGATAACTTAGTTGCCACTAAAATGAGCGTGTGAAGCATGTTTTTATGCCACGCTTCGCGGTTAGTTTATTGGCTGTTTTAAGGTTTTGTTGGGATAAATGCGTTTTAAATTTTAATCACAGGCATTATCTTCTGGATTGTTAATCATCCGGCGATAAATTTACTTCTGCTGTTTTATCAACCGGAAATCTCGCCAATATTGGGCGTTATATAAATGGAGCTGTGTTATGAGTGAATATAATGAAACGGAACTGAAGAACATTGAAATTGTAAAATCACTGTACACCGATGTTTTTGATACAGGCAATTGCCCGGTTGTCAACGACTATTACCATAAGGGGGCGAAGTGCCATCTAAAAGGCAAAACTCTGCAGGTTGAACAGATGAAGGGGGGAATGGCTGAGTTTGTTGAAAAACACGTGGCGATCTCAACGTCGATTGAATCAATCTTTGCTGTCGGTGACCGTACCTATGCTCGTCTTAATCGGCAGGCTACGTTGAAAGGTGATAGCCAGCCCCGTGATATTGAAATCATGGTAGAAAAACGATTTGTTGATGGGAAAGTCGCAGAGCTATGGTTCATGGTCGATGACGAGATGTACAGCGAAATTTGGCTAAAACAACAGTCAGCATAATCCGATAACCTGGGCATAGGATAGACATTCTATGCCTATAACAACAGGTAGCATAAAATGGATATAGCGATCATTGGCTTCTCTTTTCTCTTGCCTGGTGCAAGCAATATGGCAGAGCTGGATGCGTTGTTGGAGTCTGGTCAGGATGCACTGACCGACCCTCTCTCCTCCGGCAACCGTCGCGAAGGCTGGGTCAGCCGGGCGGGTTACGTGCAGGGGGCAGAGCAGTTTGACTACGACTTATTTGGGATATCACTGCGGGACAGTTACATTATTGAACCTCAACAACGTATGTTCATTCAATGTGCCTGGCGTGCATTGGAACAGGCTGGCTACAACCCGACCCGCTGTGCATTGAAAGTCGGTGTCTACTCTTCATCTTCCGATAGCCATTACCCCTCTTTTCTTGCCGAGAGCCAATTGGCCTTGGATAAGTACGATCCTTTCGAGATAGAGATTGGATCGAACAAAGAACAACAGTCGTTGCGATGCGCGTACTTGTTTGATCTGCAAGGTCCGGCCGTAGGGATACAGTCGGCATGCTCGAGCGGCTTACTTTCTGTCCATATGGCGATGCAAGGTATCGCCATGGGAGACTGTGATATGGCCATCGCAGGCGGAGCCTGTCTGCCTTACCCTCTTCATTCCGGGTATCAGTATCAACCGGGCATGAACCTGTCGGAAAGCGGTGTTTTAGCCTCTTATTCTCACTCCGCAGATGGTATGGTGCCAGGGTTTGGCTGCGTCGTGTTTGTACTAAAATCCCTCAAACAAGCCCGCAGCGATAACGATACTGTGTATGGTGTGCTTACCGCGAGCAGTATCAACAACGATGGAAGAGCGAAATCTGGTTATACCGCGCCCTCAACCCGTGGTATCGCAAGAAACATCCAGAATGTGCTCGCGAAATCGGCGTTGACGGCGAAGGACATCGACTTTGTCGAAGGCCACGGGTCGGGGACCAAAATTGGGGATATATTGGAAGTCGCGGCGCTGACTAAAGCCTTTATGAGCCAGGAACGGGCAACCCATCACACGGCCCTGTCGTCCATTAAAGCCAATATTGGCCACCTGGATGTCGTTGCCGGTCATGCCGGCTTATTAAAGTCTGTGCTGCAAGTGTGGAACCAAAAGTTATACCCCGCTGCCAATTTTTCATCGCTAAATCCTAATTTACAATTGGAACGGACGGCTTTCTATGTCCCCAGAGAAAGCCGTCGAAAGGAAAATTTAACGGGCCTGATAAACTCTTTAGGGATCGGCGGAACCAACTGCGCGCTAATCATTCGTGGCGAAGCGCATTCTGCATTAGCCGAGGTAGATGCGTCGCAGACCGTTGTCGTTATGATTGGTGCAGACAATGAGGGACGCCTGCAGCACCTGCTAGGTCAGCTCCAGGAAGAATTAAAGAACGCATCTTATTCGTTGGAAGATGTGGCGTATACCATGACAAGACGTTCTGTGGGGAAGGGATGCATTGCGGCGTTCGCCGTCGCTTCACTTAACGAGCTTCAAGAGCAAATTGCCGTCAGGTTGCGTTCAAGCGTTGTCGGTCATCCGCTGGACGTTTGTCTAAAGGAGTATACGGGGAAAGCGATCGCGATCAACGCGAGCGAAATCGATGCCAAACGTGTCGTTGTGCTCGAGTCTACCCCTAAACCGCAAACCAAAGTGGACGAAGCTACGCGAGAAGAGAAAAGAGCCAGCGCGGTTATTTGCGAAGAGGCTCTGCGTAATATTTGGCTCGAGAATTTTATGCTGGACGCGATAAACGAGGAAGATAGCTTTGTCGACCTGGGGGGGCATTCTATCCTCGCTCTGTCACTCGTCACCGATATCAATACCGCGTTTGATCTTACGTTGACGATGGACTGGGTTGAAAAATTCGATGTTTTCAGTACCCAGCTGAAAGAACTGAATAGACTGGTCAAAACGAAAACAGCGCCTTCGCTGATAAAACCGCTTTTTGTGCCGTCCGGTGACATACGCGCAACGCTTATATTTATTCATGCTTCTATTTCTGGTGTGGAAATATACAGGAAACTATCGAAAAGTATTGCCAATGACATCCAGGTGCTCGGAGTTGACTCATACAATCTCTATAATGAAAATAAAATATGCTCAATAGATAAACTCGCTGAAATGTATGCGGATGATATTTTTGCAAATGTGAAAGATAGCGATACTCCAATTTTCATTGGCGGCTGGTCACTGGGTGGGTTATTGGCCAGAAAAATAACGGAAATTTTAGAAGAAAAAGTCGCTGTGAAAGGCAATATATTATTGGATTCGATTCTATATTCTCCTGAGAATTCTGTGCTCTTTACGGATGACTATCTCTCCTACTTCATGGATCTTAGCTACTTTTCGAATTCGGTTGGCGGAGATGAAAGAGCAAGAGAGAATCTCAAATCTCTATTTGACATAGAGAGAAGTATGGTTAAAGCGTTTGAAGATCCCAGGATCAACATCCCCCTGCTCAATGTCGTGGCGATATCTCCTCTTGTACAGATTAAAAATAATATGCTCTCCAATGTATTTGAGTCGTTGAAAAAGGCCAACAATAACTGGCCAGTAAACGACTTAATGGTGGTTAGGGAGATCAACACCGATCATGTTGGATTAGTGGCTGAATCAAATATTGATAAAGTTTCAGCATTCATTCAGGAGTTTTTAGAAAAGAATGTATAAACACATCATCTTGTTTAAATTCAAAGAGTTTGTTTCTGCAACGAATGCACTGGAATTACTTCATCAGCTGGGTGAATTGAAAAATAGAATACCGTCTATCAAAAAATACAGCTATGGAATGAATGATGATGATAATTTAAACCATTCAGGTTTTGAGTTTGCATTCGTTATGGAATTTAGCTCGAAACAAGACAGAGACGCCTATCAGACCAATCATCACCATCAAGCTTTTATTAATGAAGCATTGAATTCTGCTATTTCAGAGGCAATTGTCTTCGATATGATCGAGGAAGAGAGATGAAAGATAAAATCGCAGTGACAGGCATGTCCGGACTGTTTCCAGAAGCCAACGACTATCATGAATTCTGGGACAACCTGTGTCATGGGCGGGTGTCCTACCAGTCATATACCGATCAAGATGGACACATCAGATCGAAGGGGCTGTGCCCGGACCCCGAAACCTTTGATGCGCAGCGCTATCGTCTTTCTGAGAAGGAAGCGTTGGTCATGGATCCGCAGCTGAGAAAGTTCATCGAACTTGTCGACTTGGCGCTACTCGATGGCGAATATCACGACCCAGCCACCCTGGGGACGGTTGCCGTGATAGCGACGCAGGGCAGCAATCAGACCTACCATGATCAACTGCAAAAAAGCGTCGCAGAAGGTCAGGTTGAAGCGCCTAATGCGCTACTCCTCAACCTCAATAAGGGTACCGATTTTATGGCTACCCGCGTCGCCCATATATTTAACTTTCAGGGGCCGTGTTTCAATCTGCAATCCGCCTGTTCTTCGTCATTGACCGCGATTGTTGAAGCCTGCTGGATGCTGCAAACAAAGCGTTGCGATACCGTGATTTGCGGTGGGGTACATATCTCTTATCCGTTGGAGATGGGCTATAAGTATGAACCTGGGTCCATTTATTCCCAAACGGGCATTTGCCGACCTTTTGACCATCGTGCTGATGGCACAGTTCCCTCAGATGGCGGGGGCGTGGTCATTCTCCGACGGCTTCAGGATGCCGAAGAGAATGGGGATAATATCCATGCCGTGATTGCGAATGCGTTGAGTAATAACGATGGCAAGAATAAACCCAGTTTTGCCGCCCCTTCGGTCAACGGTCAGTGGCAGCTGTTGTCTCAAATCTATCGCCATTCGGCCATCAACCCCCGCCAGCTGCAGTTCATCGAATGTCATGCAACAGGAACCGTCGTGGGCGATCCCATGGAAGTTCAGGCCCTCAGCCAATTGATGGATAGTTACCCTGCGGATGACACGTTATCCCCAGTAGTCGTGGGGTCGGTCAAAGGAAACATCGGCCATCTTTTCTGGGCGTCGGGCATCGCTTCCTTGATCAAATCCGTGCTGGCGCTTAAAAAAGGTGTTTACCCCGGAACGTCCAATCTGTCTCAGCTCAATGATTTACTCCGGGAGACGGAGAAACAGCATTTATTGTTTACGGCGGAAAATATTCCGTTGGATCCTGGCAAGCCCTCCCTGGCGGCTATCAGCTCGATGGGCGTAGGGGGGACCAACGCCCACATCGTGATTGAAGGTTACGGTGAATCACGCCCCCACGCACCAAAGAAACTGACCCGCAAGGAGACGCAGGGCAGTGTGTATTCATTCTTCTCTCAAATGGCAATAATAAAAGAAGCCTGCGGTGAGAAGGCGGCCAGCAGGCACGCACCCTCTGTAGAACCGACACGGGTTACGCCGTCCTCCTTACTGCCTCAGATCTTGTCTTTCTACCAACGAGTGCTAGGAGAGGATGAGGTTTACCCAGACAGTGACTACTTCGATCTGTATGGAGATTCTGTGACGGCTGTTGAACTCCTCGCATTATTCAAATCAGAACTAGGCATCGATGTTACGACAGATACCATCTATAAGCACTCGACGCCCGAGGCGTTAGCGAATGCGATTGCCAGCGAGCCGTCTTCTGTCGCCCAGCCTGTACCGGATCGCCAACCGATGAGGGGCCAGGTCCACCCACACAGCTTGTTGTCGCCTTATCAACAGCGTTTTTATTTATTAGAGAAACTGCAGCGAGGCGAGGGTAGTCAATATAATGTGCCGCTCTGTGTCGAGATTCCGCCGGCGTTTCCGCTAGAAGCCTTCACGCAATCTTTGGATAAAATTCTTGCGCAGCTCCCTCAATTTAGTCACCAATACAAGGTAACCAAAGAAGGCCTTGCACTGGCGGCCAAACGTTCACAGATCGTTGAAACGGTCTCGGTGAAGGTGCCCCTAGAGGTTTCGCTGCCGGTGTCATTACAGGCCGTGTATGAGCAACGGTTTGATCTCGAGAGAGGGCCGCTTTGCCGGGTAACGGCGCTTCGACATGGCGTTAACAGGCTGCTGGTGCTGAATTTTCATCACATCGCGATCGATGGGACGGGTTTGCACAACTTATTGGAAGTCTTGTCCGAGACGGGGGAAGAAAACGAACCGCTAAACAGCGTCCGTATTCCTCAGCTCACGGAGCCTGGTATTTCCAACGCCAGCCTTGCGTTCTGGCAGAACTCGCTGAGTGGCGTTGAGCAGACGTCATTGCCGCTCGATCCTGCCCACTCTTTAAATGCGAAGACAGTGATCCCCGGGACGGTGGTCTCGCGCCTTACAACAGAACAGGTTTCAAAGGTTCAAAATATAGCCAGAGCCCATAAGAAACCCCTCTTTGTCGTGCTCTATGCGCTATTCAATGCCACCTTGTCAGAATTCCTCGATACCGCCGTTGTTTGCACTGGGATGACGCTGGCCAATCGCTCGGAGTCCGATAGGGCAGTGATTGACTGTCGAATGAATAATATTCCTGTTGTCGTCAATTGTGGATCGGGGCAGTTCTACGAGATTTTGAATGAGACGGACAACTCACTGAAGAACAGTTTGTTTCATGCCCACGTGCCTTTAGACAGAATTTCGTCACTCGCAGGGAGAAACGGTCAAGGAGTGTATGACATTCTTTTTATGTATCAGAACCAAAACAAAGGCAATGTTCTAAAGTATCGCCAGTTTACGCTGCCTGAATATTTGACGCGCTACCAACCCGTGTATGGCAATTTGACCGTCAATCTTGTGCCTGAGCATGAAGGGATCGCGATCGAGATGATGTTCAATCAAGCTGTCTACGCCAGGGAAACGGTGGCAAGCCTTATGTCGATGTTGGTGTCCAATATAGATAGCGTCTTGTTCAACCTACAAAACCTCCACGAGATGAAAAAATAATGACTGCTACATTTATCGAAAAGTTTGAATCTATCGCGGAAGTATTCCCAACGAATATTGCACTTATTGTTGGTGATAATGAAATTAATTATGCTCAACTGCAACAAAAGGCAAAGCGGATTGCTGTCGGTATCCAGGCCGAAATTGATGATAACATGGAAGGCGTGGTGCTGTGTTTGCAGAGGGATGAATCGCTTATCAGCACGATATTAGCGTGTCATTATCTGGGGATTCCATATATTCCCGTCGATCCAAGGACCTCAAGTGAGAAGATCGATCATATTCTTTCTCAAGCGCGCTATTTGTACATCAGCAATGCAAAGACAAGCCAATGCCAAAAAGCAGTTGACGTCAACAGGCTGTCACAGGCTAGTGCTCCGTTTGAGCACGAAAGCGTGTCGTGCACGTCTCAAGAGGCCTATCGAATATATACCTCTGGCTCAACCGGCGCCCCCAAAGCGGTCATGGTCAGCCATATTGGATGCGCTAATTTAATTGCTCACTTTTGCTCTTTATTGGCATTCAAGCCCCAACAAACGTGGCTATCATCAACATCGGTCGCCTTTGATATTTTCTTCCTCGAATACGCAGTGCCCTTGTCGAGCGGGGGAACCTTAATATTGTTGACAGATCAAGAGATCTACTCGCCGCAACAGGTCGCAAGGCAAGTCATGCGTTGGTCACCTTCCGTCTACCAGGCGACGCCTTCGCTATTCAAGGGACTCTTAGTCTATATGGATAAGGGGCGGCATTTCCAAAAAGTGTTGGTGGGGGGGGAATCTCTTTCTCCACAACTGTCTTCATCACTGTTTGAACGGAGTGACTGGTTGTGCAACGTGTATGGACCCACAGAAACCACCGTTTGGTCTAGTGCGCATGTTATTCGGCAAAGAGGAGACACTCGCATTGGGCGACCAATACGCCACACACAACTCTGGATATTGAACGAACAGCAGCAAGAGTGCGCGCAAGGTGAGCCGGGGCGTATCTATATCTCCGGGGATGGCCTCGCTTTGGGCTACTTTAATAACCCTGAGTTGACGGCGAGCAAATTCACCGAGGTGTGCATCGAAGGTGTCAATCGACGGATGTATGATACCAATGATATTGGTTATGTGGATGACGAGGGCATCGTCAATTTTCTTCACAGAGAAGGCGGGTTTGTCAAAATCAATGGGTATCGGGTTGAACCTGCAGAAATCACGGATACGTTTGAAGCGATAGAGGGTGTGTCAGGTTCTGCGGTCATTCCCCTTCATGACGATCTGACGGATTCTGCAAAACTGATAGGCTGGGTGGAGTGCTCAGGGGTGACTGAGGCGACGATCAGGGCGTTTCTTGAGTCAAAGTTGAGTCATTATTTGGTTCCGCATCATATTTTCACTATCTCGGCATTGCCTTATACGTTGAGCGGTAAAATCGACGTAAACCGGCTTGAAGAAATGAGTCTCCAGCTTTTGAGTAGGGCTCCTGGGGCAAGTGTCTCAGAATCAATGGGCGAACCATCGGCGCTGGCATCCCACCCTGTGGGTAAAATTCTGGGCCAGTATGTGGATATCACCCGGATGTCAAAAGACGATAACTTCTTTGAGCTGGGGTTAACGTCGATGCAAGCTATCTCTCTTCATATCGATATGCTTGAGTTGTATCCCAACATGGAACTACACGAAATCTTTGATCGGCCATCTTTTAATCAGCTGATAAACGAACTGGAATGCATATAATTTTAATCTGAGTCTTTTCAGACTTATCGGCATGTCCGATCGGCCAATAAGTCTGAACAGTGGAGACAACATGAACGACTCTCACGTGCTTGAGAAGAAGGTCATCTGGTTGATGGCGCTTATTCAATTTATTAATGCTGTGGATTTTATGATCGTTATGCCTCTCGGGGCGGATTTTGCCCGTGCGTTACCTATGTCGGCGGCAAATATCGGTTATCTTGGGGGAGGTTACACCTTGGCTGCTGCCGTCTCTTCCCTGCTGGTGGCGAAGTACATCGATAGGTTCGATCGCAAACGGGTAGTGTTAGTTATGTTGTTTGGGCTGTCTGCGGCCACCTTGATGTGCGCGCAGGCCTGGAATATGACAAGCCTAATGTTTGCCCGCATCGTTGCAGGCTCTTTTGCCGGCCCATTAGTCGCCATCTCTCTCGCCATTATGACGGATTGTGTCCCTGTCGAGCGCCGTGGCCGGGCCATGGCCACCGTGATGGGGGCTTTTTCCATTGCCGCGATTGCTGGCGTGCCTTTGGGCCTCAAGCTGTCAAGTTGGTATCAGTGGTCCATGCCTTTTTACGTGGTCGGTGCCTCAGGAATGCTGGTGGCCGCCATGGTGGTGGTATTGCTGCCAAGCCTCAAGGGGCATCTTCAGGGAACGACGTCCAGGCCGCCTGATGTGTCTCTGCTTGCATTGATGGCCAACCGCCGGGTTTTACTGGCGATTTCCTCGCTAGGTTTGGCCGTATTAAGTACGTTTCTTCTGTTGCCGAATCTGGCCGTTTGGCTGCAACTTAACGCCGGCGTTGCTCGGGATGATTTAAGCATGTATTACCTGATCGGGGGCGTGGTCAGCGTGATCGTGCTGCAGATTTTTGGTCGCATGATTGACAAAATGGGGGCGCTCTCCGTCGTGACGGGCCTCGCAGTCGGCATCTTTGTGGTGATTTTCGATGGTTTTATGCATGCTTCGCTCTTGCCTCCTTTGGTTATTTTTACCGCCTTTATGGCGTTGACGGCAACGCGGACGATTGCCGCAACCACCGTCAATACCACTGTCCCTGCGCCTAACGTAAGAGCGGCTTTTATGTCTTTGCAAAGCATCTGCCAGCATGTGTTTAGTGGTTTGGCTGCAATCCTTTCGTCCTGCATCCTGGTAGAAGAGCAGCAACAGCTACACAACCTTGAGATATTGGCCACCTGTGCGTTAGCCCTCACGCTCGTGCAGCCACTGGTCTTGCAGCGATTGCTCAAACATCAATAGCTGCCTCCAGCCATGCCTGATTGCTCGGCACGACTCAGGCATTTCTCAATGTGTGCCACTTATCGGGTTAAGGAATTGGCGTATGCCTCCATTTTTGCTCACCAGTCAGAGGGGGGAAGTTCCTCTGTTCAGGCATTTGGTCTTATGGTACAACGCCTTTGATTTCAAATGGTTCGATGATTCACTGTTCTCGGATTTCGGTGTGGAATGCCCCGTTCTTTTAACAAGAGCGGGGCCCAAAAGAAAAGCAGAGTACTTTGCAGGCAGGCTGGCCGCCAGGCGCGCACTCCAATTTCTTGGGTGCAAAACATTCGCGCTTCCAATAGGGGAGCATCGGCTTCCTCAGTGGCCTGCGGGTTACCGTGGGTCCATTTCCCACACGCGCGCATTAGCGGTGTCGGCTGTCTGCCAGCACGATCGCTATCGGGCTGTGGGTATTGACACCGAAACGATGTTCACGGCCGATCAATGTACCAAGTTAACGAGAGCCATCGTGTCTGAAGCCGAATGGAATAGTGTCATTCGAGGGGGTTGGACTCTTGCTCAACCGCAACTGGTTACTCTGATTTTTTCAGCCAAAGAAGCCTTGTATAAGGCGCTCTATCCTCACACTTTATTGTTTCAGGACTTCAGTGCTGCCAAGCTGACATGGATATGTGAAAAATCGGCACAGTTTCAGATTGAACTGGCTTGTGACTGGAGTGGAGGCTATCGCACAGGCACTCGTTTTACCGGGGGGTTCCAGTTTGTTAATCAGAGCGTCGTCACGGTGATTGCTGATGGTTGCGACAAGTAAACTGAGCGCGCCTTTCCACGCAGAATGTGCTGCTTTCAGAAATAGCGAGGGAAAGGGATCTTCAGGATGCGGTCATATCTTTCCATGAAAAGTTATACGCAGCGGCCCTCCGTTATATTTGAATGATGTTAAAAATGAACTGCTGTTATTTTTTCTGATATCGACTATGCCTCTCTTTTATGCGTGTTTAAACATGACGCCAGGGGAGGTTACACCCAAAAAAGATAGGAAATAATTTTGAACTCTGAAAACATTCATTCTTTGTATACTGAACGTAAACCGACAAAGTATGACGATTATTATCGTGACATTCCTTGCTCTGTGTGTGAGATATTTAAAATAGCAAGAAATATTGTAGAGCATTATAAAGGTGTTAATAAATATAAAATAAGCCCGGAAAGGTACAATGATATTGATATCAATCAGCCTGAAATCATACTGGGTAGATTGTCTAACTCTGGGGTGAGGTCCATTACTGACTCGATCCCCTTTGAACATAAGCTCGTCGGGCATTGTTTGACTATTTCTATCATGGCGCTCGACATGATGAGATACAAAAACATCCCTTCACGATTACGCTACGCCTATTGTACTTACTTCAGTCAGGATATTTACCCTGAACAAATCCTGATTGAATACTGGTGTGAGGACAGAAACGCATGGTTATTGGGGGACCCCTCGATGAACCAAGAAGTGCTTGATCATAATGAAATTTCGGTAAACATGGACTTTTGTGACGTGGATACTACACTTTCTCAGCCGATCCACTGGGTTTGGCGTCACTTAAGGAAAGGACAGCTGGATTTCACGATGTATCGTGGTATCCATGACAAACAAGAAAAAAAACAGGTATTGGAAGAAGTGGCTCGGATATTTGTGAATGACCTGGCAATCATAAACAATCTCGTATTATCGGTTTATGACTACGTGCTGACCCCGTACCAGTCTGACCATCTCAGTGAAGATCTGTTTCAATATCTGGATGAAATTGCAGATGAAATGAGCGCCACACCAGGTTGTGTGATTGCTTATGACGAATCCAATCTTATCCGATGCCAACCGAGAACGGTGGTGAGAAAAAGCGTCTTCAGGAAAGAGGAGCAACTATTTGAGATCTAAGCGCAGTAGGTACAAATTGGATCATCGCAAGACACCGGTCTCAAACCGGCGTCTTGCGTAAGCGACTTTAATGCACATTTCCTTCGAGCGAGCTGAAGGACATATGTCTTGTCGCCATCTTGCCGTCTATACGTGGTGGGAGGCGCTGCCGTGGGTGTTTGGCGATCAGCCCATCGGGCAGGAAAACCTAAAACTGCGGGTCATTGCGATTATTGTTCTGTCGGTTTTGCCGGGAATATAGAAAGAATCCGTAATAAGCGCGCAGTGGCACAAGAGGCGAAATAGTGTCACGAGCGTAGTAAGGCAGGGGACTGAGAGGGGGGAGACCACTTTTCTTTCCCATGTTTCTGTTTCTTATGTTTTAATGTGCAACATTTCATGGCCTGTAAGCGGGAAAAATAGCATTATTGGCTGCTTATGGTAAAACTAGCATCGACTAGGTTCAGGAAAAAAGGTTATCAATGAGCTGGATTGAACGAATTAAAAGCAACATAATTTCCACCCGCAAGGCAAGTATTCCTGAAGGGGTATGGACCAAGTGCAGCAGCTGCGAACAGGTGTTGTACCGTGCGGAGCTGGAGCGCAACCTGTCGGTTTGCCCGAAGTGCGATCACCACATGCGCATAGCAGCGCGCGACCGCCTGCATAGATTGTTGGACGAAGGCTCGCTGGTGGAACTGGGGAGCGAACTTGAGCCGAAAGACGCGCTGAAGTTTCGTGACGCTAAGAAATACAAAGACCGTCTGACCGCTGCGCAGAAAGAGACCAACGAGAAGGATGCGCTGGTCGTGATGAAAGGCACGCTGTACGGCATGCCTGTGGTCGCGGCGGCATTTGAGTTCTCCTTTATGGCAGGTTCAATGGGGTCTGTGGTCGGCGCGCGTTTTGTCCGTGCCGTTGAGCAGGCGCTGCAAGATAACTGCCCGCTGGTGTGCTTTGCCACATCTGGCGGCGCGCGCATGCAGGAGGCGCTGATGTCACTGATGCAGATGGCGAAAACCTCTGCTGCGTTGGCGAAGATGCAGGAGCGAGGTCTGCCGTACATCTCAGTGCTGACTGACCCGACCTTGGGCGGTGTGTCCGCAAGCCTTGGGATGCTTGGCGATCTCAACATCGCCGAACCGAAAGCGCTGATCGGTTTCGCCGGGCCTCGTGTTATTGAGCAGACCGTGCGTGAAAAATTGCCGTCAGGTTTCCAGCGCAGTGAATTCCTGCTTGAAAAAGGGGCGATCGACATGATTGTTCGCCGTCCGGAAATGCGCTTCAAGCTTGCCAGCATTCTGACGAAGCTGATGAATCTCCCGGCGCCGAATCCAGACTCGCCGCAAGAAGGCGTGCCGGTACCGGTTCAGGAACCAGGGCCTGGTGCCTGATAATGTAAAGGGCAGGGCCATTAGGCGCTGCCCTTTTTGCTTTTCTTAACCGTTACCCATCGTGGGCAACGTGGGAAAAAGCGAAATTCCTGTCGCCACATCGCCCTGACGACGTGGTTTTCTTATCTCAAACATCGATGCATGCAAAAACGAGCGATCTTGGGTTAACACGCGCGAGTGATGTGGCGCCATGCATGGCGGTGCAGAAACCGGGTCATGCGTCTTCACCGTGGCGAGGACCAACGTCTGACGTGATGGCCGTGTAAGCACACCCGTTTTAGTTCCACCTACTTTTTGAGTGTTCCGGTTTTTCAGCCATCAGTCGGTACTCTTCTAACATCAGATTGTTCAGTAATTCATAAGGCTACATGCTGTTCTATTCAGTCAGCCTGCGCTTCGTAAATTCCCGTGCTTCATGACTAAAGGTATACGCTGTGGGAGTTAGAAATTTTAAAGGGGGGATGGCGCTAAACTGAGGATTTTTAATTCGTTCAGGGATGGTTTGGGTAGGGGCTCTGTCATCGAACCAACGTGTTCCCAAATCTGACCAACAAATTCTACCAATGCAGAGACAAAACTAAAAACGTATCGGGAGTGTTTTTTTACTAACTTATTGAACCTAAATTAGATAAGGATTCACAAATAGGCATGAAACGAGAATTTGGCTCCTCTGACTGGACTCGAACCAGTGACATACGGATTAACAGTCCGCCGTTCTACCGACTGAACTACAGAGGAATCGTGTGAACGGGGCGCATCATATCCAGCTGCCCCAGGTGTGTCAACGCTAAATTGCTCCAGGCGGTGCGACTGCTCGGTATCTGAGCAATAAGCCTGTCAATCAGCCCATTGCGCGTCGTTTTCCGCCTAGGCGCGCAGCAGGCGCGCCAGCGGATCCTGGCGGTAGAAGCGGCAAAAGTGCTGATACAGCGCCGGAAAGCGTTCGGCCAGCAGCTCGGGGGCGCTGAAGAAGTACTCCGACAGCACGGCGAAGCACTCGGCCGCATCGGTGGCGGCGTAGGCATCCATGCTGGCGGCCTCTTCGCCGACCATGTCGATCTCGTCCTGCAGGCTTTCCATCGCGGCGTGCAGATCATGTTCCCAGGCAGCCACCTCGCGCAGCGGGATCGGCGGCACGCCGGTGGCGACGCCGCCGTTGCGCATATCCAGCTTGTGCACCGCTTCGTGGATCACCAGATTGAAACCGGAAAGGTCGAAAGAGTCCTGCACGTCTTGCCAGTTGAGCACGATCGGCCCTTGTTCCCAGCTTTGGCCGGACTGCACCACCGGCCCCGAGTGCACCAGACCGATCTCGTCCTGCCATTCGTCTTCCACCACGAATGGGGTGGGGTAGAGCAGAATTTCGTTGAAGCCGTCGAGACACTCCGCGCCCAGCTCCAGCACCGGCAAGGCGAACAGCAGGGCGATGCGCGCCTGCATCTGCGAGGTGAGCTGCAGCCCCTGCAGCGGCACGATGCGCTTTTGCTGCAAAATCTGCCCGGCGACGGTCACCAGCCGCTGCCGCTCTTGCTCATTCAGCGGCGAGAGCAGCGGGATCGCCAGCGCGTCCCGCCACTGTGCCTGGGTATCCGCCTCGGGTTGAGAAGGTTGAGTCGCTTTCCACGGCCATTTAATCATCAGGTTGCTCGTAAAGTCGTCACTTGAACGTTCAGCGGTATGCTAATGCTGTAAAAATGCCGTAAAAGCGGGCATGATAGCAAGCGTTGTCAGGAGAGATGCCGGAGCGGCTGAACGGACCAGTCTCGAAAACTGGAGTAGGGGCAACTCTACCGGGGGTTCAAATCCCCCTCTCTCCGCCATTATTCAATCACTTACGAAAAAATCTTTCAACGATCCCCATCACAGTTAAAGCGCCCCGGCCCAGCAGGCCGACACGCCTTTCCCTTTGTTCTCGATTATTTCCCGACGTAATCAAACATCATTCGAACGCGCATCCAGATAGGCGGCATAGTGATGCTCTGTCGCTTGACGCGCCTGATGACGCCGTTTGGCGACGATCATCGCCACCGTCAGCAGGGCGGGAAGCGCCAGGACGGCGAAAATGGTGCTGAAGCTCCAACCGAGCGCCAGCATTTCAGCCCCGGCCAGCGCGCTTAAGATAGCGCCCAAACGGCCGATGCCGTGCATCCAGCTGGAACCGGTGGCTCGCGCTTCGGTGGGGTAAAAGCTGGCCGACAACGCGTTCATGCCGGTGTTGGCGCCCCCGATGCAGAACCCGATGGCCATCGCGCAGCCGCCCATCAGGATGGGGTAGCCCATCGCCATCCCCATCAGCAGAGTGAACAGCGCCCCCAACCCATAAATCGACGCCAACGCGCGATGCGGTTCGGATCTGTCCATCAACCATCCGGAAAATAGCGACCCTAATGTCCCGCCCGCCTGAAACAGCGCGGTGATGACCGCCGCTTGCGCGATGTTGAAACCGCTGTCTTTAATCAGCAGCGGCAGCCAACTGCCTAAGGTGTAGTACAGAAACAGCGCGCTAAAATACGCGCCCCACAGCATTAAACTGCCGAAGCGGTACCGCGCGTTCACTACCAGTTTAACCGGATGCGTGCAGACCTGGCCCGGCGGGGGCAGAACGACGGTAGAATGTCGAAAATCGCGATCGGGCGCCAGTTTCGCCAGAATGCGCTGAATGCCGCCCTGATCTGCCCGTTTCGCCACCAGGAAACACACTGATTCGGGTAACGCCGCCATCAGCACGGGCGCGAACAGCAGGGGCAAGATCCCGCCGAGCAGCAGCACGGCATGCCAGCCGAAGCGCGGCATCAGCCAGGACGCGGCGAATCCGCCCAAGGCGGCGCCAAAGGTGAAGCCGCAGAAAACCACGGTAATCAAGAAAGCGCGGCGTCGGGCGGGCGAGAACTCCGCCACCAGGGTGCCGACATTCGGCATGGCGGCGCCGAGCCCCAATCCGGTGAGCAGGCGAAATAACATCATCTGCTCCATATTTTGAGAAAACGCCGTCACCAGCGTCCAAACGCCAAAAAAGAACACGCTGTTGATGATGACGACTTTGCGGCCGAATCTGTCTGACAATGGCCCGGATAGCATCGCGCCCAGCGACAGGCCAATCAGCGCCGCGCTGATCACCAGCCCCAGTTCGCGGTTAGTGATTTGCCAATCCGCCTTAAGCTCTGGCGCAATAAATCCCATGATAACGATATCGAATCCATCCAGAGCAATGATGCAAAAGCCGAGCAGCACGATCATCTTTTGCCATTTGCCTAACGGGCGGTCGTCGATCAGCGCCCGAACATTGATTGCGTTGTTTCCCGACATGGGGGGCTCCCGGTGCAGTAGTTAAGTGCCATCACTATAAGCAGCCCCAGGGCGGACGTTAAACGGCGATAATCGAAAAAATGTGCGTTTATCGGACAATTGAGCCAGCGGTGAGTGACGAGGCAGTGTTAACTTTATGTTATGAAAAGGGATTGCCGTGAGAATGGCGGCGCTGGAGGCCACTGAGAGTGTGAGCGCGATCATTAACCTTTTCAGCAAGATGGAAGAACAGGCGGGCCTTGATGGCCCGCGCGATTAACGCATGGCGGTGAGCCGAACCGGGGCGTTGGCGGCCCCAAAGCCGCGGTAGCCGCCTCGGCGCTCCAGAAGTTCGAAGAAGAAGCGGCCTTTTTCATAGGGCACGGTGTAGACATGCAGCAATTCTCCGCCCTGATCGTCTCGATCGTAGAGCACATTGCCCGCTTGCAGCTGTGAGAGGAAAGCGGGGTCCAGATCGAAACGCGCTCTGAGATCGTGATAGTAGTTATCGGGAATACGCAGCGTTTTTAATCCGCGCGCCTGCGCCGCTTTCACCATACTGAACAGATCCTCGCAGCCAAAGGCGACGTGCTGCAACCCTGCGCCCTGATAGGCGGTTAACGCCTGGGCGATTTGCGTTTCCCGGCTCACCGACATATTCAGCGGCAGCCGGATGGTGTCGTTGGGGCTGCGCAAGACGCGGCTGCGAACCAAACCCAGCGGATCGGGCAATTCCCACTCGTTGTCTTGCACAAAACCCGGCACGCTGCGCAGGAACATGATCCAATTGCCGCTCGATTCATCCGCCAGCGCAATCGCCAGGTGATCGATGCTCTGCAGCGCGGGCGGCGGCGCGCTGCGATGAGTCAGATGAAAATCGGCGTGATAAATATCGTTCTTGGGATCTTCGTCCGCTTCCACCAGATAAATCAGGCTGCCGTCCGGTGCGCACAGCGCGGGGATTTGCCGCTCGTTGGGGCCGGTTTCGCCTTGCCAGATGGCGTACCCGTAGTCTTGCGCCCGTTGCAGTAAACGCGCTACGCCGCGCACCCGCCACGCCACGGCGCACAGGGAAATGCCGTGCAGGTGATAATAGCCGCTGGCCTGACTTTCCGGCTGGGCATTCAGAATGACATTCACTTTGCCGTTGCGATAGAGGGCGACGCTTTTGGAGCGGTGCTGGCCAGCGTGAACCAATCCCAGCTGCGTCAACCATTGGCCCATCGCCAACCCGTCGTTGTGCGAGACGGCAAATTCGATAAACTCCAGCGCCAGCAAGGGCGGATGCGGCTGCGAATGGAATAAGGAACGCTCCATGAGCGAGGCCATGGCGTTGGGCAGCAGAGGCTGTTTGGCCAACCAGTCATAGGTTTGCTCCTCCAGCCACAACAACGATCGAAACCCGTCCTGAGCTGTGGGGAGCACCGGCGAGGCGCGGAAACCATCGTTGAATATCTCCAGTGACCAGGCGCCGCGATAGCCATGCGCGGAAAGTTGGGTCATGAACTGGGTCAGATTCAGCTCCCCTTGGCTGGGGAAGCAGCGGAAATGGCGACTCCAGGCGAGCACATCCATCTTCAACAGCGGGGCGTCCGCCAGTTGGACAAACACGATTTTTTCGGGCGGCACGTCATCGAGGCCATCGAGGTTATCGCCGCGCGACAGGATATGAAAACTATCGAGAATGATCCCCAACGCCGGATGATCTACGGCCTTCACGCGCGCCCAGGCGTCGCGCCACATATTCACGTGACGTCCCCATGCCAGCGCTTCATAACCGACAGTAATATCATACTCGGCGGCCAACTCCGCCAACGCGCGCAAATCGCTCACTTGCGTGGCCATGTCTTCGCTGCTGTCGGGCGAGACATTGCTGCAGAGCAGCATGCGAGAACAGCCCAGTTGCTGCATGACTTCGAACTTGCGCGCCGCGCGGGAAAGGTTCTGCGCCAGCGTTTCGCGCGGGCCTCCTTCGAAGTCCCGAAACGGCTGGAACAGTAAAATTTCCAGGCTCAGTTCGGTGCACAACTCACGGATTTCCGCCGGTGAACCGGGGTAGTAGACCAGATCGTTATCGAAAATTTCGACGCCATCAAAGCCTGCGGCGGCGATAGCCCGCAGTTTTTCCGGCAGCGAACCCGATACCGAGACCGTCGCGATAGAACGTTTCATCATTGCCTCCAGTTAAGCGGTCATGGATGACCTGAAAGCGACCATTCAGCAGCGAGGCGGACCACCGACGGGAATTGAATCATGTTATGGACCAAATGAAATGTTTCGTCAATTCAGAACATTCCATTACCTTTGGTTATATAAAGCGATCGGTTTTCTCACTTTACTTTTACATATTGCGCTTCCTACACTCTGTCGACATGTACCCTCAAATAATAAGGATACCGGGATGAAAAGTGATTGGATGGCGCGAGAACTGGTGCATCGCGATTACAGCCATCACCCGCCGGCGCTGGCGCCGCTGTATAAAACCAGCGTGCTGCGATCGCCGCGCAATGCATTAATTTCATTGCAAAACTCGCTGTCTGAACTGACCGCCCCTGTCTTCACGCCAACGGATATCGGCCCGCTGGATCACGATCTGATTCTGAATTACGCCAAAGACGGCTTACCGATCGGCGAGCGGATCATCGTGCATGGATTTGTGCGGGATGCCTTCGGGGCGCCGGTGCGCAACGCACTGGTCGAGGTATGGCAGGCCAATGCGGGAGGGCGCTATCGTCACAAGAAAGATCAGTATCTGGCGCCTATCGATCCCAACTTTGGCGGCTGCGGCAGGATGCTGACCGACGACAACGGGTATTACTGTTTTCGTACCATCAAGCCGGGCCCGTATCCCTGGCGCAATCAGGTCAGCGACTGGCGTCCGGCGCATATTCACTTCTCGCTCTCCGGCGAAGCGTTCGCTCAGCGCTTGATCACGCAGATGTATTTCGAAGGCGATCCGTTGCTCGTTCGCTGCCCCATCTTGCAGTCGGTAGGCAGTGACGATGCGATGCGCACACTGATTGCCGAGCTGGATATGCACGCCGCCGTGCCGCTGGACAGTCTGGCTTACCGCTTCGATCTGGTGCTGCGGGGCCATCGAGCCACGTGGTTTGAGAACCGTACACAGGGAGCCGCGTGATGAAAAAGTATTTGTCTGAAACGGCCTCGCAAACCGCCGGGCCTTATGTGCACATCGGTTTGGCGCCGCATGCCGCCGGCTTTGATATTTTCGAGCGTAATTTCACCCATGTATTGACGCAACCGGAGACGCGCGGGGAGCGCATCGTGGTGGAAGGGCATGTCTATGACGGCTCCGGCACGCCGGTGCGAGACGCGCTGGTCGAAGTCTGGCAGGCCAACGCCGCCGGGCGATATCAGCACCCCGCCGACGGTCAGTTGGATAAACCCGACGATCCGGCGTTTCGCGGCTGGGGGCGAACCTGTTCGGATTTCACCAGCGGCCTGTGGCAATTCGAGACGATTAAACCGGGGCGCGTGACGGGGCGCGACGGCCGGTTGATGGCGCCCCATCTCAATCTGTGGATAGTGGCCCGCGGCATCAACATCGGGTTGAACACGCGTCTCTACTTTGCCGACGAACAGGCGGCCAATGCCGAAGATCCGGTGTTGAATCTCATCGAGTGGGAAAAACGGCGCAGCACGTTATTGGCGCAAAGGCGGCAGCGCGGGGATCAGACGGTGTACCATTTCGACATCTGGTTACAGGGCGAGAACGAAACCGTTTTTTTTGATATTTGATCCTCCGTTCGCCCTGACAATGAGCTTGCCGCGCCGGCGGCAAGTTAATACTATAAATCATGAACATGACTTCTCGCTTTAGCCAACGCATCCGCCTTCGTCATCTGCACGCCTTTGTCGCTACCGCGCAACAGGGGACGTTGGTGCGCGCCGCACAGCAATTGGGCATCACGCAGCCCGCGCTCTCTAAAACGCTCAACGAACTGGAAAGCCTGGCCGGCGAGCGCCTTTTTTCGCGCAATCGGCAGGGGGCGGAACTGACCGCCGCCGGAACGCGTTTCCTGCAGGATGCCAGCCGCGTTTTGGATGCGCTGAATGTGTTGGGGCGCACGCTTACCTCGGACAGCGAGGCGCTGCCGGCGCCGCTGCATATCGGCGCGCTGCCCACCACGCTGGTGAGCCTGGTCGCGCCGGTCGTGGTGGGGTTGCAGCAGCAATCCCCCGGCTGGCGCATGCAGGTTACGACGCTGGCCAACGATGCGCTGATGATGGCGGTGAGATCGGGGCAATTAACGTTAGGCATCGGGCGCATGTCAGACCCCTCCCGCATGGAGGGGCTCAACTTCGAGCTGCTGTACCATGAAACGCTGCGGCTGGTGGTTGCTCCTCATCATCCGCTGTTGCATTCGGATGTCTCGCTGGCGGAGGCGTTGAGCTGGCCATTGGTGCTCTCCCCGCGAGGTACGGTGCCGCGTCAGAATGCGGAGGCGCTCATTGTCAGCCACGGGCTGGCGGTACCGGAAGGGTGCGTCGAGACGTTGTCGGTCACGTTGGCGCGCTGCCTGACGCTGCAGTATGGCTATGTGTGGCTGGTGCCTTACGGCGCGGTGCGTGACGACTTGTTCAGCAATCACCTGCGTGCGCTGCCGTTGCCTACCCAGGGCATGGCCGAGCCGCTGGGCATCATTACCCGGCAAGAGGCGCTCTCGTCCCCTGAGCAGCAGCGCCTGGTTGCTGCGCTGCGCCAAAGGGTGCTGGATGTGCCGGTATAACCGCGTCTTCTAGTCGTCCGATCGCCGCCCGGCGTCGTATTCGGCAAAGACGGACTGCGCCAGATGAAAAGCGGCGTTCGAGGCGGGTAAGCCGCAGTAAAGCGCCGCATGCATCAGAACTTCTTTGATCTCTTCACGTGTGACGCCGTTATTGAAGGCGGCCCGGATATGCATTTTCAGCTCAGCTTCGCGATTCAAGGCGATCAGCATCGCGATGGTGATCAGGCTGCGGGTATGGCGCGACAAGCCCGGACGCGTCCATATTTCCCCCCAGGCGTAGCGGGTGATGAAATGCTGAAACTCCTCGTTGAGCGGCGACAGCGCCGCGAGGGTATTATCGACATGCTCATCGCCCAACACGGCTCTGCGCACCGTCAGGCCTTGCTGATAGCGCTGTCTCTGCGTGAGCTGCTCATCCAAAAAGGCCCTGAACGCGCGGTTAAATGCCCGCCAGGCTTCGATGCTGGACAGATGGGCGGCGGGCAGGATGACGCATTGCGCGTCGGGAATGCCTGCCGCCAGGGCTTTTGCATCGTCGACGGTCGTTACCGCATCCTCATGTCCGGCGATAACCAGCGTCGGCACGCGGATGCCTGCCAGTTCGGCGCGTAAATCGGCGGTCGCCAGCGCGTCGCAGCAAGCGGCATAGCCCTCGGGATCGCAGGCGGTGAGCTGTTGCAAGACGGTTTGCACCCTGACGGGGGCGGATTGGCAAAATGCCGGGGTGAACCAGCGCGCTGCCGCGCTATCGCTGACGGCGGACATGCCGCACTGGCGCACCTGCGCGGCGCGTTCTCGCCAATGCTCCGTCACCCCGATTTTCGCGGCGCTATTGGCGATCGTCAGCGTCAGCAAGCGATCGGCATGAAAGCGCGCCAGCCATAACCCCGTCAGCCCCCCCATGGAGATGCCGCAGAAATGCACGCGATCGATTGCCAGAGTGTCCAGCAGGGACAGCACCTGTTCACCCAGTCGCGCCAGCGAGCCGGGCTGTTCATCGGGCGCAGAGTCGCCGTGGCCGGCAACGTCGTAGCGCAGAATGCGATAGTGGGCGATGAACGCGTCGCGCTGCGGCTGCCACATTGCCAATGAGGTGCCCAGCGAGTTGCCAAACAGAATAACCGGGGCGTTTTCAGGCCCCTCAAGGACATAATTCAACATGATTGCTCCCTCTCGGCCATCGCCAGGACTTGTTGAATGAAACGCTGCGTGCTGCCGGTGGCATTGGCCGGATCGAGCAAGGTTTCCAGGGTTTCCCGGCTGAGTCGGGAAGAGACTTCCGCATCGGCGCACAGGAGGGTTAACAGGGGTTGCTGGGTGGCCAGGGCTTGCCGGCAGCACCGTTCTATATGATGGTGCGCCTGTTGACGTCCGAGGGTGGGGGCCAAGGCCAGGGTAACCGATTCAGCCATGATCAGCCCCTGCGTCAGCGCCAGATTGCGCCGCATCGCCGCTTCATGCACCTCCAGACCGTTAATGAGATCCAGGCTTTGCGCCAATGCTGCCCCGCTCAGCACCAGGAGCTGCGGCAGGCTTTGCCACTCGGCCTGCCAGCCCCCCAGCGCGCGTTCGTGCTCCTGCACCAGGCCGGCATACAATCCGGACATCAACGCAGGCAGACGGTTGGCTGCGCTGAGGATGGCGGCGCAGAGCACTGGATTGCGTTTGTGCGGCATCGTGGAGGAGCCGCCGCGTCCGGGGGCCGACGGTTCGCTGATTTCAGCGACTTCGGTCTGCATCAACAAAGACATGTCGCGCGCCAGCTTGCCGAGCGACCCCGTCAGGCCGGCATACCAACTCGCCAGCTCCAACAACCGATCGCGTTGGGTATGCCAGGGCGTGGCGCTGCGCGGCAGGGCCAACGCTTGCGCCAACGCCCGCTCAACGCGCTCGCCCTGTTCGCCGAGCGAGGCGAGCGTGCCGGCCGCGCCGCCGAATTGCAACGCGAGCACGCGTGGCCGCATTTCAGCCAGACGCGCCCGATAGCGCAGCAAGGCGTCTAGCGTGCCGGCCAGCTTCAGCCCCAGCGTCGTTGGCAAAGCGTGTTGCAGCCAGGTGCGGCCCACCATCAACGTTGCGCTATGGCGCCGGCATTGCGCCGTCAGCGCCGCAATCAGCTGATTGAGCAGCGCGTCGGTTTTATCGAGCGCGCTGCGCAGTTGCAGCACCAGCCCGCTGTCAATCGCATCCTGACTGGTCGCCCCCCAGTGAACGAAACGCGCCGCTTCCGGTGAGGTTTGCGCCACCAACGCCGTCAATTGTTTGACGAGGGGAATGGCTAAATTGCCCGCCAATCCGGCGGATTGCGTCAGCGCGGCGGCGTCGAGCTTTTCCGCCTGGCAGTGGCTGCGTATGATCCGCGCGGACGCGTCATCGGTAATCCCTGCAGACGCCAGGGCCTGCGCCAGACCGGCTTCGAAATCAAGCATGCCCTGCAGCAGCGCCGTGTCGCTGAAGCAGGGCGTTAATGGCGAAGCCATAAACATTGCGCTATAGAGAGACATTCGTTATATCCGTTCCAGAATCAAGGCGACGCCTTGCCCGACACCGACGCACATGGTGCACAGGGCAAAGCGTCCGCCGGTGCGCCGCAGTTGATAAGCGGCGGTCATGGCCAACCTGCCGCCGGATGCCCCCAGGGGATGCCCCAGCGCGATAGCGCCGCCGTTAGGGTTGACCTGTTCCGCGTCATCCGGCAGCCCCAGGGCGCGCGTCACGGCCAGCGCCTGGGCGGCAAAGGCTTCATTCAACTCGATGACGTCCATTTGCGCCAGGCTCAAACCGGTTTGCGCCAGCACTTTGCGGACCGCGGGAACCGGCCCGTAACCCATGATGCGCGGCTCTACGCCGCAGGCGGACATGCCGACCACACGCGCCAGCGGCGCGAGTCCATACTGCACCGCCGCGCGCTCGCTGGCAATGAGCAGGGCGCTGGCCCCGTCGTTGATGCCCGAGGCGTTGCCGGCGGTGACGCTCCCTTCGGGGCGCACGACGCCTTTCAGGGCGGACAGCGCGGCCAAAGAGGTGCTGCGGGGATGTTCGTCGCGAACCAGGCTGAGCGGCTCGCCTTTGCGTTGCGGAATGCTGACGGCGATCAGTTCCTCATCAAACAGGCCCAGCTCCTGAGCGCGGGCGGCGCGCTGTTGGCTGCGCAAGGCAAAGGCGTCTTGATCGGCGCGGCTGACGGCGAAATCGCGAGCCACATTTTCGGCGGTTTCAGGCATGGTTTCGACACCGAACCGCGCGCGCATCTGCGGGTTGATAAAGCGCCATCCCATCGTCGTATCTTCCATTTTCAGCGAGCGGCTGAAGGCGCTGTCCGCTTTGCCGGTGACAAAGGGCGCGCGCGACATGCTTTCCACGCCGCCCGCGATGATGACCTCCGCTTCGCCGCATTTAATGGCGCGCGCCGCCATGCCTACCGCGTCCAATCCCGAACCGCACAGGCGATTGAGGGTGGTGCCCGGCACGGTGTGGGGCAATCCGGCCAACAGCAGCGCCATTCGCGCCACGTTGCGGTTGTCTTCACCGGCCTGGTTGGCGCACCCCAGAATAACGTCATCAATGGCGTGGGGATCCAACTGCGGCAGTCGGGCAAGCAGCGCCTTCAGGGGCAGAGCGGCCAAATCGTCGGCGCGCAGCGCGGATAATGCGCCGCCGTAACGGCCGAATGGCGTACGAACGGCATCGCAGATAAAAGCCTGTTGCATGGCGATTTCCTCAAGCGGGGATCAAGTCAGATTGCAGTAAACGTATCGGGGTTAACGCTTGCAGCGCGTCAAAGGTGAGCCCCGGGCACAGCTCCCGCACCTGCGGGCCGTCCGAGGTGATATCAATGATTGCCATATCCGAATAAATGCGGCTGACGCAGGCCAATCCGGTCAACGGGTAGCTGCACTGCTCCACCAGCTTGCATTCGCCGGTCTTGGTCAGGTAGTCCATCATCACATAGACTTTGCGCGCGCCGATGGCCAGATCCATGGCGCCGCCCACCGCCGGGATCGCGTCTTCGGCGCCGGTGCTCCAGTTGGCCAGATCGCCGGCAGCCGAGACCTGATACGCCCCCATCACGCAGATATCGAGGTGGCCGCCGCGCATCATGGTAAAAGAGTCGGCGTGATGGAAATAACTGCCGCCGGGCAGCAAGGTCACCAGTTCTTTACCGGCGTTGATGAGTTCCGGATCTTCTTCGCCCGGCGCGGGTGACGGCCCCATGCCGAGCAGGCCGTTTTCGCTGTGCAGAATCACCTCTTTGTCGGCGGGCAGGTAGTTAGCGATGCGGGTCGGCAGCCCAATCCCGAGGTTGACGTAGGCGCCTTCCGGAATATCGCGCGCTACCCGTTGGGCTAATTGGTCGCGGGTTAATTTTTGCATGTTATGACTCCTCAGGCAGAGAGGGAAAAGGTCGCGGGGCGCGCCACCGCCACCAGGCGCTGGACGAAGATGCCCGGCGTTATCACGTTTTCCGGATCCAGTGCGCCCAGCGGCACCAATTCAGCGACCTGCGCTATCGTCGTGGCGGCGGCCATCGCCATCACCGGGCCAAAATTACGCGCCGCTTTGCGGTAAACCAGATTGCCCCAGCGGTCACCCCGATGGGCCTTTATCAAGGCGAAATCCGCCTTTAAGGGCGTTTCAAATACGTAATGCCGTCCGTCGATTTCACGCGTTTCTTTGCCTTGCGCCAGCGGCGTGCCAAAGGCGGTTGGGGTGAAAATGCCGCCCAACCCGCTGCCGGCGGCCTGCATGCGGGCGGCAAGGTTGCCCTGAGGCACCAGTTCCAGTTCGATCGCGCCGCGGCGATAAAGGTCGTCAAAGACCCACGAATCGGCCTGGCGCGGGAAGGAACAAATCATCTTTCGCACACGGCCGGTCTTGAGCAGCGCCGCGAGGCCGCTGTCGCCGTTGCCGGCGTTATTGCTGATTACCGTCAGCTCGCGGGCACCGCGTTCAATCAGCGCATCGATCAGTTCCAGCGGTTGTCCCGCGGGGCCAAAACCGCCAATCATGATGCTCGCGCCGTCCGGAATGATGGACACGGCGTCTTCCAGGGTGGCCACACTTTTATCGATCATCTGTTGTTCCTTTCATTCGGCGCCCGCTGAGGGAGTGTTTATCGTCAATGGGAAAAGTAGATCGTCCCTTTCAGGCAAACAATACCGATTATCGAAAAAGTGTGCGATTATCGGCTATTCTTTGAGAGGCATTCGCAGGTTGTGATCGTCGGCACACCGATATTTCAGGCAGACAGCGGGGTAACGAGAATGGAAAAAGAACAGGAAATTACGCGCAGCAGCACCGATCCCTGGAAGGGGGATCCCGACTTTATGGCCTCTTTGGCGCGAGGATTGGAGGTCCTGCAGGCTTTTACGCCGCAGCGGCGGCTGATGTCGGTGTCGCAGATTAGCCAGCGTACCGGCATTCCGCGCGCGGCGGTGCGCCGCTGCCTTTACACCCTGAGTAAGCTGGGCTTTGTGTACGCAGAAGACGGTAAGAATTATGAGCTGCGCCCGCGCGTCTTGTCGCTGGGGCACAACTGGCTGGGGGCTTCGCCGTTGGCCAACGCCGCGCAGCCGGTGTTGAGGCAACTCAGCCAGACGCTCAATGAGTCCTGTTCCATGGCCATATTGGACGGCGATGACATTCTTTATATCGCCCGCGCATCGACTTCGCGGATCATGACCATCGATTTGCACGTCGGCAGTCGCTTACCCGCCAGCACGACGTCGATGGGGCGGGTGCTGCTCAGCGGGCTCGCCAGTGAGACGTTGAATGACTATTTGGCGCGATTGACTCAACTGCGTTACACCAGCCATACCCTGGTGAGCGTCAGCGCATTGCGGGAAGAGCTGGCGCGCGTGCGTCAGCAGGGATATGCCATCAACGATCAGGAACTGGAGATTGGCCTGCGTTCACTGGCGGTGCCGCTCACCACGCCGGACGGACGCATCGCCGCGGCGTTGAACGTCGGCGTGCATGCCAGCCAGGTTTCCGCAGAGCGTTTGCATCAGCACCACCTGCCTTTGTTGCGCTCGGCCGCCGAAGAGATATCGCTGCTGTTGCACGACTCACCTTGAGCGCGCAGGGGGCGTATGCGCCCGATTTTTTCCGCATCTTGCGGCGCGATGCGGTGTTGTATTGTGGGGCGCGGGTAAGGTAATTTGCTGAGGGCATGATGACTGACGCGGGGGCCAACGGACATGAACGAAAGAATCGACTACCACATCGAGAAATACCATTTCGCGCCGCTGGATGAAGCCCCACGGCTTGCGCGCCAGTGGAGCGAGGTGTTGAACGAGTGTCGCCAGACGCAGGCGGGCGCGGAAGAGCGCCTGCGCATTGCGTTGCTCAACGTGGACTATGTGACCAGTTTCGAATTGCCGTTTCGCTTATTGCTGGTGCGGGCGCCGCAGCTGATTGCCGGCCTGCGCGATGAGCTGTCGATCAGTCAAAAAAATGTGGTGTTCAACGGCAAGCGCTTTGGTTGCGTTTACAGCCTGAAGAGCGATTTAAGCGACGTGCCCGAGGCCTTCCAATACGGTCTGTCTACCCGCATTCACCGAACATCGGCGTCGGGCGTGGATGCGCTGCCTTACCGGGAAATCGCCAAGGCGCTCAAGGCGCCGCGTGAGCGGCTCAAGCTGGCGCTGGAGCAGGGGCTGCGCGTCACGGCGCTGGACGGACTGTTCTGGTTCGGCATACAACGCATCGCCGCCGAAGTGCGCAGGCTAAGAAAAAACGGCATGACGATCGTGACGGCGGAAACGGAGATTTTCGACACCCTGACCGGCACGACGCGCAAGGTACCGGTTTACCGGCTGGCCGACCGTTAATGGCCGATGACTGGCGATTCATTATGCTGGTTTAAACTTGATTTCCGGCGGGGACAGTCTGACCCCGCGGTGGCTTCCTCTTTTTCTACCCTCATTTCCTCGACGCTCGATAAGAAAATAGGCGCGATTTCTTCTCAAACCCTCCTCACCGTTCGATCGTCTGCAGCACAACGCAAACGGCGGGCCGTCGTCGATGGCGGGTGTCACGATAGCGTCTCCGGTTGATGGCACCGTTTGCTGTCCTCCGTTGGCTTACAACGATGAAGATTTGAAGGAGAAGAACATGTTGAAACGTTTTGCGTTGCTATGCGGGTGCCTGTTCGGTGCCCATGCGCTGGCGGCCGGCCCCAACGCCAATATCAAGCATTACGGCTATGACTGGCTGGATTTTTATGAAACCGCCACGCCGTCTTTCAGCGCTACAGAGGCGCTCAAGGCCATTTCCGGCACCGGTTTCAGTATGACCAATCTGAACGTGGTGCACACCCTGGAAAGCCTCAATCTGCCCGTTTGCGCCGAGGGAACATGCGCCGTGAACATACAGGCCGGCTCGGGGGCGCTCTCGGGATCGCCGTTTATCGATATCTGCTCTGGCGCGGACTCGAACAGCAGCTGTCAGGCCGCAGGTTCCTGGAATGCGATCTGGACGGTGGTGAAGAAGATCGCCGCCGCTAAATATAAACCCGGCGCTATTTATTTTATCGATGAGCCGTTCGATGTTCCGGCCTTACAGACGGCGGGAAAATATGACGCTTACCAATATTCCAGCTATGTTTGCACCCTGCGTCAGGCTATGCAGCAGTATGGGATCGCGATCCCCATTTACACCATTTTGTCCTACCGGCATGCCAATAGCGCCGAATTGATCCGTGAAATGCAGCAGGGCGCGCCCGCGACCGCGTGTCCGAGCAATGTAAAAAGCACGCTCGACTGGGTTGGCGTGGACAACTACAACTGGTCGGTGGCGGATATGTGGAGTACATACAATCGTCTGGCGCCGATGAGCTCTGCCGGGCAAAAGTGGGTGTTGGTGCCGCCTTCGACGGCATCGTTAGGAATGAATGACCAGCAGTTGCATGCGCAAATTCAATTGTATTGGGATTTTATTAACCAATATCCCAATGCGCCCGTGGTTTACATCATGAACTGGCGGTTTGATCGCGAGGTCACCGAGAATCGTGCGGCTTACCCTCAATCGACCGCCTTATTGTCTTTCATGGCTAACACGTTGCTCGGCAAGCCTTAAAGCCTAAAAGGAGGTTCGATGGGAACCTCCTTATTGATAGCGCGGTTTATCGATAGGCTTCATTGCGCGCGATGGCATACTTCCCGCTGCCCAGCAGCAGTATGACGACCCCTCCCATAAAGAACACCAGTTCGTTTTCAATGCCCCAGGCGCCAACGTCGGTGACGGTGAAGACCTTGCCGGTGCCCACCATCAAAAACGCCACCACCAGCGTGAGGGCGTAAACCCCTGCGGCGGGGCGGGTGAACAGCCCCAAAACGATCAGTATCGGCGCCAGGATCTCCCCAACATATACGCCATAGGCGATGAAGGCGGGCAGCCCCTGTTGTTGTAACGCATCGGCGATCCAGCCGACGCCATGCTGAATTTTCGCGACGCCATGAAACAGCATCAGCCCGCCGAAGGTTAGCCTGAGCGCCAATTTGCCTGCGTCCGGGTGGTCAAAAAAGCGAGTGAATGCCGCATTGAGTGACTTAACCATGGCTTTTTCTCCTGAATAGGAATGATTTTCAATCAATATATCAGTCGGATGAATGCGAAAGCTGTTCTGGATCAGGAAAACGGCGGGCTTGGCGCTAAATCGCCGGACGAGGCCGGCGATGCGGCCTGATTTTTAGGCGGAATAACCTGTGCGCACGGGCCGAACCGGGGATGAGAAAAGTCATCGGCAGGGTTGGCCCGCCGCGTAGCCCATCTCTTTTCTGTATATGTTGGCTACCGGATTTGCGTTTTCATCAATGATTGTCAAAGGACAGGCAACGTAAAGATTCATAAGGTTTTTTTGCTGCAATGAAAAGGTGCGCGTTTTCGCTTTAATAACCCAATAGAGTTACCTTTATTTTTATTTTGAACCGCTAAATCATTAACGCTTTTTTTCGGCCTTTTTATTGGGAATTATCTTGCTTATTTTGCCTTGCGAAAGTTGATCCTGCGGGACGCACGGCCAGTGGCGGGTTTTATTTTTATAGATTTTCTTATTTTTTGATGACAATTCAATGCCGAAGAGAATGAGTGAGATTGACTGAGGGGGTTATGAGTGGGTGTAAATTTCCATGAACTATTTTTCCTGGTGTAAAAGTAATCGATTCAGCGCTGTTTTAAGTTATTGAATTGTTTGTTTTATGTATATTGATTTGTTATTTTTTTATTAAAAAAATAATATTTTTTCTTGATATTGGGTTTGCCTTTGCTAGTATCAAATTAGTGGTCTTATCAGTTAGGGAAACATTTCTTGTATATGGAACAGATCGCTGGTCTTAACACGGTTACTGTCGTTGCAGCGCTTACGTGGTTATTTCGCGGTTATAGTAAATGATATCTCTAATGCCACTTTAGTCTGCGAGACTCTTTACCGCAGTGGTGCTTTTGCCGCGGTAAGCCGTATGAGAACACACATGAAGGGGAATTGAATCTTAAATTATTCTGATCATTACCCTGAGTTAACTATAAAAGAACGATGCTTTATCCACCAGGCTGTTTGTGTACCAATAGGTATTCGGTGCACCACGGCGGAATGTTAATCTGTGCTTTAGCTTTAAAATTAATAATCAAAACTCTCGCCAAATTGTTTATTTTCACACCAGGTTTCGCATGTGTAAGTACTGAGTGCTGGAAATGAAAGTCACACTGCCATCGTCTTCTATTGATCATTGCGTGCTACCCGCTTGCAAGAAACGACTGGTTGTCATGGTTTTATGAAAAAGTTTCACTATTTACTATGGTTATCATTTGCTAATTAAATTATTTGTATCCAGTGGTATTACTGGAATTATCCTACCAAGGATGAAACGTTGTTTTTATGGCAGTTTTTGATTTTTTTCCTATTCTTAGCTTGCATAATTATTGTTTGCAATTTATTGATTTTAAAAGGAAAAAATAAATATGTAAATGTAAAATAGTTTAAACCGATCACTGTGATTCTATTGATAGGCTCAATCTATTATTGTTGTTAATATTAATACATCTAAACAATTTGCGAGCTTGATGACGACTAACTTACGCTAAAAGGACTCTGGGAAAGACTGGCGAACGTAAAAGCCCGCTTTATTAGGCTTTATGTTTCTAGTGCTGATTGAAAAGGATATCAGGCCATGAATGAAGTCATCTCAACGGAAGTGAATGGCGTCGAATTTGATCCACGATACAGTGAAATTGAATTCACGCTTTCGGAATATGACAGCCAAACCGATCCGCTTAATGCCGTAGACAATGCGCGTGATATCAATTGGCACGCCATTCGCGAGCAGTCTGCCGCGTTGCTGGAACAGTGCTTCGATTTACATGTCGTGCTGTGGTTTATGCGCGCCAATCTTCATATCGACGGTTTTTCGGCCTTCTATCAGGGCATTAAGGATATTGACGCCAAATATGCCGAGGAGGGCGCCACTATTTTCCCTCAGGCGGATATGGAACCCTCATCGGACAGCTTTCATGCGGCCGCATTAGGGTGGCTCGCCACATCCTCCTGTCTGCACGAAATCAAGAACAGCAAGATTTTTCCCGACACGCCGTTAACCACCGACGAGCTGCTGAATATGCGGCTTGACGAGCAGGAAGGCAAAAGCCTGCATTTTTCAGAGGTGGTAAAGGTGCTGGGGCAAGCCGACAGTTATTTTGCCGGCAGAAATCTGCCTTCGCTGAAAGAACAATTGGCGCTGGAAATCGATGCGCTGGAGCGCGTCGAGAATTACGCCAATCTGCAGGCCGAAGATTATCGTTTGGACTGCCGGCAGGTGCGCGACTATTTGAAACAGTTCAACCGCCAGCTGGCTTCACTGGAACAGCAGGAATTGCCGGCTGAACGGGATGACGCGGAGATTGACTCGCCGGATGCTGACGCACCTGTCGCCATGCCCGGCAAATATATCCGTTCCCGGCAGGATGTCATCTTGCTGTTGGATCAGGTTTTGGACTATTTCCAAAACTATGAGCCCAGCCATCCGGCCCCCATTCTTATTCGACGTTCACAAAAAATGATCGGTATGGACTTCGCGACGATTGTTGAGGAGCTTTTGCCGGAATCTCTGGCCTCGTTAAATCAATTGTCCGGGAAGTAATTTTTATCACAAAGGAGTTTTCCAATGGCTAAGGACTCAAGCTCTCAGAAATTTATCGGTAAAAATAACGCGCCGCGCGTGCAAATTGAATATGACGTAGAGCTTTACGGTTCACAAAAGAAAGTGGAGTTGCCCTTTGTTACGGGGGTCATGTCCGATCTCTCTGGGCATCGGAAAAAGCCTTTGCTGCCGATCGAAGAGCGGAAATTCCTGACCTTTGATCAGGACAACTTCAACGATCGCATGCGCGCCATCAAGCCTCGTCTGCAATTTTACGTAGAGAACACCCTGAGCGAAGACGATGCGTTGCTGGACGTGGAATTGGAGTTTGAATCGATGGATGACTTCACGCCTGGCGCCATCGCCAAACGGGTTCCGCAGATGCAACGCCTGCTTGAAGCCCGGGAGCATCTCACGGAGCTGATCACCTATATGGATGGTAAATCCAGCGCGGAAGAAGTGGTGAAGAATCTGCTGGAGAAACCCGATTTTCTGCATCGTTTGGTGACGGATGCGCGTAAAACGGTCGCGGATGCGGAACAGGATGTGCAGGATTCCGGCAATAAAGGAGATGAGGAATGAGAGCGAGGCAACGACGCTATTCGGCTAAGCAGCAGGCTACGGCAGTCGCTGAAGTTGAAACGCAGGAAACGGAAAATGAGCTTGACGGTTTGCTCAAGCGTTCATTCCGGCCCAGAACGAACGAGGCTTCGGAAGCGGTTCGTCGGGCTATCGGCACGCTGTCCGAATATGCCAATAAAGGCAAGGTCAAGGTCAGTCAGGATGTTGTATTGACCATTGAATCGTTGATTGCCCAGATCGACGAACAGCTTTCGCAACAGATGAACAATATCTTGCACCACAAGGAGTTCCAGAAGCTGGAGTCCGCCTGGCAAGGTCTGAGTTATCTGGTCGATAACACCAACGTCAGCGAAACGCTCAAGATCCGGGTGTTGAACATCAGTCAGGATGAGCTGACGCGCAATTTGCGCCGCTATCGGGGCTCCGCCTGGGATCAAAGCCCGGTGTTCAAACAGATTTACGAACAGGAATATGGTCAGTTCGGCGGCGAGCCGTTCGGTTGCATCATCGGCGATTTTGAATTCGATCACAGCCCGATGAGCGTCACGCTGCTGACCGAGTTGGCGAAAATTTCCGCGGCGTCGCACTGTCCGTTCATTTCCGCCGCGTCGCCGTCGCTGCTGCAGATGAGCAAGTGGAACGAACTGGGCAACCCGCGGGATATCGGCAAGATTTTCACCACGCCGGAATATGCGTCCTGGCGCCGCCTGCGCGAAAGCAACGACTCGCGTTACCTGGTGTTGACGATGCCGCGTTTCCTGTCGCGTTTGCCTTATGGGGCGAAAACCAACCCGATCGAAGAGTTCGCTTTCGAGGAGTCCGTCAGGCCGGATGTGGATGATGATTTTTCCTGGGCCAACTCGGCGTATGCGATGGGCGTCAACATCAACCGCGCGTTCCATGAGTACGGCTGGTGTTCGAAGATTCGCGGCATCGAATCCGGCGGCTCGGTGGAAGAACTGCCCGCCTACGCGTTTCCATCCGATGAGGGCGGATATGAACTGACGTGCCCGACGGAAGTGGCCATTTCCGATCGGCGCGAGCAAGAGCTTTCCGACGCCGGGTTCTTGCCCCTGGTCTATCGCAAGCATTCCGATTTCGCCGCTTTTATCGGTTCTTGCACCATGCACGCGCCGGCGAAATACGAGGATCCCGACGCGACGGCCAACGCCAAGCTGTCTTCGCGCTTGCCTTATATTTTCGCCACGTGCCGATTCGCGCACTATTTGAAATGCATCGTGCGCGACAAAATCGGTTCTTTTCGGTCCAGGGACGATATGCAGCTGTGGCTGAATGACTGGCTGATGAACTACGTCGATGGCGATCCTTCCGTATCGACCGAGGCGACCAAGGCGCGTCGTCCATTAGCCGCCGCCGAGGTGCGCGTTGAGGATGTGGAAGACGATCCGGGTTATTACCGCGCGCATTTCTATTTGCGCCCGCATTACCAGTTGGAAGGCATGACCGTGTCCTTGCGACTTGTATCAAAACTTCCGTCAGCCAAAAAAGATGGGAGCAGATAAGTTACGGCTGGTCATTGGTTTGGATATTGTCGACGTTAATTATTAAATGGCGTTGGTGGGAATTGATATTTCATTGAAATTTAGTGGCGCTGTTTTTTACGCTATTGCTATTTATTAATGGCTAATGGGTTCTCATTGTCGCTATTTCAATGATCGCGTAGGCAATATAACGACTTATCTGAATAGACTTTTCAATTAACGAAGTAGACCTATCAGTCAAGGAGACAAAAAATGAGCACGAAAGCTTTAGTAGACTATTTTTTGAAAATTGAGGGTGTTGATGGTGAATCACCCGACCAAACCTACCCTGGCTGGATTCAGCTGCAAGCCTGGCAATGGGCGGAAGAAAACGCCGGCCGTTGGGGGTTCGGGAGCGGCGGCGGTTCAGGCAAAGTCGAGATGAAAGACTTTGAGTTTCGCATGGTGAGCAACAAGGCTTCGCCGAAACTGTTCCTGATGTGCGCCACCGGCGAGCATATTCCTCAGGCAAAACTTGTTTGCCGTAAATCAGGCCAGGGTCAGCAAGACTTCATTGCCGTGACCTTCAGCAACTGCCTGGTTTCTTCATTCAAGACCGTGGGTAATATGCCGCTGAATTCCACCATCGGTACTGAAATCGATACCGTGCTGCCAACCGACGTTATCAAGCTGAATTTCGCACGTATCGAAGTTGAGTACAAAGAGCAAAACAATGATGGCTCCATGGGTGCGGTAATTAAGACGGGGTATGACCTCAAGCTTAATGCCCGTATCTGATCATTGATGTCACAACACTAATTGCAGGCTGTCTGCCCGCAGCGATTGCGGGCAGACATAAGCCTTATCGCGAGGTGTTAAATGAAAGCGTCATTGCCCATGCTATTCGATAAGCTCAGCGTGAGACATCAAAGCGCCAGCGCCGATAATTGGCGGCGTGTTTTGGTGCGTGATATCGAATTTTTACTGAATGACGCATCGCGCAGCGCTGATTTGAAACTTCATGATTATGCGCACAGCGAAAGTTCGGTATTGAATTATGGCCTGCCGTCGCTGAGCCAACGCATACCGATTAATACCGATCCGTTAACGCTGGCGAGACATATACAAAGAATCATTACTTCGTTTGAGCCGCGTCTGGATCCGAAAACGATTCGTGTGGTGCCTGTAGTGAATGAACGTCAATCGTATGTGCTGGCGATTTTATTCGATATTTATGGCACCTGCTCATTACCGGGTGACGAAATGCTGGTTAATTTGCGCATCGCTCTTGATTATTCCTGTGGCGCCGTACACGTATTTGATTAATAGGGGTGACTATGTTCAGTGAGCGCTTTCTCCAATTATATAATGATGAGCTGCGTTATTTTCGCGAGGCCGGTCGTCAGTTCGCCTCTTCTCATCCCCAGGTCGCCCAGCATTTAGGCATGCATATCGACGGCGTGCTGGATCCTTTCGTTGAGCGTCTGTTGGAGGGCTCCGCGTTCCTTTGCACCCGCATCCAGGAAAAGCTGAACAATGAGCAGCCGGAATTTGCCCTGCAAATGCTCTCACGCCTGGCGCCGCTGTGGTATACGCCGGTTCCCGCGATCGCCACCGTCGCGATTAAGCCCGATCTCTCTTTTCCCCAGTGGCACAGCCAGGTTGACCTGCCGCGCGGGAGCCGCATGACCCTCAACGATATCTCGCTGAACAACAAACCCGCCACGTTCACCACGGCGCGGCATATTAAAGTGCAGCCCGTTGAGATTTCACTGGCGGAATGCGAGATTTTGCCGCCGCACCATTTGCCTGACGGCGCCGCCCGACACATGCAGGATTGCTCGGCCTACGTCAGGATATGCCTGACGACGCACGGCGTGCTTCCCGTCTCGGAGCTGGATCTCGAGCCGTTGCACCTGACGCTGGCGGAAGATACGGTGCGGGCCAATCAACTGCTGGCCGCGTTGCTTAATCGCACCTTGCGCATCGTGCTATGGGCGAAAAGCGACGACCGGCCAATCGTCAAAGTCTTGCCGCCGGACAGCTTGCGCCTGGGCGGCGTCAGCGATGAAGAAGCCTTGTTGCCCACCGTGGTGGGGGAACTGCCCGGCAACCGGCTGATGCGTGAATACTTCGCCGCGCCAAGCCGCTTCTTCAGCCTGGAGCTGCATGGCGTGCAGGATTTTCTGCGCCAATGTGAACGCGTTCACGAGTTCGAGATCTTGTTCGCGCTGGAGCAACGCCCACTCACTCTGATCGGTCGCGTCAACGCCAGGGATTTTCATCTTTTCGCGACCCCGGTCATCAACCTGTATCGCCGCCATTGCTCGCCGGTGCTGCTGACGGACGAGCGCACGGAGCACCAGCTGGTGGTCGATCGTTTGAACACCTCGCTGTATGAGATACACAGCGTAAAACAAGTGAAAGGCATGCTGCCCGACGGCAACCCGGTGATTTTCTCTTCGCTGCAGGCCGACGTGCAGTACGACTGCGAGCGGGAGCCGGCCGGTTATACGTTGCACCGTCGCCGGGAGCCGTCGCCCTCCAAGTACAACAATCCGCACCTGCCCAACGAAGATACCTTCATCGCCATCTCGCCGGGCAAAAGCGGCATCGACATCGACGACATCACGTCGCTCAGCGTCGAGGCGCTGGTATGCGAACGGCATCTGGTGCCGGCGCACCTTCAGCAGCCGCATTTCCAGCTGGAAACGGCGATGCCGATCCACCAGGTGGAGATCGTCCGCTACCCGAGCAACCCGGTCGCGGTACCGAACATCAGCCAGGCGTGGCAGGCGATTCAGATGCTGGCCTCCAATCCTCTACGCCATGCGCGCCCCGACGTTCAGGATTGTTCAGCGCTGTTGCGCGACTGGCTGTCGTTGTTCTGCCATCAGGATGACTCCAGCCAGCGCAAGCGCATCGCCAGCATCAAAAACGCCTGGGTGGAGCACCACTTCGAACGCAATCAGGGGCCGGGGCCGCTGGCCTGGATCCGCGGAGCCGAGATCGCCGTCAACTTAAGTGCCAACCATCATGCCGACCACGGCGCCTATCTGTTCGGCAAAATATTGCACCACGCGTTGAGCCAATACGGCGACCTGAACCAAACGTTAAGCATGAAGCTGTTGCTGGATGGGGAAACCCACGCCGACTGGGGGGCGCTCTACTATGGCTGATATGTCGTTGATGCGTGAAACGGCGCTCTCGTTGGAACAGGCGCCGACGCCAGGGGCGCAAAGCGAAAGCGCGGGCCAGGCCGAAATCCGCGGGCTGTCCAATCGACAGGATTTTTTCGAGCTGCTGCGGCGTATCGAACGCGCGCAGCCGGATGCGCCGCGGCTCGGCGTCTCCAACGATCGCAGCCGCGAAAGGCTCTGCATTACCCAGCCGGCGGATATGGCGTTCGCTTCGCGTGAAATCGCCTCTATCGTGCAGCGCCCTAAGCAAGTGCTGATCCAGGCGCGGCATTTCGGCATGTTCGCCCCCTACGGCCCGCTGCCGATCCATGTGACCGAGCACGCGCGCACCGAAGTCATCGCCAGACGCAACCAGGCGTTCCAGCAGTTCGTCGGCATCGTCAGCCAGCGCTTCGCCGTATTGCACTACCGGGCCTGGGCGCAGCTGAAGGCGATGATCGGCCATGAGCATGACGATGACAAAAACCCGTTCTTGCGCCATTTGCGCCAGACGGTGGGCGTCGATACGGCGCTGACGGTGAACCCGCATATCCAGCGCCTGCGCGAGGCGTACCCCGGCACTTATCTGCCCGGTCGCCGCTCGCTGCGGCAGCTCAACAAGATGTTGGCGGCCTATTTCGCCGTTCCCATCACGATTACGCCGCGCTACGCCAAGTGGATCGACGACGGCAAGCAAAGCGGCAGCCAAAAGCTGGGCAAGTTGGGCAGCACGCGCATCGGCAGCCGCTTTTTCGATGCCCAGTACGGCGCGCATATTCAGATCGGCCCGCTGGGGGCCCCGCAGTATCAGCAGTATCAGCGCGGCAGCCGGCGGCTGCAGGCGCTGGTGAGCATCTGTCATGACTTTACGAGCCATCAGCTGATGCTGGATGTCAGCCTGCTGATTGCCACGGAGCCGGGCATGGCGGCGCAGCTGGGCGGCAAGTCGCTGAGTAAAGACAGCTGGCTGAAACCTAAGACAGGGACGTTTAGGCAGCTGGTTTATCAATCAACAACTTAATATAAGGAAATTTAAGGTGTATCAACGAGAACGTCTTTTTTCGCGATTGGGCCACTTTGCCTATCAGTCGTTCGTCGAAGCGACCAAGCTGTGCCGAACCTTCAGGCACGAATACGTGGAGCTGGAACACTGGCTGAAAGTCCTGGTGGACAAGGAACGCGGCGACTTGCCGATGATCCTGGCGCACTACGCCATCAACAGTCAGCGCATCAGCGATGCGTTGGATCGCATTCTTCATACCTTGCCTAACCGGACGAATGCGGTGGTGGATCTGTCGACGCAACTGGAAACGGTGGTGGAAAGAGGGCTGCTGATGAGCCAGCTCGCCGAAACGCCGTCCGGCGGGGTGCGCACCATTCATATCCTGGTCGGCATTCTGCAGGATCCCACGTTGCAGCGCAGCCTGTACCGGCTGAGCGACGAGTTCAAAAAACTGCCGATCCCGCAACTGTTCGACGATTATCCGGCGATTCTGGCGGAGTCCGTCGAGCATGAGGAAGAGGAAGAAGAGGTCTACAGCGCCCACGGCGATGCGCCTGAGGCGTCCGAGACGGTCGATATTCTCGATAAATGGTGCGCCGATCTGACCCGCCAGGCACGCGACGGTGAAATCGACCCGGTGATTGGCCGCGAAGCGGAGCTGCGCCAGGTGATCGACATCTTGCTGCGTCGCCGGCAGAACAACCCGATTTTGGTGGGCGAAGCCGGGGTCGGCAAAACGGCGGTGGCGGAAGCGCTGGCCTGCAAGATAGCCCAGGGGCAGGTGCCGCCGCTGCTGCAGGGCGCCCGGCTGCTATCTTTGGATCTGGGGCGCATGCAGGCCGGGGCGAGTATGAGGGGCGAATTCGAATCGCGCCTGAAAGCGCTGATCGACGCCATCGCGCATTCGGCGGTGCCGGTGATCCTGTTTTGCGACGAGGCGCATACGCTGGTGGGCGCCGGCGGGCAGGCCGGTACCGGCGACGCCGTCAACCTGTTGAAACCGATGCTGGCCAGGGGGGCGCTGCGCATGGTGGCGGCGACGACCTGGTCGGAATACAAACAGTTCATCGAGCCGGACGCCGCGCTGACGCGCCGTTTCCAGTACGTGTTGGTTTCTGAACCCGACGAAGAGAATGCGGTGAACATGATGCGCGCCATCGCCCCGCATTTTGCGCAGCACCACAGCGTCAAGATCCGCGAGTCGGCGCTGCAGGCGGCGGTGCATTTGTCGCTGCGCCATCTGCCGTCGCGGCAACTGCCGGACAAAGCCATCAGCTTGCTGGACACCGCCTGCGCGCGGGTGGCGCTGAGCCAGCATGCGCTGCCTGAAAAAATCGAGTCGCTCGAGGCCGGGTTGGCGGTGAAGCGCACCGAAATGAACGGCCTGCAGGAGGAAAGCAAATTCGACGATCTGGCGCTTACCCGCATCACTGAATTGCAGCAGACCCTCAGCGACATGGAAGGCGAACTGGCTGCGCTGCGTCAGCGGCAGGCGCAGGAGCAACAAGCGGTCACCACCTTGCTCGACGCGGAGCGGCAGTCGCCGGAGCGCTTGCCGCAGTTGGCCTCCGAGCTGGGAGCCTTGCAAGACGGAGGCCTGCCGTTGGTGTATCCGTGGGTGGATGATCGCGTCGTGGCGGAGGTGTTGTCGGATTGGACCGGCATCCCCACCGGCCGCATGCTGCAAAGCGATCTGGACAATGCGCTTAATCTCAATCAACTGCTGAGTCGCCAGATATTCGGCCAGCAGACGGCGATCGATGAAATCGCGCAGGCGGTGCGCATCTCCCGCGCCGGCATTCAGGCGCACGATCGGCCATTGGGCGTTTTCATGCTGTCCGGCCCGAGCGGCGTTGGCAAAACGGAGACCGCGTTTGCGCTGGCGGAGGCGATGTACGGCGGCGCGCATAACCTGATCGTCTTCAATATGAGCGAGTTTCAGGAATCGCATACCGTTTCCACCCTGAAAGGGGCGCCGCCGGGCTATGTCGGCTACGGCAAGGGCGGCAAGTTGACGGAGGCGGTGCGCCGCAAACCTTATTCCATCGTCTTGCTCGACGAATTCGACAAGGCGCATCCCGATATCCACGAGGCGTTTTATCAAGTCTTCGACAAGGGCGTGATGGAAGACGGTGAGGGCCGCATGATCAGCTTCCGCCAGTGTTTCATTTTAATGACGAGCAATATCGGCGCCGGCGAAATAGAAGCGACGCTGGCGGAAACGCCGGATCTGAAAACCGAAGCGCTGCGGCCGATGCTGCACGACGTGCTGGCGCGCTTCTTCCCGGCGGCGCTGTTGGCGCGCATGAACGTCATTCCCTACGTGCCGCTTTCTACCGAAGCGATAACCCATATCGCCACCAAACAGATTTCGCGTTTACAACAGCGTTTGCACAAAGAAGTGGGCGTGTCGCTGGTGCTGGAAGGCGACATTCCAGGCTGGATAGCCAAACGCATCAGCGCCCATCCTTCGCGCGGCAGAGCGGTCGAGTCGCTGCTGCAGCAGGCGATTTTGCCGCCCATCAGCAATGAAGTGCTGCAGCGCAAACGGACGGGACAGGAACTGCAGAATATCCAACTCATGGTCGAGAACGATAGTTTAAGTGTTTATTTCGACTGATTTTTAATTTGCCGCCGGCCCGCAAATGCGGGGCGGGGTTCGATATCGGATCAGAGAGGTTGTTATGCCTTTAATCGAAATTGATAACCCGGTGTTAGCCGAATTAAATGCGTTTCCACTCAGCTTCACCACCAAAGAAGGGTTGTCGAGCAACTCGCAATATACGCTCGAATTCGAATGTGAACAGGCGGACGTTGATTATGAATCTCTGCTGGGTCAAGGGATCAGCATTCAAATAGAAAGGCCGGATTTCGGCGCGCGGCCGTTTTACGCTTACGTGATCGGCGCCTCCGATTCGGGGCAGCATCAGGATAAGTTCGTTTATAAGCTGGAGCTGAGCACCTGGCTGTGGTTTTTGATGCAAAACCGCAACAGCCGCATTTTCCAGGATTTGAACGTGCTCGACATCATCGAGCAAATCTTCTCGCGCTACGGTTTCGCCGACTACCGTCTGGATATTCAAGGCACTTATCCGACGCGTGAATATTGCGTGCAGTTTTCCGAAACGGATTTCGCGTTTATCAGCCGCCTGCTTGAAGACGAAGGCATCTGGTATTACTTCGATCACGCCGAGGATAAACACACGCTGGTGATCACCGACCGGCAGAATTTCGACGATCTGGATTTCGGTTACGCCGTGTTGCCGTTCATGCCGGACAGCGAAGAAAACCGCGCCATCCGCGAAGGGATCCAGCGCATCCAGCGTTCACGCAAAGTGCGCCCGAATGAAATCGTGCTGCGCGACTTTGACTTCCAGAACCCGCGCAAGAACCTGCAAACCAAGGTGGAAGAGAGCCGCCTCGGCCTGCAGAACACCCCGTTGGAGTGGTACGACTACGCGGCGGGTTATGTGGATACCGAACGCGGTGAAAACCTGGCGCGGCTGCGCCTGGAAGAAATGCAAAGCGATGGTCACCTGCTGTTTGGCGAGAGCAACGCCGTCGGGCTGATGGCCGGCAAGGATTTCTCCTTGATTTTGCATCCGGACGCCAACCGCAACCGCCGTTTCAAGCTGACTCGCTGCGACTATGTGTTCGTGCAAGACGGCCCGGACAGCAGCAGCGACGGCCGCAACGTCACCTGCCGTTTCAATGCGTTGAACGACGACGTGCCGTTCCGCCCGCTGCGCGAAACGCCAAAGCCGCAGATGCCGGGCATCCAGAGCGCCACCGTGGTCGGCGCGCCCAACTCCGAAGTGCATACCGACAAATTTGCGCGCATCCGCGTGCATTTCCACTGGGATCGCTACAAAACCACCGAGGAAGACAGCTCTTGCTGGATCCGCGTGGTGCAGGCCTGGGCGGGGAAAGGCTGGGGCGTGATCGCCATGCCGCGCGTCGGCCAGGAAGTGCTGGTGACCTATGTCGACGGCGATCTCGATCGTCCGATGGTGACCGGGATTGTGTATAACGGCGACAACCCGCCGCCTTATCAGTTACCTGAATACATCAACTACTCGGGCATGGTGTCGCGTTCGCTGCGTTTCGGCAAGCCGCAGCATGCCAGCCAGTTGACCTTCGATGACAACCGCAACAACGAACGCGTCATGCTGCATGCCGAACGCGATCTGCAAACCACGGTGGAGCGCAACCAGGCCACCGAGGTGGGAATGGACAAGTTTGACATCATCCGCCGCACCTTTACCGACTGGTTCACCAACCACGTCTCTTACAAGGATTACGTCTTCAGCATTACCGGGTTTGACGCCTCGATTAAAGGCGTCAGCGCGTCGATGACCGGCGTCAGCCTCACCGCCACCGGCGTGAGCACCTCGTTCACCGGCGTCAGCACCTCGTTCACCGGCGTGAGCACGTCATTTACCGGTGTCAGCACTTCGTTCACCGGGCTGAGCACCTCGTTCACCGGGCAGAGCACCAGCTGCACCGGCGTATCAAACTCGATGACCGGCGAAAGCAACTCCTTCACCAGCATCAGCAACAGCATGACCGGCGAAAGCAACAGCTACACCACGGTCAGCACCAGCCAGACCGGCAGCAGCACCAGCTTTACCGGCGTCAGCGTCAGCACCACCGGATCGTCGACCAGCACCACCGGCTGCAGCATCAGCACCACCGGATCGTCGACCAGCACCACCGGCTGCAGCATCAGCACCACCGGCAGCAGTGTGAGCACCACCGGCAGCAGCGTCGGCACCACCGGCAGCAGCGTCAGCAGCACCGGCAGCAGCGTCAGCAATACCGGTAGCAGCGTCAGCAATACCGGCAGCAGCACCAGCACGACAGGGGTGTCGATCAGCTATACCGGCGCGTCACTGTCCGAGACCGGCGTCGATTTGAAAAAAGTCGGGATGCAAAGCAAAAACTAACGAGGCGCGGCAATGAGAATCATACGGCCACAGCAATTGGTGGCGATTAAAGGAAGTTACCAGATCGGGACAGACAGCCGGCTCGGCATCAGCGTCGTGGCCGGATGCTACCTGTCCCGGCCTGAACACTTCGTGAACGAAGCCGAAATCTGGGAGGCGTGGAAGCGCGTGCCGCTCAGCCTGCCGATATTGGATGTTGCCGAGCCGAAGCCGTTCGCCGAATACCTGATCGCCGGCCATGCCGGTATCGGTCAGCCGGTGAAAACGCTGAATGTCAGCGCCGACATCGGCGGGCTGAAGCGCCGTTGGCGGGTCGAGGGCGAGGGACGGCGCGGCGCGATGGAGGTGGAACCCTTCCTCAGCGTGCCGCTGGATCACACCTCCGCCTGGGGCGGCAAAGACAACAAGGAGAACCCGTTTGGCCGCGGCTGCAATGACGGGCTGCGGCCGCTGCTGATGACGCTGTCCGCCGAGGGCACCGCGCAGGAGCGCTCTCCGCTGGCGGCGCCGGCGCCGGTGCCGCACGAGTTTGCGCTGCGCAAGGCGCACATCGATAAGGTGGCGGGCCAGATCGCCGGCAAAGCCTATCTCGAGACGGTATTCCCCGGGCTGCCGGCCAATATCGATCGGCGTTATTTCCAGATGGCGCCGCCGGCGCAGTGGTTGCCGGAAGCGGCGTGGCCGGATCGGGTGCCCTTCGAGCTGCAGGGCGTCGGCGCCCAAAGCGAGGCGATTCGCGGCGAGCTGCCGGCGGTGTGCGGACGGGCGTTCATCCGCCGTCACGATAGCGACAGCCTCGAGGAAATCGAGCTGCAGCGCAAAACGCTGTGGTTCCTGCCCGACAGCGACATCGCTTTGCTTATCTTCACCGGCAATGCGCCGTTGACGCATCTGCTGGACGAGTCCATCGAGTCCGTCATGCTGGCGTTGGATCGCTGCGATGCGCCGCGCTCGTTCGACTATTTCCAACAGGTATTCCGCAAGCGCAGCGACGATGACGCCTCGCCCTTTGAGTTTCTGTTCGATCCGGATCTGATGCCGGCGGAGATGGGGTTGAACGTCATCCAGGCGGTGTCGGATCACCCCAGCGATTTGCGTTACGATCCGTCGCCCACCTCTCTGGGCGATTCCGCCGTGTTCTATCAACGCATTCGCGAGGCGATCGCCTTGCACCAGCAACAAGCGGCGGCGGAGCCCGCCTCCGTGACGTTGCCCGATTTACCGGATCTTCCTGCCGAAGATGGCAATGACGCGTTTTTCCCCGATAGCGCGACCGTGGAAGGGAAGACTTTCACCGGTTTGCGCTGCGAGGCGCTGTCGGGCCGGCATTTTCTGCAGTGCCGCTTTGAGCGCTGCGATTTCTCGCAGGCTTCCCTCGACGGCTGCACCTTCGAAAACTGCGTTTTTGATGCGGTCGATTTGACGCAGGCGTCGCTGCGCCAGATCCGCCTGATCTCGTGCACGCTGCAAAAGCCGTTGCTGGCGGAAAGCGTGTGGCAAGAGGCGGTCTTCGAGCGGGTGACGCTGGCGGAGCCTCAGGGGCAAGGCCTGCGCGCCGACCACGTGAAGCTGGATAACTGCGTTTTCGAGCGGGGCGATTTCACCGCGAGCCGCTTTGAACACGCGGCGATCGGCAACGGCATGTTTAATGGCGCGACACTGATCCGCGCGCAGTTTCTGCAAGGCGAGCTGGACGCGTGCGTGTTTAACCGCTGCCTCGCCGAAGAGGCGGTTGCGCTGGAGATGACGCTCACCAAAAACTCGTTCCTTGGCGGCAACTGGCGCGGCGTGCGGTTCGAACGCTGCCGCGTCGAGAGCCTGACGGCGGGCATGCAGGCGAACTTTTCCCACGCCGTGTTCAGCGATAGCTGTTTCACCAAAGTGGGATTGAAAGCGGCGCGCATGGAGAGGTGCCAACTGCTGTACAGCGTTTTCACTGAATGCAACTTTGACGAGGCCGATCTGACGGCCTGCGCGATCGCCGGCTGCGATCTGGCCGGCGTGCGGTTTAAAGACAGCCTGTTGACGCACTCACGTTGGCAAAACAGCAGCGCTCAGCAAGGCCTGTTTTATAACGCCGATCTGCGCGATGCGGAATTTGACCAGTGCAATCTGGCGGCGGCGCATCTGGCGATGACCTGGCAGGACGCCGGCACGCGGTTCAGCGGCTGTCTGCTGGAGCGCGCGTGTTGGGTGCCGCGCAGAATCATTCATGGGGACTATGCGCATGAAAACTGAAAGCCGCGTGATTCAACAGGCGCTGCCTGACCGAGAGGCGATCGAACTGGAGGTCGCCCAGGCGGTGGCGCAGACGCCGCCCATGCCGAGGATCTTCAAGAAACGCCGGTTCCACGATCGCGAGCTGAAAGGGTTGACGCTGAGCGACTGCTTTTTCATCGACTGTCATTTCGAACGCGTCACGTTTGAAGGCTGTGATTTGCGGGCGGTGCGCTTTGAGGGCTGCACCCTGCAGCAGGTCAACGTGGTCGGCGGCAGCCTGATGAGCCTGTCGTTCAACGAATGCCGGTTTGACAACCTGACGCTGCAACAGGGGCTGCTGTGCAATTTGGCGTGCAACGACACCGCGCTGCAGGGGTGTTACGTCGGCGATTGTCTGCTGGATGACTGCGGTTTGATCCGGTGCGAGGTCAACGGCGCGGAAATTGAACGCAGCAGCCTGGGGCATCTGGCGGTGCAGTCCAGCACCCTGACCAACCTGATGTTTCACCAGGACGTGATACAGGACGCCAACTGGTACGCCTGCCAACTTACGCAGTGCCTGTGGCAGGCGTCGACCCTCGAGCGCCACATCATGGGGAGCTGCCGGCTGGAGACGTGCAGCTGGCAGACGATCGCGGGGCAGGCGCGCATCTGGTTCACCTGTCGCCTGTCGGGCTGCACTTTGGCGCAGCTACAGCTGCAGGGCGCCAGTTTTCACCGCAGCGAGCTGGAGGGGTGTTCGTTCGCCGACAGCGATCTGACCTCGGCGATCTTCGCTGAAGCGCAGGCGCTGCGCTGCGATTTCGAACGCGCGACGCTGACCCTGGCGCAGGGGCAGAAGGCCCGGTTCAGCGAATGCGCGATGGGCGGCGCCAACTGGGGGCGTGCCATCTTGCCGCAAGCGGAATTCAGGGCGTGCGATCTGGCGTTAGCCAATCTTGAGCAGGCCGAACTGCGGGAAGCGAACCTGATCGAACAGCCGCTGACCGCCGCTCAGCAACAGAGTGCTCGCCTGCATGGCGCGCAGCGTCATCGCGCCGAAAACGTGCCGCTGACCGCCGATCCGTTCTTGAGTGCGATCGACGCCTGGTATGCGCATCAACAACCGGGGCCGCGGCAACCGTCGTATCAACGGCCAACAGGAGTAAGCAGATATGTATAAATCCAGAAGAGAGCATCAGAAGGTCTATGCCAACGCCAGGGTGACGCCTTTGCAGTTGGTGCGCAGCGCTCCGCTTCCCGAACAAGGGGGGCGCAAGGTGGTGACGTTGGCGGCCGACGCCAACGGCAGTCTGTATGTCGACGGCATGCGCGCCCATTGTCTGGCGGTCGCCACCAGCTGTCTGGTTCAGCCGCTGGCGGGCGATCGCGTTTGCGTCATCGCCGACGGCGATAAGTTGGTCATCACCGAGATCTTGTCGCGGCAACAGGCGAACGCCGTCATGACGCTGGACAGCCGCTGCGCCAACTTGCGCATCGTGGCGCCGGAGATCGAGCTGCAGGGCGGCAAGCGGCTGACGCTGCGCAGCCCGCACTTCACGCTGCTGACGCGCAGCAGCCGTTGGGTGGCCGAAACGCTGCACCAAATCTCTCAACGCCTGTTTGTGCGCAGCAAGCACGCGAGCCGGCGGGTGGAGGAAACCGACGAGATGCTGGCGAAGCACATCATTCAGGATGCGCGGCAATCCCTCGTCATCAACAGTGAAATTGGTTCCCTGAAGTCTTCGGCGGTGCTGAAGATCGACGGCGGCCAGATACATATGGGGTAAACCACCATGACTGCAGCTAATAACAACATGGCCGGGATCAGCTTTGCCGGCTGTGACCCGATGATACCGGCGCCGGGCCCGAACACCGCGCCCAACAACACCGGCATACCGAACGTGCCTAACTATTTCCTTTGCGGCGGCAATGAACAGAATCTCGGCAGCATTCGCGCGGCCACCGTCGATTCGGGCGGGGTGATCGGCGCCGCCTCCGGGACGCATTCGGCCCAGATGCAGCCGGTGCAGGGATCGGGCAAGTATTTCACCGGCGGCATGCCGGTCACGCGGCTAGGCGATTCCAGCACAACGAACAATAACAACATGGTCGCCACTCAGGTCGCGCCGAGCCAGACCAAATGTTTCGTTAATGCATAGGAGTTCAACATGGTGAAGACGCTTCGGGGAGTCGCGGCAGGGGGATTGTTGGCGGTGGGGATGCTCGGCGGATGCAGCTGGTTTTCTCACGACGAGGCAGCGGACGCGGGGCGTCGGTTGCGGTTTATCGACGTCGAAGTGACCGCCAACGACAACGTGAACCCGAATGCGGCCGGCGAGGCGCAACCGGTTAAGGTATGCGTGATAGAAACCAATCGCTCGGGGTGGATGCCCGAGGGGATTGGCGACGGCGCTCCTTGCCGCGAGACGGCGCCGTCGGAAGGGGCGCTGAGCCGGCACCAGAGCATTTTGCAACCGAGGGAGACGTTGCGTTATCGCTTCGAGGTGCCGGCGGGGCAAGAGCGATGGGTCGTCGTCGGGGCGGAGTTTCAGCAAATCAGCGGCGTGTTGCCGCTCGCCGAGCAAAAGTCCCCTGCGCAGGCTGATTCGCAAATGAAGGTGATGGTGGGGATGACGTCACTCAGCATAGTGACTAACGACAAAATGGATGAATGACATGTTACCTAAACAACGCGTCGCCTGGGTAGAAGGCATGTTGATGGAACCGCAGCATTTCCAGCAGCAGGAACGTTTTTTCGAGCACTTGATTGAAGCGCGCTTGCGCAGCGTCGAAACCTTCACCTGGGGGTTCCTGACGCTGGAGATCGACAACGGGCTATTGGAACAGGGCAAGTTTGCGCTGAAGAAAGCCAAGGGCGTTTTCCCCGACGGCACGGCGTTCAGCATGCCTGAGGATATTCCGCTGCCGCCGCCGCTGCTGCTGGGAGAAGGCTGCCAGGGGAAAGTGGTGTGCCTGTCCGTGCTGATGGACATCGCCGGCAACGCCCAGATCGATCTTATCCAGGATGCGCGAAAAAGCAGCCGTTTTCGCACCATGGACGCCGAGGTGCCGGATCGCAACCACGGCGTCAGCCTGGAAGGGACCCCGCGCGTGTGCACGATGCAACTGGGCAGCCTGGTGACGCGGCTAAGCCTGGAGGACGCGGTCAGCAGCGCGGAAAGCGTGTTGCCGGTCGGTTTCGTGCGCGAGCTGACCAGCGATCGTCGGGTGCTGCTGGATGAGCGCGCCTTGCCGCCGATGCTGGATTTCCGCGCCATCGGCTGGCTGCCCGCTTTCACCACCGAATTGCTTGGGCTGATCAGCCAGCGTCTGGAGTCGGTTTTCCGCCCGGACGTGCATATGACGATCGGCGGGCTTTCCGAGCTGCTGGAACTGCTGTTGCTGCAAACCTTGAGCGAGTTCAATTTGCGCATCAGCCAACTGCTGGCCAGCCCGCAGGTGCATCCTGAAACCCTGTTCGACACGTTGCTGAGCCTGCTGGGGCGGCTCAGCATCATTCCTGGCGGCGAACGCCTCTGGGATCGGGCCGATTTGGTGTATCTGCACGATGAACCGCACAACTGCTACTTCCAGCTGTTCGCCTCGATTCGCCGCGCGCTGTCGCTGGTGATCGAAGCGCCGGCGGTGGCGTTGCCGTTTACCGATCGCGGCGACAGCATTTATCTGTGCCCGAACGACTCGCAGCTGCGCCTGGAAAAACTGGTGTTCGCCGTCAGCTGCGGTTTGTCCATCGAGCATCTGCGCTCGTATTTCCCCGCGCAGGTCAAACTGGGGCCGGTCGAGAAAATCATTCAGCTGATCGATCTGCAATTACCGGGCGCTCGCTTGTTGCCGATGGCTTCGCCGCCGCGGCACATACCGTATTACCCGAACAGCATCTATTTCGAGGTTGATCATGCCGACCCGATTTATAAGGAAATGATGGCCGGCTCGGCGATGGCGCTCAGCATCGTGGGTGATTTCCCCGACCTGCGTTTTGACGTCTGGGGATTAAGGCAAGGGAGGGTGGGATGAACGAATTCGAGAGAAAAATACGCGAGGCGATGGCGGTAACGCGCAACAACGCGACGCCGCGCCTTCCCGCGTCCGGCTCGGTGGGCAAAACGACGGCGGAGATCGCCGCGCTGTCCTTCGGCGCGCGGGCGCTGGCCGCCAAGCTGCGGCCGGGAAGCGCCGGGGTGGCGACGACTCCCGAACCCAAGCCTTATGAAGCGGAAAGCGTTGCGCCGGAAAGCAGCGAGCCCGCGCCGGGCGAGCGCCCGGCCGAGGCGGCGCCGACCTCGAGCGGGCTGTTCGGCCGCGCCGCGCTGAGCAAGCCCGGTGTGATGATGGGGCATTGGGACAACCCGTTGATCGCCGCCGCCATCCCGGTTCTGCTGCAGGTGGAGCGGGTGCGCGATCAGAAACAGTTGAACCCGGGCGCGGTGCGCGCGCAGATCGTGCGCGAGATCCAACAATTTCAGCAGACGCTGCTGGCGGATCACATCGCGCCGAGCGATGTGGACAAGCTGGCCTATCTGCTGTGCTCCTACGTGGATGAGTGCTGCATGAGCACGCTCGAATCCGGCGAACTGAATCTCAGTCTGCTGGTGGAGTTTTATCGTGACGCCTGGGGCGGGGAAAAGTGCTTCGAGCACCTGCAGGCCTATCTGGCCGCCTCGCCGCGCAACAAGGAGATCCTGGCGTTTTACGATCTGATCCTGTCGCTGGGCTTCGAAGGGCAATATCACGTGATGGAACGCGGCGCGGTGTTGTTGGCCGATGTGCGCAACCGTCTTGACGGCTATCTGTACAGCCAGAACCCGACGCAGACGCTGGCCGATGCCGAGCCGAGCAAAGTGGTGCGCAAGGCGACCCGCATCACGCCGCTGAAGCTGCTGTGCTACGGCCTGGCCATCGCGCTGCTGGCGTATGCCTCGGCCGCCTGGTATCTGCACGATCAGTCCCGCGCGCTGCGCAACGCCATTTTGGCCTGGACGCCGCCGCAGCCGCGCAAAATCAACATCATGGAGACGCTGCCGCAGCCGCTGCCGCAAATCCTCAGCGAAGGGTGGCTGGAGGTGCGCGCCGATCCGCGCGGCTGGCTGTTGATCTTCACCTCTGACGGCGCATTCGCCACCGGGCAGTCGAAGCTGTCGGAAGAGTTTAAAAAGAAACGCAACATCGAGCGTTTGGGGGAGGCGCTGGCGCCGTGGCCGGGCGATCTGGAGGTCATCGGGCATACCGACAACAAACCGTATCGCAACACCTCCAACAACTCCAACCTGAAACTGTCCGAGGCGCGTGCGCAGACGGTGGCCGACAAGCTGCGCGAATCCTTGGCCAACAGTAAATACAACCGCACCGTGACATCGGTCGGCAAGGGCGATCAGGAGCCGCTGGACGACAACGCGACGGAAGAAGGGCGCCGCCGCAACCGCCGCGTGGACATCCTTTGGAAAATCGGCGAGAGGGAGATGGCTTCACCGTCTGCAACGTTAAATCAGGCAGGGGTAGCCGCCGAGGTCCCCGAGGATAACTAAGACATCCGCCGGCGTAGAGATAATAAGGAAATTATATGATACGTAGATCATTCATATTGGTGATTGCCTTGCTGCTGTGTGCGGTGGTGTGGTGGATTGGGCCATTGATCGCCATCGGCACCTATCGGCCGCTGCTGTCGGTCTGGGTCAGGGGCATCATCATCGCGCTGATCCTGTGCTGGGCGCTGTGGCCGTTCGTGGCGACGTTCTTATCCTGGGTGTTCCGCCACGCGCGAGCGCCGGCCCCGGCCAAACGCAAGACCGCCCAGCGAGATCGCGTGACCTCGCGCTTTTACGACGCCTTGCGCACCTTGCAGTATGTCGGCACGGCGAAGCAGCGCACCCCTTGGCAGCGCTTCAAATACCGCCTGACGCGCCGTTACGTCAGCGAAAAACCGTGGTTTCTGGTCATCGGGCCGCCGGGCAGCGGCAAAACCTCGCTGATCGGCGAAAGCGGCGAACGCTTCTTGCTGGCCGAGCACTATGGCCTGCAGCAGACGGTGGACGTCGGGCCGACCCAGGATTGCAACTGGTGGCTGGCGGAGAATTCGGTGTATGTCGACACCTCCGGCGAATGGCTGCAGTTGAACGGCCTGGGAGAAGAGGGCGCCAGGGCGCGCGACACCCTGTTCAAACTGATCCGCCGCCATCGCCGCCATCCGGGCATCGACGGCATCATGCTGTGTCTGGATGCGCGTTGGTTGCTGCACGCCTCGCTGACGGAGAGAAAGTCGGTCGCCGACGCGCTGCGCGTGCGCCTGCTGGAGATGGCCTCGTGGTTCCGCAGCGAGCTGCCGGTCTATCTCACCATCAGCCACCTCGATCAACTGGTCGGCGGCGAGACCTTCCTGTCCATGCTGGGCGACGATCTGTTGCAAAAAGGCATGGGCTTCAGCCTGAACCGCGCCGAACAGGGAGAAACCCCCTTCGAGCAGTATGAAACCCTCTACCGGGAGATGGTGGCGCGCGTCAGCCATCACGTGCTCGAACTGTTGCACGATGCGCCGGACGGCCAAAACCGCCAACAGCTGCTGTTCTTCACCGAATCGCTGGGGTCGCTGGGCAACCCGCTGTATTCCCTGTTAGAGCAGATCTTCCCGCAAACGCCGGTGGGCTACGCCTGCCATCTGCAGCAGGTGTGGCTGGGCAGCACCATCGCCTTGCCGCCGCAGGGGGCGATCTACAACGCGGAAGCGGCAGATATCTATGAAGCTCGCCCGACCGGGCGCATTTATCACCCGGAGCTGGATTACGCCCGGCAAGAACGCGGGGTGATGCAGCAGTCTTCGCACGTCAGGCCGCTCGGCAGCCGCATGAGCTCCCTGGGCCGCTATGTGCTGGTGCTCATTCTGTTGGCGGTCTCGTTTAACCTGCTGGCGATGCGTTACCTGTGGGAGAGCGATTACATCTCCTACATTGCGGCGCGCTTCGATGAGACAAAGCGCATCGTGCGTGAAATTCCGGTGACCAACCGCGTCAGCGACGATGTCATTTCCGCCTATGAGCAGTTGGGGTACATGAACGCGCAATTGGGCGGCGAAGTGTCGCCGGTGCCGAATCCCTATTTCGAGCACAAGCTGATCAACAGCGCGGCGCAAAAAACCTACCAACGCCATTTGCTGCAGATCTTCTGGCCGGCGGTGGAAAACTATATCGCTGACGAACTCAAGAATGACGTCTCGGCGTCCAACAAGGACGTCTACGGCACCCTGAAAGTGTACCTGATGATGGGGGAACCCTCGCACCGCTCCGCCGAAGCCTTGGTCGACTGGTTCATGGCGCGCTGGGAAACCTTTATGCCGCAGGGGTACACCGATATGAACAAAGGCATCTTCGCTTACCATCTGCGGGAGATGTTCTCTTTGCCGGACGCGCCGGTCATGAAGATGAACGGCGACCTGCTGCGCCTGGCGCGGGTGAAAGCGATGAACATTCCGATGCAGGTGCGGGTAGTGCGCCGCATCGAAGAGAAACCGCTGCCGGCGGCGATCAACGATATTTCGTTGGCCGACGCCGCCGGGCCGAACGTCTCCTTGATGCTGCGCCGCAAGAGCCAGGCGACGGTCACCGATACCGCCGTGCCGGGGTTCTATACCCGCGCCAGCTATCGCGACGTTTTCCTGGCGCAGCTCGATGATGCCGCCAAGGACATGATCGAAGAAGAGTCCTGGGTGCTGCGCGACAGTGGGGAAGGGAAAAACGCGGTGAACTCGCTGGCCTCGGCGCAGAAGCTGGCCGACGAGGCGAGGAAGCTTTACCTCATCGAGTATGCCGACAAATGGGATGCGTTCATGCGCGACGTGCGCGCCCGGCCGGTCAACGGGCTTGAGGATGCGGCGATCCTGGCGCGTCAACTGTCCGATCCTTCTTCTCCGCTGGCCAATCTGGTGCGCTTCGCCGCGCGCGAAACCAGCATGACCGGCACCAACCAGGGCGATGCGGCAAGCTGGTTCGATCGCCAGCGCAACCGCATCGAGCAGCAGCGGCGCGACATCCTCGGCGAGATTTCCGGCGAGCGCGCGCGTTTTCGTCTCACGCCGGAACGCGCGGTGGAAGATCGTTTCGAGCTGCTGCGCCGTCTGGGCTATCAGCTGTTGCAGACCACCAACGCCAGCAACGATCCGCTGAGCCGCAGTTTCGAAGCGCTGTACAGCCAGTTGACCACCTTGTCCACCTCGCTGCGCGGCGGCCAGGTGGTGCCCGCCGGAGGCACGCTGAAGCGTCTGCAGTTGGATGCGGCGCGCCAGCCGGAACCGGTGCGCAGCGTGATGATGGATCTGTTGCAGGTCGGGGACAGCCAGACGATTCAGCAGAGCCAGAAGAACCTGAGCAAAGGCGCTTCGTCGCTGGCCTCCGGCTTGTGCAAGAGCAGCATCAGCGGGCGTTATCCGTTCTCGCGCAACGCCAGAGCGGAGGTCGGCATCGAGGACTTCTCGCGCATGTTTGGCCAAAGCGGCGCGATGCAGCAGTTCTTCGATGAGAACCTGGCCCCTTATGTGGACGTCAACGCGCAGAAATGGAATGCCAAACCGGGTTCAGAGGGGATCGTCAATGCCAGCACGCTGGGCGCGTTTGAAAATGCCCGGCTGATCCGCGATACCTTCTTCACCGCCGGCGACAAGCTGTCCTTCTCGATGTTCATCAGGCCGTTGTCCCTGACGCCGACCATTACGGAAGCGACCCTGGATATCGACGGGCAGGTGATTAACTACAGCCATGGTTTCAGCCAGCCTACCCGTATCGATTGGCCGGGTCCGAAAGGCGGCAGCTATGTTCGACTCACCTTCCGCACCGGCACCGGCCAGATCCAGGTCGCCAGTTTCGACGGGCCCTGGGCCTTGTTCCGGATGTTCGACGCCAGCAATCCCGTGCCGCTCGCCAGCGACAGGCGAGAGCTGACGATGTCGATGTCGTCGGTGGTGGGCGTGCTCAAACTGGAATTGCGCTCGACGATGAAAGATTTCCCACTTTGGTCACGGGCGTTGCGAGGATTCTCGTGCCCGAAAGCGATGTAAACACAACCGTAAAGAGGTGATAAACATGTTAGATCCAGCCAAAATTTTAGAAACCATGAAGGCCGGCGGCAATTTGGGCACCAACTCCCAATCGTCGCTGAGTCAACCGTTTATGCAAGGCGTCAGCAATATTCAAATGTCGGGGCCGGATGCGGCCAAGTCGGTCATGAGTAATGTGACAAAATCTTGCGATGATATGTTCGGCAATATGAAGGGCATTTTTAATGGTCTGCAATCGAATGTGAACGCACACCAAAAAATGCAAACGAGCGAGCAGCCGAAAGATTTTAATGTTTCCATGGACGATCTTCGTCCGGCGATTGCGAAAGGGTTCCCGCACGAAATGGCGGACTTCTTTTCCAAAGTGCCGAAACTGTAATCAAAAACTCGATGGATAAAATACCGGGAGGCGGAAATGCCTCCTGGTATTCACAAGGAGTGTTGCGATGATCTATGACTGGATGCTCAAAAACGCCAATAAACGCATGGGTTTTTTTATCATGGTGATACCCAGCCTGTTTTTTTGGATATTGGTTTTTCTGACCTTATCTATTTTTTGATTCTTTGATGTAAAAAAAAGCACCCGCAAAGGTGCTTAAAATGAAGCGAATTAAAAAATAGGAAGGGATGATTATGAGTTGTTATTACAGTTTAGAGATGATCTGCAATCCGCTGGAAATCAGCGCATCGACGGCCAGACCAATACCTTTACCGATGGTGCCGACAACGGTTTTGGCATCCGGGTTAACACCGGCAATCGCGGAAATGGTATCAATACCTGTACCTACCGCACTGCCAATCAGTGTGCCTACGTCACCAAAAAAACCAGCACCGTTAACTTGTTCAATTTCTACTGCGGATAGTTCTTTCATGATTGAAACTCCTTTTTCAGTTAGCCCTTTACTTCAGGCAATTTCATTATTGCAAATCAGGTCTTTTTTTCAATAAAACTCGCGCTGTTTTTTATACTATTGTGTTTTTTGTTAGATTGATTTTGCATCGTTAGATTATATATTGCCGAAGCCTGGGTTTTTATATCTCACTCGCCTTGAACGGCGGCGGTTTTATGAGGTTATTATTTTAAATCGGAATGATATATACCAGAAGGGAGACCTTATGAAGGTATTGACGACGCCGGAAAGACCTTTCCGGTATGATGAGCTTGCGGATAAAATCATCCGGGAGGCCAGGAGCCGCTTGGGGTGCGCCGTTCTGCGGTTTTTAGACTGTATGATCCTGGGTTATGGCCCGCCGGTGATAGTCTTTGATATCTATAATAATCACGGTAAGTTGCAAACGTTCAAAGTCATTCTTCCTCTTGGGAGCGACAAGCAGCTAAAAAAAGATCACCTCGGGTTGGTTTCCTGCCTGGAGGCTAAAAAATTGATGAGGATAAAAAAAATATAATTCATCCCGTTCGTCAACGATGCCGCGTTATCTTTCTGCGCTGCGCATCACTCCTGAAAAATCTTTACTCCTACCAGGCATTTCTTGCGCGGGCGGCCGATGGGTTCGCCTTCTTCTTTTTTGTTGCCGTCTACATGAAAGAACGGGAATCACTTACTGCCATAAAGTGTAGCTTTTTTTTATGCAATTTTTTTACAATAAAATGAATATGGTTATACTCTGTTTAATAGGGTCTGCGATGACCCCGCCGCCTCGTGCGAAAAAAGCATTATCCTGCCTTTATCATAAGTAAATTCCTAATGCATAAACGGATTCTCTTAACAATCAATGTCGCGCAATGTTATGTTCTATATTATGTGTTTTTTCGATATTTATCTGGATATATTGCGCTCTTGGAGTAAAATTAACGTATCAGAGAAAAATCTTAGCACCGTGATGCTGATGGCAATGATGCCTTATAAATATATCTTACGATAACAATTTCCCTTGCGAAGCGCGGCAGCTTACCGCGTCTTGCTTTTGTATGCTCTCCAGGGCAGATGAGTTATATAACCCTATATAAAATGCACTTTTGCGAGGCAAGGTCTTTTTTGCTTCGCCTATAACGCTTTTTTATTAAAAAGCACGTTAAAACAAAAAATAATCACAGCAATGATATTGCAGTAAGGAGAGTGAGCAAGCGTAGTCAAAAGGGAGGTTTGGTAATGGAGCGCGTCAATATCGCTATTGTGGATAAAAATCAATTCTTCAAGCTGGGGTTGAGTCTTGCCTTGCAGGAAGGTTTTCTCACGAATGGCATTAAGGCCAAGATCACGGGAGAAGAACGTGCCAACATCATATTCAGGGCGCCGGACAAGCGGGTGTCCATAAATTTTTGTCATACTCAGCTTTTGCAGGGCAACTTTTCTTCTATTCCGCTCTATTTTTCAATATTGGAGCATAAAAAGACATTCCCTAAAATTCATTGCAATTTGGAAGCCGGAAGTATTACGCGCAAAGATAGCGTGGCGGCGATCGTGGACAAGGTCATGTTCTGCTATCGCAAGAAAAATAGTTTGGTTTCAAGCTATTGCCCGCGTTGTCGTACCCAGTTGACCTTTAGCGAGGGGAAAGTGTGCCGTTTAATCCATCTGGGCTATTCACAAAACCAAACGGCGATGTTGCTCGGCATCAGCCCGAAAACGGTGAGTATTCATAAACGTTCGGCCATGAGAAAACTGAACATCGATAATAATATTGAATTCTTGCGCTGGTTAAAAATGCACAGCGACTCTTGTTAATCAGGGAAAGGAAGCGAACGGTCCGGCGCCGTATTATCAGCGGCGCTGAGCGGTCATCTTTTATTGATTTTCGCTCGGCATGGAATCGGTTTTATAGGGAGATAAAACATGGCTGTCTTTGTGAGAGAAGCGGTTTCTCATAATCATTTCAAATTATTGCAGGAGCTTTATGGCAGAGATTTGGGCGGAGAGCGTTTCCTGCACTGGAAGCATTTGCTCGATCCGCATTGTGGGGCGCCGATGGAAAAAACGGGCATATTTTACAAGGATCAAGAACGTTATCTCGGGATGTTTGTGTCCAGTTTTTATGCATTTAAAATCAATGATTTGTCTTTTAATGTCAATATGCTTGGCGATCTTGGGATCCACCGTCAGGTCAAATCTTCCACCGTCTTGAAAGATTTTTTCCTGCAGGCCAGGCGTTCGGATGTGGCGGCGGATATCTGCTTTTCCGATGACAGGAAGATCAGGGTTTATGAAAAGATTTTTAGAAAGTATTTAACGACCAATACGCAAATCTATCCCTTCGTCGAATTAACCTTAAAGCCTGATAAGTTTATGGCCTTTCGTTTTGCCGAGGGCGGCCAAGCGCGGCAGGCCAGCTTTATCAATAATCTGGGGCGAGAAAAAGATCATCGCGCATTTGAATATATTGAAAAACATCCTCTGTATCATAAAATTCATTATATCAATAAAGGCAATCTCTACGCTGTGATTGGCTGTTCCAGTGAGTGTGCCGAACTTTTGGATATTTCCAATCCTTCCAGGGAGTGTTTTTCCTGGGCCATCGGCGTTTGTCGGCACCTGCATAGCCGTTGCAAAGTGATGATCCCTATTGGTTTTTACAAGTCGATTTGCGCTCAGGCGGCGGAGGTCATTGCAGAAAAGCGCATCAACATGCTGATCGGTTATTACTCAGAAAAGATAAGCGAGCTGATGCCGAAAGAGGTTTGGGTATGCCGCATGGATCGCCGTTAAGCAGGGCACGTGTATTCTAAATGGAGTGTTTGTCATGGAAGAGATTCCTGTATCACCCTATTCAAAAGTTTTTATCGATGAATATGACCGCCATCCAGAGGGCTGTAATTACAACGTATTGGTGCTGCAGCGTATTGAGGGCGCGCTGGATCCCATCAGATTACAAGCTGCGCTGAATGCGCTGGTGCAAGATCATGTCCTGCTGAACAGCCATATTCATGAACGAAATGGCGAGCTGTATTGGCGTCGCAATGACGCAATCCATCCTTTGCAGCATTACACGGACCGCACGTTGCTGACCCAAGTGATTCGCCAGCCCTTCGACATTTACCGCGGGCCGCTTTATCGTTGGGCGCTTTTCGCCGAGGGGCCGGGGCGCTATACCCTGGCGTTGGTGGGCCATCATCTGGTGATCGACGGCGCGTCTTCCGACGAGTTTTTCTCATTGGTGAGCCAGTACTATGGTCAACAGCGGCTATCGACCCGACTCGAGGCGGCCGAGATTGCCGCCATCAACCGGCAGCTGCAGCGCGAGGTGGAACAACTGGCCGCCGATGGAGCGCTGGCGCACTGGCGGGCCGAAGCGGCAAAGTTGGGCGCGATAGACGTGCCCTTTGAGAAAAGCGGCGCCGTGCGAAACGATGAGGCGGCCGAGCTGCGTTTCCAGGTGCCCAAAGCGCAATGGAAAGCGCTGAAGCAGGGCGCGGGAATACGGCGAATGAATGACTTTCTGGCGTTGCTGGTGCTGTGGGGCATCTTGATGGCGCGCAGCGGCAATCAGGAAACGGTCTATATCAGCTATCCGGTGTCGATAAAAAAGGGGCAAAGGTTTGCGCTTGGCGGGCATGTCAACACCAGCGTGATGCCCCTCTCGCTGCGTGACGGCGAAGGCTTCGCCGCCGTTTATCAACGCGCGCTGGCGTTTATTACCGCCGCGGCGCCGCACTCGCGCCAACGGTTTAACCAACTGCCCACGCAACAGGTGGTGCAGGCGCTGGGGATCCGCGCGATGCCGATTTCCTTTGCCCAAACCAACCTGCGCGATGCGGCATTGGCGCTGGCCGATTGCGCCACTTCACCGTTGTTTGAAGCCAACCACGATATGGCCAGCGCATCGCTTTCCCTGGAATATGAGGATCGGGCCGACAGCGATGCCTTGCAGTTCCGGCTGCGTTTTCGTCAGGACATGTTTGACGAAGAAGACATGCGCGACTGCGCGGAACATTTCATGCGCTTGATGCAAGCGGCGATGCGCGCGCCTGACGCGCCTTTACGCCACCTCGCCTTTTATCCCGCCGCCGACATGCCGCCGGATGACGACGCGGCCCCGGCGTTGCCGAGAGAAACCCTCAGCGCCCGGTTTGAGGCGATCGAGCTGCGTTATCCGGATAAGATTGCGCTGGAGTTTGAGGGGCTGCATGTCAGCTACCGTGAGCTGAACGGCATGGCGAATAGCCTGGCGCGCGAAATTACGCTCCGCTGCCAAGCGCTGACCGGGGTCGCCCCCCAGGCGGACACGCTGATTGCGCTGTACAGCGAGAAAAGCCTGGAAATGGTGGTGGCGCTGCTGGCGGTGCTCAAAACCGGTGCGGCCTATGTGCCGCTCTCCTGCAATTATCCTCAGGCGCGCATTCGGCATATTCTCGAAGAAACGCGCGCGCCGGTGCTCATCGCCGGGGAAAGCCTGCAGTCGGCCGCCGAGGCGCTGGCGGCGATGATGCCGCACGCCGTGTCCGTCCTCACGCTGGGCGATCTGAACCGCCTGCCGCACGAGCGGCAGAATCTGCCGCTCGTCACCGGCGCCGACCGGCTCGGCGCGGTGATCTATACCTCGGGATCGACGGGGACCCCGAAAGGCGTGATGCTCGAGCAACACGCGATGTGCGGGTTGGCGACCGCGTCCGGCATCGCTGTCACGCCCGATGACGTGTTGCTCTTCCTCTCGAGCCCGGCGTTCGATGCGGCGACGTTCGAGGTGTGGGGCGCATTGCTCAACGGCGCCAAATTGGTCGTCGTGCGCGACACGGAGGATATCGCCGGCGATGTGCCGCAGCTGGAAGCCTTGCTGCGTCGGCAGCAGGTATCGATTCTGTGGGCGACGCGCAGCCTGTTCGATCATCTTTATCTCAGTCACCCCGACCTGTTCGCCGGGCTGCGCTGTCTGCTGGTGGGCGGGGAGGCGCTGACCGCTACGCTGATGCAGCGCCTGGTGCGGCAAGCCAACCGCCCGCAGCAGGTCATCAATGGCTATGGCCCGACGGAATGCACCACGTTCACCACGATGTACGCCATCGCGGCGGACGAAACCCGCAGCAGCATCCCGATTGGGCGAGCCATACCGGGGCGCGAACTTCATGTGCTGGATCGCTGGCTGCAGCCGTTGCCGCCAGGGCTGGCCGGCGAGCTGTATATCGGCGGAGACGCGTTGGCACGCGGCTATCTCAACCAGCCGCAGCAGACGCAAGAGCGTTTCATTACGCTGAACGGGCGACGCTTGTATAAAAGCGGCGATCGGGTGCGAGCGTTGCGCGACGGCAATCTGGAGTATCTCGGCAGAAACGATTGCCAGGTAAAAATCCGCGGTTTCAGAATTGAACTCAGCGAAATAGAAAATACGATCAATGCGCTGGAGGGCGTCGAGAAATGCGTCGTGGTGGATGTCGTCCATCGCGATAGCAAGCGCCTTGCCGCGTATGTGCTGATGACGCGGGGCGAGCCGCTGGATCCTGCCGATTTGCGCGCCCGGCTGGAGCGGATCCTGCCGGATTACATGGTGCCGTCCAGCTATGTCGCGCTCGACGAGATACCGCTGACGGTGAACGGCAAGCTGGATCGCACGGCGCTGCCCGCGCCGCAATTCGCGCAGAGCGAGCGATATGCCGCGCCGCAGAATGCGCTGGAGGCGTTGATTTGCGCCCTGTGGGCGGAGATCCTCGGCGTTGAACGGGTTGGGGTGGATGACGACTTCTTTCGTCTGGGCGGCGATTCGATCCAAAGCATCGTGTTCACCAGCGAATTAAGCAAGTCGGGCTATCACAGCAACTCGCGTGCGGTGTTCGAAACCCGGAATGCGCGGGCGCTGGCCAAGCGTATTTTGCAGCAACAGGACGTGATTGCGCCGCTCAACGAACAGGGCGAGCTGCAGGGCGAATTCGAATTGCTGCCGATTCAGCGCTGGTATAACGAGCAGCCGCCGCAACATCGCGCCTTCTTCAACCAGACTTTTTTGGTGCGGGTGCCGCCGATGTCCGCCGAGCGCGTAGCCGACCTGGTGAACGGGCTGGCGTCGCGCCATGACATGCTGCGCGCGCGGTTTAGCGCCGACGCCGCCGGCGCGCTGGTCGCGCAGCGCTATCTGTCGGTGGCCGACGGCGGCCCTTCATGGGGATACTATGACCTGGCGCTTTGTCGCCAAAGCCGCGCCGAACTTCTGCATCAATGGCAATCGGGGTTTGATCCGGTAGAAGGGCCGCTGTGCCGCTTCGTCTACATTTTCGACAGCAGCGCGCCCGGCTACGCGTTGATGTTCTGCGCATTCCATCATCTGATCATCGACGTGGTGTCCTGGCGCATCATCGTCAGAGACATGCGACGATTGTATCAGGGGGAATCGCTGTCGGCGAAAGGCACCAGCTACCGGCAGTGGGGCGAGACGTTAAGGCACTACGCGGCGAGCCAGCATGACCAATGCGCTTACTGGTTGGCGATGATCGCCGGGCAACCCGATTACGCCACGCTCAGCGAGGGGGCGCAGAGTCCGGCGTTTTGCCGCTTCGAGTGCGACGCGGCGTTGACGACGCTGTTGATGGACGCCTGTCATCAGGCTTACGGCACCTCGATTCGTGATGTATTGCTGGCGGCGCTGGCGCCGGTGCTGCAGGCCTGGCATGGCCGTGCGGACAGTTACCTGACGCTCGAACACCATGGCCGCGATATCAATGACGATAAAATTCAGCTCGATGACACCGTCGGCTGGTTCACCGCCTTACTGCCTTTGCGCATCACCGCGCATCAGAGCAAAAAACAGACGCTGCGCGCCATCAAGGACGCATTAAGAAAGATGCCGGATCACGGCATCGGCTATTCGGCGCTGAAATACGGTTCAGCGTCGGACGACGAAGCGATAGCCTGTCTGCGACGCCACCGCTTGCCGGCCATTTCATTCAACTATCTCGGGGTCTTTAACGAACAGACTGACGACGCCTTGTGGGCCTTGATCGACCAAACGGCGGATCTGGAAAACGGCGCGCTGCCGGCGAGCGACAATGTGCTGGATCTGGTGCTCTACGTGCACGGCGACCGGCTGAGCATCGTGATGTCGGGCTTATTGCCGCAGGCGACGCTGGCCCGGATCGGTTCGCATTATAAGGAGAGCGTGTCGGCGCTGGTCGAACACTGTTGCCACGAGGTGAGCCAGGGCGTTCGCCTCGCGAGCCCGGGGGACTTCCCCCATGCCGACGTCAGCCTCGCCGAGTTGGACCGCTGGCAGCAACGTCATCGCATCGCCGCCGTTTTCGAGGCTACGGTCACGCAGCGGGAACTGATGTATTTCAACCGGCTTAACCGCGAGTATCAGATCGATCAGGCCGTTTATGAGGTGGCCGGCCCGCTGCAGCCGGAGGTGTTGAACCAGGCCTGGTCGCTGGCGCTGCAGCGATTTGAAATGCTGCGCGCCGGGTTTGGCGATCAAACCCGCCGTGGGCGGCCCAACGTCTTCATCTGCGAGACGCTGCAGGCGCCGATCGCGATCGAGGATTGGACCGATGCGCCGCCTTCCTCGCTGGAAGAAAGGATGGAAGCGCTGTTGGCCCGGGAACGAGAAACCTCGTTTGAGCTGGATGCGCCGCCGTTGATCCGCTGGCGCCTGATCAAGTTGAACGCCGATGAGCACTATCTGGTGCAGACCTTTAACCATATCTTGTTCGACGGTTGGTCCCTCGGCGTTCTGTTCGAACACTGGTTCAACGACTACCTCACCTTGCTGGAAGGGGGCGCGCCGGCGCTGGAAATTAACCGATTTGAGCCGTTCGCCGCTTATGTGCGCGCGCACGGCGACGATCCCGAAGCGCAGGCGTTCTGGGCGGACTATTTGTGCGGAGCGCCGGTCAACCAACGTTTGCCGTTGAGCGCTGCGCCGGATGCCGCGCCGCTGGGGCGACGTATGCGGCAATATGGCGCGGAATTCAGCGCGGAACAGGTGGCAAGCCTCACCGCGTTTTGCCGGCGCCAGGGGATCACGGTCAATCAACTGACGCAGCTGGCCTGGATGCTGGCGCTGGCCGAAGCGCTGGCCTGTGACGACATCGCGATCGGCACGACCATGAGCGAGCGCCCGGCGGATATTGAGCAGGTGCAGACGCTGTTTGGCCTGTGTGTCGCCAGCCCGGTGCTGCGCCTGCAGGCGATTCGCCGCCGGCCCATTTATGCGTTGCTGGCCGATATCGCGGATTCCCAGACGCTGAGGCAAAAGTATGCCTTTTCCGAACTGAACCGCTACGACGAACAATGGGTGCCCACTTCGCCGTTCGGCAGCCTGTTTGTGTTTGAAAACATGCCGCAACCGCAGAAGGATCCGCGCTTGCCGTTTACGTTCCGGGTGACGGATATCGTCAGCGGCAGCAACCACCAGACGGTGCTGTGCTTGTTCCCCGAAGCGGAACGGCTCGCCATTTCACTGTTTTATGATTCTCACGAGATAGCTCAGGAGACCATCGTTGCGGTAGGACGCCGTTTTCAGGCCATTGCGCTCGCGATCGCCCACCTTCCGCCCGACAGCGAAATCCGCGCCGAAGACGGGATTATCCAGACGGAGGAGGCGTGATATGTGGCTTGCTATCGACGGCAAAATAAAATACCGGGCGATCGTGAGCGATCTTGACGGAACCTTGCTGGATCCTGCCGGGAATCTGTCTGATCTGACGGTGGAAACGCTCAATATCCTGCATGCCCGCGGGCTGGAAATCGTCATCGCGACAGGCCGTTGCGATGCGGATGCGCGCGGGATTGTGGATGGCTTGGGGTTCTCGCCGGCGATCGTCTCCTGCAATGGCGCGATGGTTAACATCGAGGGGCGGCCGGTGGCGGATAAACGCTATTTCATGCCACGCGACAGCCAAATGATGTTGATGGATTACCTCTTCGCCTGTCCGCTCCACGTGACGTTGTTCACCCAGGAAGGCTGGATGATGGCCGAAGAGAATCCGCATTTTGCCGACTATATCAAAACCTCGGGCGTCGCTTGCCGCTATGTCGAGCCGGAGGCGATGAAACGGCAACCGATCCTGAAAGTGCTGCTGCAGGGTGAAGCGGCGCTGATCGAGCGGTTTTACGACGAGGTCAGTCAGGCTTTTGGAAAAACGCTGTCCATCTGTAAGTCTTCAGCGGAAACGATAGACATCATGGATAAGCATATTTCCAAGGCCAGAAGCGTGGCCGACTATCTGAGCGCCAAACAGATAGCGATGCGCGATTGCCTCTCTTTCGGCGATGCGATGAACGATTTGGACATGCTGCGCTGGGCTGGAACGGGGGTGGTGATGGGCAATGCCATGGGCGAATTGAAGCGCGCGCTGCCGTTTAACCCGATTGCGTTGCCCAACAGCCGCAATGGCGTCGCCGATTATCTCTGCCGTGAGTTCGGCCTGTTCTGACATTGTCACCGCCGCGCGGGTGAACGCATTGGCAACAGGGTTTTTCGTGGGCAGATAACAAGGAGGTGAACAAACAGTGAGGGTTTCATTTTTTCATTACTAAACATGTCGATAAATACAAAGGAGACAGTATGAAAGAACTGACTGAAGCAGAAGTCCTGGCGGTTTCCGGCGCAGGCATCGCTTCCGATGCCGGCAAAATCCTGGGCAATGGCATTGGCGCCATCGTAGATGCCGGTACCGGTCTATTCGGGATCCACGCGGATGCGGCGGGGGCCGGCGCCAAACTCGGTGAGGGCATTGGTGCCGTCATCGATGCCGGGATTAGCGCCTTCTCGCAGCTGTTTGGCCGTAAATCGTCATAAGCCCGGCCCTTAATGAAAAGTGCCCGCAAGGGCACTTTTACCTCGCTCATGTCGGGAGCCGGAAGAACGGCAAAGGGAGAGTTCATGGCGAATAAAATCATCTTGATCATGGTCATCAATCTGTTCGTGGCGGTGGCGTTGGCGGTGTTTAACTTTATCTATATCCAAAAGAAGGTGGATATACGCGCCCCCAATGACGCCACGCCCTTTCAGGTGACCGAGAAAGCGCAGGGCAGGATCGTCTCCATGCAGCAGACCTCGGTATTTCTGAACAACAATCCGGTGGTGGCGTTTACCTTGGAAATCAACGCCAGGCGCAAACAGTTTACGATCGCTGACCATCGGGAGGTCGTGCTGTATATCGCCATGAGCCGTTATGAGGAAAACGGCGTTTACAGCCTATTGCTGGGCGAGAACGACAGAGACGTGGCGTTCGAAAAGGACAGCCTTGGCTATCCGATACGCTTTCATCAGGTGCTCTAGGCGCGCGGAAGGTTTCCTGCCGCCAGGCGGCGTACAAGGGATTTGCCACGGACAAAGGGGGGAGGAAAAAATGCTAAAACGCATCGGATACATCGCGCTGATTTGCCTGACCTTAATCGGCGGCCGGCAGGCCATGGCGGCAGAGGAAGATCGCTGCTTTGCGGACGAACATCCCGCCTTGCACACCGTTATTCCTTGTTATAACAATCAGTTGGCCATATTGCCTCTGTCATATTCGTTAAAGGGCGTGGATAACGGCCATGACGTGTCGATACGCCATTATCGGTTGATGTCGCAATCCTGGTCGCCGCAAGACGCCATCCGGCCGACGCAATGGTGGCACGATGTGGATATTTATATCCCCAACGGGGCGCTTGCCCGTAAAGCGTTGGTGCTGATGAGCGATGACTGCGCTTGCGCCGCCGCAGGGGCGAGCGGGCCAGGCAAGCAAAATGCGGCGTTTTCCGTCGCTACGCCGGCGGCCTTGGCGGCGGAAAGTCACACCATCGTGATTGTCGTCAACCGGCTGCCTTATCCGTACCTGGAATACCAAAATGAGGGGCGGCGTCGTGCGGGGGAGGACAGCCAGGCCCGAGGCTGGCGATTGTTCCTGGACGATGCGGATGAATACTTGATGATGCCGCTGGCGATCCCCATGACGGCGGCCTTGTCGCAAACCATGACGCTGGCGCAGCGCGAATTGAGCCGATGGGGGATAGATAAATTCATCGTGGCGGGAGCGGCGAGCGGCGCAACCGCGGCGTGGCTGGCGTCATTGTCGGATGAGCGCATCGATGCCGTCGTCGCCATGTTCCCGGATGGGGTCGCGGCGCGGCAGGTCTTGAAGCATACCTATCGTACGTATGGCGGCCGTTGGCCGTTGGCGTTTCATCCTTATTACCAACTCGGCATCGATCGGCGCATAGAGACGCCGGCGTTCGACAAACTGATGCAAATAGCGGATCCCACCGCTTATCCACCGCCGACGGCGGGAGAGCGGCCAGCGGCGGCGAAATATGTCATCATCGCCAGCGGCGACGAACGTTATCCGCCGGACAGCACGCGATTCTATTTCAGCGCCTCACCGGGAGAGGCTTCGCTGCGTGCGATTGCCGACGGGGATCGCGCGGCAAGCCGGCCGGCCGCCGAACGCGCCATACTGGCGATGATCAAGCGCCGCCAGCGCGATATCGCGTTGCCGACGATCGAGGTGCAAGGCAGCGCCGCGGATGCTGCGGTGCGCACGCTGCGTTTTTCCGAACCGCCGGCCACCGTGCGGCGTTGGAGCGCGCACAACCGCACGGCCCGAGATTTTCGTTATTCGTGCGGCGTACGCTTTACCCCGGAGCCGTTGGCCGCAGCGGAGGCCGATCGCGGCGAGTTTCGTCTGGCCGCCCCGGCGCAAGGCTGGGAGGCCACCTTTATCGAGGCGGTGTTCAACGATGGGTTTATCGCGACCACGCCGGTCTTTATCACGCCTGACGATAACTATCCGTCCGCCGTTCCCGCGGGCGATGGTCTGGCGTGTGAAACCCTACCTGGCAGAGGGTTGGGTGAAGATTATCGCCATGACGATTAATTAGCGGCGCCGAAAAACAATAAGGCGACAATGCGTTATTCTGCGCGACAGAGCGCATTGCCGGCTTGTTTTCGAAATAGTGAACGGCGCCAGACAGAATATTTCTGCGTAACGCCATTTTCGCGTTGTTATATCACTACGCCGGTTTCTTGAACGGCGAATGCCTTATTCCCCCTCCCGTTCGATAAACCGTTATCGCCATGCTTCTCCTCTTCTTCTGCTCCTCTCGCGCTGCCGCCGCGTTGTGATGCCTTTCGTAATATAAATGTCATTTATTTCAGGGCGAGTTTTATCGCCCGGCTTTCATTTTACGGCGATGTCGTCCGATTTTTCGCCTGAGGGGGAAATGAGGAGGATCTGGCGAAAGCGCCTTCGGATAGCGCGATAATAAATTCTCTTACTGCCAGATGAATGAATCAAGAAACGCCGATTTGGCGGTTTTTTCAAAATAAAATTAAGAATGATGCTAATTCTATTTGGGGTAATTATCTTTTCTCATCTTTACATTGATTTTATGTATTGCTAAAGGGGGAAAGCTAAGCATAATTAACTGTGAAAGGAGCGGAGCTCCTATTCTCCCTGTCCGGGTTCTCCGTGGTGGGGATATTTTGAAGTCTGTCTAATCAAAAGGAGAAGTACCCATGATGGAAAAAAAAGTGATTATGTTGGCATTTGTCGCGGCAGCGTGTTCAAGCGCTTTACCTGCTCTGGCAGCAGATGGTCAGGTTAATTTTACCGGGAATATTGTCGATGCTGCGTGCAAGGTCACGAATGACTTGAGTAATCCATTAAATGTTGTTTTGGGTGATGTGGCCCGAACGGCATTTGCGGGTGGCAAGGGATCAACGTCCAGCGCGACAAAATTCACGCTGGAAGTCACCGATTGTCCGGATACGGTAAAAAGCGCCACCGTTAAGTTTGACGGCGCGGCCGATAACGGCGACAGCAATGTATTGCAGCTGACCCAGGAAACGGATGTCGCTACCGGCGTCGGTATCCAACTATCTGATATTTCTAACAGTGTTCTGCCGCTTTACACGGCGTCGACGGCTTATCCGTTGGCTTCCGGCAGCGGCGTGAAAAATAACCTCGATTTTACCGCCCGCTATATTTCCACGCAGGCAGATGTTACCGCCGGTAAAGCCAATAGCGTCGCCACCTTTACGCTGAATTATAACTGATAATATTTTCTTGCCCGCTGGTTCACAGCGGGCTGTATTGCCTCGGAGATAATATTATGCGTTTTAATCGCTACGGCGCCTTAGCGGCTTTCATTATTTTATTGTTTGCGTCTACGGTTCACGCCGGCGTGGTGATTGGCGGGACGCGGGTGATATTCAACGGCGAAAAAAAAGAAGCGTCAATCAGCGTGGAGAATCCGGATAAAGAACCGTATTTGATTCAGTCCTGGCTGGAGAATCAACAAAGCGGAGTGGATAAAATCGCGTTTATCGTTACGCCGCCTTTATTTCGGCTGGACGGCAACCAGGAAAATATGCTGCGCATCGTGAAAGTGGGCGATGACTTACCGAAAGATAAAGAAAGCTTGTATTGGATGAATATCAAATCCATTCCTTCAACAACCCAGGCGGGTAAATCGAATACGCTGCAAATAGCGGTCAAGACCCGCATTAAATTGATTTATCGGCCAGCGCCGCTGCTCCGCCAGGTGCCCGAAGAAGTGACGCAGCAGCTGAAATGGCAGCGTGTCGGTTCAGAATTAAAACTCACCAATCCAACGCCTTATTATATGAACTTTCATTATGTCCGCATCGGGGGGCGAGAAATGAAAGAGGTGGCGTATATCGCGCCGATGAGCAGTGAAATGTTTGCATTGCCCGTGGCGGGCGCAACGTCGGTAAGCTGGAAATTAATTAATGATTATGGCGGCACAGGGAAAGAACATCAGTCAGGTATTTAATCTGTAAGGGAAGGCAGGCAGAGGGATAAAACATTTCAATAATGGAGCTAATGAATGATAACTCAAAAGCGTATATTAGCGAAGCGGGATGCTTGGCTGAAACGCATAGCCTTATTCACGGCAACAACGGCGGTATGCGGCAACATGGTTAATCCCGCCTTCTCTCGTGACTATTTTAATCCGGCGTTGCTGGAAACCGGGCGCTCAGGTCAGCAGCACGTCGATCTGTCGATTTTTGAAAATGGCCAGCAGGTTCCCGGCACGTATCGGGTCGATATTTGGGTGAACGACATGCTGCTGGAAACGCGCGAGGTGTCGTTCGCTCTGCGGGCCGGCAGCGACGAGAAGGCCGATCTGCAGCCTTGTCTGACGCGGGAAGATCTGAAACGGCTTGGGGTGAAAGTTGAGCTGTTTCCCGGTTTGGCCGGTGCCGATCGCTGCGCGAATTTGGCCGCGATCCCGCAGGCCTCGGCGCAATTTCAATTTAACCGCCAACGCCTGATGCTGAGTATCCCCCAGGCGGCGTTGGAAAATAAGGTGCGCGGATACGTTCCGCCGGAACAATGGGATGAAGGCCTGCCGGCGATGCTGCTGAACTATGGCTTCACCGGCAGCAACAGCAAGGGGCGTGATCGATTCACCCAGAGCGCAAGCAGTTATTACCTCAACCTGCGGCCGGGCTTCAACCTGGGCGCCTGGCGAGTGCGGAACTACACCACCTGGAGCTACAACAGCGGCGGCGGCGGGCGAGCGTCGGAGGATCGTTGGGACTCCGTCTATACCTACGCCCAGCGCAATATCATCCGCCTGAAAAGCTTGCTGACGCTCGGCGAAAGCAGCAGCCCGTCCGATGTGTTTGACAGCGTGTCGTTTCGCGGCGCGCAGCTGGCTTCCGATGACGACATGTTGCCGGAAAGCCTGCGTGGTTATGCGCCGGTGGTGCGCGGCATCGCGCGCAGCAATGCGCAAGTGGTCATTCGCCAAAACGGCTATGTCATCTACCAGAGTTACGTTGCGCCGGGCGCGTTTGAAATTTCGGACATGTACCCGACCGGCGGCAGCGGCGATTTGGAGGTGACTATCAAGGAGGCGGACGGCAGCGAACAGCACCTGACCGTTCCCTTCGCCAGTCTGCCGGTGCTGCAACGCGAAGGGCGGCTGAAATATGCGCTGACCTCGGGGCAATACCGCACGTACGATCACAGCGTGGATAAAAAGATCTTCTCGCAGGCCAGCCTGATTTATGGCTTGCCCGCCGGTTTCACCCTGTATGGCGGCGGCCAATTCGCCGGGCCGTATCAATCGCTGGCATTGGGTCTGGGCAAGAACCTGGGCGAGTTCGGCGCCCTGTCGGCCGACGTCACCCAGGCGTGGGCAAAGCAGGAGCATCAACCGAAAAGCGATGGTCAGTCATGGCGCGTGCGGTACAGCAAAAATATCGTCGAGACGGGGACGAACTTCGCCATCGCCGGCTACCGCTATTCGACCAGCGGCTACTATGGGCTGCAGGAAGTGCTGGACACCTATCGCAGCGGCAACCGTTACGCCCCGATAGACCGCCGCAAGAATCGCGGCGAAATCACGCTGAACCAGAATTTATGGGAAGGGGCGGGGTCACTTTCACTCAGCGCGGTCTCCGAAGACTATTGGGGCTCCGAGCGCAATATGCAGTCGCTGAGCGCGGGTTACAACAATAGCTGGAATGGCATCAGCTACGGTTTTAACTACAGCTACAGCCGCAATTCACAGGCTATTTACGGCGATTCGAACCGCGGGCGCATTTACGATCGCGATCAGATCTTCGCGTTCAACATCAGCGTGCCATTAGAGAAATGGCTGAGCAACACCTACGCCACCTACAACCTCAACACCAGCAAAAAAGGCAATACCAGCCATACGGCGGGCCTCAACGGCACGGCGCTGGCCGGCGGCAACCTCAGTTGGAGCGTACAGGAAGGGTATGGCAGCCAGGGCCAGGGTAACAGCGGCAACGCCAACGCCGACTGGCGCGCGACGTACGGCGAACTCACGGCGGGCTACGCCTACGATCGCAGTCAACAGCGCGTCAACTACGGGGTGAAGGGCGGGGTGATCGCCCATGAAGACGGCGTGACCTTCGGTCAACCGTTCGGCGAAACCGTCGCCCTGGTACAGGCGGCCGGCGCGAGCGATGTGGCGGTCGGCAATCAGGTCGGGGTGAAAACCGACTGGCGCGGCTACGCGATCGTTCCTTACGCCACACCTTATCGCAACAATTCGATTCGCCTCGATGTCGACAGCTTGCCGGATGATGTCGATCTCGAGTTGACAAACCAGTCGGTCACGCCGACTCGCGGCGCGGTGAGCCGGGCGAATTTCAAAGCCAACGTCGGCAGACGGATTTTGATGAAGGTGACGGACTCGCAGGGGGTGCCCCTGCCGCTGGGCGCCAGCCTGCGTCTTGCCGAGGGGGCGACTCAGCCGTTCCTGGTCGGTGGCGACGGCGTGGTCTATCTGAGCGGCATGGCGGAAAAGGGCCTGCTCATCGCGCAGTGGGGCAGGAATGGCGAGAACCAATGCCGCATCCGTTATCAGTTGCCGGCGGAGCCGCCGTCAGCGGGTCTCCAAACCCTAAACGGCGTTTGCCAATAGATCTCGCTCTATCTCCATCATGACTTTTAAGTGAGAGTGAAAATGAACGTTTTTCTCAGGATATTCGGTTACGGCGCCCTGGTGTGGCTGGCGACGCTCACGACGGCGGTTTATGCCGGCACCTGTACCACCAACGCGAAAACCGCCCGTATGGGGTTGCTGACGCTGGCCGTGGATCCGCGCATTGAAGTCGGCGAGCAGTTGGCTGTTCGAACCGAGAACAGTATTAACGGCACGACGTTTTCTTTTCTTTGTTCCGGTTCGGTCGCCTATCGCTCCATGTCGCCGCTGACGCCGAGCGCGCTGCCCGGCGTATTTGAAACGGGCATTGAGGGCGTGGGGGTGACGATTTCAGACTTATGGCAGAGCAATAAGAACGTGCCCGTCAACACGGCGATTTCGCCCAACTTGCTGACGCCGTGGATCAATCGAAACGATGTTCGGCTGACGTTTATTAAAACCGGCCCGATCAAAACCGGCGGCGATATGGGCGGGAAAATTATCGCCAGATATTATCTGGATTCGACCTCCATTTTGGATATCAGTATTTCCGGCATGAAGGTCATTCAGAAAAGTTGCCTGGTTGATTTGAACTATAAAAATCAAACGGTAAATCTGGGCAGCCCTAAACGCAGCGAGTTTAACGGCGTCGGCAGCACGGCGGCGTCTTCCGAACGCAATTTTTCCGTGGTTCTGCAATGTCAGGAGGACAATATTCCGGTTCAGGTCACGTTCGAGGCGGCCGGAAATTCGCCAGGCGTGGGAATGATTGATATCGCCGACGGTGCCGATGCGGCGAAGGGCGTCGCCGTGGAAGTGTTGGATGAGAACCGTAATCCATTAACGTTTTCCAGACCGATCAATTACCACACCGCGGCTGAAAAAGAGATCAGGATCCCCTTGATGGCGCGCTATAAGCAAACGGGAGCCATTAGCCCCGGACAGGCCGACGCGGTGATGACATTCACCATTACGCAGAATTAAAGAGACCCCCATTAAAAATATAATGTCGTCTGTTCGCGCGACATTATTGGTGGCATCAGGCGCTGCAGGCCGATGCCAATGCAATGACAACACGCATGTATGGCAGTGTTTGTCCGTTTAAATATGGAGATTAACCAATGAAAGAACTGTCTGTTATCGAAATGAATGAAGTGTCAGGCGCTTATTCCTGGGATATGAGCAATGGACTGTCGGGGCTGATTGGCAGTGCCGTCTCCAATGCCGCGGAAGCCGTTTCATCCATCGCTCTGGGCGCCTCCGTGGGCAGCATGGCGGGCGCCGTCATCGGCGGTAAGCACGGCGGCGACGGCGGCGGTCTGCTGGGCGTCGGCTCGATTGGCCAGGGCGTCGGCATGGTCGCCGGCGGCATCTTGGGCGGCGTAGCCAGCGGCGTGGCCGCAGCCGTTATTGGCTGGGACACCACGCTGGAATACTCCAAAAAAGGCCTCGATGGGCTGATTAACGGCACCATCAGCTAAATCCATACGCGGTACAAAGCCGCAGCGTTCTCGCTGCGGCTGTCTCCCGGTCAGGCAAGCGCAGGTTCTTCCTATGAGTGATAATAAGAGCAGGAATATTTTCCGCCAGGAGGCGGTCAATTATCAACGTCAAAGATGGACCGGCAGGGCGCTGTTAATTTCCGGCGCGTCGAGCCATGTGATTGCCGCCACCTGTTTCACTTTTATTCTGATCCTGGCGGGCGCGCTCTATTTTTGCGAGTACACGCGCCGGGTCGATGTTGAAGGCGAGGTGATCAGCATCCCGCATTCCACCAATGTGTTTTCCTCCCAATACGGTTACGTGAGCCAGGCATTCCATAAAGCCGGTGACGTCGTGGAAAAGGACGAGCCGCTGTATGTGATTGATGTCTCGAGAAGCACCACGTCCGGCAATGTCAGCCATATCGCGGCCAGCGAAATAAGCAAACAGATTAGCAATCTGGATTCGATAATCAGCAAGCTGAATAAAAATAAAACCGCCATGCTGGATAATTTGCGCAAACAGATTAATAGCTATGAAAACGCCTATAAAGAAACCGAGAAACTGAACCTCAGCGCCAAAGAGGGGATGGATAAAATGCGCGATAGCCTGAAAAATTACGAGCACTATTTGACGAAAGGCCTGATCACCAAAGATCAGTTAAATTATCAGCGCTCGCTCTTTCAACAACAGCAAAGCTCGTATCAGGCGCTCTACAGCCAAAAGATCCAGCAAAATATTCAACTGTCGCAGTTGCGCAGCGATTTGCTGATTCGCGCCGCCGATTACGACAATCAGATATCGCAAAGCGAATCGCAACGCAGTGATTTACAACGCCAGCTGGCGGAGTCCAATGCCGGCGGCCAAGTCATTATCAAAGCGCCGCTCAAGGGGAAAATCGAGTCGCTGAGCGTGACCGCCGGGCAGGTGGTCGAGAGCGGCAGCAGTCTGGCGCAAATCAAGCCGATTGATAACATCAAATATTATCTGGTTTTATGGCTGCCGAATAACAGTTTGCCCTACGTGAAAATCGGCGATGGCATCAACATTCGCTATGAAGCCTTCCCGTCGGATAAATTCGGTCAGTTTCCGGGAAAAATAGAATCCATCTCGTCGGTCCCCGCCTCCCCGCAGGAAATGTCGGAATACAGCAGCGGAAATAAAAGGGAGAGGAACGCCTACTACAAAGTGCTGGCGTCCATCAGCGACACGCAATTCAGCGATAAAGGCAAATATCTCGAAATCAGCAGCGGGCTGCAGGCCAGGGTCATCGTCTTCCTGGATAAGAAACCGCTTTATCAGTGGGCGGTCGCGCCTTTGTATGACATAAAAAACAGCGTTGTGGGGCGAGTCGATGAAGGACAATAATCTCTTTGAACGGATCAACGAGAAGTTAACATTCTCACTGCGCAAGCGGGTGCCGAGCATCTTGCAGTCGGAGTCATCGGAGTGCGGCCTGGCGTGCCTCGCCATGATCGCCTCCTATTACGGGTTTAATGTGGACATGCTGAGCCTGCGGCAGCGATTCGGCATTTCCACCCAGGGTGCGACCCTGGGGACGATCTCTCAAATCGCGTCGCAAATCCAGCTGAAGACGCGCGCCTTGTCCTTGGACATCGACGAAATCAATCAGCTGAAAACGCCCTGCATACTGCACTGGAATATGAATCACTTCGTGGTGTTGGTTAAGGTGCAGCGCGCTGGTTTTGTCATTCACGATCCGGCCTTCGGGCGCAGAGTGATCGGGCTGCAGGAGATGTCGAATCATTTTACCGGCATCGCGTTGGAGCTGTGGCCCGACAGGGCCTTTCAAAAAGAGACCCTCAAGACCCGTTTGCGCCTGCTGGATTTGATGAAAAACATCGAGGGTCTGCCGGGGACGCTGCTCAAGATCTTTGCGTTATCGATAGTCATCGAGTCGGTCAACCTGCTGCTGCCGGTGGGAACCCAACTGGTGACCGACCATGTCATTCAGGCGCATGACTACAGCCTGCTGACGGTCATCTGTTTGGGGCTGATCTTCTTCACCTTGTTCCGCGCGGTGGTCAGCATCGCCAGGGCCTGGATCTCCATCGTGCTCGGGACGCTGACCGATATTCAGTGGAAGACGACGCTGTTTGAACACCTGATGAAGCTGCCGCTGGATTTTTTCGAAAAACGGCACCTGGGGGACATTCAATCGCGCTTTTCCTCGCTGGATGCGATCAGAACCACCTTTACCAATAATATCGTCAGCGGGATCATCGACGGCATCATGACGGTCGGGCTGTTCGCGATGATGATGGTCTACGGCGGCTGGCTGGTCTGGGTCGTGGCGGGCTTCACTCTGATCTACATCCTCATCAGGATGATGACTTACAGAACCTACCGTCAATTCTCGGAGGAGCAGATCGTCAAGGCGGCCAAGGCCAACTCGCATTTCATGGAGACGCTGTACGGCATCTCGACCGTCAAGGCGCTGGGCATCAAGGAAACGCGCTCCAGCTATTGGCTCAATCTGAACGTCGACGCCGCCAATACCAATATCAAAATCACCCGATTCAATATGATGTTCGGTGGGATCAATACCTTTATCACGACGCTCGATCAGGTGGCGATCCTGTGGCTTGGCGCCATGATGGTCATCGACAACTCCATGACGCTCGGCATGTTCATGGCATTCAATGCCTATCGCGGCCAGTTCTCTCAGCGGGCCTCGAGCCTGATCGACCTGGCGATCGGCTTGCGCATGCTGTCGCTGCACAATGAGAGGATATCCGACATCGTCTTTACCGATGCGGAGACGGAGTCCGCGCCGCGACAGGTTTTCCCCTCGGGCACGGGGATTGCCATTGAGGTAAAAAATCTTACGTATCAATATGACGCGCTGTCGCGGCCGATCTTCAAAGATCTGAACATGCGCATTGCGGCCGGCGAAAGCGTGGCCGTCGTGGGCGCCTCCGGCGCGGGTAAGACCACCTTGCTGAAGGTGATGTGCGGTTTGCTCAGCCCCACTTCCGGCCAGGTTTTGGCCGACGCGATGGATATCCATAAAGTCGGGGTGAATAACTACCGTAACGCGATCGCCTGCGTGCTGCAGGACGACCGGCTGTTCTCCGGGTCCATTGCGGAAAACATCAGCGGGTTTGAGGTCAATGCCAATAAAGAACTGATCATGGCCTGCGCGATACACAGCAATATCCACGATGAAATCATGCAGATGCCGATGGGCTACGAAACCCTGATCGGCGAGTTGGGCAACGGCATCTCCGGCGGGCAAAAGCAACGTCTGTTTATCGCGCGCGCCCTCTATCGCCGCCCGAGCGTGCTGTTTATGGATGAAGCGACCAGCCATCTGGACGTTGAGAATGAGTCGGCGATCAACCGGGCGATATCTTCGCTGAATATTACGCGCGTGATCGTCGCCCACAGAAAGTCGACCATCGACTCGGCCGACAGGGTGGTGGTGCTGGGGGCCGAGAGCGGCGCGCCGGCAGGCGGCGGTGAATAAAGGGCGCTAGCCGGCGCCGGGGATGAAGCCGGCAATGCAGGCTGTCCCCACGGTGAAAATCGCGGTAAAATACAGCAGTTGACCCTATCGCATTCCATCAGGCCGTCGAACCCGCTATGAAAACGCGCAAACCGCGCCGCCCGCCCGGGCGGTGGATCTATTACATCCTGCATGAAGACATGCTGTGGCCTTGCCCGGTCAAATGGGAGTGGGAGAGCGGCTATAACGCCTGGCTGCCGTTTTACTATTCCCCCACGCTGGAATTCGTCGCCGGCAACCCCGCCCGCGCCACCAAGGTCAGCAGCGGCCGACGTTAAGCGGGCCGTGCGTGCTGCTCGCCTTGCCGCCCGACGTCCGCTCACCTAAGATCATCTCATCACCCACAGGTTTTCCCGGAGCCCCCATGTCTACTCTGTTTCGCACGTCTCTTTGCGGCGCGGTGGCATTGCTGCTACTCGTCGGTTGTCAGCAGACGGCGCATAAACCGGCGCCGCCGCTGCAGGCGCAGCTGGATCACATCGCTTCGATGCTGGCCGGCGGACACTTCCTGCGCGTGGACTGCGGGCGCAGCGAGATACCGGACGACGTGAAGCTGCAGCGCACCGCAATGCGCGCGGCGCAGCGCCGCGGCTGGGACACGCAGGCGGCCGGGTATCGGCAGTTGCCGGCGCTTACCCAGGCGCGTTACCTGACCCTGCAACAGGGCAATCAGCTGCTGACGGAAAAATGCGCTGCGCTCAGCCGCAGCACCGCCCGCTTTATCGCGGCGGCGCAGGCCGATCAGGAAGACTACATGGAGTAGCGCTACGCTGCGCCTGTCGGGCGCTCGCCACGGGCGCCCCAAAATTCTTTGCAGGATAACGATTTATCGATCATCATTTGAAATGATGTTTCACTTTTACCCATCGAGCCCATCTTGAACCTGTATGCCGCACTGCGTCAGCGCGTGGAAAATACGCGCTGGTACGCCAAACGGAAAAGCTACCGCGTGCTGTTCTGGCGCGAGATCACGCCACTGGCGGTGCCCATCTTTCTGGAGAACGCCTGCGTTCTGTTGATGGGGGTGCTGAGCACCTTTCTGGTGAGTTGGCTCGGCAAAGAGGCGATGGCCGGGGTGGGGCTGGCGGACAGTTTCAACATGGTGATCATCGCCTTTTTCGCCGCGGTGGATCTCGGCACCACCGTGGTGGTGGCCTTCAGCCTCGGCAAGCGCGATCGCCGGCGGGCGCGGGCGGCGGCGCGTCAGTCGCTGGTGCTGATGACCGGCGTGGCGCTGCTGTTGGCGGCGGGCATTCACCTGGCGGGCGAGCCTATCATTGATGTGATTGCCGGCGCGGCCTCACCGGAGGTGAAAGCGCTGGCGCTCTCTTACCTGCAAACCACGGTGTGGAGCTATCCGGCGGCGGCGATTGCGCTGATCGGCAGCGGCGCCCTGCGCGGCGCGGGCAACACCAAGATCCCGCTGCTTATCAATGGCGGCATGAATATCCTCAATATCATCATCAGCAGCATCCTGATTTACGGCATGCTGGGCTGGCATGGCCTGGGGTTCGTCGGCGCCGGGCTGGGGCTGACGATTTCCCGCTATATCGGCGCCATCGCCATCCTCTACGTGCTGGCGATCGGCTTTAATCCGGCGCTGCACATCACGTTGAAAAGCTATTTCACGCCGCTCAAGATGAGCATCCTGTGGGAAGTGTTGGGGATCGGCATTCCCGCCAGCGTGGAGTCGGTACTGTTTAACGGCGGCAAGCTGTTGACGCAGATGTTTGTCGCCGGCATGGGCACCAACGTGATCGCCGGTAACTTTATCGCTTTCTCCATCGCTTCGTTGATCAACCTGCCGGGCAACGCGTTGGGATCGGCCTCGACCATTATCGTCGGCCGGCGGCTCGGCAAAGGCGAGATCGGCCAGGCGGAGCGGCAGCTGCGCCATATTTTCTGGCTGTCGACCCTTGGGCTGACCGCCATCGCCTGGGGCACCGCGCCGCTGGCCGGGGTGTTCGCCGCGTTTTACACCTCGCAGGATGATGTGAAAACGGTGGTGAAAACCCTGATCTGGCTCAACGCCGCCTTTATGCCGATCTGGGCCGCTTCCTGGGTCTTGCCCGCCGGGTTGAAAGGCGCGCGCGACGCCCGTTTCGCCATGTGGGTGACGATGCTCGGCATGTGGGGGTGCCGCGTGGTGGCCGGCTACGCGCTGGGCATCGAACTGGGCATGGGCGTGGTGGGCGTCTGGTTGGGGATGTTCCTCGATTGGGCGGTGCGTGGCGCCTTATTCTACTGGCGCATGGTCAGCGGGCGCTGGCTGTGGAAATATCCGCGGGCAAAGCGGCCGGACGCCGGGTGACGATCCGCCGCCGACAGCCGCGGCAAGGTCAATACAGCAGCGTCATCGCGCTGAAGAACAACAGCGTCAAGGCGATGATGATGAGGTTTTGCGTGGCTTTGCGCACCAGCCTGCTGGCGCTCAGGCGGCTGTCGATGACGTAGAGCAGCGGCACCATCAGCAGCACATAGGCGAACATCAGCATGGCGGTAAAGGGCTGCAGGTTCATTCATGTTCCTCCTGGGCGTCATCATGGCCGATCAGGTGTATCAGCACGGCTTGCGTCTGGCGGTGCTGGCCGATAAAGGGCGACGTGGCTGGTGACGCCGGCGCGAACGTCAGGCCGGCGCGTCGCGTTTTCACCGCCGCTTGCAGAATCTTCTTTCGATGCTTCCGAGTATGGTCGACCATGCGCCTCCGAATAGGGCCGCCCGAAGGCGGCCGATCGTTGTATTGCCCATTAAGCTGGAGAGGATCGCAGCCGCTGCCGGGGCCGCAGAGGTATAATATTGCGAATGATAACCATTATCAATAATGAGAGTGAAAAAATTAAGGGTATTGCGAGGGGACAGCCGGCGGGGCGGGAAAAGAAAAAGCACGCCTTGCGGCGTGCTTTGCGGGGTACTAACGGCGGCGGTTACTTCTGATCGGGCAGGGCGTAAGCGACCACGTAGTCGCCCAGCTTGGTGCCGAAGGAACCGTGGCCGCCGGCGTAGATCAGCACGTACTGCTTGCCGTTGACCTCATAGGTCATCGGCGTCGCCTGGCCGCCGGCCGGCAAGCGCGCTTCCCACAGTTTTTCACCGTTGGTCACGCTGAAGGCGCGCAGGTAGTTGTCAGCGGTGGCGCCGATGAAGAACACGTTACCGGCGGTGGTCACCGGGCCGCCCAGCATCGGCATGCCCATTTTGAACGGCAGCGGCAACGGTGAGCTGTCGCGCACGGTGCCGATGCGTTTTTTCCAGACGATGTCGTTGGTTTTCAGATCCACGGCGGAAATGTAACCCCAGGCCGGCTGTTTGCACGGCAGGCCGAACGGCGACAGGAACGGGTTCAGGGTGACGCCGAACGGCACGCCATACTGCGGCTGTACGCCGGACTCGGTGCCGCTGCCGCCTTTGTCGCCTTCCGGCGGCTCAATCGGGTTGCCTGGGCCGCGCGGGATCAGTTTGGAGACGAACGGCAGCGCGATCGGGTTGGCGATGGCGATTTCGCGATCGGTATCGACGGCCAGGCCGCCCCATTCGAACATGCCCAGGTTACCCGGGAACACCAGCGTGCCCTGCTCGGAAGGCGGGGTGAAGGTGCCTTCATAACGCAGGCTGTGGAACATCACGCGGCAGACCAGCTGATCATAGATGGTCGCGCCCCACATGTCGGCGCCGGTCAGTTTCTTTTCAGGACGGAAGGTCAACTCGGAGAACGGCTGGGTCGGTGACAGGCGATCGCCCTTGGCCGGGCCCTGCGGTACCGGTTTCTCCGGCGCCGGCACCACCAGTTCGCCGTTGGTGCGGTTCAGCACGAAGATGTTGCCGGTTTTGGTCGGCACATAGATAACCGGCACTTTTTTACCGCTCTTGTCGGTAATGTCCGCCAGGGTCGGCTGCGCCGGCACGTCCATATCCCACAGGTCATGGTGGACCGTCTGATAGAACCAGGCCAGTTTGCCGGTGGAGGCGTTCAGCGCCAACAGGCCGCTGGCGTAGCGTTCCATTTCCGGGGTGCGATCGCCGCCCCAGATGTCCGGAGTGGAAACGCCCATCGGCAGGTAAACGATATCCAGCTTGGCGTCATAGGCGGCAGGCGCCCAGGAGTTCGGCGAGTTCGGCACGAAGTGGTGCTCGTCCGCCGGGATGGCGTTCGGATCTTTCGCGCCCGGATCGAAGGCCCACAGCAGCTTGCCGCTGTTGACGTCGAAGCCGCGGATCACGCCGGAAGGCTCGCGGTTGGAGTAGTTGTCGGTCACGGCGCCGGCGACGACGATCACTTTATCGGTGATCACCGGCGGCGAGGTCGGCTCGTAGTGGCCCGGCGTCGCATACGGCATATTGCTCTGCAGGTTCAGCTCACCGTTGTTGGCGAAGTCCGGGCAGGGTTTGCCGGTTTCGGCGTCCAGCGCGAACAGACGGCCGTCGTTGACCGGCAGAATGATGCGGCGTGCGCACATCGCCGGAGCGGCGTCGCCGGCGGCGCCTGCGGCTGCGGCGGTTTCGTGATAAGACACGCCGCGACAGGTGATGTGCTGGAAGGTTGGGTTGTATTTCAGCTGCGGATCAAACTTCCATTTTTCTTTACCGGTGGCGGCATCCAGCGCGAACAGCTTCTGGTGCGGCGTACACATGTAAAGGGTATCGCGGATCTTGATCGGCGTGACTTCGTTGGTGATCTCACCCGGATCGTTGGCGGTCTTCAGATCGCCGGTCTGGAAACGCCAAACCTCTTGCAGCTGGCCAACGTTTTTGTCGTTGATCTGGCTCAGCGGCGAGTAACGGGTGCCTTCCTGGGTGCGGCCATAGGCCGGCCAGTCGGCGCCGGTGGCGTCTTTCGGTTGTACCTGGGCGGCGTCGAGGGTGCCGTTAATCTCTTGCGGATCGTTGAACACGGCATAGGCCAGCGCGATGACGGTGATCGCCAGCGCCGCGCTCAGCGCGCCGTAGGCGAATTTGCCGTTGGCCACCAGCTTGCGGTAGATAAACGGCAACACCAGCCACAGGCCGAAGAAGAAGGTGACGTCCAGGCGCGGCGTCAGCGCCCAGAAGTCCGGGCCCACTTCCCACAGGGCCCAAATCGTGGTGCCCAGCAGGAATACCGCGTACAGCAGCAGCGCGGTGGCGCGGCGGCGGAACAGCAGCCAGGAAGTCGCCAGCAGCACCAGCCCGGCGATGATGTAATACAGCGAACCGCCCAACTTGGCCAGCCAGATGCCGCCGCCGAGCAGATAAAGCCCGCTCAGCGCGGCAAACAGCGCCGTTATGACGATAAGCGGCGATAGTGACGCTTTATTTTGCATAGCAATACCCTTACCAAAAATGAAAGTCCCCGATTTAGAGATTAAGCCAAATCGGAAAAAACACGCGGTTTCTCCCTATTATTTCAGCGAGAAGCCGCTAGGGTGACGTAAAACCCATCCCGTTTTTTAACCTTAAGGTGCTTTGCCTTATTCAAAGCGATAAGACAAGGTGGCGCCGCCACCCCAGTTGCGCCCCGGCGCCGGCTCGAAGTAGCGGCCGTTGCCTTCGTTGACGATCACCGAACCGACGTATCGGCGATCGAAAACATTGTCCACCCGGCTGAACACGTCCAGCGCCCAGCGGTTCCAGGTAAAGCGATAACCGGCGTTTACGCCGGCCACGGTGTAAGAGGGTGCCTGCGCGCTGTTGGCGTCATTGGCCTGAATGTCGCTCATGTAGCGCAGCTCCGCGCCGGCGTGCCAGCCTTCCGGCGGGGCATAGGCCAGCGAGGCGTAGCCCATGTTGCGGGCGATGCCCGGCAGGCGATTGCCGGCGGGAATGGTTTGGGCCGGGGTACAAACGGCTTTGCCGCACATTTCGCTGCGGTAGGTGGCGTCCAGTAGCGTCCAGGCCATATGCAGGCGCCAGTCCAGCGCAAACTCTTGATCCAGAGCCAGTTCCAGGCCGCGCCGCCGGGTTTTACCGGCGTTGGCGTAGCTGGTGCGCCCACCGCTGCTTTCCGCCACCACCAGCTCGTTGTCGGTATCGGTCTGGAACAGGGCGGCGCTTACCAGGCCGTTGCCGAGGCGCAGTTTGCTGCCCAGTTCGACGGTGTCGCTGGTGGACGGCTGCAGACCGATGTTCAGGCCGGCCTGGCCGTCGGGGCGGTAGGAGAGTTCGTTGATGGTCGGGGTTTCAAAGCCGCGGCCGGCTGAGAGATAAACGTTCCACGCCGGATTGATTTTATAGTTGAGCGAGCCCATCGGCAGCCACTGGTGGTAGCGTTTGCTGCCGCTGTCGTCGCCGTTGCGCGGCGTGATGTAGTAGTCGGTCGAGTCGAAGCTGACCGTGCTGTAGCGCAGGCCGGCGTCCAGCGTCCAGTGCGGCGTCAGTTGCCAAGAGGTTTGCAGGTAAGGATCCAGGTTCCAGATGCGGTTTTTCTCGTTGCGCCGCTGGTCGCCTTTCTCGCCGTAGTCCACTGTGCCGTCTCGCAGAATAAAGTTTTCAAACCCCTGCCGGCGTTCGGTCATGGTTTCATAATCCAGACCGCCGATCAGTGTTACCGGTAACGAGGCGAGAGTATCCTCATGCTTCCAGCGAGTGTCAATGCCCTGATATTTTCTTTCCAGCACGATCACCCCGCCGGCGTGGGTAGGGTTGAGCTGCGGCCCGCGTGGAATGGATTGGTACTGCGTGGTGTGGCGCTCGCCGTGGTAGGCGGTCAGCGTCAGTTCGTCGCGCTCGCTCATCTGGCGCTGATAGCGCAGGCCGGCCTGGGTCTGATCGAGCGACTTGCGGGTGTTGTATTGATCCGCGCGCGGCGCCTGGCGCGGATTTTCCTTCCATTCCGCTTCGGTCAGGCCGCCCGGATCGCCGGCGTCAATGGAGACGCTGTTGAACATCAGTGTCAGGGTACTGACGTCGTCCAACCGCACGCCGAGCTTGCCGTTGCCGAGGTTTTTCCGCGCGGCGCTGTGATCGCGATAGCCCTGAGTGGTGAAGCGGGTGCCCGAGATGGCGTAGTTGACGTCGCCGGCCTGGGTGCCGTCGCCGGTGGCGCCGGTCGCTTTCACCCCGTAGCGCCAGGTGTTGTCGCTGCCGAAATAGCTGCTGGCCTCCAGCGTTGGCGGCTGGGCGCCGGTCTGGGTGTCAACGTTGATCACCCCGCCCGAAGCGTTGCCGTACAGCGCGGAATAGGGGCCGCGCAGCACCTCGATGCGCTCGACGGAGTTGATGTCGATGTTGGAGGTTTGTCCCTGGCCGTCGGGCATGGTGGCGGGGATGCCGTCGACGTACATGCGCACCCCGCGCACGCCGAACATCGATCGGCTGCCGAATCCGCGTATCGACAACTGCAGATCCTGCGCATAGTTTTGCCGGTTTTGAAGCTGCAGCCCCGGCACGCTGCCAAGGTTTTCCGACAGGTTAATCTGCGGTGCGGCGTTGCGCAGGTCCTGGCCGTCGATCACGCTGACGGACACCGGCGATCCCAGCTCGGTCAATCCGATGGGTTGCGCCATTACCACCAGCGTATCGCTGTCTTTCTGATCCGCTGCCAGGGCCGAACCGATGCAGACCGGCTGCAGCAATAACAGGGTTGCCGGGGTCAAGACGGGACGTTTTTTATTCATCAGATAATTCTGCCAATAATGCTGAAAAAATTGCCCGCAAGTGGGCGAAAATAGCCATTTGTGACTCCCTGTACTGGCATTCAATGGGAGGGAAACTGCATCCTGCAACGAGTATAGGATATTCCGACACCGTACGCTTTGGAATAGCGCAACTGAAAGATGCGTGTTTTCATTTAAGAAGATTCTCTTTTTTATCGCTTTTCCTGCGATGCCTTTAAATTAAATTTATTTATATTAAATATATTCCTATCTTTGTTTTTAATTTATTTGCAATAGTTATTTTATTTGTGAATGAAAAATAAAGAATTATTTTGAAATGATAAGTTATTTTTTATGTCATTGTTTTTTGATGGTTTTTGTTTATTTGTGTTTTTGTGGCTTTATTTTTCATAAAAATAAAATAATATTCGCTATTATGTTTTTTAAGTTTTCGCCTAACAGCTCAATCGCATAACCATCACGGTATTTGTGCCATGCATAAATATCTATTCATATATTATTGGAATATATTAAAAGGGAATTGATTCATGGGCGCGATCATCGCTTCACCCTATACCCACACGTTTTGGAATGAATACGTCCTCAATCCACACTCCTGTGAGTACAACCTGGTGCTGGATCAGACCATTGAGGGGGCGCTGGACGTCGATCGACTGCGCGCGGCGATCGACGGGGTGTGCCGGGACTATATTCTGTTTCACCATGTCCTCGACGACAGCTCGCCGCAATTACGCTGGGTAAAGACGGAGAAGAAAATTGCGTTGGAAACGCTTGATGCCGATTGCGATGTCGGCAAATTAATCAATACGCCGTTCGATCTCCGGGAGGGGCCGCTGTGCCGCTTCTACCTGATTGAGCTGGCGCCGCAGCGCTATAATTTGATCATTGTCGTTCATCATATCCTGATCGACGGCCTGTCCGGCCAGGAGTTCTACAACGCCGTTTCCGCCTATTACAATCGCGGGGCGGCCGTGGCGCCGCCGCAGGCGGATGAAACGGACATTTGTCGATTGTACCGGCGCTATGAGGCGGATATCGCGGCGTTGAAGCAGGACTTCGCTTCCGCGTCATTCTGGGGCGACCGGTTGGCCGAATGCGCCCCGCGCGTAGCGTTGCCTTATCTCCCCGGCGAAGCCCCCGAAGCCCCCGGCGCCGGCGAAGTGCGCTTTACGTTGCCGTTCGCCGAGTGGCAGGCGCTGAAGTCCGGCGTCAGGTATGCCAACCCATTCCTGATATTCAAAACGCTGTGGGCGTTGCTGATCGCCCGGCAATCCGCGCAGGACACGGTGCATATCGGTTATCCCGTCGCGCCGGACGGCGGCGAGCCGCTGTTCTTCGGCGCCCAGGTCAACACCGCGGTGTTTCCCTTAACGCTCGCCCCGGGAGCCACGTTCAACCAGCTGTACCGCGCGACGCTGGCCTACAGCAAAGCGCTCAAGGCGACGGGCAAGCTGCGGCACAGCCAATTGCCGGTTTATGACATGCTGAACCTCAGCCCGGTGCGCGAGCTGAACGTCAATTTCACTCAGGCTTACCTGAAAGATGCGCCGCTGGCGCTTGACGGTTGCCGCATCGGCGTCAATCACCGTTACAACGTCGATCTGGCCGGTTCGGAACTGCTGCTGGAGTATCAGCCGACCGAGCAGGCCTTTGAGTTTCGCCTGCGTTATCGGCCCGATCTGTTCGATGCCACGCAAATGGCGGAGATGGCGGAGCAGTATCTCGGGCTATTGCAGCGTGCGCTAACCGAACCGGACGCGCCGATAGCCGCGTGGCCGCAGCTCACGGCGCAGCAGGTTTTACGCTGCCGCGACGCCTGGGATAGCGAGCCGGACACGGCCGATCCAGGGGCAACACTGCTCGACGGCGTAAGCCGCCAGGCGCGCCATCATCCGGAGCGCATCGCCGTAACCGAAGCCAACGGTTCGCTCAGCTACCGCCAACTGGCGCAGCGCAGCGATCGCCTGGCGTTACGGCTGCGGGAAGAATATCGCCGGTTGCGCGGCGCCGCCATGCCGTCAGAGACGCTGATCCCGCTGTATCTGCAGCGCAGCGCGGAAGCGGTTGTGGCGATGCTGGCCATCATGAAGGCGGGCGGCGCCTATGTGCCGCTGGATCCCGCGGCGCCGGCGCAGCGCCTGGAATATATTTTGCAAGAGGTGAACAGCCCCATCGTCCTGACGGAAAGCGCATTGCAAGGGGCGGCGCAGCGACTGGCGCCGGGCGGCGTTTGCCTGGCGGCGGATGAATCGCTTGCCGATGCGGATGCCGCGAGCCTGCCGAATGTCGAAGCCCGGCAATTGGCCTACGTGATTTATACCTCCGGCACCAGCGGGCGGCCGAAGGGCACGCTGTGCGAACACCGGGGCGCGGCCAACATGGTGCGGGGCCATACGCAGCGTTTGCTGCGCAATGAATCGGGCGCGCTCAACTGCCTGCAGTTCGCGTCGCTGGCCTTTGACGCGCACGTGTTTGAAGTGTTCATGGCCCTGAGCAACGGCCACCGGCTGTTTATCGCGGGCGAGGCGCAGCGGCGCGATCCGGCGCTGTTGTGCGGGCAAATGGCGGCCTGGGGCATCGAAGCCTGTTTCCTGCCGCCGGCGCTGCTTGGCACCTTGCCTGACTTGCCGGCTTCGGTGCGCTATCTCGCGACCGGCGGCGAGGCGACCGCGCAGGAGGCGCTCGACCATTACCTGGCCTGCGGCATGCAGGTTGCCAATCTGTACGGCCCGACCGAGGCTTCGGTCAGCGCCAGTCTGAATATTTATCGCCGCAACGGCGCGCGCAATATCGGCCACGCCATCGCCAATATGCGTTGTTATGTGGTTGACGAGCATGACAATCTAATGCCGCTGGGGGCGGAGGGCGAGCTGTGTCTGGCCGGCGTCGGCCTGGCGCGCGGATACCTGAAGCTGCCGGCGCTGACGGCAGCCGCATTCGTCGCCAATCCTTTTGAACTGCGTGAGCCTTACCGGCGCCTGTATCGCACCGGCGACCGGGTACGGCGCTTGGCCGACGGCAGCCTGGACTATCTCGGACGACACGACCAGCAGATCAAGATCAACGGCTATCGCATCGAGTTGGGCGAGATCGAAATGCAGCTGCGCGCGCTGCCCGAGGTGGCCGAGGCGGTGGTGACCCTGCGCCCCGGCACGACGGACCAACTGGCGGCCTGGTATGTGCCGAAGCCCGGCGCGACGCCGCAGGCCGGCGACATCTTGCAACGCCTGGCGGCGCAGCTGCCGCATTATATGTTGCCGTCGGCGCTGTCGGCGCTGTCGGCGCTGCCGCTGACGGTGAGCCGCAAGGTCGATTACCGGGCATTGCCGGAACCGCTGCCGATCGAGCGGCAAACGGCGTTTCGCCAACCGGGAACGCCGCTGGAGACTCAGCTTTTTGCGCTGTTCAATCGGCTGCTGGGCGGCCATGTCGGCATGGACGACAACTTCTTCCGCCTCGGTGGCAACTCCATTATGGCCATCAGGCTGTGTCACGAAGTGAATAAACTGCCGGGGGCGAAGATCTCGGTACTGACGTTGAATCAGCATCCGACGGTGGCCGCGCTGAGCGAGCATATCGCCGCTCAACGGCAGGCGCCGTCGGATGAGCCGCCCATCCTCGCCAGCGAGCTGCGGGAGGGGCCGCTGTCGCTTCAGCAGTCGCGATTGTGGTTTGTTCAGCAACTGTCGGCGGACGCCACGCACTATCTATCGCCGGTGCTGCTGCGGCTGGCGCCGGACATCGATGACCAACGTTTTGCGGACTGTCTGCAGGCGATCGTCGAGCGCCACCAGATCCTGCGTAGCCTGATTCGCCAGAATGAGCGGGGCGAAGCCAGCCAGTGGGTCAGCGACGCCGTGCTGCCGGTGCCTTTGCTGACGGTGAGCGGCGCTGAGTTTGACATGGCGCTGGCGCAGGCCTGCAGCCGGCCGATGGATTTGACGCGCGAGCTGCCGCTGCGCGCCACGCGCTACCGTTACCGCGGTGCGGCGGGCGGGGAAACGGCCGTTTGTCTGTTGGTGTTCCATCACATCGTCTTTGACGGTTGGTCGCTTGAGGTGCTGCTGCAGGAGCTGGACGCGCGCTATCGGGGCGCGCCGCCTGCGCCGCGGGAGCCCGCGTTGCAATACCTCGACTATGCCTGCTGGCAACACGCGCCGGAAAATGTGCAGCGCCGGGCCGACGAATTGGCCTTTTGGCAACGAGAGCTGGCGGGCTGGCAGCCGCTCTCGCTGCCGGTGGATTTTTTGCGGCCGGCGGTCTTCGACGTACGCGGCGACAACAGCGAAGTGTCGCTGCCGGCGGCGCTGGTGAAGGCGCTGGAGGCGTTGGCGCGCCAGGAGGGCGTGACGCTGCATGCCGTGATGCTGGCGGGGTTCATGCTGTTGCTTGCCCGCTACAGCGGCCAGAACGATGTGATGGTGGGCACGCCGCTGGCGAACCGCAATCGCCCTGAGCTGGAGAATCTGATCGGATTCTTTGTCAATACGCTGCCTTTACGCCGGCAGATCGACCCGCGTCAGGGCGTTGCCGAGTTTGTGCGAGAGGTTGCGGCCACGACGCTGCGGGCGCAGCAGCATCAGACGCTGTCGCTGGAGGCGCTGGTGGACGCTCTGGCGCTGCCGCGCGACTTTTCGCGGCATCCGCTGTTCCAGGTCATGTTCGCGCTGGAGGGCGAAAGCGGCGCACCGGCGCGTCCGGACTGGCTGTCGGTGGTCGATCTGAGCGCTGATGAGCGCACCGCCAAGTTCGATCTGACGCTCACGCTGACGCCGCAGGGGGAGCAGATGCGCGCGCGCTTCAACTTCGCGTCGGCGCTGTTCAGCAAAGCGTCGATGGATCGGTTGGCCGGCTACTATCTCGCCCTATTGCAACAGATGGCGCGCCACGATGACTGGCCGCTGGAAAATATTCGTCTGCAGCCGCAGAGCCCGGCGCTGCCTGCGGCGCCGGCCTTTAGCTATGCGTTTGAACGCTGCCTGCAACAGGATTTCGTGCGGCATGCGCAGCGCAATCCGCGGGCCGTCGCGGTGATCGACGCGCAGGGGGAAATGACGTACGGCGAACTGCACGAGGCGGCGTTAACGCTGGCCACTCAACTGCGTGTGCAGGGCAAGATGACCGGCGACGCCATCGCCGTCGTCGCCGACAAGGGGCGCCGGCAGCCGATCGCCCTGTTGGCGGCGCTGATGTGCGGCAAGGCGTTTTTGCCGATGGAGGCGACATGGCCGCCGCAGCGGCGGCTGAAGGTGATGGCGCAGGCCGGCATCAATACGTTGCTCAGCGATGCGCCCTGGGCCTGCGACGAGATCAACCTGGTCGAACTGAATGCCGGCGGGCTGGCGGCGCAGTTGCCGCTGCCGGAGAGGCGTCTGCCGGCGGTGGAGGCCGGTGCTGACAGCCTGGCCTATATCATTTTCACTTCGGGCTCGACCGGCACGCCCAAGGGCGTGGCGATCGAACATCGCAGCGCGGTGAACATGCTGGAAGGCGTTCGGCGGTATTTTGGGTTCAACGAGCGGGATCGCAGCCTGGCGCTCAGCGCGTTGAGCTTCGATCTGGCGATCTTCGATATTTTCAGCCCGTTGAGCGCGGGCGGCGCGGTTGTGATGCCGGCCGAGCGAGATCGGGTCAATCCGCAAGCCTGGTATCAGCTGATGATGACACATCGAGTGACGCAATGGTTGAGCGCACCGGCCCTGATGGAGCTGTTGTTGGACTATGTAAACGGCGCGGGGCTGGCGGCCGGGCCTGCGCCGGCGCTGCGGGCGGTGATGGTGGGGGGCGACTGGATCGCCACCTCGCTGCCGGAACGCTGCCTGGCCTGGGCGCCACACGTCCGCTTCTGCAGCGCCGGCGGCGCGACGGAGGCGGCGATCTTCACCATGCTGTATGAGGTGCCGCGAGGCGAGAAAATTCGCTCGGTCAGCATTCCTTACGGCAAACCGTTGCCGCACCAGCGCTGCTACATTCTGGATGCCGAACGACGGCTCGCGGCGCCGGGCGTGCGCGGGGAGATCTATCTGGCCGGTGAAGGGTTGGCGCGCGGGTATTACGGCGATCCGCAACGCACCGCCGAGAGTTTCTTCTGGCATGAGGAGCTGCAGGAGCGGGTGTATCGCACCGGCGACGCGGGTCGGTGGCTTGAGGACGGCAATGTGGAGTTCCTGGGGCGTCTCGATCAGCAGGTCAAGCTGAACGGCTACCGCATCGAGCTGGGTGAAATAGAGCATGCCGCGCTCGGTTATCCGGGGGTGACCGCCTGTTGTTGCGTGCTCATCACCGACCCTCAGCCCTGTCTGGCCGCTTACTTCGTTGCCGATGAGGCGATCGCCCCGCAGGATTTGGCGCAGCATTTGAGCAGCCAACTGCCTCCTTACATGGTGCCGCAGGCGCTGATGCAGCTGGCACAGCTGCCGCTGACCGAAAACGGCAAGATAGCCCGACAGGCGTTGCCGGCGCCGAAAAGAGCAGCGCGCGAGTTCGTCGCGGCGCAGAACGAGCGGGAGAACGCTTGCCTGGCAGTGTGGCGCGATCTGTTGCAGCGGCAGGATATCGGCGTGGAGGACAATTTCTTCTCGCTGGGCGGCAATTCCCTTCTGGCGATCCAGGCCTGTTACCAGATCGGTCAGCGGTTGGGGGGCGAGGTGACGTTGAGCGAGCTGGGTCGGTTCCCGACGATCCGTTCATTGTGCCGTGCGTTGCTGCGGCAGGGGCAGGGGCAGGGCGCCGCGCCGATGTCGATCCCGCCGCTGCGGCAACGCGAGTATCCGCTCTCCGCTTCACAGCTGCAGCTGTGGTTTATCGAGAACCTGAACGGCGGCGGCAATCTTTATCATGTGCCGATGCTGTTCCGTCTCGGCGAGGAGGTCTGTCTGACGGCTTACGAGCGCAGTCTGCAGGCGATCGTCGCCCGGCATCAGGTGTTGCACAGCCTGATTGCCCAGAAGCCGTCCCAACTCGCCGTCGCCCGTGCCTGTGAACAAACGCTTTCGCTGGAGCGCGTGGCGCTGGAGGCGGCGAGCTGGCCGGACAGACTGCGGCAGGATATCGATCGGCCGTTTGCCCTGGAGGCGGAGTTGCCGATCAGGGCGAGCGTTTACCAGGTGGCGCAGCCTGATGGCGGGCGGGTGACTTACAGCCTGATCCTGGTGCACCACCTGGCGTTTGACGGCTGGTCGCAGCCGGTGCTGCTGCAGGAGTTGGATGCGCTGTATCAGGCGCAGCGGCAAGGGCGGGAGGCTGAGCTGGCGGCGTTGCCGCTGCAGTATGGCGACTATGCCGTCTGGCAGCAGCGCTGGTTGGACTCCGCGCTGGCGGATGAGGCGAAAGCGTATTGGCGACAAGCGCTGGATGGGTGGCAGGCGCTGGAGATGCCGCTCGATTTCGTGCGGCCGGCGCGCTTCGATCATCGCGGCGCCAATCACGTCATCGCGCTGCCGGAGGTCCTGACGATGCAGGCGACGCAGTTCGCCCGGCGGCAAGGTGTCACGCCGTTTGCGCTGTATCTTGCGGCCTTTAAGCTGCTGCTCGGTTACTTCAGCGGCCAGCAAGACATTCTGGTCGGCACGCCGGTCGCTAACCGGCCGGTGGTTGAGACCCGCTCGGCGATCGGATTCTTCGTCAATACGCTGCCGTTGCGCTCGCAAATAGACGATGCGGCGTCGCTGAACGATTATGTGCATCGGGTCTTTGACGGCGTGCTGCAGGCGCAGCGGCATCAGAATTTACCGTTGGATCAGTTGATTGAACTGCTGCAGGTGCCGCGCGATCTGTCGCGCCATCCGCTGTTTCAGACGCTGTTCGCGCTGGAAGAGGCGGGTGAAGCGCCGGCCTGGCTGGTGCCGCAGGATCTGTTGACACACTATCAGGCGGCCAAATTCGATTTGACGCTGAGCATCCAGTCGGCGCCGCAAGGCGGCAGGGCGATCTTCAACTATGCCACCGCCCTGTTTGCACCGGCCACGCTGGCGCTGTTGGGTGAGTATTATCTGACGATCCTCACGCAGATCGTCAATCACGGCGAGCAGCGCGTCAGTCAGTTGGCGCTGGTATCGGCGAGTGAAACGGCGCGGCAGCGCGCCTTCCGTCAATCCTGTCCGCCGGCCTACGATTTCGAACGCGCCATCCATCATGATTTTATCCGTCAGGCCGAGCGCCATCCGCAGCGGGTAGCGATCGTCGATGAATGGGGTGAGCTGAACTACGGTGAGCTGTATCGGCGTGCGTTGGCGCTGTCGTTGCAGCTGCGCGAGCATGCGGATATGCGCGCCGACACCATCGCGGTGATGGTGGACAAAGGGCGGGCGCAAATCATTGCGGTGCTGGCGATCCTGATGGCCGGCAAGGCCTATTTGCCGCTGGACGGCGCCTGGCCGGAACGCCGCCGTCTGGATATCGTCGCGCAGTCGCAGACCCGGATTATCCTCAGCAGCCGGGCGTGGGCGGCCCACGGTGACGCCAGACTGTTGACGATCGATCCGCAAGGTGCGGTCAACGCGTTACCGCCGGCGGCGCCGGGTGAGCCGGTCTTGCCGGCGCCTTCCGCGCTGGCCTATGTGATCTTCACTTCCGGTTCTACCGGCACGCCGAAAGGGGTGGCGATAGAACATCGCGGCGCGGTGAACAGCATCATCGATACCTTGCACCAGCTGGAACTCGGCGCGGACGATCGCGGGTTGGCGCTCAGCGCGCTGAGCTTCGACATTTCAGTGTTCGATATTTTCGGCCTGCTGTCGGTGGGCGGCGCCATCGTGATGCCGTCCGAAACCGAACGCTATCAGCCGGAGGCGTGGCATCGGTTGTTGATGACTCAGGGGGTGACCTTCTGGAATTCCGCGCCTTCGGTGATGGCGCTGCTGGTGGAGCAGCTGGAGTCCGCCGCGTCGCAGGCGCAGTGGCCGCATCTGCGCAACGTGGTGCTGGTGGGCGAGGTGATCTCGCGTTCACTGCCGGCGCGCATTCGCCAATGGCGGCCAGGGTGCCGGGTAGTCAGCGCCGGGGGCGCGACCGAAAGCTCCATTTGGTCGATTTTGTACGATATTCCGCAAACGCCGATCCTGGCGCCCAGCGTGCCTTATGGCCGGGCGATGGCTCATCAGCGTTTCTATGTGCTGGATCGCCATCTGCGCGTGTTGCCGCCCTGCTTACCGGGGGAGCAGTACATCGGTGGGGCCGGCGTAGCGCGCGGCTATTACCGCAATCCGTCGCTGACCGAGGAAAAATTCATCTACCATCCGGAATTGGGGGAGCGGCTTTATCGCACCGGCGATGCCGGGCGCTATTTGCCGGACGGCAATCTGGAGTTTCTCGGCCGTATGGATTTTCAGGTGAAAATCAATGGCTACCGCGTCGAGCTGGGGGAGGTCGAGCAATGTGCGCTGGCGTTCGGCGCGATCAAATCCTGCTGCGCCGTGGTGCTGTCAGAGGCGCATCGGCAGCTTCTGGCGCTGTATTACGTCAGTGAGGCGCCGTTGGAGGAGTCGGCGCTGCTGGCCTTTATGAGCGGGCAATTGCCGCTATACATGCTGCCTGCGGCGCTGGTGCGGCTGGAAGCGTTGCCGTACAACTCCAGCGGCAAGCTGGATCGCAAGGCGTTGCCGGCGCCGACGGCGAATGCGCCGCAGGCCTATGTCGCTCCCGCGAACGCGCTGGAGCAGCAGTTGTGTGGATTGTGGCAGGAGGCGCTGCAGTGCGAGCAGGTCGGCATGACGGACGATTTCTTCCTGCTGGGCGGCACCTCGATCAAGGCGATCTCCCTGTGCGTCGGCATGGGGGCGCTGATGGGCGCGCCGGTGCCGGTGGTGCAGCTGTTGCAAAGCCGCACCCTGAAAAATCTGCTGGCCGCCAACGAGCGCCGTTTGGTCATGCCGCTTAACCGCCGGACAGACGGCGTGCCCGCGGTGTGGATGATCCACCCGGCGCTGGTAGGCGCGGAGGCGTTTCATGCTTTCGCTCAGCCGTTGCAAGGGCGACTCAATTGCTATGGCGTCGATAACCACAATCTTTACCATCAACCGACCATCGACTCGCTCGGCGAGCTGGCCGAACGGTATCTGAACGACATGATTGCCGCCGGCCTGCTGCAAGACGCCGGGCCGGTGCGCATTCTCGGGTGGTCGCTGGGGGGCATCATCGCACTGGAGATCGCCGCTCGCCTGGAGGTGCGCGGCTGCTGTAACGTGCAGCTGTATCTGCTGGACAGCTTCTATCGGCAGACCACGGCGGAGCTGCCGCTGGAGCGACTGCTGCCTGCGCTGGGCATCGAGGGGGAGGCGGCGACACGCGCCATGGCCGCCGGGCAGGCGGAGCGGCGGCTGTCAGAGGGAAGGCTGAGCCGCCGATTGCAGACCACGAAAGTGACGCTGTTTAAGGCGACGGAGGGTAATCCGCAGTTGCCGGAGGCGATAACGGCGCCGCTGCTGGCGCTGGAAGATAATGGGCTGGGCGCGGTTTGCGCGCAGCTCAAGATTATCCCGCTGGCTTGTCACCACCATAATATCTTGCAGTGTGAGGAGGCGATCGGCAACGCACTCAATCAGGACGCCTGATTGGCTCACCGGCTCCGTACAGGCAGGCGGAGCCGGCAAGCCAGGCATTGCGGCGCAGGGGCCGAGGAAGGCGAGGACTAACGCGGTCGCTTTCCTCTGCGCGCGTCAGCGGCAGCCGATATGAATAGCGACCGCATCAAGCGCCCAGCCCGCCGAGGCACAGGTATTTGATCTCGAGATAGTCTTCGATGCCGTATTTTGAGCCTTCACGGCCCAAACCGGAGTGTTTCATGCCGCCGAACGGCGCCACCTCGGTGGAGATCAGCCCTTCGTTGATGCCGACAATGCCGTACTCCAGCGCTTCGGCCACGCGCATCACCCGGCCGATGTCGCGGCTGTAGAAGTAAGCGGCCAGGCCGAACGGCGTGTCGTTGGCCAGTTCGACGGCGTCGGCTTCCTGGCTGAAGCGGATCAGGGGCGCCACCGGGCCGAACGTCTCCTCGCGGAAGATTTTCGCCGTGCGCGGCACGTCGGTCAGGATGGTCGGGCTGAAGAAATTGCCGCCCAGCGCGTCGGGCTTGCCGCCCAGCAGCACCGAGGCGCCGTGCTCGACCGCGTCGGCGATATGCTCGCGCACTTTCTCCACCGCGTCCGGGTTAATCAACGGGCCGATGGTGACGCCGTCATCCAGGCCGTTGCCGACTTTCAGCTTGGCGACGGCGGCTTTCAGTTTGGCGGCGAAGGCATCGTATACGCCGTCTTGCACCAGAAAACGGTTGGTGCAGACGCAGGTCTGGCCGGCGTTGCGGTATTTCGAAGCGACCGCGCCGGCCACGGCGGCGTCCAGATCGGCGTCGTCAAACACGATAAACGGCGCGTTGCCGCCCAGCTCCATGCTGGTTTTCTTGATGGTGGGCGCACACTGGGCCAGCAGCTGCGCCCCCACTTCGGTGCTGCCGGTGAAGGAGAGTTTACGCACGTCCGGGTTGGCGGTAAGTTCGCCGCCGATGCCTTTGCTGGGGCCTGTTATCACGTTGCACACCCCGGCGGGCAACCCGGCGCGCTCCGCCAGCACGGCGATCGCCAGCGCCGAGAACGGCGTTTGGCTGGCGGGGCGGATCACCCCGGTGCAGCCGGCGGCCCAGCCGGGGCCGGCTTTACGGGTGATCATCGCCGCCGGGAAGTTCCATGGGGTGATGGCGGCGAACACGCCGATCGGCTCTTTTTGCACGATGATGCGGCGACCGGCCTGCGGCTGTGGAATGGTGTCGCCATACACCCGCTTGCCTTCCTCGGCGAACCATTCGATAAAGGAGGCGGCATAGGCGATCTCACCGCGGCTTTCGGCCAGCGGTTTACCCTGTTCCGCCGTCATGATGCGCGCCAGATCCTCCTGATTTTCCATCATCAGCTCAAATAGCCGCCGCAGCTTGCCGGCGCGCTCTTTGGCGGTCAGCGCGCGCCAGGCGGGCAGCGCTTTCTTTGCGGCGGCGATGGCGCGAGCGGTTTCTTCGGCGCCGAAGGCCGGCACGTGGCCGACCAGCTCGCCGTTGGCGGGGTTATGAATGGCGATCGTGCGGCCTTCCTGGGCCGGCAACCATTGCCCGTCGATGTAATTGGCCTCGCGGAACAGCGTGGGATCCTTGAGGGTGGCGCGGATACTGATGCTCATGAGTCTCTTCCTTTGCTGAGTTCAACGGAGTGGTCTATTCCATACGGCTACCCTTTACCCTAGCAAACTTTGCCGCCGCCGTTTGCCGACGCGACGACAAGATGGCCGTTTTCTCACTGCGCATCTTCTGTACAAAAAATATCCGCCGTCGGGTCGATACTGAAAGAGCAGGCATATGACCCTTTTCGATGTGATTAAAAGGAGTGTGCGAATGATGAAATCAGTGGACAGACATCTCGCGGCCTACGGCAGCGAAATGGATTTTTTGGCGTCGAGCATCGCCCTGATGGAATGGCAAGGGCGGCAGATTGACGCCGGGCAGGTGGCCGGCAATATGTCGGAGCAGCAAAGCCGCCTGTTCTTTGCGCGGTTGAATTATTTTCGTCAGCTTTATCAGGCCGCATCGGCGGCCGAACACAGCCTGTAATTTCCGATCCAGCCCCGCCGCCGCGGGGCTTTTCATTTCAGCTCAGCGGCGCCACACCCCGGTCGCCAGCGTCGCCGGCGAATACTCCAGATTGCGCCCTCGCCACGGCAGCGCCGCCGCAAAACGCCAGGCGCGGCGCACGTCAAACCGCCAATAGCGTTCCGCCCCTTCGACGCCGGGATGGCCGTCAGCCTGCCAGAGGATTTGCGTTTCCCCCTGCAGATGCAGCACGTCACCGCGTTCAAAATCGATGAACAGCAGGGCCGCCCGCGGTTCGGCGAGCAGATTGCCCAACGTGTTCATGTAGCGATTGCCGCGAAAGTCCGGCATCCACAGCGTGTCGTCTTCCAGATGGATAAAGCCGGGGCGGCCGCCGCGATGGGAAATATCGACGCCGCCCTGCGCCAGCGCCAGATGCGCGCAGCTGGCGACGAAGCAGGTGTCCGCGGCGCGGATCAGCGCCTGCGCCGCCGCATCCAGCACGACCAAATGCTCAACCGGCTGCGGCCGGCTGTCCACCGGGTAGAGTTCGCGGCGTTGAATGTACTGCGGGCAGTTGCCGAAGCTTTGCTGAACGACGATCTCCACCCGGTTTTTGTCAGTGCGGCCGACGGTGCCGTTGGCGCGGTTGCGCCGCCGGTTGCTGAAATCCAGCCCGAGCGCGCCGATCGGCTTTCCGGGCAGCAACAGCGCCTGGGCGGGATCGTCGCTGCGACGCGATGCGCTGATACGCAGGTGCGTGTCGTCCGGCGTGCGTAAAAATCCGGGCGGGCCGGTGAACAGGGTGGCGATGGGCCAGCCTTGTTCATCCAGCGTGGCGACGAACAGGTAGGGCAGCGCGGCGAAAAACGCGCGGTGCTGATCCGGCATCGCAGGGTAGATGCCGCCGCCTACGCCGCCAAACCCGGCCAGCGTCTGTGCGCGCAGCTCATCGGGATGGAACAGTTGCGGGATCATGGCGTCAGCTCCCCGCCGGTTCCGGCAGGGCCGGCATGGCAAAGAAGCCGGGCAGTGCAGCGATGCGCGCCGCCCAGCGACGTATCGCAGGGTAAGGCGACAGCGAAATGCCGCCCTCAGCCGCGACCGCTACGTAGCTGTGGCAGGCCAGATCGGCGATGGTGGGGTGTTCGGTGGCCAGGTAGTCCCGCTCGCTCAGGTGCTGTTCCATCTGTGGCAGGAAACGATCGCTGACCGACCGCGCCGCCTGATAGTCCTCCGGCACGGCGAATTGGGCGATCAGTCGGCAGGCCGCCGGGCCGTAGCGGACTTCACCGGCGGCTTTGGAAAGCCAGGCCTGCACTCGCGCCGCCGCGGCCGGCTGTTCCGGCAGCCAGTGGCTGTCCGGCGCATAGCGCTTCACCAGATAGACCAGAATGGCGTTGCTGTCGGCCAGCGTCAGATCGCCATCCTGCAAGACCGGGATCTGGCCGAACGGGTTGAGCCGGCGGAAGGCTGCGCTCTGCCGTACGTCCGCCGAGGCTTCGACCCATACATAGGGCAGCGCCAGCATGCGCAGCAGCAACGCCACGCGATGAACGTGGCCGGAAAGCGGGGTGCCGTAGAGTGTGATGGTGGACATGGCGTTTCTCCTCAGTGCTTTTTGTCAGCATACTCTTGCGTTGAACGAGCGAAATCCGGCAATGTGGAAATTGATAATTTCACTTTTCGGAAGAATCTATGGATCGGTTAGACGAGTTGGCGATTTTCGTGGCGGTGGTGCAGCAAGGCAGCCTGGCGGCGGCCGGGCGCAAACTGCGGCGTTCGGCGCCGGCGATCACCCGGGCCATCGCCGCGCTGGAACAGCGTTTCGGCACCCGATTGGTGGAGCGCACGACCCGGCGGCTGGCGCCTACCGAAGCGGGTGCGCGGCTGTTGGAGCGCGCGCAACAGCTGCTGCAGGATTATCAGGCGGTGGTGCAGGATACCGCCGAAGCGCAGCTGAGCGGCTTGCTGCGCGTTACCTCGCCGGTGCAGTTCGGCCGCCGGTACGTGGCGCCGGTGGTGATGGCATTTCTCGATGATTACCCGCAGATGCAGATCGAAATGGTATTGAACGATCGCAATCTCGATCTGATTGACGAAGGGTTGGATATCGCGGTGCGCATCGGTCATCTGCAGGACTCTTCCCGCGTGGCGCGGCGCCTGGGGCAGGTCAGCCGGGTGACGGTCGCCAGCCCGGATTACCTGGCGCGCTGCGGTGAACCGCGATCGCCGGCGCAGCTGGCGGAGCACGCCACCATCGTCGGCACCCAGCGGCCGTCGCTGCGCGAATGGCGCTTCGGCCCGCAGGAAAACGGCGAGCGCGTGCGATTGGCTCCCCGGCTGTTGCTCAACGACGTGGAAGCGCAACTGCTGGCGGTGCGCGCCGGCAAGGGCGTCGCCCGGTTGCTCTCGTATCAGGTGGCGGACGATTTGGCCGCCGGTACGCTGGTGCGGCTGCTGACGGATCATGAGCCGTTGCCGATGCCGGTACAGCTGGTGGCGCAGCAGGCGCAGCACATGCCGCTGAAGGTGCGCGCCTTTTGGGATTATGCATTTGAACGGCTCAGCGCCTTGCCGCAAATTCAGCCGGACGGGCGGGGGAAATAAGCGCAAAAAGTTTCATGGGTTAAACTTTTTCATTATTCATCAGGTTTTATTTTACCGGGCGCGCATTGCTGATGCGCCCGTCTTGACAATAATTTTGCCGGTGCTAATAGTTAATTTACATTTTAAATAATAAACGAAGTTTAATATATGAAACCACTTGCGGGGAGTTATGATAACGGCGCTACGGTGGATAATGAAGCGGCTATTTTGACTTCATTTCAAACTCGCAGCGCGGCTGTTTATAAACAGACGCGCCATGAGAGTAATATTGCTTATGGCAACGGCGAACGCGAAACATTTGATTGGCTCTATTCTGCAAAGCCGCATCAGGGGACGTTAATTTTTATTCACGGCGGCTATTGGCAATTCTGCGATAAGGCGGATTTTGCCTTTATCGCCGCCGGGCCGCTGGCGTTGGGTTTTGACGTGGTGTTGGTGGAATATGCGCTCGCGCCGGCGGTGGATCTCGACGAAATATGCCGACAGGTCGGAATGGCGCTGGATGCCATTCAGCGCCGCCTGCCGCCGCACTACGCCCATCCGGTTTATCTGTGCGGCCATTCCGCCGGCGGGCAGTTGGCGGCGCTCTGGCAGCAGCATGCGTTGGTGGATGCCGTCTTTCCCATCAGCGGCCTGTTCGAGCTGGCGCCGCTGCAACAAAGCTATGTCAATCGGGCGCTGCAGTTGACCACGCGGCAAATTGAAACGCTCAGCCCGGCGCGCCGCCTGCCGACGCGCGGCAAGCCGCTTACGCTGTATTACGGCGCATTGGAGCTGCCGGAACTGAGAGGTCAGTCGCAACACTATCATGCGGCGCTGCGCCAACGCGGGCTGCCGGCTGAACTGGTCGCGGTGCCAGGCGCCAACCATTTCACCATCCTGGATGCGTTGTTCGCCGCCGATGGCGCGCTGCTTCGCCAACTTGACCACCACGGGAACCACTGACATGCGCGAGATTGTAGAGACCGGGCTGCCGGATATCGGCCAGCCTTTTTCCTGGGCCACCCGGGGCGGCGGCATGCTGTTTACCGCCCATGGCCCGGTGCGGGCGGACGGCAGCATCGACACCGGCGCGCCGGAGCGACAGATTGCGCTGACCTTCGATAACCTGGCGCAGACGCTGAAGGCGGCGGGCAGCCACAGCGATAAGGTGCTGCAGGTGATCGTGTATCTTACCGACGTTAACGACGTTAAATGGCTCGATGATATTTACCGGAAATACTTTAATTATCCTTATCCCAATCGCTCCACGGTCATCGTCGAGAAATTGGTGGTGCCCGGAATGAAAATAGAAATTACCGTCAGCGCTATCGCCTGATTTAATTTCTCCTTAAGCCTGTCTTCATATTAATTCAATAACGAGTTAAGGATGCGTCATGTTTAAACAGATTGCACCTTCCGCCGCCGATCCTATTATGTCGCTGATGGAAGCCTATTTGCAGGATCCCAATCCGCAAAAAGTGAATTTAGGCATTGGGCTGTATTACGATCGGCAGGGGAATATTCCGCTGATGCGCGCGGTTGAGGCGGCCGAGCAGCGGTTGTTGGCGCTGCGTCGCCCACATGGCTATCCGCCGATCGAGGGGGCGCCGCAGTTCGCTCGCCAGGTGCAGACGCTGCTGTTCGGTGAGCGGCAGGCGGCCGAGATCGCCACGGTGCAGACCGTCGGCGGTTCCGGCGCGTTGAAGCTGGCGGCGGATTTTCTGCGCCACTTTCTGACGCGCGGCGAAATCTGGGTGTCCGATCCCACCTGGGCCAATCATTGGGCGATTTTCGAAGGGGCGGGGCTGCGGGTGAAAACCTATCCCTACTTTGACGAAGCGGCGGGCGGCCTGCGTTTCGCCGCCATGCTCGATGCGCTGGACAGCCTGCCGCCGGGCAGCGTGGTCTTGCTGCACCCTTGTTGTCACAACCCGACCGGCACCGATCTGACGCCGGAGCAATGGCGCGCCACGCTCGCCGTACTGCAGCGACGCAACCTGCTGCCGCTGTTCGACATCGCCTATCAGGGCTTCGGCGACGGGCTGGAGGAGGACTGCTTTGCATTGCGCGAAGCGCTGAAAACCGATCTGCCGTTTTTGGTCTGCAATTCGTTTTCCAAAAACGTCGCGCTGTACGGCCAGCGTCTGGGCGCGCTGTCGGTGCGCTGCGCCGACGCGGAAAATGCCGCCAACGTCAAAGGGGCGTTAAAAACGCTGATCCGCCGCAGCTACTCCTGCCCGCCGACGCACGGCAGCCAGATCGTGGAAACCCTGCTCGGCGATGCCGAACTCGGCGAGCTTTGGCGCAATGAGCTGGCGGAAATGCGCTTGCGTATCAAGCAGATGCGTGAACAGCTGGCCGCCGGCCTGGCGCGGGGCGGTTCTTCGCTGGATTATCGGCGCATTCGCGAGCAGCGCGGCATGTTCAGCTATACCGGCCTGAACGAAGCACAGTTGCAGACCCTGCGGCAGCGCTACGCCATCTATCTGGTCTCGCCCGGCCGCATGTGTCTGCCGGGGCTTAACCCCGGCAACATCGACTATGTGACCGCCGCGATCCTCGACGTCACTCGCACCGCCTAACTCCGCTCGGGAACCCAGCCATGCCACAGATGAATGATTTTGAGCATATCGCCCGCCGCCAGGGCGGGTTGAACAAGCATCTTACCGCCGGGCAGATGTCGATGCTGGCGATCGGCGGCGCCATCGGCACCGGGCTGTTTCTCGGCAGCGCCTACGCCATTCAGATGGCGGGGCCGTCGGTATTGCTGAGCTACCTGATCGGTGGCGTCATTGCGCTGCTGCTGATGGGCAGCCTGGCGGAAATGACCTCCGAACACCCGACGCCCGGCTCGTTCGGCGACTACGCCGAATTCTACCTCGGCCCGCTGTTCGGTTTTCTGGTGCGTTACTCTTACTGGTCTTGCGTGGTGCTGGCGGTGGGCACCGAAGTCACCGCCATCGGCATGTACATGCAGTTCTGGTTCCCGGCGACGCCGACCTGGCCGTGGGTGCTGCTGTTCTCGGCGGCGGTGATCGTCGTTAACGTGATCGGCGTGAAATCGTTCGGCCAGGTGGAATACGCGCTGTCCACCGTCAAAGTAACGGCGATCGTGGCGTTTATTCTGATCGGCATCGGCATGCTGGCGTTCTCGGGCAACCCGGCCTATGGTCTGCGCAACCTGACCGCCGGCGGCTTTATGCCGTTTGGCGTCAAGGGCATGTGGTTCGCGGTGATCGTGTCCATCTTCAGCTACCTGAGCATTGAAATGATCGCGGTGGCCGCCGGCGAGGCGAAGAATCCGGTGATTGCGGTGAAGGCGGCGTTCAAGGGCACCATCGTGCGGCTGTTCATCTTCTACATGCTGTCGATCGCCCTGATGCTGGCCATCGTGCCCTGGCGCCAGTCCGGCACCGGCGAAAGCCCGTTCCTGATGGCGATGAACGTGATCCATCTGCCCGCCGCCCCCGGTATTTTCAACTTTATCGTGCTGGTGGCGGCGCTGTCGGCAATGAACAGTCAGCTGTATATCACCACTCGCATGATGTTCTCGCTGTCGCGCGCCGGGCAGGCGCCGGCGGCGTTGGGGCGCGTCAGCCGGCGCGGCATTCCGGTCAATGCGCTGGCGATGTCGTGCATCGGTATCGTGGTGTCTATCGTGCTGAGCCTGGTGGCGCCGGAAACCTCGTTCGCCGCCATGATGTCTATCTCGGTGTATGGCGCCTGCTTTACCTGGCTGATGATTTTCGTCACCCACCTGTTCTTCCGCCGCCGGCATCGGCAGACCCACCTGAAATTTCGCATGTGGGGCTTTCCCTATACCACCTTGCTCGGCGCCGGGCTGATGACGGCGTTGATGATCTCGACGGCGTTTACCGAATTCTTCCGCATGACGCTGTGGTTCGGTATTCCGTTCACTTTGCTGCTGGTGGCGGCTTATCACTTCCAGAGCCGCCGCGCGGTTGCGTCGTCGCCACTCAAGGCGCCGGAAGTGGAGTAATGAGAGGGGACTGAAGCGCGCCTTCAGCCCCTGAGACTAAAGCTGGCTTTTCGGGATCAGGTGGTCGCCGAAGCTCAGGCGCCGGCGGCCCGGTTCGATTTCGGTTAGCGGCGCCACTTCGTGCAGCGAGGATTTGCAGCGCTGCACCAAATCCTGATACTCGCGGGTGCCGGCGATCTTCCAGGCCAGCTCCTGTTCGGTCAGATCGCGCAGCACGCGCGCCGGGCTGCCGACCACCAGTTTGTTGCCTTCGATCACCGCCGCGGCTTTGACGAACGCCATCGCGCCGACGATGGTGTTCTCGCCGATCTCCGCACCGTCCATCACCACCGCGTTCATGCCCACCATCGCGTTGCGGCGAATGCGGCAGCCGTGCAGGATGGCGCCGTGGCCGATATGGCCGTCTTCTTCCACCACCGTGTCCTGCTGCGGGAAGCCGTGCATCACGCAGTTGTCCTGAATGTTGGCGCCGTCGCAGATCACCAGGCGGCCAAAATCGCCGCGCAGGCTGGCGTTCGGGCCGATATACACGTGTTTGCCGACGATCACGTCGCCGATCAGCACCGCCGTCGGGTGCACGTAACTGCTGGGGTCAACGACCGGCGTCAGGCCGTCAATCTGATACACAGGCATAGCGTGAGTTCCTTAATATGTAGGGTCGCGCGGCAGGCCGCCGAAGCGCCGATAGTAGCCGGCGGCCGGCGCGGGCAGGGCGCCGATGGTGGTCTCCGCCAACGCGCTGACGTACTCCGTCGCGGCGCGATCGACCTGCTGATAGAGATTGATGCACAGATTGCGGGCGATCTGGCCCTCCCACTGGGCGGGCAACAGCGCATCCGGCAGCAGCGGATCTTTCAACACCACGCGACGGAAGAAGTGAATCAATAATAGCTTAATCTGGAAACAGCGCAGCGGCGTCAGCGCCGCCGGGTCGACTTCGCGCAGCAGCGCCATCAGCGGCCGGAAAGAGACGATAAACTCATGATAACCGGCCGCCACCTCGCTCAATGACCAGCAGTCGGCCACCAGTTTCTGCAGCGTTTGCTCGGAGCGGTTGTAGGGGTAATCGGCGCGGAAGTAGATCACCTGCTCGCTGGCGTTCAATTCGCCGAGCAGCGCCGTCACGTCGGTTTGCGCATGGGTGGGGGCGGCCATCAGGTTGTTGGCGATCTGCCCGAACCCGAGCCAGCCCAGCTCTTTTTTCAGCCGCGCGCGCGCGTTTTTTTCGGCGCATTCCAACAGCAACAGCTCCCATTTGCCGTCCCAGGCGGGCTGCTCGCGCAGATAGATCTTCGATTCGGCGTGGCGGAACTGGCGCATTCCCTGCTCGGTCACGCGGTAGAAGCTGCGGCGGCCGATTCTCTCCACCGCCAGCCACCCCTCTTTCTGCAGGCGGAACACCGAGGTGCGCACGAAACGATCGCCGAAACCGAAGGCCTCCAGCAGCGCGCTCAGGCTGCCGAGCCACACTTCGCCGCCGCGGTGGCTGAGCGCGTCGCCGTACAGCGAAATGATCAGCGACGTGCCGCTGATCGGCTGGGCGTCGACGGCATGGCGAATGAACTCATCCAGTTTATGTTCCATATTTTTCCATGGGTTAGCCTTCGATGAGCCACAACATTACCATAATTTAGGGCGGCGTCATCCGTGACGCCGTGCGCCTCAGCGCGGCCGCAGATCGACCACGCGCTGCGCTTTGCCTTCCGAGCGCGGAATATCGCCGCAGTTGGCGATGCTGACGTCGGTGCTGACGCCCACGATCGATTTGATGTGGTGGCGCAGCTGGTGGCAGATATCGCAACGCTGCTGATGGCTGAGGCTAAGCGCCGATTCTTTCAGCTCGACGCGCACCGCCAGCGTGTCCAGATGCCCGCTGCGGCTGACCTGCAGTTGATAGTGCGGCGACAGCTGCTCGAACTGCATGATCTGTTCTTCCACCTGCGACGGGAAGACGTTGACGCCGCGGATGATCAGCATGTCGTCGGAGCGGCCGGTGATCTTGCCCATGCGGCGCATCTGGCGCGCGTCGCCCGGCAGCAGCCGGGTAAGATCGCGCGTGCGGTAGCGGATCACCGGCAGCGCCTCTTTGGTCAGGGTGGTGAACACCAGTTCGCCGTGCTCGCCGTCCGGCAGAGCGACGCCGGTCTCCGGGCAGATGATCTCCGGCAGGAAGTGGTCTTCCCAAATGGTGGGGCCGCCGCCGCTTTCCAGACATTCCATCGCCACGCCCGGCCCCATCACCTCCGACAGGCCGTAAATATCCAGCGCCTTGATGCCCATGCGGGTTTCGATTTCGTGGCGCAGGGCTTCGGTCCAGGGTTCGGCGCCGAACACGCCGAGCCGCAGCGAGCAGCCGCGCGCGTCGCCGCCCATTTTGCGCTCCAGTTCGTCGATCAGCGTCAGGCAATAGGACGGCGTCACCATGATGATGTCGGGTTTGAAATCGAGGATCAGCTGCGCCTGGCGTTCCGTCTGCCCGCCGGACATCGGGATCACCGTCGCGCCGAGTCGCTCCGCGCCGTAGTGCGCCCCCAGGCCGCCGGTGAACAGGCCGTAACCGTAGGCGACGTGCACCTTGTCTTTGGCGGTGGCGCCGCCGGCGCGCAGGCAGCGGGCGACGATATCGGCCCAGTTATCGATGTCGCGCTGGGTGTAGCCCACCACCGTCGGGCGGCCGGTGGTGCCCGAGGAGGCGTGGATGCGCACCACCTGTTCCATCGGCACCGCGAAGGTGTCGAACGGGTAGTTGTCGCGCAGATCCTGCTTGGTGGTGTAGGGGAAGCGCGCCAGATCGCTCAGCTGCTTAAGATCGTCGGGGTGTACGCCCGCCTGATCGAACTTGCGCTTGTACATCGGCACATTGTCGTAGGCGTGGTGCAGCGTCCACTTCAAACGCGCCAACTGCAACGCTTCAATCTCATCGCGCGAGGCGAATTCGATCGTTTCGAGGGGCTGTGGATTTATTGTCATGGTTAGCCTCAGGGGTCAGACACGCTCAATGATCATGGCGATGCCTTGGCCCACGCCGATGCACATGGTGCACAGAGCGTAGCGGCCGGCTCGCCGTTCCAGTTCAAACAGGGCGGCCAGCGCCAGGCGCGCGCCGCTCATGCCCAACGGATGCCCCAGAGCGATCGCGCCGCCGTTAGGGTTGACCTGCGGGGCATCGTCCGGCAGGCCAAGCTGGCGCATTACCGCCAACGCCTGGGCGGCGAACGCTTCGTTCAGTTCGATGACGTCCATCTGCGCCAGGCTCAGCCCGGCGATCTCCAGCACCTTGCGGGTGGCTGGCAGCGGGCCGATGCCCATCAGCCGCGGCTCCACGCCGCAGGTGGCGGTGGCAAGGATGCGCGCGCGCGGCGTCAGGCCCTGGCGCGCCGCCATCGCTTCGGAGGCGACGATCAGCGCGGCCGCGCCGTCGTTAAGCCCCGAGGCGTTGCCGGCGGTGACGCTGCCGGGCTGACGGAACGGGGTTTTCAGAGCCTGCAGCTGATCGAAGGTGGTGTCGGCGCGCGGGTGTTCATCCTGGCTGAACAGGGTGACTGCACCTTTTTTGCCGGTGAGGCTGACCGGCGCTATCTCCTGCGCCAGGTATCCCAGCGCCTGCGCCCGGGCGGCGCGCTGCTGGCTGCGCAGCGCAAAGGCGTCCTGATCGGCGCGGCTGATGTTGAACTGCGCCGCGACGTTTTCGGCGGTCTCCGGCATCGAATCGGTGCCGAATTCGGCCTGCATGCGCGGGTTGACGAAGCGCCAGCCGAGGGTGGTGTCGTACAGCTGCGCCTGGCGGCTGAAGGCGCTGTCGGCCTTGCCCATCACCAGCGGCGCTCGGGTCATCGATTCCGCGCCGCCGGCCAGCATCAGCCCGGCGTCGCCGGCTTTGATGCTGCGCGCCGCCATCGCCAGCGCGTCCAGGCCCGAACCGCACAGGCGGTTCACCGTGGTGCCGGAAACGCCGACCGGCAGCCCGGCCAGCAGCAGCGCCATGCGCGCCAGGTTGCGGTTGTCTTCCCCGGCCTGGTTGGCGCAGCCGAGGATCACGTCGTCCAGCTGTGCCCAGTCCACCTGGGGATGGCGCTCCAGCAGCACGCGCAGCGGCAGGGCGGCGAGATCGTCGGCCCTCACCTGGGCCAGCGCGCCGCCATAGCGGCCGATCGGGGTGCGCACGCCGTCGCAGATAAATGCCTGATTCATGCCCGATCTCCTAAAATGCTGTGGCCGAGGCGGTGCGCGCGGCCGCGAAACCAGGCGACGGTTTTGCCCTGTTGATTGACGATTTCGACGTCATACAGCCCGGTGGCTTTGCCCTGATGGCGCATCTGCGCGCTGGCGGTGAGGCGATCGCCGGCCAGCGCCGGGCGGATGAAGTCGATGCTGCAGCCGGAAGCCACCGCCGCCAGCCCCTGGCTGTTGCAGGCGTAGGCGAAGGCGGTATCCGCCAGGCTGAACAGCTGGCCGCCATGGCAAGTCTGGTGGCCATTGAGCATCTGCGGGCCGACGGTCATGCTGACCTGCGCGTACCCGACGTCGACGGCATCGATGTGCATCCCCATCGCCTGAGCGCAGGTATCTTGCTGGAACATCTGTTCGGCGCAGCGCTGAGCCAGCGCGCGCGGCGTATTGGCGTTCATTGTTCGTCTCCTGGGAAAGCGGCGGGGGAAGCGTAGCGGCGCAGCAGCGGCATCGGGCGATAGCGGGCCTCGCCGTAATAGCGTTGCAGGTTTTCCAGCGTCGCCAGAATATGGCGCCAGCCGAGCGTGGCGCCCCAGGCGAGCGGGCCGCGCGGATAGTTGACGCCGCGCAGCATCGCCAGATCGGTATCCTCGGCGCTGGCGACGCCTTTGTTCACCACGTCGAGCGCTTCGTTGGCCAGCATGGCCAGGGTGCGCATCGTCAGCAGGCCGGGGTAATCCGGCAACGGGATGACGCGTTTGCCGAGGGACTGCAGCAGACGGATCGCTTTGGCATTGTGTTGCGCGCCGTTTTGCGCCGCGCAGCTGATGGCGATGGCGGAGGCATGCGCATAGTCGGCACAGAGATCGAACAGCACCACGGGCGTTCCACGTTCGTCGGCCAGTTGGCCGGCGGTTTTACCATTGGTTAACATCAGTGTAACGTCGTCGATCGTGACGTGCGGGCTGGTCTGGCCAGGTTGTTTGATCGCCCCCGCATTTTCGCTTAACAGCTGCGCCAAATCGGCCAGCGAAGACCAGTCACCGTGCAGCGTAACGCGCTGCGGCAGCGCGGCCTGCGCCGGTGGCGCAAAGGCGATCTCGGCGGGGTGCTGCGCGTCGTAGCGGTAGAAGCCGCGGCCGGATTTGCGGCCGAGGCGCCCGGCGGCCACCAGCTCCTGCTGCACCAGCGAGGGGGTGAAGCGCGGATCCTGGTAGAAGGCCTGATACACCGAGTCGGTCACGGCGTAATTGACGTCCTGGCCGATCAGATCGGTCAACTGCAGCGGGCCCATGGCGAAACCGCCGGCGTCGCGCATTACCGCATCCAGGGTGGCGGCGTCGGCCACCCGTTCTTCCAGCGCGCGCAGGGTTTCGGCGTAGAACGGCCGCGCCACGCGGTTGACGATGAATCCCGGCGTCGAACGGCACACGACGCTCTGCTTACCCCAGCGCTGCGCCAGGGCTTGCAGCGCGGCGAGGGTCTCGGCCCCGGTCTCCAGACCGCTGACGATCTCCACCAGCTTCATCAACGGCGCCGGGTTGAAGAAGTGCAGCCCGGCCATGCGCTGCGGGTGTTGCAAGGCGCCGGCGATGGCGGTGATCGACAGCGAAGAAGTATTGCTGGCGAACAGCGCCGTGGGCGAGCAGACCGCTTCCAGATCGCGGAACAGGCTCTGCTTGATCGCCAGATTTTCCGCCACCGCTTCAATCACCAGCGCGCTGTCGGCCAGTTGCTCGAGCGAATCGGCGCGTTCGAGACGCGCCAGCAGCGCCTCGGTGGCGTTTGCGTCGGCCTTGCCGCCGTCGACCCGTTGCCGCAGGCGGCGAGCGAGTTCGTCGATCGCGCGCTGGGCGGCGGCGGGGGCGATATCGAACAGCCGCACCGGGTGACCGGCGGCGGCGGCCACCTGCGCAATGCCGATGCCCATGGTGCCGGCACCGATCACCGCCACCTGGCCGTTAAGAAGGGACGCGTTCATGGCTATTTCCCGCTGAAGTTTGGCGTGCGTTTGGCGAAGAACGCGCTGACGCCTTCGCGGTAGTCGTCGCTGCGGCCGCCCAATCGCTGCAGATCGCGCTCCAGATCGAGTTGTTGATCGAGGCTGTTGGTGGCCGAGCTGTAGATGGCTTTCTTGATTAGCCCCAAACCGTAAGTCGGCTGGGTGGCCAGATGGCGCGCCAGCGTTTGCGTGCGGTCGGCCAATTCATCTGCCGGCACCACCTGCCAGATCATGCCCCACTCCAGCGCCTGTTGGGCGCTGATTTTGTCGCCCAGCATGGCCATGCCCATCGCGCGGGCGTGGCCGGCCAGCCGCGGCAGGAACCAGCTGCCGCCGGAATCCGGCACCAGCCCCAGGCGGCAGAACGACTGAATAAAGCCGGCGTTGTCGGCGGCGATGACGATGTCGCACGCCAGAGCCAGCGCGGCGCCGGCGCCGGCCGCCACGCCGTTGACCGCGCACACCACCGGTTTGGGCAGGGCGGTCAGGCGACGGATCAGGGGGTTGTAGAAACGTTCGACCGACAAGCCGAGGTCCGGCGCCTGTTGATCGGCGCTGACGTTGCGATCGTTGAGATCCTGCCCGGCGCAGAAACCGCGCCCGGCGCCGGCGATCAGCAGGCAGCGCACGTTGTCGTCGCGTTCGGCTTGCGTCAGCGCTTCGCTCAGTTGGCGATGCATCTCGTCGTTAAAGCTGTTGAGCCGATCCGGCCGGTTGAGGGTCAGCGTCAACACGCCGGCGTCGAGATGACTGAGAATCAATGCGTTATCCATAAATCAGCGCCCCTGATAGTTTGGCGTACGTTTTTCGAAAAAGGCGGCGATGCCTTCGCGGCGATCGTCGGTGGCGGCCAGGGTGACGAACTGCTGACGCTCCATCGCCAGCCCCTGGCTAAGGCCGGTTTCCTCGGCCTGTTTCAGCGCCTGCTTGGCGGCGCGCAGCGCCAGCGGCGCCTGACGGCTGATGCGATCGGCAATCTGCTGCGTGCGCTCCAGCGTCAGGGCATCGACGCACACTTCGCTGATAAGGCCAGCCTGCAGCGCGGTGCGGGCGTCGATGGCTTCGCCGGTCAGCACCATCTGGCTGGCGCGAGACTTGCCGACGCAGCGGATCAGGCGCTGGGTGCCTCCGGCCCCCGGCATCAGGCCGAGGGTGATCTCCGGCAGGCCGAAGCGGGCGCTTTCGCCGCCGATAACGATGTCGCAGGCCAGCGCCAACTCGCAGCCGGCGCCCAGGGCATAGCCGTTCACAGCCGCCAGCAGCGGCTTGCTGAACTGCGCCAGCCGCTGCCACAGCTGCGGACGGCTGTCCGCCAGCGCGGCCGGCAGATCCTGCCGTTGCAGCTCGTGCAGATCGGCCCCGGCGGCAAAGAAACGCGCCGCGCCGGCGATCACCACGGCGCCCACGCCGCTGTCGGCATCGGCCTGCTCCAGCAGAAACACCAGCTGTTCCAGGCAAGGGGTGCTCAGGGCGTTGCGCGCCTCCGGGCGGTGCAGCGTCAGCGTGACCACGCGGTGCTGCTGCTGGCGTAAAATAAAGGGGGTATCCATCGCGGCTCCTAGACGTCGAAGTCCAATACCACGCCGTCGCCTTTCGGCCACGACTGGCAGCTCAATACATAGCCCGCCGCCAACTGATCCGGCTCCAGGCTGTAGTTGACGCCCATCTCCACCTGGCCGGCCTTCAGACGGCATTTGCAGGTGGCGCATACGCCGCCTTTGCAGGCGTAGGGCAGGTCGGCGCCCTGGCGCAGCGCCGCGTCGAGAATGCTGTCGTCCTGTTCGCCGAGCTCGATATCCAATTGGCGGCCGTCGAGCAGGATTGTCACCCTGGCGGCGTTGCGATCGCCGCTGTGGCGCGGGCGGGCGACCAGGCCGCTGGTGTTGAAGCGTTCGCTGTGGATGCGGTTGGCCGGGACGCCGGCCTGTTCCAGCACGGTCTGCGCGTCGTCCATCATCGATTCCGGCCCGCAGATGAAGGCGTGGTCATAGTCGCGGAAATCCAGCAGCGCGCCGCCGATCGCCGTCAGGCGTTCACGATCGATGCGGCCGCTGAGCAGCGGGCTGTCGAGGCTCTCCTGGCTGAACAGGTACAGCGGCTGAAAACGCTGCGGGTAGCGGTTTTTCAGATCCGACAGCGCTTCTTTGAACATCATCGAACGGCTGTTGCGGTTGCCGTAGATCAGGGTAAAACTGCTGCCCGGTTCGAGCTGCAGCGTCGCCTTGATGATCGACAGCATCGGCGTGATGCCGGAGCCGGCGGCGATCGCCAGGTAGTTGCCGTGGCGCTCCGCCTGCGGCTGATAGCCGAAGCGCCCCTGCGGCACCATCACTTCCAGCGCATCGCCGACTTTCAGCATGCGGTTGACGAAGCCGGAGAAACGGCCCTGATCAATCGCTTTTACGCCGATCTGCAGCAGGCCTTCCTGCGGTGAACTGCAGATGGAGTAGCAACGCCGCAGCTCTTCGCCGTTGACCCGCGCTTTGAGCGTCAGGTGCTGGCCGGGGGTGTAGCGGTATTGGTTTTGCAGCTCTTCGGGCACCCGCAGGGTGATGGCTACGGCGTCCGGTGTTTCGCGCTCGATGGCGGCGACGTTCAGGCGATGAAAGACCGTCATGGTGTCAGCGCTCCTATATGCATTTGAAGTAGTCGAACGGTTCCCGGCAGTCGCAGCAGCGGTACAGCGCTTTACAGGCGGTGGAGCCGAACTCGCTGATCTTCTCGCTGTGGGTGCTGCCGCAGCGCGGGCAGGCGACCGGGCCGTGGGCGTGCGGCCGATCGCAGGTGTGGCCCTGCGGGGGCGCTACGCCGTATTGCCGCAGCCGTTCGCGGGCGTCGGCGTTCATCCAGTCGGTGGTCCAGGCTGGGCTGAGGCGAATGTCCACCCGCACCGGGCTGAAGCCGGCGGCCGTCAGCCGCTGCTCGATGGCGTTGAGCAAAAATTCGGTGGCCGGGCAGCCGGAATAGGTTGGGGTGAAGGTCACGCGCCAGCCGCTGCCGTCGCGCACCACGTCGCGCACCATGCCCAAATCGGTGATCGACAGCACCGGCAGCTCGGGATCGCTGATTTGCTGCAGGCAGTGCCAAATCTGCGGGATTTCGGCGGGTTGCAAACGAGTGACGTTCATCGCGGCCTCCTACCACTGACTGTTTGGATAGGCGCGCTGCAGGAACTGCATCTCCGCCAGCAGCGGGCCGAGGTGTTCGCTGTGCTGACCTTGCTTGCCGCCGTGACGGAACGCCTGCTCGGCAGGCAGCGTCAACGTCGCCTGGCGCAGCGTTTCTTCCACCAGCGTCTGCCAGGGGGCCTGCAGCTCGCGCGGATCGACGGCGATGCCTTGTTCTGCCAACGTCAGCTCCAGCGCGTCGGCATGGAACAGTTCGGCGGTGAAACGCCACAGGTTATCCAGTGACTGCTGGATCTTGCGGTGGCTGATATCGTTGCCGTCACCGAGGCGGATCATCCAGCCGCGGCTGAATCGCAGGTGGTAATCGGCCTCCTTCAACGATTTGGCGGCGATGGCGGCGATCTGCGCATCGCGGCTGCGGCTTAGCGCCTGGTGCAACTGCACGTGGTAGGCATCGAGCAGAAACTGGCGCACCAGCGTGTCGTTGAAACCGCCGTTCGGCTGTTCCGCCAGCAGCAGGTTATGGAACTGGCGCTCGTCGCGGCCAAAGGCCAGGCTGTCTTCGCTGCAGGACGGGCCGGCCAGTTCGGCGGCGTAGCCCAGGAAGTGGCGCGCCTGGCCGAGCAGATCGAGACCGATGTTGGCCAACGCCAGATCGATTTCCAGCTCGGGCGCGTGGCCGCACCAGGCGCACAGGCGCTGGGCGAGGATCAAAGGCGTGTCGCCCTGGCGAAGCAAATAGCTGATGCGCGGATCGTTAACCGTCATGGTCGCCTCTACATGTTCTTGATGCCGTCGGGGATGGTGTAAAACGTCGGATGACGGTAGATCTTGTCTTCGGACGGATCGAAGAACGCGCCGCGATCTTCCGGCTGCGAGGCGATCAGATGGCGGGATTGCACCACCCAAATCGAGCAGCCTTCGTTGCGGCGCGTATAGGCGTCGCGGGCATTTTCCAGCGCCATTTGGTCGTCGGCGGCGTGCAGGCTGCCGACGTGGCGATGCGCCAGCCCTTGTTTGCTGCGGATAAACACTTCATACAGCGGCCATTCAACGTGGCTCATGATCTCGGTTCCTTATGTTGGCTATGCGGCGGAAGCGGCGTTTTTCGCGGCGTGGGCCATGGCGCCGTCGCGCACCCAGGCGCCGTCTTCCCAGGCGCGGCGTTTGGCCTGCAGGCGTTCGTGGTTGCATTGGCCGCGTCCTTTGATCACTTCATGCAGTTCGCTCCAGTCGATCTCGCCGAAGCGATAGTGGCCGGCGGCCTCGTCCCAGGTAAGACTCGGGTCCGGCGCCGTCATGCCCAGCGCCTCAAGCTGCGGCACGGTGTTGTCGACGAACTTTTGCCGCAGTTCATCGTTGCTGTGGCGTTTGATTTTCCACGCCATGCTCTGGGCGCTGTGAGGGGAGTCGGCGTCGCTCGGGCCGAACATCATCAGCACCGGCCACCAGAAGCGATCGATGGCGTCCTGCAACATTGCGCGCTGCGCATCGCTGCCGTGGGCCATCGCCATCACCGCCTCGTAGCCCTGGCGCTGGTGGAAGCTTTCCTCTTTGCAGATCTTCACCATCGCCCGCGCGTAGGGGCCGTAGGACGCGCGGCACAGCGCCACCTGGTTGACGATGGCGGCGCCGTCGACCAGCCAGCCGATCACGCCGATATCCGCCCAGTTGAGCGTGGGGTAATTGAAGATTGAGGAGTACTTCATTTTGCCGTCGAGCATCTTTTGGTAGATGTCCTGGCGCGAACAGCCGAGGGTTTCGGCGGCGCTGTAGAGGTAAAGGCCGTGGCCGGCCTCATCCTGCACTTTGGCCAGCAGCACCGCCTTGCGGCGCAGCGTGGGGGCGCGCGTCAACCAGTTGGCTTCCGGCAGCATGCCGATGACTTCCGAATGGGCGTGTTGGCCGATCTGCCGAATCAGGTTCTGACGGTAAGCGTCCGGCATCCAGTCTTTGGCTTCGATAGCGATATCCGCCGCGATCTTGGCGTCGAAATGCTGCTGATACTGTGCTTCAGTTGTCATGCTTGCCTCTTGGTGATTCGTATTTTTCACATTGAATATAAAAATGTGAATCACTTTAACCAACCATAAGGCTACAAACTGATAACAAAAAGATCAAATGAGATTTATGTGGTTTTGCGAGCTCAATCACAGGGTGTGCAGTTAATTTATTGATTTAATTTAATAATTAAAGCGTTCAACTCCGCATTAATGGCAAGGTGAGTGGCTTGGTGGTGCGTTTTGTTCTCTTTTTGTTAAAATTTGGCTTGGCGTAAACTGGCATTTATATGATACGTAATTAAGCTGTATGGTGAAAATTTATGAATTTTGGAGGGCACATGCAGCAGTTACACAGTTATCTTTCTGGCGCCTGGGTGTATGGGCAGGGAGAGGGCCGCGAGATCCGCCACGCCGTGACCGGCGAGGCGCTGTACCAGGTCTGCTCCGACGGCCTGCCGTTAGCGGCGAGCCTGAGCTATGCCCGCCGCCACGGCGGCCCGGCGCTGGCGCAAATGACGTTCCAGCAGCGCGCCCAGATGCTCAAAGCGGTGGCGAAACACCTGCTGGCGCACAAAGAGGCGCTGTATCAGATTTCCTATCAAACCGGGGCGACGCGCAGCGACGGCTGGGTCGATATCGAAGGCGGCATCGCCACGCTGTTCGCCTATGCCGGCATGGCCGGCCGCGATCTGCCGGATGATACCCTGTGGCCGGAGGATGAGCTGATCCCGTTGTCGAAACAGGCGCAGTTCGCCGCTCGCCACGTATTGACCTCGCGCCCGGGCGTGGCGCTGCATATTAACGCCTTCAACTTCCCTTGCTGGGGCATGCTGGAAAAACTGGCGCCGACCTGGCTGGCGGGCATGCCGGCTATCATCAAGCCGGCCACCGCCACCGCGCAGCTGACGCAGGCGATGGTCAGGCTGATCGTCGACAGCGGGCTGGTGCCGGAAGGGGCGCTGCAGTTGGTATGCGGTGGCGTCGGCGACATGTTTGCGCACCTGGATTATCAGGATGCAGTGACGTTCACCGGTTCGGCGCAGACCGGGCAGCGGCTGCGCGCGCACCCGCGGCTGTTGGAGAAATCGATCGCCTTCACCATGGAGGCGGATTCGCTCAACTGCTGCGTGCTGGCGGAAGACGTAACGCCGGAGATGCCGGAGTTTGCGCTGTTTATCAAAGAGGTGTGCCGTGAAATGACCGCCAAGGCGGGGCAGAAATGCACGGCGATCCGCCGCATCATCGTGCCGGCGGCGCAGGTGATTGCGGTGCGTCAGGCCTTGTTGCAGCGCCTGGCTGGGGTGACGGTAGGCGACCCGCAGCTGGAGCAGGTGCGCATGGGGGCGTTGGTCAGCCACGAGCAGCGTGATGATGTGCAAAGCAAGGTGGAGTTCCTGCTGCGCAACGGCTGCGAGCCGCTGTGCGGCGCGGCGCTGGATACGCTGGAAATCCTGGGCGACGGCGCGCGCGGCGGGGCGTTTTATCCGCCGACCTTGCTGTATTGCGCCGATCCGTTCACCCATCAGGCGGTGCACGGCACTGAGGCCTTCGGCCCTGTGGCGACGCTGATGCCGTATGCGGATACCGAGCAGGCGATCGCGCTGGCGTTGCTGGGGCAGGGCAGCCTGGCGGGATCGCTGGTGACCGCCGACCCGGCGCTGGCCAAGCGCTTCATTCGCGCGGCTGCCTGCGCCCACGGCCGCATGTTGATTCTGGATGAGCAGGCGGCGGCAGAATCTACCGGCCACGGTTCGCCGCTGCCGATGTTGGTGCACGGCGGCCCGGGGCGCGCGGGCGGCGGGGAAGAGCTGGGCGGATTGCGTGCGGTGAAGCACTACATGCAGCGCACGGCGATCCAGGGCAGCCCGGCGATGCTGGCGGCCATCGGCGGCGAATGGGTGCGCGGCGCGCCGGTCGCCGAGCACCCGGTACATCCGTTCCGGAAATACTTCGAGCAGCTGCAGCTGGGCGACAGCCTGTTGACCGCGCGCCGTACCGTGACCGAAGCGGATATCGTCAACTTCGCCTGCCTGAGCGGCGATCATTTCTACGCGCACATGGACAAGATCGGCGCCGCCGATTCGCTGTTCGGCGAGCGGGTGGCGCACGGTTACTTTGTGGTGTCCGCCGCGGCCGGGCTGTTTGTCGATGCCGCCGTCGGGCCGGTGATCGCCAACTACGGCATGGAGAATCTGCGCTTTATCGAACCGGTGAAGATCGGCGACACCATTCAGGTGCGGTTGACCTGCAAGAAGAAGATCCGCAAGCCGCAGAAAACCGCCGAAGATCGGCCGCACGGCGTGGTGGTGTGGGATGTGCAAGTATTGAATCAGGAACAGCAGCCGGTGGCGCTGTACAGCATCCTGACGTTGGTGGCGCGCCAACAGGGGGACTTCGAGGCGTGATGCGCGCTTGCCGCCGCCGGAGCTGCCGGCGGCGGCAATCTATTCAGATCAGCGGCTGACCGCGCAGCTGTTCCAGCACTTTCAGCGGCGAGCGCTGCGGATCCTGCATCTTGTTCACCGGCAGCAAGAAGGTCTGTTCCAGCATAAACTGGCCGCCCATCGCGGCGTGCGGCGTTTGATCCGAGAAGCAAATCCAGCTGCTGCCCGGCGGAAACGCCAGCGCCAGCTGCGGCCCCTGTTGTTGATAATCGCCGTCGGCCTTCATGGCGTCATGCAACTGCAGCATCAGGTGGTCATAATGGCTGCGGCGGGTTTTGGTGATGCGTACCCGGTGCTGCAGCCAGCTGCTGAAGGCGGAGTAGCGCGCCAGACGCGGCATGAAGCGTTGCGCCAGCTCAGGGAACGGTTCGCCGACGCGCCATTGGCGATGTTCACCGTGCGGATTGATGTTGGTGAAAATGCGCAGAATGCGTTCGCCGTAGTTCGGGCGCGACGGGAAAGCGTCGACGTGCAGCCGGCTGTCGTCTTTGCGCCAGGAGCTGCTTGCGCGCCAGGCCGAAACCGGATGCAAACGCAGGCTGCCGGTCGGATGGTGCAGCGCCTCCTGATACTCGGGCAACAGCCCGGCGATCAGCTGGCGGCAAGATTGGTAATAACGTTCCAGCAGTTGCTGAACCTGCTGCCGGCGCTCCGCGACGGCGACGCCGGTCAGCTTGCCGGACAGCGGTTGATAGCTGATGTTTTTGCGCTTCGGATCGACCAGCGCCGGATCCAGCAGCGGCATTTCCTGCTCAGACAGGGTGAAGGCCAGTTCGGGCAGAAACAGCACCTTGCCCTGTTCCAGCTCGCTGACCGCGCTGGATGCTTCCGCTGCCGCCCATTGTCGCAACGGCAGCGTCAGGACGGCCTGTTCACGCATAATATCGCCAGTAGGCATGAGATCTCCTCGCAAATCTATATCGCTTTATTCCCGCCTTTCAGGTTGCCGCGTGGTTGGCTGCACTGGCTTGCGCCGTGGCTGGCTGGAGCGACGCCAAAAGTCTTTGCGTCGGTCGCCCAAATGCAACGTGAAATTTATGGGTTCTATTATGGATGTATCAGCAGGGCGCAGTGCGCCGAAGCGTGCGATGGCTTCCTGATATAGAGAATAGTCCTGATAAGGGTATCACCGGCAATGCCAATGAAAAGTAAACGGAGGCTAAACGAGGCTCGGCGTAGGCACGAATAATCAAAAATGGCACGAATTGTCCGCTGAATAGCGCATTTTTTATCTTATTGAATTGTAATAGAAATAAATATGCTGCTTATTTATTGGCGTTATTTCATTCCGAGAGCGGGGCAAATTGGGGAAATAATGTTTCGGCGGGAAATTATTTCATTTTTGTCGTGGGAATAAATCGGGCCGCCCAATTTTGGTGGCCCGATGAGTGATTAAGCGCCGTAAATGCAGTTTTTGCCTTTTTTCTTGGCCTGATACAGCGCGCTGTCCGCCTCATTGATAAAGCTGATCGGCGTATCGTTATACATATGCGGCACTTTGGCGCAGATGCCGATGCTGATGGTGACGATGCCGTGCGGGTTGCCCTGATGCGGGATCTTCAGATCGCGCACCGCCTGGATGACGCGTTCGGCGAAAATCAGCGCGCCCTGCACGTCGGTATCCGGCAGGATAATCCCCATCTCTTCGCCGCCGTAGCGCGCCAGAATATCGTTGCTGCGGCACGCCAACCCTTTCAGCGTCTGGCCGATCTGCTGCAGGCACTGGTCGCCGGCGACGTGGCCGTAGCTGTCGTTGTACTGCTTGAAGTAGTCGATATCCAGCATCAGCAGCGCTACGCTGCGGTAGTTGCGCGAGGCGCGCGCCAGCTCGTTCTTCAGCGCGATATCAAACTGGCGGCGGTTGGCCAGGCCGGTCAGGCTGTCCAGCAGCGCCAGTTCTTCCAGCATTTGGTTGATGCTGGTCAGCTGATCGCGGGTGCGCATCAGCTCGGCTTCGGTTTGCATGCTGTGTTTGATTTGCCGCAGCAGCACCGCGCCCATCGCCAGCAGGATCATCAGCAGAGAGAGGCCGCCGGCGGCGAACAGGCCGGCGTCGGTGCGCCAGTCCGCCAGCGCGTCGCGTTTCGACAGCCCGGCGGCGATCACCAGCGGAAAGCGGTTGACCCGCGAATAGCCGTAGATGCGCTCCACTTTGTCGTACAGCGAGGTGATGGTGGCGTTGCCGAATTCCGAATGCGGCAATATTTCGCTGAACAACACGCCTTTGGCGATATTTTTACCGATCGAGGCCGCCGAGTAAGGGCGGCGGTAGAGGATGGTGCCGTCCGCCAGCAGCAGATTTAGCGAGGCGTCGGTGTTGAGGGCGAAACTGTCGTAAAACTGGCGAAAATAATCGACGTACAGCGTCGCCAGCACCACGCCGCCAAAGCTGCCGTCCGGGTTGTTGAAGCGCCGCGAAACGGGGATGATCAGATCGCCGGTGGTGCGGCTGCGGATCACCTCGCCGATGTACAGACCGCCGCCATCGCGGTTTTGGTGATATTTGAAGTAATCGCGATCGGCGTTGTTGGCGTTCTTGATGAATTTGCCCGAGGACGTCGCCAGCCAGCGGCCGCTCGCATCGTAGATAAACATCCCATGCAGCTGCGGCAGGTTGCCGACTTGCGTTTGCATCACCCGTTGCAGCCGGGTCAATTGCGAGGGCCCCAGTCCGTCATTCTGGAGACGTTCGGTCAGATCGAGCAGATTGCCGTCTACCTGCATGAAGGTATCGTCGGCATGCTGCGCCAGCGAACGGGCGAGGTTGGCGGATTCATGCTCGGCGCTGCGCAGATCGCGCTGGTGCGCGTTCCAGATTTGCCAGCTGTTAAAGAGGATCAGCGTGGCGGCAACGATGATGACAAACACGCCGGCCTGAAATAATAATGGGGAGCTTTTAACGCTGCGCGGCGGCACGGCATCCTGTATGGGTTGCTGCTGAGTCATGTCACCCTTGTGGTTTGATTACTATTCAATTTGAGTTAAGAGCAATCTTATATTTTATGCATAAATGCGCCAGACCTCTAGCCCTTAACGTGGTGAGAGGGAGAAAGGCGCATCACACCCCGCCTTTGCGGCGGCGTGAGCGCGAAGGAGTAACGGAGCCATGTCGGATTACATCATTATCGCTTTACTGACGCTGGCGGTGTATTACCCCCTCACGCTGGGGGCGCTGGCGGTGATGATGTTCTTCGCCTGGCGGCGGCGCCGGTCGCCTTACTGGCGGTTGGGGCTGGCGCTGTTGACGGTGTTGTTCGCGCTGTTCGCCAAAGCGGCGTATGACTGGCACCGCTACAGCTAGCGGCGCCATGCGGGGTTATTCGACGTTGATCATCCAGTTGACGCCGAATTTGTCGGTCAGCATGCCGAAGCCTTTGGCCCAGAAGGTGGCTTGATAAGGCATCGTCACCTGGCCGCCCTGCACCAGATTATCGAACAGTTTGCGTCCTTGTTCCGCGTCGCTGGGGTTCAGCGACAGCGAGAAGCCTTTGTGGGAAGCGCCGCCGCTGTCATCCTGCGGACAGCCGTCGGAGGCCATCAGCACGCCGTCGCCAATCAGCAGACGCGCATGCATGATCGCTTCAGGATTGACGTCCTGCGGCCCGCCTTGGCGGGCTTCTTCGGGCATGTCTTTGAAGCGCATGACCATTTCAATTTTGGCATTCAACTGCTGTACATAGAAGTTAATCGCTTGCTCACAGTTACCGCTGAAGAACAAATAGGGTTGTACCAGCATGACATTGACCTCGGTTGTGGCCCGACAGGCAACGACCGGCCCTCGGGCGGGAAGAAATGATTGCTGGCGGCAATAATTGCCGTCGGTGACTTATTAGTGTAGTCCCCCTGACGTAGAATGCTCGTGCGAGGTGAGCGCCTTCGCCGCCGGCAGGGCGGGCGAAGGCGCGAAGGCGATTAATACAGCGAAGGTTCGCCGGGTGGGCGGGTTTTAAAGCGGCGGTGTAGCCACATGTATTGATCGGGCGCCAGCAGCACCTGTTCTTCCACCACGCGGTTCATCATGGCCGCCGCGCGCGTTTCATCGTCCAGCGGGAAGTCCGTCAGCGGCGGCTGCACGATCAGCTCGTAGCCGCGGGCATTCGGCAGGCGGCGCGGCACGAATGGCACGATCGACGGCCGCCCCATGCGCGCCAGGATATAGGTGCCGGTCGTCGTGGCGGCGTTTTCCACGGCGAAGAACGGCGCGAACACGCTGCTTTGCGGGCCGTAATCGTGGTCCGGCGCGTACCACAGGATTTCACCCTGCTTCAGGTTGCGGATCATGCCTTTGATATCTTTACGATCGATCATGAATTTATTCGAGCGCAGCCGGCCCCAGGTCTGCACCCATTCCATCAGCTTGTTATTGTGCGGGCGGTGTACGCCGATGCCGGGGTTTTGCATGCCGAAGATGCGCGCGCCCAGCTCCAGAGTGAGGAAATGCAGGCCGATCAGCAGCACGCCTTTCCCGTCCTGACGCGCCAACTGCATGTTTTCCATGCCGCTCACCTTAAACCAACGGGCGATGCGCCAGTCAGGCCAGAACCAGGCCATGCCGACTTCGAACAGGCCCATGCCGACGGACTCAAAATTTTTGACAATCAGCGCCTCTCGTTCGGCGGCGGGCATCTCAGGGAAACAGAGTTGTAAATTACGGCGCGCTATTTTTACCCGGCGTTTCATCAGGGGCATGGCGATTCTGCCAAGGCCGTGTCCAAGCCGATAAATGAGCGGGTAGGGCAATAACACCAATAGATAGAGTATTCCTAGCCCTATCCACAGCAACCAATAACGAGGGCGCAAGAATTCGCGCTCAAAGCGTTGGTTTGAAATCATTTTTTCTGTTCTTCCTTTAGTTTCGCAATGGGACCTTAACCCAAATTGTTATGTGCGAAATGATAGAGCATTTTTTGTGAGGCCGGGTTTTCCATTCATGCTTTTTTTTACGCTTTATTTAAGCGCAGACGGAAAACGGAACGAAATGAGATTTTTACCGAGGGAAGTGCGGATATTCACCGCTATTTCAACCGGCTGGCGATATTGAAAAATAAGGACACAATTCAGCGCATCGCAAAAGTGACAACTGCTATGTAACCTTAGTGAAACAGCAACGCGGCGGAACCGTCCCAAACGGCAGCCAGCGCATACAGCAGCGCGAGAATCAGGACAAAAGGGGCATTGAACATCGGCGTTTCCTCCAGGAGGCTGTGTTTAAAGTTTAGTCTGCCCAGATGACAATGGGATGAAATGCGATCGCTTTTGAAGCGGTGAAATTCAGACGGACGGAAATGGGTAAACCGCTGATTTTTTACTATAGTCATAGTGTGATGTTGTGCGTTTGTCGCCGCACGCTGCGTCTTGAACGGCTGTGGGCAGAGTGTCCCGAGCAAGATCGCGGAACGGGCGGCGCCGGACGTGAAACAGGTGACGAAGTTCTCAGAGGGCGGGTCTGTAAGGATTTGACATGTCATATGAAAATGACGATCTAAGCGGTGTTGAGCAACCGAGCGACTACGTTAAAACCACCGCCTGCGAAGTGCGCAGCGGCGTAAAGGCAGCGCTCGAGCAATCATGTGCCTGCATCAAGGATAACCCTTGGGCAGGGGTAGGCGCCGGCGCCGTCGTGGGCCTGGTAATAGGGTTTCTGTTAGGCAAAAGGTAAGAGGGAGAGTAAAGATGGGCATCATTTCCTGGATCATTTTTGGTTTAATCGCCGGTATCCTGGCTAAATGGATTATGCCGGGCAAAGACGGCGGCGGATTTATTATGACCGTGGTACTGGGGGTCGTGGGCGCCGTGGTCGGCGGCTATATCAGCACCTTCTTCGGTATGGGGCGCGTTGATGGTTTTAACCTGGGCAGCTTCGTGGTGGCGGTCATCGGTGCCCTGGTGGTGCTTTTTGTCTACAGGAAGATCAAAGGCTAAGCAGCCGTTGCTCAACAGGGTCGCCGCGGCGGCCCTTTTTCGTGAAATCAATCCGGCTGTGCGGCGCGGGCCGCAGCGGCTGAAAGGGGAATATCATGGGTCTGTTCGATAGCGTATTGGGTAACATTCTGGGCGGCGGCGCCAACGGCAAAGGCATCGACTACATCGCCATTATGCAGTGGGTCGAGCAACAAGGCGGCCTGCAGGCTATTTTGGACAAGTTCCGCCAGGGGCAGTTCGGCGACATCGTCGGTTCCTGGCTCGGCAATGGCGAAAACCAGCCGATTACCGGCGATCACGTGCAGCAGGCGTTGGGCAGCGATGCGATCAATCAACTGGCTGAAAAGCTGGGCGTCGATCCGGCCCAGGCGTCCAGCACCATTGCACAGTTCTTGCCGACGGTAGCGGATGCCGCTTCGCCAAACGGTGAAGTGCAGCAAGACAGCAATGAACTGGGCGACATGGTCGGCAAACTGTTCAAATAATGATTATGCTCCCGGCGTCTGGCCGGGGGCATTCACTCCGCTAATTCCCTCGATCGCCGTCAACGCCTGTTGCAAATGCGCCACCCAGGCGCGCACTTTCTGCGGAATAAAACGTAAAGCGGGATAGACCGCATGCAGCGCCATGGGCGGGTAGCGGTATTCCGGCAAGACGGGAACCAGCGCCCCCGTCGCCAGCTGTTCGCCGATCAACGGCCGCTGCGCGCCACCGATGCCGGCTCCGGCCTCGATGGCCGCCAGCAGCGATAAGGTATTATTGGCGCGAAACGTGGGCCGCAGCGCGACCATCTCGGCGCCGTGGGGGCCGAGCAGGGTGAGCGTATCGCCATCGTTTAGGCCGCTGTAGCGAATGTGCGCATGTTTCACCAGATCCGCCGGCGAACGAGGGGCGCCATGCCTGGTCAGATAGGCCGGCGACGCGACCAGCAGGCGTTGCAGCTCACCCAACCGTTTCGCCACCATGCCGGGCGCGTGCAATTCACCGAAGCGCAGCGCCACGTCGATACCTTCGCCGATGACGTCGGCGCGGCGATCGTCCAGCAGCAGCTCGATGGTGAGATCCGGGTGACGCTTTTGGAACGCGATGGCCAAAGGGGTGATATGCCGTTGCCCGAATCCGGTCGGCGCATGCAGGCGCAAATTGCCCTGCAGCTGGTGGTGCTGGCCGTGCAACGCCTCTTCCGCTTCGTCGACCGCCGCCATAATCGGTTTGAGGCGCTGATAGTAATCATTGCCGGCCTCCGTCAGGGTGACCGCCCGCGTGCTGCGAAACAGCAGCTGCGCCCCCAAATGCTGTTCCAGACCGGCGATTTGCTGACTGACCGCCGGCTGCGTCAAACGCAGATCGCGCGCGGCGGCCGACAGGCTGCCCAGCTCCGCCACCCGCATAAAGGTTTTCATTGCGTTCAGCTTATCCATGTCGATTTTGCCTATAGATATTTCTTATTAGTGTTAGTGGAAACCCTCATCTACCGCAAGTATCGCTAATCAATAACACTCAGGGTATCGATAATCCGAGGGGTGACAAAATGAACGCAAAGCGACAGGCGCTAGTGATCGGCGCCAATGGCGTGATTGGGCGCCGATTGATTGAGGAGCTGATTGACCAAGGTTGGCAAGTGGTGGGCGTCTCGCGCCGGGGCGGCGAACCGGCGTCAGGGGTGCGCCACCTGCAGGTTGACCTGCTGGATGCGGCGACGACGCGGGACGCGCTGCGGCCGCTGAGCGCGATTAGCCACGTTTTCTATGCCGCCTATCAGGATGCTCCGGATTGGGCGGGGCTGGTGGCGCCGAACCTGCAAATGTTGCAACACGTTGTCGAAGGGCTGGAGCCGATTGCGCCGGCGTTGGAACATATCAGCCTGATGCAGGGCTATAAAGTTTATGGCGCGCATTTGGGGCCGTTTAAAACGCCGGCGCGTGAAAGCGATGCCGGGCATATGCCGCCGGAGTTTAACGTGGCGCAGCAGCAGTATCTGGAGCAGCGCCAAACAGGCAAGCGCTGGCGTTGGAGCGCCATTCGCCCGAGCGTCGTGGGGGGCTTCTCGCTCGGCAACCCGATGAATCTGGCGTTAAGCATCGCGGTTTACGCCTCGATCAGTAAAGCGCTCGGGCTGCCGCTGCGCTTTCCCGGGAAGCCGGGCGCTTACCACAGCCTTTTGGAAATGACCGACGCCGGACTGCTGGCGCGCGCCACGCTCTGGGCGGCGACCGAACCTGCGGCAGCCAATCAGGCGTTTAACATCAACAACGGCGATCTGTTTCGCTGGAGCGAAATGTGGCCGAAAATCGCCGCGTACTTCGGGCTGGAATGTGCGCCGCCGTTGCCGATGACGCTGGAAAACATGATGGCGGACAAAGCGCCGCTGTGGCGCGAGCTGGCGCAACGGCACTCCTTGACCGAGCCCGATTATCGGGCGGTGGCCGGCTGGCGTTTCGCCGATTTCGTCTTTTCCTGGGACTACGACATGTTCGCGGACGGCAGCAAGGCGCGGCGTTTCGGTTTCCATCAGTTTGTCGAAACCGAAGCCATGTTTTTCTCGCTGTTCGATGCATTCCGCCGTCGCCGCATCATTCCCTGAATGCGGCATAAATTTCCCCGCAGCCCCGCTGCGGGGAAAGGTCTCAGAACGTCAGCATGATTTTGCCGATGTGCTCGCTGGATTCCATCAGCGCATGCGCGGCGGCCGCCTGCTCAAGCGGGAAGGTTTTAAAGATTTGCGGTTTCAGCACGCCGCGCTCCAGCAGCGGCCAAACTTTCTCGTGCAACTCGGCGGCAATCTGCGCTTTGTCCGCGACGCTGCGCGAACGCAGCGTCGAACCGGTATGGGTCAAGCGTTTCAAGAGCAGCGGCATCAGGTTGAGCTCTTTTACCACGCCGTTTTGCGTGCCGATTTGCACGATACGGCCTTCCATCGCTGCGGCCTGATAGTTCTTGGCCACATAGTCGCCGGCGATCAGATCGACGATCACGTCGGCGCCTTTGCCGTTTGTGGCGTCTTTGGTGCGGGCGACAAAGTCTTCGTTGCGGTAATTAATCGCCACGTCGGCGCCCAGCGCCAGGCTCGCCTGACGCTTCTCTTCTGAACCGACGGTGGTGATCACCTGGGCGCAGAAGGCTTTCGCCAGCATGGTGGCGACCGTGCCGATACCCGAGGTACCGCCGTGGATCAACACGGTCTCGCCGGCTTTGAGGTGACCGCGCTGGAACACGTTGACCCAGACGGTAAAGAAGGTTTCCGGCAGCGCGGCGGCCTCGGTCAGGCTCAGGCCCGCCGGAACCGGCAGCGCATTGCTTTCATGCACGGCGCAGTATTGCGCATAGCCACCGCCGGCGATGAGGGCGCAAACCCGATCGCCGATCGCGAAGCGGGTCACGCCTTCACCGATGGCCACCACTTCGCCGGCAATTTCGAGGCCGGGAATATCCGAGGCGCCGGGCGGTGGCGCATAGTTCCCCTGACGTTGCAGCACGTCGGGGCGGTTAACGCCGGCGGCGGCGATTTTCACCAGAAGTTGGCCCGCTTGCGGAACCGGCACCGGACGTTCGGCGACGACCAGAACCTCGGGGGCGCCGGGTTGGCTGATCTCAATCGCTTTCATCGTGTCGGGCAGCGGTGCATTCGTTGACATGGTTACTCTCCTCATCGTGGCGGACGCGGTTATCAGGTGGCGCGTCCACAATAAAGTCTGCTGTTAGCTTAGCGAAATCGAATGAGGTGCGCGTGGTCGAATAGAGCGGTTTTGCGAGGAAGAGGAGGAGACGCCGCCGCGATGGGCGGCTGGGCATCAATCGTTAGGGGGGATGCGGAACCCTTTCAATGAAACGATAAAGTGTTCTTTTCCTTTGGAGATCTTGGCGCCTTTATCGCACCACAGGCTGGCAAGCTGGAAGAAATCGTCGCTGCCGATGTCGTAAGCCAGTTCGATTTTCTTGGCTGTGCCGGCGCGGATGAGCTTTTCTGCTTCCTGGTGGTTTGCAGCTTTAATTATGGTCATGGGCGAAATCCTTGGTGTTAAGCCAGAACGGATAATCGCTAATCATCATATGGCCATATTGTGACAGTTTTGTGATGAAAGGATGACGGTAACCGCAGGCGCGGCGTGCGGCGTGCCGCGCCTTTGCGGTGAAAATGCGTTGTCGGTTACCGATCGTGCGGGCGGACGAATGCGCTTTTCTTCTGAGATTTGAAGTGTTTATAGAGCGCATAGCCCGCAATGCCGGCCAAGACGGCCAGGAGGGCAAGAGATCCTGTGGCCATGAACATCACCTCCGAATAAGAATGGCAAGGAGGCGTATTTGTGACATTCATCACTTTGCAGGGCAATGAGACCAATCTGTAATCGGAAGGGCGTGATGCGAGAAGGGCAAAAAAAAGCGCCTATAGGGAGGCGCATAAAGATTTGCAACACAGCTTGTCATGTTCAACACCAGGAGGAGTGGTGAACTGACGCCATTCTAAGCGGCCGTGATTGCGGGAGGTATAGGCATTACTCCGAAAGCGTCATTACCACTCATAGCCTAACTGAATGTTGTAATCGGGATCCTGGTTGGTGGAATAAGGATCGGATTGGCGGCGGCGATCGGTTTTCTTCACCGGGCCGTCATACGCGGGATAAGGTTTGGTGCGTGGCTTGCTGCAGCCCGGATGATCGCACTCGATGTCGACGCGAAAACCGTTTTTATCTCGCGCCTCTGCCCAAGTGATCGGTGGTTTCTCGGCCTTGGGCGCGGGCCCAGGCGACGCCGGCGGCTTGGGCGCGGGGGCGACGCTGGGATCGGGGGCTTGATAATTCAGCTCCAGCGCGCCAAGCGGGGCGCTGTAAGCGGCAAAGGCCAGCAGGGCGGCGGCGCTGGCGGCCGGTAATGTGAGCCATCTCGGCATGGTGGATCTCCCTGGATGATTACGCCGGGCAACTATAAAACAGTAAAACGAGAATTACTATCATTTGCCTGCGGCGTAATGGGGATTCAGCTGGCGATCCCGTAGGCAGACGGGGTCAAATCCTGTGCGTTTAGCCGAGATTAACGCCCCTGCACGGCGAAAAAGGTTGCTATTGCCGCTCGCTCGTGAGTTAATGATGTCGGCCTGTGGTACAGACCTATTTATGCACGACATTTTGAGTAAAGTAGTTCAAATTTAAAGCGTTATCCCGGATAGCCCTTCTCTGACGAATTTCCTTTCCAGTGCCTCCATAAGTAACTGATGACCGGCTATCTCGCCCATGGCGGCTAACATTATTATTGAAGGAAATTAGACATGTCCAACATGATCAAAGGTCAAGTGAAGTGGTTCAACGAAGCTAAAGGTTTTGGTTTCATCACCCCAGCAGACGGCAGCAAAGACGTATTCGTACACTTCTCTGCTATCCAGGATCAAGGCTTCAAGACCCTGGCTGAAGGCCAGAACGTACAGTTCTCTATCGAGAACGGCGCGAAAGGTCCATCTGCGGCTAACGTTACCGCTATCTAATTGGCGTCTACCGCTGATTGAATAAAACCCGCCGAGGCGGGTTTTTTTATGCCTGCAATTTGACGGCGCATAAAAAAAAGCCCGCAAGTCTGCGGGCAAAAGTTCCTTGTTACTTCTTCATTTGCAAGCGCTTCTCTGGGGGGGAAACGCCTGAAGACAGGTTACGCGAGGCCGGCTTAAGATTCTGCGGTCAAACCGTTAAGAAAGTGAAAATCCAGGCGGCTGCTACGCTGATAGCAGAGACCGGCAGGGCTGGGGCGGTGTCCTTCACCCGGGGTTTTGTAATACACTGATGCCAATCGCAAAGAATGGGGAAGGGTATGCAGGTTAACGATCGAGTGACGGTAAAAACAGATGGCGGCCCACGGCGCGAAGGCGTCATTCTGGCCGTAGAGGTCTTCAACGAAGGTACCATGTATCTGGTGTCTCTTGAGGACTACCCGGCGGGCGTGTGGTTTTTTAATGAAATCGACAGCCGTGACGGCACTTTTGTGGAGCCTTGCCGCGCGCCCGGGCAGTAACTTCGAACAATCTCATTAATTTGCTAACGAAACTGTCTATTTTGAGATTATTTCAATGCGGTAAGAATTTTTTTATCGACGACATAAAAATACCCGTTGCGCTAGCGGGGGATAACGCAGCAGGTATTCTTTTGGTTATCCCAGCGTTTGAGAACCGGATTACGTTATCACCGGATATTTAACGATGGGTAAACAAAGTGGGGGCGTTCTCTACGGTTCAGCGGCTATTGACGAATATTCCACTAGTCAATGTGTCGGTCAAACGGACAACGTGGTAAATGATCTGCTTGTTGTGCGTTTTTATTTTCCGCTTGATGTTTCCCTTGTGGGAAGAGACCGTTTTGGCCTTTATTTGCATCTGGTCTGATATCTGGATGGTGCCTTGCCCGGACATCCACATGCGTAACATGTTCGATTCAGTTTGGCTCAGCGTCACCGGCGTTTGATCCAGAGAAGATTTCTCCACCCGTAGGGATTTTTTCTCGAGATAATGACTAAGTAGCTGATTCATAGTCTCTGGTTTGATGGATTTTGACGATATGATGACGTTCTTGCGAACATATAAATAATCGTCGAAATGTACATTGGTAATAGCCATGAAGATGAAGAATAACGTATCCGGGTGCAGTGAAATCACCCGTTTTATTCGCTCCGTGGCGTTTGCTTCATGGATGAAGCAGTCCTCGTTAATAAACACCAGGCTAGGATTCAACTTACTGCATTTTTCATGCAGGCTGTCAATGTCCTCGATGGCATTAATATGGCGCTTCTTCACGCCATGCGAAGTCAGATAGTCGGTTAACCCCAATCTGGTATAGCTACATGAATCCATGATAATCGTTGGCATATCGCACCCCCACTTAAATCCGTTTTACTGCGGTAATATGAGAAAAAGCCTAAAAAGCCGAAAGGCAAAATGGAACAATAATTCAGTGTAGCGAGTGTTCTATCAATAAACACGACGGCACTCAATGATATTTTCATACTAAACTTATTAATCGCATGAATCTATAAGTTTGGCTTAAGTCAGAGCGATCCGCTACCCGCCCGGCGTCGGCATGATGGGCCTGATTCGCGCTTGGCGCCCGCGCCTGCCGGCATTGTCTGCTGATAATCTGTTCATCATGTCACGAAAAAAAATTTTAGTTTGCTAGGAAAAGTCTTAAAAAAAATTCATGTGTCGTTTTTTTGAAGTCTTTTAGCGTGCTTTTTAAATGTTCAAAAAGTGCTCACCCCTGGGTTCTTTTGTTTTTAATCATAAAAATCATTGCCTTATGATTGTCTTGGCACCTTTCGCTAATGATAAGCGCTTCTGTTTTTATCATAACAACAAACAAAAGTTAACATTATTGCTGGAATGTGTAGCTTAATTGTTGCTATAAATCACCATTTTACAATAGGTTATGTGGATATTTATTTCACATGAAATCATTTGTGTGAATGTTTATCGGTGATTGAGTGATTTTTCTAAACTATCGTCTTGCCAGCCGGTCGGCAGGGGCGGCGGCAGGTCGCAGTTGTTTCTGACCCGCGCCGGTTTTAATTTGCTTTTGCACCTTTCAAAAACAGGATGTCGCGGTGAGACAAAATCAATATGGGCAGCCGATAGGCGATGCCCTCCCTCATTGGCAGCCGGCAGGCATGCCCGGGCAAGCGTTACTGTCAGGGCGGTTTTGCCGCCTGGAACCGCTGAACCTCGAACGCTGGGGCGACGAGCTTTATCGGGCTTATCAAACCGCCGAGGACGACCGCGACTGGACCTATCTGTTTTGCGCGCGGCCGCAGACGCGCGAGGATTTTCAGCATTACCTGCAGGCCCTGGCGTCCGGCGCCGACAGGCGCACGATGGTGGTGATCGATCAGGCGAACGGGCGCGCGGTAGGAACCTGCGCTTTTTTGCGCATCGATCCCGCCAACGGTGCGGCTGAACTGGGCACCATCAACTGGTCCCCGCTGATGAAGCGCAGTGCGCTCGGCAGCGAGGCCATTTTCCTGATGCTGCGCCATTTGTTTGACGATCTGGGTTACCGGCGCTGCGAATGGAAATGCGATAGCCTCAATCTGCCTTCGCGTCAGGCCGCCGAGCGTTTTGGTTTTCGCTATGAGGGCACCTTCCGTCAGGCGGTCGTCGTCAAAGGACGCACGCGCGACACCGACTGGCTGTCGATCATCGATGGAGAATGGCCGGCGCTGCGCTCGGCGTTTGCCGCCTGGCTGTCGCCGGATAACATCGGCGACGACGGGCGGCAAGAACGGCGTTTGCAGGCCTTTCAGCCCGGGTGACGCGCCAGGCGTTTAGGCCGTCTCCGCCAGGCAATGGCGCAGCGAGTCCAGCGTCAGGTGAATGTCCTGTTCCTCCGTCATCCAGTTGACCAGCGCGGCGCGGATCCCCGGCTGGCCGTTATAACGCGTAGGGGTGCAACGCACCACCCCATGCCGGCTAAGGCGTTCGAGAAAGCGATCGCGCGCCGCTTCGCTGTCGCCCTGTGGATGACTGAGGGCAAAGCACACCACGTTCAGATTCACGGGCGCCAACAGATGGAAACCGTCCTCGGCCGCTAACGCCGCTCCCAGCGCCTGCGCCAGTTCGACATTGCGCTCGACGATATCTCGTATGCCGCTGCGGCCATAGGCTTCCAGCGTCAGCCAAAGCGGCAGGGCGCGGAAGCGGCGCGAATTTTCCGGCGTCAGATGCAGATAGTTGTCTGGTCGCAGCGTCGGTGCTTCCAGGTAGGCCGAATGGTTCTGAAATACCTGCATCTGCAGATCCAGATGGCGGGTAAATTGGATCGCGCTGTCATAAGGCACGTTCAGCCATTTGTGCGCATCGACGGTGATGGAATCGGCATGCTGCCAGCCCTCGAGCCTTGGGGCGTAGAGCGGCGAGCAGGCCGCCACGCCGCCGAATGCCGCATCGACATGCAGCCAAAATGGATAACGCTCTCGCAGCGCCAGCAGTTGCGGCAGGTCGTCGAAAGCGACGGTATTGACCGTGCCGGCACTGGCCAGTACCAACGTTGGCTGGCCAGCGCCGGCGGCGAGCTGCCGCTCCAGCGCCGCCATATCCATGGCTTCAGACTCCGGCAGGCTGGCGACGATCGTCAACGCCTCGCGGCCGATACCGAGCATGCTGAGCGCCTTCACGCTGCTGGAATGCGGATTGGCTCCCAGAATCCGGATCGGGCCCAGCGCCGCCAGGCCTTGTTGGGCGATATCCACGCCGCGCTGTTGCCCCAGCCATTGGCGACCAATGGCCAGCCCGGTGAAATTGGCCATGGTCGCGCCGCTGACCAGGCTGCCGCTGAACGTTTCCGGCAGGCCCAACAGGGATTTCAACTGCGTCACGGCCGCCAGCTCGATCGTGGCTGCGATGGTATCATGGCTGAGCAGGCTATTTTGGTCTGTCACGCTAACCAGCCAGTCCGCTGCGACCGCCGCCGGGGTGCCGCCGCCGGTGACGAAGCCGAAATAACGCGGGCCGGCGCTGGCGGAAATGCCGGCCTGATAACGTTGCCAAAAGCGCTCCAGCGCCGCCAGGGCGCCTTCGCCGTTTTCGTCGAGCCGATCGTCGCCCGGTTGCAGCTGCTGATGCTCGAGCGGTGGGCAGACCGAGCGTTGCTGCAGCCCAGCCAGGAAATCTTCCGCCAGTTGGCGGGTGCGATCGAGGATCTGCGGAAACTGTGCGAGGTCCTGTTGTAAACGTGGGTGCATGGCGGCTCCGAAAGCGTCAGGGATGATGGGGTAAACATAGAACATTTGCCTGCCGGTCAAAATCGATGAAAAATAACCTTTTTGGATAGCCTGGTTAACCAATGATGAGTGAACGCATTCCCTTGCATGTCTTGCCGACCTTTGCGATCGCCGCCAGGTTGGAAAATTTGCGCGCTGCGGCGCAACAGGTGCATTTGACGCACGGCGCGGTCAGCCAGCAAATTCAACTGCTGGAGCAGGCGGTCGGCTATCCGCTGTTTGAACGGCGCGGGCGCGGCGTGCGCCTGAATGCCGCCGGGCGAGAGTTGCTGGCGGCGGTAGAGCCGGCGCTGCAGGCGCTGCAGCAGGGCGTCGCCCGCGCCCGGCGAGCGGCGGCAAGCCAGACGCTGCGCATCAGCGTGTTGCCGTCTTTTGCCCATTACTGGCTGCTGCCGCGTCTGTCGGCTTTTCATGAGGCCTGCGCCGATATTGCGCTGGATATCGATGCGTCGTTGGCGCTGCAGGATCTGTCGCAGCGGGGGTTCGATGCGGCGATCCGCATCGGCAGCGGTCAATGGGCGGGGCTGCAGGCGCAGCGCATCGCCTCGGGGGACGTGTTGCCTGTCGCTTCGCCGGATATGGCGCGAGAATGGGGGGCGGCTTTCGAGAACGGTGGCGATATTCCGTTGCTCGAGCACGACGTCAGTCCCTGGCGCGACTGGTTCAACGCGCAGGGGCGCCCGTTATGCGGGCGGCAACAGGCGTTGTTCAACGATGCCGGATTATTGATTCGCGCAGCGGAGCAAGGGTTTGGCATCGCGTTGGCGAAAAAGCTGCTGGTGCAGGATGCCCTCGACGCGGGGAGGCTGGTGGCCTTGGCCGCGCCCTGTCGCCTGAGTGATGACGACGTTTATCTGGCATGGCCGCAGACCGCCGGGTTGACGCCGGCGGTCACCCGCTTGCTGCAGTGGCTTCAGCAGCAGTTGGCGGCGATTTAGCGGCGTAGCCATTCCGGTTGCGAGGTGCCGAGCGTGGTCGCCGGCAGCGCCCATTGCAGCGCCGTGCCCTGCAGACTCAACGGCGCGCGCAGGCGTTGCGCGGCCCCCCAGTAAGTCAGTTCCGTTTCAGGGTTCTCGTCGGCGCTTCCGGCCGGTGTCAGCGGTTCCGGCCGATAATGCGTCGGGTAGGGATGCGCCAGCAGCAGCTGCGCCGTCCGCGCCAGCGACAAGCGCGCGCGATAGCCGGTGCCGCGGCTCAGACGCTGCGTCATACCGGTCAACACCGCCGCCGCCATCAAATAGCCGGTGGCATGATCCAGCGCCTGTACCGGCAGCGGCACCGGCAAACTGGCGCTGCGCCAAACCATGCCCGCCTCCGCCAGCCCGCAGCTCATCTGCACCAGACTGTCGAAACCGCGCCGGGTGCGCCACGGCCCGCTCCAGCCGTAGGCATTCAGGCAGACGTCGATCAGGCCCGGCGCCAGCGCGTGCCTTTCCTCCGCGCCATAGCCCAGTTTCTCCAGCGCGCCGGCGCGGTAGCCGTGCACGATGACGTCGGCGTTTCTCAGCAAGTGCTCAAACGTATGGCGATCGCGCGCATTGGTCAGATTGAGGCGCGCGCTGCGCTTGCCCAACATCACTTCGTGTTCGACCCCGGGCTCATCCCACCCGTAAGGATCGATACGCAGCACGTCGGCGCCCAAGCCGGCGAGAAAACGGGTGGCGATCGGCCCGGCGAGAATGCGCGTCAGGTCCAGCACCCGCACGCCGTGCAGCGGCCGGGCGACGGGCAGCGTCCAGCCGGGCGATGGCGCTTCCGGCTGCAATGCGGTGTGGATCAGCGGTTCGAGCGCCACGCTTTTACCCTGAATATGTTGCCGCCACGCGGCCGCCGAACGCATTTGGGCTGCGCAGCCGCCGGCCGCGATCACCGCTTCCTCCAGCTCGCTTTTTTTCCAGGCCAGCACACGTTCCGCCAGCGCGCCTTTCTTCGATGCCGGGCCCAGAACCTGTTCCACCGCTCGCCGATGGTGCGGCGCATTGGTATGCAGGCGTATCCAGCCGTCCGCCGTGGCGTAATCGCCGGCCAGCGCGTCCCAGGCTGCGGGCAGCGTCCAACCCAGCGGGCGCAGCGTCCAGCCGAACCAAAGCGAGGCCAGGCGTTGATCGACCCAAACCTGCTGCGCGGCGGCGCCCTCGCGCCGCAGCAGCTCGGCGCAGGCTAAACCTGCGGCGCTCCAGGCTGCGGTGGCTAATTCGGTCACGGGAAAAGCCGAAGGCAATGCGCCGGTGCCGCTTACGGTGAGGCGATCGGCGGGGGCGGGGCATTGCCCGAGGCTTTGCCAAATCTCGTCGAGCAGAGTGTGGATCAGGGGAGTCATCGGCCGCTCCTTGTGGGTAAACGAAAATATAGCCTAGCGTAGCCCACTGCCGGCGGCCTTGCTAAGGTGCGATATCGAGAGTGCGACCGTCGGCCAGTTTGGCGCGTACGCTGTGGGGCGCCACGCCGCCGAAAGGCTGCGCGCTGAAATTGGCGGTCAGGGTCGATCCGTCGCTGAACGTCGTCTGTTGCACCCAGCCGTCCCGATCGAGCCAGCGGAAGTCGGTTAACGCTTTGTCCCACAAGGCCTGATGCAGCGGCCGGAAGGCGGCGTCGGCGCGTTTTATCGCCGGTAAGCGCGCCGCCAGAGTGGCGCGGCTCAGGTGGAACATCGGTGCGGTGTTGTACAGCTGGCTGAGCAGGCTGCGGGTGGTCTGAACGTCGCTGAACTTCAGATTGTCGTAATTCCAGTGGTGGCTGCTGACGATAGCATCGTGGAAAACGGCCTGGTACAGCGGCAGGCGGTAACGCGGATCGAATTCGACGGTACGGTAGGGCTGTTTCACTTTGGCGGGGCGGAAGAAAAACGCCGGTTGGGCGTTGGGCCACCAAGCGCCGAGATAATAGGGCGAGGATTTATCCTGATTCATCTGTTTATCTCCCCAGCCGAATCCCCAGGTTTCCATGCCGTGGGCGAACATCAGGCTGCGCGCGGTCACTGCGTTGCCATCCTCTGAGCCCAGCGGCAACTTAAGGGTGGCGCTGAACCAGGCGAGCCGGGCGTTGCGGGCTTCGGCCATCTGCGCCGCGCCGGTTGGGTGGTCGGGCTGATAGTCGTCGGACACCATGCCGGTGCCGTCCACATCGAGAAACAGGCTATTCAATCCGGCCAATTGCACCAGTTCGCGCATGCGCTGTTGAGAATAGGGCAGGACACAGCCTGGATTGAGGTAATAACCCTGTTTACCGAAGCCGGGTTTCCTGCTGCCGTCTGCGCGCACGATGGCGCAGGATTCCCGGAGCGTCGTCGGCAACTGCGCGGTGAGCCAGCTGTCGTTGACGCCGCGCGCGATGGCGGTATCGTAGGAGTCGTAGCTGGCGATCAGATAACCGGCCGCTTTGGCGGCGGCTACCGCTTGCGGGTGCAGGAAGGCGGCGGTCCAGTTATCGGTGCCCAACCACAGGCGCGGCAAACCGGCCTGGCGCAGCGCGTCGATCACCGGTTTGGCCAACCCTTGCCCCCAACCGTCCGCTGGGGTTAACCAGCGTCCCAGCTCCCGTTGCGCCAGCGCCCGCACTGCGGCGGCCTGGCGCTGCTGCGCCTGCAGAAAGTCGGCGTCATCCGGCGTTGCGCCTAGCGCGAACTGCGCCGTCAACGCCCGGTTGATGCCGTCCATCAGGGGTTGTTGTTGCCAGCCCTCCGGCGTTTTTCCCGCCAGCCGCAGCAGCAAGCTTCTGCTCTCGGCGTCCATCTTCTGCCGCAGCGCTTCGGCGGCGGGAGAGGCGAGGTAGTGCAGTAATCCCGGCCAATCCTTGACATCTTCCGCCGCCAGCAATTGGTCGCCCCACAGATAGATATGGGTAGCGCCGATCAGTTTTTCGCCTTCGGGCGCCTGCTTGATCTTCTCGCGCAGGCTGCTGAACCGGCCGTTTTGTTGCAGATAGTCGCGGTAACGGCGGGCGCCGGACAGCGGGGCGTTGCCGACGTGCAGCAGCACCTCGAATGCCTGTTGTTGATTGAAGCGATTGAATTGGTGGCTGGCGCGCATCGCCAGCTTTTCCTGCGCGGCGGCGAAGGCTATCTGGTTACTGAACGGCGTCAACATCAGCCAGCTGTAGACCTTACCCTGGTGTTGCAGGCTCCACAGCGGCAGTTTCAGATCCCAGTTGGTATCCAGCGGCGTCATTTCCGTCGTCAGGTAATGACGCCAGACCGCGTTGTCCAGCGGGATGCGGCTGCCTTCGCCGATCGGCAACAGCAACGTTTCCCCCTGTGGCATACGATACCAGTTCAGGGTTTGCGGCCGATCGCTGCTGAAGCTCAGGCGCAGATCGCCGCCTTCCAGACGGGCGCTGACGTTGATTGCGCGTTGCGGCCATCGCCAGCTGGCGCGTCGTGGCGTTGCGGTAAGATCCGTTACCTGCTGCGCAGGCTGCGCCAGATTGATCGGCACCGGGCCTGCGGCGATATGCAGCGTGGCAGGGTCGAGTTCAAATTGCACGTCGCCTTGCTGCAGCAGTAAGGCATCGGCGGGAAAACTGATGAGCAGCGCCAGCGCGAGCGCGGAAAGCCGTTGTTTCATCGGGGCGTCCTTGGAAGATGAAAGAGGGCAGTTTACCGATAAGCGCACTGTCGCCCAATGTCGCCATCTTCTATTTGTGACATCGAAATATAAACGCCGTATTCCAGTTTATTTTTCGTTTAATAAATTAGCCTTTACTTCATTACCCGACGTCACTATACTCAGCCAAAATTTCAGTGGAGAAACCCAATTGGACAGTTGTAGTTGTAATCAAACAAATAAGGCAAGCTGACCAATTCTCTTCTGATTTGTTGCTTGCCGTTATCGGCGGGCAGCACCCCTCTCCAGTTATTTCTGAGCTGTGCATACCCGAATAAGAAACGTTTCCTGATGCCTGACGGTTTCAGGTGAATTGAGTTGGACGTTATTATGGTATTCTGCAGCCACAGCCTTTTCCCTCCAGGCGCGACACGCTGATTCGCTGATTTATTTTCAGCGCGATTTCGCGTGTGCTAAACAGCACATGATTTTATCTCCTGCGGTTAATTAAGGGGACAGTCATGGCTATGACTCCTTTCGTTTTGAATTTATTGCTGGCGATGTGCCTGGGCGCGGTCATTGGCGCCGAACGCCAGTGGCGCCAACGCATGGCCGGCCTGCGCACCAATGCGCTGGTGGCGACCGGCGCGGCGGTCTTTATTCTCAGCTCCATGTCCACCGATCCGGCCAGCGCCGGCCGCGTGGCGGCGCAGATCGTATCCGGTATCGGCTTCCTCGGCGCCGGCGTGATCATGCGTGAAGGGCTTAATATTCGTGGCCTCAACACCGCCGCCACGCTGTGGTGTTCGGCGGGGATCGGCGTACTGTGCGGCCTGGGCCAGCATTGGGATGCGGTGGTCGCTACGCTGGTGATCCTGTGCGCTAATATCCTGCTGCGCGAAGCCGCGCAGCGCATCAATCTGCAGCCGCAACAGCAGGCGACCGATCTGGAACTGTGCTATCGCATTCAGGTGACCTGCGGCGAACAGGACGAAATTCTGGTGCGCACCCTGATCCTGCAGGCGCTGAACGGCGTCGCCTTGCGGCTGCAATCCTTGCGCAGCGCCGATATTTCCAGCCCGGGGCAATTGGAAGTGTGCGCGGAAATTACCGCTACGCCGGCCGCGCAAAAAGAAATCGAAGGTATTGTCTGCCGCGTCAGTCTGGAAAAAAGCGTGAGTGCCGTTCGCTGGCGCGTCGCGTCCGAATTACCGGTCTGATTAATGATATAAATATTGATTAACTTGATTATATGTTCAGGTTTATTCATGCACGCCTTGAATAACGCTGAGCATTAAGGAGGCGTTATGGACGATGACCCCGGAAGGAAAATGATTCCAGCGTGGCTGACAGGGTAATTCAGCCATTTAGTCACGCTAATAAAAAATTCCAAGCTGCGCATAGTCACCTGTTTATCGGGCGGGGCTTCGCTGTGCGCAGAACTAAAATAAGAGAATAGCGTTATGACTCAGATTAATGAAAGAACGCGTCGCCGTGATAAAGACGCGGTGACCTACGCCATTGCGCAAGAGGCCACCAACAGCATCGCTCAAACGCTGGCGAACCTGAAGTGCAACCGCAACGGCTTGACCCAGGACGACGCCGATGAGCGGCTGGAGCAGTTCGGCGCCAACCAGGTCGCCCATGACAAGGCGCCGCATGCCCTGATCCAGCTGATCAAGGCCTTCAACAACCCGTTTATCTTCGTGCTGATGGTGCTGGCTGCGATCAGTTTCTTTACCGATTATTGGCTGCCGCTCCAGAGCGGTGAAGAAACTGAACTCACCGGCGTCATTATCATCCTGACCATGGTCACGCTGAGCGGGCTGCTGCGTTTCTGGCAGGAATACCGCACCAACAAAGCGGCGGAAGCGCTGAAATCGATGGTGCGCACTACCGCCACGGTGCTGCGCCGCAGCAGCTACAGCGCGCATCCGCTGACGCTGGAAGTGCCGATCCGCGAACTGGTGCCGGGGGATATCATCCAGCTCTCCGCCGGTGACATGGTGCCGGCCGACGTGCGTCTTATCGCCTCGCGCGATCTGTTCATCAGCCAGGCGATTTTGACCGGCGAGGCAATCCCTATCGAGAAATACGATGCGATGGGCAACGTGGCGCAGAAGTCGAGCGAAGGGGAAGTGTCCAGCGAGAACGCGCTGCTTGAGCTGTCCAACATCTGCCTGATGGGCACCAACGTCGCCAGCGGTACCGCTACGGCGGTGGTGGTGGCGACCGGCGGGCGCACCTACTTCGGCTCGCTCGCCAAGTCGATCGTCGGGACACGGGCGCAGACTGCGTTCGATCGCGGGGTGAACAGCGTCAGCTGGCTGTTGATTCGCTTCATGCTGGTGATGGTGCCGGTGGTGTTGCTGATCAACGGCTTCACCAAAGGCGACTGGAGCGAAGCGGCGCTGTTCGCGCTGGCGGTGGCGGTCGGCCTGACGCCGGAAATGCTGCCGATGATCGTCAGCTCCAACCTGGCGAAAGGGGCGATCGCCATGTCGCGTCGCAAGGTGGTGGTGAAGCGTCTGAACGCCATTCAGAACTTCGGCGCCATGGACGTGCTTTGCACCGACAAGACCGGCACGCTGACCCAGGACCGCATCATTCTCGAGCACCACATCGACGTCAACGGTGCCAGAGATAACGAGGTGCTGCACCTGGCCTGGTTGAACAGCTTCCATCAGAGCGGCATGAAGAACCTGATGGATCAGGCGGTGATCCGCTTTGGCCGCGGCAAACCGGGGATTGAAGCCCTGGGGCGTTTCAGCAAGGTGGATGAGCTGCCGTTCGATTTCGTGCGCCGCCGTTTGTCGATCGTGGTGGCGGATGAGAATGGCCGCCAGCAGCTGATCTGTAAGGGCGCGGTGGAGGAGATGCTGGAGATCGCCACCCACGTGCGCGAAGGCGATCAGACGCTGGTGCTGGACGACGCGCGCCGTGCGGCGTTGCAGGCGCTGGCCCGAGAATATAACGAAGACGGTTTCCGCGTGCTGGTGCTGGCGACGCGCGAGCTGGATGCGCAGCGTCCGGCCGAACCGCTGAGCGTGGCCGACGAACGCGATATGGTGGTGCAAGGGCTGCTGACCTTCCTCGATCCGCCGAAGGAGAGCGCTCAGCAGGCGATCGCCGCGCTGCAGGAAAATGGCGTGACGGTGAAGGTGCTGACCGGCGACAACCCGGTGATCACCTGCAAAATTTGCCGGGACGTCGGGCTGGAGCCGGGCGAGCCGCTCTCCGGGCTGCGGATTGAACAGATGGATGACGAAGAACTGGCGCGCGAAGTGGAACAGCGCACGGTCTTCACCAAGCTGACGCCGCTGCAAAAATCGCGGGTGCTGAAAATGCTGCAGGCCAACGGCCATACCGTCGGCTTCCTCGGCGACGGCATCAACGATGCGCCTGCGCTGCGCGACGCCGACGTCGGCATCTCGGTCGACACCGGTACCGATATCGCCAAGGAGTCGGCGGACATCATCCTGTTGGAAAAGAACCTGATGGTGCTGGAAGAGGGGGTGATCAAAGGGCGCGAGACCTTCGGCAATATCATCAAGTACCTGAACATGACCGCCAGCTCCAACTTCGGCAACGTGTTCTCGGTGCTGGTGGCCAGCGCCTTCATCCCGTTCCTGCCGATGCTGGCGATCCACCTGTTGATTCAGAACCTGATGTACGACATTTCTCAGCTGTCTCTGCCGTGGGACAAGATGGACAAAGAGTTTCTGCGCAAACCGCGCAAGTGGGACTCCAAAAACATCGGGCGCTTTATGCTGTGGATTGGGCCGACCTCGTCAATCTTCGATATCACGACGTATGCGCTGATGTGGTACGTGTTCGCCGCCAACAGCGTGGAACACCAGGCGCTGTTCCAGTCCGGCTGGTTCATTGAGGGGCTGCTGTCGCAAACGCTGGTGGTGCATATGCTGCGCACCCAGAAGATCCCGTTCATTCAGAGCACGGCGGCGTTGCCGGTCTTGCTGACCACCGGGTTGGTGATGGCGCTCGGCATCTACATTCCGTTCTCGCCGCTCGGCGCCCTGGTTGGCCTGCAGCCGCTGCCGTGGGAATACTTCCCGTGGTTGGCCGCAACGCTGGTCAGCTACTGCGTGGTCGCACAGTTGATGAAGCGTTTCTATATCCGCCGCTTCGGCGAGTGGCTCTAAGCCGCCTCGGCGTTCACTTCGGGGGCGAAATTCGTCGCCCCCGCACCGCTACAGCAGTTTGTTGACCAGCAGGCCGAGCATGATGGTCAGCGTGAAGGAAAACAGCGTGCCGAGCAGCACATACTCGGTACGCATCTTATCGTCACTTTGGCGCAGATCGCCGAAACGGAAGATAGATTTGGCCGCCAGCAAAAAACCGATCGCCGGAATTTGCCCCAGCAGCACAAAGGTCAGGATCAGCGTTCTTTCCAGATAGCCAATCTGTTTGCCCGCGCGCAGCAGCGAATCGTTGTCGGCCTTGGCCGAAGGCGGCATTTGCGGCGTCCAGCGCGCCAGCAGTTGCCCAATCAGCAGGCTCATCGGCAGATAAATCAGGCTGTAGGCCACCAGCACCAGGCCGGTTTGCCAACTCCCCAGTTGCCGTCCCAACGCCGCGAGCAGTTCACCGGCATTCGGCGTCAGCCCCAGCCACAGCAAGGCGATCACCGCCAGATGAAATCCCTGATCGAGCAGAAAGCTGCGGGCCGGGCTCAGGCGGATCATGGCGGTGACTTTCAGCAAATCGATCAGGTAGTGGCTGACGGCGATAACCAGCAGGCTGACCAGTACCTGCAGTGAAGACAGTCCGCCATGCAGCAGGCCGAAACCGGCCACCACCCAGGCGGCCAGCACCCCGTGCAGCAACGCGTGCAACAGCAGAAAACGCGAACGTGCGCGATGTTGGATTTTATCTTCCACCCAACTCAGCGGCTGCAGCGGAAAATCCGCCAGCAGATGGACGATCAACAGCCAGGCCAGTAAAGGCGCATAGGTCAGATCCATAGTCAGACGATCCTGTTAATGGCGTGAATAAACCGCATGATCTCCTCATAGGCCGCGCGTTTGAGCGTGGCGGAGACCGTGGAAGCGGCTTTTTGCAGCTGCTCGGCTACCGCCGCGCCGCTGTCGGCGAACATTCTCGCCTGGACGATGCGCGCTTCGGTCTGCGACAGGCGGCCAATGACATGATCTAACATCGGCAGCAGATCGCTGACAATGGCGTTTGTCCGATCGTTGTCGGTTTTCAGAGCCAGGCGGCAATTTTTCGTCATGGCGTCCAGCGCGCTGCCGGAGTTGATAAAGGCACTGCCGTAACCGGCGGCGTCCGGCCGTTGGCTACCCAGCCCGACGGCGATGCGCGCATCCCAGTGCGCGGCGCCCATCGCCCGCAGCGCAGTGCGAATATACACCGCCAGCAACAGCCCGTCCTCCGGCGCGGCCTGCGCCTGGAAGGCATCGCCGCGAAAAATTTCCACCTGGCGCAGCCGCCCGTCGCGCTGCAGCCGATCGAGCAGGCTGTGCAGCCCGTTGAGGTAGTTGACGGTGTCTGACCGGCGAGAATCGACCAGATCGCCGCTGATTACGCTGATTGGCGTCGGCATGGCGTGATCCGTTGTGGATGGGGGATGACTATAAATTCGCACCTGAATACGAATATGTCAATAATTCGTCTCTAAAGGCGAATTTTCCGGGTGTTGGTCGGTGGAGGTGAAACGTCGGGGGCGAAGAGAAAGGAAGAGACGGCCGGGAATGCGCGGACCTGTCAGGCCCGCCACCGGCGGCGTAGACGGAAAGAGGCCGGCGACCGGCCGTTCAGAAGCTTTTGACCAGCACGTCACGCGGCATTTCACTGCCGTGTTTCAGCAGGTGCTCAAACGATCTTTCGCTGCTTTTCAGCTGCTGCAAAAACTCTTGCGGCGACAGATCGTGCTTTTTGCCGCTCATGTAAGCCAGCGCCAGTTCTTTTGCCTGATAGCGGGAGAAATTGTACATAGCGTCCTCGATACGGTGAATGTCAGTGCTCACGATTGTAGCGAAAGAGCACATAATGAACAGCCGCTTTGGCGTATGGAATCGATAGCCGAAACTTAACTTGCCGGTTGCAACAGCTCATCGCACAGGCGTTTGATGACCTGGTTTTGCGGCAGGCCGTTGTGCAACATCTGGCGGATATGCTCCGAATCGCTGATGCCCCGGCGTACATGGCGCTCGACCGCCTGCAGCACGGCCCGATCCACCTGCCGCTCGGCGAAGCCGCTCAGCGTGTCGAGGGTGTGCAGGATATGTGCGGTCAGGCTGCAGCGGCGCAGCGTGACGGGATCGACGTATTCGGCGGCGAAACCGCTGCGATAGGCGTTGATCTTGTTGTAGTTGGTGAAGGCATCGTACTCCGGCGCGATCGGCGTGCGGTGTTGCAACAGAAAATCGGCCAGCAGACGGCAGTAGCCGACCAGCAGCGTGGCGTGCGCGAGGCGCAGCGGCGTATCGCAGATGCGAATCTCTACCGTGCCCAGCTCCGGTTTCGGCCGCGCATCCCAGTAAATATCCTTGACGCTGTCGATGACGCCGGCGGCATGCAGCCGGTCATAGTAGGCGTTGAATTCGCGCCAGCTGTAGATGTGTTCCAGGCAGCCGTAATTGGGGAAAGAATTCTGTGCGCTGAAACGGGAGCTGGCAAAGCGCGTATCGACGCCCTGGTACAGCGGTGACGAAGCGCTGAGCGCGATCAGCTGCGGAAAATAGGGCGTCAGCGCATGGCACAGGTACATCGCCTCGTCTCCGTCGTTGACGCCGAGGTGGATGTGTTGGCCGAATACGCAGGCCAGCTTGGAGAGATAGCCAAAGCGGCTGGCCAGCTGCCTGTAGCGCGCGTTGTCGCTGATGACCTGCTTGCGCCAGTCGTTGCTCAGGTGGCGGCCGCCGCCGCAGACGTCACAGCCCAGGCGCCGTGCGCTGCGCCGGACGGTATCGGTCAGGGCGCGCAGCTCGGCGTGCAGCACATCGAGATCGCGGTGCACCGAGCTGTTCAGTTCCACCATTGACTTGGTGAGCTCATGTTTGACGCGCCGGCGGTCGCCGACCGCGCTGACCACCCGGTCAGCCCGATCCGTAAGATCGTAGTGCTCGTCATCGACCAGCTGCAGCTCTATTTCGGTGCCGATGGAGAGTCTTTCCGACGGTTTGAATGTGAGCGGCATGGCGCCTCCTTCCCATAAAAACAGCGTAAGATAAGTATAAGTTGTTGGGCAGGGGATAACGCCTTGCGTTTTATATTTGATTTTTCGAATATGAAGATGGTATTTTCACGACCGATTTGTGGAGCAGATAAAGGTTAACGGGAGTGCGACATGACGTCATTGACGCCGCTGAAGCTGTTTAAAAACTTGTCGGACGAGACGCGTCTGACGCTGGTGCTGGTGCTGCGCCACGCCGGCGAGCTGTGCGTATGTGAGCTGTCGGGCGCACTGGCGCTGCCGCAGCCCAAAATATCAAGACATCTGGCGATGCTGCGTGAAAGCGGGCTGTTGCTCGATCGGCGCGATGGCAAGTGGATACATTATCGCCTGTCGCCGCATATGCCGGCCTGGGCGGCGGCTATTATTGAGCAGGCTTATCAGTGCCGATCAGAACAGATGACGGAATTGGCGCAACGTGCGGCGAAAGGTTGCCCGTAACGATAAAAAAATTTGCCCAAACACATTCGAAAATACATATATGTAAACCTGAAGAAGCAGCGAGGCGGCGATGATAGTGGCAGGAACAATCTTTATTCTGACGTTGATTTTGGTGATTTGGCAACCGAAAGGGCTGGGCATCGGTTGGAGTGCGTCGATCGGGGCGGGATTGGCATTAGTGAGCGGCGTGGTGCATGTCGGTGATATTCCCGTGGTGTGGCAGATAGTCTGGAATGCGACCGCGACCTTCATCGCCGTCATTATCATTAGCCTGCTGTTGGATGAAAGCGGCTTCTTCACCTGGGCCGCCTTGCATGTCGCACGTTGGGGCAACGGCAAAGGTCGATGGTTGTTTACCTACATGTTGCTGCTGGGAGCCGTAGTGGCGGCGCTGTTCGCGAACGACGGCGCTGCGTTGATTCTGACGCCGATCGTGATCGCCATGCTGTCGGCGCTCGGTTTTCGTCCTGCTGCCGTGCTGGCGTTCGTCATGGCGGCGGGCTTTATCGCCGATACTGCCAGTCTGCCGCTGGTGGTGTCCAACCTGGTAAATATCGTTTCAGCGGATTTCTTCCGTCTGGGCTTTACCGAGTATGCGGCGGTGATGGTGCCGGTCAACCTTGCCGCCGTCGCGGCGACGCTGGTGATGTTGCATCTGTTCTTCCGCAAGGATATTCCGCAGCGCTATGCATTGACGCGTTTACCGGTGCCGCGGGAAGCGATTCGCGATCGCGCGACGTTTCGGACCGGCTGGGCCGTATTGGCGCTGCTGTTGATGGGTTTTTTCGCCCTGGAGCCGCTCGGCGTGCCCGTCAGTTTGGTCGCCGCTTGCGGCGCCCTGGTTTTGCTGGCGGTGGCGAAACGCGGGCGAGCGATCGATACCGGTAAAGTGTTGCGCGGGGCGCCCTGGCAGATCGTCATTTTCTCATTGGGCATGTATCTGGTGATCTACGGGCTGCGCAACGCCGGTTTGACCGATTGGCTTTCCGGTGTGCTGGACGCGTTGGCACGGCAGGGGCTGTGGGCGGCGACGTTCGGCACCGGTTTCCTGAGCGCATTTCTCTCTTCCATCATGAATAACATGCCGACGGTATTGGTGGGGGCGTTGTCTATCGACGGCAGCAGTGCGGAAGGCGTCATCAAACAGGCGATGATTTACGCTAACGTTATCGGCAGCGATCTCGGCCCCAAAATTACCCCGATTGGCAGCCTGGCGACGTTACTGTGGCTGCATGTGTTGGCACAAAAGAACATCGTCATTACCTGGGGCTATTATTTCCGCGTGGGGCTGGTGATGACGTTGCCGATTTTGTTTGTCACCCTGGCCGCGCTGGCATTGCGGCTGTCCGTTTTGTCCTGACCGGAGAAACCGTCATGAGCGACATCAAGATTTACCATAACCCGGCCTGCGGCACGTCGCGCAATACGTTGGCGTTGATCCGCAACAGCGGCGTTGAGCCGGAGGTGATTTTGTATCTGGAAACGCCGCCAAGCCGCGAACGATTGATTGCGTTGCTGGCCGAAATGGGCATGACGCCGCGCGCATTGCTGCGCAAAAACGTCGAGCCTTACGCCGAGCTGAAACTGGACGAAGCCGGCTGGCGCGATGATCAACTGATCGACTTCATGCTGCAACAGCCGATCCTGATCAACCGCCCCATTGTGGTGACCCCGCTCGGCACGCGTTTGTGCCGTCCGTCGGAGGCGGTGTTGGAGATTCTGCCGGATCCGCAGCGCGGCGCCTTCAGCAAAGAGGACGGGGAGCCGGTGATTGATGCGCAGGGCCACAGGATAACCAACGGCTAATCGCTGCGGCCCCGCATTTCATCCAATCAGTGCAGTTCGGCGCCGCTGCGATCGGCCAGCGCTTCCAGCAGCGGGGCGGAAGGCACGAAGAACAGGGTGCCGGTCACCGCGTGGCTAAAATCGAGCAGCCGATCGTAGTTGCCGGCCGGGCGGCCGATAAACATGTTTTCCAGCATCTGCTCGATCGGCTGCGGGGAGCGCGCATAGCCGATAAAGTAGGTGCCGAACTCGCGCAGGCCGGGGCGGCCGAACGGCATGTTGTCGCGCAGAATTTTCACCTCGTTGCCTTGTTCGTCGGTGATGGTAGTCAGCGAACTGTGTGATGACGATGGCTTGACCGCTTCATCCAGCTCGATATTGGACTGTTTGTGGCGGCCGATGATCTTCTCCTGCGTTTCCACGCTGAGCGAATTCCAGCCCTGCATGTCGTGCAGGTATTTCTGCACCAGCACATAGCTGCCGCCGCTGAACGCCGCGTCTTCGTCGCCGATCACCGTGTAGTCGAAGGCTTCGTGCCCCTCCGGGTTCTCCGTACCGTCGACGAAGCCGATCATGGCGCGCTGATCGAAATAACGGAAGCCGTGCACCTCCTCGATCACCGTCACGGCGTCGCCGAGCTTGGCGGTCAACTGAGAGGCCAGTTCAAAACACAGATCCATTTCATCGGCGCGGATATGCAGCAGGATATCGCCGGGCGTGGCGACCGCAACGCGCTCCCCGCTGCCGATCGGGCTGAACGGATGCAGCTGGCGAGGGCGCGGCGCGCCGAACAGCGTATCCCAGGCCTCGGAGCCGAAGCCGCAGACGCAGGTGAGATTGCCCGCCGGCGCGCGTTTGCCGACCGAACGCACCACGGCGGCGATATCGCCGCACCAGGCGCGCACCGCCGCCAGATGGGCGGGAACGGGCGACAGGGTGGCGACGATGAAAATGGCATGGCGCGTCACCGGCGTGAATACGGCTTGCGGCGGGGTGTTATTTGCATTCATTGCATTCGGCTCCAGTGTGTTCGGGTGAAATAGATCAGATCAAATTAAAGTGCTCGTCGGGTTTCATCGGCGGTGGCAGCGGGCTTTGGTCGTTCATTTCCAGCAGGTTGCGCTCGATGGTGTTGCAAATGGCGTTTAACGGCAGATGGTTGGCCGACACGCCGAACGGATCCTCCAGCTCTTCGGCCAGTGAGTCCCAGGATAAGAAGGTATAGGAAATGAACACCGAAACAAACGGTGTCATGTAATGCAGATCGGTCACCAGGGCAAAAGGCAACAGGCTGCAGAACAGGTAAACGGTGCGCTGCAGGATCAGGGTATAGGCGAACGGCACCGGGGTGCTGGCGAGCCGTTCGCAGCCGCCGAGGGTGTGAGACAGTTCGCTCAGCTTATCGTCGATCAGCCCGAAGGTGATGTCGCTCAGCAGGCCCTGACGGCGCAATTTGCCGATTTCCTGGCCCAGCATCAGCAGGATGCGGTTGGTCGGCATCGGGCTGGCGATCACCTCTGCCAGCTCGTTGCCGGTGAGATTGTGGTACAGATCGGCGGTGGGGTCGGTGCCGCGCAGCTGATGCTTCAGGCTCCAGCTAAAGGCGATCAGCAGCTTGGCGACCTTTTGCTGCACCGCCGGTTCGTCCGGCAGCAGGCTTTTTATCTGGCGCAGCAGGGTGCGTTCGGTAATCAGCAGCGAGCCCCACAGGTTGCGCGCTTCGACAAAGCGGCTGTAGCCGGCGTTATTGCGAAAGCCGAGAAAAATGGCGATGGCGATGCCCAGCAGGCTGAACGGCGCGATGGTCAAATGCACGCCGAGCTGTTCGTACCATTGGTAGCTGATCACCGCCACTATCGACATCAGCACGTTCAGTGACAGGCGAAAGGTAATTTTTGACAGCACGGAACCGTGCCAGGCGAACAGGCGAAAAAACCAGTTCTGGTGCGGGCGAATTATCATAACGTGGGTGCTTCCAGGTGTCCTGCTATTGAGAATAGTCGATTCTTATCCGGCGGCGCTATGCCACCGTTGTCGATTGCCAGAGCCGTTGCGGGTGCGTATAGACGGTGGCGCGCCCCGGTTTGCTGAAGCCCACCAGCGTCAGGTTGCTGCGCTCGGCCACTTCCACCGCCAGACGGGTGGCGGCGGAGACGGCGAACAGGATCTCGACGCCGCACATGGCGGACTTTTGCACCATTTCATAGCTGGCGCGGCTCGAGACCAGCGCCGCCCCTTGCGACCAGGCCTGTTGGCTGCGGTAACCCAGCAGTTTGTCGAGCGCCACATGGCGGCCAACGTCTTCACATCCGCCGCTGAGCGCGCCGTCCGGTTGGATCCAGGCCGCCGCATGGGTGCAGCCGGTCAGTTTTCCCACCGTTTGCACTTCCTGCAGTTGAGCCAATGCCCGGTCGAGCTGGGCCAAATCGAAACGTTGGGTGAAGGGCAGCGGCGCGATGGGTTGAGCAACCTCCTGCAGCTGCTCGACCCCGCAGACGCCGCAGCCGGTGCGGCCGGCCAGGCTGCGGCGCTTCTCTTTCAGCTGCATAAAGCGGCGGCTCGAGAGCTCTACATGCACTTCAATGCCGTTGCAGGCCGGTTGTTGACGGATGTCGTAGATATCGTCGGGGGAGGCGATGATGCCTTCGGACAGCGAAAAACCGATGGCGAAGGCCGCCAGATCTTTTGGCGTCGCCATCATCACCACGTGGGAAATGCCGTTGTACACCAGGGCGACCGGCACTTCTTCCGCCAGCCAATCCGGCTGCGCCTGAGCCAGATCGGTGCGCTGCCAGACCGCATGGCGAGACAGGCAGGCCTGTTCGATGTCGTCGGTTTCTGCGAGGAGTAGGTGCTTGTTCATAACGTTCTCGTGACCGTCGGTGACGAGGCGCCGACGGGGATGAATGCTTATTGAGCAGGTGTGGGGATTATACAGGATTCTGATCCCGCTCGCGTAGGGAATCACGCCCTGCAGGTTATCCACAGTTTTAGTGGATAACGTGTGTGCAAGGCAGCGTGAAACCGTTAGCAGGCGTAAAAAAAAATCGCTCAGAAAATTATTATATTACGCGGCAAAGCGCGATCCGTCGGGGAATAGGGGGTTGCACGCGTTCGCGTTTTGTTTATGCTTTACTGTATAAATATACAGTTTGCTTATGATTATGCTGAGTACTTTAAGGTTGTATGCTTTTTCACCAGGCGAGCCCCTGACGTTACCGCTGTTTGCCGATCGCGTGGCCTGCGGTTTTCCCTCCCCGGCGCAGGACTATGTCGAGAGTCGGCTGGATATCGGCAAGTTGTTGGTGCGGCATCCTAATGCCACTTATTTCGTGCGCAGGCCTTCTATAAAGAAGTTGAGACTGATTAAAAAGCAGCCTTAATGTACAATAATTTTCGATATCCAAACTGACCCCATGAACAATCAATGAGTGAGAGGTGAAAGATGATTTCATACAAAAAAACCATATCTGCTCTTGTCATATTCGCTTTATCTAATGCTGTGGCATATGCGAATGATTTCGACAAATCAAATGAAGCGATGGCAATTTCAGCAATAGGTTTTTCTGGCTCAAATGCTCGTGTTGCACATGATGTTTGTGGGGCAACCAATGAGAAAATTGATAAATATAAAAAACAAATAAAAGACTCATTAACTAGAACATTAAAGTATGAACAGTCAGGATTCGATACGCATTGGGATAATGGTTGGAAAAATGCTGATTTTTTGGTTAAGTCATTAAGTAATGATGAAGCCTATAAAAAAGAATATTGCCGAGAGGTTTTAGATGGAATTAATAATCCTGAAATGAATTAAGGATTATTCCTTATTCGGGGGGCTACGCCGGAACCCCAGATTTTTCCGTCCGCTAAAATTATCCCCGGTTGAGCAGCTTTATACCGTCAGCTCGCAGTGGACCATCAGGGGAAATGTGGCGGTACAGCGTTTGTCGGGTTATCCCAAGCTCCTGGCATAACGTACTGACTTTCGTCTCTGGCCGTCCCATTGATGCCATTGCCAGTCGCAACTTTATTGGCGTCATTTTGTAAGGCCGTCCGCCGTTCCTCCCGTGGGCTCTTGCTGAGGCAAGGCCTGCCGCTGTTCTTTGCGGCGCTGTACGCAGCAGAGACCGACGGCCGCGCGCGACTGGCTCGACACCCGCTTAGTCCCGCCCTATGGTCAAATGCAGGCTGACGTGTACAGCCTGCAGGCAGAGGATTTCGTCTGGCAACCGATGTCGCCCGCCGTCGGCGCCGTTCGCAATGACAATCCCTCACTCATCCTGCCCATCGATACGCCAACGGTCTGAGTGTCGCATTATCCACAGTTTTGGTGGATAACGTGTGCGCAAGGCAGCGTGAAACCGTTAGCAGGCGTAAAAAAAATCGCTCAGAAAATTATTATATTACGCGGCAAAGCGCGATCCGTCGGGGGGTAGGGGGTTGCACGCGTTCGCGTTTTGTTTATGCTTTACTGTATAAATATACAGTTTGGTTATGATTATGCTGAGTACTTTAAGGTTGTATGCTTTTTCACCAGGTGAGCCCCTGACGTTACCGCTGTTTGCCGATCGCGTGGCCTGCGGTTTTCCCTCCCCGGCGCAGGACTATGTCGAGAGCCGGCTGGATATCGGCAAACTGCTGGTGCGGCACCCCAACGCCACCTACTTCGTGCGCGCCAGCGGCGAGTCGATGATCGACGGCAATATTCAGGATGGCGATCTGTTGATTGTCGACAGCGCCCTGACGCCGGAGCACGGCAATATCGTGATCGCTGCGGTGGACGGTGAATTCACCGTCAAAAAGCTGCAGCGCCACCCCGACGTGCGGCTGTTGCCGATGAATCCCGCCTACGCGCCCATCGTGTTCGACGACGAAGCGCAGCTGGAGATCTTCGGCGTGGTGACCTTTATCGTCTACGCGGCGCTGTAACCATGTTCGCCCTGGTAGACGTCAACAGCTTCTACGCTTCCTGCGAGACCATCTTCCGGCCCGACCTGCGGGGGCGGCCGGTGATTGTGTTGTCCAACAACGACGGCTGCGTGATCGCCCGCAGCGCCGAGGCGAAGGCGCTGGGCGTGCCGATGGGCGCGCCTTATTTCAAGATCAAAGAGGAGATGCGCCGTCGCAACGTCGCGGTGTTCTCCTCCAACTACGCGCTGTACGCCGATATGTCCCGCCGGGTGATGGACACGCTGGAGGAGATGGCGCCGGCGGTGGAGGTCTATTCACTGGACGAAGCCTTTCTGCGGCTGGACGGCGTGGCGCGCTGCGAGGCGCTGGAACCGTTCGGCCAGCGGGTGCGCGATCGCATCCGGCGCGAGCTGCATTTGACCGTCGGGGTCGGCATTGCGCCGAGCAAAACGCTGGCCAAGCTGGCCAACTTCGCGGCCAAGAAATGGCGCGGCACCGGCGGCGTGGTGGATTTATCCGATCCGGCGCGCCAGCGCAAACTGCTGGCGTTGCTCCCGGTGGAAGAAGTGTGGGGCGTGGGCCGCCGCCTGACGCGCCAGCTGCAGGCGATGGGCATTCACACCGCGCTGCAGCTGGCGGACTGCGATACCCGACTGGCGCGTAAAACCTTCAGCGTGGTGCTGGAGCGCACGATACGTGAGCTGCGCGGCGAGTCATGCCTGCAATGGGAGGATGAGGCGGCGGCGAAAGAGCAGATCATCTGTTCCCGCTCGTTCGGCCAGCGGTTGACGCACTACCCGCACATGCGCGAGGCGATCTGCAGCTATGCCGAACGCGCCGCCGAAAAGCTGCGACAGGAAAAGCGCTATTGCCGCAACGTGTCGGTGTTTATCAAAACCAGCCCGCATTCGGCGGGCGAAGGCTATTACAGCAATATGGGTACCGCCCGGCTGCAAACGCCGAGCAACGACAGCCGCGACATCATCGCCATGGCGGTGCGCGCGCTGGAGAGCATTTGGCAGGAGGGGCGGCGTTATCTGAAGGGCGGCGTGATGCTGGGGGATTTCAGCGCCGCCGCCATGGCGCAGATCGACCTGTTCGACGACTGCCCGCCGCGCCGCAACAGCGAGCGCCTGATGGCGACCCTCGATCGCCTGAATCAGGAAGGGCGCGGGCGCGTATGGTTCGCCGGGCAGGGGATCGTCAAACCGTGGCAAATGAAGCGCGAAATGTTGTCGCCGGCTTACACCACCCGGCTGGCGGATATCCCGCTGGTGCGGCTAGGGGAGCGGGAGCCGCGTGATGCCCCACGGGCTGCTGTGCGGCCCAATCCGTCGAGACCTAAGGGAATAGGCGATAATAAGGCAGGGTAAGCATGGCATGATCTGGGCGCCAACGATCTTCACCGGGTCCCCCCCCCCCCCCCCCCCCCCCGAGTTCAGAACCCGGATGCGTCGCTGGCTGCCTGGCGGCAGGGCGCTTATGACCTCTCTTTATTCGCCATTCACCGTTTTGCGCCATCTGATCACATAGGTTCCTTGGATATTTCAGTCTCTAACGCCTGTATTGCAAAGGGCGCGCATGCGTTGGCTCGTTGATTGTTTCACCGACCAGACAGCCGCCATCCGTTGTCCTTATTTCTGCGGTTTTTTATAAATGACGGGCAGCTAAAAACGGTTTGCCGATAGGGATAATGCGCGTGTCAATCCGCGTTAAACGAGAATATCGGCATCTTAAAAATAAAACGAAATAAGGATGAAAGCATATGCCTGGATTTAATTATGGTGGTAAAGGAGATGGAACTAACTGGAGTTCTGAACGCGGTACGGGCCCTGAGCCGGGGGGCGGTGATAAAGGCCATTCCGGCGATCGCGATCGCGGCGGCGCCGGCGTTGGCAACAGCCCGGAACAGCAACAGATAGCGGCGATCCAAAACGATCCGGCGCTGCGCATGAAGCTGGAGGCGGTGATTAAGGCGGCGCGCAGAATTAATCCGGATGCGAAATTGCATATTGAAAGCGTCAGCCCATCCGGCACGCTGAGCCTTTCCGCCACCGGTTTGACGGCCGATCAGGCGAAGCACATTGGCCTGGGGGGGCTGGTGATGGGGATCAACGCCAAGGGGGTGACAGTGGCGATCGGGGATATCGAAACCGGCCATGCGCGCAAGCCCTCCCCCCCAGGCAAAGGCGGCAACAATGGCCTGAATGCCGGGCAGATCGGCGCCTCTTCGTTAGGCAATTTCGTGACAGACTCGCATCGCGACCGGCCCGTCAGCGGCTGGCATGGCAACGGCAAAACCGGCGAATTCTCGACGACCCGCACGACCGGGAGTTACTACGGTTTTCATCATTTGAAGGTGGAAAAGCAAGACGGAGTGGCGACCTACAGCCTCTACTATAAGGCCAATAAGAACCGGCCCGCGTTTATCGCCGTGGTGAGAGGGGATAACCTGAATGCCATGGAGGTGAAATATGCCAACGGCAAGCCGGTAAAATCGCCTGGCTCGGTAAAAACGGTCGTTAAGGAATTCGTCGAATATCAAAATGCGGAATTAAAAGCCATCAAGGATGGCGTCAGCCTGGCCGCAGGTATCAATAAAGATATCGCGGAAAAGATCGGCGCGAAATACGCCAAACTCGCCAAGGATTTGGAGGCGGGAATTCAAGGAAAATATATCCGCAACGTGCAAGATGCGGAGAAAACCTACGAGCAATTGACGAAGGGCCTGAACAAAAAGCTCAAGGCGCAGGACAAAGCGGCGATTGTCGCCTGGCTGAAAATGATCGATGCGGAACAGTATGCCCGCAATGCGCGGGTATTGGGCAAGGTCTTCACCGGGGTGGATTGGGCGATCAAGGGCGCGGATCTGGTAAACGCCGCGATTGAAGGTTTCTCAACCGGCAACTGGAAAGCGTTCCGCAACCAGCTCGAAGCGCTCGGGTTGTCGATCGGCGCAGGGTATACGCTTTCCGCTATCGCCGCGTTTTTCGCGCCGACGCTGGTGTCGTCGACGGTGGGCATTTTCGCCTTCGCTTACCTGTTTGGTTGGGCCACCAGCTATATCGATGCGGAACGTGCGGGGGAGCTGGAGAAGTGGGTCGCTGACCTGTAACGGCATGAGGGGGCTAGCCCCCTCATTTTACCCCTCACACCCTCTACCTCTTTCACACCACCGGCGCTACCGTCAGCAGCAGATTGGCGAAGCGGCGCCGTTCGCCGGAGGCGATCACCAGCAGCGTCCGATCCGATTTGACCGCGGCGTAAAAAGCCTCGCGCGGCAGGTGCTCGAGCGGGCAATGTTCTGGCAGCAGTTGCCGGTATTCGGCTTCGACAGTGTTGGTGAAGTCCGGCGGGCAGGCCATCAGCGCCGCGCTTTCCACGTTGATGCAGGCCAGCAGTTTTTCCAGGATTGGCGGGGCGGCGAGCGTGCCGGGCGCCAGGTTCAGATAGACCACGGTGGCGTCTTTCGGCGCGTGCGTCACGCAGGCGTAATTGCCGTCGGCGATCAGCACCTGGGTTTTATGCCCGCATTGCGCCAGCGCGGCGAGCAGCGGCGGGTGAGTGATGGCGGATTTGATCATAAAGCGATTCCTGAATAGGGGGGCGGCCGTGCCGCCCGCAGCTGAACTACATGCGGAAGATGCCGCCGTTGATGTCGAGAGTGGCGCCGGAGATGAAGCCGTCGTATTCCGCCGCCAGGAAGGCGATGGCGCGGGCCACGTCGTCCGGCGTGCCTGCGCGGCCCAGCGGGATGGCGCGAACGGTTTCCTCCGCCGATGCCTGGGTGGTGTGGCGATTATGAAAGCGGGTGCCGAGGATCAGGCCGGGCGCCACCGCGTTCACCCGGATGCCGTGCTCGCCCAGCTCCGCCGCCAGCGAGCGCGTCCAGGTGAGCACCGCCCCCTTGGTGGCGGAATAGACCAGCGAGCCGGCGTGCCCGCCGGCGCGGCCGGCCAGCGAGGCCAGGTTGATGATGCTGGCGCCGTTCGGCGCCGCCTTCAGGTGCGGCAGCGCGCTCTGGGTTACGTTCAGCATGGTGGTCATGTTTACGTCGATCACGGTTTGCCAGAAGGCGCGATCGATCTCGCCCAGCCATTTGCGCCCGACGATGCCGCCGACGTTATTGATCAGAATATCGATGCCGCCGAGAAACTCGGCGCCGGCCGAGACGCAGCGCAGCGTTTCGTCGGTGTCGATGAGATCGGCGTAGCCGTAGGCGGCCTTTTGTCCGAGTGAATGGGCCAGCGCCACCAGCGCCTTGGGGCCGCTTTCGTCGCTGTGGTAGTGAAAATAGATGTCGCACCCGGCCTTGATCAGCCGCTCTGCGGTGGCGCGGCCGATGCCCTGTTCCGCCCCGGTGATAAAGACCTTTTTGCCCGCAAGATCGCCCATGATTGACTCCTTATTGGTTCGTTAAGAATTGATGACGCCTTCACGCTGTTTGGCGCAGTAGAAAATGCAGATCAAACCGGTCGCCAGCAGGCACGAGGCCAGGAAAAACAGCCCCGGCGCGCTGCTGCCGGTCAGATCGTTCAGCACGCCCACCGCATAGGGGGCGACGAAACCGCCGATATTGCCGATGCAGCTCACCACCGCCAGCCCGGCGGCCGCGGCCGCGCCGGTGGAGATATTGGCGGGCATGGATAAGAACGGCGGCACGGCGGTATAGATGCCGATGGCGGCGATGCACAGGAACGACAGCGCGACGAACGGGTCGTATTTAAAAAACGTCACCGCGCCCATCAGGCCGATGGCGGCGATCACCATGCTGAGGCCGGCGAACACGCCGAGCTTTTTGGTTTTGCTGGCCCACAGGCTCCACGGATAGACCAGCAGCGCGGCCAGGCCGTAGGGAATGAGCGCCAGCAGGCTGACGCGAAAGATATCGCTGCCGGAAATGGCGCTGATGATCGACGGCAGCCAGGTGCCGAAGCCGTAAATGCCGCATACCATGCCGAAGTTGAGCAGCGCGTAGAGCAGGTACTTTCTGTTTTTAATGCCCTTGAGGAAGTCGCCCAGCGTGATTTTTGAGCCGGATTTGGAGCGGCCGGCGTTGCTCATCAGCCAGGCTTTTTCCTCCACGTTCAGATAACCGACGTCCTTGGGCGAGTTCTTGATCAGGAAGGGGATCAGCAGGCCGATGACGATCGGCGGCAGCCCTTCGAGGATGAACAGCAGCTGCCAGGGGGCGAAGCCGAACCAGTCATGCTGAATATTGAGAATAAAGCCGGAAATCGGCGAGCCGACCGCGTTGGACAGCGGTTGGACGATGATGAACATGCCGAGAATTTTGGTGCGGTATTTTTCCGGGAAGAAGACCGTGAAGTAATACACCACCGAGGGAAAGAAACCGGCTTCGCACACGCCCAGCATAAAACGGCAAATATAGAGCTCCAGCGGCGTGCGCACAAAACCGAGCAGGGTCGCGAAGATGCCCAGGAAATTAATATTCTGGCGAACCAGATGCGCGGGCCGAATTTAATGGTGCCGGCGTTGCTGGGTATTTCAAACAGGAAATAGCCGATAAAGAAAATTCCGGAAGCGAAGCCGAAAGCCGAGGCGGTCAATCCCAGATTATCTTCCAACGCTTTGGCGGCGTAGGCCATATTGTTGCGGTCGAGAAAGGCCAGGAAATACAACAAGATCATGAGGGGGACAATATGCAGCGTCAATTTCCTGATGGCGCTGCGTTCAATATCCTTTGGCATTGTTTTTTTCATCATGGTTTTTCCCCATGTGGTTAATCGGAATAATAGCGGCCCGGCCCAAAGTCATGAGCGGCGTGCTGAATAACGACGTTGCGTGCATAAAGTGTCGCGCCGTTTATTTAGTGCGACGACGCTGTTTTATCTGATTTTGGCTGCGCCGATCCGGACGATGCCGGCTGCGCATCGTCTGGGTAAGCCGTTTTTACCGTATTAACCGGCGGTTTTGACGGAGCGCCGGCTGATGACCGTCGGCGGGAAGAGAAACTCGCCGGGCGGTTGCGAATCATGGTTGATGCGGCCGATCAGGCGTTCGACCATCAGCTGCGCCATCTCGGCCAGCGGCGGGCCGATCGATGTCAACCCCGGTTCGGCCAGGCCGGCAAGCGCGATATTGTCGATGCCGACCACCGAAATCTCTGCTGGCACCTGGACGCCGGCGGCGCGCAGCCCCACCATCAGCCCGATGCCCAGCGCATCGTTAATCGCCACGATGCCGTCCGGGCGCGGCGTCAGCGCGAGGATGCGGGATGCCAGCGTCAGCCCCAATTCGAACATCTCCGTGTCGCCGTAGGCGCTGGTGGCTTTGCCTTCGATCACCCGTTGGCGTTCGCTCAAGTTGTGCCCCAGCGCACTCAGAAAACCGTCGATCTTGTGGCTGCGCCCCACGGTCAGCGCCGCTTCGGTGGCGAACACGATATGTCGGCAGCCGCGTTCGAGCAGGTGCTGCGCGGCCAGACGCCCGGCGGCGAGATTGTCCATCGACACGCTGTCGAACAACCGGCTGTCGGCGGCCATCGGCTCGGCGAACGGGCTGTCATAGCTGACGATCTTCATGCCCCGCTCGGCCGCTCGGACAAAATGGGTCTGGCGGATGTCGCTCGCCGCCACGATGATGCCGCGCACGCCATGCAGAAACATATCGTCGATAAACGCGGCTTCCTCCTGCTCCTGCCGGTAGGCGTTGCCGAGCAAGACGCGGTAGCGGTGAGCGCGCGCCGCGCTGTCGACGGCGTGCGCCAGCGCCGAAAAACTCGGGTTAACGATCGACGGCAGCAGCAGGCCGATGATCTTCGCCTGTGGCGCGAGGTTCACTGCGGTGCGCGCCGGACGATAGCCCAGGGTGTCCATCGCCTGTTCGATGCGCTGACGGGTCTGTGCGCTCATCTGGTGGCTGCGATTATTCAGCAGGTTCGACACGCTGCTGATGGACACGCCGGCCAACCGCGCGACATCTCGTATATTTGCCATTTGCCGATCCCTTGCTGCCTGCCGTTAGCCTGCAATCTATAAGGGAAGGCGGGCGCAGGCAAGCCGCAACCGGGGCGAAACCCGCACGGGATCGCGCATTTGTGAGAGTCGTCAGGCGCAGGGCCGGTTGTTTACTAAACAGCTAAGGGCGGCGGCCATGGGGTGACGCGGATGAGTGAGAACTGCGAAGCATCTCTCGTTTATCGCCCTTCGGGGCGGCGGGTTCTGTACTATTGTTTTCTCTTTGCGGCACGTTCCAGGCCGATGGGGCGCTGGGCGCAACGGAGATCACAGATGAACAAACGGGAATTAGAAAGCGCGATTGTCACCGATTTTTCCAAACGCATGAGCTATGGCGACTACCTGTGCCTGGACCAACTGCTGGACTGCCAGCACCCGCTCTCCAATCCGCCGCATCATGACGAAATGCTGTTCGTGATACAGCACCAAACCTCCGAACTGTGGATGAAACTGATGCTTCACGAGCTGCAGGCGGCGCTGCGGCTGGTGCAGCAGGACAAACTCAGCCACTGTTTCAAAATCCTCGCGCGCGTCAAACAGATCCAGCGGTTACTGTTCGAACAGTGGGCGGTGCTGGAAACGCTGACGCCGTCGGAATACGTCGAGTTTCGCGATGTGTTGGGCAGTTCCTCGGGTTTCCAGTCGCATCAGTACCGGTCGATCGAGTTTCTGCTCGGCAACAAGAATGCCGCCATGCTGGCGGTGTTCAGCAGCGATGCGGAAAAACACGCGGCGCTGAAGGCGATCCTCGAAGCGCCGAGCCTGTACGACGAATACTTGCTGTACCTGGCGCGCCACGGTTTGCCGATCCCGCCGGAGTGCCTCAAGCGCGACTGGACGCAACCCTATCAGCGCAACCCGGATCTGCTGCCGGCGTTCAAAGTGATCTACGACAACCCGCAGACCTATTGGGAAGCGTATGAAATGGCGGAGAAGCTGGTGGATATCGAAGAGAGTTTCCATCTGTGGCGCTTCCGCCATATGAAAACGGTGGAGCGGATCATCGGCTTTAAGTCGGGCACCGGCGGTTCCAGCGGCGTCAGTTTCCTGAAAAAGGCGTTGGACCTGACCTTTTTCCCCGAACTGCTGGACGTGCGTACCGAAATCGGTGCCTGAGACAATATGAGGGGGAAGGGCGATGAGCGTGAGGATTATCGATAAGGCGGCGGAGAAGGTGGTGGGGGTAAGAGTGGTGGGGCCGTATCCGCAGACCATCCCGCAGGGCTCGCAGCAACTGCTGGCATGGCGGCAGCGTCACGACGTGCCGTTCGGCAAATGGCTGGTGTTGTACTGGGACGATCCGGCGGAAGTGGTGCCGGAAAAGCTGCGCGCCGACGTGGTGATGAGCGTGGCGGACGATTTCGCGCTGCCGACGGGCAGCGAGGGCGTGACCGTGCAGACGCTGCCCGCCGGGCAGTACGCGGTCTACCGCGTACGCATCAGCGATGGCGATTTTGAACGGGTATGGGGCGAGTTTTACCAGAAGCTGCTGCCGGCCAGCGGCTATCAGCCGGTTGAGGGGGTGAGCTATGAACACTATCTCAACGACTGCGAGGCCGACGGCTATTTCGACCTCGAGATTTACCAGACGGTGAAGAAGTGGTGAAGGGGAAATGATAAAGAAGGCTGAATCGATAGTATGTGCCGATTCAGCCTGTGATTGTCATTCCGCTTGGTTTAAGCGTTGTGAGCAGACGAGCGAGAGTGTAAATTTATTTTTCTATCGGACCTATACCTGTATTGTTTTCCTTTAGTCGGTTGCTATCTACCCATCCTTCAACTTGTTCTCCTTTATTATTGAAGTACATGACGTAATAGTAACCGTGGTAGTCGAGGTAAGCATTGACCTTATCGTTAGGTATAATAAAGACTTTGCTTTCTTTACATCTTAAGTCGGGAGCGGAGTGAAAATATAAACGCCCTTTGCCGATAACAGAAAAGCCATTATTTGAATTTTCAAAACGTACTGCATTGTCTTGGGCTTTTTTGCCCAGAATATCACAATTAACATCGGCGATTGAGCTGAATGATAGCAGGAAAAGTAGAACTGATAATTTTTTCATTAAAGAAGTCCTTGTGAGTTCATTATGCTAATAAGTTTCTTAGCGTAGTCAGGATCCGTTGCGTAACCTTTATCCTGCAACCCTTGAGCCCATTCCTTAGGGTCTGTGCTCTTAAATAGATCACGATATCTTTTGTTTTTTGTCAGAAACTCTGTTCTGCCAGCAATACTATCTTCGAAAGAGTCATATGAAGCGAACTTGTCGAGGATCTTTACTCTTTTACCATTCAAATTTTCATGTGTCCAAACTTCAACATAATTAGGATTGCCATGAGCCTTTATGCCAAAGAGATTATGACTATATTTTCCTGAGTTGACATCAGTGGGAACGGATTTACCATAGCCCGTTTCTAGTATTGCCTGCGCAGTTGTGACGGCGGCAGGGACACCTGTCTTTTGCTCCTCAATTTTTGCGGCTTCATGAACCTCTTTGACAAATGTAGCTTTATCTGGTTTTTCTCTGTTTGAATTTAACAAAGGTGTTTTTTCTGGTGTTGCTGTAGAAGAGTTTGACTTAGTCACATTTGGCCCTCTCGGGGGCAAAGCTGAATTTCCCTCTTCTTTCGGGGGAAACAGCTCGATTACCGCTTTGTTAATATCTTCTTTATGACCCGAACCAGGAGCGACGATCGCGGCACCCGTTCCATCGTTAAGGTTAAGCTTACCGCCCGTGTTGATAAAACCATCACTTTCTACATGGAAGTTAAAATTTTTACCGACAATATTAATTTGTCCATCGGCAGTAAGTTCAATAGCGCTTTCTCCACATTCGAGGCGCAAGCGGGTCCCTGAAGCAATAATATAGTCCTCAACGACAGAGTCACTTTTTCCTTTACCGGTCAATAAATGCTCTTCACTTTTGGTTCCTTGAACTCGATTTGTTTCAACACGGTACAACTCGTCAGCACCGACATAGTGAGTATGATTGTTTGCAATGGTTCGACTGGCATCGTTCTTGACATTAACATCTAGATTGCGTTCTGCCTGAATCCAAACCTGCTCTTTGCCCATTTTATCCTCAAACCTAAGAGCGTTGGCATTATCAGGTGTACCATTTTTGGAACGGCTCATAAAGCCCATCTGGGTGGCGGCGGCCGGCAGCGCCCACGGCGGCATGCTGGCTTCGTTATAGACGCGCCCGGTGACGATCGGCCGATCCGGATCGCCGTTGATAAAGTCCACCACCACTTCGTCGTTCACGCGCGGGATCTGCACGCCGCCGTAGCCCTGGCCGGCCCAGGCGCTGGAGACGCGCACCCAGCAGGAGCTGCCGTCGTCTTTCGGCCCGAAGCGATCCCAGTGGAACTTCACCTTGATGCGGCCATATTTGTCGGTCCAAATCGATTCGCCGGCCGGGCCGACCACCCGGGCGGTCTGCGGACCGTGGGTTTTCGGCCAGGTTGCCTGCTGCGGCGGGTGCCAGGGCACGTCCGCCGGCAGGACGATGAAGTCGATGCGGTGTTCGCTGCTCTGATCGTCGCCGCTGGCGTAGCGATTCTCTTTCAGATGGTAGCTGGCCTGCAGCGTCAGATATTCGCGATTGTCGTCGGCATGCGGGGCGTTATACAGCGTGAAGGTACTGCCGGGAGCGATGCCCATGGCGGTGGCGGTGCCTCGGATCTGCTGATGTTCGGCCTGCCAGGCTTCCTGGCGCACGCGGGCGTAGAACTCCCCCTGCTGATGCTCGGTATAGCGGCCTGGCCAGTCGTAAACGTCGATTTGCCCCGGCGTCGGCGAGACCGGGTTTTGCCGCGCCTGGAACAGCCAGGCGTTCGGTTTGCGGAAATCGTAGTCGTCCAGGCTGTAGATGCCCGGCGTGACGCGATCGGACAACGTCCACTGGCTGATGCCTTCCTCGCTGGTGCTGCCGCCCGACGGCGTCAGGTGGTAGGGGATCATCTCATAGCCGGGATAGGGCTGGTGATGGTGGGGGGCGTCCCCGAGCACCAGCGTATGTTTGCCCATTTCGTGTTTGAAATAGTAATAGATGCCCTCCTGCTCCATCAGGCGGCTGATGAAGTTGAAGCTGCTTTCGTTGTACTGCACGCAGTAGCCCCACAGGCGATAGTCGCCGGTCAGCTGATCTTCCAGCTGCACGTTGTGCTCCGCCAGCAGGGTCTTGACGATCTGCGGCACCGTCTGTTCCTGGAAGATGCGGAAATTGCGGTCTTTGGTCATCGGCCACAGATCCGGCTGCACGTGCAGGTTGTACACCGCGTAGCGCGTGCCGCCGATCTCTTCGCTGCTGACGGCGATGGCGGTGATCTTACCGTTCAGGTAACGCGGGGCGCTGAGAAAGCCCTGGGTCGGAATTTCCAGCGTCAGCGGTTGGCCGAGCAGCGCTTTGCGATCGAGGCGCGCGTCGGTGCTCAGCAATTCAATAGAGAAGTCGAAAGGAGTGGAAAGCGCTTCGATACCGTCCAGCGAGCGAAACAGCAGTTGCTCCTGGCCCAGCGGCGTGTGCGCAATAATGCGATCCAACATGAGAACGTCCTCTGTGATTGACGTCATGCCCTGCATACTCCGGCGTTGCAGCGGCCTTGCCGCGCGGCCAATGAGGGGGCAGTTGCTCGTCAGTCTCATGAAATAGGGGAAACCCCGCCGAGGCGGAGTTTCAGAACGGGATTAGCCGGCAGTGGCCGGGTTGACCAGCCAGGTGCCGGCGGTGTCGATGCTGAGCTGCTGGCGGCGGAGCCGATCGTTGTGACGGATCTCCAGCTGATAGCGGCCCGGCGCCAGGTTCAGGCTGGCAAAGCCGTTTTCGCCCGGCGTCACCTGCTGCGGCTTGCCGTCGAGGCTGACCTGCTCACCCGGTTGCAGTTTAAAGTACACCAACGCCACCGGTTGCGCCGGCGGCGCCGCTTTTTCAGGTTCCGCCGCCGCAGGCTGCGCGGTTTGCGGTGCGCTCGGCTGCTGCGTCAGGGTTTTCTGCGCCGGTGACGCTTCGCTGTTTTGAGCGACGGCCTGGGCATCGTCCTTGCCGCCGCTCAGCCAGGCGATCGCGCCGATCACCAGCAGCGCGGCGACCCCGGCGCCGGCCATCATCGGGCGCGAGAATTGGGTGCCGCGCGCGGTAACGGTGCCGGCTGCGGCCGCAGCGGCGGCCGGGTTGGCGGCGACCAGCAAGTTCTCCGGCGCGGCGGCCGGGGTGCTGATGATTTCGTTTTCATCGGCGATCGGCAGGTGCAATAGCTCTGCCATTTCGTCGATGGTCTGCGGGCGGTCTTCCGGCTTCAGCGCCAGCGCGCGATCGACGGTGCGCAGCAGCTCCGGCGAGTAGCCGGCGGGGCGGCGCTCGGTCAGCGGCTGGTAGCTGTCTTCGATGCTGCGCACTACGCTGACCGGCGGCGGCGAACCGACGATCAGCGTGTGCAGCACGGCGCCGAGCGCGTAGATATCGGTCCACGGCCCTTGTTCGCCGTCGCTGTTCTCGGTGTACTGCTCGATCGGCGCGAAGCCCGGTTTGAGCATGATCTCCGTTTCGTCCGACAGGTTGCCGATCTCTTTGCGCGCCGACCCGAAGTCCAGCAGTACCGGCAGCTGGCTCTCCTGGATCTGGATGTTATCCAGCGAAATGTCGCGGTGCAGATAGCCTTCCTGATGGATGGTGTTGATGGCGCTGAACAGCGGCGGCAGCAGCCGACGGATCCACGCCTCGTCGATCTTCTCCGGCTGCTGCGCCTGCAGGTTTTTCAGCGTGGTGCCGCTGTAAAACTGGGTGCCCATATAGGCGGTGCCGTTCTCTTCCCAGAAGCGCAACACGTGCAGCAGACCGGGATGCGAGAAGCGCGCCAGCAGACGCGCCTCCTGAATAAAGCTGTTCAGCCCGGCCTGGAAAGTTTTGCCGAAGCGTTCGCCGCGCAGCCCGATGCTGAGATCGTCGTTGCGTTTCGCCAGCGAGGTTGGCATGTACTCCTTGATGGCGATGGTGCGTTCCAGTTGGTGATCGTAGGCGCGGTAGACGATGCCGAAGCCGCCTTCGCCGATCGCTTCCTGGATCTCGAATTCATTGAATCGATAGCCGCTCGGCAGGCTGTTCGAATTCGGTTTGGTTATCCCGGTTCCCGACATAGTGATGACTCTCTGTGTTCAAAGGGCCGCCGTCTCGGCGGCCGCGGCGTTATGCCTGAAATTGACAAATGAATTCGTTGTTCTGCAGCGCGATATGCAGCTGGCGATAGCGCTGGTCGTTGGCGCTGCCGGTCAGCAGGGTGTGACTGATCTGCGGCAGCAGGGTGTTGGTCAGGATGGCGTCGACCATGCGGCCGCCGGACTCCACCTCGGTGCAGCGGCTGACGATCTGCTCGATGACCGCGTCGTCGAAGGTGCAGACGATGTCGTGATTCTCCGCCAGGCGACGCTGAATGCGGCCCAATTGCAGGCGCACGATGTTGCCCAGCGTGGCGTCGGTCAGCGGGTAATACGGCACCACCAGCAGGCGGCCGAGCAAGGCGGCCGGGAACACCGACAGCAGCGGTTGGCGCAGCGCGCCGCTCAGCGCCTCCGGCTCCGGCAGCAGCTCCGGATCGCTGCACAACCCGGCGATCAGATCGGTGCCGACGTTGGAGGTCAGGATGATGATGGTGTTGCGGAAATCGATATGACGGCCTTCGCCGTCCTCCATCCAGCCCTTGTCGAACACCTGGAAGAAGATTTCATGGACGTCCGGGTGCGCCTTTTCGATCTCGTCCAACAGCACCACGCTGTAAGGACGGCGGCGCACCGCCTCGGTCAACACGCCGCCCTCGCCGTAGCCGACATAGCCGGGTGGCGCGCCTTTCAGCGTCGAAACGGTGTGCGACTCCTGGAATTCGCTCATGTTGATGGTGATGACGTTCTGCTCGCCGCCGTACAGGGTTTCCGCCAGCGCCAGTGCGGTTTCGGTTTTGCCGACGCCGGAGGGCCCGGCCAGCAGGAATACCCCGACCGGTTTGTTCGGATCGTCCAGCCGCGCCCGTGAGGTGCGCACCCGGCGGGCGATCAGATCCAGCGCATGGCGTTGGCCGATGACGCGCTGGTTCAGGGTGTCGGAGAGCTGCAGCACCGCTTCAATCTCGTTTTTCACCATGCGGCCCAGCGGGATGCCGGTCCAGTCGGCCACCACCGCCGCCACGATGTTGGCGTCGACGGCGGCGAAGATCAGCGGCGCTTCGCCCTGCAGCGCGCTCAGCTGCTGCTGCAGTTCGCCCAGTTGGGCGCGCAGCGCGTCGGCATCAGGGCGCGTTTGCGTCTCTTCGTCGGTGCTCGCCTCTTCTTGGGCGTGCAGTTGGGCGCGCAGTGTGATGATCTGCTGGATCAGCGCCAGCTCCTGCTGCCAACGTTCGGTCAACTGCTCGAGTTCCTGGCGCAGCGCGGTCAATTGGGCCTCAATCTCCTGCGGGCGCAGGGGATCGCCGATGCCGACCTTGGCCTCGCGGCAGGCGATATCCAACTCTATCTGCAGCGCATCGATGCGGTGGCGGCAGTCTTCGACCTGGGCGGGCTCGGCATGTTGGCTGACCGCCACGCGCGCGCAGGCGGTATCCAGCAGCGCCACCGCCTTGTCCGGCAACTGGCGGGCCGGAATATAGCGATGGGACAGCCGCACCGCGGCGTCCACCGCTTCATCCAGCAGCAGCACGCGGTGGTGTTGCTCCAGCGGGCTGACGGTGCTGCGCAGCATCAGCAGCGCTTTGTCTTCGCTCGGTTCGTGCACCTGCACCACCTGGAAACGGCGGGTGAGCGCGGGATCCTTCTCGATGTATTTCTTGTATTCCGCCCAGGTGGTGGCGCCGATGGTGCGCAGTTGGCCGCGCGCCAATGCCGGTTTCAGCAGGTTGGCGGCGTCGCCGGTGCCCTGGGCGCCGCCGGCGCCGATCAGGGTGTGAATTTCGTCGATAAACAGGATGATCGGCGTCGGGCTGGATTGCACTTCGTCGATCACCGCCTGCAGCCGTTTTTCAAACTCGCCCTTGACGCCGGCGCCGGCCTGCAGCATGCCGATGTCCAGCAGGCACAGTTTCACGTCGCGCAGCTGCGGCGGCACGTCGCCGGCCACGATGCGCAGCGCCAGGCCTTCCACCACGGCGGTTTTGCCGACGCCGGCCTCGCCGGTCAGCAGCGGGTTGTTCTGGCGGCGGCGCATCAGAATATCGACGATTTGCCGGATCTCTTCATCGCGGCCGGCCACCGGATCGATCTCGCCGTTACGCGCTCTGGCGGTCAGATCCTGGGCATACTGCGCCAGCACGCTTTCACCGCTGCGCGCCGCGCCGGGCAGGGGCTCGGCGCTGCTTTGTGCCGCCGCGTCCTGGGCGTTTTCCGCCGAGTGAGCGGTAATGGCGGCGAACTGTTCCATCAGCAGATCGGCGTTGATGCGCTCGAACTGCGGAGAAATGGCCTTCAGCAGGTGGCGCAGGCTGTAGGTTTTCAGAATGCCGAGCAGCAGGTGGCCGCCGCGGATGCGCGACGCGCCGAACTTCAATGAGCCATAGACCCAGGCGCGTTCTACCGCGCTGTCGATGTGCTCGGACAGATCGGAGATGGCGCTGGCGCCGCGCGGCAGGCGATCGAGCGCCTCGACGATGTCGCGCGCCAGCTGCGCCTCGTCCAGCGCGAAGTGGCGAACGATCTGCTGCAGATCGCCGTCCGGCGATTGCATCAGCTGATGCAGCCAGTGCGCCAATTCGACGTAGGGGTTACCGCGCAGCTTGCAAAACGCCGTCGCACTTTCCAGAGAGGTGAATAACAGGCTATCCAGTTTGCCGAATAATACCGAGCGGCTGATTTCAGACATGGTTTTCCTCAGGTCTCAGAGTGGCCTGACGCCGCCGGGCGTCGGCCGAAATAGGGTCAGAACGGGTTTTCCAGCGGTTCAGGGCTGAAGATCAGATCGTCGAGATCGCGCTGTCGCCGATAGTCGGCCAGCCAACTGCTCAGGCCCAAGCGCTGCGTGCCGCCGAGCTGGATGCCGTGCGCCTGTTCCTTCGCCAGGATCAGGCGCACTTCCCAGACGAACTCGATGCCCAGGTATTGGCGCACCCAGTCGCGCAGTTGCCGGCACAGCTCGGCGCCGGGCAGGAAGCGGTCATAGTCCTGCTGCGGCATCGGCCCCAGCTCGATGCGGAACTTGTGCTGGATATCCCGCACCGCGATGCCGAGAAAGGCCGACTCGCCGAGCCGCGGCGCACCGCGCCCGGCCTTGAGCCGCGCCTGTTCGCGCGGATCCACCCGCAGCCAGTGCGGCACGTTTTCGACGATGCGCACCGGCACCTTGAAATACTGCTGCAAAATCTTGCTCAGGCCTTCCGGATCGCGGCTGTGGCGAATCAGATGACCGGCCATAAAATGCTTGGCGTGGGCGTTGATGCTGTCGCGCTCTTGCTGCGCCGGCTGGCCGAGGCCGATCAGGCTCGACAGGTACTCGTCGAAGCGCCGGTTGTCCGGGCGATCCAGCGATACCGTCGGTTGCGCGTCGGCCCAGGCGCGGTAAAACAGCAGCGTCAGCCGGTGATGGAACAGATTGGTGAACGCCAGCAGGGTGGTGTCCTGATGGTGATACACCCGTTCGCGCACGTATTCGGTCAGGTGCAGCGGTAGCGGCCCGTTGGGGCCGAACAGGCCGAAACTGAAGATCGAAACGTCGTGCAGCGGGCTGTTGGCGCGCGGCGTCACCTGCGCCAGCGTGGACGGCGCGAACGACAGCGAAGGTTCCTGGCCCAGGCGCAGCATCTCGTGGCGCGGCAGCGGCGCGCGCCCCAGCAGGTAGGGTTGGCCGCCCTGGGCGTCGATGCGCCGCAGCAGTTGAAACAGATCGTGCTTGTAAGGCGCGCTGCGCAGCCGCGGCCAGAAGTCGTCCGGCAGGCGATACAGCGCGTTGATCTGCGGCGGCGCCAGTTCGGTGGCGATCATCTCCGCGTTCATATCAGCGTCCTTTTGCCCATGCGCGCCTGCCAGTGGGCGATCTCGCCGCGCTGCTGGCTGGAGAGCGTCATCTCGGTGAAGGTGTTCATCGCCACCAGGCGCGAGAACAGGCGCTCCAGCACGCTGCCGAGCAGGTAAGGGCTGTTGCCGGAGAACGCCTGCTCATCGACCGTCAGATCGATGGCGATGCCGCGCGCGAACACGATGGGGCCGGGTTCAGGCACTCGCCGATAGACCGGCCGCAGGTTGCAGTGGCGCACGCCCTGGATCTGTTTGGCGATCGCCGGCTCGCTCAGGTTGCCGTACAGCCCCAGCAGCTGGCGCAGGCTGGCGGCGCCCTGTTCCGGATCGCCGTCCATCATGCTGAGGTAATTCAGCTGCAGCTGACTGATCAACCGCCAGGTGATCATGCCTTCGGCCAGCGCCGGACGCGGCGGCGTAGGGCCTTTGCGCAGCGAGACCTGCTTGATCGGGATTGAATCGGGCATCACAAAATTGCCCTGATCCTGCTGCAACAGCATCAACGGCAGGTCGCGGCTGGTGCACAGCACGTCGGCGGTGAGGTATTTCAGATCGCTGTGCCACGGCGACTGCCGTTCGTCCACCAGCGATACGAACACTTCCGAACCGGCATAGCCGGTGCGGGTGCCGTAGCGGCGGGCGTGTTCCGACAGGGTGCGCTGTTCGCGCCGCAGCGAGAAGTAGGCGCCATAGTTGCCGTCGTCCGCGCTCAGGGTGCTGTAAAACGGCCGAAACTCTTGCTCGTAGCGTTTTTCGCTGGCGCTGCCGCCGAGCCGCTGCACCGAAAACACTTCGTAATCCAGCGGCCGGATATTATCGACCACCAGATGGTATTCGTGGTTCTTTTCGTTGATCGCGATGCGTTCGGCCACTTTCGGGAACAGGTTGATCACCGGCGTGCAGTGCAGCGCCAAATGGGCAACGTCGACCACTCGTTCCAGCGCGGCATCGTGCCTATCGAGCAGCACCACGATTTCGAACTGGCGCAGCGCCTTTTTCCCTTCGCGCACGCTTTGCAGCAGCGGGCGCAGGCCGTTGACGCTGAAGAACTGGAAGCGCGCCGGGAAGGCGAAATATTCTTGCAGCAGCCGGTAGCCTTCGAAGTTGCGCAGGTCGTTGGGCAGCAGCGCCTGATCGGCGGCGAAGCCTTCCTGTCGCAGCCCGTCCAACGCCAGCGCCCGCCGCTGCGGCTGCGCTTCCACCGTTTGGCAGACAAGCCCGACGCTGTGCTGCATCAGCAACTCCAGCAGCTGCTGCGCCTGCATGTCCGGCCCGGCCAGGTAAAACATCAATTGGTCCAGCTGCAGGTTGTTGAGCGTCACGCTTTCGTAGCACTCGAGCCGAATGCGCAGCGCGCTGACGCAGCCGCTGTGCTGCAGCCCCAGCGAGGCCAGCGGAATATCGGCCGGAATGCCGCCCAGCTCGACGCCGGCGATGCGCACCGGCTGCAGCGTGACGTCATGCGCCGTGGTGTAACTGCAGGTGATGCCGCTTTTCTTCAGCGTCTGGCTGTCCATCATGGTGCCGCGCGGCACCACGAAGCCGTTGCTGATATCGCCTTTACTGCTGTCCGGCTGCAGCTCGGCGATCGCCATCGACGGCGTCGGCGACAGGTAGTTGGGGTAGATGATCTCCAGCAAGCGCTGAGAAAAGCGCGGGAACTCGGCGTCCATTTTCAGCTGCACACGCGAGGTGAGGAAGGCGAAGCCCTCCATCAGACGCTCGATATAAGGGTCCGCTACGTCGATGCCGCGCATGCCGAGACGGCCCGCGACCTTCGGGTACTGTTCGGCGAACTCGGCGCCCATCTCACGCAGATAGGCCAGCTCGCGGTTGTAATAATCTAACAGTTTACTGTCCATCGCCTTACCCTATGTCTTTCAGATCGAAGTGGCCGTTTTCCAGATCCACGTCGGTACGGAACAGAAACTCCAGCGGATAGGGCACGCACCACAGGCGGCCCTTGATTTCGATCGACAGCACGTTGTGCAGCTCCAGCGAGCCGGTGTCCGAAATGCAGCGCACCTGCAGCCCGTCGGGCAGAATGCGCGGCTCGAAATGGAGGATGGAATCGGTCAGCGCGCGCTGAATGTCGAGCCATTCGATGTCCGACATGCGCTTGCCCGCCAGCGAGGCGATGCCGTAATTCAGGGTGGAACGCCGCACCTGCGGAAAATCGCCGAGATCCAGATTGGATTCGCTGTTGACGCAGTTGAACAGCCACTGCAAATCGCGCAATACCCGGCGGCGCAGCTCGCTGTGCGACACCAGGTTGCGCACCTGCGCCTCCTGCTTTTTCTGCGGTTCGTCGTCGGTCAGCATGTCGAGCAGCACCGGCTGCATTTTGTCGCGTGAAGTCAGGCTATCGCTGTCCTGACGATAGCGATAGCCCTGGCGGCGCAGATCGCCGCCGTCATAGTGGGGTGGGCGCTTGTCGTTCATGGTCAGGCGCTCGTGTCGAAGCTCAACTGCCGCAGGCTGTGCAGCGGGAATTCGTCGCTTTCGCTGAGCCAGGTCTTCAGGCCCAGCCCCGCATAGTGGGCGCCGTCGCCCAGCGGTTGCCATTCGGTGCGTTTGCCGAGCAGCAGCGCGTCGTCGCTGTCTTCGGGCAGCGGGTAACGGGCGGGCAGTTGGCATACCTGTTCGCGGCCGTCGGTCAGGCGCACCAGCGCATGGCTCCACACCAGATCGATGGCGCTCTGCGGCGCCTGGAACTGGATCGCGGCGATGTCGGCAAACGGCACCCAGTAGTAAACGCCGTTGAGCGCCAGCTCGCACACCGGCCCGAGGCGGCCGTCACCGTCGGTCAGCCAGTCGAAACTCAGTTGCCGCTCTTGGTCGCCTTCGGCCAGCATTAACCGCCCGGCGCCGGCCGGGGCGGCCTCCAGCGCCTCATCGCGCAGCGTCTGGGCCTGCTCGGCTGCCCCTTGCGCATCCTGATGCAGCGCCTGCACCATCAGTTTCAGCCAGGGATGCGCCTGCCGCAGCAGCGTCGGCGCGGCCGTGCCGGCAAATACCGCCTGGCGTTGCAACTCGGCGTTGACCGACTGCATCAGCAGCAAGGTGGTTGGTTGGGCGATCGGTTTCAGCGCCTGCCAGGATTTCAACTGCGCGTTGGCGCGCGTCCAGTTGCCGCTCAGACACAGCAGTTGCACCAGCGCGGCGCGCAGGTCGGCATCCGCCGGTTTCGCCTTGATATCGTTTTCGACGGCGGTGATGGCCGCGGCGATCGACTGGCCTTGCAGCATGCTTGCTAATGATTTCACAGGCTTTCCTTATAATCAGTGAGTGGCGCCGTTGACCGACAGGTAGCTGCCGCTGGCGGGATCGACCCGGTCTGCGGCCAACTGTTCCACCAGCTTGAAGGTCAGCGGGGCGGAGGCGCTCAGCAGCGGCTGCCAGGCGGTTTGCGCCTGCTGCACGCGCTGTGTGATCTTGGTCTCGTCGGCGGCGTCGACACGCGGCATTTCAACGATCGCTTCACCGTTGAACGCCCAGGCGTGCAACTGCGGTTCGAAGGTCAGCAGCAGGAAGCTGCCCGGCGCCTGCGGGTTGCCGCCCAAAATGAGCCGTTGGGCGTTGGCGCTGACGACGGTCAGCGCACGATCGCCGCCGTTGATCTTCGCCAGCGGGTAACCTTGCAGGAACCACAGCGTCGGCGAGAGGGTTTGCCCGCCGTGTTGCAGCGTGACCGCGCCGCTGCCTTGCAGCCAGCCGTCCTCGCCGCAGCGCAGCGCCTCGCCGGCGGGAATGAACAGCGCGCCGCCGGTGGCGTCGTCACCCCAGAAGGTGCGGAAGTGGCAGCCCTGCGGCAGGCTGAAACGCTGTGGCGGCGCGGTGTCCGCCTGCGCAGAGGTGACGGCCACCGCCGCAGGAATGGTCGGCGGCGGCGGGGTTTGCGGCTGCTCGGCGGTCTCTTGCTTGACCACCGGTTTCCAGCCGCGCGCTTTGGCGGCTTCGCCGGTCGCCAGCTTCTCACCGCGCTTGTCGGTCAGCGTCCAGGGCAGATGACCGGCTTTTGGGCACTGCTTTTCCAGCAGATTGCCGACGCGGGGCAGGAAGTCGTTCAACACGGCCGGATCTTTGCCTTGCGCCGAGACGATGCGCAGTGGGATGCTTTTGCCGCACCAGCTTTCCGGATTGCTGTTCTTGACGTCATCGATAAACACTTCCAGCTTCTGGCTGGGGGAGTAAACCAGGCGATAGTTCATCGCCTGCGCGGTCGGTACCGCCATCAGGGCGACGAGCCCCGGCATCCAGTATTTCATAGTGAACCTTGCTGTGAATGTGCGCCGACTCAGTCGCGGATGAGAAACCGTTCCGCATCCGCCAGCGAATGCAGCAGGGTGGTTTCCTGCGGTGAGCCAATCCAGACGGCGATAGCGCTGTAGTTATCGCTGTTATTGTTTTTCTTCCATGCCTGCTGCATCAGGGCGATCCACTCGCTGGGGGAGTTGACCATGTGCAGCGACTGTTCCAGTTCGGCCTGGCTGAAGCTGTGCCAGAAGCCGTCGGTGCACAGCAGGAAAACGTCGCCGTCTTCCAACTGCAGCACGTCGCTGTAGGTGGCGTCGCGCTCTTCGTTGAGCCCCAGCGCGAAATACAGCAGGTTGCTGTTGATGCCGTTGGTCTGATAGCCGGCGTCCTGCATCTGTTGGATCAGGCTGTGGTCGGTGGTGACGGCATGCAGGTAGCCGCGGCGGAACAGGTACAGGCGGCTGTCGCCGGCGTGCGCCCAATAGGCCAGCTGGTAATCGCGATCGATAAACAGACTGACCAGCGTGGTGCCCATCTTGCTGTATTCGTCCGACTGCCGCTGCTGCTGGTGGATGGCGGCATTGGCGCGCGTAATGTGCTGACGAATGCTCTGGGCGTTCAGGTGCTTTTCGCCGTCGAAGTTTTGCAAAATGGTGTCGCGCGCCAGTTTGGCGGCGATATCGCCGCCCGGAAAACCGGCGATGCCGTCGCACACCACGAAGCAGGCGGCGCGGTTGCCGAGCACCTCGCCGGTCTGATCCTGGTTGGAGGCGCGGCCGCCCTGATTGGAGGTAGAGGCTATGGTGATATTCATTACGCGTCCGGTTTGGTCTGTGAGTCTTTGTATTGATTCACTTCAACGTCATAGGCGTGCAGGAAGGCTTCGCCGAACAGGGTGTGGAAATCGTCCTCGATCTCGCCGGAGGTTTGCTGATAGTTCTTCACAAAGTAGTCCCACAGCGCGGCCTTGCGGTTGGCGGGCAGCGACAGACGCGGCGCCACGCCTTCCTTGCGCGCTTCCTCTTCGAGGCGCTCCGGGTTGAAGGATTGCAGCATGGCGGCGATGATGGCGCGAATGCCGGCGATCATCCCCAGTTGGTGCGCCTGTAGGTCTATCAGCGCGTCGCGCACCGCCTGCTCCGGCGGCATAAAGCCCGGCATCTGGCTGCCGAACATCTGCATCAGCACCGTTTTGCCCGAAGGCAGCAGCTTGAACGGGTTGTTGGCCTCGTCGAGGATCATGGTCATCTCCGCCTTCACGCCGCGCTTGAGGATCGAGCGGGATGAAAGCAGGGCGACGGTGCCCTGCGAGAACAGGCTCAGCAGGCGGCCGGCCTGGCGGATCTGTTGTTCGTCGAAATGCGGCTGCGGCTGCAGATCGTCGAGACCGATGCCTTGCAACAGCGCCGTCAGCAGCGGCCCCTCCAAGGTGTCGCCATTCGGCGCGGCGGCGTGCTGCCGCTGGGCAGACTGGTAGGCGACCGGATCGATGCCCAGGCGGTTGCCCTGGCGCGGACGCGGAGGTTGCGCAGGCGGTTCCTGCTGGCTGAACTGCGGCGCGGGTTGGGGTTGCGGCTCGGGTCTCTGCTCGGGCGGCGGCGTCGGTTGAGGGCGCGGCGCTTGCGGTTGCGCGGCGATCGGCGCCGGTGGTGGGGACGGCGGTTGTGGCGATTCTTCCGGCTGAGCCAGCGGCACGGCGCCGCCCATCAACAGCCCCAGCGGATCGTTGCTGTTCAGCGTCTCTGGCGAAGCGGGCGCGGATGAGCCGCCGAACAGCGCCAGCGGATCCAGCTCTTGTTCCGGTTGCTGCGCATTCTGGACGGCGGGGGCCGGGCGCGGCGGCGCAGCCTGCTCCGCCAGCAGCGCGCTGGGGGTGGTATCGGCCAGGATATGCTCACGCTCAAAAGTGGAGTCGGTGTTGAATAAGGCGGCCGGATCGGTTTGCTGTTGCTGCAATTGGCGCAGATCGACATCGCCCGCCAGCTGCGCCAGCGGATCGGCCGGGTTCAGCTCGCGAGCGGGGGTATCCAGCAGCGGATGATTGTCCGGATTGGCGATCGGCGGCGGTGTGACGGCGGCCGGCGCGTTCGGCGTAAATTCTTCCACCAGGCTGTCCCAGATTTCGTTGGGGATCGGCGCGGCGGATTTTTCTTTGGCGGCGGCTGCAGGGGCCGCAGCAGCGGCAACGGCCTTGGCCACCGGTTGAGCCTGCGGCGCGGCGTGCTGTTGCAGCGCGCTGACTTCAATCTGGTAATCGTCGATGCCGAGCACGTCGCCATCCTGCAGTTCAACCTGGCGGCCTCGTTCCAGCGGAATATCGTTAAGCAGCACGCGGGTGACGTTGCCGCGATTGGTGATGCGGCATTCGCCGTCAGAGGAAATGTGCACGATAGCCTGCAGGCGGGAAATGGCGCGCTCTTCGTCCGGCAGCACCAGGTTGTTGTCCACGCTGCGGCCGATGGTGCCGCCCGGCGGCAGAAAATCGCAACTGCTCTGCGGCGGAACCTGGCCGCTTTTATTTTTTACAATGGAAAATCGCATAAGGCATTCCTGCTGATTAGATCTTATGGCCAGACAGTGGAACTAGATAACTGGATGAGTTTGACTTAATTTCTTTCCTAAGAGAGATCTTTGAATGTGAGTGACTAATTTTTGGGGTTAACGCATTATATGATCGAAAACTTCAATGTAATAACGTGAGGCTGTATATGTCAGGTGATGTCTTTGCTATTATTTGCATTATTCTTAGTCTTTCTTTTGTAATAGAGGTTAGTTGGTAATTGAGACAGGTAAGTAAGGGCGAATATAATACTGGCGTACCACACCTCATCATAGTCTTGAAATTTTATATTGAGAATTGGATCTAGTATCTCAGAACCATAGTTAAATACTAAACCTTGGATGATGCTTGCAAATAAATTTACTATGGTAGCCATTACAAAAAGGGAATAGGATTTTTTATTGTTGGTTTTTTGTTTTAGGTGATAAAGCCCGACAAATACTAAGACTGACAGGAAAAAGTATAAAAACACAAATGAGTAAGAGTAGGTGGAAAGCGTGACGTCATCGATCACTGTTTTGTTTCCTCATCGATTAATTTGTAAATCCCATAGCCAGTTATGGCATTGGAAAAAACCTCTGCGCCTAATGGAAACGTGCCAAGCTTTTTCCATCCAATAATATAATCGCTATTTATGTGTTTAAACAACCGCCAAGAGTCAGGTCTTAATGACTTGCTAAATATACCGTACCCGGATAGTGAGATGTCAACGGAACTATAAACGATGTCAGCTTCATTTTTATTATAACCTAGATAGTTAGCCGCGTAGTGGTATGCCTCTCTTATACTGCCAATCTTATCTTTTCTGAAAAGTAAATAATAGCCACTTTCGTAAACATTATTTGCTCCTTGAGCCATTAACGGTACGCCAACGCCCCCGCAGGCCATGCCTGCAGAAAGTGCACAGGTTCCGATTCCGGCAAATATCTGAGAGCCGCCGCTGACAAAACCAACTTGTTTCATCACCAGGTTTGAAAATCTTTCTCTTTTTTCTTTTTTTATTGCGACAAAGAGCTTGGCTTTACCTGTATTAATGTTGAATTCTTGTTGTTTGAGGTTGTTGATTTCCTCTTCAATTATACTGATTGCTCCAGAGTAGGATGTGCAGTGTATACTGATATCCCTTTGTGCAAACTGAATAAGTTGGTCTATTTCCAGTGAGAAATTAGCTCTTGATTCGTTGGTGTATAGATACTGTCGTGAAAACGTTCTTGATAGTTTTTTGAGTTCATCGACAGATCTATCCAGATCTGCTTTTGTTTTGTATTGCATCAGGATTCCTTTCCTATTTTCTAAACTAACATTTATTATATGTAAGGATGCGTATTTATTATCAGTTGTCGTCTTTCCCTTGGTACTTCTTGATGATGGCTTGTAACGCTTGGCTATGTACAAGATCGATGTACTTGGCCATCGTCATCGGCTCCCCAGACATGCTGTCATAGGGCTTTGCCAGAAATTCTTTTGCCAGCGCCCTGACGGCGGTATGCGCCTCCAGAGAATAATCGCCGAACTCCATGTAACCCCGAGCGGCGGCGGCGGCATCGTTTTTGACTTCTTTGGCTGAGTACCCCTCGGCGATACAAACGCTAAGCGCGTAGTTTTTGAGGTACTCGGCAGGGGAATAGTCAATTTCTGTCGCTGCATTGACGTTCAACGTTGCGGCGATGGCCACAGTCAGTGAGATTTTTTTCACTGATTATTTCCGAGGAGGATTTTCATTTACTCTGTCCGGATTGTCTTTCACCCAATTATCATTAGGGCGCTGTACATAATCTTTCGCAAGTTTATCAAGCTCTTCACTATGGTACATATCCATGCACTTCATTAAGTCTAAGCGGCTTTTCCCATCCTTAGCATTGTAATTCTTTTGCAAATACTGCTTTGTCAGCTTGATGATAGGGGATTCTTCATCACGAATTGCATAGTATGACCAAGCATCGATACCATTCGATGAGGCAATTGCATCTTTGCTAGCCTCTGGTGATGTCTTATAAGCGACGGAAATGCAGTAGGTTAGAGCAATATCCTTGTAGTTTTGCAAATAGCTTCTGTATGCCGCTTGCGGCGGCCAATTTTCAATCGACTCTTCTTGATTTTTCTGCGCTATAGCACAAGTGGCATATAGACAAAAAAAGGAGATAAGGATTTTTTTCATCTCAACACTCCAAAATCCGTATGGTTTGTGCAGAGTAATACATAACCAGCGCATGAGTATCTCAATGCTTGATGGCGAATACCCAGTAAAAATAATTAATAAAACTCTAATTTTCTTAAGTTGATGGTTTTATAAAATTGCAACTTACAATATTAATTATTAATTAGAGTAACGTTCGAAGATGGCTTTAGCCTCACTGGAACTCTGCAGCGAAAGACAATCTAAAGTATGATAACTTCCTTTAACTGAGCCTTGACTATTTTTATTTGCGTACTGTTCAGCCAGTTTTTCGCCTTGTTCGAATGCATCCATGGGGAGTTTACTGAATTCTAAATAGGCGGAAGCGGAACGGAAGGCATCTTGCTTGGTTTTTTCTGAGTCAGTAGATTTCCCAATACAGCGGCTAATCAGCCAATTTTCATAAATTTCGCTTTGAGGTAAGTTTTCTATTTTTATATCTTCCGCCAGCAACATAGGAGAAACGAGAAGAAGAGCAAGGGCGATGTGGGTAGTCTTCATTTTAATATCCAAAGTGATGCGACTTCAGGAACAAAAGATCCATTCTCAGGATCCCCCATGAAATGACAAGAGTCAGAGCAAATGTCACCGTTCCATAATGTGACATGTCCTCTGGCATTTCGCCAGCCATTTCCTTGTATAACCATTATCCCTTTTTTACCTGAGAATTTAGCTGGGGTAGGGGATTTCACCGTGATATCAGGCTTGCCGAAGTTCTTTTCTAAAAAGAGAATCATATCGTTAACACGATAAAGATACCATTTTTTTATCTTTACCAGACACAGTCGCATAACCGGAGTTAGAGGGAATTGGTATGCCTGTATAGTTGAGTACATAACTCATTCGTATAGGACAAGCATTTTCAAAAATACCGTTTTCAATATTGCTTTCTACTTTTCCACCAATCAATGCACCCACTTTTTTTACATTGATATTGACTTCAGAAAAACGAATCCATGCGGGTCCAAATAGAGGTTTTTTCATCCTGACTCTCCATTGTATCCATGTTATGAACCCCCGGCCGTAGCCGGGGGCAGACAAATTAAGCTTCGCGGTTTTCCTTGATGTTCCAACCTGCGCTGCTTTCGGCGCCTTTGCCGCCTTTATCGCTCTGCTCCCAGTACTGCTGTTTCACTTTCGCCGCCTGGAAGGAGTAGGTGACGCCCACGGTGTCTTCGCCGCCTGCACCGGTGTACTGCACGGCGGTGACCAGCACGTCTTCCAGGGTGATTTTTGCGTATTCAACCTGGGTGCCGCCCGCCTTGCAAACCGACAGCTCAATCTTGGTCAGGTGTTTGCCGCTTGAGCAGTGTTTCAGCAAGGCCGGGGTTGACTTGTCGATCAGCGCGTTGACGTGCAGATCGTTGAAGCACACTTTGCCGGCGCCACCGCCGCCGCCAACGCCCATATTGCCTGGTTGAGAGGCGCCCCAGGAGAAAGAAGTAATGTCGGTCCAGCCTTTGTGATTCGAATCTTTGGATTCGCCGCTGGCACCTTCAACTTTCAGGAACATATCAATAGCCATAGTTTCTTCACTCTTTATTAAGGGTTAACAGTAGTATTAACGTTACGTTGAAAAACTCAGGTAATAGCAGCAGGAATTGCAAGTGTGGTAATGCATTACCAATTTATATCCTTGTGCCATGCACCTTCTTAAATACCGAAAACTATCGGTACGGGTTACCGAGCCACTATTAAGTGCTAATGGCTCAATGCTTAATTATTTCGCGTTATCTTGGTTCCACATGCGATCCGGGTTTTCTGCGATAGGCTGACGATGAGGTTAATACATCAGCCAGGCCGCGCGATCGCGGCCTGACTTCAGTCCATCAGGACGCGTCGTTTTGTTTCAGCGAAGGCAGCTTCGACACCAGGCGCAGGGAGACGGTCAGGCCTTCCAGCTGGTAGTGCGGGCGCAGGAAGAACTTGGCGCTGTAGTAGCCCGGGTTGTCTTCGATCTCTTCCACCTGCACTTCCGCCGCGGCCAGCGGTTTGCGCGACTTGGTTTCCTGCGATGAGTTGGCCGGATCGCCGTCCACGTAGTTCATGATCCAGTCGTTCAGCCAGCGCTCCATGTCGTCGCGCTCGCGGAAGGAGCCAATTTTGTCGCGCACGATGCACTTCAGATAGTGCGCGAAGCGGCAGCAGGCGAACAGGTATGGCAGGCGCGCGGAAAGCTGGGCGTTGGCGGAGGCGTCGGCGTCGTAGTATTCCGCCGGCTTCTGCAGCGACTGCGCGCCGATAAAGGCGGCGAAGTCGGAGTTTTTGCGGTGCACCAGCGGCATAAAGCCGTTTTTGGCCAGCTCGGCTTCGCGACGATCGCTGATGGCGATCTCGGTCGGGCATTTCATGTCCACGCCGCCGTCGTCGCTCGGGAAGGTATGGCACGGCAGGTTCTCCACCGCGCCGCCGGATTCCACCCCGCGAATGGCGGTGCACCAACCGAACTCTTTGAACGAACGGTTGATGTTGGCGGCCATGGCGTAGGCGGCGTTGGTCCAGGTGTAGTTGCCGTGGGTCGCGCCGTCGGTATCTTCTTCGAAGTCAAACTCGTCCACCGGATTGGTGCGGATGCCATACGGCAGGCGCGCCAGGAAGCGCGGCATCACCAGGCCCAGGTAGCGCGCATCTTCCGATTCGCGCAGGCTGCGCCAGGCGGCGTATTCGGTGTTCTGGAAAATCTTGGTCAGATCGCGCGGGTTGGAGAGCTCCTGCCAGGACTCCATCTGCATCACGCTTGGCGCGGTGCCGGCGATGAACGGGCAGTGCGAGGCGGCGCCGATCTTGGCCATTTCGCCCAGCAGCTCCACGTCCTGCGGGCTGTGATCGAAGTAGTAGTCGCCCACCAGGCAGCCGAACGGCTCGCCGCCGAACTGGCCATACTCTTCTTCGTAGATTTTCTTGAAGATCGGGCTCTGATCCCAGCCCACGCCTTTATAACGCTTCAGCGTGCGGCCCAGCTCCTGCTTGGAAATGCTCATGAAACGGATCTTCAGCATCTCGTCGGTTTCAGAGTTGTTGACCAGGTAGTGCAGGCCGTGCCACGCGCCTTCCAGCTTCTGGAAATCGTCGTGGTGAATGATCTGGTTGATCTGCTGCGACAGCTTTTCGTCGATTTCCGCGATCAGCGCCTGGATGGTGCGGTAGGCGTCGGAAGAGACGGTGACGGTATTTTCCAGCGCCTGCTGCGCCAGAGTTTTCACCGCGTTCTCGACCGCTTCTTTGGCCTGATCGGTCTTCGGCCGGAACTCTTTGTTCAACAGCGCGCTGAACTCATCGCTGGAAAAAGTCTCGGTGGTTTGCAACGCATTCTGTTGCTGAGGCGAGTTGCTCATCGATTAATCCTCACGCTCGTTGTTGTCATCGTTAACCGCCGGCTTCGGCGCGTCGGTCAGGGATTTCAGCAGCGCGGGGTTTTGCAGGATCTTGGAGATCAGCTCCTCGGCGCCGTTTTTACCGTCCATGTAGGACAGCAGGTTGGAAAGCTGGGTGCGGGCGTCCAGCAGATTGTCCAGCGCGTCGACCTTGCGGGCGATAGCGGCGGGGGAGAAGTCTTCCATGCTTTCGAAGGTCAGATCGATGTTCAGCTTGCCTTCGCCGGTCAGGGTATTGTCAACCTGATAAGCGACGCGCGGTTTCAGCGATTTCATGCGCTCGTCGAAGTTGTCGACGTCGATTTCCATGAACTTGCGCTCCTCCACGCTGGCTTGCGGATCGACTGTTTTCCCCACCAGATCCGCCATCACGCCCATCACGAACGGCAGCTGGATTTTGCGCTCTGCGCCATAAATTTCGACATCGTATTCAATCTGTACGCGCGGCGCGCGGTTGCGGGCGATGAATTTCTGCCCGCTGCGGGATTTCGAGTTTGACATGATTTACTCCATCTAATGGCGATTGGGAACGCGCCTCGTCCGGCTGGGAGAGTCAGGTTCTGATTCGGGTCTGCGCAGGGGCAGACGGTATCGGGTGTCGTCAAGAGAACAAAAGTCGGCGGCTAGCTGTTCTCCTCGTTGTCGGGGCGACCGAGAATGGTCTCCAGTTGGTTAAGCCCATCGGGCGCCAAATCGCGGACGATTTGCATAAAGTCCAGCGTAATCAGTCGCTGTACTCGATCGATCATCAGTGGCGCCGGGTGGCTTGGCTCATGAAGACGAAAATAGTTTTTCACCTTGTCCAGCATCAGCTGGGCGTCGTCGCGCGACTGGATCTGCGCGCTGCGCCAGTTGAGTGGGGCAGAGGCGCTCTGCACGGCGGCCGGTGGTTGCTCAGCGGCGGTTTCCTGTGTGGCGTCCGCTTCGGTGGCGGCCGGGGCCTCGCTCTGGCCGGCAAGCGCCACCAGCGAAAAGACCTTGGTCAGCGCGCTCATTTCCGGCAGCGCGCTTTCACCCAGATGGCGGGTGACTTCGCTGCGTATGGCGGCCAGGGTGTTGGCGATGTGCATCACCAGCGCGCCTTCGGGGCGATCCTGTTGCGCCAGCTCATCCTGCAGCCGTGCGCGGCCGCCGGGAAAGTTGGGGCACTCTTGCTTGCTGCCGTCGAGCAGGGCGCCGGCATCGCGCAGCGAGATTTCACCGGCGGCGCTTTTCAGCAGCGGCGCGGCGCGCACGCTGGCGGCCAGCGCGGCCTTGTCGCCAAGGTCGGCCAGCGCGTTGATGCGAAACAGCGGGTCGGCCTCGCCGTCGAACTCCAGCGGCGGCTGCAGGGCGTCCCAGTAGCGGAGTATCGCCTGGTGGATCAGCGTCAGCCCGTCGGCATAGCCCGGCAATCCGCGCAGCTGGGTCCAGGCGCGGGTGAGATACAGCATGACGCGCAGGTCTTTGGTGCGCGCCAGCAGCGAGCTTGCGAGACGCTCGACCTGCACCCAATCCGGCGCTTCTTCCGGAATGATGGTGCTGCCGAATTGCTGTTCGGCTTTGCCGGTGGCGGCGCGCGCCATGGCCAGAAAGTCGGCGTCGTATTCCAGGTTGTCGCCGCAGGGCGTATCCGCGTCAACCGGGGCCAGCAGGGTATCGGTGTCGATAGCCATAAGATTTCCTTCAACGAGCGATGTTAATCAAACATTTGCGGGTACTGGCCGCCGCGGCCGGGGCGCGCCCAGCCGTTGGGTTCGAACAGCAATGAAAACAGCTGCACGGTGAGGTTGCCGCTGTGCACGTGGGTATAGAGCGGGTGCCCATCGGCCTGATTGGTCCACCAAAAGCTGGTGTACTGCGCCGGATCGAAACAGTCGGCGGCCTGCTGCCAGCCGAGGCCAGGTACGCCCGGATGCTGGAAACCGATAATCGACAATATCTCGGAGTCCGCTTCCGCCGGCGGGCTGGGCAGCGCCGGGATCGCCTGCAGCGTGCGGTCGATCTGTTCGGCGGAGAAGCCGTTGCGCACGCCGTTCAGCAGGGTATGGCCGAGCTGTTGGTACCAGCTCGCCGCCATGTTCAGCTGTTGCGGGCGCCAATCCTGTTGGCTGAACAGGCGCAGCGCGCAGATGGGGTAACGCCGCCCGACGCGGTCGCGCGCCGGCAACAGGCAGCCCATCTGCACGTACTGGCTGCCGAGCGTGGCGGGGATCACGAAGTTCCACACCGGCGCGTTGCTGAACGGGTGATCGTTTGGCCCCTGCGCGTCGCGCTGCAAATTCACCAGCCCGTTATGGAACCAGTGGGCCCAGTTGTTGACCACCGGGTCAGGCAAACGGCGTTGCAGGAAATCACCGGCGGAAGGAAGTTTGCCGTACCAGCCGATGCTCGTCGGGGCGCTTGAATCAGTGCTCATGGTCATGTCCTTTCGGGGCTACGGGCACGAGAAGGCCGGCAGTTGGAACGGATTGCGAATGCTGTTGGGCGTGAACTCCAGCGTGACGCGGTGGCCGTCGAGATTGAACGTCGCCTGACGGCCGAGGCCGCCGGTGCCCGAAGACTGCGCCATATCCACCAGGCGGTTCAACGCCCACGGCCCGCTGGTCACCAAACTGGCGGTGGTGCCGTTGGCCAGCGCCAGCTGCAGATGCACCTGGTTGGTATTGCGGGTGCCCGGCCAGCTGACCACCAGCGGCACCTGCGGGCCGTGGCTGTATTTGAACAGCTGCCCGTCGATATCCAGCGTCAGGTTGAGGATGTCGTTATCCATCCGCACCGGCCGCACGGTCACGCGGTAAGAGGGCGTCGCCGTGCCGTTGGCGAAAAAGGCGTCGCGGATGCGCTGCGCCTGCTGGAACGACCGCAGGATGCCTTCACCGCCGGGCAGCGTCTTGCCGTCCACGCCGGGCGTGAAACGCCAGTTGGCGCGGGTGGTATCGACCTTGCCCTGCAGGTTGTCGCGGAAGAAGCTGTCCATCAGCCCGCTGTTCGGCGCGAACATGCGCGCCAAATCATCCGGCGTCACTTCCTGGCGCGCCCGGGCCACCAACGGATAACGCCCGGCGATCGCCTGGCGGCAGAAGCTGCCGACCTCGAAGCTGATGCGCTTTTTCACGTTCTCCATCTCTTTGCGCTGGGTGTCGCTGCTGGCGCCGATCGCCAGCGACAGCAGCATCTGTTTGAACGGCACCGGCAAGCGGCCGGATTCGGCCTGCAGGCGCGGGATGATGTCGCTCGGCGGCGCCGACATGCCGCTGTTGGCCGCGCCTTGCACCGCGGTCAGGTAGCTGTACAGCTCATCGACCTGTTTCAGCACGCTGTCGAAAGGGATCGCCTTATTGCCTTCGCCCTGGCTTTGCGCCAGTTCAAGCAGCGGCGCGAAGTGCGCCATCACCAGCTGTTCCGGCTGGGCCGACACGTCGCCGTCGGCGTTGGCCGGCCGGTTGGTGAACAGCGCCTCCAGCGTGCGGTTGGCGTTTTGATTCAGCTTGTCTTCGGTTTTGGCCAGCAGCGAGCGGGAATCGGCGTCGCTTTTCTCGTCGCGCAGGGTGACGTTTTTGCTGACGTTAACCAGCAGATTGCGCATCGGCGACGGATTGCCGGACAGCAGGCGCGCGCTGCTGATGCGCTGGGTCAGGTTGCCGATGTTGGCCAGTTGGATATCGCCCAGCAGCTCATCCCAGGCGCTGATAAAGTCCTGCATGTACAGCTGGCGGATGGTCTTGGTCAGATCGGCGCTTTTCTGCTCCGGCGTCTGGCTGTTCAACACCCAGACGTCTTCCTGGCGCAGGGTATCGGTCACCGGATCGATGTTGTCGTTGAACGCTTTCCAATACCCCTGCGAGGTGAACAGGCCCGGCACGCCGTCGGTCACCGGTTTGCCGCTTTTGCGGCTGAACGCCAGTTCGGTCTGCGGACCGGCCAAATCGACCAGGCTGACCGGCTTGATGTCGGTCTGTTTCAGCAGCAGACGCTTAAGGCGGCCGTAGACGCGTTGCGACAGCGGTGCCCGATTGAGCGCGGCCTGCGCCTGCGCCACCAACGGCTCGTCTTTGGCGTAAGGCGAGGCCTGGATCTGCGTATCCAGCAGTTGGCTCAGGTGCCATTCGATCTGCTGCAGCTGTTTTTGGGTGCTGCCCTGCGGCAGGCTGCGTTGCAGGTTGAGCATCACCCAGGCGCGCAGGAATTTGCCGTCGTACTGCTTCGGCAGATACAGCATCTGGTAGGCTTTCAGCGCTTCATAGCTGAAGTCCGCGTCGCCGTGGTTATCGTTGCGCAGCGTGGCGGCGATCTGTTGCGCCACCTGCGGCAGCAGAAGTTCTTTCAGCGCTTTTTGGTACAGGGCATTGCCGGCGTCGCCGACCTGATCGCCGCGGAACAATCCCATGCGATAGGTGAACGGCGGATCGTCCAGCGAAAAGTTCTGGCTGTCCGGCAGATGCAGCAGGCTGTTGAGGAACGGCAGCAGCGAGAACATATCGCCGTTGCCCAACTGGGTCAGGCTTTGCCCCTGGCGCTCGACGCCGGGCACCTTGGCGGCCACTTCCGCCAGATAGGCCTTGTTGTTGCCGTAGCTGGTGAACCACAACATCGCCAGCACCGCCAGGATCACCGCCAGCGCGATGTACCCTGCCCAGTGCAGGGCGCGGTTGCGGTATTCCCACCAGCGGTTGCTGCCCGCCAGCCCGGACTCCTGGAAGATCACCGATTCCAGCGTCTCTTTCAGGAAGAAGCTCTGGCCTTTGGCTGCCGGGATCGGCGTTTCCTGGCCCACGCTGTCCCAGGCCGCGTTGGCCTGCGCCCCTGAGCTGGCCGTCGGCAGCTGCAGATAGCGGTTCAGTTCGCCCATCACCCGGTCAAACGGCAGACCTTCCTGAGTGCCGCTGGTGAAGTAGATGCCGCGCGGGGTAAAGCGGGTTTCAAAACTGGAGGTGGCGAACACCTGTTCCAGATAGTGGCCGAGCAGCGGGCGCAGCGCGGCGAATTCCTGCGGGAATAGATAGCTTTCGGCGCGTTGGCGCGCGTCGTGCTCCATCAGCAGCGTATCCGGCAGCGCCGCATCCAGCCGTTGTTGCAGCAGGGCGTATTGTTGTTCGAAGGCGGCGTTCAGGTTGAAGTCCGGCTGCCGCGAGCGCTCGTAAGGGAAGGTGAATCCCCAGATCTGGTCGCGCTGGGCTTTGTCGAAGCTGCCGAAATAGGCCATAAAGCCGTTGAGCAGGTCGGTTTTGGTCACCAGCACATAGACCGGGAAGTGAATGCCCAGCTGTTCGTGCAGTTCTATCAGGCGTTTGCGCAGCGCGCTGGCCTGCGCGGCGCGCGCTTCCGCACTGTCGCTCAGCAGATCGGCGACGCTGATGGTGACCATCACGCCGTTGATCGGCTGGCGGGTGCGATATTTTTTCAGCAGCGCGACGAAGCTTTGCCATTCGCCGGCGTCTTCTTCACGCTGGCTTTCCTGGGTGGTGTAGCGGCCGGCGGTGTCGAGCAGCACCGCGTCGTTGGTAAACCACCAGTCGCAGTTGCGGGTGCCGCCCACGCCGCGCAGCGCGGACTTGCCGAAGCGATCCGCCAGCGGAAAATGCAGGCCGGAGTTGACCAGCGCGGTGGTTTTACCGGCGCCGGGCGCGCCGATGATCACATACCACGGCAGCTGATACAGATATTGGCGGCTGAAGCGGGTCATCCAGCGATGTTTGCCATCGCCCTGGCCCGGGGCGAAGCGCGCCTTTTTTAACAGCTGCGCCGCTTCGTCGAAACGCTGGGCCAGCGGATCGTCTGGTTTGATCTCGGGCTTGCCGTCTTCCGCCGGCACGGCTTCGGCGGTGCGCAGGTTGCTCAGCAGGCGGCTGTTGAACCAGGCACTGTAGAGGCGCGGGATCAGGCGGCACAGGAACCAAATCAGGTAGATAGCGCCGATGGCGATCTGGCGGTTGAGTTCCGGCTCCAGCGGGCGATAGTCACCGATGGCGACCAGCGGGCCGATCGTCCAGATGATGAACGCCAGCGCGGTGATGCCGACAAAGCCCCATAGCAGGCGGCTGGTGATGATGGAGAATAACGTACTGAGCATTACTTTCCGGTTCCTTGCGGCAAGCCGTTGATTTCCGCCTGGGTGTTTTCCGGGGCGACCAACAGCGTAATTTCTACCCGGCGGTTCAACGCGCGGTTCACTTTGTTATCGTTCGGCGCGACGGGGTTGCTCTCGCCGCGGCCCTCGGCCTTGACCCGCTGCGGGTTGGCGAGGTGTTTTTGCAAGCGGGCGCTGACCGCTTCGGCGCGCGCCAGCGACAGCTCCCAGTTGGAGGCGAAGCGGGCGCTGCGGATCGGCAGGTTGTCGCTGTAGCCGGTGACCAGGATTTTGCCGCTGACGCCGTTCATGGCGGCGGCGATGCGGTCGATGACCGGGATATAGTTGGCGCGCACCGTGGTGGCGGCGGAGTCGAACAGCCCGTCGCCTTTGAGGATCACCACGCTTTGCTGCGCTTCGTCGCGCACCACCACCAATCCTTCGGCGATCTCCTTGCGCAGGAAACTTTTCAGGCTCAGCGTCGGTGGCGCGGCCGGCGCCGGGTTACCGATCGCCACCTGCGGCAGATTGGTTTGGTAAATCGCCGCCAGCACCGGGCTGGTGTTGTCACCCAGCCGCCAGTTGAGGGCGATAAACAGCAGCGAAGCCAGGAAGCCGGTCAGCGCCACGCAGGCCCACAGCGGCACCAGCGGACGCCACAGTTTCTGTTGTACCGGCAGATCCAACGCATGAGGCGACAGGGGTGGGGCGTAGCCGCCGCGCACCGACCGAATCAGCTGCAGCAGGCGCTGCTTCATGGTTTCCAACTGCGAGCGGCCGTTTTCCATCACCCGGTAGCGGCCTTCAAAGCCCAGCAGCAGGCAATAATTGATCAGTTCCAGCAGATTGATGTGCTCGCGCGGGCTCTGCGACAGCTTGGCCAGCAGCTGGAAGAACTTCTCGCCGCCCCAGGTTTCGTTATGGAAGGTCACCAGCAGCCCGCTGCCGGACCACACGCTGTTGCTGCCCCACGGGGTTAGCGCCGCCGCTTCATCCAGCGCGGTGCACAGACAATAACGCGCGCCGATGATCACTTCGTACGGCAGGTTGGCGCGTTGGCCGCGGATCTCGAAGCGGCGCATTTCGTCGATCAGCTGTTGGCGCAGCTGCGCCGGGTTGGCGTGCGTGGCCGATTGGCGGATCTGCGAAATGGCGTTCAGCAGCGGGTTGGCGGCGTCCACCAGCGGGTTGGCCGCCGGCGCCATGCTATTTTCCTGAGTCATAGGTTACCGGTCCGTATGGCTGCGAATCGCCCAAAATTCCATGTCCAGCCCCGGGAATTCGCCGGCCAGGTGCAGGGCGAAGGCGCTGGATTTTTCCATCTGTTTCCACAGGTCGCCGCCTTTTTCCAGCTCGAAATAGGTGTAGCCGGCGTGATAAGGGATCTGACGCGGCGCAACGGGCATGGTGCGCAGACCGATGCCTGGCAGCTGCAGCTGCACCAGATCGCGGATGCGCGTGACCGGGGCGATCTTCATCTGCGCCGGGAAGTGGGTCAGCAATACCTCGGCGGCCACGTCGGCGCGCACTGCCAAGACGAAGCCGAAGTCGCGCATCATTTTGGCGTCTTGCACGGTGGCGACGTTCAGGCCGTGGGAGCGCTCGACCAGCGTCAGCTGAATGGCGTTGTCCTCCAGCACCACCGACAGCCCTTGCCGCAGCAACAGCATCAGCTTGCCGAAGCACAGCGCCAGGTTGTCGTGGTCATACACCGGCAGGCGGCCTTCCGGGGTGCGCTGCGCCGAGAAGCTGGCGAGTTCGGTGGCGAACTGCAGCCAATCGGCGAACAGGCGCTCCGGGTGCAGATGGTCGAGGTGGTAGGCATGGCTCACCTGACCGAGATGGCGGTTGATCAGCTGCAGCAGCATGAAATCGACCATTTCGGAACTGCCGCCGCGGCCCGGTTGCAGCAGGCGTTGACTCATCTGCTGGCTGCGCTGTTGCAGCAGACCCTGCAGATCGTTGATGAAGGTCTTCAGTACCGGGTTGCCCTGACAGTTCAGCATCGGCGGGATTTGCGCCGTATCGAGACGCAGGCTGTTGTCGCCGCGCTTTTCCAGCACGCGGGTCACGCCGAGCGCCGTCCATTCGGCGTTCAGCTCGCTCTCCAGCATCAGCCGCAGGCGCAGGCGACCGAATTGCAGCGCCGCGCTGCCCACCGAGACGGCGTTGAGATCGTCGACTTCGGTCTCGTAAGCCAGATAGCGCGCCAGCGCTTCCGGGCTTTCCTGAAAGATCACGTCTTCACGCCCCGCGCGATAGGTCGGCAGAGCCAGCACCACGTTTTCACCGGTCTTGTTGTCGGCGATGGCCAGCGGCGCGGGCGCCTGCTGGGCGCCGGAGAAGCGAAACGGCGTGCCGTCGGGCATGATGCCGCTGGCGGCGTTGAGCGCGATCTTGCCCTGGCGCAGCAGCGTTTGGTCCAGATCCAGGGTGAGAAATCCCCAGAAACAGCCGCTGTGGGCCTGGCCCCAGTTGCGCATATAGCCTTCGAGATAGTTTTCCGCCTGCTGGAAATGGTGAGGGCGCAAAAACATTCCCTCAGTCCAGACAACCTTATGAGCATCTTTCATCATCACACCTATAGTTACTTCGCTTCAGCGCAGCGGTAGGTCAGTCGACCTTTTTTACGGGGCGCAGGCCACTCACGCCCGCGACGATATGCGCTTCCAGCTCATCCGGCGAGAATTGCCATACCTTGTAGAAATTGGTTTCGGTGGGTTCCGGCAGCGGCAGTGAAATGCGCCAGGTCTTGCCGTCCAGATTTTGATATTCGGCGATCACGCCGATATAACGTGCGTCCAATGTGCTTTGCCCACCGAGCTTTTTGCCGGTCTGGCCCGGCGTCAGGAAGAACTGATCGCTGTCCAGCAGGCTGTTGCCGAGCACGCTTTTGGCGTCGTTTTGCAGACTGAAAAAGTCGGCTTCCATGAATTCCGCATCCGAGCGCAGCAGCAGCACGCGAATTTTGATCGGCGCCGGTTGAGCGCCGGCGGCGGCGTTGACCTGGCGGTCAGCGTCGAAGACCAGGCTGTAACGCGCCGGCACGCTTTTCGCGGAAGACATGCAGCCGCCGAGCGCCAGCGCGCCCAGCAGCAGAAACAGCATCCCGCACCAGCGGGAAGCGATAGGGGTCGTCGTCATGGGAATCTCGTCGCCCGCAGGCGTGCTGACTACTGGAGGATCCAGGTGGCTGAGCCGGCGTTTTTGCACGCCTTGCTGTCGCCGCCGACTTTAACGCAGTCCTGCTTGGCGGCGCGCGCGCGGCGCGGCAGATCTTTGCGCAGCGTCGCTTTGTAGCGTGCTTCCGGCACGCCGGCGTTGGCCTGGATATACCCCACCAGATCGCCGCCGCGGATGGCGGAGATCGCCAGCCAGTTGTTTTCCACTTCGCCCAGCGCGTAGAACGCGGCGGCGTTGTCCAGGCTGCCGACGGCGGTGCCGGTATAATTCGGGCTGCTCATGATGCTGGCGGCGTACAGGCTGCGGTACTCCTCACCGATCGGTTTGAACTGTTTCGGCGCGCTCACCGCGGCGCGGTGTTTTAGCGTGACGCCGTTGACTTCACTGCTGACGATGGCGTCGTTATTGAGCGCCGGCGGCGGTGGCGGTGGGGTGGAGCAACCGGCAAGCGTCAGGGCGGTCAACAGCGTCAGGGTAATCCGTGTTTTCACAATGTCCTCTTTTTCTTGATTGAATGGCTGTGTAATAAGGCGCCGTCATCAGGGCGCAAGCAGCAACACTTTTAATTGGCTCGGCACGATGCGCATGCCGAGCGCGTTGGTGGAGTTCTGCAGGCTGAGGCTGGTCAGCCGGGTGGCCGGGGTGCCTTTGAGCAGCACGGTAAAGGCGCCGGTCAGGTGGCGGGACGGCCCCATCACCGTGCCGGAAGCGACGCCGGTGGCCACGCCGGGGTTGTCGCCATTGGTCAGGGGCGTCACCGTCGCCATGTTGTGCGCCGGGGTGCCGACGAACAGAATGTTGAACGCGTTCGGGATGGCGGTCGGCGCCAGGGCGATATCCGGGTAGGGAATGGGCACCGGCGCCGGGCTTGGCGTCAGACAGACGTCGGGAAACGCCAGGTCTACGCCGATCATTTGGCTGTTGGCAAACATAAAAGGCCTCCGCAAGGTTATCCGACGTGGATCTGTTCCGAATCCAGCTTGGTGATGTCTTTCGAGGTAATCAGCGTGTTGCGAGCATGAATACGGGCGTAATCTTCCGCCTGATAATCCAGCTGACCGGCGCGCACGTGCTCGGTCTGGCGCACTTTGCGAAACAGCGAGTGGCTGATCTGGCTGACCGAATGCCACAGTGACTCGCAGCGTTTGCCGACCAGACGGCTGATGCTGACGAAAGCCGAGAGTTCTTCGCCGCTGTATTTCATCTTGTCGACGTGGCAGTCGCCGCTGTTCGCTTGCAGGGTCATGGCGTCGCCGCTCAGGTTCAGCGCCTGCGCGCCGTGCAGCGACAGCGAGCCGTGCAGCGTTTCAATGTGCAGATCGCCTTCGACGCTCAGCCGCGCCGCATTTTGCGGTTCCACGCGCTCGAGGACGGCGATCGCCCACAGCTGGTGGCCGCAACCGGCGACCAGTACGCTATCGCCGAGGGCCGGCGTCAGCAGGCAGCTGGCCGCACGGCGGCAATGCCAGCCGCGGCCTTCACATTCCACCACCAGGCTGCCGTCCGGCAACAGGTTGACGACCTGGCCGGCGGCCTGCTGGGGCGGCGCGATGTTGACGGCGCGAGTAGTGTTGACAACGCTCATGGTGATCCCCTCGTGAAGTGGTCAATACGTTCAAATGCGGCTCTGGCGCTGTGCGCTCCAGATTTCGGCGGCGTACAGCTCTTCGTCGCGCTCGAGAATGCCGCTGCGGTCGCCCCAGCGCGTTTGCTGCTGGTGGGCGCGGTGCATGCGGGTGCGCATGAAGCGCGCATGCCGGAAATCGGCGGCGCCGATGTCGGCATAACAAAAATCGGCGTAGGTCAGGTCGCTGTCGCTGAAATCACAGCGCGCTGCGCGGCTGTGCTGGAACACGCCCTGATACAGACGCGCCTGGTTGAAGTTGGCGGCGTCCAGCGTCGCTTCGCTGAAAATCGCCTGATCGAACTGCCCGCCGCGGCACTGCGCCTGAGTCAGGTTGGCCTCCATCCACAGCGACTGCTGCGCCTGCACGCCCGTCAGGTTGGCGCGCCGCAGCGAAGCGCCCTTGAAATTGCTTTGGCGCAGCGTCGCCTGGCTGAAGTCGACGTCGTCCAATTGGTTATCGGTAAACTGGCAGGCGATCAGGCGCTGCCCGGCGTAACTTTTGCCGCGGTGGTCGCATTCGAAAAACGTGACGCGGTCGAAATCTGCCCCTGCAAATTCTGTGTTACAGAGGGTTAAGCGAAAAAACGTGACAAGAGAAAGTCGCGCATGCTCCAACGTGGCGCCGTCGAGCGGGCTTTCGTAAAACGTGGTGCGATCGTGCTGAGTGGCGGAAAAGTTCGCACCGGCCAATTGGCATGACATCCAGTGGCTTTGGGTGAGCGGCAGACGGCTGAAATCACCCTGTTCAAGCCGGCAATCGTTGAACATCGTCAGCTCGATATGACTCTCGCTGAAGCGGCTGGCCGACATGGCGCACTGATTGAAGGCCGTTTGCTTGAGGTTAGCCTGAGTAAACAGAGCGTGCTCGAGCCGGCAATCGCTGAATACGCTGTCGCGCAGATCGCAATCGGAGAAGTCCACGCCGTTCAGGTTCAGCGCGTTGAACATCGCGCCGGCCAAATCCATACCCGCGAATGACAGGCCGTGCAAATCCTCACCGGAAATCGGTTCGCCGCGTTTTACACGCTGGCGTATCTGCTCTGGCGTTGAGGTCATACTTCTTTCCCGTTGTGGCGAGGCAATGTTTTCACTCTGGCGGTATAGGCATCGTCGAGCCGGGTCGCCTTGTCCACTTTCGACTGCGACAGATCGGCCCGGAACAGATTGGCGCCCTGCAGGTCGGCGCCTGACAGCACGCACTTTTGCAGGATCGCCGCAATAAAGTTGGCGTCGCGCAGGTTGGCGCGCGTCAGATCGCTGCGAATGAACAGGCTGCCGCTGCCGTTGGCCTGATTGAAGTCGGCCTCGTTCAGCCGCGTTTCCGACAGATCGCAATTGTTGAGGCGCGCGCGGCTGAAACTCGCCCGCTGCAACGGCATCTGACGCAAATTGCACTGGTTCAGCGTCGCGTCGCTGAAATCCACCTGGGGCAACAGCGTCTTTGCCGCAAAGGCACAGGCCGTCAGGCGCGCGGCGCGGAAGCTAAGGTTTTGCGTTTCGGTATCAACCCAGGCGCAGCTTTCCAGCCGTGCCTGCTCGAATTTCACCGCCAGCAGCCGGCATTTGATGAAGCTGACTTTGTCGAGCCGGGCGTGACTGAATGTCAGTTGCTCCAGCTGCAGCTCCATCAGCGTAATGTTGGCCAACGTGGCGCGGCTGAAATCACACTGTCCGAGCAAGGTTTCGTACCCCAGCAAATCGCGTAAAGACGCCATCGTGAAGTCGCAGCGTTGAAACAACGTTTGTTGAATATTGGTTTCATGCAGCTGCGCGCCGCCGAAATCCGTCGCTTCGCATTTCGCCAGGGCCAAAGAGGCGTGGCTCAGATCCGCCTGCTGCAAGACGGCACCGCAGAGATCGGTGCGCGCCAACATCGCCTCGCGAAGGTCACAGCCCACCAACCGGGCTTGGCGCAGATTGGCGTTTTCCAGCAACGTGCCGCGCAAGGTGGCATGGCTGAGGTCCATGCCGGACAGATCGGCGCCGGTGAGGTCCAGGCCGCTGAGATCTTTATCGCGCTGCATGGCCGCGGTGACGCGTTGGCGAATGATCTGTGCCAGATCGCCGCTTAAGCGCAGCGCCGGGCTTTGCGCCTGTGCCGACATTAAATACATTTGGTGCAGCGCGCGCTCGCTTTCCCCCAACTGCTTGTCGCTAAACGCGTCGGGGCGTTGACGCGCCTGTTGAAACAGCTGGTCGCGCTGCTGTTGGTAGCTTTCCGCGCCGGAAAGGTCGGCGGGGCCAGGGCCGTCAATATCAATGCCGTTTGCCTGCGCGTCATCGCGGATTTCACGATAATGCGCTTCAGCGCGCTGTTCCATGCCGTCGACAAACTCGGCCAGCTGATCCAAAGAGGGCATCGGTTCAGCTGGCGGCGCGGCAAACATGTCGTCGATGTCTCGGCCTTCGCGCTGCAGACGTTGGCGGTGTTGTTCGCGTTGGTGATGCTCGTAGGCGGCGATGTTTTCCACCATCGGGCTTTGCTGCGTTGGCGTTTCCGTATCGAGCCAGGGGCCAATACAGCACTCCGGCAGCAAATCTTTTTCACGAAAAGCGTGTAGAGCGCCATGCTCTTTATCAAGCCGCCGATCGAGCACCTGCCGATAATGCGCGACGGTGCGGCTTTTACCCTCAATTTCCAGCGCCGGCATGAGCTGCATGACGTCTGCGGCATCGTCTTCATTGATGGGAAGGCTGCCCTGGTAGATCAACAGCATTTGTTCGCGATGAGGAAAGAACCACACGGTGGTGTGGCGCATCGCGACTTCCCCGAAATGCGCTTCGCCGCCGCGCAGCCGGTTAATGAAGCAGCGTGCGCGCCACGGCGGCAAACGGCCTTGCTGAACCGGCTCTGAAGGGTGCATGTTCCATATCCGGTAGGCGGCCTGAAGCGGCAAGCTGTCGCGTTGGGGAAACTGCTGATCGCTTTCCGCCATGTTGAACAGGCGCCAGTCGATATCGTTGGCAAAGCCGGGAAAACCGTGTTTCAACCAGTCGGCGTCGTAGTTTTTACCGATACGTGAGAAGCGGCGCGGCCAGGTGATATCCAACGCGTCAAAGCTTGCCGGCTGCGCGCTTTGCCGAGGAGACGCGAGGCGCTCCTGCAGCGGTTCAACATTGGGTAGGCGATGAATGCGGCCCTGCGGAAATGTTTCTGGAGTGGCGCCGATGCCGTGCGGATTATCGGCGAACTGAGCCCCGCCGTAAGCCCGGCGCCAGTCCAGACGCATTTCTGCAAAAGGGAGAGGAGAGGAGGGGCGATCGTTGATCCAATGACGATCGCCGAAAACCACCAGCGTTTTCTCCAGCGAATCAAGCTGGATCTTCACGGCGCAGGCGGTTTTGTCTTGTTGATGGTGGGTGTAGGCGTTGCCGGTGGCGAGAAACTCCGCACAGGCTTTCGGAATAGCCAAATCGAGCACGCCGCCGCTCAGCGTAAGTTCGTCGGCGGCCAATTGCCACAGCTCCGGTTCGGGGCGCAGGCGCGGGGAAGCCCCCATGTCGGCCAAGGCCAAAATGGAAACGCCCAGATGATTTTGCCCTTGCCAAGAGAAGGGGCGATGAAGCGCGCTGAGGCGCAGAGGTTTTACGACTTTCATTGTGTGTGTAAAGCTTCCTGTGGATATCAGCCGGCAGCCAGGCTGCTTGCTCAAAAACAATCCGTTTTTCGGTTTAATAGATATCAGGCTATGTCACAACAGATGAAGAAAACGATGCGGCGTCCAGAGCCGATCGCGAATGCGGGGAGCGTTTCCTCGCGTCAAAGGGATTATCAAGAGGACAGTGCGTTGTCCTTCCCGCTTATTTTACGAGCCAGCAGTACGACGGCGACGGACAATGCCGCGGCGATCGCCTTGGCGGTAAATTGGCCTGCACTCTCCAGATGATAGGGGGCAAAAAAGCCGACGCCGGCGGTGCCCAGAATCAGCAGCGCGGCGAGCGGGGCAAAACAGCACAGTTCTATCGCCAGCGCCAGTCTGCCGGGGGCCGCCGCACCCAGATAACCCATCAAAAAACCGGGCAAAATCAGGAACCCGATCAGCTCCGCGGGCGCGTTCACCGCAGACATCACCTGCTGGTTGTACTTCAAGATTGCTAGCATCAGTGCGACAAAGATCAGCAACCGGACGGACAATGCCGCCGTTCTGCCCGCGGGTAAGACGGTCTTGCAAATAGCGGCGATCAATACGCCGCCAACCAGGATGCCTAAGAAGGTAAACAGGATTTGTCCCCAGAGGCTGTCCTGCGTCGAAAAGGCAATAAACGCGCCCATCGTGACACTTCCTTATGCAAGGTGATTTAGCGAACTGATGGACGACAAGTCGTTTTCACAACGTTGAAATCGGATCGCGTTGATTGAAAAGGTTCTTTTCGCTCAAAGTCGGGATAACTCTTCGATCACCGCTTTTTTGGGGTTCTTGGGATCGTACTTTATCGCGGTGAAATGACCCGGCTGATAACGCGGCAGATCAACGACGCTGATCGGGCCTTTCGCTACGGCCGTATGGTTTTTTCCGTCTTGGGCGATGTACTTGACTTCCACTTCGCAGACCGGCCGATTCCCGTCCCACAGGTTGGTCTGGCGGATGCTGACGATTTGCCCGGAGGCGGAAACTCCGTTCTCCATCACGCTGAGAGAAGAACCGATGTGTTTGAAATAGCCCCAGATATCGACCGTGATGAATTTGAAAAAACCCACCAGGCTGAGAATAGGGGCCAATAAAATCAAACCGATTACGGTGAAGATATTTTTGGCTTTGGACATGGGCATCCCTACTTATAAAAAGATCGCCAGCGCCTTGCTGCTCAATCGCAAAGAACCGTTGGTTATTAAGGCCCCAAGCTGCGTGAACGTCATGGGATCGTTGCTTAGCTTGAAATTGGTTTTGCTGATCGAAAGCGGGTTATGGGAAACATCGAACATCGTGTGCTTGACGCTCAGCCCCGTTAAGGCAAGGTTGGCGCCTATCGCGGTCCACTTATAGCCGTGGCAGTTATCTTTCCAGGTGGGCGCCGAAATAGACACGCCGTCCTCGCTGGTAATGCTGATGGTTTTTGCCGTGATGGTCAGCGAACCGCTAATGGTCGTTTGCTGATCGTTTTTGTAGGTTTCTTTGACATTCCCCGTGATGTCGGTGGTCTGGCCGCCGGCCTCCACCGTCAGCGTCTGACCGCCTGCGGTGACGGTAGTGGTTTGCCCGCCGGCGGTGATGGTGGTGTGCTGCCCGCCGGAGGTGATGTTGACCGTCTGCCCCTTGTTGATGGTGTTGGTCTGTTGCCCCTCGGTAATGTCGAGGGTCTGGTCGCCCTTCACCGTGACATGCTGGGTTTGCGTAATGTTTTGCGTCTGCGCGCCGTCAAGCTTGAAGGACTGATTGCCGGTGATGTCGATCTTATCGCCGCCGTCGATAATCGTCAGGGCGCGGCCGCCTTTGATGTTCACCGTCTGGTGAGCGTTCAGGTTGGCGGTTTCCAGCCCATCGACGGTGGTGGTGCGTTTCGCTTTGTACAGGAACGTGGCGTCGCCGGTGACGGTATCGTTCTGCTGGCGACCGATGGTGGTGGTGCGACTGCCGTCAATATTGACGTTCTTGTCGTTTTCCACCGTCATGTTCATGTTGCGTTCGGCGTGCATGTCGAAAGATTCGTTGCCGGGCGAGTCTTCCAGGAACAGGAAGCTGGCGTTGTCGACGCCGCCGCCTTTGCTGCGGCTCATAAAGCCCATTTTGGTGGCGTCGCCGGGCAGATCCCAAGGCGGCATGCTGTCTTCGTTGTAAACGCGGCCGGTGATGATGGGGCGATCCGGATCGCCGTTGATAAAGTCGACCACCACCTCCTCACCCACGCGCGGGATTTGGATCCCGCCGTATTTCCAGCCGGCCCAGGCGCTGGAGACGCGCACCCAGCAGGAGCTGGTTTCATTGCCGCTGCCGTGGCGATCCCAACGGAACTTGAGTTTCACCCGGCCATATTTATCGGTCCAGATGCTTTCGCCTTCCGGGCCAACCACTTCGGCGGTCTGCGGGCCATGGGTTTTCGGCCAGGGTGTGGTGCGCGCCGGGCGCCAGTTGATGTCCGCCGGCACCACCTGAAATTCGGTATGTTGCTCGCCAACGTCGTTATCGTTGCTGGCGTAGCTGTTTTCCTGCATGAAGTAACGCGCGCTGACCACCAGATAGGCGCGGTTGTCTTCCATGCGCGGCGCCTGGATCAGCTGAAAACGGTAGCCGGGCGCAATGCCCTGCGAACTGCCTTCGCCGCTCATCTGCTCATGCTGCGCTTCGAACTCCTGTTGGCGCACCTTGACGTAAAACTGGCCGTGGGCGTGATCGGTATAACGCCCGGGCCAGTCGAACACTTCGGCTTTGTCCTGTGCGAACGAGGCAGGATTCTGCCGGGCCTCCAGCAACCGTGCGCGCGGTTTACGAAAATCGTAGTCATCCAGGCTATACAGGCTGGGCGTGATGGCGTCCGAGACGCTCCAGCTGTTGATGCTGTCCTTGTTTTCCACCAGGCCGCCTTCCGCGAGCTGATAGGGGATGCTGGCATAGCCGGCGAGTTCCTGATGCGCCGCCGGCGCGTCGGCCAGCACCAGCGTATGGCCGTCCTGCTGGTGCGTGAAATAGTAATAGATGCCCTCATGTTCCATCAGACGACTGATGAAATCGAAATCGCTCTCCTGGTACTGCACGCAGTACCCCCAGATGCGGTAGTCGTAACTCAGACGGTTATCGATCTTCACCTGATACTGCCCCAGCACCTGGGTCAGGATGTCGGGAACGGTCTTTTCCTGATAGATGCGAAAATCGCGGTTTTGCGTCAGGTACCACAGCGTGGGGCGCAGCACGGCGCGGTAGATATAGTAGCGGTTGCCGCCGGCTTCTCGTCCGGAGAGGGTCATACGCGTGATATTGCCGTTGAGATAACGCGGGGCCATCGGGTTGCCCCGCAGCTCCAGCGTGATTTTTTGTCCCAGCAGCGATTTCAGATCGAGGCGATTGTCAGGGCTGAGCAGCTCGACGTCGAACTCGAACAGCCCGGCCAGTCTTTCCTCACCGGAAAGGCTTCTGAACAACAGCTGATGGGCGGGCAAAGGCGTGTGCGCAATGATAAGGCGATCCATACTATATCCCCGGTTTAGGCATAGCTACCGCACGAGATTTGACGCGCGATCCCGATGGCGTATCTGTCACGAATTGAGACAGGGGCTGACGAAAGATTTAACAAAGTTTACACAAAGGCACGATTTGTGCAGTCTACAATAGAGCTCTGCATTTGCAAAATAGCCTTGTGGATCAATGCTCAATTCGTTAACTCGCTCACGATCTGCTTTTTTATTATCTAAAACATATAGATACGAGCAGATCTTTTTTTATCCCAAATTATTGGGAAAATGGTAATACCAAATAATAAATCTGTAACACTTAAGTCAACGTGTTTATAAAACAACTCTTTTTTTCCGTGAAAAAAGTCACTGAGTATTTTTTATCCTTACCATTCGTTAGTTAAAGATGATCAAATATATAAATTTAACGAATGTTAATTCGGATGATTCCTATTTGGCGGGCGTGAAAAGCCCGCGGTGCGGGCCTCCGACGGTGAGTCTGAATGGTTGATAAAGCAGCAATTGATGCGGTTAGCGCGGAAGGGGATCGAGGGAAAGTCGGCTTATCAGGTCACAGAGCCAGGTTAAGGCCGGGTCGCGTTGCGCCTGTCGGCCGGCGATCAGCTCAATGGGGAAAGGCGCGATGGCCAACTCCTCAGGCAGCGGGAGAATGCGTACGCGTTGCGGATCGGAAAAACGCCGGGCCACGCTGGCGGCCAGGGTGGCGATCAGATCGCTGTCGGCGACCACCGCCGGCAGGGCGACAATGTGTGAAAAGGTCACGGCGACGCGCCGCTGGCCGCCGATTTCCGCCAGGCGGCGGTCGACCAAGCCTCTGGCGGAGCCGTCGTCAGCCGGCGCGTACAGCCCGTGCGGCAGGCTGAGGTAGCGGGCCAGATCCCAGCGGCCATCCGCCAATTGCGGGTGTGAACGGCTGGCGATACAGACCAGATGCTCTTCAAACAACGTGCGCACATAGTGGCTTTCCGCCCCGGAAAGATGCCCTCCCAGCGCGACATCCACCTCCCCGCTATCCAACTGACGGTAAATATTGCGGCGATCCAGACGCGAAACGCGAATATCGATGCCGGGTGCCGCCTGGCGCAAACGGCTGATGATGGCGGGCAGCAGCAAGATATCGGCATAGTCGCCGGCGGCCAGCGTAAAACGCCGTTGCCCGGCGGTGGCCGGATCGAAACGGGTCGGCGGGGCTAACGCCAGATGGATTTGCTCAAGCACCCGCTGTATCTGCGGCATAAGCTGGTGGGCGCGCGGCGTGGGCGCCATGCCGCCGCCGCTGCGGACAAACAGCGGATCGTTGAGCAGAATGCGCAGTCGCGCCAATGCATTGCTGACGGAAGGTTGCGCGCGGTTAAGACGCTGGCCTGCGGCGGTGACGTTACGCGTCTGATACAGCGCTTCAAACACCACCAGTAAATTGAGATCGACGTTGGCTAAATTCATTTTATGAATACTCTATATACAGATAATCCATTTCCAGAATCTTACAGCGTTCCCTAGGCTGGTAGCACACGAATTTAGCCTTCAATCAGGGGAAATGATGAACAAAGTGTTAATCACCGGCATTGAGCCGTTCGACGGTGACGCGGTGAACCCTTCCTGGCAGGTCGCGCAGGCATTGGCCGGAGAGCGTATCGCCGGCGCGGAGATCGCGGTGCTCGAGTTGCCGTGCGTATTGGGCGTGGCCAACCAGCAGTTGATCGTGGCGATTGAGGCATTGCAGCCGCTGGCGGTGATCTGTCTGGGGCTGGCCGGCGGCCGGGCCGAAATATCCCTGGAACGGGTAGCCATCAATTTGATCGATGCCCGCATTCCCGACAATGCCGGTAAACAGCCGATTGACGTGCCGGTGGTTGCCGGCGGGCCGGTGGGCTATTTCAGTACGCTACCCGTCAAGGCCGCGGTGCAGCAACTGCGCCGGCAGGGGATCCCGGCGGGCGTTTCTTACACGGCGGGCACCTATAACTGCAACCATATTTTTTATGGTCTGCGTCACTATCTGGAGACGCGGCATTCGCGGGCCAGGGGCGGATTCGTGCACATTCCGTACAGCCATGAACTGGCGGCGGCGCATCCGGGCAAGCCGAGTATGGCGCTGGCGACGATGGTGGAAGCGGTGCGCACTCTCGTACAGGTGACGCTCACGGTAGAGGAGGATGTGCAATTTGGCGACGGTGCCGTGCATTGACAAGCAGGGCGTGGCGCGCCACGCCCTGATGCGCGTTATTCGTCAGCGACGCGGATCACCAGTTTGCCGAAGTTTTTGCCCTGCAGCAGGCCGATAAAGGCCTGTGGCGCCTGCTCCAGCCCATCGACGATGTCCTCGCGGAACTTGATCTTTCCTTGCTCGACCCAGCTGCTCATCTGTTGCAGGAATTCATCAAAGCGTGAACCGTAATCGTCGAAGATGATAAAGCCCTGCATGCGGATACGTTTACGCAAGATCAGCCCTTCCAGCAACGGTAAGCGATCCGGCCCGGCGGGTAACCCGGTGGCATTGTAATGGGCGATGATGCCGCAGACCGGAATGCGCGCTTTAGCGTTCAACAGCGGCAACACGGCGTCAAATACGACGCCGCCGACGTTCTCATAATAGATGTCGATGCCCTGCGGGCAGGCGGCGGCCAGCTGTTCGGCAAAGTCGGGGGCGCGGTGATCGATACAGGCATCGAAACCCAACTCTTCCACCACATAGCGGCATTTGTCCGCACCGCCGGCAACGCCGACGACGCGGCAGCCTTTCAGTTTGCCGATTTGGCCGACCACTGAACCGACTGCGCCGCTGGCGGCGGCGACCACCAGCGTTTCACCCGCCTGCGGTTGGCCGATATCGAGCAACCCCATGTAAGCGGTAAAACCGGGCATGCCCAGCACGCCGAGCAGGCGGGAAGGGTGCGGCAAGTGTGGGCCGAGATTGCGCAGGCCGCTGCCGTCGGACAGCGCGTAATCCTGCCAACCGTCATAGCCCAATACCCAATCGCCGACGTTGAAATCGGGATGCTGTGAGGCCGCCACGCGAGATACCGTTCCGCCTACCATGACCTGACCGATCTCCACCGGCGGCGCGTAGGAGGGAGCATCGCTCATGCGTCCGCGCATATAAGGATCCAACGACAGATATACGGTGCGCAGCAGCAGCTGGCCGGCCTCGGGTTGTGGCACGGCGACCGTGTCGAGGCGGAAATTCGCCGCCGTCGGTTCGCCGTGCGGACGCGAGGCCAGCAGAAAGCGGCGGTTCTGTTGAGAAGGGGACATCGAAAGCTCCTTTGTGTTGCGACAAACAAGGTTCGTTAAGCCTAGTCCAGGGGCGCCAAGGCAACGTTACCGAATGTGCTTAGCCTCAGAGCGGAACGATCAGCACGTCGATATGGCTGATGTTGATGAAGCGGGCGGCGGAACAGGATACTTTGTTCATCATGCTGTCGCGGTGATTGCCGCAGAGCAGCAGGTCGAACGGCTGACGGCGGCTGGCGAATTCCAGGCTGTCGCCAAGCTCGCCATGCACGATAAGGGTATCGGCGATCGGATAGCCGGCGCGTTGGCGCAGTTCCTCCATAAACAGCCGGGTTTCCTCTTCCATCAGCGTGCGCAAATCGGCCAGCATCGGCCCGGCGAAATTATTGTACATTTCCGGATTGGCGAGAGTGCTTAACAGGGTGATGTTGCCGCCGTAGGGGCGGACGATAGAGACGGCCTTTGCCACCAGGCGATGGCTGTCAGGCGCAACGGCGACGGTAACCAGAACGTTTTGATATCCCATATTCCACTCCTTGTTGCATCCGTCGTGTTTCAGGCTGCCGCGTCGGGGCCTTTGATGAAATGCTGCGCTCGGATAAAGGGTAGAACCTGGCGGGGGGAATAAATGTGTTTCGTATCACGCGCGGCAATAAAAGCTGAGTTTGCTCCGGTTATATAGCAATAAAAGATAAAACCGTTGCCGCACGTAATTTCACTGAATTAAAGCACCTGCGCCCACAGCGTTTTCGGCACCTTGCCCAGATCGAACAATTTACCGGCAACCAGCTCGGCGCGACGGTGGTCGGCAGCGCGGTACATATTGCTCATTTCTGTATCGTTTTCAATGGAATAGTTCAGTTTGTCGTACACCTTCTCCAGGCTGTCCAAAGAGGAGCATTTACGGAATGTCAGCAGATATTCGAGCGTATCGGTCATGATTAAAATATAGCCTGTTAATAGTTAAAGCCGGGTGAATAACACATAGTGGCTCACGGCGACGCCGTCGAGGCAGCGATGTACGACCTGACAAAAATCATTTCAAGTGAATAAATTGCACTGGGTAATAATGTGACGCCGCCCGTGGCGGCGCTGGGATAAATCATAATATGCAAGTGCGGCATCAGCAATCTCATCCTGCTGATAAATGAAGAAATAGGGAAAGTCTCAGGGCGATGCGTCACGAACGAGAAGCTTAAGCGTCGACGTTTCCGCTGCGTGCAAGCGCGCGAAGCCGCGCTCGCTCCCCTTTGGCGGCGTTTTTTTCACCTGCCCGGAGGGCGGTCGCAGCACGAAGCGATGTATGTTGCCGCTGTCGGCATTGAAACTGCGCCTGTTTGGCCTGCGCGATTATGGCAAGTAAAACAAAACTGCGTTTTATTTTATTGCAATGAAACGATGGGGCGCGGGAATTTTAATAACGTCTGGAACGGCGTGGTAATTAATGCGCCGGCAAAAAAGAAATAAAAAAATGCTAAAGCTTTAGGATGTGCTGCCGATATGTCGTTTTGGGTCAATTTAACGTTAAAAAACCATTCTTGCGCCGCGCTAATACGGAAACATATCGTTACGTCTATTGGCTTGTTCACTACGCCAGCGAATCATTGATAAGCCATAATCACCTGATGTTGAAAATTAGAACAACCCTCTGCGGAGGGTTTAAGTCAAATCCGATAGCTAATAACCTTATAGTTTACATAGGTTATTTTTCACCTCGGATATTTTTTAGCGGCTCAAATGGTTATTTATACTGAGATTGTTGCCTATATGCAGATTTTTGTTCTGTTATTTTGGTTTGGTGATGGTTTTGTTCGAATTGATCTAAAAAAGATAATTTTTTGGCTGATAAACATTGTTTTTAAGACGTTTTTTTACCTAAGGCGATTTTGTGAGCAAAATGCGGGTCATAAAATGTGCGAATTTAGGGGTATTTGGCTTAATTATTTTTTATTTTTGTGATCTATGTCACATTGTATTTAAAATTGCCTCTCACTTACATTGTGTGTGCTAATGGTTCGGGGGTAGAGTTGCGCTGCTTTAGGAATAATCTTATTAAATTTGTAAAAATAGTTTCATGGTGACTAAACACTATCGAAGCAGAATGCTGTACATCCATACACGTTGGTTTACGCTCGTAGCAAATACTGAACAGTGGTCGAATTTAGCGATTGGCGAAAATTATAGCAGTCGTTTTTGAGAGATTAATTTGCCAACTTTGGGAAACAACCCAGGTCACGGGCGATAAAATTTATCACCCAGCGTATGTTTTTAAACATAGTCTGTCGGGATGGGGAATATGGGTACGTCTGAATTACTTAAGCATATTTATGACATCAATTTGTCATATTTACTTTTAGCACAGCGTTTGATCAACGATGAAAAAGCGTCCGCGATGTTCCGCCTTGGTATTGATGAGACCATGGCCGATGCGTTGGCGCAGCTGACTTTGCCGCAAATGGTCAAACTGGCCGAGACCAACCAGCTGGTTTGCCACTTCCGCTTTAACGAAAGCCAGACCATCGAACGCCTGACAAAAGAGTCGCGCGTCGACGATCTGCAACAAATCCATACCGGCATTTTGCTATCAAGCCATTTACTGCAAGAGCTATCGAGTAAAGACGCTAGCCCGACGAAGAAAAGAGCCTGATGATGGTTGAGAAAAGCATTGTTCAAGAAGCCAAGGACATTCAGCTCGCCATGGAGCTGATTTCGCTGGGGGCCCGTTTGCAGATGCTGGAGAGTGAAACCCAGCTCAGCCGCGGGCGCTTGATTAAACTTTACAAGGAGTTGCGCGGCAGCCCGCCGCCAAAAGGAATGTTGCCGTTCTCAACCGACTGGTTTATGACCTGGGAACAGAATATTCATTCCTCGATGTTTTATAACGCCTACCTGTTCCTGATGAAAAGCGGACAGTGCAGCGGGGTGGAAGCGGTGATCAAAGCCTATCGCCTCTACCTGGAGCAGTGCCCGCAGCAGGCCGGCGAGGCGCCGTTGCTGGCGTTGACCCGCGCCTGGACGCTGGTGCGCTTCGTCGACAGCGGCATGTTGCAGCTCTCCGCCTGCAGCTGCTGCGGCGGCGCATTTATCACCCACGCGCACCAGCCGCTGAACGGTTTCATCTGCAGTTTATGCCAACCCCCATCCCGCGCTGTAAAAAGACGTAAACTTTCGCCGCAACTGGCCGATATTATTCCTCAACTGCTGGACGAGCAGGTCAAACGCGCCATTTGAGCCGCCACGTTGCCGGCTCTCGGCAATGAATACCGACGTGTGATACGCAGGGGCGGCATGCCGCCCCCAGACATGCAGCCTGGTCTGTCGCGCCAGGGCGCGTTTGCCCCACCTTCCATCCACATTGTTAATTTAAGGAATGCGTGTGCTAGTTATTTTGGGTTATCTCGTGGTATTGGGTGCGGTGTTTGGCGGCTACCTGATCGTGGGCGGTCATCTCGGTGCGCTCTATCAGCCGGCGGAGTTTCTGATTATCGGCGGGGCGGGGGTCGGCGCTTTCATCGTCGGCAACAACGGCAAGGCGATCAAAGCGACGCTGCGCGCCCTGCCACGCCTGATGCGGCGCTCCAAATACAACAAAGATCTGTATATGGATCTGATGGCGTTGCTGTTCCGTCTGCTGGCCAAATCGCGTCAGCAGGGCATGCTGTCGCTCGAGTTCGATATCGATAATCCGCAAGAAAGTGAAATTTTCTCTAATTATCCGCGCATCCTTGCCGATAACACCCTGGTGGAGTTCATTACCGACTATTTACGGCTGATGGTGAGCGGCAATATGAATGCGTTCGAGATCGAAGCGCTGATGGACGAAGAGATCGAAACCTACGAGCAGGAAAGCGAAGTGCCCGCCGGCAGTCTGGCGATGGTGGGCGACTCCTTGCCGGCGTTCGGCATCGTCGCGGCGGTGATGGGGGTGGTGCACGCCCTGGCTTCGGCTGACCGTCCGGCCGCTGAACTGGGCGCGTTGATCGCTAACGCCATGGTCGGTACTTTCCTCGGCATTTTGCTGGCCTACGGCTTCATCTCGCCGCTGGCGACGTTGCTGCGTCAGAAGAGTGCCGAAAACGTCAAGATGATGCAGTGCATCAAAGTCACGCTGTTGTCGAGCCTGAACGGTTACGCGCCGCAGATCGCGGTCGAGTTCGGCCGTAAAACGCTGTATACCACCGAACGTCCTTCTTTCGTTGAGCTGGAAGAACACGTGCGCCGCGTGAAAGCGCCGGCGCAGCAGGCGACGGAAGAAGAAGAAGCATGAAACAGAATCATCCGGTCGTTTTGGTCAGAAAGCGCAAGTCGCATCATGCCGCCCATCACGGCGGCTCCTGGAAGATCGCTTATGCCGACTTTATGACGGCGATGATGGCGTTCTTCCTGGTGATGTGGCTGCTGGCGATCGCCAGCCCGCAGGAGCTGACGCAAATCGCCGAATACTTCCGCACGCCGCTCAAGGTTGCCCTGACCAGCGGCGACAAGAGCAGTTCCGAAAGCAGCCCCATTCCTGGCGGCGGCGACGATCCAACGCAACAGCATGGCCTGGTGAAAAAACAGGTCGATTCGCCGGACTCGCGCGCCGAAGAGCTGCGCCTGAACAAGCTGCGCGAAAAGCTGGATGAGTTGATTGAGTCCGATCCGCGCCTGAAGGCGCTGCGTCCGCATCTGTTGATCAACATGATGGACGAAGGGCTGCGCATCCAGATTATCGATAGCCAGAACCGGCCGATGTTCAAAACCGGCAGCGCGCAGGTCGAGAGCTACATGCGCGATATTCTGCGGGCGATAGCGCCGATCCTTAACGACTTGCCGAACAAAATCAGCCTGTCCGGCCACACCGATGACATCCCTTACGCCACCGGCGAACGCGGCTACAGCAACTGGGAACTGTCGGCCGATCGCGCCAACGCGTCGCGACGCGAGCTGATCGCCGGCGGCCTGGCGGAAGGCAAAGTGCTGCGGGTGGTAGGCATGGCGGCCACCATGAGCCTGAAACAGCATGGCGCCGATGATGCGATTAACCGCCGCATCACCGTACTGGTGTTGAACAAGCAAACGCAAGAGGGCATCGAGCACGAAAATGCCGAAAGCAACGCGCTGGATATTGCCCAGCCGGACAGCCTAAAGCAGCTGGCGCCGTCGGCGACCGCGCCGGCCAGCCAAACGCCGGAATCTTCGACGACAGCCCCGGAACCCGCGGCGCCAACGCCGAACGCTCCACCGCAGGCGTCCCCGGCGATAGCCCCGGCCGACCAGGCGTCGGAACCACCGGCGGCCGCACCCGCACCGACTAACCGCGACTCACAGCCAGAGGTGACCCCGTGAGCATGGACATTAGCGATTTTTATCAGACCTTCTTTGATGAGGCGGACGAGTTGCTGGCCGACATGGAGCAACACCTGCTGGAGCTGGATCCGTTGGCCCCCGATATCGAGCCGTTGAACGCCATCTTCCGCGCGGCGCATTCGATCAAGGGCGGCGCGGCGACCTTTGGTTTTTCGGTGCTGCAGGAAACCACCCACCTGCTGGAGAACCTGCTGGACGGTGCAAGACGCCAGGAAATGAGCCTGAGCACCGAGATTATCAACCTGTTTCTGGAAACCAAAGACATTATGCAGGAGCAACTGGACGCCTATAAAACCTCGCAACAGCCTGACGCTGAAAGCTTTGAATACATTTGCCAGGCGCTGCGTCAGCTGGCGTTGGAAGCGCAACAGCAGCAGGAGGCGCCTGCGGCTCAACCCGCCGTTCAGCAGCCGGTCGCTCAGCCATCGGCCGCGCCGGCGGCGATCGAAGGCGGCATGCGCATCAGCCTGAACGGGCTGAAAGCCAGTGAAATCCCGTTGATGTTGGAAGAGCTGGGCAACCTCGGCGAAGTTAAAGACCCGCATCAGACGGAACACAGCCTGGACGTGACGTTGCTCACCTCCGCCAGCGAAGACGACATCAGCGCCGTGCTGTGCTTTGTGCTGGAACCGGAACAAATCAGCTTCTCGACGCCGACGCAAAGCGCGCCGGCCGTCGCGGAGGCGAACTTGCCGGAGACGGTCGCTGCGCCGGAACCGGCGCCAGCGCCGATCGCCAGCGCTGCGCCGCCTGCCGCCAAACCGGCGGCCGCAGCGGCGGAAGCGCCGAAAGCGCGCGCCAAGGCGAGCGAATCCACCAGCATTCGCGTAGCGGTGGAAAAGGTGGATCAGCTGATCAACCTGGTGGGCGAGCTGGTGATCACCCAGTCGATGCTGGCGCAACGCTCCGGCACGCTGGATCCGGTGAACCACGGCGATCTGCTGAACAGCATGAGCCAGCTGGAGCGTAACGCACGCGATCTCCAGGAGTCGGTGATGTCGATCCGCATGATGCCGATGGAATACGTCTTCAGCCGCTACCCGCGTCTGGTGCGCGATCTGGCCGGCAAGCTGAACAAACAGGTGGAGCTGACGCTGCAGGGCAGCTCGACCGAACTGGACAAGAGCCTGATCGAACGCATTATCGACCCGTTGACGCACCTGGTGCGCAACAGCCTCGATCACGGCATCGAAGAGCCGGCCACCCGCATCGCCGCCGGCAAGTCGGCGGTGGGCAATCTGGTGCTGTCGGCCGAACATCAGGGCGGCAACATCTGCATTGAGGTCATCGACGACGGCGCCGGGCTGAACCGCGAAAAAATTCTCGCCAAGGCCGCTTCGCAAGGGTTGGCGGTGAGCGACAGCATGAGCGACGAAGAGGTCGGCATGCTGATCTTCGCGCCGGGCTTCTCCACCGCCGAGCAGGTGACCGACGTTTCCGGCCGCGGCGTCGGCATGGACGTGGTGAAACGGAATATTCAGGAGATGGGCGGCCACGTCGAGATCCGTTCGCAGGCCGGTAAAGGCACCACCATCCGCATTCTGCTGCCGTTGACGCTGGCGATCCTCGACGGCATGTCGGTCAAGGTGAACGACGAAGTCTTTATTCTGCCGTTGAACGCGGTGATGGAATCGCTGCAGCCGCAGGTGGAGGATTTGCATCCGTTGGCCGGCGGCGAGCGCGTGCTGCAGGTGCGCGGCGAGTACCTGCCGCTGGTGGAACTGTATCGGGTATTTGAAGTGGAAGGCGCCAAAACCGACGCCACTCAGGGCATTGTGGTGATCTTGCAAAGCGCCGGCCGCCGCTATGCGTTGCTGGTGGATCAGCTGATTGGCCAGCATCAGGTGGTGGTGAAGAATCTGGAAAGCAACTACCGCAAAGTGCCGGGCATTTCCGCCGCGACCATTTTGGGCGACGGCAGCGTGGCCTTGATCGTTGATGTCTCGGCGTTGCAAACCTTGAACCGTGAAAAGCGTCTGACGGACGCCGCCGCATAATAATGAGTTTATTGATTTAAAAGGTGAATGATATGGCAGGATTGGCAGCCGTCAGCAAATTGGCTGGCGAAACGGTAGGGCAAGAGTTTCTGATTTTTACCCTGGGCAACGAGGAGTACGGCATCGATATCCTCAAGGTGCAGGAAATTCGCGGCTACGATCAGGTGACCCGCATCGCCAACACCCCGGCGTTCATCAAGGGCGTCACTAACTTGCGCGGCGTGATCGTGCCGATCATCGATCTGCGGGTGAAGTTCTCGCAGCAGAGCGTTTCTTACGATGAGAACACCGTGGTGATCGTGCTGAACTTTGGCCAGCGCGTGGTGGGCATCGTGGTCGACGGCGTTTCCGACGTGCTGTCGCTGACCGCCGATCAGATCCGCCCGGCGCCGGAGTTTGCGGTGACGCTGGCGACTGAATACCTCACCGGCCTCGGTTCGCTGGGCGAGCGCATGCTGATCCTGGTGGATATCGAAAAGCTGCTGAGCAGTGAAGAGATGTCGCTGGTCGACAGCGTGGCGAAAAGCGTCTAATTCAAGACCGAAGGGGGCAGGGTGCTGCCCCCTATAACCTTCACTTTCCATGACTTGCCGCAACGTCGTAGGCCGTGTCCTGAACCCCCACTAAAAATAGTTACTTTCCCGCATAAAGTTTTGCCGCGCTGCGCCGATAACTCACACATTCAACGTCATCAAAGCCTGTCTGCGCGGGCTTCAACAAGGGAAATCATGTTAAATCGTATGAAGGTGGTCACCAGCCTGTTGCTGGTGTTGGTGCTGTTTGGCGCCTTGCAGTTGATTTCGGGCGGACTCTTTTTCTCCTCGCTGAAAAGCGATAAGGAAAACTTTACCGTCCTGCAAACTATCCGTCAGCAGCAGTTGCAGCTGAGTGAAAGCCGCGTTGACCTGCTGCAGGCGCGCAACTCGCTGAACCGCGCCGGTATTCGTTACATGATGGATACCAATAAGATCGGCAGCGGCGCCACCATTGATGAACTGCTGGCCAAGGCGAAAGAAGAGCTGGCCGAGGCGGAAAGACACTACGCCGCGTACGAGAAAATCCCTCAGGATCCGCGCCAGGATCCTCAGTCGGCAGAGCGCGTTAAGCAGCAATACGACATTCTGTACGGTGCGCTTTCCGAACTGATCCAACTGCTGGGCGAAGGCAAGATCAACGCCTTCTTCGATCAGCCTACGCAGAGCTACCAGGACAACTTTGAGCAGAGCTACAACACTTACCTGGAGCAAAACGGCAAGCTGTACCAAATCGCGGTCGACGGCAGCAACAGCTCCTACAACTCGGCCATTTGGACGCTGATCGTGGTGCTGGTGGTGGTGCTGGCAGTGATCGTACTGGCCTGGACCGGTATCCATCACATCCTGGTGCGCCCGCTGAATCGCATGATTGATCACATCAAACAGATCGCCGCCGGCGACCTGACTCAACAGATCGTCGTCACCAGCCGCAACGAAATGGGCGTGCTGGCGGCCAGCCTGAAACACATGCAAAGCGAGCTGATCGAAACCGTCAGCGGCGTGCGTCAGGGCGCAGACGCCATCTACAGCGGCGCGTCTGAAATCGCCGCAGGCAACAACGATCTCTCCTCCCGCACCGAGCAGCAGGCCGCTTCGCTGGAAGAGACCGCCGCCAGCATGGAGCAGTTGACCGCGACGGTGAAACAGAACGCCGAAAACGCCCGTCAGGCATCTCAGCTGGCGCTGAGCGCCTCAGAAACCGCGCAGAAAGGCGGCAAGGTCGTGGCTAACGTGGTGCAGACCATGCACGACATCGCCGGCAGCTCACAGAAGATCGCCGATATTACCGGCGTGATCGACGGCATCGCTTTCCAGACCAACATCCTGGCGTTGAACGCCGCGGTGGAAGCGGCGCGCGCCGGCGAACAGGGCCGCGGCTTTGCGGTGGTGGCCGGTGAAGTGCGCAACCTGGCGCAGCGCAGCGCGCAGGCGGCGAAAGAGATCAAAGGCCTGATTGAAGACTCGGTCAGCCGCGTCGATATGGGTTCCGTCTTGGTCGAGAGCGCCGGCGAAACCATGGGCGACATCGTCAACGCCGTCACTCGCGTGACCGACATCATGGGCGAAATCGCCTCGGCGTCGGACGAGCAGAGCCGCGGCATCGATCAGGTTGGCCAGGCGGTGGCGGAAATGGACCGCGTCACCCAGCAGAACGCCTCGTTGGTGGAAGAGTCCGCCTCGGCGGCGGCGGCGCTGGAAGAACAGGCCAGCATGCTGACCCAGTCGGTGGCGGTATTCCGCCTGAGGTCGGAAGGCCAGGAAGAGTTTAAAGCGCCTGTCACCAGCAAGGCGCAGGTAACACCGGTAATCAATCATAAGAAAATGAACGCCAGCGATCTGCAGGATAACTGGGAAACGTTCTGACCGGTATCGGGCCTCTCTCGCAGAGGCCCTTTTCCCTACGTAGGCCGGTCGCCGGCCGGCTGCAAGGAGGTTCAAGTGTTTAACCGAATCCGTATCTCTACCAGCTTATTCCTGTTGTTGATGACCTTCTGCGTTCTGCAGTTGGCCAGCAGCGGCCTGTCGTATTCCGCGTTTCGCTCCGATAACCACAACCTCGACATTATCACCCTCGGCAGCCAGCAGCGCGATTCGCTCAGCTTGAGCTGGGTGTCGCTGTTGCAGGCGCGCAATACGCTGAACCGCGCCGGCACCCGCGCGGCGCTGAAGCTGCCGCAGGAGCAGGTGAACGAGCTGATGAGCAACGCCCGCAGTTCGCTGCAGAAGGCCGATCTCTATTTCAATCAGTTTATGGCGGTTGAACGCAGCAGTGAACAGCAGAACCAGCAGACGGCCACTACCAAGGCCAGCTACGAGCGGCTGCGCGGCGCGCTGCGCGAGCTGATCGGTTTCCTGGAAAAGGGCGAGCTGCAGGCGTTTATGGATCAGCCGACGCAGAAAACCCAGGATCTGTTCGAGGCCGACTTCGTGCAGTACCTGCAGTTGGTCAATGGTGACATCAGCGAGGCCAGAGACGCCAATCAGTTTTCCTTCACGCTGGCGGGCCTGATGCTGGCGGGGGCGGTATTGATGCTGATCGTGGTGACCGGCAGCGCCATGTGGTGGTTGCGCACCATGCTGATACAGCCGCTGAACCAAATCCGCGGCCACTTCGAACGCATCGCCGCCGGCGATCTGGCGACGCCGATTCAGGTGTACGGCCGCAATGAAATCAGCATGCTGTTCGCCAGCCTGCAACGCACGCAGCAGTCGCTGATCGGCACCGTCGGTGCGGTGCGCGACGGGGCGGAGTCGATTCTGATCGGCCTGCAGGAGATCGCCGAAGGCAACAACGATCTCTCTTCCCGCACCGAGCAGCAGGCCGCGTCGCTGGAAGAAACCGCCGCCAGCATGGAACAGCTGACCGCGACGGTGAAGCAGAACGCCGACAATGCGCGACAGGCGTCGCAACTGGCGCGCGACGCTTCGGCCACCGCGGCCAAGGGCGGCGAACTGGCCGGCGACGTGGTGACCACCATGCACGATATCGCCAACAGTTCACAGAAAATCGGCGCCATCACCAGCGTGATCGACGGCATCGCCTTCCAGACCAACATTCTGGCGCTCAATGCGGCGGTGGAAGCGGCGCGCGCCGGCGAACAAGGGCGCGGTTTCGCCGTGGTCGCCGGTGAAGTGCGCAATCTGGCGAGCCGCAGCGCGCAGGCCGCGAAAGAGATCAAGGTGCTGATCGACGAATCGGTCAGCCGCGTCAAACACGGCTCGGTGCTGGTGGAGAATTCCGGCGCCACCATGCAGGACATTGTGCGTTCGGTGACTCGCGTGACTGACATCATGGGCGAGATCGCGTCGGCTTCGGATGAACAGAGCCGTGGCATCGAGCAGGTGACGCAGGCGGTGACCCAGATGGACCAGGTTACCCAGCAGAACGCCGCGCTGGTGGAAGAGTCCGCCTCTGCCGCCACCGCGCTGGAAGAGCAGGCCATTACCCTGGCCGACGCGGTCGCGGTATTCCGTCTGGCGGACGATAACTTTGTCGCGCCAGGTAACAGCAACAATGCAGTTTCACCCGTGGTAAAGGAAGCCCAAGATTGTTAACCCGCATAAACAGCACGTTTTTCTCCGGTGAGGCGGCATGAAACAGGCGCCGTCAACTTCTAACCGGGATACTGCGTCGATGTTGACGCAAATGGTGCAGCGCCTGCCGCTGTCGGACGTGCATTTTCGCCGTATCAGCCAGTTGATATATCAACGCGCCGGCATCGTGCTGGCGGAGCATAAGCGCGAGATGGTTTACAACCGCCTGGTGCGCCGGTTGCGGCTGCTGGGATTGCACGATTTCGGCGCCTACCTGGCGCTGCTGGAAAGCGATCCGAACAGCGCGGAGTGGCAGGCGTTCATCAACGCATTGACCACCAACCTGACGGCATTTTTCCGCGAGGCGCATCACTTCCCGATCCTGGCGGAGCATGCGCGCTCGCGGCCGAACGGCTACAGCGTCTGGAGCACCGCGGCCTCGACCGGCGAAGAGCCATATTCGATCGCCATCACGCTGAGCGATGCCCTGGGGCAGCGGGCCGGCAGTTGCCAGGTCTGGGCCAGCGACATCGACACGCAGGTGTTGGAAAAAGCGGAAGCGGGCGTTTACCGCCAGGAAGATCTGCGCACCCTGACGCCGACCCAAATGCAGCGCTATTTTCTGCGCGGCACCGGGCCGCATCAGGGGCTGGTGCGCGTGCGGCCGGAACTGGCGGCGCGGGTGAACTTCCAGCCGTTGAACCTGCTGGCGCCGGAATGGGCGCTGCCGGGGCAATTTGACGCCATTTTTTGCCGCAACGTCATGATCTATTTCGATAAGGCGACGCAGGAGCGCATCCTGCGCCGCTTCGTTCCCTTGCTTAAGCCGGGGGGGCTGATGTTCGCCGGCCACTCCGAGAATTTCAGCCAGATCAGCCGGGATTTCTACTTGCGTGGGCAGACCGTGTATGGGCTGACCAAGGAGAGGTAATGAGTAAAATCAGAGTGTTATGCGTAGACGATTCGGCACTGATGCGCCAGCTGATGACGGAAATCGTGAACGGCCATCCCGATATGGAAATGGTGGCGACCGCGCCGGATCCGCTGGTGGCGCGCGATCTGATCAAAAAATTTAATCCTCAGGTGCTGACGCTGGACGTCGAGATGCCGCGCATGGACGGGCTGGATTTCCTCGAGAAGTTGATGCGCCTGCGGCCGATGCCGGTAGTGATGGTCTCTTCGCTGACCGGTAAAGGCTCGGAGATCACGCTGCGTGCGCTGGAGCTGGGCGCGGTGGATTTCGTCACCAAACCGCAGCTCGGCATTCGCGAGGGCATGTTGGCCTACAGCGAACTGATTGCCGAGAAGATCCGCACCGCCGCCAGAGCGCGCCTGCCGCAGCGATCCAGCAGCCCTGCGCCGGCGATCCTCAGCCATGCGCCGCTGTTGAGCAGTGAAAAACTGATCGCCATCGGCGCCTCCACCGGCGGCACCGAAGCGATCCGCCAGGTGTTGCAGCCGCTGCCGGCCACCAGTCCGGCGCTGCTGATCACCCAGCACATGCCGCCGGGATTCACCCGTTCGTTCGCCGAACGGCTGAACAAACTGTGTCAGATCACGGTGAAAGAAGCGGAGGACGGCGAGCGCGTGCTGCCGGGCCACGCCTACATCGCCCCGGGGGACCGCCATCTGGAGCTGGCGCGCAGCGGCGCCAACTATCAGGTGAAGCTGCATGACGGCCCGGCGGTCAACCGCCATCGACCGTCGGTCGACGTGCTGTTCCGCTCGGTGGCGCAATACGCCGGCCGCAATGCGGTGGGGGTGATCCTCACCGGCATGGGCAACGACGGGGCGGCGGGGATGCTGGAGATGCACCGCGCCGGGGCCTATACCCTGGCGCAGAACGAGGCGAGCTGCGTGGTGTTCGGCATGCCGCGCGAGGCGATCGCCAGCGGCGGCGTCAGCGAAGTGGTCGAGCTGGACAGAATGAGCCAGCGCATGCTGGCGCAGATTGCCGGCGGCCAGGCATTGCGTATTTGATTTTAGTCCGCCGGGGTTACCCGGCGGCGATATGACCCACGGCCGCCGCGCGGCGGCCTGCGGTTTTGCATCATTAAACGGTTAACTATTTCAGGAGTAACAATGGCAGACAAGAACCTCAGATTTCTGGTTGTGGACGACTTCTCCACCATGCGTCGCATCGTCAGAAATTTGCTGAAAGAGCTGGGCTTCAACAACGTCGAAGAAGCTGAAGACGGTGCGGATGCGCTGAACAAGCTGCGCGCCGGCGGTTTCGACTTCGTGGTGTCCGACTGGAACATGCCGAACATGGACGGGCTTGAGCTGTTGCAAACCATCCGCGCCGACAGCGCGCTGGCCGCGATGCCGGTACTGATGGTGACGGCGGAAGCCAAGAAAGAAAATATCATCGCGGCGGCGCAGGCCGGCGCCAGCGGTTATGTAGTGAAACCATTTACGGCGGCGACGCTGGAAGAAAAGCTCAACAAGATTTTTGAAAAATTGGGCATGTAAGGAGAGGGCGATGAGAGACATTCCAATGCCTGCCAGCGATGCAGCGACCGCGGGAGAGATCATCTCCCGCATCGGCCAACTGACCCGAATGCTGCGCGACAGCATGCGCGAACTGGGGCTCGATCAGGCGATCGCCCAGGCGGCAGAGGCGATCCCGGATGCGCGCGACCGTCTTGACTATGTCGTAACCATGACGGCGCAGGCGGCGGAACGGGCGTTGAACTGCGTGGAGGCGGCGCAACCGCGCCAGGCGGAGCTGGAATCCGGCGCCAACGCGTTGAAAGGGCGCTGGGACGAGTGGTTCGCCAATCCCATCGAACTGGACGACGCGCGTTCTCTGGTCAACGACACGCGCCAGTATCTGGATCAGGTGCCGGGTCATACGGCCTTCACCAACGCCCAGCTGCTGGAGATCATGATGGCGCAAGATTTCCAGGATCTGACCGGTCAGGTAATCAAGCGCATGATGGACGTGGTGCAGGAGATCGAAAAGCAGCTGCTGATGGTACTGATGGAAAACATGCCGGAGCAGCCGGTGAAGGAAAAACGGCCGAACGACAGCCTGCTGAACGGCCCGCAGCTCGACCAGAACGGCGTCGGCGTGATCGCCAATCAGGCGCAGGTCGACGATCTGCTCGACAGCCTCGGTTTCTGAGGCCTTTCGGGGCGCGCGACGGCGCGCCCCGAAAGTTGCGCAGCGTCGCGCAAAGATTTGAGTATATAGCGTTGCTATATACACTGTGGCGATTATAATTTGTACTCCAGTTAAAGGAGGTCGCCATGACGTTAGGTTCTGTCTTTACCAATAATCGGACGCAGGCCGTGCGCTTGCCTGCAGAGGTGCGTTTCCCCGATACCGTTTCTAAAGTGACCGTCCGCGTGGTGGGCAAAGAGCGCATTCTTGCGCCGGTGGAGAATACCTGGGACAGTTTCTTCTGCGCGGAAAATGAGGTGAGCGATGACTTCCTCAATGAACGTGCCGGGCAACACCAGCGTGAGCGGGAAGCGTTTTGATGTTCAGCCATATGCTGGACACCAATATTGTTATCTATGTCATCAAGCGCCGGCCTCTGGAAGTGCTGGAGGTGTTCAATTGCTATGCGGGCAAAATGGTCATTTCGTCGGTCACCTATGGCGAATTGGTTCACGGAGTGGAGAAAAGCTCGCGTCCGGCGGTGAACGCCAGAGTGGTTGAGGATTTTGTCTCCCGATTGGACATTCTCGATTACGGCGCCAAAGCGGCTTCGCACTACGGCAACATTCGGGCTGCGCTGGAACGCCAGGGAACGCCTATTGGCGTAAACGATCTGCATATCGCCGGGCATGCGCGCAGCGAAGGATTGATCCTGGTGACCAATAATCGACGCGAATTTGAGCGCGTTGAGGGGTTGCGGCTGGAAAATTGGTTGTAACGTCTCCCTGATGGTCTCATCCCCTAAATAACCCGCCTTTTTCCCCGTTGTTCCCCCAATGACATCGCCAATTTTTTGGCATGCTGACCGCCATTCTTTACCCTCCCGACACAGGAACGGCGTTTCGTGGCTGAAGACAGCGATCTGGAAAAAAGCGAGGCCCCCACGCCCCACAGGCTGGAGAAGGCGCGTGAAGACGGCCAGATCCCGCGCTCGCGCGAGCTGACCTCGGTACTGATGCTGCTCTCGGGCCTCGCGATTATCCTGATGTCCGGCAGCAACATGGCGCAACAGCTGGCGGCGATGCTCACGCAAGGTCTGAACTTCGATCACGGCATGGTCAGCAACGATAAACAGATGCTGCGCCAATTGGGCATGTTGCTGCGCCAGGCGGTGCTGGCGCTGCTGCCGATCATGGCGGGGCTGGTGCTGGTGGCGCTCGCCGCACCGATGTTGCTGGGGGGCATTTTGTTCAGCGGCAAGTCGATCAAGTTCGATATGAAGCGGCTGAACCCGCTATCCGGGTTGAAGCGCATCTTTTCTACCCAGGTGCTGGCCGAGCTGCTGAAAGGGATCCTGAAAGCGACGCTGGTCGGTTGGGTGACCGGCCTCTATCTGTGGCACAACTGGGCGGCGATGCTGCATCTGATGACTCAGCAGCCGCTCGATGCGCTGGGCAACGCGCTGCAGATGATTCTGTTCTGCGGCTTTCTGGTGGTGCTGGGATTGACGCCGATGGTGGCGTTCGACGTGTTTTATCAGCTGTGGAGCCACTTCAAAAAGCTGAAGATGACCAAGCAGGATATTCGCGACGAGTTCAAAGACCAGGAAGGGGACCCGCATGTGAAGGGGCGCATTCGTCAGCAGCAGCGGGCGATCGCCCGGCGCCGCATGATGGCCGATGTGCCCAAGGCGGACGTGATCGTCACCAACCCGACGCACTACGCCGTCGCGTTGCAGTACAACGACAAAAAAATGAGCGCGCCGAAAGTGCTGGCCAAAGGGGCCGGCGAAATCGCCTTGCGCATTCGCGAACTCGGTGCGGAACACCGCATCCCGATGCTGGAGGCGCCGCCGCTGGCGCGCGCGCTGTATCGGCACAGCGAGATCGGACAACATATTCCGGCCACCCTGTATGCCGCGGTCGCCGAAGTGCTGGCCTGGGTGTACCAACTGCGCCGCTGGCGGCGCGAGGGCGGCCTGATCCCGAAAAAACCTGAACGTTTACCGGTGCCGGAAGCACTGGATTTTGCGAGAGAGAGTGACTCTGATGGCTAATTTGGCCTCCCTGCTTCGTTTGCCGGGCAATTTTAAAGATACGCAGTGGCAGGTGCTGGCCGGCCCGGTGCTGATCCTGCTGATTTTGTCGATGATGGTGTTGCCGCTGCCGGCGTTTATCCTCGACCTGCTGTTTACCTTCAACATCGCGCTGTCGATCATGGTGTTGCTGGTGGCGATGTTCACCCAGCGCACGCTCGAGTTCGCCGCTTTCCCGACCATCCTGCTGTTTTCCACATTGCTGCGTTTGTCGCTCAACGTCGCCTCGACGCGCATCATCTTGCTGGAAGGCCATACCGGTTCCGCCGCCGCCGGGCGCGTGGTGGAAGCCTTCGGCCACTTCCTGGTGGGCGGCAACTTCGCCATCGGCATCGTGGTGTTCATCATCCTGGTGCTGATCAACTTTATGGTCATCACCAAAGGTGCAGGGCGTATCGCCGAAGTGGGCGCGCGCTTCGTGCTGGACGGCATGCCGGGTAAACAGATGGCGATTGACGCCGATTTGAACGCCGGATTGATTGGCGAAGACGAAGCGAAGAAACGCCGCGCCGAAGTGACCCAGGAGGCCGATTTTTACGGCTCGATGGACGGCGCCAGTAAATTCGTGCGCGGCGACGCCATCGCCGGCCTGATGATCATGGTACTGAACGTGGTCGGCGGCCTGTTGGTCGGCGTGGTGCAACACGGCATGGAGCTGGGGGCGGCGGCGGAAAGCTATACGCTGCTGACCATCGGTGACGGCCTGGTGGCGCAGATCCCGGCGTTGGTGATCTCCACCGCCGCCGGCGTTATCGTCACCCGCGTCGCGACCGATCAGGACGTCGGCGAGCAGATGGTGGGCCAGCTGTTCAACAATCCGCGCGTGATGTTGCTGAGCGCCGGGGTGCTGGGACTGTTGGGCCTGGTGCCGGGCATGCCGAACCTGGTGTTCCTGCTGTTTACCGCCGCTTTGCTGGGCCTGGCCTGGTGGCTGCGCGGCCGTGAACAACAGGCGCCGAAGACGGTAGAGGCGCCGGTGATGCCGGAGAATCCGCAGGCCGCCGAAGCCAGCTGGGCCGACGTGCAGTTGGAAGATCCGCTGGGCATGGAAGTGGGCTACCGGTTGATTCCGATGGTTGACTTTCAACAGAACGGCGAGCTGCTTGGGCGTATTCGCGGCATCCGCAAGAAATTCGCCCAGGACATGGGTTATCTGCCGCCGGTGGTGCACATTCGCGACAACCTGGAACTGCCGCCTGCCAGCTACCGCATCCTGATGAAAGGCGTCGAGATCGGCAGCGGTGAAGCGCAGCCGGGCCGCTGGCTGGCGATCAACCCCGGCAATGCCGTGGGCGAGCTGGCGGGAGACAAAACCGTCGATCCCGCCTTCGGGCTGGAAGCGGTGTGGATCGACAGCGCCTTGCGCGAGCAGGCGCAAATCCAGGGCTTTACCGTGGTGGAAGCCAGCACCGTGGTGGCGACGCACCTCAATCACCTGATAGGCCAGTTCGCCAGCGAGCTGTTTGGCCGCCAGGAGACCCAACAGCTGTTGGATCGCGTGTCGCAGGAAATGCCGAAGCTGACCGAAGACTTCGTGCCGGGCGTGGTGTCACTGACGACGTTGCACAAGGTGTTGCAAAATCTGCTGGCCGAGCGCGTGTCCATTCGCGATATGCGCACCATCGTCGAAACGCTGGCGGAACATGCCCCGGCGCAGAGCGATCCTTATGAATTGACCACCGTGGTGCGGGTGGCGCTGGGCCGGGCGATCACGCAGCAGTGGTTCCCGGGCAACGGCGAGATTCAGGTTATCGGGCTAGATACCCAGCTGGAGCGCCTGTTGCTGCAGGCGTTGCAGGGCGGCGGCGGTCTGGAGCCGGGGCTGGCTGACCGTCTGCTGGAGCAGGCGCGTCAGGCGCTGCAACGGCAAGAGATGCTCAGCGCGCCGCCGGTACTGTTGGTTAACCATGCGCTGCGTCCTTTACTGGCGCGCTTCCTGCGTCGCAGCCTGCCGCAGCTCGTGGTGCTGTCCAACCTGGAGATCAACGACGATCGCCAGATTCGCATGACCTCGACCATTGGAGCCGCCTGATGAAACGCTGTCTGTCCTTGTTGTGTTTGCTGGCGCCGCTAGCCGCCGGCGCGGTGTCCGGCTCCTGGGTGGCTGAAGGGGCGGGGGTCACGCTGGAACAGGGCGGGATGCGCGATGAATCCGCCGGTTTGCGGCCGCCGAACGCGCTGCCGGATGCCAATGCGCGTATCACCAGCGTCAGCTGGCGCTACCGTTTGCTGGGGCCGGAGCCCGTGGGGCTGCAGGCCCAGCTTTGCACGGTAAACCGCTGCATTCCGCTCGGCGGCGGCAGCGGCAGCAGCATCGGTCTGCAGGGCGAGCCGGCCAATGCGGAATTGCGCTTTGTCTATTACGTGCAGTCGCAAGGCGGGCTGAATCCGCCGCTGCGGGTGATTGGCAATCAGGTGATCGTCAATTATCAGTAAGATCAGGCCAGAATTTGCAGGCCGTTGCGTTCCACCAGCGTCAGCAGTTTCATCGCGGCGGAGTTCGGTTGTGCTTCGCCGCGCTCCCATTTCTGCACCGCCTTTTTGCTGACGTTGAGATACAGCGCAAACACCGGCTGACTGACGTTTTCCCGTTCGCGCAGCGCGCGGATCTCGGCCGGCCCGAACTGCTTCACCGGCCGCAGGCACAGCATGTCGAAGGTGCGCATGGTCACGTCATCGACGAAACCGGCGTGATGCAGGCCCTGAACTTCCTGGTGGATCTCGGCAAGAATTTTACTCATCGCTTAGCCTCCGTAACTCCCTGTTGTTGACCAGCTGGTAGAGTCTGAATGGCGAATAATCCAGATACAGCGCAGCCAGATGTTTCAATCCCCGTAACTCATCCGTACTGATGTTTTCTCTCTCACTTTTGGCAAAGCCGCGCATAAAAAACAGGCGGTCTTCATCGCGAAAAACGATCAGTACCCGATAGCCGCCACGTTTGCCCGCACCAGCCCGAGCGATGCGCTTTTTGTATACGCAACCGCCAAGATTGGCGTCGTACAGCTGATGTTGCATCTCTCGCGCAGCTTTCACTATCGTGGCGTCGCTAATGCGCTCGCGTGCGGCAAAACCTTGAAAGGTTTTGGTGAGATAAATGTCGGCCATTCGCTCTCCCTGCGAATCTATACCCTCTAAGGGTATATTTCAAGTGATTTAAAAATAACCACAGGGTGACAAGCGGCCAAAGGGAAAGAAACAGCCAAATTCACGCCATGCGCAGCCTGGCGCAAAGCCTTAAGTGAATTCAAAGTGTGATAGGGATAAAATGCGACGGGATGCGCAGAAGCCGGTTAACGCATGCCCGGTGATAGGCTCACCGGGCGAAATGAGTCAGGTCAAACGCCGATTTTTCTGCCGAGCAGGCTGCCGGCGTGCGACTGGCCGTCCGGGCCATACAGCGATTTGTTGTTTTTGCTGAGGATGGCCAGCGCCTGAGCGTTATGGTCGATCTGCTGATTGAGCAGCAGGCCGTTGTGCTGGTTCTTTTCGCGCAGCGTTTGGCTTAGCAATTGAACGCGCTGCCAACGATCGGCCAGAGGGGTGTGGCTGGCATAGGGCGCGCGTTGCCCGCAGTTTTTTTCCTGCCCCAGGCGCTGTTGCTCGAGGTAGGCGACCGTCGCCAGCAGTTGGCTTTTGGCATCGGTTACGCGCTGCAAGGCCACGCCCGGCAGCTGGCCGGAGCATAACAGATCGTGCTCTTCTTCCAGCACGCCATTGAGCGTCTGCAGCGTTTCCAACAGTTTGTCCAGCAGTTGTGCCAGCTTTTCCATAGTGATGACTTATCCTTTACCGCTACCCGCCGCCGCGTTGTCAGTCGCGTCCGGCGATCCATTGAACATCGCTCTGCGCGTCTTGCAGCAGTGCGTCGGCGATTTTGCCGGCGTCCATCTTCAGTTCACCGTTGCGGATCGCCTGTTTGATGGCCTCGACCCGGCCCATATCGATATCCTGGGTGCCTGGCTGCATCAGGCGCGCCTGCGCCTCGCTCAGTTTGACCTGCGTGCCGCTGACGGCGGTTTCGGCCACGGCGGCCTTACGCGGCTGGAGCGGGTTGTCGGCCGGGGTTTCACGCGGTTGCACAGTGGAAACCGGCTGTAACCGCTGGGTGCGATCGATACTCATGGTCCATCTCCGTTTACGCCGTGACCGCTCTCGGCGACGACGCTGCAATGAAAGTGTTGCGGCCCTGGTGGCCAATAAAATGCTGCTTGATTTGTCTTATCGGCAAGGTTTGCGGAACCTTTACTTTTTTATAACGTAATGCGAATCGCGCCGTCGTTTCCGACCACGCCGCTGACGATTTGCCCGGACGCCATGCGCACGCGCACGCTGTCTTCGGCGGCGGCGTTGTTCATCGCCTTACCCGCGCCGCTGATGCTGAATCCTTCGCCCTGTGCATTGACCTGCACCGATTGCCCGGCCTTGATAATCCAAGCCCGGCGCAGCATGGCGAGGGTCAGCGGCTGGCCGGGGCTGATGTTGCGCAGGCTGACGGCGCCTAACGCTTTGCCCGCTTCGGTCAGCGCGCGCGGCGGCAGGGTATCGAGCCGACCTTCTTTCAACGTCAGGTCCGCCGCCGTCAACCGGCTGCCGGCGTTGATGCCGCGCGCCGAAACGAGATAGCGGCCGAACACCTGCACCTGCGTCTGGATAAAGCGCCGCTCCTGGCCACAGCGCGCCGAAATGCTGACGTTGCCGCCGATCCGCGCGTTGGGCGGCAGCGACAGCTGCGGCAGTTCGCAAGCGGGCCATTGGTTCGGCGGCGTGCGCACCCGCACTTTTACCTGTACCGGTTCGCCGCTGAACTTGCCTTGGATGAAGCTTTCGATTTGCGTCACCAGATCGCCGGCGCGCGCGTTCAGACTGCACAGCAGGCCGATAAGCAGCAGCATTTTACCTTTCATCGTCATCTTCTCAAGCTTCATCGGGATACGCGTAAGTGTACCCGCAGCGCGCGCAGGCTAAGCAGATAAATAGCGCCCCATTTTGCGTTTATTCCCGCGATAGGGTAGCGCGGAGGGCGTTTATGCTGTCGACTCCAAATTCTAACCTCGCGGAGGGAGCATGCTCGACAAACTGGACGCGGCTCTGCGCTTTGGCCAAGAGGCGCTGAACTTGCGCGCCCAGCGGCAGGAAATTCTGGCCGCCAACATCGCCAACGCAGACACACCGGGTTATCAGGCGCGGGATATCGATTTCGCCAGCCAATTGAACAAAGTGATGGAGCAGGGGCGCGTCAGCGGTAACGGCATGGCGCTCAACCTGACGGCGGCGCGCCATATCCCGGCGCAGACCCTGCAGCCGCCGCAGCTCGATCTGCTGTTCCGGGTGCCGGATCAGCCGTCGATGGACGGCAACACGGTGGACATGGATCGCGAACGCACCAACTTTGCCGATAACAGCCTGAAATATCAGACCGACCTGACGCTGCTCAACGGTCAGATCAAAGGGATGATGTCCGTACTGCAACAAGGATAAGGCGCATGTCTTTACTGAATATTTTTGATATCTCCGGCTCGGCGTTATCGGCGCAGTCTCAGCGCATGAACGTCAGCGCCAGCAACATGGCCAACGCCGACAGCGTGACCGGCCCGGACGGTGAACCTTACCGCGCCAAGCAGGTGGTATTCCAGGTCGCGGCGGCGCCGGGACAGCCGACCGGCGGTGTGCGCGTCGCCCAGGTGGTGGACGATCCGGCGCCCGAGCGCCTGGTGTATCAGCCGGGCAACCCGCTGGCGGACGCCAAGGGGTATGTGCGCATGCCGAACGTCGACGTAGTGGGGGAAATGGTCAACACCATCTCCGCTTCCCGCAGCTATCAGGCCAACGTCGAGGTGCTCAATACCACCAAGTCGATGATGATGAAAACCCTGACGCTGGGTCAGTAACCGGAGGTTCCCATGGCTATCGCCGCAACCACGAACGAGTCGTTGGACAACACCGTCATCGGTAACAACAGCAAAAATACCAACAGCCAGGATCTGCACAACAGCTTCCTGACGCTGCTGGTGGCGCAGTTGAAAAACCAGGATCCGACCAATCCGATGCAGAACAACGAACTGACCTCGCAGCTGGCGCAGATCAACACCGTTCAGGGCATCGAAAAACTCAACACCACGCTGGGGTCGATCTCCGGCCAGATCAACAGCAATCAGTCGCTGCAGGCCACCGCGCTGATCGGCCACGGCGTGATGGTGCCGGGCAGCAACATTCTGGTCGGCAGCAAAGACGGCAAAGTCAGCACCACGCCGTTCGGCGTGGAACTGGAGCGCGCCGCCGATCAGGTGACCGCCACCATCACCAACGCCAGTGGGCAGGTGGTGCGCACCATCGAAATCGGCGGTCTGACCGCCGGCGTACATGCCTTCACCTGGGACGGTTCGCTGGATGACGGCTCCACCGCCCCCGACGGCGCCTACAAAGTGGCGATTAACGCCAAAGGCAACGGCGAGCAGTTGGTGGCGCGCAGCCTGCACTTCGGCCTGGTGAACGGCGTGATCCGCGATGGCAACGGCGCCAAGCTGGATCTCGGTCTGGCGGGCAACGCCACCCTGGAAGACGTGCGACAGATCTTATAACCCTAAGCATCAGGCTCAATCGGACGATAGCCTGACCACTATTCGGAGAATAACATGGCTTTTTCTCAGGCAGTCAGCGGCTTGAACGCGGCAGCAACCAACCTGGACGTGATCGGTAACAACATCGCCAACTCCGCGACCGCGGGCTTCAAATCCGGCAGCGTCTCCTTTGCCGACATGTTCGCCGGTTCACAGGTCGGTCTGGGCGTTAAGGTGTCCGGCATCACCCAGAACTTCAAGGGCGGCACCACCACCAGCACCAGCCGCGCGCTGGATATCGCCATCAACGGCAACGGTTTCTTCCGCATGCAGGATAAAGATGGCGGCATATTCTATACCCGCAACGGCCAGTTCAAACTGGACGAGAACCGCAACCTGACCAACATGCAGGGTCTGCAGCTGACCGGCTACCCGGCGGCCGGCTCCCCGCCGACCATTCAGCAGGGCGCCAATCCGGTGCCGCTGAGTATTCCTGAAGGCATGATGAACGCCAAGGCGTCCACCTCCGGCGAGATGGTGACTAACCTGAAGTCGACCCATAAAGTGCCGGAAAACAAGACGTTCGATCCGACCAAGCAGGACAGCTACAACTACGTCAACACCATCACCGCCTACGACTCGCTGGGTAACGCGCACAACATCAATGCTTACTTTGTGAAGACCGAAGACAACAAGTGGCAGGTCTACACCCAGGACGGCAGCGCCGCGCCGGTTGACGCCGGCACCATGGAGTTCAGCACCAGCGGCAACCTGGTGAAAACCACCAGCACCAACGGCGCGCCGGGCGAGTTCAGCATGGTGATCCCGATGACCGCCAAAGACGGCGCGCCGGCGCAAAACTTCACCCTGAGCTTCGCCGGCAGCATGCAGCAGAACGTGGGCAGCGACTCGGTGAGCAAGGTGGCGCAGGACGGCTATGCCGCCGGTGAATACACCAACTTCCAAATCAACAACGACGGCACCGTCGTTGGGATCTACTCCAACCAGCAGACCCAGGTGCTGGGCCAGATCGTCATGGCCAACTTCTCCAACCCGGAAGGGCTGGCGTCGCAGGGTGATAACGTTTGGCAGGAAACCGGCGCGTCCGGCCAGCCGCGCGTCGGTCTGTCGGGCGGCGGCGGCTTCGGCAAGCTGACCAGCGGCGCGCTGGAATCTTCCAACGTCGATCTGAGCCAGGAGCTGGTGAACATGATCGTCGCACAGCGTAACTACCAGTCCAACGCCCAGACCATCAAGACGCAGGACTCCATTTTGCAGACGTTGGTTAGCCTGCGCTAATAGGGTCGAGTTATGGATCACGCGATTTATACCGCGATGGGCGCGGCGCGCCAAACGCTGGAGCAGCAGTCCATTACCGCCAACAACCTGGCCAACGCGTCGACGCCGGGCTTTCGCGCCCAGCTCGCCGCGCTGCGCGCGGTGCCGGTTGACGGCCCGAGCCTGGCGACGCGCACGTTGGTGACTGCCTCGACGCCGGGCGCTGACATGAGCCAGGGGGCGCTGAACTATACGGCGCGCCCGCTGGACGTGGCGCTGCAGCAGGACGGTTTCCTGGCGGTGAGCCTGCCGGGCGGTGGTGAAGCCTATACCCGCAACGGCAACATCCAGATCTCCTCCACCGGGCAGTTGACGGTGCAGGGGCTGCCGGTGATGGGCGACGGGGGGCCGATCGAGGTGCCGCCGTCGGCGGAGATCACCATCGCCGCCGACGGCACCATTTCGGCGCTGAATGCCGGCGATCCGCCGAACACCATCGCGCAGATCGGCCGCCTGAAGCTGGTGAAAGCCGACGCGCGCGAAGTGATGCGCGGTGACGACGGGCTGTTCCGCCTGACGCCGGAAACCCAACAGCTGCGCGGCAATCAGTTGCAAAACGATCCGCAGGTGCGGGTGATGCCCGGGGTGCTGGAAGGCAGCAACGTCAAGCCGATGGAGACCATGGTCGACATGATCGCCAACGCCCGCCGTTTTGAAATGCAAATGAAGGTCATCCACAGCGTGGATGAAAACGAACAGCGTGCCAACTCACTGCTCTCAGTGAGCTAAGCAGCAAGGAAATAACCGATGATTCCATCCTTATGGATTGCCAAAACCGGTCTGGACGCGCAGCAGACCAACATGGACGTGATCGCCAACAACCTGGCGAACGTCAGCACCAACGGCTTCAAACGCCAGCGTGCGGTATTTGAAGATCTCCTGTACCAGACCATGCGTCAGCCGGGGGCGCAGTCCTCCGAGCAAACCACGCTGCCTTCCGGTCTGCAGATCGGCACCGGCGTGCGTCCGGTGGCGACCGAACGTCTGCACAGCCAGGGCAACCTGTCGCAGACCAACAACAGCAAAGACGTCGCCATCAAGGGACAGGGGTTCTTCCAGGTGATGCTGCCGGACGGCACCCAAGCCTACACGCGCGACGGCTCGTTCCAGATCGATCAGAACGGCCAGCTGGTCACCTCCAGCGGTTTCCAGGTGCAGCCGGCGATCACCATCCCGGCTAACGCGCTGTCCATTACCGTCGGCCGCGACGGCATCGTCAGCGTCACCCAGCAAGGGCAAACCGCCGCCCAGCAGGTGGGGCAACTGACGCTGACGACCTTTGTCAACGACAGCGGTCTGGAGAGCGTGGGCGAGAACCTGTATCAGGAAACCGAAAGCTCGGGCGCGCCGAACGAGAGCACGCCGGGGCTGAACGGCGCCGGTCTGCTGTATCAGGGCTACGTGGAGACCTCCAACGTTAACGTGGCGGAAGAGCTGGTCAACATGATCCAGACTCAGCGCGCTTACGAGATCAACAGCAAAGCGGTATCGACTTCCGATCAGATGCTGCAAAAGCTGACGCAACTGTAATCTGTCATTGACGGGCCCGGCTTGCCGCGCCCGTCATTCTCTTTCGTGAAACAAAGGCGATACCCGTGGTAACCACATATTCGATGGCAATCCTGCCGCGGCAGGGACAACGCTGGCTGGCGGGAATGGTGATGCTGACGCTGAGCGGCTGCGCTTATATTCCGCATAAACCGCTGGTGGACGGTGCGACCACGGCGCAGCCCGCGCCGGCCAGCGCGCCGATGCCGAACGGCTCGATCTTCCAGACGGTGCAGCCGATGAACTACGGCTATCAGCCGCTGTTCGAAGACCGCCGTCCGCGCAACGTCGGCGACACCCTGACCATCGTGCTGCAGGAAAACGTCAGCGCCAGCAAGAGCTCCTCCGCCAATGCCAGCCGCAACGGCGCCAGCAAGTTCGGCGTCGCCACCTCGCCGCGTTACCTTGACGGCCTGTTGGGCAATGCGCGCGCCGATATGGACATTTCCGGCGACAGCACCTTCGGCGGCAAGGGCGGCGCCAACGCCAACAACACCTTCAACGGCACCATTACGGTGACGGTCAACCAGGTGCTGGCCAACGGCAACCTGCACGTGGTGGGGGAAAAGCAGATCGCCATCAACCAGGGCACCGAATTCATTCGTTTCTCCGGCGTCGTCAACCCGCGCACCATCAGCGGCAACAACTCGGTCACCTCAACGCAGGTGGCGGACGCGCGGATCGAATACGTCGGCAATGGCTATATCAACGAGGCGCAGACCATGGGCTGGCTGCAGCGCTTCTTCTTAAATGTTTCACCGTTCTAAGGATTGACTGATGCTGAAAAAATGGTTTATCGCGCTGTGCGTCGGGCTGGTGTGCTTGCCGGCGGCGGCGGAGCGCATCCGCGATCTGGTGACGGTGCAGGGCGTGCGAGACAACGCCCTGATCGGCTACGGCCTGGTGGTAGGGCTGGATGGCTCCGGCGACCAGACCATGCAGACGCCGTTCACCACCCAAAGCCTGAGCAATATGCTGTCGCAGCTGGGCATCACCGTGCCGCCGGGCACCAACATGCAGCTGAAAAACGTGGCGGCGGTGATGGTGACCGCCAAACTGCCGCCGTTCTCGCGCGCCGGGCAGAACATCGACGTGGTGGTCTCATCAATGGGCAACGCCAAGAGCCTGCGCGGCGGCACCTTGCTGATGACGCCGCTGAAAGGCGTGGATAACCAGGTCTATGCGCTGGCGCAGGGCAACGTGCTGGTCGGCGGCGCGGGCGCGGCGGCCGGCGGCAGCAGCGTGCAGGTCAACCAGTTGGCGGGGGGGCGCATCAGCAACGGCGCCACCATCGAGCGCGAGCTGCCGACCACCTTCGGCAGCGGCGGCGTACTCAACCTGCAGCTGAACGACGAAGACTTCACGCTGGCGCAGCAGATCAGCGACGCCATCAACCGCCAACGCGGCGGCGGCACCGCGACGCCGCTCGACGCCCGCACCATTCAGGTGCTGGTGCCGCAGGGCAACAGCTCTCAGGTGCGTTTCCTGGCGGAGATTCAGAACATCACCGTCAACGTCGGCGCGATGGACGCCAAGGTGATCATCAACTCGCGCACCGGGTCGGTGGTGATGAACCGCGATGTGATCCTCGATTCCTGCGCCGTCGCCCAGGGCAACCTGTCGGTGGTGGTCGATCGGCAGAACACCGTCAGCCAACCGACGACGCCGTTCGGCGGCGGCCAGACGGTGGTGACGCCAAACACCCAGATCTCGGTGCAACAGCAGGGCGGGTCGCTGCAGAAGGTGAACGCCAGCGCCAACCTGAACAACGTCATTCGCGCGTTGAACGCGCTGGGCGCCACGCCGATCGATCTGATGTCGATCCTGCAGGCGATGCAGAGCGCCGGCTGCCTGCGCGCCAAGCTGGAAATCATCTGATGGCGGGCGATCTGATGGCGATGTCGGGCGCGGCCTATGACGCCCAGGCGCTGAACGGCCTGAAGCGCGACGCGGCGGCCGACCCGCAGGGCAACCTCAAGCAGGTGGCGCAGCAGGTGGAAGGCATGTTCGTGCAGATGATGCTGAAAAGCATGCGTTCCGCCTTGCCGCAGGACGGGGTGTTGAGCAGCGATCAAACGCGGCTCTATACCTCGATGTACGATCAGCAAATCGCCCAGCAGATGTCGCAAAAAGGGCTGGGGCTGGCCGACATGATGGTCAAGCAGATGAGCAACGCCAATACGGTGCCGAGCGAAACCGCGGGCTTGTCGCCGATGGCGCTGGACAACGAGGTGCTGCAAACGCTGCCGAACCAGGCGCTGGAGCAGATGGTGCGCCGGGCGATGCCGAAAGCCCCGCCGGCCGCCGCGCCGCTGTCGCTCAACAACGGCAACTTCGTCGCTCGTCTGTCGATACCGGCGAAGGTCGCCAGCCAGCAGAGCGGCATTCCGCATCAGCTGATCGTCGCGCAGGCGGCGCTGGAATCCGGCTGGGGGCAGCGCGAGATCCCAACCTCAGACGGCACGCCGAGCTACAACCTGTTCGGCATCAAGGCCGGCGGCAGCTGGAGCGGGCCGGTGACGGAGATCACCACCACCGAGTTCGAACAGGGCGCGGCGAAGAAGGTGAAGGCGAAGTTCCGCGTCTACGGCTCGTACGTCGAAGCGATCGCCGATTACGTCAAACTGCTGACCAACAACCCGCGCTACGCCGACGTGGCCGCCGCGCGCAGCCCGGAGCAGGCGGCGCATGCGCTGCAGCGCGCCGGGTACGCCACCGATCCCCAGTACGCCAGCAAGTTGGTCAGCGTGATTCAGCAGATGAAGAGCGCGGGGGAGCAGGCGGTGAAAGCTTACACCCACGATCTGAAAGATTTGTTCTAAATCCCCGTCATTCTTGACGCCGCTGCGGCGCCAATTATTTAGGGGATAGGCGGTAATGAAGGCTCGCTGGATGCTGACCGCGTTACCGCTTTTTTTCCTCAAGTTCTTCTCATTTTTGCCGATAACCGAAACAGGCTGAGCGAACAGGCTCAGCAGCTCAATTAAGAACCCTGTGGGCCACCGGCGCCGCAGCATAAGGAATTCCGATGTCCAATAGCTTAATCAATACCGCGATGAGCGGGCTGAATGCGGCTCAGGTGGCGCTCAGTACCGTCAGCAACAACATCTCCAACTACAACGTGGCGGGCTACAACCGTCAGACCGCGATCCTGGCGCAGAACGGCGGCATGGCCACCATGAGCGGCTTTATCGGCAACGGCGTGACCGTCACCAGCGTCAACCGCGAATACAACCAGTTCATCACCAACCAGCTGCGCGGCGCGCAAAGCGCGTTCGGGGCGCAAAACGCCTATTACGAGAAGATTTCGCAGATCGACAACCTGTTGGCGAGCAAGACCAACCCGCTGTCGACCAACATGCAGGATTTCTTCACCAACCTGCAGAACCTGGTGAGCAACGCCGGTGACGACGCCGCGCGCCAGACGGTGCTGGGCAAGGCCAACGGCCTGGTGAACCAGTTCAACAACACCGACAAATTCCTGCGCGACATGGACAACGGCGTCAATCAGCAGATCAGCGATACGGCGCAGCAGATCAACAGCTACGGCCAACAGATCGCCAAGCTGAACGACGAGATCACCCGTTTGCGCGGCAGCGCCGGCGGCGAACCGAATGCGTTGCTGGATCAGCGCGATCAGCTGGTCACCGAATTGAACCAGCTGGTGGGCGTACAGGTCACGCAACAGGACGGCGACGCCTATACCGTTTCCTTCGCCAACGGGTTGACCCTGGTGCAAGGCAGCAATACGTATCAGGTGGAAGCCGTGCCTTCCAGCAGCGATCCTTCCCGTCTGACCATCGGCTATAACCGCGGCAACGGCGCCAGCGAAGTGCCGGAAGGCCAGATCACCAGCGGCACGCTGAGCGGCGTGCTGAAATTCCGCAGCGAAACGCTGGACGGCGTGCGCAATCAGCTGGGCCAGTTGGCGCTGGCGATGGCGGACAGCTTTAACCAACAGCATCGCGCCGGCTTCGATCTGAACGGTGACGCGGGCGGCGACTTCTTCAGCTTCAGCGGCGGCCGGGTGGTGGATAACACCCGCAACACCGGCGACGCGTCGCTGTCGGTCTCTTACACCGATACCGGCAAGGTGAAGGCCAACGATTATCGCGTCGAGTTCGACGGCAGCAACTGGCAGGTCAGCCGTCTGCCGGACAACGTGAAAGTCAACGCGACGCCGGGCACCAGCGCCGACGGTAAACCGACGCTGAACTTCGACGGGTTGGAAGTGAGCATTGACGGCAATGCGCAGGCCAAAGACAGCTTCACCGTGAAACCGGTCAGCGACGTGGCGGGCAACCTGAAAGTGGCCATCACCGATTCGTCCAAGATCGCCGCCGCCGGTAAAGACGACAGCGGCCGCGGCGATAACGAGAACGCCAAGAAACTGCTGGATCTGCAAACCAAAAACCTGGTGGACGGCAAAGCGACCCTGAGCGGCGCTTACGCCGGCATCGTCAGCGGCGTCGGCAACCAGACCGCCGCCGCCAAGGCCATCGCCACGTCGCAGGCCAAAATCGTCACCCAACTGGGCGCGCAACAGCAGTCGATGTCCGGCGTCAACCTTGACGAAGAGTACGGTGAACTGCTGCGTTTCCAGCAGTACTACATGGCCAACGCGCAGGTGATTCAGACCGCCAGCTCGCTGTTCGACGCGCTGCTGAACATTCGTTGATTTCATTGTTAATCGGCGCCGATAACGGCGCCGGTCGCTCAGAGTAAGGAACCCACAGCATGCGCATGAGTACCGGCATGATGTACCAACAAAACATGAACGGCATCACGGGCAACCAGTCGCTGTTCATGAAGGCCGCCGAGCAGCTTTCCTCCGGCAAGCGAGTGATCAACCCGTCCGACGATCCCTTGGCGGCGTCGCGCGCGGTGATGCTGTCGCAGTCGCAGGCGGAAAACAGTCAATACACGCTGGCGCGCACCTTCGCCCGTCAGAACGTGTCGATGGAAGAAACGGTATTGGCCGGCGCGACCTCCACCATCGCGGACATGAAGGCGTTGATCGTCAACGCCGGCGGCACCGAAAGCGATAACGATCGCCAGTCGCTGGCCACCCAGCTGCAGGGGTTGAAAGATCAGCTGCTGAACCAGGCCAACAGCACCGACGGCAACGGCCGCTATATGTTCGGCGGGTATGTGAACGACAAGGCGCCGTTCGTCGACAATGGCGGCACCGTCAGTTACCAGGGCGGCGACAAGACGGTTGAGCAGAAAGTGGACGCTAACCGCACCATGACCATCGGCCATACCGGCAACGCGGTGTTCATGTCGTTGACCAGCAATCCGAAGCCCGAGCCGGACGGCAGCGCGCCGGTCAGCAACATATTCGAGAGCATCGATATTGCGCTGAACGCGCTGAAAACCCCGCTGCAGGGCGCCGACGAGGCCACCAAGCAGCAGGTGAACGATGCGCTGGCGAAAGCCAACCGCGGTCTGGACAACTCCTACAACAACGTGCTGAGTGTGCGCGCCGAGCTGGGCAGCCAGCTGCAGGAGATGGATCAGTTGGACAGCATCGGTAAAGAGCGTGACATGACCAATCAGATCCAGATGAGCGCGCTGACGGATGCCGATCTGGCCGAGTCTATCTCGTCCTACTTCATGCAGCAGGCGGCGCTGCAGGCGTCGTATAAAACCTTCAGCGATATGCAGGGCATGTCGCTGTTCCAGATGAATCGTTAAGAGCAATACCCCGTTGCCTGACCGCGACGGGTTTCCCTTTAGTGCGCTTAGAAAACGCCTTCTCCGCCCCGCGGGGAGGGAGGCTTCTTGAAACCGGGCGCACTCGTTTGGCGCGTCGCTCGTTCTCCCACTACTGACTGAGTGACGCGCCTTTTTTTGTCTGCGTGTTCCCCATTCACCTTAAGCCTTAGCGGAAAGGCACGCCGCGATCGTTGCCGGACCCTTTAGTGCATTGACTGCCTATGTTGACGAAGGCTGAGGCCGGCGCCGCTCATCCGTTGCATTTCTGCTCTGGCCAGTTCTCTCAACATAGGTCGATCTCCTGTTAACGCGACTTGGCGTTATTTTTAGGGCTGTTGTTTTCGATTTGAGGCTTGCGGCTCTCATTGAACAGCCACCGTATTGGCGTATAGAGGCACTCGGCCAACTTCCATGAGCCAAATAAAGTAAACGGGATGATGACGAAACTATCGACGCCAGGCGGAAGAACAAATAATCCCCAGGAAAAGCCCAGCGTATTTAAAATAGTGCTCATGATCAAAAGGGCGATGCCGCTGATGAATAAATCACTCAGCTGGAATTTTATCTTCATATTTACACCGATTATATTTGAGCGAGGCTTGCAGCGTGCTGTCTGCAAGGTTTCTTCCAATATAACGCTGGGGGAGTAAGGTGAGAAATCGATTTTTCTTGTCAGTGAATAAATAAGGGGTGTGAGTAAATTAAATCATTAATACATTGTTTTTAAATTTAACGCGGCAGTCAGGGTGATGTGGCGCGTTATTTCCTTCCTAAGAATAAAGTACACCGGCACGGTTTGCCGGCGAGTGATGAGTGTGGGTCCCGGGCTGCCGATGCGGCGCCGCGTCGAATGACGTTGCAGAAGCCGGATAGGGGGCAACCCGGAATTTTTGCTACAGGTCCTGCGCGATTATTTCTTTTTCTTCACCACTTTCCATTTTCCGCCATCGCTGGTCTCGGTGAAGGAAACTCTAAACTTGTTGCTTTTCCAGTGGGTCAAACCGAATAATCGGCGTGCCTTGCGGTTGCTTTTTGCTTTAATCATGATGTCGCTCCTGTAGTTAGCAAAGGTCGATGCTGCGCCCTGCAGCCGGCAGGCTGCCGGACGCATTTATTCAGGGTGTAAGTTATCTGCCGCGCATTTGACTCTGCGTGGCTGCGTTATTTTATTTTTCTCTAATCAATAAGTTTATATTATCGCCATGGGTGACTGACGGGGTGCTGGCGATATTTTTTCTACCGGGTCTATTTTAGGTCGGGGTTTTATTTATTCAAGCCGCCGGAGACATTTGAACCTTAATCCGGATAAAAGGCGTTTCTCAGGCTTTTGTCCCAATAAAACGGTTTTATTGCCATTTTGTCTCAGGCGGAAGAGGGGGGAAGGAAGGGGCCGCACAGGGGCTCAGAAGGTCATGCCGCCGATCACCGCCGCCAGACGATCGAATATCTCACCGAACAGGTGCTCACAGAATGGCGCCAACATCGGCATCATCATGCCCAGCGTCATGATGCCGAAGGTCATGGTGACCGGGAAACCGATCACGAAGACCGACAGCTGCGGCGTCATGCGGTTGAGCAGGCCGAGCGCCATGTTGAGCGTTAACAGCAGGCAGATCAGCGGCAGCGCCAGCATCATGCCATTGATGAAGATCAGCGAGCCGACCTGAGTCAACACCAGGAAGCCGTTGCCGTTCAGCGGCTGCGTTTGGATAGGCAGGGTGTGGAAGCTGTCCGCCAGCAGCGAAATCAGCCACAGATGGCCGTCAAAGCTGAGGAACAGCAACATCGCCAGCAGGTTGAGCAGGCGCGCCAGCACTGGCATGTTCGGGCCGCCGCTGGGATCGAAGAAGGTGGCGAACGACAGTCCCATCTGCATGCCGATCACTTCCCCCGCCAGGCGCACCGCCGCGAAGGCGAACTGCATGGTTAACCCCAGCGCCACGCCGATCAGAATCTGCTGAATCGCCAGCCACAGGCCGGCGGCGGAGAAGATGGGGATATTGCTGGCGGGCAGCGTCGGCGCAATCAGGATGACGATCAGCCCGCCAAGGCCGATTTTGACCTTTTTGCTGATTTGCTTTTCGCTGAATATCGGCGCGGTGCTGATCAGCGCCAGAATGCGCAGCAGCGGCCAAAAGTAGTGGCTGAGCCAGACGGTGAGCTGGGCGCTGTCGAAGGTGAGCACGGTCAGCCGATCAGGGTAGGCAGGTTGCTGAACAGGGTGCGCATATAGTCCAGCAACAGATTCAACATCCAGGGACCGGCGATGATGATGGTGGCCACCACCGCCAGAATTTTAGGGATGAACGACAGCGTCATTTCGTTGATCTGGGTGGCGGCCTGCAGCAGGCTGACGACCAGGCCGCTGATCAGCGCCGCCAGCAGCAGCGGGGCGGCCAGCGCCAGCGCGACTTTCATCGCTTCGGTGCCGAGCGCCATAACCGATTCAGGTGTCATCTCGCTTTCTCCGGTCAGGGGTTACGAATAGAAGCTCTGCGCCAGCGAGCCGAGCAGCAGCTGCCAGCCATCGACCAGCACGAACAGCATCAGCTTGAACGGCAGCGAGATGGTGGCGGGCGGCACCATCATCATCCCCAGCGCCATCAGCACGCTGGCGACCACCAGGTCGATAATCAGGAACGGAATGAACACCGTAAAGCCGATCTGGAAGGCGGTTTTCAGTTCGCTGGTGACGTAGGCGGGCAGCAGGATGCGCATCGGCACCGCTTCCGGGCCGGCCAGCGGCGGCTGATTGGCCAGTCTGGCGTACAGCGCGAGATCGGTTTCGCGCGTTTGCCGCAGCATGAATTCGCGCAGCGGCTGCGCGCCTTTATCCAGCGCGACTTCCAGCCCGATTTTGTCCTGGCTGAACGGCAGATAGGCATCCTGATAAACCTTGTCGAACACCGGCGACATGATGAAGAAGGTCAGGAACAGCGCCAGCCCCAGCATCACCTGGTTCGGCGGCGCCGACGGCGTGCCCAGCGCGTTGCGCAGCAGGCCGAGCACGATGATGATGCGGGTGAAGCTGGTCATCATCAGCAGCATGGCCGGCAGGAAGGTCAGCGAGGTCAACAGCACCAGCGTCTGCACCGGCAGCGACCAGCTCTGGCCGCCGTTGGCCAGCGGCTGGCTGATCAGCCCCGGCAGTTGCGCGAAAGCCGCCGGGCTGATGAACAGCAGGGCGGCAGGGAGCCAAACCGCCGGGCGGCGGACGAGGGTATGAAGAGTCGAGGTCATGCCGATTTTTCCGGGCGTTTCAGAACTTTTTGCATCAGTTGGCGGAAGTCCGCCGGCGTCGCCGCGTCGGCTTCGCCTGCGTCTTTCGGCGGAGCGGGCAGGGTGTGCAGCGGGGTGATCTGCTGGGCGGTGACGCCCAATACCAGCAGGGTGTCGTCGACTTCCACCACCACCACGCGCTCGCGCTGTCCGACCTGGCAACTGGCGCGCAGGTTAAGCAGTTTGTTGTTGCGCGCCTGCGGGGCGAAACCCAGCCGACGGAACAGCCAACCGGCCAGCAGGATCAGCAGCAGAATGCCGCCGAGCGCGCTGCTGACCTGCATCAACACCGAACCGGCCGGCAGGGCCGGCGCGGCGGGCGGTTGGGTGCTTTGGACGGTAACGGGCGCCGCGGCGGTCATCAGCGGCTCAGTCGACGCATGCGTTCGGATGGGGTGATGATGTCGGTGATGCGCACGCCGAACTTGTCGGCCACCACCACCACTTCACCTTGCGCGATCAGGTAACCGTTGATCAGGATATCCAGCGGTTCGCCGGCCAGGCCGTCCAGCGCCACCACCGAGCCTTGCGACAGGCGCAGCAGCTCTTTGATGGTCATCTTGGTGCGCCCCAGTTCCACGGTCAGCTTGACCGGAATATCCAGGATCAGGTCGATATCCTGCAGGCTGCCGAGCGCATCCTGAGCTTCCAGCGACTTGAACACCCCTTCGGTGCTCGCGCCGGATTTCTCTGAAGACTGCTGCTCGTTAAACGCATCAGCCCACAGATCGTCTACGGATTCCTTTCCTTCGCCAGACGGTTGCTTAGGATCACTCATTGGGCTGTTCCTCACTCAGAGCATTCAAAATAGGGTTAATCAAATGTTCAACACGCAGGGCGTATTGCCCGTTTAACGTGCCGTATTGGCTGGTCAGAACCGGTACGCCGTCCACATGGGCGATCAGGCGTTCCGGCTTGTCTATCGGTAATACATCGCCCGGTTGCAGCTTCAGGACTTTCGACAGTCGCATCGGGATATCGACGAAGTTGGCGATCAGCTCCAGTTCGGAGTGCTGCACCTGCTTCACCAGCGTTTCGCGCCAGTGGCTGTCTTCCTGCCGCGAATTTTCCAGCGGCGGGTTGGTCAACAGCTCGCGCAGCGGTTCGATCATCGCGAATGGAATGCAGATGTTGAACTCGCCGGTCAGCGCGCCGATCTCCACCTGGAACGGCGTGGTGACCACGATGTCGTTCGGCGAGGTGGTGATGTTGGTGAACTTCACCTGCATTTCTGCGCGCACGTACTCCACGTCGATCTTGTAGATGGCGCTCCAGGCGTCGCCGTAGGCGTCCAGCGCCAGGCGCAGCATGCGCTTGATCACCCGCTGTTCGGTCGGAGTGAACTCGCGGCCTTCGACCTTGGTCGGGAAGCGGCCGTCGCCGCCGAACAGGTTGTCGACGGCGATGAACACCAGGCTCGGCGCGAACACGAATAGGGCGGTGCCGCGCAGCGGGTTCAGATGCACCAGGTTCAGGTTGGTCGGCACCGGCAGGTTGCGGGCGAACTCGTGATACGGCTGGATTTTGATCGGGCCGACGGTAATGTCCGGGCTGCGGCGCAGCAGGTTGAACAACCCCATGCGGAACTGCCGGGCAAAACGTTCGTTGATGATTTCCAGCGCGTGCAGACGCTCGCGCACCACGCGGCGCTGGGTGTTCGGATCGTAAGGCTTGACCTCGCTCTCTTTGCCGACCACCGCTTCGGGTTCGTCACCCGCGCTGTCGCCGTTGAGCAAGGCGTCGATCTCTGCCTGTGAAAGAATGCTATCGCCCATAGTGATTACCGCAGTATGAAGGCGGTGAACAGCACGTCGCTGACCACCTGCTTCGGTTGTCCCTTAACCAGCGGCGGGCTGAGCACATCCTTAATCTGCGCCACCAACTGTTGCTTCCCTTGTTCATTGGCCAGCTGGCTCGCTTCCTGGCGGGAAAGCAGCATCAGCAGACGGCTGCGCACTTCCGGCAGAAAATCGTTCAGCTGACGGCGGGTACTTTCGTCCGGCAGACGCAGCGTGAGGCCGATGTACAGCACGCGATCCGGATTGTTGTCCGGCGTCACCAGATTGACGGTAAAGGTGTCGAGCGGCATGAACACCGGCGCCGCCGGCGGTTGTTCTTTGACGGCGGCCGGTTCGGCGCCGTTTTTATGCTGTTGCAGCAGCCACCAGCTGTAACCCGCGGCGCCACAGGCGACGATGCTGATCAATACCAGCAGGATGACCAGAAGGGGGCGTTTCGGTGCTGCCGGAAGGGAGTTCTGAGACATAGCCAAATCTAATTCCTGTTGTTCCACCCGAGGCCTGCGAGGCGGCGGGCATAGCGCGCGGCAAAGCCGCACGCATGACATGTAAAGGTATTATCGCGTCTATTACGGCGTGCAATAGCCTGAATAAACGCGCAAATGGGTGCCAGCTTGGGCGTTTGCAGCGGCTCAGGCGAAAATATCGACGCCGTTGACCGCGCTGGCCATGCGCTGCAACGCCACCGGCGCGCTGACGCCGTCGGCGGCCGCAGCCTCGCCGCCATGATGTTCAGCATAGCTGGAACGCCCCTGGCCATTGGAAGCCTGCTGCTGCGCCTGTTGCCATTGCGGGGTGGACTCGCCCCCCACGCTGCTCTGCCCCAGGTTGATGCCGCTCTCGGCCAGCGCGTGACGCAGCTGCGGCATCGCCGCTTCCACCGCCGCGCGCACCTGACCGTGGGCGGAGGCAATGTGCAATTGCGCCTGCTGATCGTCCAGTTTCAACGTGATCTGCAAAGCGCCCAGCTCCTGCGGGTGCAGGCGCAGCTCGGCGCTTTGCTGGCCGTTGCGGTGGAACATCAGCACCTGTTGGTTCAACGCCTGCTGCCATTCCGGGCTGCCCAGCTGCGCGTTGAGCTGCGGCGCGGGCGGCGCTGTCACCAGCGCGCCGGCCGGGGCGGCCGTTTGCGTTGGGCTGGCGGCGGCCAGGGCGACGGCGTGATTGAGCGTCGTCGGTTGCTGCGTATCGCTCGCCGGCAGCGGTTGAGCGGCACTGGCGCGCTCGCCGCCGGTCGGCTGCGGGAGCGCCGCCGTGGCGGTATCGCCGTCCGGAGCCGGGGTTTTAGCGTTGGTCACCGTCGTGGCGGCTGACGCCGACGAGCGCGCGGCGGTTTTATCGCCGGCTGCCGCGATGTTCAGCAGGCCGTTGCCGTGCTGCAGCGCAGTCGCATCGTCAGCGTTTTCCACCGGCAGCGGCCGCTGGCCGTCGGCCGGTAGAGTCTGGGCGACGATCGCGGCCGGCAGCATGGCGTACAGCGCCTGCAGCGTCGCGGCATCCAGCTCTTTGGCCGCGGCGATCGGCGGCTGCGCCGGTTTATCGCCGGCGACGGGGACGGGCGCGTCGGCCTCGGGGCGTTCAGATGAAAGCGCATCGGCTGAGATTGCCGGGTTCTGCAGCAGGCCGCCGCGCTCGCCGAAGGCGGCCAGCAGTTGATTGAGCTGGTTGCGGCTCAGGGCCGGGGCGCGTTCATCGTCCGCGCTCAGTGCGACCGGCGGCTGTTTGCCATCGGCTGCGGGCGCGAAACGCGCGCCGAGCAGCTGAGCGAATGCCGTCGACAGTTGGCTCTCATCCAGCGCCGACGTCAGTTCGGCCAGGCCGCCGGCATCGCCGGGTAAGGTCAGGCCGGGCAGGGCGTTCAGATTCATGGGTTGATATTCCTTTGTGCACTGCGTTGAGCGAACTCATCCATCAGTTTTTGATCCCGTTTATTCTCCTGCTGCTGCTCCGCATTTAAGGCGCGGGTATGCAGGGTCTCGAAGGCGTTCAGCCGCTGTTGTTTGTCTTGCCATTGCTTCACCGCATGATCCACTTTCTGCCCCCACTGCAGCAGCTGCTGGCGGTGCTGGTCGATGGCCTGTTCCAGCGTGCCGATAAACTGCTGGTAATTTTGCCAGCGTGAGCTGTCCATGCCGTCGCAGAGCGTATGATTCAGCTTCTGGCGGTATTCGTCCTGATAGTTGAGCAGCATCGACAGCTGTTGCTCCGCCGCCTGCTGCGCCTGCCGAACCTGGCCCAGCTGTTGCGCGGCTTGTTCCACCGCGTCCTGCGCCAGATCGCGCAGGGTAATCAGGGGTGACTGTGATTTCATCGCTCTGCGCCTCTGTGACGTTAAACAATCAACTGCTGCAGCTGTTGACAGGCTTCATCATAGCCGCTGCGTTCAAAGATGCCCTGTTGCAGGTACGCCTCCATCTGCGGGTACAGCGTCATCGCTTTGTCCAGCAACGGATCGCTGCCGGCCGCGTAGGCGCCGACGCTGATCAGATCGCGGTTGCGCTGATAGCTGGCCAGCATCTGTTTGAAGGTGCGAACCCGGCGATAATGCTCTTCGTCGATCAGCGACGTCATGGCGCGGCTGATTGACGCTTCGATGTCGATAGCCGGGTAGTGGCCGGCCTCCGCCAGGCGTCGGGACAGCACCACGTGGCCATCGAGGATGGCGCGCGCCGAGTCGGCGATCGGGTCTTGCTGATCGTCCCCCTCGGTCAACACGGTGTAGAAGGCGGTGATGGAACCGCCGCCGCTGATGCCGTTGCCCGCGCGTTCCACCAGCGCAGGCAGTTTGGCGAAGACCGAAGGCGGATAACCTTTGGTCGCCGGCGGTTCGCCGATGGCCAGGGCTATCTCACGCTGCGCCATGGCGTAGCGGGTGAGGGAATCCATGATCAGCAACACGTGCTGCCCGCGATCGCGGAAATCTTCGGCGATGCGGGTGGCGTAGGCCGCCCCCTGCATGCGCAGCAGCGGCGATACGTCCGCCGGCGCGGCGATCACCACCGAGCGCGCCCGGCCTTCGGCGCCGAGAATGTTCTCGATAAAGTCTTTGACCTCGCGACCACGTTCGCCGATCAGGCCAACGACGATCACATCCGCCTGGGTGTAACGGGCCATCATGCCGAGCAGCACGCTCTTGCCGACGCCGGAACCGGCGAACAGGCCCATGCGCTGGCCGCGACCGACGGTCAGCAGACCGTTGATGGTGCGCACTCCCACGTCCAGCACCTGCTCGATCGGCGTGCGCTGCAAGGGGTTGAACGGCGCGGTGATCAGCGGCGCGCGGTAACCGGTTTCCGGGGAGGGCAGGCCGTCGAGCGGTTTGGCGCTGCCGTCCAGCACGCGCCCCAGCAGCGCCGGGCCGAGCGGCAGCTGTTTGCCGGCGCTTTGGCCTTCCGGCGCAATGCGGGCGTAAACCCGCGCGCCCGGCACGATGCCTTCCACTTCTTCCAACGGCATCAGGAACAGCCGCTGGCCGTTGAAACCGACCACTTCGCTTTCCACTTCCTGCACCTCACCGGCGTCGTGCCGTTCGATGAGGCAGGTCGCGCCGAGCGGCAACTGCAGCCCGGTGGCTTCCAGCACCAGCCCGGTGGCACGGGTCAGGCGGCCGTAGCGGCGTACCGTCGGCGCGCGGGCGATGCGCTTTTCCAGCGTATCCAGAGAGCTCAGCCAGCGGCCGAGACGCGCGGTCATCAGACTTCTCCCGGTGCCGCCAGGCGACACAGTTCATGCCAGCGCGTCGCCAGGCTGGCGTCGAGATCGCCTTCTTCGGCGCTGACCTTGCAGCCGCCCGGGTGCAGTTCGCCGTCCGCCAGCAGGCGCCAGCCGTGCAGACTGAGGGTGACCCCCAGCTGCTGCTCGACGCGTTGGTAGTCGTCCGGGTGGACCCGCAGCTGCGGCTTGCCGTTGAACATCGGCTCCTGCTGAATCAGCTGTTGGATCTGCGCGAGCAGGGCGGTGCCGTCGCACACCGGCGGCTGGCCCAGCACCTGTTTGGCGGCGGTCAACGCCAGCTGCATCAGCCGCGAAGCGATCACGCTGTCGAGCGCGTCCAACGTGTGCTGGAATTCGGTGACCAACTGCTGCCAGTGGGCGGTCAGCGGCTGTTGCTGCTGCTGCGCTTCCAGCAGCCCTTGTTGACGGCCTTCTTCCAGACCGGACTGAAAACCGGCCTCATAGCCTTTTTGCTGGCCGTCGGCATAGCCCAGCTGCTGGCCCTGTTGCTCGGCCTGCAGCCGCAGCGTCGCCAACTGCTGTTGCAATTCGGCCTGCGCGTCCGGCGACGGATCGCTGTGTTCGAGATCCGGCAGCGGCGGCAGTTCGAACGCCGGTTTCTGTTCGCCCAAATCGTTGAGCGACCAGGGCTGCCAGGGCAGGGTGTTAATGCGATCAGACATAGGTGTCCTCGCCGCCGCCGATGATCATTTCGCCGGTTTCCGCCAGGCGTCTCACCACCAACAGGATGGCTTTCTGCTCGTTCTCCACCTGCGACATGCGCACCGGGCCACGGTTGGCCAGATCGTCGCGCAGGATGTCGGCGGCACGTTGCGACATGTTCTTGAGGAACTTCTCGCGCAGCGGCTGTTCGGCGCCTTTCAGCGCGATCAGCAGCGACTCGCCTTCCACTTCCTGCAGCAGGCGCTGGATGCTGCGATCGTCGACTTCCACCAGGTTTTCGAACAGGAACATCTCGTCGATGATCTTCTGCGCCAGCTCGCCGTCGTATTCGCGCATCGCATCGATGACCGCTTCTTCCTGCTGGGTTTTCATCAGGTTGATGATCTCGGCGGCGGTGCGCACCCCGCCCATTTTGCTGCGTTTGAGGTTCTGGCCGTCGAGCAGGTTGTTCAGCACCTCGGTCAGCTCCGCCAACGCCGCCGGCTGCACGCCGCCGAAGGTGGCGATACGCAGCATCACGTCGTTGCGCAGGCGTTCGTCGAACAGGGCCAGAATATCCGCCGCCTGGCCGCGTTTGAGGTGCACCAGAATGGTGGCGATGATCTGCGGGTGTTCGTCGCGGATCAGATCGGCGGCGCTCTGCGGCTCCATAAAGTTGAGCGTTTCCATGCCGGTGGTGGTCTCGCGCGATTCGAGAATGTCTTCCAACAGGCTGGCGGCGCGCTCTTCGCCCAGCGCCTTGACCAGCACCGAACGCAGATAGTCGCTGGCGTTGACGCTCAGCGCCGCGTATTGCTCGGCGTCGTCTTCAAACTCGGTCAGTATTTCGCCGAGCTGTTTGTGCGACACCTGGCTCATGCCTGCCATGGTGCCGCTCAGCAGCTGTACTTCGCGCGAGGAGAGGTGTTTGAACACCTCCGCCGCGCGATCTTCACCCAGCGTCATCAGCAAGATGGCGCTTTTGTCGGTTCCGGTCAGGCTCATATCTCGTTACTCATCCATTGGCGGATTACCAGAGCGACCACGCGCGGGTCTTTGTCAGCCAGATCGCGGATCCGTTGGCTCTGGACTTCTGCGCTGACGCGCTGCTGCGATTTACGACGCTGCGCCAGCTCCTCGTTGCTCGGTTTGCTGCTGTCGACCGCTTTGGCGGCAGGCGCGTTGGCGGCGGCGATGGCGGCCTGTTGCGCCGCCTGGCGCTGTTGCAGCTGCGGCCGCACCAGTTTGCGCCACAGCAGCCAGGCAACCAGCAGCACCAGCAGATAACGGCCGGCGTCGATCAGGCGATCGATAAACGACTGGCTTTGCCAGAACGGCAGTTCGCCACCGGTCACCTGAGTGTCGGTGAACGGCGTGTTGACCACGTTCAGGGTATCGCCACGGCTGCTGGAGTAGCCCATCGCTTCACGCACCAGCGCTTCGATCTGCGCCAGCTGTTCTTTGCTCATCGGCTGCGGTTTGCCGTCTTTATCCGCGCCGAGGTAGTTGACCACCACGGCGACCGACAGACGCTGCACGGTGCCGGCTTTTTGCTGGGTATGACGGATGGTGCGATCGAGCTCGTAGTTGGTGGTCGCGTCGCGACGGGTATTTTGCGGCACGCCGCTGGCCGCCGCGCTGCGGGTGGTCGCGGCGTTTTGCGCGGTGGCGTTGGCGTTATTGCCCGCCGCCGGCTTGGCGGTTTCAATCGGCGCCGTAGGCGGAGCGCTCGGTTGGTTGGACAGCGCGCCCGGCACGCCGCCGACCTGCGGCCCGCCGATCTGCTCGCTCAGGCTGGTTTGCTGTGAGCGGATGGCGGCTTTATCCGGCTGCTGGTTAGGTTGGTACTGTTCATCGGTTTGTTCGCGCGTGGCGAAGTCGATCTGCGCCGTGACCTGCGCACGCACGTTGGCGCTGCCGACCACCGGGGCGAGGATCGCTTCGATGCGGCGCTGGAAGCCGTTTTCGACTTCGTTGGCGTATTTCAGCTGCGAAGCGTTGAGATCGCGCCCGGTGCCGTCGGACTGGGTCAGCAGGCGGCCAGCCTGATCGACCACGGTCACGTTGCCCGGCGGCAGACCGGCGACGCTGCTCGACACCATATAAACGATGGCGTTGATCTGGCCGTCGTCCAGCGCACGGCCGGGTTGCAGGGTCAGCGTTACCGAGGCGGAAGGGGATTTTTGTTCGCGCACGAACAGTGAAGGTTTAGGCAGCGCCAGGTGAACGCGGGCGTTTTGCACCGGCCCCAACGACTCGATAGTGCGCGACAGCTCGCCCTCGAGGGCGCGCTGATAGTTAATCTGCTCGCTGAACTGGCTGATGCCGAATTTTTCCTGATCCAGCAGTTCGAAGCCGACGGCACCGCCTTTCGGCAGCCCCTGCTGCGCGAGGCGCAAACGGGTTTCATGCACCTTTTCCGCCGGGATCAGCAGCGCTGCGCCATTCTCGGCGAAGCGATAAGGGATATTCATCTGCGTCAGCTGGGTGACGATGGCGCCACCGTCGCGGTCGTTCAGATTGCTGTACAGCACGCGGTAGTCGGGGCTTTTCACCCACAACAGCAGTGCGACGACGATCGCGATCGCGGCGGAAGCGGCGACCAGCAACGGAATTTTCGGGTTGGCGCGCAGACGGTTCCAGATGGCCTGCAGGCCGTTGTCGCGGCTTTCGCCGGCGGTTATCGAAGCACTCATTTTAGGTCTCGTCCTTCAATGGCGCTCACGATCCCGTACGGGCCGCTGAGCAGCTCCCTGCCAGGCTGATGAACGGTATGGTTAGCGTTGTGTGACAAAACAGACTCCCTGATACACATATCTTCTAAATAGCGGCGCTCCCATTTCTGGGCAGGCCATTATTCGCCTTATCAGACAATTCCGATTGCCCGATAAGCCGGGTTTTTTGCAGTTAATTAACCGCTTTAGGTCCGAAAACGCTGTGCTAGGGTGTGCATCATTGGAGAAGTACAGGGTGAAAACGTCACCCGGCGAGACGAGAGGATTGAGGACCAGATGGCGATTCAGGGCATTGAAGGGGTTCTGCAGCAGATGCAGACCATGGCGGTTCAGGCCGGCAAGATGGGGCAAAATGTGGCGCCGCAGGGCGTCAGCTTCGCCAGCGAACTGACTGCGGCGCTCGGCAAGATCAGCGATACCCAGCAGACGGCGCGCAAACAGGCGCAGGACTTTGAGCTGGGCGTGCCGGGCATCAGCCTGAACGATGTGATGGTCGATCTGCAGAAATCGTCGGTGTCTTTGCAACTGGGCGTCCAGGTGCGCAACAAGCTGGTGGCGGCCTACCAGGACATCATGAATATGCCGGTGTGATGAACGTACCGTCCATTTTTCAGTGAAATTTCGCTCGGCGCTGTTAGCCTATGGCGATGGTTATAGGAGGGATAGGATAATGTGTAAATCGCTGTGCCTTGCTCTGGCCATGATGGCGTTGTCTGGATGCGCCGGCCAGAATGATGACTATTCTTCGGCGCAAAAAACGGCGCCTCATCAGGATGCCGGCAAAGAGTGGAAGGCGTTTGTCGCGCCGCTGTCGGTGAAGACACAGTCGCCCTGTGAGCGTGAAATGAAACGCGCCGCCCGGCAATACTGAAGCCGTGACGCCAGTCGATGGACAAAAAAAGCCAGCTATCGAAATAGCTGGCTGAAGGTGCGATAAAACATTTATGTGATGTAGGAGCGCCGACGCACGTTCGAGGTGCGTCAACGCGAACATCATATTTGTTATGTTATAACAAATCAATGCTGCCGTGCGTTTGCCTCAGCCCGCTAACGCCACGATGCGCTGGTGGGCGCTTGCCAGCCCCTGGTCGCGGCCGTGCGGTTTCATGTCCAGCCCTTCGGCATAGATGAATTGCACGTCGCCGATCCCCATCAGCCCCAGCACCGAGCGCAGGTAGGGCGTTACGGCGTCGGTCGGATGCCCGGCGTGCATACCGCCGCGTGAACTGAAGACCACCGCATTGACGCCTTCCATCAGCCCCACCGGGTAGGTGGCGGTATAGTTGAAGGTCATCCGGGCGCGGGCCACCAGATCGAACCAGTTTTTCAGCTGAGTCGGCACGTTGAGGTTGTACATCGGCGCCCCGATCAGTAACAGGTCGCTCTCTTTCAGTTCGGCAATCAGTTGATCGGAGAGCGCTACCGTGGCTTTGGCGCGCGGGCTGACATTTTCCGCGCCGCGCAGCGCGCTGAACAGCTCGCCGTCCAACACCGGCAGATCCAGCGCCGTCAGATCGTGTTCGACGATCCGATCGTCGTATCCTTTCGCTTTGCGCGCCGCCAGATAGCGGTCAATCAGGTTATTGGTCTGCGAGTCATTTCCCATAATGCTGGATTTGAGTGCCAGTATTTTTTTCATGCTGTTGTCCTCTGACGGTAATCTGTGGTTTTCACCGGGGACTCCGGAATGACTGCAGGTTATCATTGCTTAAGGTTCACCAGTGGTGATAGGTTTTCACCTAATTGATTCCATATTGGCAACATTAAGATGAAAAGCGATCTGAGTGCGCTGCCGGCCTTTGTTGCCGTAGCGGAAGGCGGCAGTTTCGCCGCCGCCGCAGAGAAACTGCATCTGACGCGTTCTGCGGTCAGCAAAATCGTGTCGCGTCTGGAGGCGCGGCTGGGCGTGATGCTGTTTATGCGCACCACGCGCAGCCTGAGCCTGACGGACGAAGGCGCGCTGTACTATGAACACTGTCGACAGGCATTGGCGAACGTTCAGGCGGCGGAAAACCAGCTCGACAGCGGCAAGATGCAGGTCAGCGGCCGGCTCAGAGTCTCGGTGCCGGTGCTGTTCGGCCACCTGTGCATTGCGCCCTTGTTGACGGCGCTGGCGAATGAGCATCCGTTATTGACGCTGGAAATCTCATTCAGCGACCGCAGGATCGATCTCGTCGACGAGGGATTCGATCTGGCGGTGCGCATCGGCGAACTGGCGGACAGCGGCAGTTTGGTTGCCCGACGTTTGGGCGAACATGGCATGCTCCTGTGCGCGTCGCCCGACTACGTGCGGCGCTGCGGCGAGCCGAGCACGGCGGAAGCGTTAAGCCGGCATCAGGCGGTGGGGTATCTGCACGCCGGCGCCGTGCTGCCGTGGCAGCTGCGTGGCGAAAACGGTGAGCTGCAATCGTTCAGCCCCCCGACCAAGATGATGATGGATGATATGCAGGGGATCGTCGATGCGATATCCGCCGGCGCCGGCATTGCCTGGCTGCCGGAGTGGCTGGTGCGCGAGCGGCTGATGGCGGGAACGTTGGTGGAGATCATGCGCGGTGAGTCCAACCTCAGTTTCCCGGTCAACGTGGTGTGGCCCTATATGCCTTACCAGCCGCTCAAGGTGCGGCTGGCGGTGGACAAACTGGTGGCTGAGCTGCCCGCAAAATTGGCGCTTGTGCCACCGCCGTTATCGCAGCGGTAATCGCCGCGTCGCAACCGACAGGAAATGGGAGCAATGTTCCGAATAGAGGGGCGAACATTGTGCTGTCAGGCTTATTGAATGTGCCGGTGAGCGTTTATTATGGCCTTATTAGTAGGGTTATTATTCGAGGCAGGTCAATGAGCAGTAAAAGCGAATCCAGATGGCGTCTGATCAGTATTTTAATGCTGGTGGTTTTAGCCACGTTAATTGGCGTGTTGGTCAAACTGGATTGAAGTCTGACCAGGCGATAAAAAACCTGGCCGTTTTATTGTGCGGCCAGTAAACGCATCATGTCTTCTTCATACAGTAAGGCTAGCAGCCACAGCCCCAACAACATTATTGCCAGAGAAAATAATCGCTTTTCATTGCGCATCGTTTAATTCGCTTTCGGCGGATGGACGTGGCTTAGCGTATCTCAGCGTTGTTACAACCGTTATGGACTTGTGTTAAATAAAGCCATTTTGTTGCGCGTCTATTTATGTTTCTCCGGCGACCATCGTCTCAACGCCCTGAGAGCCGGGTTCCATAATCCTTTGGTGGCCGCGAATGGCGGTAGGCGCAAAACCGAAGCGTTTGCGAAAACGTTCGGCGAAACGCGACGCGCTTTCATAACCCACATGCTGCGCGATGGCGGAAATCGGCCAGTCGGTCGATTGCAGCAGGGCCAGCGCGCTGCTCATCCGGACGTCGATCATCAGGTTGCGCAACGCGGTGTTTTCCATCGACAGCTTGCGGCGCAACATCACTTCACTCATCGACAGGCTCTCCGCGACTTTGGCCGCCGTCCAAATGCTGTGCGGATCGGTCGCCAGGCAGCGACGCACGCGTTGCGTCAGATCCTTGGCTTCGTTGTGAATAAAGCGAATGCCGAATTGGGCCAGCCACAGCAGAATTTCCAGCATTTTGTGCCGCACGATGATGGTGGGAAAGCGTTGCCGCAGCGTCAGCGCCAGGCCGGTGGTTTCAAAACTGTGCTTTAGGGCGCAGGGCAGGTTGCGCAGCGCCAGGACGGCATCGAACGGCATCGCCGCCGGCGTTTCCTCGGCCGGAGGTTGGACGGTGAGCAACAGGGGATCGCAGGTCAGCAGTTGGCAACTGAATACGCCGTCTTCGGACGGGCCGTTAATAATGTCCACCGTTTGCCCGCCGTCGATAATCAACAGCTCGCCGGGATGAGCGACCACTTCGTGTTGTTGCCAGCGTACGCGCTTATGGCCTTGTTGTATCAGATACAGATGTGGTTGCTCAAAATAGACTGAAGGGAATAATAATTCAGTATACTGAATGATGTGCGCTGAGGCGCCAATTCCAGGACAGAGATTAATTGTACGTTCCATCGATATTCATTTCGCAGCCATTATCTGGGAATATCTTTACGCTTTGATCCGCGCTGGAGCAACATTTTTCCATGGGCCGTGAAACACAGCGGCGAGTTTTATCTATCAAAAATCAATTTCCTGATGAACAGAAAACGTCCGTGTCGGGATGATGTTTATCCATTAAAGTGAGAGCCAGGCTCGAAGCGCGCATTTTACCAATTACCCATAAACTGAATAATTCAAATGCCATAGATTAATATCCTAACGTAACCCGAGGGTAATAGCGCATAGTGCTATTTAATCCATTTTCGTCAGTATTGTCGATCTTATCGGACCTGTGGCTCTCCCAGCAGCAGCGCGCGGTCATGAAACTGGCCGTAGGTGTTGTTGACCACGTTTTGGCGCGTTGACTGTTCAATAAGCGTTTTCAGCTCATCCATCCGTTGCTGCAACAGACGTTTGAGCTCGGTTTCGTTGTCGAGGATCTGTTGCAGCTTATTGCGCAACATCTCCTGCAACGCCATGGACGGGCCGGCTTGCCCGGTAAAGGCGGCGGTTTTTTCCACCGCCGTCACGTAGGCGAATTCAAGCTCGACGAGCTCTTCCCAGCGCCCGGTTTGCGCCAGCGCGATCATCTGGCTGCTCAGGGTGTAAATTTGTTGATAAGCGGCTAACAGCTGCTGTTGACGTTCCATTACACGGCGTCCTGCGAAGGTTGGTAGTTAGGGCCGATCTGGCGCCAGGCGTCGGCGATGTTTTCCAGCAGTTTGACCACCTCGGCAATCGCCGCTTCGTCGTTGTGCAGATTGGCCTGCATCAGGCGACGCTTCATATAGTCGTATAACGCCGCCAGATTTTCGGCGATCTCGCCGCCCTGCTGAGGATCGAGGCCGCTTTTCAGGCCGTTGTCGATGATGTTGATGGCTTTGGACAGCGCCATGCCCTTGCCGGCGATATCGCCCTGGTTCATCAGGATGCGTGCGCGAAGCAGGGCGCTGAGCGCCCCGTCGAACAACATCACGATTAACTGGTGCGGGCTGGCGCTCATGGCGCCGCTTTCCAGACTGACCTGTGCATAGGCCTGAGTGCCGCTACGGTTATACATGCTGTTTTCTTTGCCTTGTTAAAGGGTTATTTGAACTGTTGAGCCAAATAGTTACTGGTGCCGTTCATTTTCGACATCATGGTATCCAGCTGAACGAACTGTTGTTTATAACGATCGATGGTGTTTTGAATGCTGGCCGTGACCGTGGTGATCTGGCTGTTCAGGCGATCGAGGTTAGTGTTGATGCTTTTGGTCGAGTTCTCGATGATGCCGCCGGATTTGATGTAGCTCTGGATCTCGTTGTGGATCTCGGTGGCCATGCCGGTGTCTTTGCCGTTACCGACGAAGAAGTTGCTGACCTGATCCGGCTTTTCATCCATCGCTTTCTTCAGCTTGGCGCTGTCGATTTCCAGCTTGCCGGTTTTGGTGTTGGTAGAGATGCCGAGGTTGCCCAGACCTTTTAATTCCGGATTGTCCTGGGCGGCGCTCAGCGCGCTTTTGATCGACGACTGAATGCCGCGCAGGGTGTTGTCGCCCAGCAGCGGGCCGTTGGTTGGGTTTGGCGCTTCGCCGGTTTTCACCGGGGTGAACTTGGACAATGCGTTGAAGGTGTCCAGCAGCGAGTTATAGCTGTCGACCCACTCTTTGATCTTGTCGGTGGTGCCGGCGGTGTTGGTGCTGATCACCAGGTGTTGCGGTTCATCGGTTTTGGTTTTGGTTTTCAGATCGATGGTGACGCCCTGCAGAGCATCGCTGATCGAGTTGGTGCTGCGTTTGATGGCCGTGCCGTTCACCATCAGCTCCGCATCCTGCGGCGCGACCGTCTGCTTCATGGCGGTGGTGGTGCCGCGGGTGGCGTTGTAGTTCAGGATATCCCCCAGTTGGTCGTCATTGTCGACCTGGAGGGAGATCTTGTTGTTTTCGCCGGTGGTGGAAGAGCTGATCGCCAGCTGGTAGTCGTTGTCGCCGACGCGCATGATGCTGGCGGTGACGCCGGCTTTGGCGCCGTTGATGGCGTCGCGCAGCTCAACCAGCGAGGTTTGATCGTCGCTCAGCGGGATTTTGGTGGCTTTCGGCGGGTTGCCGGCGGTGATGGTCAGGGAGCGGTCTGACACGCCTTCAGCGCCTAACTTAGCGCCCTGGTCGCTGACTTTCGCCTGCGTGGTCAGGGTTTGCGCCTGCGCCAGTTTGTTCACTTCCACCACGTAGTTGCCCGGCACCGCCTTGGCGTTGGTGGTGATCTTGAAGGCGTCGTGTTCGGTGGCGGTGGTGGCCTTGAAGAAGTCCTCTTTCGCCATCTCTTTGCTGAGATTGTCGAATTTTTCCAGCGCGCCCTTCAGCGTACCGTAACCGGTCAGCTGGGCGTTGTAGCTGGATTGCTTGGTGGTGTAAGGGGTCAGACGCTGTTGTTCCGCTTTGGTCAGCTTATCCAGCAAGCCATTGAGGTCGAGTCCTGAGCCGAGACCTAATGAACTGATCGTTGCCATGAGTAATTCTCCTTGATTATGACTTTATTCGCTTTACGCGTTATCGGCCCAGTGGTGAAAAAGTTTACCGAAAAAAACAAAAAAACGATGGCGCAATAGAGGAGGGAAAAAGCGCGTTATTTCCGCCATTGCAACGGGCGCAAAAAATTTTAAAAAATTGCTAAAGGTTGTTAGGGGAGGGCCGATACCTGAGGGGACGGTGGTTGACGCCGTGGGCAAACAAGCCCGAACCTTTTAACCGTGTTGCGAAGAACGCAACTGACTCGTAAGGAAAGCAAACAATGGCACAAGTAATCAACACTAACAGCCTGTCTCTGATGGCGCAGAACAACCTGAACAAATCTCAGTCTTCTCTGGGCACTGCGATTGAGCGTCTGTCTTCCGGTCTGCGTATCAACAGCGCGAAAGACGATGCTGCGGGTCAGGCTATCTCCAACCGTTTCACCGCTAACATCAAAGGCCTGACTCAGGCTTCTCGTAACGCCAACGACGGTATCTCTCTGGCGCAGACCACTGAAGGCGCACTGAACGAAGTTAACGACAACCTGCAGAACATCCGTCGTCTGACCGTACAGGCGCAGAACGGTTCCAACTCCACCAGCGACCTGAAATCCATCCAGGACGAAATCACTCAGCGTCTGTCTGAAATCAACCGTATCTCCGAGCAGACTGACTTCAACGGCGTGAAAGTGCTGAGCAGCGATCAGAAACTGACCATCCAGGTTGGCGCTAACGACGGTGAAACTATCGATATCGACCTGAAAAAAATCGACGCTAAGCAACTGGGTCTGGACACCTTCAACGTGACCGACAAAGGTCCATCTGTTGGCGCAGCAGTCGCTAACGGCACCGTAATTAAAGCTGACAGCGGCGCGGACGTGACTTATGACCCAGCTAAATCCACTCTGGCTGCAGGCAAAGAGCTGGTTACCGGTAAAGATAAAGACGGTAAAGCAGTAAACTACGTGCAGACTACCGCTGCTGACGGCGCTAAAACCTACAAAGAAGCAAAAATCGCCGATGACGGTAAAGTGACCGAAGGCGCTGACGTTACCATCAAAAACCCACTGGATACCCTGGACAAAGCGCTGGCACAGGTTGACGGCCTGCGTTCTTCTCTGGGTGCGGTACAGAACCGTTTCGATTCTGTTATCAACAACCTGAACAGCACCGTGAACAACCTGGCCGCTTCTCAGTCCCGTATTCAGGATGCTGACTACGCGACCGAAGTGTCCAACATGAGCCGTGCCAACATCCTGCAACAGGCTGGCACCTCTGTTCTGGCACAGGCTAACCAGTCTACTCAGAACGTTCTGTCCCTGCTGCGTTAATCGTCTCTCCCGATTAACTGTCGCAAAGAAACCCCGCTTCGGCGGGGTTTTTTTATGCTCGCGCACCGCGCGGTTATTACATGGCGCAAATAAAGCCTGTTTTGTGCGACTGTTCAGCCGATTGGCATTTCGCCCCCTAAGCATAATAGCGCTGACTCTCTTATCCGCAGGTTTAAGACATAGTGAGCGATCTGTATACCGCCGAAGGCGTGATGGACAAAAATTCTCTCTGGCTGCGCTACGTCCCGTTAGTGCGCCACGAGGCGCTGCGCCTGCAGGTCAGGTTGCCCGCCAGCGTGGAGCTCGACGATTTGCTGCAGGCTGGGGGAATCGGGTTATTGAACGCCGTTGAGCGTTATGACGCCCTACAGGGAACCGCCTTTACCACCTATGCGGTGCAGCGCATTCGCGGCGCTATGCTCGACGAGCTGCGCAGCCGTGACTGGGTGCCGCGCAGCGTGCGGCGCCATGCACGCGAGGTCGCGCAGGTGATGCGGCAACTGGAACAGCGTTATGGCCGGCCGGCGAGCGAGACGGAAGTGGCGCAGACGCTGAATATCTCGCTGGATGAGTACCGTCAAATTCTGTTGGACACCAATAACAGCCAGCTTTTCTCCTACGACGAATGGCGCGAGGAGCATGGCGAGAACGCGGAACCGATGCTGGAAGGGCATGAAGAGGCCAACCCGCTGCATCACCTGTTGGAAGGCAGCCTGCGCCAGCGAGTGATCGACGCCATCGAGGCGTTGCCGGAGCGCGAAAAAATGGTGCTGACGCTGTATTACCAGGAAGAGTTGAACCTCAAGGAGATCGGCGCCGTGCTGGACGTCGGGGAATCCCGCGTCAGTCAACTGCACAGTCAGGCGATCAAACGGCTGCGCGCGCGGCTGGCGAACGATACCTGACGGCGGCTCGCCGCCCCTCAACTCGAAGACTCATGCGACAATCGGACTGCCCCTTATGCCAGGAATACTGTTGAAGAAACGGCCGCTTAGCCGTTACCTGAAAGATTACAAGCACAGCCAGACCCATTGCTCCCAGTGCGGTAAATTGTTGGACCGCATGGCGCTGGTGTTTCGCGGCAAGATAATTAATAAAGAAGCCATCGCGCGCATGGATCAGCCGATCGACGATGCGGTCTGGCAAAACGTGCAGCATGAGCTGACCGCGCTGTGCCGCTTTTGCAGCGAGATTTCCTGCAACAGCCACCCGAGCTATTTCGACATCATGGCGTTCAAGCAGTATCTGTTCGAACAGACCGAGATGAGCCACAGCACCATTCGCGAGTATGTGGTGCGGCTGCGCCGGCTGGACGAAATGCTGGTGGCGCGTAATTACCCGGCGGACAAGTTCGCCAACTGCGCCAGCCATCAGCGCATTATCGACGATCTGCCTACCGCGGCGCACAACAACTACCGCATTGCGCTGCGCAAATACGATCAGTATCTCGCCTGGCAGCGCAGCTACTGAGATTTTCCCCGGCCGCTGGGCCGGGGTCTGCGGATCCCCCCGTGATAAAGGATGATTATTCAGTTCACATCTGCTAAATCTATCGGTTATCAGATGTTGATACTCGATTCCCTGGGGGGAAGTAGTGAACCTGCAACAACAACTGGCGCAATTTCCGCGTCTGGATCTGGTTGGCGTCGCCACGCCGCTGGAAAAACTGTCCCGTCTCTCCGATTATCTCGGCCGTGAAATCTACCTTAAACGTGACGATGTCACCCCTATGGCCATGGGCGGCAACAAGCTGAGAAAGCTTGAGTTTCTGGCTGCCGATGCGCTGAGGCAAGGCGCCGATACGCTGGTTACCGCCGGCGCCATTCAATCCAACCACGTGCGCCAGACGGCGGCGGTGGCGGCGAAACTGGGCCTGCACTGTGTCGCGCTGCTGGAAAACCCTATCGATACCCGCGCGGAAAACTACCTGACCAACGGCAACCGCCTGTTGCTCGGCTTGTTCAACGCCGAAGTGGTGATGTGCGAAGCGCTGCACGATCCGCAGCAGCAGCTGGCGGAGCTGGCGACGCGCCTTGAGGCGCAGGGCTTCCGGCCTTACGTGGTGCCGGTGGGCGGCTCCAATGCGCTGGGCGCGCTGGGATACGTACAGTGCGCATTGGAAATCGCCGAACAGAGCCAACGTAGCAACGTGGCGTTCAGTTCGGTGGTGGTGGCATCCGGCAGCGCAGGCACCCACGCCGGGCTGGCGGTGGGGCTGCAACAGCTGCTGCCCGACACCGAGTTGATCGGCGTGACGGTCTCACGCACCGTGATCGATCAGTTGCCGAAGGTGGAACAAATCCAGAAAGCCCTGGCCTGTTCGCTGAATATCGACGAACTGGCGCCGATCGCGCTGTGGGACGATTACTTCGCACCGCAGTACGGCATGCCGAATGAAGAAGGCATGGCGGCGGTGCAGCTGCTGGCGCAGCAAGAGGGGGTATTGCTGGATCCGGTATATACCGGCAAAGCGATGGCCGGTTTGATCGACGGCATCGCCCAGCGGCGTTTCCGCGACGAAGGGCCCATCCTGTTCGTTCACACCGGCGGTGCGCCGGCGCTGTTCGCCTACCATCCGCAGGTGTAAATGCCGCTTGTTATTCCATTTTGAACTATATTTATAAAGTTATATTCCTTTATGCGGGCGGTCGCACTGTTAAAGTGCTGATATCAAAAAAGATAAATAACATACAGGGGTGTTTATGATGTTTGCGAAAGTTCGTCGTCAATGGTTGTTGGGCGTGGTGGGTATTGCGTTGGCCGCCGGTGTGACGACGCAAACCTACGCCGCCGATAACCTGCTGCAGCAGGTGAAACAGCGCGGCACGCTGATCGTTGGGCTGGAAGGCACCTATCCGCCGTTCAGCTTCCAGGGTGAAGACGGCAAATTGACCGGTTTCGAAGTGGATTTCGCCAACGCGTTGGCGCAACATCTGGGCGTGAAAGCCAAGCTGAACCCGACCAAGTGGGACGGCATGCTGGCGTCGCTGGAGTCAAAACGCATCGACGTGGTGATCAACCAGGTGACAATCTCCGATGAGCGCAAGAAGAAATATGACTTCTCCACCCCTTATACCGTTTCCGGCATTCAGGCGCTGGTGAAAAAGGGCAACGAAGGCACGATCACCAAGCCGGAAGACCTGAAGGGCAAGAAGGTCGGCGTTGGCCTGGGCACCAACTATGAGCAATGGCTGCGTGCGAACGTGCAGGGTGTAGACGTGCGCACTTACGACGATGATCCGACCAAGTATCAGGATCTGCGCGTCGGCCGTATCAACGCCATTCTGGTGGACCGCCTGGCGGCGCTGGATCTGGTGAAGAAAACCGGCGATACGCTGGCGGTGGCCGGCCCGGCATTCTCCCGCCAGGAGTCCGGCGTGGCGCTGCGCAAGAATAACCCAGAGCTGCTGGCCGCGATTGACCAGGCGATCGCCGAGATGCAAAAAGACGGCACGCTGGCGAAGATCTCCGAGAAATGGTTTGGCGCGGACGTAACTAAATAATGCACGAAAGTATTCAACTGGCGCTGGATTCAGCGCCATTTTTATTGAAGGGCGCAATATTGACGCTCCAGCTCAGCCTGGGCGGTATGGCGTTCGGCCTGTTGCTGGGTTTTCTGCTGGCGCTGATGCGTCTTTCGCCGCTTTGGCCGCTGTCGTGGCTGTCGCGCATTTACGTATCGCTGTTCCGCGGCACGCCGCTGATCGCCCAGCTGTTTATGATCTATTACGGTCTGCCGCAGTTCGGCGTTGAATTCGATCCTTTCCCGGCGGCGCTGATTGGCCTGTCGCTCAATACCGCCGCTTACACCTCAGAAACGCTGCGCGCGGCGATTTCGTCGATCGATAAAGGTCAGTGGGAAGCCGCCGCCAGCATCGGCATGACCCGTTGGCAAACCCTGCGCCGGGTGATCTTGCCGCAGGCGGCGCGCACCGCCTTGCCGCCGCTGGGCAACAGTTTTATCGGCCTGGTGAAAGACACTTCGCTGGCCGCCACCATTCAGGTGCCGGAATTGTTCCGCCAGGCGCAGCTGATCACCTCGCGCACGCTGGAAGTGTTCACCATGTACCTGGCGGCATCGCTGATTTACTGGGTGATGGCGACCCTGCTTTCCGCACTGCAAAACCGTCTGGAAGCCCACGTTAATCGCCAGGATCAGGAGTAGCGCATGAGTGCCATTGAAGTTAAACAATTGACCAAGCAGTTCAAGGGTCAGACGGTGCTGCATGGAATCGATCTGGCGGTGGACGCCGGCGAAGTGGTGGCGATCATCGGGCCGAGCGGTTCGGGGAAAACCACCTTGTTGCGCTGCATCAACCTGCTGGAGGAGCCGGATTCCGGCACCATCCGCGTCGGCGATATCCTGATCGACGGCAGCAAGCCGCTGAGCAAACAGAAGAATCAGGTGCGCGCGCTGCGTCAGCAGGTCGGCTTCGTGTTCCAGAATTTCAACCTGTTCCCACACCGTTCGGTGCTGGAAAACATCATTGAAGGGCCGGTTATCGTTAAAGGCGAGGCGAAAGCCAGCGCCGAACAGCGCGCTCGCGCGTTGCTGGCCAAAGTGGGCCTGAGCGGCAAAGAGGCGGCTTATCCGCGTCGGCTGTCCGGCGGGCAGCAGCAGCGGGTGGCTATCGCGCGCGCGCTGGCGATGCAGCCGGAGGTGATTTTGTTCGACGAGCCTACGTCGGCGCTCGATCCCGAGCTGGTGGGGGAAGTGCTCAATACCATGCGCTCACTGGCGGAAGAGAAACGCACCATGGTGATCGTCACCCATGAGATGAGCTTCGCTCGCGACGTGGCCGATCGAGTTATCTTTATGGATCACGGCCGCATCGTCGAACAGGGCCCGGCCAAAGCGCTGTTCGCCAATCCGCAGCATCAGCGTACCCAGCAATTCCTCGACAAGTTCCGGAATCAATAAGGCGGCGGGGGCGTTTCCCCCGACCGCATTCACTCCGCTTTCAACCATTCGTTTCGCGCTGCGGCGGCGAGAAATCCGCTGCGGCTGCCGTATCCCGGATAGTGCCGAACCCGAGAGTCAATGCGTCTCGTAGCGCTTTGATGCGGCCTTCAAGCAGAGTAATCCGTCTGTGTTGTTATCGTCCATGAGGCGACACATCCTTATGCAAGGATAACAAGACGCTACCGGTTGAGCGGGCTGCGGACAATAAAAAACCCTGCACTCGTGCAGGGTTTGCGTAGCGGTAAGCCTATCAGGCTGCAACGCGTGCAGCCTTGAGGATGCGTTAACCGATGGTCATCAGGCTGGCGTTACCGCCGGCGGCGGCGGTGTTGACGCTCAGGGAACGTTCGATCAGCAGGCGTTCCAACAAGATGTTGGTTTCACCGTGGGCGAAGCCCTGTACCGAGACGATGGCGCCGCCGCGCTGGGCGATCTGCTCGCACAGGGTGCGCAGCTGGTCGGCATCGCCGTGGTAGATGGCGGCGTCGAACTCGACCTTGTCCTGCTGCCAGTCTTTGCTGAAGGCGATGCGCGCCTGCACATCGTTCGGCAAGCGGCGGAACAGATTACGTTGCAGTTCCGCTTCCGGCCACAGCGCGCAGCTGCCAACCGCCAGCACGGCGGCCAGTTGGATCAGCGCGTCGGTTTCGTTATCCGCCAGGCACAGCACGCGTTCACGCGGCAGCAGGGCATAGGTATTGCGCTCGCCGGTCGGGCCCGGCAGCGGACGTACGGTGCCGCCCTGGCCCAGTTCCGCATAGCGTTGCGCCAATGCCGCCAGTTCGCCTTGTTGGCTGGTGACCGCCCACTTCTCCAGCGATTGCAGCGCGCCCAGCAGCTGCGGCCGCGCGGTGGCTTCCATCGGGCGCTCTTCGTCCTGACGGTGCAGCGTACGTTGCAGCGCGTCGTCCGGACGGTTGGCCAGCAGACGGTACAGGTACAGCGGGCCGCCGGCTTTCGGGCCGGTGCCCGACAGGCCTTCGCCGCCGAACGGCTGTACGCCGACCACTGCGCCGACCATGTTGCGGTTGACGTACAGGTTGCCGACCTTGGCGCGTTCGGTCACCCGGGCGATGGTTTCATCGATACGGGTGTGAATGCCCAGCGTCAGGCCATAACCGGCGGCGTTGATCTGATCGACCAGCGCGTCCAGATTGTTGCGCTGGAAGCGCACCACGTGCAGCACCGGGCCGAAGATCTCTTTCTGCAGCTCGTCGAAGCTGTCGAGCTCGATCAGCGTCGGCTTGATGAAGGTGCCGCGCGCCCACTCTTTTTCATCCTGCGCGCTGCCTTTGGCGGCCTGGTACACCTTGCGGCCTTTGGCGCGCATCGCCTGGATGTGGCGTTCGATGCCGGTTTTAGCTTCGGCGTCGATCACCGGGCCCACGTCGGTGGACAGGCGTTCCGGGTTGCCCATGCGGCATTCGGCCATCGCGCCGCGGAGCATTTGCAGCGTGTGCTCGGCCACGTCTTCCTGAATGCACAGGATACGCAGCGCGGAGCAACGCTGCCCGGCGCTGTCGAAGGCGGAGGCCACCACGTCGGTCACCACCTGTTCGGTCAGGGCGGAGGAGTCGACGATCATGGCGTTCAGGCCGCCGGTTTCGGCGATCAGTGGCGTCGGACGGCCTTGCGGATCCAGACGGCCGGCGATGCTGCGCTGCAGAATGCCGGCGACGTCGGTGGAGCCGGTAAACATCACGCCGCGGACGCGGGCGTCGTTAACCAGCGTTGAGCCGACGGTTTCACCCTGGCCCGGCAGCAGCTGCAGCACGCCTTGTGGAATGCCGGCTTCCAGCAGGATACGCACCGCCTGCGCGGCCACCAGCGGCGTTTGCTCAGCCGGTTTGGCCAGCACGCTGTTGCCCGCCGCCAGCGCGGCGGCGATTTGGCCGGTGAAGATCGCCAGCGGGAAGTTCCACGGGCTGATGCAGACCACCGGGCCCAGCGGGCGGTGGCTGTCGTTGGCGAAATCGTCGCGCACCTGGCCGGCGTAGTAGTGCAGGAAATCGACCGCTTCACGCACTTCGGCGATGGCGTTGTTGAAGGTTTTACCCGCTTCGCGCACCAGAATGCCCAGCAGGCTTTGCAGCTGGCTTTCCATTAGCTCGGCGGCGCGTTCGAGGATCGCGGCGCGCTCCGTCGGCGGTGTCGCGAACCAGATTGGGCCGGCGGCCGCGGCGGCGTCGAGCGCGCGGCTGACTTCGCCTTCGGTGGCTTCACGCACGTAGCCGACCACATCGCCCGGCTCGGCCGGGTTAATCACCGGCTGTTCGACGCCCTGATCCAACTCGGCGTCGATGATCGGTTCCGCGCGCCATGGATGGCTGGCGCTGGTGAGCAGGGCGCTGGACAGCGAAGCCAGACGCTGTTCGTTGGACAGATCCAGACCGCTGGAGTTGGTGCGCTTCTCGCCGTACAGCTCGCGCGGCAGCGGGATGCGCGGATGCGGCAGGCCAATTTGACCTTCGCTGGCCGCCAGCGCTTCCACGGCGCTGACCGGATCGGCCACCAGCTCGTCGAGTGGCAGGGTGGCGTCGGCGATGCGGTTGACGAACGAGGTATTGGCGCCGTTTTCCAACAGGCGGCGCACCAGGTAAGCCAGCAGCGTTTCATGGGTGCCGACCGGCGCGTAGATGCGGCAAGGGCGGTTCAGTTTGCCGTCGGCCACTTTGCCCACCACCTGTTCGTACAGCGGTTCACCCATGCCGTGCAGGCACTGGAACTCATACTGACCAGGGTAGTAGTTGTTGCCGGCCAGGTGATAAATGGCGCTCAGCGTATGGGCGTTGTGGGTCGCGAACTGCGGATAGATCAGGTTCGGCACCGACAGCAGCTTGCGGGCGCAGGCCAGATAGGAAACGTCGGTGTACACCTTGCGGGTGTATACCGGGTAGCCTTCCAGGCCGTCCATCTGGGCGCGTTTGATTTCGCTGTCCCAGTAGGCGCCTTTCACCAGACGTATCATCAGGCGACGGCGGCTGCGTTGCGCCATGTCGATCACTGCGTCGATGGCGAACGGACAACGTTTCTGGTAGGCCTGAATCACGAAGCCGATACCGTTCCAGCCGGCCAACTGCGGTTCGAAGCACAGCTTCTCGAGCAGATCGAGCGAGATCTCCAGACGGTCGGCCTCTTCGGCGTCGATATTGATGCCGATATCGTACTGGCGTGCCTGCAGGGTCAGCGACAGCAGGCGCGGGTAAAGCTCTTCCATCACGCGTTCGTACTGCGCGCGGCTGTAGCGCGGGTGCAGGGCGGATAGCTTGATGGAGATGCCGGGGCCTTCATAGATGCCGCGGCCGTTGGAGGCTTTGCCGATGGCGTGGATCGCCTGCTGATAGGAAACCAGGTAGGCCTGGGCGTCGGCTTCGGTCAGGGCGGCTTCCCCCAGCATGTCGTAGGAGTAGCGGAAGCCTTTTTCTTCCAGCTTGCGCGCGTTGGCCAGCGCCTCGGCGATGGTTTCGCCGGTCACGAACTGTTCGCCCATCAGGCGCATCGCCATGTCCACGCCTTTGCGGATCAGCGGCTCGCCGCTCTTGCTGATAATGCGGTTCAGCGAGCGGGACAGATTGGCTTCGTTATGGGTCGACACCAGCTTGCCGGTGAACAGCAGGCCCCAGGTGGCGGCGTTGACGAACAGCGACGGGCTGCGCCCCAGGTGCGAGTGCCAGTTGCCGTTGCTGATCTTGTCGCGGATCAGGGCATCGCGGGTCGGTTTGTCCGGAATGCGCAGCAGCGCTTCCGCCAGGCACATCAGCGCCACGCCTTCCTGCGAGGAGAGGGAGAACTCTTGCAGCAGGCCTTGCACCATGCCGGCGCGGCCGTTTGCACTTTTTTGGTTACGCAACTTCTCGGCAATGCCATAGGCCATTTTGTGAGTAGCCTGTGCAAGATCGGCGGGTAATCGCGCCTGTTCGAGCAACATCGGCACCGCTTCGGTCTCCGGGCGGCGATACGCGGCGGTGATGGCGGCGCGGGTCACCGACTGCGGCAGAATTTGTTCGGCGAAATCGAGGAATGGCTGGTGTGACTCTTCCTGCGCTTGCGGCATAATGTCGTCCGCTTCAGGCTGGCTCGCTGCGGCCAGCGCTGGAATTTCAGGAATATCGGTACCGCTCTCGAGACGCTCGAGGTAATTAAAGATGGCCTGCTTGATGAGCCAGTGCGGCGTGCGATCGATGCGCTGCGCGGCGCTCTTGATCCGGTCGCGTGTTGCCTCGTCGAGTTTCACGCCCATTGTGGTAGTGCCCATGCCTGTCCAACTCCTGTGTTTAGAACCTATCCCATCAGGCTAGACAAACAGCAGGCCGGAAAGCCTGTTGGGATAGGTTCGTGAGATGTGTGGTGTTAAGAATGCAGACAATATCCTGCATGTTGCAACTTTGTGCAACCTTGTTAAATCAGGCGGATGAGCGAAGTGTGAGTTTCATCGATTTTTTAACACGGGCAGTTGGCACGAATGTTGCGTTATTGAGCGAACGCGGCGGGGTTAATGATGCCGCAGACGCTTTACCTTGCGGTATATAAGGGTAATGGCAGGGTGCAACTCATTTTGCTTGTCGTGAGTGCAACCTTTGAGCCCGGTAAATGTGACGCAGGGTAAACTTTGTGTAACTTTGTTGTTAAATATCTTGTTGGTTGATGAAAGGCTCATCTAGGATAACCGACGGTCAACAATTACGGGCAGAAACTATTTTACCTGCACTTGCTCGCAGGCTGCGCCACGTTCCGGCGCGGCGGCCAGTGAAATGCATTGCGCGTGGGTTTACCGGCGCCGGCTTGGCCGGAGCGAAACGCGAATAATAATGAAAGTGGAGAATTAAATGACAATGAGCACACCTATGCTGGTGACCTTCCTGGTATACATTTTCGGGATGGTGCTGATCGGCCTGCTTGCCTACCGGGCAACCAATAACTTTGATGACTATATTCTCGGCGGCCGCAGTCTGGGCAGCGTGGTGACCGCGCTGTCCGCCGGCGCTTCCGACATGAGCGGCTGGCTGCTGATGGGCCTGCCGGGCGCCATCTTCCTCTCCGGCATCTCCGAAAGCTGGATCGCCATCGGCCTGACCGTCGGCGCTTACCTGAACTGGAAGCTGGTAGCAGGAAGGCTGCGCGTGCATACCGAAGCCAACAACAATGCCCTGACGCTGCCGGATTATTTCACCAGCCGTTTTGAAGACAACAGCAAGCTGCTGCGGGTGATCTCGGCCATCGTCATCCTGGTGTTCTTCACCATTTACTGCGCCTCCGGCATCGTGGCCGGCGCGCGTCTGTTCGAAAGCACCTTCGGCATGAGCTACGAAACTGCCCTGTGGGCCGGCGCCGCGGCGACCATCCTGTATACCTTCATCGGCGGTTTCCTGGCGGTGAGCTGGACCGACACCGTGCAGGCCAGCCTGATGATTTTCGCGCTGATCCTGACCCCGGTGATCGTGATCTTCGCCGTCGGCGGCATCGATACCTCGATGCTGGTGATCCAGGCGCAGAACCCGGCCAATCTCGACATGCTGAAGGGGCTGAACTTCGTCGCCATCCTGTCGCTGCTGGGTTGGGGCCTGGGCTACTTCGGCCAGCCGCACATCCTGGCGCGTTTCATGGCGGCGGATTCTCACCGCACCATCCGCAGCGCGCGCCGCATCAGCATGACCTGGATGATCCTGTGCCTGGCCGGCACCATCGCCGTCGGTTTCTTCGGTATCGCTTACTTTGCCAATAACCCGGATCAGGCCGGCAACGTGTCGCAGAACGGCGAGCGCGTATTCATCGAGCTGGCGATGCTGCTGTTCAACCCATGGGTGGCGGGCGTGCTGCTGTCGGCGATTTTGGCGGCGGTTATGAGTACCCTGAGCTGCCAGCTGCTGGTCTGTTCCAGCGCAATCACCGAAGATCTGTATAAAGCGTTCCTGCGCAAAGGCGCCAGCCAGCGTGAACTGGTGTGGGTCGGCCGCGTCATGGTGCTGGTGGTGGCGTTGGTCGCCATCGCGCTGGCGGCCAACCCGGAGAACCGCGTGCTGGGCCTGGTGAGCTACGCCTGGGCCGGTTTCGGCGCCGCCTTCGGCCCGGTAGTGCTGATCTCGGTGATGTGGTCGCGCATGACCCGCAACGGCGCGCTGGCCGGCATGTTGGTCGGCGCGGTGACGGTTATCGTCTGGAAACAGTACGCATGGCTGGGCCTGTACGAAATCATCCCGGGCTTCATCCTGGGCTGTCTGGCCATCGTGGTGGTGAGCCTGATGGGTCGTCAGCCTTCCGCCACCATGACCGAACGTTTCGATCAGGCGGAAGCCGAGTACAAAACGGTATAACGCCGTTCAATGTCAGTCAGCAAGGGGCGCGCAGAGCGCCCCTTCTTTTTGCCTGTTCGTCACTGTCATTCAGCTGTAACACCTGGCGACATTTGATTAGAAAAAATCACGCTTGCGCCTCTTGTATTTCTTCTTGGCAGAATGATAATCACTCTCGTTGTATTTTACGTTTCTTTACATACTCGCGGCGGCTCATTGTGAGCCGGTTTTCTCTGTCGCCGCGGTCTTTTCAGGGGTGATTATTCATGTTCGTTCCCTTTCTTATCATGTTCCGTGAGGGGCTGGAGGCCGCGCTGATCGTCAGCCTGATCGCCAGCTACCTAAAGCGCACGCAGCGCAGCCAATGGTTGGGCGCGGTGTGGATCGGCGTGATTGTCGCGGCGGCGCTGTGTCTGGCGCTCGGCATCTTCATCAATGAGACCACCGGCGAGTTCCCGCAGAAACAGCAGGAGCTGTTCGAAGGCATCGTGGCGGGGGTGGCGGTGCTGATCCTCACCTATATGGTGTTCTGGATGCGCAAAGTCTCCAGGTCGGTCAAGGTGCATCTGGAAGGGGCGATCGATCAGGCGCTCAGCGCCGGTAAAGGACAGGGTTGGGCGCTGGTGGCGATGGTGTTCTTCGCCGTGGCGCGCGAAGGGCTGGAGTCGGTGTTCTTCCTGCTGGCGGCGTTTCAGCAAGACGTGGGCGCCGCAGCGCCGATCGGCGCGGTGCTTGGCCTGGTCGCCGCCATTGTGCTGGGCATGATGATTTACTGGGGCGGGGTGAAGCTGCATCTGGCCAAATTCTTCAAATGGACCAGCCTGTTCATTCTGTTCGTCGCCGCCGGGCTGGCCGCCGGGGCGATCCGCGCCTTCCACGAAGCCGGTCTGTGGAACCACTTTCAGGACATCGCCTTCGATTTCAGCAGCACCCTGTCGACCCATTCGCTGTTCGGCACCCTGCTGGAAGGCATTCTCGGTTATCAGGAAGCGCCGACGGTCAGCGAAGTGGCGGTCTACTTCCTGTATTTGATCCCGGCGCTGATTTTCTTCTTTCTGCCGCAGCGCGCGGCGCCGGCAGCGGCCCCGGCGCAACGTAAAATCAATCATTAATGTTTAATAGGGAATCTCGTATGTCTACTCCGTTATTTCGCCGCAAGGCGTTGCACGCAGCATTACTGGCTATCCCGGCGTTTGCGCTGAGCATCGACGCCTTGGCGGCGGAGGTGCCGCAGGTCAAGGTCACGGTCAACGACAAGCAGTGCGAACCGATGCAGCTGACGGTGCCGGCCGGCAAAACGCAGTTTGTGGTGCACAACACCAGCCAGAAAAACGTCGAATGGGAAATCCTGAAAGGGGTGATGGTGGTGGAAGAGCGCGAGAACATCGCGCCGGGCTTTACCCAGAAAATGACCGCCACGCTGGAAGCGGGCGAATATGACATGACCTGCGGGCTGCTGAGCAATCCGAAAGGCAAACTGACTGTCACCGCAGCGGCCGGCGGCGCCACCGACGGCAAGCCGAACGCGCTGGACCTGGTCGGCCCGATCGCCGAATACAAGGTCTACGTCACCAAAGAGGTCGATGGGTTGGTGAAACAGACCAAGCTGTTCACCGACGCGGTGAAGGCCGGCAACGTGGAACAAGCGCGCAAGCTGTATGCGCCGACCCGCCAGCACTATGAGCGCATCGAGCCGATCGCCGAGCTGTTCTCCGATCTGGACGGCAGCATCGACGCCCGCGAAGACGACTACGAGAAGAAATCGGCGGATCCGAACTTCACCGGCTTCCACCGTCTGGAGAAGGCGCTGTTTGCCGACAATTCCACCAAAGACATGGGTGCCTACGCCGATCGCCTGTACCACGATACCGTAGAGCTGCAAAAGCGCGTGAGTGAACTGACCTTCCCGCCGAGCAAGGTGGTGGGTGGCGCAGCTGGGCTGATCGAAGAGGTGGCGGCCAGCAAGATCAGCGGTGAAGAAGACCGTTACAGCCGCACCGATTTGTGGGACTTCCAGGCCAACGTCGACGGCGCGCAAAAGATAGTCAATCTGCTGCGCCCGCTGCTGGTTAAGGCCAATAAACCGCTGTTGGACAAAATTGACGCCAACTTCAAAACCGTGGACACCATTTTGGCGAAGTACCAAACCAAAGAGGGTTATGAGTCCTATGAGAAGCTGACCGATGCCGATCGCAATGCGTTGAAAGGGCCGATCACCACGCTGGCGGAAGATCTTTCCCAACTGCGTGGCGTATTGGGTCTGGACTGAGGCATACGGTTATGAGCAACAAGGCAGGCCCGAATAACGGGCCGCATCCGCAATCGCAGGGGGCGGCATCGCCTTCGCGGCGCCGTTTGCTGCAAGGGTTGGGGCTGGGCGCGCTGGCACTGGGCGGCAGCCGCCTGGCGCAGGCGGCGGGTAACGCGGCGGAGCCGTTGGCGATGCCGCAGGATGAGCGCTGGCAGAAACAGCCGTTTTATGGCCGCCATCAGGCTGGGGTGCTGACCCCGCAACAGGCGGCGATGATGCTGGTGGCGTTCGACGTGCTGGCGACCAGCAAAGCGGATCTGGAGCGTCTGTTTAGGCTGCTGACCGATCGCATCGCTTTCCTGACCCATGGCGGCAAGGCGCCGGAGGTGGATGCCAAGCTACCGCCGCTCGATTCCGGCATCATGGGGCCGGAGATTTACCCGGACAATCTGACCGTCACCGTCTCGGTCGGTGCCTCGCTGTTCGACGAGCGCTTTGGCCTGCAGGCGCACAAGCCGCTGCGGTTGCAGAAGATGACACGCTTCCCCAACGATGCGTTGGACGCCGGGCTGTGCCATGGTGATCTGCTGCTGCAGATCTGCGCCAACACCAATGAAACGGTGATTCACGCACTGCGCGACGTCATCAAGCATTCGCCGGATCTGCTCAGCGTGCGCTGGAAACGGGAAGGGTTTATCTCCGCGCATGCGGCGCGCAGCAAAGGCAAAGAGACGCCGATTAACCTGTTGGGCTTCAAAGACGGCACCGCTAACCCGAAAACCGACGACAAGCCGCTGATGGATAAGGTGGTATGGGTCGGTGACAACGTCGGCGAGCCGGCGTGGACGGCGGGCGGCAGCTATCAGGCCGCGCGCATTATTCGTTTCCGCGTCGAGTTTTGGGATCGCACGCCGCTGCAGGAGCAGGAAACCATTTTCGGCCGCGAGAAGCACAGCGGGGCGCCGCTGGGCATGAAGCATGAACATGACGAGCCGAATTACGCGAACGATCCCGACGGCAAGGTGATCCCGATGGACGCGCACATTCGCTTGGCTAACCCACGCACGCCGGAAAGCCAAAGCAATCTGATGCTGCGACGCGGCTACAGCTATTCGCTTGGCGTCTCCAATGCCGGCCAGCTGGAAATGGGGCTGCTGTTCGTCTGCTATCAGGCCGATCTGGAGAAAGGCTTCCTGACGGTACAAAAAAGACTGAACGGCGAAGCGCTGGAGGAATACATCAAGCCGATTGGCGGCGGGTATTTCTTCGTGCTGCCGGGCGTGAAAGAACGCGGCGATTATTTGGCCAGCGGCTTGCTCAAGGCCTGAACCCGAAATGACGAGGCAGGTTCGCCTGCCTCGTTTTACTTTGTTTTGCCTGCCGTACGGAAGATTGAGCGTCAAAAGTCAATTCGACACCTGGCCTATGGATTAAAAAGTGCGTACCGCCCGCGATTTTGGGTTGTGCAAAATTTAATCAGGAAACCAAAGTGTCATTCGCGGTTTTTAATTGTAACTCATTGAAATTTATATGTTAAAATTTTTTATGGAATGACGTGTCGCACGTGATATAGTGTTTTAGCGATAACTAAAAACAAAACATATAAAATTTTTTTACATTTTAGTAACGCGACAGGATTGAATGTCATTATACTGTAATCATCTGGCGGTAGTTTTCACACGGTGCACAGCTTGAAGCTGTAAATATCACTGCGGGGATCGCTAATGGTAAAGTCCTTGGTTGGGCTGGAAAGAAAAAATAACACATCTCCCCTGATTTCTCGTTGTAACGAGGGTTCTCTCTCCGACTCTCTTTTACCGGCAACTCCGCACTCTTATCGCTACCGAATCTCACCACTTTTTACTCCACGTTTATTGATGCAGTCCGCGTTGTCCCGTGAAGCAACGGCGCTTAAACGTTGCCGTCAATTCACATTGTCCCTTGGCTCTTATTGGCTCGGAGGAGGCCAAAACCTAATACGTGTGTGAAACATAATCGCGCGGCCTGGCCGTTGCGGTAGGTGAAACAAACTGTAAGGTGCCACTATGGGTAGACAGAAAGCAGTGATCAAAGCACGTCGTGAAGCGAAACGCGTTATTCGTCGTGACGCTCGTAGTCATCGCCAGCTGGAAGAAGAGTCTGTGACCTCGCTGGTGCAAATGGGGGGAGTCGAGTCTATCGGCATGGCGCGAGACAAGCGCGATAGCTCACCCATCGAGGCTAGAACCGAAGCTCAGGGTCATTACTTATCAGCCATAGAGAATAAGCAGCTGATCTTCGCCACCGGCGAAGCCGGCTGCGGCAAAACATTTATCAGCGCCGCCAAGGCGGCGGAGGCGCTGATCCATAAAGAGGTGGATCGGATTATCGTTACCCGTCCTGTTTTGCAGGCGGATGAAGACCTCGGTTTCTTGCCGGGGGATATCTCCGAGAAGTTCGCCCCTTATTTCCGCCCGGTGTATGACATTCTGGTGCGCCGTTTGGGCTCTTCCTTTATGCAGTACTGCCTGCGGCCGGAAATCGGCAAGGTAGAGATTGCGCCGTTCGCTTATATGCGCGGACGCACCTTCGAAAATGCGGTCGTTATCCTGGATGAAGCCCAGAACGTGACCGCCAGCCAGATGAAAATGTTCCTGACCCGCCTGGGAGAAAACGTGACGGTTATCGTTAATGGCGACGTGACCCAGTGCGACCTGCCGCGCGGCGTAAAATCCGGCCTCAGCGATGCCCTGGAGCGCTTCGAAGAGGACGAGATGATCGGCGTCATCCGCTTTGAAAAACAGGACTGCGTACGCTCCGCTTTGTGCCAGCGCACGCTCAACGCTTACAGTTAACCTATCCGCTAATGGAAAGGCCGCTTCGGCGGCCTTTTTTATCGCCCCCCATTTCCCCTCTCGTTTAACCTTTGTGTAAATTATTGTGGTTTTCTGTATAGATTTTCGTTGAGTTAGCGTTAATGATTAATGGGTTCCAGATTGGCGCGCAGTTTGCGTGCGCCGCCAAAAGGACATTTTCTGGGGTGTGCGCCGCGTGGCGCATTGAGTGTGGGTTCCTTGCTGCGATTCAAACATGAAATATATCATTCTGATTTTGCTTATTTTATGCGTCGTCTATGTGCATTACCGCGGGCGGGTGCGCTACAACGTGTGGCGGCAGCTGTCTGACCATTCCACCTTTACCGCACCGCTGAACGTCTTCATGTATCTGTTTTCTCGCGTGCCGACTACGCCGTACCTGAAGCCGGAGCAGTTCCCTGAGCTGGCGGTACTGCGGGAGAACTGGGAAACCATCCGCGACGAAGGACAGAAGCTGATGGAGATCCAGCAGATCAAAGCGTCCGATCAATTCAACGATGCCGGTTTCAACTCGTTCTTCAAGACCGGTTGGAAACGCTTTTATCTGAAATGGTATGAAGACAGCCATCCTTCCGCCATGACCCTGTGCCCGCAGACCACGGAACTGCTGCGCAGCCTGCCTTCGGTCAAGGCGGCGATGTTCGCCGAACTGCCGGACGGCAGCCGTTTGCCGCGTCACCGCGACCCTTACGCCGGTTCGCTGCGTTATCACCTGGGGTTGATTACCCCCAACGATGACCGCTGCTTCATTGAGGTGGACGGTGAGCGCTACAGCTGGCGCGACGGTGAAGGGGTGATGTTCGATGAAACCTATCTGCACTACGCGGAAAACCAGAGCGGGCAGAATCGTCTGATCCTGTTCTGCGACATCGAACGGCCGATGCGCTACCGCTGGGCACAGGCGGTGAATCACTGGCTGGGGCGCAACCTGATGAGCGCCGCCACCGCGCCGAATGAAGAGGGCGATCGCACCGGCGGCGTCAACAAGATGTTCAAATACATCTATGCGATACGCCGGGTGGGGAAACGCCTGAAGGCCTGGAACCGCACCGGTTATTACATCATCAAGTGGATTTTGTTCGGGGGGATCGCCGCGGCGATATTCTTCTCGGTATAACGAAGGCAGGGGCGCACAGAGTGCGCCCCTTTTTGATCAGGCGAAGATAGTCATCATGTAGGCGGCGAACAGCGCCAGGTGGGCGGTGCCGTTCAGCACGTTGGTGCGGCCGGTCGAGAACGACAGCTGGCACAGCAGCAACACCGTCAACATCACCACGATATGCGGCGTTTGCAGGCCGAAGATCAGCGTCTGCCCGGTCAGGGTAGCGATGATGGTCACCGCCGGCACCGTCAGGGAGATGGTCGCCAGCACCGAACCGAAGAACAGGTTCATGGCGCGTTGCACCTGATTGTTCAACACGGCGCGCAGCGCGCCCAACCCTTCCGGCGACAGGATCAACAGCGCCACCAGGAAACCGGTGAACTGCGCCGGTGCATTCATCTTGGTCAGCAGGCCTTCCAGCGGATTGGCGTTGAACTTGGTGACGGCGATAACCGCGATCAGGTGCACGATGAGCCAGGCGGCGTGCCAGGCGCTGCTGTGCGAAGAGGGCTTGCCGTGGTGCGGGTCGCCATCGTCGTCTTCATGCTCGTACACGAACAGGCTCTGGTGGGTTTTGGTCTGGATCACCAGGAACACGCCATACATGGCGGCGGAGATCAACGCCACCAGCAGCGCTTGCCCGGTGCTGAAGTTGCCGCCTGGCAGCGCGCTCGGGAACACCAGCACGATCACCGCCAGCGGGAAAATCGCCATCAGATACTGTTTGATGCCGCCCAGGTTGACGTACTGGGTGGCGAACTTGCGCCCGCCGAGCAGCAGCGCAAAGCCGACCAGGCCGGCGGAAACGATCATGATGATGGAGTACAGCGTGTCGCGCATCAGCGCCGGCGCGGCGTCGCCGGTGGCCATCAGTGCGGAAATCAGGCTGACTTCGAGGATCACGACGGACAAACTGAGGATCAGCGAGCCGTAGGGTTCGCCCAATCGGTGAGCCAGCACGTCGGCGTGGCGCACCACGCTGAAGGCGCTGCTGAGGATCCCCACCAGCGCGAGAATATTGATGCCGACGATCAGCGGAAAGTTATCGGTGCTGCCCCATAGATTTAACACCACCAGCGCGGCGATAGGGAAGATCAGCGAGTATTCGGTGTGGCGAGATTTGGTGGATCGGCCAGGATCGTGTTGCGACTTCATGAGGGTGGCACTCCTTCTCAAACAGCGTAGCCCGTCAGCGCCGGTCGCCGTGATACGGCAACGTTGCGTTTCCAGTAGGTATTTTATATTAGGATACACCCGCGGCGCCGGTGTGATGTTGTTTTATCTGAGAAAGCAATTGCTTGCTTATGTGATCAGGGTAGCAAAAAAACCGCACGGGGTGCGGTTTTATTTACTTACTTTTACGCAATAACGCCAATTTTTAGCGTTAGATTTGAGAAAAGTCGTGTTTACTTATTTAGTACGTGGTTAATCAAGGAAAATGAGACCGTCAGTCGTCAATGTTATCCATGATTTCATGCCGTTTATTGTGGTAACCCTCTTCATTTAGCCCCTCACGCCAGTAAGGCACGGCATAAAGACGATTACGATCGCATTGACGTTCGCGACGCAGGTAGCGGCGCAGCTCCACCACCAGGCGATCTTCACCGGCGAGCCAGAAGTGGGTTTCGCCCTGCGGCAGGGACTGCGCGCGGAACCGAGCGACCAACTCGTCGGTCTTCTCCGTGCCGCCGACGACCCAATTGACCTCAACGTCGACGGGTTTCTTCAGGTCAATGACGTCAGCGTTGCTGTCGACGCGGATGAAAGCGCGTCCGGCGCTGTGTGGCGGCAGGTTTTCCAGCAGTGCGGCCAGCGCAGGCAGTGAGGAAGGATCGCCCGCCAGGCCGTAGAAGTCGGCGACCGGCAGCATCGGCTTGGGGCCGCCCGGGTTGCTGATGCCGATTTTATCGCCGGCCTTCGCCTGGCGTGCAAAGTCCACCGCCGGGCCCTGATGGTCATGAATGGCGAACTCGATGTCTACTTCCGCCAGTTCCGGGCGCACGGCGCGGATGGAATAGGTGCGCACGATCGGGCGCACGGCGTCCGCAGCCCAACGCGGGCCGTTTTCAGTCAGCGTCGGCAGGTCCGGCTGCGTCTGGCCGGCGAGCGGCAAAAAGACTTTGATGTGTGCAGCGGCGGCATTGGCCGGGTAGTAGCGCAGATCGGGAGCGCTAAAGGTAATGCGGCGCAGGTGCGGCGTAATGTCCTGTACGCGGCTGACGGCGATCAGGTAGGGGGCGCGTGAGCGAGGGGCTTCGGTAGTCACGGGATTCTCCTTATAGTTCGTTTGGCGGTGAGTATAACATGTCGTTTGATAATGAGAATTGTTTGCTAATTGAGACGAAACCGCATGTGGGCTAGGCTTAAGGTTCACTCATCCTGAAAGGGGAGGCCGTATGCCCTATCACAGCACGAACGACTTGCCGGACAACGTTAAGCATGTGTTGCCGGAACATGCACAGGCGATCTATAAAGAAGCGTTCAACAGCGCCTGGCAACAATACCGGGATCCCGATGAGCGGCGCGGTGATGACAGCCGGGAAGAGACGGCGCATAAGGTGGCCTGGGCGGCGGTCAAGCAAAGCTATCGCAAGGGCGACGACGAACGCTGGCATAAAAAGTAACGAATTATCACGCAGTAAAATCGCGCAGACATTATGTGGAGCCCGGCAATTAATATTATTGCTGCTCAGTACAAATACTTTTTCACTTTAACGCCGCTTTGTAACTTGATTGCACGTCAGGAAAAGAATAAGGTCATTCTTATAAGGCGCGGTGATTGAATTAATAAAAATCCGCAGCCGAAAATAAAACATCAAAGGTTCAGCAGTGGCGAGGGAAGGCGAGAAATCGTATTCCCGGGAGGTAATATCAGTGTTAACGCGAGATTTTCTGCAAAAAGCGGATTGCAAAACTGCATTCGGCGCTATTGAGGAGTCGTTGTTGCTGACGCCTGAACAGCGTGCAGCCTCGTTGGATTGCACCTTATCGCGCCGGCCGGATCACAGCCCCGTATGGATATTCGGTTACGGTTCGCTGATGTGGAACCCGGTTTTCGAATCGGAAGAAGTGCGGCCGGCCACGCTGCAGGGCTGGCACCGGGCGTTCTGCATGCGCTTGACCGCCGGGCGCGGCACGCTGCATCAGCCGGGGCGCATGCTGGCGTTGAAAGCCGGCGGCCACACCACGGGGCTGGCGTTTCGTTTGCCGGAAAGCAAGCTGCGTGAAGAGTTGGAGCTGCTTTGGAAGCGCGAAATGGTGACCGATTGTTACGTGCCCACCTGGTGCGAGCTGCAGTTGGATGGCGGTGAGAAGGTTACTGCGTTGGTGTTCGTGATGAACCCGCAGCATCCGCTGTTTGAAGAAGACACCAGCTACCAGGTGATCGCGCCATTGATCGCCAGCGCCAGCGGCCCGCTGGGCACCAACGCGCAATATCTGTTTGCGCTGGATAACGAGTTGAAACATCACGGCATGCAGGATGATTGCATCGGCGATCTGGTGCGCTGCGTACAGCAATGGCTGCAGCAGAACCGCACCGGCGGCATCGGCAGTGAGGCCACCGCCTGAGGCTGCTGCGGGAATGCGAACGGTGAGGGGCTCAGCATGCTGAGCCCTTTTTTATATCTAATGCCTATATTTAATAACTTTAATTTCCACAGCGATTGAAGGCATGTTTTTATTGTGGTTATCTATCTCGTTATTTTTAAAGTCATTAGCCGTTTTTTGTCAGTTACCCACCTCACCTGCGAAGCGGAATGATCGACTTAGTATTAAATTGCATAAGTAAAGGTTATTTCTTATTTGTTCAGACCCGTCGGACTCCGTATCAATATGGCTAACGCTACTGGAAGAAACAGGGAGACGGGGATGAACTTTCAACAATTAAAAATTATTCGTGAATCGGCGCGCTGCAACTACAACCTGACTGAGGTCGCCAATACGTTATTTACTTCGCAGTCCGGCGTCAGTCGGCATATTCGCGAGCTGGAAGAAGAGCTGGGCATCGAAATATTCATTCGCCGCGGCAAACGGCTGCTGGGCATGACCGAACCCGGCAAAGAGCTGCTGGTGGTGGCGGAGCGCATTCTCAACGACGCCAACAACATCCGTCGCCTGGCGGACGTTTTCAGCAGCAACGACTCGGGGCAGCTGCATATCGCAACGACGCACACTCAGGCGCGTTACAGTCTGCCGGGAGTGATCAAAGAGTTTCGCGCGCTTTATCCGCGGGTGCGGGTGGTGCTCAATCAGGGCAGCCCTGAGGAGATCGTCTCGATGTTGGCCGCCGGAGAAGCCGATATCGGCATCGCCAGCGAACGGCTGATGAGTGACGAATCGCTGGCGGCGTTCCCTTACTACCGCTGGCATCACACCATTCTGGTGCCGGAAGGGCACGAGTTGACGCGTCAGCCGCAGGTGACGCTGGAGATGCTCAGCACCTTGCCGCTGATCACTTACCGCCAGGGCATTACCGGGCGCGCGAAGCTGGATGCGGCGTTCAAAGCGGCGGGCCTGACGCCGGACATCGCGCTCAGCGCGCAGGACTCCGACGTGATTAAAACCTACGTCGAGCTGGGGTTAGGCGTGGGCGTGCTGGCGGACATGTCGTATGAAAAAGAGCGCGATCGCGGGTTGGTCAGTCTCAACGCCGAGCATTTGTTTGAGCCTAATACGGTATGGCTGGGCCTGAAACGCAGCCAGCTACAGCGCAACTATGCCTGGCGCTTTATCCAACTGTGCAACCCGACGCTGTCGCTGACCGAAATAAAAGACAAGGTCTTCTCGTCGCAGCTGGACGCGGTGATTGATTACCAGATCTAACAGCGCGTCATTGCTCTGCCGGCTCGGATTGTTTTTGAGCTAATGCGGGATCAGTCGTCGGTACGTTCGATCAGATGACGTTTACTTTTTCTGAACGGGCCGATGGCTTCCCATTCCGGTAGTTCTTCGGGTGGACGAGGGTTGGCCATCTCCCAGCGATGGTACTGACGTAAAATCTCTATGGCGATGCGTTTTTGCTCTTGAATGGAGAGCGTCGGGTCGGTCAGATCCTTATTTTTCATTTTCGCTTCCTTTTTGCTCGTTATTTGTACGCACCTTATCACATTTGGCAGCGTATTTTTCCAGCGATTGTATGTACTTTTTTAGTGCGTTGAAGCTGGTTTTACATGTCATGGTACCGGGTATCACTTCAAAGGCTGCCTGACGGGTATACAGCGCCAACACGCGGTGATTAATGGCGTGGCTGATCAGCATGTCCGGCGGAGACGCCGGCGTCAGCCCCTGCTCTTGCAGGTTCAGGCCATACAGATACAGAGCCTGCAAGCAGTTGCGCAGCATATTGCCTTTCAGTGGATGTTGCGTTTCGCGCAAGGAGAAATTCTCCAGCGCGACAAGTTCGATAACGTTCTCCGCCTGGAGATAACGGCACAGACAAAAGCCTGCACGGCTCAGCGGGCTGGTTATTCGCCGGTAGACAAAAGCGAAACTTATGGGCATTTGAGCATGATATTTAAAGAGAGAGCGCCAATTTAACGTATGGCCGTTTTTTCTGCCTTTTTGCCAGCGCCGGTCTTGTACCGTCAGACGAGTCATAAAGAGATCCGACTCAAGCAGCACGCTGTTCATATCTGCCAATGTTTGCTCTATCGCTCTCTCATGTCGGAGTGAGAAGCCATTTTCTGATGGATGGTTTTCCATTTGCCCGTCCTTTGGGTGACCGAGCTCACGTTAATCACCCGATGAAACAGACTCAAACCTCGACTTTCATCGCTGCGAATCGCGCCGCAAAGACAATGGGCAATTGCTGTGAGGTGCCGAGAGAGTGCGATCGGCCGCGCAATCCTCGCTCTAATAATCAAAACCCCATCTATATACATAAAAAGAATATCTATAGTGATTTAAGTACCTTCAGCTGCCGATCGCGCTCGCATACACTCGCGAAATTATTATAAATTCCATCCGCTTGGAGAGTTTCAGATGAAAGCGCTCGTTCCTTCTTTGCTGTTTTTGGCCGTGGCGGCCAGCGTTGACGTACAGGCGGCGACGCCGGCCAACACGTTGGTGATCGCGCAGTCTATCGATGACGTGGTCAGCTTTGACCCGGCTCAGGGATTTGAGTTAACCACGGTGCAGTCGTTCAACAGCCTGTATCAACGTCTGATCCAGCCCGATCCGCACAATCCCGTCGATCTCAAACCGACCCTGGCCAGCCGTTGGCAGGCCGGCGCCGATAACCGCAGCCTGACCTTCAGCCTGCGCCCGGACGCCAAATTCGCCAGCGGCAACCCGCTGCGGCCGGAGGACGTGATCTTTTCGCTTTCACGGGTGGTGAAACTCAATCTCGAACCGTCGTTTATCCTGACGCAGCTGGGCTGGAACGCGAAGAACGTGGATCAACACCTGACCAAGGTGGATGACCATACGGTAAAAATCAGCTGGGATGAAAACGTCAGCCCGGCCTTCGTGCTCAGCCTGCTGTCGGCACCGGTATCCTCGATCGTCGACGCCAAAGAGGCGCTGGCGCACCAGCAGGGCGACGATCTGGGGCACCAATGGCTGAACAGCCACTCCGCCGGCAGCGGCCCTTACAAAATCCGCACCTACGTGCCGCACGAAGTGGTGGTGTTGGACGCGAACCCCGGCTCGCCGGAAGGGGCGCCGACGTTGAAAACCATCCTGATCAAAAACGTGCCCGATCCGGCCGCGCGCCGTTTGCTGATCGAGCAGGGCGATGCCGATATCGCCCGCAACCTGGGGGCGGACCAGATGGCGGCCCTGAAGGGCAAGGCGGGCGTCAAACCGTTGGCCATTCCTTACGCCTCGCTTTATTTCCTGCAGTTCAACGCCAAGGCGTCGCCGGCGCTCGGCAACCCGGCGTTTTGGGAGGCGGCGCGCTGGCTGTTCGATTACCAAGGCATCGCCGACGATCTGCTGAAAGGGCAGTTCCAGAGCCATCAGGCATTCCTGCCGGACGGTTATCTGGGGGCGCTCAAGGAGCAGCCATACAGCTTCAATCCGCAGAAAGCCAAAGAAATACTGGCCAAGGCGGGGCTGAGCAACGTCAGTTTCCGTCTGGACGTCAACAACCAGCCGCCGTACCTGGATATCGCCCAGGCGCTGCAGGCCAGTTTTGCTCAGGGCGGCGTGAAGGTCGAACTGGTGCCGGGCATCAGCTCGCAGGTCTCCACCAAGGTGAAAGCGCTTAACTACGATGCGACGCTGACCTCCTGGGGGCCGGATTACTTCGATCCCAACACCAACGCGGCCGCCTTTGCCTACAACCCGGAGGACGGCAGCAAGACGCTGGCCTGGCGAGCCAACTGGCAGATCCCGGCGCTGAGCAAGTTGACGCTGGCCGCCACAGCGGAAAACGACACCGCCAAACGGGTGGCCGACTATCAGCAACTGCAAAAACAGGTGCAGCAAAGCTCGCCGTTTGTCATCGGCCTGCAGGCGCGCAGCCTGATCGCGGTGCGTGACAACCTCAAGGGCTATGTGCAGGGCATCAACCCTGACATGGTGTTCTACAGCAAGGTCAGCAAGTAATGGCCGCTGAACTCTCCGCCTCCGCCGGGCTAGCCCGGCGGTATTGGCGCTGGGGCGGGCGGCTGCTCGGCGGCGTGCTGTCGCTGGCGTTAACGCTGCTCGGCCTGCTGCTGTTCACCTTTATGCTGTCGCACCTGGCGCCGATCGATCCGGCGCTGCAGGTGGCGGGCGATCACGCCAGCGAAGCCACCTATGCGCAGGTGCGTCATGACCTGGGGCTGGATCAGCCGCTGCCGGTGCAATTTTGGCGCTATCTGGTGCACCTGGCGCACGGCGATCTGGGCATTTCGCGCATTACCGCCCAGCCGGTGCTGAGCGATCTGTTGCGTACCTTCCCGGCGACGGTGGAACTGGCCACCTGCGCCATTATTCTCGGCGCGTTAGGCGGCATTACGCTGGCGTTTCTGGCGGTGCTCAAACCGGGGAGCTGGCTGGATAATGCGGCGCGGTTGCTGTCGCTGGTGGGTTATTCGGTGCCGATTTTCTGGTTGAGCCTGCTGGGGCTGCTGCTGTTCTACGCCACGCTGCACTGGTCGGCGGGGCCGGGGCGCCTGGATGACATTTACTTGTACAGCATGGAGCCGCGTACGGGTTTCGTGTTGATTGACAGCTGGCTGTCCGGCGATCGCGAGATGTTCTACAACGCCATCAGCCACCTGTGGCTGCCGGTCGTGGCGCTGGCGCTGCTGTCGATGGCGGGCATCACCCGGCTGCTGCGCGCGGCGATGCTGGAAGAGTGCAACAAGGAATACGTGACGCTGGCGCGCTCCAAAGGCGCCGGCCGCCTGCGCATTCTGCTGCGCCACGTGTTTCCCAACGTGCTGGGGACGCTGATCACCGTACTGTCTCTCTCCTATGCCAGCCTGCTGGAGGGCGCGGTATTGACCGAAACGGTGTTCGCCTGGCCCGGCGTCGGGCGCTATCTGACCTCGGCGCTGTTTGCCGCCGACACCCCGGCGATCCTCGGCGCCACGCTGCTGATCGGCACCTGTTTCGTGCTGTTGAATACCCTGGCCGATGCCTTGACCTATCTAGTGGATCCGCGAACCCGATGAGCCAATATCTCTCTGAACACGAACCGCAAAGCGAGCCGGCCGTCGGCTATCGCACCGGTCAGCGGCTGACCACGCTGACGCTCGGCGCGGCGCTGGTGGCGATCCTGATCGTCACCGCACTGCTGGCCCCGTGGCTGGCGCCTTTCGATCCCAATTTGCAGCATATCGAGCTGCGGCTGCTGCCGCCTTCCGCCACGCATTGGTTGGGCACCGACGGTTTCGGCCGCGACTTGCTCTCCCGCGTGATTTACGGCGCGCGGCCGACGCTGATTCTGGTGTCGCTGATTCTGGTGCTGACCATTCCTATCGGTCTGCTGGTGGGCATCTGCGCCGGTTATCTCGGCGGCTGGGCAGAACGCATTTTGATGCGTCTGACCGATATTTTCCTGTCGTTGCCGAGCCTGGTGATCGCGCTGGCGTTCGTGGCGGTGATGGGGCCGGGGCTGATGAACGGCGCGCTGGCGCTGGCACTGACCAGCTGGCCGGCCTTTGCCCGCCAGGCGCGGGCCGAAACGCTGGCGCTGCGCCGCAGCGATTATCTGGCGGCGGCGCGCATGCAGGGCATCAACGGGCTGCGGCTGATGGTCGGCCACATTTTACCTTTATGCCTGCCAAGCGCGGTGGTGCGCGCGGCGCTGAGCCTGGGTGGCATCATCCTGTCCGCCGCCGGCCTCGGGTTTCTCGGCATGGGCGTCGCGCCGCCGACCGCCGAATGGGGCTCGATGGTGGCCGAAGGCAGTAAAGTGATTTTCGATCAATGGTGGGTCGCCGCCGCACCGGGCGGGGCGATCCTGTTCGCCAGCCTGGCTTTTAACCTGCTGGGCGATGGCCTGCGCGATAAAATGGATCCTCGTCATGGGCACTGATAACACCTTATTGACCGTTGAACGTTTGGCGATCGGCGTGCCGGGGCCGCAGCCGGCGGCGCTGGTGAAGAATATTTCGTTCTGCATGGGGCGGGAGCGGTTGGCGCTGGTCGGTGAGTCCGGCTCCGGCAAATCGTTGACCGCGCGTGCGTTGATGGGGCTATTGCCGCTGCCGTTGCAGCTGCGGGCGCAGCGCCTGACGCTGGGCGACGAAGACTTGACGCGCCTGAGCGAGCGCCAGTGGAGCCGCCTGCGCGGCGACCGGGTGGCGATGGTGATGCAAGATCCCAAGCATGCGTTGAATCCCAATCAGCCGATAGGCCGTCAGGTGGAGGAGCCGCTGGTGTTGCATGCCAAGCTGAGCCGCGCCGAGCGGCGTGAGAAAGTGCTGGAGATGCTGGCGGCGGTGGGCTTGCCCGATCCGGTGGCGCTGTGTCGCCGCTATCCGCATCAGCTCTCCGGCGGGATGGGGCAGCGGGTGATGCTGGCCATCGCCCTGATCAACGATCCGCAGCTGCTGATTGCCGACGAACCCACCTCGGCGCTGGATCACCAGATGCGCGATCAGGTGCTGCAGCTGATAGAAAATCTGGTGGCGCAACGTAATATGGGGCTGATCCTGATCAGCCACGATCTGCAGCAGGTGGCGCACCACTGCGAGCGGGTACTGGTGATGTACAAAGGCGAGCTGTTGGATCAGCTGCCGGCAGCAGAGCTGGCGCAGGCCACGCACCCCTATACCCGCACGCTGTGGGCGTGTCGGCCGAGCCGCGAGACGCGCGGCAAGCCGCTGCCGGTGCTGGATCGCGCGTTGCTGGAGACATTGAAATGAGCGTGATTGCACTGGAGAACCTCAGCGTCAGCCATCGCCAGGGCTATGAACAGCGCACCGTGGTGCACGACGTTAACCTGCGTATCGAACCGGGCGAGTGCTTCGGCCTGGTGGGGCCTTCCGGCTGCGGCAAGTCCTCGCTGCTGTGGGTATTGGCCGGGCTGAACGACAGCTGGCGCGGCGGTTTTGAACTGCTCGGGCGGCGGCTGCAGCCGGGGCAGGCGTTTACCGGCGAACTGCGGCGTGAAGTGCAGATGGTGTTTCAGGATCCTTATGCTTCGCTTCACCCCAAGCACCGGCTGTTGCGCACGTTGTCGGAACCGCTCAACCTGCTGCAGGAAAGCGACATCGAACGCAAAATCAGCGCGGGCTTTCGCCAGGTAGGATTGGATCCGCGCCTGCTGGATCGCTATCCGCACCAACTGTCGGGCGGCCAACGGCAGCGCGTGGCGATCGTGCGCGCCTTGCTGTTGCGGCCGAAGCTGCTGCTGCTGGATGAGCCGACCTCGGCGTTGGATATGTCGGTACAGGCGGAGATCCTCAACCTGCTCAACGAGCTGAAGCAGGCGGGCGATCTGACTCTGGTGCTGGTCAGCCACGATGCGGACGTCATCGATCACATGTGCGATCGCGCGGTAGCGATGGCGCACGGCCGTATCATCATTTAAACCTGTGCCCGCCAACGCGGCGGGCATATCCATCTTGGTAATAAATAAAGCAATTTATCGTCGTTCTTCTGTTAATTCTTACCCCCTACACTCGCAAAACAACGCAACCGCGTGATTGTGGAGAGTGTATCGATGAAACGGTTAATCCCAACCTTATTGTATGGCGCGCTGGCGACCGCTTTCGGCGCCCAGGCCGCCACCCCGCCGGATACCCTGGTGGTGGTCAGTTCGCTGGAGGGCATCATCAGCCTCGATCCGGCGGAGAGCTTTGAAACCGTCAGCTCGGCCAATCTGGTCAATCTCTATCAGCGCCTGGTGGCGCCGGATCGCGGTGCGCCGCAAAAGTTGGCGCCGGACGCCGCCGCCCGTTGGCAAACGGGCGCCGATGGGCGCAGTCTGACCTTTACCCTGAAGCCGCAACAACGTTTCGCCTCCGGCAATCCGCTGCGTCCCGAGGACGTGATTTACTCACTGGTGCGTGCGGTGAAGCTGAACAAGGCGCCGTCCTTTATTCTCGCCGAGTTTGGCTGGACGCCGGATAACGTCGAGCAGCAGCTGAAGAAGATCGGGGATAACCAGGTGCAGCTCAGTTGGTCGGCCAACATCGGCAGCGAGCTGGCGCTGCGGCTGCTGACGGCGAACGTGGCTTCGATCGTGGATGAGAAGCTGTTGAGCGAACACGCGCAGCAGGGGGACTTTGGGAACGCCTGGTTGCGCAACCATTCGGCCGGCGGCGGCCCGTATCGGGTGAATAACTATGTGCCGCATGAGGCGCTGCTGTTTGGCCGCAACGACTACGCGCCGTCGCCGGCCCGGTTGAAAACGGTGTTATTCAAGAACGTCAGCGACGCCGGCACCCGCCGTTTACTGTTGCTGAAGGGGGATGCCGACGTGGCCTACGATCTGGGCGCCGACCAGTTCGACTCGCTGCGCAAGGCGCCGGGCGTGCACATTGAGCAAGCCGATGCGCCCAAGGTGTATTACCTCGGTTTCAATACCGGCAGCAAAGACAACCCGGCGCTGGGCAATCCGGCGCTGTGGCAGGCGGCGCGCTGGCTGGTGGATTATCAGAGCATCGCCGAACGGTTGCTGAAAGGGCAATATCGCGTGCATCAGGCCTTCTTGCCGCAGGGATTGGACGGTGCGCTCAACGAGCGGCCGTTTAAGCTCGATGTGGACAAGGCCAAACAGATCCTGCGCGATGCCGGCATCGCTGAGGGCACAAGCATCAGCCTGATCGTCATCAACCAGCCGCCGTATACCGACATCGCGCAGGCGCTGCAGGCCAGCTTTGCGCAGGCTGGGCTGCGGCTGGACATTCATCCGGTGGTGGAGAGCGACCTGTGGGGCAAGATGCGCGGCCGCGATTTCCAGGCGATCTTCACCTATTGGGGCGCCGACTATCTGGATCCGAACACCAACGCCAGCGCCTTTGCCTACAATGTGCCGGGCGGGCCGAAGACCCTGGCCTGGCGCACCCAGTGGAGCATTCCCGCCATCAGCGCGGAAACGCGTGCGGCGGCTGCGGAAGGCGACAGCGCAGCGCGCAGCGCACGTTACGCCGCGCTGCAACGGCAACTGCAGGCTAGTTCGCCTTATGTGCTGGCGCTGCAGGGGCAAACGCTGGTGGCATTACGGGACAATGTTGAAGATGCCCGGGTGGATATCGCCAACAGCATGCTGTATCTGGATCGGGTGAATAAAACGCAGCCGTGAACGAAAAATGCCCCCTCGCCGCCGAGAGAAGAGGGGGCCTGGCCGGTGTTAACGCGGCGAGCTCACCACGGCGTGCCGGCGAGATTCAGCTTATTGAGGATTGTCGGCAGGCTGTCGGTCACCAGCGCCTGCAGATCGCCGTACCAAAACTGCTGCACGCCGACCTGGTTGATATACAGATAGGACGCGATGCCCAGCGAGAAGCATAGCAACGTTAGCAGCACCCGGCTTACCGCGTCTTTCAGATTGCCGCATACCATCACCATAAAGATCAGCACGAAGATCATCATGTTGAATGAATAGCGGTTGGCCACCTCTTCAAAGCTGATGGTGGCGAAGAACACCGCGCAGTTATAAAGGAACATCAGGCGCACGGCATAGGCGGCTTGTACAAACTGAGGCGATGGCGTGCGGAACTTGTAGCGGGCGAATTGATACAGCGCCTCCACCACGCCGACGTACAGCAGCGTGATTTGGATTTTGCGCACCGGGTTATTACCGAAGTCGCCGCTGACGTAGGCTTCGGCGCGCGAGGCCACAAAGTCGTTGCCGACGACGGCGATCAGTTTAGGCATCAGCACCGCGCCGCCGAGGTAACAGGCGGCGAACAGCGCCAGCACCGGCAGGGTGCCCACGGTGCGCCAGCGCGCGGGCAGCAGCAGATAGGGCAGAAACAGGAAAGCGGAAAAATGGCTGAAGGACGCCATCACGATCCAGAGCAGCATGCGGCCGCGGTGCTGTTCCGACACGGCCAGCACCAGGAAAGAGAGCGCCAGCCCCTGCCGCAACAGGTTGCCGTACAGCCCCTGGAAATTGTACTGGCAGCAGAACAAAAACAGGATCACGGCAAAGTAAGTGCGCGACAGGCGGTAAACGCCCAGCGCCAGCAGCGAAAAGCTGATAAGGAAGAAGGCGGCGAATGCGCCATTACCGACGCCAAACCAGATGGCAGTCAGTTTAAACAACAGGTGCGAGACAAAGTCGGTGCCGGAAAACTGCGCCAGCCAGTCCATCAGGCCGTAGCCGCTGTACTGCTGCATCTCAAGGTAGTAGTTCACCTTGTCGTTCATCACCGGCTCGAGGTTCTTCGTCGCCAGCGGCACCGCGGATATCACGGTCAGCAGCAGGAAGGCGGTGAGACTCAGCACGCGATCGGGTTGCTGGCGCAGCAGCATAAAGGCGGCGATCAAGCCGCTGCAAATCACCAACGATAAATAGGGGGCGAACCAAACGCCTGTGATGGCGACGGCGCCCAGCAGCAGCCATTGCACGGAAGAATGCGCCTGTTCGCTGTCGGGAAGGGCGGCGAGTGGCCTGACCGGGTTTTGCATGGGATGCTCCATGGCGTGATCCAGCTGGGGAACATAACACCGGGGTCTAAAGGGACACAGTGAGTTTTGGTGAAATAGGCAAAATTTCACCGGGTTATCATCCCTTGCCGGCAGCGGAAAAATGGCCGTCGGCGAGGCTGGGTAAAAACGGTGCGAAACGCGCAGAACCGCGTTCTGCCTCGATTTCATATGGGGTTGATGCTGTGAAATAAATGAAATTCCACTGCGGGCCAGGTGAACCGGGACCGGTCAGCAGGCATAGCCAGCCGGCCGCCGCTAACCCGATACCGAACGGTTGCGGCGTTCGCCAGGCACGGCGGTTGTGCAGGCCACGTGCCAACGCGACGCCCAATCCGAACGCCGCCGCCAGAAAGACCAGCAGCGGCAACATCGTCCAGCCGAGCCAGGCGCCCAGCGCCGCCAGCAGTTTGAAATCGCCCTGGCCGATGCCGTTACGCCGCCGCGTCAGCCGGTAGAGCGCATTGAGCAGCCATAACGCGCCGTAACCGGCGATGGCACCCAGCACGGCGTCTTCCAGCGGCGCCCAGCGAGCGTCAAGATTGCACAGCAGCCCGCCCCACAGCAGCGGCTGAGTCAGTCGATCCGGCAGCCACCGGTGGCGCCAGTCCAGCCAGGCCAGGGCGATCAGGATCGCTGTGGCCGGCGCTAACCCCCATCGAGGCGCTGCCGCCAGGCTCAGGGGCAGCGTCGTCAACGCCAGCCCCAGGGCCGTCAGCAGGGGCCCCTGAAGGCGCAACCTCTGCGGGCGGCCGTTGACGCCCTCCACGCGTTCCAGCCACGTGATGAGCGCGAAGGCAATCAGGCCCGCCGACAGCAGCGCGGTGAAAAACAGCGCGTGCCACAGTAAAGAAAGCAACATCCAGACTCCGTCAGGCGTAAAACAGACGGCTAAAATAACGGCAAAATGCTGATTTCATCAGGAGAAAACGCAGTTGGTTGTGAGGAATGCGCAGGCGTTCGCATCGCCAAGCTGCGTATTGCAGGGGTATACAATGCCCTGCGCGGTGGCGCGCAGCAGTGGCCGCTGCGCTTTTTATCGGCAAAATCGGCGCTAAAATGGCGTGAATTCAGCGGGCGACCGGAATGGGGCAGTAAACGGCATTCGGTGACGGCGTCACTCAGGCGTGATTGGGGTTTATCCTATTGTTTCTGCTCGTCAAGCCGTTAGGCTATGAGGATATAGGCGCCCCCGCCGGGCTGGGGGCGTGAGGTTTTTCAGCGCTGTCGCGGGAATGGCGGCGGCAAAGCAGTGGGTTGGCGTGCTCCAGGAAGGAGGGAAGCCAACGGTGTCATGAAAGACGTCATTCAGGCAGTACTCATCAAGACTAAAAAACGATCCTGGCGCCGACGCCAGACGGCGTGGCTGGCCGGGCCGCTGGTGTGGCTGGCCGGCGCGGCGCCCGCGTGTGCCGAATCCCCACCGGCGCCGGACAGCGTTATCTCTTCCGAACAGGCCGGCGCAGATCCGGCGGCGAACTTGCCCGAACTGGGCGGTGCGCCCGACGACGCCGCACGCGAGAAGCAGTGGGCCGAGATGGCCAAACAGCTCGGCGAAAAAGATCTGAACAACGTTTCACGTCAGCAGATGCGCAGCCGCGCTGAAGATTATTTGCTGGGCCAGGCGACCGACGCGCTGCAGCAACAGGCGCAAGAACTGTTGTCTCCGTTGGGAACCGCCCGGCTGTCGCTGAAGATGAACGGTGAGGGCGATTTTACCGGCAGCAACGGCCAGCTCTTCAGTCCGTTGTACGACGTCGACGGGTTGTTGACCTACAGCCAAATCGGCTGGCTGCAGCAAAGCGCTGGGGCGCTCGGCAATGTCGCACTGGGGCAACGCTGGATCGCCGGTGACTGGCTGCTGGGTTACAACACGGCGCTCGACAGCGATTTCGCCCGGCAACGCAATCGCGGCAGCGTGGGGGCGGAAGCCTGGGGGGACTACCTGCGTTTCTCCACCAACTATTACTATCCGCTGTCGGCGCTGTCGCAACAGCCCGGCGATGGCGTATTTTTCAGCCGTCCGGCGCGCGGTTACGACATCACGACGCAGGGCTATTTGCCGTTCTATCGCCAAATCGGCGGTTCGCTCAGCTATGAACAGTACCTGGGCGAGAATGTCGATCTGTTCGGCAGCGGCAAAAAACAGAACGATCCGCGCGCGATGCAGCTGGGGCTCAACTATACCCCGGTGCCGCTGGTGACGATGAAGGCGTTGCATAAGATTGGTGCGGGCGGGCAGAGCCAGGATCAGGTGGAATTGGCGCTGAGCTACCGGCTCGGGGTGCCGCTGGTCAAGCAGATTTCGCCGGAGTATGTGGCGCAGGCCAAGTCGCTGCGCGGCAGCCGCTACGATCCTGTCGAACGTAAAAACGTGCCGGTGCTGGAGTTCCGCCAGCGCAAGACGCTGCAGGTGTTCCTGGCCACACCGCCGTGGAGCCTGCAGGCGGGGGAAACCGTGCCGCTGGTGTTGGAAATCAAGGCGTTGCACGGGATTTCTCACGTCAGCTGGCAGGGGGATACGCAGGCGCTGAGCCTGACGCCGCCGCACAATGCCAACGACCCGCAGGGCTGGACGGCGATCGTGCCGCCGTGGGATGACACCCCGGGCGCCGCCAACAGCTATCGGCTGTCGGTCACGCTGGAGGACGACAAACAGCAGCGCGTGACGTCCAACTGGATAGAACTGAAAGTGGCGCCGCCGCTGACGGCGACCGCCGGTGATGAAGCGGATCAGCTGCCGATCCAAACCCTGACGCCGCCGCCGATCCCGGCGCAAACCGGGCCGCTGTACGGCGACGATTAACCGTTTTTACCCTGCAGCACCCACACGGCGGCCTCGACGCGGGATTTAAGCTTCATCTTTTTCAGCAGGTGTTTGACGTGTACCTTGACGGTGCTTTCAGTGATGGTCAGGCGGCGGGCGATAAGCTTGTTCGGCAGCCCCTGGGCGATCAGCTTCAGGATATCCCGTTCGCGCGGCGTCAGTTGCTGAATATCGCGCTCGGCGCTTGGGCGGTTTTCCCGCAGGCTGGCGGCGAGGATCGGCGTCAGCGTTTCGCTGAGCACCATCTGTCCGGCCGCCGCCTGATGCAGCGCCTTCAGCAGATCCTCCGGCTCCATGTCTTTCAGCAGATAGCCGTCGGCGCCGCGCTTGAGCGCGCTGACGACGTCGTCTTCATGGTTGGATACGCTGAATACCACGATGCGCCCCGACAGGTCGGTCTGGCGCAGGCGATCCAGCGTTTCCAGCCCGTTGATGCCGGGCATGTTCAGGTCGAGCAGGATCAGATCCGGATCGTGCTGCTCCGCCAGCGCGACCCCTTGTTCACCGTTGCTGGCCTCGGCGATGACCTGCAGGCGAGCGTCCATGCCGATCAGCTGTTTTACGCCGTTGCGCAGCATGGGGTGGTCGTCAATCAGTAAGATGGTGGCGGCGGTTTCTGTCGTCATGATGTCTCCGTTAGTCGATGGCGTGGTTATCCGGCGTGAAGCTGACCCGCACCTCGGTGCCGCCGCCGCTGCGCGGTAAAATGTCGCAGCGGCCGTGCAGGCTCTTGGCGCGATCGCGCATGATGATCAAGCCGTAATGGTCGGGGCGAGAGGTCTCGGCCGGCAGGCCGCGTCCGTTGTCGCATACGCTCAGGGTCACTTCGCCGCGTTTATTGATGACCTGAATGCTTACCTCGCTGGCAGCGGCATGCTTAAGGATGTTGCTGAGCGCCTCGCGGGCGATCTGCAGCAGGTGTATGGCCTGATAGGCCGGCACCGTGCGCGGCCCCAGCTGATAATCGAGGCTGATGGTCAGGCCCAGTTTGGGGTTGAACTCCGCCACCGTCGATTGCAGCGCCGCCAGCAGACCCGGTTCGGTCAACTGCAGCCGGAAGGTGGTCAGCAGTTCGCGCAGTTGGCGATAAGCGCCGTTCAGCTCTTCACGCATCTGTTGCACCAGCGCCTGGCTGGCGGAAGAGAGCGTTTCCCCCTGCATCTGCAGACAGGCGATCTGCATTTTCAGGCACGAGAGCGATTGGGCGATGGAGTCGTGCAGCTCGCGGGCGATCGCCGCCCGCTCCTCCATCAGCATCAGCTGCTGCTGGTGGTCGACCTGACGTTCGATGGCCAGCACGCTGGTCAGCTGTTCCACCAGGGTATTGATCAGTTGGCGATGTTCATCGTTCAGCGGTTGCTGCGGCGCATGTTGCGCTACGATCACGCCGTAGTCGCCGAGCTTGTCGCTCAGGCTCCAGCTCAGCGACGGATTGTTGGGATGCTGGCGGTCACTGTCGTTCAGGCAGGCGCTGCACACCGGGTTATGGCAATGCTCCGGCCTTAGCGGTTGGTTGCCGCTCAGCTGCAGCAGCGGTTCCCGGCTGTCGTTTTCATACAGCCGTACCTGAATGGCGCGCAGCGGCGTCAGGGTTTGCAATTGGTTGAGCAGCGGCGTCAGGCGACTGCACAGCGGCTCGTTGGCGTGCAGCTGGCGGCTGGCGCGATAGAGGAAGCTCAGCACCTGATTTTTCTGCTGCAGGTCGGCGGTCTTCTCGGCCACGCGCTGCTCCAGCCCGCTGTAGGTGGCCGACAGCTCGTCGGACATGGTGTTCAACGCGCCGCCGAGCGACGCCATTTCATCCTGATGGCCGCGCTGCGCAAAGCGGCGGCTAAAATCGCCGCGGCCTACCGCCAAGGCCATCTCCACCAGTTGCCGCCAGGGATGCAGCAACCGGCGCCGCAGGTAGTAGGTGGTGCCGATCAACAGCAGCAGCGTCAGCGCGATAAAACCGGCCTGCACCAGCGTCACCATCAGCAGGCGGCGTTCGGTTTGCCTGTCGATATCCGACACCAGCTTATCCAACAACCGCACGAAGTGCGCGACCTGGGGCGAGGCGTCGGCCGGCTGCTGCGCGCTGCGCAGGCGAGGTTGCAGCGTCTGTTGCCAATAGTCGCGCAGGGCGTTGAAAGGCTGCGTCAACCCTTCCTGCTCCACCGAACGCTGCAGGTCGGGGCTGTTTTCGTCGCGCTCCAGTTCCCGGATCAGCGCTTCGTGCCGTTCATCCAGCGGCACCTGCGCCAGCAGCCGGTAGCTTTGCATGCGCAGCGAGCCGGCCTTGTTGATGGCGTGCGCGTTGCCCTGAATGCTTTGCGACATCCAGGCGGAAATCCCCATGCCGGCCACGCCCAGCATGCCCGACAGCAACATCAGCAGGGCGACCTGATTCACGATCGAAAGCGGGGCCAACAGGCGTTTCATAAGTGCGGATTCCTGGCGTTTGGCGCCGCTGAAGCTCAGGGGCGAAGGCGGCGATGGGGCTAAACAAGTCACGATTCAGCCGTATTTTTGATTATCCCTGCGCATAACCCCATACCTCGAATGAAGTACCCATTAGTTTCCAGGGGGGCGTTGAGACGGCAAGAAAACAAAAGTGATAGTGATTAGTTTGTTGATTTAAATAGATTTAATTTTTGGTTAGGGCGTACCCCTAAGGGGATGAGGGCGCCATTTCCGCCGCCAACTACTTGCATGCGGGTTGATATACATCAACTTTGCCGTCGGGGCCGCCCCCTAGGGTGTGCGGAATGATCCCCCGTGTCTGAGGTTTTTATGTCGCAACTTGCAACGCCTTCATCAAAGAAAACCGGTACGCTGATTCAGGACTGGCGCCCTGAAGACAGCGCTTTTTGGCAGCAGCGTGGCCAGCGCATCGCCACCCGCAACCTGTGGATTTCCATTCCCTGTCTGCTGCTGGCCTTCTGCGTCTGGATGCTGTTCAGCGCCGTTGCGGTTAACCTGAACAAGGTCGGCTTCAATTTTACCACCGACCAGCTGTTTCTTCTGACGGCGCTGCCGTCGGTCTCGGGCGCCATTTTGCGCGTACCGTATTCCTTCGTGATCCCGCTGTTTGGCGGCCGTCGCTGGACCGCCATCAGCACCTGTTTCCTGCTGGTGCCCTGCCTGTGGCTCGGGTTTGCGGTGCAGGACAGCAGTACGCCGTACAGCGTGTTCGTCATTATTTCCCTGCTGTGCGGTTTCGCCGGCGCCAACTTTGCCTCCAGCATGGCCAACATCAGCTTCTTCTTCCCGAAAGCGCGTCAGGGCGGGGCGTTGGGGCTCAACGGCGGGTTGGGCAATCTGGGCGTCAGCGTCATGCAGCTGGTCGCGCCGCTGGCGATTTCCTTCAGCCTGTTCGGCCTGTTTGGCGGCACGGCGCAAAACCAGGTGGAGGGGGGCCAGCTGTGGCTGGAAAACGCTGCCTGGATCTGGGTGCCGTTCCTGCTGGTCGGCACGTTGGCGGCCTGGTTCGGCATGAACGATCTGGCGGCGGCCAAGGCATCGCTGCGTCAGCAACTGCCGGTGCTCAAGCGTGGGCATCTGTGGATGCTGAGCCTGCTGTATCTCGCGACCTTTGGATCTTTCATCGGTTTCTCCGCCGGCTTCGCCATGCTGTCGAAGACGCAATTCCCCGACGTGGTGATCCTGCATTACGCGTTTTTCGGGCCGTTCCTGGGGGCGCTGGCGCGGCCGGTCGGCGGCGCGTTGTCTGACCGTTTCGGCGGTGTGCGGGTAACGTTGATCAACTTTGTGGTCATGGCCGTTTTTGCCGCGCTGTTGTTCCTGACCTTGCCGAGTGCGGGCGAGGGCGGGTCGTTCATCGCCTTCTACGGTATCTTTATGGTGCTGTTCCTCACTGCGGGGCTGGGTAGCGGATCGACTTTCCAAATGATCGCCGTTATTTTCCGCAAAATTACCGTCGATCGCGTTAAAGCGGCCGGCGGCAGCGATGAAAGCGCGCAGCGTGAGGCGGTAACCGATTCCGCCGCCGCGTTGGGCTTTATCTCGGCGATTGGCGCCGCCGGCGGCTTCTTCATTCCGCAGGCCTTTGGCACCTCACTGGCGCTGACCGGTTCACCTGCGGGCGCGATGAAAGTGTTCCTGGTGTTTTACATTTTGTGCGTCGTGATCACCTGGGCGGTGTATGGCCGCAAGAAAAAAGCCTGAGTGTCAAACGACTTTCTCTATCCCTCCCGACAGGGGAGGGATATTTCGTTCATACCGAAAGTTCTCTCTTCTCCTCCTCAGTGAAATTTTCTGCCTTTAGGTAAAATTCTCACCCCCGCTTGCCGTTTTTTTCTTTTTTTATAGTTATATCTCTCAATGTATGAATCCTTTCTCACAAAAGGTTTATATTATTCACGCGGTTTTTTCGTTTTGTTGAGCGTGTTCTTACTATTAAACAATTAATGCTTTTTCCAGCGTTTAAATGAAATTGCTTAGGAGAATACCTAATTGATGTGCGTATTATAAAATCAGCAATAGGGTTTTGTCTTAGATGCTGCGCCCGTTGGATGGAATGAAAGCCGGAGTTAAATCAGATAACTCTCATTCTGTTTTTTCCGTCTTTTTGTAGTCTATCTGACGTTCAGATTAGGTGGAAAAACAGAATGAATTCAGGGCGCGGAATGAAATTTCACAATTTCATTCGATTAACAATCAAGCAACGCCGTTAGTTTTTTCTTTCTAAATCAAAGAGGTGCTAGTTTGAATTTTACGGTAGCCAGGAAAGAAATCCATGTTGCCAACAGGGAAATAGAGTCGTTTGGATAAACGGAACATCCTGAATAAGGCTTAATGTAAAAAATGAAATCAGAAAATTTTTATAAAAGCCAATATCCGATGAATGCAACCTGTTGAGTTTACATTTAATTTCTTGAACATTTTTTGATATTTCTATACAAAGTGTGCAGGACAGGCACGCTAAGGAAATTAAAAGTGAATCTTGATAAAAGAATAAAGATTAGGAATCTCGATGTTCTGACTCCTGCCGGGGAGAAATTCCGTCTGCGTTGGAAGGAGTATCAAATTCTTTCGCTGCTTGTCGCCAGATCCCCCGAGCTGGTTACCCGAACGGAAATTATAGAAAATATCTGGAAAGGAACCTATTGTTCAGATTCGACGATAAATCAAACAATTAAATCCATTCGTCAGAAAATTAGCGATTCGGAACACACGCTTATCAGAACCATTCCACGCTTGGGTTACAAGGTGGAAAATCAAGCGGCTTTTCACTTTATATCTGAAGATGAAGACTACGCCGATGATGATATATTAAACGGAAACGATGATATTGACGTTGATATTCAAGCGGAACTTTCTGAAAGTGAAAATGAATCGCCTGTAGCCAACGACGAGAAAATAGTTAAGCCGCGCAAATCGACCCTCGTTTCTGCGCCTGTTGCGGCGATGGATTCCTCTCAAGATCCGGCACATGAAAAGAAGTCGGTATCCGTGCGCCGCTTTTTCAGCGTGCCTGCCAGTCGCGTGGTGAAATACCTGACGGTGTTCGCCTCGTTACTGGTTATTTCACATTTTTCATATGTCCTGGGCAACCAAACCCGTCCGCCGGTGATCAATGATATTCAGAACAACACGCGCGTGGTGTTGACGCTGACGCTGAATAATCCCCATACCAACAGCCCGCAAACTTTGTTCTGTCTGTACCAGGGAGAGAACATGGATCAGGCCACCATCGAATGTGTCGATCCTAAGCAAGGCCAGCTGAAATTGCCGGTAAAATATGAGACCTCTTCCTCCACCGGTAAAGGTCGGATTAATCTCATATTGCCGAATAAAACCTTGCAATATCAAGTTGCTTACGATGTTAAAAATTAGCGCTGAATGAGGTTTTATCTATAGCGATAATTTTACATTTGATGAAATCTTTTATTTCATTATTTGTTATTTGAAAGCCAGGTTCGATTTGTCCAGTCTGGAACTCATTACCTAACGCGTATTAGCGCCTGTCCCAATCGGGTGACGGGAATAATGAGAACCTGCTGAGTGACAAATTATGGATAAGCGTAAAGTAGCTATTATCGGGGGTTCCGGTTTTATCGGAACACGCCTGGCGAAACGTCTCAGTAAGCGCGATGATCTGACATTGGTCATCGTCGATAAGCAACCCAGTGCACATTTTCCATCCCTTTATCAGTATGGCGATGTGACTCAACCCCAGACGTTGCAAGGACCGCTGGCGGGTTGTGACGCCATCATTAATCTGGCGGCGGAGCATCAGGACAATGTCGATCCCATTTCGCTCTATTATCAGGTCAATGTCGAAGGCGCACGTCATGTCTGCATGACCGCCTCTGCATTGAATATCCGCCAAATCATTTTCACCTCCTCGGTCGCCGTTTACGGGTTCGTCAAGCAGGAAACCGGCGAAGAAGGGCGTTTCGAACCTTTCAACCATTACGGCAAGTCCAAGCTCGAGGCGGAATATGTTTATGAGGCCTGGCGCAAGGCAGACGCCGCAAATAAATTGACCATCATCCGTCCGACGGTGGTGTTCGGCGAAGGCAACCGCGGCAACGTGTATAACCTGTTCCGCCAGATCGCCAGCGGCCGTTTCGTGATGATTGGCAGCGGCAATAATATGAAGTCGATGGCTTACGTCGAGAATATTGCTGCACGGCTGGAGCATGCGTTGGATCAGCAGTCCAGTTATCAGGTCAGCAACTATGTCGATAAACCGGACTTTACGATGAATCAGCTGGTCGACGTTATTTCCTCTTCATTGGGCAGAGAAAATAAGACGATTCGCATTCCTTACGCCTTGGGAATATGCGGCGCAACCGCATTGGATGTCGTGAGTAAAATAAGTCGCAAGAAATTCCCAATCAGTCGCGTCAGAGTGCAGAAATTCTGCGCCAGAACGCAATTTAAAAGCAATGTGCAGAATAATTTCGTGGCGCCGGTCGAACTTGATTTGGCAATCGAAAGAACCATTAAACATGAGTTTTCTGATAGATAACTTAATCGCACGCTGACGTTATTTCGATATTTTCGCTGACAAGCGGATAAATCTGCATTTTCAGGATTAGTGCATGCTGACTTATATCCTGGCCGGATCAATTTTGTTTTTGTTAATAGCGCATTGGGAGCTGTAACTCAAGGGCGGTAGCGTGCTTATTCGCTGGAGGAACGATGTTATATCAACTGAGCGTGATATTTGTGCTGGCGGTGGCGTGGGTGCTTATTGCCCGCCGCGCCGCCTTGGTGGTGGGGTTAGTGGATAAGCCCAATGCGCGCAAGCAACATCTGGGGCATATTCCGCTGGTCGGCGGCATCGCCGTGTACCTGACGCTGATGCTGATGACGCTGTGGCAACCCGCCTGGCTGCCCGAAAGCACGATCTACCTGCTGTGCATAACGGCGCTGGTGGTGTTGGGCGTGCTGGATGACCGCTTTGATCTGCCCGTGGCGCCGCGCGTCATGGTGCAGGGAGGGATCGCGCTGGCGATGATGCTGGCGGCAGGGATGCAACTCTCCTCGCTGGGTTATGTCTGGGGGCATCAGGAAGTGATGCTCGGCTATGGTGCGTTGCTGCTCACGCCGCTGGCGGTATGGGGAGCGATCAATGCCTACAACATGGTGGATGGCATCGACGGGCAGTTGGGCGCTTTGTCCTGCGTCACCTTCGTCGCGCTGGCCATCGTGTTCGGGCTGGGCGGCCGGGAAGACCTGGCGCTGTGGTGTCTGGGCCTGATCGCCGCTCTGGCGGCTTATCTGCTGTTCAACCTGAGTCTGTTCGGTGCGCGCAGCAAGATCTTTATGGGGGACGCCGGCAGCATGGTGATCGGCTTCAGCGTGCTGTGGCTGGTGTTGCTGGCGACCCAGGGACCGCAGGCGGTGATGCGCCCGGTTACCGCGCTGTGGCTGATCGCCATTCCTCTGATGGACATGGTGACGGTGATGGTGCGCCGCCTGCTGCGCCGCCAAAGCCCATTCAAAGCGGGGCGCGATCATTTGCACCATATTCTGATGCGTCGCGGACTGAATGCGCGCCAGGCGCTGGCGATGAGCACCATGCTGGCGGTGACGCTGGCCTGCATCGGCATCTGCAGCGAAGTGCTGAAACTGCAAGAGAGTTTGATGCTGGTGGCGTTTCTGCTCTGTTTTTGCGGCTATTTTGCCCTGTTGCGCGAGCCCCGTCAGGCGACGGTGTTCAGCGATAATCCGACCGTCGGCCGTTAATCCCCTTACGGGCTGCGGCGGCAGCCCGTTTATCACGGTACTTCCATGAATTTTCATTTGCCTCTTTTGATGCCGTTGGCCTTTACCTCCGTGCTGTTGAGCGGGTGTACGGTGATTCCCGGCTCACATTTACCTACCAGCGGAAAAGCCGTCGTCGTGCAGCAAGACGACGGTTTCGATTTGAATAATCAGGTACAGGTCTACCGCATGTCGCCGATGTTGCTGCAGAAAATGCGGCGCGTAGAACCGGTCGCCCGGCCGAACCCGGCGCTGGATCAGCGGCTGCAGAACTATCAATACCGTATCGGCGTCGGCGACGTGTTGAACGTCACCGTCTGGGATCACCCTGAGCTGACTACGCCGGCCGGGCAGTACCGCAGCGCCAGCGACACCGGTAACTGGGTCCATGCCGATGGCACGATTTTTTATCCCTATATCGGGCGAGTGGCGGTGGTGGGCAAAACCGTCACCGAAGTGCGCAGCCTGATCGCCGGCCGTCTGGCGCAGTATGTGGAAAGTCCGCAGGTGGATGTCAGCATCGCCGCTTTCCGTTCGCAGAAGGCTTATGTGACCGGTGAGGTGAAAACCTCCGGCCAGCAGGCGATCACCAACGTGCCGCTGACCATTCTGGATGCGATCAACGCCGCCGGCGGCCTGACGGAGAACGCCGACTGGCGCAACGTGGTGTTGACCCATCAGGGCAAGGATCGGGCTATCTCGCTGCAGGCGCTGATGCAGCGCGGCGACATCAGTCAGAACGCGTTGCTGCAGCCGGGTGACATCCTTTACGTCCCGCGCAATGACGAACTGAAAGTGTTCGTGATGGGCGAAGTGGGCAAGCAAGCGACGCTGAAGATGGATCGCAGCGGCATGACGTTGACCGAGGCCCTCGGCTCTTCCGAAGGGATCAGCCAGACGGTCGCGGATGCGACCGGGGTATTCGTGATCCGGCCGAGCGGCGGCAAAACGCCGCAGCGGCTGGCGACGCTGTATCAGTTCGATCTTTCCGACGCCAGCGCGCTGGCGATGGGCGCTGAATTTCAGCTGCAACCTTACGACGTCGTGTACGTCACTGCGGCGCCGGTCGCGCGCTGGAACCGTTTGATCAGCCAGCTGGTGCCGACCATCAGCAGCTTTAACGATCTCAGCGAGGCTACCTTGCGCGTGCGCAACTGGTAAATCCGCAGGATGAATAAGGAACAGAAGATGAAGAACAATGCGCTGTCCGTGATGGTGGCCGAACAAGATGAAAAGCTGGAGTGGGAGCGTCTGGTAGGGCCGCTTTGGGATAACCGCTGGCGGATCGCCGTCGTGACCGGCGTGGCCGGCGCGCTGGGTGTCGCCTATGCCCTGTTGGCGACCCCGGTGTATCAGGCCACGGCGGTGGTGCAGGTGGAGAAACAGCTGTCCGGCGACTCGCTGCTGCGCGAAACGCTGGACAGCTCTATGGGGCAGAATTCGGCGACGCAGGATGAAGTGACGCTGGCCAAGTCGCGCTACGTGCTCGGTAAAACGGTGGATGCCCTTGGTCTGACGGTGCGCGTCGAGCCGGACTATTTCCCGGTATTCGGTAAAGGTTTTGCCCGACTGAGCGGCGAAAAGGCGCCGGTGCTGGACATCACCACGTTGACGACGCCGCCGGAAATGGAGGGCGAAGCGCTGACGCTGACGGTGCGCGATGGGCAGCATTACGAGCTGAGCCATGACGGCGCCAAATTGTTCAGCGGCGCGGTCGGGCAGCCGGTGGCGCAGGGCGGATGGAACATGGCCGTCTCGGCGCTGGACGCGGCGCCGGGCGCCAGCTTCACGGTGGTCAAAGTCGCGCGTCAAAAAGCGGTAGACGATCTGCGCAAAAACCTTGACGTGGTGCCGGGCGGTAAAGACAGCGGCATCATGACCTTTACGCTGCCGAGCGAAGATCCGCTGCGCGCCGAGGCGGTGCTAAAGAACATCACCGACAACTACCTGCAGCAGAACGTGGATCGCAAAACGGAAGAGGCGCAGCGAATGCTGGCGTTCCTGCAAGAGCAACTGCCGCAAACGCAAACCTCGCTTAACAACGCCGAAACCCAGCTCAATCAGTTCCGTCAGCAAAACGACTCGGTGGATCTGTCGCTGGAAGCCAAATCGGTGTTGGACACGCAGGTGCAGCTCGAAGCGCAGCTCAATGAACTGACCTTCAAGGAAGCGGAGATCTCCAAACTCTATACCCGTGCGCACCCGGCTTACCGGGCGCTGCTGGAAAAGCGCGCCACGCTGGAAGCGGAAAAGGCGCGGCTGGGCAAACAGGTGCAGACGCTGCCGAAAATGCAGCAGGAGATCCTGCGTCTCACCCGAGATGTGCAGGTGGATCAGCAGGTTTACATGCAGCTGATGAACAAGCAGCAGGAGCTGAGCATTAGCAAGGCCGGTACGGTAGGCAACGTGCGCATCATCGATGAAGCGGAAACCGCCATTCGGCCGATCCAGCCGCAAAAGATGCTGATCGTGCTGTTGGCGCTGCTGCTGGGCGCCGGGGGCGCCGCCGCGGTGGTGCTGTTGCGTGCGGCCTTCCACCGCGGCATCAATGATATCGATACGCTGGAGAAGCGGGGCATCAACGTCTACGCCACCGTGCCGCTGTCGCCGTGGCAGGTGAAGCGCAACCGCGAGCAGCGTCATCTGTTGCCCAAATCCGGCGGCCGGCGCCTGCCGATCCTGGCGGTGGCCGAGCCGACGGATCTGTCGGTGGAGGCAATCCGCAGCCTGCGCACCAGCCTGCATTTCGCCATGCTGGAAGCCAAAAACAATATTCTGATGGTCTCCGGCGCCAGCCCGGAAAGCGGCAAGAGCTTCACCAGTACCAACCTGGCGGTGGTAGTGGCGCAGGCCGGGCAGCGGGTGTTGCTGATCGACGCGGATATGCGCAAAGGCTTTCTGCATCGCTGGCTGGCCGAGGATGGACATCGCGGTTTGTCCGACATGCTGGTGGGCGACGTGATGGCGGAACAGGCGGTGCGAAAAACCGCCATCGCCAACCTGGACTTCGTGCCGCGCGGCCAGGTGCCGCCGAATCCGTCCGAACTGCTGATGCATCGCCGCTTCGCCGACTTCCTGCGCTGGGCCGGGCAAAACTACGATCTGGTGCTGATCGATACGCCGCCGATTCTGGCGGTGACGGATGCGGCGATCGTCGGTCATCACGCCGGCACCTCGCTGCTGGTGGTGCGTTTTGAAGTGAACACCGTCAAGCAGATCGAAACCAGCATGCGCCGTTTCGAACAGAATGGGGTGGCGATCAAAGGCGTGATTCTCAACGGCATGGTGAAAAAATCCGCCGCTGATGCGGGTTACTACGCCTTCGCCTATCCGAGCCATCAGGAAGAAAAGGTGCCGTAAGCGCATGAAAGCGATGCTGATGAACTCTTTGTGGTTAATGCTGGAGCGGGTATCGCTGAGTCTGTCGGGGATTTTCGTTTCGGTGTACGTCGCGCGCTATCTCGGGCCGGCGCAATACGGTTTGATTAACTACTTGCTGTCGGTGATCGCCATCGCCGTGCCGCTGGTGCAGCTGGGGGCGGACGCGGTGCTGTTCAACCGCGTCGCCAAACGGCGCCGGAGCGGCATGCGGCTGATGCTGGCTTCGATGCGCATCCGCCGCCAGCTGTTTGCGCTGATCGCGCTGCCGCTGATGGCCTGGACGCTGTTGACGCAGGATCGCACCAACCAAATCATGATGCTGCTGATGTTGATCAGCGCGTATTTCTCCGTGCAGGACGTCTACAAAATCTATTACGACGCGCTGCTGAAGTCGAAGTTGAACACGTTGATCAACAACGTCGCGCTGTTGCTGTCGATCGTGATGCGGCTCGGCCTGGTGTACGCGCAATTGCCGCTGGTGTGGTTTGCGCTGCCCTATGTGCTGAGCAGCCTGCTGCCTTATGCGGTGCGCTGGGTGCTGTTCCGTCGCGAGCAGGCGCAGATGCCGGCGATCAGCGGCAGACACAAACGGCGCTACGGCCGCTACCTGTTCAGCGTCGGCTTGCCGCTGGCGATCTCCAGCCTGTCGATCGTCATTTATACGCGCATCGATCAGATCATGCTGGGCAACTATTTGGGAGAACACAGCGTCGGGCTTTACAGCGCTGCCATCACGCTGAGCCAGGGGTGGGTATTCGTGCCCATCGCGCTGATCATGTCGATGATGCCAGGCGTGGCGAATGCCGGTTCGGAGCAGGAACAAGAGGCGCGCATTCGCCAGCTGTATCTGATGGTGCTGGTGCTTTCGATGCCAGTGATCGCGGTACTGTCGCTGTTTCCGCAGCAGATAGTCGCGCTGATGTTCGGCGAAAGTTACCGGCAAACGGCGACCATTTTGGCGCTGTGCTCGGTGACATCGCTGTTCTCGGTGATGGGAACGGTGTCTTACCGCGCCATCGTGCTGTTCAGCGGCTATCGGTTCATCGCCATCAAAATGCCGCTGGCGGCGTTGGCCAACGTGGTGATGAATTTCATCCTGATCCCGCGTTACGGGATCATGGGCGCGGCGATATCGACGCTGATCACGGAGTTTATTTCATTCTTTGTGCTCAACAGTTTTTTCAGAGGAGGAAAAATTACGCGTTTGCAGGTGACTTGCTATCGGTGTTTTCCGCAATTAATAGGGAAGGTACGAGAAATATATGTTAAATAATCTGGTGAAAGGGTTATACCGACGTATGCCCGATGCAATATATCATCAGTTAAAATACGCAATGTTTTTCCGCAAGGTGCCGCATCTGGCTCATCCGGTTGGGTACAGCGAAAAACTGATGCGTAGGAAAGTTTATCCACTGGCGATATATACGCAGCTATCCGATAAATATCGGGTGAGAGAGTATATCGAACAGCTATGGGGTAAAGAGTATTTGATCGATCTTTACGCGCACGGCAAAGAGTTTACGGAAGAGATGTATCAGCAGTTGCCCGAGTCGTTTGTGATTAAAGCCAACCATGGCAGTGGGTATAACAAGTTGGTATTTGATAAAAGCCAAACCGGTTATAACGAACTGCGGGTGTTGACCAACAGTTGGCTGCGGCAAAGTTTTTATCAGGTTTATCGCGAGCGGCATTATAAAGATATTCCACCTTGCATCATGGTGGAAAGAATGCTGATCGACGAAGGGCAAATACCGAACGACATCAAGATCCACTGTTTTAATCTTGACGGTGAGGTGCGCTTCTTTATTCAGATCGATTATCAGCGCTTTATCGATCATCGCCGCGATTTCTTTGATGCGGACTGGAACCGCACCGAGATCCGCATGGGCGTGCCGAACAGCGACGTGCCGATGCCGCGCCCCAGCGGGCTCAAGGAGATGCTGCGGCTGGCGCGCCAGGTGGCGGAACAATTCTCGTACGTACGCGTCGATTTTTATCAGGTGCAGGATCGCATTTATTTTGGCGAGCTGACTTTCACCCCGGGGGCCGGATTACAACGGCTGATGCCAGAAACAATTGAACAAGAATGGGGAGGGTATTTTCATACGTAGCTGAAACAGGCCGTTGGCTGCGCGTACTCGACCCGAGGCGGGGGGATAACCGGGCAGGGATATGCTGCGATAACAAACTTTTTCTCTGGCATCAGGCTGTACTCGCCAGTTGATAATAGCTTTTGAGGTATTAAATGGACTTATCAATTGTTATTCCCGCTTTTAATAATTCAAATCATCTCGCCGCCACGCTGGCGCGCATGACCCATTATTGCGCCGGTTTTGATTATGAAATCATCGTGGTCGATTATTCATCGGAAGCCGGTGAGTCGGAAAAGATACACGGACTGTTGGCGGCGAATCATCGCGCCCGGCTGCATGAAAGCCGGGTGCGCGGCAATATCGCCATCGCCTGCAATATCGGTTTTCGCCTGGCGCGTTCTGAGGTGGTTTTTTTTCTGGAACCGGAAGATATGTTTGGCACCAATTATATCATCCGGCGCTTGAGACGGCATGAGGACACGCGGATCGATATCGTGTTCGGCAATTACACCACGGTCAACGACAAGAACGTGCGCAGCTACGTGTTTAATTATCAAGAGGGCGTGGCCGGGGAAGATTTCTTATTTATCGAGATGGGAGATATTCGCACCTCGACCATCAGCGTACGCAAGAAACAAGACCGGCGTTTTTTATTTCCGGAGTTTCTGGCCCGTTACCAGGACTGGGGGTTTTTGGTCAACGCCACCAACCTGGGCGCACGGGTGGTTCACGATCAGGGCGGTGGGGTGTTCATCCGCTGCGGCGATGAGGATCTGAACCGCTGCCGATTGAACATCGACGCCAGCGAACGCTTTATCGACACCTATCTGCAGGCCAGCGGCCGCTATATCAGCGGCTTTGCCAGTAAACACCTGCTGGCTTCGCTGTACAGCGAAGATCTGCAGGCTTTCAACTACTACTCATCGCGCATGGAGCGCCACACCCTGAGCGGCAAATTCAAGGCGATCAAGCTGTATGGCGACTGTCTGGCCAGGCTGGGACTGTTTCCATTGGGGGGGAGGCTGCTGCGCACGGCCCGCGAGGGATTACGGAGGTGACATGCAACCGCGGAAAATCGCAATTGTAATCGAAGACATCGGCGGCAAAGGCGGCACCGAACGGGTGGCCAGCAGCCTGGCCAATGCGCTGACCACCCGCTTCGGCCACCAGGTCGAACTGATATCCATCTGCGGGGATCGGGCGTTCTATCCGCTGGAGACGGCGGTGACGCTGCGCTTCATGCGCGGCAAGACGCTGCTCTGGCCGTGGCGCCTGGCGCTGTCCTTACGCCGCGGCCGCTATGACGCCATCATCACCGTCTCGATGGGGAAACTCTCGGTGATCATGGTGCCTTACCTGCGGCTGTTATGTCCCGGCAGCCGGTTGGTGCTGAGTGAACATGTCAGTTTCCACCAGTATCCGTGGCCGATGAAGTGGCTGAAGGTGCTGATCTACCGGCTGGGCGATCGCACCGTGCTGCTGACGCAAAAAGATCTGGCGAATATCGGCCGCTGGGTGCCCGCCCGCAAATGTCGGGTGATTGAGAACGTGTCGCCGTTTCCGCTGCGGGCGCCGCATCCGGAACAGCAACGGCCGGTGGCGCTGGCGGTCGGCCGACTGTGCCACCAGAAAGGCTTCGACCGGCTGATCGCCGCCTGGCGACAGGTGGCGCAGCAGGCGCCGGAGTGGCGGCTGCACATCGTCGGCGATGGCCCGGATCGGGCGGCATTGCAACGGCAGATCGCCGATTACGGGCTCGACGATCGGGTGCAGCTGCTGCCGGCCACCGCCGATATCGCCGGGCATTACCGGCAGGCGAGCCTGTTGCTGATGACCTCTCGCTACGAAGGCCTGCCGATGGTGCTGATCGAAGCCATGAGCTTCGGCCTGCCGCTGGTGGCTTTCGACTGTCTGACCGGCCCGGCGGAGCTGATCGACGATCGCGAAAACGGTTATCTGGTGGCGGACGGCGACGTCGACACCTTCAGTCAGCGCGTCCTGGCGCTGATCGGCGACGGCGAACTGCGTCGCCGCTTCTCCCACCGTGCGTTGGAAAAGGCGCAGCGGTTTGTGCCTGAACGTATTTACCCCCAGTGGCAAGAGCTTATCGTCTGAGGTAATCATCATGGAAAAAGTGTCCGTCATTATGCCGGCTTATAACGCCGCCGGTTTTATCCGCGAGTCGATCCTTGGCGTATTGAATCAAACTTATCAGGACTACCACCTGTATGTGATTGACGACGCCTCCACCGACAACACCGCCGAGGTGGTCAAGCCGTTCATTCACGATCGGCTGACCTACATCCGCAACAACGTCAATCAGGGGGTGGCCGAAACGCGCAACATCGCCATTGAGGCGGCGCGCGGCGACTACATCGCGTTTTGCGACAGCGACGATGTTTGGCACCCGAATAAGCTGGCCCGCCAGGTCGGCATCCTTAAAACCCAGCGTTACGACGTGGTCTGCTCGCACTATTACACCTTTGAGAATGACCTGGCGCAGGTGAAAAATTACCGCGGCGCCGGGGAGATCATCGCCTACCGCGACATGTTGAAAAGCAACTGGATCGGCAACCTGACCGGCATGTACAACCAGCGCCGGGTCGGCAAGGTCTACCAGCGCAAGGTCGGGCATGAAGACTACGTGATGTGGCTGTCTATTCTGGAGCGCGCGCGCAATCGCCTGGCGTACTGCATTCCGGAGCCGCTGGCGTTTTACCGGCTGTCCGCCAATTCGCTGTCCGGCAACAAGATCCGCGCGGCGGACTGGCAGTGGCAGATCTACCGTCGTCATCTGGGGCTCTCTTATCAAAAATCCTGCTACCTGTTCTTCTCCTACCTGTACAGCGCGGTGATGAAAAGACAATGACCAGCAAAATCTTGAACGCAGCCTGCGTGCTGATCGGATGCGGGCTGGCGGCTCAGGCCGGGGCGGCGGGCTGCGAGACCAATCTGCTGACCAACCCCGGCTTTGAGCAGGGACAGACGGGCTGGTCGCTGCCGCCGGCCAAGGTGGTCCCCGGCGGCCGCAGCGGCCGCGCCAGCCTGTACTACAGCAATCCTGACCCGGCGGAGTATCACCAGATGCTGCAAACGCTGCAGGTGAAAGCAGGGCAGACGATCGCGTTCGGCGTGTGGGTGCGCGGCGATAACCTGCGCGGCAAAGGCGATCAACCGGGCGCCGGGGTGTACGTCGAAAGCTATGACGCCAAGGGGCGCCACCTGGCCGGCAGCTACCCGCAAGGCCTGCTGGGCAGCAGCGGTTGGCAGCCGGTGGAGGGCAGCTTCACCGTGCCGGCAGAGGCCACCACCACCGTACTGGGGCTGTATATGCGCAAGGGCACTGCCGGCAACGCCTGGTTCGACGATGCTTACGTCTGCAGCCAGCCGACGGCGCCGGCGTTGTATCAGATGCGCGCCGGTGGGCAATCGGCCTCCAGCCTGATCGAAGTGCAGCAGCCTCAGGAAGTGCAGGTGGAAAGTACGCTGCTCGATAGCCAACGCACCGCCGTGCGGCAGGAGAGCCGCCGCTACCATGTCGCCGAGCGTCAGCGCGTAGAGTTCTCGCTGCCGGCCAACCTGGCCGCCGGCGAGTACCGCCTGCAGCAGCAGGTGACGGACGTGGCGTCGAAGCACAGCCGGAGCAGCGAAATGCCGGTCAGCATCGGCGAGGCGCCGCCGAAAGTGGCGCTGGACGAGCAGGGCTATACGCTGCGGCAGGGCAAGCGCTTCTTTCCGCTGGGCATCTACATGTACGGCAACATGGCGACCGATGAACATCTGGCGCGCATCCGCGACGCCGGTTTCAACACCGTGCTGAATTACAACTACGGCGCAGGGCGCGACCCGTACGCCTATTTCCGCAAAACGCAGCAGTACGGGCTGCAGGTGATTTTCTCGCTGAAGGATTTCTACCCCGGCCTCGACTCTGCGCCGAAAACGCGCCTGAGCTACCCGCAGCTGACGGCGTCTTATGTGGAGAAGTTTAAAACTCAGCCGAACCTGCTCGCCTGGTACATCAACGATGAGCTGGCGCCGAAGTACGCGCCGCAGATAGAGCAGATGCATCTGCAGGTGAAGCAACAAGACCCTGACCATCTGACCTTTCAGGCGCTGAATCAGACCGGCGCGCTCAACGCCTATTTCAACAGTTCCGACGTGTTGGCCAGCGATCCTTATCCGGTCGGACGCGATGCCGATATGACGCGCACGCTGGAATACTCACGCCTGACGGTGCAGGTGGCGCGTCAGGCGAAGGGCGCCTGGCTGGTGATGCAGATCATGGATCACGCCGCCTATGAGCCGCACCGCAAACCGCGCCAGCCGAGCGAAGCGGAGATCCGCAACCAGGCCTGGCTGGGGCTGATCGGCGGCGTCAAAGGGCTGCTGTTCTACTCCTATACCGACCTGTTCTACAAGCGCCGCAGCGGCGATTTCAACCAACAGGAATTCGACGGTATCTGGCAAGGGGTTGCCCGCGTGGCGCAACAGATCGACAGCTTCACGCCGTACCTGCTCTCGGGCGAAAGCGCGACGTTGTCCGGCAACAACACCGCCGTACCGGCGCGGCTGTTTATCGACGGCGAGCGCGGCCTGGTGCTGATCGCCAACCCGTACTATCGGCCGATGGCCGCCCGTTTTGACCTGCCGCCCGGCTGGCGCTGGCAGGGGCAGCCGCAGATCGACGCCAAATTGCCCGCGGTGGGCAGCAGCGCGCTGTGGGTGCAACGAGACACTAATCAATAAGGATACCCGTTCATGACTATCACGCTAAGCCTGATCGTCCCGGTGTATAAGGTGGAAGCCTACATCGAAGCGTGCCTGGATTCGGTGCTGAGTCAATTGCCCGACTGGGCGGAAGTGATCCTCGTCGATGACGGCAGCCCGGACGGCTCCATCGCCGTCGCGCAAGAGGTGCTGTGCCGTTATCCGGCGTTGAAAACGCAGGTTAGCATCCTGCGCCAGGATAACCAGGGGTTGAGCGCCGCGCGCAACGCCGGGATCGCCCATGCCGAAGGCGAATATCTCGGTTTTCTTGACTCCGACGACGTGCTGTTGCCGGGCTATTTCAGCATTTTGGGGCGCCTGCTGGCGGATAACCCGCAGGTGGAGATCGTGGCGTTCAACGCCCAGCGCTTCTCGCGGCTGAAAAACGGCAAGATAGAACCGGATGGCCTGATGGCGATCGTGCCCGGCAACGCCGCGCCACAGGAGCGCGAGCCGCATATGGCGCTGCTGGCGGACAGTTTTAACCGCAGCCTGTGGTACGCCTGGGCGCGGATTTATCACCGTTCGCTGTTCAACGACGCCGCGTTTCCGGCGGGGCGCAACTTCGAGGATATCCAGCTGATCCCGCAGCTGTATCTGAAAGCGAACCGCATCGTGGTGTGCGACACGCCGTTGATAGGATACCGCGCTAACCCCAACGGCATCACGCGCGCGCCGAAGCGGCGGGATTTGGACGATCTCGATTACGCCATCGAGCGCGCTGACAGCGGGCGTCGCCGCGAGGGGGGGAAGGGATTCCACTCGGTGCTGTTCGTCACCACGCTGAAGGCGCGCCTGCTGGTCGGGCTGGATTTCTTCGGCCTGCGCGACGCGCTGCGGGAAACCGCCGAGCTGAAACGGCGTTATGCCCGGCTGCGGGCGGAGGAGCGGCAAATGCTCAGCCGCAAGAACCGCCTGTTCTACCGCAGTCCGCTGGTCTACTACCTGATGGCCAGTCTCTACAACCGTTTCGGGTGAATCTGACCGTGCCCGAACGACGATAAACCCGCGTGGAAACCCATTATGAGTATCAAAGTCAGCGTCATTATTCCGACCTATGGCCGCAGCGAACTGCTGGCGCGCGCCATCGACAGCGTCCTGGCGCAAACCCATCAGCCGGTAGAGATCGTGGTGGTGGACGATAATCCGCCGGACCATCCGCAGCGCCAGGCCACCCGCGAACGGCTGGCCGGCTATATTGCCGCCGGGCAGATCGTCTATTGCCCGCGCGCGCGCAACGGCGGCGGGGCGCGGGCGCGCAACAGCGGCATCCTGCGCGCCACCGGGGAATACCTCACTTTTCTGGACGACGACGATTACTACCACCCGGAGAAGATCGCCCGTCAGCTGGCCTTTATGCAGCGCGGCGATTACCCCGTCAGCCTGTGCGATATGGATATTCTGCAGGACGGCCAAATCAGCGCCGAGCGCTATTACCGCGCCCGCTGCGACGGCCTGGAGGACTTCATGCTGGCCGGCGTCGCTTACACGCCGATGATCATGCTGCGCCGCGAGGCGGCGATCGCGGTGCGCGGGTTCTTCAATACCCCGCGTTATCAGGATCATATATTCATTTATCGCCTGCTGGCGGCGGGCATGCGCATCGGCACGTTGCACGAGCGCCTGGCGGTGCATAACGATCACGACGGTGCGCGTATTACCTCCAGCCCGAAAGGCATCATCGGCTATCACAACAAAATGCAGTTCGAGCGCCGGTTGATGCCGCAGATTTCGCCGCGGGCGCGCAAGGTGATGCGGCTGCGCCACACCTGCATCACGTCGCGCATCATCACCGACAGCCGAAGCCGTCTCGGCGGCGTGCTGCACGGCATGAAGGGCATCATCTACGTCAACAGCGGGGTGATGGCCGGCGTTTACATGAAGAATATTCTGCGCAACGTCTTCTTCCGCGGCGTCCCTTTCTGAAACCTGACGCGGGGTTTTCCCCCGCGTCCTACCCCCAAATACCCCGTCTTGCCTCCCGCCCGTTCGCCTTTATCTTGAAATTCTGATTTATTCGTTTTAATTCAATCAATTAATCCTATTTCTCACCCCTATACTTTGGTGGTATTTCCCGCCCGGCGCGCGCGTCGCCGCCCGCTTTCTCTTGATCGCAATCAATTTGCCGTCGGTTGGCCGTCAGTAGGCTGGCGGCAGATTGAGCATGTCTTCTTATAACGACAAGAGCCTTCAGGAGCATTCCGGATGAGCAAATTTTTAGACCGTTTCCGCTATTTCAAGCAGTTGGCGGAGCCTTTTTCTGGCGATCACGGCCAGACCTTGAACACCAACCGCGACTGGGAAGACGGCTACCGCAGCCGTTGGCAGCATGACAAAGTGGTGCGTTCCACCCACGGCGTGAACTGTACCGGTTCCTGCAGTTGGAAGATCTACGTGAAGAATGGTCTGGTGACCTGGGAAACCCAGCAAACCGACTATCCGCGCACCCGCCCCGATCTGCCCAACCATGAACCGCGCGGCTGCCCGCGCGGCGCCAGCTACTCCTGGTATCTGTACAGCGCCAACCGGCTGAAATACCCGCTGATGCGCAAGCGGCTGCTCAAACTGTGGCGCGAGGCGAAAGCGCAGCACAGCGATCCGGTCGCGGCCTGGGGATCGATCGTCGGCGATGCGGAAAAAGCCAAAAGCTACAAGGTGGCGCGCGGCCGCGGCGGCTTCGTCCGCTCCAGCTGGCAAGAGGTCAATGAACTGATCGCCGCCGCCAACGTCTATACCGCCAAAACCTTCGGCCCGGACCGTATCATCGGCTTCTCGCCGATCCCGGCGATGTCGATGGTGTCCTACGCCGCCGGCGCCCGTTACCTGTCGCTGATCGGCGGCGCCTGCCTGAGCTTCTACGACTGGTATTGCGATTTGCCGCCGGCTTCGCCGATGACCTGGGGCGAGCAGACCGACGTGCCGGAGTCCGCCGACTGGTATAACTCCTCCTACATCATCGCCTGGGGCTCCAACGTGCCGCAGACGCGCACCCCGGACGCGCACTTCTTTACCGAAGTGCGCTACAAGGGCACCAAAACCGTGGCGGTGACGCCGGACTACGCCGAAGTCGCCAAGCTGTGCGACCATTGGCTGAATCCTAAGCAGGGCACCGACAGCGCGATGGCGCTGGCGATGGGCCACGTGATGCTGAAAGAGTTCCATCTCGATCGCGAAGTCGGCTACTTCCGCGACTACGTGCGCCGCTATACCGACATGCCGATGCTGGTGCTGCTGGAACCGCGTGAAGGCGGCCATTACGCCGCCGGTCGCCTGCTGCGCGCCGCCGATCTGGTGGACGGATTGGGCCAGGAAAACAATCCCGAGTGGAAAACCGTTGCTATCGACGGCCGCAGCGGCGATCTGGTGGCGCCGCAGGGCTCCATCGGTTTCCGCTGGGGCGAGAAGGGCAAGTGGAACCTGGAGCAGCGCGAAGGCAAGTCGCAACAGGAAGTCGAGCTGCAGCTCAGCCTGTTGGGCATGCATGACGAGGTTGCCGAGGTGGGCTTCCCGTACTTCGGCGGCGCCGACAGCGAGCATTTCAACAGCGTGGCGCTGGACGAGATCCTGCTGCACAAGCTGCCGGTGAAACGCCTGCGGCTGGCGGACGGCAGCGAAGCATTGGTGACCAGCGTGTATGACCTGCTGCTTGCCAACTACGGCCTCGAGCGCGGGCTGGGCGACGCCAACTGCGCCGCCGACTATGACGAGGTCAAGGCTTACAGCCCGGCCTGGGCCGAGCAGATCACCGGCGTGTCGCGCCACAACATCATCCGCATTGCCCGCGAGTTCGCGCAAAACGCCGAGAAGACCCACGGCCGTTCGATGATCATCGTCGGCGCCGGCGTCAACCACTGGTATCACATGGACATGACCTACCGCGGCCTGATCAATATGCTGATCTTCTGCGGTTGCGTCGGCCAGAGCGGCGGCGGCTGGGCGCACTACGTCGGCCAGGAAAAACTGCGGCCGCAAACCGGCTGGCTGCCGCTGGCGTTCGGCCTTGACTGGCAACGGCCGCCGCGCCACATGAACAGCACCTCGTTCTTCTACAACCATTCCAGCCAATGGCGCTATGAAACCGTCAGCACCGATGAGCTGCTGTCGCCGCTGGCGGACAAATCGCGCTTCGGCGGCAGCCTGATCGACTTCAACGTGCGCGCGGAGCGCATGGGCTGGCTGCCGTCGGCGCCGCAGCTGGGCGCTAACCCGCTGCGCCTGGCGGAGCAGGCCCGTGCCGCCGGCCAGTCGCCGGTCGAGTTCACCGTTGACAGCCTGAAGAGCGGCGCGCTGGGCTTTGCCGCCGAGCAGCCGGACAATCCGCAGAATTTCCCGCGCAACCTGTTCGTCTGGCGCTCCAACCTGCTGGGCTCTTCCGGCAAGGGCCATGAATACATGCTCAAATACCTGTTGGGCACCGAGAACGGTATCCAGGGGAAAGATCTCGGCCAGCAGGGCGGCGTGAAGCCGCAGGAAGTGGAATGGCGCGAACAGGGCGGCGAAGGCAAACTGGATCTGGTGGTGACGCTCGATTTCCGCATGTCGAGCACCTGCCTGTATTCCGACGTGGTGCTGCCGACCGCCACCTGGTACGAAAAAGACGACATGAACACCTCCGACATGCACCCGTTCATTCATCCGCTGTCGGCGGCGGTCGATCCGGCCTGGGATTCGAAGAGCGACTGGGAAATCTACAAGGGCATCGCCAAAGCCTTCTCCGAGGTGTGCGTCGGCCATCTGGGCCAGGAAACCGACGTGGTGACCTTGCCTATTCAGCACGACTCCGCCGCCGAGCTGGCGCAGCCTTACGGCGTGCAGGACTGGAAGAAAGGCGAGTGCGAACTGATCCCCGGCAAAACCGCGCCGCACATCATCGCGGTGGAGCGCGATTATCCGGCCACCTACGAGCGCTTTACCTCCCTGGGGCCGTTGATGGACAAACTGGGCAACGGCGGCAAAGGCATCAGCTGGAACACCCAGACCGAGGTCGATTTCCTCAAGCAGCTTAACTACGTCAAGGCCGACGGCCCGGCGGCGGGGCGGCCGAAGATCGAGAGCGCGATAGACGCGGCGGAAGTGATCCTGTCGCTGGCGCCGGAAACCAACGGCCAGGTGGCGGTGAAAGCCTGGGAAGCGCTGAGCAACGTCACCGGCCGCGATCATCGGCATCTGGCGCTGAACAAGGAAGACGAGAAAATTCGTTTCCGCGACATTCAGGCGCAGCCGCGCAAAATCATCTCCAGCCCAACCTGGTCCGGCCTGGAAGACGAACATGTCTCCTATAACGCCTGCTACACCAACGTGCACGAGCTGATCCCGTGGCGCACTCTCAGCGGCCGTCAGCAGCTGTATCAGGATCACGAGTGGATGCGCGCCTTCGGCGAAAGCCTGCTGGCGTACAGGCCGCCGATCGACACCCGCGCCGCGCAGCCGCTGCTCAACAGCAAACCGAACGGCAACAAGGAGAAGGCGCTGAACTTCCTGACGCCGCACCAGAAGTGGGGCATCCACTCCACCTACAGCGACAACCTGCTGATGCTGACGCTGTCGCGCGGCGGCCCGATCGTCTGGCTGAGCGAAGACGACGCCAAAGATCTGGGCATCGCGGACAACGACTGGATCGAGGCCTTCAACGCCAACGGCGCGCTGACGGCGCGCGCGGTGGTCAGCCAGCGTATCCCGGCGGGGATGACCATGATGTACCACGCGCAGGAGCGCATCGTGAATCTGCCTGGCTCGGAGATCACCAGCCAACGCGGCGGCATCCACAACTCGGTGACCCGCGCCTGTCCGAAGCCGACCCACATGATCGGCGGCTATGCGCAGCTGGCCTACGGCTTCAACTACTACGGCACCGTCGGCTCCAACCGCGACGAGTTCGTGGTGGTGCGCAAGATGAACCGTATTGATTGGTTGGACGATGAAGGCAACGACTACGCGCAGGGCAGTCAGCAGGAGAACAACAAATGAAAATTCGTTCGCAAGTCGGCATGGTGCTGAATCTGGACAAGTGCATCGGTTGCCACACCTGTTCGGTCACCTGCAAGAACGTCTGGACCAGCCGCGAAGGCATGGAATACGCCTGGTTCAACAACGTGGAAAGCAAACCCGGCGTCGGCTATCCGCACGCCTGGGAAGATCAGGAGAAGTGGAAGGGCGGTTGGATCCGTAAAATCAACGGTAAGCTGGAGCCGCGTATGGGCAGCCGCGTCGGCGTGCTGGCGAAAATCTTCGCCAACCCGGATGTGCCGGCGCTGGACGACTACTACGAGCCGTTCGATTACGACTACCAGCATCTGCACACCGCCAAACAGGGCAAACACCAGCCGGTGGCGCGCCCGCGCTCGGTGATCACCGGCCAGCGCATGAACAAGATCGAAAGCGGCCCGAACTGGGAAGAGATCCTCGGCGGGGAATTTGAAAAGCGCTCGCAGGACAAGAACTTCGATAACCTGCAGAAGGCGATGTACGGCCAGTTCGAAAACACCTTCATGATGTATTTGCCGCGCCTGTGCGAGCACTGCCTCAACCCGGCCTGCGTCGCCACCTGCCCGAGCGGGGCGATCTACAAGCGCGGCGAAGACGGCATCGTGCTGATCGATCAGGACAAGTGTCGCGGTTGGCGCATGTGTCTGACCGGCTGCCCGTACAAGAAAATCTACTTCAACTGGAAGAGCGGCAAGTCCGAGAAGTGCATCTTCTGCTACCCGCGCATCGAAGCCGGGCAGCCGACCGTCTGTTCGGAAACCTGCGTCGGCCGCATCCGCTATCTCGGCGTGCTGTTGTACGACGCCGATCGCATCGAGCAGGCGGCGGCGGTGGAAAACGACAAGGATCTGTACCAGAGCCAGCTCGATATTTTCCTCGATCCGCATGACCCGAAGGTGATTGCTCAGGCGCTGGCGGACGGCGTGCCGCAGGGCGTCATTGAAGCCGCTCAGCAGTCGCCGGTGTACAAAATGGCGATGGACTGGAAACTGGCGCTGCCGCTGCACCCGGAATACCGCACGCTGCCGATGGTGTGGTACGTGCCGCCGTTGTCGCCGATTCAGTCGGCCGCCGACGCCGGCGAGCTGGCGCACAGCGGCGTATTGCCGGACGTCGAGAGCCTGCGCATTCCGGTGCAGTATCTGGCGAACCTGCTGACCGCCGGCGATACCGAGCCGGTGCTGCTGGCGCTGAAACGCATGCTGGCGATGCGCCACTACAAACGGGCGGAAACCGTCGACGGCGTGGTGGACATCAGCGCGCTGGAGCAGGTCGGTCTGAGCGAAGCGCAGGCGCAGGAGATGTATCGCTACCTGGCGATCGCCAACTATGAAGATCGCTTTGTGGTGCCGTCGAGCCACCGCGAACTGGCGCGCGAAGCCTTCCCGGAAAGCAAAGGCTGCGGTTTCAGCTTCGGCGACGGCTGCCACGGCAGCGACGGCAAGTTCAATCTGTTCAACAGCCGTCGTATCGATGCCATTGACGTGACCGCGAAAACTGCGCGGCCGGAGGATGCCTCATGATCAGTCTGAAAGTGATCGCCCGCCTGCTGGATTACCCGGAGCAGGCGCTGTTTGGCCATCAGCAGGCGCTGATTGAAGCGCTGGAACCGGCCAGCGAGCTGGATCTGCACCACAGCGCGCTGCTGATTCTGTTTATCCGTCGCCTGTGCGCGCGCCCGTTGCTGGACGCGCAGGCCGACTATTGCGAGCTGTTCGATCGCGGCCGCGCCACCTCGCTGCTGCTGTTTGAGCACGTGCACGGCGAGTCGCGCGATCGCGGCCAGGCGATGGTTGACCTGATGGCGCAGTACCGCGCCGCCGGGCTGGAGATCGCCAGCCGCGAGCTGCCGGATTTCCTGCCGCTGTATCTGGAGTATCTGGCCAGCCGCAGCGCGGCGCAGGCGCGGGAAGGGCTGCAGGACATTGCGCCGATCCTGGCGCTGTTGGGCGCGCGCTTGCAGCAGCGCGAAAGCCCGTATGCGGTGCTGTTCGATCTGCTGTTGGCGCTGTCCGGCAGCGATGCGCAGGCGCAGGCGCTGAAGACGCAGGTGGCGCAAGAGGCGCGCGACGATACGCCGCAGGCGCTGGATGCGGTGTGGGAAGAGGAGCAGGTCAAGTTTCTCGGCGAGCAGGGCTGTGCCTCCGCCCAGCAGACGGCGCACCAGCGGCGCTTCGCCGGCGCGGTGGCGCCACAGTATCTGGACCTGACGGATGCGTTAACCGGAACCAAAGGACGCTAATCATGCAATTTTTGAATCAGTTCTTCTTCGACATCTACCCTTATCTGGCCGGCGCGGTGTTCCTGATCGGCAGCTGGCTGCGCTACGACTACGGGCAGTACAGCTGGCGCGCCGGCTCCAGCCAGATGCTGGATAAAAAGGGCATGCGGCTGGCGTCCAACCTGTTCCACATCGGCATTATCGGCATCTTCGCGGGCCACTTCCTCGGCATGCTGACGCCGCACTGGATGTATGAGGCCTTCCTGCCGATCGACGTGAAGCAGAAGCTGGCGATGATCGCCGGCGGCACCTGCGGCCTGATGACGCTGATCGGCGGCGCGCTGCTGCTGAAGCGCCGGTTGACCAACCCGCGGGTGCGCGCCACCAGCAGCGTCGCCGACATCCTGATCCTGACATTGCTGGTGGTGCAGGTGTGCCTGGGGTTGCTGACCATTCCGTTCTCCGCCCAGCATATGGACGGCAGCGAAATGATGAAGCTGGTGGCCTGGGCGCAGGCGGTCGTGACCTTCCACGCCGGCGCTTCTGCGCACCTGGAAGGCGTGGCGCTGATCTTCAAGCTGCATATGGTGCTGGGCATGACGCTGTTCGTGCTGTTTCCGTTCTGCCGCCTGGTGCATATCTGGAGTGCGCCGGTAGAGTACCTGACCCGCCGTTACCAGCTGGTGCGCAACCGCCGCTGAGCCTGACCCCGCCGCCGCCGATCGCCAGCGGCGGCGCTATTCCGATAATTCCCCCGCCGTCTGCCCATTCTCGTCGCCTTGTCGTAAACTCACTATCTCAGTTATGTTACGTTTATGCTTCCGCCGACGGACGTCGGCCTGTGGTAGCCGATAACAAGAGATACCGCCTTGATGAAAGGCATTTTGGGACATAAAAACCGGGGATGATCCGTGTGGCCTTCGCGCCGTACGGGAGAATCGCTTTATGGATAGTCAGGTTAATCAATAACAATAATGACCACACAATTACGCTCACCCGAGCTGCTGCCTCTGAAAATCATCGCCACCGGGGCCGCGTTGCCGCCTAACCGCGTGGCGTCCTCTGCGCTCGACGCTCGGCTGGGGAAACCGGCCGGCTACGTTGAAAAACGCTCGGGCATCGTTTACCGCTATCACGCCGCCGACGATGCCAGCCAGGCTGAACTCGCCGCTGCCGCGCTGCAAGATGCGCTGGCTCGCCGCGCCATTCCGGCGGACTCGATCGATCTGCTGATCTCCGCCTCGGCGATTTCGGTGCAGGCGCTGCCGTGCACTGCCGCGCACATTCTCAAGGTGGCGGGGCTGGCGCCGGGCACGCCGGGCTTCGACATCAACAGCAGCTGCGTCAGCTTTATCTCTGCGCTGCAGGTGGCGGCGGGGCTGCTGAACGCCGGAACGTATCGACGCATCGCCATCGTCTCGGCGGATCTCGCTTCACGCGGCATCGACTGGCAGCACGAAGAGTCGTCGCTGATCTTCGGCGACGGCGCGGCCTGCGCCATCGTGGAGCGCGGCGACGGCGCCAGCGGCATCCTCGCCAGCCTGGTGGAAACCTACCCCGCCGGCAGCGAACTGTGCGAGATCCGCGCCGGCGGCACGCGTCGCAACCCGCGCGCCGGCATGTGTGAGCAAGACTTCCTGTTTCATATGCAGGGCAAGCCGCTGTTTCGCCAGGCCTCGGCGCTGATTGAGGGTTACCTCGATCGGCTGTTGAGCGCCAGCGGCCTGACCCTGGCGCAGATCGCCACCGTGGTGCCGCATCAGGCTAGCCATCTGTCGCTCGAACATATGCGCAAACGGCTGCACGTCTCCAGCGAGGCGCTGGTCGATATCTACCGCCATCATGGCAATCAGGTGGCGGCGTCTATCCCGACGGCGCTGCATGCCGCCGTGACCACCGGGCGCATCAATCCCGGTCAGCCGGTGATGCTGATCGGCACCGCCGCCGGGCTGGCGCTGGCCGGCATGGTGTTGCTGCCATGAGGGTGCTGGTCACCGGGGCGACCAGCGGGCTGGGCCGCAACGCGGCGCAGTGGTTGCTGGAGGCCGGACATCAGGTGCGCGCCACCGGCCGTGATGAACGGGCCGGCGCAACGCTGCGTCAGCTGGGCGCCGAGTTTTGCGCGCTCGATCTGGCGCAGGCCACGCCGCAGCAGTGTCGGGAGCTGGTGACCGACTGCGAGTGGGTCTGGCACTGCGCGGCCAAGTCTTCGCCCTGGGGCGGCAAAGCGGAGTTTCACCACATCAACGCCGCGGCGACGGAGAAGCTGGCGGAGGCGGCCGGGCGCTGCGGCGTGCGGCGCTTCGTGCATATCTCCACACCGGCAATCTACTTCGATTTTCAGCCGCATTACGATCTTGACGAGAGTTACCGCGCCCGGCGCTTCGCCAATCACTATGCCGCCAGCAAGTATGCGGCCGAGCAGCGCCTGTTGGCGCAGGCGAAGATCTATCCGCAAACCACCTACATTATGCTGCGGCCGCGCGGCCTGTTTGGCCCGCACGATCGGGTGATCGTGCCGCGGCTATTACAGCAGCTCGAACGCGACCGCGGGGTATTGCGTTTGCCCGGCGGCGGACAGGCGCTGCTGGATCTGACCTTCGCCCCCAACGTGGTGCATGCGATGGATCTGGCCAGCCGGCAACGCGGATTGCCGTCCGGTGCCGTGTACAACATCACCAACCACCAACCGCAGCGGCTGGTGGAGATGCTGGATGCGTTGCTGCGTCAGGAACTGGGGCTGAGTTACCGGCTGCAGGCCGTGTCCTATCCGCTGCTGCATACGCTGGCCGGCGGCATGGAGCTGTGGGCGGCGCTGAGCGGCAAGGAACCGCTGTTGACGCGCTACAGTGTGGCGGCGGTGCATTTTGACATGACGCTGAGCCAGACCCGTGCGATCGAAGAGTTGGGTTACCGGCCGCGTTATTCGATGGAAGAGGGCATTCGTCTGACCGGCGAGTGGCTGCGGCGGCAAGGAGGCGGGCAGCATGGCTAAGGTCACCGTTTTTGAAGTGGGCTATTGTACGCATATCGGCTGCATGGCGCTGCGCGGCGCCGGATTCCGGGTGTGCAAATTCCCGGCGCGCGCCTATCTGCTGGAGGTGGGGGAGCGCCGCTGGCTGTGGGATACCGGCTACGCGCGTTATTTTCAGCAGCACACGCAGTCGGGGCTGTTCAGCCTTTACCGCCGCATGACGCCGGTCTATTTCGATCCGACCGAGTCGTTGGCGCATCAACTGCGCGAAGCCGGTTACGCCGAGGGGGATATTCAGGCGCTGATCGTCTCGCATTTTCACGCCGATCACATCGCCGGGCTGCAGGATTTCAGCCAACTCGACTTTATTTGCTCCGGCGAGGGCTGGCAGCAAACCCGTGGGCTGCGCGGTTTCGCGGCGCTGAAGCGCGCCTTTATTCCCGGCCTGATCCCGGCGGATTTCGAGAGCCGTCTGCAGTTTATGGAGTCTTTTCCTGCGGTGGCGTTGCCCGCGCTGTTGGCGCCGTTCGATCGCGGTTACGCGCTGCCGGGCAGTGAAGGGCAGATCGTGCTGGTGCCGTTGCCGGGGCATGCGGCCGGCCATATAGGTGCCTTTATCCTCACCGACGCAGGCTGGACGCTGCTGGCCAGCGACGCCGCCTGGTCGCCGCAGAGTTATCAGACGCTGCGCGGGCCTTCGCGCCTGGCCAATCTGGTGATGGACGACGCGACGGCTTACACCCGCACCCTGGAGCGGCTCAACCAGCTGTGGGCGGGCGGCCAGGTCAACATTTTGCTGTGCCATGAGGGGGACCTGTGATCCCCTTCATGACCCTTTGGCACTATTTCCGCGCCCGGCGCCTGCGCTTTGGCGATCGTGCGGCGCTGGAGGCGCATCAGGCCCGACAGCTTGAGGGTTTTGCCCGCCGGGTGCTGAGCAAGAGTCCCTATTTTCAAGGCTTCAGCCGCCGGCCGTTCGCCGAATGGCCGCAGATGGACAAGGCGCTGATGATGGCGCAGTTCGACCGCATGAACACCGCCGGGCTGCGGCGCGATGCGGTGCTGGCCTGCGCGCAGCGCAGCGAGGCGGATCGCGATTTCACGCCGAAGATCGGGCGCTACAGCGTCGGATTGTCGTCCGGCACTTCCGGGCAGCGCGGCGTGTTTGTCGTCAGCCCGCGCGAACAGCAGGTGTGGGCCGGCGGCATGCTGGCGAAAATGCTGCCGGACGGGCTGTCGGCGGGCGAGCGCGTCGCGCTGTTTCTGCGCGCGGATAATAATCTCTATCACAGCGTGAACAACCGTTGGCTGAGCCTGGCGTTTTACGATCTGCTGGCGCCGTTCAGCGGCCACTTGCCGGCATTGGAACGGCAGGCGCCCAGCATCATCGTGGCCCCGGCGCAGGTGCTGCGCGCATTGGCGTTGGCGGTGCTGGCCGGGCAGGTGACGCTGCCGGTCAAAAAAGTGATCTCGGTCGCCGAGGTGCTTGAAGAACAGGATCGCCGCCTGCTGCTGCAGGTGTTTCCGGCGGTCGGCGAAGTGTATCAGGCTACCGAGGGGTTCCTCGCCGCCACCTGCGCGCACGGCACCTTGCACCTGAACGAGGAGTTTTTGCATATCGAGCCGCAGTGGATCGACGAACTGCGCTTCACGCCGCTGATCACCGACTTCACCCGCAGTACGCAGCCGATCGTGCGCTATCGGCTGGACGATGTATTGGTGCTGCGCAAGGAACCCTGCCCATGCGGGCAACCGACGCGGGCGATCGCCCGTATCGAGGGGCGGCGCGACGATCAGCTGATGCTGCCCGATGCGCAGCGGCAACCGCAGGCGGTGTTCGCCGATGCCTGCAGCCGAACGATCGCCAATGCGTTGCCGCTGACCAGCGATTACCGCCTGATCCAGCATGGCGAACGGCGGTTGGAGCTGATTGCCGATTGCAGCCCGGCGGCGTTGGCGCACTGTCAGGCGCAGCTGATGGCGCTGTTCGCTCGTCAGGGCATCGCCACCGATCGCCTCGAATGGCGGTTGACGGCGCAAGCGGTGCTGCCGCAGTTCGATCGCAAGCGGCGGCGCATCGTGCGCCGGGCGGAGGAGTCATGAAAAGCGCACTGTTCAGGCTATGGCACATGCTGCTGGGGTGGGGCACGGTCGGCGTGGTGTATAGCCTGACCGATCGCCTGCAGGGGGCGGGTACCCTGTTGCCGCCGTCGGCGCTTGATCGGGCGATCCCGTTCAGCCCCACGGCCATCTGGCTCTATCTGTCGTTCTTCCTCATCGTCCCGGCGGGCTATCTGCTGGCGCCGCTGCCGCGCATCAAATGGCTGACGCTGGCGATGCAGCTTACCGCGCTGGGCGCCGGGGCGGTTTATCTGCTGTGGCCGACCACCATGGCCTATCCGCAGAACGATGGCGTCGGGATCAGCGCGCAACTGCTGGCGGCGTTAACCCGGGTGGACTCACCGCAAAACTGCCTGCCTTCGTTGCATATGGCGCTGACGGTGCTGGCGGTGTGGGCGCTGAGCGACGGCGAATGCAAAGTGCGCACGGCGCTGTGGATGCTGTGGGGCGTGGCGATCGCGTTCTCGATTCTGCAACTGCGTCGGCATTTGTTTATCGATTTGGCCGGCGGCGCGCTGCTGGCGCTGTTCGCCGGCTGGCTGGCCCTGCGCATGAAAACCCTGCGCCGGCGCGTCGTTAAAGGAGAAATGGGATGAGCGATCTGGCATTGCCGATAGTGTTCATGCTGTTCATCGTGGTGGCCGAGGCGGTGGCGCTGCAGTGGGGGCGTCGCGAGCCGGTCAACTGGCACGATCTGGTGTTCAACCTGAATTCCGGCCATATCATGCTGTGGTTGTTCCGCGGGTTGGAGATCACCTGCTACGGCTACGTGGCCGCGCATTTCAGCCTGGGGTTGCTGGATGCCTGGCCGCCGCTGCTGATGTGGCTGTTCGCCCTGCTGGCGTGGGACTTCGGTTTCTACTGGCTGCACCGTCTGCACCATCGTTTCCGCCTGCTGTGGGCGGTGCACGTGGTGCACCATCAGGGCGAGCACTTTAATCTGTCGCTGGGGGTGCGCAACTCCTGGTATTCGTCGCTGACGTCGATCCCGTTCTTTTTGCTGCTGGCGCTGGCGGGGGTACCGCTGTCGGTGTTCGTTGTGGTCTCTATTTTTCATTACAGCATTCAGCTGTTTAACCACAATGCGCTGACGCCGAAGCTCGGCGTGCTGGAAAAAATCCTGGTCACGCCGGCGCATCATCGGGTGCATCACGTCAAGGACATGGCGTATTCCAATAAGAACTTCGGCGGCAGCTTTATCTTCTGGGACAAGCTGTTCGGCACCTTTTGCCCGGCATTGCCGAGCACGCCGTTCAGCTATGGCGTCGGCGGCGACAGGCCGTCCGCCAACCCGTTCTGGGCGAGCAATCTGCCGTTCCTGCGCTATTTGCGCCTGGCATGGCGCCCGGCGCCGGGCCGGCCACGCGAGCGCCGTTCGGCGCTCAGCGTCTTCAGCGGCGCCATGCTGTTGTTCTCGCTGGTGGTCGGTTACGTCTATCAATACGGTTACGGCTATAGCGACATCAGCTGGCCGCAAATGGCGCTGTTGGCGCTGCTGGCGTTGGGATCGGTGGCGCTGGGCGGCATGACGGAAGGGCGGCGGTGGGCGAGTGCCGTTTGGCTGCTGATCGCGCTGGGCATGCCGCTGCTGTTTATCGGCTATCTCGGTTGGCCGCAGCGCTATTGGCATATCGCCATGGCCGCCGTGGCGTTGCATGCCCTGTGCGTCGCGTTGGGCTGGGGAAGAGTAGCCGCACCGGCCGCCGTGGAGGAACCGCATGGCTGAATCATTGCCGCCGCTGCGTTTTCCCGCCGATGGCGAACAGGCCTTCCACCGCGATCTTAAGCGCGCGGCCCACGCCTGTCTGGCGGGCGATCATCGCTATGCCGATGCCGCGCGATTGGCCAAGGCCGCGCTGTTGCTGGCGTTGTGCGTCGGGTTTTACGCGCTGAGCCTGCTGCAGCATCAGCCCTGGGCGTTTTTCCTCTGCTATTTCCTGTTCGTGACCATGGGCATGCTGCTCAATGTCAACGTCAACCACGATGCTTCGCATAACGCTTTCCTGCGTGCGCCCTGGGCCAATCGGCTGGTGGGGCGGTTGGTGACGCTGCCGCTGGGCGTCGATCCGGACTACTGGCGCACGCGGCATGTGGATTACCACCACGTTTACGCCAACGTCGAACACTACGATCTGGATACCGAAGAGAACGGCTTTTTCCGCCAGACGCCGTTTCAGCGCTGGCGGCCCCATATGCGCTATCAGCATCTGTACTGGCCGCTGATCGCCGCGCTCTCGCTGCCCTATATCGCCTGGATTTTCGATTGGTCCGATCGGCTCGATAAAACGCCGCTGCGGGAAAAACGCGTGCTGGCGGGGCGCGGCGGTTGGGCGCTGTTCGTGCTGTGCAAGCTCGCGCATCTGGCGCTGGTGCTGGTGGTGCCGCTGGTCGTGGGCCACTTGCACGGCATCGGCTGGGGCTGGGTGTTGCTGGCTTACGCGCTCAGCCAGATGTGCGCCTCGCTGCTGGTGGTGTTTTTGCTGTTGGGCACCCATTGGGCGCAGGCCGAGTTTTACCCGGCGCCGACGGGCGACAGCATGCCGCACGGCTGGTATCGGCACAACTTCGCCACCGCCTGCGACTGGCAGCCCGAACCGCGCTGGCTGGAGCATCTGACCGGCGGGCTGAACTATCACCTGACGCATCACCTGTTTCCCGGCTGGAATCACCGGCATTACCCAGCGCTGGCCGCCGCGGTGGCGGAAGTGGCGCAGCGGCACGGCATGGCGTACCGCTGCATCGGCTATCGCGAACTGCTGGCGCAACAACAGCGCTTCTTGCGCCGGATGGGACAGCCATGAAACCGCTGCGTCCGTTAGCCTATCGGCGCGACGACAGCGGGTTGCATCGCGCGCTGATGCAGGCCGCCCAGCATTATCTGGCGACCCACGGCGATCACCGTTTCGCCGACGGCGGCATGCTGGCGAAGGTCGCGCTGCTGCTGGCGCTGTGCGGCCTGTGTTACGGGCTGAGCCTGCAGCAGCATAACGGCTGGGCGTTTTTCGCCTGCTACTTCGGTTTTATCTTTATCGGCATGTTCCTGACGGTGAACGTGGTGCACGACGCCTCGCACAACGCGTTTTTCCGCCGCCCCTGGGCCAACCGCTGGCTGAACGCACTGGTGAGCGTGCCGCTGGGGCTGGATCCCGACTGTTGGCGCGTGCGGCATGTGTTGTTCCACCATGCCCATAACAACATCGAACATTACGATCCCGATATAGACGCCAACGGCGTGCTGCGGCAAACGCCGTTCCAGCGCTGGCGGCCCTTTATGCGCGCGCAGCGTTACTATTGGCCGTTGGTGGCGGCGCTGACTTTTCCGTACTACATCTGGCTGTTCGATTGGTTGGACAGGGCGGGCCGCACCCGCGTGGCGGCGCGCATGGCGCAGCAGGGCGTACGCGGCTGGATCGGGTTTCTGGCGGGGAAGGCGGCGCACCTGCTGCTGGCGCTGGCGATCCCATGTTGGCTGTTGCCGCCGGCGATCGGCATCGGGCAAATTCTGCTGGTCTATTTACTGAGCCAGATGCTTTCTTCATTGCTGTTCGTGATGTTGATCATCGGCACCCACTGGGCCAAGGCCAACTTTTATCAGGCACCGGCGCAGGGCGCGATGCCGCACGGTTGGTATCACCACGTGTTCGCCACCACGTTCGACTGGCAGACTCGGCCGCGCTGGCTGGGTTATTGGCTGGGCGGGGCGAATCTGCATTTGACGCATCATCTGTTTCCGCACTGGAGCCACCGCCATTACCCGGCGTTGAGCCGCATTATCGGCGAGGTGGCGCCGCGTTTCGGCATCGACTATCGCCTGCTGGAGCTGGAGGAGCTGTTGCGTCTGCAGCAACGCTTCCTCAGCGCGATGGGCCGCAAGCCGCACTAGCGTTGCATGCGAATTGTGCGAGGCGTTACGCAGTTCACTAATTGAACGACATTTGGCGTTCCAGTAGACTTTCCCTCGGTGAATCAACGACCACAGGAGGTGGAGCATGCGGAGTTTACCTATTCGGTTATCCAATGAAATCGACGACAGTCTGAACGATATCGCCCGGCGTCACGGGATGGCCAAAACCGACGTCATACGCCTGGCGTTTGCTTTAATGACGATTGCCGACCGTGAGTGGATGAAACAGGATGGTTCCCGCCTCGGTATCGTGCGTGAAAGCGACGAGGGGCTGGAGGCGGTCGCCGTGGTGGTGGGGATCTTTCCATGAAGCCGCAAAATGAGCGCCCGCAGCTCGATGCTGAAAGGTTGTATTTGGATCCGTCGTTGGTCTTCGACGAAATGGAGCGGTTGCGCCTGGCGCGCCAGGTACTGTGCGGGATATTCGCGGTCAGCGTGGGCGTATTCGCCGCCCACGCGTATTGGGACAAAAACGAAGCGCTCGGTCAAGTGTTCGAGCTGGTGAAGATCGGCGCCTTGCCGCTGGCCACGCTGGTGGTCTCTTTTTACTTTCCCAACAGCGCGTCCAGATAAGGCGTCACGTCAATGTGACTTCATGCCCGCCGCGGTCATCAGCAGGCGGAACAGCGAGGCAACCACGAACAGCCCCAGCACGCTGGCGCTCCAGATGATCACCAGCCAACCGATGCGTTTCCACCAGGGCGCCGGAGCGGCGGCTGCCGTTTTATCTTGCATAGCGTCCTCCTTCCTCAGTGATAGCCGTGTTCATGGCTGATCTTGCCGCGGAACACGTAGTAGCTCCAGAAGGTGTAGACCAGAATGATTGGGATGATGAACAGCGCGCCGACCAGCATAAAGCCGAGGCTCTGCGGCGGCGCGGCGGCGTCCCACAGGCTGATGGCCGGCGGGATCAGGTGCGGCCAGATGCTGATGCCGAGCCCGCTCAGGCCGAGGAACACCAGCAGCAGCGTCAGCATGAACGGCGAGTAGTGCGCGCCGCGTTTCACCCCGCGCCGGATCCCCCAGGCGCTGAGCAGCACCAGCACCGGCACCGGCAGCAGCCAGAACAGGTTCGGCAGCGTAAACCAGCGCGCGGCGATTTCGGGGTGCGCGATCGGCGTCCAGATGCTGACCGCAGCCAGCACCAGCAGCAGGATGGCCAGCAGCGGCGTCGCCAGGTGATACATGCGCGCCTGCAGGTCACCGGCGGTTTTCATCACCAGCCAGGTACAGCCGAGCAGGGCGTAGGTCACCACCAGCCCCAGCCCGCAGAACAGCGCGAACGGCGTCAGCCAGTCCAGTGCGCCGCCGGCGTAGGTGCGGCCTTCGACCGGGAAGCCGTTGATCACGGCGCCCACCACCACACCCTGGCTGAAGGTGGCGAAGAGAGAGCCCCAGATGAACGCCTTGTCCCAGATATGGCGCTTCTCCGGCGTGGCCTTGAAGCGAAACTCGAAGGCCACGCCGCGGAAAATCAGCCCGATCAGCATCAACGTCAGCGGGATCGCCAGCGCGTCGAGGATCACCGAGTAGGCCAGCGGGAAGGCGCCAAACAGCGCCGCGCCGCCCAGCACCAGCCAGGTCTCATTGCCGTCCCACACCGGGGCGACGGTGTTCATCATCAGATCGCGGTCGTCGCTTGCTTTCACCCACGGAAACAGGATGCCGATGCCCAAATCGAAACCGTCCATCACCACGTACATCATGGTGCTGAACACGATGATGACAAACCAAATCAGCGGAAGATCGATGCCCATGTTCAGCTCCTGTCGTCCAGAGTGTCGTTGACCGCGGACAGCGGACGCGCCGGGCGGCCCTCGGTATTGTCTTCTTGGTGTTCATGCGGCTGCGGCCCTTTGCGGATCAGGCGCATCATGTAGGAGTAGCCCACGCCGAACACCGAGCAGTAGACGATGATAAACGCCAGCAGGCTGATGCTCATGTGCAGATCGCCATGCGCGGATACCGCATCCTTGGTGCGCAGCAGGCCGTACACCACCCACGGCTGGCGGCCGATCTCGGTGGTGAACCAGCCCGCCAGCAGCGCCAGCAGCCCGGAAGGACCCATCCACAGGATGAAGTACAGGAACGGACGCGACTGATAGAGCCCGCCGCGCCAGCGCAGCCACAGGCTCCAGACCCCGGCCAGGATCATCAGCATGCCCAGCCCGACCATGATGCGGAACGACCAGAACACCACGGTGGAGTTGGGGCGATCTTCCGGCGGGAACGATTTGAGCGCCGGCACCTGCTCGGTCAGGCTGTGCGTCAGGATCAGGCTGCCGAGGTAGGGCACCTCCAGCTTGAAGCGGGTCTCTTCACGCTGCATGTCCGGCCAACCGACCAGGATCAGCGGCGTGGCTTCGCCCGGCGGGTTTTCCCAGTGGCCTTCGATGGCGGCGATCTTCGCCGGCTGATGTTTTAGCGTATTCAGGCCGTGCGCATCGCCGATCAGCGCCTGCACCGGCGCGACGATCAGCGCCATCCACATCGCCATCGACAGCATCTTGCGCATCGCCGGCGTATCGCGGCCGCGCAGCAAGTGCCAGGCGGCGGACGCGCCGACGAAGAACGCCGAGGAGAGGAAGGCGGCGGTGGACATGTGCAACAGGCGGTACGGGAAGGACGGGTTGAAGATCACCTTCAGCCAGTCGACCGGCACCACCTGGCCATTGATGATTTCATGCCCCTGCGGCGTCTGCATCCAGCTGTTGGAGGCCAGGATCCAGAAGGTGGAGATCAGCGTGCCGAGCGCCACCATGCAGGTGGCGAAGAAGTGCAGCCCTGGGCCGACGCGGTTCCAGCCGAACAGCATCACGCCGAGGAAACCGGCTTCGAGGAAGAAGGCGGTCAGCACTTCATAAGTCAGCAGCGGCCCGGTAATGCTGCCGGCGAACTCGGAGAAGAAGCTCCAGTTGGTGCCGAACTGGTAAGCCATCACCAGCCCGGATACCACGCCCATGCCGAAGTTAACGGCGAAAATCTTTGACCAGAAATGATAAAGCTCACGATAGGCTTCATTGTGCGTTTTCAACCATAATCCTTCCAGCACCGCCAGGTAGCTGGCTAAACCGATGGTGATGGCGGGGAAAATGATATGGAAAGACACGGTGAAGGCGAACTGTATTCTGGCGAGTTCCAGTGCATCAAGACCCAGCATGGCGCCTCCTAGGGTTGAACATAAATTAACCTCTTGAGTATAGCTGTCATTTTTATGTGAAATACTTGGCGTTAAGTTAAGCACGGAGTACAGTACCTATAATAGTGACAGTTATTTTACTTTTTCATATAACAGTTAATGGTTATGACCCGATACGAGCAGCTTGCGCAGCAGATTAGAGAACAGATCCAGAACCGGGTGTGGCGGGCGGGCGACAAGCTGCCTTCGCTGCGCGAGAGCGGCAAACGCGCCGGATTGAGCCTGATGACGGTGGTGCAGTCTTATCAACTGCTGGAGAGCCAGGGGTGGATCGTCGCCCGGCCGCAGTCGGGCTACTATGTGGCGGCGCGTCCGCAGCCGCTGCCGCAGCCTTCGCGCGGCGAGAAACTGCTGCTGAGCGAGCAGGTGGACATCAACGCCTTTATTTTCGACGTGCTGCAGGCCTGCAAGGATCCGGACATCGTGCCTTTCGGTTCGGCATTTCCCGACGCCACGCTGTTCGCCCAGCCGAAGCTGGCGCGGGCGCTGAGCAGCGTAGCGCGCAAGTTCACGCCGCACAGTTCGCTGGTCAACTTGCCGCCGGGCAACGACGCGCTGCGGCGGCACATTGCCCAACGTTATGCGCTGAGCGGCATGCAGGTCGCGCCGGACGAGATCGTCATCACCGCCGGGGCGATGGAGTCGCTCAGCCTCAGCCTGCAGGCGGTGACCCAACCGGGCGACTATGTGGCGATCGAGTCGCCGGCGTTTTACGGCGCGCTGCAGGCGCTGGAACGGCTGCGGCTGAAGGCGGTGGCGATCGCCACGCATCCGCAGGACGGCATCGATCTGGACGCGTTGCAGCAGGCGGTGGAGCAGTATCCGATCAAAGCCTGCTGGCTGATGACCCACTTCCAGAACCCGCAGGGCGCCACCCTGCCGGAGGCCAACAAGCAGCGTCTGGTGGCGCTGCTGCGCGAACGGCAGATCTCGCTGATCGAAGACGACGTCTACGGCGAGCTGTACTTCAGCGCCGAACGGCCGCTGCCGGCGAAGGCACTCGACAGCGGCGGCCAGATCCTGCACTGCTCGTCATTTTCCAAATGTCTGGCGCCGGGCTTTCGCGTCGGCTGGGTGGCGGCGGGGCGTTATGCGCAACAGATCCAGCGTTTGCAGCTGATGAGCACCGTTTCCACCAGCGTGCCGACCCAGATGGCGCTGGCGGATTATCTGTTGCACGGCGGCTACGACACCCATCTGCGGCGCCTGCGCCGCCTGCTGGCCCAGCGCCAAAGCGCAATGCGTCAGGCGATCGCCCACCATTTCCCGCCGACGGTGAAAGTCAGTCAGCCTGACGGTGGGTATTTCCTGTGGCTGGAACTCGATCCGGCGCTGTCGTCGATGGAGCTGTACCGGCGCGCACTCGCACGGGGCATCAGCATCGCGCCGGGGCGCATGTTCACCACCGGCGACCATTTCAACCACTGCTTCCGTCTCAACGCCTCGTTTGAATGGAATGACCGCTTTGAAGAGGCGATAAAAACCTTAGCCAAACTTATCCGGGGGCTGACATCGGCAGGCTGAACCGCACTTTGTTCAACGCTTCGCCCCAGAAAAATTCATAATGCTTTTTTCGGCAATGGAATGCCGGTTTCGTTGTTAGACAGCCCTCCAGCCGCCCATTACTCTGCGATAAATTTTGTCACATTTTTATCAACGGGTAGACGAGGGGCTGTGGGTGAGTGGAATAAAAAATAAGCTAAACAAACTGTTGCGCTATCGGCTGACGCCGCTGGCGTTGGTCTGCGCGCTGGGATTGAGCGCCGCCGCGCAGGCGGAAACGCTGGCCGAAGGCATTACGCCGGCCAGCGATGCCGCTCGGGTGCCGGCCGCCGCCAAACTGCGCAAAGATACCGTCGTGGCGGGCATCTCGGAGCCGCAGGGAATTTTCAACCCATATCTGTTCACCAACGGCTGGGACGAGAACGTGACCGACGTGATCTTCAGCCGGCTGATCGGCCTGGACAGCCAGGGCAAACCGGAAGGGCGCCTGGCGGAGTCCTGGCAGGTCAGCCCCGATAATCTGACCTACACCATCAAGCTGCGGCCGAATCTGGTCTACAGCGACGGCTCGCCGCTGAAGGCCGACGATATCGCCTTTACCCTGACGCTGCTGCACGACCCGGCCTATGACGGCGATACCGATATCACGCCGGCGCACATTCAGGGCGGCGCCGAGTATAAAAACGGCACCGCGGCCGGCATCAGCGGGCTGAAGGTGATCGACGATCGCACCATTCAGATCGTCACCACCCAACCGGGCGCGACTACGTTGCAACTGATTGGCGGGCCGGTATTGTCGCGGGCTTACTACGGCAAAGACTATCAGCGCGGCAAGCTCGACGGCGTGCGCGCCTTGAACGGCAAGCCGCTCGGCAACGGCCCCTACATTTACGACAAGTACGTGCCGGGGCAGGAAATCCGCTTCCACGCCAACCCGAACTTCTACCTCGGCCCGCCGCCGATGGCGCGCTTTATCTATCGCGTCACCAACCCGGCCACCAACTTCCAGCTGTTCCAGACCGGTGAGACCGACTACGACGCCTTTACCGCCAAGCCGGACGATATCGAACAGCTCAAGCTGCTCGGCTTCGCCAATATCAACCTTTACAGCTCGAGTGATTACAGCCGGGTTGATTTCAACCTCAGACGCCCGGCGCTGCAGGACAAGCGGGTGCGTCAGGCGCTGATCTACGGCCTCGATCGACAAAAACTGATCGCCGTGGTGTACCAGGGGTACGGCAAGGTCGCCAACCAGCCGATTTCGCCGATCTCCTGGGCTTACGACGCCAACGGCATCAATCCTTACGCTTACGATCTCGATAAGGCCAAAAAGCTGTTGGACGAGGCGGGCTGGCAGGTGGGCGCTGACGGCATCCGGCAGAAAGACGGTAAAAAGCTGGAGCTGACGCTGCTGGTGACCAAAAAACTGATCAACGACGCGCTGGTGCCGATCGCCAAGGATAACTACCGCCAGCTCGGCGTGGTGCTGAAACCGCAGGTATTGGATTTCAACGCGCTGCTGGCGCAGCGCAAGGCGGGCAATTACGACCTGGCGTCTCTCAGCACCAGCACGCTGAACGATCCGCACGACGGCGTACGCGACTTCATCAGCCGCGAGAGCGAGACCGGCTATCACAACCCGCAGGTGGATGCGCTAATCGCCAAAGCCAATGCCACGCTGGATATCGCGCAGCGTAAGCCGCTGTACCATCAGCTGTATCAGGTGCTGGCGGACGATCCGCCGGTGATCCTGCTCGGCAACCGCGAAATCTTGAGCGCCAGCAGCGCGCGCGTCACCGGCTTTAAACCGGATATCTACAACGGACTGGTCGGCAGCCTGCCGAACGTCAAACCGGCGCCGTAACGCCCCGATGCCGCCGCACCATTCCGGGCGGCGGCGATGGAATTCGCGATGAGAAATTTTATCCTGCGCCGTTTGTTGCAGACGATCCCGATGCTGTTGCTGGCTTCATTGCTGATTTTTTGCATCTTCGCCCTGGCGCCCGGCGACTTTATCGACGGCAATATCAACCTGACCGCGCAACGCGCCGCCGAGCTGCGGGCGCTGTACGGGTTGGATCAGCCCTTGTTCAGCCGTTATCTGCATTGGCTTTGCCGGCTGTTGCAGGGCGATCTCGGCTTCTCGCTGCAGTATCAGATCCCGGTCAGCACGCTGCTGAACCAATACATCTGGAACTCGTTCCTGCTGGCGGCGGTGGCGATGGTGCTGTATTGGGGCATCGCGCTGGCGGTGGGGGTGATCTCGGCGATGAAACCCTATTCGCTGTTCGATCATCTGATCACCGTGGCGGTGTTCGCCGCCATGTCGTTTCCCACGTTTTTCCTTTGCCTGTTGCTGATCAAATGGTTCGCCGTCGATCTGCACTGGTTGCCGGCGGGCGGCATGCTGCGCACCGGCAGTGAGGCGAGCGGGTTGGCCTGGGCGCTGGAGGTGGCGGCGCACCTGCTGCTGCCGGTGCTGGCGCTGGTGATGCTGCAGGCCGGCAGCCTGACGCGCTATTTTCGCGCCAGCATGCTGGAGGTGATCCGCATGGACTATATCCGCACCGCGCGCGCCAAAGGGCTCAGGGAAAAAACGGTGATCTTCAAACACGCGCTGCGCAATGCGCTGTTGCCGATCATCACCCTGCTGGGGTTCGAGCTGCCGGGATTGTTCTCCGGCGCGCTGATCACCGAAAAAATCTTCAACTGGCCGGGCGCCGGGCATATCCATATCGATTCGCTGGCGGCGCGCGATTATCCGGTATTGATGGGGTTCACGCTGTTTCTGGCGGCGCTGACCATTCTCGGCAATCTGCTGGCGGACATTCTGTACGCCTATGCCGATCCACGCATTCGCTTGAGGTAATACGATGTGGGTTACGCTGTTTTTCGGCCGCCGTCGCCGCTGGCGCGAGGCGCAGCTGCCGGCGCTGGCGCAGCTGTCGCCGCCGCCCGCCGCGCAGGCCTGGCGCCGTCTGCGCCGCCACCGGCCGGCGATGATCTCGCTGGCGTTGCTGGTGCTGCTGGCGTTGCTGTGCCTGATTGGGCCGGCGCTGTCGCCGTGGCGCGACGACGCCGGCGATATGCTGAATATCAATCAGGCGCCGAGCGGCGCGCACTGGTTGGGCACCGACTTTCTCGGCCGCGATATTTGCACCCGGCTGCTGCTGGCGGGGCGAATATCGCTGACCATCGGCCTGGTGTCGATGCTGCTGTCGGTGGCGCTGGGCTACGTGCTGGGGGCGTTCGCCGGTTATCTGGGGGGCGTGGCGGATCGGCTGATCATGCGTTTCGCCGATCTGTTGATGACCATTCCCGGCCTGCCGCTACTGATCGTCATGGGGGCGATGCTGACCGAACTCGACGTGTCGCCGGACTACCGTATCTACATGGTGATGATCATGCTGAGCCTGCTGGGCTGGCCGTCGCTGGCGCGGCTGGTGCGCGGCCAGATCCTGTCGCTGCGCGAGCGGGATTTCATGCTGGCCACCGAAGTGCTGGGGCTCTCCATTCGGCGGCGCCTCTTCGGCCATCTGTTGCCTAATACCGTGCCGATTTTGGTGGTGGTCGCCACCATGGCGGTGGCCAACGCCATCCTCAGCGAGTCGGCGTTGAGCTACCTCGGGCTGGGCGTGGTGCCGCCGACGCCGTCGTGGGGCAACATGATGGACGCCGCCAATAGCCTGATCGACTTTCAGCGCCGCCCCTGGCTGTGGATGCCGCCGGGGCTGGCGATCTTCGTCACCGTGGTGGCGATCAATATCTTGGGCGACGGCCTGCGGGATGCGCTCGATCCGAAAATGAGCGGGGTAAAACGATGAGTCAACCGCTGGTGGCGTTCGACCGACTGTCGGTGTCGTTTCATGGCGAGCAGGGGCCGGTGCGGGCGGTGCAGCAGGTCAGCCTTGAACTGCAGGCCGGGCAAACGCTGGGGATCGTCGGCGAATCGGGCTGCGGCAAAAGCGTGACCGCCATGGCGCTGATGGGGCTGTTGCCGCAGCCGCTGGCGCAGGTAGACGGCGGTGAGATTCGCTTTGAAGGGCAAAACCTGCTGTCGCTGCGGGCATCCAAGATGGCGGATCTGCGCGGCAACCGGCTGGCGATGATCTTTCAAGAGCCGATGAGCGCGCTGAATCCGGTGTTGACCCTCGGCGAACAGCTGGTGGAGCCGCTGATCAGGCACTTGCTTCTGTCGCCGAAAGCGGCCTGGCGTCAGGCAATTCAAAGCTTGACGGAAGTGGGGTTGGCGCGCGCGGAGGCGCTGATGCGCTGCTACCCGCATCAGCTTTCCGGCGGTATGCTGCAGCGCGTGATGATCGCCATGGCGATCGGATGCCGGCCGGCGCTGCTGATCGCCGACGAACCGACTACGGCGCTCGACGTTACGGTGCAGGCGCAGATCCTGGCGTTGCTGCGCGAGCAGAGCCGGCGACACAACATGGCGATGATCTTGATCACCCACGATCTCGGGGTGATCGCCCAGATGGCCGATCGGCTGGCGGTGATGTACGCCGGGCGCGTCGTCGAGCAGGGAATGACCCGGGAAGTGCTGGACGAGCCGAGGCATCCCTATACGCAGGGGCTGATCGCCTCGCGGCCGGTGTCGGGGCAGCGGCGACGCCGCTTGTACTCCATTCCCGGTCAGGTGCCGGATCTGGCGCGGCTGCCGGAGCATTGTGCTTTCGCCGAGCGCTGCGCGCAGGCTACCGCGCGCTGCCGCGACGGCATTCCGCCGCTGTACGGCTCCCGTCAGCGTCAGTCCGCCTGTTTTCTCAATGCCGGAGGGCATCCGTATGTCGACTGAACCTTTGGTGGAGGTGAAGGGGTTAAAGAAATATTTCCCGCTGCGCGACGGGTTGTTCGGGCGCACCACCGGCCAACTGAAGGCGGTGGATGATGTCAGCTTCAGCATTCGCAAGGGCCGCATTTTCGGGCTGGTGGGCGAGTCCGGCAGCGGCAAAACCACCGTTGGCCGCACGCTGCTCGGCCTGCACGACAAAACCGCCGGCGAGGTGCTGTTCAAAGGTCAGGCGTTGGACGGCCTGAGCAAGGACGAGTTGCGCGCCCTGCGGCCGAAAATGCAGCTGGTGTTTCAGGATCCTTACAGCTCGCTGAATCCGCGTCTGCGCGTGGGCGACGCCATTGGGGAAGCGCTGTTGCAACACGGCCTGGCGAGCAAGGCGGAACTGCGCGAACGGGTGCTCGATACCCTGGCGATCTGCGGGTTGTCCTCACAGCATTACGGGCGGTTTCCGCATGAGTTTTCCGGCGGCCAGCGGCAGCGTATCGGCATTGCGCGCGCGTTGATCCTGCAACCGGAATTTATCGTCGCCGATGAGCCGATATCGGCGCTCGACGTGTCGATTCAGGCGCAGATCATCAATCTGTTTTCCGATTTACAGGAGCGGCAGGGGGTGACGCTGCTGTTTATCTCGCACGATCTCGGCGTGGTGGAGCATCTGTGCCAGGATGTGGCGGTGATGTATTTGGGGCAGATCGTTGAGAGCGCCGATCGCGATGCGCTGTTCCGCCAACCGCTGCATCCCTACACGCAGGCCTTGTTGGCGGCGGTGCCGACGCTGGATGCGCAACGCGCGCCGGCGTGGGTGGCCGGCGGCGAGCCACCGAACCCCGCTAACCCGCCGCGCGGCTGCCGTTTCCATCCTCGCTGCCCGCTGGCCACGGCGCAGTGCCGCGAACAGGCGCCGCAGCTGCGCAGCGTGGCGCCCGGTCATCAGGTGGCTTGCCACCTGGTCGGTTAGCGTCAGGACAGGTAGTGTTTCAACGCGCGCCCGGCCTGGTGGATCGCCGAATGCACCGCCGGGACGTGGGTGAGCGGGTTCAACAGGCCGTAGTCGTGGATTAGCCCGTTGTAGCGGGTAGTGGTGACCTCGACGCCGGCGGCGTCGAGCAGACGCGCGTAGGCTTCGCCCTCATCGCGCAGCACGTCCAGCTCGGCGGTCTGCACCAGCGCCGGCGGCAAGCCCCGCAGCTGTTCCGGCGTAGCGTTGAGCGGCGAGGCGTAGATGTCTTTGCGCTGCGCCTTATCGGGCGCATAGCTGTCCCAAAACCACTTCATCATATTGCGGGTCAGGAAATGGCCTTCGGCGAATTGATGATAGGAATCGGTATCAAAATGGGCGTGCGTAACGGGCCACAGCAGGATCTGGCAACGCAATGCCGGTAGGCCTTTCTCTTTGGCCATCAGGCTGACCACCGCCGCCATATTGCCGCCGACGCTGTTGCCGACCACCGCCAGCCGTGAACCGTCGACGTTGATTTTTTCGCCATATTCGGCCACCCATTCCGTGGCGGCGTAAGCCAGATTGATCGCCTGCGGATAGTGCGCTTCCGGTGAGCGGGGGTAGTTGACGAACACCGCCGCCGCGCCGGAGCTGTAAACCAGATCGCGCACCAGCCGTTCATGGGTGGGAAAATCGCCCAGCACCCAGCCGCCGCCGTGAAAGAACATGAATACCGGCAATGTCTCCTTAACCCTGGGCGGTCGCACCAGCTGCAGCAGAATATCCTGGCCTTCTACGTGAATGGTTTTCTCGCTGATCTCCACCTCGCGCAGCGGCACGTCTACGCTGCGCTGCGCCGCTTCCAAAACTCTGCGCGCCTCTTTGGGCTTCATCTGCTCCATGGGTTTACCGCCGGCGGCATTCAGCGTCTCGAGAAACGCGCGGATGTCGTGTTGGGCGTGCGGCTGGCTGAGATCGACGGTTTTCTTGGGCATGGTGGCTCCTTGTGCGTAGAAGAGAAGGGGCGGTCAGGATCACAGTGTAGTCGTTGGCGCATAAAGCGGGAGCCGCGGCCGGCGGCGATCGGCGCGGTTTGTTTTCCGGGGCGCTGCCGATGGAATCGGCGCTTCGTCGCCGCATTGCCCGATCCTGGCGCAGCGCTGCACCGCATTGGGGCAAAAAGTGTGATGGCGAGCAAATCGGATGAAATTATTTTTGCGAGCGCGATCAGAAATCCTGAAGTTTTTCGCAATTGAATAGGATTTCGCGAGCAATGATGATTTTAGGCCTTATTTTTTAATTTATGCATTGCAAATGCATATAAAATGAATAAATATGCATTATAAGCCGTTGTTTTAACGTAAAAAATAGCAAAATCCGGCAAAAATCCCGTTTTGGCACGATAGCTGCTCTACACTCTTTATCAAACGACATGTATTTTAACTGCTCGTTAACATTTACTCCCCGCTCAGGGACCGGATAAGCGCCATAAATAGTGAAAAACCGATTTTATGTAACAGATTTGTTTCTAAATCAGCGGTGAGAGACAGCATTTTCTCCGCCGGGAAAGTCGGTTTTGAACAGCGGTTTTTTTGCATTGTGGCGGCCTAGCCGGGCTTGCGCGGTCCTTACAGTCAAAATTCAGCCTTTGCTGAGATTATGAGGTCACTATGGAACAGCCAATCGCAGTTACCCGCCAGTCTTTCGATGACTGGATGGTCCCGGTTTATGCCCCTGCCGATTTTATTCTGGTGCGGGGGGAAGGATCGCAGGTGTGGGATCAACAGGGTAAGTCTTACATCGATTTTGCCGGCGGCATCGCGGTTAACGCGTTGGGCCATGCGCACCCGGCGGTCAAGGCGGCGCTGGTGGAGCAGGCGGGCAAACTGTGGCATCTGGGCAATGGCTATACCAACGAACCGGTGCTGCGCCTGGCCAAAAAACTGATCGACGCCACGTTCGCCGACAAGGTGTTTTTCTGTAACTCGGGCGCAGAAGCCAACGAAGCGGCGCTGAAACTGGCGCGCAAACATGCGCACGACCAGCACGGCGCCGGTAAAGATCAGATTGTGGCGTTCAACAACGCGTTCCACGGCCGTACGCTGTTTACCGTGTCCGCCGGCGGCCAGCCAAAATATTCGCAGGACTTTGCGCCGCTGCCGGGCGGCATCACCCATACGCCGTATAACGATCTGGCCGCGGCGGCCGAGCTTATCAACGATCGCACCTGCGCGGTGATCGTCGAGCCTATCCAGGGCGAAGGCGGTGTGCTGCCGGCGGAAGCCAGTTTCCTGCAGGGGCTGCGTGAACTGTGCGATCGCCATAACGCGCTGCTGATCTTCGACGAAGTGCAGACCGGCGTCGGCCGCACCGGCCACCTGTATGCCTATATGCAGTACGGCGTGGTGCCGGACGTGCTGACCACCGCCAAAGCGCTGGGCGGCGGCTTCCCGATCGGCGCCATGCTGACCACCGATGCGCTGGCGAAAACGCTGGGCGTCGGCACTCACGGCACCACCTACGGCGGCAACCCGCTGGCGACGGCGGTGGCGGGGGAAGTGTTCTCCATCATCAATACCCCGGAAGTGCTGGAAGGCGTCAAACAGCGCCACCAGTGGTTCATCGACGGGTTGAACGACATCAACCGTCAGTATCCGATCTTCGCCGAGATTCGCGGCGGCGGTTTGCTGATCGGCTGCCAACTGAAGAAAGACTATGCCGGCAAAGCGAAGCAGATCACCCAATTGGCCAACGAAGAAGGTGTTATCGCGCTGATCGCCGGCCCGGACGTGGTGCGTTTCACGCCGTCGCTGATCATCCCTGAGCAGGATGTGAAAGAGGGGCTGGCGCGATTCGCGCGCGCCGTGGCGCGCATTTGCAGCTAATCAGCGGGCTGCGCCTTCATCGGCGCAGCCTGATTCAGAAGAGGTTCGCATTATGATGATTATTCGCCCTATAGAGCGCCGCGATTTGGCGGATTTGCTGACGCTTGCCGGCAAATCCGGTATCGGTCTCACGTCGCTGCCGCAAAATGAAGATACCCTGTCGGCACGCATTGAGCGGGCGTTAAAAACCTGGCAAGGCGAACTTCCGCAAAGTGACCAGTGTTATTTGTTCGTATTGGAAGACAGCGAGCGCCGGCAGGCGGTGGGGGTCTGCGCGATCGAAGTGGCCGTCGGCCTGGCGGAACCCTGGTACAGCTTCCGCGTCGGCACGCAGGTGCACGCGTCCAAACAGCTGAACGTCTATAAATCGGTGCCGACGCTGTTCCTCAGCAACGACCATACCGGGCATTCGGAACTGTGCACGCTGTTCCTCGATCCGGACTATCGTCACGGCGAGAACGGCAAGCTGCTGTCGAAGGTGCGTTTCCTGTTTATCGCCGCGTTCCGTGAACGCTTCTCCCGCCGTCTGATCGCCGAGATGCGCGGTTTCTCCGATGAAAACGGCCGTTCGCCGTTCTGGGAGAGCGTCGGCCACCGTTTCTTCTCCATCGAGTTCGCCAAGGCGGACTACCTGAGCGGCACCGGACAAAAGGCGTTTATCGCCGAACTGATGCCGAAACATCCGCTGTATGTCGATTTCCTGGCCGAAGACGCGCAGAAGGTGATCGGTGAAGTGCACCCGCAAACCCTGCCGGCGCGCCGCCTGCTGGAGGCGGAAGGCCTGAGCTATCAGGGCTACGTCGATATCTTCGACGGTGGCCCGACGCTGGAAGCCGAGATCGACCACATCCGTGCGGTGAAGCAGAGCCGCCTGGTCAAAGTGGTGCTGGATGACACGCCGATGCGCGCCGATGCGCCGGTCCATCTGGTCGCCAACGACAACTATCAGAATTATCGCGCACTGTTGGTCAATGCCGATCTGTATGACGATCGCCTGCATATCAACGCCGCCACCGCGGCGGCGCTGGGCGTCGAGCAGGGCAGCCCGGTGCGGGTACTCCCCCTTATTGCACAGGAGAAAGCATGATGTCCCATCCTGCACTGTTGATTAACGGCGTCTGGCGGCAGGGCCGCGGCGCGGAGTTCGGCAAGGCCGATCCGGTCGGCAATCAGCCGCTGTGGCGCGCCAACGCCGCCGACGCCGATGACGTCGCCGCCGCCTGCGAAGCCGCGCGCGCCGCATTCACCGGCTGGGCGCGTACGCCGTTCGAGCAGCGTGAACAGTTGGTGAAACGCTTCGCCGCTTTGCTGGAAGAACATAAACAGTCGCTGGCGGAAACCATCAGCCGCGAGACCGGCAAACCGCGCTGGGAAACCCTGACCGAAATTCAGGCGATGATCGGCAAGGTGGGCATTTCACTGCAGGCCTATCAGGCGCGCACCGGTTTTAGCCAGACGGCGATGGCCGACGGCGCTTCGGTGCTGCGCCATCGCCCGCACGGCGTGCTGGCGGTGTTTGGGCCTTACAACTTCCCCGGCCATCTGCCGAACGGCCATATCGTGCCGGCGCTGCTGGCCGGAAACTGCGTGGTGTTCAAGCCGAGCGAACTGACGCCGCTGACCGCCGAGGAGACCCTGAAGCTGTGGCTGAAGGCCGGTCTGCCGGACGGGGTGATCAATCTGGTGCAGGGCGGCCGGGAAACCGGCGAGGCGCTGGCCGCCAGTGCGGATATCGACGGCCTGTTGTTCACCGGCAGCGCCGGCACCGGTTACCACCTGCATCGCCAATTGGCGGGGCAGCCGGAGAAGATCCTGGCGCTGGAGATGGGCGGCAACAACGCGCTGATCGTCGATGGTTTCGAGGATCTCGACGCGGCGGTCAACCTGGCTATCCAGTCGGCGTTTATCTCCGCCGGCCAACGCTGCACCTGTTCACGCCGCATTTTGGTGAAGCAGGGGGCGGAAGGCGACGCCTTTATCGCGCGTTTGGTTCAGGTGGCGGGCGAGCTGCGCGTCGGCCGTTGGGATGCCGAACCGCAGCCGTTCATGGGCGGCGTAGTGTCGGCGGCCGCGGCGGAAAACATGCTGAAAGCGCAGCAGCGCTTGCTGGCGCTGGGCGGAAAATCGCTGCTGGCCATGCGTCTGCTGGAGCCGGGCAGTTCGCTGCTCAGCCCGGGCATCATCGAGCTGACCGGCGTGGCCGGCGTGCCGGACGAAGAGTATTTCGGGCCGTTGACCACGATCGTGCGTTACCGCGATTTCGACGAGGCCCTGCGGCTCGCCAACCAGACGCGCTACGGCCTGTCGGTGGGATTGGTCTCGCCGCAGCGCGAGCTGTTCGAGAGGTTGCTGTTGGAAGCGCGTGCCGGCATCGTCAACTGGAACAAGCCGTTGACCGGAGCGTCCAGCGCGGCGCCGTTCGGCGGCGTGGGGGCTTCCGGCAACCATCGCCCAAGCGCCTTCTATGCGGCGGACTATTGCGCCTGGCCGATGGCGTCGCTGGAAAGCGAAAGCCTGTCGCTGCCGGCGACGCTCTCGCCGGGCTTGTCGTTCCGTTAATCGTCTGCGGCGGCGTTATGGCGTCGCCGCAGGCCATCCCCAGGGGATAGCCATGTCAGGATATGAAGTCAATTTCGACGGTTTGGTGGGGCCGACGCACCACTATGCCGGGCTGTCGTTCGGTAACGAGGCCTCTACGCAGCATCAAAACAGCGTATCGAACCCGCAGCTGGCGGCGAAGCAGGGTCTGCTGAAAATGAAGGCGCTGGCCGATCTCGGTTTCCAGCAAGGGGTATTGCCGCCGCAGGAGCGGCCACATTTGCCGATGCTGCGTCGCCTGGGTTTCAGCGGCAGTGATGAGGCGGTGCTGGCGCAGGCGATGCGTCAATCGCCGCGATTGCTGTCAGCGCTCAGCTCGGCGTCCTGCATGTGGACCGCCAATGCGGCCACGGTGTCCCCCTCGGCGGACAGCGCAGACGGCAAGGTGCATTTCACCGCCGCCAACCTGAACAATAAATTCCACCGCGCCATTGAAGCGGAAACGACCACCGACGTTTTGCGGGCGATGTTTAACGACGACCGGCATTTCGCCCACCATGAAGCGCTGCCGCAGGTGGCGTTGTTCGGAGACGAAGGGGCGGCCAACCATAACCGGCTGGGCGGCGATTATGCCAGGCGCAGCGTGCAGGTGTTCGTTTACGGTCGCCAGGAGTTTGGCGGCGAAACGGCGCCGGCGCGTTATCCTGCGCGCCAGACGCGCGAAGCCGGTGAGGCGATCGCTCGCCTGCACCAATTGGACGAGCAGCATACGGTCTTCGTGCAGCAAAACCCGGCGGTGATCGACCAGGGCGTGTTCCATAACGACGTGATTGCGGTCAGCAACCAGAACGTGCTGTTCCACCACCAGCAGGCGTTTTACCGCCAGCAACAGGCGCTGGATGAAGTGCGCCGCAAGATGGCGACGCTGGACAGCGAGCTGGTGGCGATCGAAGTGCCGACGGAGCGCGTCTCGGTGGCGGACGCGGTGGCGACTTATCTGTTCAACAGCCAAATTCTCACCAAGCCGAACGGCAAGATGATGATCGTGGTGCCGGAAGAGTCGCGCCAGCATGCCGGCGTGTGGCGTTATCTGAACGAGATGGTCGGCAGCGGCGGCCCGATCGATGAAATCCGCGTGTTCGATCTGCGCGAAAGCATGCGCAACGGCGGCGGCCCGGCCTGCCTGAGGTTGCGGGTGGCGCTCAACGATCAAGAGCTGCGGGCGGTGAACCCGCGCGTCATGATGAACGATCGGCTGTTCGCGACGTTGAACGAGTGGGTGGATCGTCATTACCGCGATCGCCTGACGCAGGATGACCTGGCCGATCCACTGCTGCTGCGCGAAGGGCGCGAGGCGTTGGATTCGCTGACGTCGATCCTCGGTCTCGGGTCCATCTATCCGTTCCAACGTTAAGGGAGGCTGCATGATCGATCTACTGCCCCTGACGCTGGAGGGGAAAGAACCCGCCGAATGGCAGGGCGAAACGCCGCAGCTGCGCTGGCGTTGGCTGGGGGAAGGGGTGTTGGAGCTCACGCCGCGGCAGCGTTATCGCCAGGCGTTGGTGGTGTCGGCGGGCGTACACGGCAACGAAACCGCGCCGATTGAACTGCTCAATCAGTTAATCGCCGATCTGTTGAGCGGCCGCTTGCCGCTGGCGGTGCGGCTGTTGGTGGTACTGGGCAACCCGGCGGCGATGCGGGCGGGCAAGCGCTATCTGCACAGCGACATGAACCGTATGTTCGGCGGCCGCTACCGCAACTTCGCCGCCAGCGGGGAAACCGCGCGCGCCCAGCAGTTGGAGCGCACGCTCGCCGCCTTTTTTGATGGCGAACAGGCGGCGCGTTTCCATTACGATCTGCACACCGCCATTCGCGAGTCGCATTTGCCGCGCTTTGGCATTTTGCCCTTCCAGAAGCATCCGTACAGTGAACCGATGCTAAAGCTGCTGGATGCCGCCGATCTGGATGCGCTGGTGGTACACAGCGCGCCGGGCGGGACTTTCAGCCACTATTCCAGCGAGCATCTCAATGCGGCGAGCTGTACGCTCGAGCTGGGCAAGGCGCGGCCGTTCGGCAGCAACGATCTGCAGCAGTTCGCCGCCATCGATCGCGCTCTGCGGGCGGCGGTCAGCGAGGGGCCGTTGCCGCAGCGCGCGGGCGAGGCGATCCGGGTATTCCGTGTGATGCACTCGTTGATCAAACACAGCGAGGATTTCAAGCTGCATCTGGATGATGACACCGCCAACTTCACCGAGTTGAAACCGGGGATGTTGCTGTGCGAGCAGCCGCAGGAGGAGTATCGCGTTGGCCAAGAGGGTGCGTGGATACTGTTTCCTAACCCCACTGTGGCGCTGGGCCTGCGCGCTGGCATGCTGTTAAGCGAAGTTTCCCGTTCTACGTTGTATTGATTTATCCTCGGCGGCGCCGTCAGCGCGCTGCCGTTTATTCCTTTCATTATTTTAATCTGCTATTTCCCGCTATTTAAATGGCCATACATCGAATTTTATTCGTCCCATAGGGATTTCTTTACGTGAATGAATAAAGGCCGTATTCAGCCGTTATCGGAAAGCCTTAATTGCCTGGTGACTTTGTTAAGATAAAAATGTGAAATAAGTAACGTTTTTAATAACCATGCTAATCTTGTTGTTACTTTTGAATCGTGCAGAAAGCACGCAAAACGAAACCAAAATGCACTAAATTGGTGCATTGCACCGTTTTGGTTATAAGTTATGTGATAAAAAATTCTTATATTCAATGGGTTATGTATTCTCTTTTTTGAAATATATTGTTACAAATAAACATGCTTTCTCCTCGTTGTTTCATGAACTTTTTGATTTTAAGTTTTGATTCATGATGCTAATGTCACATCACCCCAGCATTAGGGGTGCTCATAAAATACCAAAAGATAAAATCATAGCCCAAATTATAAATTGGGCGTGACGGGCAGGGTTCTAATTATAATATCTAGGAAAATAAATGATGAAACGCAGTGTATTAGCCTTAGCTGTCGCCCTCGGGGCGGTCACCTCCTTCGCCAACGCGGCTGAAATCTACAATAAAGATGGCAATAAACTCGACCTGTACGGCCGCGTTTCGGCCAAACACGTTTTCAGTAAAGATAAAAGTGAAGACGGAGATAAAACGTATGTTCGTCTGGGCTTTAAAGGCGAAACCCAGATCAACGATCAGTTGACCGGTTACGGCCAGTGGGAATACAACGTTCAGGCCAACCACGATGAAGCGCAGGGCACCACCGGCACCAAAACCCGTCTGGGCTTCGCCGGCCTGAAGTTCGCCAACTATGGCTCGTTCGACTACGGCCGTAACTACGGTGTGGTGTACGACGCTGAAGCTTATACTGACATGCTGCCGGAATTCGGCGGCGACTCCTACAGCTATACCGACAACTTCATGACTGCGCGCTCCAACGGCCTGGCGACCTACCGCAACCGTGACTTCTTCGGTTTGGTGGAAGGCCTGAACCTGGCGTTGCAGTATCAGGGCAAAAACAACGAAGACAAGCGCAGCGTAACCAAGCAAAACGGCGACGGTTACGGCATGTCTCTGGACTATCAGGACATCGGCGGCACCGGCATCGGCGTTGCGGCGGCGTTCTCCGACTCCAGCCGCACCGGCGATCAGAAAGCGTTGCAGTACGGTAAAGGCGACAAGGCCACCGCCTGGACCACCGCAATCAAATATGACGCCAACCAGGTCTATCTGGCGGCCATGTATGCCGATACCCGCAACATGACGCCGATCAGCGTCAATGGCACTTCCGGCTTCGCCAACAAAACGCAGAACTTCGAAGTTGTGGCCCAGTACCAGTTCGAAAACGGTCTGCGTCCGTCTCTGGCCTACGTGCAGTCGAAAGGCAAGGATATTGAAGGGATTGGCGACGTCGATCTGGTGAAATACGTAGAAGTGGGCGCGACTTACTACTTCAACAAGAACATGTACACTTACGTCGACTACAAGATCAACCAGTTGAACGACGACAACAAACTGAAGCTGAACACCGACGACATCGTTGCCGTCAACCTGACCTACCGCTTCTAAGCTGCAATTCCATTACCCTCATCCTGTGTCGGGATCGGTAATCAGGCAGGGCGCAAGCCCTGCCTTCGTTTGTATCGCGCGCTCAGCCTTTTGGCGCCAACCCCACCAGCTCGATGGCTGAACGCAACGCGGCAAACCGCTGCTGATCCTGCTCTCGCTCTATCTCTGTCACCAGCTGCGAAAGAATATTGCCGCCGGATACCTTTTTATGGTTTTTGATTAACTGCAACACTGCGTCGCCTAACGCCAGGCTGACGTTGCGCAGCAGAATTTCATATTGCTCGTTGGAATGAGCCGATGCTGACATGACCTTTCTCTGTCTTTCTTCTTCGGGAGCCGCAATTTAACAAAACAGCGGCCTTATGCCTTGGAGGAAGACGCCGTTTCCGATGAAATCAGAAATTCCTCAGCATCAGGCGGGGGGATCAAAAATCCGAGTATTCGCTGGCCGGCAACCAGAAACCGTCAATAAATTCTTCCATGGGATAACAGCCGGCGTGACGCAGGTTCTGTTCCTTCATTGCCACCAGGCATTGCGGTTCGTCGCGCAATATGTCCACCACCATTTCACTGCAGCCGCCATCCAGATAACAGACAAACATCACCAATGCGTACATCTTGCAGCCTCCTTCGTCGAGCCGCCTTGTCTGCAACAGTGTAGGTAAAAAAGCGCGATTTTTCAGCATCATTGCGCGATAAAACGCCAATGAGGCGCCGCAGACGGCACTTTCGGAATTCTCCAGCCGTTTCTGGGGGCGAGAGCGGATGGCAGATCCTTTTGACGATGCTAAGCTTAACAAGCCTTACATCAACGCATTAGTGCAACCATCAAAAGGAGTGAATATGGGCTTGTTTAACTTTGTCAAAGAAGCGGGCGAAAAACTGTGGGACACAGTCACCGGCAATGCCTCCGCCGAAGATCAAAGCGCCAAACTCAAGGAGCATCTCGATAAGAGCGGCCTGCCGGGCACCGACAAAGTCGATGTGCAGGTGGTCGATGGGAAAGCGGTGGTGACCGGCGATGCCGTCAGCCAGGAGCTGAAAGAGAAGATTCTGGTGGCGATTGGCAACGTAGCGGGCATCAGCGGTGTGGAAGACAAGGTGGCGGTAGCGCAATCCGACGCCGAGAGCCGCTTCTATACCGTGAAGAAGGGCGATACGCTGAGCGCAATCTCCAAAGAGATGTACGGTAACGCCAATCTCTACAACAAAATTTTCGAAGCCAACAAGCCGATGCTGTCGAGCCCGGACAAGATCTATCCGGGACAGGTGCTGCGTATCCCGCAATAACGCCTCTGTCTCCCCTGGCCCGGCGATGTGCCGGGCTTTTTTTTGCCTCCGCTATAAGCATCTCTTATTTCCCTTCCCTCTAAATAAAAGTTACACATACCGTGTGCCTGCGCTCGCCGGCCCGCGGCGGCGGTGTTGACCCTGGGGGGGAAAGTTGGTAGCGTCATGGCCCGGTTGCGGACTGAGCAGCCGAAGGGGGATTTCGCTCCTCCATTCTGAGGGGGTGTCTTGCCCCATCAAACAGCAATGCAGCAGTTGAACGAGTGAAAGCCGATTTAGTGAAACAGCAGCGTAACGCCTTGACGGATAAAAACTACAGAGAAACCTTGGGTGATGCGCAATTTGCGATCGTCGTTTTGGCGATTGCGTCCTGCTCACTGATCATTTTTACGTTGGCGGTCACGCTGTGGCTGACCTGACGTCATTAACTAGGGGAGAGAAAATGGAGCCCAATCTCCACGATGAAACCAAACTGTTGGCGATTATCGGCCTGTTGGTTTCTGTACTGCTGGTCGTGTCGATTCTCTTCGGAGTGACTTATTTCTCCGATCTCAGGCATGCCCACGACGATATCGATATTAAAAGCTGCTACATCAAAACACCTTAATCCGCGTGAGCGCGGCTGAGCGTCGTCGCTCTCCAGGGGGCGTTGTCCTGTGCTAAGCTGGGGCGATTATCCTTGGCGAATCGGCGCCATTCAGGAGGTCTTTGCGATGAGTCAGTCCCGTCCTACGCGCTTTTCACCCTCACGCGAGTGCCCTGTCGTTGACGGCGCGCGCCAGATCCAGCGCATTGCCGTGCGCAATGCCGAAGTGGGCGGCATTCCTATCAACCGTGCGTTGCCAACCCGGGAACGGCGCACCGTCGGCGCCTGGTGTTTTCTCGATCACGCCGGCCCGACGGTATTCAACGGCACCGCGCCCGGCATGGACGTAGGGCCGCATCCGCACACCGGTCTGCAAACCTTTACCTGGATGATCGAGGGTGAGGTGCTGCACCGCGATAGCCTCGGCAGCGAACAGTTGATCCGTCCGGGGCAGGTCAATCTGATGACCGCAGGGCGCGGCATCGCGCATACGGAACAGTCGGTAGGCGAGGAACGACGTCTGCACGCCGCACAATTGTGGATTGCGTTGCCGGCTGAATATGCCGACATGGCGCCGCGATTCGATCATTATCCCGATTTGCCGCAGTGGCGGAATAACGGCGTGAATCACCGTTTACTGGTCGGGGAATTTGGCGCTTATCGTTCACCGGTGTTTACTCTTTCGCCATTAATCGCCATTGATATGGAATGGCAAGAGGCGGCGACGGCGCAATTGCCGCTGCGCGCTGATTATGAAATCGGCTTTTTGCCCCTAATTGGTGCATTTGAACTTAATGGTGAAACATTTTCACCTGACGCATTCGCCTATTTAGGCATGGGTAATAACTCTATTGAGTTAAATGCAGAGAAGGGCGGCCGGGGATTATTAATCGGTGGAGCGCCGTTAAATGAAGAGATCCTTATCTGGTGGAACTTCGTTGGCCATACCAAAGCGGAAATTATTCAGGCTCAGCGCGATTGGGAGCAGGAAACGGATCGTTTTCCGGCGGTCAGCGGTTATTCCGGTGAGCGCATGGCCGCGCCACGCCTGCCGTGGAGCGAAGTTTGATAGCGTTAGGATATAATCGCCGAGATTATTCGACTTATTTCGCTCTAATAACGCGCAATAAATGTGATCGCGGCTCCAGCTTCACGACAATATAAAGTTTCTCAACGAAATAGTGATCTGACGCATATAATGATAAACGGAAGAAGATTAGGATAATCCTCAGGAAGTCAGGTTGTCTCCCGTTAGTCTGATGTCAGTGAGGTCATTATGAGCCAAGTTCTTTATCGTGCAAGACTGTCCCATGTCGTGGTTGCCACGGCGCTGTTTTGGGTCTCTGTCGCGGCATTGTTGGTTGCCGTATTACACTAACCTCAAAAAATGACTCCTGCATAAACCCGCTTCGGCGGGTTTTTTTATCTTAGATGCTGAGCGATATTCATCCATCACTTATACTTGACGGCATTCCCATTTCGCTATTTGGATAATCATGAAGCTCTTTGCCGACATTGTTCTGCTGCTTATCGCGGCGCTCCACCTTTATATCCTGGTATTGGAAATGTTCCTGTGGCGCGCGCCGATCGGCAGGCGAGCATTCGGGACGACGGCGGAGTTCGCCGCGGCCACGCGGGTCTTGGCCGCCAACCAGGGGCTGTACAACGGTTTTCTGGCGCTGGGCCTGGTATGGGGCTATTGGCGTGAGGATGTGGCGCTGCAGCTGTTCTTTCTCGGCTGCGTGCTGGCGGCCGGCGTGTTCGGCGGGCTGACCGCCAGCCGCAAGATCCTGTGGGTGCAGGCGTTGCCGGCCGCGATAGCGCTGCTGGCGGTCTGGGGCGCGCGTTAACCCGCCGGTTGACGGCGGGCGAAAATCAGGCGGATTTTTGGTGAATGACGTGCAGCGGCGGATCGATGTGCAGATCGACGCTCAGATCCTGGCGGAAATCGTAAGGCGTGATATTAAAACGCTTTCTGAACATGTAGGTGAAGTGGGACTGTGAGCCGAAGCCAAAGTCCAGGGCGATATCGAAAATCGACGCTTCACTGCTGCGCAGTTGATAGACCGCGCCGGCCAGACGGCGTTCACGAATGTATTTGCCCAGCGAAATCCCTGTCGCTTCTTTGAACAGCTTCTGCATATGCCACAGCGAGTAGCCGGAGTACTCGGCCAGCTCTTCGAGATGGATCACTCGTCCGAGGTGAGTTTCGACCCATTTGCTGAGGGCGCAGACCAATGAGAGATGGTGTTCTTGTATCATCAGTGCGTCAGTGTGAGATCTACATAGCGGTGAAGTATACACAACTTGCCGCCGCGGACAAAAAACGCCGCCGATGACGGGGCATGATTCGGAAAAACCGTTGAACCGCCGCTTGTCAGCCGAAAGGAAAAACGGCTAATCTGAGACTGTCGCCGCCGCGGTGGGTGACGCGGAGAAGACCGCAGCAAGAACCGCCAAAACAGAGTCAGCCGTAACAACTCAACGTTGATGGGGTGATCGCATGTTAATGACAGTGATTATTACTCTGGTTGTAATCGTGGGCGTCGGCGCTTTTATGGCGACGCCGGTGATGAGCATGAAAAATGCGGAAGGTGTGGGAGGTGAAGAACCGTGAGAGCAAGCAGAGATGCACGCCGCAGAGCGGGGTGAGCGCTAATCGGGAAAGCCTGGGCCAGAAACCCGGGCTTTTTGTTGCCTGGCGGCTTAAACGTTTTTACGCTCGACGGTTTCCTCTCCCCAATAAAGCTGGTCGGCGGTGGTTTTGGCAAAAGCCATTTCCAGCGCTTCATCGCTGCCTTCTTCCCAGATCTTCTGCGCCAACACTTCATCGTTGCCTGCCAGTTCAAAAATAGCTTCGGCAATTTCCACCGAAGTTTCACGCACTGTTGCCCAGGATTTCACATTGTGATTCGCCATAACTATCTCCTGTTGGTTGTGGCTTAGGTTACGGATGTTTTTATCACCGTCATGCTGCAAGTATAGGCTAATCTGCCGCGGGCTTTTGCCCGGCGGTGCGCAGAACGGGGAAAAAGGCGGGGAGGGCGGGCAATGGCGCAGGCGGCATGCTATTCTGTGCGGCGTTTGAATCAAAAGGGAAAGTTATTATGTCTGACATGCTGAGCAACGAGCAGGAATTGGCTTCCGATCTGGTCGCTTGCCAACTGGTCATTAAACAGATTCTGGACGTTATCGACGTGATTGCGCCGACCGAAGTGCGCGACAAGATGGCGGGCCAGCTCAAAAGCATCGATTTCTCCACGCATCCCGCCGGCGCCGATCCGGTGACCCGCAGAGCGATTGACAAGGCGATTGCACTGATCGAGTTGAAGTTTACCCGCAATTGAGGCGGAGCCGCCGCAGAGCGACGGCGTCGGGCGGTGGCGGTTAATCCACCACCGTTTCGATTTTCTTGAACAGCGGGCAGTCGGCCACGCCGATGAAACCGTTGTCGCCATTGACGTACTGGGCGATCGCCACGTTGCGCGCCGTCAGGTATTTGCACTGCAATCCCAATCCGCCGACGTTCTTATTGCTGCCGATCAGCACGCCGTAGCCCGAGATCAAAAAGCCGCCGTAAATGACCGCCAATACCAGTACCCACTTAATCAGTCTGCTCATTGCGTTTCCTCGTTATCCCTGAGGGTTCATCTAGCCACGGCGCCAGCGCGAGGGCAAGGGTAACAGTCTGAAAACCGGGCGATAGCCAGAAATCTAAACGACAAGTTAAACTTCGTTTAACTTTGCTGTGATAACATGCGCGATAGACCATCCTGATAACAATGAGGCTGCTAAATTTGTTGCGAAAAAAAATCCTCGTGATAATGACGGCCGTCGCTGCCTGCCTGTTTTTCTACCTGTTGGCGCTGGACAGCTATTGCGACGATGGTGGAAATTTTGCGCTGGGCATCTGTTCGGTGACGCGCTTCGTACCCTGGTAAGCAATTTTTGGCGGGGATGTTCGCCCGGCCGCTGCGAGTGTTAAGATGGCGGCCTGAATTTCGCAGTAGATAGGGTTGTCCATGTACGATTTAGGTTTTGGCCAGAACGGCCTGTTGTCGTTGGCTCTCGCCGCCGTGGCGTTGCTGGTGGGGCTCTGGGTTTGGTTCCTGGTGAACCGCGCCAGCGTGCGCGCCAACGAGCAGATTCGCCTGCTGCAGGAAATTGCCGAGCAGCAACGGCAACAAACGGCGCTGTTGAAGCGTTTGGCGCACAGCGCTCGCGCCGACGGCGGCGAGGCTGATGACGACGATCTCAGCCCCGCGCTGGATTTCAAAGGTTTTATCCCCGAACGTTGAACACTATGCCCCGGCCGGCGCTGCGCCGCCGGGGCGCTTCAGTAAAACACCATGCCCTGATACGGTTTTTCCCGGCATGCCGCCAGGCGGCTGGCCAGATCGCCGGCATGGATCTCCAACTGATGCCCATCAGGATCGAGAAAATAGAGCGACTCGCCCTCGCTGCGATTGCTTTTCCACTCTTCTGCGCCGCTCTGGCGCAGCCGCTCGCTGACCCGTTCAATGTGTTCCGGCGCGACGCTGAAGGCGTAATGGGTGTAATCACGCGCCCGTGGTGGCGTGCGCGCCTCATCCAACGACAGGCACAGCCACAACGCCCCCAACGACAGATAGGCGCCGCCTTGCCAGCGGGCGTGAGGGGTGAACCCCAACAGATGGCGGTAAAAATCGAAGCTGCGATCGAGATCGCTGACGGCGAGCGTCAGGTGGTTGAGGCCGGTCAACATGCGTGCGTTTCCTGGGCGCTAAACAGACGAAAAGTGTACGCAGAAGGGGAGAAAAGTTAAAGGGGGCGAAACATTAGTGCAGATAATGTGAAAACCGGCGACGCTGTCATAAAACTGTCTTACAGACATCGTAATGTAGCGCGAACCTTACAAAAGATGGATAAAGCCGATGATTAAATGGTACGAAGAAAGCGATGCCGAAGTGAACCGCAGCATTGCGCTGCTGACCGGGGAGAACCCGGACAAGTGGTATCCCTACGGCGGCGTAAAAGGTAAAGATTACTGCAAGAATCCCTCCGACGCCTGGCCGATCATTTGCGCCAACAAAATCAGTCTGAACCCCGACAACCACAGCGACAGCCCACAGTGGCAGGCGCGCATGAGCACCCAGGGCGGTGAATGGCAGGCCGACAGCGCCAGCCCGCTGCGCGCGGCGATGATCTGTTTTCTGATGAGCCGACAGGCTAACTGATTCGCAAAAATACCGGTGATTGGTAAGAGTTTCTCCTTTTTCTAATAACAGAGCTGTCGTTGGCGGAGGCTGTTTATGAAGCGCATTATCAAAGGTGATAAAAACTTGTCTCATCTGGTGATTGCCCATGCGGCGATCGATCGTCATGCCGAAAGCTTCGGCCAGCGCCGTCAGGGCTGGCCCTCGACCTATCTGATAAAATATCAAAACGATCGCGTGGCGGTGGAAGTGGTTACGCGTCGCCAATCTTATGTCGCCACGCTGATGATCGGCGCGCGCAACCTGACCAAACTGTGCGGTATGCCTGGCTGAACGCCGCCGTTACCCGCTCCCGCGCAGTAAAAAATCGCGCTCCGGTCTGCCGTCTCGGGGCGCTATTCCTTGATGCTCACGGGGTTAAGTGTTAAAAAGCCGCCCGCAGATACATTTATTGATTGGTGAAATCTTGGCCGATAACGGCAAGGAGGTACGCCATATGAGGATAAGATGGGCGGTCAGCATCAGGATACCCCGCTAAAACGCGGATTAAAAAACAGACACATACAGCTTATTGCCCTCGGGGGCGCCATCGGCACCGGTTTATTTCTCGGCATTGCGCAAACCATTAAAATGGCCGGCCCCGCCGTGCTGTTGGGCTACGCCATCGGCGGTTTTATCGCGTTTTTGATCATGCGCCAGCTGGGCGAAATGGTGGTGGAGGAGCCGGTCGCCGGATCTTTCAGTCACTTTGCCTATAAATATTGGGGTGATTTCGCCGGCTTCCTTTCCGGCTGGAACTACTGGGCGATGTTCATTCTGGTCGGCATGGCGGAATTGACCGCCGTCGGCATCTACATTCAGTACTGGTGGCCAGAGATCCCCACCTGGGCGTCCGCCGCGCTGTTCTTTGTGTTGATCAATCTGATCAACCTGGTGAACGTGCGCCTGTACGGCGAAACCGAGTTTTGGTTCGCCATCATCAAGGTGGTGGCGATTGTCGGCATGATCGTGTTTGGCGCCTGGCTGTTGGCCAGCGGCAACGGCGGGCCGCAGGCCAGCATCACCAACCTGTGGCAGCAGGGCGGCTTTATGCCGCACGGCTTCTCGGGGCTGGTGATGGCGATGGCGGTGATCATGTTCTCGTTCGGCGGGCTGGAGATGGTGGGCATCACCGCGGCGGAAGCCGCCGATCCGCGTCGCAGCATTCCTAAAGCGACCAATCAGGTGGTGTACCGTATTCTGATTTTCTATATCGGTTCGCTGACCGTACTGCTCTCGCTTTATCCGTGGGGGCAAGTGGTGGAGGGCGGTAGCCCGTTCGTGCTGATCTTCCATGCGCTGAACAGCAATCTGGTGGCGACGGTGCTCAACGTGGTGGTGCTGACCGCCGCATTGTCGGTCTACAACAGCGGCGTTTACGCCAACAGCCGCATGTTGTTCGGGCTGGCCAGCCAGGGCAATGCGCCGAAAGCGCTGACGCGCGTCAACAAGCGCGGCGTGCCGGTGCTGTCCATCGCACTGTCGGCGCTGATTACCTCGATCGGCGTGCTGATCAACTATCTGATGCCCGGCAAGGCGTTTGAGCTGCTGATGGCGCTGGTGGTGTCCACCCTGGTGATCAACTGGGTAATGATCTGCCTGGCGCACCTGAAATTCCGTGCGGCGAAGAACCGTCAGGGCGTCATTCCAAGCTTTAAGGCGCTGTGGTATCCGTTCGGCAACTATCTGTGCCTGGCGTTCCTCGGCCTGATTTTGGTGATTATGTATTTCAGCGAAGGGATCCGCATTTCGGTGTTGCTGATGCCGGTGTGGGTTGCAGTGCTGTGGGGCGGGTTCATGCTGACGCGCCGCAAAGGCGCCAAGCGTTAATCTGCGCGCGGAGGCGTATTGCGCCTCCGCGCTCTTCTCGTCAGCTGCGCGGCATAAAGGCGCGCCCCTCACCGTCACCCCGTCCCAGCAGTTTCCGGCACAGCAGCAGCAGGGTGCTGATGACGTCGATGGTCACCACGCTGAGCATCAGCAGGGTCAGCATGAAGAACCCGAGCAGCGAACCGCCAAGCAGCACCAGCGGTGCAGGCACGCGCACGCGGCGCAGCTTCATGGCGAAATACATTTTCCAGTATTGCTTCTGCGCCAGCAGCGCGCTGCGAATACGGCGCCCCAGGCCTGCGCCTGATTTGCGGGATGTCGAACGACTCATAACTTCTCCTTTTCTGTATGCCCTACAAGTCAATCACAAAGTTCTTAAGAGAGTCTTAACGGGCTCTTGGCGGCCCTGGCTGTCTCACCGAAGTGAGACAACAGCATACGGCAAAAGCTCCCTCAATGCAGCGCACGGCTGACGAAGTGCGAGCTTCATCGGGTTTGTTACACTGAAAGTCATGCCCGTGCAGGGCGCTGAGGGTCGGGAGAAGACGCTGGATGAAAAGAATCAACCGTTATTACGACGCGGCCAAGGCGCATCACACGCCGGAGGGATTTCGCAACCCGGAACCTTCGCGGCGTCAGGAGGGGGATCTTCAACGTTGGCAAGATGAGCGCAAGCGCCAGGGGTTGCCCAAGCCGCCGCAGCAGGGCTACGCGCAATTTACCGAACGCTGGTGGCAGCCGGCCGATCTCAGCGGCAGTGGCGACAGCGTCTGGTGGTTGGGGCATGCCTCGATGCTGCTGCGGTTGAGCGGGCGCTATATTCTGATCGATCCGGCGTTGTCCGAACGCGCATCGCCGCTGAGCTTTTACGGCCCGAAGCGCAGAACGCCGCCGCCGCTGACGGTGGAGCAACTGCCGGCGGTGGATGCGGTGCTGATCTCCCATAACCATTATGACCACCTTGACAGGCGCACGGTGCGGCAATTGGCGCGGCGTTTCCCTCAGGCCGAGTTCATCGTGCCGCTCGGCTTGAAGCGCTGGTTCCGCCGTTATCGGCTGAAGGTGCATGAGCTGGACTGGTGGCAGAGTCTGCCGTTGGGCGAGCTGACGGTCTACGCCACGCCGGCGCGGCACTGGAGCATGCGCACGCTGTGGGATCGCAATCGCTCGCTGTGGTGCGGCTGGGTGATCCACCATCCGGCGCTGCGGTTTTATTTTTCCGGCGACAGCGGCTATTCGGAACGGCTGGCGGAGATCGGTCAACGGCTGGGGCCGTTCGACGTGGCGGCGCTGCCCATCGGCGCCTATGCGCCGCGCTGGTTTATGCAGGAGCAGCATATGGATCCGCAGCAGTCGGTGACGCTGTACCGTCAACTGAATCAGCCGCGCGCCATTCCCATTCATTGGGGGGTGTTCGAATTGGCGGATGAATCGCTGGACGAGCCGCCGCAGCAGTTGAACCTGGCGTTGAGTGAGGCGGGGCTGGAGCAGCATCAATTCCATCCGCTGAAGATTGGCGAGCGCATCGCGTTGCAGGACTCACCGTCTGCGTTACCTCATCATCCGGCGGCGCTGCGGGATGAATAAAACCAACGGTTTGAAAGCGCGGCTGTAATTAGCCGAATTGATAAGCGCGGGTGGTGATTCAAATAACCCCCTTGTTTTCAGGATTTAATTCAACGTTGAACTTTCGTTATTGATAAGACTATTCCGGCTATTGAGGTTAATGATATTCGGATTATTTATGATGAACCCACCGGCAAGCGGGAGAGGTGCCGGCGCTTTGCATGTTTATGCATCCGTTGTGCAGAGCGGATGCGTCACCGCTGGCCCGTGCGCCGTGCTCGCCCGCGCCGTTTGGCGGCAGGGCTGAAAGCCGATGATGAATGGGCTTTCCGGCGGTAAATGGTCGGAGGAGCGATGAATAAATTGGCCCCCGTTCATCGATATTCAAATGTTGCATATCAAATTCCATAAAGATTCAAATTTTTTAACGCTATAAGCGGCAAAAAAGCGGAAATGACGAGACAGATAGGCGTCAATACGATGAAAGTTTTGTTAAAATGCCAGCAGAATGCGGGGTCTGGCGCAGTGATTTCGGCAAGCAGAAAATAGCCGATGCTTCAACATCTTTTGGCCTATTTAAGCAAATGTGGCTCTCGACCGTTTCAAATATGTGCGACATGTCGTTCAGTGATTAAAAATGGCTTGCCATCGCATACAGAGTATGTGATAACGCATCTGGGTAAAACGAGGTACAGTTCTGTATATGTGTGGCATTTTCAGTAAAGAAGTTCTGAGTAAAGACGTTAGCGTTGAATACCGCTTCTCTGCCGATCCTTATCTTAGTGCCTCAAGCAGTAACGACTCTAGTTTGTCTATGTAACGCCTACGGGCGGTTTAAACAATCCAAAGGAAATACTCAAGATGGCAAAGATCAAAGGTCAAGTTAAGTGGTTCAACGAGTCTAAAGGTTTCGGTTTCATCACCCCGGCTGACGGCAGCAAAGACGTGTTCGTACACTTCTCTGCAATCCAGGGTAACGGCTTCAAAACCCTGGCTGAAGGCCAGAACGTTGAGTTCGAAATCCAAGATGGCCAGAAAGGCCCATCTGCAGTAAACGTTACTGCTATCTAATCAGCGTCAGCTGTACAAAAAGCCCGCCTTCGCGCGGGCTTTTTCGTTTCCGTCATTCGGCGACGATGACGATGCCGGCGTACTGGTTGCGGCCTTTAATGCCCGGATGCGTCGGATCCTGTGCGCGCCGATGGCTGTTGCGGCGATAGCTGGTGTATTTGAAGCGCTGCGGCCGCTGCGGATCGACGTCCGGCGTGCAGATAGTGCAACTGCCTGAGCGGTCAACGGCGGCGAAGCCGAGCGTCGTCAGCTTGTATTCGGCGATCGCGGCCAGATCCAGATGCCGATAGTGCGGGCTGATCAGCGTAGCGGGCAGCGGCAGAAGCTGTTTAAAGTTTTCCACCAGCGCTTCGTCAACTTCGTAACAGCACGGGCCGGCGGCGGGGCCGATGGAGGCCACCCAATCGGCGGTGTCGCCGTCCTGGCGAATGCGGGCCGCCATCTGTTCCAGAATACCGTCCAGCAACCCGCGCCAGCCGGCGTGTACCGCCGCGATGGCGCCGCCGTCACGACGGCTGAACAGCACCGGCAGGCAATCCGCCGTCAGCACGCTGAGCAGAATGCCGGGCTGGCGCGTGTAGAAGCCATCGGCTTCACCGCACGCCTGAGCCGGTTGCAGCACATCGACGATGCGGGTGCCATGCACCTGCTTCTTTTCCGGCAATGTGGCGCTGTAGGGCAGCAGATGCCCTGGCAGCAGCGCGAGTTTACTGCCGAAGCCGTGCTGAATGTGGGGCACCGCATCGAGCAGCGCGGAACGATCGCTCATAAATTATTTTCACCTGCGTGAGAAAACAGACTCTCAGTGTAGCCAGCTTTTTCCCCGCTTGGCCAGGTGTTGTTGGCGATGAAAGCGAGCGGGGATGCGCCTTGCATCAAACCGGCGCCTTCTTTAGACTAGCCGCGCCCTGTCTCTCTGGAAGCCCATTCATGTCTTATCAATGTCCCCTGTGTCATCAGCCGCTGCATTTTTCATCTCAACAATGGCGTTGCGACAGCAATCATCAGTTCGATCAGGCCAAAGAGGGCTACGTCAATCTGCTGCCGGTACAGCACAAGCGATCGAAACAGCCGGGAGACAGCGCGGAAATGATGCAGGCGCGGCGCGCGTTTCTCGACGGTGGGTATTATCAGCCGCTGCAAGCGCAGGTGGCCGAGTGGCTGGATGTGGCGCTGGCGGCCGATGCTGGCGCGTTATTGGACATAGGCTGTGGGGAAGGGTATTACACCGCCGCCGTGGCCTCACGGCTGGCCCAGGGGCGCAATATGGCGGTCTACGGGCTGGACGTCGCGAAGGTGGCGATCCGCTATGCCGCCAAACGTTATCCGGCGGTCTCGTTCTGCGTCGCCTCCAGCCACCGTTTGCCGTTCGCCGACGGGGCGCTGGATGCGGTCTTGCGCATCTACGCCCCTTGCAAGGCGCAGGAGCTGGCGCGGGTGGTGAAGCCGGGCGGCGTGGTGGTGACGGTTTCGCCGGGCCCGCGTCATCTGTACCAGCTGAAAGAGCGGGTGTACCAGCAGGTGCAGCTGCATGCCGAACAGGACGAACAGTTCGATGGGTTCGACTGCGAGCGCAAAGAGGCGCTGGCCTATACGATGACCTTGCCGGGCGCGCAGGCCGCCAACCTGCTGCAGATGACGCCGTTCGCCTGGCGCGCCACGCCGGAGGTGCAACAGCGGTTGGTCGAGGGCGGGGAGTTTGTGTGCGAGACGGATTTCGTCCTGGCGCTGTACCGACGTCGCGCTTAAAAAGCGCGGCGTCCAGAAACAAAAAAACCTGCCGCGGCAGGTTTTTTTGCAGTTCGGTCGCCTCAGGCCAGGTAGCCGAGGTGTTCCAGCAGGATGTTGACGCCGATACCTATCAGCACCACGCCGCCGAGGATCTCGGCGCGTTTGCCGAGCAGCGGGCCGATAAAGCGGCCGATCATCATGCCCAGCGTCGCCATGATCATGGTGGCGCAGCCGATGGCCATCGCGGTGTGCACGATATTCACCTGCAGGAAGGCCAGGCCGACGCCGATCGCCATGGCGTCGAGGCTGGTGGCGATGGCGGTGGCGACCAATAACCAGAAACCATGGCGTTTGACCTTCTCTTCTTCGTCGGGCCTGTTGCGCACCCCTTCGACGATCATGCGCATGCCGAGAATCAACAGCAGCGAGAAGGCGACCCAGTGGTCCCATTCCATGATGTATTGGCTGGCGAACAGGCCGATGGCCCACCCGATGAGCGGGGTGATCGCTTCCACCACGCCGAAGATCAGGCCGGTGCGGATCGCTTCGCGAAAACGGGGTTGATGCAGGCTGGCGCCTTTGCCGATCGAAGCGGCGAAAGCATCCATGGACATGCCGAAAGCGAGAATAAGCGTTGCTGAAAGGTTCATGTGAAATAGCCTCGGCCGGGTGGCTCCATATACACGTAACCCACCCCCAACCAAACGACGGAGTTACGTGTCTATGGTCTCGCCAACCTTACCTGGCTGCCCGCACCACGTTTCATACGGCGAAACGAGTATGTTGATACGGGCGTTCCTGGTATTTATTCTCCAGAAACCGGCTACTCCCCAATGACGGCGCAACCATACCATATTATTTCAGCCATCGACAACCTTATTTTTTGCCAATATCGGTTCTTAATTGAGACTTGTTTTCATTAATCTGAGTTCATGCGGGAATATAATGTAGCCGGGGGTAACAATGTTGCGGAAATAATAGTCAGAAAGGAATTGGCGCTGCCGATTAATTGTCCATAAGCAGCGCGGGGTTTGAGCGATAACGGAATGGGTTTATTTTTTATTCATTGATTATCAACGAAAAAGTGATAAATCCTCTCCAGGTCGTCCAGGTGAGTTACCTGAACCAACAGCCGGCGCTGTTCCAGGTCGATGGCCAGAATGCCATCCTCCGATAAATTCATGGCTTTAATGCGGTTATATTCGACAAACACATTGGCGAAGAAAAAACCGTGCGCTTTAAACACCATCTTGGGCGAGCGAATATAAGCGATATAGATGGCGAGCAGCGCCAAAGAAATAAGCAGGTAAGTGGTTAATGCCGCGCCGTTGGTGGTGACGTTGCGGTAAATCAGAATGGCGATCAGGCCGACGAAAATCAGGCTGTCGAGCCGGTTTCGGCGTTTAAGCGGCACTTTGAGCCGCGTTTTGCCTTTCAGCAGATCCATGCCGAATTCGTCGTACAGCGAATACAGCAACAGCAGGGCGATGAACAGCATCAGTACGCCGTCGGTCAGTGACATCTCTTGCTCCACACATAAAAAAACCGGGGGTTGCCCCCCGGCCGTTCCGAACGATTACAGGCCCAGCAGGCCAATCCAATAGCCAAAGATACCGATGACGAAGAAGCCGATGATGATCCACAGCGCGTTGACTTTCTTGCGCAGCAGCCACATGCAGGCGAAGGTCAACAGCAGCGGCACCAGGCCCGGCATCAGCTGGTCGAGGATAGTCTGCACCGTGGTGACGTTGGTATGCCCGGTCTGGTCGGTTATCTTGGACACCACCAGCGGGATATTCACGTGCGTCCACTTGTTGACCAGCGCCCCCATCACAAACAGGCCGAGAATGGACGCTCCTTCCGTCAGTTTTTGCAGGAAGCCGCCGCCCATGTCGTTGACGATATCCACCCCTTTACGGTAACCGTAGGCCACGCCGTAGTAGCGGGTCAGTAGGCGCACCAGGTTGAACAGCACGAAGAACAGGATCGGTCCGAGCAGGCTGCCGCTCATGGCGATGCCGGCGCCGAGCGCGGCGAACACCGGCCGCACGGTGCCCCAGAAGATCGGGTCACCGACGCCTGCCAGCGGCCCCATCAAACCGACCTTGATGCCGTTGATCGCGCCGTCGTCGATCGGTGCGCCGTTGGCGCGTTGCTCTTCCATCGCCATGGTCACGCCGAGTACCGGCGCCGCCACGTAAGGGTGCGTGTTGAAGAACTCGAGATGGCGTTTGATCGCCTGTTTGCGATCGTCATTGTTTTCCGGATACAGGCGACGGATCACCGGCACCATCGAGAAGCAAAAACCCAGCGCCTGCATGCGTTCGAAGTTCCATGACCCCTGGAACAGGTTAGAGCGCAGGAATACGCCGCGAATGTCGGCCGGCGTGAGTTTCTTTTGAGCAGTTGTATCAACCATTTCTCTCACCTATTCCTAGTCGAGTTCGTTATCGAGATCGTTCGCGTTAGCCGGGCCGGCCTGGACAACCTGAGATTTGTTGTATTTCGGGCTGAGCTGGATATACAGCACGGCCATCACCACGCCGATGACGCCGAGCGCCACCAGGTTGAAGTTGGTGAAGGCGGCGGTAACGAAACCGAGATAGAAGAACGGCATCAGGTAGCCGGCGCGCATCATGTTAATCACCATTGCGTAACCGACCACGACGATCATGCCGCCGGCGATGTTCAGGCCGCTGGTGACCACTTCCGGGATCGAGTTGAGCAGGGCGTGTACCCCGGCGGTGCCGACCGAAATGGCGACGATGACCGCAGGGATGGCGATACGCATCGCCTGCAGCAGCAGGGCGCCGATATGGATCCAGGTGATGGCGCGCAGGCTGCCGCGCTCCGCCGCGCTGTCCGCCGCGTGCTGGAAGGCCACGGTGAGGGTGCGCACGATGATGGTCAGCACCTGGCCGGCCGCCGCCAGCGGAATGGCCAGCGCGATACCGGCGCCGACGCTCTGCCCACCGGCGATGACCAAAATGGTCGAGATGATGGACGCCAGGGCAGCATCCGGCGCGACCGCCGCACCGATGTTCATCCAGCCGAGGGCGATCATTTCCAGCGTACCGCCGATGATGATGCCGGTTTTCATGTCGCCGAGGATGAAGCCGATAAGGGTACAGGCGACCAGCGGGCGGTGGAACTGGAACTCGTCGAGGACGGAACCCATCCCGGCGATACAGGCAACGATAAATATCAGCACAATCTGAAGAGTGGTGATCTCCATTGCACTTCTCCTATGACCAAAAAAGCTCTGAGTAAAATAATCAGCGGCTGGCGCCACTAATTGAGTTTGTTAATCAGGTCCATCATTTTTAGCCGGCTGTCGGACGAGACCTTACGCACCTCCAGCTCGATACCGCGGTCGTTCAGCTTCTTAAACGCTTCGATATCTTTTTCATCGACGGAAACGGCGTTGTTCACCTGGGTTTTTCCCTGACGGAACGCCATGCCGCCGATATTGACGGATTTAATCTCCACGCCGCCTTCCACCAGACGCCAAACGTCGGTCGGGTTGGTGAATAACAGCATCACGCGATCGTTGGCGTATTTCGGGTTGTTCCAGACGCGGATGGCCTTCGCCACGTCCACCACGTGAGCGGTGACGCCCGGCGGGGCAACCTGGGTCAACAAGGTCTTGCGCACATGGTCGGCGGCGACCTCATCGCTGACGACGATGATGCGGCTGACGTTGGTCTCTTTGGTCCAGCGGGTGGCGACCTGGCCGTGGATTAAGCGATCGTCGATACGCGCCAGGCCGATTTTCATGTGATCGTTCGGCCCCAACGGCGCCTGAGGAGCAGCGGCTTTCGGGGCGGGTGCTGCGGGTTTTGCGGGTTCTTCTTGCGGTTTTTTCAGCGCTTTCACGCCTTCACGGCCGGTTTCCAACGCCAGCGCCACCAGTTCATCGAAAGCGGGGTTATCGTCCCGCGCCATGAAGGTTTCCACCAGCATCGGAATGTTGACCCCGGTGACGACCTCATAGTTGTCTTTATCGACCGCAATGCGGCTGGCGGCGTTGAACGGGCTGCCGCCCCAGGTATCCACCAGGAACAGCACGCCGCCGCTGGTATCCAATCCACTGATTTTTTCGTTGTACTTGACGATTAACGTTTCGGCATTCTCACCGGGAACGAAGTCTATAAAGGCGACGTTGTCCTGCTCGCCCAATAGCATCTCCGCCGTTTTCAGCAGTTGTTCCGCTGCAGCCCCGTGTGTGCCGATGATAATAGCTATTGCCACTCGCTACCTCCTCGTTGAACTCCAGGCACGGTGTGTATCGTTCTTCCGTGCCGTCTTGGCAGTCACTTCCGCGGTTCAGATACATTATGGTAGAAAAAAAGAAACGCACGCCTAACATTTCTCACGCAGTTTCAAATGCCTGTGCGCGATACTTCACGAACGCGTCATTTATTTTAGTGAGTGAAAAAATATTTTTTGTGACGCTGCTCCGCTATTGAATGCTCGGATAAATCTTAACGGTCGTGGGCGAGATGACAGGGCGCAACCTTAAACCGCCGTTGAAAAAGCCGCTTTGTCCGCCAGAAAAATCCTGATACAGTAATTTCCTCTTTCATCACTAAGGAGTGAAGGGCCTCAGCCCTCCCTATGGACTGTCACCGAAGTTACTGTTTTTCCAGGTTTCACCCGCCACCTGCTGGCGTTACATATGCTGTTCGGCCGCTCGGCCACCACCCGGTAATCCCATCCCGTCACCTTGCTATTGTCGACTGCGCCCATGCAGCGGCGGCATCGTCACGTCTGAGCCTCCTGCGCTCATTCCCACTTTTCTCTGGAGTCTGATATGGAATTTTTAATGGACCCCTCTATTTGGGCGGGGTTGCTTACGCTGGTAGTGCTGGAAATCGTGCTGGGCATCGACAACCTGGTGTTCATTGCCATTTTGGCCGACAAGCTGCCGCCGAAGCAGCGTGATAAAGCGCGCATCATCGGCCTGTCGCTGGCACTGCTGATGCGTTTGGGCCTGTTGTCGGTGATCTCCTGGATGGTGACGCTGACCACGCCGCTGTTCAGCGTCGGCGATTTCAGCTTCTCGGGCCGCGATCTTATCCTGCTGTTCGGCGGGGTGTTCCTGTTGTTCAAAGCCACCATGGAGCTGCATGAACGGCTGGAAGGGCAGACGCACCAGGACGGCGCCAACCGCGGTTACGCCAAGTTCTGGGCGGTGGTGGTGCAGATCGTCATCCTCGACGCGGTGTTCTCGCTCGATGCGGTGATTACCGCCGTGGGCATGGTGAACGATCTGCCGGTGATGATGGCGGCGGTGGTGATCGCGATGGCGGTGATGCTGTTGGCGTCCAAACCGTTGACTAACTTCGTTAACGCGCATCCGACCATTGTGGTGCTGTGCCTGAGCTTCCTGCTGATGATCGGCCTGAGCCTGATCGCCGAAGGCTTCGGCTTGCATATTCCTAAAGGCTATCTGTACGCCGCGATCGGCTTCTCGATCCTGATTGAATTGTTCAACCAGATCGCGCGTCGCAACTTCATCAAGCATCAGGCGCGTCGCCCGATGCGCGAGCGCACCGCGGAAGCGATCATGCGCCTGATGGGGCAGCAGCGCGCGCAGCAGACGGACGATGCGGTCGCCTTGCCGCGGGATGAAACCTTTGCGGAGGAAGAGCGTTATATGATCAGCGGCGTGCTGACGCTGGCCTCGCGCTCATTGCGCAGCGTGATGACGCCGCGCACCGAGATTTCCTGGGTCGATTGCGAGCGCTCTCGCGAAGAGGTGCGCGAACAGTTGCTGGACACGCCGCACAGTCTGTTCCCGGTGTGCCGCGATTCGGTGGATGAGATTGTCGGCGTGGTGCGCGCCAAGGATCTGCTGGTGGCGCTGGAGCAGGGTGAAGATATCGCCGAGTTCGCCGCCCGCACGCCGCCGATCGTGGTGCCGGAAACCATGGACGTCATCAAGCTGTTGGCGGTGCTGCGTCGCGCCAAAGGGCGTCTGGTGGTGGTCACCAACGAGTTCGGCGTCGTGCAGGGGCTGGTGACGCCGCTGGACGTGCTGGAAGCGATTGCCGGTGAATTCCCGGACGAAGATGAAACCCCGGACATCGTGGCGGAAGGCGACGGCTGGCTGGTGAAGGGCGGGACCGACCTGCACTCGCTGGAACAGGCGCTGGCCTGCGATGACCTGGTGAGCCCAACCGCGGACTACGCCACCCTGGCGGGGCTGCTGTTGGCCCACTACGGCCAGATGCCGGTGGTGGGGGATACTATCGAGCTGAACCACCTGCGTTTCGATATCGTCGACGTCTCCGAATACCGCATCGAACTGGTGCGTGTCACCCGCGTCGTCGTTGACGAGCCGACGCAGTCGTAACCCGTTCGCCGGAGGCTCAGGCCTCCGGCGGATCCTCTTGTGCATGCCTGACGCGTGATTCGTACTGCTGCAACCACAACGGGAAAACGTGGATCGGCATCGGTTTGGCGAAATAATACCCCTGCAGGGCATTGACCTCGCGTGAGCGCAGGTAGTCAGCCTGTTCCGCCGTTTCTACCCCTTCAGCCACCAACTTCAGCTTCAGCCGCTGCGCCAGCGTAATGATGGTGTCGGTCACCGTGGCGTTTACCGCGTCGGTGCCGATGGCTGCGGTAAACCCGCGGTCGATCTTCAACACGTCCGGGCTGAGGTTTTTCAGGTAGCTCAGCGAACTGTGGCCGGTGCCGAAATCGTCGATGGCCAGCATGATACCCATGTCTTTCAGCGTCCGGATCTGGTCATGCTGGATGGCCGACAGCGCGGTGCGTTCGGTCAGCTCCAGCATCAGTGACGGCATCGGGTGCGCCGGCAGCCAAATCTGGCGGATATCGTCGATGATGTTGAGCGTTTTAAAATGTTCGGCCGCGACGTTGATGCTGATGTAGAACGACGGCCGCGGCGGGAACAGCTGCAGATTTTCCGTCACGGTGTTCATCAGATAGCGGGTCAGCGGAATGATCAGCTCATGCTGCTCGGCCAGCGGGATAAACACGTCGGGCGAAATCCACCCCTGCCGTTTCTTTTTCCAACGCAGCAGCATCTCGACGCCGGCGCAGCGGCCGGTATCGCTGTGAATGATCGGTTGGCAGTAAACGCGGAACTCCCGGTGGGTAATGGCATGACCGATGTGATAAGACAGGCTCATGCGGTTAGCGGTGAGCAGGTAGACCACATAGGCCGCCAGCAGGCTGATCAACAGCGCCAGAGGAATATGGCGCGGCAGTGCGGAAAACGCCAGCATGCCGACCTGCGGGCCGAACAGCGAAATCGAGAACGGGTATCGCTCGGAACCGGCGGTGTAACGCAGATCGTTGGTCAGGGTGTCACGGCGCAGGATTTCACGGCGTCCGTATTCCAGGCTGCTGTCGGCTACGTTCAGCACCATTCGCTGAACATAAGGCTCCTGCGGTTCGAGTAAAAAGTTCGATAACAGCTCGATATTGAAGACATGCAGCACGCCGCTGGTTCTATCGCCGGGGGAGGGTGTCCACATCACCAACGTGGGCAGTCCTTTGCTCACCGCCAACGAAGGGCGCAGCGCCAGCTTGACGTTGCTGTTGACGAAAATCGGCAGCACGGCGGCCAACTGATAATGACGGGCGCCAAACAGGCTGGAGCAGTAGATGATGCCATTTTTTACCAGCAGCATGGCGCGCAGCGCCTGATTTTGCGCGGCGCGAAAGCGCAGGGTCGATGAGACGTTCTCGCAGGGTTGTTCCAGCATGTCCATACTGCGTTCCGCCTGCAGCTGCGCGGGGGACAGCAGTTGGTCAATCTTGCCGACGGTGCGGGTGGCCAACGTTTGCTGGCTCTGCTCGATGCTTTTGACCTCTTGATAGTAACGGGTATACAGCGATACCAACAGAATAGCCACGCCCACCGCTCCGGCCAGCAGCCAACGGTAGTAACGATATTGGGACGCGGCGAGGTGGGTCATCAACATCCGGTAAATCCTTGTTCGGTAATCCAGCTCCGAGTCACGGTCAGGCTATAGATCCTTAAGTTGCGCTCGGCTAATTCTAGCCTGAGGTTATACAAGATTGATGGTAACTCAGTAAATTATTTCGATTTGGCAAAACAGAAGGTCAATTTGCAGGCTAACCGCCGGATCGATGAGAAAAATGCAGGATTTTTTCTGGTGACATTGTCACAAAAACGTTCAATGAATTGATTACCCATAAAAAACCCCGCCGGATGGCGGGGTTGTCGGTCAGTCGCATTGCACCTTGATAGCCAGGCCGCCGCGTGATGTTTCTCGATACTTGGCGTTCATGTCTTTGCCGGTTTCATACATGGTCTCGATCACCTTATCCAGCGAAACGCGCGGTTCGCTGGTGCGGCGCAGAGCCATGCGTGCGGCATTGATCGCCTTGACCGAGGCGATGGCGTTGCGCTCGATGCACGGCACCTGTACCTGGCCGGCGACCGGATCGCAGGTCAGACCCAGGTTGTGTTCCATGCCGATTTCCGCCGCCACGCATACCTGCTCAGGGCTGCCGCCCAGCAGTTCGGCCAGGCCGGCCGCCGCCATGGAGCAGGCAACGCCGACTTCACCCTGACAGCCGACTTCGGCGCCGGAAATGGAGGCGTTCATCTTGTACAGCGCGCCGATGGCGCCCGCCGCCATAAAGTAGCGGATATAGATGTCCGGGCTGACGGACTCGATGAAGTGATCGTAGTAAGCCAGCACGGCAGGCACGATGCCGCAGGCGCCGTTGGTCGGCGCGGTGACGACGCGGCCGCCGGCGGCGTTTTCTTCGTTAACCGCCAGCGCGAACATGTTGACCCAGTCGATCACGTTCATCGGATCGTTGGACAGCTTGTCCGACGCCACCAGCATGCGGCGCAGCGCGGAGGCACGGCGCGGCACGCGCAGCGGGCCCGGCAGCACGCCTTCGGTGTTCAGACCGCGATCGATACAGGCGCGCATGGTTTGCCAGACGTTACCGAAGTAGGTGTCGATCTCTTGCTTGCTGTGCAGCGCCAGTTCGTTCTGCATCACCATGCCGGACAGCGACAGCCCGGTATCGCGACAGTGGTCGAGCATTTCGCGCGCGGAATTGAACGGATAAGGCATTTGCAGTTCTTGCTCGGCGGCCTTGCCGAAGTTCTCTTCATCGACGATGAAGCCGCCGCCGATAGAGTAATAGGTCTTGCTGTACACTTCTTTATCGCCGGCGAAGGCGTGGACCTGCATGCCGTTTTCGTGCAGCGGCAGGTTGTCGCTGCGGAAGACCATGCCGCCGTCGCGCGGGAAATCGACTTCATGCAGGCCGTTGGCCAGCATCAGGCGTTGACGTTGTTCTACATCGCGAATAAAACCCGGAATGCTATCGATATCGACGGTGTCCGGCATGTTGCCGGCCAGGCCGAGAATGATAGCGATATCGGTATGGTGACCTTTGCCGGTCAATGAGAGTGAGCCGTAAACGTCTACGGCAACACGCGTGATAGAAGGCATCAGGCCTTTATTTACCAGATCGTCGACAAACTGTTTGCCGGCTTTCATCGGTCCAACCGTATGAGAGCTGGACGGGCCGATGCCGATCTTAAACATGTCGAAAACGCTAATCACGCTAAAACTCCTTAAAGAGACGTATTGTTATGGCTGCGGCGGTTAAAAACCGCGCAGGGAACAGCGATATTGTAAAAGGGCCGCGCGGGTTCGGCTGCCTTTTTCGCATGAAATTAAATAATCCGTGGTGTCGCTTTTTTTACTGATTACCCGGGGCGAACCCTTGTGCGGGGTATCCGCTTTCGCCCAAGCTCCATTAACGGTAATCGCGCCAGCTTTCCTTGCTGAACGCCGCCGGCTTAATCCCTGTTTCTACAGTGGTTTATCTCGGACGGTGGTATTTTACAGGTATTTCGTAAGGTTTAAGAGAGGATTTACAGTTTTTTTAAAACCATTCAACCGGAACGGTAGTTGAAAAAGCGATCAAATGAAGTGATTTCGATCGCTTTACCCGCAGCGGAGGCCGGTAACCGTGCCATATTACGAGTCAGATCACGCAATGCCGGCTAAATACTGACTTGCTGCGCCAGACGGCGAATGATGGCGGCGGTCAGCCCCCAGATAAACTGGCTGTGGTACCAGGAAAGGTAAATCCGGTGCGTATGGCCGGCGCGATGAATGTCCAGCGGGTAGTAACGCGACAGGGTCAGCGCCTCCCGCAAAGGCATTTCAAACACGTCAGCCACTTCGCCTTCGTTGGCGCGGAACTGCACGTCCGGCGAGACCAGGCCGACGATAGGCGTGACCTGAAATCCGGTGCTGCTGTCGAGCGGCGCCATTTGGCCGAGTATGGTAACCGCCTGCGGCGGTATCGCCACTTCTTCCTGCGCTTCTCGCAGCGCCGTCACGATCGCCGACCCGTCTTCGGCGTCGGTTTTGCCGCCGGGGAAGGCCACCTGGCCGGCATGTTTGCGCAGCGAGTCGGCGCGGCGGGTCAACAGCAGCGTCGGCTCGGCGCGGCAGACGATCGGGATCAGCACCGCGGCCGGGCGCACATTGTGCGAGATCTGCGCCGCCTGCGGCAGCTGCAGTTGGAAACGGCTGATAAAGGCGTGCAGTGAGGCCGGTGCATTTGGTGGGATCACGACTGGGCGCACTCCCCGAGCTGCGGCAGAATGCGGCCAACCTTGTCGAAGGTCTCCTGATATTCCGCCTGTTCCTGGCTGTCCGCCACGATGCCGCCGCCGGCGGAGCAATAGATGCGGCCGTTTTCGGTGACGAGCGTGCGAATAGTGATGTTGGTGTCCATGGTGCCGCAGGCGCTCAGGTAACCGATGCTGCCGCAATAGGCGTTGCGACGCTGCGGCTCCAGTTCTTCGATGATTTCCATCGCCCGCACCTTGGGCGCGCCGGTGATCGAGCCGCCGGGGAAGCAGGCGCGCAGCAGTTCGGTCGCCGAGGCGGTGTCCGGCAGGGTTGCGGTGATGGTGCTCACCAGGTGGTGCACCGCCGGGAACGGCTCCACGACGAACAGCTCCGGCACGCGCACGCTGCCGGGCTGGGCGACGCGGCCGATATCGTTGCGCAGCAGATCGACAATCATCAGATTCTCAGCGCGATCTTTGGGCGACTCGGCCAAACGACGAGCCTGTGCGGCGTCTTGTTCCGCGTCCGCCAGCCGCGGCAGCGTGCCCTTGATCGGGCGGGTTTGGATGCGCTGCTGCTCCAGCCACAGGAAGCGCTCGGGAGAAACGCTCAACACGCTGTTGTGCGGCAGACGCAAGAACGCGGAGAACGGCGCGCGGTTGCTGGCGCTCAATCGGCAAAACGCCTGCCATTCATCTCCCTGATAGTCTGCGGAGAATCGCTGCGCCAGATTGATTTGGTAGCAGTCGCCGCTGCGCAGGTAGTGCTGAATGCGTTGGAACTTCTCGCCGTACTGCTGCCGGCTCATATTGGCGCGCCAGTCGCTCAGCAGCGTGAAAGGGCGTGCTGCAGGCGCGGTTTGGCTATTGAGCCAGCGCCAGCGCTGTTCCACGTCGCCATAGCTGAGCAGCGTCAGCGTTTGCAGCCGGTGGTCGGCGATCAGCGCCCAGTCATAAATGCCCACCGCCATGTCCGGCAAGGCGAGGTCGGCTTCGGCCAACTGCGGCAAGCTTTCCACCCGCCGCCCAAGATCGTAGCCGAACAGCCCCAGGGCGCCGCCCTGAAACGGCAGATCCGGATTAAAGGCCGGTTGCCAATCTTGCGCCACCATCTGCTGTTGCAGCAACTCAAACGGATCTTGTTGCGAGCGTATTGTTACGTCGTCACTTATGACTTCCGTGGTGGCGCCATGAGTCGTGAGAGTAATGCGCGGCTGCGCGACCAGAATATCGAAGCGGTTGTGCGAATGGTCGGCAAAGCCCGAATGCAACAGCATCGCCCAAGGCTGCGATGAAAGCGGGGCAAAAAGCGTCATCAGGGCGCTGCGATGGTAGGGCAAAGACTTTATGTTTGGGGCGGTTACGCTCATGAACGTCAATAAACCTGGCTGTGAAGACGGCAATATCTGGCGGCTAGTGTGCCATAGACGGGCATGGCATGCATGTTTTGCCATGCGAGACATGCAGCACACCTCACATAAACGGCAGTTCAATAAACCTGAAATAAGGCATTTTTTGCGCCATTCATCTTACTTCTCTATGTTAAAAATTTAACGTCAAAATAACTGGAAGCATTTTTCATCGAGGGCGCAAGACCCGAGAAATATAAAGACAACTCGTTAATTTCACACTTTTATTGTTGCTCGCCGTTATTAAGCGGGCGATGCGAAACGGTTTTGCCTGTGTTTTTTAAGGTGGCCGTCTTGTGAAAGCTATTCCTTGTTATGGAACGCTTTTCTTGCCGAAAGCATGAAAAGACAAACAAGATGAATCTTATTTAGCCTGCGGCGAAAATGTGAATGTTCGCGTCATATTTCGCTCGGCCGCTGAAGCGATTTCTATTTTTTAAAAAAATAAAATTATCATTTTGTTACATTATTATTGAAGAGCTGCCTATGTCGTTAATGCTGAGCGTCATCGTCCCGATGCACAATGCGGGAGAACTGTTAGAGCCTTTCCTGGCTTCGTTGCTTGCCCAACGAGAACAGCGGCTGGAGGTGATCATCGTTAACGATGGTTCCACCGACGGCTCGGGGGAGGTCGCCCACCGCTATGCGGCGGCGCATCCGCATATTCGGGTTATCGATCAGGCGAACGCCGGCGTTTCCAATGCGCGTAATGCCGGGCTCGCCGTTGCCCGAGGAAAATACGTGGCGTTTCCCGACGCTGACGATCTGTTGGCGCCGGAAATGTATTCCACGCTGCTGGAGCAGGCCGAACGGCACCAATTAGACGTGATGCAATGCAATGGCGAACGCTATTTTGCCAGCCAGGACGAATTGCAGCCGATTTTTCCTCAGGAGCGTTTACGCACCACTGATGTTATCACTGGCGTTCAATGGTTCGAACGCGCGTTGAAATCGCGAAAGTTTATTCACGTTGTGTGGTTGGCAATATATCGTCTCGATTTTATCCGCCAGCATCGGCTCTATTTTGAACCGGGCTTACATCATCAGGATATTCCCTGGACGACGGAGGTCATGTTTAATGCCAAGCGGGTCAAATATTTAAGCACGCCGCTGTATCGCCAACGGGTGCACGACAAGTCGATCAGCAATCGCCGCCGCACCGGCAAGGCTAACGTGGATTATCAGCGCCACTATATGAAAATCGTCGAAATGCTGGAGCGGCTCAACCTGCGCTATGCGAGCACCATCGCCATTCGGCCGGCGTTTCATTGGCAGATCACCCGTGAAGCGCTGGGGATTTGCCACAGCATTCGCCGTGAGCCGGATCCGGCCGCTCAGAATCAGATTACCGAAGAGTTCTATCAACGCGGCATCGACAGAGCGATGCTCGCCAATGCGCGCGGCGTGAAGCAGGGGTGGCATGTCATGCTGTGGCGGCACCGTTTAAAGCAGTGGCGCAACGATAACGGCTGTTCACAGCCGGCCTGAGGCACAAGACGTTGGGATCCGCCGCGTTAGCGCGTATACTCCTTCTCCCTTTTGCCGGAGAGAACGACACATGCATGCAGGTATGCCATTACTGAGCCACGCGGAGCAGCAGGAAGCGGCGGATCGCATCCATCAGCTGATGGAACAGGGCATGAGCAGCGGTGAAGCCATTGCTCGCGTTGCGCAGGAAATTCGTGAGAAGCATCAGGGCGCTCATGTCGCGGTGCTGTTCGATGACGAAGACGAGCAGCAAGATGCCGCGCCGGAGGCGTCGCGGGATGACGATGCTGAAGAAGACGAAGACTATTGATGTTATCGGGGCCGCGCAAGCGGCCCCGTCAGTTTTAGCGGTTGACCGCCACGGCGGCGGCGGCCTGTTTCGCCAGTTCCACCGCGAGTTCCGTGGTGTCCGCCGTCGCCAGCGCTACACCCAGGCGGCGCTGGCCGTCGATTTCCGGCTTGCCGAACAGACGCAGCTGGTTGTGCCCGCGCAGCGCGTTTTCCAATCCGCTGAAGCGCACATCGGTGCTGGTGAGCTGTGGCAGGATCACCGCCGAAGCGGAAGGGCCGAACTGGCGGATAGCGCCGATCGGCAAACCGAGAAACGCGCGCACGTGCAGGGCGAACTCAGACTGATCCTGTGAAATCAACGTGACCATGCCGGTATCGTGCGGGCGTGGCGACACTTCGCTGAAGATCACGTCGTCGCCACAGACGAACAGCTCCACGCCGAACAGCCCGAAGCCCCTCAGGGCCTTCACCACTTTCTCGGCGATAGCCTGGGCCCGGCTCCGCGCCGTAGCCGACATGCGTTGCGGCTGCCAGGATTCGCGGTAATCCCCATCCTCCTGACGGTGCCCGATCGGCTCGCAGAAATGCACGCCATCCACGGCGCTGATGGTCAGCAGCGTAATTTCAAAATCAAATCTTACCAGCCCTTCGACGATCACCCGGCCACCGCCGGCACGGCCGCCCTGTTGGGCGTAATTCCAGGCGCTTTGCAGCTGTTCGGGCGTGCGGATCAGGCTCTGGCCTTTGCCGGAAGAACTCATCACCGGTTTGACGATGCACGGGTAGCCGATATGCTCAACCGCCTGGCGGAAGGCGATTTCACTGTCGGCAAAGCGGTAGCTGGAGGTAGGAAGACCGAGCTCTTCCGCCGCCAGACGGCGGATGCCTTCACGGTTCATGGTCAGACGTGTGGCTTCGGCGCAGGGCACTACGCGGTGGCCCTGGCGTTCAAGCTCGACCAGCATGGCGGTGGCGATCGCTTCGATTTCGGGAACGATATAGTCCGGCCGCTCGTGTTCGATGACGGCTTTCAACGCGTCACCGTCCAGCATATTGATGACGTGGCTGCGGTGCGCCACATGCATGGCCGGCGCATCGGCGTAGCGATCGACGGCGATCACCTCCAGACCGAGGCGCTGGCATTCAATGGCGACTTCTTTACCCAGCTCGCCGGAGCCGAGCAACATGACGCGGGTGGCGGAAGGGCGCAGGGCGGTTCCAATCGTTAACATAGTTTCGTACCTGGATCGGTGAAAGTAAGCGGATTGATGATCGGCGGGCAGTATATACGAAAACGATTGCGCGCGCAGCCGCCGCGCCGGTTTTGTTGCTAACTGGCTGTTTTTATAACAAACAGAAATATTTGCCCTGTATGAGCGATTGTGCGTTAATAACCGACGGCGAAAGAAGGCCTACTTATTGAAAGGTTTTCGCGTCTCGTGCCGTCAAGGCAGGTTTATCAAGTAAAGGAAACACAAATGAGCAAGATTACTGGTCACGTTAAATGGTTCAACGAAAGCAAAGGCTTCGGCTTTATTACCCCTGCCGACGGCTCTAAAGACGTTTTCGTTCATTTCTCCGCTATCGTCAGCGATGGTTTCAAGACCCTGGCTGAAGGCCAGCAGGTTGAGTTCTCCATCCAGGACAGCCAACGTGGCCCAGCCGCAGCCAACGTCGTTGCGATTTAACGACTGCGTTGCCAAGAAACCCGCCGCCGGCGGGTTTTTTTATGCCCGCACCCCGTAACGCCGCCCATCTCTGTTATCATTTACCGCTGATTCGGCGCTTACCTGCGGGCGCGCCGCCATTCCATTCGTCATATAAGAGTTATCGCCGTGAGCACAGTTTCTTTTTCTTCCCTGCCGCTGCCAGCCGAACAGTTGGCCAACCTCAACGAACTGGGGTACGCCGAAATGACGCCGGTACAGGCCGCCGCATTGCCCGCCATCCTGCAAGGGCGAGACGTGCGCGCCAAGGCGAAAACCGGCAGCGGTAAAACGGCGGCCTTCGGCATTGGTCTGCTAAACCGTATCGTCGTCGGTCAGGTCGCCACGCAGGCGCTGGTGCTCTGTCCCACCCGTGAGCTGGCCGATCAGGTGAGCAAAGAGCTGCGTCGCCTGGCGCGTTTTACGCAAAACATCAAGATCCTGACGCTGTGCGGCGGCCAGCCGATGGGGCCGCAGCTCGATTCGCTGGTGCATGCGCCGCACATCGTGGTGGGGACGCCGGGCCGTATCCAGGAACACCTGCGCAAGAAAACGCTGCAGCTGGACGAGCTGAAGGTGCTGGTGCTGGATGAGGCCGATCGCATGCTGGACATGGGGTTCGCCGACGACATCGACGATGTGATCAGCTATACGCCGCCGCAACGTCAGACGCTGCTGTTTTCCGCCACGTACCCGGCAGGCATCGAGCGCATCAGCGCGCGCGTGCAACGCCAGCCGCTGAGCGTCGAGGTGGACGATGGCGAAGCGCAGACCTCCATCGAACAACGCTTTTATGAGACCACGCGCGATCAGCGCCCGGCGCTGCTGGTGTCGGCCATTCGCTATCATCAACCCGCGTCCTGCGTGGTGTTTTGCAATACCAAACGCGACTGTCAGACGGTGCTTGAGGCCCTGGAAGCCCGCGGCATCAGCGCGCTGGCGCTGCATGGCGATCTGGAACAGCGCGACCGCGACCAGGTGTTGGTGCGTTTCGCCAACCGAAGTTGCCGGGTATTGGTGGCGACCGACGTCGCTGCACGCGGGCTGGATATTAAAGAGCTGGAGCTGGTGGTCAACTACGAGCTGGCGTTCGATCCCGAAGTGCATGTGCACCGTATTGGCCGTACCGGCCGCGCCGGCATGAGCGGGTTGGCGATCAGCCTGTGCACGCCGCAGGAAATGGCGCGTGCGCACGCGATTGAAGACTATCTGCAGATGAGCGTCGACTGGTCGCCGGTGTCCGAGCTGAGCGGGGCGGCCAACGGCTCGCTGGAGGCGGAAATGGTGACGCTGTGTATCGACGGCGGCCGCAAGGCGAAGATCCGTCCCGGCGATATTCTCGGGGCGCTGACCGGTGATGCCGGGCTGACGGCGGCGGAAGTGGGCAAGATCGATATGTTCCCGGTGCATGCCTATGTCGCGATCCGCAAAGCCAGCGCGCGCAAGGCGCTGCAACAGTTGCAGCAGGGCAAAATCAAAGGCAAAAGCTGCAAGGTGCGGCTGCTGAAATAAGCCGCAGGCGGGCGGCGGTTTGCCTTCCCGCCACGATCTATTTATACTGTATATAATAACAGTAATTTGAGTATTTGAGGACGCACGCATGGCGGTTGAAGTTAAATATGTGGTGGTGAGAAACGGTGAGGAAAAAATGACTTTCGCGAGCAAGAAAGAAGCCGACGCCTACGACAAAATGCTGGATCTGGCGGACAACCTTGGGGAGTGGCTGCAGCAGGCGCCGCTGAACCTGGATGACGAACAGCGCGAAGGGCTGAGCTTCTTCCTGGCGGAAAACAAGGATGCGCTGGGTCTGATTCTGCGCGGCGCATCGCCGGCGGAAACCCTCAAGAAACCGGCGGAAAGCAAAGCGAAAAAAGCGGCCTCTACCCCAAAAGAGGGATCTGCGTCAGAAAAGCAGGCGGCATAATGACTTATGTTGCGGTGTTGTGATGAAAAAGGATCTAAAATGAGCCGTGAAATAACTTTCTTCAGCCGCTTTGAGCAAGACATTCTGGCCGGGCGTAAAACCATCACCATTCGGGATGCCAGTGAATCGCATTTTGAACCGGGCGAGGTATTGCGCGTCAGCCGCAATGAGGACGGCGTATTTTTCTGCTTTATCGAAGTGCTGTCGGTAACGCCGGTGCGCCTGGATGCGCTGACCGAACGCCACGCACAGCAGGAGAACATGTCGCTCGGCGAACTGAAGCAGGTGATCAAGGAAATCTATCCGGGCCTGGATGCGCTGTTTGTCATTGAGTTCGTCAAACGGTAACCCTTTGCCGAAGCCCTGTTGTGAGCCAGGGATGGGCGCCCGGATAGCGCTAATCACAACGGGAGGACATATGAAAAAAACGGGTTTGGCTATCGCCTTGTTGGCCATGATGGGAGCATCGACGGCGTTGTGGGCGCAGGATCACGAACAGCGCGCCGCCAAGGTGGGGCAGTGTGCGGGCCTGCAGCCGGCGGATATCGCCGCCCAGGTCAAGCGCGACTTCTTGCAGAACCGCATTACGCGCTGGGAGTCGGACAAAAAGCTGCTGGGTACCGCAACGCCGATTGCCTGGGTTAGCCCGGATGCCATCAGCGGCAAGGATCAGGTATGGCAGGTGCCGTTGACGGTGCGTGGCACCAAGGCAGATAAAACCTACAACGTGACGCTCAACTGCAACACCGGCGAAATCGCCTACAGCGCCCCGCAGTAAGGCTTTCCCGGCAGTAAAAAGCCCGCCGAGCGGCGGGCTTGATGTTCTCAGGCGGCGTCAGTCGCTGAACGGGATCACCAATTCACCCGGTTTCACTTCCAACCCTTTCGCCAGTTTTTTCGCCAGCGCTTCGGTTTTGCTGTTGTCAGGATTCAGCACATAAGCCGGCTTTTGGTCGAAGTAGGATTTCAGCGACTGGTTCAGATACGGCGTCAGCGCTTTCATCACCGTCTGCATTTTTTCCGGCTGCACGCTGTAATCGGTCAGCTCCATGTCCTTCAGGAAAATGGCGCCCTGCGCCCGGTCATAAACCGGCTGCGCCTTCAGCGTCAGCTTCAGATCCGCGGTCTGCGGGCCGAGAATCGACGTGATGTTGACCTTGGCGTCGCCGGAAAGGGTGACTTTACCCGGTTCGCTGCGGCCGATCTGGCTTTGCAACTGAGTCAGCACGATGTTGGCGTCCAGCAGGCCGGGCACGCCGATCTGCTTCTGATAGTCGTTATGTTTCTGCAGGTAATCATTCACTTCCTGCTCGCTCAGGGTGTACTGGGTCAGTTGATTGCAACCGGCCAATACGCCGGCGAACAGCAGGGCGGCTGCGCCCATCAGGATCTTCTTCATTAATGCCTCATTGCGACTGCTGGCGAAAAGTGCTGCAGATAATTGATTAATCATTATAAACGCTCCGCCTGCGCGTGAAAACGGCAGGCGGCGGTATGGCGGGAATAGTGCGCGTAAAACAGGGCGAGACCTATCGGATAACGCCGAAAGCGTCAGCGCCGTAATCGCAGCGCCAAGAGGATCACGCCGGCCAGGCAGGCTGCGCCTCCCAACAGCGGGAACAGCGGAATGCCCCACAGCCGCAGCGACGAATGCATCAGATAAGGCGCCAACCCCAGGGCAAAAGCGGCGGTGACGATGGCGATGGCCAGGGTGACGGCGCTGCGCTCCAGCGCTTTGCTCAACTGACCGAGGTTCTTGACGTTAATGTCGGCATTGAGCTGCCCGCGTTTCAGGCGGCGCACCAACAGCCGCAGGGTTTGCGGCAGCTCCTCTCCGGCGTCGAGCGCTTCCCCGCCCAGGGCCAAGAGCCGTTGGCGCACGGCGTCAGGGGCATAACGTTGCAGCACCGTTTGTTGCAGCATCGGTTTGAGCGTGGCGACGATGTCAAAGGCCGGATCCAGCCGGTGCAGCACGCCGTCGGCGGTGATTAAGGCCTTGAACAGCAGCACCAGATCCGGCGGCAGCGCCAGCTGGTGCTCACGCGCCATCACCAACAGGTCAGTGAGGGCTTTGCCGAGCGTCAGGGTGGCGGCGGCCTGTTTGTCGAGAAAGTTTTGCGCCGCCAGCTCCAGGTCCATCAGATCCAGCGGTTCGCTGTCCGACCAGGCGATCAGCGTGTTGACGATGCCTTCGGACTGACGATCGGCGATGGCCTGCAGCAGCAGGAGCAACTGGTTGCGCCGCCGTTCGGACAACTGACCCACCATGCCGAAGTCGATGAAGCCGACGCGATCGCCGCTCAGCGCCATCACGTTGCCGGGGTGCGGATCGGCGTGATACAGCCGGTGCTCCAGCACCATGCTCATAAAGGCGCGGGCGCCGCGCCGCGCCAGCAGCGGGCCGTCAAATCCCGCTTCCGCCAACTGCCGGGGGTTCTCCGGCGCGGTGCCGGGCAAGTATTCCTGCACTAACAGACGCGGGGAAGACCATTGCCAATAGATTTTCGGCACGACCACGTCAGGTTCATGCGCAAACATGCCGGCGACGCGATCGCAGTTATGCCCTTCATGGGTCAAATCCAGTTCATGATTGAGCGCCGTCGCCAGCGCTCTGACCATCTGCCGTGGTCGATAGCGCGCCAGCGCCTGACTCTGCTGCTCCACGGTTTCCGCCAGCGAGGCCAGCAGCCGCAGATCGGCGTGAATGGTTTTTGCCAGGCCGGGGCGCAGCACTTTCACCACCACCTGTTCGCCGCTGTGCAGGCGTGCGCGGTAAATTTGCGCCATCGACGCCGCGGCCAGCGGTGTGCGATCGAATTCGGCAAACAGCTGCTCGGGATCAGCGCCGAGATCGGCAACGATCTGCGGCGCCAGCATTTCCCATGGCAACACCGCCGCCTGGCTGTGCAGGCGATCCAGTTCGTCGGTCCAGGCCGGATCCAACAGGTCAGAACGCGTGGCCAGGATCTGGCCGAATTTGACGAAGGTTGGGCCGAGCGCCTCGAGCGCTTCGCGCAGCCGCTGAGGAAGGGGCTGCGCGTCCTGCCGAGCGGGCTCACCGCGGGCGCCACGCAGCAACGCCCCCAGGCCCAGCAGGCGCAGAACGTCTTGCAAACCATAACGAATTAGAACGGAAGTAATTTCCTTCAGCCGCGCCCGATCGCGAGCGGTGGCGAGCACCATTTTCAGCATCAGTACGCCATATCCTTTTTGTGACAGTCGAACGTTATTGTTCCATATCCAGCAGCAACGGCACTTCGCAGCGCAGCGCCATGCGGTTGCGGTAGGCTTCCACGTTGTCCGGCAGGGCAACCCCGGCGACGATCGACAATGAGCGCAGCAGCGGGAACAGATGAATATCGTCCTCAGAAAGCTCGCCGTTCACGGCGTCGGCGGAGACGATCAGCGATGACAGCGTTTGCAGGTCGGCCTCCAGTTCGGCGATCAGATCGGCGCTGTTGGCGAGATGCTCGGCGAAATCACCGATTGACGCCTGCTTTTTATCGATAAAGTAACGGCGGGCGCTTTCGGTGGCAAATTCTTCGAAATCGGCATGCGCAATACGCGGCAACAGCAATTTGGCCGCGTAACTGTCGACCCGGCGCAACCACTCGGCGATGGCCGGGTTGGTGCGGCCGGTCAGCACCGGTTTGCCGTCCAGGCCATCGACATAGCGCACGATATCCAGGCTTTCCGGCATCGCTTCGCCGTCGTCTTTGATCAGGATCGGCACCATTTTTTTGCCGATCAGATTGAACGGGGTCGTCTCATCGTCGTTGAGCAGCGTGACCAGGCGAATCGGCAGATGTTTCAGGCCGAAAATCATGCGGGCTTTAACGCAGAATGGGCAATGATCGTAAATGAACAGTTTCATGCTTGCTCCGGGTTGTCAGGTTTTAACAGCAATAGTTACCACAGCTTATCGAGGCTGTCTTGAAACGCGTGTGTTGGATGGTGCGTTATTGCGATATTGCCCGCGCAACAGGCGCGGGCGAGGGGGCTATTTCTTGACCGGTACCGAGTTGAGCACATCGATCAGGTGAATGCGGGCTTGTTCCAAATCGATCTGATCGCGTTCGTTGGCAGCGGTGACGACCTGCAGCTGTTTGATAATATCGTTTTTCAGGCCGGCGTCGCTGGCGAGGATATGCGCCAGCGCCTTTTCCACCAGGGTGGAGCGCGCATAAATCATGCGCAAGTTCAGTATCATATGTTCGAGTAGTTGCGGTAATTTGGCTTCTTCGCTCATGCCGACGGGCTCCTGTGGGTGTTTTTACTAACAGGATAGCAGCTGTTGCCGATTCGGCCGGATTTCTATGGCGTTAGCCGCCGCGCAGTATCACCGACGCGTTGCGCCGCGGGCTGAATTGCCAGTACAGCGCCAGCAGCGTGGCGAAGCCGACGGCGCCGAGCAGCAGCCAGGGCAGCTCCGGCATGTTCATCATCCGCCCGGTATCGTACATCCAACCGCCGCCGGTATATCCCAACGCACCGCCCAACGCCAGCCCGAGGCGGCTGAAGCCCATGTAGCTGCCGCGCGCCCGCGGATCGGCCAGCGACGCGCTGAGCGTTTCGCGCGCCGGCTCGGCGATGATCGAACCCAGATAGAAACAGCAGATCAGCGTGAACACGCCTTGCAGGCTGCTGGCAAGGCCGATCGGCAGCAGGCTGAGCGTCATCAGCAGCAGGCCCGCCATCAGGCGTTGTTCAAGCCGAAAATGTTTTTCACCCCAACGCGCCAGCGGATAGAGCAGCGACAGCGACAGCGCCGCTTCGATCGCGTACATCCATTTCACCGCCGCCGGTGAGCCGGCAATTTCATTGACCACGATCGGCAGCATCAGCATCACCTGTACCGCCAGCATATAGTAGCCGGTCAGCGTCAGGACATAGGTGAGGAAGCGGCGATCGCGCATGACCCGCAACATGCCTTCTTTCATCGGCACGCGCACGGTGGAGATGCGATAAGCCGGCAGTAACCAGGCGTTCCAGCCGGCGGCCAGCACGAAGATCGCCGCCCCGACCCAGCAGACAAAGTGGAAATCGTATTGCAGCAGCCAACTGCCGATCAGCGCGCCGACTACCGCGCCGGCGCTGTCCTGCATCATCAACAGCGAGAAAAAGCGGCCGCGTTCGTGCGGACGGGTCAGTTTGATCACCAAAGCGGTGCGCGGCGGATCGAACAGCGTGCCGCCGAGGGCGGACAGCGCGCAGGAGAACCACAGGATCCACGGCGCATCGGCCATCGCCATGGTGGCGAAACCGGCGGCGCGCAGCAGCATGCCGGTGACGATCATCGGCTTGGCGCCAAAGCGATCGGCGATCGCGCCGCCAAAGATGCCGAGCCCTTGTTGCAGCAACTGACGCAAACCCAGCGCGATGCCGACGATCAACGCCGCCCATCCCAGCTGATCGACGAAGCGGATCGAAATAAGCGGGAACACGACAAAGAAGCCTAAAACCACCAGCAGGTTGTCGAGCAACAGAAAATATTTACCCAAGCTGCGCGCTTGCGACACCAGAGACATGCATCACCATGAGCAATTAAGAGAGAGGGGGAAGGCAACCCCACCATTCTCTACCCAATTGCCGGACGGCGACAGGGGCGGAGTAGATAATATTTTTTTATCGTCAAGGTGTTACCTGAACTGCAAAATTGGCGGAAAAACGCGGTAAAACGCGTATTCGGCGATTTACTGAGCGGCCGGTATTTTACCTCGGGGGCGGCCTACGGTTATATTGAATGCAAGGGAGCGCGGTTCTGAGGCGCTATTGGCAACATAAAGTCATGGCCTCAGATCGGCGTCGGATAATTATCCACGACGCTTCCTAATAAATACTTCTTATCGAACCGTTTTGACCGCGGGGGAAATGATGTTCGGCTACCGCTCTGCATCGCCAAAAGTACGTCTTACTACCGACCGGATGGTGGTCCGTTTAGTGCATGAACGGGACGCCTATCGTCTGGCGGACTATTATGCCGAGAACCGGACCTTTCTCAAACCCTGGGAGCCGGTGCGCGATGAAAGCCATTGTTATCCGTCCGGCTGGCAGGCGCGCCTGGGGATGATCGCTGAAATGCAAAAGCAGGGCAGCGCCTACTATTTTATCCTGCTCGATCCGGAAGAGCAGGAAGTCCGCGGCGTGGCGAACTTCAGCAACGTGTTGCGCGGTTCGTTTCACGCCTGTTTCCTCGGTTATTCGCTGGGGGAGAAATGGCAGGGGCAGGGGTTGATGTTCGAAGCCTTGCAGTCCGCCATCCGCTATATGCTGCGCCAACAGCGCATGCACCGCATCATGGCCAACTATATGCCGCATAACCAGCGCAGCGGCGCATTGCTGACGCGTCTGGGATTCGAACGCGAAGGTTACGCCAAAGATTACCTGTTGATCGACGGCAAGTGGCAAGACCACGTTTTGACGGCATACACCAATAAAGAGTGGCTACCCCCACGTTGAGGCCCAACGATGAAATATGAATTGAACGCCAAAGAGGCCCGGGTCATCGGCTGCCTGTTGGAAAAACAGGTGACGACGCCGGACCAATACCCGCTTTCGCTTAACGCCATTACCCTGGCCTGTAATCAAAAGACCAACCGCGAGCCGGTGATGGATCTGAGCGAAAGCGAGGTGCAGCAACTCCTCGATCTGTTGCTGCGCAAACATTTCCTGCGCACCCTCAGCGGGTTCGGCAATCGGGTTGTGAAATACGAGCAGCGGTTTTGCAATTCCGAATTTGGCCAGCTGAAGCTCTCTCCCGCCGAACTGGCGGTGATCGCCACCTTACTGCTGCGCGGCGCGCAAACGCCGGGCGAGTTGCGCACGCGCACCAACCGAATGCACGAGTTTAGCGATGTCAGCGAGGTTGAACAGGTGCTGCAGCAGCTGGCCACCCGGGAAGATGGCCCGTTTGTGGTGCGCCTGGCGCGTGAGCCCGGCAAGCGCGAAAGTCGCTTCATGCATCTGTTCAGCGGTCAGGTTGATGAGGCGCCGCCGGCGCTCGAGCCGGAGGCCGACGACGAATTGAGCGCCAGGGTCAGCGCGCTGGAAACTGAAGTGGCGGAGTTGAAACGGCAAATGCAGCAACTGTTGGCGAGAGAGACGAATGACTAAATTGCGTGTGGGTGTAGTGGGATTGGGCGGCATCGCGCAGAAAGCGTATCTGCCGATCCTTGGGCAGGCGGCGGACTGGACGCTGGTGGGCGGCTTTTCTCCCAATCAACAAAAGGCGCAGCCGATATGTGACAGCTATCGCATGGCCTGTTTCCCTCGTCTGGACAGCCTGGCCGAACAGTGCGACGCGGTCTTTGTCCACAGCAGCACCGCCAGCCATTTTTCGGTGATTGGCGAGCTGCTCAACCGTGGCGTGCATGTTTACGTCGATAAACCGTTGGCGGAAACGCTGGAGCAGGGCGAGCAGTTGCTCGAGCTGGCCGAGCGGCGGGGCAAAACGCTGATGGTGGGATTCAACCGCCGTTTCGCGCCGCTTTATCAGCAGCTCAAGCAGCAAATGAACCATCCTGCTTCCATTCGCATGGATAAACACCGGGCGGACAGCGTCGGCCCTCAAGACCTGCGTTTTACCCTGTTGGATGATTACCTGCATGTGGTGGATACTGCTCTGTGGCTGGCTGGCGGGCGTGAGCAACTGCTGAGCGGCAGCTTGCGCGTTAACGCCGCAGGCGAAATGCTGTATGCCGAACACCACTTCGCCTGCGGAGACACGCAGGTGACGACCAGCATGCATCGCCGCGGCGGCAGCCAGCGCGAAAGCGTGCAGGCGGTGACCGACGGCGCGTTGTATCAGTTGACAGATATGCGTCACTGGCTGCGTGAAGATGTGCAGGGCGAGCTGGAGCAGCCGGTGCCGGGGTGGCAAAGCACGCTGGTGCAACGCGGTTTCGACGGGGCGGTGCGGCATTTCCTCAGCGCCGTCGCCAATCAGAGCGCGCCGGAAACCGGCGGCGAGCAGGCGCTGGTGGCCCAGCGGTTGGTCGAGCGTTTATTACGCGATAACTCTATGTAACATATGGCGGTAGCTATTCTTTTCCGGATGCGTAAACTGAGCCGATTGTTTCACTGACGCCTGCTGTTGCAGGCGTTGATATTTACGGTACCTATCAGACAACCACATGAACCTACTCAAATCCTTGGCTGCTGTCAGCTCGATGACGATGTTTTCGCGGGTGTTGGGCTTTGCCCGCGATGCGATCGTCGCGCGCGTGTTCGGGGCCGGCATGGCAACGGACGCCTTCTTCGTGGCGTTCAAACTTCCTAACCTGCTGCGTCGTATCTTTGCCGAAGGCGCATTTTCGCAGGCTTTCGTGCCGATCCTGGCGGAATATAAGAGCCAGCAGGGCGAGGAAGCGACGCGCACCTTTATCGCCTATGTCTCCGGGCTGTTGACGTTGGTGCTGGCGGTGGTGACGGTGCTGGGGATGCTGGCCGCGCCCTGGGTGATCTATATCACTGCGCCGGGCTTTACCGATACGCCCGACAAGTTTGCGCTGACGTCGGCGCTGCTGCGCATTACCTTCCCCTATATTCTATTGATTTCGCTGGCCTCGCTGGTGGGGGCGATCCTCAATACCTGGAACCGTTTCTCGATCCCGGCCTTTGCGCCAACGCTGCTTAACGTCAGCATGATTGGCTTCGCGCTGTTCGCCGCGCCGTATTTCCACCCGCCGGTGCTGGCGCTGGCGTGGGCGGTGGTGGTCGGCGGCGTGCTGCAACTGGGCTATCAGCTGCCGCACCTGCGCAAGATCGGCATGCTGGTGCTGCCGCGCATCAAATTGGGCGACGCCGGGGTCTGGCGGGTGATGCGCCAGATGGGGCCGGCGATCCTTGGGGTGTCGGTCAGCCAAATCTCGCTGATCATCAACACGATCTTCGCATCGTTCCTGGTGTCCGGCTCGGTGTCCTGGATGTACTATGCCGACCGCCTGATGGAGTTTCCTTCCGGCGTGCTGGGCGTGGCATTGGGCACCATCCTGCTGCCGTCGCTGGCCAAAAGCTTCTCGAGCGGCAACCACGACGAATATTCGCGCCTGATGGATTGGGGGCTGCGCCTGTGCTTTCTGCTGGCGCTGCCGAGCGCCATCGCGCTGGGTATTTTGGCCAAACCGTTGACCGTCTCGCTGTTCCAGTACGGCAAGTTCAGCGCCTTTGACGCGGCGATGACGCAACGCGCGCTGGTGGCTTACTCGGTGGGGCTGATGGGGCTTATCGTGGTTAAGGTGCTGGCGCCGGGCTTTTATTCGCGCCAGGACATCAAAACGCCGGTCAAGATCGCCATCATTACGCTGATCATGACGCAGGTGATGAACCTGGCGTTTATCGGTCCGCTGAAGCATGCCGGCCTGGCGCTGTCGATCGGTTTGGCGGCCTGCCTGAACGCCGCGCTGCTGTATTGGCAGCTGCGCAAGCAGAAAATCTTCCAGCCACAGCCGGGTTGGGCGCTGTTCCTCACCAAGCTGGTCATCGCGGTGCTGGTGATGTCGGCGGTATTGATTGGCGCGATGTGGCTGATGCCGGCCTGGGATCAGGGCAACATGCTGGAGCGTTTGCTGCGCCTGGCGGCGGTGGTGGTGGCCGGTGTGGTAGCCTACTTCGGCGTGCTGGCCGGGTTGGGTTTCCGCCCGCGTGATTTCGCGCGCCGGGTCGTCTGAGCCGAGTGAAAGCGTAAAAAAAAGGTCGCCACGGCGACCTTTTTGCTTTTCCGCGCGGCGCGGTTTACATGCGCTCGACGGTTTCGATGCCCAGCGTATCCAGGCCGGTTTTCAGCGTTTTGGCGGTCAGCAGCGCCAGCTTCAGGCGGCTCTGACGGGCTTCTTCGCTGTCGGCGTTGAGGATCTGGCAGTGCTCGTAGAAGCCGGAGAACAAGCCGGCCAGATCGTACAGGTAGCTGCACATGACGTGCGGCGTGCCTTCACGCGCGACGGCGGTGAGCACCTCTTCGAACTGCAGCAGGCGAGTGGCCAGCGCAATTTCACGCTCTTCGGTCAGGGTCAGCGGCAGCGTCAGGCTGCTTTCGTCAATTCCGGCGCGTTTGAATACCGAGGCCACACGGGTATAGGCGTATTGCATATAAGGCGCGGTATTGCCTTCGAAGGCCAGCATGTTATCCCAGTCGAAAACATAGTCGGTGGTGCGGCTTTTCGACAGATCGGCGTATTTCACCGCGCCGATACCGACCACGCGAGCGATGGCCTTCATTTCGTCTTCCGGCATGTCCGGATTTTTGCCGGCGATCAGCTGTTCGGCGCGTTCGATGGCTTCATCCAGCAGATCGGAGAGCTTCACGGTGCCGCCTGAGCGGGTTTTGAACGGCTTGCCGTCTTTGCCCAGCATCATGCCGAACATGTGATGTTCCAGCGAGACGGACTCCGGCACATAACCGGCTTTGCGCACGATGGTCCAGGCCTGCATCAGGTGCTGATGCTGGCGGGAATCGATGTAATACAGCACGCGATTGGCACCCAGGGTCTCGTAGCGATACTTGGCGCAGGCGATATCGGTGGTGGTGTAGAGGTAGCCGCCATCCTTTTTCTGGATGATGACGCCCATCGGGTCGCCGTCCTTGTTCTGGTATTCGTCGAGGAACACCACGGTGGCGCCTTCGCTTTCCACCGCCAGCCCTTTGGCTTTCAGATCGGCGACGATGCCCGGCAGCATCGCGTTATACAGGCTTTCGCCCATCACGTCGTCTTCGGTCAGCGTGACGTTCAGGCGGTTATAGGTCAGCTGGTTTTGCGCCATGGTGATGTCGACCAGCTTGCGCCACATTTTCAGGCAGTATTGATCGCCGCCCTGCAGCTTCACGACGTAAGCGCGTGCGCGCTCGGCGAACTCGGCGTTTTCATCGTAATGCTTCTTGGCTTCGCGGTAGAACTGCTCGAGATCGGACAAGCCCATATCGCTGGCGTTTTCATTCTGCATTTTTTCCAGGTAGGCAATCAGCATGCCGAACTGGGTGCCCCAGTCGCCGACGTGGTTGGCGCGGATCACTTTATGGCCCAGAAACTCCTGAGTACGCGCGGCGGCGTCGCCGATGATGGTGGAGCGCAGGTGGCCGACGTGCATTTCTTTCGCCACGTTCGGCGCGGAATAGTCGATAACGATGGTTTGCGGTTCAACCGGCGCAATGCCCAATTTCGGTGCGTTCAGCACCTGGTCGGCCTGGCGGGCGACCCAGTCGCTGTTCAGGAAGATATTGATAAAGCCGGGGCCGGCGATTTCCACTTTACTGGCGACGTCGCCGAGATCCAGCAGTTGCACCACTTTTTCCGCCAGCTGACGGGGCGGCATGCCCAGCTTTTTGGCGACTGACATCACGCCGTTGGCCTGGTAATCACCAAACTGCGCCTTGGCGGATGGGCGGACCTGCGCTTCGCAATCGGCTGGCGCGCCAGCGGCGATCAGCGCCTGGCTGACTTTATCTGAAAGAAGAACCTGAATATTCACCGGGTTACCTTAATGACGAACGAGGGGCCGAAACCAGCCCCCGAGGGATTCAACGGTGGTGGCCAACGGCGCGCGGGCGGCGGCGACCTCCACAAAACAGCCTGCAATTGTAACCGATCTGAGGGAGCCCGTCAGCAGTTGGCGCGACCGCAGCGATGAAACAGTTGCGGAGGCGCGCGTTATTGCCGTGGGGGTAAAAGATGGACAGCCGAGAGAAGATATACGGTGGAAAAAATGAGGGGCTAGCGTTTTTTATTGCGGCGACCGGAATCCAGCGTATTGGTGCTGCGAGATTTAAAATGACGGTAGATGGCGTATACGGCGATAATTATCAACACCAAGGATATCGTCAGCAATAACATAATGTTCATCTCTAATTTAAATTTCCTCCAAAGTAGCCGAGTTGAGTGGGTGAATCAATTGCCCGGCATTAAATTAAGATAATCCTTACTTTTTCATCGTTTTTTGTACGGAATTCTCTTTGTTTACAATTGGTTAAGCTTCTGGCTTTGTGTGATTTATATAAGTGGGCGAGGTTTGATTAAGCGAAAAAAATCAATCGACTTAGCCCGCAGGTAGAGGAGGGCTTTGTGCAAAATAACTTAAATCTTACTGTCATAAGGAAATGATATGATGGTCTGCGAAAAATCCTATTTTTACTTGGTTGCCGAATTAATGAGCTGCCATCTTAATAAGCGCTGGTTTTTTCGTCCTCCATCCAGAACCGAAAATTATGCTGTACTGCCGCTGAAAAAGCTCGCCACTCTGGCGAGCGCCGTCGCCACCGTGTAAATTACGGCGTTTAACTTTGCGCTCGTTGTTTTGAGGTTTCTATGACCAATCCCTTGCAGGCCATTGCCGAGCTTGACGATCTGAGGCTCGACCTGCCGCGTTTCGAGCAGGCGTTGCAACAATTCGCCGCCAGACTGCAGCTTGACCTGTCCTCGTTTACCGCCGATCACATTTCCCTGCGCTGTCACCAGAACGCTACCGCCGAACGCTGGCGCCAGGGATTGATGCAGTGCGGGACACTATTGTCCGAATCGATGATCAACGGGCGGCCTATCTGCCTGTTTGATTTACAGCAGCCGCTGGCCGTGGGGCCGTGGCGGATAGATTGCGTCGAGCTGCCGTATCCCGGGGAGAAACGGTATCCGCATGAAGGGTGGGAACATGTCGAGCTAGTGCTGAGCGGCGATCCGCAGACGTTGCACGCCCGCGCGTTGAGCCATCTTGCTGATGAAGCGTTGCTGGCGCCGGGGATCAAACTGAAGCAAAGCTCGCCAAAAGGCGAGGGCGAGCGGTTGCCGAACCCGACGCTGGCCATCACCGATGGAACGGTCACGATCAAGTTTCATCCTTACTCCATTCGGGACATTGTCGCCAGCGAGCAAGGCTAGTCGAACAGCGTGGCGCAGGCCCGCGCCATGCGATCGAGCGCTTCATCGAGCAGCGCCCGCCGGCAACCGAAGTTCAGTCGTACAAAGCGCCGATCGCCGAAATCCAAACCGGCGCTTAATCCAACGCCCGCGCGTTCGAAGAACTGATGCGGATTGTCTACCGGCAATGCGCCGCAGTCGATCCAGGCCAAATAGGTGGCTTCAATCGGCAACAACTTCAATCCCGGCATGGCGTTGATGCGCTCTGTCACCCGATCGCGATTGGCGCGCAGATAAATCAACTGCTCGTCCAGCCAGGGTTGCCCGTATTGATAGGCCGCTTGGGCAGCAACCAGCGCCAGCAGATTGACCTCCGGCACGATGCCGCTGCGCGCGCGTTTCAGCTTTTGTCGCAGCGCCTCATTAGGGACGATCGCCATCGAGGCGCCCAGCCCGGCGAGATTAAACGCCTTTGACGGCGACATCAGCGTCACGCTGCGCTGGGCCGCGTCTTCGTTCAGAGTGGCGAAAGGAATATGCCGTGCGCCGGGTTCAAGCAGCAATTCGCAGTGGACTTCATCCGAACAGACGATTAAATCGTGCTCGCGGGCGAACTGATGGTGCTGCGACAGCTCTTCTCGACGATAAACGGTGCCACCGGGATTTTGCGGGTTGCACAGCAGCAGGAGCTTCTCATTGCCGCTGAGCTGCCCATGCAGCGCGGAAAAATCCAGCACCCAACGTTGGCCTGTTGCCGCCAGCGGTACCGAGAGGTGCTTGCGCCCGGCGAATTTGGCCGCTTTGCGAAATGGCGGATAAATGGGGCTGGGCGCGAGCGTGCTCTGATGTTGTTCGGTGAAGGCGCGTACGCACAGGTTCAAGCCGCACACCAGGCCGGGCAGGAAAAGGATCCATTCAGGCTTGATGTGCCAGCGGTAGCGCTCTACCATGCGGCGGGTAAAAACCTCAAGAAGATCGGGGGATGGGTGCGTGTAGCCGAACACGCCGTGCGCCACGCGCCGCTGCAAGGCTTCGATGACCGCCGGCGGGGAGGCGAAGTCGCTGTCGGCGACCCACAGCGGAATGATGTCGCGGTCGCGATATTTATCCCACTTAACGCTGTCACTGTGACTGCGGTCTACCCATTGATCAAAATTGAATGCCATAGTTACAACCCTGAGCCGGTTTATGCCTAAGCATGAGCCTACGTGAGAAATGAAGAAATGAACAATTGCCGCCGTATGTTGGCCGTTATCTGGGGGTGACAATGATAAAACTGGAAGTTTGTTGCTTTAGCGTCGACTGCGCGCTAACGGCCGAACGGGCGGGCGCCGATCGTATCGAGTTATGCGCCAGCCAGAGCGAGGGCGGATTGACGCCGAGTTATGGCACGCTGCGTTTGGCGCGGGAACGGGTTTCGATTCCGGTTCATCCGATCGTACGCCCTCGCGGTGGTGATTTCTGTTATGGCGCGGTGGATTTCGAAGTGATCAAGCAGGATATCCGCCAGATCCGCGAGTTGGGATTCCCCGGCGTGGTCGTCGGCATGCTGGACGAAGAAGGGCATATCGATCTGCCGCGCATGCGCGAGGTAATGACGTTGTGCGAGGGGATGGCCGTCACTTTCCATCGCGCATTCGACATGTGCCAAAACCCGATGGTGGCGCTGGAGCAACTGACCGACCTGGGCGTGGCGCGCATTCTGACTTCCGGTCAACAGCAGAGCGCGGAACTGGGCCTGCCGCTGCTGCGTGATTTGCGTCAGGCCAGCCAGGGCCCGGTGATCATGGCGGGCGCTGGCGTGCGTCTGAGCAATTTGCACAAGTTTGTCGATATCGGCCTGGATGAATTGCACAGCTCTTCCGGCCATCTGGTGCCATCGACCATGCGTTACCGCAAGGCGGGGGTCACCATGTGTTCCGATAATGAGTTTGATGAATTTAGCCATTATTGCGTGGATGGCGAAATGGTGGAGGCGATGAAAAACGCGCTGGCCTTGGTTGACCCCTTGGCGCAAAGCGCATAAACACGCAGCTAACCGCGTTTGATAACCGGTTTCCGGGCCGTAAGACCCCTTTGCGTGTCGCTGAGCCTTCGGCGATCACGCAAGTACCAGGCCCCGGCGTTTTGCCGGGGCTTTTTTTATTTCACACTGATGCCAGACGGTAGTTCGCGCATTACGTAAAGAGTCTATACGATTTGTTTATGAATTGATTAGGTTAATTCATCATGTACCGTGCATTACGAAATATGACTCTGCTTCATTTCGTGTATGTTCTCATACGGCGTTCGGAAAACGCATTGTAAGGGAAATATTTGCGCCGTGATGATAATCCGCGCTGCTTTGGTCTCGTGAAACTTGAATTCGCCTGCGGTGTCGGTGGAAGGGTGATGTTTTCGAATACGGGCCAGGAACTCATCGAAATACTCAAGATTATCTGTATTCAAGACGGCATTGGTTCATTCGTAAAATCAATTGTTAATATTAATTGCGGTGTCAGCTAAATGGTTTTATGGGCGATGAAGAGATGTTCGTCTCAGACTGAACCAGGGCTGATTCGTAAGGGTATAGATATTTCACGGGCTTTTTCCCCCAGATAAACGTACTCATCACCACAACCATCGATGAAGTGTTCTGTCAGGTGCGTTCGGAGTATGAAAAGCCCATAATATTAAGTAAACATTAATTTTCCTGTATAAAGTATATAGAAGCGTATATCAGCATTAGAATCTGTTTATCTGTGAATTCAATCCAATAAATTAGTCAATAAACCCAATGAGCTTGCTATTTTTAGAAAAAACATCTGATAGATTCCATAGGCACACCTATAGCCGAATGAAAACTTCATGTTGCAGGTTTATGTGGGTTTGGCGTTTTACATAATTTTGATTGCGTGCAAAATAATTGCTAAAAACCATCGTTTGCGCTTGTGTTTTTTCATTGGGGTAATTAGATTTTGAATAAACGCGCCGGGCGTTCGAGGCATTAAAATTAATAAGTGCTTCCTCACTCAGTATTGGGTAAGTCAAAAATAGTATTTCTGAAATCTTTGTAGCTCCATATAAAACCGGCGACAAGATGAACGCCTCCCGGGACGGGAAGGCGATACATTGCTTTCTGCGATAAGTTGGGTTTCTGAATCTGGTAAATTTGTGCAAATATGGATATCTAAACATGCTTTCCAACTCTCTTTCTATCGAATCACTGCATATGCAGTTTAAAACCCTGCGCCAGCAGCTGGCGACAGGACAATTTAGCCCGCTGGAGGCATTTTTCGACGATGCCGCTGCTGAGTGGCTGGATACCCCGCGTCGCGCCTATGGTTACGGCTGGTATATGACGCGCTTTATCGAGGGGCCGTTGTCGTTGCCGTTGCCGTTGCCGGATATGCTGGCTCAGTTGCAGGCATGGTGCGAGAGTTCGCCGGCGTCATATCATGCGCACCTGCTCTACGGCCAAGCCTGGGAGTGTGCGGCCGAAAAGATACGTACGACATATTGTGCAGACTATGTGGAGCAGGCCCAATGGGCTGGCGCGCAGATGGCGCGCGACCACGGGCTGGCGGCCTACCTACGGGCCATCGCCCTGCATCCAAGACCGGCCATGGCACTGCATCGCATGATGCGTTTGTGCGCCTATCTGGGAGAGCCGAGATGGCTTCTCGACCTCGCGCAAGGCTTGGTTCCGATTGGCCATGCCGCGTTTCAGGCGCAATGGCATCCAAAAACCTGGGAAGATGGCCTGGCACTGTTCAGAGAGTATGGTGACGGCCTGGCGGACATTCCAGAAGCGCTTCCGCCAGGCTTGCCGCCGCGTGCGCCGGGGGAACTGGAGGACGGCAAGACTTACTGGCTTCGCCTTGCGCTGGCGGCTCGCCCCGGCGACAGCGATGTGTTGGGAGATTATCTGTACTTTCTCTACCCGCGTTGGGGGGGAAGCCATGCCGAAATGGACGCCTTTATCGAAGGTCCTGTCTGCGCCAGTTTGAGCGAGCGGGAGCGCGACGAGTTGCGTTTCGACCAGGCGTTAGACTATCTCGGCTCCCGGGCGTACCCGGATACAGACGACACCGAGCGTCTCAACGCATTCGCCGAGGAGTTCGAGCGCTGCATACAACTTGATCTTTCGCCGTTGAGCCGGGGGCGAGCGCTGTGTAAGTATGCTGATTTTCATTGCTCGCTGGCTCGCAGCGAAGATGGCGGTGAGGTGTCTTGGGATCGAGCCCGGCTGCAACGTGCCTACGACCTGCTCACCGAGGCCATGGCATCCGTTCCCGCCGCAGTTGACCTCACCGAGGCGGCCTACCCGAACACGCTGTATATCCTGCAGGCCTGCCTATGGTTCAACCGCATGCCCGATACTCAGGACCTTTTGAGGCAAGTCCTGGATCGTGCCGTTCGCTGGGGCAACGACTGCGAGGCCCAACTGCTCGCCGCCATCGGCAGTCGGTTCGGGCTTTTCGGTATCGAGCCGGGTGCTTATGACCATACCGAGCTTATCGATCGGGCGTTGGCGTCAACAGAGTCGATGATCAACATCACCCAACTCGGCTCTAATCTTTGGGATTATGTTCCTCAAGAAGCCGTGATGTTCCTGTGGCAGGAGTGTATCGCGCGTGGTAATGGCGATGGTTACATGGGCATGAGCGAGCTGTATGCCGGCAAGATAGACCCTGCATTCACTCCCATCGACGAAGCACTCTCATTCCAGTGGTTGCGTCAGGCCGCCGAGGCGGGGCATCACATCGCCCGCTGCAATCTGGTGTATAAGCTTACCGCCGATGACCAACCATTGAACGCTGCGCAGTATGCGCAGTGCAAAGAATGGATTGAAGATGTCTGGGAGAACTCTGCGCGGGGCTCCCGGCTTGAATCTGCGGCGGCGGTGAACCTTGCCAGGTTGATGATGTATGGCGATATCGAAGAGGATCGCCGTGCTAGTCTGGATAAGGTCCTTGCCTGGATGTGGGCTGAAGACGATGAGCACGACCAGCGTGTAGCTGCGCACAGCTATGCAATTGCTTTTTTGGAGGGCAGGGGCTGTGCACCGAATCGATACCTGGCGAAAATCTGGATTGATCGCGCCTTGGCGATTTCTCCCGATGATGAGCGCTATCTCAGCCTGGCGGACAATATCTATCGGCGCGGCACTTTCCTCGGCGCCTGGCGGGCTGCACTCGATTTTCGCAGGGATCGTGGGCGCATCGATGACCGTGTACGTCATTTGACCTTCGGCAGAGGAGAGCTTGATTTTGCCTGATAAGTCCCTGGGGAATGGCGCAGATAGCTCGCCGTCGCTTACCAAATCGCTTGAATTGACACATTGGCGAGAGCGCTTGCGCGTTTGGTGTTGGTTGGCCATCGGATATGTAGCCATTGCTGGACTGGCGCTGCTTCCCATCCTGGCTTTGCTGGGATTGGCCCTGTACGTGTTCCCATGGTTGCAAGGGGCTGCAATGGCGCTATTGATCTTGGTGGTCATTTTCTATGGCATCGCGTTCTTTCGGGCGCTGCAGCGGCCCGCTGAATATGGCTTAGAAGAAGCGCTGGCGCTGCGAAAACAGGATGCTCCTGGGTTGTATGCCCTGATAGATTCGGTTCGCGATTGTATTGGCGGCCCGAAGCTGAGCAGGGTAATCCTGTCCAAACGATTGAACGCGAGTATCTCGCAGCGCGCGTCTTTTCCTTGGTTAGGTAAGACTCAGCAGACGATGGAAATCGGGCTGCCTCTGTTGTGTCTGCTGCCTGTCGGGCAGGTCGGCGCGATCATCGCTCATGAGTTCGGCCATCTGATGGGAAAACATGGATTGCTCAATAAGCGCATTCAAGACTTGCGTCAGCTACTGATCCGACTTGAGGAAAATCTTGCTGAGTTCGGCGAGTCTTCATCGCTCTATTGGCGTTGGTTTCATCGAGTTTCCTGTTCTTGCCTGCATCTATTTCTGCGTTGGTATGTTCCTCGCCTCGACGCCAGGTCATTCGCCGTCCAGCGGGCAGGCGAGTATGTGGCCGATCAGGTGGCTACCCGTTGGCGTGGCGGGCGGACCATCATTCAGGCGCTATATTCGCTGGAGTTAGCCGGATGCTATCTGCACCAGGAATTTTGGCCTCTTCTATGGGCCGAAGCCAGATACTCGTCCATGCCATGCGGAGCCCCTTTTTCTCAACTCACCTCGGGGAAAGGCATCGGCGACTTGGGGCCGGAACAGGCCACGGAATGGATTTATCACGCCTTGCGTGCGCCCACCGGCGAGGAAGATACGCATCCGTCGTTGCACGATCGAGTGTCCCGACTGGGCGCAAATACTAGAACCTTGAGAGGCTGCTCTCTTATTGGTGGCGTTCCTCATCAGTTGTTTTCCGAGCCATTCCTACAGGATGCGGCGGCGAAGATGGATGCGCAATGGTTGAAGAATGCGGAGCCGGACTGGGCACACCACCACCAAGACTGGAAAGAAACTGTTGCTGCGTATGAATCCCTGCGCTTACGGGCCACAACCCAGCGCTTGTCGGCCAGGGACTGGCTGGCCATGTCGGACAAGAGCAGACGGTTGGGTGCTCACTCTTGGGTGGAAGAGTTGCAACAGGCGCATGCGCTGGCGCCCGACAATCCCGATGTGCTCTATGCTATCGGCCTGGCGCGTCAGGAACAGGGCCGGCTTGAGGTGGCCGCTGAATATCTGCAGCAGGCGATTGAGCAGGATCCGATGGAAACGCTGCGCTGCTCGCGCGCGTTGACGCGCCTGAGCCTGGCGCGTGGCGACATGCTGACCGCAGCACGGCATCGCCTGCGCGCCGATGCCGCCGCCAGGCTCCAGAAGGACATCGACACGGAGTTTGGCACGGTTTATGAAGGCGATGATCTCGCGCACCATGGGCTGCCCTTGTACCGCATTCGTCAGGTAGAACGGGATCTGAGAGCCATTTCCCACTACGCCGAGCAGAAATGGCTGGTCAAAAAGCAGTCGCGTATCGACGGTGGATTCAGCCGGTATGTACTCGTCGTGGTGACCGGAGTCCGGGGGTGGCGGTATGTGTTGGATCGCCTGCTGATGCGTGGTGGTCGCCGACAGGAAATCTGCCAAAGAATGGCTGCCAACCTCAGCCCGAACCTGCCAACGGTGCCTCTTTGGCATTTTTGCACGGCAGAGACTCCACTCGCCCAAAGGTTGGCAAAGAGTGAAATGCTTCCTTTGAAGTAGTTGCCTCTGATCTAAGCGGGTACGAGACGCGAAAGTCGTCACTCGGAGGAAGCAGAAGCAGCCAGGCTTCCATTCGAGACTGTAGCCCTTGTCTGGTTGTGAATCTCGGCGGTGTGACGTGGTTGCGCTTTGGGTTTATGACCGTGAGATTCCAGTGAAAGTAATTGCAATAGCACTGTTGTGTGGATTCTGCGCTCTTAAAAGTACATCGAAGATGGCGTGTCGGCGTCCTGATATGCGTTACCGCGTCTCATGACCGTTCAGTGCAACCGATAACGCAGGTGCCCGGCGATGCAAGCGTGTTCGCAACCTTGAGCATATCTTAAGAGCGGAAGTTTTTTTGTGTCTTGCAAAGACCCCCTGCCGGTTTCAACGACGTTTTGCAGCCGAACAGGCCCCATCTCTTCTTGCGCTCGTCATGCCCTGCTGATAAGTTTGTGAGTTAAAATCCTTTAAATATCATAATATTAAATGATTTTTTTTGTATGTATTGATGCGGTGAATTATTGGCGTCATGCCTCTCAACGCTGCGTCTGCGTTTTCATGTCCGAACACAGCCTGGCTGATGGCCGGAACATCACAGCACCAATGAGGAGAGCCGTCGGCGCAGCCACAGAGCACGTCGACGGCGGACTTTACAAGGAGATAACGATAATGACCCGAACGGCACACTGTTTGACCGCTGCGCTTTTGCTGACCTTGGCCCTGACCGGCTGCCAGACCACCAAGCGGCCTGTTTCTACCTTAAGTAAGCCCCCCAGCGCAGAAGAAATTGCGGAGCAAGACAAACGGCAACGTGAGGCCGAACGCATGCAGCAGTGCCAGCGCGAGCTGGATGCCATGCGCGGCATGGATAACGAAAAATACCAAAAATTCAAACGCGAATTCGATACCTTGATGGGCGGCGCCGCGCAATATGCCGGGGTACGCCAACGGGTCAACACGGGAACGCAGGAAACCGTTGACGCCCTGTATCGTTATCGCACCAGCCGTCTGTGCGCAGACATCAGTTCTGCCATGATGACCGGTCTGGCTGAGCGTGGAGAGCGCACCCAATGACCCCGCGTGCGAGAAAGGCGTTACTGAGCCTGATGATACCGTTGGCGTTTGCGCCGGCGGTGGCCGCTGCGGATGACGATGTGCCGGCGTTATTGCAGTTTGCCGAGCGCTACCAGCGGCAGGATGCACCGGCAGCGGAGGCTGATGCCGCCGTCACGCAACCCCAGGCTCCCCAGAAGTCGGCATCCCGGCCGGTTCAAACGCGTGAGGCGACGGCGCAGAAGAAGCAGCTGGCGCAGTGGCAAAAGGCGCTGCGCGAGAAAGATGCCCGACTGGAGCAACAGCAGGCTTCCATTCAATCACTGCAGCGGGAACTGACCGCGTTGCGCGTTGCGTCCTCCCTGGCGGCTGCCGATAAACCGGTGCCGGCGCCCGATCTGAGCGCGTTGAGCGACTTTGCCAGCGGCGTGCGGCAGGCGCTCAACCTGACGCCGCAAGAGCGTAAGGTTCAGGCACAAATCGCCGAGGCGCAAGCGGCGTTAGCGCGGCAAAAACAGCAAACCGAGGAGCGAGATCGGCGCATCGCCTTGCTGGAGCAACGGCTGGCGGCATTGCCAAAACAGGGCGATAACGCGCGGCAACAGATCTGGCAGGAGAAACTGGCGGCGGCGCAGGCCGCCAACGATAAAGCGCGCCAGCGTTATGAGCAGGACAAAAAAGCGGCCGCCGCTGAACTGGAACAGCAGAAGGCTGAAGCCGCCAAGGCGCTCGGGGCGCTGCAACAGCAGCTGGCGCAGTTGCAAAAAGAGCAGGAAAGCAAACGGCAGCAGGGTGGGCAACAGGAGAAAAGCCTGAAGACGGCGCTGGAGCAGCAAAAGACCGAGGCCGCCAAAGCGACAGAGGAACTTCAGCAGCAGCTGGCAACGCTGCAAAAAGAGCGTGAAAGCCAACGCCAGCAGGCCGAGCAGCAAGAGAAAAAACTGAAGATGGCGCTGGAGCAGCAAAAGACCGCGGCCGCCAAAGCGACGGGGGAACTTCAGCAGCAGCTGGCAGCGCTGCAAAAAGAGCGTGAAAGCCAACGCCAACAGGCCGGGCAGCAAGAGAAAAACCTGAAGATGGCGCTGGAGCAGCAAAAGACCGAGGCCGCTAAAGCGACGGGCGAGCTTCAGCAGCAGCTGGCAGCGCTGCAAAAAGAGCGTGATGACCAACGCCAACAGGCCGAACAACAAGAGAAAAGCCTGCAGGCGGCGTTGGCAAAGCAGGCGATAGACGCCGCCAAAGCGACGGGCGAGCTTCAGCGGCAGTTGGCAACGCTGCAGGAAAAAAACAAAACGCAAACCGAGCAGGCTAAGGCGCTGGAACAGCGTCTGGCGGCGCTGACGGCGGAAAGCGCGCAGGCAGTGCAGCAACGGGATACCGCGTCGCAACAGGCTGATAAAGCGGCGATGGAGCTGGCGGCCGCGCATCAGGCGCAGCAAGCCTTGCGTGAGGAACTGGACGGGCTGAGAGCGCGGGCCAAATGGCTGCCGGATAGGCAAGCGCTGAAGAAAAAACCGGAGCAACAGAGCTACGCCGCCGGTGTCGCTTTGGGGCGCGATATTCAAACGATGCTGGCGGAGCGTAAAAATTGGGGCATCACACCTGATAAAACCGTGCTGCTGGCGGGCGTGATCGATACCTTCAACGGCCATTACCAGTTGAGCGATGCGCAGTTGACCAGCGCACTGGAGGAGTCGGAAAAAGCGGTGAACGAGGCTAGAAGCCAGGCTGCGAAGACGCAGACCAGCAAGGGTGAGGCGTTCGTCGCCGAGTTTAAAAAGAAGAAGGGCACGCGGAAGTCGCCTTCCGGTTTCTGGTATCGCATCGATTATGCGGGTGATGAAGCCATTACGGAAAACGCGCGGGTGGATATCGTGGTGAAAGAAAGTTTAACCGACGGTCGCGTGATTCAGGATATGGATCGCAGTGGGAAGGTGATGTCCCAGCCGCTCTCCGCTTATCCGCCGCTGTTCCGTGAGGCGATCGGGCATCTGAAAAATCACGGTTCGCTGACGATGGTGGTGCCGCCGGCGTTGGCGTACGGTGAAACAGGGTATGCGCCGCAGATCCCACCGAACGCGACGATGGTGTATGAGCTGCGGATTGTCGATGTCAGCAACGGCTAAATTGGGGCCGGCACAGGCCGGCCCGATTAGCGAGCGCTAGGGTTTTTTGGCGGTCAGCACAGCGCGCAGCGGCGCCGGATAGCCTTCGATCGTTTTGCTGCGATCGTTCGGATCGAGGAATTCGGCCAACGACTCGCTGGTCATCCAGTCGGTGCGGCGCTGCTCTTCGAGGCTGGTGACGCACATATCGGCGATCTTCACGTCGATGAAGCCACACTTCTCCAGCCAGCATTTCAGCGCTTCGGCGGAAGGGATGAAATACACGTTGCGCATCTGTGCATAACGATCGCCCGGCACCAGCACCTGGTGACGGTCGCCTTCCACCACCAGCGTTTCCAGCACCAGCTCACCTTCAGGCACCAGCTGATTTTTCAGTTGGTACAGGTGATCGAGCGGCGAGCGGCGATGATACAGCACCCCCATCGAGAACACGGTGTCGAACGCCGCCAGATCCGGCAACTGCTCAATACCGAGCGGCAGCAGATGGGCGCGCTGATCGCCGCCCAACAGTTTGCGCACCGCTTCAAACTGGCACAGGAACAGCTGCATCGGATCGATGCCTACGGCGAAGTGTGCGCCGGCGCCGATCATGCGCCACAGGTGATAGCCGCTGCCGCAGCCGACGTCGAGAATGGTGCGGCCGGCCAGCGGAGAAATGTGCGGCAGTACGCGATCCCATTTCCAATCAGAATGCCATTCGGTATCGATATCGATGCCATACAGCGAGAAGGGCCCTTTGCGCCACGGCATCAGGGTGCGCAGCATTTTCTCGATGCCTTCAAGCTGGCCCGGCGACAGCCCCGGCTCCATCTCGGCGCGCACGCCGTGCAGCAGATCGAGACGGGTGGGAGTCAGCGTCGGCAAATGCTCTACCGAGTTGAACCACTGCTTGAATTTGCCGTGCAGCGATTCGCGCTGCCAGGCGCTCAGCTGAGCGGGCAGCGTATCCAGCCAATGGCTGAGGGGGCTCTTGGCAATGCGCTGATAGAAGTCACCAAACTCGATCATTGCGCATCCCCCGCTTTCAGGGCGATCAGCGAACCGAAGTTGAAGCACTGGAACCACACTTCGGCATGCTCGAACCCAGCCTGTTGCAGACGCGCCTTGTGCACCTCCACCGAGTCGGTCAGCATCACGTTTTCCAGCATGCTGCGTTTTTGGCTGATCTCCAGCTCGCTGTATCCATTGGCGCGTTTGAAATCGTGGTGCATGTTGAACAGCAGTTCGCCGACTTCGGCGTCTTCAAAGCTGAATTTTTCCGACAACACCAGCGCACCGCCCGGGCGCAGGCCGCGATAGATTTTCTCCAACAGGCGCAGGCGATCGGCCGGTTCGAGGAACTGCAGCGTAAAGTTCAGCACCACCATCGAGGCGTTTTCGATATCGATGTCGCGAATATCGGCTTCGATGACGTCAACCGGCGTGTCGGCGCGGAAGGCGTCAATATGGCGGCGGCAGCGTTCCACCATCGCCGGCGAATTGTCGACGGCGACGATAGTGCAGCCGGGCACTCTGATATTCCGCCGCATCGACAGCGTCGCCGCGCCCAGCGAGCAGCCCAGGTCATACACCCGGCTGTCGGGTTGCACAAAACGTTCGGCCAGCATGCCGATCATCGAGATGATGTTGGAATAGCCGGGAACGGAGCGTTGGATCATGTCGGGGAACACTTCGGCGACGCGTTCGTCAAAGGTCCAGTCGCCCAATTTGGCGATGGGGGCGGAGAAAAGAGTATCGCGGTTTGGCATAGCGGCAAATCAGTTCAGAATTCGAAGCTGCGTAGTCTAACAGAAAAGCGCAAAAAAGCGGAGCGGAAGCAGGCGGCGCGGCCGCCTGATGATAAAACGGGATCAATGCAGGCTGAAAATCAGATCCCAGGGCAGATAGAAGATATTTGCCAGCACCATCAACAACAAAGAGATATAGGTCGCGGCCATGCCCGAACGGCGCCAGCGAACCTCGCGGTTGCGCAAACCGTAGTAATGCACCAGACGCCCGGCCATCAGCATCAGGCCGCAGAGGTGAATCATCCAGATTTCCGCGCCGTTCATCTCCATAATCACCAGCAATACGGCAGCGATAGGAATGTATTCAACGGCGTTGCCATGTACGCGGATGGCGGTCTGTAATTCGTAAAAACCGCCGTCGCCGTAGGCTACGCGGTACTGCATCCTTAATCTGACTACGTCATAAGAGAGTTTGATCAACAACAATGCGCCGAGCACCACATAAAGCGCGCTTACCATTTTTCACTCCGTTCCCTAACCAAAACTGGCAGCCAGCATCATAGCCGTCATTGTATTCACTGTCGCGGGGAAATATTTGATGTTATTGGTCAGATTAATAGGTCAAAACAGTGCATCCTGTTCCGGCCAGTCTGGCGGCGCAGGCAAATCGGGGATCGCCAGGCGCAGCTGCTGCCAAATTTTTTGCGCTTGCTGGGGCGAATCGCCGTTGTCCGGCGTATGAATAAACAGATACGGTTGATGCTGTTGCTGCCACAGCGGCAGTTTTTGCTGCCAGGCTTCGAACCACCGCAGGTTGTCGGCCAATTGGTCGCCGCCGATAAAGCGCACCAGCGGTTGGCCGGCGGTGATCAGCGCGTGCACCGGCAGCTTCGGTTTTTTCTGCTGGGCATCGCGCACGGCGGCGGTATTGGGGGCGGCGTGATGCACCGGGCGACTGTCGAGGAGCACCCGATTGATGCCGCGCTGATGCAGCCCCTGATTCAACGCGCGCTCTTCTTCGCCTTTGGCGAAAAATGCCGGATGACGCACTTCGACGCCGTAAGTGAACTCCTGCGGCAGGCTTTCGAAGAACTGCCACATGCGCGGCAGCTCATCGGGGCCGAAGGCGGCGGGCAACTGCAGCCACAATTGCCCGATGCGTTGATGCACCGGGCTCAGGCAGTGGTAAAACGCCTGCAGCTCGGCGGCGCAGTTGCGCAGGGCGGCTTTGTGGCTGATGTCCGACGGGAATTTGAAGCAAAAGCGAAAATCGTCGCCGGTCATGTCGCGCCAGCGCTGCACGATTTCCAGCTTCGGCAGCGCATAGAAGGTGGTGTTGCCCTCCACGCAGTTGAAATAGCGGCTGTAATCCGCCAAGTCGCGCAGCCCGATTCGGTTCCAGGCTGCATGTTGCCACTGTGGCAATCCGATGTAGATCACGGCATCGTCTTCCTTTACTTGTGCTTGGCTTATCAGGCTACAACTTAACGTTACCGGTCGAGCGCGGCAAGAATTTCGCCGGTGTCGCGCACCCGCGCCAAACGCGGGAAGATGTGTTCGAACGCGAAACGGTGCATTTCTGCGTTCTGCGCGCTGCAGACGTCTTCGGCGATCACCAGCTCATAGCCGTGTTCCCAGGCGGCGCGGGCGGTGGATTCCACGCCGATATTGGTGGATATGCCGCCCAAGACTACGGATTTGATGCCGCGACGGCGCAGCTGCAAGTCCAGATCGGTGCCGTAGAAGGCGCCCCATTGGCGCTTGGTGATCAGAATATCGCTGTCGCAGACCGCCAGCGGCGCGGGGAACTCCCACCAGGTGGCCGGCAAACCGCCGGCGGGCGCGGGAGCCGGTTTATCCACCGGTTGTTTCAGCGCCTCGGCGAAGGAGTCTGACCAACCGACGCGCACCAACAGCACCGGCGCGCTCAGCATGCGAAAACGCGCGGCCAGCAGGGCGGCGTTCGCCACCACCTGGTCGGCGCCGTGCGGGCCGCCGGCGTAGGGCAGAATGCCGTTTTGCAAATCGATCAGCACCAGAGCGGTGGTTTGGGCGTCAAGTTTCAGCATGGATTTCATCTCGTTGCGAAGTGGATAAAAACTGTTCGGCGCGTCGGGCGAGCTGCGTTCGGCGCAAAACCGGGGGAGAATCAGGCTACGTGAAAAAACTGTCGCAGGTTAATGGGAAATTTGTTAACCGATGTGTTGATTCGAACAAAAACGCGCCATTTAGTGCAGTAACAATGCTGTGTTCGCACTTATCGGGCGGATGAATTTCCTTTATAATGACTCCCTTTTTTCAACACTCTTTAATCCAACGACCTATGCCGATTTATGAATATGCATGTGGTGCTTGCAACCATCGGTTAGAGAAATTGCAAAAATTTTCCGATGCGCCGCTGGCAGACTGCCCGGCGTGTGGGCAGCCCGCGTTGACCAAGTTGATTTCATCTTCCGGTTTCCAGCTTAAGGGCACCGGCTGGTATGCGACGGATTTTAAACCGGGTAACAAGTAGAATTTATCAGATAACAGCCGCGCGACAGGGGCGCACTAGCCCGGCGCGGCATCGGCTGTGTAAAAGGATAGCGTATGCGTACTGAATATTGCGGGCAGTTGAATCTGTCCCACGTGGGCCAGGAAGTCACTCTGTGTGGTTGGGTCAATCGTCGTCGCGATCTCGGCGGCCTGATCTTTATTGATATGCGCGACCGCGAAGGCATCGTGCAGGTGTTCTTCGATCCGGACGAGAAAGTGGCGTTCGACAAGGCCTACGACCTGCGCAATGAGTTCTGCATCCAGATCGTCGGCACCGTGCGTGCGCGTCCGGACAGCCAGATCAATAAAGATATGGCCACCGGCGAAGTGGAAGTGTTTGCCCACGCGCTCGAGATCATCAACCGCTCCGAGCCGCTGCCGCTGGACTCCAATCAGGTCAACAGCGAAGAAGCGCGCCTGAAATACCGCTACCTGGATCTGCGTCGCCCGGAAATGGCCGAGCGTCTGAAGACCCGCGCCAAAATCACCAGCTTCGTGCGCCGCTTCATGGACAGCCACGGCTTCCTCGACATCGAAACGCCGATGCTGACCAAAGCGACGCCGGAAGGCGCCCGCGATTACCTGGTGCCGAGCCGCGTGCACAAGGGCAAATTCTACGCGCTGCCGCAGTCTCCGCAGCTGTTTAAACAGCTGCTGATGATGTCCGGCTTCGATCGTTACTATCAGATCGTCAAATGCTTCCGTGACGAAGACCTGCGTGCGGACCGTCAGCCTGAATTTACCCAGATCGACGTCGAAACTTCCTTCATGACCGCCGACCAGGTGCGTGAAGTGATGGAGAAACTGGCGCGTGAACTGTGGCTGGACGTGAAGGGCGTGGATCTGGGCGATTTCCCGGTCATGACCTTCGCCGAAGCGATGCGTCGCTTTGGTTCCGATAAGCCGGACCTGCGTAACCCGCTGGAGCTGGTGGACGTGGCTGACCTGGTCAAGGACGTCGAGTTCAAAGTATTCTCCGGCCCGGCCAACGACGTCAAAGGCCGCGTGGCGGCGATCCGCGTACCAGGCGGCGCACAGCTGACCCGCAAGCAGATCGATGAGTACGGCGCTTTCGTCAACATCTACGGCGCGAAAGGCCTGGCCTGGCTGAAGGTCAACGACCGCGCCGCCGGCATGGAAGGCGTGCAGAGCCCGATCGCCAAATTCCTCAGCGCGGAAGTGCTGGAAGCTGTTCTGGCGCGTACCGACGCGCAGACCGGCGACATCCTGTTCTTCGGCGCAGACAGCTTCAAGATTGTCACCGATGCGATGGGCGCGCTGCGCCTGAAGCTGGGGCGCGATCTGGGGCTGACCCAACTCGACAGCTGGGCGCCGCTGTGGGTGGTCGACTTCCCGATGTTCGAAGAAGACGAAGAGGGCGGCCTGGCGGCGATGCACCACCCGTTCACCTCGCCGCGCGACATGAGCCCGGAAGAGCTGGCCGCAGCGCCGGTCAACGCTATCGCCAACGCTTATGACATGGTCATCAACGGTTACGAAGTGGGCGGCGGTTCGGTGCGTATTCACCGCAGCGAAATGCAGCAGACGGTATTCAGCATTCTGGGCATCGACGAACACGAACAGCGCGAGAAGTTCGGCTTCCTGCTGGACGCGCTGAAGTACGGCACGCCGCCGCACGCCGGCCTGGCCTTCGGCCTGGACCGTCTGGTGATGCTGCTGACCGGCACCGACAATATCCGCGACGTGATTGCCTTCCCGAAAACCACCGCGGCGGCCTGTCTGATGACCGACGCCCCGAGCTTCGCCAACCCGGCGTCGCTGCAGGAGCTGGCGATCAGCGTGGTAAAGAAAGCCGGTGCGGAACAAGAGAGCGAGTGATGAGTTATAAGCGCCCTGAATCTATCCTGGTAGTGATTTACGCGAAATCCAGTGGTCGGGTGCTGATGTTACAGCGGCGCGACGATACCGAGTTCTGGCAGTCGGTCACCGGCAGTCTGGAGCAGGATGAGTCGCCGCCGCATGCCGCGCGGCGTGAGGTCATGGAAGAAGTCGGCATCGATATCGAAGCAGAGCACCTGCCGTTGTTCGATTGCCAACGCTGCGTGGAGTTTGAACTCTTTGTCCATTTGCGACATCGCTATGCGCCGGGAACCACGCGCAATAAAGAGCACTGGTTCTGTCTGGCGTTGCCCGAGGAGCGCGATCCGGTGATTACCGAGCATCACGCTTACCAATGGCTTGAGGCGGCCGAGGCCGTGAAGTTGACCAAGTCGTGGAGCAATCAGCAGGCGATTGAAGAGTTCGTGATCAATTCAGTCCAGTAGTTTTTTTCGGAGATTTTTTATGGCAGGTCATAGTAAGTGGGCCAACACAAAGCACCGTAAAGCGGCGCAGGACGCCAAGCGCGGTAAAATTTTCACCAAGATTATTCGTGAGCTGGTCACCGCCGCGAAGCTGGGCGGCGGCGATCCGGATTCCAACCCGCGTCTGCGCGCGGCGATGGACAAGGCGCTGTCGAACAACATGACGCGCGACACCATGAACCGGGCGATCGCGCGCGGCGTGGGCGGCGATGATGATACCAACATGGAAACCATCATCTACGAAGGCTACGGCCCTGGTGGCACCGCCGTCATGATCGAATGCCTGAGCGACAACCGTAACCGCACCGTGGCGGAAGTGCGTCACGCCTTCACCAAATGCGGCGGCAATCTGGGTACCGACGGTTCCGTGGCTTACCTGTTCACCAAGAAGGGCGTGATCACTTACGCACCGGGCCTGGATGAAGACAGCGTGATGGAAGCGGCGCTGGAAGCCGGTGCGGAAGACATCGTGACCTATGACGATGGCGCCATCGACGTGTTCACCGCCTGGGAAAGTCTGGGCGCGGTGAAAGACGCGCTGACCGCGGCGGGCTTCGAAGCCGAAGCGGCGGAAGTGTCGATGATCCCATCGACCAAGGCCGACATGGATGCGGAAACCGCGCCTAAGCTGCTGCGCCTGATCGATATGCTGGAAGACTGCGACGACGTGCAGGAAGTTTACCATAACGGTGAGATCTCCGACGAAGTGGCGGCGACGCTGTAATCCGGTAAAACGGGCGCCGCCGTCAGGCGGCGCCGTGCATGCAAGGTGGATGTAGATATGGCGATCATACTCGGTATCGATCCCGGCTCACGCGTCACCGGCTATGGCCTTATCCGCCAGCAGGGGCGCCAGTTGAGCTATATCGCCAGCGGCTGCATCCGCACGGTGGTGGACGACATGCCGACGCGGCTGAAGCTGATTTACGCCGGCGTCAGCGAGATCATCACCCAGTTTCAGCCCGACTTCTTCGCCATCGAACAGGTGTTTATGGCCAAGAACCCGGATTCGGCGCTCAAGCTCGGCCAGGCGCGCGGTGTCGCGATCGTCGCGGCGGTGAATCAGAATCTGGAAGTGTTCGAGTATGCGGCGCGGCAGGTCAAACAAACCGTGGTCGGCACCGGCGCAGCCGAAAAGGCGCAGGTGCAGCACATGGTGCGCTCGCTGCTCAAACTCTCGGCCAATCCGCAGGCGGACGCCGCCGACGCCCTGGCCATCGCCATCACCCACTGCCACCTCAGCCAGAACGTGCTGCGGATGAGCGAAGGGCGGCTTAACCTGGCGCGCGGGCGTTTGCGCTGACGCGAAGCGATGATTGCTCAGGCTGGATATTCATCCAGCCTTTTTTATGTTATAAGCTTTACCAGCAACGGCATGGCAGGGCGCCATGCCCGGTCATTTTGCAGGAGGGTAAATGATAGGTCGTCTCAGAGGAAATATTCTGGAAAAGCAGCCGCCGCTGGTGTTATTGGAGGCGAACGGCGTGGGCTATGAAGTGCACATGCCGATGACCTGCTTTTACGAGCTGCCGGAACTGGGGCAAGAGGCCATCGTGTTTACCCACTTCGTGGTGCGCGAAGACGCGCAGCTGCTGTACGGTTTCAACGATAAGCAAGAGCGCGCGCTGTTCCGCGAGCTGATCAAGGTCAACGGCGTCGGGCCGAAACTGGCGCTCGCCATCCTGTCCGGCATGTCCGCGCAGCAGTTCGTCAGCGCGGTGGAGCGTGAAGAGATCACCGCGCTGGTCAAGCTGCCGGGGGTGGGCAAGAAAACCGCCGAACGCCTGGTGGTAGAGATGAAAGACCGCTTCAAAGGGCTCAACGGCGATCTGTTCAACAGCAGCGAGATCAGCTTGCCGTCCGCCGCTGAGAAAGCGCCTGAGGCGGATGCGGAGGCCGAAGCGGTCTCGGCATTGGTGGCGCTGGGCTATAAGCCGCAGGAAGCCAGCCGCATGGTCAGCAAAATTGCCAAACCGGGTGCCGACTGCGAGACCCTGATCCGCGACGCGTTGCGCGCTGCTTTGTAAGGCCGCTAAGAGGTAGATAATGATTGAAGCCGATCGCCTGATCTCCGCCGAACCGCTCAACGAGGAAGACGTCCTCGATCGCGCCATTCGTCCCAAGCTGTTGACCGAATACGTGGGCCAGCCGCACGTACGCGAGCAGATGGAGATTTTCATCCAGGCGGCCAAGCAGCGCGGCGACGCGCTCGACCACCTGCTGATCTTCGGTCCGCCGGGGCTGGGGAAAACCACCCTGGCCAACATCGTGGCCAACGAAATGGGCGTGAATTTGCGTACCACCTCCGGCCCGGTGCTGGAGAAGGCCGGCGATCTGGCGGCGATGCTGACCAACCTTGAACCGCATGACGTGTTGTTCATCGATGAGATTCACCGTCTGTCACCGGTGGTGGAAGAGGTGCTGTATCCGGCGATGGAAGACTATCAGCTGGATATCATGATCGGCGAAGGGCCGGCGGCGCGTTCGATTAAGCTCGATCTGCCGCCGTTTACCTTGGTGGGGGCAACCACCCGCGCCGGTTCGCTGACGTCACCGCTGCGCGATCGCTTTGGCATTGTCCAGCGGCTGGAGTTTTATCAGGTGGCCGATCTGCAGCACATCGTCTCGCGCAGCGCCGGCTGTCTGGGGCTGGAGCTGTCCGACGAGGGGGCCCATGAGGTGGCTCGTCGCGCGCGCGGCACGCCGCGCATCGCCAACCGTCTGTTGCGCCGTGTGCGCGACTTCGCCGAAGTGCGCGCCAACGGCGTGATCAGCGGCGCGGTGGCGGCGCAGGCGCTCGATATGCTCAACGTCGATGCCGAAGGCTTCGACTATATGGATCGCAAACTGCTGTTGGCGATTATCGACAAGTTTACCGGCGGCCCGGTCGGGTTGGATAACCTGGCTGCGGCGATCGGCGAGGAGCGCGAGACCATCGAAGACGTGATCGAACCGTTCCTGATCCAGCAAGGCTTTATCCAGCGCACGCCGCGCGGCCGTTTGGCGACGCAGCACGCCTACCGGCACTTTGGTCTCGAACGCGAAGAGTAAGTTTTTAATCCGCCAATAAGAAAGGGCCGCAGATGCGGCCCTTGTCATATCCCGGCTTTAATCAAGCCTGCTGTTTTTTAAACAGGCTCAGCGTGAACAGCACGGCGGCGCAGAGCACCACCGAAGGGCCGGCCGGCGTATCGTAAAACGCCGAGAAGGTCAGGCCACCGGTAACCGCCACCATCCCGAGCAGCACCGCAATGCCCGCCATCTGCTCCGGCGTGCGCGCGAAGCGGCGAGCGGTGGCCGCCGGAATGATCAGCAGCGAGGTGATGATCAGCGCGCCGACGAATTTCATCGCCAGACCGATGGTCAAGGCGGTGACCAGCATCAGCACGGTGCGCGCCCGCGCCAGATTGACGCCGTCGACGTGCGCCAGCTCAGGGCTGATGGTCATCGACAGCAGATCGCGCCACTGCCACCACAGCACCAACAGCACCACGGCGACGCCGCCGGCGATCATCACGATGTCGCTCAGCGTGACCGACAGCAGATCGCCGAACAGGTAGGCCATCAGATCGACCCGCACGTTGGACATCAGCGCCACCACCACCAGCCCCAGCGACAGCGCGCTGTGGGCCAGAATGCCGAGCAGCGTATCCACCGAGAGCTGCGGGCGGCGCTCCAGCCACACCAGGGCCAGGGCCAGCAGCAGCGTAATGGCGATCACCGCATAGAAAGGATTGATGTCCAGCAGCAGACCGAAGGCGACGCCGAGTAGCGAGGCGTGCGCCAGGGTATCGCCGAAGTAGGACATCCGGCGCCAGACCACAAAAGAGCCCAGCGGCCCGGCGGCGCCGGCCAACAACACCCCGGCCAGCCAGCCGGGAAGTAACAGTTCAATCATGCTTCGCGGCTCCCGGTTTTCTTCAAGACAATCCTTCCCTGCAGGTCGTGACGGTGGTTGTGATGGTGGCGATACACGGCCAGCTGCTCTGCGCCGCGGTTGCCGAACATGGCGATGAATTCGGGATGCATCGAGACCACCTCCGGCGCGCCGGAGCAGCAGATGTGCTGATTGAGGCACAACACCTCGTCGGTTTTCGCCATCACCAGATGCAGATCGTGCGAGACCATCAGCACGGCGCACCCCAGCTCCTTGCGCAGCTGATCGATAAGATCGTACAGCGCCAGTTGGCCATTGACGTCCACCCCTTGCGTGGGTTCGTCCAGCACCAGCAGTTGCGGTTTATTCAGCAGCGCTCGCGCCAGCAGCACGCGTTGGTTTTCACCGCCGGAGAGTTTTTGCATGGGCTGGTCGAGCAGGTGGGCGGCGTGCACGCGTTTGAGCGCCGGCAGAATATCGGCTTTCTTTACGCCCGGCTTCAGGCGCATAAAGCGGCTGACGGTCAATGGCAGGGTAGCGTCGAGGTGCAGCTTTTGCGGCACGTAGCCGATGCGCAGATCGGGCTCACGCTCCAGCGTGCCGGCGGTCGGTTTTACCAACCCCAGCACAACGCGCACCAGCGTGGATTTACCCGCGCCGTTCGGGCCCAGCAGGGTGAGAATACGGCCGGGCTGCAGGCTGAGGGAAATATTCGACAGCACCTTGCGGCTGCCGAAGGCGACGGAGATATTTTTTAGCGTTATCAGTGTAGACATCTCGAGATTACAGGTTGCAGAACGAAGCGAATGTTATAATATCACGCCTTGTTGATGAAAACGATGGGATTACTGATGATGGCACAGAAAAATAAATGGCTGCAGCGCACGCTGCTGGCCAGCGCATTCTTGATGGCCGGTCCGCTGAGCAGCGCTTCCGCGGCGGTGGTGACGACGATTCGTCCGCTGGGCTTTATCGCTTCGGCTATCGCCGACGGCGTGACGCCGACCGAGGTGCTGCTGCCGGATGGCGCTTCGCCGCACGACTTCGCGCTGCGGCCTTCCGATATTCAGCGTTTGCGTTCTGCCGACCTGGTGCTGTGGGTCGGACCGGACATGGAAGCGTTCCTGACCAAGGCGCTGGTGCCTATCTCGGCAACCCGCAAACTCGCCATCAGCGAACTGCCCGCGGTGAAGCCGCTGCTGATGAAAGGCGAAGATGACGACGATCATGATCATGCAGGCGAGGCGCATAACCATGCTGATGACGATCATGGGCATCATCACGGCGAGTACAATATGCACGTTTGGCTGTCGCCGGAGGTGGCAAAAGTGACCGCGATCGCGATTCACGACAGATTGTTGGAACTTATGCCGCAAAATAAGGACAAATTAGACGCGAACCTGCGCCAGTTCGAGAATCTGCTGACGCAAACTGACAAAAATGTTGGTAACATGCTTACGCCTGTGCAAGGTAAGGGTTATTTTGTTTTTCATGATGCTTACGGCTACTTTGAGAAACACTACGGTTTGAGTCCGCTGGGCCATTTCACCGTCAATCCCGAAATTCAGCCTGGAGCACAGCGCCTACACCAAATTCGAACACAGTTGGTTGAGCAGAAAGCGGTATGCGTTTTTGCTGAGCCACAATTCAGGCCGGCCGTAATCAATGCCGTCGCCAAGGGTACCACTGTGCGTTCCGGAACGCTGGACCCGCTGGGCATCGGCATCGCGCTGGGGAAGGACAGCTACGGGAAATTCCTGACACAGCTGTCAAGCCAGTACGTGAGCTGCCTGAAGTAAGCTTATGAGGATAATATCGAGTGCAGCAGATAGTCCGAACTATCGCTCTGGCGTATAACAACCTGCCACGGCCCCACCGCGTCATGCTGGGGTCGCTGACAGTCGTCACATTGGCCGTCGCTGTTTGGCGGCCTTTTGTTTACCACCCAGAACACAATCCCATCGCCAAGAGCGTCGAGTTAGAATCCAGCCAGATGCGGTCATTGCTCCCCGAAGCCAGTGAACCGATAGATGCCGACCAACCCACCCCCGATGACGAAATCCCGCAGGATGAGCTGGATCAGAAGGATGCCGGCGATGATGGCGTGCATGAATATGTGGTTTCCACCGGCGATACCCTCGGCAGCATTCTGACGCAGTACGGCATCGATATGTCGGATGTCACGCTGCTGGCTTCGCAAAACCGCGATCTGCGCAACCTGAAGATCGGCCAACAGCTGTCGTGGACCGTAAATGAAGCGGGCGATCTGCAGCAGTTGACCTGGGAGGTTTCTCGTCGCGAAACCCGCACCTACGATCGCGTCGGCAACAGCTTCAAAGAGTCGAAAGAGGCGCAGCAGGGCGAATGGCGCAACAACGTGATCAGCGGCCGCGTTAACGGCAGCTTCGTCAGCAGCGCCGGCGACGCCGGGTTGAGCCGTAACGAAATCAATGCGGTGATCAAGGCGCTGCAATGGCAGCTCGATTTCCGCAAGCTGCGCAAGGGCGACCAGTTCTCCGTGCTGATGTCGCGCGAACATTTCGACGGCAAGAAATCGCAAAGCCAACTGTTGGGCGTGCGTCTGCGCACGGGCGGCAAAGATTACTATGCGATCCGCGCCGAGGACGGCAAGTTCTACGATCGCCAGGGCTCTGGCCTGGCGCGCGGCTTCATGCGTTTCCCAACCATGAAACAGTTCCGCATCTCCTCCAACTTCAACCCGCGCCGGGTTAACCCGGTGACCGGCCGCGTGGCGCCGCACAAGGGCGTCGATTTCGCCATGCCGGTCGGCACGCCGGTGCTGGCGGTCGGCGACGGCGAGGTGGTGATCGCCAAGCGCAGCGGCGCAGCGGGCAACTATGTGGCGATCCGCCACGGTCGCCAATACACCACGCGCTACATGCACCTGAAAAAGCTGCTGGTGAAACCGGGCCAGAAGGTGAAGCGTGGCGATCGCATAGCGCTCTCCGGCAACACCGGCCGTTCCACCGGGCCGCACCTGCACTTTGAACTGTGGACCGGTCAACAGGCGGTGAACCCGCTGACGGCCAAGCTGCCGCGTTCCGAAGGCCTGAGCGGCAAAGACCGCAGCGATTATCTGGCGCAGGTGAAGGAAGTGGTTCCTCAGCTGCAACTGGATTAACGTCCCCCTTATTCCGGCGCTCCGGCGCCGTTAATTTCATCGGCCTGATTGCGGGCCGATGCTGTTTTATCTGGGCGGTTCGCGGTTGTTAATTGCAAAATTGGTGATGGCAATTATGATTAGCCGAATTGCTAAGCGAAGAGCATGTGCATGCAAAACGAGAAGAAATCGAACGTAGAGTTCATCCCGCAGTTTCAAAAAGCCTTTTTATACCCGCGCTACTGGGGCGTGTGGCTGGGAACCGGCCTGATGGCCGGCGTTTCGCTGGTGCCTGCGCGCCTGCGCGATCCGGTGCTGGGAGCGATCGGCACACTGGCCGGCAAGCTGGCGAAAGGGGCGCGTCGTCGTGCCCGCATCAACCTGCTGTATTGCTTGCCGGAACTGCCGGAAAGCGAGCGTGAGCACATTATCGACCAGATGTTCGCCTGTGCGCCGCAGTCGATGGTGCTGATGGCGGAACTGGCCTGCACCAAACCGGAAAAAGTGCTCAAGCGCGTGCGTTGGCACGGTGAAGAGGTGTTGGACAAGATCCGCGCGGAAGGGCGCAACGTGATTTTCCTGGTGCCACATGGCTGGGCGGTGGATGTGCCGGCGATGTTGATGGCCGCGCGCGGTCAACCGATGGCGGCGATGTTCCACAATCAGCGCAATCAGCTGATCGACTACCTGTGGAATGCCGTGCGTCGTAAATTCGGCGGTCGCATGCACGCGCGCAATGATGGCATCAAACCGTTTATCAGTTCGGTTCGCCAGGGATATTGGGGTTACTATCTGCCCGACCAGGATCACGGCGCTGAGCACAGTGAGTTTGTCGACTTCTTCGCCACCTATAAGGCGACGTTGCCGGCGGTCGGGCGGTTGATGAAAGTGTGTCGTGCGGCGATCGTGCCGTTGTTCCCGGTGTACGACGGCAAAACCAGCATGCTGGATATTTATATTCGCGAGCCGATGGACGATCTGGCCGAAGCGGACGATCCGCGCATTGCCCGCCGCATGAACGAAGAGGTGGAGAATCTGGTGGGCCCGAACCCGGAGCAGTACACCTGGATCCTCAAACTGTTGAAGACGCGCAAGGAAGGGGAGATTGAACCCTACTCGCGCGACGATCTGTATCGCTAATCCTATCTACCGCTAACGCCGGCCGGGTCTCACCCGACCGGCGTCACTTCAGATGTGCACCATACAGCCGCGCGCCCGCAGGATGTCAATGACGTTGGGCGTGTGGGTGAAATCATTCCAGCGCAGATCCAGCTTGCGCAGCCGGCTCAGTTCGCCGAGGCTTTCCGGCAGATCGCTCAGTCGGTTGGCGCGCAGATCCAGACTTCTCAGCGCCGTGAGCTCACCGATATTTTCCGGCAGGCGCGTCAGCTGATTAAAACGCAGGTTCAGCTCGCTCAATCGCGGCAGGCGGCAGAAGGCTGCCGGCAGTTCGGTGATGGCATTGTTGGCCGCATCGAGTATCTCAAGCTCGCCGAGCAGAGCCATTTCCGCCGGCAGCGTGGTCAGGGCATTTTTCATGATATGCAACTCGCGCAGCGCGCGCAGCTGCCCGATTTCGGCCGGCAGGCTGCGGATGCGATTGTTGTATAAACGCAGCTCCTGCAATGCCGCCAGCCTCGGTATTGCCTGCGGCAAGGCGGTCAGCCGGTTATCGGTCGCGTTGAGGTAAACCAACTGCTGCAGCTGCGCCAGCGCACGCGGCAGGTCGCTAAAGCCGTTATCGCTCAGATAGAGGTATTTCAGCCGGTGCAGTTGCCCCAACGTTTCGGGCAGTTCGCTCGCGCGGTTGTGACCAAAATCGAACATCTCGAGCTGTTGCAACTGACCTATCTCCGGGGGCAGATGCTCGAGCTGATTGCAAGAGATGTTCAGCACCTGCAGGTTGCGATGCCGGAATAGGGAAGTAGGGAAGACCGTCAGCCGATTGTCGTACAGGCTTACCTTGCGCAGCGCGTGGCCGGCAAACAGCGATTCGTCGAGCTGCGTCAGGCCGCGTCCATCGAGCTCGAGCTCATCGCAGGTCGAGGCGGGATTGTGCTGGTGGAGCATGGCGTTCTCCGTCGTAATGGCAGTGTCAGAGCAAAAAAAATGCCGGCCTGTGTGGGCCGGCCGGCATTTCGTCTGCGGCGTGAATTACTCGACGCGCAGGATACGGCTGGTATTGGTGGTGCCGACGGTTTCCATCACGTCGCCCTGGGTGACGATCACCAGATCGCCGGAGACCAGGAAGCCTTTGTCGCGCAGGCGATTGACGGCTTCGTTGGCGGCGATCACGCCATCTTTATGGCTGTCGAAATACACCGGCGTCACGCCGCGATACAGTGCGGTCAGGTTAAGCGTGTGCTCATGCCGCGACATGGCGAAGATCGGCAGGCCGGAGCTGATGCGTGACATCATCAGCGCGGTGCGGCCGGACTCGGTCATGGCGATCAGCGCGGTGACGCCTTTCAGGTGGTTGGCCGCATACATCGAAGACATGGCGATCGCCTCTTCGATATTGTCGAACTGCACGTCCAGACGGTGTTTGGAAACGTTGATGCTCGGGATCTTCTCGGCGCCCAGACAAACGCGCGCCATCGCCGCCACGGTTTCCGCCGGGTATTGGCCGGCAGCGGTTTCCGCCGACAGCATGACGGCGTCGGTGCCGTCCAGCACGGCGTTGGCCACGTCCATGACTTCGGCGCGGGTCGGCATCGGGTTGGTGATCATCGACTCCATCATCTGAGTCGCGGTGATCACCGCGCGGTTCAGAGTACGGGCGCGGCGGATCAGTTTCTTCTGGATCCCGACCAGCTCCGGATCGCCGATTTCGACGCCCAGATCGCCACGGGCGACCATCACCACGTCGGAGGCGAGAATGATGTCGTCCATCGCTTCGTCGCTGCAGACCGCTTCGGCGCGCTCAACCTTGGACACGATCTTGGCGTTGCAGCCTGCGTCGCGTGCCAGGCGGCGAGCATAGTTCAGGTCTTCACCGGTGCGCGGGAAGGAGACCGCCAGGTAGTCGACGCCGATCTTGGCGGCGGTGACGATGTCCGCCTTGTCTTTTTCGGTCAGCGCTTCGGCCGACAGGCCGCCGCCGAGTTTGTTGATGCCCTTGTTGTTGGACAACGGGCCGCCAACGGTGACTTCGGTAAACACTTTCATGCCCTGAACTTCGAGCACTTTCAGCTGAACGCGGCCGTCGTCGAGCAGCAAGACGTCGCCCGGCACGACGTCGGCAGGCAGGCCTTTATAGTCGATACCGACTTTTTCTTTATCGCCTTCGCCTTTTGACAGGTTGGCGTCCAGCAGGAATTTATCGCCCACGTTGAGGAAGATTTTGCCTTCCTTGAAGGTGGAAACGCGGATTTTCGGCCCTTGCAGATCGCCGAGGATAGCGACGTGACGTCCCAGTTTAGCGGCGATTTCGCGAACTTTGTCTGCGCGAGCCTGGTGATCTTCCGGGCTGCCGTGGGAGAAGTTAAGCCGAACTACGTTGGCGCCGGCGGCAATGATCTTTTCCAGATTATTGTCGCGGTCTGTAGCCGGACCCAGGGTGGTAACGATTTTGGTTCTTCTGAGCCGTCTGGACATGTATTACTCCGTTGACTGGTGAAGCAAATATTGGTGTCGCGATAACGTCGGATAACGAAACCAGGCGTGAAATGTAATTTTACAACACTGATATTTCACCCGGGTTACCCGCATGAGCGTATTAACAGGGTACAGCCTCTGATGTCGCCATTCAAATGTCTGTTGAACGGCGACTTTTTTCTTCGTCGGGTTACGAGTCAAAACTGTTGGGAATGACTACGCCTTTATCAAAGCGCGATTCTTTGAGCGCTTCTTTGACCCGCTTCAAGTTATCTCTGAATTTAGCCCCTCTGCGCAAGGTAAATCCGGTGGCGAGCACGTCAATGAGCGTTAATTGCGCGATCCGCGACACCATCGGCATGTAAACGTCGGTGTCTTCAGGCACGTCGAGCAGCAACGCGAGGCTTGCCGCTTGGGCGAGCGGGGTATCGCGCGAGGTGACAGCCAGTACCGTGGCGTCGTTTTCTCGCGCCAGGTGGGCCATCTCCACCAGGTTCTTGGTGCGGCCGGTGTGAGAGATCAACACCACTACGTCGCCCTCGCCGGAGTTCATGCAGCTCATGCGCTGCATGACGATGTCATCGAAGTAGACCACCGGAATATTGAAGCGGAAAAATTTGTTCATCGCGTCGTGGGCCACGGCGGCGGAGGCGCCCAGACCGAAGAAAGAGATCTTTTTTGCCTGGGTGAGCAGGTCAACCGCACGATTGATTGCGGCAATATCCAAATTTGCCTTTACTGTATCCAGGCTGGCCATCACCGATTCGAAGATCTTGCTGGTGTAGGAATCGACGCTGTCATCTTCCTCGACGTTGCGGTTCACGTAGGGCGTGCCGTTAGCCAGGCTTTGGGCGAGATGCAGTTTGAAGTCGGGAAAGCCTTTGGTATCAAGGCGACGGCAAAAACGGTTAACGGTGGGTTCGCTGACGTCGGCCATGCGCGCCAGCGTGGCGATGCTGGAGTGAATGGCGGTCTGCGGGGAGGCCAGGATCACCTCGGCGACTTTCCTTTCAGATTTGCTCAGGAGCTCCAGATGGCTCTGGATTTTGTCCAGCGTATTCATATAACGAGAGTCACTCATGGTTTTATCCCTGTGGCTTTCAAGCAACAGCGCCGAATTTCGCCCGTGTTCGCCGTGCAAGCAGACGCCAAACGAGCGGCTGTAACCTGAAATCGATAGGGTATGTCGATTGCAAACAAAGGAGAAATCAATGCCGGTTTAGTGAAAATATACTACGTGCTGGTAACCGTTGGCAGTCTCGACAGGGCGTATGCAGGCTTTTTTCACCAGAATATGACCTGTGTCTAACTTTCATAATGGTAACAGAGCGTCAAAAAAGACGAAAAATTACAGTTTTGCCCGCCTGTGAGGGCGCCGGCGCGCAGTGGCGCTACCACTGAGATCTTAACGTCTTTTTTCTGCTTCTGCGCTGGGTTTGCTGGCCGTAGTCAAACAGAGTACATTAGTAATGTAAGAAAATTACAAATATCCTGCAACGAGGAGATGAACATGGCGGTAACCTCTACAGCCCAGGCGTGTGACCTGGTTATTTTCGGCGCGAAAGGTGATTTGGCGCGCCGTAAGCTGCTGCCTTCCCTGTACCAGTTAGAGAAAGCCGGACACATCCACCCGGATACGCGGATCATCGGCGTCGGCCGCGCGGAGTGGGATAAAAAAGCCTATACCGAAGTGGTCAAGGAAGCGCTTGGCACCTTCATGAAGGAAAAACTGGATGACGAACTCTGGGCCACGTTGAGCGCGCGCCTGGACTTTTGCAACCTGGACGTCAACGACAGTAAGAACTTTACCAAACTGGGTAAAATGCTGGATCAGAAGCACCGCACCACCATCAACTACTTCGCCATGCCGCCAAGCACCTTCGGCGCCATCTGCAAAGGGTTGGGCGAAGCCAAGCTGAACCATGAGCCGGCGCGCGTGGTGATGGAGAAACCGTTGGGCACCGATCTGGCGTCTTCCCGCGTGATCAACGATCAGGTGGCGGAGTTCTTCAACGAGTCCCAGGTCTATCGCATCGACCACTACCTCGGCAAAGAGACGGTGTTGAACCTGTTGGCGCTTCGTTTCGCCAACTCGCTGTTCGCGTCCAACTGGGACAACCGCACCATCGATTCGGTGCAGATCACCGTGGCGGAAGAGGTGGGCATCGAAGGGCGCTGGGGCTACTTCGATCAGGCCGGCCAAATGCGCGACATGATCCAGAACCACCTGCTGCAGATCCTGACCATGATCGCCATGTCGCCGCCGGCGGATCTGACCACCGACCGCATCCGCGATGAGAAGGTGAAGGTGCTGCGTTCGCTGCGCCGCATCGATCAGACCAATGTACGGGAAACCACCGTGCGCGGTCAGTACACCGCCGGTTTCGTTCAGGGCAAGAAAGTGCCGGGGTATCTGGAAGAAGAGGGGGCGAACAAGAGCAGCAGCACCGAGACCTTCGTTTCCATCCGCGTGGACATCGACAACTGGCAATGGGCCGGGGTGCCGTTCTATCTGCGTACCGGTAAACGTCTGCCGACCAAATGCTCGGAAGTGGTGGTGTACTTCAAGAATCCGCCGCTTAACCTGTTCAGCGATTCTTATCAGCAGCTGCCGCAAAACAAGCTGACCATTCGTTTGCAACCGGACGAAGGCATCGAAATTCAGGTATTGAACAAGGTGCCGGGGCTGGATCACAAGCACCGCCTGCAGACTACCAAGCTGGATCTGAGCTTCTCGGAAACCTTCAATCAGGAGCACGTGGCGGACGCCTATGAGCGCCTGTTGCTGGAGACCATGCGCGGCATTCAGGCGCTGTTCGTGCGCCGTGACGAAGTGGAAGAGGCCTGGAAGTGGGTCGACTCCATCATGGACGCGTGGAAAGCCGACAACGAAGCGCCTAAGCCTTATCAGGCGGGCACCTGGGGGCCGGTGGCCTCGGTGGCGATGATCACCCGCGACGGCCGTTCCTGGAACGAGTTCGAGTAATGCGCAATGCCGGCAGCCCGTCTGCCGGCTTTTTTTTGCCTGCGATCTGCGCGTGGGCCACATCACTTACGGTACGGCCGGACGTTCGCGCGTTTGCGCGGAGCCCTGTGGCAGGGGCGTGCCATTGTTAACCGCGAGTAATGGAGAAAGAATGATGAAAAACTGGAAAACCAGCGCTGAACAGATCCTGACGGCGGGGCCGGTGGTGCCTGTTATCGTGATCAACACGCTGGAACAGGCGGTGCCGCTGGCGAAAGCGTTGGTTGCCGGCGGTGTGCGGGTACTGGAGGTGACGCTGCGCACCGCCTGTGCGCTGGAGGCTATCCGCGCTATCGCCAAAGAGGTGCCGGAGGCGATCATCGGCGCCGGTACGGTGATCAATCCACAGCAGCTGCGGGAGGTGACCGAGGCCGGGGCGCAGTTCGCCATCAGCCCGGGGCTGACCGACGCTTTGCTGCAGGCGGCGACGGCGGGCTCAATCCCGCTTATTCCGGGCATCAGCACCGTATCTGAACTGATGCTGGGCATGGATTACGGCCTGCGCGAATTTAAATTCTTCCCGGCGGAAGCCAACGGCGGCGTGAAGGCGCTGCAGGCGATCGGCGGCCCGTTCCCGCAGGTGCGCTTTTGCCCGACCGGCGGCATTACGCCGAACAATTACCGCGATTATCTGGCGCTAAAAAGCGTGCTGTGCATCGGCGGCTCCTGGCTGGTGCCGGCCGATGCGCTCGAAAGCGGCGACTACGCGCGCATCACTGAACTGGCGCGCAGCGCCGTCAGCGGCGCCGCGTTGTAACCCGCGCCAAGCCTGGGGTTGGCGCTTATTTGCTCACCCGCGGATATCGCAAGGCTCAACGCATTGTTGGGCCTTTTTTAATTTTTATTGCGATTAACTTTCTTATTTTTAACCCGTTTTTTTCTGCTTTTTTATGAAAACGGCAGTTTGCTTTCTTATTTTGGCTGTGGTAAAAATATCTCAGTTGAAAATTTTACTTTTATGAGGATATTGGGCAAATCGCACGGTGTGCGGCTGATAATAGAGAACTATTATGATGACTATTAACGGAACTACCCTCAGAACCTCTACGTGCCAACTCTTCCTGTCTGCGATCCTTGCCAGTGAGCATCACTGGTGCAGCGAGCTATAGCGTCTTTCTCCCTTAACCGGTGCTGGTAGCGGGCTTGCGCCTTCGCTCTACCGTTCAGCCGGACAAACATTCTTTTTGCGTTTGGGTCAGTTTATCCCCAGGGATCTCTGCGTCTTGCGCGCCGTGCTGCGGCCGTTCGACGAGATAAATCGGGATAAATATGCCTTGGCGCGCGTTATTCGCCGTTTGGGAGAAAAATTATGATTTATTGGATCTTTTTAGGTTTGGCCATCATGACCGAAATCATCGGCACCTTGTCGATGAAATACGCCAGCGTCAATGGCGGCATGATTGGGCATATCGTGATGTACGTGATGATCACCGCGTCTTATGTGTTGCTGTCAGTCGCGGTAAAACGCGTGGCGTTGGGCGTGGCCTATGCGCTGTGGGAAGGTATCGGCATTCTGTTCATTACCCTGTTCAGCGTGCTGTGGTTCGACGAGCCCATTTCCGCGCTGAAGGTACTGGGTCTGGCTACGCTGATCGCCGGTATCATGCTGGTGAAATCCGGTACCCGCAAAGAGCGAAAACAGGTCAGCCCGCGAGGTGACAACCATGCAACAGTTTGAGTTGTACCACATTGGGTTCCTGGGATTGGCCATCGTGCTGGAAATCATCGCCAACATCTTCCTGAAGATGTCGGACGGTTTCCGTAAAATTTGGCTGGGATTGCTGTCGCTGCTGTCGGTACTCGGTGCGTTCAGCGCCCTGGCGCAAGCGGTGAAGGGCATCGATCTGTCAATCGCTTACGCGTTATGGGGCGGTTTCGGTATCGCCGCCACCATCGCCGCAGGCTGGATCATGTTCGGCCAGCGGTTGAACGCCAAAGGCTGGATTGGTCTGGCGCTGCTGTTGACGGGGATGGTGATCCTCAAACTGTCCTGATAGCGGGCAATAAAAAACCGCAGGCGTTGCCGTCTGCGGTTTTTTTTCGTCTGCGCGTGGCTTACAGCGCGGCGATGATTTTGATTTCCACCTTGTACTTCGGATTCATCAGCTGAGCCTGCACGGTGCAGCGCACCGGCGCGCTGCCGGCGACCACCCAGGCGTCCCAGGCGGCGTTCATCGCGGCGAAGTCGGCGGTATTGGCCAGGAAGATGGTGGCATCCAGAATACGGCTCTTATCCGATCCTACGCGTTCCAGCAGCACGTCGATGGCGGCAAGGGCGTTGGCGGTCTGTGCGGTCGCGTCATCGTCCAGATTTTCCGGCACGCTGGTGTAGTAAACGGTCTCGTTGTGCACCACGGCTTCGGACCAGCGCTGATCGGGATCAATTCTTTCGATATTCATTTGCTTATCTCCATATCATAGTCCCGCTAAGGGTAGCACAGCCGGTGATGAAAAAGCGCGGCGATAAAGTGGGTGGTAGCCGGGCGGCAGGCTTGGCATAATCACCGCTGAATGACACCGGCAGAGAGACAGCGTGACAGACGATTTTGCAACAGACGGCGCATTGGCGCAGGCTATCAAGGGATTCAAACCGCGTGAGCCGCAGCGGCAGATGGCGCAAGCCGTTACCGAAGCGATCAATTTCAAGCAGGAACTGGTGGTGGAAGCCGGCACCGGCACCGGCAAAACCTTCGCTTATCTGGCGCCGGCGCTGCGTGCCGATCGCAAAGTGATCATCTCCACCGGTTCGAAAGCGCTGCAGGATCAGCTGTATGCGCGCGATCTGCCCACCGTCGCCAAGGCGCTAAAGTACAAAGGCAAGCTGGCGCTGCTGAAGGGGCGCTCCAACTACCTGTGTCTGGAGCGTCTTGAGCAACAGTCGATGGCCGGCGGGGAGCTGGCGGGGCAGACGTTGATCGATCTGGTGCAACTGCGCAAGTGGTCGTCGCAGACCAAAGAGGGCGATATCAGCACCTGCAGCGAAGTGGCGGAAGACAGCTTCGTCTGGCCATTGGTGACCAGCACCAATGATAACTGTCTCGGCAGCGACTGCCCGCTGTATCAGGATTGCTTCGTGGTCAAAGCGCGCCGCCGCGCGATGGATGCGGATGTGGTGGTGGTGAACCATCACCTGTTCCTGGCGGATATGGTGGTGAAAGAGGGCGGTTTCGCCGAGTTGATCCCGGAAGCCGAGGTGATGATTTTCGATGAGGCGCACCAAATTCCCGACATCGCCAGCCAGTATTTCGGCCAGCAGCTCACCAGCCGCCAACTGCTGGATCTGGCGAAGGACATCACCATCGCCTACCGCACCGAGGTGCGCGATGCCGCCCAACTGCAAAAAAGCGCCGACCGTCTCAGCCTGAGCACGCAAGATTTCCGTCTGAATCTGGGGGAGCCGGGTTTTCGCGGCAACCTGCGGGATGTGCTCGGCGAACCGAACGTGCAGCGCGCTTTGTTGCTGCTCGATGACGCGCTGGAGCTGTGTTATGACGTCATGAAATTGTCGCTGGGGCGTTCGGCGCTGCTGGATGCCGCCTTTGAGCGCGCCACGCTGTACCGCGCGCGTCTCAAACGCCTCAAGGCGGTGACGGAACCGGGCTACAGCTATTGGTATGAGTGCAATTCGCGCCACTTCGTGTTGGCGTTGACGCCGCTGACGGTGGCCGACCGTTTCCGCGAAATGCTGGACGAGAAGCCGGGCAGTTGGATCTTTACCTCGGCCACGCTGTCGGTCAACGATCAGTTGGGTCACTTCACAGAACGGCTGGGGCTGACCAAGGCCAAAACGCTGCTGTTGCCGAGCCCGTTCGACTATGCCAAACAGGCGTTGCTGTGCGTGCCGCGCTTTTTGCCTTCGCCGAATCAGCCCGGCGGGGCGCGCCAGCTGGCGCGCATGCTGCGCCCATTAATTGAAGCCAACAACGGCCGCTGCTTCTTCTTGTGCACGTCGCACCAGATGATGCGCGAGCTGGCGGAAGAGTTCCGCGCCACGATGACGCTGCCGGTCTTATTGCAAGGGGAAACCAGCAAAGGGCAACTGCTGGCGCAGTTCGTCGCCGCCGGTAACGCGCTGTTGGTGGCGACCAGCAGCTTCTGGGAAGGGGTGGACGTGCGTGGCGATGCGCTGTCGTGCGTGATCATCGATAAGCTGCCGTTTACCTCACCGGACGATCCGCTGCTGAAGGCGCGCATTGAAGATTGTCGCCTGCGCGGCGGCGATCCGTTCAATGACGTGCAGTTGCCGGATGCGGTCATCACCCTGAAACAGGGGGTGGGCCGTTTGATCCGCGATACCGACGATCGCGGCGTGCTGGTGATCTGCGATAACCGTCTGGTGATGCGTCCTTATGGCGAGGTGTTCCTCAACAGCCTGCCGCCCACGCCGCGCACCCGCGATCTGAAGCAGGCGATCGCCTTCCTGCAGGCCGCTGATACGTCGGCCACGTGAAAGATGAAGGGCTTACGGGGCTGTGCTACAATGCGCGCCCTGTATGAAAAACCCAGTTTTATTCCCGCCAGAGGTTGGCATGTCCACGCGAATTTTAGCGATCGATACCGCGACGGAAGCCTGTTCCGTCGCCGTCTGGAATCAAGGCGAAATCCACGCCCTGTTTGAGCTGTGCCCACGCGAGCATACGCAACGTATTTTACCTATGGTGCAGCAGGTGCTGGCGGAATCTGGCCTGGCGCTCAACCAGCTCGATGCGCTGGCCTTCGGCCGCGGCCCCGGCAGTTTTACCGGGGTGCGCATCGGCATCGGCATCGCTCAGGGCCTGGCGCTGGGCGCCGATCTGCCGATGATTGGCGTCTCCACGCTGCAAACCATGGCGCAGGGCGCCTGGCGCGTCAGCGGCGCGGAGCGTGTGCTGGCGGCGATCGATGCGCGCATGGGCGAGGTCTACTGGGGGCAGTTCGAACGTCAGGCCGACGGCCGTTGGTTGGAAAGCGAAGGCGAGGCGGTGCTGTCGCCGGCGCAGGCGCTCGAGCGCGCACAGCGCCTGCAGGGCGAGTGGGCCCACGTCGGCACCGGCTGGCAAACCTACCCCGATCTGGCCAACGGTTCCACGCTGAGCGTGCGCGACGGCCAGATGCTGTTGCCGCAGGCGGAAGACATGCTGCCGCTGGCGCTGCACGCCTGGCAACAGGGGCTGGCGGTGGCGGTGGAAAACGCCGAGCCGACCTACCTGCGCAATGAAGTGACCTGGAAAAAACTGCCGGGCCGCGAGTAATCGGGCGTTATTGTGCTGATGTTGATGCCGGGCGATGAAGGCCTGCAACTTGAACGCTGAAACGCGGTCAAAGTTACAGGCATTTCAGGAGATTGCGACCATGTTAATCCGCACTGCAAGTAAAAAGCTGTCGCTGCTGGCCGTCGCCTGCGGCGCGCTGGTTCTGACCGGGTGCGTCACCGTACCGGATGCGATCAAAGGCTCCAGCCCTTCGCCGGTGACTCAGCTTTCCTCGGTACAAAATGCACCGAACCTGTTTACCGGCGCGGAAGCCCGCTTCGGCGGCACCGTGGTGAACGTCGCCAACGAACAAGGGCGCACGCTGCTGGAGATCGCGGCGGTGCCGCTCGACAGCGGTGCGCGGCCGATACTGGGTGAACCGTCGAACGGCCGCTTGCTGGCCACGGTGAATGGCTTCCTCGAACCGGTCGATTTCAAAGGCCAACTGGTGACCGTCGTCGGCCCTATCACCGGCCTGAAAGAGGGGCGGATCGGCATGACGCCATATCGCTTCGTAACGATGAACGTGACCGGTTTCAAGCGCTGGCATCTGGTACAGCAGGTGGTGATGCCGCCTGCGCCGATGGGCCCTTGGGGCTGGCGCGGTGGCCCGTGGGGACCCGGCTGGGGCGCAGGCTATGGCTGGTACAACCCCGGCCCGGCACAGGTGCAAACCATCGTAACCGAGTAACATACGCTTGATGTGAACAAATTTGACAGGGCGGCTCAGGCCGCCCTTTTGTTTTTTGGGATAAGGAATATCCGACAATTAGTGACGTACATCGCAACCTGAGTAATGTTTAAAACCCGAACTGGTCTGCTGAGTTAAAATATTGTTATGGTTAGGCTGCGAGTTTGAGGGCTGCGATGATAATTAGTAATGATTTCAGGAGTAATACCTTGGATAAGGTCTGGTTAAAACGGTATCCGGCAGATGTGCCCGCAGAGATTGATGCCGATCGCTATTCGTCGTTGATCGAAATGTTTGAGCATGCCGTGCAGCGCTATGCCGATCAGCCCGCCTTTATCAATATGGGCGAGGTGATGACCTTCCGCAAACTGGAAGAACGCAGCCGGGCTTTCGCGGCTTACCTGCAAAATGAGCTGGGCCTGAAGAAGGGCGACCGCGTCGCGCTGATGATGCCTAACCTGTTGCAATACCCCATTGCCCTGTTCGGCATTCTGCGCGCCGGTATGGTGGTGGTCAACGTCAACCCGCTGTATACCCCGCGCGAGCTGGAGCACCAGTTGAATGACAGCGGCGCCAGTGCCATCGTCATCGTCTCCAACTTTGCCCATACGCTGGAAAAAGTGGTGTTCAACACCCAGGTCAAACACGTGATCCTGACGCGCATGGGCGATCAGCTGTCGGCCGCCAAGGGCACGTTGGTCAACTTCGTGGTCAAATACGTTAAGCGTCTGGTGCCAAAATACAACCTGCCGGACGCCATTTCCTTCCGCAGCGCGCTGCAGCGCGGCCGCCGTTTGCAATATGTAAAACCGGACATCATTAATGCCGATCTGGCTTTCCTGCAATACACCGGCGGCACCACCGGGGTGGCGAAGGGGGCGATGCTGACGCACCGCAACATGCAGGCCAACCTTGAGCAGGCCAAGGCCGCCTATTCGCCGCTGTTCCGTGAAGGGCAGGAGCTGGTGGTGACGGCGCTGCCGCTGTATCACATTTTCGCGCTGACGGTGAACTGCCTGCTGTTTATCGATCTGGGCGGGCGCAATTTGCTGATCACCAACCCGCGTGACATTCCGGGGTTGGTGAAAGAATTGGGCAAATACCCGTTCACCGCCATGAGCGGGGTGAATACGCTGTTCAATGCATTGCTGAACAACGAAGACTTCCACAAGCTCGATTTCTCTACGCTGCGTTTCTCGGTCGGCGGCGGCATGTCGGTGCAAAAATCGGTGGCCGAGAAGTGGGAGAAAACCACCGGCAAACACCTGCTGGAAGGTTACGGCCTGACGGAGTGCGCGCCACTGGTGGCCGGCAACCCTTACGATCTTAAACACTACAGCGGCAGCATCGGTCTGCCGGTGCCGTCGACGGACATTCGGTTGGTGGACGACAACGGCCATGACGTGCCGCCGGGCGAGCCGGGCGAACTATGGGTCAAAGGGCCGCAAGTTATGTTAGGCTATTGGCAGCGCCCGGATGCCACCGACGAAGTGCTGAAAGACGGCTGGCTGGCGACCGGTGATGTGGTGACCGTGGACGATCAGGGATTTGTGCGCATCGTCGACCGCAAGAAAGACATGATCCTGGTCTCGGGTTTCAACGTGTATCCGAACGAGATTGAAGATGTGGTCAGCCAGCACCCGAAAGTGCTGGAATGTGCGGCAATCGGCGTGCCCAGCGAGGCCTCCGGCGAAACGGTGAAGATCTGCGTGGTGAAGAAAGACGCCTCGCTGACCAAGGAAGAGCTGTTGACCCATTGCCGACGCCACCTGACCGGGTATAAAGTGCCTAAAATTGTTGAGTTCCGCGATGAACTGCCGAAGTCGAACGTCGGCAAGATTTTGCGGCGAGAATTGCGCGATGAGCAAAAAGCACCTAAGCCGGCCGATGCCGCTTAGGTTTCGCTCTCGCGTCAGCCTATCAACAACGCCGGTGAATGCCGGCGTTGTTGTGTTTGAATCCTACAAGAGAATGATGTTTTGAATTATCAGTTGATCACTACCGATGCCGGATTGCAGCAGGTCTGCGAGCAGGCGAGAAAGCATGCCCAGATAGCGCTGGACACCGAGTTTGTCAGAACGCGCACCTACTATCCGCAGCTGGGCCTGATCCAGCTCTACGACGGTGAACAACTCTCCCTTATCGATCCTTTGCCGATCAAGCACTGGCAGCCGTTTGTCGACCTGCTGGCCGACACCGCCGTGGTGAAATTCCTGCATGCCGGCAGCGAAGATCTTGAAGTGTTTCTCAACGCCTTTAAAACGCTGCCGACGCCGATGATCGACACCCAGATCCTGGCGGCCTTTACCGGCCGGCCGCTCTCCTGCGGCTTTGCGACGCTGGTGGCGGAGTACATGAAGGTTGAGCTGGACAAAAGCGAGTCGCGCACCGACTGGCTGGCGCGCCCGCTGACCGAAAGACAGTGCGTGTATGCGGCCGCCGACGTGTTCTACCTGCTGCCGATGGCCAAACAGCTGGTGCAGGAGACCGAAGAGGCCGGCTGGACCGCTGCGGCCAATAACGAGTGCTTGCTGCTGTGCCAACGCCGTAGCGAGGCGCTGGCGCCGGAAGTGGCCTATCGCGAAATCAGCAATGCCTGGCAGCTGCGACCGCGCCAGCTGGGGTGTCTGCAGAAGCTGGCGGAATGGCGGCTGCGCCAGGCGCGCGAGCGCGATCTGGCGGTGAACTTCGTGGTTCGCGAGGAGAACCTGTGGCAGGTGGCGCGCTTTATGCCGTCTTCGCTGGGAGAACTGGATTCGCTGGGCCTGAGCGGGCCGGAGATCCGTTATCACGGCAAAACGCTGTTGGCGCTGGTGGCCGAAGCCGAAGCGCTGGAGGAGTCCGAGTTGCCGGCGCCGTTGGCTAACCTTATCGATCAGCCGGGCTACAAGAAGGTGTTTAAGGACATCAAGGCCGCTATCGCCACCGTCAGCGAGCAAAGCGGGTTGAGCAGCGAGCTGCTGGCATCCCGTCGCCAAATTAACCAATTGTTGAACTGGCATTGGAAACTGAAGGACGGCGAGAGTCGCCCTGAATTAATCAGCGGCTGGCGCGGCGATTTATTAATGGCGCCGTTGCAGGAGATCCTGAAAGATTATTAATCGCTGGTTATCACCAGGGCAGGGTAGGGAAACTCTGCTCGGGTGAATATAGGCAGGAAATAATGCGTTGAAGGTAAATCTGGCCAGAATTTACTTTAAACGAGGTGGCGGCAAAGTTAATTGGGAATTGTCCCAAAGGGAAAAATCGATTTTTTGCTGCCGATAATGCTTAATAACTGGATGCACATACAGTTACCCCCTGCATAAAATATACAGGGGGTAATTAATGCGTCGCAATCATTTAGCTGCTTCTTCCGATTCCGGTAATGTCACGTTAAGTTCAAGTACCGAAATATCGTCCCCTTTCTGCTCGAACTGCACATGCAGCATTTCAGGATCGATCTGAATGTATTTGCAAATAACCGCCAGAATATCGCGTTTCAAATCAGGTAGATACGGGGGCTCACTGTCCCCGCGACGACGCTCTGCGACGATAATCTGCAGCCGTTCCTTGGCTATATTGGCTGTCTGTTTTTTGCGGGACAGAAAGAAGTCTAATAAGGCCATGGTTTATCCCCCAAAAAGGCGTTTCAGGAAACCCTTCTTCTCTTCTTCAATGAAGCGGAATGGGCGTTCTTCCCCCAACAAGCGGCAAACGGTATCGTCATACGCCTTACCGGCGTCTGACTCGGCATCCAGAATGACAGGCTCACCCTGGTTGGAAGCACGCAGTACGGACTGATCTTCCGGGATCACACCCACCAGTGGGATGCGCAGGATTTCCAGCACGTCTTCCATGCTCAGCATGTCGCCACGGCTGACGCGGCCCGGGTTGTAACGGGTCAGCAGCAGGTGTTCCTTGATAGGCGATTCGCCTTTCTCGGCGCGGCGCGATTTGGAGGAAAGGATGCCCAGGATACGGTCGGAGTCGCGTACCGAAGAGACTTCCGGGTTGGTGGTGATGATAGCTTCGTCGGCGAAATACAGCGCCATCAGCGCACCGGTTTCGATACCGGCCGGTGAGTCGCACACCACGAAGTCAAAATCCATCTCGCCGAGATCGTTGAGGACTTTTTCAACGCCTTCACGGGTTAACGCGTCTTTGTCGCGTGTCTGCGAAGCCGGCAGGATATAGAGGTTTTCAGTGCGTTTGTCTTTGATCAACGCCTGATTCAGCGTGGCGTCGCCCTGAATCACGTTCACGAAATCATAAACTACCCGACGTTCGCAGCCCATGATCAGGTCAAGATTACGCAGGCCGATATCGAAATCGATCACGACGGTTTTCTTGCCTTTCTGGGCCAGGCCGGTAGCGATGGCCGCGCTCGAAGTGGTCTTGCCAACGCCCCCTTTACCCGATGTAACAACAATAATGCGTGCCATGAAATGGATTCCTTGTCAAAAGGGCTTAATTTAAAGGTTGTATGGTTAAAGCGTTATCCAACAGGCTGAGTCGTACGGCCTGCCCGACGTAATCGGACGGGATTTGGTCGCTCAACCAGTACTGCCCTGCGATAGAGACTAGCTCAGCCGCCAGGTGGGTGCAAAAAATCTGACATTGCGTGTCGCCTGACGCGCCTGCCAGCGCGCGACCGCGCATCATGCCGTAGACATGAATGTTGCCGTCGGCAATCAGTTCGGCGCCGGCGCTGACGCTGCTGGTCACGATAAGATCGCAGTTGCGGGCGTAAATCTGTTGGCCGGAACGGACAGGGGTGCTGATGATACGCGTTTTGGCGGGGGCGTTATCCGCCACCACGGGCGCAGGTGCAGGCTCCGGCGCCGCCATTTTCTGGCCTCTGCCTTCGCTCAGCAACGGCAGCCCGGCACGGGCTATCGCGCGCTTTTGACGCTCATCTCTGCAACCGCTGATACCCACAACGCGCAGACCTGCTGCCGCGACAGCCTGTTGAAGTTCTTTCCAGTTCGCATCGCCATCCAGCGTTGCGACGTTGATAACAACAGGGGCGTTTTTCAAAAAAGCGGGCGCTTGCTCAACTTTTTCCTGTAACGCCTGGCGTATTACCTCGGGCTGCGAATTATGCAAATGAACAACCGATAGGGTAAAACTGCTGCCTTTTAGCTCAATTGGCGATTGTGACATCTATCCTGACTCAGTCTCAGCAACTTTAAATCCCCGGAATACCACTCGGGGTGCGATATTCCGATGTACTATAAGCATGTTATAGTCAGAGTTATATCCAGGCAAGACGCTCCCTCAATTAAATAGAGTTAAAAAAATGCTTTGTGTGATCTATAGAAGCCCGAAACGCGATCAAACTTATCTTTATGTCGAAAAAAAAGACGATTTCTCTCGTGTGCCGGAAGAACTGATGAAAAGTTTCGGCGTGCCGCAATTCGCCATGATGCTTTCACTCGATGAACGCAAGAAATTGGCCTCGGCGGATATCGAAAAGGTGAAACAGGCGCTGAAAGACGAAGGTTATTACCTGCAGTTCCCGCCGCCGGTGGAAAACCTGCTCAATCAGCATTTGGCGGGCGACAAGGCCTGAGACCGCCGCCACGGTCAGGGGAGGCATGATGACACGTTCGGCGAGAAGTACCGCGTTGGCCGTTTGGCTGGCGCTGGGCGGGGCGATGGTGCCGGGCGCACCGCAGGCGGCGCAGGAGACGACGCTGGCGACCAGCGGGCGCGATCCGGCGCAGTTCCCGGCGTATGTCGAGCAACTGAAGCGCCGGGCGCGGGAACAGGGCATCAGTCAGGCCACCCTTGACCGGGCTTTTGCGCAAATCCACTTCGTCGATCGGGTGATCAAGGCCGATCGCAATCAGCCGGAGCAGAAGGTAACCCTGGACGATTACCTGCGGCGGGTGATGTCGCCCGCCAAGGTGCGGCAGGGGCGTGAACTGTACCGGCTGCGCCATGCGCAATGGCTGCGGGCCAGCGAACGCTATCGGGTGCCGGGGCGCTATATCATCGCGCTGTGGGGCATGGAGAGCGCCTATGGCAAGATCCAGGGACGGGAGGACGTGGTGTCCGCGCTGGCGACGCTGGCGTTCGAAGGGCGCCGCGAGGCCTTTTTCAGTCAGGAGCTGCTGGCGGCGTTGCAGATAGTCGAACAGGGGCACGTTGGCGATACGCCGCTCAAAGGGTCCTGGGCCGGCGCAATGGGGCAATGTCAGTTTATGCCAAGCTCGTTCCTGCGTTATGCGGCGGATGGTGACGGTGACGGGCGCATCGATATCTGGAATAACATTGACGATGTTTTCGCGTCCACGGCCAGCTACCTGTCCAAAGAGGGCTGGCAGCCCGGCATCGGTTGGGGGCGCGAGGTCAAACTGCCCGCCGGCTTCAATCGGGCCGAACTGGGTCTGAAAGACGTGCAGGCGCGCAGCGTCAACGACTGGCAGAAACGCGGCGTGCGCCGTGCGGATGGCCGCGCGTTGCCGCACGCCGTGCAGCGCGGCTGGATCATCGCGCCGGATGATCTGCAGGGGCGGACGTTCCTGGTCTATGATAATTTCCGCACCCTGATGCACTGGAATCGCTCTTACTATTTCGCTATCGCCGTGGGTATGATGGCGGACGCGATCGGACATTGATTCGGCACCAATAATCGGCTTGGCGCGCCAAGCCTCTACAGTTTGGGAGAAGCGGTATGTATCAACATAGAGACTGGCAGGGTTCGTTGCTCGATTTCCCGGTGAACAAGGTGGTCTGCGTCGGCAGCAACTACGCCGATCACATCAAGGAAATGGGCAGCGCGGTGTCCGTCGAGCCGGTGGTGTTTATCAAACCGGAAACGGCGCTGTGCGATATCCGCCAGCCGGTGGCCATCCCTAAAGAGTTTGGTTCAGTACACCATGAGGTCGAGCTGGCGGTACTGATCGGCACGCCGCTGAAACAGGCCAACGAAGACCGTGTGGCGCGGGCGATCGCCGGTTACGGCGTGGCGCTCGATCTGACGCTGCGCGATCTGCAAGCCGGTTTTAAAAAGGCCGGTCAGCCGTGGGAAAAGGCCAAGGCCTTCGACGGTTCTTGCCCGATGTCGGGGTTTATCCCGGTGGCGGAATTCGGCGATCCGCAAAACGCCGAGCTGTCGTTGACCGTTAACGACCAGCTGCGCCAGCAGGGCAATACGCGCGACATGATCACGCCGATCCTGCCGCTTATCAGCTACATGAGCCGTTTCTTCACGCTGCGCGCCGGCGACATTATCCTGACCGGCACGCCGCAGGGCGTGGGCCCGATGGCCTCCGGCGACATGCTGAAAATCAGTCTGAACGGTAAAGCGCTCAGCACCCGGGTGATCTGATCGCTGTTCGCCGCCGGCATCGTCGGCGGCAAAACTTGCATCTCGCGGCTAAAATGTCTATATAGTCCCCCCTCGAACCTGTGCGCAGGTGAGTTATCCATTTACCGAAACCGGACGCTAACATGTCACAACTCGCTTTTTGGCAACAGAAAACGCTGGCGGAAATGTCAGAACAAGAGTGGGAATCGCTGTGCGACGGGTGCGGGCAATGCTGTTTGAATAAGCTGATCGACGAAGATACCGACGAGATTTATTTTACCAACGTAGCCTGCAACCAGCTCAACATCAAATCCTGCCAATGCCGTAACTACGAGCGGCGCTTCGAGCTGGAAGAGGACTGCATCAAATTGACGCGTGAAAACCTCACCACCTTCGATTGGTTGCCGCCAACCTGCGCCTATCGTCTGATCGGTGAGGGCAAGCCGCTGTTCCCTTGGCATCCGTTGCTGAGCGGCTCCAAGGCGGCGATGCACGGTGAACGCATCACGGTGCGGCATATCGCGGTGCGCGAGAGCGAAGTGGTGGACTGGCAGGACCATATCCTCAACAAGCCGGACTGGGCCAGATAACGCCGGACCCTTGCGCAGCAAGACGCGTTTTCATGCAAGAGGGCGGCGTGTCAGGACAGGCCGTCCTCTGCAATTGCGCTAACCGACAGGCGTGAGGTTATGGCATAAGCCGTCACTTCACTCTTTTTTGTCACGGCGGCGCCAGTTGGCCAGATTTTTCAGCGGCTGCTTCACGTAAGGGCTGGCTTTAATCAGGCTGAACAGCAGTTTATTTACCGCCGTTCCCACTTTGTCCATCGGCCGGTCGATATCGAGAAACAGCACCGCACGCAGTTCGTCGGTATCATTGCGCACCTCGTGTTCATAAGAGTCATCAAACAAAATGACCTTGCCTTCATCCCAATGCAGGATCTGATCGTCGACGCGGATCCAGAGCTTTTCCCGATCCTTTGGCACGATCAATCCCAAATGCGCGCGCACCACGGCACGAGTCGGGCCTTTGTGGGGGACGATGTGATAGTGCGGCTTAAGGATCGAAAACATGGCGGTGCGCATGCCGGGGATCTCGCTGACCGCCTGTGCGGTGTGCGGGCAAATGGCGCAGTTCTCATCAACGCGCTGCCCGTAGACAAATAGTCCGAAGGTTTTCCAATTATCCCCTTTGGAGATGCGTTTCTGATCCGGTGATATTTGGTGGAACGCGGGGATGTCCTCCGGGTGCTCCAGTAACCGATCCAACTCCTGGCGAATGGCTGGCCAACGGGCTTCCAGCGCCGTCACCCAATTAAATTCATGATTACCGATCCGCGGCGTGGTGGAGATGAGCGAATGGCGAGTCTGAAATTCGCCGTTCCAGCGCAGGAATTTTTTCCCTGCTTTGAGCAGCATGCGCCGCAGGAACGGGCGCTGAGACGTGGTGGGAAAGGTGCTATCCGGCATAAATCGTGTCCTTGATGTCATTGGCCTACTGCATTCAGCATAAGGAAAGAATCACGAAAGATTTTAATCATTAGTGCGCGAACGGTGGCCGATGAGTGATACCGTGCAGAGTTAAATTTGAATGATTTATTTAAAGGCAGCGGGGGCAGACGGTTGGGGGGGAAGGAAAAAAGCCCCTGCAAAGATGAGGGGCAAGACACACAACAACACCAGGGAAATCGGTAGTACTCACTTTGCCGATACTATAAGGATTTTATGGGCAAAGTTCACCAAAATATTGTGCTCTGAATGTGACAAAGGCGCAGTCGTTCATAAATAACGGTAATTTATTGTCGCCCGAAAGCCGAGAGGATTGCGCCGACATCGCCTGTTTTTGCCTGCCGGTATCACAGAAGTTTAATGTTATGTAAATTACGCGCGTAATCGAGCCAGGATGCTTCTTTTTAAACGATAAGTTGGGTAATTTGGCCGCTCTCCCGCAAGTTCGAGAGCATAACAATGAAAATGGTCCGTCTGTTTGCCGTAGCTGGGGCACTGATCGTGCTCGTTTACTTCCTTACACATACCTGAAATGGGGTCATCTCTGAATTTGACAGTAATACCCTAAAAAAACGGCGCCCTGAGGCGCCGTTTTTTGTTTGTTGGCCTATCAGCGGCCGAACAAATCGCGGCGGCGTGGGCGAACAAATTGCGCGATCAGCACAATCAGCGCCACCAGCAGATAGGCGCCGAAGATGCCCACCAGCCACTGTGGCATTTCCAGGGTCAGGAACTGCCATTGACGCACGGAACAGTCACCGGAAGCGTGGAACACCGCCGGCAGCCATTTATCCAGCGGCAGCCAGGACGGGAAGCTGACGAAGAAATCGCAGGTATTGAACGGCGAGGGGTGCAGTTGGATCATGGTGTGCTTCCACGCCAGCTGTACGCCTTCCCAGGCGCTGTAGATCCACAGCAAGATCGCCGCGTAGCGCAGCGGGGTTTTCGGCGCGATAGCGCCCACCAGCGAGGCGCCGAGGATGCCGAACAGCGCGCAACGCTCGTAAATGCACATGACGCAGGGCTGCAGCAGCATGACGTGCTGGAAATAGAGCGCGACCAGTTCCAACACCAACGCTGTCAGGGCCATCAGCAGCCAGGCGCCGCGTCCTTGTGAACAGCGGTTAAAGAATTGCAACATATCTAGATTCTTCCATGCAGTAAGCAATTGAACCGGCAGTGTAAACCAATTCCCCCTCGCTGCCAGCCACCTGGGCCGGTTTCAGCGTAAAAATAGTCGGTTTACCCTGCCGGCGCCGCATCAGTGGCCGATGGCGTCGACAGGCGGTAGCGTCAGCCAGTGCCACTGTGTCAACAGTTCGGTCGCCGGTTCCAGCGTGAACTGTACGCACAGCAGGCCGACCACGGTCAAGACGATCGTATAAGGCAGTGCCATCCACACCATGCGGCCATACGACAGACGCACCAGCGGCGCCAAGGCCGACGTCAAAAGGAACAGGAACGCCGCCTGGCCGTTAGGGGTGGCGACCGAAGGCAGGTTGGTGCCGGTATTGATGGCGACCGCCAGCAGTTCGAACTGTTTCAGCGCAATGGCGCCGGTTTCCAGCGCGGTGCGCGCTTCGTTGATGTAAACCGTGCCGACGAATACGTTGTCGGAAACCGACGACAGCAGACCGTTGAACAGGTAGAACAGCGAAAGCTGAGAAGCGGGCTCGGCGCGCAGTACAAACTGGATCACCGGGCTGAACAGGTGCTGTTCGATGATCACGGCCACCACGGTGAAAAATACCGTCAGCAGGGCGGTGAACGGCAGCGCCTCCTGGAACGCTTTGCCGATGGCGTGTTCGTCGTTCACGCCGCACAGCGATGTGGCGAGAATGATGACCGACAGGCCGATCAGCCCAACTTCCGCCAGGTGGAAGGCCAGCGCCAGCACCAGCCAAACGCCGATCAGCGCCTGCATCACCAGCTTGAGGCGTTCTTGCTTGCTGCGGCCTGCGGTGGCCTTGCGATCATACTCTTTTAGCACCCCACGCACCGCTTCCGGCAGTGGCGTGCCGTAGCCAAACAAGCGAAAACGCTCTACCAGCCAGCAGACCAGCAGGCCGCATGCCAGCACCGGCAAAGTGACCGGCGCCATCCGCAGGAAGAAGTCGATAAAGCCCCAGTCCGCGCTTTTGGCGATGATCAGGTTCTGCGGCTCGCCCACCATGGTCATGACTCCGCCGAGCGCGGTACCGACGCCGGCGTGCATCAGCAGGCTGCGCAGAAAGGCGCGGAATTGCTCCAGCGTTTGCTTGCGCTCTTCGCCGGTGAAATCGCTGTCATCGCCGATGTCGCCGTCGGAGCGGTTCGACGTCACATTGTGATAGATGGAATAGAACCCCGTGGCGACGCTGATCACCACCGCCACGACCGTCAGCGCATCGAGGAAGGCGGAAAGGAAGGCGGCCGCCAGGCAGAACGCCAGCGACAGCAGCGTTTTCGAGCGGATATTGAGCAGCAGCTTGGTGAACACGAACAGCAGCAGTTGCTTCATAAAATAGATGCCGGCCACCATAAAGACCAGCAAAAGCAGCACTTCCAGATTATGTTCGATTTCCTGCGAAACCTGCGTCGGGCTGGTCATGCCGATGGCCACGGCCTCCAACGCCAGCAGGCCGCCCGGCAGCAACGGGTAGCACTTCAACGCCATCGCCAAAGTAAAGATGAACTCGATCACCAACAGCCAACCCGCGAGAAACGGGCTGGCGAAAAAGAACACCAGCGGGTTGATCGCCAGGAAAATGAGAATGGTCAGTTTGTACCAGTCGGGAGATTGCCCCAGGAAGTTTTTGAGCAGGGCGCTGCGCAGGGTTGTTTCCATTGTCCTTTATGCATCCTTAAATCAGTCGTAGCACGTACCCTAACAATGCGGCGGGGGCGGGCGCAACCGGAGCTTGTTTTACGGCGGCAAATTTCTCAGGGCCGGTGTTTTTGCGCGTTTTTTGCCACTTTATGCACACTTTCGTTTATTGTTTTTCGCTCACGCTATGTCATGTCTGTGTGATCTGGTATGATGAGCTGATTACTTTTACTGATTTTATCGTCGCAACGGAACGTCAAACACATGGTCATAAAGGCGCAGAGTCCTGCCGGTTTCGCGGAAGAGTACATTATTGAGAGTATTTGGAATAATCGCTTCCCCCCTGGCTCTATTTTGCCCGCGGAGCGTGAGCTTTCGGAGTTGATTGGCGTCACGCGCACCACGTTACGTGAAGTGTTGCAACGTCTTGCCCGCGATGGCTGGTTGACCATTCAGCATGGTAAACCGACCAAAGTGAACAATTTCTGGGAAACGTCCGGCCTCAATATCCTTGAGACCGTGGCTCGTCTCGATCACAAAAGCGTCCCGCAGCTGATCGATAACCTGTTGTCCGTGCGTACCAATATCGCGTCGATCTTTATTCGCGCTGCGGTGCGCAATCATCCTGATCAGGCGCAGGAAGTGCTGGCGAAAGCCGCCGAGGTGGAAGATCAGGCGGATGCCTTCAATGTCCTGGACTATGAGATCTTCCGTGGTCTGGCGTTCGCTTCCGGCAACCCGATCTATGGCCTGATTTTCAACGGCCTGAAAGGGCTGTACACCCGCGTGGGCCGTTACTACTTCTCCAACCCGGAAGCGCGCAAGCTGGCGCTGACCTTCTACAGCAAGCTGTCTACGCTTTGCCATGAGAAGCTGTACGACCAGGTGATGGACACCGTGCGCAACTACGGTAAAGAGAGCGGGGCGATTTGGCAGAGCATGCAGGGCACCATGCCGAGCGATCTGACCGAAGCGCGCCGCTGATGCCGTGCGAATGATATAGTAAGGGCGCCGTGTTGGCGCCCTTTGTCGTTATGGCGGTTACAGCGGTGTAGGCCGCGGCGGGCAGCGGTCGAGCAATTCCACGCTGCCGTCTTCGTTTTGCTGCTCGAGGATCACGTCGAAGCCCCATAGGCGATGCAGGTGCTTCAACACGTCGCGGCGGCTCTTATCAAGCGGCGCGCGCTCCTGCGGGATGTAGCGCAGCGTCAGCGAACGGTCGCCGCGCAGGTCTACGTTCCAGATCTGAATGTTCGGCTCGTGGTTGCTCAGATTGTATTGAGCCGACAGCTCCTGGCGGATTGCCCGGTAGCCCGCTTCGTTATGGATCGCGGCAATTTCCAGGTAGTTGTTGCGATCGTCGTCCAGCACGGTAAACAAGCGGAAGTCGCGCATCACTTTGGGCGACAGGAACTGGCTGATAAAGCTCTCATCCTTAAAGTCGCGCATGGCGAAGTGCAACGTGTCCAACCAGTCTTTACCGGCGATGTCCGGGAACCAGTAGCGATCTTCCTCGGTCGGCGATTGGCAGATGCGCTTGATGTCCTGGAACATGGCGAAGCCCAGCGCGTACGGGTTGATGCCGTTATAGTACGGGCTGTTGTACGGCGGCTGATAAACCACGTTGGTGTGGCTGTGCAAAAACTCCAGCATGAACCGCTCGGTCACCCGGCCTTCGTCGTAAAGATGGTTAAGGATGGTGTAGTGCCAGAAGGTCGCCCACCCCTCGTTCATTACCTGGGTCTGTTTTTGCGGGTAGAAATATTGACTGATTTTGCGCACGATGCGCAGCACCTCGCGCTGCCACGGTTCCAGCAGCGGTGCATTCTTCTCGATAAAATAGAGGATATTTTCCTGCGGTTCGCTCGGATATCGGCGCGCCTGTTCAGGCGACTCTTCGCGCTCGACGCGTGGCAGGGTCTTCCACAGCGTATTCACCTGGCTTTGCAGATACTCTTCGCGGCTTTTCTGGCGCGCTTTTTCTTCCACCAAAGAGATTTTTTGCGGGCGTTTGTACCTGTCGACCCCGTAGTTCATCAGTGCATGGCAGGAGTCCAGTAGCCGTTCCACTTCTTCGACGCCATAGCGTTCTTCGCACTGGCTGATGTAGTGGCGAGCAAACAGCAGGTAATCGACGATGGAGCTGGCGTCGGTCCAACTGCGGAACAGGTAGTTATTCTTGAAGAACGAGTTGTGGCCATAGCAGGCGTGCGCCATCACCAGCGCCTGCATGGTGATGGTGTTCTCCTCCATCAGGTAGGCGATGCAGGGATTGGAGTTGATGACGATTTCATACGCCAGCCCTTGCTGGCCCTGTTTGTAGCGCTGCTCGGTTTCGATGAATTTTTTGCCGAAGGACCAATGGGTATAGTTGATTGGCATGCCGACGCTCGAATAGGCGTCCATCATCTGTTCTGAGGTGATCACCTCGATCTGATGGGGGTAGGTGTCGAGCCGGTAATGCTTGGCGATGCGATCGATCTGCTCCAAATACACCTGCAGCAGTTCGAACGTCCAGTCCGGTCCATCGCTCAGACGTTTATCATCCTTAACCTTGTCATGTGTTGAAGTAGTCATCAGCGCACCCTCATTATTCACGGGCCTTGCTCAAACGGCAGGCCCTGTAACAAGCATAGTTCAAGTCATAATTAACCATTGCAAATCAGTGAAATAAAAATGCCGGTACGCAAAGGGGCGAACGGCGGTCGATCCGGCGCCCGTCCCGGCAGAAGGCGGTGCAACACCGCGCATCTTCTCCGAGTATAGCCCTGCGGCAGGGGCGTGCAACACATTGCCTGCTGTGCGACAGGGATTGATAATTGTTATGTTATATTGTAACTTTTCATTTTTCTCAATAACGGACAAGGAGCGCGTTTTGACGAGGCATTTGGGCAAATTGGCAGTGGCGCTGGCGGCGTTGTTCATCAGTGGGCAAACGTTGGCTCACGGGCATCATTCACATGGCAAGCCGCTGACGGAAGTGGAAAAAAAGGCGGAGGGAGGCGTGTTCGACGATAAGGACGTCAAAGATCGCGACCTGGCTGATTGGGAGGGCGTATGGCAATCCGTGTATCCGTATCTGATCAATGGGGATCTTGACCCGGTGTTCAAGAAGAAAGCGGCACAGGATAAGAGCAAAACCTTCGCAGAGGTGAAGGCGTATTACCGCAAAGGTTACGCCACCGATGTGGATACCATTGGCATTGAGAACGGTGTCATGGAATTTCACCGTGGCGACCAATCCAGCGCCTGTCAGTACAAGTACGCCGGGCATAAGATCCTGACGTATGTCTCCGGTAAGAAAGGCGTGCGTTATCTGTTCGAGTGCCAGGATGCCGACAGCCAGGCGCCGAAATTCGTACAGTTCAGCGATCACATTATCGGGCCGCGCAAATCGGCGCATTTCCATATCTTTATGGGCAACACGTCGCAGGAGGCGTTGCTGAAAGAGATGGATAACTGGCCGACCTACTACCCGTTCCAGCTGCAGACCAAAGAAGTCGTGGACGAGATGCTGCATCATTGATGCTTCTCCCTTCTGCAACCACAAGCCCGCACGCGTGGGCTTGTGGTCAGTCGAACGGACTGCTTTGCAGGCAATCGTCCGTGACGTCCATTTCAAATAGCGTTTCATCCGCCAATAAAGTGGCGCGCATGCGATCCCGAGCCGCTCGGTACCGTTCATCCAACTGAATATCACCGGCGTTTTCCCATGCCGAGCGGCTTGGCCACTGCGCATAGCCGATATATTTGCCGTTCATCTCCCGATGCAGGCGCGAGCCCAGGCTGCCGCGTTGCTGATAGATGCCCTGTGTCAATTCAAGCCAGGCCTGGCGAAAAGCGTGTTCGTGTTCGGTTTTGACTGAGAACTGATAGAGAGCGATGAACATGCGAGGTTCTCCTGAATAGCGACAGTATGAACTCTGGGTGCGGCTGAGGGCTTGAACGTTCATATCGTGCTGCAGCGAAAACAAGCTGGCGCTACAGTGAGCGTCGCTTTATTCCAGCAGTAAAAACAAGGCTATTAAGGGCTGAAAATTTACGCGATTTTTCTGCTGCAGCGGGTGGCGCCGTTATTTGTCAGTTGTTTTGGTATTTTTTGATTTTGTGGTTTTTTATTCTATTTATGGGTTGGCTGATATTTTTATATTCTGTTAAACCTATGTTGCTTATCACGCCAATTTTCCATGCTATCAATGATGGCAATGCTAGCGAATCAGAGGTGACCTCGCACCATAAACCCCCTTAAACCGTATCTTATCGCTATTTTCTGGCGGCTATTGCAAATGCGCGGGCCATCGACGATAAATTAATTGTGAATATTGTCACGTTTGATGACGAAGTTGTTGGACGGATTTTTTCACTGAGTTAATTTCCTGTTAGCAGAAGATTGTGCTTTGTGAAGCCTTGGGCTGGAGTCAGCGATGCGAGTGGTAATTTTAGGTAGTGGAGTGGTGGGCGTAGCCAGTGCCTGGTATTTGGCGAAAGCGGGGCATGAGGTGACGGTGATCGATCGTCAGCCCGGCCCGGCACTGGAAACCAGCGCGGCGAACGCCGGGCAGATTTCACCGGGCTATGCCGCTCCCTGGGCGGCGCCGGGCGTGCCGCTGAAGGCCATCAAATGGATGTTCCAGCGCCATGCGCCGCTGGCGATCCGTCTCGACGGCAGCAGCTTCCAGCTGAACTGGATGTGGCAGATGCTGAAAAACTGCAACACCGAACACTACATGACCAACAAAGGCCGCATGGTGCGCCTGGCGGAATACAGCCGCGACTGCATTAAGGCGCTGCGGCAGGAAACCGGCATCCAGTACGAAGGCCGTCAGGGCGGCACGCTGCAGCTGTTCCGCACCCAACAACAGTTCGAAAACGCTGCGAAAGATATTGCGGTATTGGAAGATGCCGGGGTGCCTTATCGATTGCTGGAGGCCGGCCAACTCGGCAGCGTTGAGCCGGCGCTGGCGCAGGTGGCGCACAAGCTGACCGGCGGCCTGCAGTTGCCGAACGACGAAACCGGCGATTGCCAACTGTTTACGCAACAGTTGGCGAAGATGGCTGAGCAGGCGGGCGTGACCTTCCTGTTCAACCGCAGCGTCGACCGTCTGTTGGTGGAGGGGGACAAGATCGCCGGCGTACAGTGCGGCGATGAAGTGTTCAAGGCCGATAGCTACGTGGTGGCGTTCGGTTCGTACTCCACGGCGCTGCTGCGCGGCCTGGTGTCTATTCCGGTTTACCCGCTGAAGGGCTATTCGCTGACGATCCCTATCGTCGATGAGGCGGCGGCGCCATTCTCTACGGTACTGGATGAGACGTATAAAATCGCCATCACGCGCTTCGACCAGCGCATTCGCGTCGGCGGCATGGCGGAGATCGTCGGTTTCAATACTCAGCTGGAGCAAAAGCGGCGAGAAACGCTGGAGATGGTGGTACGCGATCTCTACCCGAACGGCGGCAGAGTGGAAGACGCGACGTTCTGGACCGGGCTGCGCCCGATGACGCCGGACGGCACGCCGATCGTCGGCCGCACCTCGTTGAAAAACCTGTACCTCAACACCGGGCATGGCACGCTCGGCTGGACCATGGCCTGCGGTTCCGGGCAGTTGTTGTCCGATCTGATGTCCGGCATTACGCCGGCGATCCCTTCCGATGACCTGGCGGTGGCGCGTTACAGCGCCGGATTTCGCCAGCAACACGCGGTTCCGCTGAACGACGTGCATCCCGCACGTTAATCGTCGACGCTGTCATAGACTTTTTCGGCCACGCGCAGGCGCGCGTGGCCGCTGTACGTTGCCCCAAGGAGAAGCGATGCCCCGTCCGATAACCGCCACGATGCATCTCGGCGCAATTGAAAACAACCTGCAGGTGGTGCGCCGTTTCGCCCCCGGCGCCAAAGTCTGGGCGGTGGTCAAGGCCAACGCCTATGGCCACGGCATCAAACACGTTTGGCGCAGCATGGCGCAAACCGACGGCTTCGCCATGCTGGATCTGGCCGAAGCGGTGTTGCTGCGCGAGTCCGGTTGGCAGGGGCCGATCCTGTTGTTGGAAGGCTTTTTCCAGCGGCAGGATCTGGCCTTGCTCGATCGTTATCGCCTGACGACGGCGGTGCACAGCGACTGGCAACTGGCGGCGATCGCCGACGCGAAGCTGAGTGCGCCGCTTGATGTCTATCTGAAAGTGAACAGCGGCATGAATCGGCTGGGGTTTGCGCCCGAGCGCCTGCATGAGGTGTGGCGCAGGGCGCAGGCTGTCGCCAATATTGCCGAGCTTACGCTGATGAGTCACTTCGCCACCGCCGACGGGCCGGAAGGCGTAACTCAACAGATGGCCACCATCGAGGCGGCGGCTGCCGATGTACCGCTGCCGCGTTGCCTGGCTAACTCGGCCGCTACGCTGTGGCATCCTGCGACCCACGGCAGCTGGGTGCGCCCTGGGATCATTCTCTATGGCGCTTCGCCGAGCGGGTGCTGGAACGATATCGCATCGACGGGGTTGCAGCCGGCGATGACGCTGAGCAGCGAGATCATCGGCATTCAGCAGCTGAAGTCTGGCGATCGCGTGGGCTACGGTGGCCGTTATAGCGCCGCCGGCGCGCAGCGTATCGGCGTGGTGGCCTGCGGTTATGCCGACGGCTATCCGCGTCATGCGCCGACCGGAACGCCGGTATGGGTCGATGGCGTGTTGACGCGCACCCTGGGAACGGTATCGATGGATATGCTGGCGGTGGATTTGACGCCCTGTCCGCACGTTGAACTGGGCGCCGAGGTGGAGCTGTGGGGAAAACGCCTGCCGGTGGACGAGGTGGCCACGGCGGCAGGGACGTTAGGCTATGAACTGTTGTCGGCATTGGCGGCACGGGTGCCGGTCGTTACCGAAGCCTGAGCCGCGGCTCAGGCGACTTTTCTGATCTGTCCTTTAATCTGCTTGCTGAGCCGCCGCGCGTGCAGCGCCAGCAGGCAGCCCGCCAGCATGACCAAGGCCAGCGACAGCTTCGGTTGCAGCGGCAACGCCATCGCCAGCAGTCCCAGCGCGGCGCCGCCGGCCATCTGTACGAAACCGACCAGCGCGGACGCGACCCCGGCTTCATTGGAGTACGGTTCCAGCGCATAGCTGGTGGCCGGGCCCATCACGAACGCCAACCCGGCGCAGGCGCTGGCGACCGGCAGCATATACGCCAGCCAGTGCGCTTGCGCCGCCGCGGGAAGCCACATGACGCCCAGCAGCAGGCCCAGGCAACCCAGCCCCATCAAAATGCCGCCGGTCGCCAGACAAACCGGGCGGCCGACCTTGTGGATGATGCGGTTAGCGAAGAAGCTGACCAACATGATCCAGAAGCCGTTGGCGCCGAACACCAACGAGAATTGCAGCGGAGTCAGGCCCGCGGTGCCCATCAGCACGTTAGGCGCCAGAGAAACGTAGGTCAGCGCCATGCCCATCGCCCCGGAGTTCACCACCGCAAAAGCGAGGAAACGCCGTTCGCTGAGGATGCGCGCGTATTGGCGCACCGGCAGCCCTTTGACTGGCACGGTGTCGGCGGGGCGAGTTTCCGGCAGACGCAGCGCGATGAGCACCAACACCAGCAGCGCGTAACTGGCCAGGAACCAAAAGGGCGCGCGCCAGCCGAAGGCTTCGGCGAGCAGGCCGCCGAGCAGCGGCGCCAATGCCGGGATGATGTTCAGCGTGCCGTTGAGAAAGCCGAAGGCGCGGGCGGCGTCGTCGCCATTCAGCCGATCGCGCACGCCGCTGAAGGCGACGACGGCGGTGCAACAGACCGCAACCCCTTGCAACAGGCGCGACGCGATGAAGACCGTCGGGCTGGTGGCCAGCGCTGCCATTGCCGCGCCGATCGTGTAGAGAATAATGCCGGCCAGCGCCACCGGTTTGCGGCCATAGTTATCCACCAACGGACCGGCGATGATTTGACCGAGGCCGAGCACCAGAATAAACAGCGAAATGGTGGATTGGATCAGCGCTTCACTGCTGCCCAGGCCGACGGCGATGGCGGGAATGGTGGGCAGATAGAGATCGATGCCCAATGGGCCGAGCAGCACCAGGCTGAGAAGCAGAAACAGGAACTTTTGCATAGCAGGAAAGGCACGTCCGAGTGACAAAGAGGGCTAGAGTAGAGATTCTGGCGGCAAATGAAAAGGGGCAAAGCGGGTCAGCGCTGCGCTCCCGGGCGGAGATAAAGCGCCGAGACGGTATCGGCCACATAACGGGCCTGATGGCGAGCATCATCCAACGCGCGATGCGGCATGCCTTCGAACGGACGGGTCTTTTTCGGGTTAAAGCCGTGCAGTTCCGCCAGCGTGATCACCGTGCGCACATCCTGGGTATCCCAAAATTTCCACGGACAGGGCATCTCCAACTGCTGGAAGGCGTGTTCGAGGATCGCGCAGTCGAACTCTTTACCGTTGCCCCAGACCTTTACCGTATCGGTGCTGTTCATATGGATAAAACGGCTGAGACTGCTCAGCACGCGCTTGAGGCTCTCTGTGCCGCCGAAGGCGAGCTTGCGCGCTTCATCGGATTGTTTCGCCCACCAGGCAACCGTGTCCAGGCTTATGGTTCGCCCCGGCTGATCTTTCTGGCTGCTGACGGCGGCCTCGAATTCGGCGCCAAGTTCCCCGGTGCGGGGATCGAAAAACACCGCCGCGACCACCAAAATCACGGCGCTGGGTTTTATATCCAGGGTTTCAATGTCTAACATCAGATGGTGCATCGGCGTTTCCGGTGGTTGGCGTGGTGGCTTAATGTTACTACAGAACGTGCGCCGATGCGGCCAGTGCGCACATGAAATCCTTTTAAAGCGCCTCGTTCAGGTTATGATGCTGGAGATACTCTTGTCAGGTTGGTCGCTATCGGTGAGAACGCTTATCTTTATTTTGTGCATGGTTGGCTACTTGCTGCTGCTGGGCTACCTTAGCGTGTTCGTCACGGACAAGATCTGTGAGAAGGCGGGCAACTACACCAAAATATGCCGCATCGTAGACATTTCAGAGCCCCATATCCCCAGATAGCACCGCGTTTAGCCGAGGTAATCGGTGGTGATCAGCGGGGTCAGGATCGCCGCCAGCGCCGCGAACGTCGTCCATTGCCGCCAGCCTAGGCGAGCCAGCCAGTCATGCCGCTGTGGCGGCGTGGCCAGCTGCCCGACGGCCACGGTGCCGGTCAGCAGCAGCGTCAGAATCAGCAGCACCAGGCCACGGCTCACCAGCGTGAACTCAATGTGCAGCACATTGGCGTAATACAGGCGCATCAGAATAAAATAGCCCAACAAGATCCAGGCGAAAACGACGTTTTTCTTGAGCACCTGTTGCAACATCAGCGCGAGAAACAGGCTGTGAAACAGCGATAGCAGCGGGGCTTCGATCGGATGCCGAACGCAGACGTTGTAGACCGCCATGTAAATGTTGAAAACCAGCAGGATATAGATCACGTAAATATACCAGCCGTAGATCACTTTGAGTTTTTTGGCGCTCGGCGGCTGGGAGAGTGCGTCCGGTTTCATTAGTGCCTCCTGATGACGCCACGCAAACGCTGCAGTTGAAGGCGGTGCGTCGGCATCGTAATTTATAATCCACAGGGTATATATCACCCGAGCGCTAAATGAGAATTAAACGCTGAACCGGCTTTATTCCCGCGTTTGCGCGGAACTATTTTTGGCCCGCAGGGTCGATTGGCGAGCGATCGCCAGGCGATTCTCGCACTGAGATGAAGCAAGCAATACGCTGATATGAAAGATTATAAAAACACGCATGGCACCAGGCTGCTGATGATATTCACCCTGGCGTTTTACATCCTGTTGCCGCCTGTGCTGACCGCCTGCGTCTTCACCCGTTTCAATCTTAATCCCTTCGCGATCGTCAAATTCTTGCACTTTAATCCGTTCTTCGCCGATCGGGGCATACCCGGTTATCAGACTTTCCTCTACCTGCTGATGCTTTGGTTGGGGGGGAATATTTTACTGTGGCTGATGGTATGGGGCGCGGGGCGGCTGTACCGCCGTTGGCGATCGCTGCGCGGCGAATAGTCCACCCCAAGTAAAACGTTACGCGGAGAAATGGCCTTTCATTTAACAATGCGCCGTATCGTCACTTGTTTCGCCGGTGAGGGGGCAGCGTCGTCGGCTGACCCATTCCATTAGCACGGCTGTTTAAAAGCATCCGTGGCGGCACAGCCTGTTAGGGCGTTAGAACAGCGAAAACAGCAAGACGACCGGCAGACTCAACGGCCAGGTTAACCCGATGGTCAGCGCGCTGATGCAACGAATTTTGACGGTGTCCCTGCTTACCAGGTAGGTGAAAATCATTGAAACTAACAGACCAATAAAATAACAGTATTGCGTTGCAACCCACAGCGACGACATGAAACTCGATCCCAGTTGTATTTTTACGCGCGAATTTTAGGAGCTTGGCGGGCGATAATCAATGACCGAAGGCCGTTAATTCATGCCTTTATCCATAAGAATGCATAATTTATTTCTATAAAGAATGTAAGGTTATTAACGGCTTTATGTTTATTACGAAAAGAAATCAACAACATAGTTACCGGTAACATTTTAAGATTGTCAGCCTGATTTCAGGCGGGAACGGTGTGAAGAAGGAAAATAGTCATTCAAGCGTCCGGAAACGCGATGAGGTTATAACTCATAAAGTTTATTGATGTTTTAGTGGGCGAGCAGACGAAGGCGAGATCGCGTTGCGACGGCGAGCTTTGGGTTCTTTTTAGCTGTCGGCGGGCGAATGATGGGATAGAAACATGCGGGGAGAGGGGTTTTTAGCGCATCGTCCGGATGCGCTGCCGGTCAGCCAGGAAGGGGGGATGGTGTTGCTGTAGGTTTAATGAATGTTAAGACCGTAGACGAACAGCCACGAAAACAGCAGCGCCAGCAGGCATGTCATCAATACGATGGAGATCATTTCCTTCACAACTTCATTCCTTTTCCCGGTGAACCAAATTTACTTGTCTTTGTTTTTGCGTGGGATTTTAGATCGGTATAGGTAAAAATCCTAGTTTTAATCCCGTTTTTTGCACTGCCGCTACGGCGTACGCCGCCTCGGCAAGTCATGACGACGCCTGTAAATCGAGTGCCTTAACCCGTCGTAGCTATTGCCGAATGCCGCAGTGCTAACTATATAAATGGAGATCGCGCGACGTCGCCGGCTGCAAGGCGCGTCCCTGTTGGGCGGCTGTTGATCTGTCTACAGCGCCTCCAAATGAGATTAAGAGGTCGGCAATGAGCACAAAACCAACCATCGTGCTGGTGCACGGATTCTGGGGCGGCGCCGCGCACTGGAGTAAGGTGATTATCGAGTTGTCGCGCAGGGGCTATTCGGCGATTCACGCGGTGGAAATGCCGCTGACCTCACTGGCTGAGGATGCGGAACGGGCGCGCAAGATGGTCGCGCAGCAAGCGGGACCGGTATTGTTGGTGGGGCACTCTTACGGTGGCGCGGTGATCACGGAAATGGGCAACCAGCCTAACGTGGTCGGCCTGGTCTACATTGCCGCGTTTGCGCCGGATGCCGGTGAAAGCCCCGGTGGCATTACGCAAGCGCATCCTCCTGCGGCAGTCGCGAATCTGATTCCGGACAGCGACGGTTATCTGTGGATTAAGAATGACAAGTTTCACGAAAGCTTTTGCCAGGATCTTACCGCCGACGAGGCTCTGGTGATGGCGGCGACGCAGAAGGCGCCATTGGCCGATACCTTCGGCAATCCCCTCGGTGAGCCCGCCTGGAAACATAAACCGTCGTGGTATCAACTCTCCAGCGACGACCGCATGATAGCGCCGGAGAACCAACGGCGTATGGCGCAGCGGCTGCAGGCTAAGAAAGTGATGGTGCTGAAGGCCAGTCATGCCTCGCTGGTTTCCCATGCCGATGACGTGGCGGGATTGATTGACGAAGCGGCCGGTTCAAAATAAAACCCGGGCAGAAACGCGCTTCGGGCCAAAAAAGAGGCACTTTGCGGCAACGGAGTGCTTCGCTTCACATTAGGGATAAGCGCTGATATCGCTGCCGGAGTTTATTATTAACAGCATAATCAACACCACGACGGCGGCAATAATGGCGTAGATTTCCGCCTTGCGCATATCGATCTAGCGCCCGTTAACGCCGATCATTTCTATTGCCGCGCGATGCAATTTTTGAAAATACTCGTCGTGCTGTTGTTCAACTTCCTGAATAAGACTGGCCAGCAGATTCTGTTTGGTGATCGGTTTGTTGGCGATGAGCACCAGCAGCACGCTTTTGCCGAGCAGACAGCAGATTTGCTTATGGTATTCATCAACATCATTCTTGTTGAGGCCATAGAGGGTGTAATCGATCATGGTGTCTAACCTGCTGACAGGTAAATTGCCCGCCGAAGCGGGCTGAGAAGCCATAGAAAATAAAATGAGTCAAATTTCGCTTAGGGTAGAACCCGATGCGTGTGTTAACGATAACTGAATGGGAATATTCCCATCAAGACGCATGAGGGAGGATATGAAGGTTTAGGAATAACCTCAGAAGAAAGAGCGGAAACGGGCGGCCATCACGGCGTTCTTATTTGTCTGTCAAAGCGTTCGTTCTCTCTACATTATTTTTTTCGACCCGTGCATCCACTTGGAGAACCTCATACGTATATCAGGAATGAGCAACACTTACGCTCAGCTTACGGAGAGGACTTCATCATGAAAACACTTATCGTTACTCTGGTTACCGGCTCATTACTTTTCGGCGTCGCCACTTACGCGGCGAGTGGGGACACGTCATCCGTAATGGTTGGCGGCGCGGCGATGTACCCCTCAAAAAACATTGTGCAAAATGCGCTGAACTCAAAAGATCACACAACGCTGGTCGCGGCCGTTAAGGCCGCCGGCTTGGTGGATACTTTACAAGGCAAAGGTCCTTATACTGTTTTTGCGCCCACGAATGCCGCATTCGCCAAATTACCGGCCGGCACCGTTGAAAATCTGTTAAAACCCGAAAATAAAGCGCTGTTAAGCAGTGTATTAACCTACCACGTTGTGGCTGGCAACTACGACATGCGGGCGCTGGAAAGAAAAATTGAGCAGGGCGGCGGACGGGCGGAACTCAAAACCGTCAACGGTCAGTCGCTATGGTTTATGAATAATGGCCCGCATAATATTCAGATCAAAGATGCTAAAGGCGACGTCGCCAACATCAGCACCTATGATGTGCGGCAGCAAAACGGTGTAATCGACGTTATTGATACCGTGCTAATGCCCAAGTAAGGCCTATACTCGGAATGGGCAAAGCTTAACCGCTTTAGGGATGGTATGGATCACTCGTTGAAAGAAAACCAGGTAATGTGCTTAAAGGCGATCGCTAATGGCGATCGCCGAGCATTTGAACGCTTGTACAGATCGACATCCGCAAGTTTATTCGCCATTGCGCTACGCATGTTACGTAATCGCCAGTGGGCGGAAGAGGTTCTGGTCGACGGCTTTCTTACCGTGTGGCAGCGTGCCGGAGATTATGATCCGACCTTGAGTTCGCCTATGACATGGCTTACTCACATTATAAGGAACCGATGTATAGATGGATTGCGTAGCCGGCACGGACGCCATATCGGACTGGAAGAAGAATATAGCGATCAAATCCCTCAGTCGGAAAATGAAAGCCAGGGTGATGAGGGGGAGCTGGCTAAAAAGTTAAATGACTGTTTGAAGCATCTGACGTCTGAACAACGGCAAAGTATTGCTTTGGCATATTATCAAGGGATGTCGCACGCGGATATCGCTGATTGGTTGCAGCAACCGCTTGGTACGGTAAAAAGCTGGGTCCGCAGGGCGCTAGCACATCTAAAGGATTGCCTGGGCCTATGAACAGACGCGAAAGTGATGACATGTTGGCTGCAGAATATGCTCTTGGCACGCTCAGAGGGAATGCTCGGCTGCATTTTGAGCGCCGTCTGAAAACGGACAACATTTTGGCGACCCAGGTTGGAAAGTGGCAAAATATGTTGTCGGGGTTGGATATCGATATAACGCCAATACCGCCCCCTGAAAGCGTTTGGAAAAAAATTGAATTAAATCTGCCTCAATACGCTTCGCCCCGACGGCGCGTGCGAAACTATATTGCATGGGGGCTTGCTGCGGGATTGGGCGCATTGAGCCTGAGCTCGTGGTTTTATTGGCGTGCGCCAGAGCTGAAACCGTTAGTGGTCCTGAACGGAACGCATCAAGGGACGTGGGTCGTTAGTTCAGACGGTCAAAGAAAAATTGTACGTATAACCCCCTTAGGCTTGGCCGCTATTCCGGATGGGAAAAGTCTTGAGCTGTGGCTGATTCCCGTTGGGCATAAGCCCGTTTCAATTGGACTCGTGAACGTGAAAGGCGTGAGCCAGTTTTATTTGGCAGATGCAGATTTAGTTAAAGGAACAACGATTGCCATTAGCCTGGAGCCATTAGGCGGCTCACCGAGCATGCAACCGACCGGCCCCGTGTTGTATTCAGGTGAGTTGGTTCTATGATTGACGCCGGATGCGGATGCATCCCGCAGAAATAGCATTTGAATTCGTTGAGAATAAAAACGGCCGGGCAGATATTCTCCGGCCGTTTTTATGATTATGCGGTCTGTTTGCGGAACAGTTCGCGGAATACCGGATAGATATCGTCCGGTTCGCGGATATGCTGCATGGCGAAGTTGTCGAATTTCGCTTGCAGATCTTCGTATTCGCGCCACAGCGTTTGGTGAGCGCGGCGAGTGATTTCGATGTAGCTGTAGTAACGCACCATCGGCAGGAGCTTCTTCGCCAACAGCTCATGGCACAGCGGTGAATCGTCTGCCCAGTTGTCCCCGTCAGACGCCTGCGCGGCGTAGATATTCCACTGCGCCGGATCGTAACGCTCTTCGACCACGTCGTTCATCAGTTTCAATGCGCTGGAGACGATGGTGCCGCCGGTTTCCTGCGAATAGAAGAACTCCTGCTCGTCCACCTCTTTCGCCTGGGTGTGATGGCGAATATAGACTACCTCGACGTTTTTGTAGGTTCGGCTCAGGAACAGATAAAGCAGAATGTAAAAACGTTTGGCCATGTCTTTGGTGGCCTGATCCATCGAACCGGATACGTCCATCAGGCAGAACATCACCGCCTGGCTGGAGGGCTCCGGCCGGCGCTCGTAGTTTTTGTAACGCAGATCGAAGGTGTCGATAAACGGCACGCTTTCGATCTTCTTGCGCAGTTCAGCAATCTCTTTGCGCAGCCGCTCTTCTTCCAGCAGTTGCACCGGCTCGGTGTTTTCCAACTGGGTCAGCGCGTCTTCCAGTTCGTGCAACGCGCGCCTTTTACCGGCGGTCATGGCAGTACGCCGCGCCAGCGAGTTTTGCAGCGAACGCACGACGCTGATGTTGGCCGGCACGCCGTTGGCGGTATAGCCGGCGCGGTGGGTTTTGAACTCGGTCAGCTGCTTGTACTGATTCTTTTTCAGGTTGGGCAGGGCGAGATCCTCGAACAAAAGATCGAGGTACTCGTCTTTGGATATCTGGAAGACGAACTCATCCTGGCCTTCACCGTCCTGGCTGGCGTTGCCCTGGCCGCCGCCACCGCCTGCGCCGCCTTGAGGCCGTTCGACGCGATCGTTCTGCACGAAGTGGTCATTGCCCGGGTGAACGCGATGGCGCGTGCCGCCGCGCCCCTGATGGAACATCGGTTCGTTGATATCGTCAGTGGGGATAGAGACTGACTCCCCGCTGTCTACGTCGGTGACCGAACGCTTGTTGATGGCTTCGGCAATCGACTGTTTGATTTGCGACTTGTAACGGCGCAAGAAGCGCTGGCGGTTCACCGTGCTCTTGTTTTTGCCGTTCAGCCGCCGGTCAATGAAATAGGCCATACTTCCCCCAAACGACGTTGCCAACTCTTCATGTCCCGGCCGCGGCAGCGCAAGGTGCCAGCCCCTCCGTGGGCTGCGCTGCAACGTCCATGACTGTGGACATGGCCCTGATAATGCCGCTTACCTGAGGCGTTATGAGGATTTTCTGACCCGCAGATACCATTCACACAGCAGGCGCACCTGCTTGCGGGTATAGCCTTTCTCCATCATGCGATCGACGAAGTCGTCGTGTTTTTTCTGCTCGTCCGTCGATGTTTTGGCGTTGAACGAAATCACCGGCAACAGTTCTTCGGTATTGGAGAACATCTTTTTCTCAATCACGGTGCGCAGCTTCTCGTAGCTGGTCCAGTTCGGGTTGCGGCCGTTGTTGTTAGCGCGGGCGCGCAGCACGAAGTTCACGATTTCGTTGCGGAAATCTTTCGGGTTGCTGATGCCGGCCGGTTTTTCAATTTTCTCCAGTTCGGCGTTCAGGGACTCGCGGTCGAACAGCTGGCCGGTGTCGGGATCGCGATACTCCTGATCCTGGATCCAGAAGTCGGCATAGGTGACGTAGCGGTCAAAAATGTTCTGTCCGTATTCCGAGTAGGATTCCAGATAGGCGGTCTGGATCTCTTTGCCGATAAACTCGGCGTATTTCGGGATCAGATAGCCTTTCAGGTGCTCCAGGTATTTCTCCGCCAAATCCTGCGGGAACTGTTCGCGCTCGATCTGCTGTTCCAGCACATAGAACAGGTGCACCGGGTTGGCTGCCACCTCGGCGTGATCGAAGTTGAATACCCGCGAGAGGATTTTAAAGGCGAAACGGGTGGAGAGACCGTTCATGCCTTCGTCAACCCCGGCGTAGTCGCGGTATTCCTGATAGGACTTGGCTTTCGGGTCGGTATCTTTGAGGCTTTCGCCGTCATACACGCGCATCTTCGAGTAGATGCTCGAGTTTTCGGGCTCTTTCAGCCGCGACAGCACGCTAAAGCGCGCCAGCGTTTCCAGCGTGCCCGGCGCGCATGGCGCATGGGTCAGCTCACTGTGATCCAGAAGCTTGTCGTAAATTTTGATCTCTTCCGACACGCGCAGGCAGTAAGGCACCTTGACGATATACACGCGGTCGAGGAACGCTTCGTTGTTCTTGTTGTTACGGAAGGTCACCCACTCGGATTCGTTGGAGTGCGCCAGAATAATGCCGCTGAACGGCAGGGCGGAGATGCCTTCGGTGCCGTTGTAGTTGCCTTCCTGGGTTGCGGTCAGCAGCGGATGCAGCACTTTGATCGGCGCTTTGAACATCTCGACGAATTCCATAATCCCCTGGTTGGCGCGGCACAGGGCGCCGGAATAGCCGTAGGCGTCCGGGTCGTTCTGCGCGTGGTTCTCCAGTTTACGGATGTCCACTTTACCGACCAGCGCCGAGATGTCCTGGTTGTTCTCATCGCCCGGCTCAGTTTTGGCGATGGCGATCTGTTCCAGAATGGAAGGGCGCACTTTCACCACTTTAAACTTGGTGATATCGCCACCGAACTCATGCAGGCGCTTCGCCGCCCACGGCGACATGATGGTGCCGAGATAGCGACTTGGTATATTGAACTCTTTTTCCAGGATCGTGGCATCTTCCTGCGGATTGAACAGGCACAGCGGATGATCGTTGACCGGGCTGCGTTCGCCGTTGGCGCTGAGGGTGTAGATGGGCACGCGTTGCATCAGCGCTTTCAGACGTTCCGCCAGCGAGGACTTGCCGCCGCCCACCGGGCCCAGCAGGTAAAGGATCTGTTTCTTCTCTTCCAGGCCTTGAGCGGCGTGTTTCAGGTAAGAGACGATCTGTTCGATGGCCTCTTCCATGCCGTAGAACTCTTCGAAGGCCGGATAGCGTGCGATCACGCGGTTGGAGAACAGGCGCGACAGGCGTGATTCCAGCGCAGTGTCGACCATCACAGGTTCACCGATAGCCATCAGCAGACGTTCGGCCGCGTTGGCATAGGCACTGCGATCTTGCCGGCAAATGGTAAGAAATTCCTGCAGTGTGAACTCTTCGTCCTTGGCAGCTTCGTAGCGCTGGCGATAGTGGTCAAATATGTTCATGATGCCCGTCCTTTCGTTATTAGCACAGGTTAAAGAGAGCGTGTGATAGTGTTCTGGCTCCCGAAAGATGAGAATACGCCTAAGTACAGCAACCCGTATGCCAACTTGGTGCGCTTATTATCGCGAGTTGCGCTGTATGCCACTGGGCTCAGGATAAATTCACCTTCTGATTTAAGCTTAGTTTGCTTGCCGGAAAATTTCCTGCCGTAGAAAAAGCTTTTTTTAAGTCATATCAATGACTCAGTTATTGCCGGGATAACCAAATGCCTTGTCTGGCGCGGCCTGCGGCATGAATCGTCATCGTTCCGCCATGATTAATTCATAATTCCGCTATAAGTTATTCGATCTTGGTCGTTTTCTATTGTAAAGATTAGGCGCGTAACTAAATTTTCACATAAACTATTGCGGCTATTAACCCTGTAATTTATGGAAAAAGAACCAGTGAAGATTTCAAAACTCAAAACGCTAGCAATTATCGCTTCCGCAATGGTTTGTGCGCAAAGTGCTCAGGCGGGAACCTGGTCACTCGGCGCTGCCGCGCTGGTTAGCCCGGACGCGTATCGTGGTTATCAGGACCGCGTTTATCCGGTGCCCGTCATCGACTATGAAGGTGACGACTTCTACTTCCGTACTCTGACCGCCGGTTACTACCTGTGGAAAGATCAGGAAAACCAGCTGAGCATCATGGGCTACTACACGCCATGGGGTTACCGTCCGGGCGACAGCGACGACGATCGCATGAAGCGTCTCGACAAGCGCCGTGGCACGCTGATGGCCGGCCTGGCCTATTCACACAACGCCGAGTGGGGCACCATTCGCACTACCTTTACCGGCGACACGCTGAACAACAGCAACGGGCTGGTGGGCGACGTGGCCTATCTGTACAAGTTTGATCTGGACGCGCTGACGCTGGTACCGGGCGTAGGCGTGATGTGGAACAGCAAGAACCAGAACAAATATTACTACGGCGTCAGCGCCAATGAATCGCGTCGCAGCGGCCTTGACAGCTACACCCCGGGCGATAGCTGGGCGCCGTACCTCGAGCTGAGCGCCAATTACCAGATCAACAAGAGCTGGAACGCCTTCTTCGTCGGCCGCTATGTGAAGTTGTCGGATGAAGTGAAAGACAGCCCGATGGTGGATAAATCTTACACCGGTTTGTTGATGACGGGCGTGAGCTACACCTTCTAATCACGCATTGCACGATTATCGTGCATGGCGTGCATCAAAAAGGGGCGCTGGCGCCCCTTTTGCACATCTGTAGTGCGCCGCCGCGCTCAGTGTATTAGGCCTTCTTGCGGCTGCGGAAGGTGACGCCCAATCGAGCAGGTTGTTCGCCGGCGGCGATCAGCGGTTTGCTGACGCGCCCGGTCTCTACGCAAACCATGGTCTTGTAACCGTCGTTCGGCATGTCCCCCATGCTGCAAGAGAGCTCTACGCCGGGGTTCCAGGCGATAACGTCGCTCATATGGTGGTGGTGAACCTCGATGGTGCGAGCGAGCGCCGGATCGCGGATCAGGCTGAAGGCCTCGGGGCAGGTATAGACGCGGTCGGTTTGGCCGACGAAGGTCACTTCGCCGGTCTGACGCGCTTCGGCGCCGCCCGCCACCTTATCGATATACGGCTCGCCCAAGCCCGCTACGCTGACCCGATCGATATCGCCAACCTGGAAGTAGCTGTGCAGCGCCGCCGTGGCTTGATAATCGCCGTGCGACTCCAGTTCGATCTCGCACTCTTCACCCAGCTTGAAGCGAGCGATCAGCGTGAAGGCGTGCGGCCACAGTTTGCGGGTCTGCTCATTGTCTTTCAGCGTAAAGGTCAGGATGACGCCGTTGTCATCTTCATCGTGCGCCGTCAGGCTCCAGGGCTGGTTGCGGGCAAAGCCGTGGGAGGGCTGCGCCACCGGGCCGAACCAGGGCCAACAGATCGGCACGCCGCCGCGGATGGCCTTGCCTTTGGCGAAAGGCGTGTTGTTGCTGAGCCAAATCACCGGCTGCTCACCGCTAGGCTGCCAGGCCAGCAAATGCGCGCCCTGCAGCGCGACCGCCGCGCGCACTTTCGGGTGCGACACGACCACCACGCCCAGCTCATCGAGTTGGCGCTGGCTGATATAAGGAGAAATCTGTTCGGAAACGGGCAGGGTGAAAATTTTCTCGTTCATTTCATTACCTTATTGTTTGCCGGAGAGACAAATAAAAAAGGGCGACAAAAATGTCGCCCTTATTATCAGCTTAACATCATGCCATTACTTGGAGATGTGAGCGATCAGATCCAGAACCTTGTTGGAATAACCGGTTTCGTTGTCGTACCAGGAAACCAGTTTCACGAAGTTGTCGTTCAGTGCGATACCGGCTTTGGCATCGAATACGGAAGTCAGCACTTCGCCGTTGAAGTCGGTGGAAACCACGTCGTCTTCAACATAGCCCAGAACGCCTTTCATCGAGCCTTCAGCGGCGTCTTTGATGGCTTTCTTGATTTCTTCGTAGGTAGCCGCTTTTTCCAGACGCACGGTCAGGTCAACAACGGATACGTTAGGAGTTGGTACGCGGAACGCCATACCGGTCAGTTTGCCTTTCAGCTCTGGCAGAACCACGCCAACCGCTTTCGCTGCGCCGGTAGAAGAAGGGATGATGTTCTGGGATGCGCCGCGGCCGCCGCGCCAGTCTTTGTGGGACGGGCCATCAACGGTTTTCTGAGTAGCGGTGGTCGCGTGAACGGTGGTCATCAGGCCTTCAACGATACCGAAGTTGTCGTTGATGACTTTAGCCAACGGCGCCAGGCAGTTGGTGGTGCAGGAGGCGTTGGACACGATGTCCTGGCCGGCATATTTGTCAAAGTTAGCGCCGCGCACGAACATTGGGGTCGCATCTTTGGATGGGCCAGTCAGAACGACTTTCTTAGCGCCAGCGGTGATGTGTTTACGTGCGGTTTCGTCGGTCAGGAAGATACCGGTCGCTTCAGCAACCACGTCAACGCCCACTTCGTTCCACTTCAGGTTAGCCGGGTCTTTCTCTGCGGTAACACGGATGGTTTTGCCGTTAACAACCAGGTGGCCGTCTTTAACTTCTACCGTACCGTTGAAACGGCCGTGAGTAGAGTCATACTTCAGCATGTAAGCCATGTACTCTGCGTCCAACAGGTCGTTGATTGCAACGATCTCGATGTCAGAACGCTCTTGAGCAGCACGGAAAACAATGCGACCGATACGGCCAAAACCGTTGATACCTACTTTGATAGTCATATATTCCACCAGCTATTTGTTAGTGAATAAAAGGTTGGTTGTAAAATTACAAAAACCTTACCCAGCGTCAAGCGGAATCGTGTCAATACTTGCGGCAAGTCAAACCGGAAGGGTGGTTTTGCACGCTTATTGCACAGTCCATTTGCGCTCGGCCTCATCCGTTATATGGGGACAAGCCGCCAAGTATAAAGTCAGCATACGCAAGATGTGTGATCGCTATCACATATCATCGTGACGTGGCCTTTATGGGCTACAGTTTAGGCCAAAAACCCCTGCAGCGGTGTTAATTTTTTGTTATTATTAATCATTGTTTTCGTTGACATTATCCACATTCAGAGATAAGCACAAATGGCTAAAGAGACAACCCCCGCTCATCCGGTCACGGAACTGAATGAAATCCAACGTTATGTCACGCAACAGCGTGGCACCGAAGCGCCGTTTAGCGGCAAATTGCTGCACAACAAGCGTGAGGGCGTGTACCATTGTCTGTGCTGTAATCAGCCGCTGTTTTATTCCGAAACCAAATACGATTCCGGCTGCGGCTGGCCCAGCTTTTACGAGCCGGTTTCCGCCGATGCAATCCGTTATCTTGATGATAATTCACATAATATGCATCGTGTTGAAATCCGCTGCGGCCACTGCGACGCGCACCTGGGGCATGTATTCCCCGATGGCCCGCAGCCGACCGGTGACCGTTACTGCGTCAATTCCGCCTCGCTGAGTTTCACCGATGGCGAAAATGGCGATCAAACGGCCGGTTAAGTGGTAATTTAACCAACAAAATCGATTCAGCTAATTATTCTTCCGTAAGCGAGAAGGGCCCTGATGGACGTGAAAGATCTGATTGCGGCGATGACGCCCGAGATATACCAACGCCTGGTGCAGGCGGTTGAACTGGGCAAATGGCCGGATGGCGTGGCGCTGACGCCGGAGCAAAAGGAAAACAGCCTGCAGGCGGTGATGCTGTGGCAGTCGATGAACAACGTCGATCCGCAGCATATGAGCATCGGCACCGACGGGCAGATCGTGATGAAGAGCAAACAAGAGCTGAAGCAGCAGTTCGTTGCCGAGCCGCTGGTGAAACTCAAGCCACAGTAAGGCTCCACCCCTAAAGCGGGGCGATGTCGCCATCGCCCCGTCGATTCAACGTTTCTCGCCCTTTATGCCCAGCGATTCCGCCAGCTGCTGCGCCAGCCGGTTGTTGTCATCTGCGCCGTATTCCCAGAACATCGCACCGCCCAATCCCTGGCTTTTGATGTTTTCGCCGCCGCCCAAAGAAGGCGCCGATAGCGCCCGTCAGGAGTTAATTGGCGAGAAATTGTGACAGGGTAACCAGTTGGGCGCCGGCGCGCGCCATCTCCTGCAGCGCCCGCTCACTGTCGTCCGGCTGCAGATTCACGCCGCGGCAGCCGTCGACGATCACCTGCGTCGGATAGCCGGCAGCCAGCGCATCCAGCACGCTGAACTTCACGCAATAGTCGGTCGCCAGGCCCATGATCGCCAGCTGCTGAATGCCCTGCGATTGCAGCCAGCCGTGCAGTTCGGTCTGTGCCCGGTGGCCGTTATCGAAGAACGCGCTATAGCTGTCGATGTCCGTATCCTGCCCTTTGCGAAAGACGGCATTGATGTGTTGCCGCTGCAGTTGAGGATGAAAATCGGCGCCGAGGCTCCCTTGCACGCAGTGCACCGGCCACCACACCTGCGGCAAGCCTTCCAGCTCACCGAAGGTGCCGACTTGCGCATCGGAGTTCACCGCAAAGCTGCGGTGATTGGCGGGATGCCAGTCCTGGCTGGCCACCACCGGTTCGCCGCGCGCCAGGCAGGCGGCGATCGCCTGATTGGCGACCGGGATGACGGCGTCGCCCTCCGTGACCGCCAGCGCGCCGCCGGGGCAGAAATCATTTTGCAGATCGATCAACAACAGGGCCTTTTTCATCGCCGCTCCAAAGATCGGTAGGTTAACCGTTGATGCTCAGCTCGCCGCGCAGATCTTGCTGCATCAGGGCGCGGATTTGTTCCGGCGTCAGCGGCTGGCTCAACAGATAGTGCAGCTTGGTCAGAGCGGCTTCCACCGTCATGTCGAAACCGCTGATCACCCCGGCGTGCGCCAGCGCGTTGCCGGTGGCGTAGCCTTCCATATTGACGCGCCCGGAGATGCACTGCGTCAGGTTGACCACTACGATGCCGCGTTCGGAAGCCGCGCGCAACTCGTCGATCAGCTCGGCCTTCTGAGGTGCGTTGCCGACGCCGTAGGAGCGTAAGATCAGCGCCTTGACCGGCTGCAGCAGGAAGTTGCGCACCACCGCGCCGGAAATGCCCGGATAGATGGTGACGACGCCGATCGGTTGCGGCGTGATGTCATGTACCTGCAGCGCGCCGTTGCAAACCGGGCTGTCGATGCCGTGCTGGCGACGAATGTGGATACCGGCTTCCAGCAGCGGCGGCAGGTTGGGTGAAGCGAAAGCGTCGAAGCCGTCGGCGTGCGCTTTGGTGGTGCGGTTGCCGCGGAACAGCTTGTTGTTGAAGAACAGGCTGACTTCGTTCACCGGATGGTTGGCCGCCAGGTACAGTGCATTCAGCAGATTGGTTTGGCCATCGGAGCGCAGCTCCGCCAGCGGAATCTGCGAGCCGGTGACGATCACCGGTTTGGCCAGATTCTCCAGCATGAAGGAGAGCGCCGAGGCGGTGAACGCCATGGTATCGGTGCCGTGCAGGATCACGAAGCCGTCGTAGCGATCGTAGTTCTGCTTGATGTCGTCGGCGATGTGCTGCCAGTCTTCCGGCGTCATATCCGAGGAATCGATGAGCGGCGCGTATTCATGAATGGTGAAATCCGGCATCTCCGGCCGATGGAATTCCGGCATCAGCGCCAGCTGACGCTGCAGGTGGCCGGAAACCGGAATATAGCCGTGCTCGGAACGCTGCATGCCGATGGTGCCGCCGGTGTAGGCGACGTAAATGGATTTCTTTTGCATGGTTATGATTTTAACAAAGATAAGATGGGCTGAATTATAGGGACATGGCGGCAGAAAAAAAGCCCGGCGGAGGCCGGGCTGCAGAATTATTTGTTAGCGGACTTCTCCGCAGGTCAGACAGATCGCGTAACGGTTCTGCGGATCGTTCAGGTTATTGAACAAGCCCGGCTGCTCTTTCACCGCATTGGCGACCGAGGCCAGCGGGGCAGGCAGCATGGCCTGAATCGCCGCCGGCAGCATGGCGTGAATGGAAACGCCGAACTGGCTGAGCACCATATCGCTCAGGCTCGGGGTGTCGACGAACCAGTCGAGCTGCCATTGTTGCAGTTTCGCCAGCTCAGCGGCTTTCTTCACCGCATCGTCGAAATCGCCCAACTGATCGACCAGGCCGTTGGCCTTGGCATCGCTGCCGAGCCACACGTGGCCCTGCGCGATTTGGTCAACCTGCTGCGGAGTCATTTTGCGTGATTTGGCGACCAGATCGAGGAAGTTCTTATACCCGTTTTCGATATTCAACTGCATCATCTGCGAGAACTCCTGCGGCAACGCCTTGGTGACCGCGATATCGGCCAGTGGCGATGTCGCCACGCCGTCGGTGTGTACGCCCAGCGTATCCAGGGTTTTCTCGTAGGTATTGATGATGCCGAAAATGCCGATGGAGCCGGTGAGCGTGCTCGGGCTGGCGATGATGTAATCGGCCGGCGTCGAGACCCAATAGCCACCCGACGCGGCCATGCCGCCCATCGACACCACCACCGGTTTGCCGGCGGCGCGCACGGCGGCCAGCTCGGAGCGGATCACTTCGGACGCGCTGACGCTGCCGCCAGGGCTGTTGACGCGGAACACCACGGCTTTGACGGCCGGATCCAGACGGGCCTGACGCAGCTCGGCGGCGGTGGTGTCGCCCCCGACGTTGCCCGGCGTCTGCGGGCCGTCCATGATGGCGCCGTTGGCGAACACCACGGCGATCTTGCCGCCCTGGTTGGCGTCCGGCTTCGGCTGGTAGTCGTAGATGCTGATGGCGTTGAAATCGTTCGCCTGTTTGTCCCAGCCGAAGGTTTTGACCAGCTGATTTTCGATCGCGGTGCGCGACGCCAGCTCGTCCACCAGCTTATTGTCCAGCGCATAGCGGGCGGTGTCGCCGCCTGCCGCCTGCAGGCCGCTCAGCACGCCGGCGGCGCCGGGGAATAGCTGCTGCGGCGTCAGCTGCCGGTTGGCCGCCACGGTTTCCAGATAGTTCTGCCACAGACCGCCAATCCAGCGGCTGTCCGCTTCGCGCGCCGCCGGTGACATGTCGTCGCGGATCAGCGGTTCGACCGCCGATTTATAGGTGCCGACGCGGAAGATATTGGTGGTGACCTTGAGCATGTCCAGCAACGACTTGTAATACAGGTTGTTGGTGGCGAAACCGTGCAGATCGACCGCGCCCTGCGGCGACAGGTAGACCTTGTTGGCGTAGCTGGCCAGGTAGTATTGCGTTTGATTGTAACTGTCGCCGATGGCGAAGATCGGTTTGCCGCTGTCGCGGAACTCGCGCAGCGCTTTGCCGATATAGCGCAGCGAGGGCTGATCGGCGCCGGCGAAGTCATTCAGCTGCAACACCATGCCGGTAATGTTTTTGTCGTCTTTGGCCTTGCGGATGCTGTCCACCACGTCGAACAGCGAGTTCTCCTGCAGGCGGCTGCTGGAGGCGCCCAACAGTTCACGCCCCCATTGCCGCACCCGGTTGTTTACCGAAGGCTGATCGACTACCACGCCGCTTAAATCGACCAACAGCGCGCCGCGCGCCGGGGCCGTCGAGGTGGAGGAACTTTGGAAGGACAGATAGATGCCGACCCCAACCAGGATCAGCAGGACCAGGAACAGGTTAAGGATCAGTTCCCTGATAAAATTCAGCAGACGCCATGTCCACCGGAAAATGCCGGCAATAATTTGCCACAATGTGCGCATGTGCTCTCCAACAAGAGTCGAGAATGTTCCGCTATCCTAATGAGCGGCCGGGTAAATGTCAGCTTTAAATCGTGGCACACAGACGCTATCGCCGAGGCTGTAACTCGCCGTTTAGCTATGTTAACGTGGCCGGAATGAAAATTGTTATCAGGAGTTTACGATGGATGCTCTGGATCTTTTATTGAATCGTCGCTCGGCTTCGCGCCTGGCGGAACCGGCGCCGGCGGGGGAAGTGCGCCAAAACATCATCAACGCGGGCCTGCGTGCGCCCGATCACGGCGCGCTGCAGCCGTGGCGTTTCGTGATGATCGAGAATCAGGGCCTGGAGCGCTTCAGTCAGCTGCTGCAGGCGGCGGCGAAGCAGGATCAGTTGGATGAGGCGGCGATCGAAAAAGCCACCAAGGCGCCGTTCCGCGCACCGCTGATCATCACCGTCATCGCGCATTGCACTGAAGAGACCAAGGTGCCGCGCTGGGAGCAGGTAGTTTCCGCCGGTTGCGCCGTGCAGGCGATGCAGATGGCGGCGCTGGCGCAGGGCTTTAACGGCATCTGGCGCACCGGCGCCTGGACCGAGCATGCGCTGGTGCGTGAAGCCTTCGGTTGCCGCGAGCAGGACGAGATCGTCGGTTTCCTCTATCTGGGCACGCCGCAGCTGAAGGCCGCCACTAAAGTGACGCCACCGGACAGCACGCCTTTCGTCAGCTATTTCTAAGTATTATCCGACGGGGCGCGGCGAAAATGCGCCAAACCCCGCAAAATTGCATGGTTTCTGAGCAGGCCGTTCGCTTATCGGCGGCATGCTCTTATCAATCCCCTCGGCAAGCGCTACCCTATGTTATCTTGAGTGCCGTTATCGAAGGGAGTGGACTATGACATCGCCAGCGATCCGTTTAACCCAGTACAGCCATGGCGCTGGCTGCGGCTGCAAAATCTCACCGAAAGTTCTCGAAACCATCCTGCACAGCGAGCGGGAGAAATTTGTCGATCCGCGTCTGCTGGTCGGCAATGAAACCCGCGACGACGCGGCGGTATATGACATCGGCAACGGCGTCGGCATTATCAGCACCACCGACTTCTTCATGCCGATCGTCGACGATCCGTTCGATTTCGGCCGCATCGCCGCCGCCAACGCCATCAGCGACGTGTACGCCATGGGCGGCAAACCGATCATGGCGATCGCCATTCTCGGCTGGCCGATCGCCAAACTGCCGCCGGAGGTGGCGCAGCAGGTGATCGACGGTGGGCGTTTCGCCTGCCAGCAGGCGGGGATCGCGCTGGCCGGCGGCCACTCCATCGATGCGCCTGAACCTATCTTCGGCCTGGCGGTCACCGGCGTGGTCAATACCGAGCGGGTGAAGAAGAACAGCGCCGCGCGGGCCGGGGCTAAACTCTATCTGACCAAGCCGCTGGGCATCGGCGTGCTGACGACCGCCGAGAAGCAAAGCAAGCTGCGCCCCGAGCATCAGGGGCTGGCGACGGACGTGATGTGCCGCCTGAACAAACCGGGCGCCGACTTTGCCGAGGTGGCGGGCGTCACGGCGATGACCGACATCACCGGCTTTGGCCTGCTGGGCCACCTGAGCGAGGTATGCCAGGGCTCCGGCCTGCAGGCGACGGTCTGGTTCGATCGGGTGCCGAAGCTGCCGCACGTTGAGGCGTATATTGCCGAGGGCTGCGTGCCGGGCGGTACCGGGCGCAACTTCGACAGCTATGGCCATCTGGTGGGCGAGATGAGCGATCTGCAGCGCCAGTTGCTGTGCGATCCTCAGACCTCCGGCGGTTTGCTGTTGGCGGTATTGCCGGAGGCGGAAGCGCAGGTGCTGGCGATTGCCGAACAGCATGGCATTACGCTCAACGCCATCGGCGAGCTGCATGTGGCATCGGCCGATAAGCCGCTGATCGAGGTCGTGTAGTGTCCAACATGCAAGGAAGGCCGGACAGCGACGATTACCAACGCATTTTCCTGCAGGACGTGCCGCTGATTGACGTGCGCGCGCCGATCGAGTTTCAGCAGGGCGCCTTCGCTCAGGCGCTGAACCTGCCGCTGATGATCGACAGCGAGCGGCAGGCGGTGGGCACTTGCTATAAACAGCATGGGCAGCAAGCGGCGATCGCGCTCGGCCACAGTCTGGTGAACGGCAAACTGCGCGAACAGCGCACCGCCGCCTGGCTGGCGGCCTGTGCGCAGCGGCCCGAAGGCTATCTCTATTGCTTCCGCGGCGGTCTGCGCTCACAGCTGGTGCAGCAATGGCTGCATGAGGCCGGCGTCGAGTACCCGCGTATCATTGGCGGTTATAAGGCGCTGCGCAATTATTTGCTTGGCGTGCTGGCGCAAAGCGCGGCATTGCCGATGGCCCTGGTGGGCGGCAATACCGGCAGCGGCAAGACGTTGCTGGTCAACGAACTGGCCGACGGCGTCGATCTAGAAGGCGCGGCGCGCCATCGCGGTTCATCTTTTGGTCGAACGCTGGCGGGCCAGAGCTCGCAGATCGATTTTGAGAATCGTCTGGCTGTGTTATTGCTGAAAAAACAGCATGGTGGCAGCCGCCGTTGGGTGCTGGAAGACGAAGGGCGGATCATCGGCAGCAACAATCTGCCGTTGCCGTTGTTCAATGGGATGCAGCAGGCGCCGGTGGCGGTGATCGACGATCCGTTCGACATTCGCCTGGCGCGTTTGCAGGCGGAATATATCGACGGCATGCGCGCACAGTTCGAACAGGCCTATGGTATGGAAGAGGGCTGGCGACAGTACGACGACTATCTGCACCACGGCCTGTTCGCCATACGCCGCCGCCTGGGGTTGGAACGCTTCCAGCAGCTGACGCAGCGGCTGGAAGCGGCGCTGCGGGCACAGCGGCTCAGCGGCCAGGGCGAGGCGCACCGCGAGTGGCTGGCGCCCCTGTTGCAGCAGTACTACGATCCGATGTATTGCTATCAGTTGGAAAAGAAAGCCCAGCGGATTGTCTTCCGTGGGAACTATGCAGAAGTAAGAGAATTCTTGATGACGTTCAGCCAGAAAAACGGTGAATAATGCGACTGTTCATAGCCGAGAAACCGAGTTTGGCGCGCGCCATTGCCGACGTCTTGCCCAAGCCGCATCGCCGCGGCGACGGGTATATCGCCTGCGGCAACAATGATGTGGTGACCTGGTGCGTCGGCCACCTGCTGGAGCAGGCTCAGCCTGACGCTTATGACAGCCGCTATGCGCGCTGGTCGTTGGCGGATCTGCCGATCATTCCCGAAAAATGGCGGTTGCAGCCGCGGCCTTCGGTCAGTAAACAGCTCAACGCGATTAAAAAGTTGCTGCTTGAAGCCGATGAAGTGGTTCACGCCGGCGACCCGGATCGCGAAGGGCAGTTGCTGGTGGATGAGGTGCTGGACTACCTGGATCTGACACCGGAAAAACGCCAGAACGTGCGCCGCTGTCTGATCAACGACCTCAACCCGCAGGCGGTGGAGCGCGCGGTTGAACGCCTGCGCGACAACCGTGACTTCATCCCATTGTGCGTGTCCGCCCTTGCGCGCTCACGCGCCGACTGGCTGTACGGCATCAATATGACCCGCGCTTATACGCTGCTGGGCCGCAACGCCGGTTATGACGGCGTGTTGTCGGTGGGCAGGGTGCAGACGCCGGTGCTGGGGTTGGTGGTGCGGCGCGATGAAGAGATCGAAAACTTCGTGCCGAAAGACTTCTTTGAGGTCAAGGCGCACATCGTCACGCCGAAAGAAGAGCGTTTCGTGGCGCTGTGGCAGCCCAGCGAGTCGTGCGAGCCTTATCAGGACGAAGAGGGGCGTTTGCTGCACCGGCCGTTGGCGGAGCATGTGGTCAAGCGCATCGAAGGCCAGCCGGCGCTGGTCACGTCTTATAACGATAAACGGGAATCAGATACCGCGCCGCTGCCGTTTTCGCTCTCCACGCTGCAGATCGAAGCGGCCCGGCGTTATAACCTCAGCGCCCAACAGGTGCTGGACGTTTGCCAGCGGTTGTACGAAACCCATAAATTGATCACCTATCCGCGTTCCGACTGTCGCTATCTGCCGGAAGAGCATTTCGCCGGCCGTCACGCGGTGCTGAACGCCATCAGCGTGCACCAGCCTGAGTTGTATCCGCAGCCGGTGATCGACAGCGATCGCCGCAACCGCTGCTGGGACGATAAAAAAGTCGATGCGCACCACGCCATTATTCCCACCGCCCGTGCTGGCAAGGTCAACCTGACGCAGGATGAGCGGAACGTGTATGGGCTGGTGGCGCGCCAGTATCTGATGCAGTTTTGTCCGGATGCGGTATTCCGCAAATGCGTGATTGAGCTGGATATCGCCGGCGGCAAATTTATCGCCAAGGCGCGTTTCCTGGCGGAAGCCGGTTGGCGTACGCTGCTGGGCAGCAAGGAGCGCGACGAGGAAAACGAAGGCGCACCGCTGCCGGTGGTGGCTAAAGATGATGAGCTGCTGTGTGAGCGTGGTGAGGTGGTGGAGCGCCAGACGCAGCCCCCGAGGCCGTTTACCGACGCCAGTCTGTTGTCGGCTATGACCGGCATCGCGCGCTTCGTACAAGATAAAGCGCTAAAGAAAATCCTGCGGGCGACCGATGGTTTAGGTACGGAAGCGACGCGAGCGGGGATCATCGAATTGCTGTTCAAACGGGCGTTTCTGTACAAGAAGGGACGCTATATTCACTCCAGCGAAACCGGGCGCGCGTTGATTCACTCGCTGCCGGATCTTGCTGCGCGTCCTGATATGACGGCCAACTGGGAGGCAACGCTGACGCAAATCAGCGAGAAATCCTGCCGTTATCAGGACTTTATGCAGCCGTTGGTCGGCACGCTGCAAGAGCTGATTTATCAGGCCAAGCAGAGCCGGGCGAGCATGGCGTTTCGTGGGTTGCCGCCGCCGCCTTCCAGCGGAGGCAAAAAACGCAGGAAAAGCGCCGGCAAGGCGCAGGAGAAGAGTGAATGAAGCGTGGACTCAATGGGGTGCTGGCTGCCGCTGCCCTGGCTTACTGCGGCCTGGCGGCCGCCAACCGGGGCGATGTGGACGTGGTGTTGCCGGTTTCGCCGGAGATCTGGGGGACGGCCAAAAGCGGCGCCAATTCGCCGCAACCCTGCAACCGCTGTTGCGTCTACCAGAATCAAAACTATTCCGAAGGCGCGGTGCTCAAAGTCGAAGGAGAAGTGCTGCAGTGCGTGCGTGAGCCTAACACTATCGGCACCAACCCCTTGATTTGGGTGCGATTGAAGAAGTGACTATGTAACTATCGCCGCGCTCAGCGCGCATCGCCTAGCGCGGCGATATAGTCGGCCAGCAGTGGAATGTCGGCCGGGGCCAGGGTATATTCCTGCGCCTGTTGCGGCGTGACCCACACCAGCGCTGAGTGAAAGCGCTGTTGCAGTTCACCGGAGAACTTTGCGACTCGCCAGGCGTGCAGCCGGATGAGGCGTTCGCCTTGCTGCCACTGATTGCTGCCCACATAGTCGCCGATACGGGCGCAAATCCCCAATTCTTCATCCAGTTCGCGTGCCAGCGCCTGCGGTTGGCTTTCACCCGGCTCAACTTTGCCGCCGGGAAACTCCCACAGACCGGCCTGATCGCTGCCTGCGCCACGCTGGGCCAGCAAAATACGCCCATTTTGTTCCAGAATGGCGGCTACCACGTCGATAATTTTCATTGGCTTCACTGAGTAAAACCCCGGCGGGCGCCGGGGGGATGGGATTACAGCGTAAATTCCGCCCAGACCGGCGCATGGTCGGAAGGTTTCTCCATGCCGCGGGTTTGGTAATCGATGCCGGTGGCGATGCAGCGCGAAGCCAGTGGGGTGCTGGCCAGCAGCAGATCGATACGCAGGCCGCGGTTGTCGTCGAACCCTTTGGAACGGTAGTCGAACCATGAGAACTCGTCGTTGCGCCCCGGGTTGGCGTGGCGGTAGGTATCGACCAGGCCCCAGTTCAGCAGGCGGTCCATCCATTCACGCTCTTCCGGCAGGAAGGAGCATTTACCGGTGCGCAGCCAGCGTTTGCGGTTCTCTTCGCCGATGCCGATATCGTAATCGCTGGGGCTGATATTCATGTCGCCCATGATCAGCACCGGGGATTCCGCCGATAGCTGCTGCTCCAGGTAGTTTTGCAGATCCTGATAAAAGCGTGTTTTAGCCGGGAATTTGATCGGGTGGTCGCGGCTTTCACCTTGCGGGAAGTAGCCGTTGATCACCGTCAGCGTGCCCTGCGGCGTAGCCAGATCGGCCATGATGATGCGACGCTGCGCGTCTTCTTCATCGGTCGGGAAACCGCGGCGCACGGCCAGGGGCTCCGCTTTGGTCAGCAGCGCCACGCCGTAATGGCCTTTTTGCCCGTGATAGAACACGTGATAGCCGTGCTGGCTGACTTCTTCCAATGGGAACATGTCATCGTGAACTTTGGTTTCCTGCAGACCGATCACGTCGGGCTGGTGCTGTTCGATAATTGCCGCCAGCTGATGCGGACGCGCGCGCAGTCCATTGATATTAAAAGAGACAAACTTCATGAGCGGTGCCGTTTTCACGAGAAAAATGTGCTGTGATAGTAGCAGAGTTTGGCGGGAAATGTAACGCAGACAGCGGCGAGCCCGCTGACTGCGCAGCCGGCCTTATTTCGCCCAGCGGTCGTAATTTTTGGGTTGATAGTCGTCAAACTGTTGCAGCAGCGTTTGCGCCGATTCGCTGATGTGCAGCGTACCGAGATAGTCGTGGCGCATGAAGCCCTGATCGGCGACGTGTTCGAGGAACTGGCTCAGTGGGCGGTAGAAACCGTTGACGTTCAGCAGGCCGACCGGTTTGTTGTGATACCCGATTTGCCCCCAGGTCCAGATTTCAAACAGCTCTTCCAGCGTGCCGATGCCGCCGGGCAGGGCGATAAAACTGTCCGCCAGCGCCGCCATACGGGCTTTGCGCGTATGCATGTCTGGCACCACTTCCAATTCAGTCAGGCCGCGATGCGCCGTTTCCGCTTCAACCAGGCGCTCGGGGATAATGCCGACAGCTTCACCGCCCGCCGCCAACACCGCGTCCGCCACAATCCCCATCAGTCCTTTTTTGCCGCCGCCGTAGATTAAACGGCGCCCCTGTGCGGCCAGCAATTGCCCCAGTTGGCGAGCCTGCTCGGCATAAGCGGGATTGACACCTTCGCTGGCGCCACAAAAAACGCAAATATTGTTTCGCATCCACCTGTTCCTTACTGCACTAAAGAAGCCAGTGGTATAGCGAATTGTCGGCCGGAGTTCAAGTTACGGGCGTAGGAGAGAAATAAAACGTCTGGATGAAAGCGGTTAATAAGGGGAGATAACTTGATTTATTGATACGAGAACATTGGATACAACGTGTTTTAAGTAGGGTTTGGATTTTTCTGCAAGGGATGGTGGTGGGGGAAGGATGATTCGTCGCTGCGCGACTCACCCTGCGGGCCGCGCTGAAGCGCGTTGTCTCACTGCGTGAGACTCGAACCTTGTCGAAGCTTCTCATCCTTCCCCTGTGCGGAGCATTATGGAGGCGATGTGCTTTTAACTCAGTTTTGGGATTTTCTGCAAGAGATGGTGGTGGGGGAAGGATGATTCGTCGCTGCGCGACTCACCCTGCGGGCCGCGCTGAAGCGCGTTGTCTCACTGCGTGAGACTCGAACCTTGTCGAAGCTTCTCATCCTTCCCCTGTGCGGAGCATTAAGGAGGCGATGTGCTTTTAACTCAGTTTTGGGATTTTCTGCAAGAGATGGTGGTGGGGGAAGGATTCGAACCTTCGAAGTCAGTGACGGCAGATTTACAGTCTGCTCCCTTTGGCCGCTCGGGAACCCCACCATGGTATTCATGGGTTTTCTGATTTTTTAAGGAAAGGGCTAAATTCCTATTGTGCGCTTCTAAGGATTACCGCGCTAAAGCGCGTTGTCTCGCTGCGCTCGGCTCGAACCTTGTCGAAGCTTCTCATCCTCCCCCTCGGCGTCTAATGATATTTCAGCTTTCGCTTCAAGTTCATCAACAGAGAGAAGATGGTGGTGGGGGAAGGATTCGAACCTTCGAAGTCAGTGACGGCAGATTTACAGTCTGCTCCCTTTGGCCGCTCGGGAACCCCACCATATACATGGCTATTTAACTGGCCTTGCTTGCGAGAGCGCTGTCTCGGTAAGCGGGGCGCATCATATCAAATGAAGCGGATGTGTAAAGCATTGAAATGCAGAAAATGAATCGTTTGCCGTTTTTTTATTCTTGGCGGTGCATCCCTGAACGAAATGCACCGATTTATTGAACGATTACAGAATAACGGTGCGATTGCCGTAGACGAAGACGCGCTGCGCCAACACCTGATACAGGGCTCGGCTGAGCACGTTTTTCTCTACATCGCGGCCGGCGCGCATCATATCCTCGGCGGAATAGGTGTGATCGACGTGGATCACGTCCTGCATGATGATCGGGCCTTCGTCGAGATTGTCGTTAACGTAGTGAGCCGTGGCGCCGATGATTTTCACTCCGCGTTCGTAGGCCTGGTGATAAGGCCGCGCACCGATAAACGCCGGCAGGAACGAATGGTGAATGTTGATCACCTGATTCGGATAATGTTGCACGAAGGCCGGCGTCAGCACGCGCATATATTTGGCCAACACCACGTAATCCGGCTGATATTGATCGATCTTGGCCGTCATTTCGCGGTCGTGCTGTTCGCGCGTCAATCCTTCGTGGCTCACCAGATGGAAAGGAATATCGAAACGCTCCACCAGCGTTTGCAGCGTGTCGTGGTTGCCGATTACGGCGGCGATCTCAACGTCGAGGCCGCCATAGGCGCTTTTCATCAACAGATCGCCCAGGCAGTGCGCCTCTTTGGTGACCAGCACCACGATGCGACGGCGCCCGGTGCTGTGCAGTTCACGCAGCGAACCTTCCGGCAGGGCGCTGTCCAGATCGGCCAGCAGCGTGTTGTCGTTGAAAATGCCTTCCAGCTCGGTGCGCATGAAGAAACGCCCGGTGCGGTGATCGACGAACTCATTATTCTGGACGATATTGAGCTCGTGCTTGTAACAGATGTTGGTGATCTTGGCGATCAGCCCTTTGGCGTCCGGGCAGATGGTGCGTAACACTTTTCGTTGTACATTTTGGTGTGGCATGGGTTTGAGGATCCTGTCTGATACTGAACGGCCTGTCTGCGCAGGCGTTAACGTGAAGCGCGGCCGGTTAGCGCCCGCAGCACTTCTTATATTTTTTCCCGGAGCCGCAGGGACATATCGCATTTCGGCCGGGCTGGGGTTTGCTGCCGTCGATATAATACCAACGTTGATCGCGACGAAGGAAGCGTGAGCGCTCATGCATCGCCTGGGGCTCGCCGCTTTCGCCATCGGTGAAGCGGGCGATGAATTCGACGAAGCCTTCGTCCGGCTCATGGCCGGTTTGCTCCTCGACGATCGTCAAGCCCAGCCATTCGGTGTTTTTGAAACTGTCGACGATCGCAGTGCGCCATGCTTCGGCGCCGCAGTCGGGGTGCCAGGTGGCGATCAGATAGTCGACGTTATGATTCACGTAGGCGGTGAAGCGTGAACGCATCAGTTGGCCGGGCGTCGGCGCCGGCTGACTGCCGCTGATAAAAGGGGCGCAGCACGCGTTATACGCCAGTCCGCTGCCGCATGGGCATGATTCGGGCAAAATAACTCCTGAGAAAACGAGGCTGAAAATGAATTTAGCGCATATGTTACCTAACAATATTCGTCAGTGACAATCTACCCTGAAAGCAGAGAACACCTTTTACCGAGAGGATGGCGCTATGCGGCAAATCAAGATCGGACTGGCGCTGGGAGCGGGCTCGGCTAAAGGCTGGGCGCACATCGGCGTGATCAATGCGTTAAAGAAACTGGGGATTGAGGTCGATATCGTTGCCGGCTGCTCTGTCGGCGCGTTGGTGGGGGCGGCATTCGCCAGTCACCGTTTGCCGGTGATGGAGCAGTGGGTGCGGTCGTTCAGCTATTGGGACGTCATTCGTCTGATGGATTTTTCCTGGCAGCGCGGCGGTTTGTTGCGCGGCGATCGGGTGTTCAATGCCGTCGGGCAACTGTTGAAGATCAATGATATTGCCGAATGTGCGCTGAAGTTCGGCGCCGTGACGACCAATCTCAGCACCGGCCGCGAACTGTGGCTGACCGAAGGCGATATTCATCAGGCGGTGCGCGCTTCTTGCAGCATGCCAGGCCTATTGGCGCCAGTGTGGGCCGACGGCTATTGGCTGGTGGACGGCGCGGTGGTCAATCCGGTACCGGTGTCGCTCTGCCGGGCCCTGGGCGCCGATATTGTCATTGCGGTCGATCTGCAGCATGACGCGCATCTGATGCAGCAGGATCTGTTCTCGATACGCGGCGAGGACGAAAGCCTGGACGATACGCCTGCGGAGACCTGGCGCGGGCGCCTGCGGGAGCGTGTCGGCAGAATGCGCAAGCGCAAACCGACGACGGCGCCGACGGCGATGGAGATTATGAGCGCATCGATTCAAATGCTGGAAAATCGCCTGAAGCGCAACCGGATGGCGAGCGATCCGCCGGACGTTTTGATCCAGCCTTTTTGCCCGCAAATCTCAACGCTGGATTTCCACCGCGCCGATGAAGCGATCGCGGCGGGGTTGCTGGCGGTTGAAAAACAACTGGATCGGTTGTTGCCGTTGATAAAAAATAGATAATTCTCGGTTCTTGGTTGGCAATGCGCGGTTGGTCTGTTTCAGACGAGCATAAGTGACCTTTTTGAGCCACTATTACACTATGGAAAGGGACGAGGCTCGGCTGATGGCATTACCACTCACTCACAAGCGTATCTTGATCGTTGAGGACGAACAGGTTTTTCGTTCCGTGCTGGTCGGTTATCTGACCTCGCTGGGCGCTGAAACCGGCGAGGCGACCAACGGTTTACAGGCGCTGAGTGCCGTCGATGACTTCAAGCCGGATCTGATTCTGTGCGATCTCGCAATGCCGGAAATGGGCGGCATCGAATTCGTTGAACACCTGCGTCTGCAGGGGCTGCAGATCCCGGTGCTGGTGATCTCGGCTACCGACAAGATGGCGGACATCGCCAAGGTGCTGCGTTTGGGCGTACAGGATGTGCTGCTGAAGCCGCTGACCGATCTCAATCGCCTGCGTGAGGCGGTGCTGGCGTGTTTATACCCCAATATGTTCACCTCCCAGGCGATTGAAGAGGTTGAGCTGTTTCAGGATTGGGACGCGCTGAGCAAGAATCCTTCCGAAGCCGTCAAACTGCTTAAGCAATTGCAGCCGCCGGTGCAGCAAACCATTGCGCATTGCCGGATCAACTATCGCCAGTTAACCACGGGCGAAAATCCCGGGCTGGTGCTGGATATCGCGGCATTGTCAGAAAAAGACCTGGCGTTCTATTGCCTGGACGTCACGCGCGCCGGTGATAATGGCGTATTGGCGGCGCTGCTGTTGCGCGCATTATTTAATGGGTTGCTGCAAGACCATCTGGCTAATCAACAACATCGCCTGCCGCAAATGTCGGCATTGTTAAAGCAGGTTAATCAATTATTGCGGCAGGGGAAATTAGACGGCCAATTCCCGCTGTTGCTGGGATATTATCATGCCGAAAATAAAAACCTGATTCTGGTTTCCGCCGGGCTGCATGCCAACGTCAATACCGGCGACAATCAAATTCAGCTGAGCAACGGCGTGCCGTTGGGCACGCTGGGCGCCACCTACATGAACCAGATCAGTCAACGCTGTACGGCCTGGCAATGTCAGGTATGGGGCAGCGGCGGCCGATTGCGGCTGATGCTCAGCGCCGAATAATGGACGTTGATCGGCGATATCTTAAGCTATTCACTTATCGGTAATTAAACCGTTTATTTTTTCTCCCGATTATCAGAACGGGTAATAGTCCTAAATGTTTTCTATTTGTGTTCTGGTTAATGCCAGGCGCGCATAAGCTGGTATACTCCGAAGGTTTTTTTTATATCGATCCCAAGCTCATAAAATGAGCGCTTCAGCTTTAAGAGAGGAAATAATGCCTGCTGTAAATCGCAAAGTCAGAAAAGCCGTGATCCCGGTTGCAGGCTTGGGTACGCGGATGTTGCCGGCCACCAAAGCCATTCCGAAAGAAATGTTGCCGCTGGTTGATAAACCGCTGATCCAATACGTCGTCAATGAGTGCATTGCGGCAGGGATTAACGAGATTGTGCTGGTCACCCACTCCTCCAAGAACTCGATCGAAAACCATTTTGATACCAGTTTCGAACTGGAAGCGATGCTGGAAAAACGCGTCAAGCGTCAACTGCTCGATGAAGTGCAGTCAATCTGCCCGAAGGGCGTTACCGTGATGCAAGTCCGCCAGGGGAATGCCAAAGGCTTGGGGCACGCGATTATGTGCGCCTACCCGATGGTGGGTGATGAGCCGGTCGCGGTGGTGTTGCCGGATGTGATCCTTGACGAATACAGCGCCGATCCGAAAAAAGACAACTTGCACGACATGCTGCAGCGCTTCGAAACCACCGGCATCAGCCAGATCATGGTTGAACCTGTGCCGCATAAAGATGTTGGCAACTACGGCGTAGCCGACTGTAAGGGCGTCGAATTGCATCCGGGCGAAAGCGCGCCGATGGTCAGCGTGGTCGAGAAGCCGTCGCCGGAGAAAGCGCCTTCCAACCTGGCGATTGTCGGTCGTTATGTGCTGTCCGCCGATATCTGGCCGCTGTTGGCGAAAACGCCTCCGGGCGCCGGCGACGAAATTCAGCTGACTGACAGCATCGAAATGCTGATGCAGCAGGAAACGGTGGAAGCGTATCACCTGAAAGGCGTGAGCCATGACTGCGGTAACAAACTGGGTTACATGCAGGCCTTCGTGGAATACGGTATGCGCCATGCCAGCCTGGGCAAAGAATTTTCTCAGTGGCTGCAACAGGTTGTTGCCGCTGACAAGAAGTGATTGAGTGATCTTTCGTCTTAATTTGAAAAACTAGGATTTTCACATGAAAGTAACAGTTTTTGGTATTGGTTATGTGGGGCTGGTGCAGGCCGCCGTACTGGCTGAAGTAGGCCATGACGTTATGTGTATTGACGTCGATGAGCGAAAAGTCGAAAACCTGAAAAAAGGGAATATCCCGATTTTCGAACCGGGTCTGACGCCGCTGGTGCAGCAAAACTATGAGGCCGGCCGTCTGCATTTCACCACCGATGCCAAAGCGGGCGTGGCGCACGGGACTATCCAGTTCATTGCCGTCGGCACGCCGCCGGATGAAGACGGTTCCGCCGACCTGAAGTATGTCACCGCGGTGGCGCGCACTATCGCCGAGCACATGACCGATCGCAAAGTGGTGATCGACAAATCCACCGTACCGGTCGGTACGGCGGACAAGGTGCGTCAGGTGATGGCTGAAACGCTGGCGAAACGCGGCAGCAACGTGCCGTTTGACGTGGTATCCAATCCGGAATTCCTGAAGGAAGGCGCGGCGGTGGCAGACTGCATGCGTCCTGAGCGCATCGTGATCGGTACCGACAATAAAGATGTGATCGAGCCTATTCGCGAGCTGTACGAACCGTTTAACCGCAATCACGATCGTATGATCATGATGGATATCCGCAGCGCGGAGCTGACCAAATATGCCGCTAACTGCATGCTGGCGACCAAGATCAGCTTTATGAACGAAATGTCCAACCTGGCGGAAATGCTGGGCGCGGACATTGAGAAAGTACGTCAGGGCATCGGTTCCGACTCACGCATCGGCTATCACTTCATCTACCCGGGTTGCGGCTACGGCGGCTCTTGCTTCCCGAAAGATGTCCAGGCGCTGATCCGTACGGCGGAGCAGATCGGTTACCAACCGAAGCTGTTGCAGGCGGTAGAGCAGGTCAACTATCAGCAGAAAGACAAGCTGAACAGCTTTATCAACGACTACTTCGGCGGCGATCTGAAGGGCAAAACCTTCGCGCTGTGGGGACTGGCGTTCAAGCCGAATACCGATGACATGCGTGAAGCTTCCAGCCGCGTGCTGATGGAACAGCTGTGGGCCGCCGGCGCCACCGTTCAAGCCTACGATCCGGAGGCGATGAACGAAGTTCAGCGCATCTATGGACAGCGTGACGATTTGAAGCTGGTGGGCACCAAAGAGGCTGCATTGCACGGCGCCGATGCGTTGGTGATCTGCACCGAATGGCAGAACTTCCGCGCGCCGGACTTCGATGTGATCAAGGGCGCGTTGAAGCAGCCGGTGATCTTCGATGGCCGTAACCTGTACGATCCGGAGCGTTTGGAAAATCGCGGCTTTACCTATTACGCAATTGGCCGCGGCGCCTCGATTAAACCGGTTATTTAAGGAGTGAGCATGAAATTCCTGGTTACAGGCGCCGCAGGGTTTATTGGCTATCACGTTGCAGAGCGTTTGTTGACCGCCGGTCATCAGGTTGTCGGCATTGATAACCTGAATGATTATTATGACGTGGGCCTGAAAATGGCCCGTCTGGATCGACTGGCGGATAAGCCGGGATTCCGCTTTATCAAGCTGGATTTGGCCGATCGTGAAGGCATGGCGGCATTGTTTGCCGAGCATCAGTTCCAACGAGTCATTCATTTGGGGGCTCAAGCCGGCGTACGTTATTCGCTGGTCAATCCGTTGGCTTATGCAGATGCCAACCTGATCGGTCATTTAAACGTTTTGGAAGGCTGCCGCCATAATAAGGTTGAGCATTTACTTTACGCCTCCTCCAGCTCGGTATATGGCCTGAATCGCAAGCTGCCGTTCGCCACCGAAGATTCTGTCGATCATCCGGTGTCACTGTATGCGGCGACTAAAAAAGCCAACGAGCTGATGTCACACAGCTATTCCCATTTATACGGTCTCCCGACGACCGGACTGCGGTTCTTTACGGTATATGGTCCCTGGGGGCGCCCGGATATGGCGCTGTTCAAGTTTACCAAAGCCATATTGGCCGGGGAGAGCATCGACGTATATAACCACGGTGAAATGCACCGAGATTTTACTTACATCGATGACATCGCCGAGGCGATAGTGCGGTTGCAGGCGGTTATTCCGCAGGCGGATCCGTCATGGACCGTTGAACAAGGATCGCCGGCAACCAGTTCAGCGCCGTATCACGTTTATAATATCGGCAATAACACCCCCGTTAAACTGATGGAATATATCAGCGCTCTGGAGCAGGCATTGGGGGTGACGGCCCGTAAGAATATGCTGCCGATGCAACCGGGCGATGTGATGGATACCAGCGCGGATACGGAAGAGCTTTATCGTGACATTGGCTTTAAACCGGAAACCAGCGTTGAAGAGGGCGTGAAGCGCTTTGTTGACTGGTATAAGGCATTCTATCAGGTTCAATAATTGAACGCGGATAAATGCGATAGAAGGGGCCTTTGGGTCCCTTTTTTTCGCTGCGATCTCATGTACGGCGCAAAAACGAATTAGGATATTTACTAAAAGGAGAGAGGAATGACGGGAGCAGGGTTATACGCTCTAAAAATGAAAAGGCCCCCCGCAGGGGGCCTTTCAGATACGGACTGAATCGCTATTACAGCAGGAAATCATCCAGAGATTTACCTTGCTCTTCGATTGCTTTCTTAATCACCGCAGGAGTACGGCCTTGGCCGGTCCAGGTTTTCAGTTCGCCGTTTTCGTCTTTATATTGGTATTTAGCTGGACGTGCTGCACGTTTTGCTTTGCCGGCAGCCTTGTTGGCAGCCATGGTTTGCAGCAGTTCATTTGGATCGATACCGTCAGCAATCAGCATTTCGCGGTATTGCTGCAGTTTACGAGTGCGTTCTTCGATTTCTGCTTGAGCCTGGCTGTCTTCTTCGCGACGTTCGTTCACAACAACTTCCAGTTTCTCGAGCATTTCTTCCAGCGTTTCCAGTGTGCATTCTCTTGCCTGGGCGCGCAGAGTGCGGATGTTGTTCAAAATCTTTAATGCTTCGCTCATTGTCCTAGTCTCAAATTATATTGGTGGGGGGCGTCTCGATAATAATAGAGTGCTCTTTTCTTTTCTGCAATAGCCAAATTGGCTTGAATACTCAAATTTACCTTTAAAAAAACCGTTAATCGGATCAGTCCGACTAATAATAGGAAGGGCTGTTAACTATTACCCTTGGCACGCTTAAGTCAAAATTTCAGCAGAAAGGCTTTAAAAGGCGCGTATCACAAGGCTTTCATCGATAAGTTATCGTAGTAATTTATATCAATATTACAATGAGTTCTGTGGGCTTAATCACGCCACGGCAGGTCAGACATTGTAAACAATAGGGGTATATAGGTAAAGATTGCGTCAGTTAACCTTGGCGCGTCGGCGCAGGTGATTAAATGCCCGGAATTGGGCTCGTGTATAATAGACGGGGGCTCCGCCGCGGCTGCAGCGCCAGCGACAGGGAATGGGCAAGTCGGCATTAATGGGCAAATCACCGGGCTTAACCATTAGCAAGAATTAATAGTGATGACAGGCATACATTATCCTGTAAATAGCTGTAAAAAGAACGGGCCGACAGAACGATATGTTTCGCTTGAAAGCGCATTATTACGGCGAACGCAATATTCGTTCGCTTTGGGCTGAGCCGGGGGGCGGGTTATGGTACACTTACCGTCCTAATCAACATTTTGAATATTTCTTATACCATCGGAGTTGCGGGGCCATGGCTCAACTTTATTTTTATTACTCTGCGATGAATGCCGGCAAGTCCACCGCGCTGCTACAGTCTTCATATAACTATCAAGAGCGCGGTATGCGCACGCTGGTGTTCACCGCGGAGATTGATCACCGCTTTGGCGTAGGCAAAGTCAGTTCGCGCATTGGTTTATCCTCGCAGGCCCAGCTCTATAACAACGACTCGATGCTGTACGCCATGATCCAGCAAGAGCATCAACAGCAACCGGTGCATTGTGTGCTGCTGGATGAAAGCCAATTCCTGACCAAAGCGCAGGTTGAGCAATTATGCGATGTGGTGGACCAACTGGACATTCCCGTATTGTGTTACGGCTTGCGTACCGATTTTCTCGGCGAGTTGTTTACCGGCAGCCAATATTTGCTGGCCTGGGCCGATAAGCTGGTGGAATTGAAAACCATCTGTCACTGCGGGCGTAAAGCCAACATGGTGTTGCGGTTGGATGAGAATGGCAAGGCGATGCACGCTGGCGAGCAGGTGGTGATTGGCGGTAACGAGAGCTATGTCTCCGTCTGTCGCAAGCATTATAAAGAGGCGATTCACTCCCTGGAGTAGGGGCGAAAATGCCGCCAGCGCCCGCTGAGGCGTTTTGGCGGCGGGATAAGAAAAAACGCGCGCCAGGCGCAATAAAAAACCCGCCATTCGGCGGGTTTTTTCATCGGTTCACGGAACCGTTATTTCTTGGACTTCTTTACCGCGGTTTTGGCTGCGACCGGTGCAGCTGCTTCCTCTTCCACCGTTTCGCTGAATTCGCGGCCATAGAAGGTATCCAGCATGATTTGCTTGAGTTCGGCAATCAGCGGATAGCGTGGGTTGGCGCCGGTGCATTGGTCGTCGAAAGCGTCTTCCGACAGCTTGTCGACTTTCGCCAGGAAGTCGGCTTCCTGCACACCCGCCTCACGGATGGAGGCTGGGATGCCCAACTCGGTTTTCAGCTCGTCCAGCCAGGCCAGCAACTTCTCAATCTTCTGCGCGGTGCGGTCGCCCGGCGCGCTCAGGCCGAGGTGGTCGGCGATTTCAGCGTAGCGGCGGCGCGCCTGAGGGCGGTCGTACTGGCTGAAGGCCGTCTGCTTGGTCGGGTTGTCGTTCGCGTTGTAACGAATGACGTTGGAAATCAGCATCGCGTTAGCCAGGCCGTGCGGAATGTGGAACTCCGAACCCAGTTTGTGTGCCATAGAGTGACAAACCCCGAGGAAGGCGTTGGCGAAAGCGATACCGGCGATGGTGGCGGCGTTGTGCACGCGTTCACGGGCAACCGGGTTCTTCGCGCCTTCTTTATAGCTGGCCGGCAGATACTCTTTCAACAGTTTCAACGCTTGTAGCGCCTGGCCGTCAGAGTATTCGTTCGCCAGCACCGACACGTAGGCTTCCAGCGCGTGGGTCACCGCATCCAGGCCGCCGAAGGCGCACAGGGATTTCGGCATGTTCATCACCAGGTTGGCGTCGACAATCGCCATGTCCGGGGTCAGCGCATAGTCGGCCAGCGGGTATTTCTGCCCGGTGGCGTCGTCGGTCACGACGGCGAATGGTGTGACTTCCGAACCGGTGCCTGACGTCGTGGTGATAGCGATCATCTTCGCTTTCACGCCCATTTTCGGGAATTTGTAGATACGCTTGCGGATGTCCATGAAGCGCAGCGCCAGATCCTCGAAGTGGGTTTCAGGATGTTCGTACAGCACCCACATGATTTTCGCGGCGTCCATCGGCGAACCGCCGCCCAGCGCGATGATGACGTCCGGTTTGAAGGAGTTCATCTGCTCGGCGCCTTTACGCACGATGCTCAGCGTCGGATCGGCTTCCACTTCGAAGAACACTTCGGTTTCGATGCCGTGCGACTTGAGAACCTTGGTGATCTGGTCAGCATAGCCGTTGTTGAACAGGAAACGGTCGGTCACGATGAAGGCGCGTTTCGCCCCGTCGGTCGCCACTTCTTCCAGCGCGATTGGCAGCGAGCCACGGCGGAAGTAGATCGATTTCGGAAGTTTATGCCACAACATGTTTTCTGCTCGCTTCGCTACAGTTTTCTTGTTGATCAGGTGCTTAGGTCCGACGTTTTCAGAGATGGAGTTACCACCCCAGGAACCGCAACCCAGCGTCAGCGAAGGCGCGAGTTTAAAGTTGTACAGGTCGCCGATACCGCCCTGAGACGCCGGGGTGTTGATCAGGATGCGAGCCGTTTTCATTTTATCGCCGAAGTAGGCGATGCGAGCCGTTTGGTTATCCTGGTCGGTGTACAGGCAGGAGGTATGGCCGATACCGCCCATGGCGACCAGTTTTTCGGCTTTGGCGACGGCGTCTTCGAAGTCTTTGGCGCGGTACATCGCCAGCGTTGGCGACAGTTTTTCATGGGCGAAAGGTTCGGACTCGTCGACCAGCTTCACTTCGCCGATCAGCACTTTGGTGTTGGCCGGCACTTTAATGCCCGCCATCTCGGCGATTTTCGGCGCGGATTGCCCGACGATGGCCGCGTTCAGGCCGCCGTTTTTCAGGATGATGTCCTGCACCGCCTTCAGTTCTTTGCCCTGCAGCAGATAGCCGCCGTGGGAAGCGAAGCGCTCGCGTACCGCATCATAGATAGCGTCAACGACGATGACCGACTGTTCGGAAGCGCAGATAACGCCGCTGTCGAAGGTTTTGGACATCAGGATAGAGGCGACCACGCGTTTGATGTCTGCGGTCTCGTCCACCACGACCGGCGTGTTACCGGCGCCTACGCCGATTGCCGGTTTGCCGGAGCTGTAGGCGGCTTTCACCATGCCCGGGCCACCGGTGGCCAGGATCAGGTTGATGTCAGGGTGGTGCATCAGCTGGTTGGACAGCTCGACGGTAGGTTGGTCGATCCAACCGATGATGTCTTTCGGCGCGCCGGCGGCGATAGCGGCTTGCAGCACGATGTCGGCGGCTTTGTTGGTGGCATTCTTCGCACGCGGGTGCGGCGAGAAGATGATGCCGTTGCGGGTTTTCAGGCTGATCAGCGCTTTGAAGATCGCGGTAGAAGTTGGGTTGGTGGTAGGAACGATACCGCAAATCAGGCCGATAGGTTCGGCGATGGTGATGGTACCGAAAGTGTCATCTTCAGACAGGATGCCACAGGTTTTTTCATCTTTATAGGCGTTGTAGATGTACTCGGAAGCGAAGTGGTTTTTGATCACTTTGTCTTCGACGATACCCATTCCGGATTCTTCGACGGCCATTTTGGCCAACGGGATACGGGCATCAGCAGCGGCGAGGGCGGCAGCGCGGAAGATTTTATCCACTTGCTCTTGAGTGAAGTTGGCATATTCGCGCTGGGCTTTTTTGACACGTGCGACAAGCTCGTTCAGTTCAGCGACATTCGTTACAGCCATAATGCTCTCCTGATAATGTTAAACTCTTTCAGTAAATAAGCCGTGCGAGCCACTAGTATAGTCGTAACGGGGATAAGCGGTGATGAGAATACCGGGGTCTTCCCGCGTTATTTCTTCGCATGCTGCTGATTTGCTTAAAGAGCTTTACCCTACGCCAACCGGAGGGGCAGGCAGTGAGGAGAACGGAACCGGCGATGCTGCAGCCTACTTTGTTCTACTCCCTGACTACGACTAAGAGCTTACCCACTGTTGAGTAGTTGATTTGTGATCTAAATCATGAAAAGTGCAAGCTGACACCTTTCAGCTTGGTGTTTTTGAGAGTGATTCTCAATAACTGTGATCGGTGACTCTTTTTTCAACATAAAAAATCAAAAGGCCATACATCACTTTAACAAAGGGCATTTGTTTTGTTGCCTAACTTGCTGGTAGTCAAAAATGCTGCTCTGGCCGGATGGATTACCTGCGGCAATTCCATTACATTAGCGCGCGTAGTAAGCACACCTTTACAGCAATTAACGCGGAGCCATCTGTGGGCCAATCTCTGTTGGATCTTTCCGGCTTTATCAAGTTCTTTGTCGGTCTGTTTGCGCTGGTCAACCCGGTGGGCATCTTGCCGGTGTTTATCAGCATGACCAGTTACCAGGCGGAAGCGGGGCGCAATAAAACCAACCTGACCGCCAACCTGTCGGTTGCCATCATTCTATGGACATCGCTGTTCCTGGGTGAAGGGATCTTGCGGATGTTCGGCATCTCCATCGATTCGTTCCGCATCGCTGGCGGTATTTTGGTGGTGACCATCGCCATGTCGATGATCAGCGGCAAGCTGGGTGAAGATAAGCAGAACAAACAGGAGAAATCGGAGAGCGCGATCCGCGAAAGCATCGGCGTGGTGCCGTTAGCGCTGCCGTTGATGGCGGGGCCGGGGGCGATCAGTTCCACCATCGTGTGGAGTTCCCGTTATCACAATTGGCAAAGCCTGCTCGGCTTTACGGTGGCGATCGCCTTATTCGCTTTTTGCTGCTGGTTATTGTTCCGCGCCGCGCCGCTGTTGGTGCGTTTGCTTGGGCAGACCGGCATCAACGTCATCACCCGTATCATGGGCCTGTTGCTGATGGCGCTCGGGATCGAATTTATCGTTACCGGCATTAAGGCGATATTCCCCGGCCTGTTGTAATCGCTCTCGCTTGGCCGCGCCTCTGTCCTTGAGCGCGGCTAAAATTAATTTTAAAAGTTAAATTATTTATTGGTTCGCATTATTATAGTGCACAAGATGAATAAAATTTATGCCATTGCACTCTTATGTTGCATAAATCTCATGTTGCTGCTTAAAAAAAACGCTAAGCGTTATTTCAGACACTTTTCTTTCCCCATTTCCGCGCGTTTTCTCCTCGTTAAACGGTAAAGCTGTTGTTAAATTAATCACATCATTCTGTGGGGCTTGTCTCACTTTCATCCAGGTGTTATTAGTGATTAACCGCCTGTAGGCAGGTGTTTGTTCTTTGAATGGCTGGTTTGTTAACTGAATGTTTCTTTGTGCGGCAATGGGATTGCGTCGACAGTTTCAAATGAAACTAATTTTGAGTTTTCTCCTTTAAAATCAAGGTTATTTTTATGTTTTCCCTTGCCCTTCATCACAAGGGCTGGATCGGGATTGGTGCGATAAAAGAGAATTGCTTAACATTTTTGTAAAATTTATTGGCTATGGAATTTGGCTTCTGCTAATTTCCGAGCAACTTTCCCGTGGTCAATTAACTGAAATGCGCCATAAAAACGGGAATGATTTTTGCTGGTATCCGTTTATTTAGAATTCTTATAAACACTTCACAAACTTCGATAAGCGATGCTTGTCGGTGAAAAGGAGCCTCGATTATGCAGCAAACCCTGAAGCGCACTTCTTTGACCTTGTTGATTAGCGGCGCGTTGAGCGTCATTGCCGTAAATAGCAGTTTGGCGGCGGAGGTTCCGGCCGGCGTCCAATTGGCGCAGCAGCAGAATATTGTCATCAACAACGGCAGCGAAGTGGCTTCATTGGATCCGCATAAGGTCGAGGGCGTACCCGAAAGCAATATCATTCTTAACCTGCTGGAAGGGCTGGTGAGCACCGACGCCAACGGGCATGTGGTACCGGCGGCGGCGGCGAGCTGGGAAAACCAGGATTATCGGCAGTGGACCTTCCACCTGCGCCCCGGCGCGGTGTGGAGCGACGGCAGCCCGGTCACCGCGCAAGACTTCGTCTACAGTTGGCAGCGCCTGGCCGATCCGAAAATCGCTTCGCCCTACGCCAGTTACCTGCAGTACACCAAAGTCGAGAATATCGACGACATCCTGACCGGCAAAAAGAGCCCGCAAACGCTCGGCGTCAAGGCGCTGGACGATCAAACGCTGCAGGTGACCCTGAGCGAACCGGTGCCGTATTTCATCAGCATGCTGAGCCACACGTCGCTCAAACCGGTCAAACGCGCGGTGGTGGAGAAATTCGGCGACAAATGGACGCTGCCCGCTAACTATGTCGGCAACGGCGCTTACCGCCTGAAAGAGTGGGTGGTGAACGAGCGCATTGTGCTGGAGCGCAGCCCGAGCTACTGGAATAACAAGCAGACGGTGATCAACCAGGCGACCTTCCTGCCGATCGCTTCTGAAGTCAGCGACGTCAATCGCTTCCGCAGCGGCGAGATCGATATCACCAACAGCGCCATTCCGCCGTACCTGTACGTCAAAATGAAGCGCGAAGTGCCCGATCAACTGCACGTTAACCCTTATCTGTGCACTTTCTATTACGAACTCAATAACCAGCGGGCGCCGTTCACCGATCCGCGGGTGCGTGCGGCGGTGAAGATGACGCTGGATCGCGACATTATCGCCAACAAAATCATGGGCCAGGGGCAGATCCCGGCCTACAGCTTCACGCCGACCTTCACCGAAGGCGCCAACTTCACGCAGCCCGCGTGGGCCGGCTGGAGCCAGGAACAGCGCAACGCCGAAGCCAAAAAACTGCTGGCGGAAGCGGGGTACAGCGCCGCCAAGCCGCTGAAGTTCTCGCTGCTGTACAACACCTCCGATCAAAACAAACAGCAGGCGATCGCCGCCGCATCGATGTGGAAGAAGAACCTCGGCGCCGACGTCACGCTGCGCAACCAGGAGTGGAAGACCTCGCTGGAAAGCCGCCATCAGGGGCAGTACGACGTGGCGCGCGCCACCTGGTGCGGGGATTACAACGAGCCGAGCGCCTTCCTGAACCTGGTGCTGTCCAACAGCAGCATCAACACCGTGTTTTACAAGAGCCCGGCGTTCGACGCCATCATGGCCGCCACGCTGAAGGCGCCGGATGAAGCCGCGCGCGCCGCGCTCTACCAACAGGCGGAAACGCAGTTGGACAAAGACTCCGCATTGATTCCGGTGTATTACCGCGTCAGTGCGCGTTTGATCAAACCGACGGTAGGCGGGTTCACCGGCAAAGATCCGCTGGACTATACCGACGTTAAAAATCTGTACATCATCAAGCAGTAAAAGGGGTATTCCTCACGCTGAACCGCAGGGGAATATGGGGAAGGCCCGCCGCCGCATTCGTTCCGCAGCGGCGGGAAAACAGAGTCCGCTTACGGGCAACGCAGGTTCCACGAAGAGCCTGTGATAATAAAAAACTGGAGTCGATAAGTATGACCAACATCACGAAGAAAACCCTCATTGCCGCCGGCGTCATCGCCGCACTCGGCATCACAGCAACCACCTCCGCCTTCGCGGCCGACGTTCCTGCAGGCGTGCAACTGGCCGACAAGCAAGAAATCGTCAAAAACAACGGTTCCGAAGTGCAGTCGCTTGACCCGCATAAAATCGAGGGCGTGCCGGAAAACAACGTGACCCGCGATCTGATGGAAGGCCTGGCGAACAACAGCCCGGACGGTTCCATCGTGCCGGGCGTCGCGGAAAGCTGGGATAACAAGGATTTCAAAGTCTGGACCTTCCACCTGCGTAAAGACGCCAAATGGTCCAACGGCAAGCCGGTGACGGCGCAAGATTTCGTATACAGTTGGCAGCGCGTGGTGGATCCGAAAACCGCGTCGCCTTACGCCAGCTACCTGCAGTACGCCCACGTAGAAAACGTCGATGACATCATCGCCGGTAAAAAAGACAAGTCGACGCTGGGCGTGAAGGCTATCGACGACCACACCTTCCAGGTGACCCTGAGCGAGCCGGTGCCTTATCTGGTTGAAATGACCCCGCACTACGCCATGAAACCGGTCTATAAGGACGCGGTAGAGAAGTTTGGCGAGAAGTGGACGCTGCCGGCCAACTATGTCAGCAACGGCGCTTACAAACTGAAAGACTGGATTGTCAACGAACGTATCGTACTGGAACGTAACCCGGAATATTGGGATAACGCCAAAACCATCATCAATAAAGTGACGTTCCTGCCTATTTCGTCGGAAGTGACCGACGTTAACCGCTACCGCACCGGTGAAATCGACATGACCTACAACAACATGCCGATCGAACTGTTCCAGAAGTTGAAGAAAGAGATCCCGAAAGAGGTGCACGTCGATCCTTATCTGTGCACCTACTACTACGAAATCAACAACCAGAAGGCGCCGTTCACCGATGCGCGCGTGCGTGAAGCGCTGAAGCTGGGCATGGACCGCGACATTATCGTCAACAAGGTGAAAAACCAGGGCGATCTGCCGGCCTACAGCTTTACGCCGCCATACACCGACGGCGCCAAGCTGACCCCGCCGGAATGGTTCGGCTGGACGCAGGAAAAACGCAACGAAGTGGCGAAGAAACTGCTGGCGGACGCCGGCTACGGCCCGGGTAAACCGCTGACCTTCTCCCTGCTGTACAACACCTCCGACTTGCACAAGAAGCTGGCGATCGCCGCCGCCTCCATCTGGAAGAAAAACCTGGGCGTGGACGTGAAGCTGGTGAACCAGGAGTGGAAAACCTTCCTGGATACCCGCCATCAGGGGACCTATGACGTGGCGCGCGCCGGCTGGTGTGCCGATTACAACGAGCCGAGCTCGTTCCTGAACATGATGCTGTCCGACAGCAGCAGTAACACCCCGCACTACAAGAGCGCCGAGTTCGACAAGCTGATGGCCAACGTGTTGACCGCGAAGACCAAAGACGAGCGCGCCGATCTGTATCAGAAAGCGGAAGTGCAGCTGGATAAAGATTCCGCCATCGTTCCGCTGTATTACTATGTGAACGCCCGTTTGGTGAAACCTTACGTCGGTGGCTACACCGGCAAAGACCCGCTTGATAACGTGTACGACAAAAACCTGTACATCATCAAGCATTGATACGGTAAGAGCCGGCGGCGCAGCCGCCGGCCCATGTTGAGAATAATAAGCCGTCATCAGGCTGTCGCACAGGGTTAGGGCAATGCTGAAATTTATACTTCGTCGCTTGTTGGAAGCGATCCCGACACTATTTATCCTTATTACCATCTCATTCTTCATGATGCGCCTCGCGCCCGGCAGTCCATTTACCGGGGAACGCGCATTGCCGCCGGAAGTCATGGCGAATATCGAAGCCAAATACCATTTGAACGACCCGATCTGGAAACAGTACGGTCATTATCTGGCGCAGCTTGCGCAGGGAGACTTCGGCCCGTCCTTTAAATACAAGGACTATTCGGTCAACGATTTGGTGGCCAGTTCTTTCCCGGTGTCCGCCAAGCTCGGCCTGGCCGCGTTTCTGTTGGCGGTGGTGCTGGGCGTTAGCGCCGGCGTGATCGCGGCGTTGAATCAAAACACCAAATGGGACTATACGGTCATGGGGTTCGCCATGACCGGGGTGGTGATACCCAGTTTCGTGGTGGCGCCGCTGTTGGTGCTGATCTTCGCGATTACGTTGAAATGGCTGCCGGGCGGCGGCTGGAACGGCGGCGCGCCTAAGTTCATCATCTTGCCGATGGTGGCGCTGTCGCTGGCCTATATCGCCAGCATCGCCCGTATCACGCGCGGCTCGATGATTGAAGTGCTGCACTCCAACTTCATTCGCACCGCGCGCGCCAAAGGTTTGCCGATGCGCCGCATCATTTTCCGCCACGCGCTGAAGCCGGCGCTGCTGCCGGTACTGTCCTACATGGGCCCGGCGTTCGTCGGGATCATCACCGGCTCGATGGTGATCGAAACCATCTACGGTCTGCCGGGGATCGGCCAGCTGTTCGTTAACGGCGCGCTGAACCGCGACTACTCCCTGGTGTTGAGCCTGACCATTCTGGTGGGCGCTCTGACCATTCTGTTCAACGCGATAGTCGATGTGCTGTATGCGGTCATCGATCCGAAAATCCGTTATTAATCTGGAGCACGCGAATGATGTTGACTAAAAAGAACAGCGAAGCTCTGGAGCACTTCAGCGAGAAGCTGGAAGTGGAAGGGCGCAGCCTGTGGCAAGACGCGCGTCGGCGCTTTATGCACAACCGCGCGGCGGTCGGCAGCCTGTTTATTCTGGCGCTGATCACGCTGTTTGTGGTGCTGGCGCCGATGCTGTCGCAATTTGCTTACGACGATACGGATTGGGCGATGATGTCCGCCGCGCCGAGCATGGAATCGGGGCACTACTTCGGCACCGACTCCTCCGGGCGTGATCTGCTGGTGCGCGTGGCGATCGGCGGGCGCATCTCGCTGATGGTCGGCGTAGCCGCCGCGCTGGTGGCGGTAGTGGTGGGTACCCTGTATGGCGCGATGTCCGGCTATCTGGGCGGTAAGGTCGACTCGGTGATGATGCGCCTGCTGGAGATCCTCAACTCCTTCCCGTTCATGTTCTTCGTTATCCTGCTGGTGACCTTCTTTGGTCAGAATATCCTGCTGATCTTCGTGGCGATCGGCATGGTGTCGTGGCTGGATATGGCGCGTATCGTGCGCGGGCAAACCCTTGGCCTGAAGCGCAAGGAGTTCATTGAAGCGGCGCTGGTGTGCGGCGTCTCCACGCGCAACATCGTGCTGCGGCATATCGTGCCTAACGTGCTCGGCGTGGTGGTGGTGTATGCCTCGCTGCTGGTGCCGAGCATGATCCTGTTCGAATCCTTCCTCAGCTTCCTGGGGCTGGGCACGCAGGAACCGTTGAGCAGCTGGGGCGCATTGCTCAGCGACGGCGCCAACTCAATGGAAGTTTCACCGTGGTTGCTGCTGTTCCCGGCGGGTTTCCTGGTGGTCACTCTGTTCTGTTTCAACTTTATCGGCGATGGCCTGCGTGACGCCCTCGACCCGAAAGATCGTTAAGGAGTGCAACCATGAGCACCATTGAACATCCTGAGCTGCAAACCGCCGCCGGCGTCAAAGCGTCGCCGCTGCTGGACGTGAAAGACCTGCGCGTCACGTTTTCCACTCCGGACGGCGACGTGACGGCGGTGAACGATCTGAACTTCGATCTGCGCGCCGGTGAAACGCTGGGCATCGTCGGTGAATCAGGCTCCGGCAAATCGCAGACCGCGTTCGCCCTGATGGGGCTGCTGGCCAGCAATGGCCGCATCGGCGGCTCGGCCAAATTCAACGGCCGTGAAATCCTCAACCTGCCGGAAAATCAGCTCAACAAGCTGCGGGCCGAGGAAATCTCGATGATCTTCCAGGACCCGATGACCTCGCTGAACCCTTATATGCGCGTTGGCGAACAGCTGATGGAAGTGCTGATGCTGCATAAGAAAATGAGTAAAAGCGAAGCCTTCGACGAGTCGGTACGCATGCTCGACGCGGTGAAAATGCCGGAAGCGCGCAAGCGCATGCGCATGTACCCGCACGAGTTTTCCGGCGGCATGCGCCAGCGCGTGATGATCGCCATGGCGCTGCTGTGCCGGCCGAAGCTGCTGATCGCCGATGAGCCGACCACCGCGCTGGACGTGACCGTCCAGGCGCAGATCATGACGTTGCTCAACGAGCTGAAACGCGAGTTCAACACCGCCATCATCATGATCACCCACGATCTGGGCGTGGTGGCCGGCATCTGCAACAAGGTGCTGGTGATGTACGCCGGCCGCACCATGGAATACGGCAGCGCGCGCGAGGTGTTCTACCAGCCGAGCCACCCGTATTCCATCGGTCTGTTGAACGCGGTGCCGCGTCTCGACGCCGAAGGCGAGGCGTTGCTGACCATTCCCGGCAACCCGCCGAACCTGCTGCGGTTGCCGAAAGGCTGCCCGTTCCAGCCGCGCTGCCCGTACGCCATGGAACAGTGCGCGAGCGCTCCGCCGTTGGAGCAATTTGGGGAAGGGCGCCTGCGCGCCTGCTTTAAACCGGTGGAGGCGTTGGTATGACAGCGGTAACCGACAAGAAAGTGCTGCTCGAAGTGGCCGATCTGAAAGTGCACTTCGACATTCATGACGACAAGCAGTGGTTCTGGCAGCCGCCGAAAACCCTGAAGGCGGTCGACGGCGTTACGCTGCGGCTGTTCGAAGGGGAAACCCTGGGCGTGGTCGGCGAATCCGGCTGCGGCAAATCCACCTTCGCGCGCGCCATCATCGGCCTGGTGAAGGCCACCAGCGGGCGCGTCGCCTGGCTGGGTAAAGATCTGCTGGGCATGAGCGACGCCGACTGGCGCAAAACTCGCAGCGATATCCAGATGATCTTCCAGGATCCGCTGGCTTCACTCAACCCGCGCATGACCATCGGCGAAATCATCGCCGAGCCGCTGCGCACCTACTACCCGAAAATGCCGCGTCAGGAAGTGAAGGACAAGGTCAAGGCGATGATGCTGAAGGTTGGCCTGCTGCCTAATCTGATCAACCGTTATCCGCACGAGTTCTCCGGCGGCCAGTGCCAGCGTATCGGCATCGCGCGCGCGCTGATCCTCGAACCGAAGCTGGTGATCTGCGACGAGCCGGTCTCCGCGTTGGACGTGTCGATTCAGGCGCAGGTGGTGAACTTGCTGCAGCAGCTGCAGCGCGAAATGGGGCTGTCATTGATCTTTATCGCCCACGATTTGGCGGTGGTGAAGCACATTTCCGATCGCGTGCTGGTGATGTATCTGGGCCATGCGGTGGAGCTGGGCACCTATGACGAGGTGTACCACAATCCGCAGCACCCTTACACCAAGGCGCTGATGTCGGCGGTGCCGATTCCGGATCCGGACAAGGAGAAGGAAAAGCAGATCCAGCTGTTGGAAGGGGAGCTGCCTTCGCCGATCAACCCGCCGTCCGGCTGCGTGTTCCGTACCCGCTGCCCGATCGCCGGGCCGGAGTGCGCCAAAACGCGTCCGCTGCTGGAGGGCAGTTTCCGCCACGCGGTTTCCTGCCTGAAGGTCGATCCGCTGTAATGCGCCGCTAAGCCGGCAACAAAAAGCCCCGCTGACTGAGCGGGGCTTTTTTTATCCGAGACGCCAGCGGCGAATCACTCTTTCCACAGAATGTGGCACAGCTTGTGGTCTTTCTCGCGGCAGATCAGCACGCGGGCGAACACGTCATTGATCGGCTCGCCGTCGCTGTCCGCCAGACCGATCACCACTTCGGCGAAGAAGTCCGGGTTCAGGTCGTAATCCACGTGCTCGCTCCAGTCTTCGGAGGGATCGTACAGTTCTGCGCCGCCGCGCTCTTCAAACTGCAGATTGAACAGCAGAATATCCGCCGGATCCAGATTGTCGCCGGCCAATTCGAGGAAGATGTCGTAGGCCTGTTCCAGCGTTTCGTCTTCGGTAAGGCGGTTATTCAAATCCATAAAAAAATCCTGATAACAAATGATTTGGCGCTATTAAAGCACGCTCGCCGCGGCTTTTACAGCAACGGGCTGAAAAAGTAGAACAGGCGCTCGACCAGGCGGTGCCAGAACGGCCGCTTCAGCCACTCTTTGGCGTTCAGCAGCTTGGAGCGAGCGATGTAATCTTCCTGCACGCAGGCCAGATCGCTGCCGAAGCCGTCATCGTCGATCACCAGGGTGATTTCGAAATTCAGCCACAGGCTGCGCATATCCAGATTGACGGTGCCGACCAGGCTGAGCTGGCCGTCGACCAGCACGCTCTTGGTGTGCAGCAGGCCGCCTTCGAACTGATAGATTTTCACGCCGGCTTCCAGCAGCTCGGAGAAGAACGCCCGGCTGGCCCAGCGCACCATCATCGAATCGTTGTCGCGCGGCACGATGATGCTGACCTCGACGCCGCGCAGAGCGGCGGTGCAGATGGCGTGCAGCAGATCGTCGCTCGGCACGAAGTACGGCGTGGTCATGATCAGCTGTTCGCGCGCGGAATAAACCGCGGTCAGCAGCGCCTGGTGGATCATTTCCTCGGGGAAGCCGGGGCCGGAGGCGATCACCTGAATGGTGTGGCCGCTTTCCTGCTCGAACGGCATGATGTTGACGTCCGGCGGCGGCGGCAGAATGCGCTTGCCGGTTTCAATTTCCCAGTCGCAGGCGTAGACGATGCCCATGGTGGTGGCCACCGGGCCTTCCATGCGCGCCATCAGATCGATCCATTGACCGACGCCCGCATCCTGTTTGAAATAGCGTGGATCGACCATGTTCATGCTGCCGGTATAGGCGATGTAGTTGTCGATCAGCACCACCTTGCGGTGCTGACGCAGATCCATGCGGCGCAGGAATACGCGCAGCAGGTTGACCTTCAGCGCTTCGACCACTTCGATGCCGGCGTTGCGCATCATCGCCGGGTAGGGGCTGCGGAAAAATTGCAGACTGCCGGCGGAGTCCAGCATCAGACGGCAGTGTACGCCGCGCCGCGCGGCGGCCATCAGCGATTCGGCCACCTGATCGACCAGGCCGCCGGGCTGCCAGATATAGAACACCATTTCGATGTTGTGGCGCGCCAACTCGATGTCGCGGATCAGCGCTTTCAGCGTGTCGTCGGTGGTGGTGAGCAGCTGCAGTTGGTTGCCCTTGACGCCATCGATGCCCTGGCGGCGGTTGCACAGCTGGAACAGGGGTTCGGCGACTTTACTGTATTCGGTGGCGAAGATGCGGCGGCTCTCTTTCAGCTCTTTCAGCCAGCGCGCGGTCGACGGCCACATGGCCTTGGCGCGCTCGGCCCGGCGCTTGCCCAGATGCAGCTCGCCGAACGATAAATAGGCGACGATGCCGAACAGCGGCAGAATATAGATAACCAGCAACCAGGCCATGGCAGAGGGAACCGCACGGCGTTTCATTAAAATGCGCATCGTCACGCCGGCGATCAGCAGCCAGTAGCCGAACACCATGAGCCAACTGATTACGGTATAAAATGTTGTCATAAAGGCGAAAAATCCCGTTCGCAAACCACCAATGATGAGTGTACGCACAGATCGGTCAAGGCGAAACCTTTTATCGGCGCTTATGTTACATAAATATGATGAAGTTAAGGCACTTGCCGAAATCGAAAGGGCGGCTTTTAGCGGCGCGGCGCCTGCGATGTCGCCGATAACGGCGACTTGGATCGCGGGCTGAAAGGGCTATAATGCCCGCGGTTGGCATTAGACGAACGAGTGACGGAATTATGAGACGCAGTAGAAATGAAGTGGGCCGTTGGCGAATGTTGCGGCAGAGCCAACGCCGTCGGCATCGTTGGCTGGAGCGCCAGTCTTGCAGCAATCGCCATATTATCCGGGTGCGCCGTCGCCTGGACGATCAGCATCGGCGCGCGCTGCTGTTTGCGGTATCCTGCGAGTGGTAAAACGAAAACAGTCCCGTGAGGGACTGTTTTGTTATGGCGCCTGGGTTTATTTGCCGAGGTAGGCGTTGAGCATCCAGACCTGTTTTTCCTGCTCTTTGATGTAATCGCTCATCAGCGACGCGGTGCCTTCGTCGCCGGCGTCCGCCGCGACCGTCAGCAGTTCACGCTGCTGTTGCAGCAAGATTGAATACCCTTCCAACAGGCCGCGCAGCGTGCCCTTATCATCGGTCACATTGGTGTGTTCCTTGATATCGGCGGTTTTCAGATAGTCGCTGTAAGCGTGGCGCGGCTGCGAGCCCAGCGTCAGAATACGTTCCGCCAGCTCATCCACCTTGGTCAGCAGATCGTTGTAAGTTTCTTCGAATTTCGCGTGCAGCTCAAAGAATTGCGGGCCGGTAATATTCCAGTGATAGCCGCGCACGTTCATATACAGCACCTGATAATTCGCCAACAGCGCGTTTAGCGCTTCGGCGAGTTTTGCCGATTGTTTACTGTCGAGGCCGATATGGGTTTTCGCTGCTTTCTTCGCCGTTGCCATAATAATCTTCTCCTGATTATTCGTTCCAAGGGTAGACAGAATCAATTTCCATAGCTGTTACAGTAACCGGATTTATCGCAGGGTTAAACACGATAACAGGCATCATTGTCATCGCTCAAACCGATGACGATAAATCCGTCGAGCAAATTGCCGAATCAGTTTACGCAGGATCCGCAGGCGAAAAAAGCCGCTTTTATCGGTTACTTGCGCAGCGCCAGTTTTACCACGCCGGCGCCCAGCGCCATTAACAGCGCGGCGGCGGTCAGCACCATGATAAACGCGCGATCGAAGGCCAAACGCGCCAACTGCGTCAACTGCTGTGCGCGATCGGCCGCCATCCCGGCCGCCAGGCGCAACGCCTCGTCGATGCTGTCGTAGGCCAACTCGCTGACCGGCAGCTCCGCCGGCAGCGCCAGACTATGGCTGTAGACCGCCGTCATCAGCCCGCCGAGCAACGTCACGCCCAGTACGCCGCCCAGTTCGTAGGAAACGTCCTCGATCGACGCCGCCATGCCGGACTTCTCCTCCGGCGCGTTCAGCATGATGGCGGTAGAGGCCGCGGTAATCACGCCGCCGAGGCCGAAGCCCACCAGCGCCAGGCTCACCAGCTGCAGCGCTATGCCGCTCTGATACAGCAGGGCGAGGGCGGCGATGCCGAAGGCGGTCAGGGCGAAACCGCCGAGGATGATGCTGCGTTCGCCATAGCGCGGCAACAGTAAACCGGCCATCGGCCCCGCCAGCGCCGAGGCCAGCGGGATCGGCAAGATGAACAGCGCCGCCTGCAGCGGGCTGAGGCCGAGCACCAGCTGCAGGCGTTGGCTGAGCACCAGCTCGACGCCGATCAGGGCCACCATCGACAGCAGCGCCACGCCGATGCCGCCGGCGAACAGCCGGTTGCGGAACAGGGAGAAATCGATCATCGGGTGGGCGCTGCGCTGCTGGCGACGCACGAACAGCACCAGGAACAGGATGCCGATCAGGGCCGCTGCGAGCAACGCGCTGACGTCAGGCGCCGGCTTACTCAGTTCCTTCAGCGCATAGATAGCGCCGACCAGACCGATCATGATCTGCACCGAGCCGACGATATCGGCGGGGCGCGGGTTATCGCCGCCGCAGCGGGGGATCAGTTTCCACGCCAGCGGCCAGACCAGCAACACCACCGGTACGTTGATCAGGAACACCGATCCCCACCAGAAATACTCCAGCAGCAGGCCGCCGACCACCGGGCCGATGGCCGCGCCGCCCGAGGCCACCGAGGCCCAGATGCCGATCGCCAGCGCGCGTTCGCGTTCGTCGGTAAAGACGTGGCGCACGATGGACAGCGTGGCGGGCATCATCATTGCCGCGCCAACGGCGAGGAACACCCGTGCGGCGATCAGCCATTCGGCGGTGGGCGAAAAGGCGGCGCACAGCGAAGCGACGGCAAACACCGGCAGCCCGGTGAGAAACAGCCGCTTATGGCCGACGCGGTCGCTCAGCATGCCGGCGCCGGGCAGCAGCCCGGCGACCACCAGCGGGTAGGCGTTGACGATCCACAGTTTCTGCGAGGCGCTGGCGTCCAGCGCCTGGGTTAAACGTGGCAGCGCGGTATAGAGCACCGTCATGTCGATAACAATCAGGAAAAGGGCGCTGGCGACCATCGTCAGGATCAACCAGCGGTTCTTGGCGTACATAAGTCATAATCCAGTTTACGTGGGCGGCGCGAAGGCGCCGCCATTGCGGTAACCCTCCGGCGGCGCCGGGTGGTATACTGGTTGATAATATATATCCATACGTTCGTATTGAAAAGAAGGGTTTCTTAATGGGACGTCAACGCAGCATCGATCGCGACAAGGTTTTGGACACCGCCGAAGAGATCGTCGCCACCCAGGGCGCCGCCGGTTTGACCATCGACGCCGTCGCCAAAGCGATGGGGATCTCCAAGGGCGGGGTGCAGTATTGCTTCGGCAGCAAAGACGCCCTGATCGACGCCATGTTCGATCGCTGGGGCAGCGCCTATGAAACGCTGTTCGCGGAGATCGCCGGCGACGATCCTTCGCCGCAGACCGGCGTGCGGGCACATATGTTGGCTACCCAAAGTTCGGATCAGACCGCCAGCGCCAAGGCCGCCGGATTGATGGCGACGCTGATTCAAACGCCGGAGCATCTGGCGAGCACGCGCGAATGGTACCGCAGCCGCATCGCCGGGCTGGATTTGACTACTGAAGAGGGCAAGCGCGCGCGGCTGGCGTTTCTGGCCACCGAAGGCGCCTTTATGCTGCGTTATTTCGGTTTGATGGATATCGGCCAGGCGGAATGGGAAACGATGTTCGCCGATATGCAGGCGTTGATTTTAACGGGCAGCGCCTATCGCACTGATAGCTAGTAAAGCGTGCGGCGAAAGGCGTATGTTTATCGCACAAGATATTCCCTCGAAGAACTTTTTAGCCAGCCCCTCCGTGCTGGCTTTTTTTTGCCTGCGGCAAGCTTCGGAGCAAAGGCCCCCTGAGTACAGGGGGCGCCGGACATTACTTGCGCGCGTCCAACAGTTGCTGGGCATTCTCTGCGGTGACGATGGTCCACGGAATGTAGTAATGCTTCTGCGTGCCGCCTTCCCATTTCAGATCCTTGGCGTACTGTTTCCAGATATCCGACTGCGGTTGATAACTTTCCCCTTTCACGGCGCGCAGCGCGACGTCGATGGAACCCTGCATCTGGCCTTTGGCGTCTTGCAGGATAGAGACCATTTCACCGGCCTGCACCGCATGAATCGCGTCGGAAACGCCGTCGACGCCCGCAATGGCAAAGTCTTTCACGTTCAGACCGGCGCCTTTGATCGCCTCGATAGCGCCCAGCGCCATCTCGTCGTTCTGGCCAATCACGCCGTTGATTTTGCCCCGGTGTTTCTGCAGCCAGTTTTCCATCAGCGGCTGCGCTTCAGCGCGTGACCAGTTGGCCGTTTTACGTTCAAGCACGGTCACCTGGCCGGCGCCGCACTCGGCAATCGCTTTGTCATTGCCCTTGCCGCGCTGGATCTCGCCGCTGCCGCCTTTCGGGCCTTCGATAATCACCACGTTCACCTTCTGGTTCTTGCAGTCGAGTTTGTCCAGTACGGCTTTGGCTTCCAGATACCCGCCCAGCTCGTCATTAGACACCACTTCAGACGTCATCGCGTCCGTGTTCAGGCGCGCGTTGGTGACCACCACCGGGATTTTGGCTTCGTTGGCATGGGTGACGATATCGATATTGGCCTCAAAATCCATTGGGTTGACGATAATGGCATCGGCGCGCGTCTGGATAGCGGTGGCGGCCTGATCGTTTTGCACTGAGGCATCATAACGCCCATCGTAGAAGGTCAGCACGGCTTCGCCGCTTTTCACCGCCGGGTGTTCTTTCCCGAACCGTTCCATCAATTGCACGAACTCGGCTTTGTTGCCGTACATCAATACCGCGATTTTAACCGGGGCGGCCTGAGCAGCCGACAGGCTGCCGAACAGCATGGCAGAGGCAAACAACGCTATCTTGGTCTTATTCATGGTTTTCTCCTGGTAGAGTTGGGTCTGATGTTATTAATCGCGCTGTTGCTTACGCGATGGGTCGAGCAAGACGGCAAGAACGATCAATGCGCCTTTGATAATTTGTTGGTAGTACGATTGCACGCCGAGCAGATCGAGGCCGTTATTCATCACCCCGATAATCAGCACGCCGAAGAAGGTGCCGACCAGCGTACCGACGCCGCCGGCCATGCTGGTGCCGCCGATCACCACCGCCGCGATGGCGTCCAGCTCATAGCCTGCGCCGGCGTTGGTTTGCGCCGAACCGGTGCGTGCGGTGAGGATCAGGCCGGCGATGCCGGCCAGCGCGCCGCACAGCGTATACACCAGTATTTTGATGCGCGTGACGTTAATCCCCGAGGTGCGCGCGCTTTTCGGGTTGCCGCCGACGGCGTAGATGTAGCGCCCGAAGAGGGTTTTATTCAGCACCAGCCAGGCGAGGGCGAACAGCACGATGAAGATGATGACCGGCACCGGAACGCCGCCGAGGTAGCCATTGCCTAACCAGCGGAAATCGCTGTTCAATTGCGATACCGGATTGCCGTTGGTGGTCAACATGGTTAACCCGCGCGCCGCGGAGAGCATGCCCATGGTGACGATAAACGGCTGCAGCCGGTAGCGAGCCAACACGGTGCCGTTCACCAGGCCGCAGACGATGCCGATCCCCAGCGCCACGATCAGCGGCGCCATGACGGCGGTCGCGGTATCGCCGATAGCCAATCCGCTATTGTTGGTGGCGAAGCGGGCGGCGACGATGCCGCTTAACGCCAGCACCGAGCCGACGGAGAGATCGACGCCTGCGGTGATGATGACGAAGGTCATGCCTATCGCCAGAATGCCGTTGATCGAGACCTGGCGCAGGACGATCAGGGTGTTTTCATTGCTGAGAAAATAATTGCTGCTCCAGGACCCCTGGGCGACCTGATATTCGCCAATCAGCGCCACGATCAGGCACAGCGCGAAAAAGGCGATGATAATGCCGTATTTGTGCATACGGCGCTTATTGCGGGTGAAAAATGACATTCCTGGTGATAAGGAGTGGGCGCTGCTCATTTGTTTTTCTCTCTCTGTTAAACCGCAAGTTTCATCAGTGCTGCCTGAGTCGCATGGGCTGCCGAAAGCTCGCCGGCCAACTGCCCGTCACGAAACACCAGGATGCGATCGCTCATGCCGATAATTTCCGAAAGTTCGGAAGAAACCATGATGATCCCTTTGTTTTGCAAGGCGAACTCCGACATAAATCGATAGATCTCTTTCTTGGCGCCGACGTCGATACCGCGCGTCGGCTCGTCGAGCAGCAAAACCTCCGGATCCAACAGCGCCCAGCGGCCCAGCACCACTTTTTGCTGGTTGCCGCCGCTCAGGTTGCCCACGGGCTGTTCGCCATCGTGGGTTTTAACGTTAAAGCGCTGGATCATGTCGCGGGTTCGCGCCTGCTCCCGTTTCTCGCTGACGAACCCCATGCGGCTGATGCCGGCAAAAGAGGCGATATTGATGTTCTCACTGACGGAACGGCACAGCACCAGGCCGGTTTCCTTGCGATCTTCCGTCACGTAGGCAATGCCGCTATCGATGGCCTCTCGCGGGGAATGGCGGTTCAGCGTCTTGTCGCCCAAGCGAATCGTGCCGGCGTCGGCATGCTGAATGCCGAAGATAAGATCGAGAAACTCGCTGCGGCCCGATCCCACCAGGCCGTAGATGCCCAGGATCTCGCCGTGCTTAAGCTGCAGGCTGATATCCTTTATCTTGCTGCGCCAACACAGGCCGTTGACCTCCAGCAAGACCTCTTCACCGGGTTGATTGAACTTGGCGAACTCGCTGTCGTACTCGCCGCCGATAATGTGTTCGATCAACTGCTCACGGGTAATGTCGGCGATATAGCCTTCATGGATATAGGCGCCGTCGCGGAAAATGGTGTAGCTGTCCGCGATTTGGAATATCTCGGACAAGCGGTGGGAGACGTAGATAATGCCTTTGCCTTTCGCCGCCAGTTGCTGAAGCGTCTGAAAGATTTTCTGCGCATCTTCTTCGCCAATCGCCGAGGTGGGTTCATCCATGATGATAATGTCGGCATTGGCGTGCGACAGCGCCTTGGCGATCTCGACCAGCTGCTGCTCGGCGACGCTCAGGTTGCGCATTTTTTCTCGGGCGTCGATCTTGAAATCAAGTTCCTTGAGCAGACGGGTGGTGCGTTGGTTGAGCGTCGCAAAGTCGACGAAACCCAGGCGTCTCGGCTCGCGGCCCAGCCAAATGTTTTCGGCTACCGTCAGGTCCGGGATCGCGCTCAGCTCCTGCTGCACGATGGCGATGCCGGCATTGAGGGCTTCCCGGGGATGATGAAATTCACAGCGTTGGCCATTGATAAAAATGTCGCCGCCATCGGGTTGAATAAAGCCCATCAGAATGCTGAGAAAGGTGGATTTCCCCGCGCCGTTGCCGCCGCACAGGGCATGGATGGATCCGCGCCGCAGGCAAAACTCGGCGTTCTTGAGCGCCACGACCGGGCCAAAGGCTTTCCTGACGCCGCTGACTTCCAGCAGGTAGGCAGGGGCTTGCGTATGGGGATCTCGCGTCACGATTGAACCTCCGGGTATGTCCGCTGCAAACGCTGCAGGTACCGTTGATAAAGCGTCTCGTATTGCGTTTGCCTGTCGGCGTTTGGCGTCGTGCGCGTGGCTTCATCCAGTGAAACGAAGCGTTGGCACAGTTCAGCCAAGAGCCCGGCGGCGTTCTGGCGCGGGCGATCGGCCAACGACGTCGCCCACATCGCTTGAATGGCGCCGCCCAGCGCGGCGGTCTCTTTGACGTTCAGGCAGACCACCGGGCACCCCATCACGTCCGCGACGATTTGTCGCCAGGCGGCGCTGCGGGCGCCGCCGCCGGTGAGGCGGATTTCGCGCGTTTCGATGCCCTGGCGGCGAAAGAGCTCAATGCCATAGCGCAGGCCGTAGGTGGCGCTTTCAACCACCGCCAGGCAGAGATTGGCGCGAGTAAAATTGTCGCTATCGAGGTTATGCAGACTGGCGCGCGCGTGGGGCAGCGGGGGAACGCGTTCGCCGTTGAAGAACGGCAGCATCTCGACGCCGCCGGCACCCGGCGCCGCCTGCGCCAATAAGCGGTTAAAGCCGTCAAGATCTTCGTCCAGCAGCGTCTGCATGGCCGTGGTGGCCGAGGTGACATTCATGGTGCATATCAAGGGCAGCCACCCGTTGGTGCTGGAGCAGAAACCGGCAATCATGTCGGATTCCGCCACGACGGGCGCGGCGGACCAGGCGAATAGCGTGCCGGAGGTGCCCAGGCTTAGGGTAACGGTGCCGGCCTCGATGTTGCCGGAACCGATGGCCGCCATCATGTTGTCGCCGCCGCCGGTCGAGACCCGAACTGCCGGGCCGAGGCCGAGCTTTTCCGCCGCGAAGGGGCGCACCGTGCCGATGCAGCATTCCGCGCTTTTGAGCGGCGGCAGGGCATGCCATAAACGGCCGCTGTCATCGATAAGATTGACGGCGGCTTGGCTCCAGCGGCGGGCGCGCACATCGAACAGCCCGGTGCCGGAAGCGTCGCCATATTCCGCTACACGCTCCCCGGTCAGCCAGAAGTTCAAATAATCATGCGGCAGCAGCACGGTGTGCAGTTTTGCCCAGAGCGCCGGATGGTGCGTCTTGAACCAAAGGATTTTTGACGCGGTATAACCGGTGGCGATCCGCAGGCCGAGCTTGTCCAGCGACCCCTTGGCGCCGCCGAGCCGCTGCAGCAACAGTTCGTTTTCCTCCGCGGTTTCGGTATCGCACCACAGCTTGACGCTGTGCAGCACGTTGCCGTCTGCGTCCAGCGGCACAAATCCATGCTGTTGGCCCGAGACCCCCAGAGCGTTAATTTCCCCGGCATCAATACCTGCGTTAGTCACGGCTTGGCGAAACGCGGTGACCAACGCCTCAATCCACCAGTCGGCCTCTTGTTCTCGTCGGCCATTGGCTTGGCTGATGAGGCGGTGAGGGGCGCTGCCCTCACCGAGGATCACGCCCTGCGAGCTGTCGACAATCACGACTTTCGTGCCTTGCGTACCGCAGTCTATGCCAGCATAGAGCGCCATAAAATCACTCCATTTCCAGCATGATTTTGATGTCCGAGGCATGTCCCGCCGCCGCGCGCTCGAAGGCGGCCACGCTGTCGGAGAACTTGTAGGTTTGGCTTATCAACGGCTGGACGCGCAATTTGCCGCTGCTCAACAGCCGCAGCGTGCGCGGGTACATGTTGGCGTAGCGGAAAATGGTCTTGAAGGTGATTTCCTTGGCCTGCGCGGCGACGATATCCATCGGCGCAGCGTCGATCGGCATGCCGACCAGCACGGCGGTCGCCCCTGGCGCCGCATGTTCGGCCAACGTAGCGATAGCCGGTTTTGCACCGCTGCATTCAAACACGATATCGACGCCATTGCCGCTGGTGAGCGCGGCCACTTTCCCCGCCAGGTCGCCGGTTTTGATATTGACGGCGTGCAGCCCTTCATAGCTGGCCGCCACGGCGAGTTTCTCGTCAAACAGGTCGCAGATAATGACGTCCGAGCAGCCGCCCGCCAGCGCCGCGAGGGCGGTGACCACGCCGATCGGCCCAGCGCCGATCACCAGCGCGATATCGCCGGGTTTGATCCCGGCTTTGGTGGCCGCTTGCATGCCGATGGCCAGGGGTTCAACCATGGCGCCTTCAGCGAAACTGACGTTGTCCGGCAGTTTGAACGTGAATGCGGCGGGGTGGATGACGGTTTCGCGCAAACAGCCGTGCACCGGCGGCGTCGCCCAGAAGCGAACGGCGGGGTCCAGGTTGTAAATCCCGGCGCGCGTCTGCGCCGAGTTGAGATCGGGAATGCCGGGTTCCATGCAAACGCGATCGCCGACGCTGAGGTGAGTGACGTTTTCACCTGTCGCGAGCACCACGCCGGCGGCCTCATGGCCGAGCACCATCGGGGCTTTGACCACAAACGGGCCAATGCGGCCATGCTGGTAATAGTGCACATCGCTGCCGCAGATGCCCACGGAATGAATTTTTATCTGTACATCGTCGGGCCCCAGCGTTTCGGCCAGTTGGACGTCCTCGATAGCGATTTCCCCCGCTTTGGCCAGCACTAATGCTCTCATATTGCCTCCTGGTGAATCATTTTTATGGTAACGGTATCATTTCAATGCGGCGATAGTGAGCCAATGCGGGTGGTTAAACTGTGATCAATGTTGGAATTACTCGACGAGAGTTAATTTTGCTGGTTGGTTGTTATTCAATATAGCGACGGTGGTCACAAAATCAGCGTGGCAATGACGGTTTTAATATCGGCCTGTTGATATCGATACCGTTACTTTGCCGGGGGAATGATGAACAAACAACAAAGCGCCAGAGCCGCTACGCTGGAGTATTTGCGCCAGGCGGACATTATCTTGACCGAAGAAGAACAGCAACGCATTGAAATTGCGACGTTTGGTCTGGCCGACTATCCCGCGTCCGGGTTGCAGCTGCTGACCTACGTCAACTCACCTCGGTATTGCGCGAAAGAGCTGGTGCTGTTTCCTGGGCAGACTTGCCCGGAACATTTACACCCTCCCTTTGCCGGCACGCCCGGCAAGCAAGAGACGTTCCGTTGCCGTTGGGGAGAGGTGTTTTTGTTTGTCGATGATGAAAACCTGACGCCCAACGATCGCGGCGGCGAACCGGTATGCCGGGTGCCGGAGGGCGCGGAGCAGTGGTATACCTGTCATCGCTATATCCTCTTGCGGCCGGGGGAACAATACACCATTGCGCCCAATACCCGTCACTGGTTTCAGGCGGGGAAGCAGGGCGCGGTGGTGTCCGAGTTCTCTTCCGAGAGCCGTGATGAGCTGGATATTTTTACCGATCCGCGAATTAACCGTCTTGCCGGCGTAAACCATTAGCGCCACGAACAAAGTTCTGTCATGATGCCGGGAATGATACAAAATGATATCTTCAAGCTAAGGAGCTGCATTTGGCCGTGGGTCGAGGACGGAAAGCGACGTTGGCTAGCGTCGCCGCACAGGCGAACGTCAGCAAAATAACCGCTTCGCGGGCATTTTCACAGCCGGACAAGGTCCATCCGGAAACGTTGAGGAGAATTCGGGAGACCGCCGCCGAACTCGGTTACGTGGTCAATGCCGCGGCGCGCAATCTGCGGGCGAAAAGCAGCAGAACCATTGGCATCGTCAACCCTGACATGGCCAACCCATTCTTTGGCGGCCTGACGCGCCTGATGACGCTTGAAGCGCAAAAGATGGGGTACGACACGCTGGTGTTCGACTCCTATGAGTCTCAGGAAAGCGAAGACAGGATCATCGACAAACTCATTGGCTACAACGTCGATGCGATCATTCTCTCGGTCATTTCCAACGATCATCTGTACCGGCCTTCCTACCTCAAGCGTCTGGAAACGCTCAATATACCGGTGGTGTTGATCGATCGGGAATTGGAGAGTCACCACTGCAGCGGGGTGTATATTGATAATCTGGATTGCGGCCTCCAGGCGGGGCGTTGGCTTCTGGAACAGCAGGCGCAGCGGGTGGTGGTGATCTCCGGGCCGGAGAATTCCAACGTTGCGCGTGACAGGGTCACTGGCTTGCAGGCGGCATTGCAAGGGAAGGTGGCTTCGCTCGACGTGCGGTATGCCGATTTCTTTATGGATGTCGCCTGGCAAGAGACGAGCCGCTGGCTGGCCAATAACCCCGTCCCCGATTTTTTCGTCGGCTGCAATAACCAGATCTCGCTGGGCATCATCAAGGCCTGTATCGAACATCGGCTGCCGTTGATGCAGGACGTGTCGCTGTTCAGCATTGATGAGGTTTCACATGCCGAGATCTACGGTTTCCATTTCCCCTGCGTGTCACACGACTTGCAAGAGATCGCCTGGCAAGCGTTGAATCTGGCGATCCGCCGTATTGCCGATCCCGAGATAAAACCGGGCAAGGTGGTGGTGCGGGGAAAACTCGTCGCGTAACGGCGCCGGCAACGTGTAGCCGACATCTCCGTTAACCTTATCTGCCATTATTCATTTCAGCGCGTTCAATCCGGCCCCTCATCGGGGGGCGGATAAGCAGCCACAAGCCGCTCCCTGCCGTTACTGCGCCCAGCAGCATGGGCCAGGAAAGGGGCTCATCGAACATTAACCATGCCCAGCAGAAGGTGACGAAGGGGCTGAGGAACAGCAGGCTCGTCACACGCAATGCAGAGGTATGCCTTAGGCAGAACCAATACAAACCGTAATCGGCCAGGGTGGCCAAAAGCGCGGTCCAAAGCACGCCGATAACCAACCCTGTCGTCATGGTTGGCAGCAGCGGGCTTTCTGCGCCTGCCAGTGGGGCAAAAGCCAGCGCTGCAATCGCGCTTTGTATCCCCAACCTGGCAGGCAGGCTCACCGCTTGCGCCTGCGGCAGCCGTTGCTGCCACAGTGTGGCCAGTGCCAGTGACAGCATCCCCGCCAGCGGCAACAGGTAGCTCCACAATGGCGCACTTCCCCAGGAAATAGCGCCGCCCGTCGCCAATATCACCCCGAGAGAGCCTAATGCCAGGCCGAGCCAGACGCGGCCATCGGGCAGCCGGCGTTGAAACAGCATGTTCAAGAGTGCGGTGCCGAGAGGGAGCAAATCGGCGATGAGCGCGGCCAAGCCGGTCGGCACGCCGTACTCGATGCCTTTACTGACGCCGGTCAGGTATCCGGTCATGGCGAGCAGGCCGATCCCGGCGTGAGCGGCTACCGACTGCGGCGAGGCGCGCCTGATGGCGCGAAGGCTAAACGGCATCAGCAGTAAAGCGACCACGACACAGCGCCAGAACGCTACCAGCAACACCGGCGCGTAATCGGCGGCGAAACGGATGCCGACAAAGCCCGAGCTCCAGGCGACGATCAGCAGGACTTCCGCGGCCGGCAACCAGATGGCGGCTTTGTCGCCCACCTTATCGCCCACCTTATCGCAGCAGGAAGGTGGACGAAATTCTGACAGGGGCATGGTGATCTTCTCCTTTTTCACCAAGGGTAGTGAGCCGCTATAATTTAATAAATCGAATAATTTTCGTTCAGTTGTTTAATAGAGTTAAACCATGCGGCCAACCCTGGACATTAATCTTTTGCGCACTTTTCACGCCATTGCCCGTTTGGGGCAATTTCGTGCGGCGGCGGCCTTTGTTCATCGCAGCCCAGCCGCGGTGAGCGTTCATATTCAGCGTCTGGAACAGGTCGTGGGCGGCCGTTTGCTGGAGCGCGACAATCAGTCCGTCGTGTTGACCCCCTTAGGCGACAAACTGCTGGCCTCGACGCTCGGGCTGTTGAATGCCCACGACGATATTCTGCGTGAGCTGCAGGGCGCACCGCTGAGTGGGCATATCAAGCTGGGAGTGCCTGATGAATACGCATCACATGTCATGCGCGATGTGCTGCCGGCGTTTGCCACCCGTTTTCCTGCGGTGATGCTGGAGGTTTCTACGGCCGCCAGCCAGGCGTTGGTTGAACAGATTGGACGCAATCGGCTACAGCTGGCGTTGGCGGTGTTGCCGATGGGGGGACTGCGCCAGATGCCGCTTGCGGTGACTGCGCCGGTTTGGGTTGGCGGCCGCCGGTTGGCGCTGGATATGGCTCAACCGATACCATTAGCGTTGCATGCCGCCGATTGCCCTTACCGAGAGGCTATGATCGATGCATTGAGCGGGGCGGGAAGGCATTGGCGAGTGGTTGTGAGCAGCCCTTCGGCCAGCGTGGTGGCCGCCGCCGTCGAGGCAGGATTGGCCGTCACGCTGCTCGACCGCGCACGCGTGACTGCGGCGATGCGGATCCTCGAGGAATTGCCGTCGGTCGCTCCGCACGAAGTGCAACTGCTGCGCTCTGCCACTGCCGCCGGTCAATTGGCGGTGGCGATGCTGGAAAGCGTTATCGGTGAGTATTTCCGGGGCGGAACATGAATATCGACCGCGCGGGGAAGACGACCCGAGCGCGACGGTCAAGCAGAGGTGTGGCTAGCGCCGGAAACGCTGTATAGCGGGGCGTTCCCGGGATTGAAACCTGTCGCGGATCAGAACACCTGCTTGAACGGCTTCACCGTCACGTTGGCGTAGACGCCGGCGGCGACGTACGGATCTTGCTGCGCCCAGGCCTGAGCTTCCGCCAGTGAGGCGAACTCGGCGATCACCGTAGAACCGGTGAAGCCGGCGGCGCCGGGATCGTTGCTGTCGATGGCCGGGTTGGGGCCGGCGACCACCAGACGGCCGGCGTCACGCAGTGCCTGCAGGCGCGCCAGATGTGCCGGGCGCACCGCCAGACGGTTTTCCAGTGAGTTGGGGACGTCTTGCGCGTAGATCAGATAAAGCATATTTCACCTGTAAAATCATGGTTATAAAACGGTGCTCCCAAGGTAGCGCAAAAGGCGCGGCAGGGGAACGGCGCGCGGTGAATTTATGGGGGGGATTGGCGCTTATGCCTTGAAGCCGCTACTTTTTATTCGTATAGTGCGGCGCGCTTAAACAGATATGCCATTGAGGTGAGGACATGACGGAACTGGTAAGGGAAAAACTCGATTTGCCTGCGGGCAAAAGCAAACTGCTGCTGCATTCTTGCTGTGCGCCCTGTTCCGGCGAGGTGATGGAAGCGATCCAGGCGTCCGGCATCGAGTACGCTATTTTCTTCTATAACCCCAACATTCACCCGCAAAAAGAGTATTTGCTGCGTAAGGAAGAGAACATCCGTTTCGCCGAAAAGCACGGGGTGCCGATCATCGATGCCGATTATGACACCGACAACTGGTTCGAACGTGCCAAGGGCATGGAGCATGAGCCGGAGCGCGGCATTCGTTGCACCATGTGCTTCGACATGCGTTTTGAGCGCACGGCGCTGTATGCGCATGAGCACGGTTACGACACCATCTCCAGCTCGCTCGGCATCTCGCGCTGGAAGAACATGCAGCAGATTACCGACTGCGGCATTCGGGCGGCGGAAAAGTATCCCGATCTGGTGTATTGGGATTACAACTGGCGCAAGAAGGGCGGCGCGGCCCGCATGATAGAGATCAGCAAGCGCGAACGCTTCTATCAGCAGGAATACTGCGGCTGCGTCTATTCGCTGCGCGACACCAACCTGCACCGCAAAGCGCAAGGGCGGCCGCTGATCAAACTGGGCGTGCTCTACTATGGTGATGAAGAATAACGCTTAATCACCGCAATCCACCCGCTACGGCGGGTTTTTTATTTTTTAGCGCCGTCTGAACGTTAACGAAGCGTGTTGATTCGGCGGTAAAAAAGCAACGTTCAGGTTAATATCCTTATGAGTTTGCTGGTTTTCGCCGCGGAGACTGACGATTAAAGCGATAGTTTGCCTTTCGTTATTGAATATGATTGCTATTTGCATTTAAACTTGGCGAACCAGAGGAAACAGAATCATTATGCCGCTAAAAAAGATGTTCCTTAATCGCCGTATATCCGTGCCTTTCGTCTTGTCCGTAGGCCTACACAGCGCCCTGGTGGCGGGACTGCTTTACGCTTCGGTAAAAGAAGTGGTTGAGCTGCCAAAGCCTGAAGAGGCGCCGATCAGCGTCATGATGGTCAACACCGCCGCGATGGCTGAACCGCCGCCGCCTGCTCCGGCAGAACCGGAGCCGCCGCAGGTGGAACCTGAGCCGGAACCTGAACCAGAACCTATTGTGGAGCCGCCGCCGAAGGCGATTGTGAAACCGGAGCCGGTTAAGCCGAAACCGAAGCCCAAGCCAAAGCCGAAGGTAGAAAAACCGGTGAAACCGGAGCCGAAGAAGGTCGAGCCGCGCGAGCCTTCGCCGTTCAATAACGACTCGCCGGCCAAACCGATCGAAAAAGCGCCGGTGAAACAAGCGCCCGCCGCGCCGGTACAGGGCAACTCGCGCGAGGTCGGGCCAAAACCGATCAGCCGTGCGGAACCGATTTATCCGCCGCGCGCCAGAGCCTTGCAGATCGAAGGCAACGTGCGGGTGCAGTTCGATGTCGACAGCGATGGCCGCGTGACCAACGTGCGCATCTTGTCGGCTGAGCCGCGCAACATGTTCGAGCGTGAAGTGAAACAGGCGCTGCGCAAATGGCGGTATCAAGCCAAAGAAGCGAAGGATCTTATCGTCAATATTCGTTTCAAGCTGAACGGCACCACCGAAATGAACTGATTTCGGTTTGCGCCAAGAAAAAAAGGGTCGCTTCGGCGACCCTTTTTGCATTTGCGGCGCAGCCGCGGGCTTACTCTTCGAAGCCGACGCGGAAATTCATTTTACCCTCAGGCAGCGCGCGCGAGTTGCCTTCCGCATCGACCGCCACGTAGGTGAACACCGCTTCGGTCGCCCGGTAGCGCTGGCCGATTGGGGCGGAGGAGACTTTCTTTACCCACACTTCGATATTGATGGTGATCGAGCTGCGCCCGGTGCGGATGCAGTGCGCATAGCAGCAAACCACGTCGCCTACCGCCACCGGTTTCAGGAAGGTCATGCCGTCTACGCGTACCGTTACTACGCGCCCCTCGGCGATCTCTTTTGCCTGGATGGCGCCGCCGATGTCCATTTGCGACATCAGCCAGCCGCCGAAAATATCGCCGTTGGCATTGGTATCGGCCGGCATCGCCAGCGTGCGCAGCACCAGCTCGCCGCTGGGTAAAGGTCGTTGTTGTGTCATAGCAGTCTGCTTTTAAAAGGAGGGAATCACATCATACTGCCTGCGGCAAGCGCCGCAGGCATTAACAAATTTGTAACTATTTTTTCTGTTCTGCCGGCATGTGCCGGTAAATATAGATGCCGCTGAGCAGGGTGAATACCAGCGTCAGCACCGTCAGGCCAAAGACTTTGAAATTGACCCAGACGCTTTGCGGCAGCCAGAAGGCGACATAGATGTTCGCCAGGCCGCAGGCCAGGAAGAAGAACGCCCAGGCCAGGTTGAGGTTGCTCCACACTTTGTCCGGCAGCGTCAGCTCTTTGCCCAGCATGCGCTGAACCAGCGGCTTTTTGAGCACCCACTGGCTGATCAGCAGCGCCAGCGCGAACAGCGCGTAAATCACCGTCACTTTCCACTTGATGAATAAATCGTTGTGGAACACCAGCGTCAGGGTGCCGAACACCAGCACCATCAGGAAGGTGATCAGCGTCATCTTCTCGACCTTGCGGTATTTCACCCAGGTGAACACCAGCGCCAGCGCGGTGGCGACGATCAATGCGCCGGAAGCGACGTAAATGTCGTACAGCTTGTAAAAAGCGAAAAAGACAATTAACGGGAGGAAATCAAGAAACTGCTTCATAAATCAATCCATCATCTGTTCATCGGCCGACTATACCGGATTCGGCGAGTTCTGTGTACCGCCGGGCGCTGCCGATTATCGGCGTTTGGCCGGCGGATTTCTGCCGCGAAAGCAGGAATTTGCATAAACTTACGCAAGAAAGCACGGGCGCATTGCCAGCGCTGGCCGCAGATCGCATAGTAAGTGCCATAATAACCAGATAATTTACCGCGGAAAACAGCATGCAGTGGAAATCTCTCCAGGCCCTGACGCCTGGTTTGACGCATTTATTGGGCTATCAACGCAGTTGGCTCAAACCGGATTTGCGCGCCGGTCTTTCCGTCGCCGCCGTCGCCTTGCCGGTGGCCATCGCCTACGCCGAACTGGCCGGGGTTAGCCCGGTGGTGGGGCTTTATTCCTGTATTTTGCCGATGGTGGCCTATGCGCTGTTCGGTTCGTCACGCCAGCTGATCGTCGGCCCCGATGCCGCCACCTGTGCGGTGATCGCCGCGGTGGTGACGCCGCTGGCGGCGGGCAATATGGAACGCCATTGGCAGTTGACCATCATGATGACCGCGATGATGGGCGGCTGGTGCCTGTTGGCCAGCCGGTTCAAGCTGGGGGCGCTGGCGGATCTGCTGTCGCGGCCGATCCTCAGCGGGCTGCTGAACGGGGTGGCGCTGACCATCATCGTCGATCAGATCGGCAAGGTGTTGGGGTTCACGGTGCGCCCGGCGCAGCTGATCGAGCGCATCTACGCGCTGCCGGCCAACCTGTTGCACAGCGACTGGCTGACGATGGCGGTGTCCTTGTTGACGCTGGTGACGCTGCTCGGATTTAAAAAATGGCGGCCTAACTGGCCGGCGCCGCTGTTCGCCATCGTGCTGGCGGCGTTCGTCACCTGGGCAGGCGGATTGCAGCAGTATGGCGTGGTGACGGTGGGCGGTTTCAGCGGCGTGCTGCCGATCGTCCAGTGGCCGGACTTTCAGCCCGGGCTGCTGCGCGACATGGTGATCCCGGCGCTCAACCTGGCGGTTGTGAGCTTTGTCAGCATGATGCTGACCGCCCGCAGTTTCGCGGCCAAAAACGGCTATGAGGTCAACGCTGACGCTGAGTTTCGCGCGCTGGGGATGGTGAATATCGTCTCCGCATTGTCGCAAGGCTTCGCCATCAGCGGGGCGGATTCGCGCACCGCGGTGAATGACGCCAACGGCGGCAAGAGCCAGCTCGTGTCGATCATCGCCGCCGCGGTGATCGCTTTCGTCTTGCTGTTCCTGATGGCGCCGCTGCAGTTTATTCCGGTGGCGGGATTGGGCGTGGTGCTGATGTATGCGGCCTGGTCGCTGCTGGATTTTCGCGGCATCTGGATCTTGCGCCGCCGCAACGCGCAGGCTTTCCGCCTGGCGCTGTTTACCTTCCTCAGCGTCTTGTTGGTCGGGGTGATCAGCGGTATCGGGCTGGCGGTGTTGCTGGGGCTGATGCAGTTTCTGCACACCGTCTTTCGGCCGACGGAACAGCTGCTGGGCGTTAACGACGAAGGCATGATCCATTCCATGGGCAACAACAATGGGGTGAAGGCGGTGCCCGGCGTCATGATGTATCGCTTCAATTCGCCGCTGACCTACTTCAACGTGGCCTACTTCAAACGCCGCATTCTCAATTTGGTCGACAGTACGCCATTCCAGCCGCGCTGGGTGGTGGTGGACGCGGTGGCCAGCTTTACCCATGCCGATATCAGCGTGCTGGCGGCCATCGACGAACTGAAACGCGATCTGTTGCAGCGTAACGTCAAACTGGTGCTGGCCGGGCGCCGCACTGAACTGACGCGCTGGTTCCGCATCAATCGGTTGGGGCGGGACAAGGAGCTGATTTTGGTGCCGGATCTCTATTTGGCGCTGAAGCTGATTCAGAGTAAGGAACAGGCGGAAGCCGCCGCGGTGGGGTAAACAAAAAGGGGCGCGCCGAAGCGTGCCCCTGGGCATTTGTTGCGCCGGCGTCAGCCGCGCAGCAGCATATACAAACGGAACAGATAGATCAGCAGCAGGGCGGAGACCAGGTTGCTTAACGCGGTCAGCACGACGCTGGCCACGTTCGGCGTCAGCACCGACAGATGGCTCACTAAAAACAGCACCAGCAGCTTGGCCGCCAACCACAGCATCATCGCCGGCACAATCACGCGCGCATTGGCGAAGGCCAATTTGCTGCTCAGCTTGAGCGAAGCGAAGACGCCTTTCTTGTCGACGGAGGCGATCACCGGCGCCAACGCGAAGGCGATAGCCATGATCACGCCCGGCACCACGAACAGCGTCAGGCCGAGCTGGATCAGCAAGGTGCAGATAAACAGCAGCAGCAGCAGGCGCGGCAGATCGGGCGCCGAGGCGCCGAGCGCGCGCAGGGCGCTGGTGCGTTGCCCCTGAGACACCAAGCGGATCAACGTCAGCATCCCTCCGACCAGCAGCACGTTGCCGACCAGAGCGGAGAACGTGGCGGCGGCCGACACTTTCAGCAACACCATCTGCTGTTCCGGCGTCATCTGCTGGATCACGTCCTGAATGCCCATGCCGGTCGACGACGCGAAATCGCTGGTGGAGGCGGCCAGCGTCGCCAACTGTTCGGCATCGGGGCTGAAAGCTTGGTTCAGCAGCACCGAGATAAACGCCGTCAACAGCGCCAGCATCAGGATGCTGGCCAGTTGATTGCGTAAAAAGTTAAAACTGTCACGGTACAAAGCGTTGGCCGTGATAGGCATGCAGACTCCTTGGCGTCGAGAAAACAGAGATAAATCAGTGGGTGATTGTACCCTGTTCCACGCCGCTGTGGCACCCCGCGAATTGCACTACGTCTATTTCTTCAACGATCGTCGTCTCAGGCAACGACAGCGGCAAGGGCACCGGCAAGGGGGGCAGGCCGTAGCGTTCGCGAGCGCGATCGCAGGCTTCGTTGCGCAGGCCGTTTTCACCGGACTGATCGAACTCTCTGCACGGGCTGGGCCGATTGAGATAAATCGAGCACGACACGGCTTTGCCAATCTCGCCGTCCAGCGCGGTGCAGCGCGGAGACTTGCTGTTGGTCCCCTGCATGCAGCGCAGGAACGGGGTCAGAGGCTCCGTCAGGGAAAGGGGAACGGTGCCGCCGCCGTCTTCGGCTTCGGCCCAATAGAATGACACTCGAAAATAACCGCAGCATGCGCCGCAGCTGACACAGGGATTAAGGATTTCGCTCATCTTGATTGCCCGCCGACTCCTCACGGCACCAACCAAAACCAACACGGAAGATGAAATTACCTCAGCCGCATTTTTTTCCGCAACTGAAATTTGAACATGTAGATAATTTGCAACAAAATCGTTTTTTTGATGCAGATCAATCCTCGATTTATTAAGCGGTTAGGTAACCTTGTTTTTGGTGGGATTTTAAAATTTTACACATAAGATGTGATCTCGATGGGATCACAAATACCCGAAAGTAGGTATATTCCCCCTCGAGAGATTAACCACACAAATGGAATGGATAATGAAAAAGACAACTCTGGTGGTATTGGCGACGATGATGGCGCCTATGTTGGCAAGTGCGCATCAGGCCGGTGATTTCCTGTTCCGTGCGGGCACCGCGACGGTGCGTCCAAATGCGGGCTCGGACAACGTATTGGGTTTGGGATCGCTGGATGCGAAAAACAATACCCAGCTCGGTTTGACCTTCGGTTATATGGTGACGGACAACATCGGCGTTGAGTTGTTGGCCGCGACACCGTTCCGCCACAAGGTTACCCTGGGCGGCACCGATCTGGCGACCGTTCATCAACTGCCGCCTACGCTGATGGCGCAATACTACTTCGGCGACAAGCAGGACAAACTGCGTCCTTATCTGGGCGTCGGCGTTAACTACACCACTTTCTTCGACGAGAAGTTCAACGACTACGGCAAAAGCGCCGGGTTGAGCAATCTCGATCTGAAAGACTCCTGGGGCGTGGCGGCGCAGGCCGGTCTGGATTACAACCTGGATGAGCACTGGATGCTGAACATGTCGGTGTGGTGGATGAACATCGAAACCAAAACGCGTTTCAACGACGCGAACGGTGGGCACCACAGCTTCGATACGCGATTGGATCCGTGGGTGTTTATGTTTGGGGCGGGTTACCGCTTCTGATGAAGGCCGCAAACAGGGAGGCATTGCGCCTCCCTGTGTCGGTATTATTTAACCTGCATGACGTTCTCAACAGATTTCACGCCGGCCACGCCGCGTGTGACCTGCACCGCACGGTTGGCGTCATCGCTTGACGTCACGAAGCCGCTCAACTGCACGCGTCCTTTAAAGGTTTCCACGCTGATTTCGCGCGACTTGATGTTTTTATCCGCCAGCAGCGCCGATTTCACTTTGGTGGTAATTACGGTGTCATCGATATAACCGCCTGTTCCCTCTGATTTCGCCGTCGGTGCGCAAGCGCTCACCGCGACCGCCACAACGGCTGCCATGCACAAGGCCGAAAGGGTTTTAAACAGCTTCATAAATTACTCTCCATGCAATGTTATGGTTGAAATTCGATACGGTTTTTTCGCCGCAGCGAGCGCATTCCCCAAATCAAACGAAGAAATGCATAGCGAACAATGTTTATTGTGAGACAAGACGTGGGTTTGTTCAAATTTTTGCTGTAAATAAATAGAACAAACTTTGAGGGGAAACAAGCTGTTAAAGCGAGCGCCGGAAGGGCGCTCGCCGAAGGGGATCACGCGCGGGTCGCGTGCTTCATCGCACTGACGAAGGTCGCCAGCTTGGTCAGCATTTCCGCCGGGTTGGCATGGTGCCGTTCGATGATTTTGACGATTGCCGAGCCGGAGATGGCGCCGGCGGCGCCGGCCTGCAGCGCAGCCTTCACCTGCTCGGGCTCGGAGATGCCGAAGCCCTGCAGCGGCGGCGCGGCGTGATACTCGCGCAGCTTGTTCACCAGGTGATGCAGCGGCAACTGCGCCCGGCTTTCGGTGCCGGTGACGCCGGAACGCGACAGCAGGTAGGTGTAGCCGCGACCGTGTGAAGCGATCTCACGCAGCAGATCGTCGTCGGCGTTCGGTGGGCAAATGAAGATGGGCGCGATACCGTGGCGCACGGCCGCGGCGCGGAACGGCGCCGATTCTTCAAACGGCACGTCGGCGACCAGCACCGAATCCACGCCCACTTCCGCACAGCGTTGGTAAAAGGCATCGATGCCCTTATGGAACACCAAATTGGCGTACATCAGCAGGCCGATGGGAATGGTCGGGTGCTTCTGACGAATGGCCGCCAGCAGCTCGAAACACTGCGTCGGCGTGACGCCGGCGGCGAAGGCGCGCAGCGTCGCGCTCTGGATGGTTGGGCCATCCGCCAACGGGTCGGAGAAGGGGATGCCCAGCTCCAGCGCGTCCGCACCGGCTTCGATCAGGGTGTCGATAATCTGCAGCGACAGCGCCGGATTAGGATCGCCCAGCGTCACGAACGGGACGAAGGCGCCTTCCTTGCTGCTTTCCAGACGCGTGAACAGTTGCTGATAACGTTCCATCAGATTTCTCCCCGTGCTTTCAAAATGTCGTGAACGGTAAATATGTCTTTGTCGCCGCGGCCGGACAGGTTGACCACCAGGATTTGCTCTTTCTGCGGCGTTTCACGGATCATTTTCAGCGCGTGCGCCAGGGCGTGTGAAGATTCCAGCGCCGGGATGATGCCTTCATGGCGCGACAGCGCCTTGAACGCCTCCAGCGCTTCGTCGTCGGTGATCGACACGTATTCGGCGCGGCCGGTGCTGTTCAGGTAGGCGTGCTGCGGCCCGACGGACGGGAAGTCCAGCCCGGCGGAGATCGAATAGGATTCTTCAATCTGGCCTTCGGCGGTCTGCATCATCGGCGCCTTCATGCCGAAATAGATGCCGACGTGGCCATGCTTGAGCGGCGCGCCGTGCTGACCGGTTTCGATGCCCAGACCGGCGGGTTCCACGCCGATCAGCCCAACGTCGGCGTCATCGATAAAATCGGCGAACATGCCGATGGCGTTGGAGCCGCCGCCGACGCAGGCGATGACCGCATCCGGCAGGCGGCCTTCGCGCTCCAGCACCTGCGCTTTGGTCTCTTCGCCGATCATGCGCTGGAATTCACGCACGATGGTGGGGTACGGGTGCGGGCCGGCCGCGGTGCCGAGCATATAGTGCGCGGTTTCATAACTGCCGGACCAGTCGCGCAACGCTTCGTTGCAGGCGTCTTTCAGGGTGGCGGAGCCGCTGTGCACCGGGATCACTTCCGCGCCCATCAGCCGCATGCGGAACACATTCGGCGACTGGCGCTCAACGTCTTTGGCGCCCATATAGATACGGCATTTCAGGCCGAGCAGCGCGCAGGCCAGCGCCGAAGCGACGCCGTGTTGGCCGGCGCCGGTTTCCGCGATGATCTCGGTTTTGCCCATGCGCTTGGCCAGCAGGGCCTGGCCCAGCACCTGGTTGGTCTTGTGCGCGCCGCCGTGCAGCAGATCTTCCCGCTTCAGATAGAGCTTGGTGTTGCTGCCGGCGGTGAGATTTTTGCACAGCGTCAGCGCCGTCGGGCGGCCCGCGTAGTTCTTCAACAGATCGATGAATTCCGCCTGAAACGCCGGATCGCGCTGAGCGCTGACAAAGGCTTCTTCGAGTTGTTTCAGGGCCGGCATCAGAATTTGCGGCACGTATTGACCACCAAATTCGCCGAAGTAGGGGTTAAGCAGCGTCATGAGAGTTCCCGTCATTATCCGTTATTAATGTAGAGCCGTATTCAGTAAGCGCGCAGGGTTTGGAAGACCGAGGCCAGGCGCGCGGGATCCTTGATGCCCGGTTCGCTTTCCACGCCGGAATTGAAGTCCAGACCGGCGCAGCCGAGCTTGGCCGCTTCGACGCAGTTGTCGGCGCGCAGACCGCCCGCCAGCATGACGTTGGTCAGATCTTCGCCTTGCAATACCGACCAGTCGAAGCGTTGGCCGGTGCCGCCTGCGCCGTTGTCCAGCAGATAGCGATCGACATGCTGCAGATCGCGCGCCGGCACCCGTTCTTTCACGCTCAGCGCTTTCCAGATGCGGCAATCGGCCGGCAAGCGGGCGCGCAGGGCGCTGATATAGGCCTGGTCCTCCGCGCCGTGCAGTTGCACCGCCTGCAGACCGAGGCGCTCCACGGTCAATGCCACAGTATCGAGCTGGGCGTCGCAGAAGACGCCGACGTACTTCAGCGGCGCGCCGGAAATGACTTCGTGGGCGCGGACGATATCCACATAGCGCGGCGAGCGGCCGACGAAAATCAATCCGCCGTAGATGGCGCCGGCCTGATACGCGGCGGCGGCGTCCTGCGGGCGAGTCAGGCCGCACACTTTATTGTCGCCCAGGATCACGCGGCGCACGGCGGCGCGCAGATCGGGTTCCGACATCAGCGCGCTGCCGATAAGGAAACCGTTGGCGTAGTGGCTGAGCTCGCGGATCTGCCCGTAGTTGTTGATGCCCGACTCGCTGATCACCGTCACCCCATGCGGCACGCGCGGCGCCAGCTCACGGGTGCGGTTCAGGTCGATGCTCAGATCGCGCAGATCGCGGTTATTGATGCCGACCACGCGGGCTTCCAGCGCGATCGCCCGCTGCAGCTCTTCTTCACTGATCACTTCGGTCAGCACGCCCATGTTCAGGCTGTGAGCCACCGCCGCCAGCTGGCGGTACTGCTCGTCGGTCAACACCGACAGCATCAGCAGGATAGCGTCGGCCTGATAGTAGCGCGCCAGGTAAATCTGATACGGGTCGATGATAAAGTCTTTGCACAACACCGGTTGGCTGACGGTTTTGCTCACCAGCGGCAGGAAATCAAAGCTGCCCTGGAAGTATTTCTCGTCGGTCAGCACCGAGATCGCCGAGGCGAAATCTTTATAGACCGTGGCGATCTCCACCGGATCAAAGTTCTCGCGAATCAGCCCCTTGGAAGGCGAGGCCTTCTTGCATTCGAGAATGAAAGCCGTACGGGTGCCCTGCAGCGCGTGGTAGAAGCTGCGTTCGCTCGGTACGATGTCATTCTGAAAGCCGGCCAGGGGCTGTTGCTGTTGTCGCGCCGCGATCCATTGCGCTTTGTCGCGGACAATCTTGTGTAGCACGGTTTCCTGCATCATTTATCCTCTTGCCGCCAGTGCGATGACACGCTCATAGGCCTGCCCGCTGTTGATCATATCCAGTGCCTGCCGCGCATTTTGGCGCAGGTCTTCATGTCCGAATAACTTCAGAAGCAACGCGACGTTGGCCGCGACCGCCGCAGCGTGCGCCAGCTCGCCTTTACCTTGTAACAGCCGCGCCAAAATGTCACGGTTTTCTTCCGGCGTACCGCCCAGCAAGGCCTCCAGCGGATAGGTTTCCAATCCGAAGGACTGCGGCGTGAGCTGATAACTGCAGATTTCGCCGTTGGTCAATTCCGCCACGTGCGTCGGGGCGTGGATCGCCACCTCGTCCATGCCGCCGCCGTGAACCACCGCCGCGCGCTGATAGCCCAGCACGCGCAGGGTTTCGGCGATCGGCAGCACCAGTTCCGGGCTGTAAACGCCGATCAGCGCCAGCGGCGGACGCGCCGGGTTGATCAGCGGGCCCAGCACGTTGAACAGCGTGCGGGTCTTCAACTGCTGGCGCACCGGCATGGCGTGACGGAAGCCGGTGTGGTACTGCGGCGCGAACAGGAAGCACACGCCAAGATCGTCCAGCGCCTTGCGCGCTTCTTCCGCCGGCAGATCCAGGCGGATGCCGAACGCCGCCAGCAGATCCGAAGAGCCGGAGCGGCTGGAGACGCTGCGGTTGCCGTGTTTGGCGATTTTCGCGCCGCACGCCGCCGCTACAAAGGCGCTGGCGGTCGAAATATTGATGCTGTTGGTGCCGTCGCCGCCGGTGCCGACGATATCGGCGAACGGGTAGTCAGGGCGCGGGAACGGTTGAGCATCTTCCAGCAGCGCTTTGGCGGCGCCGGCGATCTCTTCCGGGCGCTCGCCGCGGACTTTCATGCTGATCAGCGCCGCAGCCAGCTGGCTCGGCTCCAGTTCGCCGCGCACGATGGCGCTGAACAGCTGTTGGCTTTCCTGCTGGCTCATCGATTCAGCGCGGTACAGTTTCTCAAGGATAGGTTGCATCGTCGTGTTCCTTTTATGACTTCGCCAGCGCCCAGGCCAGGGTCTGCTCAAGCAGGCGCGCGCCATGGGTGGTCAGAATCGATTCCGGGTGGAACTGGAAGCCGCATACGCGGCGGCGATCGTCGCGTACCGCCATCACCATCTCGCCGAACCGGGCGTTGACGGTCAGATCGGCCGGGATGTTGCTGCCGACCAGCGAGTGGTAACGCGCCACCGGCAGCGGGTTGGCCATGCCGGCGAACATGCCTTCACCGTCGTGAACGATCGCCGAGGCTTTGCCGTGCAGGATTTCCCCCGCCTGGCCGACCTGGCCGCCATAGGCTTCGACGATCGCCTGGTGGCCGAGGCAGATGCCGATGATCGGCAGCCGGCCGCGCAGGCGTTGCAGTAGTTCCGGCATGCAGCCCGCTTCGGAAGGGGCGCCGGGGCCGGGCGACAGCATCAGCACCGGCTGTTCCATCTGCGCCAGACGCTCGATGATCACCTCTGCGGCGATCTGGTTACGGTAAATCACCACCTGGTGGCCGCTGGCGCGCAGCTGATCGACCAGGTTGTAGGTAAAGGAGTCGACGTTGTCGAGCAGCAGGATATCGGCCATCAGAACACCTCCTTGGCATGGTGCGCAGTGGCGATGGCGCGCAGCACGGCACGGGCTTTATTACGGGTTTCGTCGGCTTCCGCCTGCGGGATGGAGTCCAGCACCACGCCGGCGCCGGCCTGCACGGTGGCGATGCCGTCTTCGACGTAGGCGGAGCGAATGACGATGCAGGTATCCAGATCGCCGGTGGCGGTAAAGTAGCCTACCGCGCCGCCGTAGCTGCCGCGGCGCGTGCCTTCGGAGGCGGCGATCAGCTGCATCGCCCGCACTTTTGGCGCGCCGCTCAGGGTGCCCATATTCATGCAGGCCTGGTAGGCGTGCAGCACGTCGAGATCGGCGCGCAGGGTGCCCACCACGCGGGAAACCAGGTGCATGACGAACGAATAGCGATCCACCTTGGTCAGGTCGGCCACGTAGCGGCTGCCGGCCTGGCAGATGCGCGCCAGATCGTTGCGCGCCAGATCGACCAGCATCAGGTGCTCGGCCAGCTCTTTGTGGTCGGTGCGCATTTCCAGCTCGATGCGGCTGTCGAGATCCAGATCCAGTGAACCATCGGCTCGGCGGCCGCGCGGGCGGGTGCCGGCGATCGGGTAGATTTCAATTTGGCGATTGCCCGCGTCGTATTTTAACGCGCTCTCCGGCGAAGCGCCGAACAGGGTGAACTCGTCATCTTGCATGAAGAACATGTACGGGCTGGGGTTGTTATCTTTCAACGTCTGGTAGGCCGCCAGCGGCGCTGGGCACGGCAAGGAGAAGCGGCGCGACGGCACCACCTGGAAAATCTCGCCGTGACGGATCGCTTCCTGCAGCCCGCTGACCACCGCGCCGTACTCTTCGTCGCTCTGGTTGCAGCTCAACTGCATGTTCTCCAGCTTTTGGTGCGGGATCGGCTGCGGGGTTTGTTTCAATTCGGTCTGCAATTGTGCCAGACGCTGCTGCAGGCGTTGTATTTCACTCGCTTGCTCGCTGAAGACGCTGGCCTGCAATCGGGCGGAACCGCGTTGGTGATCCAGCACCAGCAGGGTTTCTGCCAGATAGAAGCAGAAGTCCGGGCAACGTTGATCCTGGCGCAGCGCCGGCAGGTTTTCGAAACCGGCGACCAGATCGTAGGCGAACAGGCCGCCCAGCATCACGGCTTCACGCTCGTCCGCCGGGGAGTCGACCAGAGTCAGCAGCGTGCGTAGTGCGTCGAACACCGACAGGGAGCGCAGGCGCGCGTCTTCGTCCTGCACCTCGTCGATCGCCGGGAAGGTCAGCTCGCGGCCGTTTGGGCGCGCCTGAATGCTGACCTCGGGCGGCAGCGCTTCGTCCAGCAGCGGCAGCAGCGCCGCGCCATTGGCGGTGAGCGCCTGCACGCTGACGGTGTGACCCAGCGCGGTGATGCGCAGCGCGCTGTCGATCACCAGCAGGCTCTGCAGATTCTGTTTGCTGTTGATTTCCGCCGATTCCAGCAGCAGGGTGGCCGGCCGGGCGCCGCACAGCTGGTGGAAAAGGGTGGTGGGATCGCCCCGGTAACTGGCCTGCGCCTTCAGTAATGTCAATTGTGGTTTGATGTTCATCATCGGTGGTTCCAGTGAATTCTGTCCATAAAAAAGCCCGCATCAGGTGCGGGCTCAGGAAATCTGCATTGTCAGATGACAGCTATGCGCGATTACACCGCCCGCAAGAGGGAGGTATGCCACCAACCGTGAAGAGAAATGTATGTGTTCATTTGCAGACTCGCTTTGTTAACTCTCATCCGACACGGCCGTTGCCGTGAACTTGTGTACTAGTTAACTGGTTCGCGAGGGCAAAGTCAACCCCCTTTTTGTACAATGTTTTAGCGGTCAGCGTGAATTCTGTTCATCATCCCGCCCGCGCTCCCAGCCGGGGCAGAATAGATTTCCGTCCGGCCGCCGATCGCAGGTATGATAGAAAACCAAGCCATTGCCGGATAGCCGTTTTGACAGACAGTAACCCTCAATCCACCGCTTTTACCCTGTACGATCTCCACAGCCATACGACCGCCTCCGACGGCTACCTGACGCCGACGCAGCTGGTGCAGCGGGCGGTAGAGATGCGCGTGGGGGTGTTGGCGATCACCGATCACGACACGACCGCCGGGCTGGCCGAGGCCGCCGCCGCCATCGCGGAGCAGGCGTTGCCGTTGCGGTTGGTCAATGGCGTGGAAATCTCGACGCTGTGGGAAAATCATGAAATCCATATTGTTGGGTTGGGCATGGACGTCGCGCATCCGGCGCTGGTGGCGCTGTTGGCGGAACAAACCGAACGCCGCAACCGGCGGGCGCAGGAGATCGGCGTGCGGCTGGGCAAGGCGCGTATTCCCGACGCCTATGCCGGCGCCCAGCGCCTGGCCGGAGCCGGCGCGGTGACCCGCGGCCATTTCGCCCGTTACCTGGTGGAGATCGGCGTGGCGGACAATATGGCTCAGGTGTTCAAGAAATACCTGGCCAAGGGGAAAACCGGCTATGTACCGCCGCAGTGGTGTACAATAGAACAAGCCATTGATGCGATTCATCAATCGGGCGGCCAGGCGGTGATGGCGCACCCGGGCCGTTACGATTTGACCGCGAAATGGCTGAAACGCTTGCTGGCGCATTTCGCCGAACACGGCGGCGACGCCATGGAGGTGGCGCAGTGTCAGCAGGCGCCGCATGAGCGCACTCAGCTGGCGAAATACGCGCAAGACTACCGCCTGTTGGCCTCGCAAGGCTCTGATTTCCATCAACCTTGCTCGTGGATCGAACTGGGGCGCAAGCTGTGGCTGCCGGGCGGTGTCGAGCCGGTGTGGCGCGATTGGCCGCAGCCGGGCCAGGCGGTCTGATTTTACGCGCGTGGCAACGCGCGCGGGCATTATTTTAGGAGCAAGTCATGAGTCAGCTTTTTTATATTCACCCGGACAACCCGCAGCCGCGCCTGATCAACCAGGCGGTAGAGGTGCTGCGCAAAGGGGGGGTGATCGTCTATCCCACCGATTCCGGCTACGCGCTGGGCTGCATGCTGGAAGAGAAGGCGGCGATGGAGCGCATTTGCCGCATCCGTCAGCTGGACGGCAACCACAACTTTACCCTGATGTGCCGCGATCTGTCCGAGTTGTCGACCTATGCTCACGTCGATAATACGGCGTTCCGTCTGATCAAAAACAATACGCCGGGCAACTACACGTTCATTCTGAAAGCGACCAAAGAAGTGCCGCGCCGCCTGATGAACGAAAAGCGCAAAACCATCGGCCTGCGCGTGCCGTCGAACCCGATCGCGCTGGCGCTGTTGGAGGCGTTGAACGAACCGATGATGTCCACCACGCTGATGCTGCCGGGCAATGATTTCGCCGAGTCCGATCCGGAAGAGATCAGCGATCATTTGGGCAAAGTGGTCGATCTGGTGATCCACGGCGGCTTCCTCGGCCAACAGCCGACCACGGTGATCGATCTGACCGAATCCTCGCCGGAAGTGGTGCGCGAAGGCGCCGGTGACGCGGCGCCTTTCCGCTGATGTAAAATATTGCCACCTTGCCTATTGTCTGAAAAACGGCTGAAGCGACGCTATTTCGCGTGAAAGCCGCTATTCTGAAGACTTCAGAATTGATAATGGGCAGGATGCGCAGCAATGATTAAACAGGTTTCTTTTTTAGCGGCCTTATTATTTTCCTCAATGGCAAATGCGGGTTTTTATTCGGGCAGCGGTTTGCTGGCGGAATCCGGCGGTTACGTAAAAAATAAAAGCGGTGAGGCTACCGTGGCCGAAGCGCTGAATGGCGGCATGTTTATGGGATACGTCGCCGGCGTATTCGATACTTATTCCATGCAGGGCAATCGCAATATCTGCCCAGAGGCCGGAATGAGCATCGGCGTAGCCGCCGACGCGGTGATGCAGTATTTGAACGAGCACCCTGAGCAACTGCATTATTCCGCACCGTCGGTGATCATGCTGGCGTTAAGCGCCGCCTATCCCTGCGTGCGCCATTAAGTTCCCATTCCAATTAGTGCGCATTTTTTCATAAGGTGCGCTCGGGTCTTTTCCGCACGAACTTCAATAGATCAATGCCTGCTGCGCTGTCACCTTATCCCCGTCGGTATTTCCCGAACGGGTCGGGGAGAGACGCGCAGGAGGTAATATGACCGCATTTCACAGTGCCAACATGACGCTCGATTATCAGGATATCGGCTCAGGGCCGCTCACGTTGGTGTTGCTGCCCGGCTGGTGCGAACCGAAAACCGTGTTTGAGCCGTTCATCGCGCTGGCGGCCGACCGTTATCGGACGATCAGCATCGATTGGCGCGGCCACGGCCTGTCGTCAAAAGCGGCGGAGATGTCGCTGACGGCGGACGATTTGCTGGAGGATGTGCGCCAACTGCTGACGGCGCTGCGTTTGGACAACGTGATCACCCTGTCGGTGGCGCACGCCAGCTGGTTAGCGGTGGCGTTGGCCGAGGCGTTGCCGCAGCAGGTGCGGGGCATAGTGTTTCTCGATTGGATCATGACGCAGCCGGAGCCGGCGTTCTTTGCGGCGGTGAGCCGCATGCAACGGCCGCAGCAGTGGCTGGCGGCGCGCGACGCCTTGTTCGACTTCTGGCAGGGCGGCATCCGCCACGGTCGGGTCAAACGTCATCTGGAGGTCGAGATGGCGCAGGAGGATGACCGGCTCTGGCGCGCCGCCGGCGTGGCCATCGAACAGGCCTACCGGCAATTCGGTTCGCCGCTGCAACGCCTGGCGGGGATGAGCGCGCCGCCGCCGTGCCGGCATATTTACTCGCTGGATCGCCGCGATGACTATCTGCGGCAGCAGCAGGCATTTGCCGCCGAGCGGCCGTTTTTCTCCGTGGCGCGTTTAGAAGAAGCCCGCACTCACCTCGGCATTCTGGAACGGCCCGACGCGGTGCTGAGGGCGGTGGATGACTTCTTGGCGCCGTGAACGCCGCTTAGGGTCACCGCCGATAAAGTGGGTTTCAACACCTTAGAAAGCCTGTATAATGCGCGGTTCGATCCTGATAAACGTATTATTACCGTTGCGGCGATTGGCCGCGGCGGTTATCCCCCCGACGCCTGTGAAGGCGACATTAGAGGTTGCTCAATGAGCGAAAAGTTACAGAAAGTATTAGCGCGCGCCGGGCACGGCTCGCGTCGTGAAATCGAAACCATGATTGAAGCCGGGCGCGTCAGCGTCGACGGCAAGGTCGCCAAGCTGGGCGATCGCGTTGAAGTGACCCCGGCGATGAAAATTCGCCTGGATGGTCATGTCTTGTCGATCAAAGAGTCCGAAGACGTGGTCTGCCGCGTGCTGGCTTACTACAAACCGGAAGGTGAGCTGTGTACCCGCAGCGATCCTGAAGGCCGCCCGACGGTGTTCGATCGCTTACCGAAGCTGCGCGGTTCGCGCTGGGTGGCGGTAGGGCGACTGGACGTCAACACTTCTGGTCTGCTGCTGTTCACCACCGATGGTGAACTGGCCAACCGTCTGATGCACCCAAGCCGTGAAGTGGAACGCGAGTACGCGGTGCGTGTGTTCGGCCAGGTTGACGATGCGAAAGTGAAGCAGCTGAGCAAAGGCGTGCAATTGGAAGACGGCCCGGCCGCGTTCCGCACTATCAGCTTCCAGGGCGGTGAAGGCCTCAACCAGTGGTACAACGTGACCCTGACCGAAGGCCGCAACCGTGAAGTGCGTCGCCTGTGGGAAGCGGTGGGCGTGCAGGTGAGCCGCCTGATCCGCGTGCGTTACGGCGATATCGATCTGCCGAAAGGCCTGCCGCGCGGCGGTTGGGCCGAACTGGATCTGCCGGCGATCAACTACCTGCGCGAGTTGGTTGAATTGAAACCGGAAACGGTCAGCAAGATGCCGGTGGAGCGTGAGCGCCGCCGCGTGAAGGCTAACCAGATCCGTCGCGCGGTTAAGCGTCACTCGCAGGTGGCCGGCAGCGGCCGTCGCAGTGCGCCGGGCAGCAAACCGAGTAAATCGGGCAAACCGAGCAAACGCAGCTGATCCCGCCATTCTGGCCCCGTTCGGGGCCAGAACGTTTTGTTACCAATCGATCCCCTGTTGCGCCTTGATGCCCGCGTCGAACGCGTGTTTCACCGGCCGCATCTCCGTAACCGTATCCGCCATTTCCAGCAGATCGCGATGGCAACCGCGCCCGGTCAGTATCACCGTTTGGTGCGCAGGGCGCTGCCGCAGCGCTTCTTTGAGCTCTTCCAGCTCCAGATAGCCGTAGGTCAACATGTAGGTCACTTCGTCCAGCAGTACCAGATCCAGACTGCTGTCGGCCAGCATGCGTTTGCCGTGCTGCCACACTGCCTGGCAGGCGGCGGTGTCGCTGGCCTTGTTCTGCGTCTCCCAGGTAAAGCCGGTGGCCATCACCTGAAATTCAACGCCATGTTGCTGCAGCATATTCTTTTCGCCATTGGGCCACTCGCCCTTGATGAACTGGATCACCCCGGCGCGCATGCCGTGACCGACCGCGCGGGTGACGGTGCCGAAGGCGGCGGTGGTTTTGCCTTTGCCGTTGCCGGTAAACACCAGCAGCAGGCCGCGGGTGTCCTGCGCCGCGGCGATGCGTGCATCGACCTGTTCTTTCAGGCGCTGCTGGCGCTGTTGATGACGATCTTCCGCCATGAAACGCTCCTTATTATTCGGCCGCGCCGGGTTTGCGGTTCGGCTGGGCGTCGAAGCTCATGCCGGTTTTGCGCCGGCTGTCCTCGCCCATCAGATACAGGTACAGCGGCATGATGTCAGCCGGGGTTTTCAGCTTGTTTTTGTCTTCGTGCGGGAAGGCGGATGCGCGCATTTTGGTGCGAGTTCCGCCCGGATTGATGCAGTTTACCCGCAAATTACGATTTTTGTATTCATCGGCCAATACCTGCATCATGCCTTCGGTGGCGAACTTCGACACCGCATAAGCGCCCCAGTCGGCGCGGCCGGTGCGCCCGACGCTGGAACTGGTGAACACCAGTGACCCGGCGTGGGATTTCAGCAGCAGCGGCAGCAGCGCCTGAGTCAGCATAAAGGTGGCGTTGACGTTAACCTGCATCACCTCTTGCCACATGGTTATCGACAGGTCGGCCATCGGCGCAATGTCGCCCAGCAGGCCGGCGTTGTGCAGCACGCCGTCCAGGCGCGGGATTTGGCGCGCCAGATCGTCGGCTATCTGCCGGCATTGCTCCGGCGTGGCGTGCAGCAAGTCGAGCGTGACCACCAGGGCCGGGGCGCCGCCCTGGGCCGCGATCTCTTGCTGTACCGCCAGCAGTTTGCTCTCGGTGCGTCCCAGCAGCACTAACTGGGCGCCGAAGCGAGCGTAGGTCAGCGCCGCTTCGCGGCCGATGCCGTCTCCGGCGCCGGTGACCAAAATAATGCGTTGTTCGAGCAGATCTTGTTTGGGTTGGTAATGCACGATAAATCCTCGCCTGGGTGGCTGTTCTCCCGCGTATCGTGGGGAGCAAGGGTGAAACGCGCGGCCAGGGCGGGAGCGAGAGCTCGACCTTCTGCGGGCCGCGCAGCGAATCTGTCTCATCATATTGATGAATAATGGGTGTTATATGCCTTAATCCGTACGCATTTTCAATGCGTAGCAGGCTGAAATGGCATTCTTTTGTCACGAAAGCGGCGCGGCGGCGGCTTGGTTCGGCCTTGAATCGTCCCCATAGTGACGTGCAGAACGCAATGAATTTTCATTTAGCCGCGACAGCAGGCGCTGCGGTTGGCTAAAATGGAAAGAGTCATACTAACAACCTGTAAATAAAGGCGGAATCTGTGGAGTTTATATCTGTTTATGGCCTGTTTCTGGCCAAGGTCGCCACGGTGGTGCTCGCCATCGCCGCGTTGGCCATACTGGCGGTCAGTCTGGGGCAACGCAAGAGCCGCCAGAAAGGGGAGCTGCAGCTGACCGATCTCGGTGAACAGTATCGCGAGATGCAGCGCGATATGCGCCTGGCGCGTATGGATACTGCCGAGCAAAAGGTTTGGCTGAAACAGTTCAAGAAGCAGACCAAATCTGATGACAAATTGAAGAAGCAGCGCGCCAAATCCGGCGCGGTGGAAGTGACCAAGCCGTGCCTGTACGTGTTGGACTTCAAGGGCAGCATGGATGCGCACGAGGTGACGTCGCTGCGCGAAGAGATCTCCGCGGTGCTGGCGGTGGCCTCGGCGCAGGATGAAGTCCTGCTGCGTCTGGAAAGCCCGGGCGGGGTGGTGCACGGCTACGGCCTGGCGGCTTCGCAGCTGGAGCGTTTGCGCAAAGGCGGCATCCGCCTGACGGTGGCGGTGGATAAAGTGGCGGCCAGCGGCGGCTACATGATGGCCTGCGTCGCGGATCGCATCGTGGCGGCGCCGTTCGCCATCATCGGTTCCATCGGCGTGGTGGCGCAGATCCCGAATTTCCACCGCCTGCTGAAGAAGAACGACATCGACGTGGAGCTGCATACCGCCGGGCAGTTTAAACGTACGCTGACGCTGTTCGGTGAAAACACCGAGCAGGGGCGCGAGAAGTTCCGCGAAGATCTGAACGAAACGCACGAGCTGTTCAAACGCTTCGTGCACGAGCAGCGCCCGTCGCTGGACATCGATAGCGTCGCCACCGGTGAGCACTGGTTCGGGACCCAGGCTAAAGAGAAAGGCCTTATCGACGCCATCGGCACCAGCGACGATTTGTTGATCGCCGAGTTGGATAACCATGAAGTGATCGCCGTGCGCTATGCACGTCGTAAACGTTTGATGGATCGTTTCACCGGCAGCGCGGCGGAAAGCGTCGATCGTTTGCTGTTGCGCTGGTGGCAGCGCGGGGAAAAGCCGTTGTTGTAAGACGAGAAGAGCAGGAATCAACGGGGGCCTGGCGCCCCCGTTTTGTTTTCTCAATCGACCAAATGGTATTTTTCCGAAAGCAGGTGAGCCAAATGTTTAAACATATTAAATACGGCGGTGGTTTTGGCGGTGGGCAATCCATCGGCATCTAAAAAGTATTCGCCGCGAAAAACTAAAACGCCGCTTTTTTGTTCAACGTCGGTGGCGATCATGCCGTGCAGATAATCTTCGTGTTGGCGGATGATGTTATTTGCTTCCGCCAGCAGGGCCTCGCGGCCGATAGGTGCAGTATTCTTGTGCATTTATTAGACTCCAAACAAAAAACGCTGCGCATATTCTAACGCCGGTTCGCTTTTATCCGCAAACCGACTAAGGTTTATTTGCCGTCTGGATGGCCATGGGCGGCGGCCGGTTGGCGAAATCTGCCTTTCCGTGCTAATTAGGTTGCGTGACGCTTTTTATCAGGTACAGTGTGGGATTTTGCGGCGTCGGGTGGAAGGTTTTGTTTACGCCATGAATAAAAATCACGCAGCCATACTTCTGGGGCATGGGTGAATAGCAGGCAGGATCAACAACTTGCGTTCAGGTTGAGCAGTTGGGCAACCAAAAGAAAAAAATCTGTTGATCTCTTGCCAGACTGCCGCAATATAAAAAAAGAGACACGAATTGCCGCGGCACGGCGAGATAAAAGACTTCTTTTTAGAAGAAATAAATTAGGTAAAGGTAAATATGGGTAAAGCTCTCGTAATAGTTGAGTCCCCGGCAAAAGCCAAAACTATTAATAAATATTTAGGAAGTGACTACGTGGTGAAGTCCAGCGTCGGTCATATCCGTGATTTGCCGACCAGTGGCTCAGCCAGCAAAAAGAGCGCTGACTCAACCGAAGACAAAGCCAAGAAAAAAGTTAAAAAAGATGAGAAGGCGGCGCTGGTAAATCGCATGGGCGTCGACCCTTACCACGGCTGGAAAGCGCATTATGAAATCCTGCCGGGTAAAGAAAAAGTGGTCGCCGAGTTAAAATCGTTGGCGGAAAATGCCGACCACATTTATCTCGCAACCGACCTTGACCGCGAAGGGGAAGCCATCGCCTGGCACCTGCGGGAAGTGATCGGTGGGGATGACAAACGCTTTAGCCGCGTGGTGTTTAACGAAATCACCAAAAACGCGATCCAACAGGCGTTCAAACAGCCGGGCGAGCTGAACATTGACCGCGTCAACGCGCAGCAGGCGCGCCGGTTTATGGACCGTGTGGTGGGCTATATGGTCTCGCCGCTGCTGTGGAAGAAAATCGCCCGCGGCCTGTCCGCCGGCCGCGTGCAGTCGGTGGCGGTGCGTCTGGTGGTAGAACGCGAACGCGACATCAAGGCGTTCGTGCCGGAAGAGTACTGGGAGCTGCATGCCGATCTGCTGGCGAAGGGTGAAACCGCGCTGCAGATGGAAGTGACCCACGCACACGACAAACCGTTCAAGCCGGTCAGCCGCGAGCAGACGCACGCCGCGGTCAAGCTGCTGGAAAAAGCCCGCTACACGGTGCTGGATCGCGAAGACAAACCGACCAGCAGCAAGCCGGGCGCGCCTTTCATTACCTCCACGCTGCAACAGGCCGCCAGCACCCGCCTGAGCTTCGGCGTGAAGAAAACCATGATGATGGCGCAACGGCTGTATGAAGCCGGTCACATCACCTATATGCGTACCGACTCCACCAACCTGAGCCAGGATGCGCTCAACATGGTGCGTGGCTACATCGGCGACAACTTCGGCGATAAATACCTGCCTAAGGCGCCGAATCAGTACAGCAGCAAAGAGAATTCGCAGGAAGCGCACGAAGCGATCCGTCCTTCGGACGTGAACGTGCTCGCCGAGCAGCTCAAAGACATGGAAGCGGACGCGCAGAAGCTGTACCAGCTGATCTGGCGTCAGTTCGTCGCCTGTCAGATGACGCCGGCGCAATACGATTCCACCACGCTGACGGTGAAAGCCGGCGATTATCAGCTGCGCGCCAAGGGCCGTACGCTGCGCTTTGACGGCTGGACCAAGGTAATGCCGGCCCTGCGCAAAGGCGATGAAGATCGCACGTTGCCGTTCGTCGAAATAGGCAGCGAGCTGGATCTGCAGAAACTGATCCCAAGCCAGCACTTCACCAAGCCGCCGGCGCGCTACAGCGAAGCCTCGCTGGTGAAAGAGCTGGAAAAACGCGGCATCGGCCGCCCGTCCACCTACGCCTCCATCATCTCGACCATTCAGGATCGCGGTTACGTGCGGGTGGAAAGCCGCCGCTTCTATGCCGAGAAAATGGGTGAGATCGTCACCGATCGTCTGGAAGAGAACTTCCGCGAGCTGATGAACTATGATTTCACTGCTCGCATGGAAGACGGCCTCGATGAGGTCGCCAACAACCAGGCCGAGTGGAAAGCGGTGCTGGACGAATTCTTCGTCGATTTCAGCGAGCAGCTGGAAACGGCGGAGAAGGACCCGGAAGAAGGCGGCATGCGGCCTAACCAGATGGTGATGACCAGCATCGACTGTCCGACCTGCGGCCGCAAGATGGGTATCCGTACCGCCAGCACCGGGGTCTTCCTCGGCTGTTCCGGCTACGCGCTGCCGCCGAAGGAACGTTGCAAAACCACCATCAACCTGGTGCCGGAAGCGGAAGTGCTCAACATCCTCGAAGGCGACGACGCGGAAACCAACGCGCTGCGCGCCCGCCGCCGCTGCCAGAAATGCGGTACGGCGATGGACAGCTATCTGATCGACAACCAGCGCAAGCTGCACGTCTGCGGTAACAACCCGGCGTGTGACGGCTATGAGATCGAAGAGGGCGAGTTCCGTCTGAAAGGCTATGATGGCCCGGTGGTGGAGTGCGACAAGTGCGGCTCGGAAATGCACCTGAAAATGGGGCGTTTCGGCAAGTACATGGGCTGCACCAACGAGAACTGCAAAAACACCCGCAAGATCCTGCGTAACGGCGATGTCGCGCCGCCGAAGGAAGATCCGGTGCCGTTGCCGGAGCTGCCGTGCGAGAAGTCCGACGCCTATTTCGTGCTGCGTGACGGCGCTGCCGGCGTGTTCCTGGCGGCCAACACCTTCCCTAAATCGCGCGAGACCCGCGCGCCGTTGGTGGAAGAACTGGCTCGCTTCAAGGATCGTCTGCCGGAGAAACTGCGCTACCTGGCCGATGCGCCGGTGGCGGATGCCGAAGGCAACAAAACCCTGGTGCGTTTCAGCCGTAAAACCAAGCAGCAGTACGTCTCCTCTGAAAAAGACGGCAAGGCGACCGGTTGGTCCGCGTTCTACGTGGACGGCAAGTGGGTCGAAGGCAAGAAGTAAGGCCGATGTCCTGCCCGCAAGATGAAAAACCAGCCCTGGTGGCTGGTTTTTTTATTGGTGAAAAGGGGCAAACGGATCTATCCTTTGCTGTTTTTATCCCTCTGACACCGCCGTTTCACGTTGATACCCATGCAAAATAATCGTTATCATAGTGTGACGCGGATCTATACTTGAAGCTGCATCGTGGTATAGTGGTTATATAAAAAGTTTTTTTATTATTAAAGCTTATTAACAACGGCGCTTTCTTCACCATCAGGGTAGAACACGGGGTTTATGGCTTGTGAGTTTCAGCATACCGGGGCGACACCGATATACCTGGCTGCGGGTAAGCCGCAGTGTTTAACCTAGGATGGTATAAGATATGAAATTGCAGCAGCTTCGTTACATTGTGGAAGTGGTTAACCACAACCTGAATGTCTCCTCGACGGCAGAAGGGCTCTATACCTCTCAACCCGGCATCAGCAAACAGGTGCGCATGCTCGAAGATGAGCTGGGCATCCAGATTTTCGCCCGCAGCGGCAAGCACCTGACCCAGGTCACCCCGGCCGGCCAGGAAATCATTCGCATCGCGCGTGAAGTGCTGTCCAAGGTAGACGCCATCAAGGCCGTCGCCGGTGAACACACCTACCCGGACAAAGGCTCGCTGTACGTCGCCACCACGCATACCCAGGCTCGCTACGCCTTGCCCAACGTGATCAAGGGCTTTATCGAGCGTTACCCGCGTGTCTCGCTGCACATGCATCAGGGCTCGCCGACGCAGATCGCCGAAGCGGTCTCCAAAGGCACCGCCGATTTCGCCATCGCCACCGAAGCGCTGCACCTGTATGACGATCTTATCATGCTGCCGTGCTACCACTGGAACCGTGCGGTGGTGGTGAAGCCCGATCATCCTTTGGCGGGCAAAAGCAGCATCAGCATTGAAGAACTGGCGGCTTACCCGATCGTCACTTACACCTTCGGCTTCACCGGCCGCTCGGAGCTGGACACCGCCTTCAACCGCGCCGGCCTGACGCCGCGCATCGTCTTTACCGCCACTGACGCCGACGTGATTAAAACCTATGTGCGTTTGGGATTGGGGGTAGGGGTGATCGCCAGCATGGCGGTGGATCCGGTGCAGGATCCGGATCTGGTGACGGTGGATGCGCGCGATATCTTCACCTACAGCACCACCAAGATCGGCTTCCGCCGCAGCACTTTCCTGCGCAGTTACATGTACGACTTCATTCAGCGCTTCGCGCCGCACCTGACGCGCGACGTGGTCGACAGCGCTGTGGCGCTGCGCTCCAACGAAGAGATTGAAGCGATGTTCAAGGACATCAAGCTGCCGATCAAGTAATCGTTGACGATATCAAATCAAACCCGGTTAGGCGCCTGTCAAACCGGGTTTTTTTAGCCCGGAAACCCGTACCTTCCTTGTTTCTCAGGATCATCCTGAAAAGCCGTCGTCCTTTCGACAGCTTCTTTTCCAACAACATAGAAATTAGCGGTGATGGTGAAATAGGGATGAATAATTTCGACTCGGCTGTCATTGCCATTAAATTGGGTGTCTCTGCCATCATTGCGGCAGTTGTGCTCACAGTATGTCGTCGCCTGGTGCGCAAACCCCGCTAAAACCGCGAGATTTTCCCTGCCAAAACGCCGCCTCGTTGCGGCGTTTTCGTTGACGCGTGGCCTAACCCCTTGGCTGCGCTCGCACTTCCTTCTTCTTGATTGTTCTCACCTATCGCTGTGATCAAATCGTGTTGTTATCAAAACGTTAACTTATCTTTGTGGTATCTTTAAACAAGACCTCACTGATTACCCTGTTTTAATCACAATAAGAAATGGAGGAGCTATGTCGTCCGATCTTCGTGAAACAAGTCTGGATAAGCTGGTTGCGCTAAATAGCGAATATTACTACTACAGTCTGCCGCTGGCGGCGAAGCAGCTGGGTGATATCGACCGGTTGCCGAAATCAATGAAAGTGCTGTTGGAGAACCTGCTGCGCCATGTGGATGGCGATACCGTGCAGGTTGACGACCTCAAGGCCATCGTCGCCTGGTTGCAAACCGGCCATGCTGACCGTGAGATAGCCTACCGTCCGGCGCGCGTGCTGATGCAGGATTTTACCGGCGTTCCGGCGGTGGTGGATCTGGCGGCGATGCGTGAAGCGGTGCGGCGGCTGGGCGGCAATGTCGACCAGGTGAACCCGCTGTCACCGGTGGATCTGGTGATTGACCACTCGGTTACCGTCGATGAATTCGGCGATGACAACGCCTTCGAAGACAACGTGCGTATCGAAATGCAGCGCAACCACGAGCGCTACACCTTCCTGCGCTGGGGGCAGAAAGCCTTCAACCGTTTCCGCGTGGTGCCGCCGGGCACCGGCATCTGCCACCAGGTCAACCTCGAATACCTCGGCCAAACGGTGTGGCACAGCGACGAAAGCGGTCGCCGCGTGGCCTATCCGGATACGCTGGTGGGCACCGATTCTCACACCACCATGATCAACGGCCTGGGCATTCTCGGCTGGGGCGTCGGCGGTATCGAAGCGGAAGCGGCGATGCTGGGCCAGCCGGTATCGATGCTGATCCCGGACGTCGTCGGCTTTAAGCTGACCGGCAAGCTCCGCGAGGGCATTACCGCCACCGACCTGGTGCTGACCGTCACCCAAATGCTGCGTAAGCACGGCGTTGTTGGCAAGTTCGTCGAGTTTTACGGCGACGGCCTGGCCGATCTGCCGTTGGCGGACCGGGCGACCATCGCCAACATGTCGCCGGAGTTCGGCGCCACCTGCGGTTTCTTCCCGGTAGATGACGTCACGCTCGGCTACATGAAACTCAGCGGCCGCAGCGCCGAACAAATCGCGCTGGTGGAAGCTTACGCCAAGGCGCAGGGCATGTGGCGCAACCCGGGGGATGAGCCGGTATTCACCAGCACGCTGGCGCTGGATATGTCGACGGTCGAGGCCAGCCTCGCCGGGCCGAAACGCCCGCAGGATCGCGTCGCGCTGCCGAATGTGCCGCAGGCGTTCAGGGCCGCTACCGAGTTGGATATCGGCGGCCACAAGACCAAGGCAGACAGCAAATCCTTTACGCTGGATGGGCAGCAGCACGAGCTGCACGACGGCGCGGTGGTGATCGCGGCGATCACCTCCTGCACCAACACCTCCAACCCGAGCGTGATGATGGCGGCCGGCCTGCTGGCGAAAAACGCCGTCAAGAAAGGGCTGCGTAGCAAACCCTGGGTAAAAACCTCGCTGGCGCCGGGTTCCAAAGTGGTGACCGACTACTTCGACAGCGCCAAACTTACCGCTTATCTGGAAGAACTGGGGTTCAACCTGGTGGGATATGGCTGTACCACCTGTATCGGCAACTCCGGGCCGCTGCCGGATCCTATCGAGCAGGCGATCAAAGAGGGCGATCTGACCGTGGGCGCGGTGCTGTCGGGCAACCGTAACTTCGAAGGGCGCATCCACCCGCTGGTGAAAACCAACTGGCTGGCCTCACCGCCGCTGGTTGTGGCGTATGCGCTGGCGGGCAGCATGAAGATCGATCTGACCAAAGAGCCGCTGGGCGAGGGCAATGACGGTCAACCGGTCTACCTGAAGGACATCTGGCCGAGCAGCCAGGACATCGCTCAGGCGGTGGAAGAGGTGCGCACCGAGATGTTCCACAAGGAATACGGCGAAGTGTTCGACGGCGACGCCAACTGGCAGGCGATCCAGGTGACCGGTTCGGCGACCTATCAGTGGCAGGAAGACTCGACCTATATCCGCCATCCGCCGTTCTTCAGCACCATGAAGGTGAAGCCGGATCCGGTGCAAGACATCAAGGATGCGCGCATTCTGGCGATTCTGGCCGATTCGGTGACCACCGACCACATCTCGCCGGCGGGGAATATCAAGCGCGACAGCCCGGCGGGGCGTTACCTGAGCGAGCACGGCGTGGCGCCGCAGGATTTTAACTCCTACGGTTCGCGCCGCGGAAACCATGAAGTGATGATGCGCGGCACCTTTGCCAACATCCGCATCCGCAACGAAATGGTGCCGGGCGTGGAGGGGGGCTATACCCGCCATATTCCGTCGCAGCAGCAACTGTCTATCTACGACGCCGCCATGCAGTACCAGCAGGAGAAAGTGCCGCTGGCGGTGATCGCCGGTAAAGAGTACGGTTCCGGCTCCAGCCGCGACTGGGCGGCGAAAGGGCCGCGCCTGCTGGGCGTGCGGGTGGTGATCGCCGAATCCTTCGAGCGCATTCACCGCTCCAACCTGATCGGTATGGGCATTTTGCCGCTGGAGTTCCCGCAGGGCGTGACGCGCAAAACGCTGGGGCTGACCGGGGACGAGCAGATCAGCGTCGGCGGCCTGCAACAGCTGCAGCCGGGCCAGACGGTGCCGGTACATATCACCTATGCCGACGGGCGCAAGGAGGTGATTGACACCCGTTGCCGCATCGATACCGGCAATGAGCTGACCTACTACGAAAACGACGGCATCCTGCACTACGTAATCAGGAAAATGCTGTAATTAATCAATAAAAAGGGCGCCGCAAGGCGCCCTGATTGTTTTCACCGTGGTGGCGGTCACTTCTGGTCGAGCAAATGGCCCATTTTGGCGGCCTTGGTGGCCAGATAGTGTTCGTTCTTCGGATTGCGGCCGACGATCAGCGGCACGCGCTCGCTGATATTGATACCGGCTTCGGTCAGAATCTCGACCTTTTTCGGGTTGTTGGTCAGCAAACGCACCGCGTCGACGCCCAGCAGTTTGAACATGTCGGCGCACAGGGTGAAGTCGCGTTCGTCGGCGGCGAAGCCGAGCTGATGGTTGGCTTCCACGGTGTCTGCGCCCTTATCCTGCAGGGCATAGGCGCGGATCTTGTTCAACAGGCCGATATTGCGGCCCTCCTGGCGATGATAAAGCAGGATGCCGCGGCCTTCTTCGGCGATCTGCTCCAGTGCGGCTTCCAGCTGAAAACCGCAGTCGCAGCGCAGGCTGAACAACGCGTCGCCGGTCAGACATTCGGAATGCACGCGTGCGAGCACCGGCGCTTCACCGGAAATATCACCGAATACCAGCGCCAGATGATCGTGTCCGGTCGCCAGTTCTTCGAATCCTACCATCAGGAAATCGCCCCAAGGTGTCGGCAGTTTAGCCTCTGCCACCCGTTTAAGCTGCATGTCACTCTCCACAAAAACCTACGATTCAATCATTGTCGCGCATCCTAAGTCCGGTCAGTGCATTGACCAAGACTAAAACGTGCTACGCCGATCTCTATTTCGTTAATTATCGGCTATTTTGCCACAACTTCTTGCCGGGCGGTGCTCAGCAAACCAGCAGATGGCGTTTTCTGGCCACCTATTATTGCGATAGGTTGTCTATCTGTTTAATTTTTCGCGTGTTATCAAGATTGCACTCTTGTTACACTGCAGCCTGATTCACGCAGAGGAAAACGGGAATGTATGAGATAGCAAAACGCACGGCGGGCGGCGCGTTGCTGCTGCTGTTGATGCCGCTGGCGGTCTGGGTATCCGGCTGGCACTGGCAACCCGGCGGCAATGACCGGCTGCTGAAAGCGCTGTACTGGGTGACCGAAACCGTGACCTCGCCGTGGGGCATTCTGACCAGCGCGATCCTCTGCGGTTGGTTTTTGTGGTGCCTGCGCTTTCGGCTGAAGCCGGCCATCGGTCTGGCGATGCTGCTTTTCGCCGCACTGTTGATTGGGCAGGGCGTGAAGTCGTTGATCAAGGATCGGGTGCAAGAGCCGCGTCCTTTCGTGGTGTGGTTGGAGCAAACCCACGGCGTGGACGGCAAGTATTTCTACTCGCTGCAGCGCAAAGAGCGCAGCGCGCTGGTGCGCGAGCAACTGCAAGACCAGACGCTGGTGCCGAGCTGGCTGCGCAAGCACTGGCAGTTTGAAACCGGCTTTGCTTTTCCGTCGGGGCACACCATGTTCGCCGCCACCTGGGCGCTATTGGGCGTAGGGCTGCTGTGGCCGCGCCGCCATTACAAAACCGTTGCGATCCTGATGGTGTGGGCGGCTGGGGTAATGGGCAGCCGCTTGCTGCTGGGCATGCACTGGCCGCGCGATCTGGCGATGGCCACGTTGATCAGCTGGCTGCTGGTGGTGGTCACCTGCTGGCTGGCGCAGCGCTGGTTCGGTCCTCTGACGCCGCCGCCGCAAGAGCAACAGGAAATCGCGGCGCGCAAGCCGGAATAATCACTTCTTTCATAGGCGCCGTTCAGGCGCCTGCCACCAAGACCTTAACGCCAACCTTTTCAAATGCCTGCATGGCGGCATCGCCAATTCCGTTGTCGGTAATCAAATAGTCGATATGCTGCCAGTCACAAGGCAGCGCAAACATTGAAACTTTATCGATCTTGCTGGAGTCGGCCACCACATACACCGTGTTGGCTGCATTGATCATTGCCATTTTCAGTTTGATGTCGGTTTCGCTTGGGAAACTGAGCCCGTGGCGGGGCGAGATGCAGGCCGTCGCGAGGAACAGTTTTTGCGCCAGCACGTTTTCGAAGAAATTGGCGGCTTTGTCCCCGGAGGTGGAGAGCGTCGGAAATTTGAATGAGCCCCCGGTCAGCAAAATATTCACGCCCGGTTCGCCGCCCAGCTGCAGCGCAATATTGACGCCGGTGGTGATAACGGACAGTTTCTTTATGTGATTCAGGTGATTGGCGATAGCCGTGGTGGTGGTGCCCGAATCAAGAATGATGGTGTCGCCGGGTTCGATAAAACCGGCGGCGAGTTTGCCGATGCGATCTTTGGCGGTCAGGTTAACCTGGCGTTCCAGCAGCATGGCATGCGTATTTTGCTTGCCATCAACCAGGGTTGCACCGCCGTGGAAGCGCTGCACATAGCCTTGCTGCTGCAGGACGCGCAGATCGGTGCGAATGGTCGCCTCGGTCAGCTTGAAGGTATCGGTAAGCATTTTGACCGTCGCCGAGCCGTCTTCGCGGATCATGTCGAGGATCTTTTCGCGCCGTTGCTGCATTTCCGCCAACTGTTCGCTTTTGCTTTTCAATCGAAAGACTCCTGCACCTGTCAGTTCCCGCCGCGCGGTTTGCCACGGCCACTCCATATTGATGCGCTGAATTTTAGCTCGCGATTATTGATAAAGCCACGGATAAACCCGGTTAAGTAGCATTGATTTTTATTCGAAAATCATTGGCATCCGATGAAATCAACGATAAAAAACTCAATTAAAGCAGCCGGGTGATTTTCATCATGTTGTTATTTATTGGTTTTTTTCGGTGTGGGTGTTGTCGGGTAAGCGCTTTTGTTTGAAATTTGATCTTGCCCACATTAATTATCGTTTTTGCTGCATATGATTTCCATTCGAAAATCAATGGTGAGTTAACGGATCGTTTTGATGCGATAACGATAATCAAGGCGCTTAAGCAGAGGTGACGATGGACTTTCAGGCGATTAAAAACACGGCACGCCAGGCGCGCCGACATGTGGTGACCATGAACCATAAGGCAGGCAAGGGTCATACCGGCGCCGATCTGTCGGAAATCGACATCATCTGCACTTTGTATATGGCAGTGATGGATCGCAGCAATGCCCGGCCCGATCAGGATCGGTTCATTTTGTCTAAAGGGCACGGCGCCGGCGGTTTTTACTGCAGCTGTGCGGCGATGGGCTTGCTCGATCCGGCGGTGCTCGATCAGTTCATGGGCGACGACACCTTGTTGGCCGGGCATCCGGTGCGGCAGAAGTTGCCGGAGCTGGTGGAGATTAATTCCGGCGGTTTGGGGCATGGGCTGCCGATCGCCGTGGGGTTGGCGCTGGGCAATAAGCTGGCAGGGCGTGGGCATCGCCGCGCTTTCGTCCTGCTGGGCGACGGTGAGCTGGCGGAGGGATCCAACTGGGAGGCGGCAATGGCGGCCAGCAAATTCAAGCTGGATAACCTGATCGCCATCGTCGATCGTAACCGGCTGCAGCTGGCGGGCAAGACGGAGGAGATCATGCCGCTGGAACCGCTGGCGGAAAAATGGCGCGCGTTCGGTTTCGAAACCGTCGAGTGTGACGGGCACGATCCGGCGGCGTTGGTGGCGGCGATCCAACTTCCGAGCCAGGACAAGCCGCGAGTGATTTTGGCCAATACCGAAAAGGGGCACGGCGTGTCGTTTATGGCTAACGTTGCCGCCTGGCATCACGCGGTACCGGACGAACAACAGCTGGCGCAGGCGCTGGTGGAACTGGAGGGGTAAACATGCAGGATTTACGCGATGCGGTGGTGACGGCGTTGATCGAACAGCAACGGGCGGGTGCAGATCTGAGCGTGATGGTGGCGGATTCCACGTCCACGTCAAAAATCGCGCCCTTTGAGCAGGCTTATCCGGAGCGGGTAGTGAACGTCGGTATCGCCGAACAGAACATGGTCGGCATGGCTGCCGGCATGGCGCTCAGCGGCCGTACGGTCTTTACCGCCAACGCGGCACCTTTCCTGTTCGCTCGTTCAAACGAACAGATGAAAAACGATGTTTGCTACACGGAGACCAACGTGAAAATGCTCGGCCTGAATGCCGGATTTGGTTACGGGCCACTGGGGGCGACGCACCACTGCATGAACGATATCGCCATCGCCCGTACGCTGGGCAATCTCAGCGTCTATGCGCCGGCGGATGCGCGGCAAGCGGCAGAGATTGTCCGTCATGTCATCGCGCAACCCGGCCCGGCCTATATTCGCATGGACAGCGACAAGCTGCCGGTATTGAACGCGGATTACCAATTCCGTCCCGGAGAGCCGGAGGTGTTGCACCAAGGGGAAGATAGCCTGGTGTTCTGTTTGGGCACGGTGGCTCATGAGGCGATGAAGGTACTGGCATTGGGCGGTAACCCGACCATTGTCTCTCTCCCTTCGCTCTGGCCGCTCAATGAGGAGGCGGTGGTGGCGTTGATGCGCTCGCACCGTCGGGTGCTGACTATGGAGGAGCATGCGCTCAGCGGCGGTTTAGGCACCATCATCGGTGAACTGTTGCTGCGGCATCAGCTGCCGCGGCCGTTTACCGCGCTGGGCGTGCCGGCTTACGAATTTACCCACAGCAGCAGCCGGGCGGCGCTGCGGCGGCAATATGCCATCGACGCGGCAGGATTGCATGCTCAGTTAACTCAATAGGGGGAAGCGATGGAGCGGAACGAGTATGACGTTAATTTACGCTACGGAGTAGATAGCGGACTGTCGCTGACGGGGAAGGTTGCGGTGATTACCGGCGGTTTGGGCGGCATCGCGATGGCCGCCAATCGCTTGCTGTTGGAAAAAGGCGCGCGTTTGGTGTTGATGTACCCGGCTTTTGAACAAGACAAGGCTGCGGCGGCGCTGCGGGAATTAGGTGAAGAGCAGGTACTTTGCCAGGTTTGCGACGTGACGGATCCTGACTCGGTGGCCACCGCTTTCACTGCGGCTCAACGGCGCTTTGGCCGCCTCGATATTTTGGTCAACTGCGCTGGCTACGTCAATCTGCAGCCGGCGACGGAGGTCACGCTCGAGGAGTGGCAGCGTCATTTGGCGGTCAACCTCACCGGACCTTTTCTATGCTCGCAGGCGTTGGCGCGTCGCGCGATAGCCGCCGGTCACGGCGGGAAAATCATCAACATCGCGTCGCAGGCGGCCTCTATCGCCATTGACGAACACTGTGCCTATACCTCCGCCAAGGCGGGGCTGCTGGGCATGACCAAGGTGATGGCCAAAGAATGGGCGCCGCATGGCATTACGGTCAACACGTTATCGCCCACCGTGGTGCTGACGCCTATGGGAGAGATAGCCTGGCGAGGCGAAAAGGGCGAGGCGATGAAAAAGCTGATCCCACTGGGGCGTTTTGCTTATACCGATGAAATCGCGGCGGCGATCCTGTTTTTTGCCAGCAATGGCAGCGACATGATTACCGGCGCGGACCTGATGATCGACGGCGGTTTTACCATTTGGTAAGCGGCAACCGCGGCGATCGCCAACACCAGACGATGTTCAACACAACGATAAGAGAACACCATCATGAAAAAAATAGCCACTTACCTCACTCTGCTTACCGGTTTTGCCTGCGCCACTGCCATGGCGGCGGAAAAGGGCACAATCGCCATTCTCGTCAACTCGCTGGACAACCCTTATTACTCCGCGGAAGCCAAGGGAGCCGAGGCCAAAGCCAAGTCTCTCGGCTACCAGACGCTGGTGCTGTCGCACGGCGAAGACGTCAAACGCCAGGGGGAGCTCATCAGCCTGGTTATCGGCCGCAAGGTTCAGGGCATCATTTTGGATAACGCCGATTCCCAGGCCAGCGTCGCCGCCGTGCAGCAGGCGAAAAACGCCGGCATTCCGGTGGTGCTGATCAACCGTGAAATCCCGGTCGATGGCGTAGCGCTGGCGCAGATCACCCATAACAACTTCCAGGCCGGATCGGACGTCGCCAATCAGTTTGTGGAAAAAATGGGGGAGACCGGTAAATACGCCGAACTGACCTGCAACCTGGCGGACAATAACTGCGTCACACGTTCGCAATCGTTCCATAACGTGATTGACCAATACCCGGAGATGGTCAGCGTGGCGCGCCAAGACGCCAAGGGCAATCTGCTGGAAGGGAAGCGCATTATGGACAGCATCCTGCAGGCGCATCCGGACATCAAAGGCGTGATCTGCGGCAATGGTCCGGTCGCGCTGGGCGCAGTGGCGGCGCTGAAGGCCGCCGGCAGAAAGGATGTCACCGTGGTGGGCATCGACGGCAGCAATGATGAGCGCGATGCCATTCTCAACGGCAGCCTCTACGCCAGCGTGATGCTGCAGGCGCAGGCGATTGCCGCGCAGGGCGTCGAGATCCTGGATGGCTACTTCCAATCCGGCAGCTATACCGGCAAGGAGCGCGTGATGTTCCGCGGCATCCTGATCGGCAAAGACAATGCGCAGCGAGTCAATGACTTCAACTTTAAACCGTAATCCGCGCTGAGCGGCGTCTTTCACCACCCCGTCCTGGCGGCGGGGGGCGATCGGAGGTGTTGTTATGTCGATGCGTATTGCGTTGACCGTCATCGTCGTCCTGGCGTTGAGCGGTTGCCGTATCGTCTCGGAGAAAAAGCTGGCGGAGCTTCGCTCCCCGGTGAATGCGCATGTGGCGCAGGCGGCGGAGATTTACCGCAGTCAAATCGCCCCGCAAGCGGTCAAAACGGCGCAGCCGCTGGGCGAGCTGATCGCTCGGATCGACCAGGCCAAGGATTTCAACAGCGCTTGCGGCCTGCTTGGGTACCGTGCTCAACCGGAGTTTCCTTGTTACTTCAACGTTAAGGTCAGCGGTGAAGTCGCGGCGGTCAACACCCGTTCACGCAGCAGAAAATTAACGCTCAAACTGACCGATGCGCCGCTCAGCAGCGTGGAGGTGCAGATCGGGCCGGTCTACCGCGGGACAGCGTTACGCGACAGCTATCGCGGCCTGAGCTACAGCGATTTCAATGACCAAGCGCTGTTCGGCGATTTTGCCAGGGCGATTAACCAGGCTTCGATCGACGAACTGGCCGGATCCCAGCCCAAGGTGGGTGACCACATTACCGTGTATGGCGTATTCAGCAGCTGGCAGGCGCCCGCCGAGCCGCTGTTGATCACGCCGGTGCGCATTCAACCTTAAGGGGGCGTGATGAGCGATCCGATCATTATTCAAACGCGCAACGTTTCGCGTCTCTATCCGGGCGTCACCGCGTTGGATAGCGTGAGCTATCAAGTGTTTCGCAACCAGGTCAACGTACTGATTGGTGAAAACGGCGCCGGCAAGTCGACCATGATGAAGCTGTTGGCGGGGGTGGAAACCCCGTCCTCCGGCACCATCGAGCTGGAGGGGAAAGCGGTGACGTTAACCTCTACGCAGCAGGCGGAGCGGCTCGGGATCAGCATTATTTTTCAGGAGCTGAACCTGTTCCCCAACATGTCGGTCATGGACAACATTTTTATGGCCAACGAGTTCTTCCAGCGCGGCCGTATCAATGTGGACTATCAGTATCAGTTGGCCAAATCCTTGCTGCAGCGGCTGGAGTTGGATATCGATCCGCATACGCCGTTGGGCAGCCTCGGTATCGGTCATCAGCAACTGGTTGAAATTGCCCGTGCCCTGGCGAAGGACACCCGGGTGCTGATCATGGATGAGCCGACGTCGGCGCTGAGTCAGGCCGAAGTGCGCACGCTGTTTCGGGTGATCGCCGATCTGAAAAAACGCGGTGTCACCATCATCTACATTTCTCACCGACTGGAGGAGCTGATGGAGATTGGCGATCGCATCACGGTGTTTCGCGACGGGCGTTTTGTTGCCGCCGAACCGGTCAGTAACGTCAGCATTCCGTGGATCATCGAAAAGATGGTGGGTGAAAAGAGCAAGCACTTTGATTATTGCGCGGCAGAACAAGGGGATGAAGTGCTGAAGGTCGAACAGCTGACGCTGCCGCGTGAAAACGGCGGCTATTGCCTTAACGACGTCAGTTTTTCACTGCGCAAAGGGGAAGTGATCGGCATTTATGGCCTGTTGGGGGCCGGCCGTACCGAACTGTTCAAAGTGCTCAACGGCGTGATGCGCCAGACGGCAGGTCGCATTTTGCTCAACGGGAAAAGCGTGGAGCGGCTGGGATTCCGTCAACGCATGGCGTTGGGCATGGCGTTGGTGCCGGAAGACAGGCAGGCGGAGGGGTTGGTGCAGATGATGTCGATCAAGGCCAACATGACCCTGGCCAGCCTGGGACGTAATGCGCTACGGCCGTTGGCGTCGGCCGGGGAGTGTACGTTGGTCGATGGCATGATCGAAAAACTGGCGATCAAGGTCAGTGACCGGGAGCTGCCAATCACCAGCCTGAGCGGCGGCAATCAGCAGAAAGTGGTGTTGGGCAAGGCGCTGCTGACCGGGCCGCAGGTGGTGTTTCTTGATGAGCCGACGCGCGGAATTGACGTCGGTGCCAAAACGGACGTTTACCACCTGATTGGCGCGATGGCACGTCAGGGGCTGGCGGTGATGTTCTCTTCGTCGGAGCTGGATGAGGTGGTCTCGCTGGCCGACCGGGTGATGGTGATGGCGGACGGGCAGCTGACAGCCGATCTGCCGCGCGAACGGGCCGATCGCGAAACGCTGATCCGCGCCTCAACCCCTCATGCATAAGGATAAGGCAATGCAAACCAAGTATCGGTTGTATATGTATTTGTTGCAGGCGCGTACGTTCATCGCCCTGTTGCTGGTGGTGCTGTTCTTCAGCAGCATGGTGCCGAATTTTCTGACCGTCTCTAATCTGCTGATCATGACGCAGCACGTGGCGATTACCGGGCTGCTGGCGGTTGGCATGACGCTGGTGATCCTCACCGGCGGCATCGACTTGTCGGTCGGCGCGGTGGCGGGCTTGTGCGGGATGATTGCCGGTGCGCTATTGACCGTCGGTATCCCGCTGTGGGATGGCAATCGGCTGTTTCTCAACGTTTTTGAAGTGATCGGCGCGGTGGCGCTGGTGGGCGTGTTGTTGGGTTTGATCAACGGCACGCTGATCACGCGGCTCGGCGTTGCGCCATTCATCTGCACCCTGGGAGCGATGTACGTGGCGCGTGGGGCGGCGTTGCTGACGGCGGACGGCAAAACCTACCCTAATCTGGTGGGCATGGAAGCGCTGGGCAACACCGGTTTCACGGCCCTGGGGTCCGGCACCTTCCTGGGAATTTACAACCCGATTTGGCTGATGCTGGCCATCGTGTTGTTGGGGATCTATCTCACCAAGAAAACGCCGCTGGGCCGTTATATCTATGCCATTGGCGGCAATGAGCCGGCGGCGCGGCTGTCGGGGGTGCCGATTGTCAAAGTGAAAATGTTCGTCTATGCGTTTTCCGGGCTGTGTGCGGCGCTGGTGGGGCTGGTCATCGCTTCTCAATTGCAAACCGCGCACCCGATGACCGGCAATATGTTCGAAATGGACGCCATCGGCGCGACGGTGCTGGGCGGTACGGCGCTGAGCGGTGGTCGCGGCAGGGTATTCGGTTCGATCATCGGCGCCTTTGTGATCGTTTTTCTGGCGGACGGCTTGGTGATGATGGGCGTCAGCGAGTTCTGGCAAATGGTGATTAAAGGGCTGGTGATCGTCACCGCCGTGGTGATTGACCAGTTCCAGCAGCGTTTGCAGAGCAAGGTTATTCTGATGCAGCGCCAGGAAAAAAAAGCGGTGCAGCCGCTGGCTGAGGTGAGCCATGGTTAAAGCGGATTGCATTGTCGCGTTGGACGAGGGCACCAGCAACGCCAAGGCCGTGGTGGTGGATGCGCAGGGTACGATCGTCGCCAGGGCCAGCAGGCCACTGACATTGCAGACGCCGCAGCCCGGTTGGGTGGAGCAACGGGGCGAGACCTTGCTGGCGGCCTCTCTGGCGGTATTGCGGGAGGCTATTGCGTTGGCTGGCGCATCCCGCATTGCCGGTATCGCCATCAGCAACCAGCGTGAAACCGCCATCGGCTGGCGTCGCGCTGACGGCCAACCGATCGGCCCGGCTCTGACCTGGCAATGCGCGCGTTCCACCGATTTCTGCGAACGGCTGCGGCGCGATCGGCAGGAGGAAGCGGTGCGCCGCGCCACCGGTTTGCCGCTTTCACCGTTGTTCTCGGCGTCGAAAATGCGCTGGTTGCTCGATCACTGCGAAGAGGGACAGCGGTTGGCGGAGAACGGCGAACTGTGCCTGGGCACCATCGATGCCTGGCTGTTGTGGCAGTTGAGCGGGGGGCGAGCATTCGGTTGTGATGTCTCCAATGCCGCCCGAACTCAACTGCTGAATCTCGCTTCCGGGGAGTGGGACGAACAGATGCTGGCGCTGTTCAATATTCCCCGTCAGGCGCTGCCGACGATCCATTCCTCCAGCCATCTGTTCGGCACGACGTTGGGATTGGAGGGCATTGCCGACGGCATTCCAATTGCTGCGATGGTAGGGGATTCCCATGCGGCGCTTTATGGCCATGCGCTGGGTCAGGCTGGGCAGGTCAAAGCCACCTATGGCACCGGATCATCGGTGATGGCGCCAATCGCCGACGCGCAATGCGACACGAGCGCTCTGGCAACGACCATCGCCTGGCATGACGGTGGGCGCATGCAGTACGCACTGGAGGGCAATATTCCCCACACCGGCGACGCTATCGCCTGGATGCTGGATATCGCCGCCATACCGTCGGAGGGCGAAGCGCCGTTGAGTGAACTGCCTGTTCGCGTGCCCGACAGCTGTGGCGTCTATTTTGTACCGGCGCTGACCGGTGCCGGCGCACCCTGGTGGGATGAGCAAGCGCGCGGCGTGATTTGCGGGCTCAGCCGCGGCACGCGGCGAGAACATTTGGTGCGGGCCGCTTTTGAATCGGTGGCTTATCAAATCGCCGATGTGATCGGCGTACTGCGGCAACAACCGGGTTTTGCGCTGCAGGGGCTGATGGCAGACGGCGGCCCCAGCCGCAATGACTGGCTGATGCAGTTTCAGGCCGATCTGCTGGGTTGCCCGGTGTGGCGCAGTGACACGGCGGAACTGTCGGCCCTGGGGGCGGCGTTGATGGCGATGCGCAGCCTGTGGGGAGCTACCGATCGGCAACTGGCGGCACTGTTGCCTCAACATGATGAGTTTAAACCCGATATGCAGCGCCACCGGCAGCTGCAGGAAAACTACAGCGCGTGGCGGCAGGCGGTACAGCGCACCTTATGGCGGCCGCAGACGGCCTCATTGATGACAGGAGAACAATCATGAATCGTGACTTCACGGGGAAAACCGTGGTGATTACCGGCGCATGCCGCGGCATTGGGGCCGGTATCGCCGAGCGTTTCGCCAGTTTGGGCGCCAATTTGGTGATTGCGTCGAATGCGGAGCGCATTCTGACCACGGCGGAAACGCTGCGCCAGCGTTATCGGGGTGAGGTGCTGCCGGTCATCCTCGACGTCACCGATGAAGCACAAGTGGTTGATTTTTATCGTCAGGTCTGGGAGCGATTTGGCGCGATCGACGTTTCCATTCAGAACGCCGGGGTGATCACTATCGATCGTTTTGACCAGATGCCCAAAAGCGATTTTGAGAAAGTGCTGGCGGTAAATACCACGGCGGTCTGGCTCTGCTGCCTGGAGGCAGCTAAATATATGGTCGGCCAGCGCAAGGGGCGCCTGATCAACACCTCTTCCGGTCAGGGACGTAACGGGTTTATTTATACGCCGCATTACGCCGCCAGCAAAATGGGGGTGATCGGCATTACGCAGAGTTTAGCGCTTGAGCTGGCGCCACATGGCATCACGGTCAATGCATTCTGCCCCGGCATCATTGAAAGCGAGATGTGGGAATATAACGACCGCGTTTGGGGAGAAATTCTCAGCGGTCCGGAAAAAACTTACGGCAAAGGGGAGTTGATGGCCGAGTGGGTGGCGGGCATTCCGCTCAAGCGTGCCGGTCAACCCGAGGATGTGGCGGGTCTTGTGGCCTTCCTTGCTTCGGACGATGCCGATTATATCACCGGCCAAACCATCAATGTGGATGGCGGGTTAATCATGTCATAACGTGACAATGTCACAAACAAAGCGGCGCCAGATCGGCGCCGCATTAACCGCTTACATTTTCCCGCCATTGCAATCCGCGCCGTCGCCCCCATATCCTTATAAATTCGACGTTTTGAGAAGCTTTCTCATCAATTTGTTCGTTAAAGCCGTTTACTGCCGAATATGCCAGCAGATATGTGGTTTTATCGTGCCGCAGGGTTTCCCTGCCGCAACGGGAAATGCTAACTTAAGGGTTAGGGACGCCACGTTTTGGCATCGTTCATCCGATTCACTCGGCATCGCGGGAAAGAATGTGAAATATTTGCTGATTTTTTTGTTGGTTCTGGTGATCTTCGTGATTTCCGTCACCTTGGGTGCGCATAACGATCAGGTGGTCAATTTTAACTATCTGGTTGCGCAGGGCGATTATCGCGTATCGACCCTGTTAGCCACGCTGTTTGGCGCCGGTTTCATTCTCGGCTGGATCATTTGCGGTTTGTTCTATCTGCGTACGCGCATTGCGCTGGGCCGCGCCGAGCGCAAGATCAAAAGGCTGGAGCTGCAGCTTGAGCAGCCCGCTGAACCGGCGGCTCAGGCCGTTGTCAGCAAGGAATAACCCTCTATGTTAGAACTGCTGTTTCTGTTGCTGCCCGTGGCTGCCGCGTACGGTTGGTACATGGGGCGCAGAAGCGCTCAGCAGGATAAACAGCAAGAAGCCAACCGCCTGTCGCGTGAATACGTGGCAGGGGTGAACTTTCTGCTTTCAAACCAGCAGGATAAGGCGGTCGATCTGTTCCTCGACATGTTGAAAGAGGACAGCAACACCGTTGAAGCCCACCTGACGTTGGGCAACCTGTTCCGCTCGCGCGGCGAAGTCGACCGCGCTATCCGTATCCATCAGGCCTTGATGGAAAGCGCTTCCCTGACCTTTGAGCAGCGCCTATTGGCGGTGCAGCAGCTGGGCCGTGACTATATGGCCGCCGGGCTTTACGACCGCGCGGAAGACATGTTCAGCCAGTTGACTGACGAAGCGGATTTTCGCGTCTCGGCGCTGCAGCAACTGCTGGTGATCCATCAGGCGACCAGCGACTGGCAGAAAGCGATCGACGTGGCGGAAAAGTTGGTCAAGCTGGGCAAAGAGAAACAACGCGTCGAGATCGCGCACTTTTATTGTGAACTGGCGCTGCAGGCGATGGGCAGCGACGATCTCGATCGGGCGATGAGCCTGCTCAAGCGTGCGGACGCGGCCGATAAACAGTGCGCGCGCGTGTCCATCATGTTCGGGCGCATTTACATGGCGCAAAACGACTACGCCAAAGCGGCGGAATCGCTGCAGCGCGTATTGAGCCAGGATAAAGAGCTGGTCAGCGAGACGCTGCCGATGCTGCAGGAATGCTACACGCATCTGCCGGAACAGCAGCACAACTGGGCGGATTTCCTTAAGCGCTGCGTAGAAGAGAACACCGGCGCCACCGCCGATCTGATGCTGGCCGAAATCATCGAGCAGCACGAAGGGCGCGACGTGGTGCAGGTCTATATCAACCGTCAGCTGCAGCGCCATCCCACCATGCGGGTGTTCTATCGGCTGATGGATTACCACCTGGCGGACGCCGAAGACGGCCGTGCGAAAGAGAGTCTGCTGCTGTTGCGCGACATGGTCGGCGAGCAAATTCGCACCAAGCCACGTTACCGCTGCCACAAATGTGGCTTCACCGCGCACTCGCTCTATTGGCATTGTCCGTCGTGTCGCGCCTGGTCATCGGTTAAGCCGATCCGCGGTCTGGACGGACAATAAAAATAAAACGGGGCGATTGATCGCCCCGTTTTTCTATGTTCATCGCTTATTTTTTCTTGCCGCCTTTGGCGCCGGTTTTCAACAGCTGACGCAGTTTCTTCAGCTCTTTCTGGCTCAGCGGCTGTTCAATCTCTTCTTCGGTGCTTTGATTGTCGATCTCGCCGTGGTGCAGCTCATCCGCTTTCTTGGTGGTTTTTTCAGCCTTGGCGGCGGGCGCGCTGAAGCTGCTTTCCAGGCGTTGGCACACTTCTACGCTCAACGAAAATTCGTTTTCAGCGGCGGCGGCGCGGATTTTTTCCTTCAGTGCCAGAGGAATTTTAATGGTAAGTGTCGATATCTCGCTCATTTTGAAAGCCTTTCTGCAGGAAGATGCCTTCAAGCTAAGCCACTGACGATCGGGTGTCTAGTGTGTAATAAAAATTTAATATTTCTGTAACAAAGCGGGGCGAGGAAAATGCGGTTTTTTCAGGCGGCAAACAGAGGCAGGGCCCGAACGTTCGGGCCCTGTACCGGAAACATTATTTGTAGATGATCGCGGTGCCGCTCAACATGTTGTTACCGCCGGCGGAGATGATGCGGTAGCTGCTGGCGCCCTGGGCATCGGCTTTAGCGGCCAGTTTTTTCTCCAGGCTGCTGAGGGTCGTTGCGTGACCTGCGGAAACGACGCCGGCCGCGGTCAGGCTATCGGCCTGCTGGCTGTTAATCGGCTCAGCGGCCAAAGTGGCGAAAGAGGTCAGTGCGATAGCGGCAGCGGCTGCAAAATATTTGATGGTTTTCATGGGTGACTCCAGTCTGTTTATTTAGGAAGGAAGCCATTCGCTTCCGATGTGGTGAATAATAAAGCATCTGGGCCGATTGAAAATCTGATAATGCTGAGCAAGTAGTTCAAAATATTTGATTGATAATTTACGCATCTTTACGGCGTTTTACGCTGCGTGGTTTATTGCTGACGCGCTTACGTTGACGCGCCATGACAAAGACGCAAGGTAACATGACAGAGCGCCGGTGCGCGCTGCGGCTGGGATTTCTGGCCCCTGGCATGTAGAATGCGGCGGTCAGTTTCGCGGGTGAGTCCCTGATTATCTCCATTTTACAGAAGGTAGAAGAAATGAAGTCTGAAAATAAAACTAATAACAATGACTTAAAATCATCTCCAATCGTTGTGGCGTTGGATTACGCCGATAAGAACGCTGCGCTGGCGTTCGCCGACCGTATCGATCCGCAAGACTGCCGGCTGAAAGTGGGCAAGGAAATGTTCACGCTGTTTGGGCCGCAGCTGGTGCGCGATCTGCACGGGCGCGGCTTCGACGTATTTCTTGACCTGAAATTCCACGATATTCCCAATACCACGGCGCATGCGGTAGCCGCAGCGGCCGAGCTGGGCGTTTGGATGGTCAATGTGCATGCCAGCGGCGGCGCGCGCATGATGACCGCCGCTAAAGAAGCGCTGGTGTCATACGGGGCGGATGCGCCGCTGCTGATCGCCGTCACGGTGCTGACCAGCATGGAAGCGGAAGACCTTCGCGGCATCGGCATCGAGGCGAGTCCGGCAGAACACGCCGAGCGCCTGGCGCGCCTGACCCGCGACTGCGGGCTGGACGGTGTGGTGTGTTCGGCACACGAAGCGCAGCGCCTGAAGGCCGCCTGCGGGCAGGCTTTCCAACTGGTGACGCCGGGGATCCGCCCTGAAGGCAGCGCGGCGGGCGATCAGCGTCGTATTATGACGCCGGTGCAGGCACAGGCCGCCGGTGTGGACTATATGGTGATTGGGCGTCCGATCACCCAATCTGCGGATCCGGCCGCGACGCTGCGCGCGATCCGCGCCTCTTTGGCCTGAGGAAGCGATGATGAATGACGATAACAGCCGTCTGGTGTATTCCACGGACACCGGTCGCATCAAGCAGGAAGAGGTTAAACCGCAACGCGCCAAGGGCGATGGAGTCGTGCGCATCCAGCGCCAGACCAGCGGCCGCAAGGGGAAGGGCGTGTGCCTGATTACCGGCGTCGATCTGGATGATGCCGCGCTCGACAAACTGGCGGCCGAACTGAAAAAGAAATGCGGCTGCGGCGGCTCGGTGAAAGAGGGAGTCATCGAGATCCAGGGCGATAAACGCGATCTGCTCAAACAGCTGCTGGAAGCCAAAGGCATGAAGGTCAAACTGGCGGGCGGTTGAGGCGAATCGCCATGCCGCAGTGCAATGCTGCGGCATGGCTAGAGGTTGTTGCTGCCGGGGGTTAACCCGTTAACGGCGAAAGAACCATAGACTTAAAGTAAAACAGACCTGAAATCATCGTTATTGGTTAATACGTCAAAGCGCCAAGGCGCTTTTGCCCGCCTGTCGGCGGAGGAACATCGGGCAGGTTATTTGCCAACCTGGTGACCGATGATGCCGCCCACCGCTGCCCCACCCAGCGTGCCCAAAGCGCTGCCGTTGGTCAGCACTGCGCCGCCGACTGCACCGGCGCCGGCGCCGATAGCGGTGTTGCGATCGCGTTTGGACATGTTGGAACAGGCGCTCAGTGAAAACGCCAGAGTCAGAGCCAGAGCGGCGGTAGCGAAACGTTTATTGATAATCATCATAATGACTTCTCCTTAGCATTGGCTATATGGAAGTGCCCTATAAGTATAGGCGTTAACCATAAATCAGGCCTGCTGTTGATTCCCATACGGTATCGATATAAAAAATGGCATTTTTTGTTAACGGCCGAATAATTAGCGGGTTACGGCCCAAAAGTTACCGAAGCTGAGTATAGGTTTCTCGGGAAGGATAAACAGGTAAATAGTCTTAAAATCCCGCTGCGCAAGGGAAACGGCGGGCGGCGTGGCCCGCGCGGCGCGTTATTCGTTGACCAGCTCCACCTGTACGCCCTGACGTTTCAGCTGATGCTGATACTCCAGCGCCAAACGTGAATCGGTGATCACCCGGCTGATTTGCCGCGGCTGCGCCAGCGGGTTAGGCTGGATCTGGCCGAATTTGCTGGAATCCGTCAGCACGATATTCTCTACGCCCTTGGCCAGCACTGCGCTGACCACATCGGCGCGCATCATGTCGCGGCCGGTAAAGCCGGTTTCGGCCTGAAAGCCGTCAATGCCGATAAACGCTTTGTTGAAATGCACCTGCTGAATGCACAGCCGCGTGAGCGGGCCGACCACGGTCTCGCTTTTCTTCTGATACATGCCGCCCAGCACGATGACGTCGCAGTCGGTTTCTTTGAGCAGGTTGGCGATGTAATGGCTGACGGTGATAAGCGTAATGCGCTTGCGTTCGGCGATGTAGCGCGCCAGCAGGGCATTGGCGCTGCCGCTCTCGATAAAGATCGTCTCGCCGTCATTGACCTGCGCGGCGGCGTACTGCGCCAACCGCTGCTTGAGGGTGAAATTGGACATCATGCGGGCGTCGACGTCGTCGCTTTCCAACGCCACGGCGGAGCCGTGCACCCGCTTCAGATAACTGCGCTTTTCCAGCAGGTTGAGATCCTGCCGGATGGTGACTTCCGAGACGCCCGAGGCGCGCGCCAGCTCATTGACGCTGATCCGGCGGCGATCGTTAACCAACTGCAATATGGTCTGTTGTCGTAAATTCATATCGGCCTGATGATGCGGCCGCCAAGGCGCGGCCGCTAAGAGTCAAAGGTTTAAAGAGTATGTTCTGTGCGCGCAATAATATCATCCTGCGCCTCAGGGGATAATGCGGTAAAGAAGGCGGAATAGCCAGCTACGCGAACCACTAAATCACGATATTGGTCAGGGTGTTGCTTCGCCGCCAGCAGCGTTTCGCGCGACACGATGTTGTACTGCACATGCCAGCCGCGGTAGCTCTCGAAGAAGGTGCGCAACATCAGCATCAGCTTTTCCCGATCGCGCGGGTTGTCCAGCGTCGCCGGGTTCAGCTTTTGGTTGAGCAGCACGCCGCCGAGGATCGCCTCGGTCGGCAACTTGGCGAGCGAATTGAACACCGCCGTCGGCCCCAGGTGGTCGGTGCCGGACGCCGGGCTGGCGCCTTCCGCAAGGGGGGCGTGCGCCTTGCGGCCATCCGGCGTGGCCAGGGTGGCCGCGCCGAAGGGCACGTTGGCCGAGATCGACGAGGTGCCGGCGTAATAGCCGCCGCCGATCGGCCCACGGCCGAAGCGGGTGTTGCGATACTGCTTCAGTTCTTCGATGTAGGTTTGGTAGGCGCGCACCAGCAGCCGATCGACCTCGTCCACATCGTTGCCGTATTTGGGCGCAGCGTTAAGCAGCCGCTGACGCAGCTGCTCGCCATCCAGCCCGGCGAAGTCGTCGGCCAGCGCCGTCGCCAACTGCTGCTGGCCGATCGCCCCTTGGTCGAACACCAGTTTGCGCACCGCCGCGAGGCTGTTGCCCAGGTTGGCGATGCCGACCTGCAGGCCGGAAACCCAATCGTATTTGGCGCCGCCTTGTTTGATGCTTTTGCCGCGTTCAATGCAGTCATCCACCAGCGCGGAGCAGAGGATATCGTGGGCGTTCTCCTCCAGCACGCTGTCCACCACGCACTCGATCTCGATCGACTTGCGGGTGTAGTAGCGGATTTGCCGATCCCAGGCGGTTAATACCTGCTCGAAATCGGCGAAGTTTCCTTTGGACAGCGCCTGTTCCTGTGGCAGGAAGATCTGCCCGGACGTGGCGTCGCGGCCCTGCTCCAGCGCCGCCAGCAGCACGCGGGCGAAGTTGATGAAGCTCATGCCGGTGCAGCGATAGCCCCATTTTCCGCCGACGGCGGTCTCGATACAGCCGATGGCGGCGTAGTCGTAAGCGTCTTGCGGTTCGACCCCCAACTTGATGAATTCAGGAATGACGATTTCGTCGTTATTGAATGCCGGCATGCCGAAACCGCAACGGATCACCTGCACGCAGGCGTCGAGGAAGTCGGCGCTCATCCCGGCGTGGTAACGCACGCTGAGGTTAGGCTGGGTGGAACGCAGGCGGCCGCAGGATTCGAGAATGGCATAGGACAGCGGGTTGACCGCATCGCACGGCCGGCCGTCGATCAGTTTTTGCCCGCCGATGGTGACGTTCTGGTACAGCGGGCTGCCGGCGGAAGCCTTGGAATGCGAGCCGGAGCGGATCTTGTTGACCTCCAGCAGCTTCAGCCAGCAGCTGTGCAACAGCTCGATGGCGTCTTCCCGCGCCAGCTTTTGCTCCAGCTCCACGTCACGCCGATACCAGGGGTAGAGGTATTGATCGAGGCGGCCGAAGGAAACCGAATGGCCGTTAGATTCGATCTGCAGCGTCAGTTGGATGAAATAGCACAGCTGCAGTGCCTGCCAGAAGGTTTGCGGCGGGCGATGGGCGATCCGGTCGCAGTTGTCCGCGAGGGTCAGCAGCTCGGCGCGCCGCCAGTCGCGGGCTTCGTTTTGCGCCATGTCGCGCGCCAGGCGGGCGAAGCGCAGGATGTGCTCGCTCAGCGCTGCCAGCACGATGTCGATGGCGTTGAGAAACTGCGCTTTGTGCAAATCTTCCCACTCGGTCAGGTGCAGGCGGCTGCGGCGCGCGTTCACTTTTTCACGCAGGCCGTCGAGACCTTTCTCCAGCAGCAGCGGGAAGTTAACCGCCAGATGGGCGTCGCCAGAGGTCATATTGCCCTCGGCCTTGATGATGCCGGTGGCCAGCAGCGCCTTTTGTTCGTCGGTGAACATGCCGTAGCAGCGATCCTGCACCGTTTGGCCGCGCCACCAGGGGCACAGGCGATGCAAAATCGCCTTGTTCTCTTCGCTGACCGAAAAACCGGCGCCCGGCCGGTCGGCTAGCTGGTCTATTTCGCTTTCTATCCAGCCGACGGTGTATTCGGGGAAGATCGGTGCGGCGCGCAGCTCGCTGGCCTGGTTGCCGACGATCAGCTCGTCGTTGGCGATCCAGATGGTGCGTTTCGCCAGATGGTTGGCCAGCGCCAGCGCGCGACGCACCGGCAGTGGCCGATCCTGATGCTGTTGATAGGCTTCGGTATAGTGCTGCGCACGCTCGGTGCACACCGGCGGTTTGACGATGTGAATCAGCGCGTTCTTGTGCGCCTGGATGCGGGCGCTTAGGGTGGTCAAATCCAACGTGGTCATGGTGTTATCCTCGCAAAATGGCGGTCAGGCCCTTGGCGCCGGCATAGCCTTCGGCGAAGGCCAGCAGGTCGGGAGCGTCCAGTGGCGTGCGGGCGGCACGGTAGGGTTCGCCGAGCAGGTGGTACTTGTTGATGCCGAGCGTGTGGTACGGCAGAAAGTGGATCTCCGACACGCCGATCTCGTCGGCGGCGAAGTCGACGATCGCACGGACAGAGCGGCGATCGGCGTTGAAATCGGGGATCAGCGGCACGCGTACGGTCATCTGCACGCCGTGCGCTGCCAGCCGACGAAAATTGCTCATCACCCGGCGGGCGGAACCGCCGGTCCAGGCTCTGAAGCGCGCTTCGTCGGTGTGTTTGAGATCGGCCAGCAGCAGATCCAGCCACGGCAGCGAAGGGGCGATATAACGCCATGGAACGTGCAGGCAGGACTCGACGGCGGTGTGGATGCCGGCCTCGCGACCGCGCCGCAGCAGGTCCGCCGCGATGTCCGGCTGCATAAAGGGTTCGCCGCCGGACAGCGTTAAACCGCCGCCGCTGCGCAGGTAGAAAGGCTTATCCCGCAACACCTCGGCCATGATATCGTCGGGGTTGATCGAGCTGCCGCACAGGCTGAGCGCGCCGGTCGGGCAGACGGCGGCCAGGGCGGCATAATCGTCTGCGCTAATCAGCTCGCGTTGCAGCGTCAGCGGCCCGTCGGTGCGTTGCAGCCCTTGCGGACAACGCTCGGCGCACAGCGTGCAGCCGCTCAGGCACAGGCGTTCGTCAAACAGCAGGTCTGCTTGGCGCGAGCGGCTTTCCGGGTTCTGACACCACCTGCAGCTCAGCGGGCAGCCTTTTAAAAAGACCACGCTGCGGATGCCTGGGCCGTCATGGGTCGAGTAGCGCTGCAGATTGAAGATCATGAGTCACCCGTTTGGCGTTGCTGTATCTTTCGCCATTAAAGGTGTTTCGAATGAAAGTTGAGTTGATTTTGATCAAAAGTTAGCGCGGTTTTTGCCCTATGATGATCAGAGTTTGAATCCGCCCACAGAACATGACACAGGAGTCCGTGATGGAGCTTTATCTCGATACCGCCGATGTGACCGCGGTAAAACGCCTGGCGCGCATTCTGCCGCTGCACGGCGTCACCACCAACCCGAGCATCGTGGCGAAGGAAGGCAAGCCGATCTGGGAAGTGCTGCCCGCGCTGCGCGACGCCCTCGGCGGCACCGGCAAGCTGTTCGCGCAGGTGATGGCGACCGATGCGGAACGTATGGTGGCGGAGGCGGCGCTGCTCAGCCAGCGGGTACCGGGGCTGGTGGTGAAGATCCCGGCGACCGCCGAAGGGCTGGCGGCGATCAAGAAACTCAAAACGATGTCCATCCCGACGCTGGGCACTGCGGTGTACGGCGCCGGGCAGGGGCTGTTGGCGGCCTTGGCAGGGGCGGAATATGTGGCGCCTTATATCAACCGCGTGGATGCGCAGGGCGGCGACGGCATCGAAATGGTGCACGAGCTGCAGCAGCTGTTGAGCCTGCATGCGCCCTCGGCGCAGGTGCTGGCCGCCAGCTTCAAAACGGCGCGCCAGGCGCTGGAGTGCCTGCTCGCGGGCTGTCAGGCCATCACGCTGCCGGTGGACGTGGCGGAGCAGTTTCTGAATGCGCCGGCCGTACAGGCCGCGGTCGAGAAGTTCGAGCAGGATTGGCAGGGGGCGTTCGGCAGCAGCCTGCTGAACTGATGGCCTGCGTCTATTCCTCGGTGCTCACACTATATTATCGCTAAAGGATGGCGGCTACGCGCCATCCTCCTTTCATTATCCATTATCGGCTTTCCTTTCACTTCATTGCCGCTGAACTATTTATTTTTCGCACGATCTCTCTTTCGGGAAAAATCGATTGATTTTCGCCCTTATAGGCTCATAATTCGTCAATAAAGCAGTGTCATTACAATTATTTAAATTATTTATAATATTGCACTCATAAATTTATTGAAATAATAATGATGGAGAGCCAAGGATGCGCTCAAATTACGTTCGTGCTGTGCCTTGTTTTATTCGCTATGGTCTGTCGGGATTGTTACTCGGCGCCGTGCCGTTTTTTTCCGCCTCCGCCTCTGCGGCTGAGGCTTTCAGCCAGGGCGCGGCGGCTATTGATGCCCGTGAACAGCTGCGTCAGCAAGAGCGAGAACGCGCCCTGCAGAACCAAAACACCCCTCAGGCCGATGCGCGCGTGGCTGCCCCTGAGCGGGTGCTGCCCGATTACCCTCCTCACGAAAAACCCTGTTTTACCATCAACCGGTTGGTACTCGTCGGCGAGTCGGCCGAACGCGTTCAGTGGGCGCTTGCGGCCGCCAACGATGCCAAAGGCCGTTGCCTGGGCGGGCGGGGGATCGTGCTCGCTATCAACAAGGTGCAAAATGCCATTTTGGCCAAAGGCTACGTCACAACTCGGGTGATGGCGCAGGAGCAGGATCTGACTCAGGGCACGTTGACACTTACGTTGCAACCCGGGCGCATTGGCGCCGTCCGCTTTGATGAGCCGGTTTCCTGGCGTGGACGGCTGTGGAACGCCGTTCCGGCCTCGCGCGGCGATCTTCTTAACCTGCGCGATATCGAACAGGGGCTGGAGAACTTCAGGCGGGTGCCCAGCGCCAATGCCGATATTAAAATCGTGCCCGGCGCCCAGGAGGGCACCAGCGATCTGCAGGTCAACTGGCACGAGGGGCGCCCGGTGCGGCTCAGTCTGGGATTGGACGACAGCGGCTCCAAAAGCACCGGGCGCTATCTTGGCTCGGCCACCCTGGCTATTGATGCCCCGTTTGCGCAAAATGACCTGTTCTACGCCAACATCGGCAAGGATTTATTCCAACACGGGCCGTTCGGCAACCGTTCGCATACGCTGAACTATTTCTTCCCGGTGGGATATTGGGCCTTCTCGGCCAACTATAACGACTACACCTACCATCAGAACATCCCCAACGCCAATGAGGTGCTGCGCTACAGCGGCAAGAGCGACAACTTTCAGTTGACCGTTTCCCGGTTGCTGTACCGCGACCAATCGCACAAGACCACGCTCAACCTGCGCGGCTATCGCAAGCACTCGACCAACTATGTGGAAGACATCGAAATGGCCCAGCAAAAGAGGCGGACAGCGGGCTGGGAGATTGGACTGAACCAGCGCAGTTACCTCGGGCGCAATACGCTGGATGCGTCGCTAGCTTGGCGGCGCGGCACCGGCGCCCTGGGAGCGCTGCGCGCGCCGGAGGAAGCCAATCACAACGGTTCGGCGCGTACCGGCATCCTGCTCGGGGATGCGGGGTTCAACATACCGTTCTCCTGGGGCGAGCAGCCGTGGCGGCTGTATACCAGCGTGCGCGGCCAGTGGAGCTCGAACGCGCTGACGCCGCAGGAGCGGATGGCCATTGCCGGGCGCTACACGGTGCGCGGTTTTGACGGCGAGCAGATGCTGTCTGGCGAAAAAGGCCTGGTCTGGCGTAACGATATCGCCTGGAATGTGTTTGCCCGCGGTCACGAACTCTATCTGGCCGCCGACTACGGGCGGGTGGACGGCCCGAATACGCGAGGCTTGCCGGGGCGGCAATTGGCGGGCAGCGCGCTTGGGGTGCGCGGCGCCTTATGGGGGCGACTCAGCTATGACCTGTTTGCCGGCATTCCTTTGTACAAGCCTGCGGGTTTCCACACCTCGGATGCCACGGCCGGCTTCAGCGTTAACCTGGAAATCTGAACGCGGGCCAAGCATTAGTGGCGGCTTGCCTGACGTTGACCGTAACGGATTGATATTGATCACGGATGTGACCCATGAATAAACATTGCTATCGCCTTATTTTCAGTCGCACTCACGGGGAACTGCGGGTGGTTTCCGAACTGGCCCGCAGCTGCAGCACCGAATCGGGGCAAAGCCGCAGTGCGGGCGCTCCCCGCCTGTGGGTGACGGTGCGGCGCTCAGTGTGGATGCTGGGGCTGGCCTTGTTCGCCGGGCCGGCGATGGCTGACGGCATTGTGGCGGACGGTGCCGCCAATCCTTCCCTGCGGCCGGAGATTATCGCCACGCAAAATGGGCTGTCGCAGGTCAATATCACGGCCCCCAATCAGGCAGGGATATCACATAACCAATATCAACAGTTCGATGTTGACGCCAAAGGCGCCATCCTCAATAACTCGGCGGTGATGACATCGACCCAGGTGGCCGGGATGATCCAGGGCAACCCGAACCTCACCCCCAACGCCGCGCCGGCCAGAGTGATCCTCAACGAAGTCAATAGCAATAACCCCAGCCAGCTGCGCGGCTTTTTGGAAGTGGCCGGCGGCAAGGCGCAGGTGATCGTGGCTAACCCGGCGGGGATCGTGTGCAACGGTTGCGGTACGATCAACGCCGGGCGCATGACGCTGACGACCGGCAAACCGCAGATGAACGCCGACGGCAGCATGGCAGGTTATCAGATCGAACGCGGCGTAGTGCGCGTTGAGGGCGGCGGCCTCAACGGCGATGCCCGTCACGATACCGAATATGTAGACATTATGGCACGCGCGGTCGAGATCAACGCCGGCGTGTGGGCCAAGGAGAGCGTGTCGGTGGTGGGCGGCCGCAACCGGGTGAGCGCAGACGGCAAAACGGTGACGGCGCTGGCGGATGACGGCGGCGCCAGACCGGCGCTGGCAATAGACATGGGTCAGATGGGGGGCATGTACAGCGGCAGCATTCGCATGATCGGCACCGAGGCTGGCGTCGGCGTGCGCAACCAGAATGGGCAAGTGCAGGCAGGTAAAACGCTCACCGTCAGCAGCGAAGGCAAGCTCAGTTGGCGGTCTGATGCACCGGATGCCGCCACGCAGTCCGGCGGCGACACCAAACTGGCGGCGAAAGGCGACATCGAGTATCGCGGCAAATTGCACAGCGGCGGTCAGCTGGCCGTGCAGAGCCGGGAGGGGACGCTGACGCAGTCCGGCACGCTGGCGGCGGCCGGGGATGTGCGGCTTGACGCCGCGCACGGCATTCAAAGCAGCGGCCATCTGCTGGCGGGCAGCGATGTCGACAGCCGGATTGTGCGCGACGCGAGCCTGCGCCTTGACAGCCAGGGCGACATTCGTGCCAGCGGCAGCTTACTGAGCAAAAAGGCGGTTAGCGCCAGCGGGCGCCGCGTTGATCTCAGCGGTGCGCAGGTGGCGGCGGCCCATGCCTCGCTGGCGGCCCGGCAGGGCGGCGTGGCGTTGCGCCAATCGACCGTCGATAGCGGTGAGTTTACCGTGAACACCCCGGGTGATGTGGACGCCCGGCAGGCTCAGATCAAAACCGGGCGCTGGCAGGTTGATGCCAACAATGTGTTTGGCCAGGGGGCCGTCTGGTCCCAAACCGGCGGTGGCGAAAGTCGTTTCAGCCTGGGCGGTGAGCTGAATAATAGCGACGGCACCATTGAGAGCCGCCAGCTTGATCTCAAGGCGGCGGCGTTGATCAACCAGCGCGGCCGTCTGGTGGCGCTGGGCGACGCGGCGCAGCACTGGCGGATCGGCGGCCTGCTCGACAACAGCGACGGTGAATTGGGCGGCAACGGCGATCTGCGGCTGGATGCCGGCAGGCTTGATAACCAGGGCGGCAAGATAACAACGCCGGGTCAGTTGGTGGTTCAGGCGGGCGGTGCGATCAACAACGCCGGCGGCGGCCTGTTCGCCGGCCAGGCTCTGGAGCTCGAAGCGGGCGGCGAACTGAACAACCAGTCCGGAACGGTGGAAGGCAGCCGGGTGCGGCTGACGGCGCAGCATCTGAATAACGCGCAAGGCAAGCTCGTCAGCCAGCGCAATCTCGATCTGACCGCCGGCCGCGTGGGCAACCGGGGCGGTCTTATCGGCGCAGGAGAGAAACTGGATCTTCACGCCGGTGACTGGGACAACCGCGGCGGTACGGTGCAAGGTGAAACGGCCGTTACGGCAACGGCAACTACCCTCAGCAACGACGGTGGCAAGCTGCTGTCCGGCCAAGCGTTAATTCTGAACACCATGGGGCCGGCGACTAACCGCGCGGGTGAAATCAGTGGCGCGGGGCTGACGGTGAGCACCGGCCGGCTCGATAATACGCAGGGCAAGGTGATTGGCTTGCAGCGGCTTGAGCTGCACGCTCGCCAGGGATTGGACAATGCCCAGGGGCTGCTGGGTGCCGGCCAGACATTGACCGTGCGCACCGATGGCGCGCTGAATAACCGCCACGGCACGATCTCGGGGCACGGGCAAACCCACATAGCGGCTGGGAGTGTGCACAACGAGGCCGGAAAGGTGCTGGGCGGGCAACAACTGGTGCTGAACAGTGCGGCAGAGTTGGTGAACCGCGAGGGCGAAATCAGCGGGGAATCGCTCACGCTGGCGGCACAGCAGGTGGATAACGGCCAGGGCAAAGTGGTGGCTCGTCAGGGGCTGGAACTGACGACGCAACGGGAACTGAACAACGCGGCCGGCTGGCTTGAGGCCGGCAACGCCCTCGTCGTGCAGGCCGGCGGTGACTGGGATAACCGCGGCGGCGGCGCGCAAGGCGGCCGGCAGGTTGCTGCCTCGGTGCGCACTCTCGACAATACCGGCGGCAGCCTGCAGTCCGGCGGCGATCTCCGTTTGGATGCCGCAGGCGATGTCCGCAATCAAACCGGTAAGCTGACCGCACAGCGATCGTTGGCGGTTAATGGCGGCGCCGCCAGCCTGTTTGACAACGACGGCGGGTCGTTGCAAAGCGGCGGCGATCTGTCGCTGCAGGGTGGCCAGTTGACCAACCGCGCTGCGGGGGTGGTCTTCAGCGAGCAAGGGCTTGCCCTTAACCTGGCCGGCGGCTGGGATAACCAGGGGGGCACGTTTACCGGCAATGGGCGCACCGAGGTACGCGCCGCCGGCCTGAACAATGCCCAGGGGGCGATCAATGCGCTGGACAGCCTGGATATGCAATTCACCGGCGCGCTGGATAACCGCCGGGGCAGGATTTTCAGCACGTTATCCCAGGCCCTCACGGCGCAGGACATGTACAACGCCGAGGGCTGGATGGGCAGCCAGGGCGGCTGGCACGCCGTCAGCGGCGGTTTTGACAACGCGCAAGGCAGCGTACAAAGCCAGCTGGATGCGCAGCTGTCGGCGGGCTGGCTGAACAATGCCAAAGGGGGGCTGCAGTCGGCGGCGGATTTGGTGCTGCGCGTTGCGCAGGATGTCGATAACCGTGGCGGTAAGGTCTCGGCGCAGGGGGCGCTTGCTGTTATGGGGGCCAAAGACGGCGAACACGCCGGCGCCATCAATAACGCAGGTGGTCAGTGGCTGGCTGGCGAGGGGCTGAGTATCGCCGCCCGTGCACTCGACAATACGCAGGGCGGGCTGCTCTACAGCCAGAAACAACAACGCCTTGCGCTGAGCGACGCGCTGAACAACCGCGATGGGAAAATGCAAAGTGGCGAGGCGCTTCAACTCGACGCGCAAACGCTGAACAATGTCGGCGGTCAGATCGAGGGCCAGCAACAGGTGGCGCTGCGTATTCTCGGCATGTTTGATAATACCGGCGGCGCGGTGCGCAGCAATGGTGAACAGCAGGTGTCGGCGGCTGGCATTGTGAACCGTCAGGGCATATTCAGCAGCCGGAGCGGCCTTGATCTGGCCACGGCGCGGCTGGACAATACCGGCGGCACGCTCATCAGCCAGGGAACGGGCGCCTACCGCATCGGTACGCTCAACAACCAACAGGGCAAGGTGCACAGCGGTGGGGCGCTCACGCTCGACGGCGCCCAGGTGAATAATCAGGGTGGGCAGCTGGTTTCGACCCAGCGGTTGACGCTCAGAGCTGCAGAGATAGACAACAGCGCTCAAGGGGCGCTGAGCAGCCAGGCGGCGTTGGAGGTGCAGGCTGAGCGCCTGAACAACCGCGACGGCGGCCTGATCCTCGGCTCTGCCCAGACCGACATCGCCGCGCGCGACATCGACAACACGGCTGGGCGGCTTCAGAGCGTCGGTCCGCTCACGCTCACGAACGTGGCCTCGCTGGACAACCGCCAGGGGCAACTCCTCGCCAACGGCGATCTTGGCATTAACGCCGGCCTGTCGCCGGCCGATTCGCCGCTGGTATTGCTTAACCAGGGCGGGCGGCTGGAGAGCGCCGGCCAACTTACCCTGCATGCGCGCACGCTGGATAATCAACACGGCAACTTGGTGGGATTGCAGGCGCTGAACCTGTCTGCGCAGCAGGACTACACCCGCCAGGCCGGCGAAAACATCAGCAGTAACGGCACGGTGACGTTCTCCCTGAACGGCGCCTTTATCAACCTGGTGGACTGGTTGCTGCCGGGCAATCTGGTGCTCAATGCGGCCAGCATCGCCAATCCGGCATCGCTGGTGGGCAAGACGCTACAGCTGACGGCCGGGGCGTTGCAAAACACCGGGCGTATTGAGGCTGACAGCATGACGCTGAACGTCGATACCCTGGACAACGCCGCGGCGCTGATGGGGGACGCTATCACCGTGCGTGGGTGTGTCATCGACAACCACGGTCAACCTGCGGTGATGGCGGCGACCCAAAGCCTGACGGTGCAGGCCGGTGAACGCCTGACTAACCGGGATGGGGCACTGATCTACAGTGCAGACCGTCTGCAGCTGCACAGTGATGACCTGATTGAAAACCGGGCGAGCTTTATCGAAGCTGACGGTGATGCCACCGTCGAGGCTCGGCGTCTTGATAACCTGCGCGAAGGGCTGGTGATTGAGCGTGACGCCGAGAAGAGCGATTACAAATGGCATCGCTACAACTACTACTGGCGCTCCTATGGTTCGGCGGTCAACCCCGATAAAAGCACCATGGCGCCAACCACCCAACAGCTGAGCTTCCAGGATGACGTGGCGGCCCAGAACAATCGCTACGGCACCCTGCTGGCTATTGATGCGGCGGGCAAACGCGCACAGGTGCGGGTCAAGGACAATAAGGGCACACTTACCGACCTGTGGGTTAACTACCTGGCGCTCAAGCCGAATGCCGACGGCAGCTATGCCATGACGTTCTACGAAACGCGTGGGGGAAATCAGCTGGCAACCATCCCGACGCCTTATCAAAACGGCTTCCATTGGGAGCATGACTGGACGCAGGTGATGACGTGGGATCCCGAGAAGCATGTCGATATTGACAGTGCGCCGTTCGTCACCGATTACAACAACTTCCGCGAACGTACCGAGACCGGCACGCTGACGCGCGACAGGCTGGTCTCCGAGGGCATCGGCGCGCGTATTCTGGCGGGCGGCAATATGGTGCTGCGCATCACCGGGCAACTGCTTAATGACGCCAGCGTCATTACCGCCAACGGCAACCTGACGCAGGACGGCGGCGGCAGCCTGGACAACCGCGGTTACTCGGTTAACGAACGGCGCCAGGCGGTTATCGTCGACCACTATGACAAGGACACGCATCACTGGTATCCGACGTTCAACCGAGACGAGACCACGGCGCTGGCGACCGTTGACGGCGTGATCACCGGCAGTGGCACGGTCACCATCAATGGGGCTCGCATCACTAACACCACGGTCAATCAGGCGCAAATCAGCCAACTTGAAGCGGCATTAAACGCCGTGGATGCCGAACGCGCCGAACTGGAGCGCAATCCGCTGGGCTTTGCGGTAGAGGGCGCTGGTATCCAGAATGGTGACACGGCGCTTGCTCCGGGCGAGCAAATGACAAGACCGGGCGCCATGCCGTCTTCGCCGCTGGGGCGTCCGCTGTTGCCGTCTGAGCTGGCGCTAACGCAGTTACAGCATCTGGGCAATGTGGCTACCGCGATCCCCAATAACGCGCTGTTCAGCCAACCTACGGCGGCCGGCAGCCCGTTCCTGGTGGTGACCGACGAACGCTTTACCCGCCGCGAGAACTTCATCAGCAGCGACTATATGCTTGAGCGTGTGGGCTATGATCCTGCGCAGGTTCATAAACGCCTTGGAGACGGTTTTTACGAACAGCGGCTGGTGCGCGAGCAGGTGCTGGCGCTGACTGGCAAGCCGTCTATCAGAGGTGAAGATGCGATGGCGCAGTACCAGCAACTGATGAACAACGGGGCGAAGGTGGCGCAGGACTTCCATCTGGTGCCGGGCGTGGCTTTGACGCCGGAACAGATTGCGGCGCTGCAGCAGGATATTGTCTGGCTGGTGAGCGAGACGGTGCAAACCGCCGAAGGCCCGCAAACGGTGTGGGTGCCGAAGGTGTATCTGGCGCAGACCACGTTGCGCCTGACCGGCGATGGTGCGGTGATTGGCGGCGGTAGCCTGCAGCTCTCGGCAAGCAGTGTCACCAATGCCGGCAATCTGTTTGCCGATAAGGCGCTAACCGTTGATGCCGGGCAGTTCCTGCACCAGGGCGGTGATATCAAGGCCGGCAGCATTGACGTGCGGGCCGACAGTCTGACCCTGAGCACTAATCTGCAGGAGGCGCTGCGCCAGGCGACGATGAACGCCGGCGATATTCGTCTCAGCGGCGCCGATATCACCCTCTCGGGGGCGAAACTCGATGCGACCGACACGCTCAGCCTGAGCGCGCGCAACGACCTGACCATCACAACCGCCAAAAGCAGCCATATCGCCGACCTTGAGGTTATCTCGGGGGCAATGGGTAACCGCACCCGTGGCGGCACGGAAGCGGCAGGCTCCCGGATGGCGCGCGTGAACGGCGAATGGCAGCAAACACAGGGGAGTGAGCTTAACGCCGGCGGCAACCTTAACCTTTCGGCCGGCCGGGACGTTACGTTCGCTGGCAGCCAGGCCAAGGCCGGCGGCAGCACCCGCGTACAGGCCGGCGGCGATATCGCTATCAGGGCCGAGAACACCACCAATACCACGCATCTGGCCGCCAACAGCCGTACGTCATCAGTCAGCAACGATCGCCAGGAAGAGCGCCTGACATTAAGTGCACTCGGCGGCGACCAGGGCGTCACCCTGGTGGCGGGCAACCAACTGCTGGCCGAAGGCGCGCAGGTTGACAGTAAAGAAGGGCGTATCGGCATCAGCGCGCAGGACGTGACCATTAAAGACGCGCGCAGCCGCACGCAAGATCTGGACAGCGAAAACAAACGTGAGGGCAAAACCAAAAGCCATCGCATCGAACAAACCGAGCGCGAAATCAGCACCGGCAGCACCTTCAGCGGGCGCGACGGCGTGACGGTAGTCGGGCGAGAGGGCGACGTCACCATTACCGGCAGCACCCTGCACAGCGACCAGGGCGCCATCGCCCTGCAGGCGAAAAACGATGTCACCCTCAATACGGCTACCGAGCGAGAGTCGCGCTACAGTGAGGAGCGTTCGGAGAAAAAAGGCTTCCTCAAAAAAAGCAGCAGCCACAGCGTAGCGCGCGATGCCACCACGCGTGAGAAAGGCACGCTGCTGAGCGGCGACAGCGTCAGCGTCAGCGCCGGTAATGATCTGACGGTCACCGGCTCGGCCATTGCCGCCGACCGGGACGTGAACCTGCAGGCCGGCCGTAATGTCGATATCGGTGCGGCCACCGAGACCGACACGCATTACCTGCTGGAAGAGAAGAAAAAGAGCGGCCTGCTGGGTAGCGGCGGCATCGGCTTCACGATAGGCAAGCAGTCGAGCAAACACGAAATCGACGAGAAAGCCACCACCCAGAGCCAAAGCGTCAGTACCGTCGGCAGCAGCCAGGGCAGCGTCAATATCTCGGCGGGCAACCAACTGCACATTGGCGGTGCCGACCTGGTGGCGGGCAAGGATCTGGCCCTGACCGGCGACAGCGTGACTATCGATCCCGGCTACGATCAACGCACGCGCAAAGAAACCTTCGAGCAAAAGCAGAGCGGCCTGAGCGTGGCGCTGTCGGGCACCGTGGGCGGCGCGCTCAACACCGCCGTCAGCACTGCGCAGCAGGCGAGAAAGGAAGGCGATGGGCGCCTGAACGCGCTGCAAAACACCAAGGCGGCGCTGTCCGGCGTGCAGGCGGCGCAAGCCGTTGAGCTCGACAAACTCAATACAGATGCAGGGAAAGGCGCCACCAACACGGTGGGCATCAGCGCCTCCTACGGCAGTCAGTCGTCGAAGAGCGAAACCCGCACCGACAGCCGCCAGTCGCAAGGCAGCACGCTCACCGCCGGGCAAAACCTGTCGATAACGGCGCAGGGCAATAACCACAGCGCACAGAGTGGCGATATCGCCATCGCCGGCAGCCAGCTGAAAGCGGGCAAAGACCTGTCGCTCGATGCGGCGCGGGACATCAGCCTGCAGTCTGCGCAGAACAGCGAAAGCACCGTTGGCAAGAACAGCAGCAAAGGCGGCAACGTTGGCGTCGGTATCGGCGCCGGCTCGGGTGGTTATGGCATCAGCGTCTCGGCCGGCGTCAATGCCGGCAAGGGGCATGAGAGCGGCAACGGCCTGACCCATACCGAAACTACCCTGGATGCGGGCAGCCATCTCAGCCTGACCAGCGGCCGCGACACCAAATTGAAAGGCGCGCAGGCCAGCGGCGAAAAGGTTACCGTCGACGTGGGCCGTGACCTGACGCTGCAAAGTGAACAGGATAGCGACCGCTATGATGCCAAACAGCAAAACGCCAGCGTGGGCGGCAGTCTCACCTTCGGTTCGATGACCGGCTCCGCCAACGTAAGTGCCAGCAAGGACAAGCTGCACAGCAACTTCGACTCGGTAAAAGAACAGACCGGGCTGTTTGCCGGCAAAGGCGGGTATGACGTCAAGGTCAAAGAGCATACCCAGCTCGACGGCGCGGTGATAGCCAGCACGGCAGACAAAGAGAACAACCGCCTCAATACCGGCACGCTGGGTTGGAAGGACATTCACAACCAGGCGGACTACAGCGCGACGCACAGCGGCGGCAGCTTCAGCACCGGCGGGCCGGTGGGCAAAGAGCTGTTGACCAACACGGCCGGCGGCATGCTGTCGGGCGCCAACAACAGCGGGCACGCCGAGGGCACGACAAAAGCCGGGGTCAGTGAGGGAACGCTGATAGTCCGTGACACCGACAAACAGCAACAGGATGTGGCGCAGCTAAACCGGGATACCGAACATGCCAACGACGGCAGCATCAGCCCGATATTCAACAAGGAGAAGGAGCAGAACCGGCTGAAGCAGGCGCAGCTTATCGGCGAGATTGGCGGCCAGACGATGGACGTCATCCGCACGCAGGGCGAGATTGCCGGGCTGAAGGCACAGAAAGACCCGGCGGCGCTGGCGCAGGCCAGGGAGCAGCTTGAGAAGAGCGGCAAACCGACGAACGATGCGGCGGTGATGAAGCAGGCGTACGACAACGCAATGCGGCAATACGGTACCGGCAGCGATCTGCAGAAGGCGGCGCAGGCGGTGACGGGAGCGCTGACGGCGCTGGCGGGCAATAACCTGGCGGGCGCACTGGCGAGCGGTGCTTCGCCGTACCTGGCGACGGAAATCAAGAAACGGGTCGGTGAGGATAATATCGCCGCCAACGCGATGGCACACGCAGTGCTTGGTGCGGTGACGGCGCAGCTGAACAACCAGTCAGCCGCAGCAGGAGGACTGGGCGCGGGTGGCGGGGAACTGGCGGCGCGCTACATTGCCGGCCAGCTGTACCCGGGCAAAACGGCGCAGCAGCTGAGCGAAAGCGAGAAACAACAGGTCAGCGCGCTGAGCCAGTTGGCTGCAGGGCTTGCAGGCGGCCTGGCGACGGGGGATACTGCGGGAGCGGTGACTGGCGGGCAGGCAGGGAAGACGGCGGTGGAGAATAACTTCCTCAGTACGACATCTTCAACGAAACGGGATGAGTTGGCAGAGAAAGTGCTGCAAGGTGATAAAACACTGCAAACCGCAAAAGAGTTTTTACAGTTGGAAAATGCCGATCAACGTAGTGATGCACTGGTCGCCAAATTCAACAAAGATCCGACAGGGATGACATCGGGAGAACGCGCTGAGTTGACCAGTTATCTGATGGTCTACGCTGCCGAAATGCAGGCTCAGTACGGTGAGGCAGTCACTAAAGAACTCATTACTGGAATGCTGACAGGGCAGGATTATCTGAAATCAGCCCCGCAGACTGAAGCCCAGCAAAAAGCGCAAACCATCATGAATACCTGGGGCTACCATAAATCCAATGCGAGTATTGGGGACCCTGTGGTTCTGTATGGTCTGGGGCCGCTGGGGAACTCAATCAAGGCAGGGATGCTAGGCAATGCGGCGATAGGCGTTGGTGTTAATACAGCCGTTCAACTTGGTGGTAAAGATCCCTTTAACTACGTTGATGCGATACTTGCCGGTGTTACTGCCGCAGCTACTACAGGTAAAGGCATAGGTGTATCTGCTGGAATCAATATGGGCGGAGCAGCTTTGGGTAGTGCTGTAAAAGGTGAGGACCCTACTAATTCTACAATTGGTGCAGGAGTTGGTTCTGTTCTTGGTAGTGTCGGAGGAGCGATAATAAAAGGTTCAACTTCAACGGTTGCTAAAGAAAGTATATCTGACCTGACTGGTGCAGTAGGGGGAAGTTATATCAGTGAAAAAACTGGAAACTTGGTAAAAGATACACTTGAGGAAATAGATAAAAACAATGTTAAAAAATGACTTTTTTCGGCTAGTTAGTCTCGTACTAATGTGTCTTGTTTTATTTTTTTTCTTTGATGCCGCTTCTGTACTGCTCGCGTCGTTGTTGGTTTATTTTAAAACGGGAGTTTTCTTGTTCAACTGGAAAGATATTTTTTCCTCATTCTTGCAGACAGGATACATAGGAGGGGGCGTCTTGGGGACGGCTATTTGGATTAAAATCAAGATACAAGAACACCAAGTTAGGAAAAAAAACAACAGATCCAATTAGCTTTACTTTTACAAAGTGGTTAACGATAGTCTTATAAATCCCGGCCGGTTGGCCGGGATTTTAGCTTTTATACCCTAAAAACGTCCACTTCCTGCCGCTGTAACCGGAGCACACCAGGCGCAGCGGTGACTTCCAGTTGTTCCGCATCGGTAATGTCGGACTCGGTGAGCCAGTCATCGCCGATAATTAGTTCGCCGTTCTCCCGCGCCCAATAGGCTACTAAATCCTGCCTATCTTGGCTGGTCTCGCAGAGTTTTTCCTGGCTGGCTTCGTTAGTGACGACAGTGATCTTGAGTGTGGGATGCTGAATCGTCTCGGCCGGCGTCAATGCCGGCGAGGGGCATGAGAGCGGCAACGGCCTGACCCATACCGAAACCACCCTGGATGCGGGCAGCCATCTCAGCCTGACCAGCGGCCGCGACACCACGCTTACTGGCGCGCAGGCCAGCGGCGAAAAGGTTACCGTCGACGTGGGCCGTGACCTGACGCTGCAAAGTGAACAGGATAGCGACCGCTATGATGCCAAACAGCAAAACGCCAGCGTGGGCGGCAGTTTCACCTTCGGTTCGATGACCGGCTCCGCCAACGTAAGTGCCAGCAAGGACAAGCTGCACAGCAACTTCGACTCGGTAAAAGAACAGACCGGGCTGTTTGCCGGCAAAGGCGGGTATGACGTCAAGGTCAAAGAGCATACCCAGCTCGACGGCGCGGTGATAGCCAGCACGGCAGACAAAGAGAACAACCGCCTCGATACCGGCACGCTGGGTTGGAAGGACATCCACAACCAGGCGGACTACAGCGCGACGCACAGCGGCGGCAGCTTCAGCACCGGCGGGCCGGTGGGCAAGGAGCTGTTGACCAACACGGCCGGCGGCATGCTGTCGGGCGCTAACCACAGCGGGCACGCCGAGGGCACGACAAAAGCCGGGGTCAGTGAGGGAACGCTGATAGTCCGTGACACCGACAAACAGCAGCAGGATGTGGCGCAGCTAAACCGGGATACCGAACATGCCAACGACGGCAGCATCAGCCCGATATTCAACAAGGAGAAGGATTAGTGTGTTTGATATATGTCATAAAAGAGGCTCGAAATAAGCCTCTTTTATTAAAGTGGATTGTCAACTTTGTGCGTCGATGGCCTTCTTATATTTCACGCAATAATTTTGCCATCCCATAGCGTCAAGACTGTTATTTTCTGCGATAAGCCACCTGCTCGAACTGAGTGGGTAGGGAACAATCGCTTTTCCCGTTGCATATTTGTCAGAGAAGAAGCCAATGGGGAGTTTTGTGTACTTATTTTCGGTATTGCAATCATAAAGTATTTTTTCTTTTATGGATTGAAACTTTTTACCAACTACCGTATCCTCTTTAAAGAATGAAATAATCATCTCAAATTGAATAATGTCGCTATTGCCCTGGTAATGCCACGAGTCCATTTTCTTCAGGTAGGTAATCGAGTCGCTTCCCTGGAATAATTTGGTATACCCTGGTGGTGGAGATGTGTCTTTTGATTTTTCGCTGCTACAACCTGATATGAGTGCGAAACCTAAGAGTGTGATGATCAATTGGTTGTATTTTTTCATTTTTTCAATAACCCAGTAAGATATAAGTCTTTGTCAGTAATTTTCCCTTGTAATGTACACATGATACTCACAACACCTTTCTCTTTATTGTCTTCTATTATAAACAATTTTTCTGCTGAGTTCTCTTCTGGTGCTACACCGTCAACGGCTGAGTTATTAGCCATCCATTGGCCATCAACGGTGTTTCGTATCATTGGGTTGTAGGTGTAAATATTTCCAATTTTAACTAGGTTGATTTTCTGGGATAGAATTTTCACAATCTCATTAAAGGATTGAAGGGACTCAAACCCCCAATAGTAGAATTGGCCTTTCACATCAAATGTGCTAATTTCTTTGTATTTATCAAAGTCGGTATAAGTAACAATAAAACTATTAACCTCAATGCCTTCCGGGGATGTAAATGTGGTCGGGGACGATAATTTTCCGGTGGTTTTTAACATGGATATATCTAACGAAGGGATGAGCGACTTTAAATTCCCATCATTCTGTATTTCTTTAAAAAATGATGCATCGCAGTTTGCGAGTGCTTGAATTGTTGAGTTAGCGTTTGCGTATTCTGCAATTCCCATCAATATATAGAGCAAGCATGCCATATGTCTCTTTTTCATAATCATTTCCTTATGTTACGTTTTAAAACAATCTGAAATATAACATAACGATAATGGAAGATCAGCAATGATACCCTTGTGATACTTCAGTTTCTTTGCACTTCGGTAAATGCCCATTGCACCGAAGCTTCTGGTATGTATGTTCCCGAGTAGTCGCTGAAAATCTCCTATCTCCTATCTCCTATCTCCTATCTCCTATCTCCTATCTCCTATCTCCTATCTCCTATCTCGTGTCTTTACTGCACGTTGTGGTCTAGCGTCAGGCGAACGGCATGGCCGGGTGCCAGTCGTGCCATACGCAACTGAGCGAAAGCAAAAAATAGAAATAGCCTAGGCAGGCAAGAAATAAAACAGCTGCAGCAGTCCGTAGATCGGTGAGGCGGAGGCGGATGCCGCCGTAAACGCAATATTGCCCACCGGCGCGGTAACGACCCAACCCCTCGAGCAGCGCATTGCTCGAGAGGCCGGCCGTTTATCTTGACCTCGGACTTAGCCGCGGCCGATCTCCTCTCGCAGTGCGGCGCTGACCTCGTGCGCCGTCGGTTGTTCGGAACGCAGCGCCCGGCGGATGGCGAAGAAAGCGGCGATCAGCATGGTCACCGCCACCAGCATAAAGAACCCGCACAGCGCGGCGTTGATTTGGTTGCTGAACACGATGGTCTCCATGTCTTTTAACGACTTGGCCGGCGCAATGATCGTACCTTGCTCGATGCCGGTGGAGAACTTCTTCGCCTGCGCCAGGAAGCCGATGCTCGGTTTTTCGTGGAAGATCTTCTGCCAGCCGGCGGTCATGGAGGTGACGAACAGCCAGGCGGTCGGCAGAATAGTCACCCAGGCGTAGCGCTGCTTCTTCATCTTGAACAGCACCACGGTGCCGAGGATTAGCGCCATCGATGCCAGCATCTGGTTGCCGATGCCGAACAGCGGCCACAGGGTATTGATGCCGCCGAGCGGATCGACCACCCCCTGATACACGAAGAAGCCCCAACCGGCCACCGCCACCGTGGTGCCCGCCAGGTTGCCGAGCCAGGAGCGGTTGTTGGCCAGCTGCGGCACCGCCACGCCCACCAGATCCTGCACCATAAAGCGGCAGGCGCGGGTGCCGGCGTCGACGGCGGTCAGGATGAACAGCGCTTCGAACAGAATGGCGAAGTGGTACCAGAACGCCATCATCGCCCGGCTGTTGAACACCTCACTGATGATGTGCGCCATGCCCACGGCGAAGGTCGGGGCGCCGCCGGCGCGCGACAGGATGGAGTTCTCGCCCACCTCTTTGGCGATCAGCGCCAGCGTCTCCGGCGTGACGATAAAGCCCCAGCTGTTAATGACCTGCGAAGCATTTTCCACCGTGGTGCCGATCAGCGCCGCCGGCGAGTTCATGGCGAAGTAAACGCCCGGATCCAGCACCGAGGCGCAGATCAGCGCCATGATGGCGACGAAAGACTCCATCAGCATGGCGCCGTAACCGATAAAGCGAATGTGGCTTTCGCGCTCCACCAGTTTGGGCGTGGTGCCGCTGGAAACCAGCGCGTGGAAGCCGGAAATGGCGCCGCAGGCGATGGTGATGAACAGGAATGGGAACAGGGCGCCAGCGAACACCGGGCCGCTGCCGTCGATAAAGCGCGAAACCGCCGGCATTTTCATCTCCGGCATGGCGAAGACGATGCCGATGGCCAGACCGATGATGACGCCGATCTTCATAAAGGTCGAAAGGTAATCGCGCGGCGCCAGCAGTAGCCACACCGGCAGCACCGAGGCGACGAAGCCGTAGATCACCAGCACCCAGGTCAGGGTGGTGCCGTGCAGCGTGAAGAACGGCCCCCAGTACGGATCTTGCGCCACGTTGCCGCCGTAAACGATCGCCAGCAGCATCAGCACGAAGCCGATTACCGAGATTTCAGCGATCTTACCTGGGCGAATAAAACGCATGTAGACGCCCATGAACAGGGCGATCGGGATGGTGGCGGCGATGGTGAACAGCCCCCACGGGCTGTCGGCCAGCGCCTTCACCACCACCAGCGCCAGCGCCGACAGGATGATGATCATCACCCCCAGCGCGCCGAGCATGGTGATCACCCCGGCGAACGCCCCCAGCTCTTGCTTGGCCATCTCCCCCAGCGAACGTCCGTCGCGGCGGGTGGAGATGAACAGCACCAGAAAATCCTGCACTGCGCCGGCCAACATAACGCCGACCAGGATCCAGATGGTTCCCGGCAGGAAGCCCATCTGCGCGGCCAGGATCGGCCCCACCAGCGGCCCGGCGCCGGCGATGGCGGCGAAGTGGTGGCCGAACAGCACCCATTTGTTGGTGGGCACATAGTCCAGGCCGTCGTTGTGGCGTTCGGCCGGGGTCAGACGGCGGTCATCCAGTTCAAAGACCTTGTCGGCGATGAACCGGCTGTAGAAGCGGTAGGCGATGCTGTAGCAGGCGACGGCGGCGACCACCAGCCAGACGGCGTTGACGTGCTCGCCGCGGCTGAGCGCCAGCATGGCGAAGGCGAAAGCGCCGACCAACGCCACCAGCAGCCAGATAAGTCCGGACCTGATGTTTTTCATGAAACAACTCCTTGGCGTACAGAGGTAGAAATTGACGTTGTTATTAGGGATGACGTTTTAACAGTAGAAGTTTTGCCGCTGAACCGTGGCAGGTCGGATGAGAAATGTGAAGCAAGTGGGGTTTTAGTGTAAAAACAACGTGATGAAACCCCATTGGTGCAGGCTGTCGTCGCAATGTGGCCCGGCAGCGTTTCCTGCTGCATTTTTAATTTTTATCTGGCGGATAATATCTAAACCCATCGCTTGCGCGATCCCTTTGGCATTATTTTTCTGTATTGCCGACACAAGGGGTACTAATAAACGTTTTGCGTGATATATCTTGGCTCGCGCTCGAAGCGCCATTCATTTATTTCACAAATAATAAAGTCAATAAAAGGAATTAATAATGATAGATAAAGTCATTGCAGGTTATTTACCGCAGCTAACGGCCATTCGTCATGATATTCATCAGCACCCGGAGCTTGGCTTCGAGGAGTTTCGTACCAGCGATTTGGTGGCGGATTATCTGAGTTCGTGGGGGTATGAGGTGCACCGCGGATTGGCGGGCACCGGCGTCGTCGGTACGCTGCGAGCGGGCGCCGGTGCGAAGCGTCTCGGGCTGCGCGCCGATATGGATGCGCTGCCGATCGAAGAAAACAACGGCAAATCCTGGAGCAGCAGCGTGCCCAACCGCATGCACGGTTGCGGCCACGACGGCCATACCACCATGTTGCTCGGCGCTGCGCGTTACCTGGCGCAAACCCGCCGCTTCAATGGCACGCTGCATCTGATTTTTCAGCCGGCGGAAGAGACGCTGGGCGGCGGCGCGTTGATGGTGGAGCAAGGGTTATTCGAACGCTTTCCCTGTGACGCCATCTTCGCCATGCACAACATGCCGGGTCTGCCGGTGGGCGAGTTTTTCTTCCGTCACGGCGCCTTTATGGCTTCGACGGACCAATTCGTCGTTACCGTGCAAGGCTGCGGTGGGCACGGCGCTATGCCGCATCTGACCGTCGATCCGGTGCTGGTGGCCTCGCATATCGTCGTCGCGCTGCAAAGCATCGTCTCGCGTAATACCGATCCGCTGGAGGCGGCGGTGATCACCGTCGGCAGCATTAAGGCCGGTGAGGCGGCCAATGTTATCCCGGACAGCGCGGAAATGCGGCTTAGCGTGCGATCGCTGGGGCGCGAGTGGCGAACCGAGCTGTTAACGCGCATTCCTGCGCTGATTCAGGCGCAGGCGCAAAGCTTCGGTGCCACGGCAATCGTGAACCACATCAACGGCGCTCCGGTATTGGTTAACGATGAGGCCATGACGCGCTTCGCGCATCAGGTGGCGCAGCAGCAGTTCGGCGCCGCGCGCGCGCACTACGGCGCCAAGCCGCTGATGGGCAGTGAAGATTTCACCTTCATGCTCGAGGCGCAGCCGCAGGGTTGTTATCTGCTGATCGGTAATGGCGACGGTGAAGGAAGCTGTATGGTGCATAACCCGGGATATGACTTTAACGATGAATGCCTGGCGGCGGGCAGCCATTATTGGGGAGCGCTGGTGGAAGCCTATTTAAAATAAACTAAAAGAATAATAACAGGGAAGGTCATAATGAGTGAAAATACGGCGGTGACGCAATCAGAAATAAATGCGCCGTCGAAGACGGGTGGCAAGAAAGTGATATTTGCCGCCTCCTTCGGTAATGCACTGGAATTTTTCGACTTCGGCATTTATAACTTCTTCGTCATTTATATTAGTGTGCTGTTCTTTCCGCCGTCGAGCGATCCTAATCTGGCGTTGCTGCTGGCGTTCGCCACGTTCGGCGTCAGTTTTATTATGCGGCCTTTGGGCGGTATTTTGATCGGCGCTTATGCCGATCGCCGCGGACGCAAACCGGCGATGATCCTGACGATTTCACTGATGAGCCTGGGTACGGCGATGATCGGTTTTGCGCCGACCTACGCCAGCGCCGGCTATTGGGGGACCATCACGCTGGTGGTGGCGCGCCTGATCCAGGGCGTGGCGGCGGGCGGAGAGGTGGGGGCGTCAATGTCGTTGCTGGTGGAGTCGGCGCCGCCCAATCGGCGCGGCTTCTATTCCAGCTGGTCACTGGCGACGCAGGGCATTGCCAGCGTGATTGGCGGTGTGACAGCGCTGGGGTTGAGCGCCGCGCTGCCGCTGCTTTCGGGCGAACCGAACGCGATGGCTGAATGGGGCTGGCGCATTCCTTTCTTTATCGGCGTGGCGCTGGCGCCGCTCGGTTGCTGGCTGCGTCTCGGGCTGGAAAGCGACCGGCCGCCGGCGGAGCGTACCCATGAGGCGCCTGTACCGCTGCGCAAACATTCCCGGGCGGTGATGCTCGGCGTGATGTTGACCATCGGCGCCACCGTCGCGACCTATATCTCGATGTACTATCTGGGCACCTTTGCGGTTAAGTACCTGGGGATGGCGCAGACCTACGGGTATGCGGCGATGCTGCTGGCCGGGATTATCACCTTCGTCGGCAGCCTGCTGGTCGGGCATTGGTGCGATCGTTATGGCCGTCTGCCGCTGATCCGCTGGGCGCGGATCGCCATTTTGTTGCTGGCGTTGCCGGTTTTCTGGCTGTTGACGGTGGCGCCGCATCCGGCGGTGTTGCTGAGCGTGGTGGCGTTGATGGTTGCGCTGACAACGTTAGGTTCTGTTCCGACGTTGTTGATGATTTCCGAGCTGTTTCCGCAGCGGGTGCGCGCGCTGGGGTTTGCGCTGGTTTATAGCCTCGGCGTCGCAATTTTCGGTGGTTTTGCCCAATACATCGCTTCACAGTCGATCGTGCTCAGCGGTTCATTGTTAGCGCCCGCCGGCTATCTGATGCTGGCGACGCTGATCTCGCTGGCCGCGTTGCCGCTGTTGCGTGAAACCGGCGGCGATCCGCTGCGCTAGCAGACGCGGGGCAAAAAAGCGCCGGCGGTTTTCACCGCCGGCGCTTGACGCTTGTTACCGCACGCTATCCTACCGTCAGACCGCAGGGCGGGCGATCACGCTGCGGGTTTCCATGCGCACTTCGGCGATGGTGACCTGCAAGGTGTCGCTCTGGCGGTAAACCACTTCACCTTTGATCTGCACGGTGCCGGTTTCCTGGCTGCATTGCATCTCGTCACGCACCGCATGAATGAACGGCGCTGGGATGAAGGCAACCGCGCCGTTGTCCAGCAGGCGCACGCGCAGGCCGCCGCGTGTCACGTCGATAATCTCGGCGTTGAAGCGGGTATCGGTACCGGCCTTGTCCTGCAGGAAGCGCGCGTACAGCCAATCGCCGACGTCGCGTTCCGCCATGCGGTTCAGGCGGCGGCGTTCCGCCAGCTGCACCGTCACGTCATCCTGCGGTTTTTCCGCCGGCTGCTGGTTGATGATCGCCTTCAGCAGGCGATGGTTGACCATATCGCCGTATTTACGGATCGGCGATGTCCAGGTGGCGTAAGCCTCCAGCCCCAGACCGAAGTGTGGCCCCGGCGTAGTGCTGATCTCGGCGAAGGTCTGGAAGCGGCGGATGCGGCTGTCGAGGAACTGGGTCGGCTGCGCATCCAGATGGCGGCGCAGTTCGCAGAAACCGTCGAGGGTCAGCAGCTTCTCGGCTTCGGCTTCCACGCCGTTAGCCTGCAGCACGGTGACCGCTTGCTCGACCAGCGCAGGATCGAAACCGGTGTGCACGTTGTACACGCCGAAGCCCAGGCGATCGCGCAGCACGATGGCGGCGCAGACGTTGGCGGCGATCATGCATTCTTCAACGATGCGGTTGGCGCTGCGGCGCTGCTCGGTGACGATCTCCAGCACGTCGCCTTTTTCACCCAGCACGAAGCGGTAGTCCGGGCGATCTTTGAATACCAGCGCATGCTGGTGGCGCCAGGCGTTGCGCGCGTCACAAACGCGTTTCAGCAGGGTGATCTGTTGCGCGATGGCGTCGCTCGGCGGCTGCCAGCCGGCAATGCCTTCCAGCCAGTCGGAGACTTCGTCGTACACCAGTTTGGCTTTGGATTCGATCTCGGCGGCGAAGAACTGAATATCGTCGCCCAGCGCGCCGTCGGCGGCGATGGTCACGCGGCAAGCCAGCACCTGACGGCGCTCGTTAGGGCGCAGCGAGCACAGGTTGTCCGACAGATCGCGCGGCAGCATCGGGATGTTGAAGCCCGGCAGATAGTTGGTGAAGGCGCGCACGCGGGCGATATCGTCCAGCTTGCTGCCTTGTTCTACGTAGGCAGTAGGATCGGCGATGGCAATGGTCAACTGCAGCGAACCGTCACCGTTGTCGGTCACGTACAGCGCATCGTCCATGTCTTCGGTGCTGGCGCTGTCGATGGTGACGAATTCGAGCGCGGTCAGATCTTCACGCACCAGCGCCGCGTCCGGCTCGCTGAGGGCCTGCATCTCCGGCGCCTCTTTTTCCAGGTTGTGACGCGCCAGCGTCACCCACCACGGGGCGAAATGGTCTTCACCGTCGGTGATAAACTGGGTCAGGTCGGCGTTGAAGCCGCGATCGCCTTTCAGCGGATGGCGGCGCATTTCCGCCACCGCCCAGTCGCCGGCCTGGAAATTGTGGGTCAGTTCACGCACCGGGCGGCACGGAATCGCGTCTTTCAGCAACGGATGATCGGGCACGATGGACAGGCGATCGTCGCGCTTTTGCACGCGGCCGACAAAGCGCGACAGGAACGGCTCGACCAGGGTTTCCGGCTCGGCGATTTCGCGCTCTTTCTCGGTGTGCAGGGTGGCGATAATGCGATCCCCGTGCATGACTTTCTTCATGTACGGCGGCGGAATGAAGTAGCTTTTTTGACCGTCTACTTCAAGAAAGCCAAAGCCTTTCTCAGTCCCTTTTACGACGCCTTCAACGCGCGGGGTCTGAGAGTGAAGTTGCTGTTTTAGCTGCGCCAGCAGCGGGTTATCTTGAAACATATCGTCCAGTGAATGGGTTGTGAGTGGCAAGATTTGCGGCTGACAGTTTTACGCGAATCACCCGCTGCGAGCAAGCCTAACGTCACGGAACCCCGCGTTGCCGCGCGATTTTGCGCAAGATTGGTCAATCGAAGGGCGAACGAAGAAAAATCCCGGCGCGCAGGCCGGGGTGAAGGAGGGGGCAATCAGTCCTGCAGCGGCGTCGGCTGCAGGATTTCAATCCAGTAATCGTCCGGATCGCGAATGAACGCGACGTAGTTCATGCGGCCTTCATGCAGGCGTTTCTGGAAGGTGACGCCCAGGCGCTCAAAACGTTCGCAGGCGGCGCGCACGTCCGGCACCGTGACGCACAGGTGGCCAAAGCCGCGCGGCTCGCCGTTGCCGTTGTGGTAATGGAAATCCGCCTGATTTTCGGTGCCGTGGTTATGGGTCAGCTCGAGAATGCCCGGTTGGCTCAGCGCCCAGCGTTTGCGTTCGTCGTCATCCTGCGGGATCTGCTCGCGCGGGCTGCGCGTCAGGTAGCAGATGGTGAAGGCGGCCTCTTTGAACTCTTCCAGATAGACCGGGGTAAAACCCAGTACGCGAGTGTAGAAATCCAGCGCTTTGGTCAGGTCTTTCACGCGGATCATGGTGTGGTTGAACACGTAACCGTCGGTTACCGCGTCCGGTTGGGCCGCCACGCCGGGCAGCGACAGTAAATCATTCAGTGGCATCAGTGATCCTCCTCAGGGTGTCGACAGACTGTAGGTGAAATCGATGCTAATCTAAAGTGATTGTTTTTAACTAAAACACTTACTAAAAGTGAATGAAACATGAAGCTGAGCCAACTGAAGTTTTTCTGCACCGTGGTGGAACACAAAACCATCGCCGCCGCCGCCCGTGAGCTGCACTGCGTGCCGTCCAACGTCACGCTGCGGCTGCGCGAGCTGGAGGAGTCGTTGGGCGGCGAACTGTTTTTTCGCGACAAGAACCGGCTGTACGTCAATCCCAAAGGCCGGTTGTTCTACCAGCAGGCGCGCGACATCGTGGCGCAGGCGGAGCGCAGCAAGCAGCTGTTTGCCGACGAGCACCAGCATGGGCTGCTGAACCTCGGGGCGCTGGATTTCTCGCTGGTCAGCCATTTGCCGGCGCGTATCGCCCGGCTGCGCCGCTTACAACCCCATCTGCAGATCAACGTGCTCAGCCGCGATTCATTGGTGCTGGAGCGCATGCTGATCGACAGCGACCTCGATCTGGCGATTACCGACGGCCCAATTGAACATCCGTTGCTGGCCAGCCAAAAGGCGTTTGACGAACGGCTGGTGATGCTGATGCCGGCCGATGCCGGGCAGCCCGAGGCCGCCACGCTGGCGGCGCTGGAGTTTTACACCTTCAGCCGAGAATGCTCGTTCCGCCTGAAGGTGGATCACTGGCTGGCCTCACGCGGGCTGAAACCGCGCATGACGCTGGAAATGGAGTCTTATGCCGCGATGGCGGCCTGCGTGCAGGCAGGTTGCGGCGTCGCCTGCGTGCCGGGTTCTTTGCTGCCGCAGATTTTGCCCGCTCCGGGGCTGAAGGTGGTGGAAATGGGTGAGGAGGGCGCGAGCGATCTGTACTTCGTCTGGCGACGGCACCAGCTGTCCGACGAATTACAGACCATCCTGGCGATATTGAAGCGCCCGGCGTGAACCGGGCGCGCGTTTTCAGGCAATGCGCAGCGAGGGTTGCTGTTCGCTGCGGCGAATCGCCACCGGGATCGACTTCGACGTCGGGGTGCCGGTGCCGTCGCCGAAGCTGGCCAGCGGCACCAGCGGGTTGGTTTCCGGGTAGTAGGCCGCCAGGTTGCCACGCGGAATGTCGTAACTCACCAGCTTGAAGCCGTCCACCTTGCGCACCACGCCGTCGTTCCACAGGGTCTCTATCTCTACCCGTTCGCCATCCTGCAGGCCCAGCGCCGCCAGATCTTCCGGATGAATGAACAACACTTCGCGTTGGCCGTATACGCCGCGGTAACGGTCATCCAGGCCATAGATGGTGGTGTTGTACTGATCGTGCGAACGCAGGGTTTGCAGGGTAAACGGCGCTTGCTCGTCGCCCAGCTGCGGGAACAGGTTCGCCGGCAGCGCGGCGGCGCTGAATTCCGCCTTGCCGCTCGGCGTGGCGAAGCGCAGTTCGGCGGCGGCGTTGCCCAGGTAGAACCCGCCGGGCTGGTCGCAGCGCCGGTTGAAATCCTCGAAGCCGGGAATGGTGGCGGCGATATGATCGCGGATCAGCGAGTAGTCGTCGGCTAACTCCAACCAGTCCAGCTGCTGCGTGCCCAGCACCGCGTCGGCGATGCCGCAGACGATCGCCGTTTCCGAACGTTGCGTATCCGCCAACGGTTTGCCGATGCCTTCCGAAGCGTGAACCATGCTGAAAGAATCTTCGACCGTGATGTACTGCGAGCCGCTGGCCTGCATGTCCAGTTCGGTGCGGCCCAGCGTCGGCAGGATCAGCGCGTCTTTGCCGGTCACCAGGTGGCTGCGGTTAAGTTTGGTGCTGATGTGCACCGTCAAATCGCAGTTGCGCAGGGCGCGGGCGGTGCGCTCGGTGTCCGGCGCCGCGGCGGCCAGATTGCCGCCCAGCGCGATCAGCACTTTCACTTCGCCGCGCAACATCGCTTCGATCGCTTCCACCGTGTTGTGGCCCACCGCGCGATTGGCGGTGAAGTTAAAGTGACGTTCCAGGCTGTCGAGCAGCGCCTTCGGCGACTTCTCATCGATCCCCATGGTGCGGTTGCCCTGAACGTTGCTGTGGCCGCGCACCGGACACAGACCGGCGCCTGGTTTGCCCAGTTGCCCGAACAACAGCTGCAGGTTGGTGATTTCACGCACCGTCGCAATCGAGTGCTTATGCTGAGTCACGCCCATCGCCCAGGTGCAGATCACCCGTTCAGCACCCTGGTAGGTGGCCGCCGCCTGACGCAATTGCGCTTCGCTCAGGCCCGATTGTGCGGTGATGGTCTGCCACTCGGTGGCGTCCACCTGCGCCAGATAAGCCTCCACGCCGACGCTGTGCCGTTCGATAAACGCCAGGTCAAACAGGGGGGGCTCACCGGCGGCGAGGCGCTGACGGTGGGTTTCCAGCAGGGCTTTCACCATGCCGCGCACCGCCGCCATATCGCCGCCCAGATTCGGTTGGTAATAGGAGGAACTGATCGGCGAGGATTTTGGCGTCAGCATCTGCACCGGATCCTGCGGATCGGCGAATCTTTCCAGCCCGCGCTCGCGCAGGGTGTTGAAACTGACGATGCGCGCGCCGCGTCGGGCGGCGTTTTTCAGGCTGTGCAGCATGCGCGGGTGGTTGGTGCCGGGGTTTTGACCGAACACGAAGATGGCGTCGGCTTTTTCGAAGTCATCGATGCGGATGGTGCCTTTGCCGACGCCGATGCTTTGCTTCAGCCCGACGCCGCTCGCCTCGTGACACATGTTGGAGCAGTCGGGGAAATTGCTGGTGCCGAGCATGCGGCCGAACAGTTGATAAAGGTACGACGCTTCGTTGCTGGCGCGGCCCGAGGTATACAGCTCGATTTGGTTCGGGTTGTCCATTGCGTTGATGTGCCTGGCGATCAGCGCCAGCGCGTCCGGCCAATGAATAGGCTCATAGTGGTCGGTTTCGGCGTTGTAGCGCATCGGATGCGTGAGGCGCCCCTGATATTCGAGGAAATAGTCGCTCTGCTGCTGCAGGGTGCTGACGCTGTGCGCGGCGAAGAACTCAGGCTCGACGGCGCTGCGCGTCGCTTCCCAACTGACCGCCTTGGCGCCGTTTTCACAGAAGCTGAAGGTGCTGTGGTTGTCGTCGCCCCAGGCGCAACCGGGGCAGTCGAAGCCGCGCGCCTTGTTGACGCGCATCAGGTTGCGCATGTTTTTTAGGGTTTGTTTACTGTCGAGGACAAAGCGGGTGGTGGCTTCAAGCGAACCCCAGCCGCCCGCTGGGCCGGTATAAGGCTTGATTGACGGTTTGAATTTCATGGTGACACTTCGCAGGTGGTTGTAGCTAAAAAGTAAACGCTTTTTTATGCGTCTTGCGTATTTATGTCACAAGTTTAGGGGCGCGGCAGGCAGGCGTCTAATCGAATGGGGCAATGGCGGCATAGAGCATATCTATCGCAGGCGGACGCTGACCTAAACAAATGGTTGCATAAAGACACCCGCTGCAAAAGAGTAATGGTTTCGCCTGAAAGTGAATTCATGCAGTCTATCTCGCGGATTATATTGGCATTTTATTTAGCCTGCGGGCCTGAGGAACACAGCGTGAAGCGTTCAGTATCAGTGGTGATCGGCTGTATCTTACTGCCTTTAGCGGCGCAGGCGGCGGAAACGGCGTCCCATTTTCCCACCATGACCCCGCCGGCGATAGACGCCGCCTCTTACGTATTGATGGATTCCACCACCGGCCAGGTGCTGGCTGCCGGCAATGCCGACGAGCGGCGCAATCCGGCCAGCCTGACCAAACTGATGACCGGTTTGGTGATCGATCATGCGCTCGATGAGCATAAGATTGGCCTCGATGATGTCGTTACGGTGGGTAAGGACGCCTGGGCGCAGGGCAACCCGGTGTTCAAAGGATCCTCGCTGATGTTCCTGAAGCCTGGTGACAGGGTCACGGTACGCGATCTCAGCCGCGGCATCATCATCGATTCCGGCAACGACGCCTGCGTGGCGATGGCGGACTATGTGGCGGGCAGCCAGGTCAACTTCGTCAAGCTGATGAACGAGAAGAGCGCCCAGCTGGGCCTGCAAAACACCCATTTTGAAACGGTGCACGGGCTGGATGCGCCGGGCCAGTTCACCACCGCCGGCGATCTGGCGGTGATTGCGCGCGCCATCATCATGAGCGAGCCGGCGGAATACCATATGTACAGCGAGAAATCGCTGACCTGGAACGGCATCACGCAGCAGAACCGCAACGGCCTGCTGTGGGATAAGACCCTGCACGTCGACGGCCTGAAAACCGGACACACCGCCTCGGCCGGCTTCAACATCATCGCTTCCGCCACCGAAGGAGATCGCCGCCTGATCGCCGTGGTGATGGGCGGCAAAAGTTCCAAAGGCCGCGAGGAACAGGCGCGTAAGCTACTGAGCTGGGGGCTGCGCGACTTTAGCACGGTACACCTGTTCAGCGCCGGCCAGAGCCTGGGGGAAGAGCCGGTCTGGTATGGTGCAAGCCACCGTTTGCCGGTCGGCAGCGCGCAGGACCAGTCGCTCAGCCTGCCGAAAAGCGAGGCGGACAAGCTGAAGGCGCAGTACGTGCTCAACGTTGCGCGGCTGGAAGCGCCGGTCAACAAAGGACAAACCGTTGGCGAGATCCGCATCAGCGACAATGGCCAGGTGGTGAAAACCCTGCCGCTGGTGGCGCTGCAGGCGGTGCCGCAAGGAGGCGTGTTCTCCCGCCTGGCGGATTACGTGAAGCTCAAACTCTGACTCATCGGGCGGGCGACGGCGCCCGGTGGTATACTGGTGCGAATGCCGATCACTGAGCCGCGCTATGGATATTAAACAACTGATTTATCTGTGTAATTTAGAACGGGAGCGCCACTTCGGCCGGGCGGCGGAAGCCAGCTTCGTTAGCCAGCCGACGCTGTCCATGCGATTGAAAAATCTGGAAAAAGAACTGGGCGTTTCGCTGATTAACCGCGGCAACCATTTCGGCGGCTTTACCGCCGAGGGCGAACGGGTGTTGGCGTGGGCGCGCGAGATCGTCTCGGTCTACCAAGGGCTGAAACTGGAGGTGGAGTCGCTCAAGCACGGCTTGCACGGCACGTTGCGCCTCGGTGTGGTGCCGCAGTGCAGCATCTCGGTGGCGGAAATGCTCAAGGCGGTCAGCGAGCGTTATCCCCATCTTGATTATCGGTTGGCGGTGCTGAGCGCCGATCAGCTGCTGGAGGCGCTGACGGCGCACACCGTAGATATCGGCATCGGCTTTTTCGAGCTGTCGACCTTGAAAGAACTGCATTTCCAATCGCAGCCGCTGGTGGAAACCGGCGTTGAGCTGGTATTTCATCCGCAACACTTCCCTAAGCTGGTGGGCGACACACCGTTGCCGCTGGAGGCAGTGGCCGCCTTGCCGCTGTGTCTGGCCGAGCCGACGCGTTATTTCCGCCGCTATCTCGATCAGCATTTCCGCGACGCTGGATTGACGCTGCACCCGCGGCTGGAAACTACCTCTATCTTCCAACTGCTGGAGGGGATTTTCGTCGGGTTGGGCTGCGGGTTGTTCCCGCGCGGCCAACTGCAATCGCCGCTGATGCCGGCATTGCAGCGGCGTCCGGTGGCCATCGCCGCCATGCCGCGTCATGCGGCGGTGGTGGTCGATATGTCGGAGCGCGCCACGCCGTTGGCGCAAAAATTCTTCGACGCCGCCAGCGAGTGGCTGCGGCGGCAAAATATCTGAAGGAAGAATGTATTGCTGCCAGTAATTAGCCGCGTAGTGGTATTCAGTCGGTAGCGCTGAAAGATTCCGCATCGCCCAGCGTTTGGCGCAGGCGGTTTTCCCAGGCGTAGAGCGCGACGGTGAGGAGCACCTCCAGCGCCTGCGCCTGATCCAGGCCGCTGTTGAACAGCGGCTGCACGCTCTGCGGGGTGAACTTCTCAGGTGCGCGAGTCAGCTCGGCGGCGGTGCGCATCACCGCGAGTTTTACCGAATCTTCGGTATACGCCAGCCCCTGAGGCAGCCCGGCGAACAGCGCCTGAACCAATCCCTCATCCTGCAATTCTTGCGCGACGGTGGCCGCGCAGTAACGGCTGCCGTTGATGCGCGAGACCGTCAGCGTCGCCAACGCCTTGAGGCGACTCGATAACCCATATCCTTCGGCATTGATGCCGTTGAACACCCCGTTGCGCTCGCGCAGGGTGGCGGCGTCGTGGGCCAACAGCAAATAATAAGATTCGGCGCGCGCCTGCGGGTGACTTTGATCCAACACATCAAGCTGTTCGGCGGCGGCGGTTTCCGCGTCGATCGGCGGCAGGCGGGCGGACCAATTCAGTTCGTCGGCGCTGAAAGCGATGCCATCGGCGTCTTCGACGTTAGGAAAGCCGGGCACCACCACCGCCGGCCGGCCGGCCAATGCCGCGACGCCGGCGACCACGCGCGCCTGATAGCTGACAAAACCGATCACCTGCGAAAAGGTGACAATATCCGCCGGGCTCAGCCCGACTTCGGCGAGCTGTTGCAGCGCCTTGCGGCAAATCAGCGTGGGCTGGCTGGCAAGCTGGCGGGCATATTGGGTGATCTGAGCAAGGCGGATATTGCTTTCCCGGGAGGCGTCCGGGCTGTGCAGCGGGGCGAGGCGGGCGGCGTAGTGGCTACAAAGCGATTGCACGCCCGTCACCTGAGCGACGGTCAACGCGGTGCTGAGGCGATCGTAGGGTGACAATGTCACGTATCGTGACAGCGGCACCTGGTCGGGAAACAGCGCGTGGTAACCGGCCAACGAGGCGCTGAACACGCCGGCGCGAGCGCTGAGCGCATTGTTTAAGGCTTCATCGGCGAAGGCGCCCAGCCCCAGCAGAAAGCGATCGCGAAGGGTGGCCGCCTGGGGTTCCAGCGGCGCATCGCCCCGCACGCTGCTTTGGGTTTCGTGATACCACTGGGCATTATGTTGTCGACGGAGTCGTTCCATAGGGTCAATCCTTAATCATGATCAACAGCCGCCGCTGCGCGCGGCAGCGTCGGCTGGACAAAGAGGCAACATGCCCGCAGGCGGGGCGAAAGGCGGTTTTAGCGCAGCTCATCACAGCAGAGGGCGTGGCCGTAAACAGAAAAACCGGCTGCCAGCGTGAGCAGAAACTGCGTAAGGCGGCGATGGCGAATGCTGTTCATCAGTGCGATATCCTGTCGTATGAGAAGTGCAACGTAGGGGATATCCTCACCGATCGCCCTGGCGAGATAAAATAATGTTACGGACTAATCAATAACTGAAAGGAATAAAATATAAGGATATATAACAAGAATGTAATTTGCATGTGCGCTTTCTTGCTAAGCGGCAGGCGCGCAAGGCGATAAAAAACCCGCCGCAGCGGGTTTGGAGGTGAAGGCGTGACTCAGAAGCGGCCGCCGTCGCGCCGCCAGGCATCGGCGGTCAGCGCTTCGCCGAAGTGGCTGGCGATAAGGCGTTTGGTCAATTCGTGCAGCGGCGCCGCCAACACCTCGGCGGTGCTGCCGCGTTCGACGATTTCCCCTTCGTGCATCACCAGCACCTGGTCGCTGATATGTTTCATCATGCCGAGGTGCTGGGTGACGTAGATATAGGAAATGCCGTGTTTTTCCTGCAGTTCCAGCATCAGATTGATGATTTGCGAGCGCATCGACATGTCCAGCGACGCCAGCGCCTCATCGGCGACGATCACTTTCGGTTGCAGGATCAGCGCACGGGCCAGCGCGACGCGCTGTTTTTGCCCGGAGGCCAGCATGTGCGGATAGTAATAGGCGTGATCCGGCAGCATGCCGACCTGGCGCAGCGTTTGGTTGATGCGCTGTTCGCGTTCGGCGGGCTCAAGATCGGTGTTCAGCCGCAGCGGCGCATCCAGCAGCTGGCCGATGCGCTGGCGCGGGTTGAGCGAGGTGCTCGGATCCTGAAAAATCATGCGAATGCGCTGGCTGCGGTAACGATAATCGCCGAATGCCAGCGGATGATCGTCGATCAGCAGCTCGCCGGCGGTGGGTTCCACCATGCCGGAGAGCATCTTCGCCAGCGTGGATTTGCCGGAGCCGTTCTCGCCGATCACCGCCAGCGTCTGGCCTTCGCGCAGGGTAAAGCTGACCGATTTCACCGCCTCGACGTGCTGGCGGCGGAACAGCCCGGTGCGGTAGCGGTAGGTTTTGCTCAGGTTGCGCACTTCCAACAGCGTTTCCATGTTATTGCTCCTCCATGTTCAGCGGGAAGTGGCAGGCGAAGAAGTGGTTCTTGACCGGGCGCAGGCGCGGCGTTTCGATGCACTTCTTCTGCGCGTAAGGGCAACGCGGCCCCAGACGGCAGCCGATCGGCAGGTGTTCCAGCGAAGGAATGGCGCCCGGCAGCGTATTCAACCGGCTTTTGTGCGGCAGCGAGCGGCCGAAGTCTGGCATGGCGCGGATCAGCGCCTGGGTGTACGGGTGGTGCGGCGCCGCCAGCAACTCTTCGCACTGGGCGCTCTCCACCGTTTGCCCGCAGTACAGCACGTTCACCCGATCGGCCCACTTGCTCATCATCTGCAGGTCGTGGCTGATCAGCAGAATGGTGGTGTTGTTGTTCTGGTTGAGGCGCGCCAACAGACGGAAAATCTGCGCCTGCGTGGTCGGTTCCATGGCGTTGGTCGGCTCATCGGCGATCAGCAGGCGCGGTTGGTTGGCCAGCGCGATGGCGATCATCACTTTCTGGCACTCGCCTTCCGTCAGCTCGTACGGGAAGCTGCCCATGATGTCGTCATGATCCTTGATGCCGACGCGGTGCAGCAATTCGATGGCGCGGCGTTTGCGCCAGTTGAAGCGCTGCCACCAGTGGCCCTTGTAGGTCCAGCCCGGGATGGCCTGCGCCAGCTGGCGGCCGATGCTTTCGGAAGGGTCGAGACAGGACTGCGGCTCCTGGAAGATCATTGAGACGTTGTGGCCCACCAGCCTGCGCCGCTCGCGCGGGCTCAGCTGCAGCAGATCGATGTCGTCGAAACGAAAGCGATCGGCGGTGACGCGCCAGTTATCTTTGGTTACGCCGCAGATGGCCTTGGCGATCAGGCTCTTGCCGGAGCCCGATTCGCCCACCAGTCCGCGCACCTCGCCCTCGGTCAGCGTCATGCTGACGCGATCGACCGCCTTGACCGGCCCTTCGGCGGTCATAAATTCAATCGTCAAATTGCGGATATCGAGTAACGGCATTATTCCACCCCGGCATTGATTGCGCGGCGCATACCGTCGCCTAACAGGTTAACCAGCAGCACGCTGACGAGAATGGCCGCGCCGGGCAGCATCACCGTCCAGGGCGCGACGTACACCAGCTCAAGCGAATCGCCGAGCATCGCTCCCCATTCCGGCGAAGGCAACTGCGCGCCGAGATCGAGGAAGCCGAGTGCGGCGATATCCAAAATGGCCATCGACAGCGCGCGGGTGAACTCGGTCACCAGCACCGCCGCGATGTTCGGCATGACCGCGTACCACAGGATCTGCAGCGTGGAGGCGCCGTCAAGCCGGGCCGCCACCACGTACTCTTTCTCCAGTTCGTCGTGCACCGCGCTGTAGATGGTGCGCACCATGCGCGGCAACAAGGCGAGCCACACCGCCAGCATGGCGTGTTCAAGTTTGGGGCCGATAAACGCCACCACCACGATCGCCAGCAGCAGCGACGGAATCGACAGCAGGGTATCGAGGATGTGGTTGAGCACCGCCGAGCGCAGCCCGTGGGTGACGCCAGCGAACACGCCGAGGATCACCCCGCAGAACGCCGCGGCCAGCGTCACCGCCAGCGCGGAACCGAAGGTGGCGGCGGTGCCGGTTAACAGGCGGCTGAGGATGTCGCGCCCGAGATCGTCGGTGCCTAGGAAGAACGACACGTTGCCGTAGCGCGACCAGGACGGCGGCAGCAGTTGATAGCCGAGGAACTGCTGATCCAGCGCGTAGGGCGCCAGCAGGCTGCCGAACAGCGACAGCAGCAGCAGGGCGATCACGCCGTAAAAACCGATCATCGCCAGCGCGTCGCCGTAGAAAATCCGCCAGGTGTAGCGCAGCGGGCTCGGCATCTTTTTCTCGCGGTATACGTTATCGAAGGGCATACCATTCCTTATGTTTCAGCGGGTTGGTTGCCGCACCCAGAATGTCGGCCAGCACGTTAATGGTGATCACCAGCGTGCCGACCACCATCACGCCGGCGGAGATCGCCGCATAGTCCTGTTGGCGAATGGCGTTGATCAGCCAGCGGCCGAGACCCGGCCAGCTGAACACCACTTCGGTGATCATTGCCAGCGTGAGCATGGTGGAGAACTGCAGCCCGAGTTTGGGCACGATCGGCGGCAGCGCGTTGTGCAACACGTGGCGACGAATAATGGTAAAGCGCGACAGGCCGCGGGTGGCGGCGGCCTTGATGTAGTTTTGGCTCAGCACGTCATCGGTACTGATGCGCATCAGCCGCACCACTTCGGTGGTGGGCGCCACCGCCAGCGCGGCGATCGGCAGGATCATGTGGCGCAGGGCGCTGCCGATCATCTCGGCGCGATACGGCGAGTCCGACAGCCAGGCGTCGATCAGCGCGAAACCGGTGATGGGTTTCACCTGATACAGCAGATCGAAACGGCCGGAAACCGGCAGCCAGCCGAGATGCAGCGAGAAGAACAGCATCAGCAGCAGCGCCAGCCAGAACACCGGCATCGAAAAGCCCAGCAGCGCGAAGGTGCTGATGGCGGTGTCCTGCCACTTGCCGCGCAGCACGCCGGCGATGATGCCCAGCGGAATGCCGATAAACAGCGCCAGGGCGAAGGCCAGCAGGCACAGTTCCATGGTGGCCGGGAACACTTCGCGCAGCTGTTCGCTGATCGCCTGGCCGTTGATGCTGGAGACGCCGAAGTCCCAGTGCAGCAGGCTGACGAAGTAGAACTGATAGGCGTCCAGCAGGGCGGCGCCGTTCAGCGGCGCGCGCGGCGTGAAATAGCTCAGGCTGAAGCTGACCAGCGTCAGGAAGAACAGCGTGATCAGCAGCAGCAGAATGCGGCGCAGGGTAAAGATAATCACTTTTTCACCTCCGGCGCGGATTCACGGTACACCCCGGCGAACGAAGCGTTGCCGAATGGGCTCAGCACCAATCCCTTGATGTCGTAACGATAGGCCTGCAGGCGCAGGGAAGACGCCAGCGGCAGCACCGGCAACTGCTGCTCGAGGATTTTCTGCGCCTTGCGGTAGTTGTCGATGCGCTGAGACAGCTGCTGCGACAGCAGCGCGTTCTGCAGCACTTCGTCGAAGCTCGGGTCACACCAGTGAGCATAGTTGGTTTGCGAACGGATTGCCGCGCAGCTCAGCAGCGGCCGGAAGAAGCTGTCCGGATCGTTGCTGTCGGTGGCCCAGCCGGTCAGGGTCAGATCGTGGTTCATCTCCATCAGGCGCGCTTCCTGGAAGCGGCCCTCCACCGGCACGATGGTGACGTTGATGCCTACCTGGCCGAGGTCGGCCTGGATCAGCTCGGCGGTTTTCAGCGGGCTCGGGTTGTAAGACTGCGAGGCGGTCGGCACCCACAGCTTCAGGTTCAACTGGCCGACGCCGGCCTGCCGCAGCATCTCGCGAGATTTGGCCGGATCGTACTCGGTGACGTGCGCGTCGTTGTCATAGGCCCAGGAGGCGCGCGGCAAGATCGAGGCGGCGGTTTCCGCCGTGCCGTAATAGATCGACTGCATCAACCGCTGGTTGTTGATCGCCAGCGAGATCGCCTGGCGCACATTGAGGTTGTCGAGCGGCGGTTTGCGGGTGTTGAACGCCAGATAGGCGATGTTCATCCCCGGACGCAGCGTCAGGCGCAGGCGTGGATCGTCGCGCAGGATAGACAGCTGGCTGGCCGCCGGATAAGCCAGCACGTCGCATTCGCCGGTCAGCAGTTTGGAGAGGCGGCCGGTGCCGCCGGCGCCCAGATCGATCACCACCTGCGGCATGCGCGGCAGCCCTTTCCAGTAGGCGGCGTTGCGCGCCAGGCGAATATATTGCCCCGAGCGGTATTCGTTGAGCAGGAACGGGCCGCTGCCGACCGGCTCGCGGTCGATCAGCTCCTGATGGCCCTCACGCGTCAGCAGATCGGCGTACTCGGCGGACAGCACCGGCGCGTAGTGGGTCGCCAGGTGCCACAGGAACGAGGCGTCCGGCGACTGCAGGCGAATCTCCACCTTATAGTCGTCGAGCTTTCTCACGCTCTGCACCGAATCGCCGAACTGCAGGCTGTCGAAATAGGGGTATTCGCCGCCGTTCACGTCGTGATACGGGTGTTTCTGATCGAATACGCGGGCGAAACTGAATACCACGTCGTCGGCGTTCATCTTGCGGGTGGGCGTGAACCAGGCGGTGGTCTGAAACGGCACGTCCTTGCGCAGATGGAAGCGGTAGGTGGCGCCGTTGTCCAGCACCTCCCAGCTCTGCGCCAGCTCGGGGATCAGGCGATAGGTGTAGGGGTCGACGTCCAGCAGGCGATCGTACAGCTGGGCGGCCAGGGTATCCACCGTCAGGCCGCTGCTGGCCATTTGCGGGTTGAAAGTATTCAGTATGCCGCTGACGCAATAAACAAAGCCGCTCTGGCGAATGTCCGGCAGCGGCGCCGCGCTGGGCGCGGGCGGTGTTGTCGCGGCCAGGGCAGAGCCCGTCAGGCACAACGACAGTATCCAAAAGGGTAAACCACGCATAGAGGCTCATGGGTTAATCAGCAATAGCGTTAGTGTATCGCACTCTGACCAGCAGCCCAATCCATTGAGCAAAATCGCTGAGTTTTCTGCGACTTGATTGCTCAGCCCGTTCAGCGGCAAGAAAAAAGTTTTTCATGTTATGTTATAATATAACAAAATCATGTTACCGTTCCCCGGCAAAGTCACAATAACGCAAGGGGATGTATGAACGAAGTTGCACTTCCACCACGCCGTTCGCTGCCGGATGCTCAGGCATGGCGCGGCGAAATGAGTGATGTCGGGCTCGATTGGGTCGGGATGCAAGGGATCGCGCTGCCGCTGGAGCTGGCCGGCAAGCCATTGATGGCGAAGGTCGACGCCGGTATCAACCTGCGCGCCGAAGCGGCGGGCGAGCGCGGCATTCACATGTCGCGGCTGTATCTGGCGCTGGACGAGTTGACGCAGGGCGAGCTGACGCCGCAGCGCATCGGCCGAACGTTGCAGGCCTTTTTGGCTTCGCAGCCGGAACACAGCGATCGCGCCAGCTTGTCGATCGGCGGCGAGCTGTTGCTGTCACGCCCGGCGCTGCTGTCGCCGCAGCGCGGCTGGAAAGCCTATCCGCTGCGCATCGAGGCCACCCTGACGGATACGCTGACGCTGGCGCTGACCGTCGGCGTGCCTTATTCCTCCACCTGCCCGAGTTCGGCGGCGCTCAGCCGTCAGCTGGCGCAGCAACAGTTTCAGTTTGATTTTGAACAGGCGGAGGAGCGGGTGAGCCAACGGCAGGTGAGCGAATGGCTGCTGGAGCAAGGGATGCCGGCCACCCCCCACAGCCAGCGCAGCTGGGCCTGGATCACCGTGACGCCCGGGAATGAACGGGCGTTTGAGCCGGTGAAACTGATTGACCGCATCGAACACGCGCTGGGCACGCCGGTGCAAACGCTGGTGAAACGCAGCGACGAACAGGCCTTCGCATTGGCCAACGGTCAGAACCTGATGTTTTGCGAGGACGCGGCGCGCCGTCTGTATCGCATGCTGCGCAGCCAGTGCGACTACCGCGCTTTTTCGCTGCGCGTCGAGCATCAGGAGAGCCTGCATGCCCACAATGCGGTGGCGGAGCTGAGCTGGCGGGGAGAACACCATGCTGCGTAAAAATCCCAGCGGCCATCTGCCGCAGGTCTCGCCGCTGGCCTACATCGATCCCACCGCCATTATTTGCGGCCGGGTGATCGTTGAAGATTTCGTTTACGTCGGCCCTTATGCGGTAATTCGCGCCGACGAGTTGAACGCCGTCGGCGACATGGAGCCGATCGTCATCGGCTCGCACTCCAATATTCAGGACGGCGTGGTGATCCATTCCAAGAGCGGGGCGGCGGTGACAATTGGCCGTTACAGCTCGATCGCCCACCGCGCCATTGTGCACGGCCCGTGCCGCATCGACGATCGGGTGTTTATCGGGTTCAACAGCGTGCTGTTCAACTGCCACGTTCAGTCCGGCTGCGTGGTGCGATACAACGCGGTCGTGGACGGCGTAACGCTGCCGGAAAACCGCTATATCCCGTCGACCGAACGCGTGGGGCCGGACAGCGATTTGTCGCGCTATCGCCAGGTCGATCGCGGCGCGCTGCAGTTTTCGGAAGAAGTGGCCGCCACCAACGTCGAACTGGTGCGCGGTTACCAGGCATTACGCAATGAATTTTAATGAGGTCCCCATGAAACAACTTCCCGTGACCGTGCTTTCCGGCTTTCTCGGCGCCGGCAAGACCACGGTGCTGAACCATATTCTGAACAACCGGCAGGGCATGCGCGTGGCGGTGATCGTCAACGACATGAGCGAGGTGAATATCGACGCCGCGCTGGTGGAGAATGAAGTGCGCCTCGATCGCCAGCAGGAGAAGCTGGTGGAGATGAGCAACGGCTGCATCTGCTGCACGCTGCGCGAAGACCTGCTGGTGTCGGTGCGCGAGCTGGCGCAGGACGGGCGCTTCGATTATCTGTTGATCGAATCGAGCGGCATCTCCGAACCGCTGCCGGTGGCGGAAACCTTTACCTTTGAGGATGAACAAGGGGAAAGCCTGTCGCAGTTCGCCCGGCTGGATACCCTGGTGACGGTGGTCGACGGGGTGAATTTTATCCAGCAGTATCAACAGGCGCAAAGCCTGCAGGAGGCCGGCCAAAGCCTGGGCGAGGACGATCTGCGCAGCGTGGCGGACCTGTTGATTGAGCAAATTGAATTCTGCGACGTGATCCTGGTCAGCAAGACCGATCTGTTGACGCCAACGCAACAGGGCGAAGTGATGGCGCTGCTGGCCAGCCTGAATCCCGACGCCCGCATTGTGCCGATCGCGCCGGGCAAACTGCCGCTGGAGGCGGTGCTGAATACCGGCAGTTTCAGTTTCGAAAAGGCCCAGCAGGCGCCCGGCTGGTTGAAAGAGCTGCGCGGCGAACACGTGCCGGAAACGGAAAGCTACGGCATCAGCAGCTTTGTCTATCAGGCGCGGCGGCCGTTTGCGCCGGACAAGTTCTACCGCGTGATCAACGGCGACTGGGGCGGCGGCAAGCTGTTGCGTTCGAAAGGCTTCTTCTGGCTGGCGACGCGGCCGCGGCAGGCCGGGCAGTGGAGCCAGGCCGGCGGCATCGCCCATTACGGCCTGGCGGGCACCTTTTGGCGCGCGATCCCGCAAGACAATTGGCCGCAAGATCCGCAAACGCGGGCGCATATACAGGAGAAATGGATGGAGCCGTTCGGCGACATGCGCCAGGAGCTGGTGTTTATCGGCCAGCACTTGCAACAGGCGGCGATCGTGCGTCTGCTGGACGACTGCCTGCTGAGCGACGACGAAATGGCCGCCGGCGTGGACTATTGGCTGGAGATGGCAGACCCGTTCCCTGAGTGGTAATTGCGCAATCTTCGTGTGGTAATGAGAAAAATTCTCAACAAAGTGCTTTACAGACGATACTGATAACTATTATCATCGCCTGGCAGTTCACGGAAGGCCACAGTTTGCGGCTCTGATGTGGAAGGCACGACATTGCTCACATTGCTTCCAGTGTTTTTTAAGCCAGCTCGGGTGCTGGCTTTTTTTTTGTCTGTTATTCCTCGTCTTGCTCGCCGTTTTGCAGCAGCGCATGCTTTTTCAGCATACCGCGTAGCTGATGGTAGGTGAGCCCCAGCAGCTGCGCCGCCTTGCGCTGGTTGAACCGGCCTTGCTGCAGCGCTGCTTCGATCAGCGCCTTCTCTTGCTCCAACTGCCAGTTTTTCAGCTCGAGCGGCAGCGCCGGCAACGCGCCGGCGCCTTCAGGGGCAGGCGTAAGCGGCGTGGCCTCGCGTGGCGCAAACGGGTTGATGACGATCTCATCCAGCGGGTTGTCGCTGTCGCCGTGACGATAGACCGAACGTTCCACCACGTTTTTCAGTTCGCGCACGTTGCCCGGCCAGCCGTAGTTGAGCAACGTCTGCCTGGCGTGTTCGGTAAAGCCGGGAAACAGCGGCAGCGCCAGCTCACGGCACATTTGAATGGCGAAGTGCTCGGCCAGCAGCATGATGTCGGGCCGGCGTTGGCGCAGCGGCGGCAGCTGCACCACGTCGAACGCCAGCCGATCCAGCAGATCGGCGCGGAACTTGCCCGCCGCCGCCAGCGCCGGCAGATCGTCGTTGGTGGCGCACACCAGGCGCACATCTACCCGCAGCGGCTGGCTGCCGCCCACGCGTTCCAGTTGGCCGTATTCGATCACCCGCAGCAATTTCTCCTGCACCAGCATTGGCGCGGTCGCCAGCTCATCGAGGAACAGCGTGCCGCCGTCGGCGCGCTCGAAGCGGCCCAGATGACGTTTCTGCGCACCGGTAAAGGCGCCAGCCTCGTGGCCGAACAGCTCGGAGTCCAGCAGGTTTTCATTCAGCGCCGCACAGTTGAGCGAGATGAACGGCCCTTGCCAACGGTTGGAGAGGTAGTGCAGACGATGGGCGATCAGCTCTTTGCCGGTGCCGCGCTCGCCGATCACCAGCACCGGTTTGTTTAGCTTTGCCACCTGGGAGACTTGCTCCAATACTTCGACAAAGGCGTTTGCTTCGCCCAACAAATTCTCTGGCTGTTCGTTCATGATGAAATTCGCCAATGTTTGGTGAAAATAATCACTCTACAGCAAGCGCGCAGAGAGTCAAAAATAAAGAGTTGTTGTTTTTCAATTGGATAAAAGTTGGCACGGGTTTTGATTATCTCTTTGGGCAAGCTGTACGACTTAACGCGGCGCTTCAGACGCCATCAGAACCAAGAGGAAGTGAATTATGGGTATTTTTTCTCGTTTTGCCGACATCGTGAACGCCAACATCAACACCCTGCTGGACAAGGCGGAAGATCCGCAGAAGCTGGTGCGGTTGATGATCCAAGAGATGGAGGACACGCTGGTTGAAGTCCGTTCTACGTCGGCGCGCGCGCTGGCGGAGAAAAAGCAGTTGCTGCGTCGCATCGAGCAGGGTGAAAGCCAGGTAAGCGACTGGCAGGAAAAAGCCGAGCTGGCACTGCGCAAAGATAAAGAAGACTTGGCCCGCGCGGCGCTGATCGAAAAACAAAAGGTTGCCGACCTGATCGCCACGCTGACGCAGGAAGTGGCGACCGTAGAAGAAACGCTGGCGCGCATGAAGAGCGAAATCGGTGAGCTGGAAAACAAGCTGACCGAAACCCGCGCGCGGCAGCAGGCCCTGGCGCTGCGTCATCAGGCCGCATCTTCCTCGCGCGAGGTGCGCCGTCAGCTCGACAGCGGCAAGCTGGATGAGGCGATGGCGCGTTTCGAACAGTTCGAACGTCGCATCGACCATATGGAAGCCGAAGCGGAAAGCATCAGCATCGGTAAAAAGAAGTCGCTGGACCAGGAGTTTGCCGAGCTGAAAGCCGACGACGCCATCAGTGAGCAACTGGCGGCGCTGAAAGCCAAGATGAACCGCTCCGAGTAAGGCGAACCGCGGCCACACGCCGGAGGTGGCCGCCTATCCAGGATCCGATAAGAAGGAATAACAATGAGTGCTTTATTACTTGCCATTCCGCTGACAATTTTCGTGCTGTTTGTCGCGCCGATTTGGCTTTGGCTGCATTACAGCAATCGGCAACAGACCGGCATCCAGCTGAGTCAGCAAGAAATGCAGCGCCTGGCGCAGCTGGCGGAAGACGCCAAACGCATGCGTGAACGCATTCAGGCGCTGGAAGAGATCCTCGATGCGGAACACCCGAACTGGAGACAGTCCTGATGAGCATGACGCTGGGCAGTAAAAAGCTTTATCGCGTACCCGAAGAAGGCATGGTAAAAGGCGTCTGCGCCGGTTTGGCCCACTATTTCGACGTGCCGGTGCGCCTGATCCGCGTGATGGTGGTGCTGTCGCTGTTCTTTGGGCTGTTCTTCTTCACGCTGGTGGCCTATATCGCGCTGGTGTTCGTGTTGGACGAAGCGCCGGCCAGCCGTTTCGAGGGCGAGCATCAGAAGACGCCGCGCCAGTTGCTCGATCAGCTGGAATATGAGCTGGGCAGCGGTGAACAGCAGCTGCGTCAGGTCGAGCGTTACGTAACGTCCGACACCTTCGGCGTTCAGAGCCGCTTCCGCAAGCTGTAACTCTTCTTGCGATATCCGGCCTGTGCAGGCCGGGTATCTTCGCCGCCGTCATCCCGTTGAATATAACCTTAATCGTCTTGTGCCGGAGGGCATTGTCATGAATAAAATCGATGTCGCGAACACCGCCAGAACGGGTGGATTTAAACGAGGAGCGGCGGCAATGTTGAAGACATTGGCTAAAGTCATCATCATAGCGTTATTGAACTATGGCCCGGCGGGCGCCGCCGGCTGGCTGTTGAAGACCGTCGGCCGCAAACCGGTGCGCTTCGTGCTGGCGCTGGTGCTGGAACCGCTGTTCCGTAAAGGCCTGAACAAGGCATTCGGGCGTTACGTCAAGGAGAGCAATGAAACGACTGCAAAATGAGTTAACCTCGCTGGTCAACCGCGGAATGGATCGCCATCTGCGCCTGGCGGTGACCGGCCTGAGCCGCAGCGGCAAAACCGCCTTTATTACCGCCTTCGTCAATCAACTGCTGCATGTGCACAGCGGCGCGCGCATGCCACTGTTTTCACCTGTGCGCGAAGAACGCCTGCTGGGCGTCAAGCGCATCCCGCAGCGCGATCTCGGCATCCAACGTTTCACCTACGACGAAGGGCTGGCGCAGCTGTACGGCGCGCCGCCGTCCTGGCCGACGCCGACGCGCGGCGTCAGCGAAATTCGTCTGGCGCTGCGTTACCGCTCCAACGACTCGCTGCTGCGCCACTTCAAAGACACCTCGACGCTGTACCTGGAGATCGTCGATTATCCGGGCGAATGGTTGCTGGATCTGCCGATGCTCGAGCAGGATTACCTGGCCTGGTCGCGGCAGATGACCGGGCTGCTGCAGGGTGAACGCGCCGAATGGGCCAAGCCCTGGCTTGAGCTGTGTAAAACCTGCGATCCGCTGGCCCCGGCCGACGAAAATCGCCTGGCGGCGATCGCCCAGGCCTACACCGATTATCTGTTGCGCTGCAAAAGCGAAGGTCTGCACTTCATTCAGCCGGGCCGTTTCGTGCTGCCGGGCGACATGGCCGGCGCGCCGGCGCTGCAGTTTTTCCCGTGGCCCGATGTTGCCGCGGTGGGCGAATCGAAACTGGCGCAGGCCGACAAACACACCAATATCGGCATGCTGCGCGCTCGCTTCAATTATTACTGCCAGTCGATCGTCAAAAACTTCTATAAAGAGCATTTCGTCCGTTTCGATCGGCAAATCGTGCTGGTCGACTGCCTGCAGCCGCTCAACAGCGGCCCGCAGGCGTTCAACGACATGCGCCTGGCGCTGACCCAACTGATGCAGAGCTTCCATTACGGCAAGCGCACGCTGTTTCGCCGCTTGTTTTCGCCGACCATCGACAAACTGATGTTCGCTGCCACCAAGGCGGATCACATCACCGCCGATCAGCACGCCAATCTGGTGTCGTTGCTGCAGCAGCTGGTGCAAGAGGCGTGGCAGAACGCGGCGTTCGAAGGCATCAGCATGGATTGCGTTGGCCTGGCCTCGGTGCAGGCGACCGAGAGCGGCATTGTCGATCATCAGGGGCAGCGTATTCCGGCGCTGAAGGGCAATCGCCTCAGCGACGGCGCGCCGCTGACGGTGTTCCCCGGCGAAGTGCCGGCCCGTTTGCCGGGGCCGGCGTTCTGGCAGAGCCAGGGATTCCACTTCGATGAGTTTCGCCCGCGCGCCATGAGCGTGGACAGCCCGTTGCCGCATATCCGTCTGGATGCGGTGATGGAATTTTTACTGGGAGACAAATTGCGATGAGCGAGCCGATCAAACCGCGTATCGATTTTGACGAGCCGTTGCAGCCGCCGCAGGAACCGACGTTGCGCGCCGGCGTCGCTTTCGACGCCGAGCAGGCGGAGAGCTTCTTTCCGGCGGCGCCGGAGCTGCAGCAGGAGGAGGAAGAAGGGCGCGCCGAGGGCATCATCAACGCTGCGCTGAAGCCAAAACGCAGCCTGTGGCGCAAAATGGTCACCGCCGGGCTGGCGCTGTTCGGCGTCAGCGTGGTGGCGCAGGGCGTGCAGTGGGTGCATACCGCCTGGGTGCAGCAGGACTGGATCGCTATGGGCGGCGGGGTGGCCGGCGGCCTGATCGTGTTTGCCGGCGTCGGTTCGGTGGTCACCGAGTGGCGGCGTTTGTATCGGCTGCGCCAGCGCGCGGAAGAGCGCGACGTGGCGCGCGAACTGTTGCACAGCCACGGACTGGGGCAAGGGCGCGAATTCTGCGAGAAGCTGGCGCGCCAGGCCGGGCTGGATCAGGGGCATCCGGCGCTGCAGCGTTGGCAGGCCTCGCTGCATGAAACCCAAAATGATCGTGAAGTGGTGGAGCTGTACGCCAAACTGGTGCAGCCGGTGCTCGACAATCAGGCGCGGCGCGAAATCAGCCGCTCCGCCGCCGAATCGACGCTGATGATTGCCGTCAGCCCGTTGGCGCTGGTGGATATGGCGTTTATCGCCTGGCGCAACATCCGTTTGATTAACCGCATCGCCGCGCTGTACGGCATTGAACTGGGCTACTTCAGCCGCATTCGTTTGTTCCGGCTGGTGCTGCTCAACATCGCCTTCGCCGGCGCCTCCGAACTGGTGCGCGAAGTGGGCATGGATTGGATGTCGCAGGATCTGGCGGCGCGGCTGTCGGCGCGCGCGGCGCAGGGCATCGGCGCCGGGTTGTTGACCGCGCGGCTGGGCATCAAGGCGATGGAACTGTGTCGCCCGCTGCCGTGGCTGGAAGGGGAGAAACCGAAGCTTGGCGATTTCCGCAGCCAGCTGATCGGCCAGTTGAAAGACACGCTGAAAAAGAGCGACGGCAAGGCCAAATAACCCCGCGACGGCGCTCCTGGCAGCGCCGTTATTTCACCGGCGCCAACGCCGGACGTAATCGAGACTTGACGATAGTCGATCCCCCTATGCTTGCGTGATAAATATCTGCGAAATTAATTCTGTTTGTGATAACTCTCTGTTTGTGGGCTAAAATGACGCCGATGCTGTTATTCGCTTGCGTTTAAAATCAGCAACCACGGCAATAAATCAGAGTTCTGTCAACTTTTGCTGACAGATCGCTTCTACCGCCCGGTGCGAGGGAGTATCATCATCGCTAACGATCCCCGCACCTGCAGAGATAAGGCCAACACTGATGCGTTTGGAAGTATTTTGCGAAGACCGCCTCGGTCTCACTCGAGAATTACTCGATCTTTTGGTATCGCGCAGCATTGACTTACGTGGCATCGAGATCGATCCCATCGGCCGCATTTACCTCAATTTCTCCCAGCTGGACTTCGATACTTTCCGCGCGCTGATGGCGGAGATCCGCCGCATCGCCGGCGTGACCGACGTGCGCACCGTCAGCTTTATGCCTTCCGAACGCGAGCATCGCGCGCTGCGTGCGCTGCTGGAGTCGATGCCGGAGCCGGTGTTCTCTATCGACATGAAGGGCAAGGTCGAGCTGGCCAATCCGGCGGCGCTGGCGTTGTTCAGCCTGAACGAAGACAAGATCCGCAACCAGACCGCCGGGGCGCTGATCGGCGGCTATAACTTCAGCCGCTGGCTGGAGAGTGAGCATACGGCGCCGCACTCAGAACGGGTGGTGATCCGCAGCCAGGACTTCCTGATGGACATTACGCCTATCTATCTGGAGGACGAACAGCAACAGCCGGCTGCGGTCGGCGCGGTGGTGATGTTGAAGTCCACCGCGCGCATGGGCCGCCAACTGCAAAATCTGTCGGTGAACGACGATACCGAATTCGATCACATCGTCGCGGTGAGCGCCAAGATGCGTCACGTGCTGGAGCAGGCGCGCAAACTGGCGATGCTCGATGCGCCGCTGCTGATCGTGGGCGATACCGGCACCGGCAAGGATATTCTGGCTCGCGCCTGCCACCTGCGCAGCCCGCGCGGCAAACAGCCGTTCCTGGCGCTGAACTGCGCCGCGCTGCCGGATGACGTGGTGGAGAGCGAGCTGTTCGGCCATGCGCCGGGCGCTTATCCTAACGCGCTGGAAGGTAAAAAGGGCTTCTTCGAGCAGGCCAACGGCGGTTCGGTGCTGCTGGATGAGATTGGCGAAATGTCGCCGCGCATGCAGACCAAACTGTTGCGCTTTCTCAATGACGGCACGTTCCGCCGGGTCGGCGAAGAGCATGAGGTGCACGTTGACGTGCGCGTGATCTGCGCCACCCAGAAGAACCTGACCGAGCTGGTGCAGCGCGGCGAATTCCGCGAAGACCTCTATTATCGCCTCAACGTGCTGACCATCACCATTCCGCCGCTGCGCGAACGTCCGCAGGACATCATGCCGCTGACCGAGCTGTTCGTGGCGCGCTTCGCCGATGAGCAGGGCGTGGCGCGGCCCAAGCTGGCGAACGATCTGGGCGGTTTCCTCAGCAAATACGGCTGGCCGGGCAACGTGCGCCAGCTGAAAAACGCCATCTACCGCGCGCTGACGCAAACCGAAGGCTACGAACTGCGGCCGCAGGATATCGTGTTGCCGGAGTTCGAGGTGGAGATGTCGCTGGGCGACGAGGTGCTGGACGGTTCGCTGGACGACATCAGCAAGCGTTTCGAGCGCTCGGTGCTGACGCGCCTGTATCGCACCTATCCCAGCACCCGCAAGCTGGCGAAGCGGTTGGGCGTTTCCCATACCGCCATCGCCAACAAGCTGCGCGAGTATGGCCTGAGCAGCCGCAAAGGCGGCGCTGAGGGCGAAGAATAAAAAAGGCGCCTTGCGGCGCCTTCCCGTGTATCTAAAGCCGGCGTTCGCCGGCTTTATTATTTCAGCGCTGCCAGCGCCGCGTCGTAATCCGGCTCGGTGGTGATTTCGTTCACCAGCTCGCTGTACAGCACGTTGTCCTGGCCATCCAGCACCACGACCGCACGCGCGGTCAGGCCCGCCAATGGACCTTCGGCGATTTCAACGCCGTACGCCTGTTTGAACTCGGCGCCGCGCAGGGTGGACAGCGTGACCACGTTGCTCAGGCCTTCCGCGCCGCAGAAACGAGACTGGGCGAACGGCAGATCGGCGGAGATGCACAGCACCACGGTGTTATCCAGGCCGCTGGCCAATTGGTTGAATTTACGCACCGACGTCGCGCAGACGCCGGTATCGATGCTTGGGAAGATGTTCAGGACTTTGCGTTTACCCGCGAAGCTGCTCAGCGCTACGTCTGACAGGTCTTTGGCAACCAGCGAGAAGGCCTTGGCCTGTTCGCCCTGCTGTGGCAGTTTGCCCGCTACGCTGACCGGATTGCCTTGAAAATGTACTGTCTGAGTCATTGCTAGATTCCTTTTACAGGTGTTTATACAAAGGGTATGAACCTGATGGAACGGCGCGCCGGCGACGGCTGTTAACATCAGGTTCACACCCTGACGCCAGTTTATGACAAGCGGGGCGGATTGGATATCAAAGTTTGCTAAATAGTTGTATATATTAGGCTGTTCTATAAAACATCACCGGCGCATCAGCCTGCCTGGATGCGCAGTTTTCGCTCAGGAGCCGTTATGAGAGACATGCGTTTTTACCCGGAAGCCTGGCCGCTGCACACCGCCTTCGTGATCGCGCGCGGCAGCCGCACCGAAGCCCGGGTGGTGGTGGTCGAAATCGAACAGCAGGGCATGCGCGGCGTCGGCGAATGCACGCCGTATCCGCGCTATGGCGAGAGCGAGGAATCGGTGATGGCGCAGCTGGCTGAGATGGCGCCGGCGATCGCGCAGGGCATCACCCGCGAGCAGCTACTGACGCAGATGCCGGCGGGCGCGGCCCGCAACGCGCTGGACTCGGCGCTGTGGGATCTGGAGTGTCGTCTGCACGGGCAGACCCTGTGGCAGCGCAGCGGCGTGACGGCGCCGGCGCAGATCCGCATGGCGCAGACCGTCAGCATCGGTACGCCGGAAGCGATGGCCTTCGCCGCGCGTGAGCTGGAGCGGCAGGGCGCTACGCTGCTGAAGATCAAACTCGACGATCACTATATCAGCGAGCGGCTGGTGGCGATCCGCGCCGCGGTGCCGCAGGCGACGCTGATTGTCGACGCCAATGAATCCTGGCAGGCGGAAGGGCTGGCGGCGCGCTGCCAGCTGTTGGCCGATCTCGGCGTGGCGATGCTGGAGCAGCCGCTGCCGGCCGGTGACGACGCCGCATTGGAACACTTTATTCATCCGCTGCCGATCTGCGCCGATGAGAGCTGCCACACCCGCGCCGATCTGCCGCGGCTGGCGCAACGCTATCAGATGGTCAACATCAAACTGGACAAAACCGGCGGCTTGACCGAGGCGCTGGCGCTGGCGCAGGCCGCGCGCGAACAGGGATTCACCATCATGCTCGGCTGCATGTTGTGCACGTCGCGGGCGATATCCGCCGCCTTGCCGCTGGCGCCGGCGGCGCGCTTCGTCGATCTGGACGGCCCGACCTGGCTGGCGCGGGACGTCGAACCGGGTCTGGCGTTCGAATGCGGGGCGATCGTCGATCTCGCCCCGTAGGGATTAATTCGGGTAGGTCAGCAGTTCGGTCATGGCGTCGATGTAACGCTCACTGGCGGCATCGGCGGAGATCGGCGGGAATTCGGCGGTGATGCACGGCAGCGACAGATCCGCGCACCAACTGCCGAACGAACCGGGCGTTTCATAGCCGACGCTGGTCACCAGCGGGAGTTCGAACTTGTGCGACAGCCAAACGCCGAGCCGCGAGCTGGCGGGATCTTCGATGCAGGCCAGCGGCTCATGGAACGACACCACCCAATGCGGCTTCAGGCGATGGATCAGATGACACAGCGCCTGGGTTTCCGGTTCGGAGCCGGGGCGCCCGCCGGTGGAGAGCCTGACGTCGCGCACCGGCGCCGCGCTGTTCCAGCGATAGACGGTGTCGCCGGAGCGCCAGTTGGCGGCCGGGAAGTTGCGGTTCAGATCGACGCCGTTGGCATTGGCGCGCAGCCCCAGCTGACAGCCGTCGGGGTTGACCGCCAGCACCACGTGGTGGCGCAACTGTTCGGGGGCGATGCTGCGCAGCGCGCAGGACAGGGTTACGATGGCGGCGCTCTCATCGCCGTGGGTGCCGGCGATGATCAGCCCGGTTTCCGGGCCGCTGACCGCCGCCGGGAAATAGAGCAGCGGCGCGCCCAGCAGCGAGCTGCCGTAGTTCTCTCCTGCGACGGCCAACTGGCCACGTTCACTGCGCGGTCGATGTTCGGTCATGGTGTTGTCCCTGAGTTAAAGGCCGAGAGTCATTGTCATTTTATTCAGTGTATTACGCTTTAAGACTTCTTTCCCATCGCAATTGTGCGGCGTTTGCGCGATCTGTGATGCGGTAGCGGCGAAAACGCCAATTAAACCGCACCTGACCTGAGGCTATTGTTATACTAACGGCAGAGTTAAGCCAATCACCCGCAAGAGGATTTAACATGCCAGTAGCCAGAATCATCGCCAGCTATAGCGAAAATGAAAATGACACCATCACGCTGCTGTGCGGCGTAGACGCTGAAAACCAGATCCGTCAGGGGGAATGGTTCGGCGTGGTGAAAAATGACGACGGGCGCGGGGACGAATCGAACTATCCGTTCACCCTGCATATCGATTACCAGAAAGATGCCTTCTATCTCGACTACGGCTACGACGACGCGGATGCGCGTCAGCTGCAAAAAACCGATATCTCGGCTCGTCCGCTGGCTGAGAAAGGCTTCTTCACCGTGTTCGATGAAGAAGAGGGTGAAGAGTTCAGCTATCGCATCAACAGCATCCACCTGTACGACTGACGGTCGCTGCCGCAATCCCACCCGTGCCGCCCTGCGCCGCACGGGTTTTTTATCGCCTGAATCGCACTTTTTGCAACTTCTTGCCCGCGGGCTCTAGGCCGGATGGATCTTGTGCTATATGATAAAAAATTCAGATGGTTAACGGGGGCAAATCATAATGACGGGAAAAAAAATGCAACGGGGTTTTCGTTTGGCGCTCTGCGCGGCGGCGATCGGCGCCTGTATGAGCAGCGCCATGGCGGCGCAGGTTCCCCCGGGCACCGCGCTGGCGGACAAACAGGAAATCGTGCGTCACATTAAAGACGAACCGGCCTCGCTCGATCCGATCAAAGCGGTTGGCTTGCCGGAGGCTCAGCTGGCGCGCGATCTGTTCGAAGGGCTGGTCAATCAGGACGCCAACGGCAAGGTGATCCCCGGCGTCGCCACCCGTTGGCAGACCAGCGACAACCAGACTTATATTTTCCATCTGCGTAAAGACGCGCGTTGGTCAAACGGTGACCCTGTCACGGCAAAAGACTTCGTCTACAGCTGGCAGCGGCTGGTAGAACCGAAAAATCTGTCGCCTTTCGCCTGGTTCGCGCAGCTGGCGGGGATCCAGAACGCCGAGCAGATCATCAGCGGCAAACTGCCGGCCGATCGCTTGGGCGTATCGGCGCCGGATGACTACACACTCAAGGTGCAGTTGGACAAGCCGGTGCCGTACTTCGTCAGCCTGACGGCCAACTTCAGCCTGTTCCCGGTGAACAAGGCGGTGGTGGAAAAATACGGCAACGACTGGACCAAGGTCGGCAATCTGGTGGGCAACGGCGCGTTCAAACTGCAGGAGCGGGTGGTGAACGAGAAGCTGGTGCTGACGCCTAACGACCATTACTGGGATCATGCGCATACCGTGCTGACCAAAGTGACCTTCGTGCCGATCAACCAGGAATCCAACGCCACCAAGCGTTACCTGGCGGGTGACATCGATATTACCGAATCCTTCCCGAAAAACATGTATCAGAAGCTGCTGAAAGACATTCCGGGGCAGGTGTACACTCCGGATCAGCTCGGCACCTATTATTACGCGTTCAACACCCAGCGTGCGCCGACCAACGACGTGCGGGTGCGTCAGGCCTTGTCCTACGCCATCGATCGCAAGATTATCGCGGAGAAAGTGTTGGGCACCGGTGAAAAACCGGCTTATCACTTCACGCCGGACGTCACCGCCGGGTTCAAACCCGAGGCGAGTTTGCTGCAACAGCAGCCGCAGGCGGAGCTGGACGCGCAGGCCAAGGCATTGCTGCAGGCGGCCGGTTACGGCCCGAACAACCCGCTGAAGCTGACGCTGCTGTATAACACCTCGGAGAGCCACCAGAAGATCGCCATCGCCGTGGCCTCGATGTGGAAGAAAAAGCTGGGGATTGACGTCAAGTTGCAAAACCAGGAGTGGAAAACCTACATCGACAGCCGCAATACCGGCAATTTCGATGTGATCCGCGCCTCCTGGGTGGGTGACTATAACGAGGCGTCGACCTTCCTGTCGCTGCTCACCTCCACCCACAGCGGCAATATCGCCAAGTTCAAGAACGCGGACTACGACAAGCTGCTGGCGCAGGCGGGGCGGGAAACCAACCCGGCGGCGGTGACCGCCGATTACAACAAGATGGAACAGATCATTGCCGACCAGGCGCCGATCGCGCCGATATACCAATACACCAACGGCCGCCTGATCAAGCCGTGGGTAAAAGGCTACCCGATCACCAATCCGGAAGACGTGGCCTATAGCCAAACGATGTATATCATCAAACACTGAGTGGGCTTATTTATCGCCCCCGCGCAATGCGGGGGCGTTATTTTTTCTCGGCGGTGAAACCGCGAGGCTAATTAATTTTCCCACGCGATAAACCCCGTTTAATAATAAACAGGGTTGCCATCATCACATTAATATTGTCTATTTCAGAGAGCGGTTACGCTTACAGACAGTCCCGCATGGCGTCCACCACTACGCGGCCGCTCATATCGGTCTGAGTAATGCGGTAGCTGGTGGGATAAGAACGACGGGTACTGAAACGATCGTGGACAGAGACCTTGCCAATCTGCAGGCCGGCGGCGTTTTTCACCACAAACTCACTGATCTCTTCTTGGCCCTGGTTTTGCAAATGGATATTGCTGATTTTTTCCAGCGTATCGCTGGCGTTTATTTTTAAATGGTCGCGTAACATAACTACCTCCTCGTAGTGAGAAAAGTATATGCCCCTAAAATTTGCGCTGAAACAGCTTTGTGTTGATTTATTATTATCATTTTGAATTAAAATTGATAGCAATATGTTAAGTCATAATAATAACGGCATTGCCAGCGCTTTATCGGCGATATTGTCTGATTTATCGGCAATGGTTTATTTCAATGCCGTTATTATTAGTCTGCATTAATGGGGAACAGCGCTTGCCTGGCCGCCGGCGCGGGAAAGACGCAGGCGACGTTGTGTCCACAGCCGGGAACGAGGGTTAACCGATGCGGCTTCTCCGGCGCCAGATAGCGCCGGTCATAGTCGGCATAGGCCAGGGCGCGCTGCAACCGGTAGGGGCCCTGCAGCTGGGCGGCGCAGGATTTGTCGAGTATCCGATAGTAGGCGCCCGGCGCGGTGCCGGTATCACCGTCTGCGGCCAGATAGGAGATATCCGCCGCCGCATAGCGCCGGCGGGCTGTGTCGGCGGTGCGCTGCAGATGAGCGGGAAGCGCTTCCGGACCATATTTCCACTGGTTAGCCTGCGGGCACTGGCCGGCGTCCAGCGTTTGCCAGCGGAAGCGACAGGTTTTTTCACTGCCACAGCGCTCCGGGTGAAGGGGCTGGGGACGCAGGTTGTCATAATAGAGCCAGCTGCCCGGATCGGCGACGACATAGCGCAGACGCACTCCGTCCGGCGGGTTGGCGAAGCCGACATAATGCTGCACGAATTGGGCACCGGCGGAGAAACCGGCGACGGTGATCGACTGCAACGACGGCCAGCGCCGTTTCAGATCGGCCAGCAGGTTATCCATGGCGTTGAACGAGCCGGTTTTCTCGCCATTATCCAAACCGCCTTCGATCCAGGAGTCGCAGCGCCACAGGGCGTCACCCTCTTGCGGCGCCGGTAGCCCTGCGGAACGGCAGCGTGCGGCGAGCGTCTCCGGCACCTGGAACAGCGGGGCGACCAGCAAGCTGTTGTCCCCCGCTCCCTGCGCGGCGTCGATCGCCGCTTGCAATGTCTTGGCGACATCGCGCGGGTGGCCGTGCATCACCACCAGCGCGGTGCGCGGTTGGCGGGAGTGAGCGTGAGCGACAAAATAAGGCAGTGAACCCGCCGCCGTCGGCGCGTGATAGGGCGTGGCGAGGCGTTCTAACACCGGCTCTGCACGAGCCGATTGGCCGAACAGCAGCAGGGCGGCCATTGCGATGCAGCGCAGGCGGCGCATTCTCGTCAGGTTCGGCGCAGCGTAGCGCGCAGTTGTCTCAGGACTTCCCGGCATCGTTGTTCCTCACGCGCGCGTTGATAGTAGCGATAAAAGGCGCGTTCCGAACTGAGGTTGCCCGCGCGTGCCAGCTGCCTGAAGGTCAGGTATGCCAGGCTGAACATAATGATAATAAATAATAAACCGGGGAACAGCAGCTGCCAGCCGTCGGTGATGCGCGCATTAGGCAGATAGTGGAGTGAATAGGGCGTAATCAAGACCCCTAACTGCTGCAGTCCCCATTGAGTCAACGCAGGGAACAGCACCAGCAACGTAACGAACACCAAATACAGCAAGAAATAGCGACAGGAAAGCAAGAAACGCTTGAACGCGTTATTGGCGCTTGGCCGCAAAACGAAGCCTGCGGGCGTGGCACGCAAGATTTGCTGACGGCCACCGGTGAAACGATAGCGTTCCAGCGCCGCTACGCTATCCGGCAATGCCAGCAGCAGCTGCAGCGCAACAAGGCCGGCGCTGCGGTTGCCGATATAGTCGCGAAACCGCAACAGACGTATGGGGGCGCTTTGGGGCTTCTCGACGGATTCGAGCAGGTTTAACAGCTTATCGTGGTTTTCCCGCCGGATGCGAAAAGGCGTTTTGACCACGGCGATAAACAGCGTAATGACGGTCGGTAGGACGATTTTCAAGATATCTGCGGTGCTGATTTGTAACATGCGAGTTTCCTCTCGGGCTGTCTTGCGTTCCTGGCAGCAGAAGTATAGACCACGCTTATGGGACAACATGAAAACTGGCGTTACAGCTTGGTCTTTGATCTCCAAGGCGTTAACGCTAGACTCAGCAACATAAGCAAGACTGAGGGGATAAATGAATGGATGTGATTGAGGGGAGCGAGCTGCAGGTCGCCGACGCGGTTTACGCCTACCAGCTGGATGGCAAGGGCGGCGTCACGCCGATCGAGCGGGATGACAAGATCACCTGCGACGCGCCTTGCTGGCTGCATCTTGATTACGCGCACCCGGCCAGCGCCGAATGGCTGAGCACCACGCCGCTGCTGCCGGACTCGGTGCGCGAAGCGCTCTCCGGCGAAAGCTCACGGCCGCGCGTCAGCCGCCAGGGCGAAGGCACCATGATCACGCTGCGCAGCATCAACTTTAACGCCAACTCACGGCCAGACCAGTTGGTCACCATTCGCGTGTACATCACCGATAAACTGATTATCTCCACGCGGCACCGCAAGGTGTATTCCATCGATCAGGTGGTGAACGATTTGCAAAGCGGCGCCGGGCCGACCAACAGCGGCAACTGGCTGGTGGAGATTTCCGATGCGTTGACCGATCACACCAGCGAATTCATTGAGGATCTGCACGACAAGATTATCGATCTGGAGGACGCCTTGCTGGAACAGCAGGTGCCGGAGCGTGGCCAGCTGGCGTTGATCCGTAAACAGCTTATCGTACTGCGCCGTTATATGGCGCCGCAGCGTGACGTTTTCGCACGGCTGGCCAGCGATCGCCTGCCGTGGATGAGCGACGACGATCGCCGCCGCATGCAGGACATCGCGGATCGCCTGGGGCGCGGGTTGGACGATCTGGACGGCAGCATCGCGCGTACCGCCATCTTGTCCGACGAAATTACCACGGTGATGGCCGACGCGATGAACCGCCGCACTTATACCATGTCATTGTTGGCGATGGTATTTCTGCCGACCACCTTCCTGACCGGGCTGTTTGGCGTCAACCTTGGCGGCATACCGGGCGGCGGCAACCCCTTCGGTTTCGCGGCATTTTGCCTGATGCTGGTCGGGTTGGTGCTTGGCGTCGCCTGGTGGCTGAAGCGCAGCCGCTGGCTGTAGGCGAAAATGACGAAAACCCGGTTAACATTGAGCAAAATCAACATTTAGCCGGGGGAAATGGGGCATGATCTCTCTCGCAGGTGAATGCAACGTCAAGCGATGGGCGTTGCGCTCCATAATTGTCTTACTTTCTTATTTTTGAATTACTGCATAGCACATTTGATTCGTACAATGCCGGTTTAATCACCGGCATTTTTTTATTCGATTTCTCTCTTCCTCAGGCCGCACTTTCATCCCAGAAGCTGGCTTCAATCTTGTGCCCATCCAAATCACGGACAAAGCAGCCGTAGTAAGCCTCACCGTAGTGCGGCCGCGAACCGGGCGCGCCTTCATCGACGGCGCCGGCCAGCAGCGCCTGGCGATGGAATTCATCCACCTGTTGCTTGCTGGTCGCGAAAAAACCGACGTGCGTGCCGTTGCCGGGTGAAGCGGGCTGGCCGTCGATCGGCACCTGCAGCCAGAACTCCGGGTAGTCGCGGCCATAACCGATCGCGCCGGGATGTTCCAGCACCCGTCGGCAGCCCAAGGCGGCCAGCGTGCGATCGTAAAAGGCCGCGGCGGCGACGAAATCGTTCGAGCCCAGCGAGACGTGGGACAGGCAGGGGGTGATATTCATTGCGCGATCTCCATATGACTGTATAAATGAACAGTATAAGATATAAACGGCATCGCCCAGCAAATTTTGCGCAAACTGTGAACAGGATCGAGATCGTCGAGAGAGGGAAAAGGTCGCCGCTCGCAGGGTGGCAAGCGGCGAGGGGGCTTATTTGATTTCCAGCACGTCCAAACGCGCCGGCGCAGGCGCCGCGTCGTCCGAATCTTCCGGCTGCCAGCCGACCGGCTGCATCGGAATGTCTTCGCGATCGAAGGCCAAATCGCCGCCGTCCACCACCGCGCTGCCGTGGTGAATGCCTTTGAAATCGAACAGATTGATATCGCTCAGGTGCGAAGGCACCACGTTTTGCATGGCGCTGAACATGGTTTCCAGCCGGCCTGGGTAACGTTTGTCCCAGTCGCGCAGCATGTCGCCGATCACCTGGCGCTGCAGATTAGGCTGAGAGCCGCACAGATTGCATGGAATGATCGGGAACGCTTTGGCGATCGAGAAACGCTCGATGTCTTTCTCGCGGCAATAGGCCAGCGGACGAATGACCACGTGCTTACCGTCGTCACTCATCAGTTTGGGCGGCATGCCTTTCATCTTGCCGCCGTAGAACATGTTGAGGAACAGCGTCTGCAGAATATCGTCGCGGTGGTGGCCCAGCGCGATCTTGGTGGCGCCCAGTTCGGTGGCGGTGCGATACAGAATGCCGCGGCGCAGGCGCGAGCACAGTGAACAGGTGGTTTTGCCTTCCGGGATCTTGTCTTTAACGATGCTGTAGGTGTTTTCTTCGACGATCTTGTACTCCACCCCCAGGCTTTCCAGATAGGCGGGCAGAATATGCTCCGGGAAGCCGGGCTGTTTCTGGTCGAGGTTCACCGCCACCAGCGAGAAGTTGACCGGCGCGCTCTGCTGCAGATTGCGCAGGATCTCCAGCATGGTGTAGCTGTCTTTGCCGCCGGACAGACAGACCATGATGCGGTCGCCTTCTTCAATCATATTGAAATCGGCGATCGCTTCGCCCACGTTGCGGCGCAGGCGCTTTTGCAATTTGTTCAGGTTGTACTGCTCTTTTTGGCTAACGGATTGCTTTTCTGACATTTAAATCGTGCTCATTCTCAATGGGGGGCACTAGGGGCATGGCGTTGTAGACCGCGAGTTTACCATTCAACCGGCCGATTTTGATCATTATTCATCATCCAGCTTCCACGCGCCCGACGCGAGGCCTGTATGGTACGGATTGCGCGCAGGAATGCCAGCAGGTTTTATTGCTACGCCTTACGTCAACGATAAAAGATCAGGGCGCGGATCGCTCGCGCCCTGAGGGAGGTTACTCTGCGGCGGACTTTTCCGCCTTGCCGGCCAGCAGGCTGAGGAAATCGTATTTCTCCTTCAGCTCTTTCTCGGCGGCCTGATACAGCGCGCTGGCCACCTCCGGCTGCTGCGCGTTCAGGCGGCGGAAACGCTGTTCTTTCAGCAGCGTTTCCGACAGGTTGCTGTTCGGCGGCCGCGAATCCAACGCCAATGCGGCCTTGCCCTCGGCGCTGCGGCGCGGATCGAAGCGGTACAGCGGCCAGAAGCCGGTGGCGGTCAGCTGTTTCATCTGATCGTGGCTGAGCGCCAGATCGTAGCCGTGCTCTTCGCACGGGCTGTAGGCGATGATCAGCGACGGCCCCGGATAGGCCTCGGCCTCCTGAATTGCCTTCACCGTCTGGTTGAGCTGCGCCCCCAGCGAGATCTGCGCAACGTAAACATGGCCGTACATCATCATGCTGACGCCCAGATCCTTGCGCGCCTTGCGCTTGCCGTGCTCGCCGAACTTGGTCACCGCGCCGAGCGGCGTGGCCTTCGACTGCTGGCCGCCGGTGTTGGAATAGCACTGGGTGTCGAGCACCAGCACGTTGACGTTCTCCGTCAGGCTGAGAACGTGATCCAAACCGCCGAAGCCGATGTCGTAGGCCCAGCCGTCACCGCCGATCAGCCAGATGGATTTATCCACCAGATAGTCGGCGTCGGTCGCCAGCTGGCGCGCATCTTCACCCTCTATACTCGCCAGCAGCGCGCGCAGTTCGGCGATTTGCTTGCGGCGCGGCTCCGGCGCCACGTCTTCCATCTGCAGGGCATTGACCAATTGCTCAGGCAACTGCGGCGCCAGCGAATTCAGCAGGCGCAGCACCCGCGCGCGATGTTGATCGACCGTCAAACGGAAGCCCAGGCCGAATTCGGCGTTGTCTTCGAACAGCGAGTTTGCCCATGCCGGCCCGCGCCCTTCGGCGTTGGTGGTGTACGGCGTGGTCGGCAGGTTGCCGCCGTAGATCGACGAACAGCCGGTGGCGTTGGCGATCAGCAAACGGTCGCCATAGAGCTGGGTCAACAGCTTGATGTACGGCGTTTCTCCGCAGCCGGAGCAGGCGCCGGAGTACTCGAACAGCGGCGTGATCAGCTGCGAGGTGCGAATGTCGATGCGTTCCAGCTGCGCCGTATCGATTTCCGGCAGCTGCAGGAAGAAATCGTAGTTGTCTTTTTCCGCCGTCAGATTATCGAGGCGTGAGGCCATATTGATGGCCTTGATCTCTGGGTTCTGGCGATCTTTCGCCGGGCAGACCTCGACGCACAGGTTACAGCCGGTGCAATCCTCCGGCGCCACTTGCAGCACGTATTTCTGCCCGCGCATATCGCGCGCTTTGACATCCAGCGACTGCAGGGAGGCGGGGGCGTGTTCCATCTCCACCGGCTGCACGACCTTGGCGCGAATGGCGGAGTGCGGACAGGCGGCGACGCAATGGTTGCACTGGGTGCACAGGTCGGGCTGCCAGACCGGGATCGCTTCGGCGATGTTGCGTTTTTCCCACTGGGTGGTGCCCACCGGCCAGGTGCCGTCCGGCGGGAAGGCGGAAACCGGCAGCGCATCGCCCAGTCCGGCCAGCATCGCCGCGGTAACGGTTTTGACGAAGTCCGGCGCGGCGTCCGAGACCACCGGCGGGCGCATCGGGCTGCTGTCGTCGACCGGCTGCAGCGGGATTTCAATCAGCGCGCCGCGGGTGGCGCCCAGCGCCTGCCAGTTGCGCTCGACGATCTCCTGGCCTTTGCTGCTGTAGCTGCGGGCGATGGCGTCCTGCAGCTGTTGCAGCGCCACGTCGCTCGGCAGGATCTGCGTCAGATGGAAAAACGCCATCTGCATCACGGTGTTGATGCGTGCGCCGAGCCGGCATTCACGCGCCAGCTTGGCGGCGTTGATGATATAGAAACGCGCCTGGCGTTGGTGCAGCAGCGCCTGAACTTCCTGCGGCAGGCGCGACCAGACTTCGTCGGCGCCGTAAGGGGTATTGAGCAGGAAGGTGCCGCCGGGTTTGAGGCGCTCAACCATCTGGTACTTATCGATAAACTGCAGCTGGTGGCAGCCGACGAAATCCGCCTGGCTGACCAGATAGGCCGAATTGATCGGCTGCTCGCTGACGCGCAGATGCGAGACCGTCAGGCCGCCGGCCTTTTTGGAGTCGTAGACGAAATAGCCCTGCGCATACAGCGGCGTGGCGTTGCCGATGATTTTGATGTTGTTCTTGGTGGCCGAGACCGAGCCGTCGCTGCCCAAACCGTAGAATAGCGCTTCCAGCGAGGCGCGCTGCGGCAGGATTTCGTCGCTCAGCGGCAGCGAAAGGCCGGTGACGTCATCGAAGATGCCGACGGTGAAGCGCGGGCGCGGTTGCGGCTGGGCCAGCTCGCGAAACACCGCCAGCGCGCAGTCCGGGCCGAACTCCTTCGACGACAGGCCGTAACGGCCGCCGATCACTCGCGGCAGCGTGGCGCGCTCGCCCCGGCTGTAGGCTTCCGCCAGCGCGGTCATCACGTCCAGATACAGCGGCTCGGCCAGCGCGCCCGGCTCTTTGGTGCGATCGAGCACCGCGACGCTGCGCACGCTGTCCGGCAGCGCGCCGAGCAGGTGTTTGGCGGAGAACGGCCGGAACAGTCGCACTTTCAGCACGCCGACTTTTTCGCCGCGGGTCAGCAGGGTGTCGATCACTTCTTCGCAGGTGCCGGCGGCGGAGCCCATCACCACCACCACGCGTTCGGCCTGCGGGTGGCCGTAATAGTCGAACGGCCGGTAGTGGCGGCCAGTGAGGGCGGCGAAGGCCTCCATGGCGTCGATCACGTGCTGGTCGGTGGCGTCATACCAAGGGTTGGTGGCCTCGCGCGACTGGAAATAGGTGTCAGGGTTGGCGGAAGTGCCGCGCACCACCGGATGATCCGGCGACAGCGCCCGGCGGCGGTGAGCGTCGATCGCTTCCTGCGGCAGCATGTGCCGCAGCGTATCGTCGCTCAGCGGCACGATCTTGTTGATTTCGTGCGAGGTGCGGAACCCATCGAAGAAATGAATAAACGGCACGCGCGCGTTGAGGGTGGCGGTCTGCGAGATCAATGCGAAGTCCTGCGCTTCCTGCACGCTGCTGGCGCACAGCATGGCGCAGCCGGTCTGGCGCACCGCCATCACGTCAGAGTGATCGCCGAAAATTGACAGCGCGTGCGTGGCCACGGTGCGCGCGGCGACATGCAGCACAAACGGCGTCAGCTCGCCGGCCAGTTTGTACAGCGTCGGGATCATCAGCAGCAGACCCTGCGATGAGGTGAACGAGGTGGACAGCGCGCCGGTCTGCAAGGCGCCGTGCACGGTAGCGATCGCGCCGCCCTCCGACTGCATTTCCACCACTCGCGGGATATCACCCCAGATGTTTTGCCGGCCATCGCCGGACCAGGCGTCCGCCTGCTCCGCCATGGTTGAACTTGGCGTGATAGGGTAGATGGCAATCACTTCGTTGGTGCGATAGGCCACGGAAGCGACTGCATTATTACCATCTGTAGTTATCATCGACATTACCTTTTCATTGCTCACAAAGCCGCGAAAGCGCACTTTCGCAGTAATGGAAAAAAGTCTAACAGGGGTTTGAACGCGGCTTTATCGCGTTTGTGTGGCGGGCGATAAATCGGCAAGCGTATCGGGCATCGCTATTTGCATTGCCGGTTGAGGTCCTTCAATAAATTGTTTTCGCCGTTTAAAGACAATTTATTTCCGGCGCGTCATAATTACGCATCGGTAAACTGACAGAAGAAAACCATGAGCGGATTTATGTATTTGACGATGGCGATAGTCGCGGAAGTGATCGCCACCACCATGTTGAAAGCCTCCGAGGGCTTTACCCGTCTGTGGCCGTCGCTGCTGGTGGTGCTGGGCTACGGCGTGGCGTTTTGGGGGCTGTCGATGGTGGTCAAGAGCATGCCGCTGGGCATTGTGTATGCGATTTGGTCGGGCATGGGGATCGTGCTGGTGTCGGTCGCGGCGGTATTCGTTTATCAGCAAAAATTGGATTGGCCGGCGATTGTCGGCATGGGATTAATTATTGCCGGCGTGCTGGTAATTAATTTACTGTCGAAAGCCTCGGTGCACTGAATGTTATTTTGATGTAAAAAAAGCCGGCGTGACAGCAAGTCGCGCCGGTTGAAGAATTCAGCCATCATTCACTGAAAATAGTGGAATGCTAATTAGTTAGCGCCGTCAGCATAGACGCAAATATCATCCTCTCCGGTAGCAAAAAATGCGCCGTCACGCCGAAAGCACGCGGGGTTAATTAATATCGATATCATGCGAAGAAACCCCGTCGCCGGCAACGGTGACGTTATCACTTTCTCTCTGCGGCCGGGGCGGGCGGTGGGTGCCGCTGTCACGTTTAACCTCCCGCAATGGGGGCGGAAATATTCTGCAAACAAAATAAATGTCCGGCCGGCGCAAAAAAACCACAAATAATGGCCGGAATATATTTTCATTATTTATATATCGAGCTAGATTAAACAAGTTTGCATCAAAGATAGCGAAACGTGTCCGCCAAGTGACGCGCGTTATCGGCAATGGCGATTTTACACAGCGCAGTTCCGGGTTCAGGAGTGGGATAATGACGACATCAAAATGGCTGCTTGCCAGCGCCGTGCTGCTTTTAGCCGCCTGCAGCAGCAACAACGAAGAGCCAGTACAGCAGGGCAACAGTGCCAGAATCAACACGTTGCAGACCAGCGCCGGTTGCGCGGCGGTCGGCGGCGTCACCACCATCGCGCACAACTTGAACGGTGAAGCGCTGCGCATGTGCCAGATGCCGAACGGCAAACAGTGTGAGGAACGCACGCTGGGCCTGGGCAGCTGCGCCGGGTAAGCCCACGGCGCCAGGCCTGGCGTCCAGAATCAATATACCCAGTCGCGCAGGGCATAAACCAGCGTGTGGCCGCTGCCGTTGAGCGTCAGCTGCTGCGCGCTCAGCGTCACTTCGGCGCCGTTTTCCAGCACGGTGCCGATCACCCGATCCCAGCGATTGCGCTGCTCATCAGGGCACAGCCTGCGCGTCGAGGCCAACGGTTTTACCGTCAGTACGCCGTCACGTAATTGCCCCTGGCCGAAAAAGCGGTTGCACATCGCGCCGGACACATGCAGGTTCTCGCCGAACTCCAGATTGAGCAGGCCGCTGCCCGTTGGGGCTTTTGCCGCTTCGCCATCGACGCTCTGCAACACGAAATTATGATGCATCAGATCGCCGGGCGTAACGGTCGCGTGTGGTTTCATGCTGCATCCCCCCAAGACCAGCCCCGCCAGGGCGACCATCGTTGTTCTCATCGTCGCGCTCCTAAATAAACAGGGCGCCGCAAGGGGCGCCCCGAGATGCCGTTCACGCGTTCAACTGGTTCGGGCAGGCTTCGCCGCGATCCAATTGGCTGATGTTCTGCAGCGTGGTTTGCGAAATGCTGGTCAGCGCCTCTTCGGTCAGGAAAGCCTGATGGCCGGTGAACAGCACGTTGTGGCAGGCCGACAGGCGGCGGAATACGTCATCCTGAATCACGTCGTTAGACTTGTCTTCAAAGAACAGATCCCGTTCGTTCTCGTAGACGTCCATCCCGAGCGCGCCGATTTTTTGCTGCTTCAACGCGTCAATGGCGGCGGTAGAGTCGATCAGCGCGCCGCGGCTGGTGTTGATCACCATTACGCCGTTTTTCATCATCGAGAAGGCGTCGGCATTCAGCAGATGGTGGTTTTCCGGCGTCAGCGGGCAGTGCAGGGTGATTACGTCGGATTGCGCGTACAGCGTTTTCAGGTCGACATACTCTGCGCCCAGTTCCAGCGCCTGTTCGCTGGGGAACGGATCGTAAGCCAGCAGCTTCATGCCGAAGCCTTTGAGAATACGCATCGTCGCCACGCCGATTTTACCGGTACCGATCACGCCGGCAGTGCGATTGTGCATGTTAAAGCCGATCAGCCCTTCGAGAGAGAAATTGGCGTCGCGGGTGCGTTGATATGCGCGGTGAATACGGCGGTTCAGGCACATCATCATGCCTACCGCGTGTTCCGCCACGGCTTCCGGCGAGTAGGCCGGCACGCGCACCACCTTGATGCCCAGCGCTTTGGCGGCGTCCAGATCGACGTTATTAAAACCGGCGCAGCGCAGGGCGAGAATTTCGACGCCCAGCGCCGCCAGTTCTTCGAGCACTTCACGGCTACCGTCGTCGTTGACGAAGATACACACCGCCTTGCAACCGGCGGCGGTTTTGGCGGTTTTTTTACTGAGTAAAAAGTCGAAGAATTCCAGCTCATAGCCAAACTGCTGATTCACCAGTTCGAGATATTTACGGTCATACTGTTTAGTGCTGTATATCGCCAATTTCATCGTGGTTTCTCCACCGTGATTTTGTGATCAATTTAACAGATTTTAGTAAATTCGACAATTGGTTAGCCACGCTGCAGGGCTGCTGTGGGTTGGCGACGGTGAAGGGAAGGCGACGGTGAGGCGAGCGACAAAAAAATCCCCACGGGGGTGTGGGGAATGGCTTCTCTAGTACACAGTTAGCTAGCAGCTAAACTTTTATTAGAATGCTTGCAAGACTATTAATCATCAATGGTAACAACAATAACAAAAGTCTGAAAACTGTCCTATTTATGTGATGTATATGTAACGAAAATCTACAACTCCGCGCACGCCTGCGCCAAAAGGGTGCAAATCGCCTCTGCGACCGCGCTCAGCTTCACCCTATGTCAAATTCGTGCCATCATTATTGTCAATTCAGGCATAGACTTAACCAATGCCTAACACAGGAACGAAGCAATCATTTAATGACCAGGCGATTGAAAGTATTCATAGGGACGGTGGCAGGCTGCGCAATCCTGGTGCTGGCGTTGTGGCAAACCTTGCCGCGCTGGCTGCCGGGGGTGTTATCGCATTGGTTGCCGGCGGGAAGCCGACTGGAGTTGCAGGGCAAATTACATTGGCGCCAGGGCGGCCTGACGTTGGCGGGGGCGCGTTTCACCGCGCAAGATTGTCTGCTGGCCAGCGTCGGGCCGACGCGGCTGGCCTATTGGCAAGACCGCTGGCAGCTGTCGAGCGATAAGGTCAGCGTCGACAGCGCCTGTTTGTCAAAACTGCCGGGCGGCGACGCCAACAGCCCGCCGCTTGCGCTCGACCAACTGCAGCGGCAGCTGCCGCCGCTGGATCTCACCATTCATGATCTCACGCTCATTCCCTGGCAGCGTTATGCCGGGAAGCTGCAGCTTTCCTCCGGCTCTGACGGGCAACGCCTGCATTATCGGGGGCCGAATCTCAGCGCCGAGGCGCAGCTGGATGAAAAACAGCAGCTGACGTTGCACAGCCTGACCGTCATTCCGCCCAACAGCGCGCAACCGCTGCGCCTCGCGGGCAAGATAACCATCCCGCTGGATCTGGCCAGCCTGCCGACGCAGGGCGCGCTGCAGGGTGAAATGCAGACGGCCTATCTGGAAAAACCGGTGTTGCTGGACATGCGCTGGCAACAGCAGCAGGGCGTGTTGACGGTGAGCGAGAAAGGCGACGATCGGCCGCTGGCGGTGCTGCCGTGGGAAGTGACCCCGCAGCGGGTTAGCATCAAGCAGGGCGAGTGGCGTTGGCCGTACAGCGGACAACCGTTGAACGGCGGCCTCAGCATCGCGCTGCACGACTGGAGCAAAGGGCTTGATGAAACGGAGATCAGCGCGCGGCTGAACGTGATCACCGCCGGCCACAACGGCAAGGGCAATGCGGTGCTGACCCTCGGGCCGGGCAAGGTAGGCTTGACTGACAGCGATCTGCGTTTCCAACTGACCGGCCAGGCCAATCTGGCCGACTTCTCCACCACAGCGTCGATCCCGGGTGTGATCGGCGGCAGCATTCTCAACCCGACGCTGGTGCTGCAGCCGGGCTCGCTGCTGCGTCTGTGGGGCAAAGTGTCCCCGGAAATGAAGCTGGACGAGGCGCGGTTGCCGCTGGCGGGGGTGAAAGTGACCGCCGCCGGTATTACCGGCCGCCTGCAGGCGATTTTGAGCGCCAGCGACAGTTATTGGGGGCGTTTCAAGCTGCACCTGGATGGCCAGGCGCAGGATTTCTGGCCGGACAAGGGCGACTGGCAATGGCGTTACTGGGGCAATGGCCGTTTGCCGCCGCTGCAGGCCGCCTGGGACGTGGCCGGCAGCGGCAGCTGGCGCGACAGCGAGTTGGTGCTCGATAAACTCTCCACCGGCTTCGATAAGTTGAAGTACGGCCTGGTGACGGTCGCCGCGCCGCGCTTGAGCCTCAACCAGCCGCTGCGCTGGCGGCGTGATGAACAAAGCCCGCAGTTCAACGGTGAGCTGCAGCTGGCGGCGAATAAGGTCAGCTTCAGCGATGGCGGCTATCTGCCGGCGCCGGTGCTGGCGCTGCAGGTGAACGGCCGTTCGCCGGACAGCTTCCAGATGCAGGGCAAGCTGCAGGCGCAACAGATCGGGCCGATCGCGCTGCGCGGCCGTTGGGACGGCGAACGTCTGCGGGGCGAAGGCTGGTGGCCGAAACAGTCGCTGAAGGTCTTCCAACCGCTGCTGTCGCCGGATCTCAATCTCACGCTGCGCGACGGCGAGTTTTACGCGCAGTCGGCGTTTTCCGCCGCCCGCGAACAAGGGTTCGAGGCCGGTGGCCACTGGGTGGTGAAAAACGGCGGCATGTGGCTGAAGGACGGGGAGATGAGCGGCCTGGATTTCATCCTGTCGTACCGGTTCAAGCAGCATCACTGGCAATTGGGAGCTAAACAGCCGGTATCGCTGCGCATCAAGTCTTTCACCAACCTGTTCGAGATGCAGAACATTTCCGCCGATTTGCAGGGCACCTATCCTTATAGCGAAGGACAGCCGCTGACGTTGAGCAACGTCGGCGTGGACATGCTCAACGGGCATATCAGCCTGTCGGCGCTGCGGTTGCCGCAGCATGACGCCGCGGTGCTGAAGCTGGACAAGGTCGATCTTAGCGCGCTGTTTACCGCCCTGAAACCGAAGCAGTTCGCCATGTCCGGCCGCGTCGACGGCGAGTTGCCGCTGTTCCTGAACCATCCGAAGTGGCTGGTGCAAAACGGCTGGATCGCTAACGCCGGCACGTTGACGCTGCGCCTGGACAAAGACATGGCCGACGCCATCGGCAGCAACAATCTGGCGACCGGCGCGGCGATCGACTGGCTGCGCTACATGGAAATCAATCGTTCGCACGCCAGGGTCGATCTCGACAACCTGGGCGAGCTGACGCTGAGCGCGCGCATCGACGGCATCAACCCGCAGAAAAGCGCCAAGCGCGAGGTGATCCTGAACTATCGCCATCAGGAAAACGTGTTTCAGCTGTGGCGCAGTTTGCGCTTCGGCGACAATTTACAGGAGTGGCTGGAGCAGGCCCTCTCACAACCTGGGGAGCAACAATGAAAATCATGAGTGTGTCGGCGCTGGCAGCGGTGCTGTGCGTTTCGCTGCTGAGCGGCTGCGTGCCGCGCATCGAGGTGGCGACGCCGAAGGATCCGATCACCATCAATATGAACGTCAAGATCGAGCATGAGATTCATATCAAGGTGGATAAGGACGTCGAAAACCTGCTGAAAACCCAAAGCGGTCTGTTCTAGGAGCCGACATGAAAAAACGTTATGTGTGGCTGGCCGGCGCCGCCTGGCTGTTCAGCGGCCTGGCGATGGCGCTGACGCTGGATGAGGCGAAGCAGCAAGGGCGGGTGGGCGAAACCCTGAGCGGCTATATTGCGCCGGTGCAGCAGGACGCCGAAACTTTGGCGCTGGTGAAGCGCATCAACGCCGGCCGCGCCGAGAAGTATCAGGAAGTGGCGGATGGCAACCATATCGCCGTCGACGAAGTGGCGCGCATGGCCGGGCAGAAGCTGGTGACGCGCGCGCAGAGCGGCGAGTATGTGCGCGGCATCAACGGCCAGTGGCTGAAGAAATAAAAAAAGCGCGCCGTCTGGCGCGCTGAATGATACGGATAGATGATTATTATGAGGGTAGTGCAGGTTTGACAGGACTGACGTCTTGTCCGGCAGGGGCATGGCGCCCCTGCGCGGGGGCTTAGGCGGCAATCACCTGAGACAGGGCCGCTTTGGCGTCTTCCTGTGCTTTGGTGGCCACTTCCGGGCCGTAGGCGATGCCTTCCGCGAAGACGAACTCCACGTCGGTGATGCCGATGAAGCCCAGGAACAGACGCAGGTAAGGTTCTACCAGGTCGGTTGGGGTGCCTTTATGGATGCCGCCACGGCTGGTCAGGATCACGGCGCGTTTGTTTTTCACCAGGCCTTCCGGACCGTTCTCGGTGTAGCGGAAGGTCACGCCGGCGCGGGCAACCAGATCGAAATAGTTTTTCAGCTGGGTCGGGATGTTGAAGTTGTACATCGGTGCGGCAATCACGATGACGTCATTGGCCTGCAGCTCGGCGATCAGTTCGTCCGACAGGGCCAGCGCTTCTTGTTGACGCGGAGTCAACGGAGCATCGGAAGGACGCAGCGCGCCAACCAGCTCGCCGTCCAGCACCGGGATTGGCTGTGCGGCCAGATCGCGCACGGTGATGGTGTCGCCGCTGTGGGCGTTGCTCCATTGCTCTACGAAGAAATCGGCCAGTTGGTTAGACTGAGAGTAGGTCGCCAGGATGCTTGATTTCAGAACCAATACGTTGCTCATCGATAATTCCTTACGTTGTGACAGTGACATCAGGACTCAGCGTCCCTTGCATGGAGTACATGCTATTCACATTCCTCCGACAGTGATAGCGCAATATTTCGAGATCTTCGTTCGATTTTATTGAATGACATGCCGCGGCTTTGTTCGCGGAAGTAGGGCGGAAAAGCCGTTTGTGATAGGCTGTGCGGCTAAAGCAAAAAAATCGCTAAAAAAACATTAAACCGTTGCTAAGCCTGGTCTTGGCCGCGATGAAACAAGGAACACCGAACGTGAAATCTCCGCTCGAGGCACTGCCGGCCCAACTGGGCGAGCTGATGCTCCGCGATCAACAACGCCTGCGTCGTCGCCTGCAGGGCGCACGAAAAATCAAAAATCCCGATGCCCAGCTGGCGGTCGCCGCTGAAGTCGAAAGCGACATCGCGGCGGCGCGGCAGAAAGTGCAGGCGCGCGCCGCGTCTTGCCCGCGCATTACCTATCCGGAAAGCCTGCCGGTCAGCCAGAAAAAGCAGGACATCTTAAACGCTGTCCGCGACCACCAGGTGGTGATCGTCGCCGGGGAGACCGGCTCGGGGAAAACCACCCAGTTGCCGAAGATCTGTCTGGAGCTGGGGCGTGGGGTGAAAGGGCTGATCGGCCATACCCAGCCGCGCCGCCTGGCGGCGCGCACCGTCGCCAACCGCATTGCCGACGAGCTGGAAACCCCGCTCGGCGGCAGCGTGGGCTACAAGGTGCGCTTCAACGATCAGGTGGGGGAAAACACCCTGGTCAAGCTGATGACCGACGGCATTTTGCTGGCGGAGATTCAGCAGGATCGCCTGCTGATGCAGTACGACACGTTGATCATCGATGAAGCGCACGAGCGTAGCCTGAATATCGACTTTATTCTCGGTTACCTGCGCGAACTGCTGCCGAAACGGCCGGATCTCAAGGTGATCATCACCTCGGCGACCATCGATCCGCAGCGTTTCTCGCGCCACTTCAACAATGCGCCGATCATCGAGGTTTCCGGCCGCACCTACCCGGTGGAGGTGCGCTACCGCCCGGTGGTCGACGACGGCGACGATACCGATCGCGACCAGCTACAGGCGATTTTCGATGCGGTAGATGAGCTTGGGCGCGAAGGGCCGGGCGACATTCTGATCTTCATGAGCGGCGAGCGCGAGATCCGCGATACCGCCGACGCTTTGAACCGCCTCAATTTGCCGCACACCGAGGTGTTGCCGCTGTATGCGCGCCTGTCGAACAGCGAGCAGAACCGGGTGTTCCAGTCGCACCACGGCCGCCGCATCGTGCTGGCCACCAACGTGGCGGAAACCTCACTGACGGTGCCGGGCATCAAATACGTCATCGATCCGGGCACCGCGCGCATCAGCCGCTACAGCTTCCGCACCAAGGTGCAGCGCCTGCCGATCGAGCCGGTGTCACAGGCCTCCGCCAATCAGCGTAAAGGGCGCTGCGGCCGCGTGTCGGAGGGGGTGTGCATCCGTCTGTACTCCGAACAGGATTTCCTCTCGCGGCCGGCGTTTACCGATCCGGAAATTCTGCGCACCAACCTGGCGTCGGTCATTTTGCAGATGACCTCGCTGGGGCTGGGCGACATCGCCGCGTTTCCGTTCGTCGAGGCGCCGGACAAGCGCAACATTCAAGATGGCGTGCGCCTGCTGGAAGAGCTGGGGGCGATCACCACCGCCGATAACGGCCACTATCAGCTGACGCCGCAGGGCCGGCAGTTGGCGCAGTTGCCGATCGACCCGCGTCTGGCGCGCATGGTGCTGGAAGCGCAGAAGAGCGGCAGCGTACGCGAGGTGATGATCATCACCGCCGCGCTGTCGATTCAGGATCCGCGTGAGCGCCCGATGGACAAGCAGCAGACCTCGGATGAAAAACACCGCCGCTTCGCCGACAAAGACTCGGACTTCCTGGCGTTCGTCAACCTGTGGGATTATCTGCAGGAGCAGCAAAAGGCGAACTCCTCCAGCCAGTTCCGCCGGCTGTGCCGCAACGATTTTCTCAACTACCTGCGGGTGCGCGAGTGGCAGGATATCTATACCCAGCTGCGCCAGGTGGTGAAAGAGCTGGGGCTGCCGATCAACAGCACGCCTTCCGACTACCGCAGCGTCCACACCGCGCTGCTGACCGGCCTGCTGTCGCACATCGGCCAGAAGGATGCGGACAAGCAGGAATACACCGGCGCGCGCAACGCCCGCTTCTCGATCTTCCCCGGCTCCGGCCTGTTCAAGAAGCCGCCGAAGTGGACCATGGTGGCCGAACTGGTGGAAACCAGCCGCCTGTGGGGGCGCATCGCCGCGCGCATCGAACCGGAATGGATCGAGCCGCTGGCTCAGCACCTGGTGAAACACAGCTACAGCGAACCGCACTGGTCGAAGTCGCAGGGGGCGGTAATGGCCAGCGAAAAGGTCACGTTGTTCGGTCTGCCGATCGTCGCGGCGCGCCAGGTCAATTACGGCGCCATCGATCCGCTGCTGTGCCGCGAGCTGTTTATCCGCCATGCGTTGGTGGAGGGCGACTGGCAGACGCGCCATGCTTTCTTCCGCGAAAACCAAAAGCTGCGCGCCGAAGTGGAAGAGCTGGAGCATAAATCGCGTCGCCGCGACATTCTGGTGGACGACGAAACGCTGTTCGGCTTCTACGATCGCCGTCTCCCCAACGACGTGGTGTCCGGCCGTCATTTCGACAGCTGGTGGAAGACCGCCGCCAAACAGCAGCCGGATCTGCTGAACTTCGAAAAAGAGATGCTGATCAAGGATGGCGCCAACAAGATCAGCGCGCTGGATTACCCGAACTTCTGGCATCAGGGCAACCTCAAGCTGCGGTTGAGCTACCAGTTCGAACCCGGCACCGACGCCGACGGCGTGACGGTGCACATCCCGCTGCCGATCCTCAATCAGGTGGAGGAGCAGGGTTTCGAATGGCAGATCCCCGGCATCCGCCGTGAACTGGTGATCGCGCTGATCAAATCGTTGCCGAAACCGGTGCGTCGCAACTTCGTGCCGGCGCCGAACTACGCCGAAGCGTTCCTTGGCCGCGTAACGGCGCTCGAATTGCCGCTGCTGGACGCGCTGGAGCGCGAGCTGCGGCGCATGACTGGCATGACCGTGTCACGTGATGACTGGCAGTGGGATCAGGTGCCCGATCACCTGAAAATGACTTTCCGCGTGGTGGGCGAGAAAAACCAGACGCTGCGTGAAGGCAAAGATTTGGCCGCCCTGCGCCTGCAGTTGAAAGAGAAGGTGCAGGAGACGCTGTCGGCGGTGGCCGATGACGGACTGGAGCAGAGCAACCTGCATGTCTGGAGCTTTGGCCAATTGCCGGCGTTCTACGAGCAGAAGCGCGGCGGCTATTCGATGAAGGCCTATCCGGCGCTGGTGGATGAAAAGGACAGCGTGGCGATCCGCCTGTTCGACAGCGAAAGCGAACAGCAACAGGCGATGTGGCAGGGCACGCGCCGCCTGCTGTTGTTGAATATTCCTTCGCCGATCAAATATCTGCATGAAAAGCTGCCGAACAAGGCCAAGCTGGGGCTTTATTTCAACCCGTACGGCAAGGTACTGGAGCTGATCGACGACTGCATTTCGTGCGGCATTGACAAACTGATCGCCGAACACGGCGGCCCGGTTTGGCAGGAGGAAGACTTTGCACGGTTACAGGAGCAGATCCGCGCCGAGCTGAACGACACGGTGGTCGAGGTGGCCAAGCAGGTTGAACAGATCCTGACGGCGGTCTTCAACATCAACAAACGGCTGAAAGGCCGGGTGGACATGTCGTTGGCGCTGGCGCTGTCGGACATCAAGACCCAGCTCGGCGGGCTGGTCTACCGTGGCTTCGTCACCGGCAACGGATGGAAACGCCTGCCGGACACGCTGCGCTACCTGCAGGCGATCGAGCGCCGGCTGGAGAAACTGGCTATCGATCCGCACCGCGATCGCGCGCAGATGCTGCGGGTGGAGCAGGTGCAGCAGGCGTGGCAGCAGTGGCTGAACAAGCTGCCGCCGAAGCGACAGCAGGAGGAAGAGGTGAAAGCGGTGCGCTGGATGATTGAAGAGCTGCGCGTCAGCCTGTTCGCGCAGCAGCTGGGCACACCTTACCCGATCTCCGACAAGCGCATTCTGCAAACCATCGAACAGCTTTCGGGCTAAGCTCAGGCGCGGCCGGCCGGCAAACGGCCGGCGCAGCGCAAGTTGAAATTCAGGGAACAGAGAAACAGCAACGGCGCTTGATGCGCCGTTGCGAGAGCTACTTGCCTGCCGCCAGGGCGTCCAGCGCCTCGCGGATGCCGGGCACCGCCAGAGCGCGGTTATCGGCGCGGTAGCGATCTTTCGCCGCCGGCGCCGAACTCTGGATGGCGATAAGTTGCCAGCCGTCGGCGGTTTTCAGCAGCAGCGGTGAGCCGCTGTCGCCCGGCAGGGTATCGCACTGGTGCGACAGCACGCCTTGCTGGGCCCAGCCGGTCACCTTGCAGTTTTGGTGGCTGTAGAGATCATCCAGATGATCTTCCGGGTAGCCTGCCTGGGTGATCAGCCGTTTGGCCTGTTTCAGCGCCTGGGTCAGCGCTTTGCTGTCGCCTTGCCACAGCGGCAGCGGGGCGATCGGCAGCGGCGTTTTGTCTTTCAGCCGGATCAGCGCAAAGTCATAAGCGGCGGCGGCGGGCGGCACGATCCAGCCGTCGCCGTCCGGTTTCAGCTTTTTGCCCAGTTTGCTGTCGACCAGGGTTTCAATATTGTCGGTTTGATACTGCCATGATTTATCGCCTGCCACGAAGCGCAGGGCGACGGCTTTATCCAATTGTCCCGGCGGCACCAGCACGCAATGGCCGGCGGTCAGCGCCAGGTGTGGGGAGATCAGCGTGGCGGTACACAGATTGCCGCTGGCGGTTTCGACCTGGCCGATGGCCTGCCACGGCTGGGCGGCGGTATCCGTGACCTTGATTCGTTCATCTTTGCCGAAAAACAGGCGCGTTTGCTCGGCCTTGGACGGGCCGTCGGCGCGTGCCGCCTGAGAGGCAACGAACGGGAGTGAGCACAGCAACAGTAAAACGGATATGCGCATAGATCTCTTGCCTGACAAATACGGATCATCCATAAACACACTGAATGCTAACTATAGACTGATTTAGCAGCCATGTGGATGGGCAATAACTGATTTTTCAATAATTTCCCGCCGCGAGGCGACAGGCTACAGATAAAAAAAGACGGCGATCAGTCCACAAAGGATCAGGGCGGTCAGAATGATCTCGAACAGGTAGCGGCGCAGCATCAATGAGAACCCCCCGATGAAAAAACACCCGGCGAACCGGGTGTCGTACACGTCAAACCTGAAGCGATGAGGGGACCCTCACGTCATTACGCTTTTTTGTGGCTGGCTTTCTTGTGGTGCTTTTTAGCCGCCTGGGCTTTTTGCGCCGGGGCTTTTTTGCCGGCTTTCTTGTGATGCTTTTTGGCCGCCTGAGCTTTCTGTACCGGGGCTTTCTTGCCGTGGTGTTTCACCTGAGCTTTAGCCGGCGCAGCGGTGGCGGTGGTTGCGGTAGCCGCAGGTGCGGTAGTGGTGGCAGCCTCGGCAGCGAAAGCCACGGAAGACAGACCCATTGCAGCGGCAACAACCAGAGCTAATACTTTTTTCATCGCAGAATCCTCAACATGACTTTTGGGTATCAACCCCACTGCGGGGCCGTTGAGATGATAGTAGGCAAACGGCGTCCGGCTTTCCGTGAGTGATTGGTTTCGGCTTGTAACCTAATGTACAGGGCGGCGGCGGCAGAAGGGATTGCTGCTATAATGACCGTCAGGCTCGATAAAAGGGATTTAAAATGAACGAGATAACGGTTCGTTGTGGCGTGACCGAACAGGGCGAGGTGCCGCTGGCCTATGAAGACTGGGGCGATGAGACGCATCCGCCGCTGTTGTTAATCATGGGCATCGGCGCGCAGCTTTTGCTGTGGCCAGACGATTTCTGCCGCGCTCTGGTCGCCAAGGGATTTCGGGTGATCCGCTACGACAACCGCGACGTCGGCCTTTCCGGTAAAACGCGGGCGCAGCGCAAGACGCCGCTGTGGCTGTTGATGTTGCGTGCCCAGCTCGGCTGGCAAACGCCGGTGCCTTATACCCTGGCGGATATGGCGACGGACGCGGCGCATCTGCTCGATCATTTACGCATTCCTCAGGCTCATGTCCTTGGCGCCTCGATGGGGGGGATGATCGCCCAGGTGTTGGCCGCCGAATATCCGCAGCGCGTCGCCTCGTTATGCATCTTGTTTTCCAGCACCAATCAACCGCTGTTGCCGCCGCCGGCGCCTTCGCTGCTGTGGTTGCTGGTGCGCCGACCTGCCGCCGATATGACGCTGCAGCAGCGCCAGGAAGGGATGAAGGCCTTTCTGCGCGCGCTTGGCACCGCGACTTATCCGCCGGAGGAGGCGGAGCTGGATGCCCTGGTGAAGCGGTTGCTGAAGCGGGGCGTGGATCCGGAGGGCATGCAGCGGCAACTTTCCGCGCTGCTCGGCAGCGGCGATCTGCGGCGTTACAGTCGGCGCATCGCCGCGCCGACGCTGGTGATTCACGGCGATCGCGATCGGCTGGTGCGCAAGGCCGGCGGGGTGGCGATCGCTCGGGCCGTCGCCAACGCCAGATTGCAGATTATGCCGGGCATGGGGCATGACCTGCCCGCCGCGTTGAGACCACAACTGGCGGCGATGATCGCCCGTCATGCGCTGGGATAAGAGGCTGATAGGGGCGCTGTTGTTTATGATTTTAGTTACAACATACTATTGGTTGGTAGCAACCCGCCACCCTGTAGCCAAGGCGTTGCCGGCAAGGAAAGCGCGCTATGTAACATTATTAGGTCAAGCAGGGAAAAAAGGGCGCGGCCACGGCCGCGCCCGGGGAGAGATTAGAGGTAGCGGTTTTCCAAATGCTGACGGAAGTAGCGCGGGTTGAGCGCTTCGCCGGTCGCGTTGGCGATCAGCGTCTCGGTCGGGTAACGGCTGCCGTGGCGCCAGATATTATGCTGCAACCAGTGGAACAACGGCTGCAGATTGCCGGCGGCGATGTCCTCGTTCAGCGAAGGCAGGGCCTGACGCACGCTGTGGAACAGCTGCGCGGCGTACATCGCGCCAAGGGTATAAGTCGGGAAGTAGCCGAAGGCGCCGTCGGTCCAGTGGATATCCTGCATGCAGCCGTTGCGGTAGTTGCCGATGGTATCGAGGCCCAGGTAAGCGTGCATCTTTTCATTCCACAGCGCCGGAATGTCTTCCACTTCGATCTCGCCTTCGATCAGCGCTTTTTCAATTTCGTAGCGCAGGATGACGTGAGCAGGATAGCTCACCTCGTCGGCGTCGACGCGGATCAGGCCCGGTTTCACCCGCTGGTTGAGGCGAATGAAGTTGGCTTCTTCCAGCGCCGGCTGTTCGCCAAACTGCGCGGTAACCAGCGGACGCAAGATTTTCAGGAATTCATTACCGCGCGCCAGCTGCATTTCGAACAGCAGGCTCTGCGATTCGTGGATGGCGGTGGAGCGGGCCAGGGCGACCGGTTGGCCGAGCAGATCGCGCGGCAGGTTCTGTTCGTAACGGGCGTGGCCAGTCTCGTGTACGATCCCGAGCAGCGCGGTCAGAAACTCTTTCTCGTTGTAACGCGTGGTGATGCGGACATCTTCCGGCACGCCGCCGCAGAACGGGTGGGCGCTGACGTCGACGCGGCCGTTGTCGAAGTTGAAACCGAGCAGCTTCATCACGCTCAGGCTTAGCTGGCGCTGGGTGTCCACATTGAACGGGCCCTGCGGCGCCAGGCAGGGTTCATTGGCCTGTTTGGCCACCACGCGCTGCAGCAAATCCGGCAGCCAGGTTTTCAAATCGCCGAAGATGCGATCGAGATCGCTGCTGCGCATGCCCGGCTCATACAGGTTGAGCAGGGCATCGTAACGGCTGGTGCCGGCCGCCTGCGCGCGGATCTGCGCCTCTTCCCGGCTGAGTTTGACCACGTCGCGCAGATTCTCCGCGAAGCCATCCCAGTCGTTGGCCGGGCGTTGGGCGCGCCAGGCATGTTCACAGCGGGCGCCGGCCAGAGATTTGGCTTCGACCAGCGACGCCGGCAGCAGCACCGCGTCTTCATACTGGCGGCGCATTTCGCGCAGGTTGGCGCGGTCGAGCTCGTCCAGCGTCTCTTGCTGCGCGCGATCCAACAGCACGCCGGTGCTTTGTGCCGTTAAAAGCTGGTGCTGCAGCACGCTCAATTCGGCCAGGGCTTCGGAGCGCGCCTTGCTGCCGCCCGGCGGCATCATGGTTTGCATGTCCCAACCGGCGATGGCGGACAGATGGCCGAAACGCGACAGCCGGCTAAAAAGCGCGCGCAGGTGATCGTAAGCAGACGTGTTGGAATGTGCAGATGTCATTATTATTCGGCTCCAATGAGAAGGGTCCGGCGGTGTTACGCCAGATCGGCTTTTAAATTGAATGTCGGCTTCACCGGCCAGCAGAAACGGAAGCTGGCGCCGCCGAGCGAACTGCCTTCGACGAACACCTGTCCCTGGTAGGCGACGGCGATGGAATGAACGATGGCCAGTCCCAGCCCGCAGCCGCCGGTGGCGCGATCGCGGCTGGGATCGAGGCGAACGAAAGGCTCGAACACCCGCTCACGCTCTTCCGGCGGGATACCCGGCCCGTCATCTTCGACCTGCAAACAGGCGAGATCGCCGTCGAACCACAGCCCAACGCGCAGGCGCTGCTCGGAATAGCGCAGCGCGTTGTTGACCAGGTTATCGAGCACGCGCTCCATCAGGCGCAGATCGACGCCGCCGAAGTCGCCGACGTGCGGGATGTCGAGCTGGATGTCGCGTTCCTGATGGATAAGGCGGATATCATCGACCTTGTCCTCCAGCCACTTTGGCAGATCGATGGGTTCAATGTTTAACGCAACCTGCGGCCGATCCAGGCGGGCATAGGTCAGCAGCTCGTCGATCAGCGACTCCAGTTGGCCGATATCGCGGTTCAGCGCTTGCTGCTCGCCTTCGGACAGGTTATCGCTCATCTCGAGCCGATAGCGCAGGCGCACCAGCGGCGTGCGCAGCTCGTGGGCGATGCCATCGATCAGCTGTTTCTTGCTGGCGATCAGGGTGTTGACGTTGTCGGCCATTTGGTTGAACGCCACGCCGAGCCGGCTCAGGCTGGAAGTGGGATCGAAGTGGGTGCGTTCATCCAGATGCCCGGCGCCGAGCCGCTGGGCGGCGTTTTCCAGTTTGAGCAGGTCTTGCCAGTGCGGCCGCATCCACAGAAACACCGGCAGCGCCAGCGACATGCCGATAAACACCAGCAACACCAGATCCAGCAGACGCATCTGGTGCAGATAGAACAGATAAGGAATGGGGCCGACCACCAAGACATAGTGGCTGCGCGGAATGCGTTGCATAAAGGTGTACTGATCGTCGAGGGCGATGATCTCCCCCAGCCGCAGCCGCTTTTTCAGATCCTCGCTCAGCTCCTGTTTGCCGAGCGGTTCGATATGAAGCTTGAACGACAGATTGAGATCCAGCGTGGCGATGGTTTTGTTCCAGTCCTTCAGCGGGATTTCGCGCAGCTCGCTGCGCATCAGGTACAGCGAGCTTTTCATCAAATCGTCCATCGACTGGCGGCCGGCGCGCTCGGCGGTCACCTTGTACACCAGGCCGACCAGCATCGCCATCACCAGAAAACAGACGAACAGCAACAGGAAGAACTGGACGAAAAGTTTTCTCATTGTTGCACCGATGCCCAGGCGTTAGGGGCGAACAGATAGCCCTTGTTGCGCACCGTCTTGATACGGAAAGGCTCCAGCGCGTTGTCGTACAGTTTGCGGCGCAGGCGGGAGATCGCCACGTCGATGCTGCGGTCCATGCCGTCGTAGCTCACGCCGCGCAGGTTTTGCAGCAGCGCCTCGCGATCCATGATCTGCCCGGCGTGGGTCGCCAGCTCCCACAGCAGATCGAAATCCGAGGTGGACAGGGTGATGGTTTCCTCGCCCAGCGTAACCTGACGGTTGACCGGATCGATGCACAGCAGCCCGAAATGCAGCGCGTTATGCTGGGTAAGCGGCTGAACCGACTCTTCCTTCGGCTGCTGGCTGTGTTGACGCAGATGCAAACGCAGGCGCGCCAGCAACACCGCCGGCGGCGTGGTTTTCAGGATATAGTCGTTGGCGCCCATCTCCAGCGACAAGATATGGTTCATGTCGCTGTCGAGCGAGGTCAGCAGCACGATCGGGCCGGGGAAGGTGGGGCGCAGATCGCGGCACAGCGTCATGCCGTCTTTGCCGGGCAACATGATATCCAGCAGCACCAGATCGGGTTGCTCGCGCTCGATGCGTGCCTGCGCGCTGTCGCCGCGCGGTTCGATCAGCACCTCGATGTCGTGTTTGCCCAAATAGGCGGCGATCAGTTTGCCGACTTCAGGATCGTCTTCCACAAAAACAATTTTATGCATATGCCCGTGTTTTAATAAGAAAAGCGGATTTCAGCATAGCGCGGCTCGCGAGGTTGCGCCAAGCGGATCTTTGCGTCAGCGCAGCGGCCGCCCGCCGTCGACGCCGTGGGTGCGGCCGGTGACGTAGCGGCTCTCCAGCAGGTAGTTCACCAGATTGACCACTTCGCTCTCGCCCGGCGCGACCTTCATCAGCGACTTCGCCAGCGCCTGCCGGCGATAAGCTTCATCATCGCCCGGATTGAAGATGATCAGCGCCGGCGCGATCGCGTTGACTTTGACTTCGGGCGCCAGCTTGCGGGCGAACGACCGGGTCATGTTGTCCAGCGCGGCTTTGCTGGCGGCGTAGGCGATATGCTTGTCGCTGCCTTTTTCCACCACATAGTCGGTCAGGTGGATAATGTCGGCGCCGGCCTGGCCCTGGCCGGTCAGGCAGGACTCGAGCAGTTGATTGAGCAAATAGGGCGTGTAGACGTGAATTTGCAGCATCGCCGCCATGACCTGCTCCGGCGGCACCTCCGGCGACTCCGCCTGCCAGGCGCTGGCGTTGTGGATCACCGCACGCAGCTTGGGCGCGGCCTGCCGCACCTGATCGGCGAAACGATAAATGCCTTCATGGGTGGAAAAATCGCCCTGAATGCAGCAGGCGCCCAAGGCTTTCAACTCGGCCATCGCCGGATATTCGCTGCGGTAGGCGATGATGACCGGAACGCCGCGCTGGAGAAACGCTCTGGCGAGCGCCAGCCCTATGCGCCGTGCGCCGCCGGTAATCAGCACCGGGGCGGAGTTGTGGTGTTCCATTGATTAAAGCTCCTGGACAGACTGGCAAACAATAGGGGAATTATGCCATCATACGGCGGAAAGTCGTTAAAGCTTCGCATGATTATCCATTTCTGGATATAAGATCCCCAATGCATTTCAGGTTGCCCCCGGCGGCGGCTTGAAAGACCACGGGTTAACACTGGCCATGAGAGGAATGAGGGGATGAACAGCAATCACCTTGCATCCATCGCGCGCAGTGAGAAAATCTGTTTCGACTATATGGATTTTCTGTCCGCATCGTGCAGGAAGCACTGGCGCTTTGTTGATGCTATTTATGGTGTGATGCCGATCTTCGGCATGGTGTTGAAATCGCGCGTGACCACGTCGCAAACGCGCAAAGAGCAGTTAAAAGAGTTGGCGCTGCAGGTGGTGTCGACGCAGGTCAGCGATGAAACCAACATCGTGCGCCTGATAGACCTGGCGCAGCAGCAGGGCCTGGCGGTGTTTGATATTCAGTTGCCTTATGCGCTGGAGGCTCAACAACTGGCGGCCATTCAGAAAGAGTGTGCGGAAGGCATTGCGATTACTCTGGTGGGTGAACGCATGACCGTCGCGATCCCTCCCAAAAGCTGACCGGGTGTCAACCCGGCCGCCCGTTCATGGTTAGGCAATTGACTCGTCGCGATGGCCTAACCCTGAACGTGATGTCTCACGCCGCATGACGGCCGGCGTCTAGAGCTGGGTCCCGGCATTCGGGCCGGAGCGCAGGGTATAAATACTGTCTATATGAATTAACACCGCGTACTTCGGCGGCTTCATCCCGTTTTTTTCCGCAAACGTAAACGCATCGTCAAACGGCTTGCCCGCCAGAAACAGTTCGGGCGTGCCAACGAAGCGGTAACCGTCCAGCGCCTCGCGATCGATGACCACAACGGCCATTTTCGAGCCGGCCTTGATGTTTTTCAGCGTTTGGCCTCCGGTATTTTCGTTATAAATCAGCGTACGGTCATCATAGAGGCGCAAAGATCGCTTGGGGCCGATATCGGGAACGCCGTTCGGGCTGCTGGTCGCCTGCACAGGCAGCTGTTTAGCCAGCATCTTCTTCATCTCGTCATTCAATTCATTCATTACAGATGACCCTCAGATTGGTGTGTCACTTTTAATGCAAGGTAGCGGAAGCGTTGGCCGCCGGCGCGCAGACGCTGGTTTCCGGCAGCCGGTGTTCGCGCAGCAAGTGCAGGGTTTCAATCCTGAAACGCAGCAGGTGCCGTTCGGCGATCTGCTGCATCTGTTCGCACAGCGACGAATCGGCCAAGAGTTGCTCGATAGCGACTCGGGCCTGATGAACATGCAGCTCGACGCCGCGCAGAGGCTTCTGCCGCAGGCGCAGATGGGTAATGTTGTTGAACGTGACGATCAGCGCGGCAAGGGCAGACTCGAAAATATTCAGCGCTTCAAATCTGGCGGTATAGTCCGCATTCAGCCAGGGCTTCTCGGCGATGATCGCCTGAGCCCCCTCCAGCGCCTGTTGATAGCGCGCCATCGCCCGGCGATCGTTCCGCTGATTAAACGCCGTGTTGCCCTCGGCGATCAGCGCCTCCCAGGCGGTAAACAAAGGTAATGCGTGCAGCAGTTTCTCAGCCATGAAATGTCTTCCATTTTCAGCCTGTCTTCATCCGCCGCCTGACGCCTCTCGCCAGGGGCACTCGCGTCTTACCACTAACCAATAAATGATAATGATAATTAATTGCATTTGAGATCGCAAGCGTGGCGGATGGCTGACTGTACAAAGAGGGAAAACGCGGTAGCAGGGGAAAAAGAGAAAGCAAAATGCGGCTGACGGGCAGCCGCATTGACGGGACACGTTAGTGCAGCATAAACCAGCCGGCGGGCAGCGTGGCCACCAGCAGCAGTAAGATGCTGCCTTTTTCCAGGCGATTCAGCAGATTGATATCCTGATGGCCGCGGCGGGCGTACATGAACACCAACAGGCCCGGCGCATAAAGCAGCACCGACATCAGCAGGTGCATTAACCCGGAAGCGTACAGCAGCCATAAACCATAAACGCAGGCGCCGGTGGCGGCGAAGATCAGGCGCTTGTCGCGGCGGCGGTAAGCCACCTTGAACAGAAATGCGCCGACCAGGAAGTAAGGCACCAGGATCATTTCCGACGCGATGGTCAACAGCGAGTTGTAGTTGCTGCCGGTCAACCAGATCAGCACCAACGCCAGCTGCACCGCGATGTTGGTCAGCCACAGCGAAGACGATGGGGCGTGATGGCGGTTCTGTTTGCCGAACACGCGTGGAAATGCGCCGTGCTGTGCGGCCAGCAGGGGGACTTCCGCCGCCATGATGGTCCAGCTGAGGTAGGCGCCGCACACGGAAATGATAAGACCGGCGGCGATGATCACGTCTCCCCACGGGCCAATCAGTTCCACCATCAGCACTGCCATCGACGGGTTGCGCATGTCGGCCAGTTCACTGCGCGGCACCACCCCCAGCGACAGCAAGGTGACCATCAGATACACCGCCAGCGCCGACAGCACCGCCAACATGGTCGCGCGGCCCACGTCCTTCTTATTGCGCGCGCGCGCGGAAACCACCACGGCGCCTTCCACGCCGATAAACACCCACAGGGTGATCAGCATGGTGTCCTTGACCTGTTCCCACACCGGCTTGCCGAGGGCGATCCCCTGGAAGTCCAGCGTGAACACGTCCATTTTAAAGGCGATCGCCGCCAGAACGGCGAACATCCCCAGCGGCAGCAGCTTGGCGAGGGTGGCCGCAAGATTGATGCTGGCGGCGGTTTGCACGCCGCGCAGCACCAGCGCGTGCACGATCCACAGCAGGGCGGATTCGGCGATCAGCGCCTGCCAGGTATTGCCGTCACCGAGAATAACGTTGCCGCCGCGATCGGTGAAAATGCTCAACGCCGCGAACACGATCACCAGATACGAGACGTTGGCGATCACGGCGCACAGCCAGTAACCCCAGGCGGAGCAGAAGCCCATCAGCTCGCCGAATCCCTCTTTGGCGTAGGTGAAGATGCCGCCGTCCAGATCCGGGCGCAGACGCGTAAGCAACAGCATAGCGAACGCCAAAAACAGAATGCCGACGCCGGTGATCCCCCAACCCAGCAGCAGCGCGGCGGGGCTGGCGACCTGCGCCATGTTTTGCGGCAGACTGAACACGCCGGCGCCCAGCATTGAGCTGAGCACCAAAGCGGTTAGCGCGGTAAGACCGAGTTTTTTTTCCAATGACGGATCCTGAACGCAGAATAAACAACTGGAAGGGAACTGCTTGGCGGCAACAATGTGTTAACAACCACTGCGCTAATAGACAATAGCCCTAAAAATTGGCGCAAATTCTACGGAGGGATGATTAGAGATGCAATGATTGAATATGCGGAATTTACAAAAAACTATTCAACGAGCGGCGAAAAGAGCGGCAATAAAAACGGGCAGCTCAAGGGCTGCCCGATGGTAAACCGAAAAGCGGGTTTTATTTGAACAGATCGGCGCTGACGGTCAGGTTGCCGCCGCTCTTGTTCTGCCACTGGCGAGTGACGTGGTAGTACTTGGCGCCTTTCTCGGCCGCGCGTTTCGCCACTTCGGTGGACACGTCGGTCATGCTGTTGAAGTGGCCGGTGAAGGTGACGGAATCGAACGGCACCATCTGCGCGGCGGTCACGTTGTTCACTTCCTGAATCTTGGTGCCGTTAGGCAGCGTGACGGTATAGCGTTGGCCGGTAGAGGACTGGGTTTCGAAGAAACGGCCCACTTCGCGGCTTGGTGAACCGGAAGACGCGACGCCAGGAATTTCGACTTTCGCGGCTGCGGCGCCGCCGGCGGCCAGCGCGGCGCGGCCGGCGTCAGAATCGGCCGGGATGGCGTCCGGGCTCTGCACGCGGCGTTTCGGCGCATCGGCCTTATAGATGTAGGCGGTGACGAACTGGTTGCCGCCGGAGTTGGCGTCAACCTGGCGCACGATGAAGAACGAGGCGGCGCCTTTTTTCTGCGCTTCTTTGGAGATGGCGTCGTTAATGTCCGGCTGGCTGCGGTAGAAACCGCTGACGCTCACGGTATCGTAAGGCTCCAGCAGGTAGGCTTCCTCTTTAGGCAGTTCATTCACGCCGTTAAATACGCGGTATTTTGGTGTTTTGCTCACTTCTGGCGCATCTTTATGATAAAGGTCTGCGGTGACGCGCCAGTTGCCGCCGTTGTTGCTGTTGTTGCTGTCCTGGATATAGAAGGAATCGGCACCCAGTTTGTCTGCACGGCGGGATACGGCGTCGACGGCTTCATTGATCGCATTGAAGCGGCCGGTAATCGTGATGCGATCAAACGGCTTCAGCGCCGCTGCTTTCTCAGGAGTTAACTCTTGCGCAGCTTGAGCAGACAGCGCGGTGAGTGATAACAAGGCTGACGCGATGATCGTGGTCTTCAGCTTCATAAAAAATCCTTTCGCCTAGCGCATTAACGTTTATAACGTACTGAACTGTTTAAGTGTAATTCAGCCGTCGATTATTACATGTAATTCTGAAAACTGTCTCAGCATTTTATGTTATCCCGTGCGACAAATCGCCGACGGTGACGCGGGTCGCACGGATGGCGCCGCCGCCATAAGTTTCCATAATAAAGGCTTTGGTGTCATTAGTGTTAATTATTCACAAAATGATAACTTTTATGCTTATCCGTCCCGCATGGCGATAAATCGTTACGCCGGGCGAAAACCTCTAACCATGCAGAATGTGCTGTTCTGTATGCATTTTTTCACTGTAAATTGCGATTTGTCATATCGCGCCCGGCGTTTTTATGTAAAAACAGGGCTGAATGCGTAAGCAATTATGGATCATCGACCTTATTTTCAGTAGGTTATAGTTGGCGTCTGAAATCAGTGCGGGCAAGTTGACGCAACGCTCGCCGGTGGCGCCGTTCTATGGGCAGGAAAATAATAAACATCATCCAAGATAGGTGAGAAGGGAACATTATGCGTATTGGTGTACCAAGAGAGCGGTTGGCCAATGAAGCCCGGGTCGCAGCCACGCCGAAAACGGTGGAACAACTGCTGAAGCTGGGTTTTACCGTCGCGATTGAACGCGGGGCGGGCAAACTGGCCAGTTTTGACGACGTCGCCTACGAAGCCGCCGGCGCGGCGCTGGTCGACGAAAACGAAGTGTGGCAGTCGGATCTGATCCTGAAAGTCAACGCGCCGCAAGACGACGAGATCGCCTTGATGCGCGAAGGCAGCACGCTGGTCAGCTTTATCTGGCCGGCGCAAAACCCCGAGCTGATGGCCAAGCTGGCGGCGCGCAACGTCACCGCGCTGGCGATGGACTCGGTGCCGCGCATCTCGCGCGCCCAGTCGATGGATGCGCTGAGCTCGATGGCCAACATCGCCGGCTACCGCGCCATCGTCGAAGCGGCGCATGAATTCGGCCGCTTCTTCACCGGCCAGATCACCGCCGCCGGCAAAGTGCCGCCGGCCAAGGTGATGATCATCGGCGCCGGCGTGGCCGGCCTGGCGGCGATCGGCGCTGCGGGCAGCCTCGGCGCCATCGTGCGAGCCTTCGACACCCGCCCGGAAGTGAAAGAGCAGGTGCAGAGCATGGGCGCGGAATTCCTCGAGCTGGATTTTGAAGAGGAAGCGGGCAGCGGCGACGGTTACGCCAAAGTGATGTCCGAAGCCTTTATCAAGGCCGAGATGGCGCTGTTCGCCGCACAGGCGGCGGAGGTTGACATCATCGTGACCACCGCGCTGATCCCGGGCAAACCGGCGCCGAAGCTGATCACCAAAGAGATGGTGGCGTCGATGAAGCCGGGCAGCGTGATCGTCGATCTGGCGGCGCAAACCGGCGGCAACTGCGAACTGACCGTGGCCGATACCATTACCGTGACCGACAACGGCGTGAAAATCATCGGCTATACCGATCTGCCGAGCCGCTTGCCGACACAATCTTCGCAGCTGTACGGCACCAACCTGGTCAACCTGCTTAAGCTGCTGTCGAAAGAGAAGAACGGCGAGATCGACATCGATTTCGACGATACGGTGATCCGCGGCGTTACCGTGGTGCGCAGCGGTGAAATCACCTGGCCGGCGCCGCCGATCCAGGTTTCCGCCCAGCCGAAAGCGGCGCCCGCCGCCGCGCCGGTCGCTAAACCTGAAGCCAAGCCGACCTCGCCGTGGCTGAAGTACGGCCTGATGGCTCTGGCGATCCTGTTGTTCGGCTGGCTGGCGGACGCAGCCCCGAAAGAGTTCCTGTCGCACTTTACCGTGTTTGCGCTGGCCTGCGTGGTCGGTTACTACGTGGTCTGGAACGTCAGCCATGCGTTGCATACCCCGCTGATGTCGGTCACCAACGCGATCTCGGGGATTATCGTGGTCGGTGCGCTGCTGCAAATTGGCCACGGCGGCTGGGTGAGTTTCCTCTCCTTTATCGCCGTGCTGATCGCCAGCATCAATATTTTCGGTGGGTTCACCGTCACTCAGCGCATGCTGAAGATGTTCCGCAAGAACTAAGGGGTAACAAATGTCTGGAGGATTGGTTACAGCTGCATACATTGTTGCCGCTATTTTGTTTATTTTCAGCCTGGCGGGCCTGTCGCGCCACGAAACGTCGAAGCAGGGCAACCTGTTCGGCGTCGCCGGCATGGCGATCGCGCTGATCGCGACCATTCTGGGGCCGGATTCCGGCAACGTCGGTTGGATCATCATCGCCATGATCATCGGCGGCTCGATCGGCGTCTATCTGGCGAAGAAGGTCGAGATGACCGAAATGCCGGAACTGGTGGCGGTGCTGCACAGCTTCGTTGGCTTGGCCGCGGTGCTGGTCGGTTTCAACAGTTATCTGGATCACGGTGCGCCGATGGAGCCGGTGATGGCGAATATCCATCTGACCGAAGTGTTCCTCGGCATCTTTATCGGCGCGGTGACCTTCACCGGGTCGATCGTCGCCTTCGGCAAGCTGCGCGGCATCATTTCTTCCAAGCCGTTGATGCTGCCGAATCGCCATAAGCTAAACCTGGCGGCGCTGGCGGTCTCGTTCCTGCTGCTGGTGGCGTTCGTGCGCACCGACAGCGTGGGCTGGCAGGTGGTGACGCTGCTGCTGATGACGGCGATCGCGCTGGCGTTCGGCTGGCATCTGGTCGCCTCGATCGGCGGTGCTGACATGCCGGTGGTGGTGTCGATGCTCAACTCCTACTCGGGGTGGGCGGCGGCCGCAGCGGGCTTCATGCTGAGCAACGATCTGCTGATCGTCACCGGCGCGCTGGTGGGCTCTTCGGGTGCGATCCTGTCTTACATCATGTGTAAGGCGATGAACCGCTCGTTTATCAGCGTGATCGCCGGCGGTTTCGGCAGCGACGGTTCGTCCACCGGCGATGCCGAAGAGATGGGCGAATACCGTGAAACCACGGCGGAAGAGGTGGCCGAGCAGTTGAAGAACTCCACCTCGGTGATCATCACCCCGGGCTACGGCATGGCGGTGGCGCAGGCGCAGTATCCGGTGGCGGAAATCACCGAAAAACTGCGGGCGCGCGGCGTGAAGGTGCGCTTCGGCATTCACCCGGTCGCGGGGCGCTTGCCGGGGCACATGAACGTGCTGCTGGCGGAAGCGAAGGTGCCGTACGACGTGGTGTTGGAGATGGATGAAATCAACGACGATTTCCCGGATACCGACACCGTGCTGGTGATCGGCGCCAACGATACGGTGAACCCGGCGGCGCTGGAAGATCCACGCAGCCCGATCGCCGGCATGCCGGTATTGGAAGTGTGGAAAGCGCAGAACGTGATCGCGTTCAAACGATCGATGAACACCGGCTACGCCGGCGTGCAGAATCCGCTGTTCTTCAAGGAGAACACCCAAATGCTGTTTGGCGACGCCAAAGACAGCGTGGAAGCGATTTTGCGGGCGTTGCAGAAGTAAAATTGGGCAACCAAAGAAAAACGGGCCGCTTTTCAGCGGCCCGTTTCTTTATGCGCGAAGCTTAATCTTCGTCGTCGTGTTCGTCGTCTTCATCCGCCTCGATCGGGCAGTTGAAGTTTTCCGGTTTAATCACCAGCAGGTCGCATTTCAGATGATCGATCACATGTTCCGCGGTGTTGCCGATAAAGGCGGCTGAAATGCCGGTGCGGCCCAGGGTGCCCAGCACCACCACGCCGGCCTGCAGATGTTCGGCCAGATCGGGGATCACCTCTTCCGGCAGGCCTTTTTCCACGTGGGTGAACTCTTCCTTAATGCAGAATTTTTGCCGCAGCGCCTTCATGGCGATCAGATGCTGGCCGCGGATGGCGTCGTTGTAGACGCTCGGGTCGAAGTCGGGCAATTCTATGGCGATGTTGATCGGGGTAACGGGATAGGCGCCGACCAGGTGAACCTCGGTCTGGTTGACATTTTGCGCCAGTTCGACGGTTTCTTGCACCAGTTTGATATTGAGCGGGTCGTGATAGGGTTCTTCGCTGGCCAGATTGACCGCCACCAGCGCCTTGCCGCCTTCCGGCCAGGGCTGGTCTTTCACCATCCACACCGGGCAAGGGCATTTGCGCAGCAGGTGCCAGTCGGTGGGGGTAAAGATCACTGACTCCAACCGGTCGTGTTGGTGCGCCATTTTCAGCAGCAGGTCATGTTGACCGGAAAGCACTTCCTGAATGATGGCTTCGAAGGGGCGGTTATGCCAGACCACTTTGATTTCGATCGGCACGCCGTCGTTGAGATAGAAGCGGCACTGCTCGTTGATCCAGGCGGCGCGTTGGCTGATCACACCTTGCCGCATCGCCGTTCTTTCATCCGGGGAGAGCAGGGTCGTCATTTCGTAAGAGAAGTCATAGATGGGCAGGAAGGCCTTAATGCGCCCGCCGTTCCGTTTTACCAGGTACACGGCGCGGCGCAATGCCGGCTGATCGTCCTGATTGGGGTCAATAGCCACCAGAAGATTCTGATACTTCGCCATAGGGCCTCCTTACAGCTGAAATCAACAGTCTGTTAATTTACAGAGTAACCCAACATTGAAAAACAGAACAACAACGGAAGCGTGCCGGATCAACAATTTCGGTGAAATGTTGATCCGGCGGGGGGATCAGGCGTTGACGGTCACGTTGATGCGCGGCGTACCGGCCAGCACCGACAGCGCGTCGGCGTTTTCGATGGTGATGTATTTGCCTTTCACGCTGAGGATTTCGCTTTTCTGGAAGCGGCCCAGCAGGCGGCTGATGGTTTCCACCGTCAGCCCAAGGTAGTTGCCGATGTCGCCGCGGGTCATGGTCAACCGGAACTCACGCGGTGAGAAGCCGCGCTCCGCAAAGCGGCGCGACAGGTTGTAAACGAACGCCGCCAGGCGCTCTTCGGCGTTTTTCTTCGACAGCAGCAGGATCATGTCCTGGTCGCCTTTGATCTCGCCGCTCATCAACCGCATGATTTGCTGACGTAGGTTCGGCATTTTGCCGGACAGATCGTCGAGGGTCTCGAACGGGATCTCGCACACCATCGAGGTTTCCAGCGCCTGAGCGAAGCTCGGGTGCTTCAGGCCGCCGATGGCGTCGAAGCCTACCAGGTCGCCCGCCAGGTGGAAGCCGGTGATCTGCTCATCACCTTGCTCGGTGATGGTGTAGCTTTTGATGGTCCCGGAACGGATCGCGTACAGCGATTTCAGCTCGTCGCCGGCCTTGAACAAGGTCTGGCCTTTCTGGATGGGCTTCTTCCTCTCGATAATGTTGTCGAGCTGGTCCAGCTCGTGAGCATTGAGGGTGAAAGGAATGCACAGCTGGCTGATGCTGCAGTCCTGGCAATGGATCGCACAACCACCAGACTGGATACGACGAATCACGCGTTTTTCCGGGATCATAGATTACGCTCATTCAATAATTGATATGAGTCAATTTTAACATCTTTTGCTGCAGCTGATAAGGGTGGCATTAGCATGAATAGGGGTATTGTGTGCGAATTTTGCGCACACATACCGCCGATTATTCTGTATCGGACTGAAGTTATGAGTATTATTTGTGACTTATGCGTTTTATTCACACAAGTTATTCATAGGGCCCAGCGGCCTGCGAGCGTGGCGTTGAGCAATGGGCTTTATTAAGCGGCGCCAAACAATGGCGCCGGATAATCGCCTGGCGCGGCTACAGCAGGCTTTTAGGCAGGTAGCCTTCGTGCTGCAGCAGCCACTGTTTGCGCTGTACACCGCCGGCATAGCCGGTCAGCGCGCCTTGCGAACCGATCACTCGGTGGCAGGGCACGACGATGCTGATCGGATTGGAACCGTTGGCCATGCCGACCGCGCGCGAAGCGGTCGGACGGCCGATACGTTGCGCGAGCTGGCCGTAGGTCAGTATCTCGCCGCAGGGGATTTGGCGCAGCTGTTGCCACACGGTGCGTTGGAACTCGGTGCCGGCGGTCATCACCGGCAGCCGATCGATAATGCTCAGTTCACCGGCGAAATAGCGCTGCATGGCGTCGGTCAGCCCGCTGGGATCGCGCTGTTCGCGCAGGGTGAACCGATCGGCGCGGTAGTGGGTATTCAGCAGCTTCATCAGGCGCGCTTCGTGATCGGTCCAGTCAATCGCCCGCAGGCGCCCCTGTTCATCGGCAATCAGCACCAGTTCTCCCACCGGCGTGGCGGTACGATCAATCAAAAAAGTCTGCATCTGGATCACTCCTCGGTTTGGTAGGGCGATTATCGCATGAAACGCAAGGGAGCGATGGCGGATTTCGGACATGTTGATGGGCGACCGCAGGGTCGCCCGAATAGCCGGCTTACGGTAAGGCGGGGAGTTATTGTGCGATAAATTTATAAAATAAATTTATAATTCATCAAGACAAGTTGTGTCTTGTTTATTATTTCAGCAGGCAGTAACGCTTTGTGGTTACTTATAGCTGATGGTCACGCGCTTTAAATGGGGATCGTTATTCACCATCTCACTGCTGACGGCAGAAACTAATTCTTTTGGCATCTCTTTTAACGAAGAGGATATATACGCGTTCTGATATTCCGTCACTTTACCGAAGCAGCTGGAGATAAGCTTTTCATCCTGATGTTTGACGGTGCATGCCGGCGTGGTAATGGCGCCGGTGAAGCGGACGACGCCAGAGGCGACCTGGCTGCCGGAAAGCGGTTTTGCTTGCAGAGCGAAGGGCAGAATGACCAATGCGCTTAATACGGCTAAGTAATGGTTCATACGCTGTTCCTTTCAGAGTAAAAACACTGCCAATTAAAAAACAAGCGCGCTTGTTTTCATCAAATAAGCTATTTCGCCTGGCGAAATAAAAACGAATGGGCAAAAATCCTACTACCCGCATTCAATGAATTTGATAATAGGGAGGCAGGATGAGTAAAACCATGATTTGGATCATAGTGAAGACCGGTTAATGATTTCCGGCGCCGGCGGGATAACAGGCTGTGATCGTTCTCTCAGGAAAGTCGGGCAAGGGCGGGCCGTTTTCGTCCCCGTTGCGCGGCTGCAGCAACGGGGGCGAGAGCGGGGTTACAGCATGCCGCTGCTGCCGCAGATGCGGATCTTTTCCGCCACCACTTCTTTCATCGCCAGTTTGCCAGGGACGATGTATTTGCGCGGATCGTTGGCATCCGGGTGCTGTGAAAAGTAGCTTTTCACAGCATCGGCGAAGGCGATTTTCAGTTCGGTGGCGACGTTGACCTTGCAAACGCCGAGCGAGATCGCGCGCTTGACCATCGCTTCCGGAATGCCGGAGGCGCCGTGCAGCACCAACGGCACGTCCACCTGTTCGCGGATCAGCGCCAGGCGTTCGAAGTCCAGCTTCGGTTCGCCGTGATACAGGCCGTGGGCGGAACCGATCGCCACCGCCAGCGAATCGATGCCGGTGGCGGCGACAAACTCGCGCGCGGCGGCCGGATCGGTATAGAAGCTGTCCGCCGTATCGACGATCAAATCGTCCTCTTGCCCGCCCAGGCGGCCCAGCTCCGCCTCCACGCTGGCGCCGTAGCGATGGCACAGGGCCACTGCGGCGGCTACCTTGGCGATGTTCTGTTCGAACGGCAAGTGGGAGCCGTCGATCATCACCGAGCGAATGCCGCTTTTTACCTTGTGCTCAATGTCGTCCAGCTCTTCATGATGATCCAGATGCAGCGCCAGCGGCAGATCGTAGCGGTGCGCGGCCGATTGGCAGATGCCGATCAGGTAGTCGGTGCCGGCATAGCTGAAGGTGCCGGGCGTGCCGGCCATGATTACCGGCGAGCGCAGTTCGGCGGCGGTCTCCGCCACCACCTGCACGGTTTCCAGATTGTGGACGTTAAACGCCGGCACGGCGTAACCCTGGCGCTGCGCCTTGAGCAGCATTTCTCGGTTGGCTATCAGATACATGGGATCTCCTTACAGCTCAGGGGAGGGAAAACGGTAAATCGTCACGCCTTTCACCACCCGGTTGACTTCACCGGTCGGGCACGGGTTGTCCGGGGTGAACCCCAACGCCAGCGAACTCTCGAAGGCCAGCATCTGGGTGAACAGCAGATACGGGAACAGCAGCCAGATATCGTCTGCCGCGTTGTGCATATGCAGCAGGGCATCGGTGAGGGGATGGCGCTCGCCGGTCAAGCCGACCAACTGCATCGCCAGCCCGTCGCGCTGCAGTTCGTTCCACAGGTCGCGGTCATACTGACGGGCGTAGTCGTCGTGGGAGAACATCAGCACCACCAATGTCTGGCCGTCGACCATAAATTTAGGGCCGTGGCGCAGACCGAGCGGTGAGTCGTAGCGTGTCACGATTCGCCCGGCGGTGAGCTCCAGCATCTTGAGCGAGGCCTCTTCGGCCAGGCCGGTGAAACAGCTGCCGCCGAGGGTGATGTAGCGGCGGAAGCCGCTGGCGGCCAGTGCCTTTACCTGCGGCTGCAGCATTTCGCGCAGTTCACGGCAGCGCTGCACCATGGCGTGCAGCGGCGCCTGGGCGGCCTCAAGCGACATTGGGCCGAGCAGCAGCGCGGCGCTCAGCATCATGCAGCTGAAGCTGGAGGTCATGGCGAAGCTCTGATCGTTGGCGCCCAGTGGCATCACCAGCGAACAGACGTTATCGCGCTGATGAGCATACTGCGCCAGCCGGCTGTCCGGGTTGCACACCAGCATCAGGTGATAGCTTTCCGGCAGCAGCTGATCGGCCAGTTCCACCGTCGCCACGCTTTCCGGGCTGTTGCCCGAGCGGGCGAAGGACACCAGCAGCGTCGGCCGTTCAGGGTCGAGGAACTGCAGCGGGTTGGCGACGATATCGGTGGTGCCGTAGGCCACTACGTCGCGGCCGGTGCGTTCGCGCAGCCAGGGCGCCAGAGCCCGGCCGGCGAACGCCGAACTGCCGGCGCCGCACAGCACGATTTGCAGCCGAGGATTGGCCAACAGCGGCGCGAGGAACGGCTGCCACTGTGCCTGTTGATCCTGCAGCTGCCGGTGCAGCGCCGCCCACAGGTCCGGCTGCTGCCAAATCTCTGCGGCGGTGTGCCAGGCGTTGCGCTGCTTCAGCCAATCCGCCTCGTAAGAGAAATACGCATTCATGATGACAACTCCTTAAAAGCCTCGGTTAACGGTCGGCGATAATCACGTCGATCCCTAAATGGTGCAGCGCCTGCAGGTAGTGCGCCGGAATACGGCTGTCGGTGACCAGGCGGTGGATCTGGCCGACTTCGCGGATCATGCAAAAGCTGGTGCGGCCGAATTTGCTGGCGTCGGCGATGGCGATCACTTCGCGCGCCACTTCACACATCACCCGGTTGAGCTGCGCTTCGCCCGGATCCGGTGTAGTGATGCCGCCCGCCAGATCGAAACCGTCGACGCCGAGAAACAGTTTGTCGAAGCGGTACTGGCGCAGCTGCTGTTCGGCGGCGGGGCCGTACAACGACCAGGCTTTGCGGCGTACGCTGCCGCCGACCACCATCAGATCGATCTGCTCGTTGTTGGCCAGTTCGAAGGCGATATTCAGCGCGTTGGTCATCACCACCAGATCCTTTTTCCCCGCCAGCTGTGGCGCCATCTGGCTGGTGGTGGAGCCGGAGTCGAGGATGACGGCGTCGCCGTCTTCGATCAGCGCCGCCGCCGCGCAGGCGATGGCGTGTTTCACGTCGCGGTTGATGCGGCCCTTGTCCTGCAGCGGGCGGTCGAAGGCGAACTGTTTGTTCAACATGGCGCCGCCGTAGGCGCGCACCGCACAGCCGTGCTGTTCCAGCTGACGCAGATCGCTGCGGATGGTGACGCTGGACACCGAAAACTGCTGGCTGAGCTGCTCCACACGCACCGAGCCCTCGCGGCACAGCTGGTCGATAATTAATTCCCGGCGTTTTGCGGTATTGATCATTAACGCAGACTCCTGATTTACCTGTAGCCGTGCCCGTCCGCGGCTTAATAAGCCGCAGCGATGCCGACCGGAGCGCTTTCAGTTGTTCGTGGCGAATTACAGCAAACGAAACACTGAAATGCAATCGATTAATTTTAAAATATCTATATCTATCAGTTGGTTATATTTTATTTTGCTTTCGATTGAGCACTAACCGAAAGCGGGGTTAACGCAAAGTGAAAACGGCAAATTCGTTATTTTTCAGTCGACAATTCCCGGCGGTTATTCATTCGCTCCGCCGATGACGAAAGCCGCAGCGATCGTTCGGCAGCCGCCGGGCTTTCACTGTTTTTTTATGCTGCAGCGTGCAAAAGCGCCGCGCCGCGCACGCCGCTGCTGTCACCGTGCACCGGCGGGAACACCGCCGCGGGTTCCACGCCCGGCAGCAGCCAGCACCGCATCGCCGGCGGCAGTAGCCGGTACAGCTCACCGACGTTCGACAGCCCGCCGCCAAGCACGAAGGCATCGACGTCCAACAGCAGCTGTAAGCCGGCCAGCGCGCTGGCCAGAATATCGACGTAGAGGGCCATCAGCCGCTGCGCGAGCGGATCACCGGCGCGGTAGCTGGCGACCAGCGACGGCACGTCGGCGGCCGGATGGGCAAAATGGCGGCTCAGCGCCAGCAGCCCGTTGCCGGAGACGTAGCGTTCAAAGCAGCCGGTCAGCCCGCAGTTGCAGCTGAACAGCGGCAGATCGTAACGTTGCGCCAGCTGGGCCGATATCGGCATATGGCCCCATTCGCCCGCCACGCCGTTACGCCCTTTGTGCAGTTGCCGGTTCACCACCAGGCCGCCGCCAGCGCCGGTGCCGATGATGGCGCCGAACACCAACGGCAGGTGCGCGGTTTGCGGCGTGCTGGCTTCCGACAGCGCGAAGCAGCGGCAGTCGTTCTCGATGGCGATAGGTCGCGCCAACGCCTGCGTCAGGTCATCCGCCAGGCAATTGCCGGTCAGGCAGGGCACGTTGACCGCTAACTGGCGGCGGCTGACGGGATCGGTGATCCCCGGTAAACCGATGCCGATGCTGCCGCGCGTATGCAGCTCGCGATCCGCCTGGTCAACCAGCCCGGCGATACAGGCCACGAACTCGCCGTAATCGCCGGTTGGGGTGCGCACCCGTTGGATCATCACCTGATTGAGCCGGCGATCGTAGGCGGCCATTTCGATCTTGGTGCCGCCGATGTCGAAGCCGTAATGCATCTCTCTCAACGCCATGCTTCAGGCTCCGTTCAGGGCGATCACCGCCGCTTCGCGGCGCGCGCGTTCGGCGGCGAACACCATCAGATGGCTCTCCAGCGCTTCCGTCGGGCCGGCCAGCACCTGGCTCGGATCGTTGGCGCGAATGGCCGCGATAAAGTGCTGCATCAGGTAGTAGTCGCCGCCGCCGTGCCCGGCCATGGCGTGCAGATCCTGGCCGGCGTCGGTGTCGTAATGCGTTTCGCCGTCGTCGAGGAACGAGGTGATGCGAATATGGCGGCCGTCGCCCTCCAGGCAGCCACGGCTACCGAAGATGCGGGTATGGCGATCTTCGTGGCGGGTAAAGGCTGTCATGGTGAACGACGCGGTGCGGCCGCCGGCGAACTGCATGTTGACCACCTGATGGTCGACCACATTATTGTCGCAGCGGTAGACGCAGCGGCCGTAAGGACCGTCGCGCAGCGCCGCCCGCAGCGTCGTCTGGTCGGGTTCCGGCGTCAGCACCCGCAGAAAACCGGGTGTAGCCTTGTGGTCGTCGCCCAGATAGATCCGCTTGGCGGAATAGGGGCAGGACGCCTCTACCGCGCAATCCAGGCAGTTGTCCGCCGCGCCGGCCGGTTGGTTTTCCCGGCGGAAATGGCGCAGGTTGCCGAAGGAGCTGACCAGCTCACAGGGTTGCTCCATCACGTAGCGGATCCAGTCGATATCGTGGCAGGATTTCTGCAGCAGCATAAAAGCGGCCTGTTGATCGTTGCGCCAGTTGCCGCGCACGAAAGAGTGCGCCTGGTGCCAGTAGCCGACCGGTTCCAAGTGCTGCAGGCTGACGATATCGCCGATCGCGCCGTCGCGCAGCAGCTGCTTGAGCTTTTGGGTATAGCGGGTATAGCGCAGCACGTGGCCGACCGAGAAGATCAGCTTTTGGCGTACCACCTCGGCGACGATGGCGCGGCACTCGTCGGCGTCCGGCGACAGCGGTTTTTCCAGCAGCATGGCGTAGCCCTGGCGTGCGAAGGCCAGCGCCGGCTCCAGATGCATCTGATCCTGGGTGCAGATCAGCACCGCGTCGGCCAGCTTGCCGGCGTCGGCGGCCAGGCGCCAGTCGGTGAAGACGTTTTCCGGCGCGATGGCATGCTGCGCCACGAGCTGCTCGCGGTAGGCGTCACGCGGTTCCGCTACCGCCACCACCTGCATCAAATCGGGATGCGCCAGCGCATAGCGCGAGTAGATTTCGCCGCGCGCCCCGGCGCCGACCACCAGCACCCGCACCGGGCGATGGGCAAAGCTGTTGGGTTGTGTTGACGACATTGCTGGATACTCCGCTGTTGTTATTTGAGGTTTTGGCCGCTGAGCTCGTCGAACAAATGCGCGCGCGTCAGATCGAATGCCAGATGAATATTTTCGCCGAGGCGCGGTTCCCAATCCGGCAGCGACGCCATGCGCAGCACGAAGCGCAGGTCGGCCAGTTCGCAGTGCAACAGCTCTTCGTTGCCCATGCGCTCGATAGTGACGATCTGCGCCGGGAAACAGTTTGCGCTGCCGGGCGCGCACAGCCGCAGGGACTCCGGCCGGATGCCGAGGCACACCCGCGCATGCGGGTAGTCCGCCAATTGCCGTTGCAGCGCGGGCGGCAGATCGAGCTGATGCTGCAGGCCGATGCGCAGCCGCACCGTTTGGCCGTCGCGCACGATCGCCAGATCGTGCAGGTTCATCGACGGGCTGCCGATAAACTCGGCGACGAAACGGTTGGCGGGGTGGTGATACAGGTTGATCGGTTTATCCACCTGCATGATGGCGCCGCGGTTCATCACGCAAATGCGATCGCCCATGGTCATCGCTTCGACCTGATCGTGGGTGACGTACACCATGGTGGCAGCGGCACCTTCCTGCTTCAGTTGATTGTGCAGTTCGATCAGTTGCACGCGCATCGACACCCGCAGCTTGGCGTCGAGGTTGGACAGCGGCTCGTCAAACAGAAACACCTTGGGTTTACGCACGATGGCGCGGCCGACCGCCACCCGCTGACATTGGCCGCCAGAGAGCTGGCCTGGCTTGCGCTGCAGCAGGTTGGTGATCTCCAGTTTTTCCGCCGCGTCGCGCACCCGGCGGTCGATCTCGGCCTTGCTTTCTTTGCCGATCAGGCCGAACGCCATGTTCTTGTACACCGTCATGTGCGGGTACAGCGCATAGTTCTGGAACACCATGGCGATGCCGCGATCCTTCGGCATGCTGTCGTTGACGCAGCGATCGTGGATCAAGATCTGCCCCTCGCTGACGCTCTCCAGCCCGGCGATCATCCGTAGCAGGGTGGATTTGGCGCAGCCTGACGGGCCGACGAACACCATAAATTCCCCGTCCTCGATGTCCAAATCGACGCCGTGCAGCGCGTGGAAACCGTTGGGATAGACTTTTTTAACGCTGTTTAACTGAATTCCGGCCATGTCGTTTACCTTGTCTGCGCGTTAGCCTTTCACCCCGGCGCTGGCGATGCCCTGGATGAAATAGCGTTGGAAAATAATGAACAGCATCAGCATCGGAATCACCGCCATCAGCGCCCCGGCCATCAGCAATGGATATTCCACCCCGGCGCGGCTGGAGAGCGAGGCCAGCCCAACCGGCAGCGTCAGCTTCTCGGTGGTGGTATTGACGATCAGCGGCCACATCAGGTTGTTCCAGCTCCACAGGCCGTTGATGATGATGCAGGCGATAATGCCCGGCCGGATCAGCGGCAGCATGATGCGCCAGAAGATGGCGAAGTAGCTGTAACCGTCGATCAAGGCCGCTTCTTCCATTTCCTTCGGCACCGCCAGAAAGAACTGGCGCAGCAGAAAGGTGGCGTAAACGCTGAAAATGCCCGGCAGCACCAACCCGGTGATGCTGTTGACCAACCCCAGCTTCTGCACCACCAGGAATTGCGGGATCAGAAACGCCTGACCAGGCACCATCAGGACCGATACGCACACCAGAAACACCGCATCCCGGCCGCGAAAATGCAGGCGTGAGAAGCCGTAGGCGGCCATGGTGGCGATCGCCATCTGCAAGGTGACGGTGAAGAAGGTCGCCAGCAGCGAGTTGAGATAAAAGCCGGCGAACGGGATTTCGTGCATCACCCGACCGTAGGCCTGCAGGCTGGGATGCGCCGGCAGCAGCGTCAGCGGGATCTGAATGCTCTCGGCCTGGGTTTTCAGCGAGGTCACCAGCATCCAGATAAAAGGCACCACCGAGGCCAGCGCCGCCAGCCCCATAAACAGGTACACCAGCGTTTTCTTGCTTGCGTTCATGTGCAGCTCCTCAGCTGACTTTCAGGCGCTTGCCGATCGCCATTTGAATCAGGGTGATCACCAGCGTGACGGCGAACAGCACCACGGTGATGGCGGAGGCGTAACCTTTTTCCTGCAGGTAAAACGCGTACTTGTAGAACAGGTTGGTGACGGTCATCACGTCGTTCTCCACCAGTGCGCGGTCGAACATCAGGAACACCACGTCAAAGATTTGCAGGATCTCGATAAAGCTCATCACCGACACGAAGAACAGCGTCGGCACCATCATCGGCAGCGTGATGCAGAAGAAGCGGCGCAGGGTGCCGATACCGTCGAGATCCGCCGCTTCGTATAGCTGGCGCGGAATGCTTTGCAGCCCGGCCAGCAAAATGATGATCTTCAGCGCCAGCGACGACCAGATGATGATGATGGACACGCTGATGCGCACCACGTCCGGATCGGACAGCCAGGCGACCGGCGCGATGTGCAACAGGCTCAGCGCCTGGTTGATCAGACCGAAATCCTTATTGAACAGCCATTGCCACACCATGGCCACCGCCGCGGGCATGGTAACCGCCGGCAGGAACAGCAGGGTGCGCAGCAGGCCTTTGCCGCGGATATTCTGGTTGAGGCCAATCGCCAGCAGCAACGACAGACTCAGGCTGATCGGCACGCAGACCACCACGTAAAACAGGGTGTTGGCGGCGGCGGTGTAAAAGTCGTCGTCTTCGAACAGGTTGAGATAGTTATCGACGCTGATGCTGCTCCAGCGCATGAATTGGTTGAGATCGGTAAAGCTGTAAAAGATGTTTTGCAAAAAGGGGATCAGGTAAAACACCGTCACCCCCATCAGCAGCGGCAGGATCATCACCCAGCCCCAGAAGCGTTCGGCGCGTTCGAGCCGATTGAGCGCGGGGCGGGCGGTGCGCCGGGATGGTTTCAGGGTGACCGTAGCCGTTTCTGCCAGCGACATGTTGCCATTCCTCACCTATGACGTTCAGCGTGGGTCCACCGCGGCGCGCGCTCGGGGCAGCGCGCCGCGGCGGGGCGATTACTGCTCCATGACGCGCGCGATCTTCTTGACCGATTTGTCCATTTCCTGTTTGGCGTCCGCGCCCATAAAGATCTTCTTCAGGCTGGCGATCCACATGTTCTGCCATTTCGGCGTATTGGTGCCGGCGGTGGGATAAGCCTGGGTCACTTCCAGGGTCTGGATGTAAGGCGTGACGTCGACCTTTTGGATCTGCTGCGCCCAAACTTTGGCCGCCGTCTTGTTGGCCGGGATCACCACCTTGGCCAGCTCCGCCTGCGAGGCTTCGCTGCTCATGAAGGCGATATATTTCCAGGCGGCCTGTTTGTGGGCGCTTTTGGCCGACATGGCGAAGGCCAGGCTGTGTGCCACGCCGGACTGACGTTCAATTTTCGGCATCATCACCACGCCGATGTGATCGTTGATCAGCGGGTTATTGGCGAACGGCGCCGCCAGCCAGGAGCCGGCATAGACCATCGCGGCGCGGTTGGACTGGAAGATGTTCTCGGTTTTGACTTCGCTCATCTGCTGGGCGCTCGGCATCAGGCCGTCTTTCATCATGCCCTGCAGTTGCTGATAGACCCAGATGGACTTGTCGTTGGCGATGTCGGTAGGCTGGCCATCCTTGGGCACGATGTGATTGCCGTTTTGGAACAGCAGGTTCATGTAGCTGTCCTGGCCGTCGATGCTGAGGTCCATTACCAGCGGGAAGGCGGCGCCTTTCAACCCGTTTTTCAGGGCGGCGGCCTTGCTCTTCAGATCGTCCCAGCTCCAGTCGTTGGTGGGGTAGCTGACGCCGGCCTGATCGAACAGTTTTTTGTTGTACCACACGGCGATGGAATCGACGTCGCGCGGGATGGCCATCTGTTGACCGTCGTACTGGTAGGCTTTCACCGAGCTGGCGACCACGTCGTCCAGCTTAAGGCCGCTCTCCTTAATATAAGGCGCCAGCGGCTCCATAATGCCGTTTTTGGCGTACTGCACAAAATAAGGCATATTAATCCAGAATATATCCGGCGCTACGCCGCCGGCGGCAGCGGAATCTAATTTAACGAAATATTGCGCCGAAGGGGTTAATTCTATTTCTATTTTTATATCCGGATTGGCCTGTTCAAATCGCTTGGCGATCTCCTGTTCGGCGGGTAATTGATTCCTGTCCCAAACGGCATAGCGTAATGTTATTTTATCTGCTGCATGGAGCAGGGTGGGTAATAATAATGCGCTGGCAAGAATGGAGTGCGCCAGCAGGCGGCCGGTATTTTTTATCGGTGACATTGCTTTCCCCTCGGTGAGCGACGAATAACGTTTTTCGCAACGTAAATTCTTTCTATCCCTTAACTTTCAATGTGTCAATACACCCCCGAACGCCCAAAAATGGGGCATGTATGTTTCATTGTTGTTAAAATCGAAAGGCTTTTACGACTAAGTGAAAGGTCGATCCGTTCACATTTCATTAACCTCGTGGCGGGGTTTTTCCCCGGTAGTGCGGCATTTAGCGGTCTTCGCAGGCATAGGAATAACTGATAACCCTTGCACCACAATGGGGATTAAAAACATTTTTATTGTGCAAGCTCCAGCTTCTTTCATTTTTGTGATGCAAATAAACAAAAAAATCTTCCCACCGCCGTCAGAAGAGATGGCTGGAACGTTTTTTATTACTGACTATTGTTTGTGGCGATAAAAGACGCTAGCCTGATTTTTACACCGATTATTCATGAGAAATAAAGAGGGCTGATTATTATGCGCCTGTCTCTGGTATTTACCCATAGTCTGGAAAAAGTATTTCATCGCCGCAGCATGCCATCCATTTCCGTAGAAAATCGGCTGAGCGGGCTGAATAACGAGGTGCTTTCCTGGCAGGCGGTATACTGTTTGCAAACGCCCGGTAACGAGACCCGCCATGAGCTGTGTTATCAACTTGACGGGCCGCTGGCGGATTATATCAGCGTGCGTCAGGTGCGATCGGTGCCGAGCGGATTTCCCTGTTATCGCGAGAGCGATGAAAATTACCTGACCACCGAACCGGGATTATTTCCCGATCCGCTGATGCCGCTGCCGCAACGGCGTTTTTTCGCCGCCTGCGGTTATTACGGCAGCTTATGGCTCACCCTGACGCCGCCGGCCGCCATGACACTGGCCGGCGATGTCCCGTTGACCCTGCGCCTGCTGGATGCGCAAAGCGGCGAGACGCTGGCCGAAGCCGCACTGACGCTGCACTTGGTGCCGGCGGCGTTGCCGCCGCAAACCCTGTTGCATACCGAGTGGCTGCACACCGACTGTCTGGCGGATTACTACCGTCTGGCGGTGTTCAGCCCGGCGTACTGGCGCGCGGTGCGCAACTTTGTGCGCTGTGCGGTGCAGGCCGGCGTCAATATGCTGCTGACGCCGCTGTTTACGCCGCCGCTGGATACCGCCGTCGGCGGTGAACGCACCACGGTGCAGCTGGTGAAAGTGACGCGTTCGGCGCAGGGGTTCGGCTTCGATTTCAGCCGTCTGGCGCAATGGGTGGCGCTGGCACAGGAAGAGGGCATCGAGCATTTCGAGATCGCGCCGCTGTTTACCCAATGGGGCGCGGCGCATGCGCCGAAGATAGTGGTAGAAGATCAGGGCGAGATGCTGCCGCTGTTCGGCTGGCACACCGATGCGCAGGGCGAAGCGTATCAGCGTTTCCTGCACGCGCTGCTGCCGGCGTTAACCGCCTGGTTTCGCGAACGGGGGCTGGAACGGCAGGTGTGGTTCCACATTTCCGATGAACCGACGCTGGACAACCTGGCGGCCTACCAGCGTGCCAGCGCCGCGCTGCGGCCGTTGCTGGGCGGTTTTCGCACCTTCGACGCGCTGTCGGATTTCGCGTTCTATCAGCAAGGCCTGGTGGAGACCCCGGTGGCGGCGACCGACCATATCGAACCCTTTATCGAACACCGGGTGCCCGGGCTGTGGGCCTATTATTGCTGCGTGCAGAAGACCGAGGTCGCCAATCGCTTCTTCGCTCAGCCTTCGGCGCGCAACCGCATATTGGGCGTGCAGCTGTATCTGTACCGCATCGCCGGCTTCCTGCACTGGGGATTCAACTTCTATAACAGCGCCCATTCGCGCGAGCGCATCAATCCGTACGCGGTGACCGACAGCGGCCATGCGTTTCCTTCCGGCGACCCGTTCGTGGTGTATCCGGGCGACGATCTGCAGCCGGTGGAGTCGCTGCGCCTGCGGGTGCTGCATCAGGGGCTGCAGGACATGCGCGCGCTGCAGCTGTTGGAGAGTTTGAGCGATCGGGCGGCGGTGGAGGCGCTGATCGAACGCGAGCTGGGCATGCGCATCACCTTCAAGCGTTATCCGCATCAGGCGGGGCCGCTGCTGCGCCTGCGTGAAGCGGTGAACCGCCGCATTGAAGCGTTGCTGGCGCCGATGTGAGGGGAAGTGGGGCGAAAATGCGTCTTTCGCTCCCAAATCGCCATTACTTTGCTATACCTGATAGTCGATGGATTCATTTTATTGTCATGTGACTGACATGTCAGAGTCATGGCTCTGGCTTAAGTTTGCAGCGACTACGTCAGGAGATAACGCGATGTTCAGCCTGGATTCTCTGTTGCAAGATGCATTTCCACACCGCAATACCCCTGCCTGGCAGCGCAGCCTGCTAAGAACCCTTCTCTTCGAAAAAGAATTCAAACAGTTCGCCGCCGACTATCCCCACCTGAAAGGGCTCGATCTGATCGAGCAGGTGGTGGACTACTTTAACCTCAGCTGCGAGCTGGTGGACGGCGATCTGGAAAACATCCCCAGTCAGGGGCCGGTGGTGCTCGTAGCCAACCATCCGATCGGCTCGCTCGACGGCCTGGTGCTGCTGCGCGCCGTTGCGGCGGTGCGTCCGGATGTGAAAGTGGTGGCCAGCCAGCTGCTGACCTACATCGAACCGCTGCGCAACCTGTTCGTGCCGGTGGATAACGTCGCTTATAAAACCAGTCGCAAACAGATTGAAGGCATGCAGCAGCAGTTGGACAATCAGGGCGCGCTGATCCTTTTCCCGGCCGGCGAAGTGTCGCGCATGAGCCCAAAAGGCATCCGCGACGGCCACTGGCATACCGGTTTTTTGCGCTTGGCCGCCAAGGCGCGCGCGCCGATCGTGCCGATTCATATCAGCGCGCGCAACAGCAACCTGTTCTACTTTACCTCTCTGGTCTACCGTCCGCTGTCGACGCTGCTGCTGGTGCGTGAAATGTTCCAGCAGCGGGGCGGGCGCATCAGGATCCGCATCGGCGGCCGCGTGCCGTTCGCCAACTGGCACGACGGCCACACCAGCGCCAAGGATCTGGCGGAGCGTTTTCGCCGCCACGTGTATCGCCTGGGCCAGGGCAAGCCGGGGCTGTTCGCCAGCGAATCGCCGATCGCGCTGCCGGAAGATCGTCTGGAGCTGAAAAAGGCGCTGGCGAACTGCGAACGACTGGGGGTGACGCCGGACGGCAAAACCATCTACCTCTATCGCCGTCACGATGAAGCGCGCACGCCGATCCTGCGCGAGTTGGGGCGCCTGCGCGAGATCGCTTTCCGCGCTGTGGGGGAAGGATCCGGCCGCCGCCGCGATCTGGACAGCTACGACGACGATTATTATCACCTGGTGCTGTGGGATGAAGAGGAGCTGGAGATCGTCGGCGCCTATCGTTTTATCCCCACCGCCGAACAAATCGCGCGTAAGGGCCTGGAGAGCATCTACAGCAACAGCCTGTTCCACTATGACCGCGATATGGAACCGATCCTGGCGCAGGGCATCGAACTGGGGCGCAGCTTCATTCAGCCGGCTTATTGGGGCAAGCGCGGGCTGGACTATTTGTGGCTGGGCATCGGCGCCTATCTGTCGAAATACCCGCAGTATCGCTATCTGTTCGGCCCGGTATCCATTTCCGGCGGCATGCCGCTGGCGGCGCGCGATCTGTTGATCGCCTTCTATCGGCTCTATTTCTCGCCGGATCACGCCTTCGCGCAGTCGCGTCGTCCTTATCCAGCGTCGTTGCCGCAGGTGCTGGCGCAGTTTGCCGGGGATAACTACCAGGAAGATCTGGTGCGGCTGAAGAGCCTGCTCAGCAACATCGGCTGCTCGATCCCGACGCTGTACAAACAGTACACCGAGCTGTGCGAACCGGGCGGGGTGCAGTTTATCGACTTTGGCACCGATCCTGCCTTCAACAACTGCATCGACGGCCTGGTGCTGGTGGATACCTCGCGGCTCAAGCCGTCGCGTTATCAACGTTATATTGCGGTGCATCAGCCGCAGGAAGCCGAGACGGCATGATCGGCGTCTGACTCATGCCTTTTTGATCTAAGCACGACCTTGGGGCCGGCGACGGGATAGCGCTACGATAAACGTTTTGCTTTCCACCGCCGGAGCCTTTCATGCCTCATTCGTTTATCCCGCCGTTATTGTCCGCCGATGAACCGCCCGCCGCCGTCGTTGAAACCCCGCGCGGCAAAGCGCCATTTTTGCTGCTGTGCGATCACGCCGGCAAGGCGATACCGCAATCCCTCGGTGATCTCGGCTTACCGCCGGGGGAGATCGAGCGCCACATCGGCTGGGATATCGGCGCGCTGGGCGTATCGCGCCATCTGAGCCGCCAACTTGACGCCACGCTGATTCATCAGCGTTACTCACGGTTGGTGATCGACTGCAACCGGGCGCCCGGCATCGCCAGTTCGATCCCGCATTTGTCTGAACTGACGCCCATCCCCGGCAATATCGGCATCAACGCCGAACACGCGCTGGCGCGTGAGCGCGAGGTATTTTTACCGTATCACCACGCCATCGACGAGCATCTGGGGCAACGCCAACTGCGCGAACTGCCGACGGCGGTGATCGCCATGCACAGCTTCACGCCGGTGTTCAAGGGCCAATCGCGCCCCTGGCAGGTGGGGCTGCTGTTTAACCGCTACCCGGAATTTGCGCTGCTGTTGGCTGAACTGCTGCGTGAAGAGGGGGATCTGCAGGTGGGTATTAACGAACCTTATGCGATGACGGACGCCACCGATTACACGTTGCCGGTACACGCGGAGCGCCGCGGTTTGCCTTACGTCGGCATCGAAATTCGCCAGGATTTGGTCGCTGACGAACGCGGGCAACAGGCATGGGCGAAACGTTTCGCACGCCTGCTGCCGCAGGCCTGGCAACGCTGGCAAATTTGACTTTAGGAATATTCCCAGAGATGATAACCGTAAGGAATACGTAAGACGTCATTAGAAAAAAGTCAGGAGACACGTGTGGAGCACAGCGATAACGGACTGTTTATCAAACGGGAGCGTTTTGAAGTTCTGGCGATTCTGCGAGAAATTTGCAAACAACGCACGCCGCTGCGCGTAGAAAATCAGCAGCACCGGTTTCAAAGTCTGTTATTGAGCGTCGGGCCGGACAATATCGTGTTTAGCGGTGAGGAAGCCTCGAGCGCCATTGACGGTGCTTGCACCATCGTGATTGAAAGCAACGACGCCAAAATCGAGTTTTCCGTCCCCCAGGCGGAGCTGACCGAACATCAGGGCGTACAGGCCTGTTCGACCCGGCTGCCGCAGGAGCTGGTCTATATCCAGCGTCGCCGTCAATTCCGCATCACTACGCCGCACTGGCGCCAATTCTTTTGTACCGGCGAATACCCGGACGGAACGCCGTACGAGCTGCGGATCCACGATCTCTCCGCCGGCGGCGTCGGTTTACGCTTCGACGGCCCGCTGCCGGATTTCTTCCAGCCAGGCTTGCAGTTCAAGAAAGCGGAGCTGGATCTGGGCAGCTACGGCAGCTTCAAGGTCAATATGGAGCTGGTGGTGGTCAACGACGATCAGGAAACCGACGATAACGACCAGGTGGTGCACTTCTCGCGCCTGTCATGCCGCTTTCTTAAGCTTGGGCTGGCGATGGAGCGCAAAATTCAGAGCGCCGTGTTCGCCTTCGAGCTGGATTTTAACAAAAAGAAAAAACGTTGATCCTCTGTTCCGGCGCGCCGGGCTCGATGCAGCCTGGCCGCGCCGCCATTCTTTCCCCGTTCAGGGGACGTAAATAATCTCGAAGCTGGACGTATTGTCGTAGGAGGACTTTTTGCCGCCGTCGACGTAGATAATCTGCAAATCGTAGTGATACACCAGCTTCTTGTCCGGATGCAGGATAAGTTCCAGCACGGAAATCTTCACGTTAACCGATTGAACGGGGTGTTCCTTGTCCAGCTCAATGGTTTGGTTGTCGATGCTGACCAGCATGCGCTTGATTGGTCGCGGTCCGGCAGGATCGTAGGCGCCGGCGTCGCTGCGGAATTCCACGGTCTTATTGATGTCCGCCGGTGCGGATTGCTTGATGAAATCCGGCAGCCTGTTCTGGTATTTGGCGTCCAGCGCCAGCGCTACGGGCAGATTATCCGGGTTGAAGCCGGTGAACTGCACCGCCAGATACCCCTTGAGCAGCAGGTTTTGCGCAGACCGATCGAAGAAGGCGTCCCAAATCAATCCAAATTGGCTGGCGGGCAGCGTGAATGAATCCACGATGCCGCTCTGCAGATTGATCAGCGCGTTTTTTTCCTCCGTTTTTCCGTCCGGCAGCCCCAGCTGCAGCGTCAGGGTGTCCGCGTTGGCGAACGGTGCCAGCTTGCCGTCCGGTTGCATCTGCGTGAACTGTGCGGTGGCGTCGCCGATGCGCGCCTGATTGACCTTGGGCGACAGGAAATAGTCGAACGTCACTTCGACATCGTTGAGCGAGGTCGCGTGCGGCGCTGCAGAAAACGAGATAGACAGCATCGGTTTGTCGTCCTCGGCGGCGTTGGTCGCGAGCAGGAAAGTATCCGGCAGGTAATAAAGATAGTTTTTTCGTACATAGTCCTGATAGTAGTTGTACCACAGATGCCCGAAGGCCAGCGGCGTGAGGATCAGCTGCAGGCGCGGCGGCGGCGGCAGGATGCCCTGATAGATATAGGGATAGTAGTTCTCGGCGAAGTAGAAGACTTTCGGCGAGGTGATGGTGTTGAGGAGCCCGTTATCGGTGACGATGGCGACCACCAGCGTAGTTTGCGAGTCATAATCCGACAGCGCTCGCAGCAGCGCGTCACGCTGTTCCAGGCGGTCCAGGTCGAGCTGGGCGCGGTAGCGGGTCGGCGGGGCGTCCAGCAAAACCTGTTCGAAGATCATTTCTTCAACCTTGTCGAACGTGCTGAAGGTCAGCACCACGTAGGGCACCTGCTGAACGGCGCGGCTGAGCGCAAAATCCACCGTCATATGCCAGCGTGTACCGTCACTGGTGGTAGCGATGCGATAGCGCGTCTCTCCCGAGACGACTTCGGTACAAACATCGGCCTGCAGTTCGTCGGCCACCTGCGCGGGCGCGGCGCGGTAGCGCAGACGGGGGGCTTCGGCGTCGGGAAACTGTTCGCGCGCGTTGTCCAAAATGACCTTGTTCAGCGTCACCAGATCATTGAGAAAGATGTTCATAGCGATCCTCCAGAGAAGAAAGGCGTGCCAGATGTCTGAACTGGTTCAGGCAGGCGGAAGTCCAAAGAAAATGACCGTCGTGACGGCGATAGAGCGGGCTTTCGTCATTGGTCGCCGGCAAGCGCCAGGCGGCCAGCGCATCGATCGCCGGTGAAAGCTGCGGCACCCCTTGCCGCCTGGCGTATTCCAGCGTACTCAGCCACTCATGCGGGTGGGCATAATAGGGCGTTAACGCGTTGAGGCGGTTGTAATCGCCGTCGCTCCAGCTCACCGCCTGATTCAGCATTTGGATAATGCGCGAATAGGCCGGCGGCGGGCTGCCGTGAGCGGAGGTCAACGCATGGATTAAAATCAGCGCGTTGGTATTCACGCAGCAGTCCAGCTGCGTGATATCACCGTCGTCTTTCATCCAGGTGTGAAAGGCGTAACACTCCGCCCATTGGTGCTGCGTCGTCGTTAACCGCCGTTCGACGCGCTGTACCTGGTAGGCCTGCATGTGCGCCAGCGTCTGTCTGGCTTGGGCCAACGAGCGCCGATGAAATCGATACAAGAGCTCAGTGATAATGGCGGTATCGTCGATGTCAGCGTCGATCCGCTGGCCCGCCATCCAGGTGGGGTGCTTGCCGGCAGGCCAAAAATGGAAGTGGTGCGGGCGGCTCTCGCAACCGAGCAAGAAGTCGAGCGCCAGCTCGATATGGGGCGCGGTCTGGGCGCTATAATCCAGCGTACGGAGCACCTGGGCGGTGACAAAAGCATTTTCATCCTTGTGCCAGCGGCCATCCGGCGTTCTGACATGAGAGGGAAAGGCGCCGCTGGCACACTGCTGCGCCAGCAGCTCCGCCAACGGCAATGGCACAAGCGGTGCCGTTGCGCGCGCTTTGCATGGCAGGATTTCGAAATGCGCGTTTTGCGGGCTGAACGTGCAGCTGACGCTGTGATTGCCCTGGCGATCGCAGGAAAAACCGACGACGTTGTACTGCAACGGAACCTGCTCGCTCACCGCGCGGTTAAGCAGCGGCAGGGTTTGGCCATCAGGCGCCAGCAACGCGGTGATGCTGTCAAAAACGCGGCGGTTGTCGCCGAAAAAACTTGCCGCCATGGCGAACAGCGTAAAACTCTCCAAATTGCCGTCCGGCGCGTATCCCAGACTGAACCCGTAGGTGGTCGGGGGGAAGTCCCGTCTGTCCTGCTGCTGCAGCGCGCGGTCCAGCAGCGGCATTAGGGCGGAAAAACGGCTTTCTCCCTCGAACAGCCGCATGACGGCGAGGATATCGTCACGCGTGATCCGCGCACTGTGCCACTGGTAGTAATATTCGCGCGGAGAGTCGGCAGACTCCGGGTAATACCCCACCATCAGCAGCGTCAATCCCGCCGCGCGGCGGGCCTCGGCGGCGAGCGGCCCTTGCAATTCATCGGGCGCGGCCGCCATGTCAGCGGGGGTTTCAATGTAGACCTTGGTTTTGATCGCGTCCGGGCCGTATTTTCGCCCCAGCCAGACGCCGAATCGCAACGGCTGAACGCTTGCACATTGCATGCGTCGCACCGCCTCCAGGCTGTTGGCGGGATCGGCGAGCGGGGCCGCGGTGATCGCCTGACAGTGTCGGGCAAAGGCGCCGGCGCTGCGCCGCTGCGCATAGCGCGGCAAAAAGGGATCCAGCGTGCAGGCGAGCCCCTGCGGTTTGGCCGACGAGACGCTGAACTCCAACGGGCTGCCGTTATAACCGAGCAGGCTGGTGGTAAACGCGGCGGACAAACCGCCGGGCGTCGCTTTCGTACGGCTGAAACGGGCGACGTCCGGGGCCAGCGTGTTTTGCAAATGGGGCGCTTCCCTGCACAGGGCGCTGACCAGGGCGTTCCATGCCGCGGGTAACACTGCGTTGCGATCGGTCATGGCGCACACCTAAACCAGATTGGGGATAACGATCGCCGGCGGGTTTTCGCTGCCGCTGCGTTCGACGGTTTCCCCGCCTACCAAGAAGTAGATCAGTGTGTAATTGACCGCCCAGGGCTTCTCCGTCAGACAGCGGTATTTGAACGTTTGGCTCTCGTGCGCGTCTTGGTTAAAGGTATATTTCTTGATCTTGCGGCTTCCTTTGTCATCCTGATAGCTCAGCTCCACCATGACCTGGTTACAGTTTTCCCACGAGAATTTGCGATCGAGGAAGATACTGATCTCGTTGAACGACAGCACTGAGCCGGGATCCATGTTCAGCAGCGTCGAGGCCGATTCGGACAGCGACTGATAGTTGCTGCTGCCTTCCCAGCCCGAGGAGGCTGCGGATTTGAAAGCGAATTCGCTGGTGATATGGAACAGCTCGTTCTTATCGCTGCTGCGGGCGATGCGCTTGGTCCAGGTACCGTCATCGTTGGTGAAAGGCGCGCCGGTATAAACCTGGTTGTTGTAACGGATGTTGAAGCTGGCGGCCTTGATCCCATACTCTTCGAAGCTGTCCGGCCCGAGCACGGTCAAATCCAGCTGCTGGAAGAACGGATCGTTGACGTTGACCTGAATAAAGTAGGGCGCAGTTTTCTGAGCATGCAGAATATCGCTGCCGATGAAGTTTTGCGGCACGGCGGACTGGCTGAGGGCCTTCGAAGAGGTGTAGTTGAAGTTCAGGCTTTTGGTTTCCTCGATCCGCACCAGCTTGATCTCCAGCGAAGCGCTGGGGAACAGGCCGCCTTTGCCGGCTTCTTCGCCTTCTTTCTTGTCGCTGGCGATCAGCGAATCCAGAATGGCGTCGCTGGCGGATTTCGCCTGCGGGTTGCTGTCGTCGTTAGGTTTGAGCGTGGCGCTGAAAAAGCTTTTCAGGATCTCTTCCTTGACGAACTGCAGCGCCCACTCTTTCTCTTTGGCCTCTTCATCGCCCGGCATGCTTTCGGTGACCTTGATCACCAGTTTCTGATCCTGCTGCAGTTTTTTGATGACGCTGTCGAAGCCCAGCCAGAAGCTGGCCGGCGTCTCAACCGGGATGGGAATGTTGGCGCCGAATTTCAGATCGAACTCTTTGTAGATGCTTTCGAACTGTGCGGTCACTTCGACCTTCAGCGCCGGCGTGATGCCGGTGAAGCTGAGATTATAGGCGACGGCGGCCGGCGCCTTGGCCTGGGTGAACGCGGCTTCGAGGATCACCGCCTGGGACGGCGTCAGCTTGGCGCTGAAAATGGCGCTGTTGTTGCCGAACAGGCTTGGGCAAGGGGCGCTGATCAGCTCACCGTTGGTGGCGCCCGCGTCGAGCACGAAGAAGTTCACCGTGCCTTTATCATACGGTACCTGGGCCTTGCGGGCGTTCTTGGGATCAACGTTCAGTTTGCGCAGATAGTCGTTGAAGGCACGGTTCAACACCGCTTCGTCGATCGCCGTATTGACCTCGAAGTTGATGTATCCCCCTTGTGGGTCGCTGGCGTCGCCGGTGTATTTGATCAACGAAAACACCGGTTCGCCCGACTTTTGCGCAATGTGGATATCGCCGGGCAGATACCAGAACTGATTATCGTCTGAATCGTCGGCGAAGAAGGTGATGTTGTTGATGGTGGCGGTTTTGGCTCTGAGTAATAACATGGCGTTTCCTTAGTTAACTGAGGGTGGCGAGATCGAGAGCGTTGGCGTCGGTCGAGCACTGCACGTTTTCGGGCCGATCGCCGCCTTCTCCGGGTTGATAGGTAAACCAGATATCCAGATCGATGGTCATCTGCTCCGGATCAAGCTGATCGGCGCTGAAACAGCGCGGGGCGGCGTCGGATTCGGTGAATTGAAACACCTGCTGCAGCGTTTCCGCCGGCGTGCAGGCGTAGCTGGCGGAAACGATGACCATTTCCACCCGGCGCCAGTCCATGTCGGCCGACAGCGTCAGCACGCGCTGACGATACAGGGTCGAGAACAGGTAGACGTCTTGGCCGGTCGGTTCTTGCTGCTCGGCGGAAATATGCGGTGAGTTGACGGCGGCGCTGTAGGTTTTGTTGACGTCGAATTGGTATTCGTCCGGCTCCGGCAGCATGACCGGGTAGTGGGCCCGCGGGCTGGCCTGGTCAATTTGGAAGCTGCGCGACACGCTGCTGTTCGGCTGTTGCCGGTGGCGATAGCGTAGCGTGACCAGCACGGATTGATAGCGCTGCCAGTCAAACTGTTGCGCCGCTTCGATCGCGAAATCATAGCGGCCGTAGAGCGACTCGACGTCCAGAAAGACCTCGCTCATCTCCGTTTGCAGGCTACCGGAGCTGACCGAAGTTACGCCGCCTATCGACTGGTTGAAGTACACGGTGAAGTCATACTCGACCGGCCACAGCATTTTTCCCGTTTTCGGGTCGATCAGGCTGGGTTCCTTAAACGGTTTGGGCCCGAAGTCGTCGCGGGTGAATTTCAGCTGTCGGCTGTTTGAGCCATAGCGCAACCGGGCCGTCACCAGCAGGATATTGGCGTCAAGCGCATCCGACAGCAGGCTGACTCGCACCTCGCGATAGGCGAAAAAGTCATCCTGCAGATCGCGTTTGACGATCGCGCGATCGGCCTGATAGTCCGTGCCGTTGACCAACTGGGCGAACAGGGCCTGCGGATAGAGCGAACGCTGCACGACGGTGGTTTCGCTGATCTTGCCGCTCAGGCGACGCTGGTCGATGTTTTCAACCGAGACCTGTTGCAGATAAAAGCCGGCTTTGGGGCTTGTCTGCTGCGGTTCGTTGGCGATAACCGGTGTGAAGAACTGGCTGGTGAGGATCTGCGTCAGTTCGGCGGCCGCCTGCGCCATATGGCCGTCGGGGTCGGTGTCCCTGACTTTGACGGTGACGATTTTCTCGCTGATCAACTGGGCGGATGTCTGCTCGATACCGACGCTAAAGATCAGCAGGTTAAAGCCTATCGAGCGCTGCAGGTAACGGTAAACCTGGTCCCAGTTGGCTTCCAGCTCGAAGGTGGCTGGCGGCAGCTGCTGCAGGTAGTCGATTTTGTAACTGACGGCGATAGGCGTCGAGGCCGGCGTGCGCATCAGGCTCGCCAGCAGCAGGATATCGTCGTCATCGTCCAGTTTGGCGGACAGGTAGCAATATTGCTGGTCGCTCAGCGAGGTTTTGCTGGTCTGCCCGGGGATAAGATCGGGGATATTCAGCGTCGCGCTGCAGGCGATCGCCTGCAGCGGCAATAAGATCGCACCGCGCGGTATGTCCGGGCTGGCGGCGGCGGCGCGTTGTGCCGCTTCGGGCGAACTGGCCAGCTGGGTCTGCAACGACAGCGTGGCGTAGTAAAGATCGTCCGGTTGGTTGAGGTTTCTGAAAATTTGCAGTTGGACATCGGGTTGATTGCCTGCGGCGACCTGCACGCTCGGCGCGGCGGCACAGTAGTAATACACGGGCCGATCCGGGTCCGCTCGAATAAAACAGATGTCTTGCATGATTACCTGATCGCGCATAGCGGCAACCCCACGTCATCGGAGAGGGAGCCGGAGCAAGGTGTGCTTGCTCCGGCGGAGACCGGCCGTCAGAAGGTCACGACCACGATGGTGCTGGTGCCCGTGATCGGCTTGGTGACGGTTTTCTCCTGGTTATCGCCGTAATAGACCGTGGCGGTGTAGCTGATCTGCGGCTCGTTGCCTTTCTCTTGCTGCATCAGGTTGAATGTCAGGTACTGCGTGAGCGACTTGGTGTCGAACTCGGTTAACGCAATGGGTTGCGTTTGCGAGAAGTCCCATTTCGGGTAGTTCACCGTCATCTCGAAGGTGATCAACGAAACGTCTTTTTGCGATGGTTTGAAGATGATGGTGTATTTCTGCTGCTTCGGCAGGGCGTTGGCGATCAGGATCTGATTGCCGCGCGTTTCGCCATAGCCGGGCAGTTGAGGGTTGCTTTCCACGCCCGGCGGGAGGTAGGTCAGGCTGTCGCCGTCCAGCGCATAGTAGTCGGCCGAATAATAAAGCGGCTTTTCCACGTTGGTGCCGATCGGATAAATAAACGGCACCGGCGGGTTATCGACTCTAATCACCTGGGTGTGTTGCTTGGGCGACACGTGATGTTCTTTGTCTTCGTACAGGGTCGTGACCACGACCTGACTGAAAACCTCCCAGCCTAGCGGATTGAGCAGGGTGGCGATATCCGCATAAACGATGCCGCTTTGCGCCGCGTTGATAGTGACCACCAGATCGTCTTTGACCTGGATGTCCCCAGACAGGTAAGGCTTGGCCTGCATGCCGGTGAAGTTGACGGTGTAGTGATAACGGTAGGCGCGGCCGAGCTCGGGTTTGATAAACCACTTGTCGGTTTTCTTCGGCCCCGGATCCTTCGGCGTAAAGGTCAGCGTGCTCTTGAGATTGTCGTCGTACACTGCGGTGACCACGATATTGGCGATATCATACTTGGCCATGTCTTCGGTGACGAAGAACTCCGGCTGGATGTACTGATAGAACGGGTCGTGGAGATCGTACTCTTTGAAGTACTGATCCAACTCGGCTTCGCCGACGATTGAGCGTATCGACGGCAGCTGAGTTTGCGGGTAAATGGTGGAGGACACCACGGCGTTCTCTTCATATTCGCGGGTGAAGCTCTGAGTTTGCGAGATTTTGGACTGGAATTTTTCAAAGCTGCCGGCGTCGTTCAGCAAATTGAGACTCATATCGATGCCGGTTTGGCTGCTCAGGATCTGCTCGACCTGCTGTTGTCCCCAGTTCCGCAGACTTTCCTTCCATTTATCATAGGCGCCGGGTTCCATGCCCATCTCTTGCGCCGTCAACCCGATCCGCACGTCCACCTTGATCGCTTCCTTGGCGTAAAACTCCTGCTCGATCTTTTTCTCGTCGGCCGACCAGGTGTGGTAGTTGATGGTTTGCGCTACGGACTTGGCCTGCTCGCTGTTGTAGGTGACGATCACTTTGGCCGCCGACATGGAGGCATCCAGGGAGAGATCGAAGCGCACGCCGACGCTGGCGTTTTTATCGGTGCCTTTCAGTACCTGTTCAAACAGCGTGGCGCCTTCCCCGGTCAGCGACAGACTGAACACGGTATTGTTGTCGCCGAGACCGGAGGGGGACAGCGGCGTTGGGATCTGGCGATAGAACTTATCGTTGCCGTCGAGGATCAGCATGGCCTGCGCCGAGGTGTAGCGCGGTTGCATCAGTTCGATTTTCGCAGCGTCCGCCGGCATCAGTTCGCTGAGGAATTGGTCGTCGCCCTTGTTGCCGTCGTAGAGCGCGACAAACCGGTTGAGCTGTTCATCGCTCAGGCCGGTATTCTTCTGCGCCTGGTCCATCGCGGTCTTCTTGGTGTTGTTTTCCGGGTCCGCCTCATAGGCCTGTTTCGCCTTGATGTAGTCGACAATGAGTTTGGATTTTTTATCCAGAGGGCCGCCTTTTCTGCCAAGGCCGTTATACAGCTGCAGGCGGATGCGGTCTTTCATTTCCGCATTCGGCTGCGGCAGCTGCACGGTGAATTGCGCGTAGCCGCCTTGCGTATCTTCGCTGCGGTATTTGTAAAACATGAAGCTCGGCGTATTGGTATCCCGTTTGGCAAACACCGGGATCTCCGGCACCACATAGAAGGTATCCTTGCTGTCGCTGTCGCCGTAGCAGGTATACGCGTATTCCTTGACGCCCAAATACTCGTTGACGTCGATTTTTATCGATTGCTGCAAAGCGGTGGTTAACATAGGGCGGTCCTCTTGTTTATGTCACTTGTGGTATTGCAGTTTGATGGGGCCGGTGGTGGCCTGCAGGGGGCCGGAGTCGTAGTTTTTGGGGAATAGCGCCGCCGTTTTCCCTTGCCAGCGATAGTCCACCCGGCCGTTGAGGCCGGCGGCATGGGCGTTGATCCACCAGGTGGCCTGCCACTGCGCGGCGGAAAAGGCGAAGGTGAAGCTTTGTTTCTTGCCCTGGCCCGCCGGGAGATAGCTGGCGCTGCCGGAGATCGTTTTGAATTCGGCCTTCAGAGACTCGGCGTCGAACAGCAGGCTATAGAAACCCACATCCTGCGGCGTCAGCGCGATGGCGTTCTGCCACGCCAGCCGGCTCTCGAAGCGGGTGTAATCGGCGAAGGTCACCTTGAGTGCGATATCGCTCACCGCCGCTGTCGTTTCCAGCGTCACTGGCGGGAAGCTGGGCCACGCCATCGGCATCTGTTGATCTGCCCAGTGCAGCTCTATCGCCATGATATTGAAGCCTTTTGGATCAAATCCCAGGCTGACGGTGCAGCGTTGAGGCTCGATCGGCTTATCCGGCCTGCTGGGTTCCGGCAGGGGCGTCGCGGTAAAGGAGATGATGCCGTCGGCCGGCAGCCGATTGAGCAGTTCGGCAATGTCACGTTGCTGCTCCAGCAGATAGCGCTGGGGCACGGTGTCGTCGTATTCGATTTGGTAATTCAGCTTGTTGGGGATTTGTTCTGGCGACGAGATGTTGCGTAGCGTGTTGGCGATCAGCAGTGAGGCGGTGTTTACCAACGCCTGGCGAACGCGAGCTTTCGTCTGCTCTGAAGGCGCATTGTCGAACTGCGCTTGCACAATGACGACGCCGGCGTCGATTTGTTGGTTCAGCAGCCTGGCGATCGCTTCCGGTTGCCGTGCCTGCTCGTTGAAGACCAGGGTGACAAACGCGACCCAATCGGCCTGCAAACGGGCATTGACGCGGCTGTCGACGCTGAATCGGTTGCGAGTGAGAAAATAGACCTGGTCTTTTGTTCCCTGGATCGCGCCCGCCAGCCGGCCAGACTCCTCATGGGTCAACGCCATTTTGGACTGTTCAAATTCGACGCTGTAGGCGGCAGTCGCCGGCCGTTGCGCGAAGTGCAGCCACAGCGATTGCTGGATCTCCTCCTGCTCCAGGGTGATGGTTTCCGGAGCGGGAACGAAATGGCGGCGGATATAGTCCTCGATCGCAGTCCTGTCGACCGGCAGCTTCGGTGCAATGAAGGTCGCCAGGCCACCGCCGGGGCTGGTCAGCAAATGCAACGAGCTGATCTTGCCGGCCGGCGTTTCCTGCACCACCTGCGGCGTATAGCTGCCGTAGGTGTAACAGCCGCTGGGGCGCGTTTGGTCGTGAAACGCCAGCGCGCGATCAAGAAGAAAGAAGTTTTGCAACGTACGTTGTGGATCCAATTCGTCGGTCATGGTGTATCACCCTTGATATCGATCGTTTGGTCGCCGGTGACATAAGGCGACCAGGGGCCAGTGGGAGTCTTGTAGCGGAAGCCGGCGGCGAAAATGGAGGTGACGTTCCATTTGTAGACGAAGCTCGGCTGCGAATGCGTAAAAGTGCGCTCGCTGGTGCGCTCGCTGTCCTGCGGCTGAAAACTCAATACGGCGCTGAGCAACTGCGGCGGCAGCCGAACGGTGATCGTCGCCTGTTGTGCGCCGAACTGCGGAAAACTGTAGGCGCCGATGGTGGCGTTTTGCACGATCGGGGCGGGTAACGGTACGGCGCCGCCGCCGGAAAGTGAGTAGGCGGTCGCTTCGGCAAAAGTAGGATCGCCCAAGATCGGTGCGCTGAAATAGGGCACCGATGCGCTGAGCGCCCACGTTTGGCGCCAGTCGGCGGAGTGATAGAGGCCGCCAAGTCGGCTTTGTTGGGCGAACGTTGGGTCGAGATATAGAGTCAGGAATCGGCAAGGCAGCGCGGCGTAATCCAGTACCAGGTTATCCTCGTCGTAGCGACGTTGTTCGCCTGGCAACGTGCGGTAAACGCCGTCTTGCGGGTAATTCACGCGGATCTGGTAGAAAAACGGCTGTGCATCCAGCGCACTGTTATGAAACTTGAAGGTTAACCAGGAGCGGTCGGGTCGCAGCGCCAGCGTTTGCGTTTGCTCGATCGGGTAGATATTGCCGGGCGGTACTGTCAGCTGAATATCGATCGAAACACCGGATTGCAACCCCAGCGGGTAGGCGTAAAAGACGTTGATCTCTCGCTCTCCCGCCGGCAGCGGCGGTGCGGTGCTGCGATGGATAATGGTATCGGGCGAAACTTTGGCGATCTGCTGCGCGGCGGCGAACGGATCCAGCGTGAAGCAAAGCGGCCGCTGAGTCAGCGCGACATTGGCCAGATCGCACCGGGTCCGGCCCGCATGCGGGGGCGGCGTCAGAAGGATCTGTGCCATATTGCCGGCGGCGGGACCGACAGATGGCGCACCGTACAGGTTGTATAGCCGATCGAGTAAAGCCTGACTGAGCAGCAGATCGCCGGCCGGATCGTTCGCCGGCGGCGGTGGGTCGATGTCGAGCGGCAAGCGGGTGAGGTTGCGGCTGAGGTAGAGGGTCAGCCCGTCGTAGGGAAAGACAATCCCGCTATCGCCCACGGCATGGGCGCCCTCCACGCCGGCGGCCAGGGCCAGGATCAGCGCACGGGCATCAAATTCCATCCGGTAGGCCAGACGCGGTGATACGCCTTCGACGAAACCGTCAAGACGCGCGTTGAAGCCTATCGTCTCATCGAGCAGGGTGCGCTCGATCAACTGAGTGCTTGTCGCATTGAGCAGAATGATGAATTGACTGCACTGTGCTGAATACCAGGTGGTGTCGTAGTGCCGGCCGTACAGATCGCTGTGGTAATCGATGGGCACGTCGAATCCCAGGCTGTCCGGCAAGACCGGCAGCGCCTTCACCGCGCAATCCGGATACTGTTGCTTAAATACTTGCAGGCTTTGTTCACCGGCGAACTGCAATTGCGTGGTGAAATTCAGCCAGCCGTAGAGGCTTTCGGTACTGTAGCTACGCACGATATCCAGCGAGAAAGCCAAAGGGTCGGCCGCCAGAATGCTGAGCGCCTGCGGATATAAATAATAGGCGTCGTTTTGCCGATATGCGGCGACGAAACGTTGATCATCGCAGATAATAATGCGCTGGAAGTCGGGATAGCCTTCATACATGATATTATTCGTCCGCTGCCTTGATCATATTGTGGTAATCCTGGTGCCACTCGGCGGGTAGCGTTTTCAGCACGTTTTTTGGGCGTTGGTGATATTCGTCTTCATAGAGGTGTTGAATCAGCGCGTCACCGACCAACACGCCGTTAGCATAAAAAGTACTGAGGGCACATTGGTTTTTTTGCAGCGGAGAGTCAGCGCTGAGTTGCAGGTTATAAACGGTTAATTCACCGGACTGGAGAGAGAGGGCGGTAATCTCGCACTCACCGTGCCGGGTTTTAAGACACATGCCTGAGGTCAATTCACGGGCGAGAAAAATACCGTTTGCGGTGACGAAAGGGTGCCCCAGGCTGGCTTTTATACGATATTCACGTGCCGCCAGGTCGCGGGCGGTAATGTCAATGTAATGCTGCTCCTGCCCCGTAGTGATATTCTCAATGCGTCTGGGGTGGTTATTGCCGCAAATAACGAATTCATCCGCCGTGAGAGCATTGATCGGCTTTTCTGTCCCATCCTGCATTAAAATCAACGTACCCTCTGCCAGGCAGCCATAAATAATCTGCATCGGTTTGATTTGTACGGTATTGAGCAGACGGCGATCCGGATCGCTTTCTTTGGGGGCGTTAGTAATAAAGGCGGCGATACTGCGGCCTTCGACATCAAGCGTAATTTTAAAAACGTAATAAACCATCTCGCCGGATTCAAAATCGACGCGGTTGAATTTCAGCCAGTCAAGATCCCAGGTGATGTTATTCCCGCTGATTCGGGTTGCGCTAGAATTAAAAATATTATAGCCGCCGTAAGGAGTGATCGGATCGCCGCCGGCGCGAGTGCGGATAAGATAAATGGTATTGCTGGCGTTGACCGGCTTGCCATTGCTGAGATCAATATTGCCAAAATAGGTGATATTGCCTTTTATCGGCACTTTAACCGTGCCGTCCTGATCGTAGCCGGTGCGATAATCACAGTCGCCATCGTCACGCGTCAGGCAAATCTTGATCATGCGCTGGTTATACAGATTCCTGGGGGAATCATTGATCATTTCTTTCGGGTAGCTTTGCGTCGTGACGATTTCGGCGCCGTAAACGGTTTGCTGGCCGACCGTTTGCGCGAAGGTATAGATCACCGTAACCGGAAAGCTGCCGCCGGTCTGGCTTTGCGGATAGTCACCGCTGGCACCGATGGTGCAGTCCGCCGTGTAAACGTAGTCGCTTTTGTATTCCACCTTGCCGACGTTATCGGCGCCGCCGTCGAACAGGCCGAGGGTTTGCGTCACATTGGTCGCCTGAACCGGCAGAGAGCCGATGGCGTCGGTTTGATAACGTTTACCGTCGGTGGAATCCAGCCTGACGATGCTGTACACCGGCTGAGCGCCGCTGGTGTTGGCCTCGCTCATCCGGCCCGCGACCCGTTTGACGCGTTTCGTCTGCTGCCAAAGTTGGCTGAATTGCGGTGCGGCGGCTGCGGTGACGCCGGCCAGTTTTAATTGAATATCATAAAATTCGGTTAAAACCGGATCGTCTGGCTCGATAAGAAATACGCCGCTGTTCTCGTATCGATCGATAACGTTTTTTACGATGCGTTTCTCATCTGACGTATAATCTTTTGCGAGCATAATATCGGCACCAATAAATTAATGGCATTGCCAGAGATGCACGCCATCATCATGGCGTGCCCATCGTTTTAACAGACGTTATTTGCAGGTTTCTTTACAGTAAGCGTAAATGGCGCTCAGGCAATCTGAAGATAAATACTGTTCGAACTCCGCATCAGTGGGTTCAATATCGACATCCAGCGTCATTGCGTAAAGCTCTTGAGCAAACATGTCTTTAGTGGCAGTGGGTTTGTTTTTAAAATAAGTTTTTATTTTTCCCTTGCTCACTTTTCGAATCCAGGCAAACTCACCGCCAATGGCCACTTTTCCGGTGAAAGTGAAGTCTTTACTGGTATAAACGCTGATGTCATTGGGGTAAACCTGATATCTTACCACCTGTTCCACGCCGATATTCTGATTGGTTTCTTCCCATGTTTCTCTTTTTATTACATTCAACGCAAAGTTTTTTCCATCGACCGGGCCATCTTTAGCGTCGGCGGTGCCGCCAAATAACATCGGACAACCTCTGGCAAAACCTTCGCTCTTTAACCCTAATAGAATAAAATCAGAATTACCGACAGCTTTGGGCGCGCTATCAAGAATGACATACTTTTTAATAGGCATAGTCAGATCCTTATACGCATGATGGTATAAAAATGAGGTGGTGAATCGCTTTGTCGCCGCGTTTTACTCACATTCAACAATAGCAATGGCGCTTGAAAAAGCAACACATACATAAAAATAAATTAAGTGTTTATTCTTGCATAACAGATAATCAATAAAATCACGGCGTTGTAAAAGAAGAGGAATAGTTTAAGAAATCAAAAAAACAGAATGTTTTTTGCGGTTTCTATTTTCTTATTGGCTTTAATTTTAATAAATCAATGTGTTGAGTGTGGTTATGGTTTTAAATAGCTCTAATCATTAGTTGTTTAATCTTTTATATATAGTGAATTAATTTATCATTACTGTGCGCATCATTGACGGAGTAATAAATAAAATTCACAGCGGAATGATTGCCACGGTAAACAATCAAGGCGGGAGAGGCGGGGCAGCAGGCTGCCCCAGGTCAGGGTTTAGGTTAACGCCCGCAGGCTGCCGATCTCTTCCCAACCGAAATGCGCCGCTTCGGCCAGTACGCCGCACACTTCATCGCCGGCGGCAACCACTGCCGCGTCGAGCGCAGCGCCCTGCAGCAGATGGCTGACCAGCAACGCGGTGAACAGATCACCGGTGCCTTTGACCGCCGATTTGACCTTCGGATGAGTAAAGCACTGCGTTTCCTGCCGGGTGACCAGCATCAATCCCACTTCGTCTTCGTGTTGCGCTACGCCCGGTGCGCTGGTGACCAACACCCATTCGGTGGTGTCGTTCAACAGCGCCTGCGCGGCGTGTTGCGTCTGCTCGCGGCTGCTCAGTTGCCGGCCGCACAGCTGCTCCAGTTCGAAACCGTTCGGCGTCAGGCCGTTGGCCAGCCGCAGGAACGGCGAGCGATAGCAGTTGACGATGCGCTCATCCACGTAGATCCCTTCACCGTAATCGCCCATCACCGGATCGATATAGATTTTTATCTGCGGATTGAGCGAGCGCACCCGCTGCAGCCAGTTGGCCAGAATATGGCACTGCATCACGTCGCCCAGATAGCCGACGATCACCGCCCGCGCGCGCTTCATGACGCCGCGGGCGATCAGGTCGTCGAGAAAACCGCCGAACCAATCGCCGGAGATGACGCCGCCGTGCGGTTTGCCGTAATAGGGCGGGCAGCCGAACAGCACGCTGGGCACCTGCAGCGCCTCCAGTCCCTTTTTCAGCAGAGCGCGGTAGGCGATGCCGTTGCCGACGCTGCCGTAGACCACCTGAGATTGAATGCTGATCACGTCGATGGACGGTGACCGCAAAGGTGAAGCCTGTTGCATGAGTTACTTCCTTGGTTCGTTGTTATCCAGCCAGCGCGCGAACACCTGCCGCGCGCGCTGTTCCAGCTGCGCGCCGTGGCGTGCGGCCTGGTCGCGCAGGGTCTGGGGCGCGATGCCGGCCAGTTCCAGCTCGCAGGCATGGCCAATCAGCCAGCGTTCGATATCGCGATGATCCGCCTCCAAGTGGAACTGCAGGCCGAGCGCAAACCCCTGATAGTCGAAGGCCTGATGCGGGCATACCGCCGTGCCGGCCAGGCAGCGGGCGCCGTCCGGGATAGTGAACATATCCCCGTGCCAGTGCAGTACCGGCGTGTCGGCCAGCGGCGCCAGCACCGACTCCTCTTCCGCCGGCGGCGTGGTCAGCGGGGCGAAGCCTATCTCTTTCACGCCGAGCGAAATAACCTCAGCGCCCAGCGCCTGGGCGATCACTTGCGCGCCGAGGCAAACCCCGAGGGTTGGCCGCCGCTGCGCCAGGCGCTGTTTGACCAGCGCGAATTCATGGTCGAGAAAATCATAGCGCTGCTCGCCGGAAAAGTGCTGAGCGGCGCTGATCGGCCCGCCGAGCACCACCAACAGATCGGTCTCTTCATTATTGATAGCACGAATATCATCGCGGCCGGCATCGTAATAATCGATCTGATAGCCGCGCAGCGAGAGCAGGGAACCGAGAATACCCAGGTTCTCAAAGTTGACGTGCCGAATGGCGACGGCTTTTTTCATTGTTTAACCTCGCTAGCGTGAGTGAAGGGGATCAGCGCCAGCGACTCGCCCAGCACCGTGATGCCCTGCGCGCCGCTCTGGTAGACGATGCGGCGTTCGCTGACCTGGCTGAGCTGCACCTGATAACCCCGTGCGGCCGGGAACAGCGCGCAGGCCTGCTCCAGCTGATCGGCTGCCCACGGGGTGAACAGCTGCAGGCGGGCAAAGGCTTTTCCTGCATACTGAATGTCGAGCACGTAATGTTTATCCATGGAACCCCTTACTTTTGGCCGCAGAAGCTGCTAATCTTTTTTGAACTAGTACAAAAGGATTTATGTATGACTTCATTGTATGCAAAAGGCGGCGGCGCTGTCCAGATTGCCGAGCAGATCGCCGCACGCATCAAAAACGGCGTGCTGCGGCCGGGCGAGCTGTTGCCGCCGGTACGACAGCTGGCGGCGGAGCTGGAGGTCAATCCGAATACCGTGGCCAGCGCATACGCCAGATTGCGCGATGCCGGCCTGGTGGCGACGCGCGGACGAGCGGGCACGGTGGTGCTGGATCCGCCGCTGGCGGCGGTGAGTGAGGCCTATGCGCCGCGCCAGGTGCCGGCGGGGATGTGCGATCTGGCCAGCGGCAACCTGGATGCCGCTTTGCTGCCGGCGCTGAGGCTTGGCGCGGCGGAGGTGTTCCCGCAGCAAAACGGCTATGACATCAGCGGCGACCTGCCGGTATTGACCGGTCTCGGGCGTGAGTGGCTCGGGCGCCAGGGCGTGGCCCTGGGGGAACCGGCGGTGTTTTCCGGCGCGTTGGACGCGATGGAAAAGGCGCTGCGCTGCCATGCGCAGCCTGGGGCGGCGGTGTGGGTGGAAGATCCCTGCTGGCCGCCGCTATTGACGCTGCTGCGTCACCTGCGCCTGCGGCCGCTGCCGCTGGCGGTGGATGAACAGGGCTGTCGGCTGCCGGAGAGCGGCGCGGCTGACGCGGTGATCCTGACGCCGCGCGCCCATAATCCGACCGGCGCTTCGCTTTCAGCGCAACGTGCGCAGCAGTGGCGAGGTTTTCTGCGCGGCCATCCGCAGTGTCTGGCGATCGTCGACGATTTCTGGGGGCCGTTGTCGCAACAGCCGCTGCATCTGCCGTTCGACGGCGATCGCGGCCTGTACGTGCTGTCGCTCAGCAAGTTTCTCAGCCCGGATCTGCGCATCGCGTTGGCCTGCGGCAGCCCGACCTTGCTGCAGGCGATGCGCGCCGATCAGTACATCAGCGAACGCTGGGTCAGCCATATCTTGCAGCAGATCGCCGCCAGACTGTGGGAACAAGCCTTGCAGGAAGGGCAATTGCAGCGGGCGCAACAGGCGTATCAGGCCAGGCGGGACGAGCTGGTCCAGCGGCTCAATGCGTTGAATCACACGGCGCTGGCGGTAGGTGAAGGGCTGCATCTGTGGTTGCCGGTGCGCTCGGAAACCGCCGCCGCGCAGCTGATGGCGCAGCGGGGATGGCTGGTGCAGGGCGGTGAACCTTTCCGCCTGAAGTGCGGTCCGGCGCTCCGCGTCAGCCTGGCGAACGTCACGCCGGCGCAGTTGGCGCCGCTGGCGCAGGATCTGTCCGAAGCCATGCGGACGGCGGCGGCGATCAACTAAGCCGGCGTCAAACTCTCCTTTGCCAGTAACTGCAGCGAGGCTAACCGGGCGGCCGGTTCGGCGATTGGCGTGTCGATGATGAACTCTTCCACGCCGTACTGTTGCTGCAGCTGCGCCAGTTGCTGATGCACCTGCTGCGCGGTGCCTAGCAGAATATGGCTTTCCCGCGGCTCGATGCGGTAGTCGGTGGCGCTGGCCTGCTGCACGAAGCTCTCGGCCTGCGCCAGGCTGCCGACGGTCACACTCTGCTCACCGGCAACGTGCACGCGGTATTGCCGAATGTCGGCCGCCAATGCCGCGGCCTGTTCCTCGCTGGGGGCCACGATCGCCGCCACTGCCAGCAGCGCCTTGCGGCCGCCGCTGTGTGCGGCGTAGTGCTCCAGCGCGTCGCGGATATCCTGTGGATTACCATTCAAATGCGCGGCGAACACGAAGGCCCAGCCGGACTCGGCCGCCAGCGTCGCGCTTTCTTTACTGGCACCGAGCAGAAAACGCTGCGCGCCCTGCGGCGGCAGCGGTGTGGCGCTCAGGCCGGGCTCGGCGTCGTCGTTCAGATAGGCGGTCAACTGCGACAGCTGCTGAGGAAAGTCCGGCTTGCGTTGCCGATCGTGGGCGGCCTGCAGCGCCTGGGTTGCGAGCGGCAGCCCGCCGGGCGCTTTGCCCACCCCGAGATCGACGCGCCCTGGCGCCAGCGCCGCCAGCAGGTTGAAGTTTTCGGCCACCTTGTAGGCGCTGTAGTGCTGCAGCATCACGCCGCCGGAGCCGATGCGAATGCGCGACGTTTGGCCGAGCAGATAGCCGATCAGCACTTCCGGCGACGGGCAGGCGAGCTGCGGCGTATTGTGGTGCTCGGCCAGCCAGAAACGCCGATACCCCCAGCGTTCCGCCCGTTGCGCCAGCTGCAGCGTGCGCGCCAGCGCCTGCGCGGCGCTTTCCCCGTCGGCGATCGGACTTTTTTCCAATATGCTCAAGGCATAAGCCATTTTTCCCGCTCCTTTCCTCATCAGATATGCCTGACAAATACCATGCGGGCGGCGCACGGCTTAATACTGATTGGCGATAGGATATTCCATTGATCCAAAACGGATTTGGATATGCGCAGAACGGTAAAGCGCCGCGATGTTACCGCTCGAGCCAGGCCTTCAGACGAATGGCGTCATGGTAGTGGCCGTAGCGCGGCTGCGCGCCGAGCAGGATCATCACCACCGGCTGCCCTTTGATGGTGGTGCGCATCACCAGGCAGTGACCGGCCTCGTCGGTAAAGCCGGTTTTTTGCAGCTGGATCTTCCAGGCGGGGTTGTTGATCAGGCCGTTGGAGCTGCGGTAGACCAACTGGCCGCGGCCGGGGCGCACGATCTGCTGCTTGTCGGTGCTGAAGCGGCGAATCGACTGATAGCGATAGGCGTGATTGACCATCTTCAGCAGATCGTTGGCGGTCGCCACATTGCGCGGCGTCAGCCCGGTCGGATCGTAGAAGCGGGCGCGTTTCATGCCGATGGCGCGCGCTTTCTGATTCATTTTCGCCACGAAGGCCTTGCGCCCGCCGGGATAACTGCGGCTCAGCGCGGCGGCGGCGCGGTTCTCCGAAGACATCAGGGCGATGTGCAGCATGTCGCGGCGGCTGAGCACCGAGCCGATAGTCAGCCGCGAATGGGTTTTCTTCAGCAGATCGCGATCGGCGGCGGTGACTTTGAGCTTGCTGCCCATCGGGCGTTTGCTGTCCAGGGCGACCATGGCGGTCATCAGTTTGGTGAGCGAGGCGATCGGCAGCACGCGGTTCGGCTGCTTCTGATAAAGGGTCTTTCCGGTGCGTTGATTGACGACCAGCACCGATTTGGCATTCAGCACCAGCGGCGGTGCAGCGGCATGCACGGGCGCCAAAACGAACAGCAGGCTGAACAGCAGGGCGGCGCCGAAGCGCCGGACAGGCAGACGGAGAAAAGCGTGAGATAAAAGCATAACGGCGGCAATAGTGACCCTAAGTGATTAAAAAATATCAAAAGAGTCTGCCCGGCAAATGTGAAGGAAATAGGGCGATAATCGCTCAAACTGTTACAACAATCCCTTTTGCCGCAGGGTGAAGCGGGTGGCCTCGTTCAAATCGTAGTCCGCGAGGCGCTCGCGCGGCACCCAGGCGTAGTCATCGAACTCGTCGTTGATCGTCACGTCGCGGTTGGCGGCATGGCAGTCGAAAATCAGGTAAATCATGTAGATTTGCTCCTGGCTGCCGTCGGCGTAAGTTTTGACGCGCACGTCGTCGCGGAAGGTCCAGGGCGTGATGCGCTCGAGGATCAGCGCGGGGCCCAGCTCTTCGCGCACTTCGCGCCGCAGCGCTTGCTCTATCTGCTCACCCGGCTCGACGCCGCCGCCGGACAGCGCCCACTGGCCGGGAAATACGCCCTTGTGCGCGGCCATTTTGCACAGCAGGAAGGCGTTATCGTTTTCAATCAGCGGGCAGACAATGATGCGTTGGCGCATGAAGGACTCCTGTCAAAAATCAAAATGCGCAGGTTAGCAGGTTTGGCGGCGCAGGATAGAGGGGCCGATCGCGTTCTGCGTAACAGCAAAAATTTTTTGTTCCCTCGCGTTTAACGCCTTGATAAGGGAGTAATCTATCGGACTGGTTAATGGACTTAAAAGGGAACTTTATGAATTACCAAGTGGTGCCGTTTTGGTTTTACTCCGGCAAGGCTCTGCTGGCGGTGCTGGCCGCGATCGGATTGGGCGTGTGCGGCGTCAGTGCGGCGTTCTTCTATTGCCTGCTGCTCGCGCTCGTCTGGCCGGTCGCCGTTTCGATGCGGTTACACCAGCTGGCGGAAAAGGGCGTGGCGATGAATCCCCGACGGGCTTCGCAATGGATGGTCTATGTGCAAGGCATTCCGGTACAGGAAACCCGCCAGGTGTTAACCAACCCCTGTTTTGCGCTGGAAAACCGAATGCGGACCTTCTTTCTGTGCGCTTTCACCGCTAAAACCTTACTGCAGATGGCGCTGTTGCTGTTGTTGATCGCGCAGCTGGCGGCAACGGTCAATCTGTGGATCGCCTTGGCCGGCGTATTGTTCGGCGCCTGGCTGGTGTATAACACCGTCGACAGCATCCAGGCACTGCGCAGCCTGGCCCGGCGCCAGTGGGTAAGCGAGCAGTGGGTGAGCGACAGCGGCTCTATCTGGCATCGGGCGGCGCTTATCGGCCGTAAAGGGCCGGCGGCGGCGCTGGAACGTCTGTTGGCGTGGTGAGAATGTGAGGGCGCAGGAGCAAGCGGGCGGGCTTGCTTTTGCGTTTTGTTCCTCAACCGGGCGTCAATCGATAGTGTTATTGAGTATCATTTGCAATCACTTCTGGTCAGGATGAAGAAGAAATTTTCACCTGTCACGGAGATGATAAAAAATGCCTAATGGAATAAAACCCTTTGTATTGATGATGCTTCTGTTGCTGTCGGCCTGCCATAGTGCGCCGGTCAGAGAGCCACCTCAAGACGCCGTAGCGACAACCCCTATCGATGCGACCAAATCGCTATTCCCGCTGGGTAACTACTCGCAATCTGTCGATAAATGGATCCCCTATGGCCCGCAACGGCGGGTGCCCGTGATGGATGCCGCCGCGCAGCAGCGCCATTTCTCCGCCCTCAAATCCCACTATTTGGGCATGGGGCCGAATGATCAATCCCCCTGGAATCCGCATTACATCGCTTCCGTCCTGAACCGTGAAGCGCAAAGCCGCCGTGATGCCGCAATGGATAAATACCTGGGAAGTGAAAGTGTCTCCTGGGGGGAAAACTTCAGGACTCACACTGACCGCTGGAAACAGCAAGTCAGAGATAACGCGTCGACCGACATGGATAAGGCGTTCCATCCTGCGGGCAGGGGCATTGCAGTCAGGGAAACGCTGGTCAGGATCCTGCCGACGGCCGATCCGGCTTATGACGATCCTCGCCTGGCTGGACAGGGTTATCCGTTTGATAATTTACAGGATTCATCTATCCGTCCCGGTACGCCTGTATACGTTATTACGCAAAGCCGCGATAAACGCTGGAACTACGTCGCGTCGCCAACGGTGATCGGATGGGTGCATAGCGAAGACATCGCGGCGGTGGATCGGCAGTTTGTCACCGAATGGCTGGCGCTGGCGGAGAAAAATCTGGGGGCATTCATTAAACAGCCGGTCTCGGTGCAAGCCGGCGGCCAATTTTATTTTACGGCGCGCCACGGCACGATCCTGCCATTTTACCGTCACCGACAGGGTCTTTTTGTGGTCGCCGTGCCGGTACGCCGAGAGGATGGCCGCGCACAGATGCGCCGGGTCGTTGTCAAGATGGGGGAATTTGCCGCCATGCCGTGGAAAATGACGCCCGAACATTTTGCCGTACTGATGCGGTCAATGAGCGGCAGGCCTTATGGCTGGGGGAACTATAACTTCAATAATGACTGCTCCGCCGAACTGCGCAGTCTGTTGATGCCTTTTGGCCTCTTTCTTCCCAGAAATTCCGCCGCGCAGATACAGGCGGCCACCCGGGTGGTTGATCTTGCTCAAGCGAACACCCGTGAACGGCTACGCTATCTCAAAGATCACGGCAAACCCTTCACCACGCTGGTTTACATTCCGGGCCATATCATGCTGTATATCGGCAATGCGCTCGTTGACGGCCAGGTTGTACCGATGACGTACCAGAATATCTGGGGGCTGCGCCCGGCAGATTCAAAGCGCCGCAGCATTATCGGCGGCGCAGTCTTTTTCCCGCTGCTGGAGACCTATCCTGAAGATGCGAGCCTGATGTCGCTGGCGGGCAAGGCGCAGTTCAAACTGGGATTTATTGAATAGCCCATTCTTTAGCTGATAAAGCGACCGCGAATGCGGCCACGTTTGTGCGGTTGCTGAACGGGCTGGGGATGAAAACTTTTAAAATGAAATGACGTTTTTATGACGAAAATATTAATGAGCAAGAGCGTTGAAAATCATTAACGCCGAGCGATAAAGATTGTTATAACAGCGTGGACGATCTGGGCTAACGGCCATAGGCAGGATAAGGCGTTATGGTGCAAAGGGCAGCGGAAAAGATGCACAAGCTGGATTTTGATGATGAAGTGACCGGGCTGATCTACGGCCATGCATTTCGCTCCGGCGAGCCGCCGGCGCGCCTGAACTCGCAGCAGGTTTGCCAGGCTTACCAAACGTTGTCGCCCGGCGACGGTTTTATCTGGCTGCACCTCAATCTCAACCACGCGGCGGCGGAGAAGTGGCTGAAAAACCATTTCGCCATTTCCGATTTTTTCTTTCACGAAATTCGCCACGGTTCCCACACTACGCGCATCGAGCGGCAGGGCGACGATCTGTTCGCCGTGCTCAACGACGTGATCTTCCACCCTGAAGACAACAACCCGGAAACGGCGACGCTGTGGCTGTATTGCCGCCGTGGGCTGGTGGTGACCGTGCGCCATAAACCGGTGCGGCTGATCGAGCGGCTGCTGGGCCGCCTGACGGCGCTGCAGCTGGCGTCGTCCACCGAACTGCTGGCGCACCTGCTGGAAGAGCAGGAGGAGGTGCTGGAACAGGTGGTGCGGCAGGCCAACCAGTATGTCGATACCATCGAGGATCGCCTGCTGACCCGCCGCGTCAAACGCAACCGCGCCGAGCTGGGGCGCATGCGCCGCATGCTGTTGCGCTTTCAGCGCCTGTTGGCGCCGGAGCCGGCCGCGCTGTTTCGCCTGTTGAACCGGCCGCCGAGCTGGCTGAGCCGTGAGGTGGTGCAGGATCTGCGGCAGTTTACCGAAGAGTTCACCGTAGTGTTGAACGATCTCGCCAGCCTGACCGAACGCATTCGGCTGCTGCAGGAAGAGCTGGGCGCCAAGCTGATGGAGCAGAATAACCGCACGCTTTACACCCTGACGGTGATCACCGTGCTGGCGTTGCCGATCAACATCGTCGCCGGTTTTTTCGGCATGAACGTCGGAGGGATACCGCTGGCCAGCAATCACCACGGTTTTATCCTGCTGGTGTTGCTGGTCGGCAGTTTCACGCTGATCGCCGGTTATCTGGCGTTCAGGCGCAGGGACGAGTCGTAATTACAAGCGGGCGCGGTACTCTTCTTCCCGCCGGGCATGGGTGCTCCAGAACGGCTGCGGAGCACGATCGTGCAGGCGATCCAGCAGAATATCCAGATGAGTATGCCAGCCGCCGGCGACGCTGAGCATCTCGTCGCGGTTAGCCAGGCGCCGGTGGGTGACCGTCAGCAGCACCGCATTTCCCTGTTCCGTCAATTCGAATGTCACCTCGGAAGGGCGGCCCTGATCCTGTTCGGCCCAGGTAAAGCTCAGCAGGCGCGGCGGGAACAGGCAGGTGATGTGGCCGCGGTTGCTGACGCAGCCGCCATGCTGTTTGTATTTGGCCGGCGGCGGTTCGTGCTCGCCCGCCAGATCGGAGTTGCGAAACTCCAGCTCCAGCGCCGCGCCGTTTTCCAACTTCATGGCGCCGGCCGCCAGCCAGGTGGCGCGCTTGTCGGATTCGGTCAGGTAAGCCCACACCCGCTCGATGGGGCCGGGCAGCAGCCGCTGGATACGCAGCGTGCCGGGTTCGATAATCATGCCGTAATCATTCATGGTTCACTCCTTGGGAAGAAGCTGTTCGGGCTGCAGCAGCGCCTGTTCGAGCGCATCCAGCCGTTCAGTCCAGAAATGTTCATAGGTTTGCAGCCAGTGCATGGCCTGCGCCATAGGCTCGGGTTCGAGCCGGCAGATATGGTTTCTTCCTTGCACGGTGCGTTGCACCAGGCCCGCATGTTCCAGTGCTTTCACGTGCTTGGAGGCGCCGGCGAACGACATCTGCAACGGCGCGGCCAGTTCGCCGATGCTGCGCTCACCGCCGGCCAGCGCGCGTAACATCGAGCGGCGGGTCGGGTCGGCCAGCGCATGAAAAATGGCGTCCAGCTGTGAGGAAGATAATTCAACCATATGGTTGAATATAGATCAGGCGGGCTAATATTCAACCGTTTTGTTGAATATTTTTTGCCCCGGCGCCAAACCGGGGCGAGGATCAGGCGTCGGCGTGCGCCAGCAGGGCGTTGAGCAACACGTCGGCGCCGGCGGCGGCCCAGGCGGGGGTGATATCTTCCCGCTCGTTGTGGCTGATGCCGTCCACGCAGGGAATGAAAATCATGGCGGTCGGGGCGACGCGGTTAAGGTAACAGGCGTCGTGGCCGGCGCCGGAAATCATGTCGCGATGGCGATAGCCCAATGCCTGCGCGGCGTGACGCACGCTGCCAATACACCCCGAATCGAAGGCGATCGGGGGATACTGGAAGATGCGCTCGGCCCGGGCGGCCAGGCCGCCGCCGTTGACCTCGTTTACCGCTGTCAGCAGGCGCTGCTCCATCTGCGCCAGAATAGCCTCTTGCGGATGGCGGAATTCGACGCTGAAAAAGACGCGCCCCGGCACCACGTTACGCGAATTGGGGGTGATTTGCGCCATGCCCACCGTGGCGCGCGCGTCGGGCGCGAAATCCCAACCGATGCGGTTGACCGCCGTGACCAGCGCCGCAAAGCCGAGCAGGGCGTCGCGGCGCCGATCCATCGGCGTGGTGCCGGCATGGGCGCTGAAGCCGATGACCTCCAGTTCATACCAGCGCTGCCCTTGTGCGGCAGTGACTACGCCGATGTCGAGATGCTCCGCTTCCAGAATCGGCCCCTGTTCGATGTGCAACTCGAAGGCGGCGTGGATCGGCGTGCCGCCCACCGGATATTCGCCGGCGTAGCCGATGCGCTCCAGCGCGTCGCCGAGGCTGACGCCGTGCTCGTCGCGGCGCGTCAGGCCGTATTCCAGGTCGAATACCCCGGCGAACACGCCCGAGGCGATCATCGCCGGCGCGAAGCGCGCGCCTTCTTCGTTGGTCCAGTTGATCACTTCGATCGCGCGTTCGGTGACGATCTGCCGATCGTTAAGGGTACGAATAACTTCTAATCCGGCCAGCACGCCGTAGATGCCGTCGAAACGGCCGCCGCGGGGCTGCGAATCACCGTGCGAGCCGGTGACGACCGGCGCCAGCTCGGGGCGAGCGCCTTCACGCCGCAGGAACATGTTGCCCATTTTGTCGACGCGTACGGTGCAACCCGCCTCCAGCGCCCAGGCGCGCAGCTGATCGCGCGCTTGCCGATCTTCTTCACTCAGCGCCAGCCGGGTGACGCCGTTATTGGCAATGGCGCCGAACTGCGCCATCGTCTGCAGGCTTTGCCACAGGCGCTCGCCGTTGACTCGATACGTCATTGATGTTCTCCCGGCGTTTTAGCGGTGTAGCGGAAATCGCAGCAGGGGGCGCCGGACATGATGGTCTGGCTGCGCTGCAGGTCGACGTCAGGGGCATAGCCAACGATAAACTGACTGTCGCGAGCGCAGGAGAGCAGGTGGCCGATCTCCCCCAGCCCCATCTCGTGATACATCTCGGCGTAGCGGCAGCGGGTGACGTTATAGTCGAAGTGCTGCGCGTCCTGATTGATCACTTCGACGCGCAGCGCATCGTCTTTTTCCCACAGGTACTGCAAGGCGGCGAAGCTGCGCAGATCCGCGCCGTTCGGTTCCTGGGCGGCGAACTGTTTGCCCGCCTCGATGGCGGCATTCTCGATGGCTTCGCCGATCACCGCCTGAGCGCGCGCCTTGCCGATTTCACGCACCAGAATCTGGTAGATCGGCTTGATGATCTCCGCCTCGATCTTTCTGCGGGCCAAAATGCCCAATTCGTTTTTTGCACAGCTCATCGCCTTGCTCCTCTTGATTTATTGTGATTTGGCGCCGCCCAACACGGTTTGCGGCTGCCATTTGCCGTCAACCACCCGGTACAGGGTGAAGCTCGGCTGTTGCAGGTTGCCTTGCGCATCGAAGGCGATGTCGCCGGTGACGCCCTGGTAATGTATGGCGCGCAGTTTCGGCAGATAATCGGCCGGATTGGCCGAATCGGCTTGCTCAATGGCGGCGATCAGCACCCGGGTGGCGTCGTAGGCGAAGGGCGCATGCAGTTCGATGTGGGTGTGATAACGATCGCGGTAGGCTTGTTCAAATGCCTTGCCGCCCGGCATCTGTTCCAGCGGCAGCCCCGGCTCCAGCGCGACGACGCCTTCGCCTTCCCGCTGCGCCAGCGTCAGGAAGGTTTGGCTGACGAAGCCGCCGGCGCCCATCAGCTGCGCGTTCATGCCCAGCTGTTTCAGTTTGCGCGCCAGCGGCGCCGCCTGCGAATCCACGCCGCCGAAGAAGATCAGATCGGCGTTTTTACTGCGCACGGTGGTCAGCACGGCGCTGAAATCGACGGTCTTGTCATCCACATACTCGCGGGTGACCGGCTGCACGCCCTGGGCCTGCAGCGATTTGATAAACTCGTCCGCCAGCCCCTGGCCGAAAGCGGTGCGATCGTCTATCACTGCGATGCGCTTGGCTTTCAGCGTCTTCACCGCATATTGCCCGGCGTAGTTGCCGCCGTCGTCGTCGTGGCCCATCACGCGAAAGCTGGTGTCAAAACCTTGCTGCGTGTAGCCGTGACCGGTCGCCACCGGTGCCACCTGAGCGATGCCGGCGTCGTGATAAATGCGCGCCGCCGGGATGCTGGTGCCGGTGTTCCAGTGGCCGACCACGCCGGCGACGCCTTCGTCGACCAAACGCTGCGCCACGGCCACGGCGGTGCGCGGGTCGGACTGATCGTCCTCGGACACCAGCTTGAAGGTGACCGGTTTGCCGTTCAGCGTCGGTTTCTGTGCGTTAGCGTCGGCGATCGCCAGCCGTGCGCCGTTTTCAAGATCTTTGCCGATGCGCGCGGAAGGGCCGGTCAGCGGCCCGGCAAGACCGATCAACACGGTGTCGTCCGCCAGCGCCGGGAGGCTCAGGATCATCGTCATGGCGGCCAGCGCCAACGGCTTGATGCGAATGTTCTGCTGCATGTCATACTCCTGGTGCGGTTAAAGGTAACAACGGTTATTCACCCAAATAGATCCGTTTGATTTTTTCATCGTCCAGCATGTCGGCGGAGCGGCCGCTGTGGCTCAGGCTGCCGCTGTCCAATACGTAGGCGCGATCGGTGGACGCCAGCGCCAGGCGGGCGTTCTGCTCGACCAACAGCAGCGTGACGCCGTCACGGGCTAGCTGCTTGATGACCGAGAAAATGGCCTCCACCACAATCGGCGCCAGCCCCATCGACGGTTCGTCCAATATCAGCAGCCGCGGGCGGCTGAGCAGCGCGCGGCCCATCGCTACCATCTGTTGTTCACCGCCGGAAAGCAGCCCGGCCGGTTGATGCAGGCGCTCGCTCAGCCGTGGGAAGGTGGCGCACACGCGTTCGAAATCTTGCCGCACCGCCGATGCGTCACGCCGCGCATAGGCGCCCAGCTGCAGGTTTTCTCGCACCGTCAGGCGGGTGAAAATGCCGCGTCCCTCCGGCACCATCACCAGCCCTTGTTGCAGCAAGCGGTGCGGCGGCATGCCGCGAATCGAACGGCCGTCGAACAGGATGTCGCCCTCAAACGGCTGCAGGCCGGTCAGCGCCCGCAGGCTCGAGGTTTTGCCCGCGCCATTGGCGCCGATCAGCGTCACCTGTTCGCCGGCGTTCACCGAGAAATCGATGCCTTTGACCGCATGAATGCCGCCATAAGACACTTTGAGTCGTTTAACGCTCAGCAGGGCTTCAGACATGCGCGCCGCCTCCCAGATAGGCTTGAATGACCGCCGGTTCGCGCCGCACCTGAGCCGGTTCGCCTTCGGCGATCGCTTTGCCGTAATCCAGCACCGTCAGCCGATCGCACAGGCCCATCACCAGCTTGACGTCGTGTTCGATCAGCAGCAGCGTTTTGCCGCTGTCGCGGATGCGCAGCAGCAGTTCGCGCAGCGCCACTTTTTCTCCGGCGTTCATGCCGGCCGCCGGTTCGTCCAGCGCCAGCAACCGGGGCTCGGTCGCCAGCGCGCGGGCAATCTCCAGCCGCCGCTGATGGCCGTAGGCGAGATCGCCGGCGAGGTAATGGGCGAATTGGCTGATGCCGACGTACTCCAGCAGCGCATGAGATTTATCGCGCACCGCCTGTTCCTCCTCTTTCGCGCGCCGGTGGCGGGCGATCGCCGCCCACAGGCCGTTGCGGGTGCGCACGTGGCAGCCGACCATCACGTTTTCCAGCACGCTCATTTCATTGAACAACCGCAGGTTTTGGAAGGTGCGGGCAATGCCGGCCTGCGCCACTTTGTCGATCGCCTCGGGCTTATAGCGCTGGCCCGCCAGGCGGAACTCGCCCGCGTCGGCGCGATACAGGCCGGTGATCAGGTTGAAGCAGGTGGTCTTACCGGCGCCGTTCGGCCCGATCAGGCCGTAGATTTCCCCCTGGCGGATGCTCATGCTGACGTCATCCACCGCCGTCAGGCCGCCGAAGCGTTTGCTGATATGGTGTAAAGCGAGCAGCGGCGTCATGCGGCGTTCCCCCGTGCGTGGCGGGCCGGCCACAGGCCCGCCGGGCGATACAGCATCACCAGGATCAGCGCCAGGCCGTAAAACAGTTGGCGGATGATTTCCGGGTCGATCAGCACCTGGCCGAACAGCGCCTGCTGCAGCGGCCCCATGCTGCTGCGCAGCAGCTCCGGCAGAGCGGCCAGCAGCAGCGCGCCCAGGATCACGCCGGGGATGTGCCCCATGCCGCCGAGTACCACCATCGCCAATACGGCGATCGACTCTTGCAGGGTGAACGATTCCGGCGACACGAAGCCCTGGAACGCGGCGAACAGCGCGCCGGCCACGCCGCCAAAGGTGGCGCCGATGGCGAAGGCCAGCAGCTTGAAGTTGCGGGTGTTGATGCCCATCGCCCGCGCGGCATCCTCGTCTTCGCGGATCGCCGTCCACGCGCGGCCGATGCGCGAGTTTTGCAGCCGCAGGCTGATAAACAGGATCGCCAGCAGCAGGGCGGCGAACAGGTAGTAATACAGGTACAGGCCGGAAAAACGCACGCCGAACCATTCATGCATGCCGGAAAACTTCAGGCCGAACAGGCTGACCGGGTCAATGCCGGAAATGCCTTTGGGGCCGTTGGTGAGGTTGACCGGGCGATCCAGATTGCGCATCAGAATGCGCACGATTTCGCCGAAACCGAGCGTGACGATCGCCAGATAATCGCCGCGCAGCCGCAGCGTCGGCGCGCCGAGCAGGATGCCGCACGCCGCCGCCAGCAGCGCCGCCAGCGGGATCAGACCCAGCATCGACAGGTGCAGTCCGTCGGGAAACCACTGCAGCAGCAGCGGGAATTGCTGTGTCAGATGCGGTGACGACAGCAGCGCGGCCAAATAGGCGCCGACGGCGTAAAAGGCGATAAAGCCCATGTCCAGCAACCCGGTCATGCCCACCACGATGTTCAGCCCGAGCGCCAGCATCAGGTACAGCAGGGCGAAGTCGACGACCCGCACCCAGTAGTTGCCGCCGGCGGCGCCCGCCACCCAGGGTGCCAGCAGCAGCGCGAGAATGAACAGCGTCAGCCCCAGCCTGGCGCGACGCGGCGTGGCCAGAGGAACGGGGGGAGTCAAAACGGTCATGGTGATGTCCTTATGCGCGCGTGGCGATGCGTTCGCCCAAGAGCCCGGAGGGGCGGAAGACCAGCACGGCGATCAGCACCAGAAACGCGAACACGTCCTGGTAGTTACTGCCGAACACGCCGCCGGTCAGTTCGCCGAGATAGCCGGTGCCCAGCGATTCGAACAGGCCCAGCAGCAATCCGCCGAGCATCGCGCCGCGCAGGTTGCCGATGCCGCCGAGCACGGCGGCGGTAAACGCCTTGATGCCCGGCAGAAAGCCCATCGAGAAACCGGCGTTGCCGTAGTTGCTGGCCATCATGATGCCGGCCACCGCCGCCAGCGCGCCGCCGAGCGCGAAGGTCAGAACGATGATGCGGTCAGGACTGATGCCCATCAGGCCGGCGACCTGCGGGTTTTCCGCCGTGGCGCGCATGGCGCGGCCGAAACGGCTGTGTTCGACCAGCAGCCATAAGCCGGCCATGACCGCGACGGCCACCGCCAGCGTGACGATCGCCGTGCCGGTGATCACCGCCGGCGCATGCCCGCCGCTGCCTGCGGTCAGGGTGATGGGGGTCATTGGCAGCAGCTGCGGAAACATCAGGGGATTGCGTGACCAGATCAGCATCGCCAGGGTTTGCAGCAGCAGCGAGACGCCGATACCGCTGATCAGCGGGGCCAGGCGCGGTGCATTGCGCAACCGGCGGTAGGCAAGACGCTCGATCGCCATCGAGGTGATGGCGCAGACCGCCATGGCGAACAGGGCCGCCAGCAGCAGCGTGGCATACGGCGGTAACGCGGGAAAGTGGTGTTGCAACAGGCTTATCGCCGACAGCGCGCTCAGCGCACCGACCATCAGCACGTCGCCGTGCGCGAAATTGATGATGCGCAGGATGCCGTACACCATGGTGTAACCGAGCGCGATCAGCGCATAGATGCTGCCGAGCATCAAACCGTTGACGGTTTGCTGTACCAGCGTATCCATAGAGAGAGTCCGGAGATAATGAGTCAGGAGGGTCACAGTAGAGAATTTAAAAAAATTGTAAAATACGGAAAAATACTTTCTTATACAAAAAACGAGTGATTTTAATACGTTGATTTTTATGTATATTGAATCCATTCCTTCAGCGTCGATTTCCCAAAAACAGTCAATATATGAAAAAAACAGAACAGTACGATGAGCCATTGCCGATGCTGCCGAACGATCCGCCGCTGCGCGCCGTGCGGGCGTTCGAAGCCATCGCGCGCCTGGGTGGCATCAGCGCGGCGGCTAACGAGCTGATGATTTCGCCTTCGGCGGTCAGTCATCAACTCAAAACGCTGGAGGCATTTTTGCAGATGCCGTTGACCGAACGGCAGGGGCGTAACCTGGTGCTGCGCAGCGAGGGGCGGGAGTATTACCGTTCGATTCGCTCGGCGTTCAACGTGCTGCGCCAGGCGACCGAACACGTGCGCGAGCAATCCGCGTCGCGGCAGGTGACCATCAGCCTGATCCCGCTGTTCGGCATGGGTTGGTTCATTCCGCGGCTGCGCGGTTTTCTGCGCGAAAATCCGGATATCGACATCAATGTGGTCTACGCCAACCACCGCAATTACCTGAGCGACGCCGCCGATCTGTCGATCCGCTTCGGGGTCGGGCAGTGGACCGGCTATCGCAGCGAGAAGCTGATGTCCGGCAAAATGGTGCCGGTGTGCAGCCGGGCATTCAGTAAACTGCATGGTTTGCTCGATACGCCGGAGCAGCTGGCGACGCTGCCGCTGCTGCACGACGAGGAGCGCAATACCTGGATGCAATGGTTTCAGCAGGCCGGCGTCAAGCGCCCGCTGCGCAGTATCGGCCCGATGTTTGAGGACGGATTGTTGACGTTGGCGGCGGTGCAGGCGGGGCTAGGGTGCGCGTTGATGCGTGAACCGTTAATCGCCCAGTACCTTGAAAGCGGTGAGTTGATCAAAATGTTCGATCTGCCGATCGACGACGGCCGCGATTATTACCTGTGCGCTCGACTGGATAGCGAACTGTCGCAGGAAGGCGAAAATCTGCGGCAGTGGCTGCGCCGCGAAGCCGATGAGAGCAGGCTCGCGTAACGCCGGGTGGAAACAGGGGGAGCCGGACGTTCATTTTTCCCGCGACGCGCGCCACGCCAACAGGAAAGTGATAGACCCTTCGGGGGGCGTTTTTAAACCGTTGCTCACCGGCGATGATTGCTGAAGCTTCAACGCGCGATACTGTCACTGGCGAAGATGGCGGCTATGCTTAACTTGCCGATCACGTGGCGCGACGGCCATAAAGTGACAATAATTCCCACTCTCAGCGCAACGTCAAGGAGCGAGCAGATGTCTGTCGGCAATGATACGGAAACCGTGAATAAGACGGGGCTGGCGCCGCTGGCGTTGGGCGCATTGGGCGTGGTGTTCGGCGATATCGGCACCAGCCCGCTGTACACCCTGAAAACCGTGCTGTTTCTCTCCGGCGACGCGCCTTCGGCGCCGGTGATCCTGGGCCTGCTGTCGCTCATCTTCTGGACGCTGGTGATCGTCACGTCTCTCAAATACGCCATGTTCGCCATGCGCATCGGCAACCGCGGCGAGGGCGGCATCATGGCGCTGATGTCGCTGCTGGTCAGCAAGCGAAAATCCCGGCCGCTGGTGCTGTTCGCCGGCCTGTTCGGCGCCGCGCTCATTTACGGCGACGGCGCCATCACGCCGGCCATCTCGGTGCTCTCGGCCCTCGAAGGGCTGAACATCGTGCTGCCGGCGTCGCAGCCCTATATTCTGCCTGCGGCGGCGGTGATTTTGCTCAGTCTGTTCGCCATTCAGCCGCTGGGTACCGCGCGCATCGGCCGCGTGTTCGGGCCGATCATGGCGCTGTGGTTCCTGTCGATCGCTGCGTTGGGCGTGTGGGGTATCATCCAGCATCCGGCGGTTTTGCTGGCGCTGAACCCGCTCTACGGCATTCACTTTCTGTTCTCCAACGGACTGACCAGCTTCCTGGTGCTGGGCGGCGTGTTTTTGTGCGTCACCGGCGCCGAAGCGCTGTATGCCGACATGGGGCATTTCGGCAAACGGCCGATTTGGCTGGCCTGGTTCGGCATCGTTTTTCCCAGCCTGTTGCTTAACTACGCCGGTCAGGCCGCGCTGATCCTGAGCGGCGCCGATGTCACGCAGAACATCTTCTTCCGTTTATGCCCGCCGGCGCTGCTGATCCCGCTGGTGATCCTGGCCACGCTGGCGACGATTATCGCCAGCCAGGCGATCATCAGCGGTGCGTTTTCCATGACCCGACAGGCGATCCAACTGGGGTGGCTGCCGCGGCTGCGGGTCAAGCAAACCACCGAGGAAAGTTACGGGCAGATCTACATTGGCGCCATCAACTGGCTGCTGATGGTAGTGACGCTGTTCCTGACCGTGTTCTTTAAATCGTCGGACAATCTGGCCGCCGCCTACGGCATCGCCGTCTCGTTGACCATGATCATGACCACCGGCCTGCTGTTCGTCGCCATGCGCGAGGTGTGGCGCTGGGGGCCGATCGCCAGCCTGTTGGTGGCGGGCGGTTTCTTCGTGGTCGATTTGAGCTTCCTGACGGCCAACATGACTAAAGTGCTGCAGGGCGGTTATATCCCGCTGCTGTTGGCCGCCGCGGTCTATACCGTGATGCTGGTCTGGCATCGCGGGGTGCTGGCGGCCGCGCGCACCCTCGGTGAAACGACAGTGCCGGTAGCGGATTTCCTGGAGAAAATCCGCCGCGAATCCGTGCCGCGCGTGCCGGGCACCGCGGTATTCCTGACTCGCAGCCTGCAGGGGACGCCGCCGGTGATGAAATGGCAGGTCAAGCGTAACGGTTCGCTGCACGCCAACGTGCTGGCGCTCACCATTGCCATCGTCAATGAGCCGCGGGTCTCGAATGCTGAACGGTTGGTGATGCGCGAGCTGTCGCCGGGCTTTTGGTGCGGCGTGGCCAGCTATGGCTTTATGGAGCGGCCTAACATCCCGCAGCTGTTGCAGCACGTCGAGGCGCAGAAATCCGGTCTGAACTTCGACGAGGCGACCTACTATCTCGGCCACGAGACCGTGGTGCGCCGCGAAGCGAACGACCGGTTGCCATCCTGGCAGCGCAACCTGTTCGCGCTGATGGTGCGCAACGGCATGCACGTCACGGATTATTACTACCTGCCCAGCGATCAGGTAGTGGAGATTAGCCGCCGCGTGCCGGTGTAGGGCGCGAAAAGGCATCGCCGCAATTGCGGCTTGCATCACACAACGCGGTTTGCATTTCATTGCTGGCCGCCATAACCTGACAAGAAACGGATTGTTACTGACGCGATCAGGCAAAACCTAACTTCTCTCCCGGCATCGAACATGGCCGGATGGGCGGTTAGGTTTTTTTTTGCAAAAAGGAGAAGGGAATGAAACTTGTCGTCGCTAATGACTACCAGGAAATGAGTGAGCTGGCCGCCAGCCTGTTGTTGAGTTACATGCTGCGCCCGCAGCGCGTCAATCTGGCTATCACCGCCGGCTCGACGCCTAAACGGATGTATGAGTTGTTGGCTCCGCGCGTCAAGGGCCACGCGGAATTCGCCAACGCGCATTACTATAATTTCGATGAAATTCCTTACGCCGGCCGATCGGGCTATGGCGTCACCATGGAGAATCTGCACCGTATGTTCTTCGGCCCGGCGGCGATCCCCGAGCGGCAACTGCACGTCTTGAATTCGGACAACTACCTGCAGCACGATCGGCGTATCGCCGAGGATGGCGGGCTGGATGCGATCGTGATGGGCGTCGGGGCGGACGGGCATTTCTGCGGCAATCTGCCGGGCACCACCGCCTTCGAAGACCGCACCTGTCGGGTGCCGGTTTCCGCCAGGCCGGATATGGCGGACATTTTGCTCAAAGAGGTGGGCGGCCGCACTGAATGGCTGCCCGATCATTACGTCACCCTGGGGCCTGCAAGCGTGATGGCCGCCAAAAAGCTGGTGCTGCTCGTCAACGGTTCGCACAAAGCGGACATTTTGCGGCGCATTGTCAGCGGGCCGGTGGAGAGCGGGGTGCCCGCCAGCATTTTGATGCTGCATCCGGACCTGTTGATTATCGCCGATCGGGAGGCCGCGGCGCTGCTGCCTTAAGCGTTCATCCGGCGCGTCGCGCCTCAGAACCAACGGTCATAACCTGCAACCAAAGCGTCTTTCCCTGCGGCGCAGAATCAGGCTAGAGTGCGTTTTTTCATGCACCTGGGGGATTCTGATGCTGTTCGATTTAAACCAGCAGGCGGCCGAACTGCCTGAGGCCTGGCGCTCTGCCGTGCTGGGCCGCGTCAGTGCGGCCAATATCAAAGTGCTGCGTATGGACGCGCGCAGCATTGCGGATGAAGTGCATGATTACAGCGAAGGGTTGCTGGTGATCAGCGGCCACCTGCGGCTGCAGGTGGCGGGGGAAGAAGTGGTGGTGCGGGCTGGTCAGCTGTATCAGGCCGCGGCCGGCGTGCCGCACCGCGTGTTGCCGGGCAGCGAAGGCACGCTGGTGATTGTCGATTTGCCGGAAGATCAAGTGCCGTCGTTGGGCTGAGGCTGCGCCAGAAATCTGACAACGCCCTGGAGAAAGCGTTGTCTGCCGGCGTTATCTCTATCGAGATGGACAAAATGTGTCGCTTCAGGAATGACCAGCTTTTCGGCTGAAGGGGCATCTTTCATGATGGCGTCAACATCCTCGGGCCGGCTCCAGAAATCCCGCTCCGAGCGAACAACCAATACGGGAACGGTGGTTAAGGCGGTTGCCGACCACTGTTTTCTGCCCATCGCCAGTTCAAAGCTGTCAGCCATTGCACCGGTCGGTGCGCGGAAGCTGTGTGGCGTTCTGCGCTGCGAGGTGTTGTCCGATGCCAGTGCGGCATCACCGTAAGCGCGTTTAACTGTTTCATCACGCCACTGTGTTTTATCCGCCACGGGAATGCTGTTATCCCAGGCGACAAACAGACTGTCTCGCGTGTTGAGGCTCCAGCCGCCAAATTTGGCGGCGTTGAAGTGCCCGGGATTTTGAGGATCGTCCAGCGGCGATCCCTGGCCCAGCAGCGGGTGGTGAGCGGTTCCGCCATAAAGCGTGTTATAGAGCACCAGCCGTTCCACATTCTGTGGATATTGGGCTGCATAAGCGCCCGCCCAGTGTCCTCCCGTCGCCCATCCCAGGATATTAATGCGGGGCGCTCGACTCCATGCCTGAATAGCCTGCACGGCGCGATCGATATCGGTTATGGCGTCCGCAGTGCGGATCAACGGCGCTGACTGGTTAGGAGGGCTGTCCATCGCGGCCGGCCGGCTGGATAACCCGTATCCCCGCAGATCGAGGATATATACCCGAAAACCGGCTAATGCCAGATCTGCCGCCAAAGAGCCGCCCTTGACGGGCAAATCAAAAGAGGCCAGGCCGGGAACCCGTGCGCCATGAATCAGCAGTACAGGTTTGCCCTCAGATTTCAGGCTGACTTCCCTGACGTGCAGTTGCTCTCCGCCCGCAAGCAAAATGTATCTGTCTGTTCGATTTACCGGTGTGGGGATTTCATTTTCTTTTGATGCAGCCAGCGTTGACGACGCTGACATGATAAGGAGGGCTAGCAACGTATTTAGATTTCGATAAGTCAGTGACAACGATCTGAGTATGTTCATTGTTATTTCTGCTCCACGAATATATACAGGAAGCATCTTCATGTGCTCCCCTTGATGTGTCTAATACTATTGTGGCGCTTTCTTAATACATTTAAGGTATCACGATATGCTTACTCTGCGTCAGCTCCGCCAATTTCTTGTGGTTGCGGAAACAATGAATGTCCGGAAAGCGGCCGAGCGTTTGCATATGGCTCAACCCCCGCTGACAAAAGCGATCCGTCAAATGGAAGAGGTTTTGGGCACCCGGCTTTTTGAGCGAACCAATCGAATAACGGCATTGACTCCCGCAGGGGCAGTGTTGCAGAAGGAAGCGGTTACGACGCTCATGCAGATGGAACGGTCGATGTTACTGACACGACGCGCCGGCCAGGGAATGACGGGGGGGTTGCGCATCGGTTTTGTCGCTTCCGCCGTCAGACATCTGCTTCCCGAAATGGTCGCTCGTTTTCACTTTTCCTGTCCGCAGGTTGTTCTTGAATTGAAAGAAATGACGACGGCGCGACAGGTTGTGAGCCTTTTGGAAGACACGCTTGATATTGGCATTGCGGTTTTACCTGTTCCTGAATACGCCATACCGAAACTGTCTTGCCATCCATTTTTTAGCTGCCCGCTGATTGCCGTTTTGCCGAGTAAACATCCTGCCGGAACAAGCGGCGTTCTTTCGCTTTCTGCCCTGGCCAGGGAGCCGTGGGTATTGTTTCCTGAGCAAGAAGGGCCAGGTCTCTATCGCGCTATCATTGAGGCCTGCGAAAAGGCAGGATTTGCTCCTGAGGTTGTTCAGCGAGCCGTGCAGATGGAAACGATAGTCGGCCTTGTTGCTTCGGGATTAGGAGTTAGCCTGGTCCCTGAATTCATGCAAAAAAGCGGCTGGGCAAACGTTTCTTTTTGTCGGCTTAGTGGAGAACAGATCCCGTATCAGGTTGCTTTGATTCATAAGCCGGAAAATACTAATCCTCACGTCGCAGATTTTGTCACAAACGCGGTTCCTTCACCGCCATTCGTGCCCACATAGAAGGCGCGCCTGAGGATCGATCAAACACGGCTATCCAAAGCCGTAAGCGCCACCGTGACCGCGGCCAACAACCGCGCTTGCGTGACGCCGTCACGCGCCTGAATCGACAGGCCGTGCAGGAAGACGGCGAAATAGTCACCCAGGCTGTCGGCGTCGGTGTCGGCCGGCAATTCGCCGGTTTGCACCGCCTGCCGCAGCCGTTCGACGATCTGCTGCGTGCGCTGCAGCCGATGCTCTGCCAGCCAGGCTTTTAGCCCGTCGTTTTCTGCGCTGACGCTGGCGGCGGCGGAGACCACCATGCAGCCTTGCGGCAGATCGGGCCGACTATAGAGCCGTACGGCGTCTTCCAGCAGGCGTTTGATCGCCGGCCGAATGCCGCTTTCCTGCGCGAAGGCGCGATCGGCAAAGCCGCCTTCTGCGGTTTCGTAACTGGCGATCGCCTCGCGGAACAGCTGCTCTTTGGAGCCGAACGCTTTGTAGATGCGTGCGGAAGCGATGCCCAACTCCGCCACCAGATCCGACATCGAAGTGCCTTCGTAACCTTGCCGCCAGAATAAGTTTCGCGCCTTCAATAGCGCCTGTTCGCGATCGAACTCGCGCGGTCTGCCTGCCATTCGCTGCTCCAATTTACCTGCCATTCAGCGACATAGGATCGCTTAAATCGACGGGAATACCAATGCCTTTATAAATTTCGCTTGCGGTCGCCGCGCTTTGCTCCTATTGTTTGTCAATCGACAATCAATAGGAGTTTACAATGAAAACCCTCAAAGGTCCAAGCCTGCATCTCGCACAATTCAGCGATGACGCGGCGCCGTTCAACAGCTTGCCCGCCATTGCCGAGTGGGCGGCGCGAACTGGTTTTACCGCCTTGCAGATCCCGGCCTGGGATCGGCGTTTATTCGACGTGGCCACCGCTGCGGAAAGCCAAACTTACTGCGACGATTTGACCGGCATGTTGGCGGAGCAGGGGTTGGTGGTCAGCGAACTGACCAGCCATATCTTCGGCCAGCTGATGGCGGTGCACCCGGCTTACGATGCGCTGTGCGACAGCTTTGCGCCGCCGGCGCTGCAGGGCGATCCCAAGGCCCGCAGCGAGTGGGCGCTGCAGCAAATGCTTTTGGCGGTGAAGGCGTCGGCGCGGCTGGGGCTCAGCGAACTGGGCACCTTTTCCGGTTCGCTGGCCTGGCCCTATCTGTTCCCGTTCCCGCAGCGCCCGGCCGGGCTGATCGACACCGCGTTCGGCGAGCTGGCCAAACGCTGGCTGCCGGTGCTCAACGCCTGCGACGAGCAGGGCATCAACCTGTGCTACGAAATTCACCCGAGTGAAGATCTGCATGACGGCGTGACCTACGAGATGTTTCTGGAACGCGTCGGCCACCACCCACGTTGCCGGGTGCTGTTCGATCCGAGCCACATGGTGTTGCAACAGCTGAACTATCTGGAGTTTATCGATATTTATAAGGACGTTATCGGCATGTTCCACGTTAAGGACGCCGAGTTCAATCCGACCGGTCGGCAGGGCATTTACGGCGGCTATCAATCCTGGACCGATCGCGCCGGCCGCTTCCGCTCGCTGGGCGACGGCCAGGTCGATTTCAACGGTATATTTTCCCGGCTGACGCAGTATGGCTATCAGGGGTGGGCGACGCTGGAGTGGGAGTGCTGCCTGAAAAACCCGCAGGACGGCGCGCGCGAAGGCGCGGCCTTCATTCGCGATCGCATTATCCGTGTCACCGACAAAGTGTTTGATGACTTCGCCGGTGCGCCGGTCAACCCACAGCAGATCAATGCGTTGCTCGGCATTCGCTGAGCCTGACCCCACAGGGAGTTAACCCCATGAAACACAGTCAAAACGAGATCCTGTTGCAGGATCTCGGGGCGGAACACGTCTATACCCAGGTCAATGGCCAACGTATCCACTGCGTGATAGCCGGTGAAGGGCGGCCGGTGTTGCTGATCCCCGGCTGGCCGCAAACCTGGTACACCTGGCGCCATGTGATGCGCGCCTTGGCGGCGGCCGGTTTTCAGGCGATCGCCGTCGATCCGCCGGGCATCGGCGACTCTGACAAGTCCGCTGGCGGCTATGACACCGGCAGCGTCGGCGCGGCGTTGCACGCGATGATGGCGCAACTGGGCCACGAACGTTACCAACTGGTCGGCCACGACATCGGCATGTGGATCGGTTATGCCATGGCGAGCGATTTCCCGCAGGCGGTGGAGCGTCTGGTGCTGACGGAGGCGGTGATCCCCGGGCTGGCGCCGCCGCCGCCGATTTTCGTCGCGCCGGAGGAGAATATCTTCCTGTGGCATTTCATGTTCAACCAATTGGCGGATTTGCCGGAGACCCTGACCCAGGGGCGCGAGCGGGAGTATCTTGGCTATATCTTCAACCGCTGGTCTTATCGGCGCGATCGGGTGGCGGCTGAGGTCTATATCGCCGCCTATTCGGCGCCGGGCGGCCTGCGCGCCGGATTCGACTATTACCGGGCGATCCCGGAGACCGTTCGCCAGAACCGGCTGCGCGCCGCCACGCCGTTGACGATGCCGGTGTTGACGGTGGGAGCGGAGCACGCCACCGGCGACGCGCCGCTGACGACGCTACGGGGCAATGCGCGCGATCTGCGGGGCGAAACGGTCGCCGGCTGCGGCCATTTCATCACCGAGGAGTGTCATGAGGCGTTTATCGCACTGATTACGCCGTTCTTGGCGGGAGAACAACATGCCGCTTGATGAACGCATCGCCGCCTTTTTGACGGCATCGGTCGACGCACTGCCACCCGCGTCGCTGGCGGAAATGCGCACGGCCACGGAAAGCGGTTTGCGTCTGCTGCAGGGCGAAGCGGCACCGAGCGGCGGCGTCAGGGATTTTACGCTGGTCGCCGCCGATGGGCACCGGATTGCGCTGCGCGCTTATCTACCGGCGGGGGAAAGGCGCGCTGCCGCACAACCGGCGATGCTGTTCGCCCACGGCGGCGGCTGGTGCCTCGGTTCGCTGTCGCTGTATGACCAGCCCTGCCAGGCGCTGGCTAACGCAACCGGCCGGGTGATCCTGTCGGTCGACTATCGTCTGGCGCCAGAGTATCCGTTTCCGCAGCCGCTGGAAGATGTCTATCAGGCGCTCTGCTGGGTGGTGCAACAGGCGCCGCAGTTGGGGATCGACGCGCAGCGCTTGGCGGTGGGGGGCGACAGCGCCGGGGGCAATCTGGCGGCGGCGGTCGCGCTGCTGGCGCGGGATCGCGGCGGCCCGCATATCGAGCGTCAGCTGCTGCTGTATCCGGCGCTCAGCCGCGAAATGGCGACGAGGAGCTATCGCGAGTTTGCCGAGGGGCACTTTCTGACGCGCGACGCGATGGTATTTTGTTGGCAGCAGTATCTGGCTCAGCGGCGCGAACCCTACGGCGAACCGCTGCACGCCGCCACGCTGCGCGGGTTACCGCCGGCCACCATTCTGAGCTGCGAATATGATCCGCTGCGCGATGAGGCCGAGGAGTATGCGCAGCGGCTGCGCGAGGCGGGCGTGTCGGTACGCTGTGAACGGTTGCCGGGCATGGTGCATGCCTGCATTCACATGTTGGGGCTGACCCCGGCGGCGCGGCGCCTGTTCGAGCTGGCCGGTGAGTAAAAAAAAAGCCCCGCATTGCGGGGCTTCTGGCTATTCATCCGAGGTGCGATTAACGGCCGGCGACGGTGACAAAGCGCGTTTCCAGGTAGGATTCGATCGCTTCGCTGCCGCCTTCGGTGCCGTGGCCGGAGTCCTTCACGCCGCCAAACGGCGTTTCCGGCAGGCCGAAACCGATGTGGTTGATGCTCAGCATGCCGCTCTCCACGTCGCGCCCCAGCGCATTGACGGTGGCGATGTTGCGGCTGTAGGCGTACGCGGCCAGCCCGTACGGCAGGCGGTTGGCTTCGGCGATCGCCTCGTCGTAGGTGGCGAACGGGCGCAGCAGGGCGACCGGGCCAAACGGCTCTTCCGACATGGCGCGCGCGCTCAGCGGCACGTCGCGCAGCACCGTCGGCTCGAAGAAGTTGCCTTTGCCCGCCACGCGTTTGCCGCCGGTGCTGGCCTTCGCCCCGTGGGCGATAGCGTCCTGCACCAGCGCCTCGATATTGTCGACGCTGCGGCCCAGCACCATCGGCCCCATCGTCACGCCGTCTTCCAGCCCGTTGCCGAGCTTGAGTTCACGCACCGCGGCGGTGAATTTCTCCACGAAGGCTTCATAAACGCCTTGCTGGATCAGGAAGCGGGTCGGGGCGATACAGACCTGGCCGGCGTTGCGGAACTTGGATTGCGCCAGCTCTTTGGCCGCCGCGTCGAGATCGGCGTCGTCGAAGATCAGCACCGGCGCGTGGCCGCCCAGCTCCATGGTGGCCTTTTTCATATGCTGGCCGGCCAGCGCAGCCAGATGCTTGCCCACGCGGGTGGAGCCGGTGAAGGAGATCTTGCGAATGGTCGGATGCGGGATCAGGTATTCCGAGATTTCCGCCGGGGTGCCGTACACCAGCGCGATCACCCCGGCCGGAATGCCGGCGTCGGCGAAGGCTTTGATCAGCTCAGCCGGTGAGGCCGGCGTTTCTTCCGGACCTTTGACGATGATTGAACAACCCGCCGCCAGCGCGGCGGACAGCTTGCGCACGATCTGGTTGATCGGGAAGTTCCACGGCGTGAAGGCGGCCACCGGGCCGACCGGCAGTTTCAGGGTTTGCTGCTGCACGTCGCGAGCGCGGGACGGAATAATCTGCCCGTAGGTGCGGGTGGCTTCGCCGGCGAACCAGTCGATCACGTCGGCGGCGTTGAGAATTTCGATTTTGGCCTGCGCCACCGGCTTACCCTGTTCCTGCGTCATGATGGCGGCGATGGCGTCGGCGCGTTCGCGCAGCAGCGCAGCGGCTTTGCGCATCAGGTTGGCGCGCTGGTGTGCGGCGGTGTTTCGCCAAACGTTAAACCCGCGTTCGGTGGCGGCCAGCGCCAGATCGAGATCCTCTGCGGCGGCGTGCGCCACTTGACCGATGATCTCGTCGGTAGCGGGGTTGGAGACCGGCAGGGTTTTTCCGGCCAGCGCGCTGCGCCATTGTCCATCGATATACAGTTGAGTATCCGGATACATTGTTGCCTCTTGTTTGCGGAGTGTCAGGGGCCGATGAGCTTCGCGATGCGGCCCGTCTGAAAGGGACAGGGACCTTAACCCTACGCCGAATGGCGCCGATCGTCCAGGCGAGGGGCACGAAAGGACCAGGGCGGCTACTCAACCGGCGATGTTTTGGCTATGCTGAGCAGATTGTCAGCACGGATGAGGAGGTCGGGTGCAAGGGGTTCCACAACAGTTTCCGTTCGAGAAGGACTGCGCGCAGTTCCGGCATTTGTCGCATCTGCCCGGCGTCGAACTCTATCAGGCGCATATCGAACGCTATGCCTTCGAGCCGCATACCCACGACGCCTTCGCCATCGGTACCGTGGACACCGGGGCCGAGCGTTTTCGCTATCGCGGGGCGCAGCACCTGGCGGCGCCGGGCGCGCTGGTGCTGATGAATCCTGACGAGCTGCATACCGGCGAAGCCGAAACGCCGGGCGGTTGGTGTTATCGCATGCTCTATCTGGCCCCCGAGGCGCTGGAGCAGCTGTCCGGCGATCGGAGCCAGTGGTTCACCGATGCGGTGCGCCACGATCCGCGGGCGGCGCAGCGCCTGTCCGCCATTCTCGCCGCGCTGTGGCAAACCGACGATCCGCTTACGCTCGACGGCCTGCTGTTGGAAGCGGTGGCGTTGCTGCAACCGCACATCCGCACAGGGCGCCGGGAGAAAGCCGAGGCGGCGCACCGTTTCGAGGTGGTGAAAAGCTACCTGCACGATAACTTCGCCGAGGCCATAACGCTCAACCAACTGGCCGAGCTGGTATCGCTCAGCCCGTACCATTTCCTGCGCAAGTTTAAGGCCGAATATCACGTCTCGCCGCAGCAGATGCTGATGGCGATCCGGCTGTCGCAGGCCAAACGCATGCTGGAGCGCGGCATGCCCGCCGCACAGGTGGCGGCGGCGGCGGGGCTGACCGATCAGGCGCACCTGACGCGCGCCTTCGCCAACCGTTACGGCGTCACGCCAGTGCGTTTCCAGAAACAGGTGAAATTGGGCTAAAACAGCAACCTGCTACAATAATTCCTCCCCGCGTTTTCGTTACTCTGCCGCTGTCTTGTCGGGCGGGTTGGCCGCACCGGCCGTTTGTCGGAGTCGTTATGTTCATTGGCGTTGTGTTTGCCCTGGCCGCCGGGCTGATGTGGGGATTGATTTTCGTCGGTCCGTTGCTGGTACCGGACTATCCCGCTGCGCTGCAGTCCACCGGGCGCTATCTGGCCTTCGGGCTGATCGCCTTGCCGCTGGCGTGGTTCGATCGCCGCCGCCTGCGCAAGCTGCGGCGCCAGGATTGGTGGGAAGCGCTCAAGCTGACGGCTATCGGCAATCTGCTGTACTACCTGTGCCTGGCCAGCGCCATTCAGCGCACCGGTGCGCCGGTGTCGACCATGATCATCGGCACCTTGCCGGTAGTGATCGCCATTTGCGCCAATCTGTTTTACGGCCGGCACGACGGGCGCCTGGCCTGGGGCAAACTGGCGCCGGCGCTGCTGTTGATCGTCGGTGGATTGGCGTGCGTGAACGTCGCCGAGCTGCGCGGCAATGCGGTGCCGATCGACGGCTGGCACTATCTCAGCGGTCTTGGGCTGGCCGTGTTGGCGGTGGCGTGCTGGACCTGGTTCCCGCTGCGCAATTCACGCTGGCTGCGGGAGAATCCGACGCAGCGTCCGGCCACCTGGGCCACGGCCCAAGGGCTGGTGACGCTGCCGCTGGCGCTGCTGGGCTATCTGGCGGTCTGCGGTCAGTTGGCGCTGAGCGAGCCGGCGTTCGCCTTGCCGTTCGGCCCGCGCCCTGAGGTGTTTATCCCGCTGATGCTGATCATCGGCGTGTTCTGTTCCTGGCTGGGGGCGCTGTGCTGGAACGAAGCCAGCCAGCGGCTGCCGACGGTGTTGGTGGGGCCGCTCATCGTGTTCGAAATTCTGGCGGGGCTGGCGTATACCTTTCTGTTGCGCCAGACCTGGCCGCCGCTGCTGACGCTGGCGGGCATCGTCTGTCTGATCGCCGGCGTGGTGTACGCCATGCGCATCAAACCGCAGCCCGTGGTGGTGGCGCTGGAGGAAAAGCAGGGGTGACGCCCGCCGTGGCGGCGGGCGTGAGGGTTAACGCTTGCTGTGGTGAATGATTTCTTCAGCCACGTTGCGCGGCGCTTCGGCGTAGTGGCTGAATTCCATGGTGTAGGTGGCACGGCCCTGCGACATCGAACGCAGGGTGGTCGAGTAGCCGAACATCTCGGACAGCGGCACCTTGGCGCGAATTTCCTTGCCGCCGCCGCCCGGGATCTCTTCCATGCCCTGCACCAGACCGCGACGTGAGGAGAGATCGCCCATCACGTTGCCGGCGTAATCCTCCGGCGTTTCCACTTCCACCGACATGATCGGCTCAAGGATCACCGGATCCGCCAGGCGGCAAGCGTCCTTGAAGCCGAAGATCGCCGCCATGCGGAACGCCTGTTCCGACGAGTCGACGTCATGGTAAGACCCGAAGGTCAGGTGCACCTTGACGTCCACCACCTGATAACCGGCCAGCACGCCGTTATTCAGCGCCTCGAGCACGCCTTTTTTCACCGCCGGGATAAACTCGCCGGGAATGACGCCGCCCTTGATCTCATCGAAGAATTCGAAGCCTTTGCCGGGTTCGTTCGGCTCGACGGTCAGCACCACGTGGCCGTATTGCCCTTTACCGCCGGACTGGCGCACGAACTTGCCTTCCACGTCGGCCACCCGTTTGCGGATGGTTTCGCGGTACGACACCTGCGGCTTGCCGGTGGTGGTCTCCACCCCGAACTCACGGCGCATGCGATCGACGATAATCTCCAGGTGCAGCTCGCCCATGCCGTAGATAATGGTCTGGCCGGATTCTTCATCGGTGCGCACCCGGAACGACGGATCTTCCGAAGAGAGGCGCTGCAGCGCGATGCCCATTTTCTCCTGGTCGCCCTTGGTTTTAGGCTCGATCGCCTGGGCGATCACCGGCTCGGGGAAGGTCATGCGCTCCAGCGTGATGATGGCGCCGGGATCGCACAGCGTATCGCCGGTGGTGACATCCTTCAGGCCGACGCAGGCGGCGATGTCGCCGGCGTGCAGCTCGTCGATGTCCTTACGATCGTTGGCATGCATTTGCACGATGCGGCCGATGCGCTCCTTTTTGCCCTTGATTGGGTTATAAACGCTGCTGCCTTTGGCCAGCACCCCGGAATAGACGCGCACGAAGGTGAGTTGGCCGACGAACGGGTCGGTCATCAGCTTAAACGCCAGCGCCGAGAATTTTTCGTTGTCGTCGGCTTTGCGAGTGATGATTTCATCGTGTTCGCCGTGGCCCTCCATCGGCGGCACGTCGAGCGGCGAGGGCATCAGCTCGATCACCGCGTCCAGCATGCGCTGCACGCCTTTGTTGCGGAACGCCGATCCGCACAGCATCGGCTGGATTTCGCCGGCGACGGTGCGCACCCGCAGCCCGTGAACGATCTCCTCTTCGCTCAGCGGTACCTGATTGAGGTATTTCTCCATCAGTTCTTCCGACGCTTCGGCGGCCGCCTCAATCATGTTTTCACGCCACTCCTGCGCCGATTCGCGCAGGTCGGCCGGGATTTCTTCGAAACTGAAGTTCATGCCCTGCGAGGCTTCGTCCCACAGAATGGCTTTCATCCGCACCAGATCCACCACGCCGCTGAAGCGGTCTTCGGCGCCGATAGGAATAACGATCGGCACCGGGTTGGCTTTGAGGCGCTCGATCATCATTTTGCGCACGCGGAAAAAATCCGCGCCGATGCGGTCCATCTTGTTGACGAACGCCAGCCGCGGCACTTTGTATTTGTTGGCCTGGCGCCAGACGGTTTCCGACTGCGGCTGCACGCCGCCCACCGAGTCATAGACCATGACGGCGCCGTCCAGCACGCGCATCGATCGCTCCACTTCAATGGTGAAATCGACGTGCCCGGGAGTGTCGATGATATTGATGCGGTGCTGCGGATAATTATGCTGCATGCCGTTCCAGAAGCAGGTGGTGGCCGCCGAGGTGATGGTGATGCCGCGCTCTTGTTCCTGCGCCATCCAGTCCATGGTCGCCGCGCCGTCATGCACTTCGCCCAGCTTGTGGCTGACCCCGGTGTAAAACAGAATCCGCTCGGTGGTGGTGGTCTTGCCGGCATCGATATGCGCGGAGATGCCGATATTGCGGTAACGTTCGATAGGGGTGGTGCGAGCCATAATCAACCTTTCTTAGCCGCGTGAAAGAGAGCGGCTTAAACAGCATGGATAATGATGATAATCCTCATAGGGTTATCCGCCGGATCGCAGAGCCTTGCTCTGGTCACAAACTAATCGTAGTTGAAGGCGTTGGTTTTTTTAAGCGATGGTTATGATAGATGAAAATTTGCACGCACAACGGCGCCGGCGCAGAAAAGGGCGAAAAAAAGGCCCGTAACGGGCCTATTGTCGTAGGGCGCATTCGCCGCTTATTTGCGTCCCAGCAGGAAGCCGAAAACGATGCCGACCGCCGCCGCAACGGCCACGCCGGCCAGCGGGTTGGCTTCCACCTGCGTTCTTACGCTGTCCGCTGCGTCACGGGCGGCATAGCTGGCCTGGGAGGCGTACTTGCGCGCCGCGCCGCGCACCTGATGCTCCGGCGAATCGACGGCTTTACCGAACGCTTCTTCTACCGCGCCTGCGGCTTCATTGGCTTTGTCTTCCGCTTTACCAAACATGCTGCTCTCCTGTTCCTTGTGGGTTAACGAACTCTAAGCCTAGCAGGTGAACGGCGTTTTTTGCAGCATTCTGTGCGTTATAAGATCAATCCGAGCAAAGAAAAGTCTTTCCATACGCCCGGCGTCGGCTTCACCCGCGCGTTTTTTTATGTTCTATTGGCTAGCGGTTTAACCGAATATCGTTACCCTTTGACCGATTCGTTGAGTTGAAAGGACTCCCCATGTCAGTACTGCGTATTCTGGCGCTGCTCGCCGCGACCGCCGCCGCGTTGCCCGCCCAGGCCAAACCTGCGGCTCACGGCGCGGCGCCCGAGAACGGCGTTCGTTGGCAATCTTGTCTCAACAGCGGCTTTCAGCGTTGGTTCGATGAAGCGCCGCCGGCGGGGCTGCGCTGCGGCTACCTCGACGTGCCGTTGGCTTACGCCACGCCTCCCGCCCATTCGGCGCAGGCGGGGGAGCCGACCGTGCGTCTGGCGCTGACCCTGCTGCCCGCGACCGGGCCGAAAAAGGGCAGCGTCGTGGTGATCAGCGGCGGGCCGGGCCTGCCGGGGATCAATCCTTATCTCGGCAACGACGCCCACGTCGCCAAACTGCGTAAATCCTACGACATCATCGGTTACGATCCGCGCGGCGTAGGTCAATCGACGCCAAAAATTTCCTGCCAGCTGGCCGAAGGTGACGAAACCCCGACGCCGGACGACAACGACGTGGCCGGCGCGGAGAACCAGACGCGCACCCTGATCGCCGCCTGCATCAAACAGACCGGCGCGGACGTGCTACAACACATCGGCACCGACGAGGCGGTCAACGATCTGAACGCGATCCGCCACGCGCTGGGCGAACCGGGGCTGACGGCGGTGGCGTACTCTTACGGTACCAAGGTGGCGGCGCTGTATGCCGAACGTTTTCCGAAGAAAACGCGCGCGCTGGTGCTGGACGGGGTGGTGGATCTGGCGGAGGACGATTTCACCCAGCGCATGAATCAGGAGCGAGGCTTCCAGCAAAGTTTCCTGCGTTTCGCCGCCTATTGCGGAAAAACCGACAGCTGCCAGCTTGGCGGCGGCGCCAATCAGGCGCTTCAGCGTTATCACGCTTTGCTGCGCAAGCTGCATGAGCAGCCGTTCGTCACTGCGGCGGGCTATGAAATCTCCGCCGACGATGTGCTGACGGTGACGCGTTCGCTGCTGTTGTGGCCGGAGCGCTGGCATGAACTGGCCACCTTACTGCGCCAGCTCGATGCCGGCATCGCCGGGCAACAGGTTGCCGATCTGATCGACGAAAGCTATTCTCCGGATGCCGATGATGCCCTGAACGTCATCACCTGCGCCGACGTCGCCAACCCAACGGCCGATCCGCAGCTGTTGCGCAGGCAGCGGCAGGAGATCAATACCGCCGCTTTATATGCCCACTATCTGCCGCTGCACGAGTATCCGCTGGAAATGTGCGATCTGTGGCCGTACCGCGGCAAAGATCGGCCGCACATGCCGGTGGCGTCCGCCGCGCTGCCGCCGCTGCTGTTCGTCGCCCAGCGCTACGATCCAACCACGCCGTACCGTAATGCTCAGGTGATGGCCTCGGCCTTTAAAAGCCCGCTGATCACCCGCGAACGCGACGGACATACGTTGGCGCTGAACGGCATCGACAGCTGCGTCGACGAAAGCGTGGTGGAGTATCTGCTGGCGCCGAAAAAGCCGCGCCGCGACAAGGTTTGCCGCTGAGGAAGCCGGGCGTTGGCCCGGCCTTCAAGCCTCGCTCCCCACACTCTCAGCCGGTGAAAATATGCGCTTGCCCCATCACGTTGAGACTGACCTGCGCCCCGGGCCGCAGGCCTTCGCGGCTGACGGTTTTGATCTCGAGCTGCGCGCCGTCGGCGGCCATTTGCAGATTGAGGGTGGAGACGAAGCCGGCGAAATCGATGCCGGTGATCACCGCCTGACCGCGCTGCGTCGGATCGGACAAACCGATTTGAATCTGCTCCGGACGCAGCATGATGCGCGCCGAACCGCTGCGTTGGCGATCGTCGACGGCGATGCGCCCCAATGCGCAGTCGGCCCAGCCGTGCGCCAGCTCGGCGGTCAGCACCAGCGTTTCGCCAAGGAAACTGGCGGTCGGTTCATCGACCGGGCGCAGATAAAGATCCTGCGGCGCGCCCACCTGCGCCAGCCGACCGTTGCGCATGACCGCCACCTGATCGGCGAACGACAGCGCCTCGCTCTGATCGTGGGTGACCAGGATCGACGCGACTTTGGCCTCCGTCAGGAGTTCGGCCACCGCTTTGCGGGTGGCGGCGCGCAGGCCGGTATCCAGCGCCGAGAACGGCTCATCCAGCAACATCAGCCGCGGTTGCTGTGACAAGGCGCGCGCCAATGCGACCCGCTGTTGCTGTCCGCCGGACAGCTCGTGCGGCCACAGGGCGGCCAGGCGACGATCCAGCGCCACCATCTCCATCAGCGCCTCGATGCGACGCTGTTTCTCGCGCTTGCTGCCTTTGAGGCCAAAACCGATGTTGCCGGCGACGGTAAAGTGCGGGAACAGCGCGCCATCCTGCGGGACGAAGCCGATGCCGCGCAGGTGCGCCGGTACCCAGCCGCCGCCGTTGCCCATCGCTTGCCCCTGCAGCAGAATTTGTCCGCCGTCGGGGATTTCAAAACCGGCGATAATGCGCAGCAGGGTGGTTTTGCCGGAGCCGGAAGGGCCGACGATCGCCGTGCGGCTGCCGGCGGCAACCTGCAGGTCGATGTGTTCCAGCACCCTAATGGCATTGTAAGATTTTCCGATACCGTGCAGTTCGAGCGTGCTCATAGTCCCGCCGTACGTTTAGATTGAGAGTAAAGAAGCCAGGTGAGCGGCAGCGACAGCGCCACCATAATCAGCGCATAAGGCGCGGCGGCGACATAGTCTATCTCGCTGGTCAGCGCCCAGAAACCGGTGGCCAGCGTACGGGTGCCGTTCGGCGCCAATAGCAGCGTGGCGGTCAACTCATTGGCGATCGCCAGGAACACCAGCGCGGCGCCCGCGGCGGCGCCCGGCGCCGCCAGCCGCAACGTGGTGCTCCACAGCGCCTGCGCCGGCGATTTGCCCAGGCTGCGCGCCACGTTTTCCAATTCCACCGGCGCCTGCGCGATGCCGGCGCGCAGGTTGATCAACGCCCGCGGCATAAACATCAGCAGATACGCCAGCAGCAGGGTGATCTCGGTTTGGTAAATCGGCCGGAAGCTGTGAATGGTGATGGTCACCAGCGCCAGCGCCACCACGATGCCGGGCAGCGAACTGGTCACGTAGTTGCAGCCTTCCAGCACCCGGTACAGGCGGGCCGGATAGCGCACCGACAGCCAGGCCATCGGAATGGCGCACAGCGTAATCAGCAGCGCGCCAGAGGCGGACAGCGACAGCGTTTGCCACAGCGCGGGCCACAGATCGGCGTTGCGCCAGACGTCGAGGCCACCCAGCCACAGCCAGCGGACCAGAGTGATGAAAGGCACGCCCAGCGCCAGCGCGGTCAGCGCGATCGGCAGCAGCAGCGCCAGCGCGGCGAGCGGCGCTGACAGGCGACGCGGCGTTTGGCTGCGGGCGCTGCCGGAACCGACGCGGGCATAGCGCGCGCGGCCGCGGCTTATCGCCTCAAGCAACAGCAGCCCCAGGCAGCACAGCACCAATACGCCGGCCAGCATGTTCGCCGCCGGGCCGTTGAAGGTTGACTGGAACTGATCGAAGATCGCGGTGGTGAAGGTATCGAAACGGATCATGGCGTACAGGCCGTACTCCGCCAGCAGGTGCAGCGCGATCAGCAGCGAACCGCCCCAGACCGCCAGCTTCAGCTGCGGCAACACCACGCGGAAAAACACCGCCGGCGGCCGGGAGCCGAGCGAGGTGGCGACGTCTTCGATACCGGGATCCAGACGGCGCAAGACCGCGGCGGCCGGCAGGTAGATAAATGGAAAATAGGCGAGCACCGAGATGAAAACGCCGGCGCCCAGGCCGTGCATCGACGGCACCAGACTGATCCAGGCATAGCTTTGCACAAAGGCCGGCACCGCCAGCGGCGCGGTCGCCAATACCGCCCAGAGACGGCGGCCCGGCAGCGTGGTGCGTTCGGTCAACCAGGCCAGGGCCACCCCCAGCACGGCGCAGATCGGCAGCGTCAGCACCACCAACAGCAGGGTATTCAACAGCAGTTCCGCCACGCGCGGGCGGAAAACCAGGGCTTTGACCGTTTGCCAGCCGGTTTCAAACGCCACGCCGATAACGAATCCCAGCGGCAGCAGCGCCAGCAACGACAGCAACACGGCGCAGGCCACCACGATCGGCCCCGGCCGCGGGTGACGAGGAATAGCGGAATAACGCCGCGCGGTCTGCGCGGCGTGGGTACTCAGGTTTGACATAACGATCAAAAACTCTCGGTTTGCCGGCGGACCTTACAGCAGGCCGGCCTCGGTCATCAGTTCGACAACTTTCTTACTGTTCAACTGCGCGGCGTCTACCTTTGGCGCGTCCAGATCTTTCAACGGCACCAGTTTCGGGTTGGAGGCCGCACCGACGCCGACGGCGTATTCGAAGGCGTTGTTGGTGCGCAGGATCTCCTGGCCCTGTTTGCCGGTGATCCACTTGATGAACGCCTGCGCCTGCTGCTGATGCTTGCTGGAAGCCAGCACGCCGCCGCCGGAGATGCTGACGAATGCGCCCGGATCCTGATGTTTGAAGTAATACAGCTTGATGTTTTTGCTGTTCTCGCCGGTTTTAGCGCCGTCGACGAACGGGTAGTAATGATAGATCACGCCGCTGTCGATCTGGCCGGCATTGACCGCTTTCATCACCGTGCTGTTGCCTTTATAGGCGGTAAAGTTGGTTTTCATCGCTTTCAGCCAGTCCAGCGTTGCTTTCTCGCCTTTCAGCGCCAGCAGCGCGCTGACGATCGCCTGGAAATCGGCGCCCGATGGCGAAGCGGCCCAGCGGCCTTTCCATTCCGGCTTGGCCAGATCCAGCAGCGACTTCGGCAACTGCGCGTCGGTCAGCTTGGCCGGGTTATAGACGAATACGGTAGAGCGGGCGGCGATGCCGATCCACCGGCCGTGGCTTGGGCGATATTGCGGCTCTACCTGGGCCAGCGTGGCGGCGTCGAGCGGGGCGAACAGCTTGGCGTTATCCACCAACACCATCGCCGGGGAGTTTTCCGTCAGGAACACGTCGGCAGGCGAGGCGCTGCCTTCCTGCACCAGCTGATTGCCCAGCTCGCTGTCGCCGCCGTTGCGCAGCGTGACTTTGATGCCGGTGTCTTTGGTGAAACCGTCGACCCAGGATTTCACCAGATTTTCGTGCTGGGCGTTGTAAATAACGATGCCCTGGTCGGCGGAGGCCGCCTGAGCGCCGAAGGCCAGCATCATCGAGGAGGCGAGCAGGGCCACCGGGCCGAGAGATGAAATACGCAGCTTCATGCAGTTATCCTTTTTAGCGTTCGAATGAGGAAAACGAATATCGCCTGGCAAGCGCAAGCAGCCCGATTTTAGCCAAGAACATCCATAATGATAGTGAAAACGATTCGTATTAAATTATTTTTGACGATCGCTCACAAAATGAATTGCCCTAAGGATACGTTAAGCTTCGGCTGGAATAATCTGGAATGATTGCCCGCATTATTTCTCTCCCTGCTTTCAAGATGTTGGTTCGGCCATGCCGGCCCTTGCGCCCGCTCTGTTGTTTATCGCCATCCTTTATCCAGTACTTCTTTGATAATGAAAGAAATTCAACACCGTTTTTGGTTATGACTCATAGCAATTAATGATTTAATTTATTCCACTGCCACATTGCATATTGAACGCGATAAAACACTCATCAGGGATATCGACGTGAAATATTCATTCAATGGCAAGAAACTGGCTGGTTTAATCTTCCTGGCTTTAAACGCTACGATCGCTCAGGCGGCGGAGGTGCCGGCGGGCGCTAAACTGGCGCCGGTACAGGAATTGGTGCGCGCCAACGGGTATGAACCGGCGACTCTGGATCCGAACCTGGCCGAGAGCAATGTGGAGTTCTACATCTTCAACGATCTCTTCGAAGGTCTGCTGCGAGTCGGAAAAGAGGGCGAAGTGATCCCAGCGCTGGCGCAGAAATGGGAGCACCAGGGCAACGTCTGGACTTTCCATCTGCGGCCGCAGGCCAAATGGTCGAACGGCGATCCGGTGACCGCCGACGATTTCGTTTACAGCTGGCGGCGCCTCACCGATCCGAAAACCGCGTCGCCTTACGGCAGCTATCTGGCCTCGGCCTATGTGCTGAATGCGGCGGCGATCAACGCCGGCAGCAAACCGCCGAGCGAGCTGGGCGTTAAAGCGCTGGACGCGCACACCTTGCAGGTGACGCTGTCTGAGCCCAACGCCTACCTGCTTAAACAACTGGTGCATTTTCCGGTTCTGCCGGTCAACCGCAAGGTGGTTGAGCAATACGGCAAAAACTGGACTCAACCGGCGCATTTTGTTGGCAACGGCGCGTTTCGCCTCAGCGAGTGGGTGGTGAACGAAAAAGTGGTGGTGGAACGCAATCCGCTGTATTGGGATAACGCCAACACCGTGCTCAACAAGGTGACCTTCCTGCCGATCCAGGGGTTCCCGGAGGTGGCGCGTTTCCGCGCCGGCGAGGTGGAGTTGGGCTATACCACGCCGCCGGAACTGTATCAGCAGCTGAAAAAAACGCTCGGGGATCAACAGCTGGTGACCTATCCGCTGCTCTCCACCAGCTATTTCGCCTTCAATAACCGGCAGACGCCGTTTAACGACGTGCGGGTGCGCCAGGCGCTGAACCTGGCGCTGGACAAAGAGATTATCGCCGGCAAGGTGTTGGGATACGGCCAGCAGCCGGCCTGGACCTTTACCCCAACGGGGGCGGGCGGCTATCGCCTGCAGGCCGGCGCAGCGGCCGGTTTGACGCCGGAACAACGCCACGCCCAGGCGAAAAAGTTGTTGGCGGAGGCCGGTTTCAACGCCGAGAATCCGCTGCGCTTTACCGTGTTGTACAGCAATGACGCCACCATCAAGAAGATCGTCATCGCCGCCGCCGCCATGTGGAAAAAGAACCTCGGGGTGGAGGCCGGCTTGCAAAGCCAGGAGCGCAAAGTGACGCTGGATAATATCAACCGCGGCCAGTACAGCGTAGCCTTTACCCGCTGGCTGGCGGATTACGACGATCCTTCTACCTTCCTGAATGTGTTCCGCGCCGACAGCAGCGAGAACAGCCCCAAATACCGCAACCCGGAATACGATCGCATTCTGCATCAGGCGACGGCGGCGCCGACACCGCAGCAGGTGCAGCAGTATTTCCAGCAGGCCGAGGCGGTGCTGGCCGTAGATACGCCGGTCGCGCCGGTGTACTACGAAGCCAACGCCACGCTCATCAAACCCTACGTCAAGGGGATCGACTTCACCCGACAGGGCGCCCTATACGATAAAAACGTCTACATTCTCGCGCACTGATAAATAAAAAAACGGCTGATTTATATCAGCCGTTTTTATAGATTCACGTTTAATAAAAATATCCTAAATACTCCATAAACGACGGGCAATCTTTTCTTCCCGCCGGATAAAACAACGCCTATACTGCGCCGGTAGTTTATATGCAGTATCTCGTTTGGCGAGGCTCCTATACAAACACAGGTTACTGATCTGACGACATCGAGAGATGCCCAAGGTTAAGACAGGCTTTATCGGATTAAGGTTCAGCCCAAAGTAACTTCCGAGCAACAATTCGGATACGTTGTATAGTGCTAAAACCTGGACGCGGAGATAGGCAGTCTGCACTCCCTCTGTGGTTACGCCCCTATGCGATTCGCTGTTGAAGTTCACAACAGAAATAGGGACTGACAAAATGATCAAGTCACATCAATACTCTTCTTCTCCGGCGCTGCGCGCGACTGAAACTCTCGATGAAACTTCGGTCGCCGGTTATATGAACGCCGATTTTATTACCGTTCCCGCGACGATGACGGTCACGCATGCCCGGGAATATTTACTTTCACAGCTAAAAACGGACGAAATTCCCACCCGGGTCTTTATTACCGCGGACGATTATCATTTGCGCGGCACGCTGTCGGTGAAAAAACTGCTGCAGTGCGAAGAACAGGATAAAGCGGTCGGCGTAATGATGGATTACAGCTATTTCCAGGTGTCACCCGACGACGATCGCAACGACGTGGCGCATCTGCTGGGCAAAGGCGGTTTGGACGTGGTGCCGGTCGTGGCGAACAACACGCTGGTCGGCGTGCTGGGCGAGCGCGAGATCGCTCGGTTGGTCGAAGATGAAAACACCGAAGACGCGCAGCGTCAGGGCGCGAGCTTGCCGCTGGACAAGCCTTATCTGGAGACCAGCCCGTGGGCGCTGTGGCGCAAACGCTCGGTGTGGCTGCTGATGCTGTTCGTGGCCGAAGCTTACACCGGCAACGTGCTGAAAGCGTTTGAAGATCAGCTCGAAGCGGCGATTGCGCTGGCGTTCTTCATCCCGCTGCTGATCGGCACCGGCGGCAACAGCGGCACCCAGATCACCTCGACGCTGGTGCGCGCCATGGCGCTGGGCGAAGTCAGCCTGCGCAATCTGGGCGCGGTGATCCGCAAAGAGGTCACGACCTCGCTGCTGATCGCCGTCACCATTGGTCTGGCGGCCTGGGTGCGCGCCTGGATCATGGGCGTCGGCATGGAGGTGACGCTGGTGGTCAGCCTGTCGCTGGTGGCGATCACCGTGTGGAGCGCCATTGTTTCGTCGATCATCCCGATGCTGCTCAAACGGCTCGGTATCGATCCGGCGGTGGTGTCGGCGCCGTTTATCGCCACCTTTATCGACGGCACCGGCCTGATTATCTATTTCAAAATTGCCCAGCACGTCCTGGGAATTTAAACGGGTCCCGCGCTTGAAAGCGCGGGAATGTTGCAAAAAAGAGGAGGACGTTAAAAAACCATGGATACCGACCAACCCCGATATTTAACGCAAGGGGATTTTATCGATAACATTTAACCTGAGGACAAAACAATGGGAAACATGACTATTTTTATGGGATTCCTGGCAATGATCAGCTCACTGGGCCTGTTGGCGGCCTATATGAGCACCAAATGGGATGATTGATGAACGCTAAAGATCCGCCTAGATGCGTCCTCCCCGTAACCGCTATTTATTATGGGGAGGATTTAGCGGCGCGCTGAACGCGTGGCCTGATACGGGAGTTGATAATAATGACGATTCTTATTCTAGGATTGCTCTACGCCATTTTAATGATTTCGGTGGGGGTGAATGAGATTTATTTTTATTCCACCGGAAAATCCAATTTTCTTACTAGCCTCATGCTGACTTTCTCTGGCAGTATGCTGTTGATCGCCTTTGTCTGGCAATTATCCTCTAAAGTAAAAAAATAAATCACCGTCCGAATGTGAGCAGCATAATGCAAAATGAAAAACAGGCCGTGGCCAGAAACTCGATGATCGCCAGCGGGTTGCTGGCCACGGGCAAATTCGTCGCCGGCATTTTTACCGGCAGTATTGGCCTGATATCCGAAGGGATCCACTCTTTCACCGATTTTATCGCCACCAGCATCACCTGGCTGGCGGTGCGCATCAGCGATAAACCCGCCGATGACGATCACCACTTCGGCCACGGCAAGGTGGAAAACCTGGCGGCGCTGTTCGAGGTATTGCTGTTGCTCGGCGCCGCCGGTTGGATCGTCTACGAGGCGGGCAGCAGCCTGCTCGGACAACCGCATGAGATAGTCGCTGCACCGGCGGTGATCGCGGTGCTGCTGATTTCCATCTGCGTCGATTTTTTCCGCGTGCGGGCGCTCAACCGCGTTGCCAAGGCGACCGACAGCGCGGCGCTGGAGGCGGATGCGCTGCATTTCTTCTCCGACATGCTTTCGTCCGGCGTGGTACTGCTGGGCATGGTGTTTGTGCTGTTGGGGTTTGGCCGTGCGGACGCCATCGCCGCGCTGATCGTCGCCGGTTTTATCTTTGTCGCGGCAATCAAACTGGGGAAACGTTCCTTCGACTCGCTGATGGATGCCGCGCCCGCCGGGGCCACCGAGGCGATTCGCGCCACGCTGGACAGCTTCCCGGCGGTGCTGGCCTGCGACAGCGTGCGTATTCGCAACGCCGGCGCCGTACTGTTTGTCGAGATCACGGTGGCGGTGTGCCGCACCTTGCCGCTGGAGCGCATCGATGCGTTGAAGCGAGAAATCGTCGAACGGCTGCGGCAGCAGTATGCCAAGGCGGAGTTTACCGTCATCGCGGTGCCGCAAACCCGCAGCGACGAAGACATGGCGACGCGCATTCGGGCGATCGCCGCCAATCACGGCGCGCAGGTGCAGAACGTCACCTTGCAGCAGTTGCCGACGCACATGGCGATCGGCATGGATCTGGCGGTGCCGGCCAACGCCAGCGTGGCGCAGGCGCATGATATCGCCACGGAGATAGAAGGGATCCTGCGTCAGGCGATCGGCGAGGACACCGAGATAGAGACCCATCTGGAGCCTCAGACGCCGCACTGGCTGGCCAGCGAGGATGTTTCCGCCGCCGAGCTGGCCGATATCCGGCTGATTTTGCAGTCGGCGCTGGAGCAGGGGGATAAGGTGCAAGACGTGCACAACATCCGGGCGCGCAGAACCGACGGCGGCATCATCGTCAACTTCCACTGCCGGGTGTCGCCGGCGGTAACCATCGCCGCCGCGCACGATGCGGTCGATCGGGTCGAGCGGCGGCTGCGCGCGCTTTATCCGGCCATCTCACGCGCGATAGGGCACGTCGAGCCGATCAAGCCCGGCGTTTGAATCAGCTCGGCCAATTGCGGATAGAGCGCCGCGTTGGCCAGCAGCAGCGGGTTGCCGCGTCGCAGCCCGTCATTGTGCATAAAGTCATTCGCCACGCCGCCGGCTTCGCGCGTCAGCACCAGTCCAGGCAGGCTGTCCCAGGCATTCATGTGCGGTTCGTAATAGCCCAGCAGCCGACCGGCGGCCACCTGGGCGGTCATCAACGCGCCGGATCCGCTGCGCACAAACATTCCTCCCGCCTGCAGCAGGCGACAGAGAAAACCGCTGAATTTCGCCGCCGAAGCGCGCGGTGAAATCCCGACGCCCATCACGCCATCCGCGACGCTGCGCCCGGCATGCACGCCGATCGGTTCCCCGTTGAGGAAGGCGCCTTGGCCGCGGCAGGCGCGGAACATCTCGCGGTGATTGGGATCGTAGACCACGCCGATCGTCGGTTCACCGTCGATCACCACGCCTATCGCGATACACCAGGTATGTAACCCGTTCAGGAAGCAGGCGGTGCCGTCAATCGGATCGACCACCCAAACGCAGGCGGTGTTATCGCCGCTGCTGCCGCTCTCTTCGCCGAGAAACCCGTCCTGGGGAAATCGGCGGTTGATCATACGGCGGATCAGTGCCTCGACGCGGCGATCGGCTTCGCTGACCACGTCCTGCAGGCCCTGTTTAAACTCGACGGCCAGACTCTACCGGCGTTGATAAAAGCTGAAGGCGAGATCGGCGGCGGCGCGGGCGATCTCACGCGCGAAGCGGTAGCGCGCCTCGATGTCCCGTGGGGAAAGTAACGTCATGGCAGGCAGTATTCCAAACAAAGTTTAGTGTGCAGGGTGCCATAGTCAGATGACAATACGGTGTCTATTCCTGCTTGATTTCAGGCTTGATTTTATTTACTTTACTGTAAAGTAAATTTAATTATTAAACGTACCATCAAAGCATCCGTCAGCAAGATAATCAGAGGGATCAGGCATGCTAGCGCATTTTTTCATCTTTCGACCGGTGTTTGCGGCCGTGCTGGCCATCTGCATTATGGCAGCGGGTGCTCTGGCGCTCTGGACATTGCCGATTGAGCAATATCCCGACATCGCGCCGCCTGGTGTCACGGTGACAGCCAATTACCCCGGTGCTTCGGCCAAAACGGTAGAGGACAGCGTGACTCAGATTATCGAACAACAAATTAAAGGCATCGATGGCCTGTTGTATTTCTCATCAACCAGCAGTTCGGCGGGCCAGGCTCGCATCAGCCTTAGCTTCGAACAACAAACCGATCCGGACATTGCTCAGGTTCAAGTGCAAAATGCGGTCAATCAAGCAACGTCGCGATTGCCGCAAGAAGTGCAGCAGCAAGGCATCACTGTGACTAAATCGCAGGGTGATAGCCTAATGGTGGTTGCCTTGTACGACACGCAAGGCCGTATGGACAGCGTTGATATCAATGATTTTCTGGTCAGTTCGCTGCAAGATCCGCTGAGCCGGGTGGATGGCGTCGGGGAGACGACGGTGTTTGGTGCCCAATATGCTATGCGCATTTGGCTCAATCCGATCAAACTGAGCGGCTATGGTTTGATGCCGTCTGACGTGCAGGTCGCCATAGAAGCGCAAAATGCCCAGGTCACCAGCGGTGAGATCGGAGCCTTGCCTACGATAGAAGGCCAGTCGTTGAACGCGACCGTGACCGCACAATCGCGGCTGGAAACGCCGGAACAGTTTGAGGATATTATTCTGCGTACCAATACCGACGGTTCGGCGGTGTATTTGCGCGATGTTGCTCGTGTTGAGATCGGGGCGGAAAACTATCAAAACCAAACGCGCCTCAATGGTCACCCGGCGGCGGGTATTTCGATTCAGTTGGCTTCCGGCGCCAATGCGCTGGAGGTGGCAGAGCGGGTACGGGCCGAAGTGAATCGCAGGGCCCCGCAGTTTCCACCGGGGTTGCAGGTGGCTTATCCACGAGACAGCACGCCGTTCGTACTGGTTTCCATTGAAGGCGTCGTACAAACGCTGTTGGAAGCGATCGCGCTAGTGATTGTGGTGATGTATCTGTTTTTGCAAAATTGGCGCGCCACGTTGATCCCCACCATTACGGTACCCGTAGTGTTGCTCGGCACTTTCGGTGTTTTGGCGCTGTTGGGTTACAGCGTAAACACCTTGACACTGTTCGCCATGGTGCTCGCGATCGGCCTGTTGGTAGATGACGCGATTGTGGTGGTTGAAAATGTTGAGCGCGTGATGGAGGAAGCGCAATTGCCACCGCGCGAGGCGACGTTGCTTTCGATGCGGGAGATCAATGGCGCTCTGATCGGCATCGCGCTGGTACTTTCGGCGGTATTTATTCCAATGGCATTTTTCGGCGGTTCAACCGGGATGATCTACCGACAGTTTTCCATCACGCTGGTCGCGGCTATGGTGCTGTCGGTTTTAGTTGCGTTGACCTTGACGCCGGCACTGTGTGCCGGTTTGCTGAAACCGCCGGTGCACCGACCGCGCAGCCGTTTTTTTCGCGGCTTTAACCGCCTGGTGGAATACGGGCAGCGGCGTTATGGACTGGGATTGAACCATGTGATGGCGCGCAAGGGGCGTTTTTGCCTGTTGGCGCTGCTGCTGGTTAGTTTCATGATCTGGCAATATCTGCGTATGCCTACCGGTTTTCTCCCGGTTGAGGATCAGGGCTCGGTAATGGTCCAGTTTTCTCTGCCGCCAGGTGCCCCGATGGCCAGAACGCAACAGACTGCTGACGCTATCGCCGACTATTTCATGACCGCCGAGCGGGACAACCTGAATGTAATCTTCATGGTTGTCGGGCGCAATAACGCCGGCAGTGGTCAGAATGTCGGTATGGCGTTTGCCGAACTGAAACATTGGTCGCTACGCAGCGGTGATGAAAATAACGCGCAGGCGATTATTAGCCGCGCCAATCGCCATTTCAAAAGCTATCGTGACGCGCAGATCAATGTGTTGTCGCCGCCGGCGGTGCGCGGGTTGGGGCAGTCCAGTGGATTTGAATTGTGGTTACAAGATCAAAACGGCGTCGGGCATGACGCGCTGCAAGCTGCTCAGAGGCAGGTGCTCGCTGCCGCTACCGAAGATCCGTTGTTAACGGCGGTGCGCATAAACGGCCTCGAAGATAAAGCGCAATTGCAGGTCGATATCGACCAGCAAAAAGCTAGCGCACAAGGGCTGCAGCAGGCTGACATCACCAACACGCTTTCTGCCGCATGGGGAGGCGCTTATATTAACGATTTTATCGATCGCGGCCGCGTGAAGCGGGTCTACATGCAGGGGGATGCGGCCTGGCGCTCGGCGCCGGATGATATCGATAGTTGGTTTGTACGTGGTGAAAGCGGCAGCATGGCGTCCTTTGCCAGCTTCGCGACTACGCGTTGGCTCTCAGGCCCACAAATGCTTCAGCGCTTTAACGGGCTGTCGGCCACGCAGTTACAGGGGGCGGCAGCCGGGGGAGAAAGCTCCGGCACCGCGATGGCGCGTATGCAGAGTATCATCGGCGATATAGACGGCTACCGCCTTGAGTGGAGTGGGCTCTCATATCAGGAGCAATTGGCCGCCGGGCAAACACTGGTGGTGTATCTAGCTTCGGTGTTGTTCATTTTCCTCTGTCTTGCCGCGCTGTATGAGAGTTGGTCTATTCCGTTGTCTGTGATGCTGATCATTCCCCTCGGGATTATCGGAGCCGTTGTTGCCGCACGCCTTGCGGGGTATGAAAACAATATTTACTTCCAGGTGGGAATGTTGACGACGATTGGTCTGGCGGCGAAAAACGCGATCCTGATCGTCGAGTTTGTTGAAACACAGCTAAAAACGGGATCCGCTTTGTTGCAGGCGACATTGGAAGGGGCGCGATTGCGTCTGCGGCCCATCGTGATGACTTCATTGGCGTTTGTCGCTGGTGTAATCCCGCTGGCGCTTTCTGTCGGTGCCGGGGCCGCCAGCCGGCGCGAAATCGGTATTGCTGTGATAGGCGGCATGATTTCTGGCACACTGCTGACATTATTGTTCGTACCGCTGTTTTTTGTTCTGACTAAACAAGGGTTGGCACGACTTAAAGCGCGAAAATGAGCCTCTGGGCAGGGGAGATAATATGATTAACCGTCAACCGGGAAGGCCGATGAAGGCCAGGCCACGGATACTGGAAACCGCCAGCGTTCTGTTTTTGCAGCAGGGCTTGGACATCTCTTTGGACGAGATAGCCAACGAGGCGGGAACCACCCGTCAAACCTTATATAATCATTTCCCGAGCAAGGATGCCTTGGTGTTGGAGACGTTCAACCATCTTATCGAAAAGATGCAGCCGCCAATTGCCACCATTCTGACACAGGAGAGTGTGGATTTACCGCAGGTGTTGGCACGTTTCGCCTCGGTGGTTCAGGCGCATTTTTTCAGCGTTGAGAACGTGCATTTTCAGCGGTTGCTGGTGCAACTGCTGTTGCAGAAACCTGAGTTGTACGCCACGTTGCGCGAACGCAATGCCGGGCGAGTGCTTCAGGCGTTAGCGAGGATATTGGAACAGGCGCGGCAGCATGGGCAAATCCAATTTGTCCATGCGCAGCCGCAGGCGATGGCATTTCTGGGCGCGGTTATGGGGTATCCGTTGCCCGCGGTTTTGCTATCCGACCAGTGGCCGACGCCGGAACAATTGCAACACATGACCGAAGCGGCTATCACCGCGTTTCTTTTGGCCTGGCAATATTCGCCGTCTGCCATTACCGAATAACGAAAGAGAACGTGAGCCTGGTGCTTTGTTGCATATGTAGAGCCTCGGCTGGTATCGCCGCCCGCCAAAACGCCAGCCCGCGCGGATTATCCTGGCTGACCGACAGCGACCAACCGCCGGGATGCTGCGCGAACAAGGCGCGGACAGCCTGTTGTCCCAGCCCGTTGCGTCGCCATTCGGGCTTGATGTAGAACTCCGCCATTTCGACGGTGGCGCTATCGAGACGCCTGACCAACGCGAACCCGGCCGTTTGCCGATCGCTCAACATCAAATAGGGGTAGCGGCCGGCCTCGCGCCAGTAGAGCGGCAAATAGGGGTAATCCCCATCGACGCCCAGCTCGCGAAGACAATCGGACAGCATGGCCGCCAGCAGCGGGCGCTGCGCGAGTGAGGCTTGCTCAAGGGAAAATGCCATGTCGCACTCCGTCAAAAAACAGGCCGCCGGATGGCGGCCTGTCAAGGTTAGCCCAGACTCAACCGGGCGGTGATGTCGGCAATCTCGCGGCGCCAGCGCGCCTGAAGCTCCGGTTTTTGATGCTTCGGTTTACGCGCCAGGTCGGCCTCCAGTTTGTTTTCGAGGGCAAACAGGGCGGTCAGCAACGCCTCTTCGCCTTCCAACTGCGGGTTTGGCGTCGGGGCGTCTGCGTTGGCCTCGTGCGCCGTCGCCAGCGCCGGCGTTTCACCCGCCAGACGCTGGTACACCGGCGCCAGATCGTGCCACTCCTCCAGTTTTTGTTGGTCTATCAGCCAAAAGCGGTTGCAGCTCTGTTCGATCAGCATCCGATCGTGGGTGACCAGCATGACGGCGCCGGGGAACTGACACAGCGTTTCCGCCAGCTCCTCTTTGCCGGCCATATCCAGGTGGTTGGTGGGCTCGTCCAGCAGCAGCAACGAATGGTTGGCCAGCGTCAGGCCGACAAACAGCAACCGTGAACGCTCGCCGCCGCTCAGCGAACGGATCTGCTGATGGTGGCGCAGGTAAGGGAACCCGGCGCCGATCAGCGCCATTTTCCGCTGTTCCTCGGTCAGCGGCGCAAACTGCGCCAGCGCATCGCTCAACGTGTCTTCATCGCGCAGCTGTTGCAGGCTCTGATCGTAATAGCCGATGCGCACGCGCGGATGGAACAGCGCCGGGCGCTGCGTTTGTTGCTGATATTCGCGCCACAGCAGGCGCAACAGCGACGATTTTCCGCAGCCGTTGCGCCCGACGATGGCGATGCGATCGCCGCTTTTCACGCGCAGATGTTCCAGGCTGAACAGCACCGGCGCATCCGGCGCCGGGCGCACCGCCCAGTGCGGCAGCGCCAGCAGGCGATCGGCGTCCAGCGCTTCTCCCTGCAGCCGCAGCCGCCATGGACTGCCGGTGGTCAGAGTGGTCTGTTCTTCCTTCAACCGATCGACGCGCTTCTCCATTTGCTTGGCCTTGCGCGCCAGATCTTCGTTGTCGTAGACCTTGCCCCAGGTCGCCAGGCGCTTGGCGCTTTTTTCCACCCGGTCGATTTCCTTTTGCTCGGCCTGTCGCCGCTGTTCGTCCGCGGCGTCCTGTTCCGCCAGCGCGGTGCGCGCTACAGAGCAGGGCAAACGGAAGAACTGCAGCGTTTTGTCGCGCAGGATCCAGGTGCAGTTGGTTACCTGGTCGAGCAGGTAGCGATCGTGCGACACCAGCACGAAACTGCCGTTCCAGTTACGCAAGAACTGTTCCAGCCACAGCAGCGTGGGCAGGTCCAGGTGGTTGCTGGGTTCGTCGAGCAGCAGCAGATCGGGTTGGCGGATCAGCGCGCGCGCCAACAGCAGCCGCGTATGCTGGCCGCCGCTGAGGGTGCCGGCGGTCAGCGTCCAGCTCGCCGGTTCAAACCCCAGCTCGGCCAGTAGCGCTTCGCAGCGCCAGCGTTCGCTGAGGTGTTGGCCCGCAGGCAGCCGCGCCAGAACCGCATCCAGCAGGGTGCTGGTGTGCAGTTCCGGCGGCAGGTGCTGCTCGATGCGCGCCATCAGACATTGATGTGACAATGTCACCGTTCCGGTGTGCGCAGGCAGGTCGCCGCTGAGAATTTGCAGCAGGGTGCTTTTGCCGCAGCCGTTATCGCCGATCAAACCGATGCGGTCGCCTTTCTTCAGGCTGAAGGAAATCTCGCTCAGCAGGACGCCGAACGCGTTGTCGTAACCGACAGATTGTGCAGACAGTAATGTGCTCATTGCTTACTCAAGAGTTACAGGCATGACAATGCCTATCGTCAAACATTGCTGACGATAACCCGGTAAGCCGGAGGGAAGATCCTGGATTTTAGTAAGCTTCGCTCAAGCTGGGTTATCGCAGCGCGATACCGGTAATGCTTGAGCGGCGACGATTACCAAAGAAGTGTGAGTGAAAAACCAATTCACACGTCAGCATAGTAAGTCTCCTTTTATTGGTTGCAGGTTAATCGGTGGCTGGATTATAGAGCGCTTCATGCCGTATCGCCAGTGTAAAAGCGCCTGAATAATCAGCAAGCTAAGGAAAGCGCGGGCGCGTGGCGCACAATGGGAATAATTACTGTATTTCGGCCGACATTAAGCAGCTATTATAATTAGCGTTTATGGTTAAGCGACGGTTCATCCGCCGCCTGTTCGTCTGTCTATCAGATAATGATGCTGAGCACTGAATTTATGTTAAAGCCTCGCCCGTTCCTGCTGTTGTTATTATTGCTGTTGGGTATGCAACTGACGCCGTTCGGCGCCGTCGCCGCCACCCAGGATGATCCCGCCGCCGAAAGCGCGCCCGATCCCGCTACGCAGTTGAAAGCCGCGCAAAAGCAGTTGGACAGCATGAAGCAGCTGGTTTCCAAAGCGACGACCGACACCCAGCTCAGCAAGCTGCGGTTGGCGACGGACGATCTGGTCGCCAGCATGGATAAATTGTCCGCCGATCTGCAGCCGGTGCAGGAAAAACTGCAGGCGCAGCTGGACGTGCTGGGGCCGGCCCCGGCGGCCGGTGCGCTGCCGGAAACCCCGGCCGTCGCCCAGCAGCGCAATGCGCTGAACAGCAGCAAGAAGCAGTTGGACGATGCGGTAAAACGCGCGCAGGCCATCAAGACCAGCGCCTTCGACCTGGGCCAGCAGATCAGCGATCTGCGCCGGGTGGCGTTCAAAACCCAGCTGGCGCTGAACACCGGCAGCATTTTGGGCGTCAAATTCTGGACGCCGGTCGTGCAGCCGTCAGCGGATGACGTGCAGCGGCTGGACCAGTTCAACGCCGAGATGAAAGCGGCCTGGGACGCCAGTTGGCAGGACGAATGGCGGTACGGCACGCTGGCGTTGCTGGCGCTGGCGGTGATCGTCTGGTCCTGGGGGCGCTATTTGTCCGAGCGTTTCCTCGCCTGGGTCAGCATTCGCTTCCTGCCGGACGGGCGCCTGCGCCGCAGCTTTATGGCCATCATCACCGTGGCGGTGACGGTGATCACCACCTCGATCGCGCTGAACCTGCTGTATTACGTCTTTATCCGCGTGCAGCCGCTGCCGGTCATGCTGGAAGACTTTGCCGAAGGCTTTAACCGTCTGGGGATTTTCTGCGCGCTGATCGCCGGGCTGGGGCGTGCGGCGCTGTCGCTGAATCGCCCGTCCTGGCGTTTGGCTTCGCTGGACAATGACGTGGCCGCCGGGCTGCGTTACTTCTCGCCGCTGCTGGCCGGCCTGGCGCTGGCGTTCGGCACTGTGGAGCTGATCAACAACGTCGTCAGCGCCTCATTGGCCACCACCATCTTCGGCAACGGCCTGGTGGCGGGGCTGATCGGCATGGTGCTGCTGGCGGCGCCGCTGCGCGGCCAGCGCATTCGTCGCCGTCTGGAGCAGCAGGGCGCGCACCTGGAAAAACGCACGCTGGTCGGCGGGCTGGTGCATATCGTCACCCTGGTGTGTTCGGTGGTGATCCTGCTTTCACTGCTCGTGGGCTATATCGCTTTCGCCCGCTTCCTGACCTACCAGCTGATCTGGGTGGTGCTGGTGCTGATGGCGTTCTACTTCATGGTGCTGTTCGCCACTGACCTGTGCGCCGCGTTGTTTTCGCCGCAGACCGTCAGCGGCAAGATGCTGAAGAAAACGCTCAGCTTCAAGGACCGCCACCTGGAGCAGGTGGCGATCATCACCACCGCGCTGGCCAAATGTTCACTGTTGCTGTTGATGATTATCGCGTTGTTCAACGGCTCGTTTGGCAGCACCACGCCGGGATCGCTGATGGAGAAAATCGTCTCGATCCTGACCGGCGAAGGCTTGCAGCGCTTCAACATCGTGCCCGGCAACCTGCTCAACGCCGTGATCTGCCTGGCGATCGGCATCTACATCCTGCGCGCGGTGCGGCGCTGGCTGGGGTCTGAGCTGCTGCCGAAGACCATTTCGGACGTCGGCATTCGCGCCTCGCTGGTGACGCTGTTCAGCAATATCGGCTATGTGCTGGTCATTCTGATCACCCTGGCGGCGCTGGGCATCCAGTGGAGCAACCTGGCGTGGATTGTCAGCGCTCTGTCGGTCGGTATCGGTTTCGGCTTACAGGAGATCGTGAAGAACTTTATTTCCGGCCTGATCCTGCTGACTGAACGCCCGGTGAAGGTCGGGGATATGATCGGCATCGGCGGCGTGGAAGGCGACGTGCGGCGCATCAACGTACGCGCCACCGAAATTCAGCTCAGCGACCGCTCCACCATGATCGTACCGAACTCGCAGCTGATCTCACAGAACGTGCGTAACGCCACCATGGGCAACGCGCAAGGCGTGGTGACCATTGCGCTGACGTTCCCGACCTCGATCGATCCCGAGCAGGTGCGCAATATCCTGCTGAGCGCTTACAACGAGTACGAAACCATTCTGGAGACGCCGGCGCCTTATGTGCGCTTCAGCCAGTTGGGGCCGGACGGCATTATCCTGAGCGTGACCGGCTATGTGCCGAGCCCGCGCATGGTCGGCGCCACCAAGAGTGAACTGCTGTTTAACATCCTCAAGCTATTGCGCGCTCAGGAAGTGAGCCTGTCCAGCCCGCAGGAGGTGGTGTTCATGAAGCAGCAGGCGACGCGATATCAGGCTAACGAAGAGGAACACTCTTCCTAGTTCTGCCATGAGGCGGCGGGTCGTTTATCAACGGCCCGCCGAACGCGGCTAGTACATCGACGGCTCCACGGACTGCGAACAGTCGCTGTTGGCGCCGGAGTTGCTGCAGGTGTAGGGCTCATTCGGCGACGCCGGCGGCACATTCGACGGACCGCCGCCGCCGATACAGCCGCTCAGCAACAACGTCAAAAGCACCAGCGTTATCTTTTTCATCTCTCCGTCCTCCATTGCGATTCCTCCTTTAAGTATATGTCGGGAAAGCGAACGCTACCGCCCGCCAGTGCGATCTATAGCGCGCTGCTGGATTTCCTCGCCGATGTGATGTGCCGCAGCCGGCGCAAAGAAAACGGGCGCCAAACGGCGCCCAAGGCATGACAGGTTAGAAATCGACCGTCGCCTGCAGGCTCAGGCTGCGCGGTTCACCCTCAATCACGCGTAAATTACCGGCGCTGGAGGCATAGTACTCGCGGTTGAACAGGTTTTTCACATTCAGTTTCAGCTGGGTATGTTTCCCAAGCAGCTTGCTGTCCCAGGCGACAAAGGCATCCGCCACGGTATAGGCCGGCATGGTGAAACTGTTCTCCGGATCGCCGGCGCGGCGACCGACGTAGCGCGCGCCGCCGCCAATGCGCACCTCGCCGGGCACCACCGGCAATGTCATGCGGCGGCTGAGGTACAGGCCGCCCATGTTGGTTGGGGCGTTGACCAGCCGATTGCCGACGTTATCCGGGTTGAGGTTGTCTTCGACAATTTCGGTCTTGTCGTAGCTGTAGTTGGCGGTGAGATCCCAGTTGCGCGCCACTTCCCCGTTCAACTCCAGTTCGACGCCGGTGGAGCGCGCTTTGGGGATGCTGCGGGTCACGCCGTTAATAAAGATCGACATGTTGCTTTCATCAATGCGATAGAGCGCCAGCGTGGCGTCAAACGCCGGGGTGATCTGCCATTTTCCGCCCACCTCATAGGTGGTGCCGGTTTCCGGCGTGGCGACGTCGCCATTGTCGTCGATGGCGGTGGACGGCGTGAACGAACGGCTGTAATTGCCGTACAGCGACAGGCTCGGCGTCAGCTTATACACCAACCCCGCCTGTGGCAAAAACTGGTCGTCTTTGTCATTGAGCGTATTTTTCGGTTTCTGGAAACCGTTGCTGTTGTTCTGGTAATACGACTGATAGCGCGCGCCCAGCACCGCGATCCATTGATCGGTGAGATGAATGCTGTCCTTGGCGTACAGGGAACGGCTGAACAGCGTGGCGCGCAGGTTGCTTGACGCGTCGCTGTAGGTGGTGCTGTCGGTGATCGGCGTTTCGCCATACACCGGGTCGTACATGTTGAAGGTCTTCGAGACCTTGCCGCGGTAGGAATAGGCCTTGTAGGTCTGATTTTTCTCGTAGTCCACGCCCAGCAGCAGGTCGTGCTGCATGCCGAACAGCTGCGGCGAACCGGTCAGATCCCAGGAGTAATAGTGGGTTTGATGATTGAAACCGCGGTTGGCGTCGGCGCGGCGCGAGACGATGCCGGTCGTGGTGTCGACCGCGGTGGCGCGCACTTCGTTGCTGTCGTAACGGCGTTGCAGCCAGGCGTAGTTGAAGCGGGTCGTCCAGACAGGATCGAGCGCGTACTCATAATGGGCGTTCAGACGTTTGTTCTTGCCCCAGGCATGGTTCGCGTAGTCATCCAAGCGGCGGTCATAGGGCACATCGACCGGTTTGCCGTCGATAAAGGCGGTGCCGCGATCGTAAGGAATGTCGTACTTGTATTCGCTGTAGGCGATGTTAAAGGAAGCCTGGTCGCCGAACCAACTGAGTGAGGGGGCGATCAGCGTGTGTTCGTCGCTGCCGAAATTGCGCCAGTAATCTGTGTGCTGGCGTTCGGCGATCAGGCGAAAGGCGAAGCCGCCGCCCAGCGGGCCGGTCACATCGACGCTGCCGCTGCCGCCGCCAAAACTGTTGGTGGCGCCGCTGATGCGGGTGTTCCAGTCATACTGCGGTTTTTTGCTGATCAGATTGATGACGCCGCCGGGGCTGAGGATGCCATACAGCAGCGAAGCGGAACCTTTCAGGACCTCGACGCGATCGGTGGTGGCGTCCATGCTCAGCCCTTGGTTGCTGCGCACGCCGTCGATGAAGACCGAGCCGTCGGAGTTAACCCCGAACCCGCGTTTGACGAAGCCATCCTCCGTGCCGCCGAGCGTGTTGCCCTGGGTGACGCCGCTGACGAACATCATCGCATCATTGACGCTTTTGACCTGGAAGTCGTCAATGACCTGAGAGGTGACGACGCTGACCGATTGCGGCACCTCGGCGATCGGCGCGGCGGTCTTGCCGGCGGTCGAGGCGGTGTCGGCGCTATAGCTGCCGGAAGGCTGGGCCGCGGCGGTCACCGTAATGGATTCCTCCGTTTTTGCGCCGGGTGTGGCGGCGATCGCCAGCGCGGGGAACAAACCGGCAATCAGGGGCAGCGTGCGAAGAACGTGATTTTTATTTCTTTTAGTGGGGTGGCGAAGAACTGACTGGTGCATATAATTCCATGAAAAAATAATAAATAGTAACGATTATCATTATAATTATCATTTATTGGTTTTGAATAGAGGGGAATGCCGGTATCCCTTAATTGCACGATTTAATTTTGTCATTAGGGAAAAAGACGGCGATTTTGCCGGCAAAAAGTCGGATGAATGGCAATAACGATAGCAGTGACGGGAGGGGCGCGGCAGTTTGTTCGCCGGAAGGGTGATTCCTGTCAATATATTGATACACAAATATATTTTCCCTTGATGAATAAACAGGTGTCCAGGCAGGCAAAACTGGCAATAATAGGCGGGTCGGCCGTTTATCTTCGCCTCACCGCCGACGGTTGTGACGCGAACAGACTGTCACTTTATGCTAGCGGAAGTCTCTGGATCCAAGATGCAAATCACCTCGTTGTCTGATACCCGGAAAATCTGGCCCGCGCTCATCATTTTTTTGTTGGTGTTCACCCTGTGTCTGCTGGGCATCGTGAGTCGTCCCGGCAGCTTTCTGGCGATATTCTGGCCGGTGAACGCCGTACTGCTGGCCGTTTTGGTGCGTCGGCCACAGTGGGCTACGCGGGCCGGCTGGGGCATGGCGGTGCTGGGCTATCTGGCGGCGGATCTGTTGACCGGCAGTTCGCTGCAAAAGACGCTGCTGCTGAACGTCGCCAATCTGACCGGCGTCGTGGTGGGGTATCTGTTGTTCATGCGGCTGTCGCCGCCGGCGCGCATGTTGCAACGCGGCACGTCCAGCATGTACCTGTTCGGCATCTGCCTGGCCGCCGCCGCCGCGACCGGCGCGGTGGGCGCCGCAACTTCGCAGTGGCTGTTCGGCAGACCCTATCTGACCTCGCTGGCGCTGTGGTTCTCGTCCGAGTTCACCAATTACGTCACGCTGATGCCGTTTATTCTGGCGTTTCCCGGCGATTGGCGACGTCGCCTTGCGGCGGCCGGCGCCATGTTCACCCAGCGCAGCCAATGGCCGCGGGCGGGGCGAAAACTCACGGTGTTGGCGCTGCTGTTGCTGGCGGCGGTGTGCAGCGTGCTGATCGGCGGCCCCGGGGCGGTGATCTTTCCCATGCCGGTGCTGCTGTGGCTGGCGATGTCCTTCTCACTGTTCTGCACCATGATTGCGGTGCTGATCTATGTGCTTTGGTGCCATCTGGCTATCGATTTCGGGCTGTTGAGTTCGACGCTCGACATGAAGGTGTTGCAAAACGCAGTATCGATGCGTTTGGGCATCGCGCTGCTGGCGCTGGGCCCCATCGCCGTGGCCAGCATGAACTATGCGCGCAATGCGCTGCTGCGCACGCTGGAGCACGTGGCGAATCACGATGCGTTGACGCACGTACTGACGCGCAATGCGTTTATGCAGCGCGGCGAACGATTGATAGACCAAAAGGGCGAGCTGATGTGCGTCATGATGCTTGATATCGACTATTTCAAATCGATTAATGACCGTTTCGGCCATGCCGGCGGCGATCAGGCGCTGATGGCCTTTACCCGCGCGATCGCCGCCGATCTGAGCGTCGGTGACCTGTTCGGCCGCATGGGGGGCGAAGAGTTCGCCATCGTTTCGACGCTCGGCCAGCCGCAGCAGGGATGGCAATTGGCCGAACGCCTGCGGCAACGCATCGAAACGGAGTCTATCCTGATGCCGGCCGGGCATCCGCTGCAGATCACCGTCAGCATCGGCATGGTGACCTGCCCGGGCGGTTCCGGCCAAAGCCTGGCGGATCTGCTGAAGCTGGCGGATCTGGCGGTGTACAAAGCGAAAAACGCCGGCCGCAACCGGGTCGCCACACCGGAATCGTCTCCGCCGGCCTGTCACGGCCGCTGAACTTCCGATCCGCGCTGCGTGCCGGCGGTCTAAACTGGTAAGGGACGCGGGCATTTCCGCCTGCGCCGAACCGACTGTCCTTAATCAGACAAGAGGATGCCAGAATGAAATACGTAGACGGGTTTGTGGTGGCGGTGCCGGCCGCCAATAAGGAGGCTTATCACCGGTTGGCGGCGGCGGCAGCGCCGCTGTTCAAAGAGTTTGGCGCCACGCGCATCGTGGAGTGCTGGGGCGATGACGTGCCCGATGGCAAGCTCACCGACTTTCGCGGCGCGGTGAAAGCCCAGGAAGACGAAGTGGTGGTGTTCAGCTGGATAGAGTACCCCTCCAAAGCGGTGCGCGACGCCGCCAATGAGAAAATGATGAACGATCCGCGCATGAAAGCGCTGGGCGAGATGCCGTTCGACGGCAAACGCATGATCTTCGGCGGTTTCGCGCCGATCCTCGATGCGTAAAGGAGGCGCAGATGGCCAGAATTACGCAACATCTGTGGTTTGAAAAAGACATGGAAGCGGCGCTGAATTGCTATGTCTCGCTGATCCCCGGATCGTCCGTGAACTGGTTTTCCGACCTGCCGGCGGATACGCCGAGCGGCCCGGCCGGCAGCGTGAAGCTGGCCGCCTTCACGCTGGGGGACCAGCGCTACGCGGCGATCGAAGCCGGGCCGCTGGATCCGTTCAATCACAGTTTCTCCGTGATGGTGGAATGTGACGATCAGGCGGAAGTCGACAGGCTGTGGGATGCGTTGAGCGAGGGCGGCGAGGCGGAGCAGTGCGGCTGGCTGCGCGATCGCTGGGGGCTGTGCTGGCAAATTGTGCCGCGGCGCCTGACGGAGTTGATGAACGATCCCGACGCCGCCCGCGTGCGGCGGGTAACGGAAGCGATGCTGCTGATGGGCAAAATCGACATCGCCGGGCTGGAAGCGGCGGCGCGCGAGTAGCGCAACAGTCACAGAGGGAGAAAACGGATGCACCGAGAACGGCACAGTATTGAACGCATCGGCTGGCTGCGGGCGGCGGTGCTCGGCGCCAACGACGGCATCGTTTCAACGGCCAGCCTGCTGCTGGGCGTCGCGGCGGCCAGCGCCTCGCATTCCGCGCTGATGATCGCCGGCGTCGCCGGGTGGGTGGCCGGCGCGATGTCGATGGCCACCGGCGAGTATGTGTCGGTCTCGTCGCAGGCGGATACCGAAAAGGCCGCGCTGGCGGAAGAGCAGGCGGAGCTGCTTGAAGACTATCCGGGGGAGTTTCGCGAACTGACGTCAATCTACGTGCATCGCGGTCTGGATCCGGCGCTGGCCCGGCAGGTGGCGGAAAAGCTGATGGCGCATGATGCGCTGGAGGCGCATGCGCGCGACGAACTGGGCATTTCCTCCACCACCCGCGCCCGGCCGCTGCAGGCTGCGTTGGCGTCGGCCCTGAGTTTCTCCCTCGGCGCGCTGTTGCCGCTGCTGGTGGCGATGTGGGTGCCGGTCGCCTGGACGCGGCCGGCGCTGGTGGCGTCGGCGCTGATTTCCCTCGGCGTTCTCGGCGGCATCGCCGCGAAAACCGGCGGCGCGCCGATCTTGCCGGGCGTGGCGCGCATCCTCATCTGGAGCGCACTGGCGATGGCGGTTTCTTCCGGCGTCGGCCTGCTGTTTGGCGTGACGGCCGGCTAACGTCGCGCTTGCATCAATCTATTGCACCTCAAGCTCAGAATTTATCATTTGTCAGCCGCCGGCGTTCGCGGCAAGGTGACGGCAACGCCAACATCAGTCAGGGACACTTATGCAGAAATCACAGATCCTATCGTGGGTCGCCCAGCATCCGCTGTTGCAACGCATGGTCGCGCTAGAGCCGATCACCTGGTTCAATCCGCGCGCGACAACGCTGGCCGCTGGCTTGCCCCACGTCGGTTTGACCGCCGCCGACGTCGCCGACGCGGAGCAGCGCCTGGCGCGTTTCGCGCCTTATCTCGCTGCGGCCTTCCCGGAAACCCAACCGACAAAGGGGATCATCGAATCCGAGCTGGTGGCGATCCCGGCCATGCAGCTTGCGTTGGATCGGCGCTATGGGCAGACATTGGGCGGACGCCTGCTGTTGAAAAAGGACAGCCATCTGCCGATTTCCGGCTCAATCAAGGCGCGCGGCGGTATCTATGAGGTGCTGACGCACGCTGAAAAGCTGGCGCTGGAAGCGGGGCTGCTGCACACCGGCGACGACTACGCCCGGCTGTTTTCCGATGAGTTCCGTCAATTCTTCAGCCAGTACCGCATCGCCGTCGGTTCGACCGGCAATCTGGGATTATCCATCGGCATCATCAGCGCCCGGTTGGGGTTTGACGTCAGCGTGCACATGTCGGCGGACGCGCGGGCGTGGAAAAAACAGAAGCTGCGCGACAATGGCGTGACGGTGGTGGAGTACGCCGACGATTACGGCGTGGCGGTCGAACAAGGGCGCAAACAGGCGGCGAACGATCCGAGTTGCTTCTTTATCGATGATGAAAACTCGCAAACCCTGTTCCTCGGCTACGCGGTGGCCGGCGGCCGCCTGAAGCGGCAGTTTGCCGAACAGGGCATCGTGGTGGACGCGCAGCATCCGCTGTTCGTTTATCTGCCGTGCGGCGTCGGCGGCGGGCCGGGCGGCGTCGCCTTTGGCCTCAAGCTGGCGTTCGGCGATCATGTTCACTGCATTTTTGCCGAACCGACCCATTCCCCTTGCATGTTGCTCGGCGTCTACAGCGGGTTGCATGACGGCATTGCGGTGCAAGATCTCGGCATCGACAACCGCACGGCGGCGGACGGGTTGGCGGTGGGGCGCGCCTCCGGCTTTGTCGGCCGGGCGATGGAGCGCCTGCTGAGCGCGTTTTACACCCTGAGCGACGAAGAGATGTTCGCGTTGCTCGGGTTGTTGGACAGGCACGAGCATATCCAGCTGGAACCCTCCGCCCTGGCGGGCATGGCCGGGCCGTGGCGCGTTGCCGCCCATGCGGGAGAGCTCAGCGAGCAGGGCATAAGCGCCGAGCACCTGGCCCAGGCGACGCATCTGGTATGGGCGACCGGCGGCGGCATGGTGCCGACGGCAGAAATGGCGAAATACCTCGCGGCCGCGCAAACGGCGCCGTGAGCCAATAGCGCCGAGGCTTGCGCTCGCTTCCTGTTTTTAGGCGGCGAGCGCGGTTTGACAAGCGCCGGTTCCCTCCGGCCCAGGGTCAACGTCAGACCGGGCGCTCATGATGTTTTTAAAATGTTAACAAAATCACAACTCCCCACGCCCCAGTCACGGCTTAAATCTCCATATCCAATTAATAGTAAATAAGATTATTTTATTTACCGTTTTCTGATGTTCGTTTATCGCACGCTTATTTTTTTAACAATATTGAAGCATTCGCCGTGGGGTGGTTTGATTTGATTGTCGATTAACGAACTATATTCCGATAATCGCACAAATTAACCCTCTCGCCGGCTCGCAGCCGGCTGTTCCGTGCGGTGAGGTTTGCCGCACTCTCTGAGGAGCACGCCATGCCGCATGATAACAACGTAGAAATTCGAGGGTTTATCGATAACCAGCCATTTTCTCGCTACCAGTGGTTGATACTGGTTTTGTGTTTTTTGGCGGTCGCGCTGGACGGTTTCGATACCGCCATTATCGGCTTCATCGCCACGTCGCTGGTGCAGGAGTGGGGAATAGACAAAACCGCGCTGGGGCCGGTAATGAGCGCCGCGCTGGTCGGTCTGGCGGTAGGCGCGTTGGCCGCCGGCCCGTTGGCGGATCGCATCGGCCGCAAGAAAGTGCTGGTGATTTCGCTGCTGCTGTTCGGCGGCTTCAGCCTGCTGACTGCCTTCGCCGGCTCGCTTTCGACGCTGACGCTGCTGCGCTTTCTGACCGGGCTGGGGTTAGGGGCGGCCATGCCGAACGCCGCCACGCTGATGTCGGAATATGCGCCTCAGCGCTGCCGAGCCCTGATGGTGAATCTGATGTTTTGCGGTTTCCCTCTCGGTTCGTCGCTGGGCGGTTTTTCTTCCGCCTGGCTGATCCCGCATTTCGGCTGGCAGAGCGTGATGGTGCTGGGCGGCGTTATGCCGTTGCTGCTGGCGCTGGTCCTGATCGGCGCCTTGCCTGAATCCGTGCGCTTCATGGTCGCGCGCGGCTATGCCGCAGAGCGCATCGCCAGGGTGCTGAAACGCATTGCACCGATCCGCATGACGCCGCCGCCGCGCTTCATGTTGCAGGAAGAGGGGCAGGTAAAGGCAGCGTCGCCGCTGGGCATGATCTTTTCGCGTCGCTATCTGCTGGGCACGTTGATGCTGTGTCTGACTTACTTCATGGGATTGATGATCTTCTATCTGCTGACCAGTTGGCTGCCGCTGCTGATCCGTGAAACCGGCGCCTCCGTTACGCAGGCTTCGCTGATCACCGCGCTGTTTCCGCTCGGCGGGGGGCTCGGCGTATTGATTATCGGTTGGTTGATGGATCGCATGAACCCGCACAAGGTGGTGGCCGTCGGCTATTTGCTGACCGGTTTGTTCGTCGGCATCATCGGCTATGTCTATATCTCTCCGCTGCTGATGGCGCTCACGGTGTTCATCGCCGGCACCTGCATGAACGGCGCCCAGTCATCCATGCCGGCCCTGGCGGCCGGGTTCTATCCCACCCAGAGCCGGGCGACCGGCGTAGCCTGGATGCTCGGTCTCGGGCGTTTTGGCGGCATTCTGGGGGCGATGAGCGGTGGCGTGCTGATGCAGATGCAGCTGTCGTTCAGCACCATTTTCACGCTGTTGGCCATCCCGGCGCTGATCGCGGCGCTGGCGCTGCTCGCCAAACACCTTTCCGGCGGCTACCCGGCGCTGCCGGCGCCGCTCAACAAAATGCTATGAGGGAGTCATGCTATGCGCACACAGGTTGTGATCATCGGCGCCGGTCCGGCCGGCTTGATGTTGTCCCATCTGCTGCACCTGCAAGGTGTGGAATCGGTGGTGTTGGAAACGCGCAGCCGGGAGGCGGTGGAATCGACCATTCGCGCCGGGGTGCTCGAACAGGGGACCGTCGATCTGCTCGAGCAGACCGGATTGGGGGAGCGGATGCGGCGGGAAGGGGCGCGGCATCAGGGGATCCGCTTGGCGTTCGGCGGCCGGCAGCACCGCATCGATCTGGCCGGATTGACCGAGCGCGCCGTCACCGTTTATGCCCAGCATGAAGTCTTGAAAGACCTGATCGCCGCGCGTCTGGCGGCGCAGGGCCATCTGTTTTTCGAGGTGGAGCAGGTTGAATTGAAGGCGCTGGACAACGCGCAGCCCGAGGTTCACTACCGTCATGGCGACCAGCCGCGCCGGCTCCGCGGCGACTTTGTCATCGGCTGCGACGGATTCCACGGCATCAGCCGCGCGGCGATGCCCGGCGGGCTGCGGCAGGATTACACCCGCACCTATCCGTTCGGCTGGTTCGGCATTCTGGTCGAAGCGCCGCCGTCCAGCGAAGAGCTGATCTACGCCTGCCATCCGCGCGGTTTTGCGTTGATCAGCACCCGTTCGCCCGGCGTGCAGCGCATGTATTTTCAGTGCGATCCTGCGGAACAGGTCGATCAATGGTCGGACGATCGTATCTGGCGCGAGTTGGAGCAGCGGCTGGAAAACCATGAAGGCTGGACGCTGAAAAAGGGCCGCATATTTCAGAAAAACGTGGTCGGCATGCGCAGCTTCGTTACCGAACCGATGCGCTACCGGCGCCTGCTGTTGGCGGGCGACGCGGCGCATATCGTGCCGCCGACCGGGGCCAAAGGGTTGAACCTGGCCATGGCCGATGTTTGCCTGTTGTCCCAGGCGCTGGAGACGTTTTACCGGCGAGGCGACTGGCAACGACTGGACGATTACAGCGACACCGCCTTGCAGCGGGTCTGGCGCGCCGAGCATTTTTCCTGGTGGATGACCCACATGCTGCATACCCGGCGGGAAGACACGCCTTTCGAACACCGGCTGCAACTCTCAGAGCTGCAGTACACGGTGAAATCGCGCAGCGCTATGACGATGCTGGCGGAAAATTATGTCGGGGCGCCATTCCCGGCGATATAAGCGAAAACGCCCATGCCGTTCGGCATGGGCGAGAAGGGGCGTCACCGCCTCTGAGCTGCGGCGGTTACAGCTGTTCGCCGTTGCTGGCGATCACCCGACGATACCAGTCGAAGCTTTTCTTGCGCGACCGTTCCAGCGTGCCGGTGCCGTCGTCGTGTTTATCGACGTAGATGAAACCGTAGCGCTTGCTGTACTCGCCGGTAGTGAACGACACGCAGTCGATGCAGCCCCACGGCGTATAGCCGATCAGATCTACGCCGTCTTCAATCACTGCCTTTTTCATCTCTTCGATATGGGCGCGCAGATAGTCGATGCGATAGTCATCGTTGATCTGGCCATCTGCTTCCACCTTGTCGAAGGCGCCGAAGCCGTTTTCCACGATAAACAGCGGCTTCTGGTAACGTTCATACAGCACGTTCAGCGAATAGCGCAGCCCGACCGGATCGATCTGCCAACCCCAGTCGGAGGCTTTGACGTGCGGATTCGGCACGTTGCCCGGGAAGCCGAACATGCCGTCGCTGCCGTCCACCGCGTTGGCCTGCAGCGCATTGCTCATGTAATAGCTGAAGCCGATGTAATCGGTGCAGCCCTCGCGCAGGATCTGCGCGTCCTGCGGCTGCATCTCGATCTTCAGCCCTTTGCGTTCCCAGTCACGCAGCAGGTAGCTGGGGTAGTAGCCGCGCATTTGCACGTCGGTATACAGATAGCGTTGGTGCATCGCTTCCACGGCGTACATCACGTCGTCCGGTTTGCAGGAATAAGGGTAGAACGGCACGCAGGCCAGCATGCAGCCGATCTTGAATTCCGGGTTGATCTGATGGCCGAGTTTGACCACCTGCGCGCTGGCGACGAACTGGTGGTGCAACACCTGGTACAACGTCTGCTCGGGGTTGTCTTCCTGGGTGTAGTCCACGCCGGAACAGCAGTAGCCGAACAGCGGGTAGCGGTAGTTGCTCTGGTTATTGATTTCGTTGAAGGTCATCCAGTACTTCACTTTTTCGCGGTAGCGGTGCATCACCACTTCGCTAAAGCGCACGAAGAACTCCACCACCCGGCGATTTTTCCAGCCGCCGTAGGCTTTTACCAAATGGTAAGGCATTTCGAAGTGGGACAGGGTGATCACCGGCTGGATGCCGTATTTCAGCAATTCGTCGAACAGGTCGTCGTAAAACTGCAGGCCGGCTTCGTTCGGCGTTGCTTCGTCGCCGTTCGGGAAAATGCGCGTCCAGGCGATCGAGGTGCGAAAACACTTGAAGCCCATCTCGGCGAACAGCGCCACGTCCTGCTTGTAGCGGCCGTAGAAGTCCACCGCTTCGTGGTTGGGATAACGATAGCCGTCGAGCACGCCGTCGGTCATCACGCGATCCACGCCGTGCGAACCGCCGGACAGCACGTCGGCGATGCTTGGCCCTTTGCCGCCTCGATCCCAACCGCCTTCAACCTGGTGCGCGGCGACCGCGCCTCCCCACAGAAAATCTTTCGGCAACTGTTTCATCGTCAATGTCTCATCTTATTTAATGAAGGGTAATAACGTTCGCGTTGCCAATAGAGTAACAAGACCGAAAGAAATGTCACGATATAACAAATCGCCGTAAAACGTGATTTGTCACAATAAAAAAACAGCCTGTTTTATTTTATCGCGTTCATTCTTCCCAGGCGCTTGCCGATGGTTTCAATAATATAAAGCACGGGAATTTGCGTAGTAATATTATGATGATCGCCGATCAAGTGTTGTGGGACGTGATAAGACAGGTTGAAGTCCGCCAGCCGCGCCAGCGAAGAGGTTTCGTTGTTGGTGATGCTGATGATTTTACAGTGGTGCAGGCTGAACTGGCTGGCCAGCCGCAGGATCTCTTCGGTTTCGCCGGAAACCGACAGCATGATCGCCACCGCGCTTTTATACATATCGCTGTTGACGGGATAATAAGGATCGTCGATATGGGTGCTGAATTTTCCGACGTTGGAAAAGAAACGCGCGCCATATTTCCCCAGGGCGCCGGAGGTGCTGATGCCGACGAAAATAATTCGCTCGGCGGCGGCGATATGCCGCACCGCTTCATCGAGCAACTGATTAAATTCATCATTGCTGACGCTTTTAAAAAAGCTGAGAATTTCGCCGATGCCGGAATCGACCGGCGGCGCATCGGTTTGCTCCAGGTACAGTTTGAAACGGATGCGAAATTCCGAATAGCCGTCACACCCCATTTTTTGCAAAATCGCAGCACGGTGGTGGTGGACACGCCGGCGGCCTCGGCCAGCTCGCGGATAGTCATGTACATCACTTGATTATTGTGTTTGCTGACGTAGTTATAAACCATCAGCTCCAGGGCGTTGAGCGCGGCGATTGCTTTATGGGTAAACATGAGTCGATCCGGCGGCTGAAAACGGGAAGCGTATCTGCGGGTTAACATAGCAAAATTCCCCGCCGCTGGCACTGTCGAACAAAAAAGAAAAGCCGCACCAGTCAGGGGCGGCCCAGGGTTCACGACGAACAAATAAAGCAAAACGTTCCGGAAGACATGCCATGAAAACGCGTTTCATCACACAGGGTTAGCATAGGTCAGCTTACTCCGGTGGCAAAATGCCGGTTTCTGCTTTCTAAAGCCAAAGCGCGGCAAAGGCTACGGCGCCTCGGGCTTATCTTCGGACCAGCGGGCGGCGTTGACGTCTACCTTACCCGGCAGCAGTCCGATGGCGGTAAATTTATCCGCCAACTGCTGTTGCTGTCTGAACACCTCCGGCGACATGCGCTGGCTGCCGAACGGCATGCGGGCGATGGCTCTGGCCCAAATGGCCTGATCCAGGCCGGTGCTCTGAGCGAGGATCGCCGCCGCTTCCTGCGGATGGCCGTTGGCCCAGTCGCTCAGCGCGCCGAGCTGTTGAATCACCTGCTTGGCGCTGTCCGGGTAGGTTTCGGCAAAGCGGCGGCTGGCGAGATAGAAGGTGTAGTGTGGCACCAGGCCTTCCGCGTCTTTCAGCCGGCGGGCGTTGGCATGGGTTTCCACCTCGGCGTAGTAGGGATCCCAAATCACCCAGGCGTCGACGCTGCCGCGCTGGAAGGCGGCGCGGGCATCGCTCGGCGGCAGATAGACCGGCGTGATGTCCTTGTAGCTCAAGCCGGCCTGTTCCAGCGCGCTCACCAGCAGGTAATTGACGTCCGACCCTTTGTTCAGCGCCACGCGTTTGCCTTTCAGATCGGCTACGGAGCGGATCGCCGAATCCTGCGGCACCACGATGGCTTCGGTTTTCGGGCTGGGCGGCGAATGCGCCAAATAAACCAGATCGGCCTTGGCGGCTTGCGCGAAAGCCGGCGGGGCGTCGCCGGTCGCCGCCAGATCGATGCTGCCGACGTTCAACCCTTCCAACATCTGCGGGCCGGCGGGGAATTCTATCCAGCGAACCTTGACGCCCTGCGGCTCCAGGGTTTTCTCCAGCGTGCCGCGGTATTTCAGCAGCGCAAAAATGTTGGCTTTCTGGTAACCGATGGTGATTTGTTGCGGTTTCTCCTGCGCGCCGGCCGGCAGACTAAACAGGCCGAGCAGCAGGGCGGCGATCAGCGGCGTTGTGAGTTTTCTCATCCTGATTTTCCGATAGGCGAAGTGAACGGTAGCGATGACGCGCTGGGCGTAACGCCATGAAACGGCATTTAAATTTTCCTGCGGCGGGATAAGGGCGATGATAATGAGCGGCGCAGTCGCGTGTAAAGCGCCCGCTTATGCTGAATAATGCCTTGCTTAGCCATAAATCAGCTTAAGCGGGAGAGGGTGAGCTCGACGTTATGCCGCGTCACGCTCGCGCGAACGCGCCAGCAACAGCGGAACCAACAGATAGAGGGCGGCGGCCAACGCCCAGACCAGGCCCGGCCAGACATCGCGCGTGGCGGCGTACAGCGCCGTCGCCACCAGCGGCCCCGCGACGCCGATCAGGCTGCCCATGCTGGCCAGCGTCCCTTGCAGCTCGCCCTGATGATCGTCGTCCACCTTTTGCGCCATTAACGCCTGCAGCGCGGGCAGCGCCATACCGCCCGCCGCGAAGAACGGCAGCAAGGCGAAAGGTGCCCAGCCGCGCGTGGCGATCGACAGCAGCGCCAGGCCCATTGTGTCGGCGGCCAGGCCGATCAGCAGCGCCTTGCGTTCGCCGAGCCGCGCGACCAGCGGGCCGATGGCGAAGGCCTGCGACAGCGCGTGGCAGGCGCCGTAACCGGCCAGCGACAGGCCCGCCACCATCATGCTCCAGCCGAAACGATCCTGACCGTATAAAATCCACAATGTGGCCGGTGCCTGCGAAACCAGCGCCATGATCAGGTAAATGCCGGCCAGCGGCAGCAGGCCAGGCTTGCCGTGCAGCCGTCGCAATGACGAAAAGGGATTGAGGCGGATTTTCTCGGCGGCGCGGGCGCGGGGTTTACGCGATTCCGGCAGCAGGAAAAACGCCATCGCCAGGTTGACGGTGTTCATCGCCGCCGCCGCCAGGAAGGGCGCATGCAGATGCCACTCGCCCAGCGAACCGCCGAGCAGCGGGCCGACGATAAAACCGACGCCGAATACCGCGCCCACCAGGCCGAAACGCCGAGCGCGTTGACCGGCCGGCGTAATGTCGGTGACGTAAGCGGTGGCGACCGCCATGTTGGCGCCGGTGATGCCCGCCAGCAACCGGCCCAGATAGAGCCAGGCCAGCGTCGGCGCGAACGCCATCAGCAGATAGTCGGCCGCCGCGCCGGCGAGCGAGATGAGCAGCACCGGCCGCCGGCCGAAACGATCGCTCAGCGCGCCGAGGATCGGCGAGAACAGAAATTGCATTAACGCATAGGCCGCCAGCAGGGTGCCGTAGTGCAGGCTGCCGGCGTCAAGACCGCCCAGCGAACGCAACAACGCCGGCAGAATCGGCATGATCAGACCGATGCCCACCGCATCCAGCAACACCGTCAACAAAATAACCAGCATGGGTTTTTTCAAAATTGTGACTCTAACAGTGATAGAGTATTGAGTATTCCACAGTTACCCTATCAGTGATAGAGAGATGAGCGAAAAAAATACTGCGACACGTTTAACGCGAGAAACCGTCCTGCGCGGGGCCCTGGCGTTGCTGAACGACATCGGCATCGATGCCCTGAGCACCCGCCGCCTGGCGCAACATTTGGGCGTGCAATCTCCCACGCTCTATTGGCATTTCAAGAACAAGGCCGAGCTGCTGAAGGCGATGGCGGAAACCATCATGCTGGATCACCGTGAAGAGGTGCCCGCCGACATGCCCTGGCAGGATTGGGTTGTCACCAATGCCGGCAACTTCCGTCGGGCGCTGCTGGCTTACCGCGACGGCGCGCGTCTGCACGCCGGCACCCGGCCGCAGGAGCCGCAATTCGCCGTCATTGAGGCCAAGGTGGCGCTGCTGTGCCGGGCGGGGTTGACGCCGGAGCGCGCGGTAAACCTGCTGTTCGCCGTCGGGCGTTTCGTGGTGGGCTGGGTGCTGGAGGAACAGCAAATGCAGCCTGACGATCCGCTCAATGATGCCGACCGCCGCCATTATCCGCTGCTGTGCCAAGGCTGGGAAACATTGCAGGAGAAGGGCGCGGATGCGCTGTTCGAAGCCGGCGTGCGGCTGTTGGTCGATGGCGCCGAGGCCGGACTGACGATCGACAATAATCACGGGCGGCAATCATAAAAGCGCGCTTATCTATCGGAAATTTATAGAAAATACCCACTTTTCGTTAAAGCCATGGCGGCTACATTCCCTTAACATCGTCAAGTCTTTTGATGATAATTATTAGCACGCTGCGCAATTATTCACCGCAGTGATGTTACGGATTAAATCCGTTTGTTTAAGGGATAGTTTCACCATGGAAATCAACGTTAATGGCCGGGTGGTTCCACTCGGCAATCTCGCGCCCGACACGCCGCTGCTGTACGTTTTACGCAACGATCTGCACTTGAATGGCCCCAAATATGGCTGCGGCCTGGGGGAGTGCGGCGCCTGCACGGTGCTGATCGACGGCGTCGCCGCGCGTTCTTGCTCAATGCCGCTGGCCGCCGTAGGAAGCAAGTCCGTCACCACGCTGGAAGGCCTGGGTACGCCGGAGGCGCTGCATCCGGTTCAGCAGGGGTTTATCGATGAGCAGGCGGCGCAGTGCGGTTACTGCGCCAACGGCATGATCATGACGCTGGTCGCGTTGTTCGAACGCGAGCCGGATGCAGATGAACAAACAATCAAGAAAGAGCTGGCCTACAACCTGTGCCGCTGCGGTACCCACCTTGAGATCTTGCGCGCCGCCGAGCGCGCCCGCGATCTGCTGGCTGCGCGGAGGCAAGCATGAGCCGCCTCGAACTGACCCGCCGACAGTTGTTGCAAGCCGGCGGTGTGGTGATGGTCAGCAGTCTGCTGTCCGCGCCGTTTAACGCCTTCGCCGCCGAGGCGGTTGCATCGCCTGCCGATCTGCCGCTGGATCGGGTGGACAGCTTTATCAGCCTCACCGCCGACGGCCGGGTGACGGCCTTCAATGGCCATGTCGATCTCGGCACCGGCATTCGCACCGCGCTGGCACAGATCGTCGCCGACGAAATTTGCGTGCCGTTCGAGCACGTCACGATGATCCTCGGCGATACGCAACGCACGCCGGATCAGGGGCCGACCATCGCCAGCGCCACCATCCAGGTCACGTCGGTGCCGCTGCGGCAGGCGGCGGCGCAGGTGCGACATATGCTGACGGCGCTGGCGGCCAAAGCCTTCGAACTGCCGGCCGACCAGCTGACGGCGGCGGCGGGACAGGTATTTGTGACCAAGCACCCGGGGCGTTCCTTGAGCTATGCGCAGCTGGCGAGCGGGCAAAATCTGCATGTGACGCTGGATAAAAACGTGCCGCTGAACGGTGAACAGCAGGGCCGCTATGTCGGCCGCGCCGTCGCCCGGGTCGATATTCCGGCCAAGGTCAGCGGGGGGCTAACCTACGTGCACGACCTGCGCTTGCCCGGCATGCTGCATGGCCGGGTGGTGCGCCCGCCTTACGCAGGCGCCGACAGCAGCGCACCGCTGGGCGGCGGCCTGTTGTCGGTGGATGAAAGTTCGATCGCGCATCTGCCGGGTATCGTGAAACTGGTGGTGATCAACGATTTCATCGGCATTGTGGCCGAGCGCGAAGAGCAGGCGATCGCCGCCATGCGCCGGCTGAAAACCGAATGGAAACCCTGGGCCGGCCTGCCGGACCTGTCGCCGGAGGCGCTGCCCGCCGCGCTGGAAGCCAACCCGAAAACCGACCGTGTGCTGCGCGATGATGCGGGCACGGACGAGGCGTTGGCATTGCTGCATACCGAAGTGCGGGCGGACTATGTCTGGCCTTACCATCAGCACGCCTCGATCGGCCCGTCCTGCGCGGTAGCGGAGGTCAAAGACGGGCGGGCGCAGGTGTGGTCCGGTACGCAAAACCCGCACGATCTGCGCAAAGATATCGCCAGGCTGCTCGAGTTGCCGTCTGAGCAGGTGCACATCACCCGCATGGAAGCCTCCGGCTGCTATGGCCGCAACTGCGCCGACGACGTCTCGGCGGACGCGGCGCTGTTGGCGCGGGCCACCGGCCGCCCGGTGCGGGTGCAGCTGATGCGTGAACAGGAATCCGGCTGGGAGCCGAAGGGCACCGGCCAACTGATCCGGGTGCGCGGCGGCCTCGACGCGCAAAATCGGGTGGCGGCTTACGAGTTGAAAACCAGCTATCCCTCCAACAATGCGGTGACCTTGCCGCTGGTGTTGACCGGCAAGGTGGCCAACCGGGCCGACGTGCAACAGATGGGCGATCGCACCGCCATTCCGCAATACGCGTATCCGCACATGCGGGTGATCTGTCAGGACGCCGCGCCGATCGTGCGGGCGTCGTGGATGCGCGGCGTTTCGGCGCTGCCCAACGTGTTCGCCCATGAATCCTGGATCGACGAGCTGGCCTGGCGCGCCGGCGAGGATCCGATCGCGTTTCGCCTGCGTTACCTGAACGATCCGCGCGCGGTGGCCTTGATTGAGGCCCTGAAGCGCCAGGCTAACTGGCAAGACGGCCCGGCGCACCGCTCGCGCGCCGCCGGGGCCGAAGTGGTGAGCGGCCGCGGCTTCGCCTATGCGCGCTATTTCCACAGCAAATTCCCCGGCTTCGGCGCCGCCTGGGCGGCCTGGGTGTGCGATCTCAGCGTCAATCGTCTTTCGGGGCAGATCACGCTCGATAAAATCTTCGTGGCGCATGATTGCGGCCGGATGATCAATCCGGCCGGGGTGCGCCATCAGGTGCACGGCAACATTATCCAATCCGCCAGCCGGGTGCTGAAAGAGTTTGTCACCTTCAACGAGTCGGGCGTGACGTCATTGGACTGGGGCGGCTATCTGATCCTGCGCTTTGACGAATTGCCGCAGATCGATATCCAACTGATCGACCGCCCGGACGAAGCGCCGATGGGCGCAGGAGAGTCCGCCTCGGTGCCGAGTGCGGCGGCGATCGGCAACGCGCTGTTTGACGCCCTCGGCGTGCGCCTGCGCGAGGTGCCGTTCACACCGGCGCGGGTGCTCGCCGCGCTGCGCGCTCAGGCCGGCCATTAACCCCCCGTAACGAACAAGGACAGCAAAGATGAGTAAGATGAAAAAAATCGTCGGGTGGGGCGGCGTCACGGTGATCGCCGTTGTGGTCGCCGGCGTGGTCGCCAGTTGGCAGCCGGAGATTGCGCCGCTCGCCGCCGATGCGACCCACAGTTTCAGCGAGGCGCAGATCGCGCGCGGCAAAACGTTGGCCGATCTCGGCGACTGCGCCGTGTGCCACACCCGTGCGGGCGGCGAGCGCAACACCGGCGGGTTGGCGATGGAGATCCCCTTCGGCACCATTTACACCACCAACATCACGCCGGACGTGGAAACCGGCATCGGCAGCTGGAGCTACGCGGCGTTCGAACGCGCCATGCGCCACGGAGTCGATCGCCAGGGCCGCTATCTCTATCCGGCATTTCCTTATACCGCCTTTACCCGCACTCCCGACGACGATCTGCAGGCGCTGTATGCCTATCTGATGTCGCAGCCGCCGGTCAAGTACCGGCCGCCGGCCACCGATCTGCACTTTCCGTTCAACATACGCCAGGGCATCTTTGCCTGGAACCTGCTGTTCCTGACGCCGGGCGCGATGCCGGAACAGGCGACCCAAAGCGCCGACTGGAACCGCGGCGCGTACCTGGTCGAAGGGCTGGGGCACTGCAGCGCCTGCCACTCGCCGCGCAACGTGCTGTTCGGCGAGAAAACCGGCGGCGAGCACCTGGCCGGCGGCGTGGCGGAGGGATGGACGGCGCCGGCGTTGACCGGCCGCTCGCCCGCGCCGCTCGCGTGGACGCAGCAGGATCTGGTCGATTTCATGCGCACCGGCTACTCGGCCAACCACGGCGTCGCCGCCGGCCCGATGGCGCCGGTGATCGAAGAAGGGCTGTCGCGCTTGCCGCAGGCCGATCTGCAGGCGATCGCCGTCTATCTGCGCAGCTATCATCCTGAAACGGCGGCGGGCGCTACGGCGACAACGTTAAACGCTCAGGCGGAACGGCAGGTGGAGCCTTTGAGTTCGGAAGGGGCGCGGCTGTTTTCCGGCGCCTGCATGGCTTGCCATGCGCAGGAAAAAGGCGCGCAGATGGCGGGGGTGCGGCCGTCTCTGGCGCTGAACACCAACCTGTTCGCCGACGCGCCGGACAACGCCATTCGTGTGGTGCTGGACGGCATACAGCGGCCGGCGAACGCCGAGCTGGGCTATATGCCGGGCTTTCGCCATAACCTGAATGACGCGCAGATCGCCATCCTGCTCAACTACCTGCGGCAGCATTACGCCAGTCAGGCGCCGTGGCCGGACTTGGTGGCGCAGGTCAGCCGTTTGCGCGCAGAAACCGCGCAGAAATAGCCGTCTGGGGCTGGACAGCCGCGTCGCGTTGACGACAATAGACCTTTTCACATGGACAGAGGCAGTAAAATGAATACGTTAGACGCGATCCGCCAACGCCGCGCCACCAAGCAGTTCGATACGCAGCACGTGATGACGCTCGAAGAGAAAAAAGCGCTGTTGAACATTGCGCTGCAGGGCGCTCCCAGCGCGTTTAACCTGCAGCACTGGCGCCCGTTGCTGATCGAAGATCGCGCGCAGCGCGAGAAAATTCGCGAGGCGGCGTGGGGCCAGGCGCAGGTGACCGACGCGTCGATGCTGGTCGTGCTGTGCGGCGATCTGTCGAGTTGGGAATCGAAGGTAAAAACCGTTTGGGCCGACGCGGCGGAGCCGGTGCAGCAGTTCATGCTCCCGGCCGTCGATCAGTATTATCGCGGTAAGCCGCAGGTGCAGCGCGACGAAGTGATGCGCAGCAGCGGCATCTTCGCCCAGACGCTGATGCTGGCGGCTAAGGCACAGGGCTACGACTCTTGCCCGATGGACGGTTTTGATTTCGACGCGGTGGGCGAGATTATCAATAAGCCGGCGCATTATCAGATCGCGCTGATGGTCGCTATCGGCAAGGCGGCGGGGCAACCTTACCCGCGCATCGGCAAGCTGCCGTTCGACGAGGTGGTGAAAACCGATCGCTTCTGAGCTGAACGGTGAATGACAAAAGGGAAGGCTTGCGCCTTCCCTTATTTTTTTATGACGCACAGTTCGTTCCAGTAACTGAAACGGATGCGCCGTTGCAGGCGGTGATGCCACATAGAACACTCCTTCTACCCTACACGGTTTAAATAAATAGCACCGCGCCGAACATAAGGCGAATGCCTTATTGTGCATAGCTTGCCCGTCGGACGGGATTAACCGATTTTACCGACCCGGTGCGCGGCGGGTGCCCATCGCCAGCCGAAGTTCATGCCCGCGGCCGCGCCGAGAATGGCCAGCGTGCCCAGCAGCTGCAACAGGCTGAGACGGTGCCCGAACGCCGCCCAGTCCACCACGATCGCCACTGCCGGGTAGATAAACGACAGCGCGCCGACCAGAGCGGTGGGGATTTTCTGGATAGCGCCATAGAGCAACGTGGACATCACCCCGGTATGCACCAGGCCGAGGGTGGCCAGCAGCAGCCAGTCGAACGGTTCTGCGGGAAGGCGGGCCAGACCGGCGAACGGCGCCATCGCCAGCGCGCCAACGGTCAGTTGAATCAACACGATGAGCTGCGGCGGTAACGCGGCCAGCTGTTTGACGATCGCCGCCGCCAGGGCGTACATCAGGGCTGCGCCGAGCGCCAGCGCCACGCCCAGCAGATAGTCGCCATCGCCGCCACCGCTCTGCCGGCCGGTGACGATCAACACCATCCCGGCGAACGCCAGCAGAAGCCAGCCCAGCCGATTAGCCGTCAGTTTTTCGCCGAACAGCAGCGCTCCCAGCGCCACCAACATAAACGGTTGAACATGGTAGGTCACGGTGGCGACAGCGATCGAGGCATGCGCATAGGCGGCAAACAATAGCGTCCAGTTGAGCACCAGCGCGAGGCCCCCCAGGACGGCGAAGGCCAGCTGTCGCCGGTTGATCACACCCTGTTTTAACTGGCCGAGCGCGGCGCAGGTGGCCAGCATCGCCAACGCGCCGAACGCGCAGCGCCAAAACACCACCGTGGCGGGCGGCTGCCCTAATACGATCACCGGCCAACCGACGGTGCCGGAGATCGTCATGGCGAGGATCATTTGCACTGCGCCGCGCGTTTTCGTTTTCATGTCGTTTCCCTCGCGGCCTGACCGTGCTTGTGGTGAAGTCGCTTAATCATTAAAATGAACAATCGAACATTATGATGAACATGGTTGACAGTGTTCGTCAAGTCGAACAAATGAATGATATAACGAACAATGAGCGAGAGCCTAATGCAGAACATCACGCCGATCGGCCTCTTGTCGGCGGCAATCCGCCGTGAGCGGGAGCGATTGAACCTGTCCGTCACCGAACTGGCGAAGCGCGCGGGTATCGCCAAGTCCACGTTGTCGCAGCTCGAAGCCGGCGGCGGTAATCCCAGTCTGGAAACGCTGTGGGCGTTGGCGATGGCGCTGGATGTGCCGGTCAGCCGACTGATTTCGCAACCCAGCAGGCAGGTGCAAGTGATCCGCGCTCATGAGGGGACCGCGGCGGTGTCAGAGCAGGGCAACTACGCCGCCACGTTGCTGGCCACTTGTCCACCGGGCGCGCAGCGCGACATTTACCGGCTGCGGGTGCAGCCCGGCGAAGTCAAACTTTCCCGGCCGCATCCGCCGGGCACCGTCGAGCATGTGATCATCAGCAGTGGACGGGCGCGCCTTGGGCCGGCGGATCAGCCGCAGGTGCTGAGCGCCGGGGATTACATCAGTTACTCCGCCGATCGCGAGCACGTTTTCGAGGCGCTGGAGCCGGAGACCACCGCCGTCATGCTGATCGAGCAGGGCTAGCACGCGTTGATGGTTCGTTTATTGAAAATGATTCTCAATTATATTAGTGTGCCCGCCTGTTTTGACGCCGGGACGGGCGTATGGCCCGGTGTCGCTGCTTAACGCCCTTCAAGGACCGAAGATGAAAATCGCTATTCCTTCCATACTGTTACTCGCCGGTTTGACGGCGACGCACCCGGCCACCGTGTTGGCCGCTGCACCGCCCGCCGCGGCGGATCAGGGCCAGAACGACACGGCCAACAATGATTTCAGCTTCGTGCGCTATCGCGCGGATTACCGCGTTAACGCCAACGCCACCAACGTGAAGACGGAAAGCTACGAAGTGCTGCTGAAAACCAAGGCGGCGGTCGAAAAATTCAGCCAGATCCGCCTGAGCTACAGCGAGAAAATGGAAACGCTGGAGGTGGTCGCCGCCTATACGCTGACCGCCGACGGCCAGCGCCACGATGTGGCGCCCGATCGCATCTATACCCAGGAGAGCTATTCCAGCGCCACGGCACCGCTGTATGCCGATCGCAAGGTGCGCGTCATCGTGTTCTCCAATCTGGCGCCGGGATCGCGCGTGGTGTATGAGCTGCGCCGCACGCAAAACACCCCGTATTTCCCTGACTATTTCGGCCTGTGGGAGACGTTCAGCGTTTTCGATCAGTTCGACGACGCCGAAGTGACCCTGCAGGCGCCGGCCAAGCTGCCGATGCATATCTTCACGCGCGGCGTCGAGGGCGGGGACCAACCGCAGATCCGCAACGGCCAGGCGCACTGGCGCTGGCATTATTCGCGCAGCGCGCCGATGAAGGCGCAAAACTGGGCGGCGGACAGCTGGACCTTCAGCCCGACCATCATGGCCAGCACCTACCGCGAGTGGCCGCAGTTGGCCAAGGCCTACCAGCTGAAGGCCGGCGCGGCGGCGAAGGTGACGCCGGGCATTCAGGCGCTGGCGGACAATATCACCGCCGGTATCAGCGATCGGCGCGAGCAGGCGGAGGCCCTCTATCGCTGGGTGGCGCAAAACATTCGCTACGTGGCGGTGTACCTGGGCAACGGCGGGCTGGAGCCGAATTTGGCGCAGAGCATTCTCGATAACCATTACGGCGACTGTAAGGATCACGTGGTGATCCTGGAGGCGCTGCTCGCCGCCAAAGGCATTGAAAGCTCGCCGGTGCTGATCGGCATGGATGAAGGCCCGATACTGCCTAAAGTGCCGCTGCTTGGCCGCTTCAATCACGCCATCACCTACGTGCCGGAATTCAAACTGTACCTCGATTCCACCAATCCCTGGGCGCGTTTCGGGCAACTGCCGGAGGGCGATTTGGGCGCGCCGGTGCTGCTGACGCGCGACGCCAGGCTGGCGCGCACGCCGGGCAGCGATGAGCAGCCGGTCAAGAGCGCGCTGAACGTCGATTTCGTGTTCGACAAGGCGGGCAATCTGCGCGGACAGACCGAGCGCCGGCTGAGCGAAGTGGAAGAAATTGACCTGCGGGGCTACTTCTCGCAGATCAACCGTCAGAATCGGGCGCAGGCCGAAGCGACGATCATGTCCGCTTCCGGCATCGACGGCAACGGCGAGGTGGCGATGAACAGCGATCCGCTGGATCTCAAAAAGCAGTTCGGCTATCGCTTCCGCTTCAAGGCGGACGACTACGTCGATTTCGGCGTGGTGGGCGGCATGACGTTGCCCAACCCGCCCGGCGGCAAATCGTTCCGCACGCTGTATACCACCACGGCGGCGCCGGGCAACGAAACACCGTTTTACTGCACCGCGCAGCGCTACGACGAAACCTACCGTCTGCAGCTGCCGGCCAACGTGCCGATCATCGCCATTCCGCAAGACAGGCAATTCCGCAATGCGGCGGGCGACTATCGCGTTGAGTGGCGGCGCGACGGGCAGCAGGTGACCGTCAATCACCGCCTGCAGGTGAACGCCATTCGCGGCAAGGAAGCGCTGTGCCAGGCGCAGGATTACCCGGCGTTCCGCGAGCTGTTCCAGCAGGTACGGCGCGGTTTCCGCGGCCAGGTGGTGTACGGTGAATTGGCCAACGGCAAATAAGCCGCTGCCCCGTCGCGCCAAGCGGCGGGGCGCACGCCTCAGTTGAACTCGCCTGCGACCTCGGACCACAGGCTGACACGGCAACCGCGCGCCGCGAAAGAATCCATCTCGCGTTTGATGCCGCCGCTCTCTTGCCAACCCGGCAAATCGAGCACGATCAATTCATCCATCGCCGCCATGAACAGCGCGTCGATCGGTGCCCACAGCTTGCCGATGGCGGTTTTGTCGAGCTCTTGCAAACACTGGTTGATCGGATGTGACATGCTGACCTGGCTAAAAACGGCGCTGCCGGCGCGCACGATAGCGGCGGCGACGTCGTTGCAGGCGATAAAGCGTTGCTGCACGACGTTGGCGTCGGCGTGGCTGTAGGGGCAGGCTAAAAATATTTTTCTCATTAGCGTTTGTTCTCTCAATAATTGTTGTCAGGGACGAAAAAAGGGCGCAGCTTCCCCGTGAGGCGGCGCCCCGTTTATTTTTATGGCTTAGGGATAAATTTAGCGAGCGGCGGCGGCGATGGCCGTCGATTGCCTTTGCGTCTGTTCTTTTTCCAGCAATTCAGCCTCCGGCACCGAAATTTTTATGGCGATCAGCACGGCGATCATGCCGCCGAGGAATTTGCCCATCATGATCGGCAACACCAGCGAAGGTTGGAAGTTGGCGGTAAACGCTAGGTGATCGCCCAACGTGGCCTGTGCGCAGATGCCGAAGGCCACGCACAGCACCTTATCGCGGGCGCGCATGCCTTTGAACAGGTGATAAACGGCGATGATATTGGCCAATACCATAATAAAGCCCAGCGCGCCGGTATCCGATAAACCGAGCTTTTTACCGATAAAATGCATCGGCTTGCGGCAATAGCGCTGGAATAAATAACAAATGGGGAATGTGCCCGCCAACATAATGCCGATATAACCGGCGATCTCGATAGCGCGGAATAATTCGTCTTTGTCGGCAAATAACGGATCGAATACCCAGCCGCCGAACACCTTTTTAAACACGCCGGTAAAATGCTCGATGATGCACAGCGCCAACACCAGCTTGATAAAGGCATCCGCCGCCTTGCCGAAGATCAGGAATCCTTTCACCATCGCCGCCGGCCGCAGCTTCAGCCCCAACGCCAGCAGGAAGCACAGGGCGAACAGCGGCGACAGCAGCCGCAGCGCCTGCAGCAAGTCCAGCCGCAGATAGTGCGCGGCAGGCGAGGTGGTGGAAATGATCTCCCTGACCGGCAGGTTATTGAAGGTGATGGTCACCAGGGCGATCAGCACGGCGAACGGAATGCTGATCAGGCCCGCCATGGCGCCCAGCGCCAGATATTTATGGTCGTCGCGGTTCAGCATGATAAGCCCTACCGGGATCAGGTACACGATGCTGGCGCCGGAGGTGTAGCCCACCAACATGGCGACGATCCACATGTCGCGGTTGGCGGCGATGGCGTCGGCCAGCTGATAGCCGCCCATGTCCACGGCGATCACCGCCAGCGCCGCGATCGAGGCGTCGGAGCCGAGCGCCGAGAAGAAGGGGCCGATGCTGTACATGATCAGGTAAGAGATGATCGGGATTGCGGCCATGATGCCAGCCTGGGCGAGAAACACCGGGCCGATGGCGTGAATGCCGTTGACGAATTCGCGTCCCAGCTCGCCTTCCGGTTTGACGATCGACGCCAGCGCACCGATCAGAGTGCCGGCCATGATGATATAGATGATGAAATTACCGAACTCAGCCATGGTGTTCCTCCTGCGATGAACGTAAGCCGCGCGAGCGCGCGATGATTTCCTGATAGCGGGCAAACCAGACCGCCATATCGACCTCGGCGGGTTCCGTCACTTCATAGCGGTTGAGCACCTTGAGCGGATGTTCCACCCCCAGTCCTTTACGCGCCAACAGCGCCACGCCTTGGGCGGTGATCTCCTTATTGGCGGGAGAGACGATGCGTTTTTGGATCAGGTTGGCGAGAAACTGCGTGAAATAGCGGTTGGCGGACAGGCCGCCGTCCACCGAAATGCTGTCGCCGATCGGTTTCAGTTTATCCATGGCGTTGATCACCTCGGCGGAACGCATGGCGATGCCTTCGAGGATCGACTGCAGCAGATCCTTGCGCTCGGTCTCCAGCGACAGCCCGGCCCACATCCCGGCGGCGGAGCGGTCCCAGTACGGGCAAGCCAGTCCGGAGAGCGCGGGCACAAAGGCCAGGCCGCGCGCGATGGCCGGCTGAGAGGGGAAGTCGCCGAATTCATCGAAATCATTGAACAGGCCGATCTTTCTCGCCCAGTTAATGGCGGAGGCGGCGTTATAAACGCCGCCGTCCAGGCCATACACCGGCTCACTGCCGGGCAGCTTCCAGCACAGCGTGGGCAACAGGCCGGACTCGCCGGCATCGATCGGGCGCGGCCCGGTGATCGCCTGTAAAAAGGCGCCGGTACCGAAGGTGATCTTCATCTGCCCCGGCTGATGGCAACCGTGACCGTATGTACCGGCAAACTGGTCGACGATGCAGGCCGTCAGCGGCACCGGTTTACCGTTGAGCGCGACGTCGCCGAAGTGGCCGATGTTATCTCTGACTTCGGGCAGGCTGTCGATCGGCACGCCGAACAAACGGCACAGCTCCTCATCCCACTGCAGGGTATGAATGTTGAACAACGAGGTGCGCGAGGCCGAGTTATAGTCGGTGAGATGCCGGCCGCACAGGTGGAACAGGAAGAAGGCGTCCATGGTGCCGAGCCGCAGGCGGCCGCGTTGCGCCAATTGCCTGGCGCCAGGGGCATTGTTCATCAGCCAGCCCATCTTGCTGGCTGAGAAGTAGGTATCGAGCGGCAGACCGGTTTTCGCCGTCACCAGCGGCTCAACGCCTTCGCGTTTCAGCCGCTGGATCTCCGGCTCGGTGCGCTGATCTTGCCAAACGATAGCGTTGTACAGCGGCAGGCCGCTGTCGGCGTCCCAGGCCAGCAGGCTTTCGCCCTGATGCCCTAAACCGATGGCGTCCACCATGTCGCACTGGCTGAGACAGTGGCGGATATTCGCCAAAATCTCCAGGGCGTCGTGTTCCACCCAGCCCGGATTGGGGGTGATCTGCTTGTGCGGCATGCTGGCCGGTGAATGGTGCCTGCCGTCTTCGCCGAACACCACGACCCGGGTGCCGGTGGTCCCCTGATCAATCGCGGCATAACGTTGATTCATCATTGCTTTGCTCTCTTATAGGTTTTGTTTTTTTATTGCGCCTGGTGTTGGTTGTGTGACTGTTTTAATAATCTATCTTCAATTTCACACATTAAAGCAACATAAATCACAAGATAAAATAACCCCGCGTGATCGACCTCATACTTTTTGCTTATCACCGCGTCCTGCGACCTTTTTTTGGGAGTTGTGTTGTTTTTGCCATTTCAAATGCGGTTATTGTGTGGTTTTATTGTGGTTATCACATCAAAACGGGACATCAGCATGATGGAAGAACAAACGGATTGGGACATTGTCGTGATTGGCGGCGGTGTGGTCGGGTGCGCGGTATTCCGCCAATTCTGCCTGATGGGCGCCCGAACGCTGCTGTTGGAAAAGGGGGGCGATATCCTGTCCGGCGCCAGCAAAGCCAACAGCGCGTTGTTGCATACCGGCTTCGATGCGCCGAGCGGCAGTCTGGAACTGCATTGCATGCAGGCCGGCTACCGGGAATTTATCGCCATCCGCGAACGGATGAATTTGCCGCTGTTGCCCACCGGCGCGCTAGTCGTGGCCTGGGACGAGCAGCAGTTGGCGGCGCTGCCCGCGATCGTGCAGCAGGCGCACGACAACGGCGTGCTGGACGTGGCACAGATCGACGCCGGCGAGCTGTATCGCCGTGAGCCGCAGCTGGCGCCCGGCGCATTGGCGGCGGTCGAGGTGCCGGGGGAAAGCGTGATCGATCCCTGGAGCACGCCGCTGGCGTACCTGACGCAGGGCGTCAAACACGGCGGCGACTATCGTTTCAGTACCGAGGTGACCGGCGCTGAACGCGTGCCGACAGGCTGGCGGCTAACCAGCAACCGGGGCGAGTTTCACGGCAAAATCGTCATCAACTGCGCCGGCAATCAGGGCGACCGGGTAGAAAGTTTCTGCCACCAGCCCGAGTTTGAAATTCGCCCGCGCAAAGGGCAGTTTCTGGTGTTCGACAAGGCCGCCGCCGGGCAGGTCAACGCCATTATCTTGCCGGTGCCGACGGCGAACACTAAAGGGGTGCTGCTGTCGAAAACCATCTTCGGCAATTTGCTGCTCGGGCCGACCGCCGAAGAACAGCAGGATCGCGAGACGGCGACGGTGGACGAAACCAAAATGCGCGAACTGATCGAACAGGGCACCCGGCTGCTGCCCTCGCTAGCGAATTACAGCGTGACCGCCAGCTATGCCGGCTTGCGTCCGGCGACCGAGCAGAAACACTATCGCATTCAGCACTATCCCGATCGGCAGTGGATCTGCGTGGCGGGCATTCGCTCCACCGGCCTGACGGCGGCGCTGGGCATCGCGCAATATGTGGAACAGCTCTATCGCGACCACTTCACGCCGTGCTTCACGCCAAAAACGCCGGAGACCCTGCATTGGCCGCAAATGCCGATGCTTGCCGACTACGCGCTGCGCGATTACGCGCGCCCGGACAACGGCGGCATCGTTTGCCACTGCGAGCTGGTGACCCAGCGGGAGATCGAGGCGGCGTTCGATTCCGCCGTGCCCCCGGAGTGCATCGGCGGGCTGCGGCGCCGCACGCGCGTGATGATGGGGCGCTGCAACGGGTTTTATTGCAGCAGCCGGGTGGCGGAAATGGTAGGCGATCGTTTTGGCCAGACGCTGGCCGTAGGGAGCATTGATGAAAACTGAGTATCAGGTGGCGATTGTTGGCGCCGGGCCGGCCGGGATCGCAGCGGCGACCGCGCTGCGACAGGCGGGGATCGAGGATGTGGTGCTCCTGGAGCGGGAGCAGCAAGCAGGCGGCGTGCCGAGACACTGTCGGCACCCCACCTTTGGGCTGCAAACGTTCTATCGGCCGATGCTGGGATCCACCTATGTCGATAAAATACTAGCGCGCGCCGGGCAGGTGGAGATCCGTACCGGCGTGACGGTGCTCGCCATCAAGCCGGACGGCGAGCTGACCATCACGGACTGCCGCGGCGTCAGCACGTTGAAAGCGCAGCGGGTGATCCTGGCGACCGGCGTGCGCGAGACACCGCGCCATCCGCGTCTGGTGAGCGGGCTGCGGCCGCAGGGCGTACTCACCGCCGGCGCGCTGCAGCAGTTCGTCTATCTGCGCGGGCTGCAGCCGGGCAAGGCGCCGGTGGTGATCGGCACCGAGCTGGTCAGTTTCTCCGCGCTGTGGACGCTGCGTAACGCCGGCGTGCGCGCCGTCGCCATGATTGAAAGCGGCGGCAGACCCGTCGCCTGGCGTCTGAGCGCGCTCTATGCGCGTCTGATGGGGGTGCCGATCCACTACTATTCGCGCGTGACCGATATTGCCGGCCGCGATCGGGTTGAATCCATAGAAGTGGAAAATCGCCAGGGGGAGAAACGGCGCATCGCCTGCGACAGCCTGATCTTCACCGGCCGCTTCACCGGGGAGTATACGCTGATCCGCCAGAGCCACCTGGCGCAGCGGCCGGACAGCGGCTGTCCGTTGACCGATCAGTTCGGCCGCTGTTCCGACGCCGCCTATTTCGCCGTCGGCAACATGTTGCACCCGGCGGACATGGGCGACCAGTGTTATCAGGAAGGGCTGCGCGTCGGCGAGGCCGTTGCCCATTCGCTGCAGCGCACGCTGCCGCCGGCGCGGCAAATCCTGCCGGTGCGGCACGACGAACGGATACGCCTGACTGCGCCCGCCTGTGTGGCGCTGATCGGCAAGCCCGCCACGATCACGATCAATATGCGCGTGGAACAGGCGGTGTCCGGTTCGGTGGTGGTGCGGCTGGGGGAGAAAGTGCTGTACCGCAAAACGCATCGTTGCCTGCCTGAACGGCGGATCCTGCTGCGCAATATCGTCTTGCCAGCCGAGGCTGAGCGTGATGCGCTGCACATCAGCATAGAATCCGCCGGGTGAACGACGGCAACGGCTTGCGTCTAACGCCCTGAAACCCGTAGTATTCCGTCAGTTAACGCCGCAAGTCTCGGCGGAGGCAGTCACTCTAACTAAAGGCAGCGAGTGTAATGTGAATGGATATCTCTAATTCCGTGGAAAGGCGCAATGAAATACTGGCGCTGATCCAGGCCAACGGCCGGGTTTACGTGAATGAGCTGGCGGATAAATTCCAGGTTTCGCAGGAAACCATTCGGCGCGACCTGAACAAGCTGGAAGACTATCGGCTGATCAAGAAGATCCACGGCGGCGCGGTGAGCAGCCAGTTTAAATTCGAGCATGAATTCAACGAGCGGGCCAAAATCGCCGAGGCCGAGAAGCGCGCCATCGCGGAGAAAGCGGCGACGCTGCTCCAACCGGGCGATACGGTGTTCGTGGATTTCGGCTCCACCACGCTGGAGTTTGCCCGGCAGTTGGCGACGATCGATCAACTGACGGTCATCACCAACTCGCCGCTTATCGCCAACGTCTGTCTGGAAAATGACTCCATTGACGTGGTGCTGATCGGCGGGCAGTTCATCGACTCCAAAATGGCGTGCCTGGGCGCGATCGCATTGAATAATATCGAGGCGTTTTTCGCCGACTACGCCATCATCGGCGCCGGCGCGGTCAATCTGCAGACCGGCGTGATGGATCAGAACGTCAATGAGGCGGCCATCGCGCGCAAAATGATTGCCCAGAGCCGCAAGTGCATCGTGTTGGCTGACGAAAATAAGCTGCGCGGCCATGCGATGACGCTGGTGGCCAAATGGCCCGAGGTCGATTATCTGGTGACCTCCGACAGCGGTAACGCATTAGAAGGCTTGGTTTTCCCCGCCAACGTTAATGTATTGATCGCACAGGTCTAAAAGGGGATAAGAAGCCTTTCTCCGTGCTGAAGCGATGCGGAGAAAGGCGCAAACGTCTTCCGCCAGGCGCACGCAGCGCCGTCGGGCTGATGCGCATCAGCGTCTTTTTACTTCTTCACCACCAGCCCCACGCCGCGGCCGCGCGGATCGGAGGCGGTTTCCGGCGTGTGGCCATCGATGCGGATAGCCTGAATATCCCCCATGTTCCAGCCCTGATCTTCCAGGGTGTAGCCCATGGCTTTCAGCTCGTCCGCCGGTTTGCCGGTCAGCGGCGCGAAGCTGTCGTAATAAACGGTGTCCTTCGGCAACAGTTGGTGATGCACCCGCTGGGCGGCCACCGCCTGCGCCAACGGCAGATGGTAATCGTAGAGGTTGTTGATCACCTGGAAGATCGAGGTGAAAATGCGCGATCCGCCCGGCGTGCCGATCACCAGGGTGACGTCGCCGTCGCGGGTGATGATGGTCGGGCTCATCGAAGAGAGCATGCGTTTGCCCGGCTCGATGGCGTTGGCGTCGCTGCCCACCACGCCGAAAGCATTAGCGACGCCGGGTTTGGCGCTGAAGTCGTCCATCTCGTCATTAAGCAGGAAGCCGGCGCCCTTGACCACCACGCCGCTGCCGAAGTCCCAGTTAAGCGTATAGGTGTTGCTGACCGCGTTGCCGGCGGCATCGACGATCGAGAAATGGGTGGTTTGGTGGGTTTCCAGCCCTGGCCGCACCCGTTCGGTCGGTGAGATCGCCTGCGGATTGATCTCGGCGGCGCGTTTTTGCAGATAGTCGGGGGCGATCAGCTGCGCTTCCGGCACGTTAGTGAAGTCCGGGTCGCCGAGGTAGTCGGCGCGATCGGCGAACACGCGTTTTTCGATTTCCGCCAGCAGGTGGATATAGCGCGCCGAGTTGAGCGGCACGCCCTTGAAGTCGGCGGCGCGATCTTCTTTTATCCCCAGCAGCTGCGCCAGCGCGATGCCGCCGGAGCTGGGCAGCGGGGCGGTATACACGGTGTTGCCGCGCCAGCTGATGCGCATCGGTTCGCGCCATTTCACCCGATAGTCGGCCAGATCCGCCGCGCCGATCAGCCCGTTATCGCGCTGCATTTGCGCCACCAGCAGGCGGGCGGTTTCGCCGTGATAAAAATCGTCGGCGCCCGATTTGGCGATGCGCTCGAGAGTGGCAGCCAGCTCCGGCTGTTTGAACACCGTGCCGGGTTTCATGGCGCCGAAATAGTCGCCGAAGTTGGTTTTACCGGCGAACAGTTTGTTGGCGTCTTCGCGGTACTGATACTGCTGATCCGCCACGGTGAAACCTTGCCGGGCGTAGCCGATCGCCGGCGTCAGCAGTTCGGCCCACGGCAGCTTGCCGAAACGCTTGTGGGCTTCCCACAGCCCCAGCACGGTGCCCGGCACGCCGGCGGCGCGGCTGCCCACCAGGCTGAGATTTTCGATCACTTCGCCTTTATCGTTCAGATACATGGTCTTGCTGGCGGCCTTGGGTGCCACTTCGCGGTAGTCGAGAAAATAGGGCTTGCCGTCGACGTACAGCGTCATAAAGCCGCCGCCACCGATATTGCCGGCTTCAGGGTAGGTCACCGCGAGGGTAAAGGCGGTGGCGACCGCCGCATCAACCGCGTTGCCGCCGGCCTGCAGAATGTGCGCGGCGACTTTTGCACCATACTGATCCGGAGCGGCGACCGCGCCGGCGGTCAGATCGGCGGCAAAGGCGGCGGGAACGGTGCAGGCCAGGGCCACGCTCAGCGCTATCGTTTTCAATAAACCGGCAGACATAGAAGATCCTTTTAGCGATGTTAAGTTATCAGGTGAATTCAACTAATTATTTTTGAAACAGCAGGTTAGCGCGTTTTCTTCGGGCTGTTGCGGCGCTTTATTGAAGGTAGCAGCGGTCAGGCGGGGCCGCCTGACCAGAGTAGCAAATCGTGATGTGGCGCGTTATGCGTCGGCCGGCAGCGCCGACTGCAGCCATTGGCAGAAGTGCCGGGCGAGCGGATTGTGTTCGCTGTCGCGATGCAGCAGCCACGCCCAGTTGGCGCCCCGCACGCGTTGCTCGGTTAACGGTTGCAGCAACCCGGCGTCACGCGCGTGCTGCGCCAGCAGCTGACTGACCAACGCGATGCCCAGCCCCTGGCAGGCGGCGTCCAGCAGCAGGCCGGGATCGGAGAAATTCAGCCCGCTGTCGCGCTGGCCGACGTGCGCGCCGCCCGCCACCGTCCAGTGGCTCCAGTCCATTTCGCGTTCGCCGTGCAAGGTCACGCGCTGCTCCGCCGCCAGCGCCAATAGGCTGGGGTGGCAGGCGGGATAAAGCCGGTCGGTGCAGAGAACCTTAAAGGTGCAGTCCGCCTGCGCGCTGAGATCGTCGCGGATCGCCAAGTCGATGCTGTCCGTCGCCATATCCGGCGGCTCGAAGCTGGTGAAGAGCCACAGATCTATCTGCGGATGCCGCTGGTTGAACTCGCCCAGCCGCGGCGTCAGCCAGTGGCGGGCAAAGGCCGGGGTGGTGTTGACGATCAGCTGGTTTGGTTTGCGGTACTGATCCAAACGACGAATGCCGACGGCCAATTGTTGCAGCATCACCTGCGCGGTGCTGAACAGATCGTGGCCGGCATCGGTCAGCGTCACGCTGCGGCCGGTGCGGAAAAACAGCGGCTGTTCCAAAAACGCCTCGAGGCTGCGGATCTGCTGGCTAATGGCCGACTGGGTCAGGTGCAATTCTTCGGCGGCCTGATGAAAACTGCCCAGGCGCGCCGCCGCTTCAAAACCGCGCAATGCGCTTAACGGGGGCCAGTGTTTTAACATTATCAATAAGCCTGTCTAATCAGATATCCACTAAATATATCGTTTGTCGCGGTGGCAGGAGAAGACTAGCATGAGATTCAATTGCCGGAGAGTGAAAAATCCGGTTAACCATTTGAATTTAAATTAATTAAAAGAGGTCGTTTATGTCAACGCGTCGCACCTTTATCAAGCAGCTTTCGGCGGTGGCCGGCGTTGGCTTGACGGCATCATTGGGTATTTCGTTACGCGGTCACGCAAAAGCTGCGCTTAATCCGGCCTGGCGCTTGCCGGATGAAGGGGAACCGCAGCAGCGGGCGTTTATCGCGTTCGGCGCGCAGCGCGCGATTTGGGGCGACTTCACGGCGGACGTGCGGGCAGCGCAGGGGCGTATCGCCCGCGCCATCGCCAAATTTCAGCCGTTGACGGTTTTTTGCCGCGAGCGTGAACGGCAATTGGCCGAGGCCACCTGCGGCAGTCACAACGTCAGCTATGTCGTCACCGAGCTGGATGATATCTGGATGCGCGACATCGGCGCCAATTTCGTCGTCAATGATGCCGGCGAACTGGGCGCGGTGGATTTCAACTTCAACGGCTGGGGCGATAAGCAGCAGCATGCCAGGGATGCGCGTCTGGCAGGGTTTGCCGCCAGGCGATACGGCGTCGCTCAACCGCGCCGTAGCGCACTGGTAGGCGAAGGCGGCGGCATTGAGGTGGATGGGCGCGGCACCGGCATCATGACCGAGAGCAGTTGGGTGAATGCAAACCGTAATCCAGGCTGGAACCGCGATCGGGTGGAGCAGGAGCTGAAGGCGATGCTCGGCCTGCGTAAAATTATCTGGCTGCCGGGCATTAAAGGCCGGGACATTACCGACGCCCACGTCGATTTTTACGCCCGTTTCGTGCGGCCGGGCGTGGTGGTGGCCAACCTGGATACCGATCCGGATTCTTATGATCATGCGGTCACCCAGGCGCATCTGGCGATCCTCAAGCAGGCGACCGACGCCGATGGCCGCACGCTGCAGGTGCATACGCTTTCGCCGCCGCTGGCGCCACGCGACAGTCGTTTCAGCCGCAACAATCCCGATTTTGCGGCGGGTTACATCAACTATTTCGTTATCAACGGCGCGGTGATCGCCCCGGAGTTTGGCGACCTGCAGGCGGACAAGGCGGCGTTTGCGCTGCTGTCGGCGCTCTATCCGCAGCGCAAAGTGGTGCAGCTGGAGATCGACGCGATCGCCGCCGGCGGGGGCGGCATTCACTGTGTGACCAGCCAGTTGCCGGCGCCTGGCAAGCCAGGCCAGTGAATGTTCAAAAAATGCGCGTGCGGTTGTTTGTCATCATCGAGTGTTTAGGCTGGTTAAACCCTAAAAATCCCACGCGGTGCCGCCCCCGGCTGAAGTGGAACGCTTTATTGCATTGGCTAAAAACCGCTGCGTCAATGTGCTGAAACCACGCTGAACGAGATTGCGCCACCGTTTTCCGCTTCGACAAGATTTTACGCAATCCTTACGCAACCCTTTCAGAAGCGCATTCCGGCATTCGATATATTGAGAATAGTCATTCTCAATAGGATCGTATTGCAATGCAGAGGAAAACGCTTTTGGCGCTGGGGCTTTCGCTGTCGCTGGCCGCCTGCGATGGACAAAACGCCGGCGCGCCGACGGGCGCAGGCGGTGAACGGGAGGTCGGCGTCGTCACGTTACGCGGCCAGTCTGTCACCCTGAGCAGCGAGTTGACCGGCCGGGTCAACGCCACCATGACCTCCGACGTGCGGCCGCAGGTCGACGGCATCATCAAGCAGCGGCTGTTTACCGAAGGGGCGGAGGTGAAGGCCGGGCAAGTGCTGTATCAAATTGATCCCGTCAGCTATCAGGCCAGCTACGATCAGGCCGCCGCCCAGCTGAAAAACGCCCAGGCGACGGTGCAATCCACCCGGCTCAAATCGCAGCGCTATGCGGCGCTGGTGAAAGAAAATGGCGTTTCCAAACAGGACGCGGACGACGCCAAAGCCGCGTATCTGCAGGCCGTGGCGTCGGTGGCGCAGTATCAGGCGGCGCTGGAAACGGCGCGCATCAACCTCGCCTATACCCAGGTGCGGGCGCCGATCGCCGGCCGCATCGGCATTTCGTCAGTGACGCCGGGCGCGCTGGTCACCGCCGGCCAGACTGATGCGTTGGCCACCATCCGCGCGCTGGATCCGATCTATGTCGATCTGACCCAGTCCAGCGCCCAGTTGCTTAAACTGCGCCGTCAGCAGGCCGCTTTGCAGCGCGGTGCGGTCACGCCGGTCGCCATCAAGCTGGAGGACGGCACGCCTTATGCCCACGCCGGCAAGCTGGAGTTGACCGAGGTGGCGGTGGATGAGGCCACCGGTTCGGTCACGCTGCGCGCGGTGTTCCCCAACCCCGAACATGAGCTGTTGCCCGGCATGTACGTCCACGCCACGGTGGATAACGGCGTCGATCCCAAAGCCATCCTGGCGCCGCAGCAGGGCATCACCCGCAACGCCAAAGGGGAAGCCACCGCGTTGGTGGTAAACGCGCAAAACAAAGTGGCGCAACGCACCGTCAGCGCCGAACGGGTGGTGGGCAGCAACTGGCTGATCGACAGCGGGCTGAACGACGGCGATCGCCTGATCGTCGAAGGCACCAGCAAGGTGACGATCGGCGCCGCGGTGAAGCCGGTAGACGTCTCGGTCGACAAAACCCAACGCGGGGAGCAGTGATATGGCGCAGTTCTTTATCCGGCGTCCGGTATTCGCCTGGGTGATCGCCATCATCATCATGCTGTGCGGTCTGATGTCGATCAATTCATTGCCCGTCTCGCAGTACCCGGACGTCTCACCGCCGCAGATCGCCATCTCCGCCACCTACCCGGGCGCGGACGCGGAAACGCTGGAAAACAGCGTCACCCAGGTGATTGAGCAGCAGCTCACCGGCCTGGACGGCCTGCTGTATTTCTCATCGACCAGCAGCGCCAGCGGCTCGGTCAGTATCAACGTCACCTTTGAGCAGGGCACCGATCCGGATATCGCCCAGGTGCAGGTGCAAAACAAGGTGCAGCAGGCGGAAAGTCGTCTGCCGAGCGCCGTTACCGCGCAGGGCGTGACGGTCAAAAAATCCCAGAGCAGCTTTCTGCTGATCGTCGGGCTGTATGACGAAAGCGACAAGGCGACGATGGCCGATATCTCCGACTATCTGGTCAGCAACCTGCAGGATCCGCTGTCGCGCATCGAGGGCGTCGGGGACGTGCAGGTGTTCGGCTCGGAATACGCGATGCGCATCTGGCTGGATCCGACCAAACTGGCGAGCTTTTCGCTGATGCCTTCCGACGTGCAGACGGCGATCGAGGCGCAAAACACCCAGGTGTCCGCCGGCAAGATAGGCGATCTGCCGGCCGCCGCTGACCAGCAACTGACCGCCACGGTGAAGGCGCAGTCGCGGCTGCAAACGCCGGAACAGTTCCGCAATATCATCCTGAAAAGCGACAGCAGCGGGGCGCTGGTGCGGCTGGGCGACGTGGCACGGGTTGAGCTGGGCAACGAAGACTACTCCGCCAGCGCGCACCTCAACGGCCACCCGGCGGCGGGGATCGCGGTCAAACTGGCGGCGGGCGCCAACGCCCTGAGCACCGCCAAGCTGGTAAAGGCCAAGGTGGCGGAATACCAAAGCGCCATGCCGCAGGGCTATAAGGTGGCCTACCCGAAAGACAGCACCGACTTCATCAACATCTCGATCGAAGAGGTGGTGAAAACGCTGTTTGAAGCGGTGGCGTTAGTGGTGGTGGTGATGTTCGTGTTCCTGCAAAACCTGCGCACCACGCTGATCCCGACCATTACCGTGCCGGTGGTGTTGCTGGGCACCTTCGGTGTGCTGGCGGCGTTCGGCTATTCGATCAATACCCTGACGCTGTTCGGCATGGTGTTGGCGATCGGGCTATTGGTGGATGACGCCATTGTGGTAGTGGAAAACGTCGAACGGGTGATGCGCGAGGATAAGCTACCGCCGCGCGAGGCGACGGAGAAATCGATGCGCGAAATCACCGGCGCGCTGGTCGGCATCGCGCTGGTGCTGTCGGCGGTGTTTCTGCCGATGGCGTTCTTCGGCGGCTCCACCGGGGTGATCTACCGCCAGTTTTCGATCACCGTCGTCTCCTCGATGGTGTTGTCGGTGGTGCTGGCGTTGACGCTGGCGCCGGCCTTGTGCGCCACGTTGCTGAAACCCGCTCACGACGCGCAGACCGACAAAGGCTTGCTGGGCAAATTCAACCGCGGCTATGACCGGCTGCAGGCGAAGTACGCCGACAAGGTCGGCGCAGTGATCCACCGGCCAACGCGCTATCTGCTGCTGTACGGCCTGCTGTTGATCGCCGCCGCCGTGATGTATCTGCGTTTGCCGACCGGCTTCCTGCCCAACGAGGATCAGGGCACGGTGATGGTGCAGTACACCTTGCCGGCCGGCGCCACCAACGCGCGCACCTCGGCGGTGAGCGAAGCGGTGACCGCCTATTTCCTCAACCAGGAAAAGGCCAACGTCAGCACCATTTTCACCATCAACGGTTTCGGCTTCAGCGGCAGCGGGCAAAACGCCGGCATGGCGTTCGTCAGCCTCAAAGACTGGAGCCAACGCCGCGGCAGCGAAAACACCGCCGACGCCATCGCCAAACGCGCCATGGCGCACTTCGCCTCGCTGCGCGACGCCCAGGTGTTCTCCATGAGCCCGCCGGCGATCGACGGATTCGGTCAGTCCGACGGCTTCACCTTCGAGCTGCAGGCCAAAGGGGCGACCACCCGCGCCGAGCTGCAGGCGATGCGCGACCAGATCGTCGTCGCCGCCGGCAACAATCCGGCATTGCTGGCGGTGCGAGCCAACACCTTGCCGGACACCCCGCAGCTGCAGGTGGCGATAGACAACGGCAAACTGCAGGCACTCGGCCTTAGCGCCGCGGACGTCAACAGCACCCTCAGCAGCGCGTTCGGCAGCACCTACATCAACGACTTTATCGACCGCAACCGGGTGAAAAAAGTCTATATGCAGGGCGACGTGCAGTACCGCGCCAAGCCGGAAGACCTCGACCGCTGGTTTGTGCGCGGCACCAATGCATCGGGCGCCAGCAGCATGACGCCGTTCTCCGCCTTTGCGTCTTCGCACTGGATCTACGGGCCGGAGAACCTGTCGCGCTATAACGGGCTGTCGTCGTTCGAGATCACCGGGCAGGGCGCCGCCGGCGTCAGCTCCGGAACGGCAATGAGCGAGATGGAGAAACTGGCGGCCACATTCTCCGCCGGCAGCAGCTACTCCTGGAGCGGACTGTCCTATCAGGAGCGGCTGACCAGCGGCCAGGCGTCGTCGCTGTACGCCATTTCGCTCATCGTGGTGTTCCTGTGTCTGGCGGCGCTGTATGAGAGCTGGTCGATTCCGTTTGCGGTGATGTTGGTGGTGCCGATGGGCATCGTGGGTTCGCTGTTGGCGATCACGCTGCGCGGGCTGGAAAACGACATCTACTTCCAGGTGGCGCTGCTCACCATCATCGGTTTGTCGGCGAAGAACGCCATTCTGATCGTCGAGTTCGCCGAGGAGATGCACCAGCGGGGGGAAACGCTGATTGGCGCGGCGGTCCACGCGGCGCGCATGCGCCTGCGACCGATCCTGATGACCTCGCTGGCGTTCACCGCCGGGGTGCTGCCGCTGGCGGTATCCAGCGGCGCCGGCGCCAACAGCCGAATCGCCATCGGCACCGGCATTATCGGCGGCACGATCACCGCCACCGCCTTGGCGATCTTTTTCGTACCGCTGTTTTATGTGTTGGTGCGCCGCATGTTTACCCGTCGGGCCGCCAACTCGCCGTCGCAGGCAGGAGAATAACGTGTTGCAACGAGTCATGATGTTAACTTTACCGCTGCTGCTGAGCGGGTGTCTGTCGCTGGATCCGCACTACCAGCGCCCGGCGGCGCCGGTGCCCGCCAACCTGCCGCAGGGCGAGGCCGCCGGCAAACAGGCGTTGAGCTACCCGGACGTCGCCTGGCGCGACTATGTGCAGGACGCCAGGCTGCGGCAGGTGGTGGCGATGGGGCTGAACAGCAGCCGCGATCTGCGCGAGGCGATCGCCAATATCGCCTCGGCGCGCGCCCTGTACGGTGAGCAGCGCTCGGCGCTGTTGCCGACGATCAACGCCACCGCCGACGGCAGCCGCGGGCGTTCGCTGACCGGCAACGGCAATGCCACCGCCATCAGCCAGAGCTACGAAGCGCAGGGCGGCGTCAGCGCGTTCGAGCTGGATCTGTTCGGCAAGAACGCCAGCCTGTCGCGGGCGGCGTTCGAAACCTATCTGGCCAACTCGGAAGCGGCGAAAAGCACCCGTCTGACGCTGATCGCCGATATCGTCACCGACTGGGTAGCGGTGGCGGCCGAGCGCAGCAATCTGGCAGTGGCGCAGCAGACGATGGAAAGCGCCAAACGTTCGCTGGACGTGACGCGCAACAATCAACAGCACGGCATTTCGTCGCTGGTCGACGTGGCGTCGGCGGAAACCGTTTATCAGCAGGCGCGTTCGGACGCCGCCAGCTACGCCACCCTCGCCGCGCAGGCGAAAAACGCGCTGGATTTGGCGGTGGGGCAAAGCGTGCCGGAAAACCTGCTGCCCGGCGGTATCGATGCGCTCGGCGAAATCATGCGCAATCTGCCGGCCGGGGTGTCTTCGCAGGTGCTGCTGACGCGGCCGGACGTGCTGCAGGCCGAGCATAACCTGAAATCCGCCAATGCCAACATCGGCTCGGCGCGGGCGGCATTCTTCCCGTCGATCAGCCTGACCGCCAGCGGCGGCGTGGGCAGCGGTGAACTCTCGTCGCTGTTCAGCCACGGCGCCGGCGTCTGGTCATTCGCCCCGAGCATCAGCCTGCCGATCTTCAGCGGCGGCTACAACACGGCTCAGCTCAACTACACCCAGGCGCAGAAAGACCTGTATGTCGCCACCTATGAGAAAGCGGTGCAGACGGCATTTCAGGAAACCGCCGACGCGCTGGCGCGCAAAGCCACGCTGGAGGAACAGCTGGCGGCACAGACCGGCTATGTGGCGGCGGCGCAGCAATATTATCGCCTGGCCGAACTGCGTTACCGCCAGGGCGTGGACAGCTACCTGACGCTGCTGGACGCGCAGCGCACGCTGTATACGGCGCAGCAGTCTCTGATCGCCGCACAGCAGACCGCGTACGACAATCAGGCAACCCTGTATAAAGTGTTGGGCGGCGGGGTTGCCGCCGAGCGGCAGGGGGACGGCGTCATCGCCGATAAGGCGGCGCTCAGCCGCTAACCGTCGACCGCGCGCGCCGCGAGTTGGGCGGCGCGCGGTTTACTTATGGAAAGTGTAAAGAAACGGAAAACCCGCGCGGCGGCCCGAACTCGCCGCGGCGGGCAGAGTCAGACAGATAATTGTATTCACCTTTTCTTCATATCGGCTCGAGGTCGTCATGGCAGAAGACATTCAGCAGCAGGTCATCGCGCTTATCGCCGCATTCAACGCGCCAGGGCGGCAGAAGAAGGGGGCGGTCATCACCCCGGAAACGGAGATTAACACCGCGCTCAACCTGTCGTTCAGCGACTCCAACACGCTGATGCGCCGCTACTTCGATACCTTCGGCGTCGACAGCAGCAACTACAACCACGAGCTGTATTTCCAGCCGCCGAGCAATACCGGGCGCTGGTTTTCCCCCTCCGCCTGTAAAGAACACACCCGGCCGCTGTGCGTATCGATGCTGGTGCGCTCGGCGCGCGCCAAACGCTGGCTGTACGACATCCATTTTCTTATCGAGCAATTGCGCTAGCGCCAGGTTACTGCTCCAGCAGCTCGGCGAACTTCGCCAGCCACTGCGGATGCGCCGGCCAGGCCGGGGCGGTGACCAGGTTGCCGTCGACGTGCGCCTGATCGATGCCGATCTCCGCATAGTGGCCGCCGCCGAGCCGCACCTCCGGGGCGCAAGCCGGGTAGGCGCTGCAGGTGCGGCCCTTCAACACCCCGGCCGCCGCCAGCAGCTGCGGGCCGTGGCAAACGGCAGCGATCGGTTTTTTGGCGGCGTCGAACGCCTGCACCAGCGCGATCACGTCGGGATTTAGGCGCAGGTATTCGGGCGCCCGACCGCCGGGGATCAACAGCGCGTCATAGTGTTCTTCTTTGGCGGCGGTAAAGTCGGCGTTCAGGGTGAAACGATGACCGGGTTTCTCGCTGTAGGTCTGCGCGCCGTCAAAGTCGTGGATCGCGGTCTGGATGTAGTCGCCGACGGCTTTGTCGGGGCACACGGCATCCACCCAATGGCCAAGCATTTGCAATGCCTGAAACGGCACCATGGTTTCGTAATCTTCGGCGTAGTCGCCGACCAGCATCAGGATTTTTTTCTTGTTCATGATCACAACTCCTGCAGGAGGGGGAATGCCTAAGGTATAGCCCAGCGCCCCTGGGAATGCGAACCGCAAAGCGCCTATCTATACTCGTGATACTGCGGCGCTTTCTCGCCGCTCAACCCCAGGGAGGATCCCCGATGCTGAATCTGGCTACCTTGCTTGAAGAAAGTGCGCGCACCTGGCCGGAACGGCCGGCGGTGATACAGGACGATATACCGCTCAGCTATCGGGCGCTGAATGAAATGGCCAACCGGGTGGCGAATTTACTGGTCGCGCGCGGCGTGCAGCCCGGTGAACGGGTGGCGCTGGCCTGCCCCAATCGGTCGGAGTTTCCGGCTATCTATTACGGCATTCTCAAAAGCGGCGCGGTGGTGGTGCCGCTCAATATTCTGCTTAAGAGCGCAGAGTTCGACTATTACCTGGCGGACTCGGCGGCGGTGGCGTTGTTTTGCTTCGAAGGCAGCAGCGGCCTGCCGTTGGGGGAAGAGGCGCTGCGGGCGGCGGCGAAGGCGGAGCAATGCCGTGAGGTGTTTATCATCGGCGATCGGCTGCCGCTCGAAGGCGAACGTTTCAGCACGGCGATAGCCGCACAGGCCACCGAGTTCGCTTCGGCCGCGACGCTCGAAAGCGACACGGCGGTGGTGCTATATACCAGCGGCACCACCGGCCGGGCCAAAGGGGCGGAGTTGACCCACGCCAACCTGGTGCTTAACGCGCTGGGATCGGTGCGGCTGTTCGATGGCTCGGAAACGGATCCCGATCGCCATCTGGTGACGTTGCCGCTGTTCCACACGTTTGGTTCGACGGTGCAGATGAATGCCGGATTTTCCGCCGCCGCCACCCTGGTGCTGGTCGAACGCTTCGACGCCGCGCAGGCCATCGCGCTGATGCAGCAGCACGGCATTACCTTTTTTGCCGGCGTGCCGACCATGTATTGGGCGTTGTTGAATGCGCTGGATGAGCATACGGATATCGAGCGCCTGCGCAGCACGCTGCGTATGGCGGTGTCCGGCGGGGCCAGCCTGCCGGTGCAGATCCTGGAGGATTTCTCGCGCCGCTTCGGCGTCAACATTCTCGAAGGGTATGGGCTGTCGGAAACAAGCCCGGTCGCCACCTTTAACCATCCGCACCGCGTGACCAAACCCGGCTCCATCGGCCAACCGATCTGGGGCGTGGAGGTTCGCTTGCTCGACGTCACCGGGCAACCGATCGACGGTGTCGATCAGGTGGGAGAGATCGCGGTGCGCGGCTACAACATCATGAAAGGCTATCTGAACCGCCCCGAGGCGACGGCGGAAGTGCTGGAAAACGGCTGGTTCCGCACCGGCGATCTGGCGCGCCGCGATGCCGACGGCTTCTATTTCATCGTCGATCGGGCTAAGGACATGATCATTCGCGGCGGGTTCAACGTCTATCCGCGCGAGATTGAAGAGGCGCTGATTCGCCATCCGGCGGTGTCGTTGGTGGCGGTGATCGGTGTCGAGCATCCTTCGCTGGGTGAAGAGATCAAAGCGGTGGTGGTGTTGAAAGAAACGGAGGAGCCGCTCGAGGAAGAGGCGCTGATCGCCTGGAGCCGGGAGAGGCTGGCGGCGTTCAAGTATCCGCGTATCGTCGAGTTTGTCGAACGCTTGCCGATGACCAGTACCGGTAAGGTGTTGAAACGCTGTTTGCGCTGAGGAAAATCCGGCCTGCCGGAGCAGGCCGGGAAACGGACATCAACCTGGGTAGATGCCGCGCTCTTTACGTGCGGTCAGGATGCGCTCACAAGCCACGATATAAGCGGCGGTGCGCAGGCTGCACTCTTTCTCGGCGGCCTTGTTCCAGACGTGGACCATCGCGTCGGTCATGATCTTGTCCATACGCTCGTTGATCTCTGACTCGCTCCAGAAGTAGCTCGCCATGTCCTGCACCCACTCGAAGTAACTGACCGTTACGCCGCCGGCGTTACAGATAACGTCCGGAACCACGGTGATGTTACGGGAACGCAGAATGTCGTCCGCTTCTGGGAAGGTTGGGCCGTTAGCCCCTTCCAGCACCAGCTTGGCGCTGAGGATTTCGGCGCGCTGACGGGTGATCTGGCCTTCCAGCGCCGCAGGGATCAGGATGTCCATGTCAACCGACCAGAACGCTTCGCTTTCGATCTCGCTGGCGCCTGGGAAACCGGCGATCTGTTTGTGCTTGGCCTGGTATTCGGTCAGCGCGGCCAGATCGATGCCGTTGGCGTTGAACAGGGTAGCGGAGTGGTCCTGGATGGTGACGACGCGAGCGCCGACGCCGACGAACAGGCGAGCCGCTTCGCTGCCCACGTTACCGAAGCCTTGCACCGCCACTTTGGCGCCTTCGATCTGCACGCCCAGACGCTTGGCCACTTCGCTGCCAGTGACGAACACGCCGCGGCCGGTCGCTTTCTCACGGCCCAGGGAGCCGCCGAGGTGGATTGGCTTACCGGTGACCACGCCGGTGATGGTGGTGCCGTGGTTCATGGAGTAGGTATCCATCATCCAGGCCATCACTTTGGCGTTGGTGCCGACGTCCGGCGCAGGAATGTCTTTCTGTGGCCCGATGATGAAGCCGATTTCGCTGGTGTAGCGGCGGGTCAGTCGCTCCAGTTCACCTTCAGACAGTTTGAACGGATCGACGCGGATGCCGCCCTTGGCGCCGCCGTACGGCAGGTTGACCGCGGCGCACTTGATGGTCATCCAGGCGGACAGGGCCATCACTTCGTTCAGATCGACGTCAGGGTGGAAGCGGATACCGCCTTTACCCGGCCCGCGCGACAGGTTGTGCTGTACGCGGAAGCCTTCGAAGTGACGGATGGTGCCATCGTCCATCTGCAGCGGGATATCAACAATCAAAGCGCGTTTAGGGTGACGCAGCGTATCAACCCAGCGTGAGAGGTCGCCGAGGTAAGGGGCGACGCGATCGATTTGTTGCAGATATGTAGCCCAAGCGGTGGTGCTGCTGTCTGAAGCGTAGGATAGCTTTTCCATAACCAACCTTTATATTTTAGAGGTATTTATTTCGTTTAACCGTGGATTAGCAAGCGCATAACACTTTGCGCCGCTAAATTTACCACTAATTATGCCGGTTGTTAGCCCCCCGCTCATCGGGCCAGCGGACGGTTTTTCGCCGCCTGCAGGGCGGTAAATGAATAGTTAATTACTTTTCGCCGGGCGTTAGCGGGCACATGCATACTTTATGCATATAAAACGCATAAAAACCCTTTGTATCTATTTTTCAGAAGCTTGAATGTGATCAAAAAGTTTCATTTTATTTAACTGCTATGTTGACAATGGCGTTTCCCCTCGGCAGCGTTAAAATCCTGTTAAAACGCCGTCTGCCGCCGCGTTTTGCCTGGGCAGCGAGAAGCATGATTCGGGGCTGTTTTACTGTATTGCGGCAGAAGAGTGGGCTGAAAAGCGTGTTCACCTGAAACGGACGGGTGACCGCGAGCGGCCGGCCACCCGTTCTGATTTGGCGAATCAGCGTTTAAAGAAGACCGCGCCGCGGTGGCGTGGCCATCCGCTACGCATTAGGCGCCGGTATGCTGATAGCGTTGTAATTCCACCGGTTCAGCGCCGATACTCGCCAGATATTCTTTGACGGACGCCGGCGCGGAAGCTTGCGTAAATTGGTAGATGTTTTCATCCGCATCCAACAGCGTCTCCCATTTTACAATGTTCACCCAGCGAGGCTCATTGTCTACGCTGATGCCCGAGTCACGCGAAATAAACCCGTTCTGGTTCGAGATAAATTCCTCTTCTACGCGCTTGTCCAATACGGCAAACGCTTCAGGGCTGAGTGAGGCCGGCAGTTTAAAACTTGAAATTTCAATAATGTAGCTGTTGACGGAACAGTCCGCCTTGGATTCATAATTCATAATAAAAGTCCTTTAAATTAAATTGCTTATACAACTCAAATTAAGCTGCATCCTTATTGCAGTACTGCAGGTTAAATTTATTCCTGATGTCTGAAATAAAAAATTAGGAATAATCTGAATCAGCGCTTTGCTCTATGTAAAACATGATGATTTGTATGAGATTTTTCTTGCATAAGGGAGTTTGCTAATCAACTTTCCAACGAACTGAAGCAATAATTCAATAACAGTGATGTGGTTATTAATGCCATTGGCAAGGGAGCGGTTTTTAAATAAAAAACGGTAGGTGAACGGCGTGGTTAACCTATTTCCGTTTCATCTTTGAAGGGGCGGGCGTTATTTCGCAGGCGACCGGCAATGGCCAATCATGCCCCCGTCGGGATAAAAGGTCACTTGCGGCGCAGCCGGCGGTGAAGGGGGAACCAACGCCATCCGCTCGGCAAGCGGCGGCAACTGCGGTATGCTAAGCGGCTGAACAACAAACCAAACCGGGCTATACGGAGACACCCCAGCGTGGCGAATTCTTCTTCTCAACTTGAACTGTTGCGGTCGGTCGCCGACGGCATCGCGGCCCTGTTTTTCCCGAATGCGGAAGTGGTGATCCACGATTTGGCCGCCAACAAGATAGCCTACCTGGCGAACAACCTGTCGAAGCGCAAACCGGGCGACGACGCGGGGCTGGAAGATTTCACGTTTGATGGCGGCGCCAACGTGACCGGCCCCTACGAGAAGCTGAACTGGGACGGTAAAAAGATGCGCTCGGTGAGCATAGCCGCGCGCGACGAGCAGGGCAACCCCAGCTATCTGCTGTGCATCAACCTGAGCACCGCGATGTTCGAGGACGCCCGCAACGCGCTGGATATGTTCCTGTCGGTCACGCGATTGCAGCCGCAGCCACAACAGCTGTTCAAAGACGACTGGCAAGAGAAGATCAATACCTTTCTGCATGACTGGCTGCGGCGCGAGAACGCGGCGCTCGGCGCGCTGAGCCGCGAACAGAAACGGCGGCTGGTCAGCGATCTCTATCATCAGGGGGCGTTCAAGGCCAAAAGCGCGGCGGACTATATCGCCAACGTGCTGTCGATGGGGCGCGCTACGGTGTACAAGCATCTGCGGGAATTGAAGCAAGAGTAAACGCGGCGGGAAAGGTGGAAGAAAGGAGCGGCGCTGGCCGTAAACCTGACTGGCATTTTTTATCCGGTCTCTGTCAGCGCCGTGCAGGAAAAATTGCCGTAAATACCCCGAATTTCTCTGTTACCACAATAGAACGGCAATTGGAGGGGCCGAAGGCGCGGCCCCTCCACCCGCGCCTTCGCTTAACACCGTCTGTCCGCTATGCGGATACCCTCGCCGCGTCTGCATTGTCGGGCGGGTCGGCTGCGACAAACGTCCCTGTTAGTCTCGCCTCAACCGGCCTTCCCTGGCCGGTTGCCCCTGACAATGCCGTCTTGCTCGGCAGCCAGTGATGCGCGCCTAAGGTCAACACCAGAGCTGGCAGCTACCGGGCAACCTGTCCCTTATGAGGTTATGGCAGAGAAGAGAAATCGGAGATGAGCACGGTATTGGACGCCCTTGAAGACGCCGAACGTAGGCATAGCGCATTAGGCGAAACCGCCACGGACGGCGGTTTCAGGTGAGACAGGCAGGGACGCCTGTCGCAGCCGGCCTCAATGCGCTATGGCGGAGGGAGGACAAATCTGCCTGGAGCAGATTTGAACGCTGCTTGCAGCGGCCCCGAAGGGGCGAGGCCCAGGGATGGGCTGAACCGTCTGATAGGGCAAAGGCGCGGGTTGCAAGGGACCGCGCCTACGGTCCCTTGCTCGGTCGAGGCGCATGAGTTTCATGGTGCATCTCACATTTATCGACCGAAATACGTCACCAATACCTTCAGAAAAACGCTAACTGACACGCATTACGACGCTGGCCGCCCATTTTCGTTACCAGCGGTAGTTCACCGAAGCGATGACGCTGCGGCCGCTGCCGTAGAAGCAGGCGTACTCGCCGCTGCAGGATGAAACGTATTTCTTGTCCGTCAGGTTCTGCACGTTGAGCTGCAGCGCCGCACCGCGCAGCGCCGGCGAGGCCTGGCCGAGATCATATTTCACCATGGCGTCGTACAGCGTGTAGTGCGGCACATCGTACTGGCCGATGGCGTCGGCCGGCGCATCGCCGATGTAACGCACGCCGCTGCCGACGGTCAGGCCGTTGAGCGCGCCGCTCAGGAAGCTGTAGCTGCCCCAGGCGGACGCCGCGTGGCGCGGAATGCCCGCCGGGCTGTGGCCGATTTCGTCCGCCGCGTTAGAGTCTTTGGTCACTACGTCGGTGTAGGTGTAGGCGGCGATCAGCTTGATCTCCGGCGTCGGCTGAGCGTGCACTTCCGCCTCAATCCCTTTGGATTTCACCTCACCGATCTGCTCGTAGGCGGAGGTGAGTCGGTTATAGGACGCCACATTGCGCTGGGTGATATCGAACCAGGAAAGGGTCAGCAGGGTGTTGCCGCCCGGGATCTGGTACTTCACGCCCACCTCGGTTTGTTTGCCGGTGGTCGGCTTGAGCGGGTCTGCCCCCGGCGCGCTCGGATACAGGTTAGGATCGAATGAGGTGCTGTAGCTGACGTACGGCGAAATGCCGTTGTCGAAGGCGTAGAGCAGGCCCGCACGGCCGGTGAACTGGGCATCATTGTAGGTCTGCTCTTTGCCGCCGCTGGTGCGATCGCGGGTGTTGACCTGCGACCAGTCCTGACGGCCGGACAGCAGCAGGTTCCAGTTATTCCACTCCAGCTGGTCCTGCAGATACACCCCGATCTGATTCAGCGTCTTCAAATCGCTGGAAGCAAGCGCCAGCGTGCTGCCATCGATGCTGGAGCGAACCGGGTTGGCCCAGTCGATCGGGTAATCGTTGCCGCGATCGCGATACATCTTCGAATCGATATGGCTGTAGCGGTAATCCAATCCGCCCAGCACCGTGTGTTTCACCTCGCCGGTATCGAACAGGCCCTTCAGCTGGTTATCCACGCCAAACTCGTTGGTCATCTGCGTTTCATGCTGCGCCATGCGGGTGACGGTGTGGTCGTTGACCTTCGAGTTTACGTTATAAACCAGATATTTATAGTCCTCATCACGGTGGGTGAAGCGCAGGTTCTGGGTAAACGACAGCGCATCGCTGAAGTTATGCTCGAGGCTGTAGCCAATCGACGCCTGCTCGCGCCGCGACTTGTTGAAGCTGGGTTCGCTGATGTTGAAGTCATAGGGCACATAGCCCGCGCTGGTCGGGAACAGCGTGCCGGCGCGCGGCAGGAAGTTGCGCGATCCGGCTTTCGGATCGTTCTGATAGCTGGTCAGCAGCGTAAAGCTGGTGTCTTCGTTCGGCAGCCAGGTGAAGGCCGGGGCAATGGCCACCCGTTGCTGCTTGCTGTCTTTGACAAACTCATGTTCGGTTCTGGCGATACCGTTCAGGCGATAGAACAGGGTGTTGTCGTCGTTGAGTTTGCCGCCGAAGTCGAACGCCGTTTCCGCCAGATGACGGTTGCCGGTGCTGAATTTAACTTCGTGAATGCTCTGGGCGGTAGGGCGTTTGCTGGTCATCACCATCACGCCGCCGGGGCTGACCTGGCCGTAAAGCACGCCGGCTGGGCCGTGCACCATTTCCACGCGCTCCAGCAACCAGGGATCGATCTGCCCGGCGCCGCCGTTTTGGCTCGAGAGGCCAAAGTGCAGGCCGTCGAGCAGCTTGGGCGCGTAGCGGAAGCCGCGGCTGATCACTTCGTCATTGCGGTTGGAATTGCCGCGATAGGTGGTGATCACCCCGCTGGTGTAGTTCAAGGCGTCGGCGACCGACGCCGGTTCCTGATCGTTCATTTGCTCGCGCGTCACCACCGAGATGGACTGCGGGGTTTTGCTCAGCGGGGCGGCGGTTTTGGTGCCGGCGGCGCTCTCTTTGGCGACGATCCCTTTGACGGGCGCGGTCACGCTGCTCTGCGCGTCGGCGGTCACCACCATCGTCTCGTCCGCCGCGGCAAAAGCGTTTTGCGCGAAGGGCAGTAGCGCCAGCGTCGCCCCCAGCAACAGCCGGTTGGCGGACATCGCCTCTGCGCTATCGTTTTCTATCCCTTTGTTTCTAATATTCATTATCTCTCCTGCATGCCTACTTTTGTGTGTAATGCCACCCTGATAAACCCCGCAATGCCGATGAATACGCTTTCCCTCGTCGACGCGGAGACGTCGCGTTTGCACGACGGCAAAAATCCGACAAATAGTATTGAAAATGATAATGAGTATCAATACGATTGTCAGGTTTTGTAAAAGTCACGCACGTTATGTAAGGGGCGCTATGGAGTTTTTGCCGGAAAAGAGGCCAGAACACGGCCATGAGGGATTGGCGGCGCACTGGCTGCGTGAGGCGACGGCGGGGCAACCCGCATGGTGGCAGAAGGTTGCCGCTCATGGCACGCCTGTCGTCGACGCGCACGATGAACAGCACGTCAGAATGACCTGGCTATGGCGCGATCCTGCCGGCGACGAGCGGCACTCGCCGATATGCCGGGTCTATGCCGATATCAACGGCATTACCGACCATCACAGCACGACCCCCAGCAGCCTGAAAAGACTCCCCGGCACCGACGTTTGGTACGGCGCGGCCGTTGTCGATCGCCGCTGGCGCGGCAGTTACAGCCTGATCCCGATTACGGCGCGGGATCTTCCTCCCGTCTTCAGCGACGACGAAACGTTGCGCGATCGCCAGCAGCGCGCCTGGTGGGTATCGCTGTTGCCGTTAGCGATCGCCGATCCGCTGAATCGCACCTCGCTGGGGCCGGCTTATCGCCCGCGCGCCGTTTCCCTGGCTCAGGGGCCGGACGCGGACGACCAAAGCGCCTGGCAGGCCGCCGATCGGCCGTTGGATGAAGCGCGGCTCCAGCTTTTTCACTGGCACAGCGAACGGCTGGGCACCCGGCGGCGCGTGTGGCTGTATGCCGGCGGCGAGGCGGCGGACAACGCGAACCGCCCGCTGGTGCTGCTGCTCGACGGCCAGAACTGGATCGAAAGGCACGCATTGCTGCCGGTGATTGAGAACGAGACCGCAAAAGGGCATCTGCCGCCCGCGTGCTGGCTGCTGATCGATGCGATCGATGGCGAACACCGGGAAAACGAGCTGCCTTGCAACGCCGCCTTTTGGCAGGCGGTGATCGACGAACTGCTGCCGCAGGCGCAGCGGCGCGAACCGTTCAGCGAAGAGGGGGCGCGCACCGTGGTCGCCGGCCAGAGCTACGGCGGGCTGGCGGCGTTATACGCCGGCCTGCACTGGCCCGAGCGCTTCGGCCATGTGCTGAGCCAGTCCGGCTCCTTCTGGTGGCCCACGGTGCAATTCGTTACCCAGTTTGAAAAACGCCACGAATTGGAGGAAGGCTGGTTGATACGCCAGGTTCGGCAGCGCGGCGCGACCGCGCCGACGCTCACCGTGATTCAGCAAGCCGGCGATCGGGAGGCGGACATCGAATTCGTCAATCGCCAGATGCACCAGGCGCTGACGGCGGCCGGGCACCGTGCCGACTACCGCGTGTATTCCGGCGGACATGACGCGCTCTGCTGGCGCGGCGGTCTGGTGGACGGCGTGCGCCGGCTGCTTTCCGCAATGAAGTAATCCCACATTTTGACAGACAGGTAAGGCAAATGACTCAGGAACAACAAAACCCGTTCGATGACGAAAGTCTCCGTTTCTCCGTGTTGGTCAACGCGCAACAGCAGTATTCGCTGTGGCCGCAGTTTGCCGATACGCCGCCGGGATGGCGCGTGTTGATGGGGCCGGCGTCGCGCGGTGAATGTATCGACTATATCGAAGCGCACTGGCAGGACATGCGGCCGGCGTCGTTGAAAGCGGCGGATGCGCCGCGTTAATCGCCGCACAGCCACATCGCTACATTCCGTTTGAGGAAAAGGACAGACACCATGTCAGAAACGCTTTCATTGCCCGATACTCAGGTCGAGTATCGGGATTATCCGCTGGTTGCGGCGCAACCGGGGATCTGGATTGCCGACCAAATCGCGCTGCGGCGCAACAGCTTCGCCGTGGCGCACTACACCGAACTGCACGGCGATATCGATCGTTCGGCGCTGGAGCGCGCGATTCGCCAGGGGCTGGCGGAAGCGGATACGGTTCAGGCGCGCTTCTTTGAGGCGCAGGACGGCCAGCCGGTGCAACGTTTACCGCTGAACGCGGATCCCGCGCGGGTGCTGGCGCCGGAGTGGTTTGACTTCAGCGCGCGGCCAGACGCCGAGCAGGCGGCGCTGGCGCTGATGCACGACGATCTGGCACAGGATCTGCCCGCGGACGGCGAGCGCCCGCTCTATCGCCATGCGGTGATCCGCATCAGCGCCGATCGCTGGTTCTGGTACCAGCGCTTTCATCATCTGACCCTGGACGGCTTCAGCTTCGAGGCCATCACCCGCCGGATCGCCGATATCTACCGCGCGCTGCGCCACGGGCTGTCGCCGGCGGCCTCGCCGTTTACCCCGTTCGGCAAGGTGGTGGAAGAGTTTCAGCAATGGCAAACGTCGCCCGCACGCCAGCGGGCGGCCGAATTCTGGCGGCAGCATCTGCGCGATCTGCCGTCGCCGCTGTCATTGGCGACGGAAAACCGCGAGGTCGAACCGGGCGCTCGCCCGCTCAAACAGGCGCTGGTGCTGCCGGAGTCGCTGTTTGACGAAGCGCTGCGCGATGCGGCGCTGCAGTCGTTGCAACCGGCCGATATCGTCACGGCGGCGCTGGCGATGTATCTGGCGCGCATGAGCGGCGAAACCCGGTTCTCCATCGGTTTTCCTTTCATGCGCCGCATGGGCTCGCAGGCGCTGGCGGCGGTCGGCCCGGTGGTTAACGTACTGCCGCTGCTGCTGAACGTGACGCCGGAGATGTCGCTGGCGGACGTCTGCCAGGCCACCGCGGCGGAAATCAAACAGGTGCGCCGCCATCAACGCTATGAGGCGGAGCAGATCAAACGCGATCTCGGCCTGGTCGGCGGCCATCAGGAGCTGTACGGCCCGGTGGTCAACGTTAAGGTTTACCACAGCGCCTTGTCCTTCGACGGTCAAGCGGCCGTTACCCATACGCTGGCGATGGGGCCGGTCGACGACCTCGAGTTTGAGATCGGTTTTCGAAGCGGCGTGCTGACGCTGTCGTTGGTGGCCAACCCGGCCAAATACTCGCCGCGTACATTACACTGTCACGCAAAGCGCATCGGCCATTGGCTGCAGCAGCTGGCGCGGCGGCCGCATCAGCCGAACGGTCAACTGGCGCTGGTCAGCGAAGGGGAGCTGCGCCAACTCGCGACCTGGGGGCGCGGCGCTGAGCTGACGCCGCCGGCGGGCATGGTGTCGATCATGGACGCTTTCCAGCGTCAGGTTGAGCGACAGCCCGAGGCGTTGGCGGTGACCTGCGGCGATGTGCGCCTCAGCTACCGTCAACTCAGTGAACGGGTGATGCAACTGGGGCGCGTGCTGATCGAAAGCGGCATCGGCGCCGAAGACGTGGTCGCCATCGGCATTCCGCGCTCGGTGGACACGCTGGTCGCGCTGTTTGGCGTGTTGGCCAGCGGCGCGGCCTACATGCCGCTCGATCTGGATTATCCGCGTGAACGTCTGGCGCTGATGTGCGACGACGCGCGGCCGGTGATGCTGCTGACCCACAGCGCCACGCGGGCCAACATGCCGGATCTGCCGCAGGTATTGTGCCTGGACGACGCATCGTGCCTGGCGCGCTGCGCGGCCGCCGAAGCCACGCCGATATCGGACGAAGAGCGGCGTGCGCCGCTGAATGAAGCGCATCTCGCCTACATGATTTACACCTCCGGTTCAACCGGCAAACCCAAGGGCGTGATGTCCACGCACCGCGGGCTGCTGAACCTGTTCTTGTCGCATCAGGCCTCGCTGTTCGGCCCGGCGATTGAAAAATTCCAGGCTCGCCGCGGGCGGCGTCTGCGCGCCGGGCATACCGCTTCGTTCTCTTTCGACTCCTCCTGGGAGCCGCTGTTCTGCATGATGATGGGCAGCGAACTGGTTATCTTCGATGAAGAGCTGCGCCGCGACCCCTGGGCGCTGCTCGAACAAACCCAACAGACCCCGATCGATCTGCTGGACATCACGCCGTCGTTCCTCTCGCAGTTGGTGGATTGCGGCCTGCTGAAGGGACAGTTCCCGCTGCCGGCGTTTGTGATGATCGGCGGCGAGGCGGCGACGCCGACGCTGTGGAACCTTATGCGGCAGCATCCGGAAGTCGAGATCCATAACTATTACGGCCCGTCCGAATACACCGTCGATACCCTCGGCGCGCCGGTCACGGCCGCAGACCAGCCGGTGATCGGGCGCCCTCTGGCCAATACCGAAGTCTGGCTGCTCGACAGTCGCCTGCAGCCGGTGCCGATCGGCGCGGCGGGGGAACTGTACATTTCAGGCAAGGGCATCGCGCGCGGTTACCTGCGCCGCCCGGATCTGACGGCGACGCGCTTTGTCGCCAATCCGTTCGTCGACGGCGAGGTGATGTACCGCAGCGGCGATCTGATGCGTTGGAGCGCGGACGGCCAGCTGGTGTTCATTGGCCGTACCGATCACCAAATCAAAGTGCGCGGCTTCCGCGTCGAACTGGGTGAAGTGGAGAGCGCACTGGCTGCCTTGCCGGACGTGGGGCGGGCGGTGGTGATCGCCGAGCGGATCGGCGCCACCTATCGCCTGATCGGTTACTGCTCGGTGCAGGATGACGCGCGGCGCGCCTCACCCGCGCTGCAAAACGAACTGCTGGCGCAGTTGGCGCAGCGTCTGCCGGATTACATGGTGCCGGCGATCCTGGTGGTGATGCCGGAGCTGCCGCTTAACGTTAACGGCAAGATTGACCGTCAGGCGCTGCCCAAACCGCAGGAGACGCTGGCGCAAAGCCTGCGCGAGCCGGCCACCGAACAGGAAAGGCTGATTTGCCGCGCCATGGCGCAGCTGTTGGGGATGGAGCGCGTCGGCGCCGACGACGATTTCTTCGCGCTCGGCGGCGACAGCATCTCGGCGATGGGGCTGGGCACCGCCCTGCGGCGCAACGGGTATCTGCTGCGGCCGCGTGAGATCTTCGCGCTGCACACCCCCGCGCGCATGGCGCAGGCGATGCAGCCGCTGGCCGTTGGATCTCAGGCCGCGCGCAGCGTGCAGCAAGGCCCGATCGACGGGCTGCCGATCCTGCACTGGTTTGCCGAGACGGGCGACATGCATCGTCGCTTCGCGCACGGCGTTTTCCTGCGCGTGCCTGCCGAATTGCAACCGGCACAGCTGCGTGATGCGTTGGAACAGCTGCGTACGGCACACCCGGCGCTGGGCGCGCGGATCCACGACGGCCAGTTGGTGGTTGAAACCGCCGCCGCCGGTGAATTGATGCAGCCTCATCCCGTATCCGGCGATCTGGAAACCGCGGCGGAACAGGCGTTTGATGCCGCGCTGGCGCGCCTCAATCCGGCCGAGGGCAGCATGATGCAGGCCATCTTGTTGCAGCGTGACGGGCAGAGCCTCGGGCTGGTGCTGGCGATCCACCACCTGGTGGTTGACGGCGTTTCCTGGCGCATCCTGCTCGACGAACTGCGGCAAGCGGCCGACAGCGCCATGCAGGGGCAGCCGATCGCGCTGCCGCCGGAGGAAACCTCACTCTATGAGTGGTCCGCGCGTTTACGGGCCGACGCCGAACGCCGGGAAACCGAACTGCCGTTCTGGCGGCAGATGCTGGCGGACGGCGTACCGCGCTTGGGGCGACGCGCGCTGGATCCGCAGACCGATCGTCTCGCTTCGGTGAGCGAACGGCGTACGCTGCTCGACAGCCGGCTGACCGCCGCGCTGCTGGGCGCCTTGCCGCAGGGATACCGCGCTCAGGTCGAAGAGATCATGCTGTGCGCGCTGGCGCTGGCCTGCCGGCGTCATTTCCAGGCCGCTTCACTGCGTTTTTCGCTGGAGTCGCACGGCCGCGCCGAACTGGACGATAGCCTCGATCTGGCGCGCACCGTCGGCTGGCTGACGGCGGAGTACCCGCTGTGCATCGAACTGCATGACGCCGAACACCACGAGGCCGTGCGCGCGGTGAAACGGGTGACGCGCGCGGTGGCCGATCGCGGCATCGGCTATGGTCAACTGCGCTATTTGCATCCGCAGCGTGACGAACTGGCCGCGCTGGCGCAGCGCAATGCGCCGGAGATTTTGTTCAACTACCTCGGGCGCTTCGGCCAGGATGAGGGACACTGGACACCGCAGCGCAGCCGGACCCGTTTCCGCGACGCCTTCGCCGTGGCGCAGGATGCGCAGCAGGCGCTGTGTTACGGGCTGGAAGTGAACATCTTTGTCGAAGAGCGGCGCGACGGCGCGTGTCTGGCGATCAACTGGAGCTGGCTGGAGGGGATTTTCAGCGCGAGCGACATCGAGGCGTTGCATAGGGGCATCGAGCAGGCCGTGCGTGCGCTGTGCGAGTTTGCCGAACGGCATCCCGAACGCGCAGCGGCAACGTTGACGGCGGCCGAGATCGCCCAACCGAACGTCGACGATGAAACGCTGCGCGCCTGGGAGCGGGAGTATGGGCCGTTGGCCGATGCGCTACCGCTGTTGCCTTTGCAGCACGGCCTGCTGTTCCATGCCCAGACGGCGCAGCAGGGCGGCAGTTATAACTCGCTGACGCGCCTGAGCCTGTGCGGCGAACTGGATGCGCCACGGCTCCAGCAGGCGCTGGATGCGGTGATCCGCCGCCATCCGCAGCTGGCCGCCCGGTTCAACCGCGAAGGCGAACCGCTGCAGCTGATACCGCAGGAAAGCCATTGGCCACTGGACAGCCACAGGCTGCCGCCGCTGTCCGCCGAACAAGAAATGCAGGCGCTGAATGAGCTGGAGCAGAAAGAGCTGCAGCGCGATCTGTTTAACCAGCCGGGCGCGATGCTGCATGCGCTGTGGGTCAAACACGGCGAGAGCGAACGCTGCACGCTGTTCCTCAATGCCCACCACCTGATCGTCGATGGCTGGTCGACGCCGGTGGTGCTCAACGATCTGATGCTCGCATTGCGTGAAGGGATAACGGCGTTGCCGCCGCTGCGTTCGAACTATGCCGATATCGTGCGCCGCCTGGCCGCGCGGGATGCCGACGCCTCGCGCCGCATCTGGCGCGAGACGCTGCAGGACGTGCGGCCAACGCTGCTGTTTGGCGAGACGCAGGACGACCGCGTGTTTGAGCTGGAAATGACGCTGCCGCCGGCGGAGGAACAGCGTTTGCTGACCCTGTGCCGCGAACGCGGGCTGACGCTCAATACCGTGATGCAGGGCATCTGGGCGCTGCAGCTGGCCGGCTGTTGCGGCCATCAGGACGTGGTGTTCGGCTCGCCGGTTTCCGGGCGGTTTGGCCAGATCGACGGTGTGGAAGAGCACGTTGGCCTGTTCAGCAACACGCTGCCGGTACGCGTACGGCTGGAAAACGGCCGGCCGTTGACGGAACAGCTGACCGCTCTGCAACACCGGCAGATTGAACTGCTGGAGCACGACGATTTGGGATTGGGTGAGATCCAGCACCTGGCCGGCGCGGGCACGCTGTTCGATACGCTGTTGGTGGTGGAGAACTACCCGGACAACGATGCCTTGCTCGGCGGCACAGGTTCCCTTCGCTGCGACGCCATCCGCAACAAAGGCTATACCCACTATCCGCTGACGTTGCTGGTGCTGCCGGGCGAGCGTCTGCGTCTGCTGATGGAGTACCGCAACTCGGTGCCGCAGCCTGAACGCTTCGCCGCGCGGCTGATGGCGCTGCTGCAACAATGGATTGCGCAACCGGATCTGCCGTTGCCGCGCTGGCAATTGCAAACCCCGCAGGAACAGGCGTTGATCGCGGCGGTCAACCGCACCGCCCAGGCGGTAGCGGACACCACCTTGCATCAGGCGATCGCCGATCAAGCGCGGCGCACGCCCGAACGCATCGCATTGCAGGATACCGGGCACAGCCTCAGCTACCGTGACATGCAGCGCCAGGCCGCGCTGTTGGCCGAACGGCTGACGGCGGCGGGCATTCAACCGGGCGATATCGTCGCGGTGGCGTTGCCGCGTTCCGTGCGCCTCAGCCTGGCGCTGACGGCGATTGTGCAAACCGGCGCCGCCTGGCTGCCGCTGGATACCGGTTACCCGGATGAGCGTCTGGCCTACATGGTGGCAGACGCCAGGCCACGGCTGATTATCACCGAGAGCGCCCTGGATGCCCGTTTTGCCGCGCTGGCGCCGACGTTGCGGTTCGATGCGCTGGACGACAGCGGGCGCGAACCGATGCAGCGCGCACCGGCGGGGAACGGCGATTATCCCGCCTACGTCCTGTATACCTCCGGCTCTACCGGGCGGCCGAAAGGGGTGGTGGTGAACCACCGGGCGATCGTCAACCGTCTGTTCTGGATGCAGCATGAGTATCCGCTCGATGCGCAGGACGTGGTATTGCAGAAAACGCCGTGCAGCTTCGACGTTTCCGTCTGGGAGTTCTTCTGGCCGCTGATGGTCGGCGCGCGTCTGGTGATGGCGCCGCCGGAGGCGCACCGCGATCCGCAGGCGCTGACGACGTTGATCGACGACTATGGCGTAACCACGCTGCATTTCGTTCCGTCCATGTTGGCTATCTGGGTTGAAGCGCTGAACGAACGTGCGCCGCAGCGCGCCGCCGCCAGCCTGAAGCGCGTGTTCTGCAGCGGTGAGGCGTTGTCGTGTGAACTGGCATCCCGCTACCAGGCGTTGGTCGCCGCGCCGCTGCATAACCTGTATGGCCCGACGGAGGCGGCGGTCGATGTCACCTATCAACCGGCGTCCGGCGAGGCATTGGCGGCGGTGAGCGGCGCCGGCGTGCCGATCGGCAAACCGGTCTGGAACACCCAACTGAGCATTCTCGACGCCATGCTGCGGCCGGTGCCCGTCGGCTGCGCCGGCGATCTCTACCTGCGCGGCATTCAGCTGGCCGACGGCTATCTGCATCGGCCGGGATTGACGGCACAGCGGTTTGTCGCCGATCCCGCCGGCAACGGGGCGCGCATGTATCGCACCGGCGATATCGCCCGCTGGCTGGAAGACGGCAGCGTCGAGTATTTGGGGCGCAGCGACGATCAGCTGAAGATCCGTGGCCAGCGCATCGAACTGGGCGAAATCGAACAGGCGCTGCTGGCGCAGCCGGGAGTAGCGCAGGCGGCGGTCCACGCCATCGAACTGGGTGAGGGCGCGACGGGGCTGGGCGGCGCCGATATGCGGCAGTTGGTTGCCTGGCTGATCGCCCAGCCGGGCGTGACGCTGGATACCGCCGTCCTGCATCAGGCGCTGGAGGCGCGTTTGCCGGCGCACATGATGCCGGTCAGCTATGTCATGACCGACAGCTTCCCGCTCAGCGCCAGCGGCAAGCTGGATCGCAAGGCGTTGCCTCGGCCGCAGCTGAGCCCGCAGAGCGGCCGCGTGCCGCATAGCGACAGCGAGCGCCTGCTGGCGGCGCTGTTCAGCGAACTGCTGGGGCGCGAGACGGTGTATGCCGACGACGACTTCTTCGCGTTGGGCGGCCACTCGCTGCTGGCGATGCGCCTGGCGGCGGAGCTGCGTCGGCGCGTCACCCGGCCGCTGAGCGTTGGGCAGATCATGTTCGCCCGCAGTCTGGAGAAAATGGCGCACCTGCTCGATGACGCGCAGGCCGCCGACTCGGCCGAGAGCCGCGGCGTCGGTGAGTGCCTGCAGCTGCGGGCGGGCCAAGGCCCGGCGCTGTTCTGCCTGCATCCGGCTTCCGGTTTCGCCTGGCAGTACTCGGGGCTGAGCCGGTATCTGCCGGGGAGTTACCCGATCATCGGTCTGCAGTCGCCAAGACCGGACGGCGTCATCGCCACCTGTGAGGACATTGAGCAGATGGTCGATCGTCATCTCGCCACTCTGCGCCGCCTGCAGCCGCAGGGGCCTTACTACCTGCTGGGCTATTCGCTCGGCGGCACGCTGGCGCATTCGATGGCCGCGCGTCTGCAGCAGCAGGGTGAAGAGGTGGCTTTCCTCGGCATGCTGGATACCTATCCGCCGGAAGGCCAGGACTGGACCGGCCCCACCGAGGAAGAGGCGCAGAAGGAGGTGGCGCAGGAACAGGCCGAGTTTATGGCGGAAGATCATGGCGATCCGGCGCTGATGGCGGAGAAGGCGGCGATGTTCGACAGCATCGTCGCCAACTATCGCGACGCGGTGCGCCTTCTGTCTCAGGCGCGCAGCCGGCGTTTCCACGGCACGGCAACGCTGTTTGTCGCCGACCGGACGCTGCCGCCATTGATGGATATCAACGCCGTGTGGGCGCCGTATCTGGATCGGCTGATCTGTCATCACCAAGGCTGCGAGCACGCGGACATTCTGTCGCCGGTCTCGCTGGAGACGCTCGGGCCGCTATTGCATTCGCTGCTGACGCGGCAATACGGGTTGGTATAACGCAACCGGGCCGGGCGTGCGCCACGGCCCGTACTAAAACATGATATGCAGGACACTATGGCCAGACCTTCTTTTTTTCTTGATTTCAGTTTGCTGAGAAGCAATGCGCATTTTCGCGCGATTTTCTGCGCCCGCATGCTGTCGGTGTTTTCACTCGGCATGCTGGCGGTGGGGGTGCCGATTCAGATCCAGGCGATGACCGGCTCCACGTTGCAGGTGGGCGTGGCGGTGGCGCTGGACGGCGCAGGCATGTTTATCGGCCTGATGTTGGGCGGGGTGCTCGCCGATCGCTACGATCGCCGCAAGCTGATCCTGTTCGCGCGCGGCACCTGCGGACTGGGCTTTGTCGCCCTGAGTCTGAACGCCTTCGCGCCGGCCCCGTCGCTGTGGGCGCTCTATCTGCTGGCGGCGTGGGACGGGTTTTTCGGCGCGCTCGGCATGACGGCGCTGATGGCGGTGATCCCGCTGCTGGTCGGGCGCGAAAACCTGGCGGCGGCGGGGGCCTTGAGCATGGTGACGGTGCGCATCGGCGCGATCCTGGCGCCGGCGCTGGGGGGGATCATCATCGTGTTCGGCGGCGTCGGTCTCGCTTTCGCCGTCGCGGCGGCCGGGACGCTGGGCACCCTGGTCCCGCTGGTGCGCTTGCCGACGCTGCTGCCGCAGCAGCAGGAGCCGGAACACCCGCTGCGAGCGCTCGCCAGCGGCTTCCAGTTTGTCTGGCGCAATAAGGTGGTCGGCTCGGTGGTGTTGCTGGGGATGTTGATGAGCATCGTCGGCGCCGTCAGGATACTGTTTCCGGCGCTGGCGCAGGACGCTTACCACGTCGGCGCGTCCTCTATTGGCCTGATGTACTCCGCAGTGCCGCTCGGTGCGATGCTGGGCGCGCTGACCAGCGGCTGGGTGGGGCGTTTCCCTCGCCCTGGCGTGCTGATCCTGATCGCCGCTATCGTCGCGTTCACCGCCATCGCGTCACTGGGGCTGTTCAGCCACCTGGCGCCGGCGCTGCTGGCGCTGGTGTGCTACGGCTACGCCAATGCCATCGCCTCGCTCTTGCAGTTCATGCTGATCCAGAGCAACACGCCGGATCATCTGCTGGGGCGGGTTAACAGCCTCGGCACCGCGCAGGACGTGACCGGCGATTCGATTGGCGCGCTGGGGCTCGGCGTACTGGGCAGGGTGTTCACCCCATTGATGAGCGTGCTGTCGTTTGGCGCATTCGCCGCAGTGCTCGGCGTGCTGGTGGCCTTCAGCGTGCGCACGCTGCGCCAGTGCCGGCCGGCGGACGCGCTGGTTGAGCACGATGAACCCGCGCCGGCAACCTCAGCGGCGGCGGACAACTAACCCCTCACGGCACCGGCGATTCCGGCCGGTGCCGCTCCCCCCAGTCGCACATCATGTCGATCACCGGGATCAGCGAACGCCCGCGCTCGGACAGGCTGTACTCCACCTTGGGCGGGATCTGCGGATACTCCTTCCTCACCACCAACCGATCTTTTTCCAGCTCTTTCAACGTCGAGCTCAGCGTCTTGTACGAAATGGTGCCGATGCAGCGCTGCAGTTCGTTGAACCGCAATACCGGCTTATACAAGGCCAGCCAGTAGAGAATAATCATTTTGTATTTACCGTTGATCACCGACAGGGTGTAGCCATAGCCGGTGTCTTCAAGGCTGATGCCAGTAGGGCTGCAGTGGGATTCGGCGGTCATTTACACTTTCTCCAGGGTAAGTATGTGTCGTGAGTGTGCGTATTTTACATTCTGTCAGCATACCCTAAGATGCGTCGAAACACCTGACTGGAGAGATCAGTATGAAAACGTTGGTGGTCGTGACCCATCCCGATATGGCGAACTCGGTGGTCAACAAACGTTGGCTGGAGGAACTGCGCCGCTATCCGGAGCGCTATACCGTGCACGAACTGCATCAGGCCTATCCGGACTGGCAGATAGACGTCGCCAAAGAACAGCAGTTGATTGAAGCGCATGACAACATCGTGCTGCAGTTCCCGATTTACTGGTTCAGCAGCCCGCCGCTGCTGAAAAAATGGCTGGACGACGTGCTCACCTACGGCTGGGCCTACGGTTCCCGCAGCGGCTATAAGATGCAGAACAAGAAACTGGCGCTGGCGGTCACGGCGGGCGTGCGCGCGGAAGATTACGCGCGTGAAGGGCGTTATCGCTACTCGCTGGAGGAAATCTTCCGGCCGTTTGAAGTGACCGCCGATTATGTGCGGGCCGACTATGCTTCGTTCTTTGCCTTTTACGGCAAGGAAGCTGCTTCGGACGGGACGGCAGAGCAGGTTCAGCAACACGAGTTGGACAGCAGCGCGCAGGACTATCGGGCATTTCTCGCCGCTCTGAATTAACGAGACTCCCCGGATGCGCCAGGGAGTGCGCATCCGGTTACTTGATGTGAACGCCGAAACCGTCTTGCCCCGGCGCGAGATGCGCTTTCAGGGGCAGCTGATTAAACGGAAAAGCGCTTTTTGATTCTGTCGACCGGCGTGCCATCGCTGAGCGGCACCTGCAGCAGACGATCGTAATCGCGAAAGCCCATTTTTTGATGAAAGAAGATAGACGCAGGCGTCCGGTAATGAAATACCGGAACGTGCGGGACAAAAAACAGCGCGGGAAATTACATGAACAGGAAGCGGTCGGCCAGCGGAACGCCACGCTCGAGGCGCGGTGGCAACGCGTCGTCGCGATCGTCAGGCTGAGCAGCCTGCGGCGCGGTGTCTTCGGCTTTTTCGATCATCAGCTCGCCGAGCAGGGCCAGAAAACGAGTGAGCTTTTGCATATTCCCTCCGGATCGTTGATTACGTTGAGGGTGATAGTAATCGCCGCTAAACCGAATGGGAAAAACTTAAAACTCATATCCTAAGAACCGGATCGCATATCGCGTAACCGGGCGACGGTTGCCCATCGCCCGGTGGATGGCTTAGAAGGTGACGTTAACCTTGGCCCACAGGGTGCGGCCCGGTTCATTCACCGCGCTGTTGGCCGAATAGCCGAAGGCGCTGTTGCCCGCCAGGTTGAGGTGCTCGCTGTAGGTCTTGTTCAGGATATTATCCAGACCGGCGCTCAGCTTGACGTTTTTATTCACCTTGTAGGCGGCGTTGGCGGAGAGCACGCCGAAGCCGGCGCTTTCGGCAAAGTCTTTGCCTACCACGTTGCCTTCGTTGATCGCCACGCGGTGCTGGCTGCTGACCAGACGCCACAGGCCGGTGCCGCTCCAGTCGCCGTACTCATAGGTCAGCCCCAAGCGTGCCTCCAGCGGCGGGATCTGCGGCAGCGGGCGACCGTCGCTGGTGTTTTTCCCCCAGGAGTAAGCCAGGCTGGCATCGGTTTTCCAGTGTTCGCTCAGTTGATATCCCATGCCCATTTCGCCGCCCATGATGTTGGCGTTGACGTTATCGGCCTGGCTGAGACGCGCATTGTGCGGATCGTATTTGAACAGGATGAAATCATCGACGCGGCCCACATACGCGGAGACCCAGCCGTTGAAGCGTTTGCCATTGTACTGCGCGCCGATGTCGAGCTGCGTGGTTTTCTCGCTCTTGACGCTGGAGAACGGATCCTTGCTGCCGTTCGGGCCAAGCTTCGGCGAGAACAGCTCCCAGTAATCCGGGAAGCGCTCGGTATAACCGACGCCGGCATACAGCATCAGCGGCAGCTCGGCCAGCGTATGCTCCAGACGCATAAAGCCGCTCGGCAGGGTGTCTGAACGTTCAACATCGCTGCCGCTGCGGAAGTTCTCCACCAGGGTGCGATCGAGACGCGCGCCGCCGATCAGTTTATCCTGCTCGCTGGTGGACCAGGTCAGCTCACTGAAGGCGCCGTAGCTGTTGAACTGGGCGTCTTTTTCCCAGCTGCCGCGGCTCATGCTGCGGTGGGTATTGGTCTGCGTGTCCAGGCCGCTTTCAAGCTTCACGTCCTGCCACTGCCAGGTGCCCATCACGCGGCCGCCGACGGTGCGGCGATCGAGCTGCATCGTCATGCCGGAAGACATCATGTGCCCGCCGTGGCCCCCCATGCTCATGCCGCCATGCCCACCGTGGCCGCCCATGCCGCCGCTGCCCGGCGAGCGCAGGGTCACGTTGTCCATCACGTGGTTGGCGTAGTTGTAGTAGACCTGCGCTTCCAGCTTATCCAGTACCTCGCCGATGTTGGATTTTTCCACCCGCATGCCCAGGCTTTCGCGCTTGAACTGCGAACCGTCCATGCTGCGGCCAGCATAGCGCGCTTCGCCGTTGCCGCGGCCCATGGTCACTTCCAGCAGCGTATCGTTGTCCGGCGTCCAGCCGAGCGCCAGATCGCCGTTCCATTTATCCCAGCGCGACGGCACGCGCGTATTGGTGCCGTCCTGATAATCGTTGGAACGAGATTTGTTGGCCATCACCCGCAGATAGCCTTGCTCGGCGCCGAGGCTGGCGTCGATATTCTCGTCCCAGCGGCCATTGGAGCCGGTCAGCACGCTGGCGTTGCCCTTGATGCCCGGCTTGTCGAAGCGCGGACGTTCACGTTCGAAACGCACCGTGCCCGCCGACGAACCCGGCCCCCACAGCACCGTCTGCGGCCCTTTGGTGATGGTCAGCAGATCGAAGCTTTCCGGCGAGATGTAAGAGGTGGGCGCATCCATTCTCGATGGGCAGGCGCCGAGCATCTCCGAACCGTCAGTGAGAATTTTCAGCCGTGAACCGAACATGCCGCGAAATACCGGATCGCCGTTGGTGCCACCGTTGCGGATCTGCGAAAAACCGGGGATGGTTTTCAGATAGTCCGAACCGTCGCTGGCGGGCACCGGCTGACGCGGGGTTTTCGGTGACGTCACGATGGTCAGCGGAGAGTAGAGCGGTGCGGTGACGGTGATCACGTCGCCATCATTAACCTGTGCGTCGGTAGGGTGCTGATGCGCCTGCGCCGCGTGGCCGGCCAGCAGGAACAGCGGCATGGCGGTGGTGATTGCGCGGGTGACGGCGTTCTTTTTATAAGCGGGTTTAAACATCATCTTTCCTTAAGCTAACTTTTTTCCATTATTCTCCGGCGATTTATTCAGGCGTGGGGATGCCTGGCGAAAATCACCATCGGAAAATACGGGGGTTAATTCCCTCAACGTGGAAATAACCGGGCTAATAATGTCGTCTCAATGCATAACCATTGGGCGTATTAATTCCGCCATGTTGAAACGATCAACGGCAATACAGAAACGGCAATGGGGTATTGTTAAATCAGAGGAAAGAGACGGGCGGCGCGCGCGGCTGTAATTCGGTATGAACGACGTGGGCAAACAGGGGAACGAGATAATGAGTCGGCGGCGGGCGCGAGGCCAGAGATTGAGACCAGAACAGCGGGGCGTGGCTCACGTCCAGCAGCGGCGCGTGCAGCAACAGCACGCAGTAGCCGCAGGCGCTGTCGTCCATCATCATCGCCATGTTGTGGTGGCCGCCGCCGTGCTGCATCATCGGCGCTGCGGCCTTTTCCGGCACGGCCGGCGGCGAATGCATCTCATGATGCATCGGCATCGCCATGCCGCAGTCCGCCATGACGGTCGTTTCAGCACTTCCGGCGCGCGCATGCTCCAGGGATCGCGAGACCACCGGCGCAATGAACAACATCAGAATGGCGAACATCCCTAACCAGGCGGCGGCCCGGTTACGTGATGCAGGGGGCTGAATTAACGACACAATCAACCTAAAAAAGGGTTAACACAGGGAAGGGAATTGTACTGGTTTATGTCGAAATGTTAAAACCTTTTATTTCTGGTCAACGCTCTGTTGATGAATATATTATCGGATAAGCGCTTTAATTCTGACCAAAGGCTATTTTCTTACGCCAATACCGTGACGGGGACAATATTAATGACGGAAAAACTGGCGAGCACGATTATTCCGCTTTATGACGATCTGGCTGGCGCAGAGGAGTGAGTGACAATGTCACGGGCGAGTTCACTGGAACCCACCCGTAACCTTACTTCGCGCTGACGCGCCAGACGGTGTTGCCGACGTCATCCGCAACCAGCAAAGCGCCGGTCTTGTCGACAGCCAGCCCCACAGGAGCGCCATAGAGTTCCTTCTCATCATCGGAGACAAAACCTGTCACCACGGCCTTGAGCTTGCCGGCCGGTTTGCCTTGCTCAAACGCCACATAGCTGACCCGATAGCCGTTCAGCGGCGAGCGATCCCAACTGCCGTGCTCGCTGATAAAAGCGCCGCCGTGATAGTCGGCCGGCAGAGCGCTCGCGGTGTAGAACAGCAGCCCCAGCGGCGCGACGTGCGAGCTGAGCGCGTAGTCCGGCTTGATGGCTTTCGCCACCAGGTCCGGCCGCGGCGGCTGAACCCGCCGATCGACGTGCTGGCCGAAATAGCTGTAAGGCCAGCCGTAGAAACCGCCGTCTTGCACCGAGGTCAGGTAATCCGGCACCAGATCGGCGCCGATTTCGTCACGCTCGTTGACAATCGCCCACAGCTTGCCGCTTTGCGGCTCCCACTGCAGCCCGGTCGGGTTGCGCAGGCCGCTGGCGAAGATGCGGCTGGCGCCGGAGGCGGTGTCCACTTCCAGCACGGCGGCGCGCCGGTACTCTACGGCCAGGCCGTTTTCGGTGATGTTGCTGTTGGAACCGACGCCGACATACAGCTTTTTCCCGTCCGGGCTGGCCAGCAGGGCCTTGGTCCAGTGATGGTTGATAGTGTCCGGCAGATCGGCCAGTTCTTTGCCCGCATCACTGATGCGCGTTTCGCCTGGCTGATAGGTGTACTGCATGATATTGCCGGTATTGGCCACGTACAGCGTATTGCCAATCAGCTGGACGCCGAACGGGGAATCGAGCCCCTCGAGGAAGACGTGCTTTTCCCAGTTGCCGCCAGCGGTTGGGCGCAGCAGGGTGATGCGATTGCCCCCTTTGCCGCCTTTACCGGACTGGCCTTTCACCAGGCCGGCGATCAGCTGCTTGGGCGTGCTCACCGCTTCGGTGCCCGGCCCATTGGCCTCCACGACCAACACATCGCCATTGGGCAGCGTGAGCAACTGACGCGGATGAAGCAAATCGTCCGCCACCTTATCGATTTTCAAGCCTTCCGCCACTTTCGGCGTCTGATCTTGTTGCCAGCCAACGCCCTTAGGCACCTGCATCGGCGGCATCAGAAAGTCCTGCGCCGCCGGCAACGTCGGGTCCGGGCCCATTTGTTGCTCTGGCGAAATGACGGCGCTGTTATCGCAGCCGGCCAAGGCCAAAACGGCGGAAAGAGTGAGCGCCAGAGATGAGAGCTTCATGAAAACCTCCTTATTTTGCGCGGGCGCCAAGGGCCAGCAGAATGTTCGCCAGGCTGAGCAGCGCGACCACGATCGCAGACAGCACCAGGCCTTGGGGCACCACGGCATACGCATCCCGGCTATGCACGAAAGCGTTGATAATGGCGAGAACGATGGCCAGCAAATTCAGCCAGAAATGGAGTTTGACCGACGATCCCCGCAGCCGAGCGCTGCCGAACCATACCTGTACCAGGTTAATCAGGCGGGGAATGATGGCAAAAATCAGCCCGATGGCAATTAGCCAACTTGCGCCATTGACCCACTGAATATTAGCGGTACAGGCATAAATGATGTCGAAAATCAGCGCCGCGGTGAAAAATCCGTAAGGTATCGGGTTGAGCCATTCATAGACGGCCACTGCGGCCGCTGAGGGCCTTGCTGTCGTTTGCGTGGTCATGCAGGCATCTCCATGAAAAATGATGGGTAAAAAGGCCATTGGCCCCTTAAAGCTTTGTTCAGATCCAGCGATTTGAACAATTTTGATTCTCATTTTTAGCATGCGATGTTAAAACCGAAACCATCACTTCGGCATTATCAATGGTTTAGCAATATCAGGAGGCAGGGCATGAGCATAGAACGCGTTCAGCGTTTTCTGGCCGATCACGCACCGGAGACGACGGTAACGGTGCTGGCAAAGAACACCGCAACGGTGGCGCTGGCGGCAGAAGCCTTTGGCGTGGAGAGCGGGCAGATCGCCAAGACGCTTTCGTTTCGCGTTAACGGCGATGTGGTGCTGCTGGTGATGGCGGGCACTGCCAGAATCGACAACAAGAAGTATAAGCAATTCTTCGGCGTGAAGGCGCGAATGCTGCCGGCGGAAGAGGTTGAAGCATTAACCGGCTATCCGCCCGGCGGCGTTTGTCCCTTTGCCGCACCGGAGGCGGTGAGGATCTACTGCGATCATAGCCTGCGCGCTTTCGATGAAGTGCTTCCGGCAGGCGGCAGCGATAACTCTGGCGTGAGAATTGCGCCACAGCGGCTGGCCGGCATCACGGGAGCGGAGTGGATTGACGTGACGGGGTAACTAATAGTGATGTCGTCACAATAACGTTATGTTAAATTCATAGTCTTTATTTATAATTATCTGTTTTAAAAGAAAAAACTAGTCTATCGCGTTGTGGCAAACCGCCTCGATATTGTGGCCATCCGGACCAATCACAAATGCCGCATAGTAGTGGGCATGATAATTGGGGCGTAAACCGGGCGCGCCATTGTCTTTGCCGCCGGCGCTTAACGCGGCGTGATAGAACGCATCGACCTGTTCACGGCTGCTTGCGGCAAATGCCAGGTGCAGATGCGCCGGTTTTTCATCGGTCTGAAACAGGCATAATGACACGTTACCCCGATCGGGACACAGCTCAACGCCATAATCGGGTTCACCTTCGGCAACGATCTTTACGCCCAGCGGCGCCAGCGCATTAAGGAAAAACGCTTTGCTCAGAGCAAAGTCGCTGACGCCAAATTTCACATGGTCAAACATGGGGATGTCCTGGAGTGTGGAAGAATGTTCCTATTCAGTATAGCCAACGTCATGAAGGCTGCCGGAAACGGTGAAGACGAACGCCAGTACGCATTTGGCAGGCAGAAGTTGTTCATTTTTATGGCGCGTTTTGGTGAAATCTGCAGTATCGCAGTAGCCATGTTTTATCAGATTTCACGTAGCGCGATCAAAAAAGCGGGGGGATTTCGCCTCAACATCCCCAGAGATGCATCGACATAAGCATGCCCGGTCATCATTAATGGCAGAACGCATTTATCTATGATCCTCAGTGGGTGGAACGTGATAAAGCTGAAACTTCGCGAGATATTGGCTGGCGTGTTAACGGCAGTCCATCACGTCGGCAGAGCTGCTGGCGGTCAAACCAACGATTGATAATTTTGCTGGGTGGTTAAGCGGCGTTGGAACGCCAAGTGCCGAAATCCTGGGAAGCGGCAAGCGCACGCCTCAGATGTTTGCGCAAACATCATGGTGTCGCTCAGCAATAGGCGGCAATGGTAATGAAGCCTGCAGCGAAAGCTCGACGGCTGAAGACCAGTTGAAAAACGAATTCGTTCAACGACATAAGCAACGGACGCTGGAATGGTTGGCCACAGGAGAAAACCCATGATCAAGCCAGGACGCCAGAATCCACGTAGAACCATATAGGTGCGCATAATGTATATTATGTTAAATTTCATTATTGGGTACGCACCGCGGTTAGCCTGGCCGTCCTTTCTCACCTCACCTTCAAGCCTTATCAGGCTGATATCCTTTTTTATGTTTAAGCCCATCATCAGCCCGTTCAGTTTCAGCACCTCAGTTTAATCCTCGGTCGGTGTGCCCTGATGAAACCGCATCTGCCAACCCGTCTTTTCCGTCAGCATCCAAATCGACGACCGTGCTGTGCAACGAATGGCGTTGCCCTGCGCGTTGCGTTGAAAACTCTTATACGTCAGCAACACGGCGCCTTCACTGATTTTCATCAGCGCAAAACCTTCGGCAACAATCTGCGGATGCTCAGTTTCCATTTCCAGCGCCGCAACGGTCTGGCGTTTGTCATAACGCAGACCTGAGCGAGCAATCTCTTCAAAGTCTTCATGCAGCAATGCCGCGACGCGCTGCGGATCGCGGCGCACCGTTGGCTGATGCAGCTCAACCTCAAGCGTCTGGATTTGGCTAAACAACTCTGCAGAATGCGTCAAAATGCCCTCCTTTTTGATCGCGCTACGTGAAATCTGGCAAACTTCGGGGCACGAGTTCCCCGTTGAACGTATAGGTACAACAACGGTATCTCACCGGCACATCTTCTGCGGTGAATGCCGGCTTCACTTTCTGCAATATCCCGTGCTCAAGGCGCTTCTTTATCCAAGCGACTAATCGCTTCGCTGCGTACTTCATTCCAGGGTTGGCCCACTTTACTGAGCAAAATCCGCCTGTTTGCCATGGCGCTCCCAGCGGTACTCGCCACCGCTGGCGATGGGCTCTCTGGAGGTAACACTTTCTCTTCTATAGAGTTTTTTCTTTTTATCTCGATGCGCTCTCATCAAACATCAATAGTGACATTGTCACGAAAATGGGAAGCCTCACGCCTATTTCCCCCCAAAATCTTACGGGGTTATCGCCAACTTAATCACGCCATCATGCTTTTCCGAGAATAAACGATAAGCCTCTGCGATATTCTCCAGCTGAAAACGATGCGTTACGAACGGTGTGAGATCCAACCCGCCATGCTGGATGACGTTCATCATTCTGCGCATTCGCTCCTTGCCGCCTGGGCACAGCGCCGTACGAATCGTATGATCGCCAAGCCCATAGGCAAACGCCTCTACGGGCAATTGAATATCGTCACTATAGACGCCAAGGCTGGACAGCGTGCCGCCCTGTTTGAGGATGCACGCCTCATCGCAATCATCGCGGGCGAGATTCCCTTGCAACGGCTGTTACACCAGGTGGCGACGGCCTTCGCCGGCGCTACAGCATCCACTCGATAGGCAGCCAGCCGGCCACGGTAAGAACGATGCGTTTTACCCATCCGGCGCCGGGTTCTTGCTGGTGCACCTCGGTGTGGCCGTCTTCGAAGGCTTCTTTCCACACCATTTTGCCTTCGGGCGTCAATACCGGCCGATAGGCGGCGTATTCGAGCGGGCCATCAAACAGTTGGCGGGTGTCGGCCGCCAACGTCGGGCTATCAATCAAGAATCCCATTTCGCAGTTCAGGTGCGCCGAGCGCGGATCGAAATTGAACGAGCCGATAAACACCCGTTTGTCATCGATGGCGAAGGTTTTGGCATGCAGCGCCGCACCGGACAGCCCCAGCGGCTTGAGTTCCTTGCGCCCCGTCGGTTGCCCGGCGCGCAGCTTCAGCTCGAACAGCTCGACGCCCGCCTGCAGCAGCTCACGCCGGTATTTGGCGTAGCCGGCGTGGACCACCAGCACGTCGGTGGTGTTCATCGCGTTGGTCAGCACGCGGATGGATTTTCCCTGCTTGGCGAGCGATTCAAAGAAGGTTGCCCCTTCCCGCCCCGGCACGAAATAGGCGGAGACCAGATCCAATTGCCGGCTGACGCCGCCGATGATCTTGCCCAGCTGCGTCACCATCAAACGATCGCGCGACGCTTTGCCCAATCCCTTCGCCGGATCGTCGGCTACCAGCTCTACCTGGGTGAATTCCGGCTGCACGGCGCCATCGCGAAAGCGCACCGCACTGGTTTCCAGCTGCACCGCCAATTTACGGGCGCGCTCGCTGGTTTCGGTTGCGGCAGCCTGCGTCAGGAATGCCGAGAGGTTGCCCTGGCCCCGGATAATTTGCTCAACGCCGAATACCGAGGCGCTGTTCCAGTAGCGATCGAAGACATCAGCGGTCTCCGCCACCACGCTGCCGACGCTCAACACGTCGAGATCGAGGAAATAGTTCTCGTCGCCGACCTGGAAATACTCATCGCCAATGTTGCGGCCGCCGATGATCGCCACGGCGCCGTCGACGATGTAGGACTTGTTATGCATGCGTCGATTCATGCGCATAAAGTCGAAGGCGTAACCGGCCAGCTTCGGTGTACGCACGGTAGACGGGTTGAACAGACGGATCTCGACGTTTTTCTGCGCGTTCAGCGCCGCCAGCGTTTCATCCATGGCGACGCCGTTATCGTCCAGCAGCAGCCGCACACGCACGCCGCGTTGGGCCGCGTCATACAGGGTTTTCAGCAGGATCTGCCCGGAGGTGTCGTTATGCCAGATATAGTACTGGGCATCGATCGACCTTTCCGCCATCCGCGCCAACGCCAGGCGGCTGGCGAACGCATCGTGGCCGCTGACCAGCGGCACCACGCCGCTCAGGCCGGGATGCGCCGCCATCTGTTCGGCGGCCCGCGCCGGCAATAGCGCGGCAGGATCCGCCGGCAATGCCGCCTGCGGCAGACGCTGCGAAATATCCGGCAAACGAAAGATGACTCTTGCCGCAATAATGGCGATCGTCACGGCGATAATCAGATACACGACAATTTTTATCACGGGAAGCGGCCTCGGAGGTTGACTGCTTTGCTTTATACGTCATTAGGTTGCTTCAATCTATAGGAGAAGCTCGCTCTGCAATACGGCTATAGCGTAAAGCGCGAAGGCGAAACGCCAAACAGTTTTTTAAACGCCACCGAATAGGCGCTGTGGCTCTCATAACCGCTTTCGAAAGCGGCGTGTATGATGGAGTGGCCGGCCAACAGCAGCGTAATGGACGATAGCAGCCGCAGACGCTGTTTCCACTGGCCAAAGGTGATGCCGGTTTGTTGAGTAAAGTGACGCTGGAAGGTTTTCGCGCTGATCGACAGTGAATCCGCCCAGATCTCAATGCCGCGATCGTCGGCAGGCGTGATGACCAACTGCCGGCAAATGTCGGCCATTCTCGCTTCCATCGGCCAAGGGAGATGCAGCGCCAGCTGCGGTTGCAGGCTCAGTTCCTCGAGGAACAGCGCTCTGAGCAGCGCGTGGCGTTTGGTTTCCTCGCCCTCGGGTGCCAGCGTCGCCAGTTGGGCGATCAGCTCCCGCAGCAGCGGTGACACCTGCAAAACACCGTCGCGCAACGGCAATCGCGCGGCGGTGAATTCATCGACAAAAATCCCGTAAACGCAGATATTGCTTTGCATGACCAGCTGATGCTCTACCCCCGGCCGCAGCCAGACCGCGGTGGTTGGCGGCACGATCCAACGCCCGCTGCCCGCTTCGACCGCCATCACTCCCTGTTGCGAATAGAGCAAATGGCAACGTTTATGCGAGTGGAAAGGAACGACAAAGCCTGCCGGATAGTGTTTCACCAGCCCTGTCACCTCGAACGAGGAATTCTCGTGGCTGCTGAGGTTGATGCGTTTCGTTTCGGCGTTGTCGACTTCGAATCCCATGGTCGTTTGTCCCTTTTGATAACGCGAATGTCTTTTATTTGATAGAGAGGCCGCATGATCCTCCATATAGTGACGTTCTCGCAAGCCACACCAGGGCCTTATGCGAATAAACTCACTATGACACCCACATTTCATCGTTCTGCGTGGTAACGGGGCGATGACATTGTGCATGCGCTGCACAATGGCGGCAACGTTGCGGGGGCGACGGAGGCCGAAAGTGATGGAAAGGGAAAGCGCGGTGAATTGAATCAGGAGGTTTATGCCTAATCAGCAGGTAGCTTAGCCTGGGGGGCGGCTCAATGCTGAAGGGATAGGGAGAGCGCCTAGGCTCTCCGCTATCCCTTCTTGTCAATACGTCAACGGGCCAGTTCGGCGCCGTCCAGCTCGGAAATCGCCAGACAAATCACTTCCGTTATCGCCTCTACCGTATAGGCGGTATTGGCAGGAATGATTAACATCTCATGAGGTTGCAGCGTCTGATCGTCAACCTTCAGTTCACCGCTCAGCACCATCAGTTTCACCCATCCCGGATGAAAACGCGCCGGTTGTCGGCTGCCCGCATCCAGCTTCAGCAACGCCGTATGGCCCGGCGTCTCCCGTTTCAAAATATGAAAGCGCACCCCATCGTAAGGCATGTTTTCGTAATGCAGTGACGCCAGTGTTCTCTTATGCATGGTAAGTGTCCTCGTGACCTGTGAGTAGCTGCTCCGCCTTCGGTCGCCGTAAAAACGTTTGGCGGCTGTCCCTACCGAAAGCACCGTCTCGCAGCCTCTTGGCGAACGGATTAACTGTCGTGCTTGCAGCGGCCTGTACGGCCACCGCTTCATGCCTAACCTGCCTCAGGCATGCTAATAAATATATAAGAGCCTCGCCAACGGCGCAAAAAACCACTGCAACGTTGAGCGCATTACGGTGTTAATCCGTAGTCGGAAAGATTATCCAGCATAAATCAGATTATCGGCTTTAAAGTCATAGGGCGTTTCCACGCAAGGGAGATCCCGTGCGCTAAGCGCCGTCTGCCGCCCGGCAATCTGCAGCATACGCCTTTTTAGCGCCTCGATGTCGAGCGTCAGCCCCTGTAACGCCATTAACACGCATGACCGATAGCCAAAAGATCCGCATCATAAACTCAGCAATCAGAAAGAGATGCCTCATCATAGTGAGCAAAATCAAAGGCTGACAAACGATCTTTCTTCCCCCATTTGGTTGAGCTCGTTTAGTTGGGAACAATCTTCTTCAACAGGCCGTAACGCGCCATCACCCACAGCACCAGCAGCCCGGCGACATGCACCGCCGTGTTAAAGAGCCAATGCTGCGTCCAGAGATCGAAGGTCACAAACTGGCTGATGAACAGTACCAGATAGACGTGAATGATGAAGGTATACAGCGAGTTTTGCCCCAGCACGATCAGGAACCAGCCGATGGCTTTGTTGATGGGCCGCCAGCAGACGGTCAGCAGCCAATAGACGCTAGCGATCAGGCAAAAATCATTCAGGATGCGCATAGGGCCCAGCGCATTCTTAGCGGCGAGATGCTGATAAAACCAGTTGAATTCCGCCGCCGGGATCACGTGCAGCATTAACGCCGGCGGCATAAAGGGATTGGTATGGTTTTGCGCGACGAACAGCATTATCAGCGCCACCGCCGCCATGCCATAGCGCGCAATCTTGCCTGCCTGAGTGCGGGCCAACGACGCGAGCTCCTCTTTGTACCATCCGCAGCACAGGCCAAGTATGTAGATCAATTGCCACGCCAGGAAAGGAAAAGCGAACTCGAACTCCGCCGAAGTCATCGGCATGCCGCTGATTTGGTAATAGCCGTAAGCGATGAGCGACAGTGCCAACAGCCCTGCGCCCCTGCCCGTATTCAATAGCCAGAGGAACAGCGGGCTAAACAACAGCAGGTAAAAATAGAGCCCCAGAATTTGCGTCTGGTGTGGCCCTATCTGCAAAAAAATAATCTCGTTGAACCAAGCCTCTTTGACTTGTTCATTAACCGGATACATCGAATATACCGCCCCTGAAAAACGGTCAACGAAATGTGTCACTTCAAAGGTATCGATAAAATCCAGCATTTGCAGCAGCAAAATACTTATAATGATAACGATATTAACAATATATAGTTTAGCCGCGCGCCGCACCAACGAATAGGCCACCGTCAACATGGATTCAGTTTGTAACTGTCGCCGTTTCATATTGCCAAGAATAAAACCCGACAAGATAACAAAACCTTCAGCGCCGGTAGTCAAACCGAACCGCTCCCAGGTAAAAACATTCAAAACCGACATCACCTCTACGTGCGCCACCACCATCATCACCAGCGCGATGCCGCGCAGCATGTCGATACGCAAATCACGTTTCCCAATGGCGACATAGTGAAGCGTTGCCGTAGAAGATTCACTAACTTGCTGTAAATTCATTCGGTTATCTCATGATGAATCGGTTCAAAAGACAGCGCCATATGGTTTGTTTAATTTGTAATTAATTACGCCCAAAGAGCGCCAGCAAGGCAACTTTCTGACGCTGGTCAAACCGCAGTTGGCCATCATCGCCCTGACGCTGTTGGGGCTGTTATGGGGCGGCGCGCAGCTGTATCTCGGCAAGGTGGACGATCCGGCCGGCTATGTGATCAATATCTTCTGGGGCGGCGTAAACGTGATGGCCATGTTGCCGATGGTGTTCGCCGCGCTGTGGCGCCCTGAGTCGGAGCCCCCTTCCGAACAGCAGGAGGCCGGATAGACATGGCGTGGAAACACTCACTGTTGCAGGCGCGCAGCTATATTGCGGTCATCCTTGGCTTCCTGCTGGCCTTCGGCGTCGTAGTGTATGTTGAGATGAAGATGCCCCCCGCCCCGGCGGAAAGCGCCGAGTTGACGCTGAGCGCCGATTTCCCCACGCTGCCCGCGCCACGTGCGCTGACCTTCGACGAGGCCGTCTGGGCGCGCATCGCCTGGCAATATTTTGTCAACAACACCCAATCCAGCGGGCTGGCGAATGCCATCGACAACCAGCCTTACACCACCATGTGGGACACCGGCAGTTATCTGATGGCGACGATCAGCGCACAACGCCTCGGGATCATTACGCAGGACGAGCTGAATGCGCGCGTGAATGCCGTTTTGACAGCGTTGTCTTCGTTACCGCTGGCCGACGGTCAGTTGCCGTCGCTGTATTACCATACTCAGCGCCCTATCAGGCTGAATAGCCTGGGCCAAAACGAGAGCCAATCCGATTGGTCTGCCGTCGACCTCAGCCGTCTGTTGATGGCGCTGGATATCGTCGCCTGGCTGTACCCGGAACAGACCGGCGCGATCGCCCGTTTAATCGCCCCCTGGCAGTTCGACGCCCTGTTCATGCAGCAGGAGCAGCGACAGCCGCTGAATTTCCGGGCGGCAAAAAAATGGCTGCTCGTCACTCAAAGCAATCGTGACAGCTATGGTTACCAGCTTTACGCCGCCCACGGACTGCGCCGCGTCAGCCCTCTGGCCGGCATCGTTCTCGGCACCCAACCGCCATCAGCCCGCACCATCAGCATTGACGGCCTGCGTATTCCCTACGACAGCCAGGCCAAAATCGGCAAGGTCGATCACCCGGTCGTCACTACCATGCCCTATTTACTGACCGGTCTGGAGGTCGGGTTCAACATCCGGTCGGCGGAAATCAGCTGGCGAGTGATGAAAGTACAGGAAAGCCGCTATCGCAGCCGCGGCGGTGACGCCTATGTGAATACCGACAATGAAGAGCAATTGCCGCGTTTTATCGACGACGCGGTCATCAGTCGATTCCCGGCGCAGATCGACAAGTCGCGTGCGGAAATCAAAGAGGCGGCGCTGCAGCTGTCGACCAAGTCGGCATTCGGTTGGTACGCGCTGTTTCGTACGTCGTGGAGTGACGAAATGCGGCAGCGCGCCGGCGTCCTGTTCGAGCCGGGACGCGGCTGGTATGACGGCATCATCGCCGCCAATGGGCAGCAGAGTCGGGTGATCGGCGCCAATACCAATGCCCTGATATTGGAAAGCCTGGTCTACATCGCGCAAGGTCCGCTGTTTTGCCAAAACTGCGCCTCCGCGCCCGCCGCGAATCTTGCCGACGATCAACGGCCGTAATCAGTTATAAGGAGCCACTATGCCTCATCATTATTTCACCAGGCCGTTTATCACGCTAGTTAGGCGCGCGCTGTGCGGTTGCCTGCTACTGCTGCTGATGTCGCCCGCGGCCGAGGGCGACACCCAGTTGCCCGCCGCCGCCTACCCTCAGCGCCACGGCGACCTGACGGCGCGTGAACAGGCGATGGCGGTCAAGGCCTGGCAATATTTCGTCACCAACTATCAACCAGCGACCGGTTTGGTCAACGCCGTCAACAACTATCCCTCGACCACTATGTGGGATAGCGCCTCCTACCTGGCCGCGCTGACGGCCGCGCGTGAACTCGGCATCATCGACAAGGAACAGTTCGATCAGCGTCTGATCAAGTTTCTCGCCACGCTAAATACCGTGCCGCTGTTCCAAAATCAGATGCCCAACAAAGCGTACAACACCATCACCGCGCAAAAGGTCGACTACCTCAATAAGCCCGGCGAGATCGGCTTTTCATCCATCGACATCGGCAGAATGCTGCTGTGGTTGAAAATCATCAAAGAGCGCTATCCCGAATTTGCCAACGACGTCGATAACGTCGTGCTGCGTTGGGATTTCAGTCATATCATCGACGACTGCGGCACGCTGTATGGCGCCAATCTGGATGCCAATAAACAGCCGGTTTACGTCCAAGAAGGCCGGCTGGGTTATGAAGAGTACGCAGCCAGCGGTTTCCAGCTGTGGGGGTTCTCCACCTGCCAGGCCGCCCGCGCGGAGCCTTACCAGTTGGCGGACATTTATTGTGTTCTGGTGCCCTATGATTCACGCGATCCGCGCACCACCAGTCAGCATAACTATGTGGCCACCGAACCCTATGTGCTGCACGGGCTGGAGATGGGCTGGAACACCAGCGACGATCGCAGCGCCGACCTCGCTAAACACAGCCATCCCTGGATGCAAGACTTCGCCAATCGCGTCTATCAGGCGCAGGAGAATCGCTACCAGATTACCGGCCGCCTGACGGCGCGTTCCGAACATCAGCTCGACCGCGCGCCGTACTTCGTGTACGACACCGTCTATTCCGACGGGTTTGACTGGAACACCATCACGGATAAGGGCGAGTATGTGCCCGATACCGCCGCCATCTCGCTCAAAGCGGCGCTCGGCATGTGGAGCCTGTGGCAATCTCCGTATACCGATCGGCTACTCGACGTGATTGAGAATGCCGGCGAAAAAGACAAAGGCTTCTATGAAGGGTTGTATGAAAACGGCGCCGGCCCGATCCGTGAATTCACCGCCAACAACAATGGCATCATGCTCGAAGCCCTGCTGTTTAAAAAACAGGGGCGCCTGTTGAAATTCAATACCAATGACCAGAGCGACGGCAAATACGCGCCGGCGCTGTGGGATAAAACGCTGGTGAACGTGTTTGACACCAAAAACACACCGTTTAACCGCCCCTTTATCACGCCTGACGCTAACCTGAAGAGCTGGTGCCAACAAACGGGGGTCGCACTGCGCAACGCGCCATCCTGCAAAGCCTGCAAATGCCCGCAGTGTCAAAATGACGCGCCCGTGAAACTGCCCCCGGTAGCGACATCATGCTTAAAACCCTAACGTTGATCGCCTCCGTCGTCATCGCCCTTGCGCTGGTCGTGTTGCTGGGCGTCATGGCGCGCCCCGACAACGCCGGTGCCCTGTGGGAGCGCTGGCGGCAACAGCCTCGCCACGGCGCGTTGACCGAAGAGCAACGGCAATGGGCCGACGTCGCCTGGCGCTACGTGCAGAACAACACGCAGCCCGGCTCCGGTTTGGTGAACGGCAAAGATCGTTATCCGGTGGTCTCGCTGTGGAACATTGGCGACAGCCTGATCGCGCTGACCGCCGCGCGGCGTTTGAACCTGCTCCCGCAACGGGAATTCGACGCCCGTTTGGCGGCACTGCTGACGACGCTCGATCGTTTACCGGTAACCCGCATTGGCGCGCCAGGTGCGCTGTATGACGCCGCCAGCGGCGCGTTCAGCCAGAACGGCGGCGCCGTCAGCGAAGCGCAAGGCATGGCCCGTCTGCTCACCGGCATGCGTTTCACGGCGCAAAGCTTTCCCGAATATCGCACCTTTCTCGAACGAATCGCGCTGCGCTGGAACTTCTGCAACCTGCTGACCCAAGACGGTCAGCCGCTCGACGGACGAGAGCAAAACGGCGCTTGGCGCAGTGCCACAGCCAGCGACGTCGGCTATGCCGACTACAACAGCGCGGCTTTCCGCCTGTGGGGGTTTCAACGCTCGTCTCCCCGAATGGCGCCATTCAAAACGGCAATCGTCTATGGTGAGCCCATCGCCGTGACGGCCCGCGATCCGCGCCTCACCGGCACCCCCGCCGGCATCGAAAGCACGCCGTATCTGCTGACCGGGATCGAGATGGGATGGCCGGCGCCCAATGCCGGCGATGCGGCCGACGTCAGCATGGCGCAACGAGCCCAACGTCTTTACCAGGCGCAGGAAATGCGCTGGCAGCGGGAGAAAATCCTCACTGCGCGGGCGCAATATTCACGCAGCACGGCGCCGTGGGAGATATATGACAGCCTGTTCGCCAATGGTTACGCCTGGAATACCCTCACAGACGACGGCCGCTACGCCCCCGAGCTGGCGCTGCTTTCGACCCGCGCCATTTTCGGTCTGTGGGTGCTGTGGGATACTCACTACACCGACGCGCTCATGCAACTGGGGCGGCTGCATCAGGATGACAAACGCGGCTGGTTCGAAGGCCGCTATGAAGCGAACGGCGGCTATAACACCACCTTCACGCTCACCACCAACACCGTCGTGCTGGAGGCGCTGTTGTTCAAACAGAATCGCGGCCCGCTGCTGCAGGCGCCGCTCAACGACGGCTACCTCGGCGCTCGCATGCAAGACGTTTTCAACTGGCCTCGTCACTGTCTGCCGCAGGAGCGTCATCCGCTCCCCAGTGCGAAAGGAGAATGACATGGGGATTAACTATGAAGAGCTGTTCAATAACAGCTACAGCCGCATCACTCAGGGCGATAAAGGCGATCGGTTCTTCGCCCATTTCTACGCGTTGTTTATCGGCAGCACCGAGGATCTCAATTCACCGGGCAGCATCGCCCAGCGGCTGGAAAAGCAGAAAATCATCTATAAAACCTTTTTCTACATGCTCTCGGTCGCCAACACGCATATCGTGGCGGATTACCTGGTACAGGTAACGCAGGAAGGCAGCCCGCAGGGCCTCAACCTGCCGCCGTCGATTTATGCGCTGTGGCGCAAAGCCGTGCTGCAAACCGTGCGGGACCTCGATCCTGAATGCGATGAAGAGATCCTGACCGCGTGGGCCATCGTGCTGGCGCCGGGGCTCGAGTTCATGCGGCGTCAGGCCGAATTGCATCACAATCCCGCCGCGCAGTCGGGGCTACCGGGATGAACAAGCCGACGCTGCTTTCCGCGCTCAACGCACCGCCTATCGCGCTGGCCATTTATGACGCCGAAGAGCGGTTGGTCTACTGGAACCGGCGCGTGAACGACTATTATCCGGGGCTGGAACCTTGGCTGAGCGTCGGGCTTACGCTCGCCGACGTCTTGCGCAAGATGATCGATATCAGCTATCCGGCGCTGCATGACGAAGCCCAAAAGCGCATGGCGGCTTCTTTACTGGCCAACTACCGCCGGCCAGACCATTACGAGGTGAGACGGATAACCGATCGCACCCTGTATATCCAGCACCAGCGAACGCCGGAAGGCGGCGTGATCAGCTCCCACACCGATATCAGCCGCTATGCCGACGTCATCAAGGCCGAACAGCGGCTGCACAGCGATTTTATCCTGGCGGCGGAAACCTCGCGCATCGGCATTTGGGAGTGGGATTTGGCGACCGACGAATTGCAGGTCAACGACGCGTTACTGCTATTGCTGGAAATTCCTCGCACGCATTCGACGCTTTCCGGCTCACTGTGGGCGCAGGCCTTTCCGGCCGACGATCTGGCGCATTTCACTCAGTGTATCCTTCAGGCGAACCAGGCTATCTTGCCGATTTTCGCCTGCGAAGTGAAAGTGCAGCGCGCAGACGAGCGGTACGGTTGGGTATCGCTGCAGGGCCAGATCGTGCAACAAGGCCTTAAAGGCGAAGTACAACGGGCGATCGGCACCCTGCAGGACATTACGGAATACAAAGAAGCGGAAGCCTCATCCCGCCAATCGGTTGAGATGGCCAAAGCGGCCAGCCTGGCGAAAAGTGAATTTCTCGCCAATATGAGCCACGAAATTCGCACGCCCATGAACGGCATTCTCGGCATGACCCAACTCTGTCTTGAGACCGAGTTGAATCATGAACAGCGCGACTACATCTCAATGGCTTACAGTTCCGCGCGCGCGCTGTTGAAAATTATCGATGATATTTTGGACTTCTCCAAAATCGAAGCGGGCAAGATCAGCCTGGATCCGGAGGACTTCTCTCTGCGGCCGTTGGTGCAGGAGATCACCCGCCCGCTGACGCCCAAGTTCTCCGAAAAAAACGTCGAGCTGCTGGTGGATATCCACCCTGACGTCGCCGACAAGATCTTTGGCGATCCGCTGCGGTTGCGCCAGGTTTTGACCAACCTGATTGGCAATGCGCTCAAATTTACGCCTGCAGGCGAAGTGGTGCTGCGTATCGAACCGGTGGTCAACGATGCGCACCGTTTGTTGTTCAGCATCCGCGACAGCGGTATCGGCATCGCTAAAGACAAGCAGAAAGTCATTTTCGAATCGTTCAGCCAGGCGGATAACTCGACGACGAGAAAATACGGCGGCACCGGTCTCGGGCTGACGATCTCCGCCAGGCTGGTCGCGATGATGGGGGGAGAATTGCAGGTAGACAGCGACGCCGGACGCGGCAGCTGTTTCTATTTTTCACTGCCGGTGTTGTCAGGCGCGCGCAGAGAAAGCGTCGGCTGGTCGCAGACGCTGGCGGGCATCGAGGTGCTGGTGGTGGACGACAATGCCACCAACCTGCGGCTGCTGTCCGATCTGCTGCGCAATATGGGCCTGAAGCCCGTCACCGTCGGTTCGGGGAAAGAGGCGCTGGCGCTGATGAACAGCCGCGCGCCCTTCCCGCTGGTGCTACTGGATGCGCAAATGCCGGAAATGGACGGCATGGCGCTGGCGCTGGAAATCATGTCCACCCCGTCGTTGCGGCACTGCACGCTGATCATGCTGAGCTCGACGGGAAGCCGTATCGACAAGGCGGTGCTGCAAAAAGTGGGCGTTTCCTTTTTCCTGACCAAACCCATCGACGCCGGGGAACTGTTTGCCGCCATGGAACAAGCGCTGGTGCCGATGCTGCCGAAAACGGCCCTCATCGCGCCAGTTGCCCGCACGCCGGCGGTGAGCGCCAAGTCGCCCCATTATCATTTGCTGATCGCCGAAGATAATCCGGTCAACCAAAAGCTGGCGCTCAGCTTTATCGGCAAGCTGGGGCACAGCGCCGAGCTGGCCGGCAACGGCGTCGAGGCGCTGGCTCGGCTGAAAACCGCGCGCTACGACGTCATTTTAATGGATTTGCAGATGCCGGAGATGGGCGGCATCGAAGCGGTGCAGGCGATTCGTCAGGCGGAGCGGCGGCAACCGCCGGGCGAACCGACACAGCGGATCATCGCCATGACTGCTCACGCCATGAAAGGCGACAGAGAGAAATGCCTGCAGCTCGGCTTTGACGGCTATATCGCCAAGCCTATCCTGCTGGACAAACTGGCCGAAGAAATTACGCAGGTCGTCGCCGCGGCGCCCGCGCCGGAAGCCGCCTTCGACTATCCGCTCGCGCTTGCGCAGTTGGACAACGATCCGGCCCTGTTCAACGAACTGGCGACGATGTTTATCGACGAACTGCCTGGGCTGCTGCAAGCCCTGCAAACGGCGATCGACGATCAGGCATGCGACGAGATCAAACGCTGTGCGCATCGCCTCAAAGGAGAAACGCTGCACTTTGCCGGTTCGACGCTGGCGCCCTGTCTGCAAGCCATTGAGCAGGCCGCCGGCGCCCGCGATCTCGCGTCGATACCCCCACTGCAGTCGCAGTTGGCGCCGCTGAGCCGGCAGTTACGCGACGCGCTGCTCGCCATCGTGGAGGCAACATGAAGACAAGAATCTGGCTCTCGCTGGGGCTGTTGGTTTGCGCGTCAAGCCCCCTTGCCCAGACGCCGCGCAGCGTTTCTCTCGACGGCATCTGGCAATACCAGAACGCCAACCCGCCCCATGACGACCGGCAGCGCCTGACGCCGAACTGGCACCCCTTGCGAGTACCGGCGAACTGGTACAGCGACGGCGTCGATCATCAAGGCGCGCTGTGGTACCGCACGACATTCACTCTGCCGCATCTCACCCGAGATCGGTTGGCTACGCTCACTTTCGACGGCGTCGATTATCGCGCTGACGTATGGCTCAACCAACGCTTTGTCGGCCAGCATCAGGGCTATTTTCAACGTTTCCAGTTCGATGTAACCCAGGCGGCTCGCCGCGAAAACCACCTGCTGGTCAGGGTGGACAGCCCATTCGAGCGTCCCGGCAGCGTTTGGCCCTTGCACAAGCGCGCGATTAAAGGCGTGCTGTCGCAGCACGATACCCGCCCCGGCGGCGCCTGGTCGCCGCAGGGCCAGGACGCCAATTCAGGCGGCATTTGGCAACCCGTCACGCTTCGCCTCAGCCGCGGCGCAGCGATCGACAACCTCACGGCGCTGCCCGATTGGCGCCAGGGACTGGAGAAGCCGGCGCTGGACATCCGCCTCGATTATCGGGTCAATCGGCCAAGAAAAGCGCGCCTGACACTGCGCCTGACGCCGCTTAACTTCACCGGCAAAAGCTATCACCTTTCCCGCCGCGTGGTGTTGACCGGCGGCGCGCCGCTCGCCGTTTCGCTGCCGATGCCGGGCGCCGCGCTCTGGTGGCCGTACGGCCATGGGGCGCAAAATCTGTATCGCATCGAGGCAACGCTGTCCGATGCCGAAGGAATATTGGATCGGCGCACCGCACAGACCGGCTTGAGAGAAGTCCGTGAGCTGGCCTCAGGCCACGGCTGGACGATCAATGGCCGCCGCCTGTTTATTCGCGGCACCAACTATATCGGTTCACCGTGGCTCGGCAGCATGACCGCCGCGCTTTATCGCCGGGATCTGCTGCTGATGCGCGCGGCGAACATCAACGCGGTGCGGGTGCATGGGCACGTGGCCGGCCGGGCATTGTATCGCGAGGCCGACGCGCTGGGCATGTTGTTGTGGCAAGACATGCCGCTGCAATGGGGGTATGACGACAGCGAAGCCTTCGCCGCCGAAGCGGCGCGCCAGGCCGGCGACCTGCTGAAACAACGGGGCAACCACCCTTCGGTGATCGTGTGGGCCGGGCAAAATGAGCCGCCTTTCGACGCGCCGTGGATGAAACAGCGGTTTACCGACTGGACGCCCACGCTCAACCGTCGGTTGGCGCACCGCGTGGCGGACGCACTGAGCGAAGATCGCAGCCGCATCGTGCACCGTTGGTCTACCGTGGCGGAGCATTATTGGCAGGGCTGGTATTTCGGCACGATTGCCGATTTTCTCAAGCCGGCGACCAGTCCGATCATCAGCGAATTTGGCGCGCAGGCGCTGCCTCGTCTCGCCACGTTGCGCACTATCATTCCGGCGGCGCACCTGTGGCCCGCCAGCACCTCGCCTGACGACCCGGGCTGGAAGGTTTGGCAGTATCACAATTTCCAGCCCGAGCAGGCTTTCGGGCTGGCCAAGCTGTCGCGCGGCGCCACGATCGAGAGTTTTATCGCCAACACCCAGCGCTATCAGGCGGAAGGCATTCAGCTGGCGGCGGAAAGCTATCGGCGTCAACGCTATCAGCCGGTCGCCGCCCTGTTCCAGTTCATGTTCAGCGAGACCTGGCCTTCGATCAACTGGGCGGTCATCGACTATCAGCGCCATCCCAAAACGGGTTACTACGCCTTGCAACGCGCCTATCAGCCGGTACTGCCCTCCATTGAGCCTATCTCGCTCAACTGGCGAACGGGAGAAAGCGGCAAGATAGGCCTGTGGGCGATCAACGATCGCTGGCAAGATTACCCCGCCGCCACGCTGCGTTGGCGAGTGACGCAGGGAGAGCACGAACTGGCTCGCGGCGAGACGATGCTCGACCTGCCGGCGGACAGCGGCCGTAAATTGAAGGAGCTCAACCTCACGCCGCGCTCGACGCTGCCTCTGCAGGTGGTGACGGAATTGACGGACAGTCATGGCCTGCGCCTGGGTGAGAATCGTCGGCGATTTCCGGTTGGCGCGCCATGAGCGGCGTTGCCTCAGGCATTTCGCCGCTGCTGCCCGTGAATGTCGACGAGCGCGCACAGCTTTTCCAACGTCACCGCCGGTGAAAAATAGAAGCCCTGTACGACATCGCACCGATACTCGGTCAGATAGTGGAGCGACTCCAGGTCCTCCACCCCTTCCGCCAGGACTTCATAGTTGAGTTTATGCAGCATATCGATGATGCTTTGCACGATGATGCGGCTGTCCGCATCGCTCTTCAGCAGTCTTATCAGGGAGGCGTCCAGTTTGACGACGTCGGCGGGGATATGGCGCAGATAGTTTAAATTGCTGTAGCCGGCGCCGAAATCATCCAGCGCGATGCGATGCCCGTTGGCCTTGAGCGCATGCAGACAGGCCAACGCCGCGCTGCTTTCCTGAATGCGTTGCGACTCCAGGCACTCTATCTCAATGTCCCCCGCCTGCAGCCCGCGCCGGGTGATGGCTTCATTCAACCGCGCCGCAAAGTGCCGCTCGGCCAGATTGCCGGCCGTCACGTTGATCGAGATGGGAAACGCGATCCCCGCTTCACGCATCAACAACAACTGTTCAATCGACTGCGCGATGACAAACTCGGTCAACGGTTTGATCAGCGAGGTATTTTCCACCAGCGGAATGAACTCCCCCGTCGGGATCGCCCCCCAACTTTCATGCCGCCAACGCAGCAATGCTTCCGCGCCGACGATCCTGCCGCTCGCCAAATCAATCTGCGGTTGGTACTCCAAAAATAGCCCGCGATTATTTTCCTTCAGACTCTGCGCCAACTCATTAAAAATATTGAAATTATGCTTGCGCACCGCATCCTTCGGCTCGCTGTAGAGGGAGACGGCTCGCCCCTCGTCGATCGAATCATGCAGCGCGCTGGTCGCCTGGCGCAAAATCTCGGGAGGATCGGCATGCGGCGCGGAAAATAACGCATAACCGGCATTAAGTTCCAGGCGCAGCGGCACGGCGCCTCTCACTTCGTGATGCAAACGGTCGGCGCAACGCAACAGATCGCGCTTCGCCTGCGGCATGTGCTGCGCCTCGATAATGACGGCGAAACGTCCAGGCGCGATGCTGTACAGCATGCGCTCACTGAGAAACGTCTCTTTCAGGAAATGGCTGATATTCCCCAGCAGTAACTCTACCGTAGACAGGCCGAAAGAACGCGCCATCTCGTAGGCGTATTGGATATCTATCGTATCGAACAGCAATAACGCGTATTTGCCCGCGTCCGGTAAATTGCCGAGTTCACCCATCAGCCGCTGCCGATTGGGCAAGCGAGTGATGGCATCGACCAGGCCGATCTCACTCTGCGCTTCAATCAGCTCGCCGACGATGGTGGCCATGCTGCGCAGCAGTTCGACCTGACGGCGAGTCAGATGCTTTGGCTGCGAACCCACGAGGCAGAACGCGCCGATCGTATAGCCTTCGCGGGTGCACAGCGGGATGGCGGCGCAGTGGCGGATCGCCGCGGCGCCGTTGACCATGGGATCCGAGACAAAGCGTTCATCCGCATGGGTGTCCGGACAAATCAACGCCTCGCCGCTCAGACGAACGAAATTGAACAAGGGGCTGACGAAGTCGATCTCCTCGAACCCGACGTCAATGTGCTCGCGGATCCAAATCTTGCGCGTTCCGTGCAGGTAAATGAGGCAGCCCTCGGCCTGTAACAGCTTGCGAGTGATCGTCAGCACCTGATGGATCGCGTCGTCATGGCCGGCGCCCAACCCCGCCAGCGCATCGATGGCCGCCAGGCGCTCGTCTTCGTTCTTACTGAGATGTCGTAACATTGGCTCACAGCTCACAGATGGCGTAAGTGCCTTTGCCGGCGGTTTTCGCCTGATACATCGCGCCGTCGGCGCTGGCCAGCAGCATTTCCGGCGTCACGTCCCCACTCGCAGAGATAGCGGCGCCAATGCTGGCGGACAGGCAGACCTTCTGCTGACCGATCTGCGAAATACCGGCCAGCTCCGCCAACACCTTTTCGCAAAACGCGCTGACCTCAGGCCGCGGCGCTGTCAGCGGCCACAGGATCACCGTGAACTCGTCGCCGGCCAGGCGCGAGACGCTGTGCCTTTCGTCGGCGCAAGCGCTGAGCAAGTTGGCGAACGTCTTCAGGATCAGATCGCCGAAGTCATGGCCGTAACTGTCGTTCATGCCCTTAAAACCATCGAGATCGATGAACAACAGGGCCATCTGCCGCTGATGACAGCAGACTTGCAACGTGCCCGACAACCGGCGCAGAAATGCGCGTCGGTTAGTCAACCCGGTCAGCATGTCGTGCGTGGCGTCATATTCCAATCGTTGCTGCAGCCGCTTCAACTCGGTGATATCCATGGAGAGAATGTAAAAGCCCTGAGCCTCGCACGGCACCAGCGTGGTGTGGATCATCAGCAGCCCCTGCTGGGTCTGCAATTCGTTTTCGAAGCTGACCATTTCGCCCGCCAAAGCCCGCGCGATCATCGGCCGGGCCATTTGATACACGCTTTCCCCCATGAACTCGCGCACCGTCATGCCCTGCAGGCTGGCCTCTTCCAGACCAAACCAGGTCTTATAGGCGCTATTGGCGAACAGGTAGCGTTCATTGGCGTCGATTTGGCTGATTAACGCCGGCATATTGTCGGTAATGGCGCGCAGGCGTTCTTTTTCCGCACTGAGCTGAGATTCAGCGAGCACCCGGGTTTCTATCTCTTCGTTAAGCTGTTTGACCACTGCGTTAAGCTCATGCGTACGAATTTCGACGCGTTCTTCCAGCTCATGCTGCAAGGCATACAGGTCGGCCTCCGCCGCCTTGCGCTCGCTGATGTCGACGATGACCGAGATGAAATGATCCGGCTTGCCGTTCGGCAGCCGATTGAGCGCCACCGTCAGTTCCACCCATACGATCGTGCCATCGGCGCGGAAATAGCGTTTCTCCAGCGAGTAGGTGTCGATCTCGTTTCTCAGCAACTGCTGCAGTTTTTCCAGATCGGTGTCGAGATCGAGCGGATAGGTAATGTCCTGAAAGGTGCGATCCATCAGCTCGCGCTCGGAGTATTGCAGCATTTCGCAGATGCGCGGATTGACCCGCAGCCAATACCCCTGCAGCGAAACCAGCGCCATGCCCACCGCCGCCTGAGAGAAAGTCTGTTCGAATAACGCCTCCGTGCGCTGCAGATCGGATTTCAGGTTTTCGGTATAGACGTTGCGTTCGATGCTCTGCAGATACTCTTCCACCACCGCGGCGAAGTCACGCAGGTCGGCCAGTTTATCTTGAGGAAACGGCTGCGGGTGACTGTCGATAATGCATAGCGTGCCGAGCGGCAATCCGTCGAGCGACAGCAGCTGTTGCCCGACGTAGAAGCCGATGCGCGGGCCGCCGACCACCAGTGGGTTATCGAAAAAGCGCGGATCCTGCGCGGTATCGGGCACCACCAGCGCTTCGCGTTGCAGGATGGCATGGCCGCAGAACGAGATGTTGCGCGGCGTTTCCCGGACATCCAGGCCATAGCGCGATAAAAACCATTGACGATCGCGGTCGATCAGTGACACCAGCGCAATGCTGACGCCGAAATATTTCGCGGCCAGCCGCGTGATGCGATCCAGCTTTTCTACTGAGTTCGAATCCAGCACGTTCAGCGAATTCAATACCGACAGGCGTTCGGCTTCGTTTTCGGGGAAGCATGGCTCGAGCATGTTGACTCCTGTAGCGTCTCCAACGGGCGCGTCCCGCCTTTCAGGTTCGCTCGCCCATCGTATTTTTAGTCAGAATCAGCTCGTTGCGTCCGTCGGCGGTACGGTAACGAACTTTGTCCATCATGGAATAAATCAGTATCAATCCGATTCCGCTTTCTGGCCAATTTTCCAGGGCGCCGGGCTCGGGGAACGACCGTTGCTTATCCGTCACCGCCTGCAGAATGTCCGCCGGTATCGGGCGCCCCGTGTCGATGAGCGTGAGAGTGATTGCGCCGGAAGAAAGTGACATAGTCACCTCAATCGCTTGCCGAGCGTCGTAATCGACGCCGTGCCGGACGATGTTGCTGAATGCCTCGCTGGCCGCCAAATCCAGCTGATATATCGCCGCGGGATCAAGCGCGAACGGCGCCACGAAACGTTGGAGGGCACGGCTCAACGTCTCGAGGTTCTCAAGCGTCGCGCCCAGGCGCAGCGCGGTGGTGGCAGTCTCCATCAAGGCCTCCCGGCAAAGCGCCGCACTATTCGCGGGCGAGGATGTTCATCGCGTCCTGACGCGTGGCGCCGATGGTAAAAATACGGTCCATGCGGGTCAGTTTGAACAGATGCTGGATATTGCCGTTCAACGAACACAGCACCAGCTCCCCTTTGCCGTTCAACGTTTTGAGTATTGACACCAGGGCGCCCAAACAGCTGCTGTCGATGAAATCGACCCGGCTGAAGTCGAGCAGTACGTGATGGCCATGACGCTCGATCACTTCCAGCACCTGTTGCTTGAACGCCAGCGCGACGGAGGCGTCGAGACGACGCACCAGCGGCACCACGATCTCAATGTCATTTTCGGTGTGCATTTCAAAATTCATAGTCTTCCTCATCGATGTTGTCGGGAGTTATGCGGTGCGCTCTATCGCCACCAGCGAAATATCGTCATTAAAGAAACGGCCGTACTCTGCGAGCCCGTCGGACTCCGGCTGGCTCCAACTCACCAGCTCGCGCTCAACGCATTGGAAAACGGCCGAGCGCGGCTGCCTACGCTGCGCGATCAGCAACTGCTGCAGCCGCGTTTCCCCATAAAGCTCGCCTGCGCGGTTCTCACATTCACTGATGCCGTCGCTGTAAAGATAGAGCCGTTCGCCGGGCGCCAGGCAAAACTCGCTGCTCTGATATTCCGACTGTGGAAACAGCCCTACGGGCACGCCGCCGAGGCCGACGGTGCGCAGCTCGCCGTCCTGACGGATAATGAACGGCGTCGGGTGCCCGGCCTGACAGAGCGCGCCCAACCCGGTTTGCGTGTCGATAAAACCGTAGATGAGCGTGAAATAGCTGGTGATTCTCTTCGTTATCCAGGCAAAAACGCCGGTTGAGCGCAGCGACCACCTGATGTGGCGCGACGATGTTCCCGTCGACGATCAGCAATCGCTCATCGATCCGTCCGGTGAGAAACTCTCTGGCCACCGCCAGCGACAGCATCGCCGCGCTGACGCCATGGCCGGCGACATCAATACAATAGAACGCCAGATGACGGCTATCGAGCGCAAAATAGTTCAGCAGATCGCCGGAAACGTACGCGGAAGGCAAAAACATCCAGTCCGCCTGATAACCGCTGAACGCCAGCGATGCCGACGGCAACACGCTGCGCTGCAATCGCGCGGCGGCCTGCAGATCCTGCTCAATCTGTTGGTAGGCACTGCTCAGGCGCTGGTTGCGCACCGCCAGCGTGCTTTCCAGCGTCAGGACGCGTTCCGCGGCATGCAGCCGGGCGCGCAGCTGGCTCTGATTGACCGGCTTGGAAAGGAAATCGTCAGCGCCGGACTCCAGCCCCTGCACCAGATCGTCGATCGATTGGCGCGCCGTCACCAAAATGGCATAAATGTAATGGCCGAAGTCACGCTGGCGAATTTGACGGCACAGCGCCACACCGTCCATTTGCGGCATTTCCCAATCGCTGATGACGGCGTTGATGTTCTGCGTCTCCAACATTGCCAGCGCGTGTACGCCGTCCTGCGCCTCCAGCACCCGGTAGCCCCATTTGCTCAGCATGCTGCCCAGCAGGTGTCGGTAACTCCTGGAGTCATCGACGATCAGGATAGTCAGAGAGAACGCGCTGTCTTTGTCCGTCGGTTCCACAGTCACACTCGCTTAAAACGGGAGCGTCCAGCTCAGGTTGATCGTCCCGCGACGAAAATTGGCATTGGCATCGCTGCGCCACGGGTAGCGCGTGCCGGAATAGTTGTCGTAATGCACGGAAACCGCGCCCGGCAAATAGCTGGACACATAGCCGATACTGTAGGTGTAATCGTAATCCCACGGCTGCTGTTGCCGGCTATCGGGATAATAAAACGACGACACGCGCAGGAAATAGTGTTGCAGCAGCGTGTAACCGCAGCTGGCCAACAGCGAGCTTTTATTGCGCTTGATGCCGCTGTCGGCCAGAGAATAGTAACGCGGGACATAGCTATACCCCACCTGGCAAATCAGCGCGTCCTCTTTGTTGATCAGCAAGTGTTTTTCGAGGCTGCCCGGCAAGCTGAATTTATAAGCGAAAGTCCAGGCTCCCCGCTCGAAGTAGGTATGTCTGGCGCCGCTAGCGGGATAAAAATGGTTATCCTCGCTGTAGTTGCCGTACACCAGGCTGAAAGTGCCCGGATGCCAGTCATCGTAACCAAAGCTGTACACGAAGTCGGTGCTGTATTTATTGGTGTCCTGCAGCGGCACACGCACCGTCATGTTGGCAAAAAAATAGCTCATCGGTGAATACTGCATGCTCAGCAACAGGCGCTGGTTGTATTTATCATGGATCTCGGAAGCGTCCCGTCCCGTCGGCACATAAACCGGATGACGAGCCAAATCCGAGTTGTAGGTCAGCGCCGTGGAAAAAGATGACTCGCTGCCCGAAAACAGACGCGCCCAGGGGCTGGTGAATACCCTTACCGCCGGCTGGTTAGGCACGGTGTCCGCCGCCCAGCCGCAAACGCTGAACAAACAGCCGGCAAGCGGGGACAGGCGCCGAAATAAACGGGTGGTCATGTCAGTAATTCATCCCCCAAATATCCTTGGCGTAGCCGCGAATGGTGCGATCGCTGGAAAAACCGCCCATGCGCGCGATGGTCAACAGTGCGCGACGGTGCCACTGCCCCGGCTCATCGAAATCGGCCGCCGCCCGCTGCTGGGCCAGCCGATAACTCTCGAAGTCCTGAAGATGACAGAAATAGTCGCCGGTGAGCAGGATATTGCGTAACGGCGCGAACAGCTCGTTATCGGCCGAGAACAGGCCCGAAGTCAGCGAATCCACCACGCGCGCAATGCGCGGGTTGTTGAGATAATGATCGCCGCCGTGATAGCCATGGCGTCTGATATCGTCGATTTCCTCGGCGGTGGCGCCGAACAGATAGAAATTATCCGGCCCAACTGCATCGCGGATTTCGATGTTCGCTCCATCCAGTGTGCCGATGGTCAGTGCGCCATTGAGGGCGAATTTCATGTTGCTGGTGCCCGAGGCCTCGGTGCCGGCGGTCGATATCTGCTCGGACAGGTCGGTCGCGGGAATGATATGTTCGGCCAGTGAAACCTTATAGTCTTCGAGGAAAGCCACTTTCAGCTGGCCGCCGACGCGAGAGTCCCGATTAATGCGCTGCGCCACGGCGCCTATCAGCTGAATAATCAGCTTGGCCACCGCATAGCTGGGCGCCGCTTTGCCGGCGAACAGATGCACTTTGGGCGCGATAGTCTTACCGCCCTCTTTGATCTCCAGATAAAGGTCTATGACGTGCAGAATATTCAACAGCTGGCGTTTATATTCGTGGATCCGCTTCACCTGACAGTCGAACATCGCCATCGGATCGAGTTGTATGCCGTGACGCTGTGCGATTAATCGACATAAGGCGCCCTTATTCGCACGTTTTATCGCGCGTATCTCGTCGATCGCACCAATATCGTCGGCCAATTTCTCGAGCCCCGCCAACTGCTGCAGATCCGTCGGCCATTCGTCACCCAGATGCTGATGCAAAAACGCCGCCAGCGGCGGGTTGGCCTGCTGCACCCAGCGACGTGGCGTTACGCCGTTGGTCTGGTTAATGAATTTTTCCGGCGAGATAAAATAAAAGTCCGGCACCAGGCTTTTCTTGATCAACTCCGAATGCAGTTTCGCCACGCCGTTAACCCGATGACTACCGACGATCGCCAGGTTAGCCATCCGCATCTTCTTGTCGTTATCGCCCGCGAACAGGGAAAGCGACGGCAATAACTGCGGCTTATCGGGCCATCGCGCGGCAACGTGCGCCAGAAAACGTCGGTTGATCTCATAAACGATCTGCAGATGACGCGGCAGCAGTTTTTCAAACAGGCTCACCGACCAGGTTTCCAGCGCCTCCGGCATCAGCGTGTGATTGGTGAAAGCGCAGGTTCGCTGCGTGATGTCCCAAGCCTGCTCCCACGGCAGTTGGTGCTCATCGACCAACAGACGCATCAGTTCCGCCACCGCCAGGGCCGGATGGGTGTCATTGAGCTGGATCGCCACCCGCTCCGGCAGTGCCGTGATAGATGCCTCTTCCCCCGCATAATCGGCCAGCACATCGCGCAGAGTGCAAGCGACCAGGAAATACTCCTGCGTGAGACGAAGCTCCTTGCCGGTCAGAGCTTCATCGGCCGGATAGAGAATCTTCGAAATGTTCTCCGAGGCGATTTTCTCGCTTACCGCCTTGATATAGTCGCCCCGGTTGAAGATATGAATATTGAAGGAGTCTGAAGCCAGCGCGCTGTAAAGGCGCAGCTTATTGGTCGCCGAGCCCTGATAACCGGAAACGAAATAGTCGTGCGGGATCCCGACGAGGATCCGCCAGTCCATCCACATCGGGTTATAGTTGCCTTCGGCGTCTTCGCCATGTTCAACGCGGCCGCCGATCGGGATCAGCATTTGTTGGGCATGATGCTCTACCAGCCACGGCGAGCGCGTAGAGTGCCAGTCATCCGGCTGTTCTATTTGCCTGCCGTCGTGGATTGCCTGTTTGAAAAGCCCATACTCGTATTTGATGCCGTGCCCGGAGGCGGCGATATCCAATGTGGCCATCGAGTCGATGAAACAGGCGGCCAAACGCCCCAGACCGCCATTGCCTAAAGCCGCGTCGGGTTCCTCGTCCACAATGCGCTCGAAATCGAATCCCAGTTCGGTGACCGCACGCTGCATATTCGTCAACAAGCCGGTATTGATCAGGTTATTGCGCAATGACTGGCCTAATAAAAACTCCATCGACAAATAATAAAGGCGTTTCTTTTTCTCCGCCCGCTGTCTTTGTTGTGAAATTAGAAAGTCATCATATTGATAATGACGAACGGTCAGCGCCACCGCATTAAAAACGTCGCTTTCAGTTGCCGTGGGCAAGGTCACACAAAGTTGATATTTAAGGTTATCTTCAATTTGTGCACTCAATTCGCTAACGCTTGGTGCATTGGCTACAGGCTGCTTGGATTTCATTGCACTTCCTTTCAGGAATGATGTTTAACGATATATTCGTTAAACGGCAATAAGTATCAGATAAATTCTAGCGCCTTTTTTTATAATGTCTTTTTTTTACCGGATTTATTTTTAATTCAAAATGAAATGGTATGGATGTTAATTATATTAAGGCGGTTCCCGCTATCTAAATGGGGAAAGCCAAAGGGATGTGGGCGCGGCTGCGGATGATATAGGAAACATGGCGGTTAAAACTGAACCCGCCCGGCATCCGGGGCGAAAGGTGCTCACCGCACAGGCCGGGCTCTCCGCCTTTAAACGCCACTAAGCCTTGCAGGGCGGCAGCCCGCCGGCCAGCTTTTCATTTTTGACCTGGCACAACCCCGCCACGCCGGATTCCAACAGAATGCGCCGCGTCGCCATCAACGTCTCACGCTGCTCGTTCAGCGTCGCCATCATCCGCTCGATTTCCGCCAGCCGACTGTCGACGCCTTGTATCAGACCATCCTGATAGGCGCTGCCCTGCAGCGCCAATACCCCACGGATCGCCTGCAGCGAGAACCCCAGATTCTGGCCGATTTGGATCAGATGCAGCCGTTCCAGCGCGCTTTCGCTATACACCCGATAACCGTTGACGCCGCGCACCGCTTTGGGCAGCAGACCCTGCTGCTCGTAGTAGCGTATCGCCGAGGCGGCCACGCCGGCCCGTTCCGCCAATTCTCCGATCTTCATGCCCTATTGACCTTAAAGTTAACTTTAAACCTAGTATAGTGCCATTCCCCCTGCGACAGGAGCGCAAACCCGATGTTTACCCCACTGACACTGCCCAACGGCAGCCGCCTGACCAACCGTTTGGCCAAAGCCGCGTTGGAAGAAAATTTGGCCGATGAAGGCCAACTGCCCGGCCCCGCGCTATGGCGCTTGTATCGCCACTGGGGTATCGGCGGCGCCGGTCTTATCATCACCGGCAACGTGATGATCGACGGCCGCGCCATGACCGGCCCCGGCGGCGTGGTGCTGGAACAGGATACGCCGCTCGCCTCGTTCGAAACCTGGGCCAAGGCCGCGCGCCAGGAAGGCGCGCAGGTTTGGATGCAGCTCAGCCACCCGGGCCGTCAGGTGATGGCCAATATGGGCGGCAACGCCTGGGCGCCCTCCGCCATCCCGATGGCGATGGGCAAGTACAGCAAGGCGTTCGCGCAGCCGGAGGCCATGAGCGAAGCGCAGATTGCCGAGGTGATCGCCCGCTTCGCCGCCAGCGCGCACGCCGCCGAAAAGGCCGGGTTTACCGGCGTGCAGATCCACGCGGCGCACGGCTACCTGATCTCCCAGTTTTTGTCGCCGTTGGCCAACCAGCGCAGCGATCGTTGGGGGGGCGAACTGGCGAATCGCGCCCGTCTGCTGCTGGAGGTGGTGCGCGCGGTGCGCCAGCGTGTCTCGCCAGACTTTTGCGTGGCGGTAAAGCTCAATTCAGCCGATTTTCAGCGCGGCGGCTTTTCGCCGGACGAGGCCCGACAGGTGTTGTTGATGCTCAACACACTGCCGGTCGATCTGGTGGAGTTGTCGGGCGGGAGTTATGAAAGCCCGGCGATGCAGGGGGAAGCCGCAGACGACAGCACCCTGGCGCGCGAAGCCTATTTTCTGGCCTTCGCCCGCGATCTCGCCGCAGTAGCGCGCATGCCGGTGATGACCACCGGCGGCATCGCCCGCCCGTCGGTGGCGCAACGGGTGCTGAACAGCGGCGTCGCGGTGGTCGGCATCGCCACCGCCATGGCGGAAATTCCCGATCTGCCGCGCCGCTGGCAAACCGGTGAAGCCCCTCATGCGCTGCCCGCACCGGTAAAATGGCGCGACAAAACGCTGACGCTGCTCGCCCGCATGGCGCTGATCAAGCGCCGCATGCACGCTCTGAGCCGCGATCGGACGCGCAACGTGCGTTACTCCCCGCTGTGGTCGCTGCTCATCGATCGGTGGCGCACCCGCCGCACTCTGCGGCGCTATCATGCCTGGTTACGGCAACGTTAATGACCGCGGCGCCGGCAGACACGCCGGCGCCGCACAAAAATCCCGCTGTTTTGATCGCGCTACGTAAAATCTGCAAGAAATCACCACTCTGGATACTGCGCTTTTAACGCTCGGCTGCTTATATTCATCACAAATTTTGTGTATATAACCGCTATAGGACTTAAGGTGGTGAATAGATGAAAATAAGCCGCTATTTTCTATTTATGTTATTAATCGGAAATTCACCTTAATAATAAATGCATTAAAGAAGCAGCTAAAGGAAAGCAGAAAAGGATTTTTACGCAATGTTAAAGAAATGTTGTTTTTTGCCGGCAAAACCAACGGTCAACAAATCAACAACATATTGATGAGCCTAAGAAAAAACTAAACAATTCAAAACAAAATCGGCTATTGAGTCCCAGGCGAAAAAGCCATATATTGGTCGCGCTTTTCACAAGGCAGTTACTTTTCTAATTCATTAATTCAATCGTTGCGTCTTGAGACCTTCGGTTGTAGGAGAGATATGATGACGGATAAAGTCCGTATTGATACTTTAGTTGCAAACTCATTAAACGGAAACAATGAAACCTATTTGGCGCGTCAAGCCGAATTTGAGTCGAATGTTAGGAGTTATCCGCGCAAATTGCCGTTGGCAATTGCGAAAGCCCAGGGCGTTTGGATCACTGATGTTGAGAATAATCAATATCTTGATTGCCTGGCCGGGGCGGGAACGTTGGCTCTTGGACATAATCACCCCGACGTCCTGCAAAGCATCCAAAATGTCATTACCAGCGGCTTGCCGTTACATACTCTCGATCTCACGACCCCGTTGAAAGATCGTTTCTCCGATTACCTGCTCTCTCTGTTGCCTGGCGAAGGCAAAGAGTATTGCCTGCAATTCTGCGGCCCGTCCGGCGCCGATGCGGTGGAAGCCGCGCTGAAGCTGGCGAAAAAGCACACCGGCCGTTCCGGTGTGATCAGCTTCTCCGGCGGCTACCACGGCATGACCCACGGCGCGCTGTCGGTCACCGGCAACCTGTCGCCGAAGGCGGCGATCAACGGCATGATGCCGGAAGTGCAGTTCATGCCTTATCCGCATGAATACCGCTGCCCGCTGGGCATCGGCGGTGAAGCCGGCGTCAAGGCGCTGACCTACTACTTCGACAACCTAATCAACGACGTGGAAAGCGGCGTGCGTAAACCGGCTGCGGTGATCCTGGAAGCCGTTCAGGGCGAAGGCGGGGTTAACCCGGCGCCGGCCGAGTGGCTGCAGCGCATCCGCAAAGTGACCCAGGAACACGGCATTCTGCTGATCATCGACGAAGTTCAGGCCGGTTTCGCCCGTACGGGCAAGCTGTTCGCCTTCGAACACGCGGGCATCGAGCCGGACATCATCGTGATGTCGAAAGCGGTCGGCGGCGGCTTGCCGCTCGCGGTGCTGGGCATCAAAAAAGAGTTCGACGCCTGGGAACCGGGCCACCACACCGGCACCTTCCGCGGCAACCAGCTGGCGATGGCCACCGGCCTGACCACCCTGCAGTACCTGAAAGAGCATAAGGTCGCCGACAAAGTGGCCGCTCAGGGCGAATGGCTCAAAGGCAAGCTAGCCGAGCTGCAGAAACGTTATCCGGTGATCGGCCACGTCCGCGGTCTGGGCCTGATGATCGGCATCGAGATCGTCAAGCCGAACGAAGCGCAGGATCACATGGGCTGCTACCCGGCCGATGGCGAGCTGTCCGCGCTGCTGCAGAAAAAATGCTTCGAATCCGGCTTGATCCTGGAGCGCGGCGGGCGCAATGGCTGTGTGCTGCGTCTGCTGCCTTCGCTGCTGATCACCAATGATGAGCTGGGTATTTTCCTGGATAAATTTGAGCAGGCGCTGTTGGCCGCCGGCGTCAAGCCAGTCTGATTGGAGCGAATGACCGCGATGTCCAAGTTAAACCCGATTCTGGCTTCCTCGGCGCACAGCGCCGAGGCTTACCGCCAGGCGATCGCACAGAGCAGTGAAGCCGTCGTGCAGTGGCTGCAACAGCCCGAGATGTATCAGGGCAAAAGCGTTGCCGAACTGCGCGAGCGCATCCAGCTCGACTTTACCCCGCAAGGCCTGGGCAACCAGGCGGCGATCGAACGCGCCATCGAGTACTTTTTAAAAGACAGCCTGTCGGTGCACCACCCGCAGTGCGTGGCGCACCTGCACTGCCCGAGCCTGGTGATTAGCCAGGCCGCCGAAGTGCTGATCAACGCCACCAACCAGAGCATGGACTCCTGGGATCAGAGCCCGTCGGCCACGCTGATCGAAATGAAGCTGATCGAGTGGCTGCGCGCCCAGGTCGGTTACCAGCCCGGCGACGCCGGGGTGTTCACCAGCGGCGGCACCCAGAGCAACCTGATGGGGCTGATGCTGGCGCGCGATGCCTTCTTCGCGCGTCAGGGCCACTCCGTGCAGCAGGACGGTCTGGTGGGCGATTTGCGCAAGCTGAAAGTGTTCTGTTCTGAAAACGCCCACTTCTCGGTGCAGAAGAACATGGCGCTGATGGGCCTCGGCTACCAGTCCGTCACGCTGGTGAAAACCGATCGCTTCGCCCGCATGGACGTGAACGATCTGGCGGAAAAACTGGCGCAGGCCAAGGCTAACGGCGAGCAGGTGATGGCGATCGTCGCCACCGCCGGCACCACCGATGCCGGCGCGATCGATCCGCTGCGCGATATCGCGCGGCTGGCGGCGGAGCAGAAAATTTGGGTGCACGTGGATGCGGCCTGGGGCGGCGCGCTGCTGCTCTCCGAGCAGTACCGCGACTACCTGGACAGCCTGGAGCTGGTGGACTCCATCACTCTGGACTTCCATAAGCAGTTCTTCCAGACCATCAGCTGCGGCGCCTTCCTGCTGAAGGACGAGCGCCACTACGAGCTGATGCGCTATCAGGCTGCCTACCTGAACTCCGAATTCGACGAAGCGCAAGGCGTGCCGAACCTGGTCTCCAAATCGCTGCAGACCACCCGCCGCTTCGATGCGTTGAAGCTGTGGATGGGGCTGGAAGCGCTGGGGCAGAAGCAGTATGCTGAGATCATCGATCATGGCGTCTCGCTGGCGCAACAGGTGGCACGTTACATCGCCGACCAGGAATCGCTGGAACTGGTGATGCAGCCGCAGCTGGCCAGCGTGCTGTTCCGCTACCGTCCGGCTCAGCTGGCGGCGAAAGGCGACGCGGCGGTCGCGCTGTTCAACCAGCGCATCGGTGACGCCTTGCTGGAGTCGGGCCGCGCCAACGTCGGCGTGACCGAGTTCGATGGCGTGACCTGCCTGAAGATGACGCTGCTGAACCCGATCGTGACGCTGGAAGACATCAAGCTGCTGCTGGCGCTGGTCGAGAAAACCGCGCAACAGCTGCCGGCGTAACGTCGTCCCCCTGCCTGTAAAGCCGATAACGTTTGTTATCGGCTTTTTTATTGCCCATCAGAGAGCAAGTGACGCAGCGCTTACGCTGATATACTGCAGCAAACCCCTTCTCTTATTTCCGGCGCCACAGGATAAATGCATGACCGACCCTGATTTCAACCTGCTGACCGCGCTCGACGCGCTGCTGTCGACGGGCAGCGTAGCCGGCGCGGCGCGACGTCTCGGTTTAAGCGCCTCGGCGATGAGCCGCACCCTCAGCCGACTGCGCACGGCCACCGGCGATCCGCTGTTGGTGCGCGCCGGGCGTCATATGGTGCTGACGCCTTATGCCGAAACGCTGCGCGAACGGGTGCGAAACGCGGCATTCGAAGCTCGGGCGCTGCTGCGTCCGACGCCGAACGCGCTGGATCCCGCCACGCTAGACCGGACCTTTACGCTGCGCGCCAACGACGGCTTCGTCGAGGCCTTCGGCCCGGCGCTGATCGCCGCCGCTGCGCAACAGGCGCCACGGGCGCGGTTGCGCTTTGCGCCCAAGCCGGAGAAAAGCGACCGCCCCCTGCGTGAAGGCCTGGTCGATCTGGAGATTGGCGTGCTGGGCGAAATGGGGCCGGAAATCCGCCTGCAGGCGCTGTTTCGCGACCGCTTCGTCGGCGTGATGAGAAGCGCGCACCCGCTGGCGCAGCGGCCCAAGATAGGCGCCGCCGAGTACGCCGCCTGCGGCCACGTGGTGGCCTCGCGCAGCGGACGCATTCTCGGGCCGGTAGACGCCGCGTTGGCGGAGCTGGGGCTGACGCGCCAGATTGCCGCCGTGGTGCCGAGCTTTCCGGCCGCGCTGGCGGTGGCGCAAGCCTCAGACCTGCTGGCGCTGTTGCCCGCCTCCTTTCTGCATGCTCATCCGGGCGACGGCCCGCTGCGCATGTTCGAGCTGCCGGTGAAAACGCCGCCCATTACCGTCTCGCAAATGTGGCACCCGCGCCTGGACGCTGAAGCGGAGCACCGCTGGCTGCGGCAGTTGGTGTTGGCCGTCTGCCGTCAACGGGCGTAGGCACCGCGCACACCAAGTGACAATGTCACCAAACATTCCCTTACGGCGCCGCTCGCCCGTTTAAATCGGCCAGATAGGCGCAAAACATGTCCGCCATCGCATCGGCATAAGCCACAATTTCCGCATCGCTGCGCGGCGTTTCGGAGAATTGCTTGCCCGCCGCCCCCAGCGTGCCGACGATCAGCTCGCCTGCCAACTTACGGACGCCTTCCGCCGCATCGGGCAGCGCTTCGCCCATAAACACCTGCACGATACCCTTGCCTGTGGCCTTCGCCGCCTGCGCCTCCGGCGCATCGCGGTACAACGGCGCCGCATCGTTCAGCGCCACACGCATCTGCGCCTCTTCACATTCCGAACGGATAAATGTCTGCACCAGCAACCGTAAACGCTCGAACGGCGCAGTCTCTCGATCGGCCAGAATGCCGCTCAGCATGGCGGTGGTCTGCCGCCATTCGTCGCTTTGCAAACGAAACAGGATCGCCGCTTTGTTGGGAAAATACTGATAAAGCGAACCAATACTGACGCCGGCACGTTCAGCCACTCTGGCGGTAGTGAAACGCGCGGCGCCCTCCTGCGCCAAAACCTGAATAGCGGCGGTCAAAATGGCGGAGACCAATTCGGCGGATCGCGCCTGTTGCGGTTGTTTTCTCGAGGAAATTTGCTTACTGCGGCGTTCAGTCATAGCGGGCGGCCAATGCGAATAGTGAAATGCGAATAGTTCGTCATATTATAGCGGCACGCGCTTTCGCGCTCACTTTTTCTACGGGAGTTTTGCCATGAGTACCCTGACCACTGCGCCGTTGGCGCCGCTGCTAAGCACCCTGTTCCAGCAGGCCGCTGGCCGTTCACCGGCGCTCGTCGCCCTGTTCCGCGACGTGCCAGACGAAGAGCAAAATCGACTGATGCAGAGTAAAACCGATTATCGTGAACTCTACCATCGCCTGAAGGATTTCCCCCTGGCGGTGTCGCCGGAAACCGGCGCATTGCTGTACATGCTGGCGCGCGGTTGTCGGGCGCAAAATATCGTCGAATTCGGCACGTCGTTCGGTATTTCAACGCTGCACCTGGCCGCCGCGCTGCGCGACAACGGCGGCGGCCGGTTGATCACCTGCGAATTTGAACCGAACAAAGCGGCGCAGGCGCGCCACAACCTGACCGAAGGCGGCGTCGTCGATCTGGTGGAGATCCGCGTGGGCGATGCCCTGGAAACGCTGCGCGACGATCTGCCGGCCACTGTCGACCTGCTGTTGCTGGACGGCGCCAAGGGGCTTTACCCCGATATCCTCACGCTGCTGGAAAATCGTCTGCGGCCCGGCGCGCTGATCGTCGCCGACAACGCCGATTACAGCCCGGAATATCTGGCGCGCGTGCGTTCTCCGGCGTCGGGTTATCTCTCCACGCCGTTCGCGGATGACGTCGAGCTGTCGATACGCCTTTAAATCCCTCATTGCGCGGGGGTTGTTACCCCTCGCGCGATCGTACAACATAGCGTGCATGATGCCTGACACAGTGAAACGCCCATGACGCTTCCCCCTCTTTGGCCGGTGTTCGACGGCCATAACGATCTGCTGCTCAACCTGTGGCTGCAGCACGATGAAGATCCGGTCACCGCCTTTTATTCGCACGTCACGCCGGGCCACCTCGACTTTCCACGTATGCGGCGCGGCGGATTCTGCGGCGGGCTGTTCGCGGTGTTTATTCCTCCGGTCAGCTATATCGCCCAAATGCGTAATCAAACGCTGGAGGAAGCGCAGGCCGCGTTCGATCCGCTGGCGATAGCCGAACGGCAGATAGCCATCCTGCACCAGTTGGAACGCGCCTCTCAGGGGCAGTTGCGCCTCTGCCGCACGGCTACCGAGATAGAACAGTGCAGCCTCGACGGGCAAATCGCCGCGGTGCTGCATATCGAAGGCGCCGGCATGATCGACGCGGCGCTGACGCAGCTGGCGGCCTTCTATCGGCTGGGCGTGCGCAGCATCGGGCCGTTCTGGAATCTGCCGAACGCCTTCGGCACCGGCGTCAACGGGCCGTTCCCCGGCTCACCCGACACCGGCCCCGGCCTGACGCCGGCCGGTGAAGCGCTGATCCGCGCCTGCAACCAGCGCCGCATCATGATTGACGTCTCGCACATGAACGAGAAAACCTTCTGGCAAACCGCCGCGTTGAGCACCGCACCGCTGGTCGCCACCCACTCCAATGCCCACGCCCTCTGCCCGCAGCCGCGCAACTTGACCGACGCGCAGCTGGACGCTATCGCCCAGAGCGACGGTATGGTCGGCGTCAATTTCGGCACCGCCTTCCTGCGGGCTGACGGAAAACGTGACAGTGCAACGACCGGCTTAACAGAAATTGTTAAACACGTTGAGTATTTGATCGCTAAACTTGGTGAAGATCGCGTGGGATTTGGCTCTGATTTTGACGGGGTTAACGTACCGCAACCGTTGGAGGACGCCGCAGGCCTGCCGCGCCTGACGCAAGCGCTCAAGCAGGCGGGGTTTGACGACCGGCTGCTGGAGAAGCTGACCTGGCGCAACTGGCTGAACGTGCTCTCCGCCACCTGGGGTGAATAACCCGGTTACGCTTTAACGGTTGCGATCTCCGTCACATTTCGTCAACATTGAGCCAGCCGAATGCGAATTTTTCTCATTGGCTTCGAACTATCATGATGCATGCAAAGGAGCACCGCTATGACTACCTGGACCAAACCTGAGTTTGTTGACCTGCGTCTGGGGCTGGAAGTGACGCTGTACATTTCCAACCGTTAATCGCCTGTCTGCCCGCCTTTCGCGCGGGCATTTCTTTCCTTCTTTTTCTGGTTCAGACATGCAGATAAAAGTTCTCGGCTCGGCAGCGGGCGGCGGCTTTCCCCAGTGGAATTGCAACTGCGACAACTGCCGGGGCGTTCGCAGCCACAGCATCAACGCCACGCGCCGCACGCAGTCTTCCATCGCCGTCAGCGACGACGGTAAAAACTGGGTGCTGTGCAACGTTTCCCCGGACATTTGCCATCAGCTGCTGGCATCGCCCGAATTGAACAATCCCGACGTGCTGCGCGGCACCGGCATCGGCGCGATCGTGCTGACCGACAGCCAGATCGATCACAGCGCGGGCTTGCTCAATTTGCGTGAGGGCTGCCCGCATCAGGTCTGGTGCACCCCTGAAGTGCACGACGATCTCAGCACCGGTTTCCCGGTGTTTCCCATGCTTTCTCACTGGAACGGCGGGTTGATCCATCACCCGGTGACACCCGGCGAACCGTTCCACACGGCGGTCTGCCCAAACGTGCGATTCACCGCCATTCCGCTGCTCAGCAACGCGCCGCCCTATTCGCCGTACCGCGATCGCCCGCTGCCGGGTCATAACGTGGCGCTGTTTATCGAAGATATCGCGCGCGGGGTCGGTCTGCTGTACGCGCCGGGCCTGGGTGAGCCGGACGAGGCTTTGATGCCCTGGCTGCGCCGGGCGGATTGCTTGCTGATCGACGGCACGCTCTGGCGCGACAACGAGCTGGCCAACGCCGGCGTGGGGCGCAATACCGGCAAAGACATGGGGCACCTGGCGCTGGCGGAAGAGCACGGGCTGGCGGCCCTGCTCAGCACCTTGCCCGCCAAACGCAAGATCTTGATCCACATTAACAATACCAACCCGATCCTCAATGAAGACTCCGCGGAACGGCAGAGCCTGAGCGCCGCCGGCATCGAAGTGAGCTGGGACGGCATGAATATCGAACTGTAGGGAATCGCCATGACGCAACCACTCCCCCTGACTCCGCAGGCATTTGAAGCGGCGCTGCGCGCCAAAGGCGCTTATTATCATATCCACCACCCGTATCACATCGCGATGCACAACGGCGAAGCGACCCGTGAGCAGATCCAGGGCTGGGTGGCCAACCGTTTCTACTATCAGACCAGCATTCCGATCAAGGATGCGGCGATCATGGCCAACTGCCCGCAGCCGGAAACCCGTCGCAAATGGGTGCAGCGCATTCTGGATCACGACGGTTACGGCGGCAGCGAAGGCGGCATTGAGGCCTGGCTGCGCCTCGGCGAGGCGGTTGGGCTGCAGCGCGACGCCCTGCTATCCGAGCAGCTGGTGCTGCCCGGCGTGCGTTTCGCGGTGGATGCCTACGTCAACTTCGCGCGCCGTGCCTGTTGGCAGGAAGCGGCCTGCAGCTCGCTGACCGAACTGTTCGCGCCGCAGATCCACCAGTCGCGCCTCGACAGCTGGCCGCAGCACTACCCGTGGATCGACGCCGCCGGCTACGACTATTTCCGCAGTCGCCTCGGCCAGGCCAACCGCGACGTGGAGCACGGACTGGCGCTGGCGCTGGACTATTGCGATACCGTTGAAAAACAGCAGCGCATGCTGGAAATCCTGCAGTTCAAGCTGGATATTTTGTGGAGCATGCTGGACGCCATGAGCATGGCCTATACCCTGAACCGCCCGCCTTACCACAGCGTGACCGCCGCGCGGGTCTGGCACAATCAGAGGCTGGTGTAATGACGCTGAATCCTGAACACACCCCCGTCTTCCGCCGCGGCTACCGCCTGCAATGGGAGCAGGTGCAAAACAGCCACGTGATCCTCTACCCGGAAGGCATGGCCAAACTGAACGACAGCGCCGCCGCCATCCTGCAGCTGGTTGACGGCAACACCACGCTGAACGGCATCATCGCGCAGCTGAACGCCCGCTTCCCCGGCGCCGAGGGGCTGGCGGACGACGTGCTGGCGTTTTTCCAGCGCGCCTACGAACAAAAATGGGTGACCTTCCGTGACTGAGCCACGCGCGCCGGCGGTAAATCCGCCGCTCTGGCTGCTGGCGGAGCTGACCTATCGCTGCCCGCTGCAGTGTCCCTATTGCTCCAACCCGCTCGACTTTGCCGCGCAGGAAAAAGAGCTGACGACCGAGCAATGGATCGCGGTGTTTCGCCAGGCGCGGGCGATGGGCAGCGTACAGCTCGGTTTCTCCGGCGGCGAGCCGTTGGTGCGTAAAGACCTGCCCGAGCTGATCGCCGCCGCGCGCGATCTCGGGTTTTACACCAACCTGATCACCTCCGGCATCGGCCTGACCGAGAAAAAGCTGCAGACCTTCGCCGACGCCGGGCTGGATCATATTCAGATCAGTTTTCAGGCCAGCGATGAAACGCTGAACGCCGCACTGGCGGGCTCCGCCAAGGCGTTTCAGCAGAAGCTGGCGATGGCCAAGGCGGTCAAGGCGCTCGGCTATCCGATGGTGCTCAACTTCGTCTTGCATCGCCATAATATCGGCCAGATCGACCGCATCATCGAACTGGCGATCCAGCTGGATGCCGACGATGTCGAGCTGGCGACCTGCCAGTTCTACGGCTGGGCGCACCTGAACCGTGAAGGCCTGCTGCCGACCCGCGAACAGATCGCCGATGCGGAAGCCGTGGTGAAACGCTATCGCGAGCGCATGGCTGCCGACGGCAAGCTGGCCAACCTGCTGTTCGTCACGCCGGATTACTATGAGGAACGCCCCAAAGGCTGCATGGGCGGTTGGGGGGCTATTTTCATGAGCGTGACGCCGGAAGGCATGGCGTTACCCTGTCACAGCGCCCGTCAGTTACCGATCGCCTTTCCGTCGGTGCTGGAGCACGATCTGCAGCATATCTGGTATCACTCCTTCGGCTTTAACCGCTATCGCGGCTATGACTGGATGCCGGAGCCCTGCCGTTCCTGTTCGGAGAAAGAGAAAGACTACGGCGGCTGCCGCTGCCAGGCGTTCATGCTGACCGGCGACGCCGACAACGCCGACCCGGTGTGCGGCAAGTCGCCGCACCACGGCACCATTCTGGCGGCGCGAGAAGCGGCGAATCGCTCGCAGATCGGCATCGATCAGCTGCGTTTTCGCAATCAGACCAACTCCCGATTGATCTTCAAGGGCTGACGATGGCACTCGCCGCCTCGTGGCAGCTCGATAACGGTTTGGCCGTCAGGGCGATAAGCACCCCTGACGCCGAGGCCGCCGCCGCGCTGGTGCGCATCGAGGCGGGCAGCTTTCAGGCGCCTGCCGCCTGGCCAGGTCTCGCGCATCTGCTGGAGCATATGCTGTTTCGCGGCAGCGTGAACTTCAGCGCGCAGGATGGGCTGATGGGCTGGACGCCGGCGGTCGGCGGCCGGTTAAACGCCACGACCCAGGCCACGCAAACCGCGTTTTTCTTTGAGGTGAGCGCCGAACAGCTGGCGGAGGGGTTGGCCAGGCTGATCGATATGCTCGCCGTCCCACAGCTGGCGGCTGAGGCAATCGCCCAGGAGATCGAGATCATCGACGCCGAATATCGCCTGCTGCGCGCCGACGGTGAAACCCGCTGCGAAGCGGCGCAGCGGCAGATGTTCAGCGGCATTGACGCGTTGCACCGCTTTCATATCGGTAGCCGCGCCGCTTTCGGCAGCGATATTCCCGCGTTGCAGCGGGCGCTGCGGCAGTTTCACCACCACTATTACCGCGCGCCGAACATCACGCTGTGGCTGCAAGGCCCACAATCGCTCGAGCAGTTGCATGCGCTGGCGCAGCGCTACGGCGGCGCCTTGCCGCCGGGCAGCGTCGTGCCACCCGAGGCCTTGCCGCCGCTGGCCGCCGGGCAAGATTACACGCTGTCTCTCCCCGGTGCGCCGCAGCTGCGGTTGGTGTTTGCCCTGCCACACTCCCGTTCACGCGGCTGGCTGCGGCGGCTGGAGCGCTTATTGCTGGACGAAGCCCCTGGCGGGCTGCTGGCGCGGCTACGCGCTCACGCGTGGGCCGACGCCGTTAAGCTGGATTACGCCCGCTGCGCTGAAAACAGTGCCCTGCTGAGTTTTATTTTTACCGTCAATCACGGCTCGGCGTCTGAAGCCGCCCACATCGAAAGCGCCTTGCTGGCCTGGTTGCAGGCGCTGATCGCGCTGACACCGGCTCAGCTTGCGCATTTCGGGCAACTGGCAAACCGCGATTTCCACCGTTTGGCGCCGCTCGATCAGTTGCGCGCCAGAGCATTTGGGCTGCCGCCGGTGGAGCCGAACGACGATTGGCCACGGCATATTTCGGCGCTGATTAGCGCGCCGCATCGCCGTCTGGCCGTGCTGCCTGAGGGAGGCGGTGAAGCGCGTGAAATTCAAGGGTTGCCGTTGGCGCTCGCGCCCTTCGTCCGCACCGTGCCGACGCCCACGATAGATCCTTTCCGCTTTTTCTCCACCTCGGCGGCGATGCCGATCCCGCCCCTGCCGGCCGGCCAGGCGCCGCTGCGGCATCTGCACCCCGACGAAGCGCAGCCGGTGCTGCTGCTGCGCCCATCAACGCATGGCGTTCTCAGCGAAGAACAGGCCTGTGGTTTGCAGGCGGCATTGCGCCCTGGAGCGGCCGAGTTAGCGCATCGGGAGGGACATTTAAGCTTCGAGCGCCACCAGGGCGTGTGGTTATTACAGCTGGCGGGCAGCGCAGCGCTAATCTGCCACGGTCAGAACGTCGTGAATCGGGCTCTGGCGGCGCTGCCGCCGGCCGTCATCAACGAGGCGGCGAGAAACCTGCGCCACGCGCAGCTCAAAGCGCAAAACGATATCGCCATTCGCCGCCTGTTAGCCCAATTGCCGGCGGCGTTGAGCGTATCAACGGCAACGGCCCCACTCTGGCATGCCACCCTGGTTGGCGGCGACGGCGAGTTAAAGCGGCGGCTGTCGCATTTGCTGTATGACTTTCCTTTTCCCATAACCGACGAGGTTCAGCGGCCGGCGCCTCTGCATCGCCACTCCGTCACCCTGACGGAAAGCGGCGCAGAACACGCCTTGCTGCAATTTTACCCGCTGCCGAACGACGAAGCCGAAGGGCGTTGGGCGCTGCGCGTGCTGGCCCGGCTTTACGCACCGCGTTACTTCCAGCAGTTGCGCGTCGAGCGCAACGTGGGTTACGTGGTGCAATGCGCCTTTCATCGCAGCGCCGATGCCGAAGGCCTGCTGTTTGCGCTGCAATCCCCGACGTTCGCCGTTGAGCAGCTGCGGCAGTTAACCGACGAATTCTTGCTGCAGATGCGCCATGAACTGGCGCACCTCGGCGCCGGCGAACTGGAGCTGGCGCAACAGGCGCTGCGGCAAAGCGTGCAGCGCCTCAGCGCCGAGCCGTTGCAACGCGCCCGGGAAATCGCCCTGGAAAATCGCCACCGGGTGGCGCAGGTTGCCTCTCTGCCTGCCGCGCAGCTCGTATACTGGCAGAAACGGATATTCCTCTAAGCCAAACCGAGGTTGTGACGATAACGTCGGCTTTTCTCTCATAAAAACAGTTACATATCCTTAACAAACGCACCACCATCAATGTTACAATAGTCGCCAATAACGACCTCTTCACCTTTAAGAATCAGTATGTTATTGGAGATTATTCAATGTCAGATGCCAATGCACGTTCGGGCATAAAACTTACGCTGTGGTGTTGCCTGTTGGGCATCATCCTGGCCGCCACCGGCCTGTTCTTCACCGTCGCCGGCGGCAAACTGCTCACGCTGGGCGGCAGCGCCTACTTCCTGATTGCCGGCCTCGTCATCCTGCTGTCGGCCATTCAGTTTTTCCGCCGCAAGTCTTCAGCGGTTTGGCTGTTCCTGGCGGTGTTCATCGGCACCCTCATCTGGGCGCCGTTGGACGCCGGTTTTGATTTTTGGCCGTTGATTTCCCGCCTGATGGTGCCGACCGGCCTGATGCTGCTGGCCTTCCTCACCTGGCCGGCGCTGCGCAAGCGCGAAGGCAAAGCGCCGTTGGCCAAGCCGGCTTACCTGCTCTCCGCCTTGCTGGCGGTCGGCATGGTCGGCGCCTTTGTCCAAATGTTCCAGCCGCATCCCACCGTTGCCTTCAGCGGCCAGCCGCTGCCGCTGATCCCGGTTGATAAAGCGCAACAGCAGAAGGATTGGGATAACTACGGCAATACGCCGGGCGGCAGCCGTTTCGTCGCGCTGGATCAGATCACCCGCGATAACGTGCGGGAGCTGAAAGTCGCCTGGACGTTCCATACGGGTGACATCCCTATCAGCCCCGATGGCAACGGCGCGGAAGATCAGCAAACGCCGCTGCAGATCGGCAATCGCATTTTCCTGTGTACGCCGCATAACAATGTGATCGCCGTCGACGCCGACAGCGGCAAAGAAATTTGGCGGCGAGAAGTCAATGCCAAGTCGCAGGTATGGAACCGCTGTCGCGGCCTGGCCTACTTCGATATCAACAAGCCGTTGCCCGCGCCGAGCGTGCCGAGTTCAACCCCCGCCGCGCCCGTCGCGCTGGCGGCCGGCGACAGCTGCCAACGGCGCATATTGATGAACACCATCGACGCGCGCCTGATGGCGATTAACGCCGACAACGGCGAATTCTGCCAACACTTCGGCAACCAGGGCGTGGTGGACTTGAAGGCCGGTCTGGGCGACGCCGCCGATCCGAAATATCAACTGACGTCGGCGCCGACGCTGGCCGGCACCACGGTGGTAGTCGGTGGGCGCGTTGCCGATAACGTGCAAACCGATATGCCCGGCGGCGTGCTGCGCGGCTTCAATGTGATCACCGGCGAAATGCGCTGGGCGTTTGACCCGGGCAATCCGCAGCCGAACGCTGCCCTGAAACCGGATCAACACTTCGTGCGCAGCACCCCGAACTCCTGGGCACCGATGTCGTACGATCCGGCGATGAACACGGTCTTCCTGCCGATGGGCAGCTCCTCCGTCGATCTGTGGGGCGCCAACCGCAACGCGCTGGATCACCGATACGGCGCCTCGGTGCTGGCGCTCGACGCAACCACCGGCAAAGAGAAATGGGTCTATCAGACCGTGCATAACGATCTGTGGGACTTCGATCTGCCGATGCAGCCCAGCCTGCTCGACTTCCCGATGCAGGACGGCACCACCCGCCCTGCGCTGGTTATCGGCACCAAAAGCGGGCAGATCTTCGTGCTGGATCGCCATACCGGCAAACCGCTGACCGAAGTGAAGGAACTGCCGGTGAAGACCCGCACCATTCCGGGCGAGCAATATTCCGCCACGCAGCCGTTCTCCGTCGGCATGCCGCAGATTGGCGCGCAGAAGCTCAGCGAATCCGACATGTGGGGCGCAACGCCATTCGATCAATTGATGTGCCGCATCAGCTTTAAATCGATGCGTTATGACGGCCTGTTCACCGCACCGGACACCGACGTTTCCCTCAGCTTCCCCGGCTCGCTGGGCGGCATGAACTGGGGCGGTCTCTCTACCGATCCGAACAACCGTTATATTTTCGCCAACGATATGCGTCTGGGCCTGTGGGTGCAGATGATCCCGCAGAAAGCCGACGCAGGAGCGCCGGCAGGCAACGGCGGTGAAGCCGTGAATACCGGCATGGGCGCGGTCCCGCTCAAAGGCACGCCGTATGCCGTCAATAAGAATCGCTTCATGTCGCCGCTGGGCATTCCTTGCCAAAAACCGCCGTTCGGCACCCTCTCCGCCATCGATTTGCAGACGCGCAAAGTGGTGTGGCAGGTTCCGGTAGGAACCGTGCAGGATACCGGGCCGTTCGGCATCAAAATGCGCGCGCAGATGCCGGTCGGCATGCCGACGCTGGGCGGCACGCTGGCGACTCAAGGCGGCCTGGTGTTTATCGCCGGTACGCAGGATTATTATCTGCGCGCCTTTGATTCGTCCACCGGGCAAGAGCTGTGGAAAGCGCGCTTGCCGGTCGGCAGCGGCGGCACGCCGATGAGTTACGTCTCGCCGACCACCGGTAAGCAGTATGTCGTCATTTCCGCCGGCGGCGCACGCCAGTCGCCGGATCGTGGTGATTACGTCATCGCCTACGCGCTGGATAAATAATCGCCGGAACGCCGGTTAAATAAAGCGGCGAACCGCGCTCAATGAGGCATTTCGAGGGAGACGTTACATGACGTCTCCTTTTTTTGGGGTTTATTGCCTGAACAGCTGAATATTAACCATCCGTTTTATTTTCATGCCTTTTCTTCTATTTCTCTTACGGCGATACAGCACGCGCCACCGGCGCCGGTGATACTCACAGGCAATTGATATGTATAAGGTAAAAAATAATAAAATGAAGAGAAATTCCATGTTTCGGCCTAAATCCTTTTAGTCATTTCAGATGATTATCATCAATTTTGCTAACCAAAAGAATTAGAAACATCCTGTTCTAACGCTCTTTTATCCTGTGAAGACACCGCCGCCCGGCCTGTCGCTTCCGCGCGCCCCATAAAAAACCCCCATCGTTGCGATGGGGGCTGAGTAGCATGAAACGGCTCAACGGCTATCAGAAGCGCCAGGTCAGACCGGCATTGACGCTGTTGTCCTGATGGTTGGACGACAATTGCCCGCCGTAACCGAGGGACAACACGGCGTTTTTGTTAACCCCAACATCGATGCCCGCCTTCAGAACCGCCCCGTCACGGGAAACGGGGACGCTGTTCACGTCGAACGCCGCATCGCTGCGTTTGAACATCAGCTGTGTTTTACGCTCCAGCTTACCGTACTGATGCTGCCAACCCAGCTCGCCGCGCAGCGCGATCGCCACGCTGTCGGTCTGCCATTGCGTATCGGCGCGCAGGCCCAGCGTCGAAGCGGTGGCGGACTGACTTTGCTTATCGCCGCGCAGCGCCGCCGCCCCGCCTTGCTCGTTGATCCCCTCGTTGCGATAGTGGGTGTACGCCAGGTTGGCGAACGGCTCAAGATTGGCCGCGTCGTTGCTCCAATCGTAACCGCTTTCGATAAACAGCTGACCGGTGCGCGCGTTATAGCGGGCCTTTTCGCGATCCGCCTGCGCGCCGTAGTTTACCGAGCGCGACGTGTCGATGCGATGCCAGGTATAGGTGCCGCCCGCTCGCAGCGCCAACGCGCCGAAACGTTTGTCGCCGTACAGCCCCAGATGGTAGTTGTCGCTGTGAGCATCTGACTGATAGCCGCCATCCAGCGACGTGCGGGTATACCCGGTCATCACGCCAAGCCGGCCGTCGTCAAACAGTTCGCTGTCCAAACCCAACAGCACGCCATAGGTGGATGTCTGGTAACCGGTGGCGTTGTCGTTGCCGGAAGCATGCCCCCAGTTGCCCAGCAGTTTCGCCCAGGCGCCATTATCATCCGCTTTGATATCGGAAGCGGTGCGGCGGCCTTCAGCCTGGCGCAAGCGCTCGGTGGCGGTATCGCGCAGATTACGGCTTTCGTTGATCTGGGCGGAAGCCATATCCGCGTGGATCTGGCCGGACAGTTGACGAGTCGCCTGCTGCAATTCTCTGGCCGAAGTGAAGCCGAGGAAGCTTTCATAAACCGGGTGGCCGACCACGGGGCTCGTCGCTTCGGTAACGGCTGTCGCCTCGCCTTCAACGCCCTGCAGTGCGGTTAGCGCTTCAGCGGTAGGCGCCGCGACGCTGCGTTTGGGCGTTTCCGTGACCGGTTCCGTGGCGTTGAGCGTTTCCACCGCGCGGGCGACCGCTTTCTCGTTTTCGGTGCTGGCCAGGCTGTCAAAACGGGCGGCGGTGCGCGTGATCCCAAGGCCGACGTCATTGCCCTGATAGTCCAGCGTCACGTTGACAAACGGATACGAAGGATTGGCATTTTCGAAGCGGCCGGTCACGCCATCCGTCGTCGTCAGGATGGTGTATTTGTTGCCCAGCAGGCTTTGCGCCTCATTTTGCGACAGCAGGTTTTTGCTGTGCTCCAGGCTGACGTTCACACTGCCGCCGTAGAGGAAAGCGCGCCGTGCTTCGATTCTATCGCTGCGGCCATTGTCTGCGACCTCGACGTTATACTGCGAGCCGCGATCAAACACGGCGTCATGCAACACGTGCAGCGTACCGATGCCATTTCCCGGCGTCACGCTACCGCCCCGAACCGCTCTGAACGCCCCCACCGTGCCGTCGCCGGCCAGCGTGCCGCTATTTTCGATATAGACATTGGACGCCACCGAACCGTTGATCGCCAGCACGCCCTGTTTCACCCAGGTGTCACCGCTGTAAGTATTATTCCCCAACAGCGCCAGCGTACCGGCGCCCGTTTTGGTCAACCCGCCGTGGCCGCGGATGTCATTGCTCCACGAATCGAAGTCGCATTCACCCGACGAGCAACGCCGCTCAACCGGGGTTCCGGCTTCGACGATATTCCCAAGACCGGGGATATTCACCACGAACTGTTTTTCACTGTAGGAACCCGGCACATAGAATTCCTGCGGAATATCCTCTTGGGTGATAAACATCTTCGGCCCGTTGATCGCATCGCGTAAATTGACGCGGCCCCAGCCGAATAAATGATCAATGCCGGCCTCACCTAAATCGGTGGCGGTAGTTTTGATGACCGCGGATATTTGAGCGGCGCTCATATAAGGGAAGCGCTGCATCAATACGGCGGCAAATCCGGTGACGTGCGGCGCCGCCATTGAGGTGCCCGACATATTTCCGTAATCGGGTTTAACCGTCAGCTCGCCCTTATTATAGGCTTCGCGGTTCACCGCCCCGCCGGTATTGGAAACCAGCTCTCCTACGCTGCTGTAAATACTGCTGCCCGGCGCTGACACGCAAAAACTGGCCGTATGTCCGCAGCTGGTTGAGGAAACGCTTAACTTATCGTTATTACTCAGATTGGTCACGATCAGATAATTGTTCAATACCTCAGGGAAAGCATAGGGAAGTGACTTTTGCGCCTCAGGAATATTGTAGTTATTGTAATTGCCTGCCGAGAACACGATCAGCTTGCCATGCTTGGCGGCGCGCAGCAGCGTCGCCATGGCGCTGTGCCCGCCGGTGGGTACGGGTTGCTCGCTGCCCCATTGCAGGTTGGACTTATTGCGCATCACTTCATTGATGACGTCGGTTTTCACCCACGCCACATAGTCAGGCCGCCCGTTCGGCAGCCAAATGGTGTTGCCATTGGCATCCTTTCTGACCGCCGGTGGGATACCCCAGCTGTTATTGATAACCCGGGCTGGACTCTGGATCAGTTCTTCGCGGCCGTTGCGATTGCCGAAGTCATTCAACTTGGCGCCGATAATGTCCGCGTCGTAGGCGACGCCATGCATACCGGAGCCGTCTCTTTTGGCGGCTGCAATACCGGCGACATGCGTGCCATGCGTGCCGAATGACATATTATCTTGTTTATCATACGAGAAATTATAGCTGCCGTTATCCAGCCGCGTCAGTTTACCGGCGAATTCCGGATGAGAGAGAATGGCATCATCAATAACGCCAATCGTCACGCCCTTACCGGTATAGCCTCTGGCATAGGCGAACTCGGCGGAAATAGCCTCAAGCCCCCATTGGCGATTAAATTCTGCGGTTTTCCAACTGTCGGGCGAACCTAATTGTCCTGGTTCCCGATAAGCGGCAAGAGATGAATGAAGAGATAAGCCATAACAACCCAGAAACACGCAATACGCTAACTTCAATTTTTTATTAAGTATCATTTTACGCTCCATGTTTATTTATACCCAGAAGAAAACTGACGTTTTAACCGCGCTGAAACCTCCTATGATCGTGAAACGACAGATAACGCATGCCTGCCCGACGCGGGCCGCATAAAACAGGCTGAGTGATAAAAATTCGGGCGTGCGGACATGAAGATGTCACCACGCCATACGCTTAGGGCGCAGAAGTGCAGACAGGTGGCGAATGTACGTTTGCCGGCGATAACCCCGGCGCCGTTATACCGGCACGGCTCGGCCATCCGGCCGAAACGCGAGAATCAGGCTGTGGGTGCATCCTGCTCAATCATCCAGTTTTGTTAATGATTTTCATTCGCGAGGCTATCTTATACGTAAGCAAAGTGTCAACAGATGAAACAAAACATTTCTTGATTTGCATCATAACTTTCACCGCAAACGTCGGCGACAGGTGCGCCGGCCACCGCTGAACCGGGGATAACATGGCGTTTTTTACCGTCCGGCGTGCGGATTTTGTCAGTCATGGTGCATAAGAGAGGCGCTATGACGAGTGAAAGAGCAGCAGAAAGACTGAACATTTCCTCAAAAAGAAACATCAAGTTTGATTACTTTTTTGCGGTTATTAAACCGCCTGGTCGGAGCACTTATTTTTCGATGCAATATAAGAGGGGCTTATAAATAACAGGAGTATTCCTAATGCGTTCTTGCGTAATCTATTTCATGCTACCAGGCCGATTTTTAGCCGCGCCCGCTGGCTATTCCCATTTTCATTGGCAAGACTATATTGAAAGAGGCTCTGCTATAGAGCAAGAATATGGGTAATTTTCCGAGGAAATACCGCATGAGCCTGTTGCCCGAGCAGACCAATAACAAAAATCCGATCGACCTCTACAGCGAAATCGTAGATGACTTGCCGGGTCTGATTTGCTTCGGCAACCGCCTTGGCGGTTACTTCAACAAGCAGTGGCGCGACTATACCGGCGCAATCGCCGGTGAGCACGGCGCCGCAGACTGGCTCGAGGCCCTGCACCCTGACGATCGCGAACGCCTGGCCGCGCAATGGCGCCAGGCCATCGTTGCCCTCTCCTCGTTCGCCGGCGAAGCCCGTCTGCGCGAGCGCAGCGGCGCCTACCGGTGGTTTATGCTGGCGTTTAACGCCCGCCAGGACGGCAAGGCGCTGGAGCCCAGCTGGTACCTCACCGCTACCGACATCCATCCGCAAATGCTGCAACGCCAGCAAAACGTTCAGGCGCTCTCTATCCAGCAAGACATGCTGGACGCCAGCGTCGACTGCATCAAAGTGATCAATCGCGACGGCACGCTGCGCCACATGAACCGCTCCGGCAGCCTGGCGCTCGGCCTCGATCCGGCGCAAAAAGAATTTGGCATGCCCTGGCTGGGGCTGTTGTCGCCCGAAGTTCGCCGCCGCGGCAGCAAAGCGTTGCGCAGCGTCAAAGCCGGTAAGAATGCGCGTTTCGCGGGATTGAGCGTGACGCCGCAGGGCAAAAAACAGCATTGGGACAACATCCTCTCTCCCGTCAGCGATGAGCACGGGGCCGTGGCCGAGATCTTGTGCGTCTCACGGGATGTGACGTCGCAGCGCGTGATGGAGCAACGCCTGCTGCTTGCCAGCGAGTATGACGAACTGACCGGCCTGCCCAACCGGCGCCTCTTCAAGAAAAAGCTGAAGCAAGAGATGAAGCGCGCCCTGCACGGCAACAAGTCGCTCGGGCTGATGCTGCTGGATCTTGACCATTTCAAACTGGTGAACGATACGCTGGGCCACGCGGCGGGCGATCATCTGCTGCGGGTGCTGGGCAAAAGGCTCAGCGCCTGCATGAATACCCATTCGTTCGTCTCTCGCCTCGGCGGCGACGAGTTCGCCGTGGTGATCAGCGACGTCGAAAACGAGCAGGATATTTTCCGCATCGCCAACAAGTTTCTGCTGCAGTTGGAGACGCCGATCACCCACGGCGGCAAGACGTTGCATTGCGGCATGAGCATCGGTGGCGCCATCTATCCCAAAGATGCCCGCGATGCGTCAGAGCTGATGAAGTGCGCCGATACCGCGCTGTATGAACTGAAAGAAGGCGGCCGCGGCGGCGTCTACATGTTCGACAGCAAGATGATGGACAAAGCCCGCGCCCGCGCCAGTCAGCTCAACTACGCGCGCCAGATCGTGCGCGATAATTGCATTCGCCCCAACTACCAGCCGAAGGTCAGCCTCGCCGACGGCAGCATCGTCGGCTTCGAAGCGCTGCTGCGCTGGCATTGCCCGCAAAACGGCATACAGCTGCCGGCGACGGTCAGCGAGGCCTTCAACGACTACGAACTGGCGACCAAAATCAGCGAAGCCATGCAGCTGAAAGTCTTCGCCGATATCGCCCGCTGGCGCGCGGCCGGCGTGGCGGTGCGGCCTGTTTCTCTGAACGTGTCGCCGATCGAGTTTTTACGCGACAACTACGCCGAAACCTTCCTGCAACGCCTGCTGAAGTTCCACATTCCCCACCACCTGATCGAACTGGAAGTGACCGAACACGCGTTCAACAAGCACGGTTCGAAATACGTACTGCGCGCGCTGCACATGCTCAAAGAGATGGGTATCCGTATCGCGCTGGACGACTTCGGCACCGGCCACTCCTCGTTCAGCCATATCATGGACTACCCGCTGGACTGCATTAAGCTGGACTGCGACTTCATTCAACGCATGAACACCGAACCGGCGATCCTGGCGATCGTGGAAAGCATCGGCATTCTCGGTCAAAAGCTGTCGATCGATATCATCGCCGAAGGCGTGGAAACCGAGCAGCAGCGCCAAACGCTGAGCGAAGCCGGTTTCCATATCGGCCAGGGTTTTCTGTTCAGCCCGGCGGTGGGATCCCAGCAGGTGCCGACGCTGCTGCAGGCGATACTTCAGCCTGCCGAAGGCGGCATGGCGAATCGTTAAATCGGCATCGCATGCCCCACATTCGGGGGAGTGATCCCCCCTCTTTTCCTCTGCTTGTTTCACGCCTCCCGCACCGGAATATTTGTGAGAGCCCTCACAAAGCATAAACGTATCTTTACATTTTTGAACGGTTAAGCTTCCGTTCTGTCAGATTTGAGTGTATTCCAGAGCGTCAAAACGATTCTTTTTCCACTCAATTGGGAACGTTACCGGAGACTTGTTAAAAAATAGTTAATTTAAATCAATGCACTACAAATAATAGCAGGAGGTACTGCGATGCACGAAAGGCAAGAGAAGAATGCAATGTTCATTTCGTTCGATGCCGTCTCGGTCTCGGGGATCACGGTGGAAGCAATGAAGATTGCCAAGCGACTGCAAGCCTGTGGATTTCGCTCTTATCTTGATCTGGGATACGACATCAAGATTGATAAGGGAAACTTTAATAAACCCTATCAGCATGAGCATGACATCTACCGCGATGTCTTTACGCTGGTCCGCCTGGACGACATCACGTCGATTCCAGATTACCACCCCGCCTTTCTCGACTACGCACACGCGGCGTTGATCGGCCAGAAAACGCCCATTGACGAGCAAGAAAAAGCCGCTTTGTTGCATACCATCGCGCTGACGGCGCGGCAGCTGGCGGATCGCCTCATCGCCCAATGGGAAGCGCTCGCAATCAGCCATGTGGTGGTGGAAAACGGCACGCTGCCGGAAAACATCATCTATACCAAAGCGCTGTATCTGGCGATCGAAGATTATGGCCGACGTTATCGACTGACGCGTTTCGTCATCTGGCGCGATCATGACCTGATGTGGAACAGCGAAAAAAAGGTGCTCAAATACGGCCCGCCACCTTATTCTCACGCCATCAAACCTATCCCTTCAAAATACATTACCTATGTCACGCTCAATCACGATCTGAAGCAAAAGCTGGAGGCCTGGTGCAATAATGATGTCCATGTCGAGGTAAAGAAAAATACCTATGACTTCTCGGACACTCACGAAAGAACGAATGTCAGAAAGCAGATGAATATTCGCGATAATGATCTTCTCATCGCCAGAACCACCCGCATCATCCCTCAGAAAAGATTGGACCGCGATATTATTCTGATCAGCCGGCTTAACGATTTATTTATCCGCGACCACAACACTCGACGCGCCTATTTGGCGATCGCCGGCAATGAATATGAAAATCCGTCATGTTATCTGCAACTCGCCAAATTGGCGCAGGAACTGAATGTTCTCCCCTATGTCAAATTCGTCGGCATGCTTCCCCATGTCGATATGCGCTCGGAAAACGACGCGTTTTGCATAGAGGACCTCTATCACTCTTGCGACCTGGTCTCTTTTCTCACCTCATATGATTATGATAGCTATGGCAATCCTATCGGCGAAGCGATCAGTTGCCGCCGTTGCTATATCACCACTCGCTACGAATATTATCACGAAGTCTACGGCCGGCATGGGTTTGAAGCGCCCGTCATGCCGATCTCCGAGTTACAGGATGGGCCGCCGAACGACGAATTCATCCAGGAAGTCTACCGGTTCATTAATAACAAGGAGCAGATGAAGCGCGTGGCGGAAAAGAATTACGCGCTGGGCAAGCGGATTTTATCCAACAACGTCATGGAGTTCTTAAATATCAGCTAATCATCGAATAACGTGACATTTCATTTTCAGACAAGCCATTTCTAACTGTGGACTTTCATTAGCCCTTGGAGGATCTATGCGTGATACTGTTTTTGTGTCTGTCGTACTGCCCGTTTATAATGAAAGCGACCGTATTGAGGCGGTTTTACTTTCGCTGTTCAATCAACACACCAAGAATGAATTAATCACCCACGACACTTACGAACTGATTGTCGTTGATAACAACTCCACCGATGATTCCGTCGCTAAAATAAACGCGTTTAGTGAAAGGCATCCGGCTATGGCCATTCATGTTATCGCCGAAACGGTGCAGGGTGTCTCCTCGGCCAGAAAACGCGGCATGGACTATGCGTCGCTGCGTTCTAAAGCCCGCGACAGCCGGCTGGGAAATAAACGCAAGCACTATATCGTTTCCGCCGATGCCGATTGCACCGTGGATGCATTTTGGCTTTACGAGCTGGTGAATACCATGATCGAGCAACAAGGCGACCTGGGCACCTGCAACTATTACTACCCTCCCGCAGAGTTTGAGCACCGCCCCAACCTGTTCCGCGAGATCCAAAAAACGCTGCGTCTGCGCGAATTTTCGTTCTCCCTGTTCGGCGGCTTCCCCGACGGCAAAGGGTTCGGGGTGGAGCGCAGCCTGTATGACGCGGTAGGCGGCATCGAAATCTTCTACCAGCTCAACCATGGCCGCTTTGTCGAACACCTGTCCGACGACTGGGACTTCGGCATTAAGGTCATCGCCTACGGCGGCAAGCCGGTTTACGCTCGCCATGCTTACGTTGAGATCAACAGCCGCCGGGTGGACACCATTCTCGATGAGGTGATCAACGGCATCGCCTACGGCAAGGACGGCATCATTATCATGAAGGACGTCCGGCCGGACGTTGAGCGGCAGAAAACCGCGCTGGCGGACGCCACGCCGGCGGAGGCGAAACTGGCCTGGGACTACTCGGTCAAGGACTACACGCCAAAGAATATCTTACTGCCGGTGCTGCTCAATCCGTATCTGCTGTTGGAAAACAGCGAAGTGCGCGATTTCTTCTCCGGCCCGCTGGCCGACAGCCTCTACCGCCGCATTCACGAACTGAAACACGAGATGCGCATCATCGATTTCAAACCGATCCATGCCTACAAAACCCCCGCCTATCGGCTCTACCTCGAATTTCGCGATGCGCTGTTTGCCGCCATGCGGCGCGCCGTCGGTGACGATATCGGCTTCCCACCCGCATTGCCGGCCTGCTTCGATACGGTCAAAGACGAGGATTTCACCCGCTTTGTTTATTACTTCTGTGAAGACCGCGAGTCCGGCGAAGCCCACAACTATTTCGGCAACGGAGGGGTATTCTGATGAACGACGAAGCCTTGCACTCATTGCTGGATATCGATGAAAACTATCCCACGCCGCGGGTGAACGCGTTCCTGGCGCAACCGGAAAACCGGGCCTTTCTGGAGTACGTCCATAAGGATCCGTTCGGCTGTCACGTGTTCCCCGGCGATCTCGTCGACTACCCGCTGGCCGCGTTTTTTGCCGATATGGAGGCCGACATTCGCCAGGCGGGCAAAATCCATCTCTGGGCCTATATTCCGACCTGTCGCTATCGCTGCCATTTTTGTCAGTACCCCACGGTGATACTCAATCCCAAGGCGCCCGCCTCTCAGGCGGTATTCCGCGATTTGGTCGATTTCAACATCAAGGAGGCGCAAATGTGGCTGGCGCGCGTGCCCAGCCTGGCCGAAGTGGAAATCGGCGAATTCAACGTCTTTGGCGGCACGCCGTCCTTGCTGCCGGAGCCGGAACTGCGCCGCATGATGGCCTTCTACTTCAGCCACTTTAACTTCGCCAACGCCACCCTGCGCTTCGAAGGGGAGCCCGGCACCCTGAACAAAGCCTATCTGGCGCTGCTGAAAGAGCTCGGCTTCAGCAAAATCAGTTTCGGCACCCAATCCTTCAATGACGACATCATCACCGCCTGCGGGCGCATGCACTCGGCCGAAGAGTGCGTGGAGACCATTCATCATGCGCGCGCGCTCGGCATTGATTGGGTCAGCGTGGATCTCATTTACGGCATGCTGGGCCAAAGCGTGGACGACGTGAAATACGACATGGAAAAAACCCTCGAGCTGAATCTGTCGCACGTCGTCTGTACCAAGCTGCACATGGATGAGTTTATTAAAAATCGCACCGGCGTCTCGGGCGAGCGCGAAAGCCTGTGGCAGAAAAAGGGGCTGATCAGCATCAACAACCTGCGCTTCCCAGGGCTGGGCAAACAGTACCAAATGCGCGAGCTGGTCGAGAACTACCTGAATGGCGGCTATACCGAACACCCCACCATGTACTTTCACCGCAATGATCAACAGCCGGAAAAGTGGAAAGCGCTCATCACCGATCTCGACAAGCAGTATCCGGAAGTGGCGATCGGTTTGGGCGGCAGCTCCAAATCGACGCGATCCGAAGCCATCAACATCACCGGTTACAAGAAGTACAAGGAGGCGCTCAACCAAGACCGCCTGCCCATCGAGGAAAGCCGCGGCTTCTCCCCGATCCAGCGTGAAGTGAACGCCTTCAAAATGGCGCTCTCCACCTTGCTGCCGGTGGACGATCGGGTGTTTAAACGGCGCTTTGACGGCAACAGCCTGTTTGCTAACCCGGTCATCCGCCGCACGTTGAAAACCCTGGTGGATAAAGCGCTGGTCACCGTCGATGGCCCGTGCGTTACGCTCACGCCCATCGGCGTCACGCTGGTCGAAGCCATTATCAATACCCAATTTTCCGCCGCATTCGCCAATCAGGAGTGAAAGATGACGACGAAAGTCTCCGATCCCAAACCGGTATTCAGCTTCTATTACATCGGCATCGATACCGAAGCCGGCGTCACGCCACAACAGTTTGAAACCTTCGTGCGCGAGCAAGGCGTGCATATCCCCTGTTATCCCGGCTGGCGCTGGACGTTGCTGCGCGGCCTGCGCGGCGAACGCGTCGGTCAATACCTGATGCTGTACGAGATTGACAGCGCCGAGCAGCGCGATCGTTACGTCACCGCCACCGGGCAGCGAACGGCGCACGCGCTCGAATTCTGGCGGCGGCACGCCGCCGCGCAGGAAATCCTCGCCGAGTGGCGAAAACTGGGCACCTACAGCCTGCTGCCGACGCTGTTCAGCGATTATCGCCTGCTGGCTGAGAACAGAAAAAGCGACGTGCCGCCCGGCCCGCGCTACCGGGAACGGCCGGGCGAACCGCCCGAGGCGCGCATTATCGGCATCCACAATCTGGCGCTGCGCGAAGGCGTGACCCCGGCGCAATTCGAACGCTTTATCGCCGAAAATCACCATCGCATTGAGGATTATCCGGGCTGGAAGTTTCACTTGCTGAAGGGAGAACGCGGCAATCGGCTCGACCAGTACGCAGTGATGATGGAAATCGTCAGCCTGGCGGCGCTGGACGTGTTCTATCCGGAGCCCGATATCGCCACCGCCGAAGCGGCAACCTTCGCCAAAGCGCATCGCGACACTAAGCAAATGTATGAAGAGTGGAAGCAACTGGCGTCATTTTCCGGTTCACCGCAGATTTATACCGATTATCTGTCCGTCGCACAGAGCCGATCGTCATGATGCTGCCTTGGCTAACCGGCGAGGCCGCAGAGAATCATCGCCGGCAAATCGCCACCCGAGCGATCTTCTTCCTCGCCGGGTTGGGCATGGCCGCCTGGGCGCCGTTGATCCCTTTCGTGAAAGCGCGATTGGGCATCGATGACGGCGCGCTCGGTTTGCTGCTGTTTTGCCTCGCCGCCGGCTCCATGGCGATCATGCCCTTCGCCGGTTATCTGATCGCCAAACTGGGGTGCCGCGCCGTGTTGCTGGGCGCAGGCGCCTTGCTGTGCATCGACTTGCCGCTGTTGGCGTTACTCGATGAGCCGCTGTTGATGGGGGCGGCATTGGGGGTATTTGGCGCCGTCAACGGCATCATGGATGTGGCGATGAACTCACAGGCGATAATCGTCGAGCGGGAGAGCGGCCAGGCGAAAATGTCCGGTTTTCATGGCTTCTACAGCCTTGGCGGCATTGCCGGCGCCGGCGGCGTCAGTCTGTTGCTGCTGGCGGGCCTCGCCCCGGCCCAGGCCATCGGCCTGATCGCCCTCCTCATCGCGATCCTGCTGCTGATCGTCGCCGGCGATTTACTGGCGCACGGCGGCGTCGGCGAGCGGCGACAGGGCGGCGCGCGGTGGGCGCTGGCCCACGGCAAGATCCTGTTTATCGCCCTGCTCTGTTTCTTCGTGTTCCTGACCGAGGGGGCGATGCTCGACTGGTCGGCATTATTCCTGCATGCCGAGCGCGGTGTGGCCAAATCTCAAGCGGGGATCGGGTTCACGCTGTACGCCGTCGCCGTGGCCTGCGGGCGGCTGTATGGCGACAGGCTGATCGGCGCAATCGGGCGCTTTCGCACTCTGTTGCTCGGCAGCCTGTGCGCCGCGGCGGGCGTGCTGTTGACCGTCACCGTCCCTCTGGCATCGGCCGCCTTTGGCGGGTTGATGCTCGCCGGCCTGGGCATCGCCAACATCGTTCCCATTCTGTTCAACGCCGTCGGCAATCAAAAACAGGTGCCGCCCGGCCAGGCGTTTCCGGCCGTGACGCTGGTCGGCTATCTCGGCTTATTAACCGGCCCGGCGCTGATCGGTTTTATCGCCAATTACACCAGCCTGGCCCTGGCTTTCGGCTGCACGCTGCTGTGCCTGTTGCTGGTCAGCATCAGCGCCAAAGCCGTGACGAACACATCTCACTAACTTAACTTGCGAGGATCGTTTAATGCATGCATCAACCACGCCGGTTTTCTCCCTGCACTACGTGGGAATCAACCTGAAACGGGGCGTCGCCTCGGAGCGTTTCGAAGCGTTCGTTCGCCGTAAAGGCGTCGCCATCCCGGCCTATCCCGGCTGGCGATGGACGCTGCTGCGCGGCCTGCGCGGCGAGCGTGAAAATCAGTACCTGATGGTTTATCAGGCTAAAGACGCCGCCACCTACGCGCGCTATATCGACGGCAACGGCGAGCTGACCGACGAGGCGCACGCCTTTTGGCGGCAGCGTCCGGAGGCCGCCGCGCTGATTGAGGAGTGGAAAACCTTCGCGACCTTCGCCGAACTGCCGACCCTTTACACCTGTTACCGTCTGGTGGCCGAGAATAGCCGCAGTTCATTGCCGCCCGGTCCCAATTACCGCAGCGAACCAGGGAAGGAAAGCATTCAGCGTGTCATCGGCATTCATAACCTGGCGCTTAAAGCGGGCGTCTCGCCCGAGCAGTTTGAACGGTTCATTACCGACAACATCCACCGCGTGGAAGACTACCCGGGCTGGAAGTTTCACCTGCTGAAGGGCCAGAGCGGCAACCGGCTGGACCAATACGCGGTGATGCTGATCATTGAAAGTCTGGCGTCGCTCAACGCGTTCCATCCGGAGCTCGATGTCTCAACCGAGCAAGCGCTCAGGTTCGTTGCCGAGCATCAGGACACCGAACGCATGTACGACGAGTGGAAAACACTGGCGTCGTTCTCCGGCGCGCCGCAAATCTACACGGATTACCTGGCGATTGGCGGCAACGAGAATGACGCCCAGCCGGCATAAACCGCGCGGCGGCGTTGAGCGCCGCCGCTTTCACGGCCGCCGTTCGCCGAACGGCGCCAGCTTCATGCCGATAAGCGTCACCACACAGATGAGCGCCCCGGCGTAGAAGGTGGAGGCGGAACCGAACAGCTCCCACAGGGTTTCGGCCCCGAGACTCGCCAGCAGCAACGCCACGCCACCGATCAGATTGAACATGCCGAACGCGGTGCCGCGCAGGTGCGCCGGCGCGGTATGCGCCACCATCGCCGCCAATAGCCCCTGGGTCATGCCCATGTGCACGCCCCACAGCGCGACGCCAAAAAGCACCCCGCCCCAATGATCGCTCAGCGCCAATACCAGGTCGGCGGCGATCAGCACCAGCAACCCGGCTTTCAGCAATCCTTCATGGCTCATGCGGTCGGACAGTTTTCCGAACGGATAGGCCGAGCAGGCGTAGACCAGATTCATGGCGACCATCACCAGCGGGATCAGCGCCAGCGGCGTGCCGCCTTGCTGCGCCTTCAACACCAGGAACGCTTCACTGAAGCGCGCCAGCGTGAAGATCGCGCCGATGCTCACCACCCACCAATAGCTGCGCCCCAGCAGCCGCAGGTTGGCGCGGGTGATCGGGTTGGTGCGCTTGTGGATTATCGCGGTGGCCGGCTCTTTCAGGCCGAAAAACAGCAGCGCAATCGCCAGCGCCGCCGGGATCGCCGCCACCCAGAAGATGGCGCGAAAATCGTTGTGCCACAGCAGCATCAGGCCGACGGCCAGCAGCGGCCCTAAAAAGGCACCGACGGTATCCAGCGACTGGCGTAGCCCGAAAGCCGCGCCGCGAATTTCCGGCGGCGTCACGTCGGCCACCAAGGCATCGCGCGGCGCCCCGCGAATGCCTTTGCCCACGCGATCCAGCAGGCGCGCGCTCATCACCATGCCGGACGACGTCGCGATGGCGAAAAACGGTTTGCTGATGGCGCCCAACCCGTAGCCCAGCAGCGCCAGCCCTTTGCGTTTGCCGAGGTAATCGCTGAGCACGCCGGAGAACACCTTGACGATCAACGCCGTCGCCTCCGCCAGCCCTTCGATCAGACCGATGACAATCACGCTGGCGCCGAGCGTCGTCGCCATAAACAGCGGCAACAGGCTATGGATCATTTCCGAGGAAACGTCCATCAGCAAGCTCACGCCACCCAATACCCACACGCCGCGCGGTATGCGGCCCAACGTAGCGAAACGCGACGACATGGTGCATCCTCGATCGATTCAGCGCCGCCAGAGGCGCCTCATGATTTTTCCAAGATTGGTTAGTTGATTTTGTTCGTTCACAGATCTGCAGCCTTTAGAGATAGTGCAACGACCGTGTGACACCCATAATAATGAAGGTAATTAACATAATGATAGATAGCAAAAAGACGATAGCGATTGCGGCGCTGCTGAGTTTTTCCGCCGCCGCCGCACCGGGCGTTGATCTCGTCGCCAACGAAACGCCGATCCACACGGTGAAGAGCGCCGAAGCCGTGGCCAAAATCCCCGCCGGCTTCCGGTTCGTGGAACCCGGCACGCTGACGGTCGCCATTTCCCTGCTGGGCAGCGGCCCGCCGTTCGGCCTGTACGCCCGCGACAATAAAACGGTGATCGGCAGCGAGGCGGACATCGCGCGCCTGGTGGCCGACGGTTTGGGGTTGAAACTCAGGCTGGTGCCCACGTCGTGGGAAGACTGGCCGCTGGGGGTGGCCTCCGGCAAATATGACGCCGCGGTTTACAACATCACCGTGACCAACGAACGCAAAACCAAATTCGATTTCGCCACCTATCGGCAGGATACGCTGGGCTTCTACGTCAAGTCCGACAGTAAAATCACCCAGATCAAAACCGCGCCGGATATCGCCGGTAAAAAGATCATCGTCGACTCCGGCACCAATCAGGAAGCGGTGCTGCTGGCCTGGGACAAGGAGAACCGCGCCAAGGGATTAGCGCCGCTGCAGCCGGTGTACGTCACCGATAAGGCCGCCTCCACGCTGGCCATTCAGTCGGGTCGCGCCGACGCCACCTTCGGGCCCAACGTCTCCGGCGCTTATCAGGCGCGGCTGACCGGTAAAACCCGGCTGGTGGGCATCGTGCCCGGCGGCTGGCCGAAGACCGCCAACATCGCCGTCACGCTGAAGAAAGGCAACGGCCTGGTGGACGCGGTGCAGGCTTCGCTCAACAGCGCTATCGCCAACGGCAGTTATCTGCAGGTGTTGGATCGCTGGGCGGAGAGCGACGAGAAGATTGCCCATTCCGAGATTAACCCGCCGGGACTGGGGGATTGAGAGAGCAACAGGCCCCGCAGGCGGGGCCTTATCGCCGGTCAATCGAGAAATGTCATTCCTCTGCCGCTCTTCGCCTCCCCAACTTGCGGTACAGCGTGCTGCGCGAAACGCCGAGTGCCTTCGCCGCCCGGCTGAGATTGCCGCCCGCTCTGTCGATCGCCGCCTGTAGTAGATCCTCGCCGCCGGCGTCGGCGCATGCCTGGCGCGGCGACAGCACCGCGATCGACTGCGGCAGATCGTCCAGGGTGATCACCGCGCGATCGTCCGCCAGCGCCAGCAGCACCTTGAGCGTACTTAACAATTGCCGCACGTTGCCGGGCCACGGATAGCGCGCCAGCATCGCCAGCGCCTCCGGCAACAGGCGAATGTCGCGCCGCTCGCCGCCCAGCTCCCGCCACAGCTGCAGAATGAACGCCTCCAATTGCGCCCGCTCTCTGAGCGGCGGGATGCGCAGGCTGTACTCCTGTATGCGATACAATAAATCTTCGCGAAACGCCCCCGTTTGCACCTGCCGATGCAGATCGTGGTGCGTCGCGCAAACCAGCGCAAAATCGACCGCATAGGCGCTGCGGCTGCCGAGCGGCGTGACCGTTTTCTCCTGCAACACCCGCAGCAGGCGCGTTTGCAGGCCCGCCGGCATGTCGCCGATTTCATCGAGGAACAGCACGCCGCCATCCGCCTCGCGGATCTTGCCGATATAGCCTTTGGGGTTGGCGCCGGTAAACGCCCCCGGCGCATAGCCGAATAGTTCGGACTCGATCAGCGGTTCCGGCAGCGCCGCGCAGTTGATCGCCACGAAGTTGCCGTTGCGCCAGCGACTTTCCTGAAACAGGCGGCGGCTGAAGTGCTCCTTGCCGCAGCCGGTTTCGCCGGTCACGCACAGAGAAAGGCCGGCGTTGAGAATGCGCAACGCTTTCTGATGCTGCTCGTCGTGCCGTTCCGCCGGCGGCGTCGAACGCAAAGCGCTGACGCGACGCTGGGGCGCCTCGAGCAGCGAATAATAGTGCCGTTGATTGCCGGCCAGCGTCTGGCGCGGTGCGCCGGAGGGTTGCCGCAACAGATCGGGGAACAGCTGAGCGAATTCAAGCGAGCCGAATGCGGCCGGCGAGAGTTGGAACTCGACCATCGCCAGCCGATTGGCAGCGATCAGCACTTCGTCGTGAAACACCAGCAGCAGTTCCTGCGCGCTGCCCAGGCGGCCAGCGTCGGCGTGCAGGCGTAGCGTCCAGTGACGATCGGCGATCGCGCTTCTGACCCAGCGGTGTTCGATATGGCGCACCGCCTGCATGATCAGACGCTGCGCATCAGGATACGGGCGCTGGGCCGGGGCAGAGAGATCCAGTATGCCGGCAATATGGCCATCCGGCCGGTAGATCGGCGCGGCGGTGCAGTTCAATCCGGCGTTTTGGTTGAGAAAATGCTGATCGCCGCGCACTTCGCAGAAAGCGCCCAGCGCCAGCGCAGTGCCGATGGCGTTGGTGCCCCGCTCCGCTTCTCCCCACTGGTTGCCTGGCGCCAGCGCAAAGCGCGACGCCTTGTGCAGAAAATCGTGATTGCCACGGGTTTCCAACACCAGCCCGTCGGCGTCGGCGATCACCACGATGGCCGGTTGACGCGTAATTTGCGCGCCCAACTGTTCGATCAGCGGCTGTACCCGCTGCGGCACCCAGTCGTTGCGGCTGCGCAGTTCTTCGAGCAGGCCGGCTTTGATAAACGGGATATGTTGATCGGCGCGCGTCAGGCCGTAACCTCGGCTGCGCTGCCAGGATTCCGCCAGCGGGTGGGTCAGCAAACTGGCGCTCTCAGTGAGCAAGCGGTCGTCAGGCAACATGCGTTTCTCCCCCCGGCTGCAAGTGTTACAAATATGTATCACATATGTGTACCAGGCGTTGCGACACGGAACACAAAAAAATCATCGGCGGCCGCGAAACCGCGCGATTGACTTACCCTCCTCAGTGTTTAACGTTTTAATAAATAGCTCTTTTTTTGCGAACACTACGTCCGTCGCTAATCTGGCACGGGGCGTGCTTCTCTGTGCTGCGGCGACAGGCCGCACTCACAGGCGCAGCGCAATAGCGCCGGTTATCATCTGCAGAGAGGTGCTTCACATGAAATATGTTCACCCCGGTTTGCCTGGCTCGCTGGTTTCGTTCCGTCAACGCTATGGCAACTACATTGGCGGCGCATTTGTCGAACCGGTATCCGGCAACTACTTCACCAACACCTCGCCGGTGACCGGCCAGCCGATCGCCGAATTCCCGCGTTCCGACGCCAAAGACATCGAACTGGCGCTTGACGCGGCGCATGCGGCGGCGGACGCCTGGGGTAAAACCAGCGTGCAGGAACGCGCCAATGTGCTGTTGGCCATCGCCGATCGCATCGAGTCGCGGCTGGAGATGCTGGCGCTGACCGAAACCTGGGACAACGGCAAACCGATCCGCGAAACCCTGAATGCCGATCTGCCGCTGGCGGTCGACCATTTCCGCTACTTCGCCGGCTGCCTGCGCGCGCAGGAAGGCACCGCGGCGGAGATCGACCAAAATACCGTGGCCTACCATATCTATGAACCGCTGGGCGTGGTCGGCCAGATTATCCCGTGGAACTTCCCGCTGCTGATGGCCGCCTGGAAACTGGCGCCGGCGCTGGCGGGCGGTAACTGCGTGGTGCTGAAACCGGCGGAACAGACGCCGCTCGGCATCAGCGTGCTGATGGAAGAGATCGGCGATCTGCTGCCGCCGGGGGTGCTCAACGTGGTGCAAGGTTTCGGCACCGAGGCCGGCGAAGCGCTGGCGCGCAGCAAACGCATCGAAAAAATCGCCTTCACCGGCTCCACGCCGGTCGGCCGCCACATTCTCGCCTGTGCGGCGGAGAACATCATCCCCAGCACCGTCGAGCTGGGCGGCAAATCGCCGAACATTTATTTTGAAGACATCATGCAGGCGGAGCCGGCGTTTATCGACAAGGCGGTTGAGGGGTTGGTGCTGGGCTTTTTCAACCAGGGAGAGGTTTGCACCTGCCCTTCACGCGCGCTGATCCAGGAGTCCATCTACCCGCAGTTCATGGAGAAAGTGCTGGCGCGTATCGCCACCATCCGCCAGGGCGATCCCTTCGACACCGAGACCATGATCGGCGCCCAGGCGTCAAAACAGCAGTACGACAAGATCCTGTCCTATATCGACATCGCTAAAAACGAGGGCGGCAAAATCGTTGCGGGCGGCGAGCCCGCTCAGCGCGGCGACGAAGTGCAAAACGGTTTCTACCTGCAGCCGACGCTGATCACCGGCGACAACAGCATGCGTTTCTTCCGCGAGGAGATCTTCGGGCCGGTGATTGGCGTCACCACCTTCAAGGATGAGGCCGAAGCCCTGGCGCTGGCCAACGACACCGAGTTCGGGCTGGGCGCCGGGCTGTGGACCCGCGACATCAACCGCGCCTACCGCATGGGACGTGCGATCAAGGCCGGCCGCGTATGGACCAACTGCTACCACCTGTACCCGGCGCACGCCGCGTTCGGCGGCTACAAAAACTCCGGCATCGGGCGCGAGACCCACAAGGCGGCGCTGTCGCACTATCAGCAGGTGAAAAACCTGCTGGTCAGCTACGACGCCAAACCGCTGGGCCTGTTCTGACGCCAGCGTAATGAAATAACAAGAAGGCCACCCGCAGGTGGCCTTCTTTTTTCGCGTGGCCTACTTCGCCATGCCGAGATCGATCACCATGCGACCGCGAATGGTGCCCGCCTTCATCTCGTCGAAGATGGCGTTGATATCCCCCAGCGGCCGCTTGGTCACTTTCGGCGTCACCTTGCCTTCGGCGGCGAACTGGAACGCCTCCTTCAGATCTTCGCGCGTGCCCACCAGCGAACCCACCACCTGAATGCCGTCCAGCACCAGGCGCGGAATGCTCAGATCCATGCTCTCCGGCGGCAGCCCCACGGCCACCACTTTACCGCCGGCGCGCACCGCATTCACCGCCGAGTTGAAGGCGGCTTTCGCCACCGCCGTCACCACCGCCGCGTGAGCGCCGCCGGTTTGCTGCTGAATGATCTCCTCCGCGTTTTGCGTTTTGGAGTTGATAGTCAGATCGGCGCCGATCTGTTTGGCGAACTCCAGCTGGCCATCATTGACGTCGATGGCGATCACTTTGGCGTTAAACACGTTCTTGGCGTACTGCAACGCCAGGTTACCCAACCCGCCCAGGCCATAGATGGCGATCCACTGCCCCGGCTTGATATCGGAAATCTTCACCGCCTTGTAGGTGGTGACGCCGGCGCAGGTGATGCTGCTGGCGGCGAAAGAATCGAGCCCGTCCGGCACTTTCACCGCGTAGTCCGCCACCACGATGCACTCTTCCGCCATGCCACCGTCAACGCTGTAGCCGGCGTTTTTCACCGAGCGGCACAGGGTCTCGTTGCCGCTGACGCAGTATTCGCAGTGGCCGCACCCCTGGTAAAACCAGGCGACGCTGGCGCGGTCACCCACTTTTAACGAGGTGACGCCCTCACCGATGGCGGAGACCACGCCGATGCCCTCATGCCCCAACGTAATGCCCGGCACCTCGCCGAAATCGCCGTTTTTCACGTGCAAATCGGTGTGGCACACCCCGCAACACTCCATTTTCAACGCCGCTTCGCCGTGCTTCAGCGGGCGCAGCACTTTATCCTGAATGTCTACGGTATGGTTTTTCGTCACTACGGCAGCTTTCATGGTGTTTTCCTTAGCAGTGTGGGAAGTACAGTTGTTAATGTAGTGACTGTATTCAGCGAGGGCAAGCGCCGCGTGTTTTGTGTAAAAACAAATAATTAAATATGAATCAGTCTGATTATTTCATAAAAAACCATTAACAGACGGCGCGATCGTCTTGAGATTGGCAGCCGTGAACGATCGCGCCTCTCTGGCTTGATTTACCCCTTGAAGCGATTAACAGGGATTTTGAGGTAGTGCCGCCCATCATCTTCGCAATCAGGCAGAACGCCGCCGCGAATGTTGACCTGCAGCGCCATCAGCATCAATTCCGGATGCGGCAACGTGGCGTCTCGCTGCTTTCTTTGCGCGATAAATTGGGCTTTATCCATGTTGGCCACCCAGGGGTTGTTTTCGCGCTGCTCTCGCACGGTGCTTTCCCAGCGGGCCTCACGCCCCGCAGGGCGATAATCGTGGCCGGTAAACAGGCGGGTCTCCGCCGGCAGGCTCAAGATCCGCTGCAACGAATCCCACAGGGCTTCCGCATTTCCGCCGGGGAAATCGGCCCTTGCGGTGCCGCTGTCCGGCATGAAAAACGTATCGTGAATAAACGCCGCATCGGCAATGTGATACGTGATGGAAGCTAGGGTGTGGCCAGGAGACAGCAAGACTTCAGCGCGCAGGTTGCCGATAAAAAAGACGTCCCCATCCGCAAACAGCGCATCCCACACGGTCTCAGCGGGAGGCAGTTCCTTCAAATTATAGATGTCTTGCCACAGCCCCTGCACGACGGTAATTTTCTCGCCTATGCCGCTGAGGGCGCCGGTTTTCTGCGCCAGCCAGGTTGCGGCAGAAAAATGGTCGGCATGCGGGTGCGTATCCAGCACCCAGGCCACGCCCCATCCTTGCTGCCGGATAAAGCTCAAAATGGTGTGCGCCTGCTGATGCGATACCGTGCCCGATCGGCGGTCAAAATCCAGTACCGGATCGATGATCGCACAGCGACGCGCCTCGGGATCGGCGACGACATACTGCAGGCTGCCGCTTTCCGGCTCATAAAATGCGTGCACTTGCGCATGAGACTGAACGGACTGATGCCGGCGATACCAGCTGAGCGCCTTATCGGCATCCGCGCCATATTCTTCGCATTGGCTGCGGAATCGCGCTTCATCGATCCGCCCTTCGCGCAGCGCATGCAGCAGAGCAAGGCAGGCTGAGCGCGCCCCACTCCGGCAGTGCGCCAGAGTCTTCTTGCCCCGCCGCAACAGGTAATGGAAGGTATAAACGGTCTCCCAGGTCAGCGTGTCGAACGTGTAAGGCAGATAGACGTAGTCTATGCCCATGCCTTCAGCCAGCGTTTTCTCTTGCTGATGGGATAGATGCTCCCCCGGTTCTTCATCTGGCCGGTTGTTGACGATAAGCCGGTAGCCTTGTTGTTGCAGGGTCGCGAAATCACTCGCTGCGGGCGCCCCCGAAAAGGAGAGCTGATGATGGTATGTACGGATGCGCATATTTTTTCCTTCTGTCTTATAAGCTTTTAAAAAGCATATAAAGGGCCAGCACCAAGAGCATGGCGGCGTAGAGCACACGGATAATGTCCTCGCGTTTCTTCAGGCGCTCGGTGAGCGCAACCCCCACGACGCCCCCCAGAACACCGCCGACGATCAGCCAGCACGTGATGACGAGCGACACCTTGCCGGACAAGGCATAGCTTGCGCTCGTCGATAACCCCATGGCAGAAACCACCACCAGCGAGGTGGCCACCGCTTCAAGCAGCGAAAAGCGGAAAAACCAGAGCAGCGCCGGCACCACTAAAAATCCGCCGCCGATCCCCAGAAAGCCGGCCACCGCGCCCAGCGCCAACACGCAGGGCCACACGATGGCGGGATGAAAGGTCGCATCCGGGGAAGCCAACCCGTTGCCGGCCCGGTGATTTTTTTTCAGCGTTAATCCGGCGACAATCAGCATCAGCAAAGCGAAAGGCAGGGTTAGATAGCGCCCGTCCGTGATTTTTCCCATCTGTGAACCTGCCAGCGTCCCGGCCACCGCGACCAGCGAAACGACAATGCCGGTTCGCCACCGGACGTTTCCTTTGGCGGCGTGCGCAAAAAGGTTGAGCAGCGCGCTGACGGCGACGGACATGGCGCTGGTGCCTATCACCAAATGCGTATCCGGGATTTGCACCATATACAGCAGCAGCGGCACACAAACGATGGAGCCGCCTCCGCCTGTCAGGGCCAAGAGAAATCCGACTATTCCTCCGGTTATCACCAATAACATCAGGGTATAAAAAGTAAAATGGAAAAAATCCAATGCGTTAATTCCTGAACGGTGTTTGTGGTATTTATTAACGATCAGTTCGCATTAATTGTCAAATAACTTATTACATTTAGCTATTACATATAACTAAATCGAATATGTGATTTTCAATATAACAATAAGTTCTATGAATTCCCTTTTAATTTGGGCATCAACCTCCTACTTTCTTATGAAAGGAGGCCTGCATGAAACCGGAAAAAATAAACACCCAGAAAAAAGTTGTTGTTATTGGCGGTGGTTCATCTGGAATAAGCGTCGTGGCAAGCATAAGGAAGCGAGTTAAAGGCATTGATATAACGGTAATTGAACCTGGCGACTGTCATTATTATCAACCGGCATGGACCCTGGTGGGCGGCGGGCTCTTTGATATCAATAAAACGCGGCGTTCGATGCGCGCCGTCATCCCCCCAGGAACCGCATGGATTCAGGATAGCGTGGTCAGGGTTGAGCCCGGCCAAAAATATGTCGAGACCCGCCAAGGGCAGAAAATAAACTACGACTTCCTTATTGTTGCCTGCGGCCTCGTTTTACGTTGGGATAAAATAGAGGGTCTTGAAGAAACGTTGGGAATGAATGGCGTCACCTCTAATTATCGTTTTGATCTTGCGGAATACACCTGGAAACTGGTTCGTGAAATGCAAGGCGGCGAGGCGATATTTTCTCAACCGCCGATTCCGATAAAATGCGCCGGCGCGCCGCAAAAAGCCTTATACCTTTCATGCGATCACTGGCGGCGACAAGGTGTCCTTAATAATATTAACGTCAATTTTTGCCTGGCGGGCGCGGCGGTATTCGGCGTGCCGCAATTTGTTCCTCCGCTGACCGATTACTTGAAAAAATACCGCGCACAGGTCAACTTCCGGCATAATTTAGTTCGCGTTGATGGGCAGCAGCGGCAAGCGACCTTTTCTCTGGACGGTGATGAAGAAGGCAAACGCGAAGTGACACTGCCCTTCGATATGCTGCACGTAGTGCCGCCGCAATCTGCGCCGGCGTTCATTTCGCAAAGTGGGTTGTCTGACGAGTCAGGTTGGTGCGACGTGGATAAATTCACCCTACGGCATAAGCAGTGGCAGACGATTTTTGCGGTTGGCGACTGTTGCGCCACGCCAAATGCCAAAACCCTGGCGGCGGCTCGCAAACAGGTGGTGGTGGTGGCAGAGAACATCGCGGCGCAGCTTAACGGCGTTCCTGATGCGGCACAGTATGATGGTTATGGTTCCTGCCCATTGACGGTAGAGAAAGGCAAGGTTGTTCTGGCGGAGTTTGGGTACGACAGTAAATTGCTCCCCACCTTTCCTCTGTTCGACAACACGCATCCCAGCCGTATGGCATGGTGGCTGAAGGCCTGGTTTTTACCCAAATTTTACTGGGCGGGCATGTTGCGCGGGGTCGAATGGTTTGCCAAAAGCAAACCATAGCGACCGTCATCGTTATCCGCGCCTCGCGGCTTGCGCAGGCGCTTGACTATTTGGCGATACACAGCCACCATCGCTTGCGAGCCATCAGGCTGATGGCAAGCCATCACCACTAACCGGTCGATCAACGATGAAAAACGCACCCGCCGTTACGATTCACTACTGTTCACAATGCAATTGGTTGCTGCGCGCCGGTTGGATGGCGCAAGAGCTGCTCAATACCTTCGGCGACGATCTCGCCTCCGTCACCCTGATGCCGGGCACCGGCGGGGTGTATCAAATCAGCGTCGATGGCGTGATGATTTGGGATCGCAAAATTGACGGCGGCTTCCCCGATGCGGCGCAGTTAAAGCAGCGGCTGCGCGATCACAGCTTTCCCGAGCGTTCCCTCGGCCACAGCGACGGCAAAAAGGCCCGGCACTGAACGGCGTCAGCCCGCCGCCGGCGGCCGCGCGCCGAGAATGCGCGGCATCACTTCCTTCATCATTTCCATGAACTTGCGCAGGCGAGCCGGGTAATAGCTGGCGTAGGGATACAGCAGGTAGATAGGCAGCGGCGCGGCGCGCCAGGCCGGCAACACGGTTTGCAGCGCCCCGTCGGCCACATCGTCCCGCACCAGCCAGGAGGAGACAATCGCGACGCCCAGCCCCTCCAGCGCCGCCTTGCGCACCGCGTACAGGCTGTCGGTGCTCAACCTCGGCGTGATATCGAACCGCCCCTGCTCGCCGCGCTCAACATGGGTCAGCACCACTTCATTGCGATAAAAACTGTTCAACGCCAGCCACGGCAAGCGCGCCAAATCGTCAAGACAGCGGACCGGCTCTCGGCTCGTCAGCAGCGCCGGCGACGCTACCGTGCTGCGCGGCACCTCCGCCAGCAACACCGCCACGACCGACGGATCGGTCACCGCACCGACGTGAATGGCGCAATCCACGCCTTCGGGAATAAAGTCCGGAGAATGATCGTTCAGCGTCCACTCAACGTAAGCTTGCGGGTAGCGCCGCAAGTACTCGCCCAACGGACCGATCAGCTGATCCTGGCCGAAAGCGTGCGGCGCCCGCACGCGCAACACCCCGACCGGTTCGTCGCGCGCGCCGCCCAGCCCTTCTTCCAGGCTTTGCCATTGTTCGATCAGCCCCCGCGCCTGGCGGTAACAGCGCTCGCCGTCATCGGTCAGTTTGAGAGCGTGAGTCGTCCGCTTGATCAGTTTGGCGCCCAGCAGTTGCTCCAACGCCTGCAGACGCCGACTGATCGTCGGTTGTGAGGTGCCCAGCTGCTGCGCCGCTGCCGACAGGCTGCCGCTTTCGACGATGCGCACCAGCGTATGCAGCAAAGTTATGCGGTCGCCGTTGGGTAAATTAATTTTATTCATACGTTAAGTGTATAACAGTTTTACCTGCGAGGGGGCTACAGCGGAATGAAGCAAGCGGTAAAAATGGCTGCACATTCACTTTGCAGGGATCTTTGCCATGAGCACCACCGCCACCCACGGCGCCCCGTCCGCCAACGTCGTGTTTCTGCTGGCCGCCGGCGCCGGCCTCAGCGTCGCTTCAATCTATTACAGCCAGCCCATGCTCGGCATGATGGGCGCCGATTTCCACGCCGGCGTCGCCGATGCCGGCATGGTGCCGACGCTGACCCAGCTGGGTTATGCGCTGGGCATTTTACTGTTGGCGCCGCTGGGCGACCGGTACGATCGCCGACGGATCATTCTGATCAAAGGCGCGCTGCTGACGCTGACGCTGCTGCTTTGCGCGTTTGCCGCCTCATTCCCGCTGTTATTGCTCAGCAGCCTGGCGATAGGCCTGACCGCCACCGTCGCGCAGGACATTATCCCCGCCGCCGCCACGCTGGCGCCGGAGGCCAGCCGCGGCAAAACCGTCGGCGCGGTGATGACCGGGCTCTTGGCCGGCATTCTGCTGTCGCGCGTGTTCAGCGGCGCGCTCGCTGAGTTCGCCGGCTGGCGCAGCGTTTACGCGCTGGCGGCGCTGGGCGTTTTGCCGATCACGCTGGCTATCTGGCGCATGTTGCCGCGTCTTCGCCCCCATAACGCGCTGAGTTACCCCGCGCTGCTGCGCTCGCTGGGGCATCTGTGGGCCGCGTATCCCGAGCTGCGGCGCGCAACGCTGGCGCAAGGCTTTCTGTCATTGGGCTTCAGCGCTTTCTGGTCAACGCTGGCGTTGATGCTGGCGGAGCGCTACCAGATCGGCAGCGCGGCGGCCGGCGCGTTTGGTCTGGCGGGGGCGGCGGGTGCGCTGGCGGCGCCGTTGGCAGGAAGCCTGGCCGATCGGCACGGCCCTGACGCCGTGACCCGCATCGGCGCGGGATTGGTCCTGGCCGCCTTCGCCCTGATGTTTCTGCTTCCGCTGTTGCCGCTCCCGGCGCAGCTGGCGCTCATTGCGCTGAGCGCCGTCGGATTCGATCTGGGCATCCAGGCGACGCTGATCGCACACCAGACCATCGTCTACGGTCTCGATCCGGCGGCGCGCAGCCGCTTGAACGCCCTCTTGTTCACCGGCGTATTCATCGGCATGGCGACCGGGGCCGCCCTCGGCAGCCGCATTCTGGCAAGCGCGGGCTGGCCGGGCGTCGTGGCGCTGGCGACGGCGGCGGGGGCCGTAGCGCTGTGGATCCGCTGCGGGCGCAAAACGGCGCGCGTAGCGGCCTGATATCGCCCTCTACTGGCGCAAGCGGTTGATTTCACCCAGGCCTCTTGCGCTATACTGAGCGCCCTTTTTGCTACGCATTCAAAACAATTTTATGATGGAACGCTTGCTAGAAAACGCGATGTACGCCTCCCGCTGGCTGCTCGCGCCGGTTTATTTCGGCCTTTCGCTCACTCTGGTCGCCTTGTCGATCAAGTTTTTTCAGGAAATTCTCCACGTCCTGCCAAATATTTTTGCCGTTACCGAAGCCGATCTGGTGCTGACCCTGCTGTCGCTGATCGACATGGCGCTGGTCGGCGGCCTGCTGGTGATGGTGATGTTCTCCGGCTATGAAAATTTCGTCTCGCAATTGGATATCACCGAAGGGAAAGAAAAGCTGAGCTGGCTGGGCAAAATGGATGCTACCTCGCTGAAAAACAAAGTCGCCGCGTCTATCGTCGCCATCTCCTCCATTCATCTGCTGCGGGTGTTTATGGACGCCAAGAACGTGCCCGACAACAAGCTGATGTGGTATGTGATCATCCACCTCACCTTCGTGCTCTCCGCCTTCGTGATGGGTTATTTGGACAAGGTGACCCGCTCCAAGCACTAAGCTCGCCGCCACGCCCGATCGTCAGGATCGGGTGTTTTCCCCTCCTTCGCTGTTTCCCCCCGTCGCCGCCGTCATGTCTTTCATCTGGCACATCTGATGATAATTTTATTATAATGTTATTACACTCATTATGGACCGAACGTCGGCCATCGCGCCGGATTCGCCGCAGACAGGATCACGCTCCCCATGCCATTACATGGTCACCCCCTGCAATTCCACGATATTCAGGCGATTCTGCCTCATCGCTATCCCTGTCTGTTGGTCGATCGCGTGCTGCCCGCCGGCACCTGCATCGACGAAGGGCGGCTGAGCGCCATCAAGAACATCACCGCCAATGAGCCGACGTTCTGGAGCGGCCATGCGCGCTTCGCCGGTTTTCCTGGCGTGCTGTTGGTGGAAGCGCTGGCGCAAAGCACCGGTCTGCTGGCGCATTACTATCTCGGGGCGCTGAACGAAGGGGAACATTACTACTTCGCTTCCATTCAGCGGGCGCGGTTTTATCGCGCCGCCCGTCCCGGCGACCAGGTGTTGATGGAGGTCGCCTTTGTACGCCGGCGCGGCGCGATCGCCCGCTTCACCGGCCGTGCCAGCATCGATGGCCGGCGCATTTGCACCGCCGATTTCATGTGCGCCCGTAAGTAAACAGGCCGCTTGCCAAAGGAGCCCTGCGAATACCATGTCTCTGGTTGACAGCTTACTCAGAACCCTCGATTTCTCCCCGCGTGGCCAGGTGATCGCTCGCGAAGCCGACGCCTGGGGTGAAATCATCGTTTCCGATCACAAGGACTACCGCACGCTGCGGTTTGACGGCATCTGCGAGCAAAGCAAGATGAGCCTTAGCAACCCCGCGCAGCCGATCCACAACTACATCAAAGCGATGCTGATGGCGGTGGCCTGGCAGCCGCCGACGTCGGCGTTGATTCTGGGGTTAGGCGGCGGCAGCCTGCTGCGTGCGCTGCACGCGCTCGATCCGGCTATGCGCCTGGAGGTCGTCGAGCTGCGCGCCGCGGTGATCGCCGTCGCGCGCCGCTATTTTACGCTGCCGGCCACCGACACCATCAGCCTGCGCACCGCCGACGCCATGGACTTCGTGCGCCCGCCCGCCGAAACGCGTTACGATCTGATTTTCTCCGATCTCTATTCGGCGTTCGCCATGGATCCGCAGCAAGGCACCCAGACATTCCTGGAGAACTGCGCCGCGCGGCTGAATAACGGGGGCTGGCTGGTGCTGAATTATCACGATCTGCCCGACGAAAACAGCCTGCTGTACCACAGCCTGCACCGGATATTCGCCACCGTGCTGTTTTGCGTCGCCCCCAGCGGCAACGTGATCATTTATGCTACGCCGGCCCAGGTGTCGCTGCCGCTTAGCACGCTGCGCACGCTGGCCGCCGGCAGCGGCGAGCTGTTCAACTGCGAACTCGGCTACCTGTCACGCAAGATAGAGCGGCTGCATTTCCGCTAAAGACGAGCGGCCGCGCGGTCTGGCTGGCCGCTTCGCTCACATGGTATTATCATTCAGTCATCATTCTCTGGAGGATCCTGATGGAAAAGAAAACGGCGCGGCTAACGGTGCTGATTGACCCGGACAAGAAGAAAGCCCTGGAAGAGCTGTGCCTGCAGCAGGACGTCACCCCTTCCCAGGTGGTGCGTCAGCTGATACGCGATTATCTGCACAAGCATCAGGTGGATTATCCCAGCCAGCCGACCCACGCCAATCCTCGCGTCGAGAGCAATTGAGGCGGCCCGCCCTACAAACCGTGAAGCGCGCTTTGTCCCCCTGCGCGCGTCCCTAATCCGAATCCTCCTCGGCGGTCTGTCCATCCTGCGCTATCGCTGCTACTGTTTTATCCGTTCATTATTCTCACTTGGGGAAGGAAACGCGCCATGTTCAGCCACATTACCGTCGGCGTCAGCGATCTGGACGCCGCCGCCGCGTTCTACGACGCCATTTTGCTGCCATTGGGTTTACAACGGCGGGAAGTGACGCCGGACGGCGGCCCCGCCGCCCGCTGCTGGGTGATGCCGGGCCAAACGCTGCCGCGGTTTTATGCCTACCAACCCTTCGACAGACAGCCCGCCAGCGCCGGCAACGGCAGCATGCTGGCCTTTCTCGCCGCCGACGAACTGGCGGTTAAACGCGCCTACGCTGCCGGCCTGCTGGCGGGCGGCAGCAGTGAAGGCGAGCCCGGCGAGCGCCCTCACTACGGCAAAGGCTATTTCGGCGCTTACCTGCGCGATCCCGACGGCAACAAGATCCATGTGGTTTACCGCGGAGATCTCGCCTGATGAAATGCTCGGTTTACATCGCCACCAGCGTAGACGGATTCATTGCCGGCCCGGACGGCGACATCGATTGGCTGCTGCGGCCCGAGTACGCGGTTTCGCTGCTCAATGGCCTGAGTTTTGAAGCGTTTATCGCCGACATCGACGCGCTGGTGATGGGCCGCCATACCTATGAAAAAGTCCGCGCCTTTCCCGAATGGCCCTATGGAGAACTGCCGGTGGTGGTACTGTCGACGCAACCCGCACCGCACGGCGCAGAGCCTGTCCGCTGGATGAGCGGCGAACCGGCCGGCATCGTGGCGCGGTTGGCCGAGGCCGGCTGCCGTCACCTGTATATCGACGGCGGCCAGACCGTGCAGCGTTTCCTGCAGGCCGGGTTGATCGACGAATTGACGATTACGCGCGTGCCGCTGCTGCTGGGCGGCGGCATTCCCTTGTTCGGCGTCGATGCCCCTGAGCAGCGCCTGCGTCTGCTCGCCGTCACCCAGTCGGACAACGGTTTCGTGCAAGAACGCTACGCCGTTCAGCGCGCGTCATAACGCAGCGCCAGTCGGCGGCCGCCGAAGGCGATAAGCAATGCCGCCAACGCCAGCAACGCCGCCGCGCCGTAGGTGACGCGCATGCCGTAAGCCGCGGCCGCCGCGGCGCCCGCCACCCGCTGCGAAGCCAGATAAAACAGCGCCCCCATCGCCGACGCGCCGGTGATCGCCCCCAGATTGCGCGCCAGATTGACCATGCCGGCGATCAACCCGCGTCGTTCGGGAAACAGATCCTTCATCAGCACCGTGTTGTTGGCCACCTGAAACAGCGCATAACCGGCGGTCAACAGCGCGATCGGCGCGACATAGCCGAGTACGCCCCAGCGGCCCAGCAGCGACAGCAATCCCGCCCCGGCGGCCACTGCCGCCAGCCCAAGCTGGGCGATGCGTTGCGATCCAAAGCGATCCACCAGATAACCCGCCGGAATACCGGTCAGGATCGCCACCGCCGGCCCCGCCGACATCACCAGCCCTACCTGCGCGGCGCTTAACCCCAGCGCGCGCGCCAGATAAAACGGCCCGACCACCAACGTGGCGGTCATCACCGTCATGACCAACGCGCTGGCCGCCAGCCCCGCCGTCAGGGCCGGATGGCGGAACATCGTCGGCGCCAACAGCGGCGACACGGCGCGGCGCTCCACGCGGATAAACAACCCTGCCGCCAACAGAGCGCCCAACATCAACGCCAGGTTAAGCGCACCGAAATCACCGCGTCCCAGAGTCATCGCCAGCGAGTAGCAAAGCAATGCGCCGCCCAGCAGCAGCGTGCCGGCGCGGTCGAATGGTTCAGGGCGCGTCACCGCCCGCGCCCCATCCGGCAAGTATCGCCAGGCGAGCCACAGCGCCAGCAGGCCCAGAGGCAGGTTGATCAGGAACATCGCCCGCCAGCCGAAACCGGCGATCAGCGCGCCGCCCAACGACGGCCCCAGCGCGGTGCCCACGGCCGACATAGTGCCGAGCAGCCCCATCGCGCGGCCGATCTTTTCCGTGCCCAGCACCTCGCCCGCCAGCGCCATGGTGATTGACATCATGACTGCGCCCCCCAGCCCCTGCGCCAGGCGCGCCAGCAGCAGCAGCCAAAGCTGCGGAGCCAACGCACAAGCCAGCGAAGCGGCGGTAAACAGCGCGATGCCCGCCAGCAGCAAGCGGCGACGATTGAGGCTGTCGCCCAAGCGGCCGATGCCGATGATGCAGGTGGTGACGGCCAACAAATAGCAGAGCAGCACCCACTGCACCGCCTGGAACGACGCATGGAATGCGGTGGCGAGCGCCGGCAGCCCGACGTTGGCGATGCTGATGCCGAGTGATGACAGCAGCATACACAGAGAAAGTGCGGCCAGTATGCCGCGGACGCCCTGCGGCGAAGGATGGGATAACATGATAAGCACTCCTGACATAGACTGAGGGGTAGCCTATGTCAGGGGCTGGGATGGCGGAAGACGCATGCGATGCACTGTATCAATGCATCTGACGCCTTATCTGGCGCGATGCGTTACCAGGCGGCGATCTCCGCCTCGGTGAGCGGCAGCGTTTGGGTTATGCCGGTTTCCGCCGCCAGGGTGGCCGCTTCCAGCACCGCCATCACCGCCAACGCCTGCGATGCGGTGACCGGGTTGGCGCCGGCGCCGCGCAGCGCGTCACGCACCTGGACGTAATATTGGCGCTGATCGCCATCCGGCGTCGGCAACGTACGCACCGGCTCCGTGCCGATAAACAGGCGCATCGCGTCGTCGTCTTTACCCCACTCAGCCGATCCCGGCGTTACGCCGGCCAGCAGTTGGCTCTCCTGCCCGTCGGCGCGCGCTTTGACTACGCTGCCTTTATCGCCGTGCACGGTAAAGCGCGACACGCCGCCCGCCACCAGCATGCTGCCATGCAAAATCACGCGGTGCGTCGGGTAGTTCAGCACCACATGCGCCCAGTCATTGATCTGCGCATTGGCGCGCAGCGTGGCGATGTTGGCCTGCACGCTGTGCGGCAAACCGAACAGCTGCAACGCCTGATCGACCATGTGCGGCCCCAGATCGAACCACAGCCCGCTGCCCGGCAGATTCTGCTCGCGCCAGCGCACCCGCACTTCGGGACGGTAGCGATCGATGTGCGACTCAAAGTGCGTCACCTTGCCGATCAGTCCCTGCTCGATCACCTGCTTCACGCCCAGGAAATCGCTGTCCCAGCGGCGATTCTGGAATACCGACAGCAGGCGGCCGTGCTTCTCTGCCGCCGCAATCAGCGTGCGCGCCTGAGCCAAATCCAGCGTAAACGGCTTATCCACCACCACGTGCTTGCCCGCTTCCAGCGCAGCCAGCGCCAGTGGCGCATGGGTGGCGTTCGGCGAAGCAATCACCACCAGGTCCACTTCCGGCAAGCGGATCGCCTCCAGCGGATCGGCGATCACGCGCACGTGCGGCAGATCGGCATGGACTTTGGCGGCATCGCGCGAAGCCACCACGCTCAGCGCCAGACCCGGCACCGCGTTAATCAGCGGCGCATGAAACGCCTTGCCGACAAAGCCGTAACCAATCAGCGCCACCTGCAACGGTTGAGCGTTATCGTTCATCAGTGTTCTCCTCTAGCGGTCGTCGGCGACGACACAAAGTTCAATCATTGATTGCTCGTCCAGGTTATCCCACGGGCGATCGGTAAACAGGCGTTGGATCTGCGCCAGATCCGCCACGTGATGCGGCTCGCAGCGATCCAGCTTCATATGGTCGGCCACCAGCCAGCGCTCGCCGCTGTTGGCCAGCATGGCGCGTTTGACCTCTGCATCTGCCTCTTCGCCGGCGCTCAGCCCCAGCTGAGCATGCACCGCGCAGGCGCCCAGCAAGGCGATGTCCGCGCGGTAGCGTTCCAGCAACGCCAGCGTCGCGCTGCCGGCGAACAGCCGTTGGCGCGCGTCCCACTGGCCGCCGAGCAAGATCAGTTGGATTTCCGGCTTATCGCTCAGGCACTGCGCGATATCCAGCGAGGCGGTGATCACCGTCGCCGGGCCGCGCAACGCTTGCGCCACCGCCAACAGCGTACTGCCCGCATCCAGCATCAGGGTGCTGCCGGGCGGGATCTGCGCGGCCACCGCGCGGCCGAGCCGCTGCTTGACCTGCGGCAACAGCGCCGCGCGCGCCTGGCGCGGCATGCCGGACGGTTCGAGCGCTATCGCGCCGCCGTGATGTTTCTGCGCCAGCCCCTGCCGCTCGAGATCGGCCAAGTCGCGGCGCACGGTATCGACGGAAACGCCGATGGCGCTGGCCAATTCCGCCACCGCCGCCTGCCCGCGTTCGCTGAGCAAATCCAGTAAATGGCGCTGTCGTGCCGCTTTGTGCATGGGATTATTCCGCATTAAAAAAGCATAAAACGGCAATATACAGCAGATAACAGCATTGGAGAAGCCGCAATTGTGCGCACCGAAGATCAAACATCTTTTCCCCTGCGGGACGATGATGAAGACATAACGCATAACAATCCGGAGAAACGCATGAACATCGATCTGACGTTTGAAGACCTGAGCGCCCGCGCCGCGCAATACAACGCCCGCGCTTCGGTGGAGGATTTTGACGCCTGCATGGCGGACTATGCCGCGCTGGCGCAGCGCGCCAAAGCACAGACGCCGGGCATTTACGATCTGCGCTACGGCATGAGCGCCGCCGAGCGTCTCGATCTGTTCCCGGCCAGCGCACAGCCCGCCCCGCTGCTGATCTTTATACATGGCGGCTACTGGCATTCACAGCGCAAAGAGGAAGCCTGCTCGATGGCCGCGGCCTTTGCCCATCGCGGCGTAGCGGTCGCCACCCTGGAATATACGCTGGCGCCGGAAGCGACGCTGGCGGAAATCGTGCATGAGGTGCGCAGCGCCGTCGCCTGGCTTTATCATCACGGGGCGCCGTTCGGCATCGATCCGGCGCGCATTTTCGTCAGCGGCAGTTCGGCCGGCGGCCACCTGTGCGGCATGCTGATCGCCGACGGCTGGCAACAACGCTATCGCCTGCCGCCCGACGCGATCAAAGGCGCGCTGGCGCTGAGCGGCCTCTACGATTTGCGTCCGCTGTGCGATATCTACATCAACGACTGGCTGCATCTGACGCCCGAACAGGCGCAAACCCTCAGCCCGCTGTTTCTGCTGCCGGAGAAAGACCATGCGCCGCAGATCCTGCTCGACGTCGGCCACCGCGAAACGCAAGGCTTCAAAAACCAGACGCAGGCCTATTATGACGCCTGTCTGGCGCGCGGTCTCGACGTTCACCTGCTGGCCGACCGCCACTGCAATCACTTTACGCTGGTCAACGAGCTGGCCGATGCGGAAAGCGCGATGTTCCGGCAGGTGATGGCGATGATCGACGCAACGGCGTGTTCATAGAGAGAAAGGGGGAAATAAGGGAGTTATAGCCGGGGGCCGATAGCCCCCAAGCATACAGATTCAGCCGTTTTTGCGGCCGATAGCGGAAAAGACGTTGAACACTTCACCCAGGCCGTAAATCGCGCCGAGCAAGACGGCCACCATTACCGGCACCAGGACCACCACGGTGGCCAAGCTTTCAATCATTTCTAACATCGTTCTCTCCTGGTTTATAAGCACAGCGAATCTGCGCCGGAAGAAAAGGTTTCCGGCCAAACGGTCGATTATCGTGGGGAGGCAGTCTAAAACGTGAGCTACATCACACTTGATGCGAGCTAATGTAACTTACACAATTACATTAACGCAATGCAAAAAATGCTCTGTGCGGAACGGGGTTTGGCGTGATTTTTTATTGCGTATCTGCTTGATATTGCGGTGAACAAGGGACGAAGGGATAGCCGGCGCGCAGCTCGACCTGCCCGGCCATTTCGGCGATGCTGGTCTGCGCCAGGCTGGCTTCCAGCGCGTGACCGACACGCGCAAACTCTTGCTCCAGCACCGGGGTAATAGCGTGGCCGATATAGCACGCCTCGTTAGGCCGGGTGCGGTGCAGCGTGAAATAAGGTTGCTCCTCCACCGCGCGATACACGTCCAGCAGAGAAATCGCTTCCGCCGGCCGCGCTAACAGCGCCCCGCCGCCTTGCCCCATCTGCGAATAGGTCAGCCCCGCCTCCGCCAACGCCCCGAGAATGCGCCGCACCACCGTCGGATTGGTGTTGACGCTGCGGGCGATATCTTCGGAACGCACCGTCTGGCCGCGACACAGCGTGATGTTAGTCAGAATATGGATGGCAACGGCAAATCGCGTAGAGGTAGACACCTTGGCACCTGCTCAGAGTTTCGCTTATGTCGGATTAAAACATAAGAAAAGCGTATCAATTTCCGGTAATACACATAATGAGTAGGGATAAGTGGAATGTCAACCTGCCCCCGCCCGAAGGCGGCGGCTCCTCAGGCTTCGGTACGGATCGCCGTGACTTTGTCGGGATAAAATGCCAGATGATCCTTGATCGCCACCACGGCGTTGTAAGGCATTTCATAGCTCCAGGCCACATTGTCTCCCTGTGGGCCGTTCAGCGTGAGAGAGAAATAACTGCAGTCGCCCTTATAAGGGCAGTAGCTCACGTGCGCGTTTTTCTGCAACAGTGCCATATTCACATCCTCACGCGGAAAGTAAAACACCGGCGGATAGTTGGCTTCCTGCAAGATGAGCACATGACGGCTGTCGGCCAGGATTTGGCCGGCGCCGCGCACCACGACCCGCATCGGATGGCGGGTCAGCGTAATCGGATGGTCCGGGCCGGGAATTTTCACCGGTTTGCCGGATGCGGAAACGAGCTCGGACATGGCGGCCTCCAGCGTGTGCGCCCCGCCCCTCGTGAGGCGTCCTCCCAGTATAGCCGAACAGTTTTGTCGACGGCCGCACATTCGGCGAGCGATCGCTTTTCACCGCGCCAAAATTAAGAATTTTTACCTGTTCGATTTTCTTTCGGAGGAATACATTCATCCCAACTTCTACCGGCGAGTTAATCGGATTATTTTTAATCCATTAATTAGCCAATTTACCAGGAACTCATTATGAATATTAAACGTGCCGCGGGTGTGTTGGTGGTGGTGATGGCGACGCTTTCCGTTACCGCATGTGGGCATATGTCCAATCGCGATCGCAACACGGCGATCGGTGCGGGCGTCGGCGCCGTGGGCGGCGCGGTATTGACCGACGGCAGCACGCTGGGCACCCTCGGCGGCGCAGCGCTGGGCGGCATCATCGGCCACCAGACCAGCCGTTAATTCTCCCGCCCAAAATAACCTTCGCAGGCCGGCGTTTTTTTAATCCATGCGCGCCGGCCTGTTTTTATTTACTCCGCTGAAATTCCTCAGGGAGCGAACCTAAATAAATAACGTTAAGCGCGGCTTTATTATTCATTAACCTACGCCAGGGTTATTTATTGCGCCGGCAGCCTGAAACGTGCCATCGCTTTTTCCAATCGTTCCGATTCGCCCTGCAGCAACTGCGAAGCCTCGGTCACCGCGTTCACCACGGCGCCGGTTTGCCGCGCCACCTGATTCAGCCCGGCGATGCGCGCCGTCACGTCCTGAATGCTCTCCCCCTGATTGAGCGACGCCAGCGAGATCTCCCCCATCAGCGCGCTAAACGTGTTCACCAGATCGATAATTTGACGCAAATTGCCCGCCAGCAGATCCACCGCTTGCGACCCCTGATCGATTTGCTGCAACGAGCGGTTGATCAGCTGCTGAATATCGCGCGTAGACTGGCTGCTCTTCTGCGCCAGCAGGCCCACTTCTTTAGCGACAATGGCGAAACCGCGGCCGTGAACGCCGGCGTGCGCGGCCTCGATCGCCGCATTCAGCGCCAGAATATTGGTCTGAAACGCCACGCTGTCGATCAGCGCCACAATGCCGCGCATCTCGGCCGATTGGTTGACGATCCCTTGCATCGAGACGTTGACGGTTTGCATCATCTTTTCACCGGCGCCGGCGCACTGTCGAGCCTGTTCGGTGCGTTGATTGGCCAGCTGCGCGTATTGGCCGTTTTCTTCCACCCGCGCCGCCAACTGCTGCACGTGCTCGGTCGCCAACTGCAATTCGCCGTCCTGCTTCGCCGACTGCGCCGTCAACTGTCGATTGCCGTCCGCCAGCCGCCCGACGCCGTTCAGGATCCCGCTCGCCGCATCGCGCACCTCACTCACCAGCCGCTGCAGGCCGTTTTGCATGTGGCCAATGCTGGTTTGCAACTGGCGCATTTCGCGGTTAACCGCCCGTTCAGGCGGCAACGGCCGCGAAAGATCGCCGGCGGCCAGCACGTTGAGATGGGCGATCGCCCCTTGCAACGGTGCGATCACCCAACGAGCAACGCCGAACCACACGCCCACGGCGATCAGCGCCAACGCCGCGAGCGCGCCGAGCGCATAGGTTTTGGCCTGCTCCAGCGCCGCCAATTGCCGCACGTTGACGTCATCGCCGCGTCGTTCGTTCAGCGCCTGATAAGCGAGATACTTCTCGTTGAAATCCGCCTGAAAAGCCTGGATCGGCACGGCGAAAAACGCATCGATGCTGTCGCTGCGTTGCAGCCCTTGCGCCTGCTCCTTCAGACCGTCATAGAACAGACGATAACTGCCTTTCAGGGCGTCAGCGGCCTCGGGCATGGTCGCGCTCAGGCGCTCAAACCGAGCGAAGGCCTGCTCTGAAGCCTGCAACGCCGCCAGCGATTCATCCAGCAGGCTGTGCCAGCTGCCGTCGGAGCCGGTGGCTTTATCCTGCAGATAGTAAATGCCCGCACGGTTCAGGGTATCGCTGGCCGTCAGCAGCGACAGCCTGGCGCGATCCATCGCCGCCTGCTGGCGATGCAAGGCGTCGCCCGTCACCAGGTTAATCTTGGCGTCGCGCAGAATATTGGAAATAAATACGGTGGAAAACAATTGCAGCAGAGAAAATAGCGCGATAACGCAAATTACGCCGCTTAATAACCCCATGCTTTTGCCGAAGCCAAACGCGCGCGGCAGCGCCGTCGCAGGTTTTACCCTGCGGCCAAGTGTCAGTTTTATATTCATGATTTTTAGTCGGTAATACCAGGATGCCGCGAGTCTAACGAGCATTGATGACACGACGATTACAGCCGCCCATAGGTGGGTGTTGCCGGGTTAGGAATGCGTTGAAATCATGTTAAGGCTTGAACGAAAGAGGGAATTGTCTTGGTGAGAAAATAAGCTTCTCTGCGAATCGCCAAATAAGAAATATTATTTTAGAAACAGAGAAATTCATTCAAGTCGAATATCAATCAATACTTCAAGGCATATCCATAATAAATACTGCCGTAGGTTAAACTCGTGGTATTGAAGCGTGGGTCAGACATTTTCTGACCCACTCACTTCCCGCTTAAATCCTCACCCTTTAACCGACGACACCACATTGAGCGGCTGGGCATCCGGCAGGATATTCATGTGCTCCAGCACCTGGGCCATGATCTTGCCGAACACCGGTCCGGCTACCGAGCCGCCGAAGTGCTTGCCGGCTTTCGGGTTGTTGACCATCACCACCAGCGCCACCTGCGGATCGCTGGCCGGCGCCACGCCGGCGGTATAGTTGATATAGCCGCCGTCGTATTTGCCGCTGGGGCCCATTTTCTCGGCGGTACCGGTTTTGATCGCCAGACGGTAGCCGGGCACCGCGGCGTTCACCCCGCTGCCGCCCGGCAAGGCGTCGCTCTCCATCATATGCACCACGGTTTTCACGGTATCGGCCGGCAGAATACGTTGCCCCATCACCGGCGGCGTCACCTTGGTGATCGACAGCGGCCGATAAATGCCGAAGGAACCGATCGCGGCATACTCGCGCGCCATTTGCAGCGGCGTCACGCGCAGCCCATAGCCGAAGGAAAACGTAGCGCGTTCGATATCGGCCCAGCGCTCGCGATGCTGCGGCAGGTAGCCGCTGCTCTCGTTGCCGATGCCAAGCTCGGTCGGCCGCCCCAGGCCAAAGCTGCGGTAGACCGCCGGCAGCACCGTGGCCGGCAGCGCCAGCGCAATGTGCGATACCGCGATGTCGCTCGATTTTTGCAGCACGCCGGTGATGGTCAGCTTCGACCAGTGGCCGACGTCCTTGATCAGGTGACCGTTCACCCGATACGGCGTGGTATCCAACACGGTATCCGGCCGGATCAGCTTATGTTCCAGCCCCACCATCACCACGACCGGTTTCACCGTCGAACCCGGTTCGAAGCTGTCGCTGCTGCACACATTGCGGATATCTTTCGCCGGCGTGCTGCCATAGTTGTTCGGGTTGAACGACGGGTAGCTGGCCATGCCGAGGATTTCGCCGGTGTCGATTTTCACCAGCACCGCGCAGCCGGAGTCGGCCTGGTTAGCCACCACGCCGTCGCGGATCTGCGCATAGAGCACGTACTGGATAAATTTGTCGATGCTGAGCGTCACATTCGGCGGCGGCACCGGATCCACGCTTTTAATCACGCCGATAACCGCGCCGCTGCCGTCCTTCTGGTAGACCCGCAGGCCGTTTTTACCCTGCAGCAACGGGTTAAAGCCCAGCTCGATGCCCTCCAGCCCCTGATTGTCCTGGCCGACGATGCCGATCAGTCCGGCCGCGTCCTGGCCCATCGGATAGAAGCGGCTGAAATCCTGCTCGGTGCTGACGCCGGTCAGGTGCAGCTTGCTGATATAAGCGGCGTTGTCGTCCTCCACCTTGCGCGCCAGGTAGACAAAGCGTTTGTGCGCGTTGCTCTGGATCAGATGCTGCACGTCCGCCAGCGGGATCTTCAGCACGTTGGCCATGCTCTGCCAGCGTTCGTTGCCGGTATCGGTCTGGGTATCGATAATATGCTTCGGATCCAGCACGATGTCTTTCGACGACACGCTGACCGCCAGCGCCTCATTGTTGCGATCGGTGATCATGGCGCGGTTGGTCGGCACCACCTGGGTGCGGATCGAGCGCTGGTCAGCCTGGTTCGCCAACTGCTGGTGTTCCAGCAGTTGCAGGTAACCGACCCTGAACGCCAACAGAAAAAAACAGACCAGCATGCCGGCGCAAATCCAGCCGAAACGAACTGTGGAATAGGTTTTACCGCTCTTTTTGGTCGATGGCGCCACTGTTGTGTTAACCCTGCGTTTTTATTCGGTTTATCGTGTTATTTCAGTCTACCTTGCCGGAAATGGTCATGAGATTGCAGTTTGTAAGAAAGTAAAAACAAACCGCATCACCGTTGCTCATCCGCACTGTCGTTTAACTGCGGTTTAGTTTGCGCCGCGTCGCCGGGCTGCGGCGCGTTGGCCGGATCGAAAATGTGGTCGAGGATCGCGCGCGCGGTCGGCCCCGCCACTACGCCGTCGCCGCCGCCGTTTTCAAGGATCAGCGCCATCGCCACCCGGGGGTTTTTGTAGGGAGCGAACAGCGTATAAAAGATGTGATCGCGCAGCCGCACCGGGATCATTTTGGCGTTGTAAGTCTGGTTTTGCTTCAGGCTGAATACCTGTGAGGTGCCGGATTTAGCGGCAATCTGGTACGGCGCGGTATGGAACAGCTTGTATCCGGTGCCGTTCGGCAGGTTGGCCATGCCATACATGCCGTTGCGCACAATGCCCCAGTAAGGCGAACGGGGATCGCCAATCTGCAGCGCCTGCGTCGGCGGCTGATAACGCGTGACCCGGTTGCCCTGCTGCAGCGAATACAGCAGGTGCGGCGTTTTCACCTTACCGTTGTTGATCAGCGTAGTCAGCGCTTTCACCATCTGAATAGGCGTCGCCACCCAATATCCCTGGCCGATGCCTACCGATACCGTATCCCCCTGATACCAGACTTTTTTGTGCACCTTCAGCTTCCAGTCGCGGCTTGGCAGCACGCCGCGGTACTCTTCGTTCAGATCGATGCCGGTCGACTGGCCGTAACCGAACTGGCTCAGCCAGTGGTGAATGCGATCGATACCCATCTCATAGGCCACCTGATAAAAGAAGGTGTCGGCGGACTCCTCGATCGCTTTGGTGACGTTGAGCATGCCGTGACCGGTTTTCAGCCAGTCGCGGTAGCGGCGTTCGGTGCCGGGCAGCGTCCAGGTCGGCGCGCCGAAAAAGGTGGTGGTGGGCGTGATCACCCCGGCAAACAGCGCCGAAACCGCCATGTAGGGCTTCACCGTCGACGCCGGCGGGTACAAGCCCTGGGTGACGCGGTTGATCAGCGGCAAATCCGGGTTGCGGAGCAGCGCCTTATAGGCCTGATAGCCGATGCCTTTGACGAAGGGATTGGGATCGTAACTGGGGCTGGAGACCATCGCCAGAATGCCGCCGTCGTGCGGATCTTCCACCACCACCGCGGCGCGTTGCCCCTTCAGCACCGATTCGATGTACTGCTGCAGCGGCAGATCCAGCGTCAGATAGATGTTTTTGCCGGCCTGCGGCGGCTGCTCCTTCAGCAAGCGGATCACGCGCCCGTGGTTATCCACCTCCACCTCCTGATAGCCGGTGGTGCCGTGCAGCTCGGACTCGTAATAGGCCTCGATGCCCTGTTTGCCGATGTTGCGATCGGCGGCATAGTTCTCGCTCAACCCGGCCTTGTCCAGGCGCTTGAGATCGCTGTCGTTGATCTTCGACACGTAACCCAGCACGTGCGCCAGCTGCGCGCCGTAAGGATATTCACGCTGCTGATAGGTATCGATAGTCACCCCGTCGAAACGGTATTGATTGACGGCGAAGCGCGCCACCTCGGTGTCGTTCAGCCCGGCTTTCAGCGTTATCGGCTTGTAGCGGCTGTTGTGGTGCATGTCGTCGCGAAACGCGCTGATATCTTCCGGCGTCAGATCGACGATCGGCGTCAACGCCTGCAGCAGCGACGCCATATCGGTGATTTTGCTGGGCGTGATCTCGATACGATACAGTGTCACGTTTCGTACCAGCGGAATGCCGTTGCGATCGAAAATCAGCCCGCGGCTCGGGGCGATCGGCAACATCTTGATGTCATTCTGGTTGGAGCGCGTCTGGTAAAAGCCGTGCTGGCGAATTTGCAGTCGGTAGAGGTTGACGACCAGCGCGCCGAAACAGACCACCACCAGCGCCAGCGCCACGGCCGCCCGGCGGATAAACAGCATCTCTTCCGCGGAGTGGTCGCGAATTTTTTCTTTTAACAGGGCCATGCGGAGCCGATACCTTTTGCGTCACATTCCCCCGCAAAATCAGGGAACTGAAAAGCCGGCAAGCATAGCGTTATCGGGCGCGACGCCCCATGAAAAGGTTGCTAATGAAATGGCATAACTGTTTCAGCATATTGGAATGTTACCGGCGGTGTTTTTTCACCGCGCGCCCCATTGAGCCGCCGTTCCTCTCAATGCTACAATGTGATCCATATCACACTATTACCGTTATTCTCCTCCGCATTTTCCTGTCGGCGCCCTGCCGGATGCGGCTTTTTGTTACATAGGATCGAGTTCGATGAGTACCATTGCCACCGGTTTAATCATGATGCGCTGGGAGTTGCTGAGCGCCGTGATGATGTTCTTCGCCAGCCAGTTAAACGTCGTTTGCCGTAAAACCAGCCGCAATGGCATGGCGTTCATGTTCAGCAGCCTGGGCCTGTTTACCGCCTGCTGGTTCGTGATGGGCCTGATGGGCATTCACTTCACCCTCGAAGCCTTCGCCCAATTCTGGTCATCGGCTTGGGATCGCTACGTGGACGTGGTCAGCACCATGCCGGTCGATTGGCCGATGCCGTAATCTCGCCGCAGGGGGGCAACTCAGGCCGCCCCTGCAATCAGTCCGCTTCCGCAGAGGGCGCCGCCGCCAGCCGCGCCATCAGCGCCCCCGCTTCGAGCAACAGCGCCTGCTCCCGCTCGGACAGACAGCTTTCCATCGCCGCCAGCAACCAGGCCTCACGTCGGGCGCGGCTTTGCTGCAGCAAACCCAGCCCGGCGGGGGTCAGCCGCACCCGCACCCGGCGTTTGTCTTCGGTATCCGGCGTGCGCACCAGCAGCCCATCGGCTTCCAGCTCGCGCAACGCGGCCGCCAGGTTTGAGGAGCGCATACGCTCCGACTCCGCCAGCAACGACGGCGTCGCTTCGCCGCCGTGGCGATCGATAGCCCCCAACAGCATCAGCTGGGCCCAGGATTTTTCGTCGCTGCGCGACTCGCGCCGCATGCGGCGCACCAGCGACATTAACTGCGTGCGCAGCAGCGTCACGTCTTCAGGATGATCTTTTTTCATTGGCATCAATAGATAACGATAGATTTGTCCGTACTTTCACACCGAGACCGGGAACGGTCAACCGAAATTGGCGGACGAAATATGCCAGCTCGCTATTGGCGGGTACCGGCGTTGACCGGTAACACCGCGTGCACCACCAACGCGAACAGCAGACCGACGCCACCGCCCAGCAACACATTGACCACCCTTTCTGCGGCGATCGACGGCGCTTTTCCTGCAATCACCAACGCGCAGGCGATGCAGGCGCAACGGGCGCCAAACCCCAAGGTATAACGATGAAAAGATACCAAGGTGAGCATCGTCGCCACGCTCAGCAGTTCATAACCCACATTGCCATGCGGCATGAGGTTACCCAGCAAAATACCGACGGGCACCCCCAGCAATGCCCCTGACGCACGCTGGCGGAGTTTGTTGCACGTACCGGCCATATCGCCGCTGATCACGCTGACGGCCGACCAGATCACCCATTGCCCGTAATCGATGTGTTGCCACTCAACGATCGCGGCCGACAGTGCAACGGCACAACTTACGGCGAGCAAAGCCTCGCCGCAGGCCACGCGAGCGCCAAGCTCATCGCTGCGGCGCAGCTGGAGATAATGATGCAGGTTGTCACTCGTCGACAGCCGCGCTAGCCGCCGGTGCTCTGCCAGTGCAAGCATCAACACCGGCAAGGCGGCTGCTCCCAGAAAAGGGAGCAGCGCCCAGCCGCGTTGGGCTAATGGCGCGCCGGCGCCACCTTCAGCGGTTTCACACGCCAGATAAAGAGCCGGAATAAAAATAAAATTCCCCAGGGATCGCAGCCTCCCGCCCAACGCGGAGATCCCAACCGCCGCCGCCGCCGCCAACACGCACGCCAAAACGAAGATCACCGGCGTGTACATGGCGCACAGCAGCGCCATAAAGAGCAGCAGCAATGCCGCCGCATGCAGCGCCACGCCGAGCGGCGCCAGTTCAAGGCGCTCGCAAACGACAAACAGCGATATGGTGACCACCGAAGCCTTCAGCCAGTTGGCATTGCCTGTCGCCAGGCTCAGGGCCAGCAACGGCGCCAACACCCATGTTCCCCGTCGCAGCTGACGCCAGGCGATTTCTTCACACAGCGGCTTCATAATGCGCTCAACTGTTCCAGCGTGACGATATCGGCAATAGTGGCAAGCGTTTCCATCGAGATCCGGTGCTCTTCCGCCGTGGCCGCCGCGCAAGCCTCTTCCAGTATCAGCACCTGATAATCTCGATCGTGCGCGTCGCGCGCCGTCGCCTGTACCGCCCAGGTGCTGCTGACCCCACAGATCACCAACCGTTCAATGCGGCGGGCGCGCAGCGTCGCATCCAGATTGGTGCCATAAAACGCGCTGACTCGCGGTTTTACGATGGTTAACTCTCCCAAGTCAGACGCTAAATCAGGGTGAAAATCCGTGCCCGGCTGGCCCAGTGCAATAGCGCCAAATTGATGCGCCTGCCCAAACATCCGCGAGTATTTTGGTTGATCGACATAACCGGCCGCGAAACCGACTTTAACCAATATGCGCAGCCAAGCCTTGCGCTGCGCGAGAGACAACGCGCTATTTGCCCGCGCGATGGCATCGCGCTCAATAACCTGCTGTGCCGAGCGCGCAATTTTTCCTTCCGGATGGGAGATATCCACGATGTAGTCCAGAGCGATCAGTGCGGTATTCATAGAAAGCGTCTCCTTGCCGCCGACACGGCGAAATGGATAGAGAGAGAGTGGTGCCGCCGGATTGTTGAGCGGCTTGGTGGAGTAGCTTAAAATAAATACCTATGTTAATATAGCTATTAATTTATAGCAAAATATAACAACGCCGCCGACGGGCTTTACGTTTTCTCACGCATTTCACCCCGCACCAGCCAGTTCGCGGTGTTATTATTATCTTGCTTAACAAATCCCTCCAAATTCAAAGTGGTACGACAAGTCGATGGAAGCGTGGAAAGTCAATCTGATCTCGGTCTGGCTCGGGTGTTTCTTCACCGGGCTGGCGATGAGCCAAATCCTCCCTTTTCTGCCGCTGTACGTCGAACAACTCGGCGTCAGCGATCCTCAATCCCTCAGCCTGTGGTCCGGGCTGGTATTCAGCGGCACCTTTTTGGTCTCGGCGGTGGTGTCGCCGCTGTGGGGCAGCCTGGCCGACCGTAAGGGCCGTAAGCTGATGCTGCTGCGCGCTTCGCTGGGCATGGCGATCGTCATCGCGCTGCAGGGGCTGGCCACCAACGTGTGGCAGCTGTTCGCGCTGCGCGCCCTGATGGGGCTGACGTCCGGCTATATTCCCAACGCCATGGCGCTGGTCGCCTCGCAGGCGCCGCGCGATAAAAGCGGCTGGGCGCTGGGCACGCTCTCGACCGGGCAGATCTCCGGCGTGATCGCCGGGCCGCTGCTGGGCGGGCTGATGGCCGACCATCTGGGGCTGCGGGTGGTGTTTTTCGTCACCGCCGGGCTGATGTTCGTCAGCTTCCTGGTGACGCTGTTCCTGATTAAAGAGCGGCGCATCACGGTGAAAAAAGCGGATCAGCTGAGCGGCAAGGCGGTATTCCGGTCGCTGCCCTATCCGGCGCTGATCGTCACGCTGTTCGTTTGCACCCTGATGATTCAGCTGGCCAACTCCTCCATCAGCCCGATCCTGACGCTGTTCATTCGCGAACTGTCGGGCAACGTCAGCAATATCGCCTTCGTCAGCGGCATGATCGCCGCCGTGCCCGGCATCGCGGCGCTGATCTCCGCGCCGCGCCTCGGGCGGCTCGGCGATCGCATCGGCACCGCGCGCATTCTGATCGCCGCGCTGCTGTTCACCACCGGCCTGTTCGCCGTGATGGCCTGGGTGAATACGCCGCTGCAGCTGGGCATTCTGCGCTTTCTACTGGGCTTCGCCGATGGCGCACTGATGCCGGCGGTGCAGGCGCTGCTGCTGAAGTATTCCTCCGATCAGGTGACCGGGCGCATCTTCGGCTATAACCAGTCATTTATGTATCTGGGCAACGTGGTCGGCCCGCTGCTGGGTTCGGGCATTTCGGCGATGATGGGGTTCCGTTGGGTGTTCGCCGTGACGGCGGTATTGGTGCTATTCAATGCGCTGCAGCTGCGCCATCAGTTCAAAAAAGTGCAGCCTAAACGCGCGGGATAACGGGGAATGCGAGGGAGGCGCCTCAAGCAGTGGCGGGACAATGACGCCCATCAACCGTGCCGCCACTGCCAAAGGCGGCCGTAGCCTACTCGACGCGATGAACGTTTGGTATTTATGTAAGTAAATAAAGTGTTGCAGGCGCGTAGAGGGCCGCCGCAGCGGCCCTTTTGCATCAGAACATGGTGTTGTCGTTGGCCGATTTTTCCGGCACATCCTGATTGACGTCCCAATGCTCGGTGATTTTCCCCTGATCGTTCACCCGATAAATATCCACGCTGGCAGTGCCGCGATCCTGCGGGTTATTTTGATATTTGACGTGAACGTAGACCAGATCGCCGTTGACCGCGCTGCGGTATATTTTAGCGCTGTACTGCGGGTTGTCTTTGAAGGTCTGGCTGAAGAAATCGAGGAACGGTTTGATGCCGTCGCCGACGAACGGGTTATGCTGCTTGTAGTTTTCCACAATCAGCTTCCGCGCCACGCCGATGTCATGGCGGTTGAAGAAGCCCGCGTACAGATCTTCCACCACCTTCAGCTTTTGCTGAGCATGATGATAACCGCCCTTGCCGGCCGATTTGTAAGACGCCGCCTGATCCGTTGACAGCGCCGGGTAACTCGCCAGCAGGCCGCCGACGATCGCACAGGTGATCAATGCCTTTTTCATAACTGCTCCTTAGTTTCCTGAGTGACCTACAATTTTCAGCTGCCCTTTCAGATGGGTGAAGCTGCCGTCCTTGGCGGCGATGTTGGTGTACACCTCGCCGCGCTCGAAGTCCTCGATATGCGTCACGTTGTCGCCGGACTGTGGCTCATGCCAGTAGACCATGTAGACCTTCGGCCGAATTTCCACCGCGGTGTACTGCACGGTATCGGTGATGCCCTGCGACGCCTCACCGATGCCGGTGAAGGTCATGGTCTTGTCATCGGTAAAATCCAGCTTGAAGGCGAAATCGCCAAAGGTCACCTGCACCACTTTACCAACCGCAATAAACTGCCCGTGCTTTTCCGTCATCGTCGCCGCCTTACTGTTTGTCAGGGAGGTTTGCGCCGCCGTAGCGGCAGGCAATGCCAGGGGGAAAGTCAGGGCTATCGCCAGCGCGATGCCCGTTCGCTTCACTGTTTTCATCGTTCCTTCTCCTTTCCGTGGTTGAAAACGAGAATCATTATTATTTCTTAACGGTTAGCGGAAATATAAGAATAATCTCTATTCCCATCAGGCACCTGACGACGCCAAAAGAGGGTGAAAAATCGCCGTGAAATGGCGTGGCAATAGCGCGTTCTGACCCTTGGTTTTTACGCAATGAACGGGATTACTGTTTTCAGGATGAGGGATAGCTCGGGGATTCGGTAGGTCTATAGCGCAGATAGCTTTAAGCTAATGCGAATTTGTTCTTAAGCCGCCCGCCGCAGGGAAACGGCGGCGAACGGCGCGGCGTTTAACGCAGCCAGGGCGTATAGGTGACGCCAACCAGCAACCCTTCCGGGCTGAGCAACCGGGTAACGCTTTGCCCCCACGGCTCTTCACGGTTGGCGACCAGCAGCCGATAACCGCGATCGATTAGCCCTTGGGTGGCTATCGCCATGTCGGCCACGTCAAATTCGATCCACGCCTGCGGCGCCGCGAGATCCGCTGGCCAGCGATCGTCGCCAAAACAGGACTGCGCCGCCTGCGCCAGCGGCCACAGGGCGAAGTGTTTCACCCCGTCCAGCGCGCCCTGCTCGGCCAGCAGATAGCTCTCGTTGCCCGGCATCGGCTTGAGCGGCAGCCCCAGCGCCTCGACATAAAACGCCTTGCTCGCGTCGCTCTCACGCGTGATCGGCCCGAATCCGGCGACGAACAATACGCCCAGGCCCGCAAATTGTTGATCCATGCTTGCACTCCCTTCCGGTTAGCGCCCCTGCCGCACCTGCAGCGGAGCAAATCCATAGGCCGCCTTGAAGCGGTTGCTGAAATGGCTGGCGGAGCTGAAGCCGCACGCCAGCGCGATCTCGGTGATCGGCTGTTGGCTATGCCGCAACAGCTGTTCCGCCCGTTGCAGCCGCGCGCGCATCACGAACTGGTGCGGCGCCAGGCCGGTGGCGTGCTTGAACATGCGGGCGAAGTGGTACTCGCTCAATCCGGCCTGCGCCGCTAGATCGGCCAGCAGCAGCGGCCGATCGAGATGGCTTGCGATATATTCCCGCACCCGCCTGGCTACCGCGGGGGCCAGGCCGCCGCGCGCCTGCGGCAGCGTCCACTGCAGCTGGCTGTAGCGTTGGATCAGGTGCGACATCAGCAGGTTCGACGCGCTGCTGAGCGCCAGCAGATTGGCGCTGTCCCGCCAGTCGCAGTTAAGCAAGAACTGGCGATACAGCAGCGTAATTTGCGGATCTTCGCCAAAGCTGCGCGGCTCTACGTTGATCGCCGCCGGGCTGCGATCCCAGGTCTGCTCCGCCAACTGCCGTAGATGGTCATCGGTGCAGTACAAATGCACGAATGACAGATCGCTGCGCACATCCCAGGTAGATGCATACTGGCGCGGCATGATGCAGAACCGATCCGGCCCGCCGCCGTTGCGCCAGCCGCCCGGCACCTGCTGGTAGCACTCATAGCCGTCGGCGACGTACAGGCTCAGGGTATGGTGATCGGCGCTTTCCTGCGTGACGCGATCGTTGCAGTTGGACCAGGCGGCCAGCTCCACGCCGGTGCCCAGCAGCACGCGGCCGTGCAACCGCGCTTTATGCTCACGCAGTGTTTCAAACGCCTGATAGTTGGACATCGCCGGCCCCGTTGTTCGACATGCCGACAGTGTAAAGAGTGGCGCCTCGGCATGCCAGCGGCCGCCCCGCGCTTTTGGCAAAAAAAGCGCAAGAATATGCAACTGGGCGCAAGGCGCTGCAAGCGCGACGGCACGCCAAAGCGGATACTGCGCCATCGGCTTTTTCGGAGTGAATAGAATGAATGCGCTGTTGTACCTCGCCGTGGTGCTGATTTGGGGCACCACCTGGATTGCGATCACCCTGCAACAGGAAGGTCCGGTGGCCATTCCTGTCTCGATCGCTTACCGCTTCGCCATTTCCGCCGCGGTGATGTTCATCGTGCTGTTGTTAACGCGCCGCCTGCGCCGCATCGCCCCGCGCGATCATCTATTCTGCGTGCTGCAGGGCTGCTGCGTGTTCGGTTTCAACTTCTTCTGCTTTTATCACGCGGCGGCCTATATCAGCAGCGGGCTGGAATCGGTGATCTTTTCGATGGCGGTGCTGTTCAATGCCCTCAATAGCCTGCTGTTTTTCCGCCAGCGCCCCAGCCCCAACCTGCTGCCGGCGGCGCTGCTGGGGTTGACCGGCATCGTGGCGCTGTTCTGGCAAGATCTGGCCGCCACCCGCATGGCGCCGGAGCTGCTCAAAGGCATCGGTCTGAGCGCACTCGGCACCTACGGCTTCTCGCTGGGCAATATGATCAGCGCGCGTCATCAGCGCCGCGGGCTGGATATCTTTTCCACCAACACCTACGCCATGACCTACGGCGCGATGCTGATGGCGCTGATCGCCCTGGCGCAGGGCGCATCGTTCCAGATCGAATTCAGCAGCCGCTATATCGGCTCCCTGCTGTACCTGGCTGTCTTCGGGTCGGTGATCGCCTTCGCCGCCTACTTCAGCCTGCTCGGCCGCATCGGCGCCGGCGCGGCGGCTTACAGCACTCTGCTGTTCCCGCTGGTGGCGCTGACCATCTCGACGATCTACGAAGGCTACCAGTGGCACTTCAACGCCGTGCTGGGGCTGTGCCTGATTCTGCTGGGCAACCTGGTGATGTTCGCCAAGCCGGGGCTGAGGTGGCGACGGGCAGGTATGCCAAAACAAAATTCAACCCTTTGAAGCCATTGGCGAATATCGTTATCATCAGGTTTTGTTGATAACGGATGATGGCCAATGCTCAGAAGCGATGATGTGATACCCCGCGCCTACAAACAGGTGGACGTTTTCACCGCCACGCCGCTGCTCGGCAATCCCGTGGCGGTGGTGCTGGAAGCCGAAGGGCTGAACGACGCGCAGATGCTGGCATTGGCCCGTTGGACCAACCTTTCGGAAACCACCTTTGTGCTTAAACCGACGCACCCGGCGGCGGATTATAAGGTGCGCATCTTCACTACCGAAAAGGAGCTGCCCTTCGCCGGCCACCCGACGCTGGGCACCGCACACGCCCTGCTGGAAGCCGGATTGGCGCCTAAACGCCCCGGAACGGTGATGCAGGAATGCGGCGTCGGTCTGGTGGCGATCAACATCCTGCCGGAAGGCGCATTGGCGTTCGCCGCGCCCGAAGTCACTTTTCGCGCGATGGCGGTTGAGGAAACAGAACGGCTGATGGCCGCTTTACAGCCGGCGGTGATTGAAGCCGATACCCTGCCGGTTATTGTCGACATGGGCATCCGCTGGCTGATGATGCGCCTGCCGGATGCGCAATCTTGCCTGGCCGTGATGCCGGATCAGGCCATGATCGAACGGTTGCAAACCGCCTGTGATGTGGATGGCGTAGTGATTTATGGCGCCTGTTCTGCGGCCGAACCGGCAGATTACGAAATGCGCGCATTTATGGTGGAATGCGGCGCCTTGATCGAAGATCCGGTAACGGGCAGCGCCAACGCCTGCCTGGCGCGCTTGCTGAAGGCCAACCGCTTCCCCGACGGCGACCGAACCGCACAGGGCTACCTGGTGCGCCAGGGCACCCAACTGAAGCGAGATGGCCGCGTGAGCGTGCGCTTTATTGACGGCGAGCCCTGGATCGGCGGGCAGTGCTGCACCCTGATTAACGGCACATTGGGTATTTAGCAGGAGGCTCCACGCTATTCCTGTAGTGCCTAATTTTCTTTGAGGCTAGTCCCCCGGCTTCTCCCAATAAGGGGTATCCTCTGTAGCTCTCTCTATATCATCCATATCATCATCACCAAGACTATTATCAAACTTACTGGATAATATCCTTCTAATTTCTGCCAGCCTATGTGTAACTTTATTCTTGTCTATAAATTTAGTTGTTTCGCTCTCATACTCTAACCGCTTATCGTCACTAATAACTGGCTCGCTGTAATAATAATGTGCGATATTACCAAGTGAGATCAATAAATAATTAACCTCCTTGATTATATTAACAGCTTCTTCACCTGTTAGTTTGATTGTTTCATTTTCTTTTAACATCTTACTTCCTTCTTGTGATCGTTGGGTTTTTTAAGGGCACATCACCCTTCACAGTAAGCTCTTGGGTATGATAGCGAGGATTAGTAATCCACTCTAATTGTGAGTTGGGAACATCGGTCTCAACATAATCCCTTCCTCTTCCTGGTTTAATTTGATATTTATTTTCAGCCTGAACTTGACTCATTGGTTTTTTATTTGCTGGCTCAACATAAACTCGACCATTATCCTGAGCTTTTATTACGCCACTTTCTTCAATTGCATTTGAGCCTTTACGATTGGTGTAATGGCGAACACGGGTTGTTTCTTCAGTCTTGCAAGGCTTACTACTCAACCCCAGCGGATCCACCCACATCAGCGGGTTCGGCGCATACTGATACAGGTTCAACCCGCCGCGCAACCCTATCGGATCCTGCGTGGTGAAACGCCCCACCTCGGGTTCGTAGTAGCGGAACAGGTTGTAGTGCAGGCCGCTTTCGTCGTCCTGATATTGCCCGGCGTAGCGCAGCGGCTGCTGGTATTGCGCGCCCTGCCGCTTCGCCGCGCCGGCCACCGTCTGGCCCTGCAGCTTGCCGAAGGTGTCGTACTGCCCGGACCAGCACAGGTTGCCCGCCGCGTCGGTCACTTCCAGCGGCGCGCTGTTCAGATCGGTGTGATACCAGTAAATATCCGCCGAGCGGCTGCCGTCGTCGCGCTGCTCCTGCAGCGGCCCAGCGCGTCATAATGATACTGCGCCTCGAATTCGCCCTGCGGGCCGCGGCAGTGCGCCTGCACCAGCCGGTTGTCGGCGTCGTAGCGGTAGTGCTGTTCGTACAGGCCGTTGCGCCGGCTGATCAGGTTGCCCCAGGCGTCGTAACGGTAAAACAGTTTTTGCCAGTGCGTCAGGCGGTTGTCGGCGATCGGCGCCAGCGGCAGGTGCGCGTCGATGTCGCTCTGCGGGCTGCGTTCGCCCAGCAGGTTATCCGCCAGATCGTACACCAGCCGCGCGCCCGGTTTACCCTGATTGGGTTCGCGGTGTTGCAGCAGGGGGCCTTTGATGCAACTAACAATCTAATGTTTTTACTCTTCCTTTTTTATTTTTAAAGAACCTAATATCTCCTTTTCAAGCTTTGATCTTATATCTCATATTTAATACTGCACACTAAAGAGCTCCAAAGAAAGGATCCTTTCGCAGCTTGTCGGTCACTCTTCTTCGATGCACTCATCACTTATGATCGATAATCCATCAAGTTGATTAAACGCATTCTTCAAGAATTTGTACCTGCTGAGTTTTTCTGGATTCTTCCCATTAGTGAAAGACACCTTAATTATCGTGCTAAACTCTTTGTTATCTTCCTCTAACCACTCATTAGAGTGAGGAATATAATTATCAGTAATGGTTAACTTGTCCGCATAAAGGCCAGTATATGCAAAGTAAACTCCAAAATAGGAGCTGTCATACTCCGAACAAGTTATATCCCATTTATCGTCCAGTAATTTGCTCGCTTCTTTTTTTGATATAATACTACCATATTTTAAAAAATATAATTTTTTCATAATTTATCCACCACATTTACCAGGTATTCTAGTTCCCTTTCCTTTAGCCTTAACTTCAGCAGCAGACTCAAAGACCATTGCGTTCACAGGTCTACCTCCTGACATTTTGGATAATTTTTGCAATGTATCATCAATACCTAATTTCTTAGCCATTTCACTACCCATATCAATTGGTCCATTGCGCCCTCCTTTTCCTATTCCCAGCTGCTCTGCTTTTTGATATAGCTCAGGATGTGAAATAGCAACGTCAAAATCACTAACACGGCCAACATCAAATGGTTGACCTGTAGAGAAACTTACCCCCGATACGGAGCTTCCTTGCATATATGAAACTGTGCCGGGATATCCTAATTTACTCATTCCTGCCTGTAATGCTTCACCGAACTGTTTAAATTGGCCGAAACTATTAAAGCCATGTGGAACTCCTTCTACAGATAACCCCAGCGGATCCACCCACATCAGCGGGTTCGGCGCATACTGATAAAGGTTCAGCCCGCCGCGCAACCCTATCGGATCCTGCGTGGTAAAACGCCCCACTTCGGGTTCGTAGTAGCGGAACAGGTTGTAGTGCAGGCCGCTTTCGTCGTCCTGATATTGCCCGGCGTAGCGCAGCGGCTGCTGATATTGCGCGCCCTGCCGCTTCGCCGCGCCGGCCACCGTCTGGCCCTGCAGCTTGCCGAAGGTGTCGTATTGCCCGGACCAGCACAGGTTGCCCGCTGCATCGGTCACTTCCAGCGGCGCGCTGTTCAGATCGGTGTGATACCAGGCCGAGCGGCTGTCGCCCGCCTGCTCCAGCGCCGCCAGCAGGCTCCACGGGCTGGCCGGATCGTAGCTCCAGCTGCGGCTGCTGCCGTCGTCGCGCTGCTCCTGCAGCGGCCCAGCGCGTCATAATGGTACTGCGCCTCGAATTCGCCCTGCGGGCCGCGGAAGTGCGCCTGCACCTGCCAGTTGTCGGCGATCGGCACCGGTGGCAGGTGCGCGAGGATGTCGTTTTGCAGACTTATATAAACCAGTTCATTCTTATTTCTAAAGAACGCCTCGCTGAACCTAATTTTTTAGCGTTAAAGTATATTATTTACCTCTCTCATTCTCACAAGCCACTTTTATTTGAAATTAGATGCTTCCATTTCTCAAGATACCCCTCAAACTCATCTATACTCGAAACAATCATAGACTCCTCGGTGTACTCATTAAAAATCTCCACACCGTTAGGTTTAATAGTTATAGTATGAGAGTTCCCCGTCCCCTCCCAAAATGGCAGAGCCCCAGATCTTACAAGCTTACAGGCCTCAATAAACTCATTGACACCATAGATACTTCTTTGGATATCATCCTTTAAAAAGTCAATCAGTATCCTAAAATCACCATTGGCTTCTATAGATGGATAACCGTCATCACCAATAAAAAATCTCATCCCCACCTCCATTACATTATTGGGAAAGCTGTATTAATATTCCCACCAGAATCCAAATAGCCACCAATTTTCACGCCACTCGGAGATATACCTTCCCATTTTCCATTTGGCATGACCGAGCCATTATTATATGCCCCACGGACTTCGGACATTACTTTCTGCCTGTTCCATGATGTTGGGAAAAATGTAGATTCTGGCCCTTTTTGTACCCATTGCCCACTAGTAGAATCGAATATTTCCACTTTACCTTTATATACGCCATGAGCGTTTGGTGGTGTCGTGACTTGAGTTACTCTAGCTTTTCCTAGATGCCCAATGCTTCCTTCATGATGGAAACCAACAGCACGACCTCGGCGGTTAATCTCACCATGAAAAATATGTTTAGCGTTTACACTCTGACACCCAGCTAATCCCAAAGGATCAACCCACGTCAGTGGGTTCATGACATAAGCATATAAATTCAACCCACCTTCCAGCCCTATCGGATCCTGCGTGGTGAAACGCCCCACCTCGGGTTCGTAGTAGCGGAATAGGTTGTAGTGCAGGCCGCTTTCGTCGTCCTGATATTGCCCGGCGTAGCGCAGCGGCTGCTGATATTGCGCGCCCTGCCGCTTCGCCGCGCCGGCCACCGTCTGGCCCTGCAGCTTGCCGAAGGTGTCGTATTGCCCGGACCAGCACAGGTTGCCCGCTGCGTCGGTCACTTCCAGCGGCGCGCTGTTCAGATCGGTGTGATACCAGTAAATATCCGCCGAGCGGCTGTCGCCCGCCTGCTCCAGCGCCGCCAGCGGGCTCCACGGGCTGGCCGGATCGTAGCTCCAGCTGCGGCGGCTGCCGTCGTCGCGCTGCTCCTGCAGCAACCGGTATCCCTGCCACAGGAAACGGGTTGTCTGTTCGGTTTTGCCCTTGTAGCGCACCGCCTTGCGGCTGCGGCGGCCCAGCGCGTCGTAATGGTACTGCGCCTCGAACTCGCCCTGCGGGCCGCGGCCGTGCGCCTGCACCAGCCGGTTGTCGGCGTCGTAGCGGTAGTGCTGTTCGTACAGGCCGTTGCGCCGGCTGATCAGGTTGCCCCAGGCGTCGTAACGGTAAAACAGTTTTTGCCAGTGCGTCAGGCGGTTGTCGGCGATCGGCGCCAGCGGCAGGTGCGCGTCGATGTCGCTCTGCGGGCTGCGTTCGCCCAGCAGGTTATCCGCCAGATCGTACACCAGCCGCGCGCCCGGTTTGCCCTGATTAGGTTCGCGGTGTTGCAGCAGGCGGCCTTCGGCGTCGTAACCGTAGTGCACTTCACCGCGCAGCGCGTCGCTCACCCCGGCCAGCTCGCCGCGGCCGGTGTAGCGATAAGCGCGCCACAGCACGCCGTCTTCCGGCCGGGTCAATTTGTCGTGGCCAAAGGCGCTGCTCTGCCAGCTGCGGCGGCCCAGGGCGTCGTAACGCCGCTGCTGCTGCAGCGCGCCCTGGCTGCGGCTGGTTTCCCGGTGCAGGCGATCGCGGGTGAATTCGCTCACCACCTGCTGGTTGAATTTGATGGCGCTGGCGTGGCCGGAGCCGTAATACAGCCACTGCAGGCGATCGCCCTGCGGCAGCGTCAGCGCCTGCAGGTTGGCCAGCGCATCCCACTGGTATTGCAGCTCGCCGTTCACGCCCTGTTCGCCGAGCAGCCGCCCGGCGGCGTCATAGCGCATCTGCACGCTGTCCGGCTCGATGCCCAGCGCCGCGCCGCTCGCCGTCGGCAGGCGGTTCAGCTCGCGCAGCCGCCCCATGGCGTCGAAACGGTAATGCCATTCCGCGCTGGCGTTGCCGCGCCAGACCAGCTGCCCGGCCTCGTCGAAGCGGAAGCGCTGTTCGCGCTGCGTCAGCTCGCCCGCGCTGCCCGGCAAGCCGACCTCGCGGTGCTCCTCCAGCAGCCCGGCCGCGCCGTAGCGATAATAATGGCGGGTGTCGTCCGGGCGATCTTCGGTCAGCACGCGGCCCACCGCATCGTAGCTGAAGCGGTAGTCGCCGCCGTTGCCGTTCTCCAGGCGCGTCAGCCAGCCCTGCGGGCTGTAGTGATAGCGCCGGGTGCGGTTGATGCGATCGGTGATGCTGACCGGCAGCCCCAGGGCGTTGTACTGCCAGCGGGTCAGGCTGCCCAGCGCGTCCTGATGTTCGGCCAGCTGGCCGTGCGCATTCCAGTTAAAGCGCTCTTCGCCGCCGTCCGGGTGGATCAGGGTATGCAGGCGGCCGCCGTTATCCCACCGGTAGCGCGTCTGGTGGCCTTCGGCATCGGTCTGCGTCGTCAGTTGCCCCAGCGCATCGTAGGTATAAGCCGTGACGCTGCCGGAACAGTCGGTGTAGCGCGTCAGCTGGCCGCGGGCGTCCCACTCCAGCTTCACTTCCCCGCCCAGCGCGTCGATCACACTAGCGGGCAGGCTCTCTTCGTCATCCGGATAGCGGTACAGCGTGGCATTGCCCAGCGCATCGACATAGCGCGTCGGGCGGCCCAGCGTGTCCCAGTGCTGCGCTTCGCTGCTGCCGTCCGGGTATGCGACGGCGAACAGCCGGCCGCTGTTGCGCGAATATTGATAGCGCGTCACGCGGCCGAGCGGATCGGTCTCCGACAGCAGACGGCCGTAAGGATCCCATTCGCTCCGGCGCTGTGCGCCGCCGGGCAGCAGCACGCTGCACAGCTCGCCGCGTTGGTAGATAAAGCCGTAGCGGCGCTGGTCGAAATCGGTGTACTGCGCCACGTTGTCGTCGTCATCCAGCCGCCACTCCGCCCGCTTGCCGTCGCCGCGCACCGCGCTGCGGCGCCCGCCGGCGAAGTCGTAGCCGAACTCAAGGGATTCCCCGGCGCTGTTGCGATAGGCCGTCACGCGCGGCACGCCGTCGATCTCTTGCCATTGGTATTCGTTCAGCAGCCCGGCGGCGTCCTGGTGGCTGATCATCAGGCCGTCGCGCCAGCCAAAGCGGCGCGTCACCTCACCGGCGCGGTTGCTCACCGTCGTCAGTTGGCCCTGCTCATCGTAACCGTAGCGCGCCAGCGTCCGTTCGCCTTCGGCGGTTTGCAGCGCCACTTCGCGCAGGCGGCCCTGCGCATAGCGGCACATCAGGCGCTGCCCGGCGCTGTCCACCAGTTCGCTCAGCAGCCCCTCGTCGTCGTAAAACAGCGAGGTGGCGTTGCCGATGGCGTCGGTGATCATGCTGAGCCGGCTCGGCCGATCGCCCGCCAGCGGCGGATAGTGGAAAATCTGTTCGCCGACGTCAAACAGCTGCCAGCTGCCGTCGTCGTTGTGCATCAGCCAGCATTTTTCGGCTTCGCAGTAGGTTTTGTGGCCGCGCGGCACCATAGGGAAAGCGACGAAGTCGCCGGAAGGCGCACGCCACACCAGGCCGTCCTGATACGGCTGCAGGCTGCTCTCCCAAAACAGGTTCCAGCCGCGGCCCAGTACGCCGTCGCCGGGGTTGCCGCTGCGCCAATAGCGCTGCCAGGCGACCGGCAGGCGCGAAGGCAGCACGAAATCGAGATCGTCTTCGCCGTCGAGGAATTTCTGGCCGCTGACGATATCCACCGGCCGGGCGATAATGCCGACCGCGGCGGTGGCGGTCATCAGGGTGCCGGCGCGGCAGGCGATGCGCGCCAGTTTGTTGATGCCGGGCAGTTTGCCCAGCAGTTTGCCGAGCGCCCCCAGCTTGCCGGCGGCGCCGCCCACGCCGCCCACCAGGCCGGCGAACAGCAGCGTCAGATCGGAGACCTTATACAGCCAATCCGGCACTTCGGGCTTGATCGGCAAGGTGGTGACGGTGCCGCCGCCGATAAACACGTTGGGCGAACCTTCCATCACCTGCGCGTCGCAGTTGGTTTTGTCCCCCACGCGCGAGGCGGGCTGGCCGTTGATGCTGACCTTGTCGGAGCCCTGCGCCATCTGCATGCTCGGGCCGTCGTCGCTGCAGGCTACCTGGCTGTTGGTGGCGAGCGCGGCGGGTTTACCGTTGATGAAGACGTTGGGAGAGCCGGTGACGATATTGCCTTTGGGGGTCAGGCTACCGGCACCGGCGTCGGCAATGCCGTCACGCGCCGCGGTGGCCGCCTCCCCGGTGAGATACCCCACCGCCAGGCTGGCGCCGATGAGCAGCACGCCGACGCCGATACAGGAAGCCGCCAGGCCGGCGACGAACAGCGCCCCCGCTGCCAATGCGCCTGCGGCGGCGATCAGGCCGCCGACAATCGTGCCGGCAATCATGCCGGCCAGGGCATGGGAGTGCCCGATGGTATCGCCGACGCGGGCCGCTTCGGTCATCGTAAGTTCCTTTTACGCAAAGAGTTCATCGTTATGCCGCCCGGTAGCTGCTCAGCACCTGCTGCAGCAGCGCGTCGTCTTGCGGCGTCAGCTTGCGCGCCATCGCCAGGGTGAACACCAGCACCCGGCCTTCCGCCAGCGCAAACACCGCCTGGTTCTGCCAGATGCGTTTGCCGTCGCGCAGGTAGCTGGCGCGTACCCACTCACCGGCGGCCAGCCCATCGCCCAGCGACGCCGGCTCGCGGCTTTTGAACGCCCAACCTTTCAGCCCCTGCGCCAGCGCATCAAGCTGGCGGGTGACGTAGCTTTCCAGGTTCTCCGCCGGCTGCAGCGCATCGCGGGAAATATTGACTGAGGGGGAAACATCATCGCCGGCCAAGAGCACGTTGACGGTGCGATCGGCATAGCCTTCCGGCAAAGCGACGCTGCCTTCGCTGAAAGCGCAGCGGGATAAAGCGGACATGCGAGGATCCTTTTGCATAAATAATGCTTAAGCATCGCATAACTTAGCCTTGAAATAAAACCATCAGATACGGCGAATGTTGCACGGCGTGACCCCGTTCACTGTGAAAAAGACCGTTGTCGGAATCTTGCCGGGAATCAAACCGTAATATTACAGAATTATCTGAAACCACTGGCGCGCCGACGCGCCGATTGTGGCTATACTCGGCTATCGCCCTTTTCAGGAGATCAGGATGCTGAGATTAACCCGTAGCACGCTGTTGTGCGCCACGCTGGCCGCGTTCACCGCCGGCGCCGCCGAAACGCCGAAATTCGGCCCAGAGCTGCAGGGCTTTCACTACCCCTACCCGTTGCAACAGTTCAGCTTCACCTCGCAGGGGCAGCCGTTAAAAATGGGCTATATGGACGTGCCGCCGGAAGGCGCCGCCAACGGCCGCACCGTGATGCTGCTGCACGGTAAAAACTTCTGCGCCGCCACCTGGCAGGACACCATCAAGGCGCTGAGCAAGGCCGGTTACCGCATCATCGCGCCGGATCAGATCGGCTTTTGCTCCTCCACCAAGCCGGCGCATTACCAGTACAGCTTTCAGCAACTGGCACAGAATACCCACGGGCTGCTGCAGAATCTTAAAATCAGCAAGGCCATCGTCATCGGCCACTCTACCGGCGGCATGCTGGCCACGCGTTACAGCCTGATGTACCCGCAGGCGGTGGAACGGCTGGTGATGGTCAACCCGATCGGGCTGGAGGACTGGAAGGCGAAAGGCGTGCCGTGGCGCAGCGTCGATCGGTGGTTCGAGCGCGAGCTGAACACCACCGCCGAGGGCATCCGCAACTATGAGCAGCGCACCTACTACGGCGGCCGCTGGAAGCCGGAATACGATCGCTGGGTGGATATGCTGGCCGGGCTGAACAACGGGCCGGGCCACAGACTGGTGGCGTGGAACTCGGCGCTGATCTACGACATGATCTTCACCCAGCCGGTGTATTACGAGTTCAAGGATCTGCAAACGCCCACCACGCTGATGATCGGCACCGCCGACACCACCGCCATTGGCAGCGATATCGCCCCGCCGGCGGTCAAGGCCGCGATCGGGCATTATGACGTGTTAGGCAAACAGGCGGCGAAACTGATCCCGCACGCCACGCTGATCGAGTTCGCCGGGCTCGGCCATGCCCCGCAGATGGAGGAGCCGGAGCGTTTCCATCAGGCGCTGCTCAAGGCGCTGCAACCCTGAGCGGCCGGTTGGCGCAGCCGGCGCGCGGCGGCTAAACTTTCAGCTGGCACTCAATTGCAGGAGACAGCCATGCGACAGATTATTGCCAGCGCGTTCGTCAGCCTCGACGGCGTGATGCAGGCGCCCGGCGGGCAGGACGAAGACCGCAGCGGCGGCTTTCGCTTCGGCGGTTGGACCGCCCCCTACTGGGATGACGCCGTCGCGGAAACGATGGGCGAACTTTTCTCTGCGCCTTTCGATCTGCTGCTCGGGCGGCGCACCTACGATATCTTCGCCGGCTACTGGCCGCATATCACCGACGAGGCCGACCCGTTTTCCGCCGATATCGCCCGCACGTTCAATCAGGCGGCCAAGTACGTCGCCACCCATCGCGGCGAGACGCTGACGTGGGAGAACAGCCAGTGGCTGGGGCGGGACATCATCGCCCGGCTGCGCGAGCTGAAGCGCACCCAGGGGCCGGTGCTGCTGGTGCAGGGCAGCAGCACGCTGATGCAACAGCTGCTGGCCAACGATCTGGTGGATGAACTGCGCCTGCTCACCTACCCGGTGCTGCTCGGCGCAGGCAAGCGGCTGTTCGATGACAACGCCGCGCCGGCGGCCTTCACGCTGACCCACTCGGTGGTCTCGCCCGGCGGCGTCATTGTGGCCCACTATCGCCGCGCCGGCGAGGTGGCCATCGGCGACTTCACGGTGGAAAGCGCAGCGGCCCAGTCGTAAAAAAAGGGCCGTTCGGCCCTTTTCTCTTTTCCTTCCTCGCCCTCAGGCAAACAGAATATCGCTCTGCTCCACCTGCCCGACCACGTGGATCTTGAAGTCGGCGGCGTAGCTGTTGCTCTGGGTGTTCATCAACAGATCGGTAGTGCCGTTGAAGGCGTCGAAGTTGAGTTGGATCTCGCCTTTCTGGCCGCTGAAGGCGCTGCCGCTGTCGATAAAGCGCAGCTCGCTCAGGCTGTTGTTGAAGCGCAGGCCGGAGAGATCGATCTTGTCGATGCCGTGCTCGAAGTCTTCAATCACGTCGAACGCCGCCACCGTGGACTCTTTGGCGTTGAGATAGACGAAATAGTCGGTGAAGTTGTTGGCGTCTTTGCCGCCCCACAGATGGTCTGCCCCCCGCCCGCCGTACAGGATGTCGGAACCGGCGTTGCCCGCCAACAGGTTGTCCTGATCGTTGCCGATGATCAGATCGCGCCCGCTGCCGCCGATGGCGTTCTCGATGATCGCCCCGCGCGCGATGGCGACGTTCTGCGTGCCGCCGCCGACGCTGGAGAACGCGCCGTCGTTCAGGTTGATCATCTGCTGCTGGCTGTAGCCGGAGAAGTCCAGCGTGTCGTTGCCGCCGGCGTCCCACACCGCGAAGTTGACCGGTTTGCCGTTGTCCGCCGTGGCGGTCAGGAAATCGCGCCCGGTGTTGGAGTTGAAGCCGTACACCGTGTCGCCGGTGCGGGTGTTCATGTTGGCGCCGTACAGCTTCTGGATCGCGGCGATGTCATCCACCATCGGGCCATAGCCGTACACCCCTTTGGTGTCGGCGCCGGTGTAACCGGCGTTGAAATAGCTCATGATCGAGTATTGCAGCGAATCCTGATAATAAGCCGCGTCATTCTGGTAACTTGGGTTGCCTAACGATGCGTCATAAGATCCCGGATGCGCCAGCCCCAGGGCATGCCCCAGTTCGTGGGTGAAGGTCTGGCTGCTGAAGTCGCCGCTAACCGGCGCCTTATGGGTGGCGAAATTTTTGTTGAACCACACCGTGCCTGCAAAGGCGTTATCGCTGCCCGATTTGGAACTCGGCGGGTAATAGGCGTAAGCGTTGATGGCATTCGGGCCGCTGCCGGCGGCGGTGCTGCCGTCGGCGCGCTGCGTGAAGTAGGCGAAGGTGATGTCCGCACGGTGGTTGATATCGCTGGACGCCGCCTCGGTAAAGGTTACGTTCGCCACGTCGGCCCACGCCTGCATCGATTTCAGCGCCTGAGCCTGCGCCGCCTGGGTCAACGGCTGCAGCCCCTTGTCGCCGTCACCGGTCTGGCCGATGCGGTTCAGCGCGCTCTGCGTCAGGAAGGAATAGGTCAGCGCGACTGGCTGGTGATACACCTGGTCGCCGTTGTGCGTCAGACCCGTCCGCGTCAACTGATCGGCGGCGTGATCGAAGCTGAAGTTATCGCGGATTTTACCCAAATTATTAATCGCCGCCCCGCCGCGCTGGTTGCTGTACAGGTTAGCGTTGTCCAGCGTGAACAGCGCGCCGTAGCCCAATCCGTCATAGGGGCTGCCGGGCTGGTGATAGTAAAACTGATAGTTATGATCGTTGGGGGATGTGGCGGCCAGGCTGGTGAACTCATCATCATCTTGCAAAATGTCGTTGTGGCGACTGCTCATTGCATTCTCCTTTTACACACTAGGAATCCACTCGCTTTGTAAGACTATTCATCAGTCGTTCTTATCTAAGCCGAGGCTTAGGATTGACCAGTATAGTGACTCACCCCGGCGGCGCGAGCCCGCCCAGCCGGGCTTCGCCGCGCCGGGCGTTAAGAAGGAGATAACCATAACAATTTGTATTCTCACTATATTAATGAGAAAAATAAGCGCAATAACAGGTTAATCATTCGTCTTTTCGCGCGTTTTAGCGACGGTTAGATCAGAATAATCGAGGATTAAAAAACCTAATCCTTGCCTCATCATCCCGCCGGGAACGTGCTAAGGTGAGAACGGACAGCCGAAAGGAGTGACCCGATGCCAACCCATTTCCTTATGCGCGCCTTGCGCCGCGCCAGCCTGACAGGAGTCGTTATGAGCGTATTGTGCAGCAGTGCCCTGGGCAGTTCACTGCCGTTGCTGGAACCCGCCGCGCTGAAGGGCGACTGGCAGCTCGCCGCCATCGGCGACGGTAAAGCCGTCTGCGAGGTGCAGTTGAGCGACGAAGCGGTAGCCAACACCAACGCTTTCCGCTTCAGCGCCTCCGCCCAGTGCCTGCAGCCGCTGGCGCTGCACGCGCTGCCGGTCGCCTGGCGGCCGACGCCGGACGGCATGACGCTGACCGACGCCGAAGGGAGCATGGTGGCGTTTCTGGCCCTGACCGCGCCGAAGCGCTATGAGCTGATCGACCGCAGCGGCCCTTCACGCTTTGTGCTGATCCCGCGCTAATCCTTCAGGCGAACAGCAAGCCAAGCAGCGCGCCACCGGCCAGCACCCACAGCGGATGGAGGCGCTTGCTCATGCTCAACCCCGTCGCCAGCGCCACGATCGCCGCCAGCCGCCAATTGGGCGCGGAAGCCTCGGCGATCAAAAGGCCGCTGGCCACCACCAGCCCCACGGTCAGCGGCACCAGCCCGGCCTGCACGATGCGGCGCCACGGGCGATCCTTAAAGCGCCGCCAGGCGCCCATCACCAATAGCGTAACGATGGAAGACGGCCCGAACTTGGCGATCGAAGACACCAGCAGCCCCGCCCAGCCGGCCACGTGCCAGCCGACCAGCGGCACGATCATCATGTTCGGCCCCGGCGCGGCCTGCGCCATGGCGAACAGCGCGCTGAACTCCTGGGCGCTCATCCACTGATGCACCTCTACCACCTGCCGCTGCATCTCCGGCAGAATGGTCATGCCGCCGCCGAACGCCAATAAAGAGAGCTCGGTGAAGATCAGCGCCAACGCCATCAACACCCCGCTCATGACGGCCACCGCCACATCAGCAGAATGCTCAGCGGCGCCAGCACCAGCATGGTCGGCAACAGCGGCAGGCGCAGCCAGGCAATGGCGATCAGCGCCAGCGCCACAATCGCCAGCGCCGCCCACTTGCCGCGCAGCGGCAGCAGCATCTTAATCCCGGTCGAGAGCAGCAACCCGGCGGCGGCGGCGGCCAGACCGGCGAACACATGCTGCACATGAGGATCGTTTTGGAAGCGGGCGTACACCACGCCCAGCCCCACCACAATCGCCGTCGGCGCGCTGATGAGGCCCAGCAAGGCGCACAGCGCGCCGCGCAGCCCGCGAAACTCCATCCCCACCGCCACCGACAGGTTGATCACATTGCCGCCGGGCAAAAACTGGCACAGGCCGAGCAGCTCGGTGAACTGTTCCGCGTTCAGCCAGCGCCGGCGTTCCACCAACATGCTGCGCGCCATCGGCAGTACGCCGCCGAAGCCGATCAGCCCCAGCCACAGAAAGCCCAAAAACAGCGCCGCGTTGCCCGGCGCTGCCGCCGGGTGCGGTTTTAACGTATTGATATCTGACATGACATTGTCGTTCCACATCGTTTGTTTTGATGTCTGGTATCATGCGCGCCGCCGTGCCATGATGTCTAATGCATTCCGGAACAACGAAAGATACCTTTGAGGTATGGTTATGATTGAACTGCGTCGCCTGCGGGCGTTCGTCACCGTGGTGGAAGAAGGCAACATCACCCGCGCCGCCGAGCGGCTGTTTATCCAGCAGCCGCCGCTGACCCGCCTGTTGCAGGGCTTGGAAGACGAATTGGGCGTGAAATTGTTGCAGCGATTGCCGCGCGGCGTGCGCGTCACCGAAGCGGGCGGTGTGCTGTTCGAAGAAGCCCGCGCCCTGCTGGCGCGCGCCGAACGCCTGCGCGAAGCGGTGCAGCGCGCCGCCCGCGGCGAGCAGGGCCACATCGCCATCGGTTTCACCAGTTCCGCCGCGCTGCATCCGTTCGTGCCCAACCTGCTGCGCCGCTACCGCGACATCCTGCCGGGCATCACCACTCAACTGGAAGAAGCCGGCAGCGGCGAACTGATGGAGGCGTTGCTGGAACAGCGCCTCGACGCCGCCTTCGTGCGCTCGCCGGCCAACGGCATTCCCGGCCTGAGCGTGGAACCGGTGCTCAGCGAGCCAATGATCGTCGCCCTGCCGCTGGGCCATCGGCTGGCGCAAGAGACGCAGCAACCGCTGCCGTTGGCCGAACTGGCCCACGAGGCGTTTATTCTCTATCGCCGCCCGGCCGGCCAGGGGCTGTACGACGCCATTCTGGCCGCCTGCCACCGCGCCGGCTTCAGCCCGCGCATCGTGCAGGAAGCGCCGCGCTTGCCGGCCACCCTCAGCCTGGTGGGCGCCGGATTAGGGGTGTCAATCGTGCCCGGTTCCATGCGGCGGCTGGGCGGCGACGGCATCGTCTACCGCACTCTCGCCGCAGAGGCGCAGCTCAGCGCCCCGCTTTACCTGGCGCTGCGCCGCAGCCCGGCCTCGCCGATCGTCGAGCGCTTTCGTCAGCTGGTGCTGGAGACCGTGGGGGCGTCATAAAAAGCCCAAACGGCCAATAAAAAATGACGTTCGTTTATTATTTATTTAAGCCTGTGAGCGGTGAAAATTAATTCCAATCCATGACTATTCAACTTACGGTTAATTAATTAAACCCGCTCTCACTTAGTAACAAACGCAAACAAATAAGCGCCTACGCAATACATTCCAGCCACTAGGATTTAAGGGTCACAGCCTGTTCCCGCCGATGACAAAAAATCATTTCAATGGCGCTCGCGCCTTCCCTGTCGCCTGCCTCTGCGGGCGCACGGTTTTATATTGGAGAAAATGCTATGCTATCGCGTCGTGATATATTGAAAGTCTCCGCCGTCAGCGCGGCGGCCGCCGGCATGATCGGCGGCATCGCCAAAAATGCCGCTGCCGACGACCATCGCAATATCGTGCCCCCCAGCAGCTATCAGCCGCCTGCCGATGCGCAGCATCTCTATAAATACAAATTCACCGACAGCAAAAAGCGCAGCCTGCCCAACGGCTGGGCGCGCGAAGCCACCGTCGAGCAATTCCCGATCTCCGAGGGCGTGGCGGGCGTCGACATGACGCTGGAGCCGGGCGGCGTGCGCGAACTGCACTGGCACGCCATCGCCGCCGAATGGGCGTTTATGCTCGAAGGCCATGCGCGCATCACCATTCTCGATCCAGAAGGCAAATGCGAGGTGGCGGATTTCGGCCCCGGCGACGTCTGGTATTTCCCGAAAGGTTACGGCCATTCCATTCAGGCGCTGGCGGACGGTGCGCATTTTATTCTGGCGTTCGATAATGGGCATTTCTCCGAATTCGGCACCTTCAGCATTACCGATTGGGTGGCGCATATGCCGAAAGAAGCATTGGAAAAAAGCGTCAACATGCCGGCGGCGATATTTTCCAAGGCCAAACAGGGAGAGGCTTATATTGTCGGCGGCGCCGTTCCGCCCGCATTGCCATTGCCTAAAAACGACGGCGGATTAAATAACGCCCCGCTGGCACACCGCTATGAATTAATGAAGCAAAAGCCGTTCTTTGAAAATGACGCCGGCAGCGTCCATTTGGTGTCGTCGAAAGAATTTCCCATTTCCACCACCATGACCGGCATCATCGAGATCGTGAAACCCGGCGCAATCCGGGAATTGCACTGGCACCCCAATGCCAACGAATGGCAATACTATATTTCCGGCAAAGGCCGCATGACGGTGTTCAGTTCGCACGGCCACGCGCAGACGGAAGAGTACGCCCCTTCGGACGTCGGTTACGTGCCGCAGGGCTTCGGCCATTACATCGAGAACATCGGCGATGAGGATTTGAAGGTACTGATCGTGATGGACAACGGCATTTATCAGGATATTTCGTTGTCCGACTGGCTGGCGAAAACCCCGGCCTACCTGCTGGCGGACAACTTCAATAATCAGGTTGAAGACTGGCAGGATAGACCGAAAGACAAACGGGTGATGTCGCGCCGCTGACGCCGCGGCGAGGGAGAATCTCCCTCGCCGCTTTCTTTACTGCTTGCGCTGCTCCGCCACCTGTTTGGCGGTGACCTTGCCCTGCTTGTCGCCGAAATGGCCGACCACAAAATTGGCGACCGCCGCCACTTCCTCGTCGGAATACGCGCTGCCGAACGCCGGCATCATCTCATGCCGCTCGCCGACGCTGATGCTCGTCCCCTTCAGAATGGCCTGTACCACGCTGCGCCCCTGCGGATCGTTCACCGCCGTGCTGCCCACCAGCGACGCATACTCGCTCTGGCGGCCCGGCCCGTTCCACTGGTGACAGCCGCTGCAGTCGTTGGCGAACACCCGGCGCCCAAGCGAACTGTCTTGCCCGCCCGGCAGGATCGGCGTGGAAGCCCCCGCGCCCTTCGGCTGCAGGTTCACCGCCGCCGCGCCGTCGCCGGCGATCGGCTCGATGTCGCGCAGGTATTTCACCAGCGCCAGATTATCTTCCGGCGTCAGGAACTGCAGGCTGTTTTCCACCGCCTCCGCCATCGGGCCGGCGGCGCTGCTGCGCCCCGGCGCATGGCCGGTAGCCAGATATTGCGACAGCTGCTGGTCGCTCCAGCCGCCGATGCCGGTCTGTTTGTCCGGCGTGATGTTGGCGGCGAACCAGCCCTGCACCACTTCACCGCTCAGGTGCTTGCTCTGGTTAAGACCAAACCCCAGATTGCGCGGCGTATGGCACTCGCCGCAGTGGCCCAGCGCCGTCGCCAGATAGGCGCCGCGATTCCACTGTTCATCCTTGTTGAGATCCGGCGCGAAGCGCTGCTCATGGAAGAACGCCAGGTTCCAGAATTTCATACCCCAGCGCTGGTTGAACGGGAACGACAGCTCGTTTTGCGGGTTGGCCTGTTTCACCGGCGGCAGGCTGAACAGATAATCCTTGATCGCCAGCACGTCGTCGCGGCTCAGCCCGGTGTACGAGGTATAAGGCATCGCCGGATACAGGTTGCCCTGCGGGCCGATGCCCTCACGCACCGCGCGCACAAACTGATCGTCGCTCCAGTTGCCGATGCCGGTCTCCTTGTCGGCGGTAATGTTGGTGCCGTAAATGGTGCCGAACGGCAGCTTAAAGGCGAAGCCGCCCGCATAAGGCGCGCCGCCCGGCGCGGTATGGCACGCCACACAGTCGGCGGCGCGCGCCAGGTACTCGCCGCGCGCCAGTTTGTCGGTCATGCCGGCCGGCGCCCCGGCGATCGGCGCCGCAGGCTCCGCGCCGGCAGGCCGCAGCAGCGTGTACAGCGCGTACCCTCCCGCCAACACCACCACGGCGATAATCAGCCATAACAGCCCTTTCAAGGCGTTGCTCATCACGTCTCTCCCTAACCCAACGCCTTGGCGGCCTGGTGGATGGCAGCGCGAATGCGCACATAGGTGGCGCAGCGGCAGACGTTGCCGCCCATCGCCGCGTCAATGTCCGCATCGCTCGGGTTTTTGCTCTGGGCCAGCAGCGCGCTGGCGCTCATGATCTGGCCGGACTGGCAGTAACCGCACTGCACCACGTCCAGGTTGAGCCAGGCTTCTTGCACCGCCTTGCCTTCCGGCGTGGCGCCGACGGCTTCGATGGTGGTGATTTTCTTGCCGGCGGCGGCGGAGACCGGCGTCATGCACGAACGCACCGGCACGCCGTCCAGATGCACGGTGCAAGCGCCGCACATGGCGATGCCGCAGCCGAACTTGGTGCCGGTCAGGCCGGCTTCATCACGCAGAAACCACAGCAGCGGCATGTGCGGATCGCCCTCGAAGGTCAGCGGCTGCTCGTTTACGGTTAAATGAATCATCAGGTTCTCTCCTTGTCAGACGCCGGATTCGCAGTGGGATTATGCAGCGGCAGGCTCAGCGAAGTGCGCGGCCGCCCGAGCAGCGCCAGCGCGTTGCCGACCGCCGGAGCGATGGTCGGCACCCCCAGTTCGCCCACGCCGGTCGGTTTCTCGGTCGAGGGCACGATGATCACCTCAACCTCCGGCATCTCATTGATGCGCAACGGGCGGTAATTATTGAAGTTGGACTGTTCGACCACGCCGTCTTTCAGCGTAATGTTGCCGTACAGCGCCAGGTTCAGGCCGTAGCCGATGCCGCCTTCGATCTGCGCGCGGATCACGTCGGGGTTCACCGCCACGCCGCAGTCCACCGCGCACCACACCTTGTGCACTTTCGGGATGCCGCCTTCGCCGATCGATACCTCCGCCACCTGCGCCACATAGGTATCGAATGCCTTGGCGACGCCCACGCCGCGCGCGCGTCCGTCCACCACCTTGGCGCCCTGCCAATCAGCAGCTTTGGCCACCGCCCGCAGTACGCCCGCCGCGCGCGGCGCGTCGCCCATCAGCGCCAGCCGCCCTTCCACCGGATCCTGCCCGGTTTCCTGCAGCAGTTGATCGATAAAGCTCTCCACCGCGTGGCCGGTGTGGGTGCTGGCGACCGACCGCAGCGAGGTGGTCGGCACCTTGCCGGGCACGATGTGCGCATCGCAGCGGAAGGCTTCGAAGGTATAAGGCACCTCGCTGGCGCCCTCGACCATCATCTGATCGAGGCCGTTGACCACCAGCGCATCCATCGCGCTGTGGCGCGTCCAGGAGTGGCCGACTACGGTATCGGTCCAGCCCACCACCTTGCCGCCGCGAATGGCGCCGCGCAGGCGATGCAGGATCATCGGGCGATACCAGCCGTTACGGATGTCGTCCTCGCGCGTCCATACCACCTTCACGCCGTGGCCGGGACCGATGCCCTTGGCCGCCGCCGCCATGTCGGCCGCCAGATCCGGTCCCAGCGTCGGGTTGCCCAGATCGATACGCCGGCCGAAGCTGCCGCCCGCCAGAATGGTTTCAATCTGCACCTTCTCCGGCGGCAGCTCGAACAGATCGCACAGCTGCTTGTGGTCGAGCGTCTGGATTTGGCAGCCGTAGCGCGCCTTGACGCTTTCGCCATCCCAGAACAGATAGCCGTCCAGCGGCTCCATCGGCGCGTGAGCGACGTAGGGGAAGGTGTATTCGGCCTCGATCACCTTATCGGCCTTATCGAACACCTCGTCCGGCTTACCGAGACTCTTCGCCACTACGCCGGTTTTCTGCGCCACCTGGCGGAATTCGGCGTAGATTTCCTCGGTGTTGCGTCGCTCCGCCTGCGCATCGTCCCACGTCACCTTCAGCCGCTCTCGCCCCTGGATCGCCGCCCAGGTGTTTTTGGCGTAAACCGCCACGCCGGTGGCGATTTGCTTCACCGCCACCACCCCCGGTACCGTCAGCGCCCGTTCGGCGTCGAAGGTCGCCACCTTGCCGCCGAAGCGCGGCGGTTTCTTGATGGTGACGGTGAGCATGTCCGGCTCGTGGATATCCTGCGAGAACTGCGCGCTGCCGTTGGTTTTCGCCAGTGAATCGACGCGGTGCAGACCGCGCGTTTTGCCGATCAGGGTGAAATTGGCCGGATCCTTCAGCGCCAGGCTGGCGGGATCGGGCGGCGGCAGCGTGGCGGCCAACTCGGCGAACTCGCCGAAACCCGCTTCGCGCCCGCTGGCGGCATGGCGGATCTTGCCCGCCTGCACGGTGATTTCCTGCGCCGAGGTTTTCCAACTCTGCGCGGCGGCCTGCACCAGCAGCGCGCGCGCCATGGCGCCCATGCGCCGCATCTGTTCATAGGCGTTGGCGACCGAACTGGATCCGCCGGTGCCCTGGAAGCCGAACGCCAGGTTCTTGTAGACGGCGGTGTCCACCGGCGCGGCCACGACCCGCACCTGCGCCCAGTCGGCATCGAGCTCTTCGGCGACCAGCGTCGCCATGCCGGTATAGACCCCCTGGCCCACTTCGGTGTGTTTACTGATGACGGTGACGATGCCGTCGGCGCCGATCTGAACGAAGGCGTTAGCGTCAAACGCCGTCGCGCCGGCGGCGGCCGGGGCGTTCGAGCGCGCCAGCGCACCGGTGGACGGCAGATAGGCGCCGATCACCAACGCCCCGGCGCCGACGATAAACCGCCGCCGCGAAAGCGGAACTTGGGATATGCTCATTGCTCATGACTCCAAAAAAACCGAAGGCGTCACTGCCTTCGGCGAAACAGCGCTAATTATGGGAATGGCTTGCCGCGCCGGTCAGGTGACATAGCACAACAGAGCAATAATTAGCGTAGCCTATTATCCAGTAGGCTTAATGTTGAAAAGGGATTTTCTATTGGAGAATCGTGCGGTGCGGGCGGGAACCCGCACCGGGGGTCAGCTCTGCGTCGTCGCCAGATAGGAGAAGACGCTGAGCAGGCGGATTTGCGCCGCCATGTTGTCGCTGTCGAAGGCCACTGTGAGCACATCCTGGCGCTCCACGCCGGGCACCAGGCTGAACAGATCCGCCAGCACCGGTTTGGCCGCCATCAGCGTCAGCCGGTAAGGCGGCATAAAACGGCGCTCCACCGGCAGTCTGGCGCCCTGGCGCACCTGTTGCATCGCGCGCTCGCGGATCTCGGCGCGCGCCCGCTGTGGGCTGAGCGATTCGGCGGCGGTTTGCGAGAGGGCGCGTTTCACGCAAACATAGCCGGATTGCGGATAACGTTCAGCGATCCAGCGATGCAGCTCATCGTCACCGCTCACCAGCCACAGCGGCACGTTCAACTCGGCCGCCGCCGCCGCGTACAGATCGCTTTCGCCTACCGCCTCGCCGTTCAGGCTGACGCGATAAAAGGCCCGGCCGTTGATGGTATGCGCCAGCACGCCGCGCTCGCCGGCGGCGCTGTGATAACCGATAAACATCAGGCCGTCGTAGCGTTGATGCTGCAGCCCTTCCACCATCGACAGCCCGCGCGGTTTGCCCTGCACCAGGCGCGCCCGCGCATCGATGCGTTCTGCGCGCAGGTTCTGCATCATCGCGTGGCTGTCGGCCACCGTCACCTCGGTGGCGCCGCCGGCAAAAGCGCCGTCGATGGCGGCGTTGACCTCCTGCTCCATCAGCTCGCGCGCCGCCGCATAGTCGGCGTGGGCCGGGTTGCACTGCTCCGGCCGCATCACGCCGGCGATCCCCTCGATATCCGCAGAGATAAAGACTTTCACATCACACTCCCGTTATTTAATTTGCCGCCAGCCGATCGAGCAGCGGGCCCAGCGCCACGCGCGCATGCTGCTCGAAGCCGCTGACGCCTTCGGCGCTGAGCAACGCATCCAGCACCGCGTATTCGGTGGCGTCCGCCGCCGCCGCGAACAGCGGCTCCAGCCGTTCGTCCGGCAGCGTCGCCCCCAGCAACCGAGTGGAGAACGCCAGCGCGATATCGCCGGAACCGTGCCCCCAATGGCTGCCTACCCGCCCCAAACCGGCACCCGCTCGGCGGGCGATACGGTTGAGTTGACGGCTGTCCAGCGCCCGATCGCAGGCGATGATGATGATGACCGAACCGGCGTCTACCTGCGGCGGCGGATCCGCCAACAGCTTGCCCAGCGCCTGGCCGACGCGCACGCCGCTCAGCGTCAGCGAGTCGAGAGTGCCGAAATTGGCCAGCACCAGCACGCCGAGCGTGGTGCCGAGCCCCGGGCAATAGCGCGAGGCGGTGCCGATGCCCCCTTTCAAGCCGAAACTGCTCATGCCGCGCCCGGCGCCGACGCTGCCGCGCGCAAAGCGGGTGGAATGGTTATCCAGCGCGCTGAAGACGTGCTCCTCACGCACCGCCATCGCCTGAATATCGTTGAGGTAGCCGTCGTTGCACTCCAGTACCAGCGGATTGATGGTGGCGCTGCCGCGGCCGATCTGCGGATAGCGCCGGCAGCTGCGCCGCACCATGGCGTTGAACAGCGTGCCGACCGCGAAGGTGTTGCTCAGCAGGATCGGCGTTTGCAACACCCCCAGTTCGTTCAGCTGCACCAGCCCCAGCGGCTTGGCGAAGCCGTTGAGCACCGCGCTGCCGCACGGCAGCGGCTGGTTGAACAGATCGCCCGGCGGCACGATGGCGGTGACGCCGGTCTGACATTCGCCGTCGGCCAGCGTGTGATGCCCGACGCTGACGCCCGGCACGTCGCACAGGGTGTCGGTCGGGCCGGCCGGATAACGCGCGCCCGGCAGGCGGCGGTGGCGCCGCCAATAGCTCAGCAGATTCTCGAGGCTTTGTTGTTCAAATGCCTGGCTGTCTGTCATGGTTCCCTCATCCGCCGTTAGCCCATCAGAAAACCAGAATATCGCGCAATGCGCCGCGCCGTAAATTGAAAGCGGAAGCGAGCAGCAAAAATAGCCTTGCCTCATCGCCACTTATTGGGTTTTTAGGGAGAAAAGCAATGTAAATAGCCGGTGCCGCGGGTGATATCTCCCCTTATCCCAAATGTATAACCCGATCTGCCGACGCAATGGTCGTTTCACGGTGGGCAATGATCAGCTTAGTGATATTGAGTCTCTTGATGGCCTGATTCACGGCAGCTTCGCTCTCCTTATCCAGCGCACTGGTGGCCTCATCCAGGAACAAAATAGCCGGTTTCTTATAAATAGCCCGGGCAATAAACAGGCGTTGTTTCTGCCCGCCGGACAATCCTTCCCCCAACTCGCCGATCGGGGTTTCATACCCCATCGGCATGCGCCTGATCACCTCATGCAGATAGCTGGCACGGGCACAGGCTTGCATCCAGGCGTCATCCACCTCGTCCGCAAACCCGCAGATATTTTCCCGGATCGAGCCGGAGAACAGTTTGTCGTCCTGCATCACACAGGCAATCATTTTGTGGTAGTTGTTGATGCCGAGCTGCCGGATATCGACGCCGTTCACCTCAACTCGCCCTGAAGCCGGGGTAAACAGTCCGCACAGCACCTTCATCAACGTGGTTTTGCCGGCGCCGGACGGGCCCACAATGGCCACGCTTTCGCCCGGCGCAACGCTGATGTCCAGGCCTTCAAAGATAGCCGGTGACTGGCTGTCGTAACGATAGCTCAGGGCATGAGTCGTCAATCCCAAAGGTTGCAGGCCCGCCGTGTAAGGGTGTTCGGGTTTACGCTCCTCCCGCGGATGCAGGGCGATATCGGCAATGCGCTCGTTATGCAGGCTCATCATGCGCAGCTGCAGCAAAAATTCCGTCAGCGACCCGATGCGGTCGGAGAACTGCCCCCGAAAGGCGCCGAACGCCACGAACATGCCGAGGGTCATCTGGTTATCGATCACCAGGCTGGTGCCCAGCCACAGTATGACGATCTGGTCACACGCCGCTATGAAGGTGTTGATCCCGCCAAACAGCATGTCCATTCGGGTGACGCGGATCCCCGTGTTGATGGTGTCGATTTCAAGGTTTAGCCAGTGAGCGATGCGGCGTTCTGCCATGCCCTGCATCTTGACGGTAGCGATACCGTACAGCGTTTCCATAAAATACGAGCCGGCCCGAGCCTCTCTAACCAGCGCCTCCTCAGACAGCTGACGGTAATAGCCGTAGGTCAGCAGTCGCATCAACACATAAAGCGCGGTGAAAGTGAGCACTACCCAGGTCAGCCAGCCGCCATACAGCGCCATCATCACCAGCACGCCGATCACCATGATGCTATCCATGATGGCGCCGACGATACTGGTGGTGAAAGTGCTGCGCAGCGTATCCAGTGAACCGAAGCGTGACTGAATGTCACCCAGCTTGCGCCGTTCAAAGTAACCGAGCGGCAGGCGCAGCAGGTGAGTAAACAGACCGGATTGCCACTGAACGTTGATAAGCGTCGACATAACCAGTCCGGACCACGCCCGCACCATGCCGATAGCAGCCCGCAACAAGATAAACAGCATCAATCCGGCGCAGATGAGCGACAGTAACCCGCGATCTCCGGCAGGAATAGCGTGATCCATCACCAGCTGCGTGCCGATGGGCATCACCAGGTTGATGGTTTCGAACACCAGAGACAGGCAAAAGATTTTGCCGAGCGCCCCCTTGAGGCCATGCACGCTGCCAATCAGCGTGCGCAGGTGAATGCGGTGGCGAACGCTGTCGGCGGTAAAGGCGCTGCCGGGCCAGGCCTCAAGCGCTACGCCGGTGAAACTGTGCGACAGCTCCGCCAGGCTGACCGCCCGCCGCCCGCGCGCCGGATCGTGCAGCACTGCGCGGTGGCCTTTGACGCTGACCAGCACCACAAAATGGTTGAATTCCCAGTGCAGAATGCAGGGCAGTTTCAGCGCGCCAAGTTCGTCCAGCTCCAGCGACAAGGGGCGAGTGCTCAACCCCAGCTGTTCGGCGATACCGGTCAGCCCAACCAGCGTTGCACCGCGGGCCGACAGATTGAACTGCCGGCGCAGCGCGATCAGATCGATGTTTTTGCCGTAATAACCGCAGATCATCGCCAGACAGGCCAGCCCGCATTCCGACGACTCGGTCTGGTGTACCATCGGAACCCGGTGGCGCAGCCGCAGATCCAGCTGGCTGACCCGCTGTTTGAATGTGGTCCTACTCATTGACTGGCCCCGTCGCGCTGTGTTTCATGTCGTAGAACGGTGACAGCATCCATTGATAAATCTTCCTTTTTTCCAGAAACAGGGTGCTTTGCGCTTTCATGCCGTTTTCCAGGCTCAGACGTTTACCGTCATAGGCAATGGCCTGTTTCTCCGGCATGACGATCACTTTGTAGTACGGCACGGCGGCGGTCAGCGCCGCTTTGGGCGCTCCCTGATAGGTCAGCATTTCCTGCGGCGAGGCCGGGGCTTTGGAGATGACGGCCACCGTACCGGCAAACTGGCCAAATTTCTCCGCCGGAAAAGCGTCATAGCGCACATTGACCTTATCGCCGGCGGCGATGTAGGGGATAGCGTCGTTGGGCACCCACAGCACCAGAGCATAGCGATCGATGTTTTGCGGGATAATCTGCAGCAGACTGTCGCCGACGTTGACCATCTGGCCAACCGTGACGCTCAGCGAATCGATACGGCCGCCGGCCAGCGCGCGAACGATAATATCGCCAGTGGCATCGATGTTTTGCCGCTCCTTTTGCAGCTCGTAGCGCTGCAGCTCCATCTGGTAGATCTGGTTGTCAAACTCGGCGGCCTGGATATGGATCTGGCTTTCCAGCGCGGTGATCTGCAGCGCATTCTGTTCGTTCTGGCCGGACAGGCCCAGCAGGTTGTTCTGCTGCTGGTAATACAGCGCCACCTGGTTGGTAAGCTGGTCCTTATTTATCAGTCCCTTGGTCTGATACTGCCGGTAGTTCTCCATGTTCTCCTTCATGATGCGTATCCCTTCCTGGGCGCGTTTGAGGATGTCGGTGGAGCGGGTGAACGCAGCGGTATATTGTGCCTTCTGTTTCTCCAGCATGGTAAGCGTGGCCTGCTTGCTGCTTTCCAGTCGGTTGATGATTTGCGCAATGCGTGCCAGCTGGTCATCGATATCCCGCTGCTGGTTGTCGCTGACCACTCCGCTGCGGGTGCTTTTACTGACGTCAATCTGGTAAATGGGGGCGCCGGCGGCAATCACCTGCCCTTCGGTGACAAATTGCTTGACCACTATCCCCTGGACGGCGGAATAAACGTTGGCGGCGCGCGGATAAGTGCTGATCTCGCCGGTCACGTTGACCCGCCGGGTATAGGTACCGGCGATCGCGAAGGTGAGAAAGGCGATGAAGAAAAACAGGCAGAGCCCTGCCGTGAGCCAAAAGGGAATGCCGGGTAGCAGGAGCGCCCTGCCACGCCATTTCATTTTCTGATTCTCGATCGCTTCCTGGCGAAACATGAGCAGCGTCCCTTAGTGAAGTATAATGACAAAACTCACACGCTATTAGATTGGCAATAATCCATCGAAACTTAAACCACCTTGCATCCAAAGCTATTTTTTATTTTCTCCATGTGGAATAGACGCCATCAGGTGTATCTATGTTGTGTTGAAATAATGCAATTCCAAAATCAGAATTTTGCATGTACTCGGCTATAATATGTGGCTCAACTGAATATTCAACATTGAATACTTTATAAGCCAACCCCAATAAAACCTCGACAATCAATCCCGGACCAGTTAAGACCTGAGTCACACAATAGTCCCTTGTTGTTAACTCGGTTCTCCATGTTAAAAGTCTGGTCAGATAACACTTGGGCTTGTCGTCAACGTAACAATCAAATATGCAATTGCTTTTTTCCAAAAAGCGATACCTTTTCTTCATGGTTCTAAGGATGATCCTTATCGCTTTTGATTTTTGATGAGAAGATATGAAATTATTAAAATAAACACCTTTAAATCTTCTGAGTGATCCTAACGCCAATAAATTTTTATGAACGTATGTTTCACCCAATGGCAGTATCATATCCAAAGAAAAACCAGAGAGGTCCTGTTCGACAAGCTGTTTTATTTTTTCAAATCCAACAGCATCTACTCCTAACTCATTTTCATCGCAGCCGATCACTGCTGCAGGCCATAGCTCTTCTGAATTTGTCTTTTTTAAAAAACACACGGTCTTAAATAAGAGAAGCGAGTCGCTCTCGATAATGCCCTCATCTTCTATATGTTTATTTAATCCATGATATATGTTATCAGTGTATGGAAGTGTATCAACATCGACATAAGTTCCACCATATTGGTAGATGATTAAAAGCCTGATTATGTCGCTTGCACTGGCAAGATTACACCTTAATATAATCTCATAATAATAATAATATCTCATGAAATCATCGAAACCATTGCAAAAAAGCTCCGTTATACATTTTTTTGTAAAACCTCTACTTTCAAACCATGCGCCTTCAATCGCTTTTGGCGGTTTCTGATAAGGAATTTCATTTTCGATTAAGAATGCAACAACCAGCTCATCAAAAGAAAAGCCCTCCATTACCTTTGGGTATATATAATTAAAGGCGTGATTTTTTATTTTCAATTCAACCTTAAATTTATTTTTTTCGGCGTTGACGAAATCGTGTATGGCATTATTTAGCAAATGACACAGTGAAGCGTCTTTGTCATACCAAAAGAATATCTGCTTATCTTTATTCGTCTTTTTCCATATATCGACATAATGAGTATTTACTTCACTTAAGTCACCAATCCATATAAAGTGCAGGATATTTGGAACGGATGACTTTTCTATCTTTGATAAATCCACACCCAACATCTGATGACTCATTTAAATCACCACGCAAAATATAGTATAAATAACTTTAATAATTCAATACTGATTATGGCTCAGCTAAATAAATAAACCATGACCATAACAATGACACAAATAGAACAAAATAATAAATCACCGGAAAAATTTTTCAGTGAATCCAAATAGTCATTGCTGTTCTTATTTAGTTTGTTAATGGCATCGTTCTCGTTCTCAGCTTCTACTTCAACATGATGCTTTCTGAACCCCTTCCGCTTCATGTCTTTAATTATTTCTCGTGTAACCACTTCCTTTCTCAGTACCCTTGACTCATCGCTCTTTATAAAAACAACATATTTATTCATCATATACCCCATAAAAGCACAGAATGTTACTTCTGTGCTGGGATTGCAGCTGTTAATTAGCGTTTGGTTCCGGATTCTCTGGTTTCTCTCGGCCCAGTGCCATTGCCGCCATAACCATTTCCTGTAGAGCTGCCATTCCCCCAGAAACCACTGGCGCCGGAACCGCTGCCATAAGGGCTGTTTTTTGACAAGAATGACTGAGGCCCGCGGTCACCGCCGTTATTTCCACCACGATCTGAAGCACCAGAGCCTCCGTTATCAGACGATCTTTTGCCGCTCCCATCTCGATCCTGCCATCCACCTGACACCGCATCGAATTGGCTACTTAAAATTTCCTTCATAAATACTCTCCTATGGGTTTACTGGTTTTACCGTCATTAAAAACAGCTGTAGTGGCAAATGTAAAACACACTAATAACAATCCATAACCATCCTGTATTTCATAAAAAAAACCAATAAGAAAAGCGTATTCTAAACATTGCAACTCATCATATTAAAATAAACCCCAGAATAATATATCGAACCTAATTACACGCAGATGCTATCGATTCAATTAATTGAATCGCCAAATAATCTCAACGCCCAAGATTAATAACCCAATAAAGAAGAGGCGGCGGAACAGCTGCGGGCGACAATGACGACGCACCCTCTCCCCCAGCCACATGCCGCCCAACGCCGGCAACAGCGCCAACAACGAACCGCCGAGCAGCGTGGCGGGCAGCGCCTGGTGCCAGGCTAAACCGGCGGCCAGCGCCAGCGTCGAGACGCTGAACGACAGCCCCAGCGCCTGCACCAGATCGTCGCGCGCCAGGCCCAACGCATTCAGGTAAGGCACCGCCGGAATGACGAACACTCCGGTGGCGCCGGTCAGCGCACCGGTCACCAGGCCGCACAGCGGCCCCAACCAGGGTTCCGCCGCAGCGGAAACGCGCCAGTCGAAACGGGTGAAACCCAGCAGCGCATAACCGATCAGACACACGCCCAGCGCCAGCGGCGCCAGGCGGCCGTCGCTGGCAGTGAGTGCCCCCGCGCTCAACAACGTGCCCAGCGTGACGCACAGCATCATCGGCCAGAGCCGGCGGCACAGCGCCTCCAGCCGCGCCCCGCGCAGCAACTGCCACAGGTTGGTGATCAGCGAAGGCAGCAACAGCAACGCGGCGGCCTGACCCGGCGGCATCATCAGGCTGAGCAGCCCCATCGACACGGTCGGCAGCCCCAGACCGATCGCTCCTTTGACCGTGCCGGCCAGTGTAAAAATGCCCGTCAGGGCGATAATCTCGAGTTGCGTCAGCGACATGCGTCTATCCTTATGGCGAATCAACGGCTCGATTGTGGCCGGCGGTATAGCGCGGCACAATGCGGCAATGGCAGAGCCTGCCTGCGGCAAAGACAGAGGGAAAACGCATGCATTTTGACTTTATCGATCTGCGGCTGTTGGCGGCGGTGCTCGAGACCGGCAGCATCACCGCCGGCGCCGAGCGCGTCGGGCTATCGCTGGCCGCCGCCAGCGCTCGCATGCGCGGGCTGGAGCAACAGGCCGGCGTAGCGCTGCTGACGCGCAATCCGCGCGGCGTCCAGGCGACGCCCGCCGGTGAGCGCCTGTTGCATCACGCGCGAGTGCTATTGCAGCAGCGTGAGCGGTTGCGCGGCGACCTGGCCGAGTTCGCGCCGGGCCAGCGCAGCCGGCTGCGCATCGTCGCCAATACCGTCGCCGCCGACGCTTTTCTGCCGGAGCTGTTGGCGGATTTTCTGGTGCTGCACCCGCATACCGATATCGTACTGGAGGAGCTGCCCAGCCCGGCCATCGCGCAGGCGATCGCTGAACAGGCGGCGGATATCGGCATCGTGGCGGATCACGCCGATCTGCGCGGGCTGACAAGCTACCCTTTTCGCCAGGATCGCCTGGTGCTGGCGCTGCCGCCGGGGCATGCGCTCAGCGGCCGCCGCACGCTCAGCTTTGCGGACGCCCTGCCTTTTGATTTCATCGGTCTGCCGGAAGAGAGCGCGCTGCAACAGCATCTGGAGCAATTGGCGATACGCAGCGGCGGCCCGATGCGATTGCGGGCGCGCGCGGCTCATTTCGACGCCATCTGCCGCATGGTGCTGCGCGGCGCCGGGCTGGCGGTGGTGCCGGAAGAGAGCGCCCGACGCCATCCGCAAATTCGGCACGGCGCCCTGCCGCTGACGGACGAGTGGGCGACCCGGCGCCTGTCGATCGCGGTGCGTGACCTGGCGCAGCTGCCGCTGCCGGCGCAGCGGCTGGTGGCGTTCCTGCGCCAGGGGGAAGTCGGAATTACAGGTGATCGTTGAACCAGGCGATCTGACGGCCGATGATGCCGGCGAAATGCGGGCCGGCGTACATGTCATAGTGCTTCGCATTCTGCTCGACATGCAGCGCCTTCTTCGCACTACCTACCGCCTCATACAGCGCGATGCCCTGCTCCGGCGGATTCACGGTATCGCCGCCCGCCACCACCACCAGTACCGGGCATGTGACTCGCGCCGCATTGTCACGTGGCTGATAGCGCAGCGTTTCGCGCACGGTCAGGAACGGGATCTTGATGTCCATCGCCGGGTAACGCACCTTGTTCTCCTCGAAGAACGCTTTCGACTCGTCATCGCTTAACACCCGGGTGACGGCGACAAACATCTCTTTGCCGGTGGCCTGCTTCTTCTCCGCCATTTTGTCCAGCGTGGCGATGAACGCCTGTTTTTCATCGGCGGCCATTTTCCCCGTCACGATGGTTTCCCCGTCGGCGAAGGCCAGCTGGCTAACGACGCATTTGATGGCCGGCTCGGCCGCGGCAGCGCCGAACACATGGCAGCCGCCAAACGACGTGCCCCACAGGCCGATGCGCTCGCTGTCGATCTGCGGCTGCGTTTGCACCCACCGGCTCACCGCCAGGATATCCTCAATCTGCAGCGCCGGTACCAGCCGCCCGCGTTCACCCTCGCTGGCGCCGAAGCCGCGATAGTCAAACGTCACCGCCGCAAAACCGGCGTTGACGAAGGCCTCGGCAAAGGCCGGCAACAACAGCTCCTGAATGCCGCAGAAGCCGTGACACAGAATAATCGCCGGAACCTTGGCCGGGTTATCAGGTAAACGAACTGTTACGGCCAGGCCGCTTTCCATTTTATGCGTGGTTAATGCCATGTTAACTTCCTGTTTTTTATAGGTAAGGTAAAAATCAGGCTAACATTAATCCCCGAATGAGCGCCGTCAGTCAATAACCCAATGTAACAATTTACAATGTTAATGATTCCCCGGCTCCGCGCGCAACCGCGCCACCTGCGCCTCCACGTCGCGCCAGGCCGGTTTGTCGCCGGCATAGCGTTGGCGCAGATAATTCACCAGCGCCGTCACCTACCGATCGGAAAAGCTGTCCTTAAAGCCCGGCATAAAGCCCAATTCGGCGTCGGCCGGTTTGGTGATCCCTTGCAGGATCACCTTGATCAGGTTATCGGGGCGCTCGCTGAAGATATTGGTGTTATTGGCCAGATCCGGGCTGACGCCGAACAGCTGCGGCCCGCCGGCGGCGGCGCTGTGGCAGGCCTGGCAAGCGCCCTGAAACAACCGCTCGCCCGTCAAACCGACTGGTGAAAACCTTTTCAACGACTAGAATCAATAAGCACTGCTGCTTATTCGACAACGTCAATATCGCCAACGGATCCGTCTACAGCCAAGCACAGGATGTCACGCCAAGCAGCCACCCGATTTAATTTCATTCAAAATTATTATCATGGTGGAAATATGACATTCAATCAGCCAGGCAGCGCCGTTACCGCCTCTGCCTCTCCTGCACAGGAAAACTCAATCTCTGCTGAAGTTAAATCCGAAACATTGCTGGCGGCCAATGCCAGTTGGGATGGCGCCGCCTACCCCCATTACCCGGCAGGCGCGCCGATGATCAGCGTGTTGAAGATCAGCGTGCCGCCGCACACCGCGTTAGCCTGGCACCGCCACCCGATACCGGCGGTCGGCTATTTGCTTAGCGGCATACTGACGATCGAAAAAAGAGACGGCGGCGCGCGGGAAACGTTCAACCGCGGCGACGTGATCGCGGAAGTGGTGAATAGCGTGCATCGGGGCATTTCTGGCGCAGAGACGGTGGAGTTGCTGGTGTTCTACGCCGGCGGCGTCGATATCCCGCTCAGCATTGTCAGCGAGGCGTAAAAAAACCGGAGCATTGGTCGCTCCGGTTTCATTGTGGCGTCGATTACTCGTCCTTCAGCCCGCGGTTGATCAGCATCGGCTCGATGCTCGGCTCTTTGCCGCGCCAATCGATGTACAGCTTCTCCAGATCCTGGCTGTTGCCGCGCGACAGGATCATGTCGCGGAAGCGCTGGCCGTTTTCGGCGGTCAGGCCACCGTGTTCGGTGAACCACTGGAAGGCGTCGTCCGCCAGCATTTCCGTCCACAGATAGGCATAGTAGCCCGCGGCGTAGCCGTTACCCCAGATATGCTGGAAGTAGCTGGAACGGTAGCGCGGCGGCACGTAGCTGAGATCCACCTTGTCTTTTTGCAGCGACTCGGTCTCGAACTTGTCCACATCCTGCTGCGGCTGATCGGCGGTCAGCATGTGCCAGTGCATATCCAGCAGCGCGGCGGACAGCAGCTCGGTCATGCTGTAGCCCTTGTTGAACTTGTCGGCCTTCTTGATCTTGTCGACCAGTTCCTGCGGCATCGCCTCGCCGGTCTGGTAGTGCTTGGCGAAGTGGCTGAACACTTTCGGATCGCTGACCCAGTGCTCGTTGAACTGCGACGGGAACTCGACGAAGTCGCGCGCGGTGTTGGTGCCCGACAGGCTCGGGTATTCCTGATCGGCGAACATGCCGTGCAGCGCGTGGCCGAACTCGTGGAACATCGTGATCACGTCGTCATACGACAGCAGCGCCGGCTGCCCCGGCGCCGGTTTGGTGAAGTTGGCGACGTTGTAGATCACCGGCTTGGTGCCATTGAGCTTCGACTGATCGACGAAGTTGCTCATCCAGGCGCCGCCGCCCTTGTTGTCGCGTTTGAAGTAGTCGGTGTAGAACAGCGCCAGCGATTTGCCGTCCTTGTCGAACACTTCATACACCTTAACGTCCGGCTGGTAGACCGGAATGTCCTTGCGCTCTTTGAAGCTGATGCCGTACAGCAGGTTGGCGGCGTAGAACACGCCGTTGTTCAGCACGTTGTTCAGCTCGAAGTAAGGTTTGATCTGCGACTCGTCCAGATCGTACTTGGCCTTGCGCACCTGTTCGGCGTAGAACTGCCAGTCCCAGGCCTGCACCTTGAAGTCGCCTTTCTGCTGGTCGATCACCGCCTGAATGTCTTTGGCTTCACGCTCAGCGCGCGCGGTGGCTGCCGGCACGATGTTGCGCATAAAGCTCAGCGCGGCATCCGGCGTCTTGGCCATCTGGTTTTGCAGCTTCCAGGCGGCGTAGTTCGGGTAGCCCAGCAGCTTGGCCTGCTCGGCGCGCACCTTGGCCAGACGGGAAATGGTCTGGCGGGTATCGTTGCCGTCGCCCTTTTCCGCCCGCGTCCAGGAGGCGTCGAACAGCGCTTTGCGGGTGTCGCGATCTTTCAGGCTCTGCAGCAGCGGCTGCTGGGTGGTGTTCTGCAGCACCAACAACCACTGTTTCTCCAGCTTGCGCTCGGCGGCCGCCTGCGCTGCCGCGGCCAGCTCACCTTCGGACAGACCGTCCAGCTTCGCCTGGTCGGTTATCGCCAGCGCGCCGTTTTTGCTCGCCGCCAGCAGTTTGTTGGTGAACTGGGTGCTCAGCGTCGCCGCTTCCTGGTTCAGCGCTTTCAGCTTGGCCTTGTCGGCGTCCGACAGGTTGGCGCCCGCCAGTTCGAAGTTCTTATAGGTGACTTCCACCAGCCGACGCGACTCCGGATCCAGCTTCAGCGCATCGCGATCTTGATAGATGGCCTTGATGCGCGCGAACAGCTTGCCGTTGAGCATGATGTCGTCGTTCAGCGCCGCCAGCTTCGGCGAGGTTTCTTCATCCAGCTTCTGCAGCGCATCGCTGGTATTGGCCGAGGTCATGGCGCCGAACACGTTCATCACCCGCGTCAGCAGCGAACCGGCCTGCTCCAGCGCCACGAAGGTATTTTTAAAGTTGGGCTTGGCCGGGTTGTTGGCGATCTTCTCCACCTCTTCCCGCTTTTGCTTGATGCCCGCTTCGATCGCCGGCGCGTAGTCGCTTTCCTTGATCAGGTTGAACGGAGGCGCCTGGAACGGCAGACGGCTTTGATAGAAGAACGGGTTTTGGGTCTTTTGCTTATCGTGCTGATTGGCTTCACCGGTCACGGTAGCCTCCTTCGCCTGGCCGCTGGGCAGCGCGCTATGGTCGGCGTGAGGTTGGGTTTCTGCTGCCTGTGCCTGCGAGCCCAGCGCCATGCCGATCGCCAGCACCAATGTGGATAAACGCATCAAATCGAAACTCCTCCATGTTCACGGAATAAGGTCTCGGGGAATGGCTCCCTCTGAATCACCTCCTAGCTTAGGCGCAGTTGGCAGTTTGAGCAAAAACAAGTGATTAGAATATTCATCCCACGATGATTCGCTCCCTGTGGCGTATAGCGGTGCGTTAACTCGATTAGATATAACCTATAAACGCTTGAATGCGCCGACCGGGCACCGGACGATCGTATGACCTGATTCTTTTCCCCACTGCAGCCTCGAAGGTTGCCGAAGTATATAATCCGCTATGGGTTTCAAGCGAAATCTGCCACAGAAACAACTCCCTCATATTACTGATACGTGTCACATCAAGCCGTGCTAAAACAAAGGGGTCTTTTGAGCTATGTTGATATTTTTCCATCCAAGCCGTGAGCCTTGAGTTACTCGGTGAATGCGTAAGCAAATCATGCCGGTGAGAGATATTATTCTCCTTTGGATAGTCCTCAGATACGCTGGTATGTATAAGAATCTGTACGATATTGTACGCATAACCATTGAGCCTGTTGCTGGGGTGCTTGCGCCAAACAGAAGGTTGCTCTTCAACTTTCCACTCCTTCTCGATCACGCGAGCAAGATAAATCAGCTTGTCGGCAGCTTGCAGATCCAACTTACGTCCGCCAGAGATGAGCCAAGACCTTAGCTCATAAGTGGCGCGAGGATAAACATGCCCCACCGATTGCAGAAACTCACTTGACGACTCTGGCGATATGGTTGGCAGTGGTGATGTCCAACAACTCCGCCAAAGAACAGCATCAAATGCTAGCGGTTCTAGTTTATCGCGAGCACAGATCCTTTCAGCTACAGCGCGCAGATGCTGAGCGCTGCAGACGGCTAACAAGTGATAACGGGGGTCAGATACGAGCATGAGCAATAAATCCTTTATATAGTGTTTAATTAAAAATACGCGCAGTGTCCTTCCTGATAATAGTATCCGCTCAACAGTGTTAACCCTGTGCCAATGGCTTCGCGTCTCTCCCGCCTTTTCCCGCACAATAACCAGATAAAGACAGCGACGTTGGACGCTTCGATACCAGGAATGAATGCGGCTGCGTCAGCGCGACGCCTCATAAACCACCTTACCGTCCACATAGGTGCGATAAATGTTGCGATCGTCCCCCAGGGTCATCAGCACAAACCCTTGCTCCATCAGCGTGGCGCTATTGGCGTGACGCAGCTGCTGCAGCGGCGTCACCGCCGGATCGAGCACCACGAAATCCGCCTCTTTGCCGACGTTGAAGTTGCCGATTTTGTCGTCCAGCGCCAGCGCGCGGGCGCCGCCCAGGGTGGCATGATAGAACGCCTCTACGGCGGAGAGCCGGTAATGCTGCAGCTGGCCGACCTTGTACGCCTCGCCTAACGTGCGCAGCATATTGAAGGTGGTGCCGGCCCCCACGTCGGTGCCGATGCCGAGCTTCACCCGCTTGCGCCAGGCCTGCTGCAGGTTAAACAGCCCGCTGCCGAGAAACAGGTTGGAGGTGGGACAAAAGGCGATCGCCGAGCGGGTATCGCACAGGCAGTCCCACTCCTGCTCCTCCAGATGCAGGCAATGGGCGAATACGCTTTTATCGCCGGTCATGCCGTAGCGGTGGTAAACATCCAGATAGCTGCGGTATTGCGGGAACAACGCTTTTACCCAGGCCACTTCCTGCGGGTTCTCGCTCAGGTGCGTCTGCAGCCAAACGTCGGGATATTCTTCGCGCAGCCGCTGCACCTGCGCCAGCAGCGCCGGCGTACTGGTAGGCGCAAAGCGCGGGGTAATAGCGTAACCGAGGCGGCCTTTGCCGTGCCAGCGTTCGATCAGTTCGCGCGTCTGGCGATAACTCTGCTCCGGCGTTTCCAGCAGCGCCTCCGGCGCATGGCGATCCATCATGACCTTGCCGGCGATCAGGCGCATGTTCAGCGCTGCCGCCTGGCTGAACAGCGCATCGACCGACTGTGGATGCACGGTGCCAAACACCAGCGCGGTGGTGGTGCCGTTACTCAGCAACTGCTGCAGAAAGAAAGCCGACATCGCGTCGGTGTGCTGCTCACAGTCGTAACGGCTTTCGGTCGGGAAAGTGTAATTGTTTAACCAGTCCAGCAGTTGATCGCCATAGGCGCCAATCATTTCGGTTTGCGGATAGTGGATATGGGTATCGATAAAACCCGGCACGATCAGCTTGTCGTGATACTCCGTGACCGCGAAGCCCGGCGGCAGCAGCGCCTCGCCCTGCCGCCAGCTGCCGAACCAGACGATGACGCCGTCGTTCAGCAGCAGCAAACCGTCGGGAATATGCCGCAGGCGTTCCTCAAGCTGTTGCGGCGCATCCACACAGGCTGCGATATCAAAAAAATTGCCACGAATAGCCGTGGTGAATTGCAGTGCCATTATTTTCTTCCTTGTGACGACCGGCCAAGCTCACCCGCGAAATAACCTGCGCCGATGAAACAAGGCTTTTTTGCCCAAACGCAAAGACCGGCTTAAGCATAGCAAGCCGCATGCCAACAGGCGGCGATAAAATACATTTTTAAATAAAAACAATTGATTGGTAATTAACCTAAAAGCATAAGCCGGCGAAAGAGAATAAGACCCACGCTCAGTCTTCGACGGCGGATAAATAGCAACCGTTTGCTTGCCGAAATAACACCGCGCCGCTGCACCTTTAATGGGCAAACGACGCTCTTTACGACCGTCCGCTTTATTTCAACGCCGCGTCCGGGGGCGGAATCCCAGCCTGGAGGCAACGGTCAAACTTGAAACGATAACCATTCTCAATTATCATCCGCGCATCTTTTTGACCAGCAATGCGAAAACCATGTCCGCCACCGCCTCTGCCCCGCACGCCGCGCTGTCGCGCCTTTACGCTACCCACCACGCCTGGTTGCAGGGATGGTTGCGTCGGCGGCTGGGCTGCGCTTTCGACGCGGACGATGTGGCGCAGGACACCTTTATGCGCCTGCTGAAGGGCGACGCCGCGGCGACCCTGCGCGAGCCGAAAGATTTTCTGGTCACCGTCGCCAAGCGGGTGATGGTCGATCTGTTCCGCCGCAGAACGCTGGAGCGCGCCTATCTTGAGATGCTGGCGCTGATCCCGGAAGGCTACGCCCCGTCGCCGGAGCAGCGCCAGAGCCTGCTGGAAAGCCTGCAGCAGATCGACGCCATGCTCGACGGCCTGGGGCCGAAGATAAAACAGGCCTTTCTGTTGTCGCAGCTCGAAGGTCTGGGCTATGCGGACATCGCCGCGCGCCTCGGCGTTTCGGTCAGTTCGGTTAAAAAATACATGGCCAAAGCCACCGAGCATTGCCTGCTGTTCAGCCTCGAAAACGACGTTTATTCATGAGCAACGCCATCACCCCCGAGCAGCGCCAGGCGCTGAAAATGGCCGCACACTGGTATGCCCTGCTGTGCGACGAGCACGTCACCGAACGCCAGCGCCAACAGTGGCAAGCCTGGCACCAGCAGCATGACGATCACCGTTGGGCCTGGCAGCGCGTCGAAGCGTTGCAGAGCCAGCTGCAGGGCGTGCCGGGCAAATTCAGCTATCGCGCGCTCGATCGCGCCGGCCGTCAATCGGCGATCGATCGCCGCACCCTGCTGAAAAGCCTGCTGCTGTTGCTCGGCGTGGGCGGCGGCGGCTTCTTCTACCGGTCGCCGCTCGGCCGGGAGCTGCGCGCCGACTACCGCACCGCCACCGGCGAAATCAAACCCATTGTGTTAAGCGACGGCACCCAGCTGGTGCTGAACACCGCCAGCGCGGTGGATGTGCATTACGACGATCGCCAACGGCTGATCCGCTTGCACGCCGGAGAAATCAGCCTGGTGACCGGACGCGATGCCCGGCCGCTGTGGGTGCAGAGCCCGCAAGGGGCAATGCGCGCGCTCGGCACCCGTTTTTTGGTGCGCGAGAGCGACGGCGAAACGCGCCTGACGGTGCTGGAGCACGCGGTCGAGGCGCAGCTGGCGCAAGACGCGCAACAAAAACGCCGGGTGAACGCCGGCGAACAGATAAGCTTCAGCGCGGCGGCCTTCAGCGACAAGCAACCGGCTACGGCGGAAGACGGCTGGCTGCACGGCGTGCTGAGCGTCAGCCAGTGGCGGCTGGATCGGGTGATCGCCGAACTGGCGCGCTATCGGCGCGGCCACCTGAGCTGCGATCCTGCCGTTGCCGGCCTGCGCGTCAGCGGCAGTTTCCCGCTCAACGATACCGATCGCGCCCTCGCCCTGCTCAGCCAGACGCTGCCGGTACGCCTGCAAAGCTTTACCCGCTATTGGTTGCAAATCGTCCCCGCCTGAATTTTTTAAATGAAAATGATAAAAAATCGCATTCTTGATTGTCCCTTTTGCTTTGCTCATCCGACTCCCAGGAAAACACTGCAGCAATAAATAAAAAATGATTCAGGAGAAGGTATGAACAACGCTTGGGGAAAGGTCGCTCCGGCTTCGCTTTGGGGAAAACGGGCCACGCCGCTGGCCGTGGCCATTGGCCTGGTCTTCGCTGCACCGCAGATGGCGAGCGCCGCCAGCGCCGCTGCCGCTTATCACATTCCGGCCGGTGAGCTGGACGGCGCGCTGACCGCCGGTAAACGTTCGCCGGGCCTGAGCGGCAGCTACGGCGTCGATGACGGCCTGAACGCCCTGCTGGCGGGCAGCGGCCTGCAGGCTAAAGCGCTCGGCAACAACGGCTACACGCTGGCCAAACTAGCGCAGCCGCAGAAAAAAGAAGAGGACATCACCGTGGTCGGCGACTGGCTGGCGGAAGGCCGTCAGGCAGACGTGTTCGAACACCCCGGCGCGCGCGACGTAGTGCGCCGCGAAGACTTCGTCAAAACCGGCACCACCACCGTGCGTGAAGCATTGAACCGCGTGCCGGGCGTGGTGGCCCCGGAAAACAACGGCACCGGCAGCCACGATATGGCGCTGAACTTCGGCATACGCGGCCTCAACCCGCGCCTCGCCAGCCGCTCCACCGTGCTGATGGACGGCATTCCGGTGCCCTTCGCCCCTTACGGCCAGCCGCAGCTATCGCTGGCGCCAGTCTCGCTCGGCAATATGGATGCGATTGACGTGGTACGCGGCGGCGGCGCGGTGCGCTATGGGCCGCAGAGCGTCGGCGGCGTCGTCAACTTCGTTACCCGCGCCATCCCGAAAACCTTCGGCCTGGAGGCCGGCATGCAGGGGCAGCTCAGCCCGACCTCGCGCCAGGATCACCCGAAAGGCACCGGCAACCTGATGATCGGCGGCACCGCCGACAACGGCTTCGGCGCGGCGCTGCTTTACTCCGGCACCCGCGGCAGCGACTGGCGCGAGCACAGCGCAACCAAGATAGACGACGTGATGCTGAAAAGCCGCTACGCCCCGAACGAGGTGCACACCTTCAACAGCCTGCTGCAATACTACGAAGGCGAAGCGAACATGCCGGGCGGCCTGAGCCGGGCGGACTACAACGCCAACCCGTTCCAGTCTACGCGCCCGTACGACAAGTTCTGGGGCCGCCGCCAGTTGGCGAACTTCGGCTACCAATATCAGCCTGATCAGCAGCATAAGTTCGACGTGCAGAGCTTCTACACCTACACCCTGCGCAGCGGCTATCTGGATCAGGGCAAGAACCTGACCCTGTCGCCGCGCGAATACTGGGTGCGCGGCGTAGAACCGCGCTACAGCCAAAGTTTCCGCTGGGGAGATTCCGCCCATGAGGTCGGCGTCGGCTACCGTTACGTCAGTGAATCCACCCATGAGCTGCGCTACACCAGCAAGGCCAGCACCGGCAGGCTGCCGTCCACCGCCAGCCCGGACGATCGCGACACCCAGTCCGGCACCGAGGCGCACGCCTTCTATCTCGACGATCGCATCGACATCGGCGACTGGACCATCACGCCGGGCATGCGCTACGAGTACATCAAGTCGTATCAGAACAACTACATCAAGAACAACCGCCTCGACGTCAGCTATAACGCGCCGCTGCCGGCGTTGAACGTGATGTATCACCTGAACGAATACTGGAACCTGTACGCCAACACCGAAGGCTCCTTCGGCACCGTGCAATACAGCCAGATGGGCAAAGCGGTCGACAGCGGCAAGATTGAACCGGAGAAGGCGCGCACCTGGGAACTGGGCACCCGCTACGCCGGCGACGCGCTGACCGGCGAGATCGGGCTGTTCCTGATCAACTTCAACAACCAGTACGATTCCAACCAGGTGACCGACAGCGTGACCGCGCGCGGCAAAACCCGCCACGCCGGGCTGGAAGGCAGCCTGCGTTACGATCTTTCGCAGCTGACGCCGAAACTGGACGACCTGACCGCCTACGCCAGCTACGCCTACGTCAACGCCACCATCCGCGAAGACGGCGGCTATAAGGGCAACCAGGTGCCGTTCTCGCCGAAGCATAAAGGCACCCTGGGGCTGGACTACACGCCAGGCAACTGGGCGTTTAACCTTAACGGCGAGTTCCAATCCAGCCAGTTCGCCGACAACGCCAACACCGTGGCGGAAAGCGCCGACGGCAGCACCGGCCGCATTCCCGGCTACATGCTGTGGGGCGTGCGCGCCGCCTATGATTTCGGCCCGGAAATGGCCGGCCTGAATCTGGGCGTCGGCGTGAAAAACCTGTTCAACCACGAGTATTTCACCCGCGCCTATGACGACAACAACAAAGGTCTGTATATCGGCCAGCCACGCACGATCTATCTGCAAGGTTCGGTGAAGTTCTGATCCGCAGCGGCGGGCGCGGTTAACCGTGTCCGCCGCCTTTCCCGTCAACGTGACAGCGTCACATAAAACCGTTCCTCCGCGTCGCCGCAGCGGCGAAAAATAAGTCGCTTCTGACGCCAATACGCGTAATATCGACGATCCGCCCCGATTTATGTGCGCGGATTTTTTGCCGTTATGGCCTGAAAAGCGAGGAAATAAAATGAATCACAATGACCTTTCTCAGTGCCGCGTTGACACCGACCGTTTGTTGATTGCCCCCTTTACCGCAGCAGACGCCGACGATGTTTACCAGGCGATCACCCCCACGCTGACGCGCTTTATGACCTTTGAGCCGGAAGCGTCGCCGGAAGATTTCGCCAACGTCTGGCAAGGCTGGCTGCCGCTGATGCGCGAAGGCGAAGAAGTGATCTTTGTCGCCCGCCGGCGCGAAGACCGGCAGTTCGTCGGCGTCGGCGGCGCGCACAACCTGCGCAGCCCCACCCCGGAGCTGGGCATCTGGGTGAAAGAGAGCCTGCATGGCCAGGGCTACGGCCGTGAAATCGTGCAGGGCATCGCGCGCTGGGCCAGCGAGCGCTTTCAGCCGCCGCATTTTCTCTACCCGGTGGCTGAGCAGAATACCGCCAGCCGCCGCCTCGTCGAGTCGCTGGGCGGCGTGCTGGCCGGCCGTTGCGAGCGTATCAAGTATGACGCCGTGGTCTACCACCTGCCGCGTCAGCGCTAATCAGCATCGGGCCGCTGGCCCGGTGTGACCTTTTTTCCTTTCCGCCGTGATAACCGCTGCCACTGCCTGCGGGTTTGTGCTAATGATAGAAGCATGTAGGGTAAAAACAGTTGAGGAACAGCAACATGATTATATTTGTTACCGGCGCCACCTCCGGTTTCGGCGAGGCCATTGCGCGCCGTTTTATCCGTGAAGGCCACCAGGTGATCGCCGCCGGGCGCCGCCTTGAGCGTCTCGACGCGCTGCAGGAAGAATTGGGGGAAGCGCTGCACATCGTGCGGCTCGACGTGCGCAACCGCGCCGCCATTCAGCAGGTGATAGAAGCGCTGCCGGCCGAGCTGCGCCAGATCGACGTGCTGGTGAACAACGCCGGGCTGGCGCTGGGGCTGGAGCCGGCGCACAAGGCCAACGCCGATGACTGGGAAACCATGATCGACACCAACGCCAAAGGGCTGGTGAACATGACCCGCGCACTGCTGCCCGCCATGGTCGAGCGCAACGTCGGCCACGTGATCAACATCGGTTCCACCGCCGCCAACTGGCCTTACGCCGGCGGCAACGTGTACGGCGCCACCAAGGCGTTCGTCAAGCAGTTCAGCCTGGGCCTGCGCGCCGATCTGCACGGCACGCGCATCCGCGTGACCGATATCGAGCCGGGCCTGGTGGGCGGCACCGAATTCTCCAACGTGCGCTTCAAGGGCGATGACGGCAAGGTCAATAAAACCTACGAAGGCGCCGATGCGCTGACGCCGGAAGACATCGCCGAGTCGGTATTCTGGGTCGCCACATTGCCGGCGCGCGTCAACATCAACACGCTGGAAATGATGCCGGTCAGCCAGTCCTTCGCCGGGCTGAACATCCACCGCGGCGCCTGAGCCCTGTCGGCGGGAGGCAACTCCCGCCGTGTTTCCTCAGGCCGCGCGCCAGCCGGAAACGATAATCAGCATGCCCGCCAGCGCCACCCCGGCGCCGACCCAATCCAGCGCAGACAGCTTCACGCCGTCCACCACTCGCAGCCACAGCAGCGCCGTCGCCACATACACGCCGCCATAGGCCGCGTAGACCCGCCCGCTGGCCGCAGGATGCAGCGTCAACAGCCAGACGAACAGCATCAGGCTCAAGGCCGCCGGCAGCAGCAGCCAGGCGCTGCCCTGCTTCTTGAGCCACAGGTAAGGCAGGAAACAGCCGATAATTTCAGCGAGGGCGGTGGCGAAAAACAACAGCGTAGTTTTTAACATCGGTCGCAGTTTTCTCTCGATAAAGTAAACGAATCGGCGCTTGGCTGGTGAATTCCAGGAGCGCGGTGGTATATTTGTCACCACGCCTGCGGGCGAGGTAACGCCAGTGCCGCCTTCATCAGGCGCACTCACTCATAAGGATGAAACGATGAAAACATTTTCGACCCAACGACTGCTGCGCGGGATGCTGCCGGTCGCCATGCTGGCCGTAATGGGCGCCTGGCAGGCGCCGGCGCTGGCCGCCACCTGCACTCAGGGCAGCACCTGCGTCACCGTCGATGGCAAAGGCAGCGGCGCGATGAGCACCGAAGAAGCGCGCCAGAGCAAAGAGCAGTGGAATGATACCAAATCCCTGCGCCACAAGGTTAACACCCGCGTCGAGAAAGAATTCGACAAGATCGATCGCGCGGCGGATGACGAAGATCGCTGCAACGACAGCAACAACGTCAACGCCTACTGGGAGCCGGACACCCGTAAATGTCTGGATCGCCAGACCGGGCGTCGGATTAATCCTTAATCCGCCTGCGGCGGGCGGGCAAGCGTGAAACCCGGCCGCCGTTGCTGCTATCCTGTTACAGGAAGTCCATTGTCTAAAAGGATGACGTGATGAAAAAAACGCTGATATTAACCGCTGTGTTGCTGGCCGGCGCGCCGATAGCGGCCCTGGCCTCCTGCGAAAGCGTGAAAGCGGACATTTCGCAAAAAATCGTCAATAACGGCGTACCGGAGTCCGGCTTCAAACTGGAGATCGTGCCAAACGATCAGGCCGATCAAGCGGGCGGCCAGGTGGTCGGCCACTGCGAAAACGACACCCAGAAGATCGTCTACACCCGCCTGAACAACGGCGACGATCGCGGTGATGCGGCGCAGACCGGCACCAGCCAGGATACCTCCAACACGCAGTAAGCCGCCCCGGCTACCAGGGCGCTCTGCAGCAGCGCCCGCTCCTTCTTTCCTTACGCCTGTTCCGCCTCTTCCTCTTCGCCCTGCGGCCGACAACGCGCCGGGATCAGCATCGCCGCCGCCAGCGCCAGCAACGACACCAGCGCCGAAACCAGAAACACCCAATGCAGCGAAGCCGCCACTTGCTGGGTCAGCTGCGCCAACGCCTCGCTCCCCATGCTCTGGCGCACCGCCGGTTCCATCAGCCGCTGCACCGGATCGTCAATCTGCGGCAAACGCCACTGCAGGTTGAGATTCAGCGTCGCGCCCAAAATCGCGGTGCCGATGGCCGAGCCCACCATGCGGGTAAACACCGTACAGGCGGTGGCGATGCCGCGAATGCTGTAATGGGCCGCGTTCTGCACCGAAACCAGAAACGTGGTATTGCACAGCCCCATGCCGGCGCCGACCATAAACGCCGCCACCCGGCCCCACAGCAAGCCGCCCTCCGGCTGCAGCAGCAGCAAGATCAGGCCGCCCGCCACCAACAACAGCGCGCCCAGCAGCGCCGTGGCGCGGTACGAGGTCATCAGCATCAAGCGGCCGCTCAGCGTGCTGGCCAGCGGCCACCCGATCGACATCAGGGCCAGCGTGGTGCCCGCCTCCAGCGGCGAGCCCCCCATCACGCCCTGAATGAAGGTCGGCAGAAAGGCGCTGATGCCCATCATCGCCGCGCCGATCACCAGCCCGCCGATGTTGCCGGCGACGATCACCCGGCTTTGCCACAGCGCCAGCGGGAACAGCGGTTCGACCGCGCGCCGCTCCTGGCGGACAAGCAGCGCCAGCGACGCCGCCGCCAGCGCAAGCAACGGCGCCACCCACCATCCCAGGCTTTCCATCTGCAACAGCGCCAATAGCAGCGCCGACACGAACAGCGTCAACCAGGCGGTGCCCGCCAGATCCAGCGCGTGCTGGCGCAATGGCTGATGCGCCGGCAGATAGCGCCAGAGGAAAAACATCGCCAACAGGCCGATCGGCAGGTTGACCCAGAACACTAACGCCCACGGCAAATGCTGCACGATAAACGCCCCCAACAGCGGGCCGATGATCGCCGATACGCCCCACACGCTCGACAGGTATCCCATCACCTTCGGCCGTTCGGTGGCGCTGTAAATATCGCCGATGATGGTGGAGGCGATCGGCATGATGGCGCCGGCGCCCAGCCCCTGCAGCAGACGAAAGCCGATCAGCCAATACATGTCGGGAGCGAAACCGCACAGTACCGATCCCAACAGGAACAGCGTGGCGCCGAAGAAGAACACCCGCTTGCGGCCGTAGAGATCCGCCAGCCGCCCGTAGATGGGAATGGTGATCGCCTGCGACAGCAAATAGACCGCGAACACCCAGCCCAGCAGCGAGAAACCGCCAAGATCGCCGATGATGGTCGGCATGGCGGTGGCGACGATGGTGGCTTCGATCGCCGACATGAACATCGCCAGCATGCAGGCGATCAGAATCAGCGGGCGGTGAGCGATGGGGGCGGGTGAAACGTTATTTGTCATGGCGTTATGCAGGTTTCCTGGCGTTTTTGTTTTCCCTGAGTATATCAGCAAGCGCCTGCACCGAGTCTATCCGCCCTCACATCCCGTCTTCGCCGACGGCGGATCGCACCATTTGGACTTGTTGTTACGGCGTAACGTTATGCGACGGATTTTTTTCACTTTCCCCCCATCCCAGCGCTGACGCGGGTTGAGGCGCCGATCGGCACAAACTCAATCACCTGATTTTGTTCATAAAACTTGGCACGGTCAACGACAGGGTGCTATACCTTCCCTAGCCGGCGCCTTTGGGCTTCGTGCTTTCTCGGGTTTAAATATCAGTATCTTATGCTGATTAACTCACGTATTGAGCCTACGTTCAGCACGCTGTGCCGAACGCACCCTTCGCTCAATGTCGCAATGTCGCTAACCTCATGCGAAACGCCCGTTTTGTACCGCCACGCCCGCCGGGCCGTGGGTAACAATCAGAGCGGAATGCGCCGTCTCGTCGGCCGCTCCGCGCAACGGAGGACGCAACATCATGCACAAGTCAGCGCCATACCGGCGCCTGCTCCTCGGGAGCCTGCTGTTTATCGCCGTCATCGCGCTGCTGGTTTACGGCATCGGTTGGGACACCCTCAAGTCGCGCCGGGAAGATTTGATCTACCTCGGCCAGCAACACATGTTCCTGGTGGCTTGCTCCATGCTGCTGTCGCTGCAGGTCGGCATTCCCAGCGGTATCTTGCTGAGCCGCCCTTTCGCCCGCCGCTGGGCTGAGCACGTGATGCAGATCTTTAACGTCGGCAACACCCTGCCGCCGCTGGCAGTGTTGGCGCTGGCGATGGTGATCATCGGCATCGGCGACCGGCCGGCTGTGGTGGCGCTGTTCCTCGCCTCGCTGCTGCCTATCGTGCGCAATACCTATGCCGGCCTGCGTTCGGTGCCGCCGGCGCTGGTCGAGGCCGCCAACGGTATTGGCATGACCGCCGGGCAGCGGCTGCGCCAGGTCGAACTACCCAACGCCCTGCCGGTGATCTTCGCCGGGGTGCGCATCGCGATGGCGATTAACGTCGGCACCGCGCCGCTGGCGTTTTTAATCGGCGCCAGCAGCTACGGCGAGCTGATCTTCCCCGGCATCTACCTGAACGACTTCCCGACGCTGATCCTCGGCGCCGCCGCCACCGCGCTGATCGCCCTGCTGCTCGATCTGGCGCTGGCCGGTCTCGGCCGCCGGCTCAGCCCGCACACCGCATCCTGATGGGAGAAACGCGATGACTCGATGGTTACAACGCCTCCGCCACGCGCTGCTGTTCTCCTTGCTGATGACCGGCGCGGCCGCCTGGGCTGCCCCGCTGACGCTGGCGAGCAAGAACTTTACCGAACAGCGCATTCTGTCGGCGATCACCGTGCAATACCTGCGGGCCAAAGGTTTTCAGGTCGAACCCAAGACCAACCTGGCCACGGTGATCACCCGCAACGCGATGATCAACAAGCAGATCGACATGACCTGGGAATACACCGGCACCTCGCTGATCATCTTTAACCACATCAATAAGCGCATGTCGCCGCAGGAAACCTACGACACGGTGAAAAAGCTCGACGCCAAACTCGGGCTGGTGTGGCTGCAGCCGGCGGACATGAACAACACCTACGCCTTCGCCATGCAGCGCCAGCGCGCGGAAAAAGAGCAGATCCGCACGATGTCGCAGCTGGTGGCCAAAGTGGAACAGGTGCGTAAAACGGACCCTAAACACAACTGGCTGCTGGGGCTGGATCTGGAGTTCGCCGGCCGCTCGGACGGTCTGAAACCGATGCAGGCGCTGTATAACATGCCGCTCGATCGCCCGCAAATCCGCCAAATGGACCCCGGCCTGGTGTACAACGCCATCCGCGACGGCTTCGTCGACGCCGGGCTGGTGTACACCACCGACGGCCGGGTGAAAGGCTTCGATCTGCAGGTGCTGGAAGATGACAAAGGCTATTTCCCGAGCTACGCGGTCACGCCGGTGGTGCGCGCCGACGTATTGCAAAACACGCCGGGGCTGGAAGAAGCGCTGAACACGCTGTCGAAACAGTTCAATAACCAGGTGATCACCGAGCTTAACGCCAGGGTGGATATCGACTATCAGACGCCGCAACAGGTCGCCGACGCGTTTCTCAAGCAGCGCGGCCTGATTTAAGGAGGCATGATGAATACCTTACTCTACGCCTGGCAAAACTGGGCCTATATCGCCGGGTTGACGCTGGAACACCTGCTGCTGGTCGGCGTCGCCGTGGGTCTGGCGATCCTGATCGGCGTGCCGCTTGGCGTGCTGATCGTCCGCCACAAATGGCTGGCGACGCCGGTGCTGAGCCTGGCCACGCTGGTGCTGACCGTGCCCTCCATCGCCCTGTTCGGGCTGATGATCCCGCTGTTTTCATTGATTGGCCACGGCATCGGCTACGTGCCGGCGATCACCGCGGTGTTTCTCTACTCGCTGCTGCCGATCGTGCGCAATACCCACACCGCGCTCGACAATCTGCCCGGCGGGCTGCGCGAAGCCGGCCGCGGCATCGGCATGACGTTCTGGCAACGGCTGCGCTGGGTGGAGATCCCGGTGGCGCTGCCGGTGATTTTCGGCGGCATCCGCACCGCCGTGGTGATGAATATCGGCGTGATGGCGATCGCCGCGGTGATCGGCGCCGGCGGCCTCGGCCTGCTGCTGCTCAACGGCATCAGCAGCAGTGACATTCGCCAGTTGATTACCGGCGCCGTGATGATCAGCCTGCTGGCGATCGTCCTCGATTGGTTATTGCACCGCTTGCAAATTGCGCTCACGCCCAAGGGGATCCGCTCATGATTAAATTGGAAAATCTGACCAAACAGTTCATGCAAAAGAACGGCACGCCGTTCAACGCCGTCGACAACATCAATCTGGACGTGCCGGAAGGTGAAATCTGCGTGCTGCTCGGCCCTTCCGGCTGCGGCAAAACCACCACGCTGAAGATGATCAACCGCCTGATCGAACCCACCGGCGGCACCATTCTGATCAACGGCGAAGACACCAGCGCGCTGGATACCGTCAGCCTGCGCCGTAAAATCGGCTACGTCATCCAACAGATCGGCCTGTTCCCCAACATGACCATCGAGGAGAACATCACCGTGGTGCCGCGCATGCTGGGCTGGGACAAAAAACGCTGCCACGCCCGCGCCGAGGAGCTGATGAGCATGGTGGCGCTGGATCCCAAACGCTTTTTGCACCGCTACCCGAAAGAGATGTCGGGCGGGCAGCAACAGCGCATCGGCGTGATCCGCGCGCTGGCTGCCGATCCGCCGGTGCTGCTGATGGATGAACCCTTCGGCGCGGTGGATCCGATCAACCGCGAAACCATCCAGAACGAGTTTCTCGACATGCAGCGCCAGCTGAAAAAGACCGTGATGCTGGTCAGCCACGACATCGACGAAGCGCTGAAGCTCGGCGATCGCATTGCGGTGTTCCGCCAGGGCAAAATCGTGCAGAACGCCAGCGCCGATGAGCTGCTGGCGCGGCCGGCCAACGAGTTCGTCGCCTCCTTTGTCGGCCAGGATCGCACGCTGAAGCGCCTGCTGCTGGTGCAGGCCGGCGACGTGGCAGGCCAACAAGAGACGGTGACGGTGCGCCGGGAAACGCCGCTGGTGGAGGCGTTCGGGCTGATGGACGATATCGACGCCCGTTCGGTGACGGTGGTGGACGCCGACGGCAAGCCGCTGGGCTACGTCAAACGCCGTGAGGCGCGCGGCGCGTCGGGGGTATGCGCCGACAGCCTGCACCGCTTCCGCGTCACCGCCCGCGCGGAGGAGAACCTGCGCGTGGTGCTGTCGAAGCTGTACGAGCACAACACCTCCTGGATGCCGATCGTCGATGAAGACGGCCGCTACAGCGGCGAAATCTCGCAGGATTATATCGCCGACTACCTCAGCTCCGGCCGCACGCGCCGGGTGTTGACGCCGCAATAACCCGCGCCGGGGCGCTGGCCGCCCCGCCCATGCCGCAGTTTGCTAAAGATTCACTGGTCATCGGCCGGAGCGCCAAGCACAATGCGCTGATGACCCTTTGATTTTTCTCACGACGCCGCCCACGCATGAAAAGATTGGTCCACCTGCACCACTATCGCGCCCTGCTGCGCAGCCTGTTTATCGCCGTGTTTATCGGCGTCGCCGCCGCCCTGGCGGTGTGGCTGTTTCACCGTTCGATGATTGGCCTCGAGTGGCTGCTGCTCGGCAATGCCGACGGCAGCCTGGTGGCCGCCGCCGCCGCGCTGCCCGGCTGGCGACGCGCGCTGACGCCCGCGCTGGGCGGTCTGGCGGCGGGCCTGCTGCTGTATATTCACCAGCGCTACCGCCACCAGCGCCCGGCGGCGCCCACCGACTATATGGAAGCGATTGAGACCGGCAACGGCAAGCTGGATACCGGCGCCAGCCTGGTGAAGTGTCTGGCGTCGCTGCTGGTGGTGTCGAGCGGCAGCGCCATCGGCCGCGAAGGCGCGATGATCCTGCTGGCGGCGCTGGTGGGATCGCTCTTCGCCCAGCGCTTTACGCACGAGAAAGAATGGAAACTGTGGGTGGCCTGCGCCGCCGCCGCCGGGATGGCCAGCGCCTACCATGCGCCGTTGGCGGGCAGCCTGTTTATCGCCGAGATCCTGTTCGGCACCCTGATGCTGGCCTCGCTCGGCCCGGTGGTGATCGCCGCAGTGAGCGCCCTGCTGATGACCAACCTGCTCAACGGAGGCCAGGCGCCGCTCTACCTGGTGACGCCGCTCGCCGCTCCCTTGCCGACGCAATACCTGCTGATGGCGCTGGTCGGCGTGGTGGCCGGCGCCGGCGGGCCGCTGTTTTTGTGGTTGATGACCGCCACCGGCCGCGCCTTCCGATCGCTGCGCCTGAAGCCGCCGTTGCAGCTGGCGTTGGGCGGCCTGTTCGTCGGGCTGCTTTCGCTGCTGTTTCCGCAGGTGTGGGGCAATGGCTACAGCGTGGTGCAGGCGCTGCTGATCGCGCCGCCGGGGGTGTTGCTGCTGGGCGCGATCCTGGTGTGTAAACTGTTGGCGATCCTCGCCAGCAGCGGCTCGGGCGCGCCCGGCGGGGTCTTCACCCCGACGCTGTTCGTCGGCGCCGCGCTCGGATCGATAATCGGTCAGCTGTTCGGCCTGTGGCCGGGCATGGATGCGGCGGTGCCGCTGCTGCTGGCGCTGACCGGCATGGCCACTCTGCTGGCCGCCACCACCCATGCGCCGATCATGGCGGCGCTGATGGTGTTTGAAATGACCGGCGAATACGCGCTGCTGCCCGGCATTCTGCTCGCCTGCGTGATCGCCACCACCGTGTCGCGCGGCCTGCGGCCGGTATCGGTCTACCACACCGCGCCGCCGCCCAAACGCGAGGCTTAGAACTCACCCTGCTGCAATATTTCCCTGAACTGCGGGCACTGCAGGTGCTCGGGCTCAGGGCAATCGACCATGTGCCGCAGCCCGTCGCGCACCTGCATCAGGCGCTGGATATGGCGATCCAACTCATCCGCCCGCGCCGCCAGCAACACGCGATCGAGCGCGATTTTGCCCCGTTCGTCAAACAAGGCGCTCATCTCATCCAACGTAAAACCGGCCAGGCGCGCGAGGGCGATCAACCGCAGTTGATCGAGCACCCCGGCGGCGTATTGACGGCGCAAACCGTGGCGGCCTATCGGGGCGATCAGCCCCTTTTTCTCGTAATGCCGCAGCGCAGAAGGCGCGACTCCGCTCAGGCGCGCCACCGCGCCGATATCCAGCTCTTTTGCCATTGACTTGAAGTCGACTTTAAGTTGCACACTGTGCGCACCTTATCACGTCACTGAACCAAGGACACCCGTATGACCCCCGATTTGTTATCGCGCATTCTGTTAACCGGCGCCGGCGCCACCCTCTGCATGGATTTGTGGGCGTTGCTGCTGAAGCGGCGCTTCGGCATCCCTTCCCTCGATTACGCGCTGGTGGGCCGCTGGTTTCTCGGCATGTTCGACGGCCGCTGGTTGCACGCCACCATCGTCACGGCGCCGCCGCGCCAGGGTGAGAGAAAAATCGGCTGGATACTGCACTACGCCATCGGCTTGGCGTTCGCCTTTATCCCACTCGCTTTGGCGGGCATCGAGTGGTATGCGGCGCCGGAACCGCGCATCGCGCTGTTGAGCGGCTGGCTGAGCCTGGCGGCGCCGTTTCTGGTGATGCAGCCCGCGCTGGGCTTTGGCGTGGCGGCGGCGAAAACCGCCAATCCGCGCAGAGCGCGGCTCCTCAGCTTGATCACCCATACGGTGTATGGGCTGGGCCTGCTAATCGCCGCCCGGTTGTTGGCGACGTTCTGCGCCTGAATGGGCTACAGCAACGTGGAAATATCGAGGTAGTGCGCCAGTTCGCGCTGCTCCGCGCGCGGCAGGTACGGAATTTCACCCAGCAGCGGCGCGGAAATGCGCTGCTGCAGCGCCGTGATGGTTTCGGCATAGTGCGCCAACCCCGGATTGATGCGGTTGGCCACCCAGCCTAACAGGGGCAGGCCGTCGTTGATGATCGACTGCGCGGTCAGCAGCGCGTGGCTGACGCAGCCCAGTTTGATGCCCACCACCAACACCACCGGCAGCTGCTCCTGCACCACCCATTCGGCGTACGGCCGCAGATCGTTCATCAGCACGCGCCAGCCGCCGCTGCCCTCCACCACCACCGTATCGGCTTTGGCGGACAGATCGCGCAGGCCGCTGCTCATCAGGCCGTAGTTGATGTCCTCGGTGGCATGCGCATGAAACACCTCATCCAGACAGGTGATGGGATTGATCTCCTCATAGGACAGCGGCAAGGTGGAAGATGCCTGCAACACCAAAGCGTCTTTATTGCGGATGCCCTCGCTGGTTTCCTGGCAGCGCGCGGCGATCGGCTTGTAGCCCGCGACCGAGCGGCCATCGGCGGCCAGCGCCTGCATCAACCCGCGGGAAACCACGGTTTTACCGACGTCGGTATCCGTGCCTGTCACAAATAAACGCTTCAACATGAATAAAATGCCCCAGAATGCCCCGTTAACAATGTATCGCCGCACCGGCGGCGAAGAAGTCTTGCGGAAAAATTCTAGGGGATGCCGCCACGTAGGGGCTTGAGGTAGCTCAATCTTTTGCGGGATTAATAAGAAGTTCTGATGTTAGCCTTGCAGCAGCTGCACCAGCAATGAACCGTTATACAGCGCCTCTTTCACCAGCGCCGCGCCGGGCATGGTGCCCTGATTGAAGAACTGCGTGGATTCAACCTTGACCTGCTCGCTGTAGGCCGGCAGCGCCTGCTGGCGAATGCAGGAGGCGATAGCCGGGTGCAGGATCTCCGCCGCGCGGTTGAGCGGCGAACCCACCAGGATCTTCTCCGGATTGAACAGGTTAACCATGATAGCCAGAATGCGCCCCACGCTGTGGCCGACGCCGAGGATGATGTCCCGCGCCAGTTGATCGCCCGCCAGCGCGGCGTCGCACAGCGATTCAACGGTCAGCGGCGCGCCGTGCAGGCTGGAGCTCATCGAGCCGCTCAGCCGCTGCTGGGCGATCTCCAGCATGTTCTCGATGCTGGCCACGGTCTCGAGGCAGCCGTGGTTGCCGCAGTAGCAGCGTTTGCCGTAAGGATCGACCTGGGTGTGGCCGATCTCCACCACGCTGTGGCTGCCGGCATGCAGCACGTGGCCGCCGGTGATCACGCCGGCGCCAACGTTGTGGTCGATCACCACCTGAATCACGTTCTGGCTGCCGCGCGAGGCGCCGTACAACGCCTCGGCCATGGTCCAGGCGCTGATGTCGTGTTGCAAATAGACGGGCAGACCGGTCCGGGTTTCCAGCGCCGGGCCGAGCGGCATCTCCAGCACGTCGTAAAACGGCATGCGGTGCACCACGCCGGACTGCACGTCGATAATGCCCGGCAGCGTAATAGCGATCGCCGTCAACCGTTCCAGCTTGCTTTGGTGGCGAATAAAGAATTGATCGACTTCGGTCAGGATGCGTTTCAGCAGCGGTTCGGGATCTTCGGCCGCCAGCGGCAGCAGCTCTTCCACCACCAGTTTGCTGCTCAGATCGCGCAGCGCCAGCGTGATGCTGCCGCGGCTGATGCGGGCGGACAGGTAGTGCCAGGCCTCGGTGTCCAGCACCAGCCCTACCGCCGGGCGCCCCCGGCTGCCGATTTCCTGGTACTCGGTTTCCTTGACCAGATGGGCTTCCAGCAGTTCGCGCACGATCTTGGTGATGCTGGCGGGCGCCAGCTGTGCGCGTTTTGACAGTTCGATGCGCGAAATCGGGCCCAGTTGATCGATTAGCCGATAAACCGCCCCCGCATTGGTCTGTTTGATTTGATCAATATGCCCAGGCTGCCCAACCGCAATCACAAACCGGCTCCTACTATTTTTCGCGCTTCTAAATAAAGACTAGGGGTTATGGTGGGGCTTTTGTCATACAGCGTCAACTATTTGATTCGTTATGTGATTTGCTGCACAAATTCCTCGCAATTTCAGCGCGGATTGATTTTTATTTGCCCAACCTCAACGTCATTTCAGCATTAATGCCATCAGCGCCTGCGCCGCGGCGGTCAGCGGCCGTCGGCGGTGATGCACCAGCCACACTTCGGTCGTGGCGTCCGGCTCCGCCAGCGGCAAATAGCGCACGCCGTCCACCCGCACCCGGGCGAAAGACGCCGGCAGAATCGAGACCCCCAACCCGGCGGAGACCAGACCGATGATGGTCATCGCTTCTCCCACTTCCTGAGTGATATACGGGGTGATACCGGCCTTGCCGAGCAGCAGCAGAATTTCGTCATACAGCGCCGTGCCCACTTCGCGCGAGAAGAACACGAACGGCTCCTGCGCCAGGTGTTGAAAACGCAGCGCGCCGCCGGGCGTTTCCGCCAGCGGATGCCCCTCCGGCACCACCGCCACCAGCGGTTCGCGCAGCAACAGCTGATAGTGCAGCGCTTCCGGCAGCCGCGTGTTGCGCATCACCCCGAGATCCAGCTCACCGTTCAGCAGCGGTTCGATCTGCTGTTTGGTGTTGATTTCGCGCATCTTGATGTGCACCTGCGGAGAATGCTGACGGAAAGCGCGCAGGCTGCGCGCCACCACGCCGATAAAGGGCGCGGAAGAGGTAAAGCCGATGGTCATTTCCCCCAGTTCGCCGCGATCCAGGCGCGCCGCCTTTTCCGCCGCGCGGCCGACCTGATCGAGCACCTGATAGGCTTCTTTGAGGAACATCTCCCCTGCCTGCGTCAAGCTGACGTTGCGGTTGTTGCGCGCCAACAGCCGCGCGCCGACCATCTCCTCCAGCGCCTGGATTTGCTGGCTGAGCGGCGGCTGGGAGATACGCAGCCGCTCGGCGGCGCGGCCAAAATGCAGCTCTTCCGCCACGGCGATAAAGTAACGCAGGTGTCTCAACTCGATATTCATATTTAAAAAGTCTTAATTGTAATTATTAATATATTAGACAAAAAAATCGCCGCTCCCTATCATTTTGTTATCTGCAAAGTGTCTGTTTATCTCCCCGAAGTTCGGTAAGGAAACGCTGTGACAACCCCTGTGCGTTCTGCGGCCGTGATGCCGTCGACGCTGGCCGCCAACGATGACGCGGCCGCTGCGCCAACAGTAAAACGCTCCACCCTCAACAACAAACTCCCCTACATCGAACGCGGTACGCCGCAGTTTATGCGCGTAACGCTGGCGCTGTTTTCCGCCGGGCTGGCGACCTTCGCGTTGCTTTATTGCGTGCAGCCGATCCTGCCGGTGCTGTCGCAAGATTTCGGCGTCTCGCCGGCCGAAAGCAGCCTGTCGCTCTCGGTCTCTACCGGCCTGCTGGCGATCGGCCTGATGTTCACCGGGCCGCTGTCCGACGCCATCGGCCGCAAGTCGGTGATGGTGGTGGCGCTGTTGCTGGCGGCAGTCTGCACGCTGATTTGCGCCTTTATGACCAGCTGGCACGGCATTTTGCTGATGCGCGCGTTGATCGGCCTGTCGCTGAGCGGCGTGGCGGCGGTCGGCATGACCTATCTCAGCGAAGAGATCCATCCCAGCTTCGTCGCCTTCTCGATGGGGTTGTACATCAGCGGCAATTCGATCGGCGGCATGAGCGGCCGCCTGGTGACCGGGGTGTTGACCGACTTCTTCTCCTGGCGCGTCTCGCTCGGGGTCATCGGTCTGTTCGCCCTCGCCGCCGCCTGCATGTTCTGGCGCATTCTGCCCGCTTCGCGGCATTTTCGCGCCAGCTCGCTGCGCCCCCGCACGCTGCTGATCAACTTCAAACTGCATTGGCACGATAAGGGTCTGCCGCTGCTGTTCGCGGAAGGCTTTCTGCTGATGGGCAGCTTCGTCACCCTGTTCAACTACATCGGTTATCGCCTGCTGGCGGATCCTTATCATCTGAGCCAGGCGATCGTCGGTCTGCTGTCGGTGGTCTACCTTACCGGCTCCTACAGCTCGCCCAAGGCCGGGGCGCTCACCTCGCGCTTCGGGCGCGGCCCGGTGCTGCTGGCGTCGATCGTGATTATGCTGATCGGGATTCTGATTACCGCGTTGCCGCAGGTGCCGGCGATCTTTATCGGCATGATGCTGTTCACCGCCGGTTTCTTCGCCGCCCACTCGGTGGCCAGCAGCTGGATCGGCCGCCGTGCGCGCCGCGCCAAAGGCCAGGCGTCGTCGCTGTATCTGTTCTGTTATTACGTCGGCTCGAGCGTAGCCGGGACCCTCGGCGGCGTGTTCTGGCACAGTTTCGGCTGGAATGGCGTGGCGACGTTCATCAGCCTGATGCTGTTGCTGGCACTGCTGGTGGTGCATTACCTGAAGCGCCTGCCGGAAGCGGCGCGTCTGTGAATAAAAAAGCCGCGGTGGATTACCGCGGCTCGCTATGCCAATGCCGGTGATTATTGACCGGTTTTCCAGCGGGTGCGCAGGTACTCCACGGCCTTATCCGTTTGCGGCTCGGTCAGATAACGTTGCCGGAACAGGATGGTTCCCCCCATCCCCGGCAAGCTCTCGTTGAGATCCAACTGCCTTTTCAGCTCGGGAACGCCGCCGTCGACGGTCCATGCCGGTTCGCTCGCCGATGGCGTGCCCACTTTATACAGCGCCACCCCGGCATAAAGCCGAACCGGCGTGTCTTTCACCACCTCGACCCACCAGTTGGCCAGCACGTCGTAGCGGACTATTTCACGATCGAAAGGCCAGTACAGCTGCGGTGCGATGTAGTCGAGCAGCCCCAGTTTGACCCACTGGCGCGTATCGGCATAGGCCGCATCGTACGATGGCGCGCCGGCCTGAGTCGCCGAACCGGCGGGATCGTCCGCTTTGTTTCGCCAGACGCCCGCCGGGCTAACGCCAAACGCGACAGCGGGCTTTAGCGCCCTGACGGTGGCTGAAACCTGCTTTATCAATTGCAGCGTATTGTCTCTTCGCCAACTGGCTTTGTCTGCAAACCCTTTGCCGTATTCGCGATACGTCTTTTCATCATCCAGCGGCGATTGCGGCGTCTCATAATAGAAATAATCGTCAAATTGAATGCCGTCGACGTCATAGTTTTTGACGACTTCAGCCACCACGCCGGTGATCCAGTTGCGCACGTCGGGTAAGCCAGGATCGAGCGCAAAGCGGTCGTTGGCCGTACGTATCCAGTCGGGATGCAGCGCATAGACGCTGGCCGGCGGGGACTGCAGCGTTTGATTAAGGGCATCAATCGTTTGCTGCCGGGTATTCATGGAAACCCGATAAGGATTCAGCCAGGCGTGCACTTTGATGCCGCGCCGGTGCGCTTCTGTCAGCATAAAGGCCAGCGGATCGTAACCCGGATCCTGGCCCACGGTGCCGGTCAACACCTCCGACCAGGGCAAGATGTCAGAACGCCACAGGGCCGTTCCGTCCGGTTTTACCTGAAAATACACCGTGTTAATCCCGGTTTTCACCATGTCGTCCAGTGCGTCCGTCAGCGCCTGCTGCTGCAGGCGAATTCGCTCTGGCGCGGTTTCCGCTTTCAGGGAGGCCGCCGGCGGCCAGTCCAGCCCCATGACAGTGGCCAGCCAGATGCCCCGCATCGGTGTGACCGGCGGTGCAGGCTGCGGAGGCTTTTCCGGCTCAGGGGGGGTGGCGCATCCGCTCACGCCCAGCATGGCGGCCATCAACAGCCATCCGCCTAGTTTTGTTGCGCCTGTCGGCATAAATGTTCTCCTTCCGTGAGTGACGGTTATCCCATGTCGTAGCGTGCAGAGCAAGAAACCGCCTGCTTTATCAACGCTATCCCGCGACCGGCGTCGCCCTTTCTGACGACGCCGGTGCTTGTCCCATTACCAGCTCAGCCCCGTCCCGCGAGGGAAGGCCACCTTGCCCGTATTGGTTTCCTCATCGTAGTCATGCCAGGTGTTGACCGGCAGTTTTCCGTGCGGTTTGATTTTCCCCGTCAGCACGTGCGCCAAAGCGATCATCGACGGGCCACGCCATACGCCGCTGTCATACCCGTAGTAAGAATAGGTGGCGACGGCTGCATCCACGTTTGCGGCATAGTTCACGATATCGTAAGGCGCGCGCAATGAGAGGTGAACGCGTTTTTTCCCCTGCTCGGCGGCGTATTTCAACCAGCCCGGGTAAGGGCTGCTGTCATTACCCGATCCGGTGGCGGCGGTAACGACGCCATCCTGCTCGGCAGGCGTAAAGCGGGTCGAAAGCGTGCCGAGCAGGAACACGTCGCAATCGGCAATATGCGCCCTGATTTGGGCATCGCTCAGTTCTGTTTCCTTCGCGGCGACGACGTTCTGGTAGCCCTCCTGCGCCATCACGTTAGCGATGCCTTTGGCCTGCTCCCCCCACGGAGTCAGGATAAAATAGCGCAGCGCCTTGTCTTTCAGCGGCAGCAGGCTGTGGCGGTTAATGACCACGGTAATGGAGCGATCGGCGATGCGTTTTTCCAGCTTATGCGCTGAGGACGAAACGCTGCTGGAACAAGGGGCTTCGCGATGCCCCATCAGGTGATGGCGCAATTTGAGGCGCAAAATGCGCTCGACCGAAGCATCGATATCGGCCTCGCTGAGATGCCCTGTTTTCACCCGATCCGCAAGGTAACGAATCAGGTCCGGCAGCAGGTTAGCCTGAGAGGGTGAAGCGATGCTGACAGGCATCAGGGCGATATCCACCCCGGCGGCAAAGACGTTTTCAGCCGCCGCTTGCTGGCTGAAATGCTCGGCAATCGCGCCCATATCCAGCGCATCTGAAATCGTTACGCCGGCATAACCCAGCTCATCGCGCAGGATGCGGGTCTGAATTTCATGCGACATGGTGGCCGGCACCGTGATTTTTTCGCCGCTGCGGGTGTCGATCTGGCGGTTATCCAGCGCGGGGTACTGAATATGCGCAGTCATCACCATATCCGGCGCCGCGCAGCGATCAATGGCCTGTTTGTAAGGGGCGATATCGATGGCAAAGGCCTCTTCCCGCGTGCGATCGACGCGGGGCAAACCGGTATGCGAGTCGGTAGAGGTGCTGCCATGGCCAGGGAAGTGTTTGTAAGCGGTGATAAGCCTTTGCTGCTTCATACCCGCCACCATTTTCTCGGCCAGGCGGGCAACGGCGTTCTTATCATCGCTGAAGGCGCGAACGTTAATCACCGGGTTGAACGGGTTGGTGTTGACGTCCACAACCGGTGCAAAGTTGGTATTGATATGCAACGCGCGCATATCCTGGGCCATCAGCTTACCCTGCTCAACGGCGAGCTGTTTATCGGCGCCGCCCTCAATCGCCGCGGCGAGCGCCATATTGCCGGGGAATGAGGCATAGTCGCCGCGCGGCAGCCGGAAAACGTTACCGCCCTCGTTATCCGTGCCAATGAACAGGCGGATGCCAGCGTGGGTTTTCATCGCGGCATACCAGGCCGTTAACGTATTGATCTGCTGCTTATCTTTCAGATTATTGGCAAACAGGATCACCCCGCCTACATGGTTATCGGTGATCAGCTTGCCAATAGCTTCATCGGGAACGGTCATATCCTGATTGCTGCTACCGTTCCGATCCCAGTAGCGAAAATCCAGCATGATTTTTTGCCCGATCTTCTCTTCCAGCGTCATGTTTTTGACTTTCTGTTTAATATCCACAGTAAACCTCCTGTTAAAGCACCCGTTAATGACAGAAGAAAAGATAACCCCAAGGGCTCATAGCGTCCTGCCATTCTGTTTGTTCCAGCGTTTGGACAACGGCAAACGGGAAATGGATTAAACAGAAGACAAACGAACAGCAAAAAATCCATCAATGAATCAAAACCATAAGAAGACCAGGTTTATTTTCGACAGTCACACTTGCCCGCATGCGTAGCAGACGAGCGAGAGAATTCCCCCTGCTGCCCGCCCTATTTCCTCCTGGTAAGCCGGGCGGGTAGTTAAGCCGAGTATTGCCCCATTGCCGATGTTGCCCCCAGTTCGCTACTCTCCTATAGTATGTTGTAACTAAAATAGGGGCATATGATGAGCAAATACGATGTGATTGGCCGGATGAACGCCTGCTTTACCGAACTGGAGCAAGCCCTCGGCGCATTGCAGCAGCAGATAACCCCGCTGCGGCTGCTGGCGGCGCGGGTGTTCAGCCTGCCGGAGGTAGAAAAAGGCCAGGAACATCAGGCCATTTCGCATATCGCGGTCGAGCAGCATGTGGGGCAAGCGGCGCGCGATCTGGCGCTGGAACACTATCAGCGGCTCTTCATCCACCATAACCGTGAAAATGTCAGCAGCAAGGCCGCCGTGCGCCTGCCCGGCGTCATCTGTCTGGCGGTGGAGCAACCGGAATATCAGGCGCTGCAAACGCAGCTGGCGCTGATCAACCGCCTGAAGGGCGAGCTGGAACAGATTATCACCGTCGATTCCGGCCTGGCGCCGGAGCAGCGTTTCGAATTCGTGCACACCCATTTGCACGGGCTGATTACCCTCAGCGCCTACCGCACCCTCACCGCCCTGACCAATCCCGACTCGGTGCGCTTCGGCTGGGCCAACAAGCACATCATCAAAAACGTCAAACGGGACGACATCCTGGCGCAGTTGGAGAAAAGCCTGAAAACCGGCCGCGCGGTGCCGCCGCACAGCCGTGAACAGTGGGCCGCTCTGGTCAGCCGCGAGATAGACGATGTCAGCCGCCTGCCGCAGCATGCGACGTTGAAAATCAAGCGGCCGGTAAAAGTGCAGCCGATCGCCCGCGTGTGGTATCAGCAGCAGCAAAAACAGGTGCAGCATCCCTGCCCGCTGCCGCTGATCGCCCTGTGTCAGGTTGAAAGCGGCGCTGCGGTGCCGAAGATCGGCGAACTGCTCAACTACGACGCCGACGCGGTGAAGCATCGCTACAAACCCGACGCCAGGCCGCTGCGGCTGCTGGTGCCGCGCCTGCACCTGTATACCGACGGCGCTACTCGCTGAGAGCATATACCCGCAGGCGATGGCCGTCCGGGTCCCGTGCTACGAAGGTGTAGCCGAATTCCATCTCGGTTGGCGTTTGCTCGATAGGCAGCCCGAGCTCGCGCCACTGGTTATAGCGCGCCTCCACTTCTTGCGGATCCTGGCATAAAAAGCCCAGTTCACCGCCGCCGCCGGTCAGCGTGGCGGCGGGTTTTACCCCCTGTTTGGCCCACATCCCGAGCTTGAAGCCGTTGTTGAGCACGAACAGGGCAAAGCCGGGAGAAAGCTCTACCGGCGCCTGCCCCAGCAGGCGTTGATAAAAGGCGGCGCTGTTGAGCGGGTTATCGACGTAAAGCAGGATCATGCTGGGAAGGGTCATCGGTCTGTCCTCTGGGTGATGGGAACCGGTTGGTTCCCGATAGGCACAGACTAAAGGAGGCGACTGACAGTTTATGGCAGCAGCGTGTCGTTATTGTTCCGCAATGCCTTCGCTCAACCGCCACTCTTTCAACAGTCGCCGCCGGCCATGCGGATAACGCTGTTCCAGCGGCGTGGCGGCCTGAATGCGATCGAGGCGAAAATGACGAAAGGCCTGGCGCAACTCACACCAGGCAACCAGCATCTGGAACCGATCGAAAAAACCCAGCGCAAAGGGCCACAGCAGCCGTTCGCTGCGCTGCCCCGCCAGGTCGAGATAGTCGATATGCAGCTTGCGCTCGCGGCGGATGCTGTCACGGATTAACACCCGCATTTCATCCGCCACCGGCGGCGACTGAGCCGGTGCGATAAGCAGCGTGTTGGCCTCCAGCTCCTCCCGCAGCGCCGTCGGCAGCACCGCGGCGATCTTGGCCAGCGCCTGGCCCGCGGCGCTCGCCAACTGGCTGTCGCCGCGGCGGCTGACCCAGCGCATGCCCAGCACCAGCGCTTCAATTTCCGCTTGCGAGAACATCAGCGGCGGCAGCATAAAGCCGGGGCGCAGCACATAGCCGAGCCCCGCTTCGCCGACGATCTCCGCTCCCTGCTGCTGCAGCGTGGCGATATCGCGGTACAGCGTGCGCATGCTGATGCCCAGCGTCTGCGCCAACGCATGGCCCGCCACCGGATAGCGGTGGCTGCGCAGCAGCTGCATCAGATCGAGTAAACGTTGTGCACGCGACATATCATCGCTCCCTGCATAACGCGGTTTGGACAAAGTCGGCAAAGGCCCGCGCCTTGGCCGAGACGAAATGGCCGCCGGGGAACACCGCCCACAGCGCCAGCGGCGGCAGTTGCCAGTCCGCTAATGCCGCGACCGCGGCTCCGCTTTGCAGCTCGCTGCGGAACATGCCTTCGCTGGCGACGGTGGCGCCAAAGCCCGCCAGCACCAGCTCGCGTACGCACTCCGCCGCGTTGACCCGCATGCGCCCCGGCAACCGTAGCGCGCGCTGTTCCCCTTCGCGGCTGAAACGCCACTGCTCGCCGCCGCCCCGGCGATGGTAAATCACCATCTCGTGCTGCAACAGATCTTCCGGTCGCTGCGGCATACCGGCAGCGGCAAAATAACCGGGCGTGCCGATCACGCATTGCTTGACCTCACCCAGCTTGCGGGCGGTAAAGCCGGAATCCTCCAGCTCGCCGACGCACAGGGCTATATCGATCCCCTCTTCAATCAGCGAAAGGTTGCCGTCATCCAACAGCAGATCGACGTTCAAACGCGGATTGGCGCGCATGAACGCCGTCAGATCGGGCAAGGGAACGATACGGGCGAACACCGCCGCCGAAGCCACCCGCAGCCGGCCGCTCAGCGTTTCGCCGGCGTTCTGCACCAGCGCTTCGGTCTCCGCCAGCTCGTTCAGGATGCGCCGGGTGCGTTGATACAGCTGCCGCCCCGCATCCGTCGGCTGCAGGCCATGGGTCGAACGCAACATCAGGCGCGTACCGAGCTGCTGTTCCAGACGCGCCACCGCTTTCGAGACCGCCGGTTGCCCCACGTGCAGCCGCCGCGCCGCCGCGGTGAAGGAGCCGCTCTCGTAAACGCAGGCATAGGTTTCGTAATCGGCAAATTTGCCCATGACATTCCTTGATGGAATAACGGTTAGCATTTATTGCAGTCTACACGCGCCATTCTGGAATGGGCAAGATGAGCGCACCTCTCATTCCCGTCAGGAGTACGCATGACACTGCAAGACACACTCGATGCCTTCAAAGCGGCATTCGAAGCCGACCAACTGCCGTTCAAACTCGCGGCGCAAGATCACGCGCTGATGCGTGAGGCAATCCAGGCGCAGATCGCGTCGGGCATTGCCGAACGCGCCCTGACGATCGGCGACGCCGCGCCCGCCTTTACCCTGCCGGACAGCGAAAACCGGCCATGTTCTTCCTCGGCGCTGTTGGCAAAGGGACCGCTGGTCGTCAGTTTCTATCGCGGGATCTGGTGCCCCTACTGCACGCTCGATCTGCAGGCGCTGCAGGCCACACTTCCCGCCATTACGCAACGCGGCGCGCAGCTGTTGGCAGTTTCGCCGCAAAACGCGGCGCATAACCGCCAGGCCGCGCGCGATCACGCTCTCACCTTTCCGCTGCTCAGTGATGCAGGCAATCGTCTGGCGGCCCAGTTCGGCCTGCGCTACCGCCTGCCGGACGCGCTCATCGCCCTCTATCAACAACGGCTCGGCCTCGATCTGACGCAGTTTAACCAGGATGACAGCTGGACGCTGCCGCTGCCGGCGCGATTCGTCATCGCCCGCGATGGCCGTATTGTCTACGCCGAAGCGCACGCCGATTACACCCGGCGGCCGGAGCCGCAGGCGCTGTTGTCGGTGCTGGAAGGATTGGCCTGATAAAGACGGGGCGCAAACGCGCCCCGTTAAGAGATGGTGATGAATGCGGTTACTTCTGCATGCTGCCGACCATCGCCTCCGGGCGCACCCATTCATCGAACTGCGCTTCGGTCAGATAGCCGAGCTTCAGCGCTGCGGCTTTCAACGTCAGCCCTTCCTTGTGCGCTTTCTTGGCGATTTCCGCCGCTTTGTCATAACCGATATGGGTGTTGAGCGCCGTCACCAGCATCAGCGATTCATTCAGCAACTGGGTAATGCGATCGCGGTTCGGTTCGATGCCCACCGCGCAGTGCTCGTTGAAGCCCTGCATACCGTCGGCCAGCAGGCGGATCGACTGCAGGTAGTTGTGGATCACCATCGGGCGGAACACGTTCAGCTCGAAGTTGCCGGAAGCGCCGCCGATGTTCACCGCCACGTCGTTGCCGAGCACCTGCGCGCACAGCATGGTCATCGCTTCGCACTGGGTCGGGTTGACCTTGCCTGGCATGATGGAACTGCCCGGCTCGTTCTCCGGGATAGAAATCTCGCCGATGCCGCAGCGCGGGCCGGACGCCAGCCAGCGCACGTCGTTGGCGATCTTCATCAGCGAAGCCGCCAGCCCTTTCAGCGCGCCGTGCCCCTGCACCAACGCATCGCAGGTCGCCAACGCTTCGAACTTGTTCGGCGCGGTGACGAACGGCTGATGGGTCAACTCCGCCAGCGCTTTAGCGACGCGCACCGCGTACTCCGGGTGGGTGTTCAGGCCGGTGCCGACCGCCGTGCCGCCCAGCGCCAGCTCGGCGATGTGCGGGATGCTGTCTTCGATGTGTTTCAGATTGTGCGCCAGCATCGCCGCCCAGCCGGAGATTTCCTGGCCCAGGGTCAGCGGCGTGGCGTCCTGCAGGTGTGTGCGGCCGATTTTGACGATGTCGCGGTAGGCTTCGGCCTTGTCGCTCAGCGTCTTGTGCAGCACTTTCAGCTCGGGGATCAGGTGCTCGCGCAGCGCAATCACCGCCGCCACGTGCATCGCGGTGGGAAACACGTCGTTGGAGCTCTGACTTTTATTGACGTCGTCGTTCGGATGCACCTTGCGCTCTTCACCGCGCACGCCGCCCAGCAGCTCGCTGGCGCGATTGGCCAACACTTCGTTCATGTTCATGTTGGTCTGAGTGCCGGAGCCGGTTTGCCAGATGGACAGCGGGAACTGGTCGGCATGGCTGCCCGCCAGCACTTCGTCGGCAGCGTTGATGATGGCGGCGCCCCGCTCGGCCGGCAACAGCCCCAGATCCACGTTCACCTGCGCGGCGGCGCGCTTGGTCAACGCCAGCGCATGGATCAGCGCGGTCGGCATCTTTTCGGAGGAAATGCGGAAATGCGCCAATGAGCGCTGGGTCTGTGCACCCCACAGCTTGTCGGCCGGTACTTCGATGGGGCCCATGGAGTCTTTTTCAATACGAACGCCTGCCATCATTGTCTCCTTAGCATAATTCCTAAAATTGTAGGGTTAGGCCGACGCGCTACCCCCCGTCGGCACGCATTCCCAGTATAGTGACATAATAACTATTCGCATTAAGAGAGTTATCTCACAGCACGATTCATCTCTTTTACCCATTCATGACGCGGTTATTTGCCGTCGGTTAACCCGCGCCGAAATAAAGGCGAAGAAAGAACCGGGATAATAAACGCGGAGATGAAAATTAACGCGCGTGACGTGAATTAAAATTATTGATGCGCTGCGCCTGTAAGTGATTGAGTTCATCGATCCGCTGCTGTTGTAAATGATTGTTCTCATCGTAGGCATCCTGCCGTTCATTATGGCGATACGCCCCGGTCGCCACCGCGCCGGCAGTGAGCGCCAGCGGATGCGCCACGGGTGCAGTCACGGCGGGAAGCGTGACCGGTGCGGGCGCAACGACGATCGGCGCCGGCGTTATCACCACGGCGCGCGGGGCCACGTAGGGATAGGTGACGATCACCGCCCCTGGGCCGCCCCGGTGCAAAGCCCCAACAACAGCCACCATTTTTTCATGCAACAGACCTCTCATTTCGTTAAATCGACTCGTTAACGGCTACGGTAAAGCGGTCTGTCGTTCAGGATTAAGCTCGGCGTGTGACCGCCCGACTTGGCGCAAAAATAATAATAAGAGAATGGCTCAGAAGGTAAAAAATAAATTCCGCCGACATAATTTGACATGCCGATAAATAAATAATGACGCAGAAAGCCTGCGCTGTCGGCAATAATTTCTTTCCCTCCAATCTACGATCGATTGGCGGATTTGCCGGGCTCTCTTGAGGCCGGTGCGCCATTTGAGACGCCGATCGTTATCACGCTATACTCTGGCCGCGTGACCGGACGCAACCTTATCCGGCGTTGTTTTGATCGCGCCCATGAGAGTTCCTGCCGACGCGGGCGTATGATGGTTGTCGGCACAGATGAAGCGAATCTTATAAAATCAGTAAGTTATTGCCATTAGTGCGGCAATGACGCAAAGGACGTTTATCGACATGCAAAAAATGACCAACGCGGTACAGAATTACGCCTGGGGCAGCCACGATGCGCTGACCCGTCTTTACGGCATCGCCAACCCGGATAATCAGCCGATGGCCGAACTGTGGATGGGCGCGCATCCCAAGAGCCCTTCCCGCGTGCCCGGCGCCGATGGCGCACTGCGTTCGCTGCGCTTTCTTATCGATGAAGACCAGCCAAAGCAGCTGGGCGCTGACGTCGCCAGCCGCTTTGGCGAGTTGCCGTTCCTGTTTAAGGTGCTCTGCGCCGATCAACCGCTGTCGATCCAGGTCCACCCGAGCAAAGCGGCGGCCGAGATCGGCTTCGCGAAAGAGAACGCCGCCGGCATCCCGCTGAGCGCCGCCGAACGCAACTATAAAGATCCCAATCACAAGCCCGAGCTGGTCTTCGCCCTGACGCCGTTCCTGGCGATGAACGGCTTTCGCGAACTGGCCGATATCGTCTCCCTGCTGCAACCGATCGCCGGCGCGCACCACGATATCGCCACCTTCCTGCAGCAGCCGGACACCGCCCATCTGTCTACCCTGTTCGCCAGCCTGTTGACGATGAGCGGCGAGCAAAAGTCGCTGGCGCTCGGCGTGCTGAAAGCCGCGCTCAACAACCAGCAGGGTGAACCCTGGGATACCGTGCGCTTCATCGCCGGTTTCTATCCGGACGACAGCGGTCTGTTCTCACCGCTGCTGCTGAACGTGGTGCAGCTCGCGCCGGGCGAGGCGATGTTCCTGTATGCAGAAACGCCGCACGCCTACCTGAAAGGCGTGGCGCTGGAGGTGATGGCCAACTCGGATAACGTGCTGCGCGCCGGCCTGACGCCGAAATTTATCGACGTACCCGAGCTGCTGGCCAACCTGCAGTTCCGCCCGCAGCCGGCGTCCGGCCTGCTGACCCAACCGGAGCGGCGCGGCAACGAACTGTTCTTCCCGATCCCGGTGGAAGATTTCGCCTTCTCGCTGCACGATTTGACCGCCGCGCCGCAGGCGCTCGCGCAACGGAGCGCGGCTATCGTGTTCTGCGTCAGCGGCGAAGCGACGCTGGAAAAATCCGGGCAGCGCCTGACGCTCAAACCGGGTGAATCCTGCTTTATCGGCGCCTTCGAATCGCCGGTCAACGTTAGCGGCAGCGGCCGTATCGCCCGGGTTTATAACCAACTGGCCTAACCGTTGATAAATTTCAGCAAATTGCTTGCTGAAAGCGAGAGCTGCCCCCACAATTAAACGCCTGCGGGCGTTTTTTGTCGGCCCACATTTGCCCCCTCCCTCGCAACGGAGGGTTATAAGAAAAAAGGATGAAACAGAGCTATGAAAAAATCGTTAGTCGCTGTCAGCGTCATTGTCGTTCTTGGCGCAGCATGGACCGGGGCATCCTGGTACACCGGGAAACAGATCGAGCAGCACATGGGCGAAGTCGTCGACAACGCCAACGGCCAACTGAAAGCCTACCTGCCGAAAGCCGGCGTCAAGCTGAGCTATGAAAATTACCAGCGCGGCCTGTTCAGCAGTAAAGTGCGTTATGTGCTGCGTTCCGACGGCACGGATACCAGCGAAAACGCGGCGCTGAAAGCCGGTGAAGAAGTGGCTTTCCTGGAAACCATCGATCACGGTCCGTTCCCGTTCGCGCAGCTGAAAAAATTCAACCTGCTGCCGAGCATGGCGTCGGTGCATACCGAGCTGGAAAACACCCCGGCGGTGAAAGGCCTGTTTGAAACCACCAAAGGCAAATCGCTGTTTACCGCCGATTCGCGCATCTCGTACAGCGGCGATACCGCGTCCACCATCGACTTTATCCCACTGGACTACCAGAAGGATAAATCTTCGCTGAAATTCAGCGGCGCCACCATTGACGCCGACGTGTCCCGCGATCTGAAAAAAATCGCGCTGGACGCCAATAGCGACACTATCGTGTTCGCCAGCCCGAACGAATTCGGCCAAAACGAGCAGATCACCTTCCAGGGCTTCAACCTGAAAGGCAACAGCAACGAAAGCAAGTTCGGCGTCAAGCTCGGCGATCAGACGATGACCCTGAAACAGTTCAAACTGACGATCGACGGTAAAGACACCGTGGCGTTGGACGGTTTCAATCTGGTGAGCAAGTTCGGCGAGCAAGGCAGCAGCAATATCGGCGGCCAGATCGATTACACCATGGACGCGCTCAAGGTGCAGGGCAACGACTTCGGTGCCGGTAAACTGACGCTGAAAATCGACAACGTCGACGGCAAGGCGCTGAAAGACTTCTCCGACAGCTACAACCGCCAAACCATGGCGCTGCTGCAGCAGGGCGAGAACCTGGATCCGGACGTCTACGAACAGCAGACCTCCGAGATGCTGCAAAAGAACCTGCCGCTGCTGCTGAAAGGCAACCCAAGCCTCAGCATCGCCCCGCTGAGCTGGAAAAACAGCAAGGGTGAGAGCATCTTCACACTGGATCTGGCGATGACCGATCCGAGCAAGGCCGCCTCCCCGGCACAGTCGCCGGATCAGCTGATCGCTCAGGCGGTTAAAAAGCTGGATCTCAGCCTGACCATTCCGGAAGCGATGGCTACCGAAGTGACCGCGAAGACCGCCTTGTTGCAGGGTTACAATGAGGAAGACGCGCAGAAACTGGCGCAGCAGCAAGTGCAGGGCCTGGCGGCCATGGGTCAGATGTTCAAGCTGACCACCCAGAAAGACGGCGTGATCGCGAGCAAGTTCCACTACGCTGACAATCAGGTTGACCTGAACGGCAACAAAATGTCGCTGCAGGAGTTCATCGGCCAGTTCGCCATGCTGGGCGCCCCGGCGGAAGACGCTGAACCGGCGCAGGAAGCGGAACCCGCTCCGGCACCGGCGCAGTAATCGCCTGAAAACCTAACAAGGGCCCCCTGCGGGGCCCTTGTTATTTACGCCGCATAAACCGCATCGCGGATCTGCTGCGGGTAGCGGCCGCACATGCCCTCAAATGCGGTATTGGTCAAGACGACTACGCTCAGCTGCGCCTCTGGATCAAAGAACCAGCTGTGGCCGTAAACGCCGCCCCAGGTCAGGGTACCGACATGCTGCGGCGTCTGCGCAGCGTCTGGATCCACCAGCAGCGCGCCGCCAAAGCCGAAGCCCCAGCCCGGCCCTTGCGTTTGCGCCTCGGCGCCGACGTGCGGGTGACGCAGCAACGCCACCGTATCCGGTTGCAAAATGCCCTGCCCACCGCTGCGCAGCGCCTCCACCAGCTTCAGCACATCGTCGGCATCGCCGACCATGCCCGCGCCGCCGGAGGGATAGGCTCCGACGTTAAGCGCGCGCGCCGGCGAGAACGTCACTTCTCCCCCCGCCATGCCTTCCGGCAAGGCGATCCGCACGCCTTCCGGCATGCGCCGCGGCCCCTGCGGCGTATTGTAATAAGGCGTCGCCAGGTTAGCGGCATGGGTCGCATGGAACGCGGTATTGCCGAGCCCCAGCGGCCGCGCCACCCATTCGACAAACAGCTGCGGCAGCGACATGCCCGTCACTCGCTCCAGCACCGCGCCGAGCACGTCGATCGCCAGCGAATAGTTGAAGCGCGCGCCCGGTTCCGACAGCAACGGCGCCTGTGCCAACAGCCGCAGGTTTTGCTCCAGCGTCAGCGTCGACAGCTCCACGCCGTCCTGAATGCCCAACCGATGATACACCCCCGCCGGTGGCTGATTCAGACGATAGTCCAACCCGGCGGTATGGCTCAGCAAATGACGAATGCGGATCGCCGGGCACCGGCCGTCGGCCAGCGCCGGGGTAAACCACGGCAGCCAGTCGCTGACCGCATCGTCAAGGCTCAGCTTGCCTCGTTCAATCAGGCGCAGCGCCGCCAGCGTGGTATAGGGTTTGGAAACCGACGACAGCCGAAACTGCGTTTCTCGCCGCATCGGTTGCCGCGCTTCGCGATCGGCATAACCGGCCGCACCGGCGTAGCAAATTTCACCCCGCTGCGCCACCAGCACCACGCTGCCGACGATGCGCCCTTCGGCCATCGCCTGTTGATCGATCGCCGCGATCCGTTCTGTTAACGCCCGTTGTTCTGCCGACATGATTTTTATCTCGCTGAGGGAAAGTAAAATCAGTCTAAAACGTTCGTCATAAATTAAAATAAGGCATAATTTAATGAATCATTAAGCACAGGTTATTGATAGATGAGTTCACTCCTGCAGCTGCTGCCCTATTTCGAAGCCGTCGCGCGGCTGGGCAACTTCACCCGCGCGGCCAACCAACTGGGCGTCACGCCGCCGGCGGTGTCGCAAAACATTCAGGCGCTGGAGAATCAGCTGGGGGTGCGCTTATTCCACCGCACCAGCCGCTCGGTGCGTCTCAGCGACGAGGGCCGACTGTTTTACCAGAAGGTCTCGCCGGCGATGAACCAGATCGACGTGGCGGCGGACGACGTGCGCGCCCTGGGCGCGCAGCCGGCGGGTCTGCTGCGCATCACGTTGCCGCAGTTGGCCGCTTCGCTGCTGGTAATGCCGCACCTGGCGGAGTTTCAGCGGCGCTATCCCGAAGTGCAGCTGGAGCTGTTTACCGAAGACCGCTTTTCCGATCTGGTGCTGGGCAATTTCGATGCCGGCATTCGCATGCACGCCATGCTGCAAAAGGACATGATCGCCGTGCCGATCGACAACGGCCAGCGCCGGGTGCTGGTCGCCTCACCCGATTATCTGACGCGTTGCGGCGCGCCGGCCACGCCGGACGATCTGCTCGCGCACCATTGCCTGCGCTACCGTTTTCCCGGCAGCGGCAAATTGGAGCCCTGGTATTTCAGTCGGCACGGCGATGAGCGGGCGCTGGACGTCAGCGGCAGTTTGATCTTTAACGAAGATCGGCTGATCAAGGATGCGGCGTTGGCGGGCCTGGGGATCGCGCAACGTTTTCAGGGCACGGTGGTGCAGGAACTGGCGCAGGGCGATCTGGTGGAAGTGCTGCCGGAGTATGCCAGCGAGGCATCGGGATTTTTCATCTACTTTCCCGCCGGCAGGCATCTGCCGCTCAAGCTGCGCGCCTTTATCGATTTCATGCGCGAGCGGCGAGAGCAACAGCACCGGTAACAGGGGCGCCCCGACGGCGCCCCCACGATCAGCGCTTATCCAGCGCTTGCACGATGCGGTAAGCCGCCTCGACCCGATCGTCGTTCGGGAACCATTTGTTGGCCAGCATCACCACGGCGATATTTTTCGCCGGGATAAACACCGCGTAGGTGGAGAAACCGCCAGTCGAACCGGTTTTGTTATACCAACCGGCGCGCAGCTCCGGCTGCGGCGGCGTGATGGCGGTGGCCGGCGTGCCGTTCATGATCATCCCGGCGTTGTTGCCCTCGATCAGCCGCGACAGTTTCACCGGGTACGGGTAGTTCTCCCACATCAGATCCTGCGTGAACGCGCCCGCTTTGTAATAGCCGACGTGCGTGGCGGCCAGCGCCTCGCGCCACGGCTGCGCGACCTTCGCCTGCTGCAGGTTGGCGTCCAGGTAACGAATCAGATCGCGGGCGTTGGATTTGATGCCGTAAGATTCAGCGTCCAGCGGGCCGGGATTAACGCGCACCGGCTTATCGTCCTTGTTGTAACCCTGGGCATAGTTGGCTATCTGCGCCGCCGGCACCTGAATGTAGGTGTGGCTCATACCCAACGCCGGCAGCATGCCCTGCTCCATGGCCTGGATAAACGGCCGATCGAGGCTCTTAGCGGCGATCATGCCCAGCATGCCGATGCCGAGGTTGGAATAGACGCGGTAGCTGCCCGCCGGGTGTTTAGGCTGCCAGGCCCGGTAGTAAGCCATCAGTTGGGCGTTGTCGGTCACGTCGTCCGGCACGAACAGCGGCAGGCCGGATGTGTGGGTCGCCAGATTCAGCAGGCTGACGCCGTCGAAGGCGCTGCCGCGCAGCTCAGGCAGATAATGGCTGGCCGGATCGCTGAACGACAGCTTGCCCTGCTGCTGCGCATAGACCGCCAGCGTCGCGGTGAAGGTTTTGCTCAGCGACCCCACCTCGAACAGCGTCTGCTCGGTGATCGGTTTGCCGGTCTGCTTCGAGGCGACGCCATACGGGTAAATCTGCTGTTTGCCATCGACCGATACGGCGATCGCCATGCCCGGCACGCCGTATTTTTTCATCAGCGGCTGAATAACGGCGTCGATATCCTGCTGCTGCGCGGCGTGCGCGGTCGGCAAGATCAGTGCGGCGATCAGCGCGGCCGCCAGGCGGTTCATTTTCGTCATGATAGAGGCTCTTCGGTTGCAGGGCATCGGCCGCGGCCAAAAGTTTTTATTGGCGTTGCTCACGGCGCACTCCCTGATGGATGATGTCATTCCTTTACGGGCTCCGCCAATCTTGCGGTAGCCGCGCCAAATATCGGTTTTTGCCGCCGGGTTGACAAGCGATAATAATTTCAGCCAGCATAAAGAAAAACTTATGGCTATTAACAATGCGCAACCGACTTCCCCTCAACGCCCTGCGGGCGTTCGAATCCTCCGCCCGCCACCTGAACTTCACCCGCGCCGGTCTGGAGCTGCGCGTCACTCAGGCCGCCGTCAGCCAGCAGGTGCGCATGCTGGAAGAACAGCTGGGCATTCAGCTGTTCCGCCGCCTGCCGCGCGGGTTGGATCTGACCGAAGAGGGCCAGGCGCTGCTGCCGGTGTTGAGCGACGCTTTCGATCGCATCGAGGCGGTGTTGCAGCAGTTCGAAGGCGGGCATTTCCACGAAGTGCTGACAGTGGCGGTGGTCGGCACCTTCGCCGTCGGCTGGCTGATGCCGCGGCTGGCGGCGTTCCGCGCGGCACATCCGTTCATCGATCTGCGGGTGCTGACCCACAACAACCTGGTCAATCTGTCGGCCGACGGCATGGATTTCGCCATCCGTTTCGGCGAAGGTTTATGGCCCGCCACCCGCAATATCAAGCTGTTCGACGCGCCGCTGACGGTGCTCTGCTCGCCGGCGGTCGCCGCGCGCTTGCATACGCCGCAGGATCTGCAACACGAACTGCTGATGCGCACTTACCGCCAGGATGAATGGGAACGCTGGTTCACGGCTGCGCAGGTGACGCCGTGGCGAATCAACGGCCCGGTGTTCGACTCATCGAGGCTGATGGTGGAAGGCGCGCTCCAGTGCGACGGCGTGGCGCTGGCGCCGGTCAGCATGTTCCGCCGCGAACTGGCCGCCGGCGCGCTGCAGCGGCCGTTCGCCGCCGAGGCCGCGCTCGGCGCCTACTGGCTGACCCATTTGAAATCGCGGGATCTGACGCCGGCGATGAAGGCCTTTATCGGCTGGATTAGCCGCGAAGCGGAAGAGGAACAGCGGCGGGACTAAGCGGAGCCACGCCGGATCAGCGTCGGCGGCAAAATGACGTTCTGCGCGGGCAGATCGGCGTCATTGATGCGCTGCAGCAGGCGCGCGGCGGCGCTGCGCCCCACTTCCCGCGCCGAGCTGGAGACAAAGGTCAGCGGCGGTTCGGTCAGCTCGGCCTCCGGCACGTCGCCGAAACCGATCAGCGCCACCTGCCGGCCGTAGTAGGCGTCGACCCCGTCCGAACCGATGCTGCGGCCGCTGCGCGTCAGGCCAAAATAGGCGCCAAGCGCCACCGAAGCCTTGTGGCAAACGACAGCGGTGATATTCGGGTAGTGGCGCAGTAGCTGTTCCGCCGCTTCCGCCGCCTCACGCTGCCGGCAATCGCACTCGACGATCCATTCGCTGCGAAACGGCAGGCCGTACTGCAACAGCGTGGCGCAAAATCCGCCCAACCTTTCGGCGCGCGTCAACGAGTCGCTCTGGCCACCGAGATAAGCAATCTGGCTGTGCCCGCGTTTGATCAAAAATTCGGTAGCCAGCTTGGCGGCCTGCATATTGTCCGGCCGCACCACGTCCACGCCCTCGAGACCGCTGGAGCGCGCCACGCACACCAGCGGCACGCCCTGCTCGGCCGCCTTTTCCTTCAGCCCGGCCGCCGCGCGAATGCCGCCCGCCAGCACGATGCCGTCGACGCCCTGCGCCAGCAGCGCGTCAAACGCCCGCTGCAGCCCCTGACCATCGCGCCCGCTCTGGGTTAAAAACAGCAGTTTGTCATGCGCCTCCAGCGCTTCGCTCAGCCCGGCGGTCATTTCGGCATAAAAAGGTTCGCAAATGTCGCGCAGGATCAGGCCTATCACCCCGGATTCACCGCCGCGCAGCGTCGCCGCCTGGCGATTGCGCACGTAACCCAGCTGCTCTATCGCCTGATTGACCTTCTCGACGGTGGTCGGCGAAATCCGCCCCTTGCCGCTCAATACCAAGGAAACCGTGGTGACCGAAACGCCCGCCTGTTGCGCCACATCGGTAATGGTGATCTTTTTGATGCTCATAGTCTCTGCGAACCCGTTCCTGGGCAACCCGCGCCGTAGCGATCAAGGGTATACCGAATCCGTCAATGCAGTAAAACGTTTTACTGCCCGCCGCATTGTCGCCAAAAACCGGGCGACAGATTTGTGATTGGCGGCGCATTTTTGCTAGGTAAAACGTTTTATCTTCTTTTTACCTAATCAGCAGTCCCCTTTTTGCTCGTCTTTTCGCCAGGAGAAGTCGGTTATGTCAGCAGCCAATAAACCCAAAATCACCCTCTGGGAGTTCTTCCAGAGCCTGGGCAAAACATTCATGTTGCCCGTCGCCTTGCTCTCTTTCTGCGGCATCATGCTGGGGATCGGCAGCTCGCTGAGCAGCCGCGACGTGATCACCCTGATGCCGTTTATCGGCCATCCGATCTTCCAGCTGATCTTCACCTGGATGAGCAAGATAGGCTCCTTCGCCTTCAGCTTCCTGCCGGTGATGTTCGCCATCGCCATTCCGCTGGGCATGGCGCGCGACAACAAGGGCGTCGCCGCCTTCTCCGGCTTCGTCGGCTTCGCCGTGCTGAATCTGGCCACCAACTTCTACCTGACCGCCGCCGGCGTGCTGCCCACCAGCGATCCGCTGGTGCTGAAGGCCAACAACATCCAAAACATTCTCGGCATTCAGTCGATCGACACCGGCATCCTCGGCGCAGTGATCGTCGGCATCATCGTGTATCTGCTGCATGAACGTTTCCATACCATCCGGCTGCCGGATGCGCTGGCCTTCTTCGGCGGCACCCGCTTTGTGCCGATCGTGACCACCGTGGTGCTGGGCCTGTGCGGCCTGGTGATCCCGCTGGTCTGGCCGTGGTTCGCCGCCGGCATTAACGGCCTGGGCCGCGTCATCAACGGCGCCGGCATCTTCGGGCCGATGATTTTCGGCACCGGCGAACGCCTGCTGCTGCCGTTCGGCCTGCATCACATTCTGGTGGCGCTGATCCGCTTTACCGAGGCGGGCGGCACGATGGAGGTGTGCGGCCACAGCGTCAGCGGCGCCCTGACCATCTTCCAGGCGCAGCTCTCCTGCCCGACCACCACCGGTTTCGCCGAAAGCGCCACCCGCTTCCTGTCGCAGGGTAAAATGCCGGCGTTCCTCGGCGGCCTGCCGGGCGCGGCGCTGGCGATGTACCACTGCGCCAAACCGGAGAACCGCCATAAAATCAAAGGGCTGTTGATCTCCGGCGTGGTGGCCTGCGTGGTTGGCGGCACCACCGAGCCGATCGAGTTTCTGTTTCTGTTCGTCGCGCCGTTCCTTTATCTGATCCATGCGCTGCTCACCGGGTTGGGCTTTACCGTCATGGCGCTGCTGGGCGTGACCATCGGCAACACCGACGGCAACATTATCGACTTCGTGGTGTTCGGCATTCTGCACGGCACCGCCACCAAGTGGTATCTGGTGCCGGTGGTGGCCGCCGTCTGGTTCGTCGGCTATTACGCCATTTTCCGCTTCGCCATCCAGCGCTTTAACATCAAAACGCCGGGCCGTGAGAGCGACGGCGCCGTCACCCCAAACGCGCCGAGCGGCGCGGCGGGCAAATCCGGCTACAATGTGCCGGCGATTTTGGCGGCGCTCGGCGGCCCGGACAACATCATTACGCTGGACAACTGCATCACCCGCCTGCGCCTGTCGGTCAACGACATGAACCAGGTGGACGACGCGGCGCTGAAGGCCAACCGCGCCATCGGCGTGGTGCATCTCAACGATCATAATCTGCAGGTAGTGATCGGCCCGCAGGTGCAATCGGTGAAGGATGAATTAGACTCACTGATAGCCACGGCGCGCCCTGCCGCGGCGCTGCAGGGAGCCACCCATGTTTGATTTCTCCACCCCGATCGACCGCCACGGCACCTGGTGCACCCAGTGGGATTACATCGCCGATCGCTTCGGCAGCGCAGACCTGCTGCCGTTCACCATCTCCGATATGGATTTCGCCACCGCGCCGTGCATTCTCGAGGCGCTGCAACAGCGCCTGCAGCATGGCGTGCTGGGCTACAGCCGTTGGCAGCATGAGGATTTTCTCGGCGCGCTGCGCCACTGGTATCAACAACGTTTCAACACCGCTATCGACACCGCAACGGCGGTGTACGGCCCTTCCGTTATCTACATGGCGGCGCAGCTGATCCGCCAATGGTCCGTGCCGGGCGACTACGTGGTGACCCATACCCCGGCCTACGACGCCTTCTATAAGGTGATCCTCGCCAACCAGCGCCAGCTGCTGGCCTGCCCGCTGCACAAGGCCGCAGATGACTGGCGCTGCGACATGGCGCACCTCGAAGCGCTGCTGGCGCGGCCGCAGACCAAGATCCTGCTGCTGTGCAGCCCGCATAATCCCACCGGTAAAGTGTGGCGCCGCGAAGAGCTGCAGCAGATGGCCGAACTGTGCGAACGCCACGACGTGAGGGTGATCAGCGATGAGATCCACATGGACATGGTCTGGGGTGAACACCGCCATACGCCCTGGAGCCAGGTGGCGACCGGCGCCTGGGCCTTGCTGACCTCCGGCTCCAAGAGTTTTAACATTCCGGCGCTGACCGGCGCCTACGGTTTTATCAGCGACGACGCCAGCCGCGAAGCCTATTTCCAGCAGCTCAAATCCCGTGACGGCCTCTCCTCGCCGGCGGTGCTGGCGGTGGCGGCTCACGTAGCCGCCTATCGGCGCGGTGAACCCTGGCTGGATGCCCTGCGCGACTATCTGCAGGATAACCTGACCTACGTCGCCGAACGGCTGGCGGAGGCGTTTCCCGCGCTGGGCTGGCGCCCGCCGCAGGCCACCTATCTGGCCTGGATCGATCTGCGGCCGCTGGCCGTGGACGATCGGGCGCTGCAGCAGGTGCTGATCGAGCGTGAAAAGGTGGCGATCATGCCGGGCTTTACCTACGGCGAAGAAGGCCGCGGGTTCCTGCGCCTCAACGTCGGCTGCCCGCGCAGCAAGCTGGAAGCCGGCATGGACAAGCTGATCGCCGGGTTGAAGTTTGTGCTGGACGAGCAATAACGCGAGGGGGCGAGCCTCTGCCCGCCCCTCGGTTACGCCTGAACAGACGGGATTTCCTCCAGATGACGATAGACCGTCAATCCCCATTCGTTAGCCAACCGCACGTCGTTATCGGCCCCCACAGACGCCCCTTCGATGCGATACACCGCCTGACACTGCGCAATCAGTCGGTGAGCCACCGGGTAAAGAAACGCCTCGCTGACCGCATCGCCAACCTGAGTGGAACCGGCCGCGGCCGCCAAAGGCAGCGCCAGCCACTCGCCGATCACCGGCACGTGCCCCCGCTGGTAAACCGCCAGCGCCGCCTGTTCGAGGCGCGCCAGATTGGCGGCGATACGCTGCGGATCGCCATCGGTGCCGCTGCGATAAGGGCCGGCGATCAAGATTTGTTGTGCTTTCATCGTTGTTCCTCCAACGTCCGATTTAATGCGACAAACTGCAGCAGCATGATGGTTTTGGCGTCAACGATCGTACCCTGACGAACCGCCTGCAGGGCCTGCGCCAGCGGCAGCTCGATCACCTCCAAATCTTCCCCCTCCGCCGCCAGCCCGCCGCCCTCGTTGAGGCGATCGCTCGCCTGATATTCACCGACGAAAAAGTGCAGCTTTTCGGTGACCGAGCCAGGGCTCATGTACGCCTCAAACACTTTCTCCACGTTCTGCACGAAGTAGCCGGTTTCCTCTTCAACTTCGGCGCGGATGCGCGCCTCCGGCGACGCGTCGTCCAATAGCCCGGCGGCGGCCTCAATCAGCATGCCGTCATGACCGTTGACGAACACTGGAAAGCGGAACTGGCGCGTCAGGATCACCGTCTGCGCCTGCCGATTGAACAGTAAAATGGTGGCGCCGTCGCCGCGGTCGTAAGTCTCACGGCTCTGCCGCTGCCAAACGCCGTCGCGCCGCAAAAAATCAAAGGTGGTTTTTTTCAGCAGGTACCAGTCATCGGACAACACCCGGGTTTCGACAATGCGAACCCTGTCTTTGGTGGCTATCATCGGTTTACTCCGCCAGAGGAAGGAAATTGATACTATCGTGCAGTTTCGTGTATGATCAAGATATTTCGTGCATAGCAAATTTGAGAGGAAATGGCCATGTTGACCAGCCAGCGCAAGAAGATCATTTTGGAAAAACTGGCCCAGGATGGTCAGGTCTTGGCCAAACAGCTCAGCGAGCTGTTCGGGCTGTCGGAAGATACAGTCCGGCGCGATCTGCGTGAACTGGACGCCGACGGGTTGCTGCAACGGGTGCATGGCGGCGCCCTGCCGGTTTCTTCCGCCATCGCCAGCTTCGCCGAACGCAATCGCTTGGAATCCGGCGCCAAACGCGCGATCGCCAAAGCGGCGGCGGCGCTGATCGCCCCCGGCCAGGTGGTGATCATCGACGGCGGCACCACCTCCGCAGAGCTGGTCAGGCAACTGCCGGCCAACCTCAATGCCACCATCGTCACCCACAGCCCCAGCGTCGCCGTGGGGTTAGTCGATCACCCTACCGTCGAGGTGATCCTGATCGGCGGCCGACTGTATAAGCATTCAATCGTCAGCGTCGGCGCCGCCGCCGTAGAAGCGATGTCACATATCCGCGCCGATATTTATTTCATGGGCGTGACCGGCGTGCACCCCACCGCAGGGCTGAGCACCGGCGATCTGGAAGAAGCCTACATCAAGCGAGCGCTGGCGGCCCGTGCGGCGGAAACCGTGGTGCTGGCTTCCGCCGCCAAGCTTAATGCCGCCTCGCAGTATGCGATCGGTGATATTACGCTGGCGCACACCATCATCGTTGAACGCGCCACCGACGACGCATTGATCGCGCCGTTGCAGCAGGCGGGCGTCAGCGTGTTGAAAGCCTGATTCACGACGATAATGCGATATATCGCGCATTATTTGTGATTCACATCACTTTTTTATGCAACGAGATGGCAAGTTTCATTCATTTGTTTTTATACTGTTCTGCACTTTACCTACGATAAATTAGCGAGTGCCCAGCATGATCGATCCCCGCCTACCGCTTACCGACATTCACCGCCATCTCGACGGCAACATCCGCGCGCAGACCATTCTCGACCTCGGCCGTCAGTTCAATCTCGCCCTGCCGGCCAACGATTTGGAGAGCCTGCGCCCGCACGTGCAGATCACCCATGCCGAACCGGATCTGGTCAGCTTCCTGCAGAAACTGGACTGGGGCGTGGCGGTGCTGGGCGATCTGGACGCCTGCCGCCGGGTGGCATACGAAAACGTCGAGGACGCCGCCAACGCCGGCCTGCACTATGCCGAGCTGCGTTTCTCCCCTTACTACATGGCGATGAAGCATCAACTGCCCGTCGCCGGCGTGGTGGAAGCGGTGATCGACGGGATCCGTTCGGGCTGCCGCGATCGTGACATCGACATTCGCCTGATCGGCATCATGAGCCGCACCTTCGGTGAAGCCGCCTGTCTGCAGGAACTGGAAGGATTACTGGCGCACCGCGACGGTATTACCGCGCTGGATTTGGCGGGCGATGAGCTGGGCTTCCCCGGCAGCCTGTTCCTCAGCCACTTCAACCGCGCCCGCGACGCCGGCCTGCGCATCACCGTGCACGCGGGCGAAGCCGCCGGCCCGGAAAGCATCTGGCAGGCGATCCGCGAGCTGGGCGCCGAACGTATCGGCCACGGGGTGAAAGCGGTCGAAGATCCGGCGCTGATGGACTTCCTGGCGGAACACGGCATCGGCATCGAATCCTGCCTGACCTCCAACATCCAGACCAGCACCGTGCCGTCGCTGGCGCAGCATCCGCTGGCCACCTTCCTGCGCCACGGCGTGCTGGCGTCGATCAACACCGACGATCCGGCGGTTCAGGGCATCGAGATCGAGCATGAATACCGCGTCGCCGCGCCGCAGGCCGGGCTGACGCCGGAAGAAATCCGCACCGCGCAGGAAAACGGCCTGAAGCTGGCCTTCCTCAGCGAGCAGGAAAAACAGGCGCTGCGCGCCAAAGTTCAGGGCTAAATCCTCCCAGGCGCCAAACGGCGCCTTCTTCTCATCCCTCTCCCCGCCGTCTTCTTCCGACTGCTCGTCTTTATCGCTGTGTTACCCCATGACTCTGCTGCAAGAGAGGAATTTCGCATGTCTGACAAAACACGCCGCATCGTGCTGACCGGCGGCCCGGGTTCGGGTAAAAGCACGCTCATCGACGTTCTTCATCGCCGCGGCTTTCCGCACTCGCAGGAAGCCGGCCGGGCGATTATTCAGGATCAGATGAGTATCGGCGGCCATGCGCTGCCGTGGGGCGATCGCCAGGCCTTCGCCGAGCGGATGCTCGATTGGGAACTGCGCTCATGGGGCGAAGCGACGGGCGCAACATGCTGGTTCTTCGATCGCGGCCTGCCGGATATCGCCGGTTACCTGACGCTGTGCGGATTATCGATCCCCGCGCATTTGACGGCGGCGATCGGCGCCTTTCGCTATGCCGAAAGGGTGTTCATCGCCCCGCCGTGGCAAGCGATCTATGCGCAGGACAGCGAAAGAAAACAATCTTTCGCCGAAGCCGAGCTGACCTACCGGGCGATGGTGGCCGTCTATCGCCGCTATGGCTATCAGCTGCAAGAACTGCCGCGCGCCTCACCGGACGAGCGTGCCGACTTTCTGCTCGACGCGCTGGGCCACCGTTAGCGGCCTGCGGCCTATTTGGCCGCCAGCGCCTCCGCCTCGGCCCGCTGTTTCGCGGTTTTACGCGCATAGCGCTGCGCCAGCACCGCGCACACCATCAGCTGAACCTGGTGGAAAATCATCAGCGGCAGCACCATCGCGCCCACCGCCGCAGCCGGGAACAGCACGTTGGCCATCGGGATGCCGTTCGCCAGGCTCTTTTTCGAACCGCAGAAGACGATGGTGATTTCATCGGCGGTGTTAAAGCCCAGCCAGCGCGCTGCATAGGTGTTGATCACCAGCACCACCGTCAGCAGCACCAGCGACATCACCAGGATGGTCAGCAGCGACCAGCCGTCGATACGGTGCCAAATCCCTTCCACCACCGCCGCGCTGAACGCGGTATACACCACCAGCAGGATCGACGAACGGTCGGTCAGGTTAATCAGTTTGCGATGGCGGTCGATCCACTTGCCGATCAATGGCCGCGCCAGGTGGCCGATCACGAACGGCACCATCAATTGCAGAATGATCGAACCGATGGCGTGCAGCACGTCGGTATTGCCGCCCTGGGTATGCATCAACGCGCCCACCAGCAGCGGCGACAGGAACACGCCAAGAATGCTCGACGCCGAGGCGCTGCAGATCGCTGCCGCCACGTTGCCGCCCGCCGCCGAGGTAAAGGCGATGGCCGACTGCACCGTGGCCGGCAGCGCGCACAGATAGAGGAAGCCGAGATAGACCGTCGGCGTCATGATGCCCGGCACCAACAGGTTCATCGCCAGCCCGAGCAGCGGGAACAGCGCAAAGGTGCTGAGGAACACCAGCAGATGCAGCTTCCAGTGACTCATGCCGGCGACGATTGCCTCACGCGACAGCTTGGCGCCGTGCATAAAGAACAGCAGCGCGATGGCGGCGGTGGTCAGGTGTTCAAAGAAGGTTTTCCAGATGCCTTCGCAGGGGAACAGCGAGGCGACGATCACCACCAAAATCAGAACCAGCAAAAATTTATCAATGCGCAAACGCTGCAACCAGGACATGAAACGAATTTCCTTGCACGTAGAGTCATAAAAAGGCCCGACGTTGCGCCGGGCCACAGAAAAGTGGGCGGGATCAGACCACCGGCAGCGCCTGCTGCAGCCGGGCCGATTCCAGCCCCAGTTCGATCAATGCCATCACCGCGATCGCGTCGGCGGCCGGCACCGGGTTTTCGCCTATGCCGGCAATCGCGTCGCGCACCGCCGCGTAATAAGCCGGGTAGTTGCCGGGAATAGTGAGCAGCGGCTGTTCCGCCAGCAGGTCACCGCGTGACAGCGTCACCACACCCTCGCGCATGTCATAGCCCCAGTCGGCCTGCGGCAAGCGTTCGCCGGCCTTCAGCCGGTCTTCCTGCGGATCCAGGCCGTATTTGACATAGCTGCCGCGGGTGCCGTGCACCACGTAACGCGGGCTCTCCGCCGCCGCCAGCATGCTGGCGTGCAGCACCACACGGCGATCGCCATAGCTCAACAGCGCGTGGAAATAGTCCACCGCCTGCGCCCCCGGCCGCAGCTCACCCAGATCGACAAACAGCCGCTCGGGTTTGCCGAAGAGTTGCAGCGCCTGATCGAGCAGATGCGGCCCCAAATCGAACCAGATGCCGCTGCCGACGCCGCCCTGTTCGCGCCAGCGCTGACGCACCTGTGGCCGAAAACGATCGAAGTGCGACTCGAAGTACACCACCTCGCCCAACGAACCGTCGTTCAGCAGCGCTTTGAGGGTCAGGAAATCGCTGTCCCAGCGACGGTTGTGGAACACCGACAACAGCAAACCGCTCTGCTGCGCCTGCTGCTGCAGCGCCTGGGCTTGTGACAATGTCACGGTAAACGGTTTGTCCACTACCACGTGCTTGCCGGCGGCCAGCGCCTGTTGCGCTAGCGGGAAATGGGTATCGTTGGGGGTAGGAATCACGATCAGATCGAGGGCCGGATCGGCGAACAGCGCCTGCGCATCGCCCACCACCGTCATCGACGGCCAGTCCGCGCGCACTTTACCGGCATCGCTGCTGGAAACGGCGGCCAGTTCCAGGCCCGGCGTACCGGCGATCAACGGCGCATGAAAGGTTTTGCCGGCGTAGCCGTAACCGACCAGCCCGACACGAATTTTCTCAGCCATGGGATTTCCTCTTGCAGGCTCACGACAGACCCTTTCGATTTGACACCATGCGGCCGGCTGGAACAAGAAGTAAATGAGATGTTAATTCGAAGCGGGGTCGGAGTAGCCAAACGTGCGGCCCGGCCCCGCGACGCCGGGCTATCCGGTTGATAGGGATGACGAAGCCGGTATTACCCGCTAAGCTATGCCGCCTGTGATCCCCGATTCAATCAGGAAGCCGTTTTATGTCTCAAGCTGAATACTCTCGTATCGGCGGTTGGTTGCTGGCCCCGCTGGCCTATCTGATCGTCACCCTGCTCAGCGCCAGCCTGATGCTGCTCCTGTACGCCATGGCGATCTTCATGCCCGAGTCGCGCGACTATCTGTTGACCAACGCCCAGGCGTTTACCCTGCAATGGTACTTTTCGGTGCTGACCACGCTCTTGATGTGGGGCTTCACCCTGTGGCTGGTGTTTCTGTTTTGCCAGCGGTCGCAGCGCTTCCCTAAACTGTTCTTGTTATGGCTGCTGATCACGGTGATCCTGGCGGTGAAAGCCTTCGCCTTCGCGCCGGTGCCGGATGAAGTGGCGGTGCGCAGCCTCGGCTGGCCGCTGCTGATGGCGGCGCTGCTGGTGCCTTACATCAAGCGTTCGCAGCGGGTCAAAGGGACCTTTACCGAACGTTAACGGCGATTGCAGCACGTTTTATTGGGTAATTTGTGTAAATTTTCACCAAAAAAGGCAATACCCCTGCGATTCATATGTTGTCGTCCGGCCGCCGATTCCCGATAATAGGCGGCTTTTATTTTTTTAGGCATCGCAATGACCGAATACCTGCTCCTGTTTGTCGGCACCGTACTGGTGAACAACTTCGTTCTGGTGAAGTTTCTTGGCCTGTGCCCGTTCCTTGGCGTTTCCAAGAAGCTGGAAAGCGCCATCGGCATGGGAATGGCCACCACCTTCGTCATGACGCTGGCCTCCGTCAGCGCCTGGGTGATCAACACCTTTATTCTGGTTCCGCTGGATCTGGTGTATCTGCGCACGCTCTCCTTCATTTTGGTGATCGCCGTGGTGGTGCAGTTCACCGAGATGGTGGTGCGCAAGACCAGCCCGGCGCTCTATCGCCTGCTGGGCATCTTCCTGCCGCTGATCACCACCAACTGCGCGGTGCTGGGCGTGGCGTTGCTTAACGTCAACCTCGGTTATAACTTCCTGCAGTCCGCCGTTTACGGTTTCAGCGCCGCCGCCGGTTTCTCGCTGGTGATGGTGCTGTTCGCCGCCATTCGCGAACGTCTGGCGGTGGCCGACGTGCCGGCGCCGTTCCGCGGCTCCTCGATCGCACTGATCACCGCCGGGCTGATGTCGTTGGCCTTTATGGGCTTTACCGGGCTGGTGAAATTCTAATGACTGCGTTGTGGATAGCTATCGCGGCCTTGAGCGCGCTCGGGCTGCTGTTCGGACTGGTGCTGGGCTACGCCGCGCGCCGTTTTGAAGTGGAAGAGGATCCGGTCGCCGAGCAGGTCGACGCGATCCTGCCGCAGAGCCAGTGCGGCCAGTGCGGCTACCCCGGCTGCCGCCCCTATGCCGAGGCGGTGGCCAACGGCGAGATGATCAATAAATGCGCGCCGGGCGGCGAACAGGTGATGCTGAAACTGGCGGAGCTGCTCAACGTGGAGCCGCAGCCGCTGGGCAGCGAAGCCGCCGCCGAGCCGGAGCGTAAAGTGGCCTATATCGACGAGGCCAACTGCATCGGCTGCACCAAGTGCATTCAGGCTTGCCCGGTTGACGCCATCGTCGGCGCCACCCGCGCCATGCATACCGTCATTACCGACCTCTGTACCGGCTGCGATCTGTGCGTCGCCCCTTGCCCTACCGACTGTATTGAAATGAGACCGGTCGCCACCACCACCGCCAACTGGAAGTGGGACATGAAGACGATCCCGGTGCAAGTGATCCACGTGGAGCAACATGCTTAATCTGTTCGCCGCCTTTAAAAAAGACCGGATCTGGGATTTCGACGGCGGGATCCATCCACCGGAAATGAAGACTCAGTCGAGCGGCGCGCCGCTGCGTGTCGCCCCTCTGCCCAAAACCTTTATCATTCCGCTGCAGCAGCATCTGGGGCCGGAAGGCGAACTGTGCGTCAACGCCGGCGATCGAGTGTTGAAAGGGCAGCCGCTGACCGTCGGCCGCGGGCGCACCGTGCCGGTGCACGCCCCGACCTCGGGCACCGTTAGCGCCATCACGCCGCACATCACCGCTCACCCTTCCGGGCTGTCGGAGCTGTGCGTGATTATCGAGGCAGACGGCGAAGACCGCTGGTGCGAGCGCGAGCCGGTAGCGGATTACCGCCAATCGCCCGCCGCGGAGCTGATTCAACGTATTCATCAGGCCGGCATCGCCGGTCTGGGGGGCGCCGGTTTCCCGACCGCCAGTAAACTGCAAGGCGGCATGAGCGGCGTGGAAACGCTGATCCTCAACGCCGCCGAGTGCGAGCCTTACATCACCGCCGACGATCGCCTGATGCAGGAACATGCCGATCAGATCGTTGAAGGCACGCAGATCCTGCAACACATTCTGCAGCCCAAGGTCACGCTGATCGGCATTGAAGACAACAAGCCGGAGGCGATCGCGGCGCTGAAACAGGCGTTGCGCGGCCAGTCCGGCATTGCCCTGCGCGTCATCCCCACCAAATACCCGTCCGGCGGCGCCAAGCAGCTGACCAAGATTTTGACCGGCAAGGAAGTGCCGCACGGCAAGCACTCCTCCGCTATCGGCGTGCTGATGCAAAACGTCGGCACCGCCTTCGCCATCAAGCGGGCGATCGTCGACGGCGAACCGTTGATTGAGCGCGTGGTGACCCTGACCGGCGAGGCGGTCGAGCGCCCTGGCAACCTGTGGGCGCGCATCGGCACGCCGGTGCAGCACCTGCTTGACTTCGTCGGTTTCCGTCCGCAGGCGCAGCAGATGGTGGTGATGGGCGGCCCGCTGATGGGCTTTACCCTGCCCGCGCTGAACGTGCCGATCGTCAAGATCAGTAACTGCATTCTGGCGCCGACGGTCGATGAAATGACGCCGCAAGAGCCGGAGCAATCCTGCATCCGCTGCGGCCTGTGCGTGGACGCTTGCCCTGCCGGGCTGCTGCCGCAACAGCTGTACTGGTTCAGCCGCGGGCAGGAGCACGACAAGGCGCGCAACCATAACCTGTTCGACTGCATCGAATGCGGCGCCTGCGCGTTCGTCTGCCCCAGCAACATTCCGCTGGTGCAGTACTACCGGCAGGAAAAGGCCGAAATCAAGGCTATCGATTTGGAAGCGGCGCGCACCGCCGAGGCCAAGGCGCGTTACGAGGCCAAGCTGGCGCGTCTGGAGCGCGAGAAACTGGCGCGCGAAGAGCGGCACAAAAAGGCCGCCGTCAAACTGACCGACGACGATCAGGGGGCGGTACAGGCCGCACTGGCGCGCGTACGCAGCAAGAATGCCGAAGCGGCGGTTACGCCGGTCGACGGCCAGCAGCCTGACAACAGCGAGATGATCGCCGCCCGCGAAGCGCGTAAAGCGCAGGCGCGTGAACGGCGCGCCCAGTTGGCGGACGAAGCGGAACAAGCCTCGCCGGCAACCTCCGGCGACGACGCGCGTAAGGCCGCCGTGGCCGCGGCGCTGGCCCGCGTGAAGGCGCGCAAAGAGGCACCGGCCGCAGACATCACCGCCCCTGCCGCGGCAGTGGACGATCCACGTAAAGCGGCGGTCGCCGCCGCCCTGGCTCGCGTGAAGGCCAAGAAAGCGGCGCAGCAGGCAGGCGCTCCGGCTGAGGCAGAACCGGCTCCGGCTGCCGCCGAGGACGATCCGCGCAAGGCGGCGGTTGCGGCGGCTATCGCCCGCGCCAAAGCCAAGAAAGCGGCGCAGCAGGCGGACGCTCCTGCCGAGACAGAACCGGCTCCGGCTGTCGCCGAAGAAGATCCGCGCAAGGCGGCGGTCGCGGCGGCTATCGCCCGCGCTAAAGCCAAGAAAGCGGCGCAGCAGGCGGACGCTCCTGCCGAGACAGAACCGGCTCCGGCTGCCGCCGAAGACGATCCGCGCAAGGCGGCGGTCGCGGCGGCTATCGCCCGCGCCAAAGCCAAAAAAGCCGCCAGAGAATCGCTGGCGGCGGAAACGGAAGACAAATGATGACGGCGGCGCCTGGCCTACGCCGGGCGCCGTTTAATCGATAGAGATCAGATAGGTGTAGTCCACCTCAATCTGACGCAGTTTGGACTCCGGGTTCCACTCTTTGGTTTGAATGATCTCCATTTCCATACTGCCGCGCACCTTATCCTTCAGCCCCGGCATCACATGCGACACCAGATAACCGAAAAACTGCAGACACTCCTTCGCCGTGCCCTTATGGTTGATGGAGATAAACTCGCGGCTCGGCAGATGGATGGTGTCTATCTGATGATTGGAAAGAATGTCCTTTTTATGTTCAGGATCGACCGCCATCACCAGCGTGGACGACAGCTCGTCGCCTTCCCCGGCCTGCGGGCAATAGATGCTGTAAATTCGCCGGCAGTCGACGTGCAACCCCTTGAAGAAGTCATTAAAAATCTCGTCCTTCATCGCCATGCAGGACGCGTACTCCAGCTCTTGTTCGGAGGCGAAATCCAGCCGGCGCGAGAAGCCGACCAGCTGCATCTCGGGCAGCGTCAGCCGCTTCACTTCCGGATAATATCCCGCGCCGTAGCTGGCTTCGAAGTTAAAGCGCGGCATCAGGTTTTTCACGTCCCAGTGCTCCATTGAGCGGTAGCGATTGGGCGTGGTGCCGAAGCGCTGCTTGAACATGCGAGTAAAGGTCTGCTGCGAGTCGAAGCCCAGCTCATCGGAGATGTCGATGATGGAGCGACGGGTGATGCGCAGCGCCACCGCGGCGCGCGTCAGGATGCGCGAACGGATATAGGTGGCGAGTTGAATGCCGGTAATACGCTTGAATTTACGCTGCAGATGCCACTTGGAGTAGCCCGAAATACGCGCGACTTCATCCAGGTTTGGCCGTTTCTCCAGATGTATCTCCACCCACTCAATTAGCTCTTCAATAAAAAAAATGTCTTCATTTGTCATTATTATGGATTCACTGACTCAATAATGTTCGCGATAGTAACCTACACGTATTATGTGAAAGTTGTTATTTTGTGCGGAAATCTGGACAAAAATGATTTTTCATTCATACGGTTACCCCATTTCTCAGGGGCGATAGCGGCACAAGTTCCACAGACAATTCCTCACGTTAGCCCATTTTCCGGCCAAAAAAAAATCAAATCGCGCCACGCCGATCTCAACGGGTGCGAAAAGCCGAATACCCCTATCATTAAGGCGTATTACCCTCGCATCGAATCAGGTAGAATGCTCGGCTATTATTTTTGCCGCGCCCGCAATTCGGCGCATCGAAACTGCCGCAGGCGCGGCGCAGAAGGTATCGTTACTCTATGAAGTTCAGGCCGGTATCACCCACAGCCGCCAAAGGCTTACACATCGCCAGCTCGCCGTTCACCCACAACCAGCAAAGCACCAGCCGCATTATGCTGTGGGTAATGTTGGCCTGCATTCCCGGCATCGCAGCACAGATTTGGTTCTTCGGTTACGGGGTGCTGATTCAGGTGGCGCTGGCGGCGATCGTCGCGCTGGCCGCAGAAGGCGCGATCCTCAGGCTGCGCAAGCTGCCGGTGCGCAGCCGGCTGGCGGACAACTCCGCACTGCTGACCGCGCTGCTGCTCGGCATCAGCCTGCCGCCGCTGGCCCCGTGGTGGATGATCGTCATCGGCACCTTCTTCGCCATCGTCATCGCCAAACAGCTGTACGGCGGCCTTGGGCAGAACCCGTTCAACCCGGCGATGGTCGGTTACGTGGTGCTGCTGATCTCCTTCCCGGTGCAGATGACCAGCTGGTTGCCGCCGGATGAGCTGCGCGCCACCGCGCTATCGTTCCACGACACGCTGCTGGCCATTTTCAGCGGCCATACCGCTCAGGGCGCGACGCTGCACGAATTGCAGATGGGCGTTGACGGCATCAGCCAGGCGACGCCGCTCGACGGCTTCAAAACCGGTTTGCGCAGCGGCCACAGCGTTGAACAGGTGTTGCAGCAGCCGCTGTTCGGCGGCGCGCTGGCGGGCATCGGCTGGCAGTGGGTCAACCTCGGCTTTCTGGCCGGCGGCCTGTTTATGCTGGCGCGCCGCCTGATCCACTGGCAGATCCCCTTCAGCATGTTGGCCGCCATCGCCTTCTGCTCCGGTCTGGCCTGGTGGCTCGATCCGGCGCATCAGGCTTCGCCGCTGATCCACCTGTTCTCCGGCGCCAGCATGCTGGGCGCGTTCTTTATCGCCACCGACCCGGTCAGCGCCTCCACCACGCCGAAGGGCCGTTTAATCTACGGCGCGCTGATCGGCGTGCTGGTCTGGCTGATCCGCGTTTATGGCGGCTACCCTGACGGCGTGGCCTTCGCCGTGCTGCTCGCCAACATCACCGTCCCGTTAATCGACCACTACACGCAGCCGCGCGTGTACGGCCATCGCTAAGGAGCCGCCATGCTGAATTCCATGAGAAAGCACGGCACCACGCTGGCGGTGTTTGCGGCGGTCACCACCGGCCTCACCGCCGTGGTCTACGCCCTGACGAAAACCACCATCGCGCATCAGGCGGCGCTGCAGCAAAAAGCCCTGCTCGATCAGGTGGTGCCGCCGGAAAATTACGACAACGTCATGCAGAACGAATGTTTCCTGGTTAGCGATCCGGCGCTGGGCGACGGCGCGCCACACCGTTTATACCTGGCGCGCAAAAACGGGCAACCGACCGCCGCCGCGCTGGAAGCCACCGCGCCGGACGGTTACTCCGGCGCCATCAAGCTGCTGGTCGGCGCCGATTTCAACGGCACGGTACTCGGCACCCGAGTGATTGAACACCATGAAACCCCGGGGCTGGGCGACAAGATCGAACTGCGCATTTCCGACTGGATTTCCTTCTTCAGCGGCAAGAAAATCGACGGCCCGGACGACAAACGCTGGGCGGTGAAGAAAGACGGCGGCATGTTCGACCAATTCACCGGCGCCACCATCACCCCGCGTGCGGTGGTCAATGCGGTGCGCCGCACGGCGTTGTATATGGAAACGCTGCCGCCTAAACTTGAAAGCTTACCTGCGTGTGGAGCCAGCGAATGAGTGAAGCCAAAGAATTGATCGTCCAGGGGTTGTGGAAGAACAACTCCGCCCTGGTGCAGCTGCTGGGCATGTGCCCGCTGCTGGCGGTGACCTCCACCGTCACCAACGCGCTGGGCCTGGGGCTGGCCACCACGCTGGTGCTGACGCTCACCAACGCCTCCATCTCCGCGGTGCGCCGCTGGGTGCCAAGCGAAGTGCGTATTCCGATCTACGTCATGATCATCGCCGCGGTGGTGAGCATCGTGCAGATGCTGATCAACGCCTATGCCTTCGGTCTGTATCAGTCGCTCGGCATTTTTATTCCGTTGATCGTGACCAACTGCATCGTCGTGGGCCGCGCCGAAGCGGTGGCCGCCAAGAAACCGGTCGGCCTCTCGGCGCTGGACGGCATGGCCATCGGCCTCGGCGCCACCGGCGTCATGGTGACGCTGGGTTCAATGCGCGAACTGCTGGGCAATGGCACGCTGTTTGACGGCGCCGATCAACTGCTGGGCGGCTGGGCCAAATCGCTGCGCATCGAAGTGGTGCACTTCGACAGCCCGTTCCTGCTGGCCATGCTGCCGCCAGGCGCCTTTATCGGCCTGGGCCTGCTGTTGGCGGTCAAGTATCTGATAGACGAAAGAATGAAGGCGCGCAAAGCCCGCGCCGTGGCGGCGGAAACGCTGCTTGAACAAGGACGTGCTGAGAAGGCCTGATGAACAAGCAGAAGAGACTGGAAATTCTGACCCGGCTGCGCGACAACAATCCGCACCCGACCACCGAACTGGTGTACACCACGCCGTTTGAGCTGCTGATCGCGGTATTGCTGTCTGCGCAGGCCACCGACGTGAGCGTCAACAAGGCGACCGCCAAACTCTATCCGGTCGCCAACACCCCCGCCGCCATGCTGGCGCTGGGGGTTGATGGCGTCAAGGAGTACATCAAGACCATCGGTCTGTTCAACAGCAAGGCCGAAAACGTGATCAAGACCTGCCGCATGCTGCTGGAGCTGCACGGCGGCGAAGTGCCGGAAGATCGCGCCGCGCTGGAGGCGCTGCCGGGCGTTGGCCGCAAAACCGCCAACGTGGTGCTCAACACCGCCTTCGGCTGGGCGACCATCGCCGTGGACACCCATATCTTCCGGGTGTGCAACCGCACCCACTTTGCGCCGGGCAAGAACGTCGATCAGGTGGAGGAGAAGCTGTTGAAGGTGGTGCCCGCCGAATTCAAGGTTGATTGCCATCACTGGCTGATCCTGCACGGACGCTACACCTGCATCGCGCGCAAACCGCGCTGCGGCTCCTGCATCATCGAAGACCTGTGCGAATATAAAGAAAAGGTTTATCCGGAATCCTGAGTCCGTTGGGTGCGGCAAACCGCACCCGCCGCCTCCTCTTCCCTCGCCAACGCCGCTTTTTTATCGAAAATGTGATATCGCGCAGCAGTAACCCCGGCGTTATCGCGGTTTTCAGTAAGAAACCCATCGCAGCGTTATTTTCAAGCAAAAAATTAGTCGAAAATTGCGGTGAACGTCACGCTTTCAGGATCACAAGGCGTTCACAAATGCCAGTTCCGTTTTCCTGAATTTCTATAATTTTACAAATCGCGCCATATACACAACATTCCAACGGATTAATAACCTCACGTACACTGATGCGCTAAAAAATAGCAATTCAGCAGAATATATCACTGTTTAAAATTCGTATAGCTTTTAGTCAAAACAAAAAATCGATAAACCATTAAAAGCCGAAAGTTAATACTGCATAACATTTGCAACATCGCGGCATAATCCTGCCGGCGTTAAATGTAACCGAATATGACAAACTGCTTGCCACGTTGACAAAGATAGTGAACATTAACCGCCGTCCCCATCCTATAACAACGCAAAAGGATGCCGTTCCGCATCAACTTTTGTACTTTCCCGTCCCCTAAAGACGGGCTGCGAAAAAACAGAGGTACCCGTGTCAACAGCAAACAACCAACACCAGGAGAGCGTGAGCCTTAACGCGTTCAAACAACCGAAAGCATTCTATCTGATCTTCTCGATCGAACTGTGGGAGCGCTTCGGCTATTACGGCCTGCAAGGCATCATGGCGGTTTATCTGGTCAAGATGCTCGGTCTGAGCGAAGCCGACTCCATCACCCTGTTCTCTTCTTTCAGCGCCCTGGTATACGGCTTCGTCGCCATTGGCGGCTGGCTGGGCGACAAGGTGCTGGGCGCCAAACGCGTGATCGTGCTCGGCGCGCTGGTGCTGGCCGCCGGTTACGCCATGGTGGCCTACTCCGGCCACAACATCTTCTGGGTCTACCTGGGCATGGCGACCATTGCCGTGGGCAGCGGCCTGTTCAAGGCTAACCCGTCCTCCCTGCTCTCCACCTGCTATGAGAAAGACGACCCGCGTATCGACGGCGCCTTCACCATGTACTACATGTCGGTGAACATCGGTTCCTTCTTCTCCATGCTGGCTACCCCGTGGCTGGCGGCGAAGTACGGCTGGAGCGTGGCGTTCTCCCTGAGCGTGGTCGGCATGCTGATCACCCTGGTCAACTTTATGATGTGCCACAAGTGGGTGAAGAAAAACGGCTCCAGGCCTGACTTCAAGCCGCTGCATCTGCCGAAACTGCTGATGGTGCTGGTCGGCATCGTGGCGTTGGTCGCCGTGTCCAGCTGGCTGCTGCACAACCAGGTGATCGCGCGCTGGGCGCTGGCCTTCATCTCCGCCGGGATCGTGATCGTGTTCGCTAAGGAAGCCTTCGCCCTGCATGGCGCCGCACGCCGTAAAATGATCGTCGCCTTCCTGCTGATGCTGGAAGCGGTGGTGTTCTTCGTGCTGTACAGCCAGATGCCGACGTCGCTGAACTTCTTCGCCATCCACAACGTGGAGCACAGCATCTTCGGCGTCGCCTTCGAGCCGGAGCAGTACCAGGCGCTGAACCCGTTCTGGATCATGCTCGCCAGCCCGATTCTGGCCGCGTTGTATAACAAGATGGGCGATCGCCTGCCGATGCCGCACAAGTTCGCTTTCGGCATGATCCTGTGCTCCTGCGCCTTCCTGGTGCTGCCATGGGGCGCCAGCTTCGCCAACGAACAGGGCATCGTGTCGGTCAACTGGCTGATCCTGAGCTACGCGCTGCAGAGCATCGGCGAGCTGATGATTTCCGGTCTGGGCCTGGCGATGGTGGCGCAGCTGGTGCCGCAGCGTCTGATGGGCTTCATCATGGGCTCCTGGTTCCTGACCACCGCCGCCGCGGCGCTGATCGCCGGTAAAGTCGCCGGTCTGACCGCCGTCCCGAGCGACATCAACGACGCGCACGCTTCGCTGGCCATCTACAGCCATGTGTTTATGCAAATCGGCATCGCCACCGCCGTCATCGCCATCCTGATGATGCTGACCGCGCCGAAACTGTACCGCATGACGCTGGACACCAGCGAAGACCTGAATCAGAAAGCGCAGGAAGCCACGGCGGCCCACTGAGTGCCTACGGATTGAGCGTAAGTAGAAACGCCGGGGTTAACCCCCGGCGTTTTTTTATGCCCGCAAGAAACGTGTTTACGCTGGCTTGCGCTTGCCGCTCAGGTTGGCCCACATGAATTCGCTCACCAGCGCGCTGTGGAACGCCGCCTGTTGCTTGTCGGCGGCGGCGCTGTGCCCACCCTCGGTATTTTCGTAGAAGTAAGCCTGCTGATACCCCATCGCCTGCATGCGCGCCGCCATTTTGCGCGCGTGGGCCGGGTTGACCCGATCGTCGCTGGTGGCGGTATAGAACAGCACCGGCGGATAGGCCGTTTTCGCCTGAATATTGTGGTACGGCGAGAAGGTTTTGATATAGGCCCACTGCTCCGGCTTGCTCGGATCGCCGTATTCCGCGATCCACGACGCGCCGGCGGAGAGTTGGGTATAGCGCTGCATGTCCAACAGCGGCACTTCGCAGACGATGCAGCCGAACAGCTGCGGATACAGCGTCAGCATATTGCCTACCAGCAGGCCGCCGTTGCTGCCGCCGCGCGCGCCGAGATGCGGCGCCGAAGTCACCTTGCGCGCGAACAGGTCTTCGGCCACGGCGGCGAAATCCTCATAGGCGCGATGACGATGCTGCTTGAGCGCCGCCTGATGCCACGCCGGACCATACTCGCCGCCGCCGCGGATGTTGGCCACCACATACACCCCGCCGCGCTCCAGCCAGGCCGGCGCCTTGCCGCCGAGATAGCCCGGCAACAGCGGCACTTCAAACCCGCCGTAGCCGTACAGCAGCGTCGGCGTGCTGCCGTCCAGCTTGAGATCTTTGGCGGCGATCTGGAAATACGGCACGCGGGTGCCGTCCTTGGAGCGCGCGTAATGCTGGCTGACCTGATAGCCGGCGGCGTCAAAGTCCTGCGGCGCCTGTTTCAGCAGCGTCGCTTCCCCGCCGTCGAGGTTGCCCATATATAGCGAGGTCGGTTGCAGGAACCCGCTGACGGTCAGGAAATAGGCGTTGCTCTCGTCGTCGATGCCGCCGGCGGAAATGGTGCTGATGGCGCCGGGGTTGCCCAGCGGGCGACGTTGCCAGCTGCCGCCCTGCGGCGTCAGCACCTCCAGCCGGTTGACCACATTATCCATGATGCTGAGGATCAGATGATCGCGGGTGCCGCTGTAGCCGCTCAGCGCCTGCTCCGCCGTCGGGGTAAACAGCGGCTGCAGCTCGCGCTTGCCCGCCAGATAGTCATCGAAGTTGGCCGCCAGCAGCGAGCCGGACGGATAGCGCTTGCCGCCCACGTCCCAATCGCTGCTCGGTTTGATCAGCAGCCATTCCCGATGCGTATCCAACTCGGCGTCGGCCGGGATGTCGATTTTTTTCTGCCGGCCGTCCTGAGCCAGCAAGAAATAGTCACGGCGATAGAAGTCCAGGCTGCGGCCGACGAAATCGCGTTCAAAGCCCGGCGTGCGATCGTGATAGGCGAAGACCGCCATGTCCTCGGGCTGCGCTTCGTACAGCGTTTCGGCCGCGCTCAGCGGCGTGCCGCGCCGCCAGCGTTTGGCGATGCGCGCGTAGCCGGACTGGGTCATCGAGCCGGGGCCGAAGTCGGTGGCGATGAACAGCGTGTCCCGATCGACCCAGGAGACCCGGCTTTTCGCCACCGGCACGTTGAAGCCGTCTTTGACGAAGCGTTTGGCCACCAGATCGAATTCGCGGATTTCGGTGGCGTCACCGCCGTCCGGCGACAGTTGCATCAGGCAGTAGCGATATTCCGGCGCCAGCGGTTGCGAACCCTGATAGACCCAATCCTTGCCCTCGGCTTTGCCCAACGCATCGATATCCAGCACCGTCTCCCAGGCCGGTTTGGCCTTGCGATACTCGTCCAGCGTAGTGCGCCGCAGCAGGCCACGCGGGTTGGCTTTATCCTGCCAGAAGTTGTAATAGAACTCGCCGCGTTTGCTCACCCACGGGATCTGAGTGTCTTTATTGAGGATATCCAGGACCTCGCGCTCAATGCGCTGAAAGTCTTCGCCCTGGGCGAAGCGCGCGGTAGTGCGTTGATTTTCCTGCTGCACCCAGTGCAGCGCTTTTTTACCCTGCAGCTCTTCCAGCCACAGGAATTCATCGCCGGCGGCCGCGCCGCCCTCCGCCGCCATCGCCAGGCGGATACTGTTGGGTAATGAAGTCATCGCGAATACGGCTCCTGCGGTTTGCGCACTGAGTTTAATAAACTGACGTCGATTGGTGACCGGCAAAATCAAGCTCCTTTTGAGTCGGCTGCAACGCCGCCTCGTCATGGGCGACAGCCTGTGAAATAAGAGTCATTTTCAACAAGGTAGGCGTTTGGCGGCGCGGAGTCAAAGCCCGCGGCCGCCGCGTTGAGTCAGGATTGAGGATAGTGGATCAGATCGTGAATGCGCACCGTGTGTGAACCGGCGTTGCGGTAGGCGTGTGGCCGATCGGCCTGAAAGCGCATCGCTTCGCCGGCCGCCAGGCTGTGCCACTCGCCGTCTATCGCCAATTCTAATCGGCCGCTGATCACGATCACATGCTCGATCACGCCCGGCTCATGGGGCGACGATTCGCTGAGCGCGCCCGGCGCGAGATCGATGACGAACATGTCGAAACCCAGCTGGCGATCGTAGGGAAACAGCGGCACCACGCGCATATCGGCGTTGTTCTGATCGTACACCGGCAGCTCGCCGTAGCGGTGCAGCGTCGCCTGCTGCTGCGCGGGCGACGCCTCAAGAAAGGCGGAGAACGCCACGTTGAAACCGGTGGCGATCTTCCACAGCGTCGCCACCGTCGGGCTGGATTCGCCGCGTTCGATCTGCCCAAGCATCGCTTTGCTGACGCCGGTGCATTCTGCCGCCTGCGTCAGGCTCCAGCCGCGCTGCGCGCGCAACGTGCGAAGGGTGTGCGCCAAATGGCCGGCAAGTTCCTGCATCCTGTTCTCCTCTGCGTATCGCGCTCGATTATACTCGCTTGTGCGCTATAGCGCACGGTGCTATGCTGATTTCTTACCGTGCGTTATAACGCACAATTATCGATTGGAGCTGCTCATGCGCCCTGCCGTCACCCTGCGTCACCTGACTCTGCCTGCCGTCATGGCCGGCTTTGTCGCCGTTCTGGTCGGCTACACCAGCTCTGCCGCCATCATTTTCCAGGCCGCCGCCGCCGCAGGCGCCACACCGGCGCAGATCGGCGGCTGGCTGAGCACGCTTGGGATCGCGATGGGCGTCACCTCGCTGGGGCTTTCGCTGTACTATCGCACCCCGATCCTCACCGCGTGGTCGACGCCAGGCGCGGCGCTGCTGGTCACCAGCCTGCCCGGCACGCCGATCAATGAGGCTATCGGGGTGTTCATCTTCGCGTCGGGCCTGATCCTGCTCTGCGGCATCACCGGACTGTTCGCCCGCCTGATGGATTATATTCCGCAGGCGATTTCTGCCGCGATGTTGGCGGGGATCCTGCTGCGTTTCGGGCTGGACGCCTTCGCTTCGCTGCAGCTCAATTTCCTCCTCAGCGCCGGTATGGGGCTGGCCTATCTGCTCAGCCGCCGTTACCTGCCGCGCTATGCCATCGTATTGACGCTGGCGATTGGGCTGGCGATCGCCGCGCTACAGGGCGATATCCATCTGGCGCAACAGGCGCCGGCGGTGGCCGTGCCGGAGTTTATCGCGCCGCATTTCAGCTGGCCGACGCTGCTCGGCATCGGCGTGCCCTTCTTCGTGGTCACCATGGCTTCACAGAACGCCCCCGGGATCGCTACGCTGCAGGCGGCGGGCTACCGTGTCCCCACCTCACCGCTGATCGCCTGGACGGCGCTGACCGCGCTGCTGCTGGCGCCATTCGGCGGTTTCTCGGTGTGCATCGCCGCCATTACCGCCGCGATTTGCATGGGGCCGGACGTGCATCCCGATCCACAGCGGCGCTATATGGGCGCGGTGGCCGCCGGCGGCTTCTATTTATTGGCCGGGTTGTTCGGCGGCGCCATCGGCCTGCTGTTCAGCGCGTTGCCGGTCGCCTTGATCCACACCATCGCCGGGCTGGCGCTGCTCGGCACCATCGGCGGCAGCCTGCAACGCGCGCTGCACGATGAAAAACAGCGCGACGCGGCGCTGATCGCCTTCCTCATCACCGCCTCCGGCGTCACGTTGCTCGGCATCGGTTCGGCATTCTGGGGCATTGTCGGCGGCGCCATCGCACATCTGCTGCTGTCGCTGCCGCGGCGAACCACCGTGACGTAACGGGCGGTCTACATTGACAAGCGGCGCCGTGGCGCCTTCACTTTCTCTGTCGTCTGAATGTCAATTCACATAATAAGTGACGCCGTCACCAAGGAAGCTTATGACCGAGAAAGCCGCGCTGTTGGCCCAGCGCTTGATACGCAATGTCGAACAGGTAGAGATGAAGCATGACCGGCGGCCGCCGCTGTATGACAGCGTCGGCGCGCGTCTCGGCACCGGCACTGCCGCGGACAAGCTGGGCGCCTCCTTCGATTGTGTGGCGCCGGGCATGCGTTCCTGCCCCTACCATTTTCACTACGCTCAGGAGGAAATGTTCATCATTCTGGAAGGCAGCGGTACGCTGCGGGTGGCCGGAGAAATGCTGCCGATCGTCAGCGGAGATGTCATTTTCATTCCGCCTGGCCCGGAATACCCGCACCAGATCATCAACACCTCCGATGCACCGCTGAAGTATCTGTCCGTCAGCACGCGCGAACAGCCGGAAGTGGTGATGTATCCGGACTCAGGCAAATACCAGGCGATGGCGCGCGGCAATGACGGCGAGCAGGTGCGTTACCTGCAGCGCCCTTCAGCCTCGCTCGATTACTGGCAGGATGAACCCTGAATCGCCGTCCGGCAACGTGAGATCCAGCGCGCGCGCCGCCAGTTCCGCGACGCGAAAATCGATGTCCGCCGCCTGGCCGTCTTCCATGAACCAGGCGGCGGAAAGCCCCGACCAGGCCAGGATCCATTGCAGCAGACGCCGGCGATCCAGCCCGGCCAACCGGCACACCTGTTCCACGCGGCGATGGAAAATGGCCGGATCGGTGGCGACGCCGTAGTTGGGATTGCAGAAGATGTTGGCGTAATCGAAGCCTCGTTCACCGTACAAACGCTTGGGATCGATCGCCAGCCAACCGCGTGCGCCAAAGTCCAGCACATTGTCATGGTGGATATCCCCATGCAACACGCTTTCTTCTCGCGGGCTGCTCAACAGCTCCGCCGCCGCCGTGGCGCTGAGACGCAGCATGCCGCCGTGCGCCTGGGCCGCCGGCCACAGCGAGCTGAACCACTCCTGCAACGGGATAAGCTCAGGCAACGGCGCCGCCCGCGGCGCATGCAAGGCGGCGATCGCCCGGCACAGGATCTGCGTGGCTTGTTCATCGTCGCCGTCACGCACCAGCTGCGCCAACGACCCTTCGCCCTGCGCGCGCTCCAGCAAAATGCCGTCGTCGTGCCACGCCAGCACCTGCGCGGCGCCTTCTCCACGCCACCAGCACATCAGCTGCCCGCCGAAGCGCTCCTCCTGCTCGCGGGCGATCTTCAGCATGGCCGCCGCGCCCCGGTAACGCACCGGCATCAATAGACTGCTGTGGGTTTCGAAGGCTTTGCCGTCCTGCTCCAATTGCCAGCGCTGCAGGTAGGGAGTAAAAAGCGGGTTCATCGTCTCATGCGTCCTTGTGGCCGATCTGCGCCGCACTGTCACATTCGCGTGAGAGACGGCGTATAACATAAAGGGGGGATGATTCTCTCAGATATCATCGGTGTGCGGCGCTTTGCCGCGTTTTCTCCAGTATCCTAACCAAGTTTGTCGATTTTATTAACCGGTCTTGCGCGGGGTTTGACCATGACATCATTAAAACGCATTAATTATCCGCAATTGCCTACGCCGGGTGGCCCTTATGTGCACGCCGTGCGCCACGGCGATCGCCTGTACGTATCGGGCTTGACGGCCTTCGCCACCGACGCGCAGGGCTTGAGCGCGCCGCAGCAAACGCAGGAGATCCTCGAGCAATTGGCGACCATCGCCGCCAGCGAAGGCGTCAATCTCAAGGCATTGATTAAAATCAGCGTGTTTCTGACCGACATCGCCGATCTGGCGAGCGTGCGCCCGGTGCTGTTTGACTATTTCGACGGCGCGCTGCCGGCCTGTTCATTGATGGCGGTCAGCGCGTTGTTCTCACCTGCGGTGTGCGTGGAAATTGAGGCGGTGATGGCGTTGCAATAATGTGCGGCTAGAGCGCGCCTTCGTCCGGCACGCAGGGGCCGATCTTGAACCAGGCTTTGGCGATCTGCCCCTGTTCCACTTCGTAAATGGCGATGACATCCATTTTGCCGCGCCCCTGCGGGAAGTTGCGCGTCACCACCTCCTGATCGACCACCATATTCCCCACCGCCATGCGCTTTATCCGTTCGCCGTACAGGCTCGGCTCGCGAAAGCGCGCCAGATGCCGTTCGCGGATCGCCGCCTTGCCGCTGGCCAGCAGCGTGTCGGGGTGTTCGTAATACTGCGCGTCATCCGCCCAGCAGGCCATAAAGGCCTCGATATCGCGGGCGTTATAGGCGTCAAGCTGTTGTTGAACCACATCCTGCGGGCGTGCCGTCTTATCGTTCATCATGTTCTCCTGCCGAAGTTAACCGCCGCATACGTCGAACCCATCACGTTAACCGCCCAGTGCTACGGCTTGATGACACAGCGCCAATTGAATAAAAACACGAAAATAGCGAATAAATAACCTATCACGCCCGATAAGCAATACAAGCGTCCGCGCATAAATTTTCAGCGTACTCCGGGGAACGCTGAAAACCGCCTGACGGCGTGCGTTAATCTTTGCGGCAGTTGGCAGGATTCTGCTAATTTAGCGTGAACAGCCTGATGATAACGAAACGCTATGCAGCAAAAACCGGTGTTGGACGAAGCCAGACAGTTAAAACGACTCAACGCAGCCACGCGGCGCCAATCCCATATGTACAAATGGATCGCGCTGATTGCTGCGCTGGATGCGCTGTTGGTGTTTTGGTATGACCGGGATATGCGCAACGTCACCTTCTCGGGAGCGGTTGCGCTGGTGTGCGGCTATTTGTGGATCCGCGATCGCAACAAGGCTCGGGGTTACCGGCGCGAGTTTGACCGCAAATTCGGCAAGCGCAGCGGCGATTAAGGCTGCATCGCTTCCAGCACTTTAGCGCTGTCGACAATCTGCACGAACTTCACGATCTTGCCGGCGCGCACCGTATAAATATGCGCAAAGGAGGCGCTGAAGGATTTGCCGGTGGCCCGGTAAGTGCCGTGATAAAAACCTTGGGCAATCACGTTGTCGCCGGCGTCGTAAAAGTGATCGACATCGGCGCGGTAACCTTGCCATTCGCTGCCCAAACGCTGATGCACGTTCTTGATGATATTCTCCGGGCCGATATAAGTACCGGCGTAAGGGAAGCCGGCGGCTTCGGTCCACTCGGCATCGGGGGCCAGCGCCGCCAACAGATTACGGCCGTTTTCTTCGGAACTGCCTTCGTAAGTCGCGCGCACTATCTCAAGAGGGGTTGGCATGTCTCTTCTCCCATGGCTGATAAGGATATTCCGACCATCTCCGCGGACACAGGCTCTCACCAGGCGGAGACGGCGGAATGCGGCTATTCTAGGTTGCTTGTTTCGCTGCAAAAACCGCAGTTATGACAATAGTAGGTTGCACTTTAGTAAACAATAGTCGTCTTCTGTCACTCTCTCGACCTACGACGCGGCTATGCTGATTGCCCGATTTCCCCCAACAGGAGCTGAACGTGTCTTTACCCTCGCTGACGCAAGAGCTGTTACAGCCGTTTTCCCCCTACCAGACGCTGGCGCAAACGCTGCTGCCGCTCACCCTCGACTCGGACGATGGCTCGCACGATGTGGCGCACCTGCACCGAGTCTGGAAGAACTGCCGCCGCATCAGCAAGCTGGAAGGCGGCGACCGGCGCATTCTCTGCGCGGCGGTGCTGCTGCATGACGCCGTGGCGGTGGAAAAGAATTCGCCGCAGCGTCACCTGGCTTCGCGCATGGCGGCGCAGCAAGCCACGCTGACGCTGACCCGGCTCGAATGGTCGCCGGCGGACATCGCGGCGGTGGCCCACGCTATCGAAGCACACAGTTTTTCCGCCGGCATCCCCCCGCAAACGCTGGAAGCGAAGATCCTGCAGGACGCCGATCGTCTCGACGCCATTGGCCTGATTGGCGTAGCCCGCTGCTTCTATATCGGCGGCCGCATGCGCAGCGCGCTGTATGACGCTGCGGACCCGCGGGCCGAACATCGTCAATACGACGACAAGCGTTTCAGCCTGGATCACTTCGAAACCAAGCTCTTCAAGCTGCAAGACGGCTTCCAGACCGCCGCCGGGCGACAGATGGCCGAGCAGCGCACCGAACGCATGCGACGCTTTGTCGACGATCTGCTGGAAGAGGTGTAACCTGGGCTTACGGGGCATTTTCGTTATGCCCATAACATTTTCGGTCACATAACGCCGTTAAACTGAAAGCCAACTTCACCGAACGGGCGGCAAAGATGAAAAAGTTGACGTTGAAAGAGATGACGGAAAGCGAGCAACGGGAAGTCAAAACCGAGCTGGACAAAGCGCGTAAAAGCCACGGCCGGCCGCTGACCAACGCCGAACAGCACAAGGTCAAAGATGCAGTGGTGGCGCGCATCATGGCCGCCAGAGCGAAGCTCGCCAAGGCAGAGCGCGCGGAACGCAAGGCCAACCGCTACCGGCCAAGCGGCGACACCTTCAGTTGGTCCGCCACCATCGGTACCCGCCCGCCGCGCTGAGCCAGCCAAACAATCCCCGCCGCCGCGGGGATTGTCGTTTATTAGCCAAATTCATCTGCCCTCACCCATCATGAATAACAATGTTATCAATCTGTTGTAAATTGACAGCCTGATGAAGAATATTCATTATCACCCCCACATCCTCTTTTCACGAGACTGCCATGGCCTATCCGCGCAACGTTAATACACCGATTCTCCCGGCGTTGCCCGTTGGCGGTTTGGCGGCGGTTACATCGAAGAAACAGACGCTCATTTGACCGGGGCGAGCTGTCCCGTCAGATGAGCTGACTGGATGGCCTGCAACGCCCCGCCTTCAATTTTCTCATCTGGCTTCTCTGTCGGTCACACAGAAGGAATATTTTATGGCCTCATTTTCGGGTATTTGGGTGGCGATGGTTACCCCTTTCAATCAAGATGCCGTCGATCTGCCGGCGGTTAAACGCCTGGCGCGGCACCTGCTCGACGCCGGCATCGACGGTCTGGTGGTCTGCGGCTCTACCGGTGAAGCCGCCGCGCTAAGCAAGGAAGAACAGCTGGCGGTGCTCGACGCCGTGCTGGAGGTGGCGCCCGCCCATCAGGTGGTGATGGGACTTTCCGGCAATAACATGGCCGCCACGCTGCAGATGCAACAGGCCATTCAACTGCGCGACATCGCCGGCGTGCTGATCCCGGCGCCTTACTACATCCGCCCTTCGCAATGCGGCCTGATAGACTATTTCACCCAGTTGGCCGACGCCTCCACCGTGCCGGTGATCCTGTACAACATTCCGCAGCGCACCGGCATCGCCATGGAGCTGGCCACGCTGCGCCGGCTCGCACGTCACCCGCGCATCACCGCCATCAAGGATTGCGGCGGCAACCCTGACGCCACCATGGCGCTGATCGCCGACGGCGAAATCGATGTGATGACCGGGGAAGACAATCTGATCCTCACCACGCTGTGCCTCGGCGGCACCGGCGCCATCTCAGCCGCCGCGCATGTTCACCCTGAACGTTTCGTCCAGCTGGTGCAGCAGGTCGCCGCCGGCGATCTGGCCGCGGCGCGCAGCAACTTCTATGAGCTGTTGCCGATGATCCACCAGATGTTCAGCTTCCCGAATCCGGCGCCGGTCAAGACCGTGCTGGCCCAACAGGGGCTGATCGCCAACGAACTGCGCTCGCCGATGCAGGTGGCGCCACAGGCGCTGCAGCAGCAGATCGCCGCGACGCTGGCGCAGCTGCAGCCCGCCGAGGCGATCGTCGGTTAAATTTGTTAGCTAAGCCGCTGTAATTTTGGCGCTGTGGGACTACGATGAGAGGTTAAGCATGCCCGTCATTCGTCATCAACAAGGAGCTTCCGATGAAACTGTTCTATAAAGCCGGCGCCTGTTCGCTGTCCCCGCATATCGTGCTGCGTGAGGCAGGGCTGGATTTTACGGCGGAGAAGGTCGATCTGGCGCAGAAGAAAACCGAGAGCGGCGCCGATTATCTCGCCATCAACCCCAAGGGACAGGTGCCGGCGCTGCTGCTGGATGACGGCAGCCTGCTGACCGAAGGCGTGGCGATCGTGCAATACCTGGCGGACCGCGTGCCGGACCGCAACCTGATCCCGGCGGCGGGCACCCTGTCGCGCTACCACGCGATCGAATGGCTGAACTACATCGCCACCGAGCTGCACAAAGGGTTCAGCCCGCTGTTCAACCCGAAGACGCCCGAGGAATATAAAACCATCGCGCGCGCCAGGCTGGAGCAGCAGTTCAGCTATCTGGATTCGGTGCTGGCGAAGCAGCATTTCCTGTTGGGAAGCCGTTTCAGCGTGGCCGACGCCTACCTGTTCACCGTGCTGCGCTGGGCATTCGCCCTGCAGTTCGATGTGCGCCAGCACGCCCATCTGGCGGCCTGGTTCGATCGCGTTGCGGCGCGCCCGGCGGTGGATGCGGCGCTGAACGCCGAAGGACTGAAGTAAGGTTCAGCCTCGGCGGCTCTCGCCGGGGCCCGATGCCGCTTACAGTTTGACCGCTTTGAACTCGCTGCGCGGCTGCACGATCCGATCCTGCGCCGCCACCACCTGCAGTTCGTACTCGCCCATCTCCTGCGTGGTCAGCATCACCTCATACACGGCGGCGGTCACGTGCTCCAACGCTTTATCCAGCGCCTCGCCCTTCAGCAGATCCACCAGCAGCAGACCACTGGTCAAATCGCCGACGCCGACCGGCTGACGCGCCCCGAAGTCCACCAGTGGCCGGCTGATGTGCCAGGCTTCGTCCGCCGTCACCAGCAGCATTTCGAAACAGTCGGTGTGATAGCCGGCACGGGCCAGATGCTTGACCAGCACCAACCGCGGCCCCTTGGCGATCAGCGCTCGAGCGGCCTGCACCGCGTCGTCCACGTTGGCGACGGCCATCTGGCTCAGCATTTCCAGCTCCAGCAGGTTCGGCGCCACCATGTCGCTGCACGGCAACGCCTGACGGCAGTGAAACTCGGCCACCCCCGGCGCCACGATGCAGCCCTTTTCCGGATGTCCCATCACCGGATCGCAGAAATACCAGGCGTTCGGATTCGCCTGCTTAACCTGACGCACGATCGCCAGAATATGGTCGCCCTGCTCCGGCGAACCGATATAACCGCTCAGCACCGCATCACAGCGCTTCAGCTGATCGATATTGGCGATGCCCTGCGCGATCTCGCTCAGGTGGCTGGCCGGCATGACGCAGCCGGTCCACTGGCCGTATTGCGTATGGTTGGAGAACTGCACCGTGTTCAGCGGCCAGACGTTGACGCCCATGCGGCGCATCGGAAACTCCGCCGCACTGTTGCCGGCGTGACCAAACACCACGTGCGACTGGATAGAAAGAATGTTTTTCATCGGAACAACTGACCTCGCCATGCCGTGTGCATCAGCCCGCGGCGAAATGAAAATGGGTGCATAACGCGAAAACGTCATACCGGCGCTGTTAAAAACAAGAAATGAGAGGAATTTTTATGCTTTCGACGGCGGCGTATTGTAGCGAAAAGTCCGATTCAAAAAAAGCCGAGAACCGCCATGCAAGGCCTCTGCGACCTGAAAATCCGGGATCTTCCCACGGCCGCTGAATTGCATTTCGACGACATTAGCCATGGCCTGATGGTCATTAGCGGCCACCTCGCGTCGTGGGAGGCCGCACTTTCAACAAATACAGAATTTCCTTAGGTTCACTCACATTGCAATCAGGCTGTTTTGGGCTGTACTTGTCGATGCCTCGCACTTATTTTAACAACACACAGGGAAATATCATGAGCCTACTGACCTTGCAACAAGGTGTAGCCAAGCTGTTCTATGCCACATTGGGCAAAAAAGCCGATGATGACGCGTTGAATTATTTCGCCAAAAAACTGGAGAAAGGCGATTACACGCAAAGTGAATTAGCCAATATGTTTATTCGTTCGCAAGACGGGCAACATCGCTACGATGGCCTGACCACCAGCCAAAAAATACAATACATCTATCAGAATACCACCGGCGCACAGCCGGATGCCTTGACGCTGAACGCGCTCACCACGCAGGTCAACGCGGGAAAATCTCTCGGCAACCTGACGACTGAATTGATCGCCAACGTCATAAACTACACAGGCAACGATGCCGGACTGCAAGCTCAACAACAGCATTTGCAGACGATCGTCAACACCACGCTGTATCCTTCAGAGCTGCTGCAACCGTCACAGCTCTCTGCAGCAGCAGATGTACAAGGTCTCTATTATCTGCTCGGTAGCATGACCCATTCCGCCGCCGTCCAATACTGGAGCGACCTGCTGGTTAGCGGCAAGAAAAACACCGTCGACATCGCCAATGCATTCATCGCCTCGAAAAGCTATATCCATTCACTCAGCAACGACGATTTTGTCAGGAAAATATTTTCGACGGGGTTTGGTAAAAGCGCCAGTGAGAGTGACCTGCAACAATACGTGAAGGGATTGAACGATCACAGTGAAACACGCGGTGATGTCATAGTGCGCATGATGGATGACATCAGAAATGACGCCGCCGCCACCACCGCCAAGCAAAACTTCACGGCGGCAACTCATGTCTATGGACCAGGTGAATTACCGCCGCCCGTTTATACCGAAGCGGTGATGGCACTGTACCTGACGGTTGCCGGAACCGCCGCTGACGCCACTGCGCTCGATACCTTTAGCCGTTTGTTGGCCAGCGGCACCTCTCACAGCGATCTGCTTAAAATGTTGTCAAGCGCTTACCAATTCCGCAACGCCGGAGATTATCAAAAGATTTACCTCAAACTCTATGGCCAGCCACTCGACAGCGCTTCAGCGCAGGCTATCCTGCTGAAGGCCGGCAACGACAATATCAAGGCTTCCTCGCTGATTATCGATGCCTTCCGCGAAGGCAAATTCCCACTGGATAATCACCCCTACCCGCCCCAGGCCAGTCTGCTGAAAAACTTCGATATAAAATTGGGCGATGCATTGGGCTATCAACGGGACTTCAACGGAACGTTCAGCCTGTCGGATAGCGGTAAACTGGTGGCCAGCATTAATGGCAGAGGGGATCATGAGGTCACCAATGCCGAGATAGTCACGTTGAGTCAGATCAACCTCAACGTCAATACGCCCACGAACCTTGATGTGACAGCCTTGAAGAATGTTAATTCCATCGTGCTGTCCGGTCTCTATGCTACGAACACCATGGTGCTCTCTTCGCTGGGCAATAAATTCGTTTCTCTGCGCCTCAACGATGCCAATATCGCCAATGCGGATGCCGCTTTACCCATCAGCTTTTTAAACGTCGTGGTTGAAGGAAGCAGCAGCCTGAACAATGCCCATATCAGCCTGATGGCGAAAAACTTGCTCTGGGCCGGCAATGGCGTCAACGGCGGCGCCAACCATATCGGCAGCCATTTTTTGGCAGAGGCTAAATCCGCGAGTTCGTCCACTATCACAATGCTGTCAGCTAACTTCATTACCAAATCAGTTTATCTGACCACAAATCAGCTCGGTAATCTCGACGGCAGTATCGTCAGCAACGTCAACCAATTCAGATATTTTGACTATATCGATCTGACTCACTACAAAGGAACCGGCGACATTTATCTCGACGGAAAATGGGTTGCCAGCGAAGGCAGCAAGGTCTTCGACTTTGGTCTTTTCAGCCAAAATGCCGGCATCCACAACGCGGCTTACGCCAACGTATCCTCCCTCACCCAAGCCGAGTTGCCCCTGAGCAACGGCAACGGTTATACCGGCCACGCCGGTGGGATTATTTCGGCTTATTCCGGCGACCTGACACTGCTTAACGTCAGCAATGACTCGTTCAAACTGGCCGGCGGTCTGACAAGCAACAGCCATATTCATATTCATGATACCCGGCAAAGCGATACCCGCTTTACGTTGGAATTCACCAAAGACAGCGGCAAGTTCTTCGATTTGGATATGGGCACGTTCAGCTTTACCTCTGACCATAAACAAACGCTGGAAGTCTATATGGGCAGCAACGCAGAAATGGTGCAAAACCGCACCATGACGCTCAGCGGCGGGGACAACTCAATTTCCGACCTGCTACTGACCGGTGCGATGTATGCCGGCGATCAAGCACTGGTGCTCAACCTCACCGTCGCGGCGGATTTCAGCGATAATCTGCAAACCATTCGCGGAAACGACTACATCGATCGCCGCTTTTATTCGGATATGAAGCTGCAGTTAGTGGCGGAGAAAGGCGGCACCGGTGGCGGCAGCTTCTACAACACATTGAACTCCTTGGCCAACAAAGACGATTTCAGCACTGTCATCAACGCATTGAACGGGCATCAACTGACCATCGACGATACCGGCCTGACGGTGTTGAAAGCACAGGTAAAAGGTAATACCACGGTGGACTCGGCACGGACACTCTCCTTCAGCGACAGTAAAATAGATGACATGGTCACCTTGAACGTCGGCTATCAGAATAGCGTGATCAATGTCGGTGATGCCGCCAGCCAATGGGTCTTCTCCAAGGCCGGCGATAAAACCGCCACGCTGTATGGCAGCGCGACCAGCGCCACCGAACTGCAGGCGGCGTTTAGCGGTCTGACGGGCGCCAACAACGCCCAGGCGCTGTTCTCGCAGGTTCTGGCGAAAATGACCAACGGCGCCAGCACTCACCAGTTGGCGGAAGTCGGTTTGCTTAAACTGGATAAGTCGGTCTATGTCATCGTGGATAAAAATCATAACCAGACGTTTGACGCCGATGATGTGGTGTTCTCGATCGGCAATCAGGATCCCTATCTGGCCGCCGTCTCTCTGCACTACCATGCGCCGGCCGTCACCGTGAACGGTCTTGCGGCCGAAAATTCGCCGTCGGAGGCGTTTGCCTAATCTTCATCCGCGCCATGCGAAAAAAAAGCCCGGGGAGACCCCGGGCTTTTCATGTCATGTAGCCTGACGCTTACTGCCAGTCCACCAGACAGTAGTGTTTCTTGCCGCGGCGCAGCAGCGTGTAACGGCCAAACAGACGGTCTGCATCGCTGAAGCGGTATTCGGCATCCGACTGTTTCTCGCCGTTGATGGTCACCGCGTTGGAACCGATCATGGTGCGCGCCTGGCCACGTGACGGCACCAGTTCGGCATTCACCAGCGCCTGTTGCAGATCGGCGTCGCGCTCAAGTTTGATGGTCGGCATGCCGTCCTGCGCCAGCTGGGCGAAGTCCGCTTCGGTCATGTCATGCAGCGCGCCGGAGAACAGGCTCTGGGTGATGCGCTTGGCGGCCGCCAGGCCTTCCGCACCGTGCACCATGCCGGTCACTTCTTCCGCCAGCACGTACTGGGCGCGCGGCGCCTTGCCGCTGTTCTTGTCTTCTTCTTCCAGCGCGTTGATCTCTTCCAGGCTCATGAAGGTGAAGAACTTCAGGAAGCGGTAAACGTCGGCGTCGGCGGTGTTGATCCAGAACTGGTAGAACTTGTACGGGCTGGTTTTTTCCGGCGCCAGCCAGACCGCGCCGCCTTCGGTTTTACCGAACTTGGTGCCGTCTGCTTTGGTGATCAACGGCACGGTCAGGCCGAACACCTGCTTCTGATGCTGGCGACGCGTCAGATCGATACCCGAGGTGATGTTGCCCCACTGATCGGAACCGCCGATCTGCAGCTCCACCTGGTGGCGGTTGTACAGTTCGGAGAAATCGAAGCCCTGCAGCAGGTTGTAGGAGAACTCGGTGAAGGAGATGCCGGAGTCGTCGCGATTCAGGCGCTGCTTGACCGCTTCCTTGTTGATCATCTGGTTGACGGAGAAGTGCTTGCCGATATCACGCAGGAAGGTCAGCACGTTCATGCCGCCGAACCAATCGTAGTTGTTGGCCGCGATAGCGCTGTTGCTGCCGCAGTCAAAATCGAGGAACGGGGAAACCTGTTTGCGGATCTTCTCCACCCACTCGTTCACCGTATCGGTGGTGTTCAGCTTGCGCTCCGCCGCTTTGAAGCTCGGATCGCCGATCAGGCCAGTGGCGCCGCCCACCAGCGCTACCGGTTTGTGGCCGGCCAGCTGGAAGCGCTTCAGGCACAACAGAGGAACCAGATGGCCCAAATGCAAGCTGTCAGCGGTCGGATCGAAACCGCAATACAGTGCAATTGGCCCTTGCGCCAGTCGCTCCGCTAACGCTTCCTCATCCGTAACCTGGGCAACGAGGCCCCGCTCTTGCAGTTGTTTAATCAAGTTGCTGCTTGCCATCAATGACTCCATGTATAAACGAATGCACCTTTGCCGGTACACGGCCTTTCGCCCAGTGGCGAAATAAAAATTCAGGGTAGCGCATAGAATAAAGCGCCGGCGGCGTCAGCACCAGCGCTTAGAGGGGGATTTTACGTCTTCAAGGTGCCAGTCGGTCAATTTTCCAGTCATTCCCGTCCCGCTGATACAGGAAACGGTCATGCAGGCGGTGGGCGCCGCCCTGCCAGAACTCGACGGAGTCGAATTTCACGCGGAATCCGCCCCAGAAACTCGGCAACGGCACCTCGCCCTGCTGGAACTTTTGCTTCAACTCGAGGAATTTGCTTTCCAGCACGCCACGCGCGGAAATGCGTGACGACTGCTGCGACACCCAGGCGCCGATTTGGCTGTCCTTCGGCCGGCTATGGAAATACTTCAGCACTTCGAGGGTCGACAGGCGCTCCGCCTGACCGAGGAAAATCACCTGACGATCGAGCATGTGCCAGGGGAACAGCAGGCTGATATGCGGGTTTTGCGCCAGCTGCTGCGCCTTGCGGCTGCCGAGGTTGGTGTAAAACACCAACCCCTGCTCATCGAAATGCTTGAGCAGCACGATGCGCTGATACGGCTGGCCGCGTTCGTCGACGGTGGCGACGCACATGGCGGTCGGATCGGCCAGGCGCGCGTCGCAGGCCTGTTTCAGCCAACGCTCGAACAGCTCGAGCGGATTGGCGGTCAGATCGTTGCGGCGCAGGCCGCCTCGGGTATATTCACGGCGCAGGTCCGCAACATCAAACTCATTCTTTTCAATCATCTGGGTTATCGACCAACTGAAAAATCCGTCGTTACATTCTGCGCCTGCGGCGCCAGGAACTCAATCGCTCCGACGCCGCCGCTGACCGTCACTCCGTCAACACGCAGTCGCTCATGACTACCTTGCCGTTGCGCTCAAGATAGGCATTGCGGTCTTTCGACCAAAAAGTGTATTTGCCGTCGCTGTATTTGGCGCCGGTCAGCGCCAGCACCTGCTTGAGATGCAGCTGCTCGCCATCCATCAGCAGGCTGACTTCGCTCGCCTTGCCGTCGAGCGCCACCGTCAGCGGCGTAGTGCCGCACTGGTAGTGCATCGTCTGGCTGCTCTGCGGCAGGATGTAGCTGCAGCCGGACAGCGCCAGCGCGCCGGCGACGAAAATGACTTTTTTCATGCTGTTGCTCCTTAGAAAAATCCTTCACAGGCTATCCTAACAGAGCTAACGGCCCCTCAATGGCAAAACCGGATAAATCCCACCCAGCAACGTTTCACGGCTGGCGCCGGTCACCGAAGGCAGGTTGCCGGCCTGGCCGGACAGCGTGCGAAACGCCAGCCAGGCGAAGGCCAGCGCTTCCATGTCGTCGCCGCTGACGCCGCAATCGTCGGTCAGGCCGACCTCAGTGCCCGGCAGCAGCGCCGACAGGCGCGCCATCAGCAGCGTGTTGCGCGCCCCGCCGCCGCAGACCAGCAGGCGCTCACACCCGCCGGCCAGCTGCACCTGTTCGCTAATGCTGACGGCGGTCAGCTCCGTCAGCGTGGCCTGCACGTCGACCGGCGCAATCGCCGGTAATCCGGCCAGCTGGCGCTCCAGCCAGGCGATGTTGAAATACTCGCGGCCGGTGCTTTTCGGCGCAGGCAGCGCGAAGTAAGGGTCCGCCAGCATCTGCTGCAACAGCGGCAAACAGACGCGCCCCTGCATGGCCCAGCCGCCGTCCTGATCGTAAGGTTGCGCGCGGTGGCGCCAGATCCAGGCGTCCATCAGCATGTTGCCCGGCCCGGTGTCGAAACCGCGCACCGGCGCACCAGGCAACAGCAGAGAGAGGTTGGCGATGCCGCCGATGTTCAGCACCATACGCCGTTCGACGGGATGCCCCAGCAGCGCCTGATGAAACGCCGGCACCAGCGGCGCGCCCTGCCCGCCGTAAGCCATGTCGCGCCGGCGGAAATCGCCGACGGTGGTGATATTGGTCAGTGCGGCGATGCGGTTGTTGTCGCCGAGCTGCATGGAGAAACGCGCATCACCTTCCGGTTCGTGCCATACCGTCTGGCCGTGGCAGCCGATGGCGGTGATATGATCCGCGTCGATGCCGGTTTGCTTCAGCAGGCCGAGCACCGCCTCGCCAAACAGCGTGCCCAGCTGTGCGTCCAACCGGCCGACCGCGGCCAGCGTGGTTTGCTGCCCCTGGCACATCCCCAGGATCTCTTTTTTCAGCGCGATCGGCATCGGATGGCTATAGCTGGCCTGCTGCGCCACCATGCGATCGTCAATCGCGGCCAATACCACATCGATTCCGTCCAGACTGGTGCCGGACATGACGCCTATATAGCGGCCTGACTTCATAGCAACATCCTCTAACCCGCACGGTAAGCAAATTTTATCCTGACAAATAAACCAGAATTGACGAATTAACGCCATGAATTATGATGCTTTTTTTACGCGCCGTGAGCCAGATGCGTCTCTGTGGCACATTTTATGTGTTAAACCGTGCGTTAACCGGCAACGGAATGTCGGTGAGGCTGTCATAAAGGTAAACCGCGGTTTATTATTGGTTGAACAGAGAAAAGTTAAGCTGCGTGCAGCGATGAGGCATGGCGCTGTATCAACTTTCAGCCATACTTTGTCTATCATTTTCACTGAATCTTGCCTGGTGAGCTTTGCCAGGTTATGGACTACTACCATCAGGAGTTTTATATGATCAAGCGTCTTCTCGTCGTTGCCGTCGCCGCCGTTACGTTGGCTGGGTGTGCCAATGAATCCATGTCCGGCGATGTCTACTCGTCCTCGCAGGCCAAGCAGGTGCAGAACGTCACTTACGGGACGCTGGTTTCCGTGCGTCCGGTTAAAATTCAGGGCGGCGAAGGCTCCAACGCCTTGGGGATGATCGGCGGCGCGGTAATTGGTGGGTTGTTGGGCAACACCGTTGGCGGCGGCACCGGCCGTACGTTGGCTACCGCGGCGGGCGCTATCGCCGGCGGCGCGGCGGGCAACAGCATCGGTGAAGTGGCCGGTCGTACCTCAGGCTACGAGCTGGAAATCAAAACCGACCAGAAAGAGAACATCGTCGTGGTGCAGAAAGCAGGCGACACCAAGTTCAGCCCGGGTCAGCGCGTGCGCATGGCGCGCATGGGCGACACCATCACCGTCTCTCCGCTGTAAGTCAGCAGGCGGCACACGGCAAACCGGAGGCAATCGCCTCCGGTTTTATTTCTGATGCTGTGAAACTGTAATCGTAGAAAAATAAGAATATTATTATTTGTTCTGCAGTTCGGTGATATTTTGTTCTAACTTGCCAATCAGCCCTACCAACAGATGCACTTCGTCGGCGGTAATGCCGCTTAAAATCTCACTGCGCGTAGACGTGATCACACTGTCGACTTCCCTGATGATCGGATCGGCCGCTTCGGTCAGCTTGATGCGCTTCGCGCGGCGATCGTTGGCACAGGTGTGACGCGTGATAAGCCCCTTCTCCTCCAGTTGGTCCAGCGTGCGAACCAGTGACGGTTGCTCGATACCGATCGCCTTGGCCAGCTGGATTTGCGACTGCTCCGGCGGCAAGCGATTGATATTGTGCAACGTAACCCAATGCGTTTGGGTCAGCTCCAACGGCTTGAGCCGATGATCGATGAGCGCTCGCCAAACACGAACCAATCGTGCTAAATCTGAACCTAATGTTGACTCCACTTACCCCTCCTTATAATTAGCATGCTAACATTACCTCCCAGAGCTTAGACTATTTTGGGTAACTCACATTAAAAACACAAATGTATATAATGTATATTGTGGAAATAACCACTATTTTTAGCCGCTATTGTTTAATCGTTATGCAAATATTCAACATATTCACCCGTAGGGATTGTTAATGTGAATACATCATGGTTACACGCCTCATCGCCCTTACCCGATTTGGTCCTGGGGGCATCGCTTTATTTTCCACCCATATTTAAAGCTTTTTTGCTAGGACTGGTCTTATGGCTGCTGATTCATCAGCTGCTCAGGGACTGGATGTATTCCGGTGAAATCTGGCACCCCATGTTGATGGACCTGTCCATTTTCGTCCTGACCGTCAGCGGTTCCTTATGGATTTTAGCGAGTTGGTAACCCATGCAGCATAAAACATTAAAATACTTTTCTACGGTGATCGTCTGCGCCATTGCCGTCTGCGCCGGTTGGTGGCTCTGGAATTATTATATGCAATCCCCATGGACCCGTGACGGAAAAGTGCGCGCAGAACTCGTCAATATCACCCCTGAGGTTTCTGGAAGATTAGAGAAAATAAGTGCGAATGACAATCAATTCGTACCTGCGGGAAGTCTGATTTTTACCCTCGACCCGGTGCCTTATCAGATCGCGCTGGACAATGCCGAGGCCGCGGTGGCAAAAGCGCAATCGGATCTGGCCAAGGCGGACCACGAAGCCGCCCGACGCCGCGGGTTGCCGCGCAACGTTATTTCCGCTGAAGATTTGGATGAGTCCAATTTAGCCGCTCAGGCAATGAAGGCCGCCTATAAAGCCGCCCTGGCCAACCTGGAACAGGCCAAATGGAATTTGAGCAAAACTAAAATTTACGCACCGACCGACGGTTATATCACCAATCTGCAGGCGCGGGTCGGGAACTACGCCAACGCCGGCACGCCTTTGGTCGCACTGGTGGATGTCCATTCGTTTTATGTACTCGGTTATTTCGAAGAAACCAAGCTGAAACATATAAAAGAAGGCAATAAAGCCGATATTGTCTTATATAACGGCAACACCCCGCTGCAGGGGGAAGTAGAGAGTATCGGCCGCGCCATTTACGATCAGAGCGTTGACAGCAACAACGATCTATTAATGGATGTTAAGCCCAATGTTCCCTGGGTGCGTTTGGCTCAGCGCGTGCCGGTGCGGATAAAATTGCTCAACGTGCCCGCCGATTTGACGCTGGTTGCCGGCACCACCTGCACCATTTCGATTCATCAGCGGAACTAAAGTGTGAACCTGCCCTTTCTGGAGTGGAGCCGTACCCCCTGGGGTAAGGCGACCGGCGGCCAATGGCGCTATGCGCTGCGCAACTCACTGGCGATGTGTCTGGCGCTGTGGGTGGCGTTCGTGCTCGAGCTCGACGAACCCTATTGGGCGCTCACCTCCGCCGCGGTGGTCAGCTTCCCCACCATCGGCGGCGTGATCAGCAAAAGCATCGGCCGCATCTTCGGCAGCCTGGTGGGCGCCGCCGCCTCGGTGGCGATCGCCGGCCACTGCCTGAACGATCCCTGGCTGTTCACGCTGTTCATCGCCGCCTGGATCGGGCTATGCACCTATATCTCCAACCATTATCAAAACAACGTCTCCTACGCGTTCGCGCTGGCGGGCTATACCGCCGCCATCATCGCCTTCGGTACGGTCAACGTCACCGATACCCAGCAGATCTTCGATATCGCCCAGGCGCGGGTTTGCGAAGTGATCACTGGCATTCTGTGCGGCGGGTTGATGATGATGATCCTGCCCAGCACCTCCGACGGCGAAGCCTTGTTGACTTCGCTGCGGCGCATGCAGCAACGGCTGCTGGAGCACGCCGCCATGCTGTGGCAACCGGAGGTCACCGCGCAGATGCGCACCTCGCACGAAGGGGTTATCGGTCAGATCCTGACCATGAACCTGCTGCGCATTCAGGCGTTTTGGAGCCACTACCGCCTGCGGCGGCAAAATAATCTGCTCAACTATCTGCTGCACCAGCAGCTGCGCATTACCAGCGTCATTTCCAGCCTGCGCCGCATGCTGCTGAACTGGCCGGATCGCCCCGCCAATCTGATGCCGGTGCTGACGCAACTGCTGGATGAATTGCGCGATCCCGCCACCGACAAATACCGTTTGGCGCGCCTGCTCCAGCAGATTGCCCCGCAAGATGCAGCGGACTACCGCCATCGCGCCTTCTGGCTGCGTTTGCGTGATTTCTGCTGGCTTTACCTACGCTGCAACCGCTGGCTGCAACGATTGGAAAGCGCCACGGCGGTCAGCGTTCTCCAGCCGCCGCGCGTCACCTCGCTGGCGCGCCATACCGACAGCTACGAAGCCGCCTATAACGGCCTGCGCACCTTTTTATGCATCGTGATCGGCTGCGCCTACTGGATCAACACGCAGTGGGACGCCGGCAGCGCGGCGCTGACGCTCACCGCCATCAGCTGCGTGCTCTACTCCTCCACGCCTTCGCCAATCAACAGCGTCAGCACCTTGCTCAAGGCGGTGCTGCTGCTCTCGGTCGCCTGCTTCGTGGTGAAATTCGGTTTGATGATCCAGATTGATGATTTCTGGGTGTTCTGCGCCTTCCTGTTCCCGATCCTGGTGACCATGCAGATGCTCAAACTGCAGAATCCGCCTTATGCCGCGCTTTGGGGGCAGCTGATCGTCTTCATGGGCTCATTTCTGACCGTCAGTAATCCGCCGAGCTATGACTACCAGTCCTTTATCAATGACAACATCGGTAAAATTGTCGGTGTGCTGCTGGCCGGGCTGGCGTTTCAGATCCTGCGCCCCAGCTCGGACAAGCGAAAGAGCCGCCGTATTATCCGCGCGCTGCGCCGCGACTTTATCGATCAGTTGAGCAAAAAGCCGCAGCAGAGCGAAAGCCAGTTTGAATCGCTGATCTACCATCGCATCAGCCAGCTCAATCAAAGTCAGGATCAGGAGGCGCGCACCTGGTTGCTGCGCTGGGGCGTAGTGCTGCTCAACTGCAGCCATATCGTCTGGCAGCTGCGCGACTGGCAAACCCGCTCAGATCCGCTGTCGGCGGTGCGCAACGTCTGTATCCACTGCCTGCGCGGCATCATGACGGAGAAAGGCGTGCAGCACAGTTCGCTGGACGCCACGCTGCAAGAACTGCTGCGCATGAGCAACGCCCTGGCGCACCACCCGGAACAGGCGGCGCGCGATCTGGCCGGCCTGATTTGGCGGCTCTACTGCTCGCTGCAGCAATTGCAACAGGCCATTGGCCAGCCCGCCGCCACAGCGGCCGTCAGCGGCAGATGATCACTTGATCACGCCGCAGGCGAAGCGCTCACCGCCGCCGCCGAGCGGCAGCGGATGATCCGAGTGATTATCGCCGCCGGCGTGCACCATCAGTGCCTTGCCCTCAATTTCACTGATTTTTTTCAGCCGCGGCGCCAACACCGGATCGTTCGCCATGCCGTCGGCGGTCACATAGATGGCCGGCAAATCGCCCAGATGCCCGTCGGCATACGGCCCGAGGTGTTTCCCGGTTTTTTGCGGATCAAAATGCCCGCCGGCCGCCAGCGCCGCCACCGCCTTACCGTCCTTCATGCCCGGCTCACAGCTGCCTTTCTCATGCACATGGAAACCGTGCACCCCGGCCGGCAAGGCTTTCAGGCTCGGCGTGAACAGTAAGCCGTAAGGCGTTTCGCTGATGGCCACTTTGCCGATATCCTGACCGATGCCCTGCCCGGTCACCAAGTTCATCTCAACGTCGACCGTCGCCGCCTGAGCGGCCCCGCAGGCCATCAGGCCAAACGCCACATACCAATAACGTTTCATCAATCAGTCTCCTTAATGACTCTATCGAGTTATCAGTATAGGAGAGCCAGCGCCAGCACTGTTAACCAACGCACAATCTCGCCAATTTGATTCGCGGGCCTAATATTTAGCACCAATAATAATTCTACCGATGTTGGTCCTCTGACCAGCTGTCGTTCGGCTAACGTTGTTTCCCTGTTTCCACCGCCGACGCGCGAGAGTTCACTTCCCGGCCAGGCGGCATACTTCATAAGGAACTGATATGGGCATCTTTAGCTATAAGGATCTGGACGAAAACGCGTCAAAGGCGCTGTTTTCCGACGCCTTGGCCATCTCTACCTACGCTTACCACAATATCGATAACGGCTTCGATGAAGGCTATCACCAGACCGGTTTCGGCCTCGGTCTGCCGCTGACGCTGATCACGGCGCTCATCGGCAGCACTCAGTCGCAGGGCGGCCTGCCCGGTCTTCCCTGGAACCCCGATTCCGAACAGGCCGCGCAGGACGCGGTGAACAATGCCGGCTGGTCAGTGATCGACGCCGCGCAGTTGGGTTACGCCGGCAAAACCGATGCGCGCGGCACCTACTACGGCGAAACCGCCGGTTACACCACCGCTCAGGCCGAGGTGCTGGGCAAATATGACAGCGAAGGCAATCTCACCGCCATTGGCATCTCATTTCGCGGTACCAGCGGCCCGCGCGAGTCGCTGATCGGCGATACCATCGGCGATGTGATTAACGATCTGTTGGCCGGGTTCGGGCCGAAAGGCTATGCCGACGGCTATACGCTGAAGGCCTTCGGCAATTTGCTGGGGGACGTGGCGAAATTCGCGCAGGCCCACGGGCTGAGCGGCGAAGACGTGGTGATCAGCGGCCACAGCCTCGGCGGGCTGGCGGTCAACAGCATGGCGGCGCAGAGCGACGCCAACTGGGGCGGCTTCTACGCGCAGTCCAACTATGTCGCCTTCGCCTCGCCGACCCAGTACGAAGCCGGCGGCAAGGTGATCAACATCGGCTATGAGAACGATCCGGTGTTTCGCGCGCTCGACGGCACCTCGCTGACCCTGCCGTCATTGGGCGTTCACGATGCGCCGCATACCTCCGCCACCAACAATATCGTCAACTTCAACGACCACTACGCGTCGGACGCCTGGAATCTGTTGCCGTTCTCCATTCTCAACATTCCGACCTGGCTATCCCACCTGCCGTTCTTCTATCAGGATGGTCTGATGCGGGTGCTGAACTCCGAGTTTTATTCGCTGACCGACAAAGACTCGACCATCATCGTCTCCAACCTGTCGAACGTCACGCGCGGCAGTACCTGGGTGGAAGATCTGAACCGCAACGCGGAAACGCACAGCGGGCCGACGTTTATCATCGGCAGCGACGGCAATGATTTGATCAAGGGCGGCAAAGGCAACGACTATCTCGAGGGGCGCGACGGTGACGATATCTTCCGCGACGCCGGCGGCTATAACCTGATTGCCGGCGGCAAAGGCCACAATATCTTCGATACCCAGCAGGCGTTGAAAAACACCGAGGTTGCCTACGACGGTAATACGCTTTACCTGCGCGACGCCAAGGGCGGCATTACGCTGGCGGACGACATCAGCACCCTGCGCAGCAAAGAAACCTCCTGGCTGATTTTCAGCAAAGAGGTGGATCATCAGGTGACCACCGCCGGATTGAAATCGGATTCGGGCCTCAAAGCCTATGCAGCCGCCACCACCGGCGGCGACGGCGATGACATCCTGCAGGCTCGCAGCCACGACGCCTGGCTGTTCGGCAACGCCGGCAACGATACGCTGATCGGCCATGCCGGCGGCAACCTGACCTTCGTCGGCGGCAGCGGCGATGACATCCTGAAGGGGGTCGGCAACGGCAATACCTTCCTGTTCAGCGGCGATTTCGGCCGCGACCAGCTGTATGGCTTCAACGCCACCGACAAACTGGTATTTATCGGCACCGAGGGCGCCAGCGGGAATATCCGCGACTATGCCACGCAGCAAAACGACGATCTGGTGCTGGCCTTCGGCCACAGCCAGGTCACGCTGATCGGCGTCTCGCTCGATCATTTCAACCCCGATCAGGTGGTGTTGGCCTAAAGACCGACGTAAAAAAAGCCGGGCGCTTTCGCCGCCCGGCTTTCCTCTTTCTACCCCGTCTCAGGGCACGTCATACCCCAACGCCGCCTTGCGAATGCGGAACCACTGCTGGCGGTTCAGCGCCAGTTTCTGCGCCTTCAACGCCGAACGCACCCGCTCGATCTTGCCGGAGCCGATAATCGGCAGCGGCGAAGACGGCAGGCGCATCACCCAGGCGTAAACCACCTGTTCAATGGTCTCGGCGCCGATCTCTTGCGCCACCCGCTGCAGCTCGTCGCGCAGCGGCTGGAACTCGGCGTCGTTGAACAAGCGGCCGCCGCCCAGGCAGGACCAGGCCATCGGTTTGATGCGCAGCTGCTGGCACTGGTCGAGCGTGCCGTCCAGGATCGCCGGTTGGTGAATCGGCGAAATTTCCACCTGATTGGTGACCAGAGAGAACGGCAGACGCGACTGCAGCAGTTGGAACTGCGCGGGCGTAAAGTTAGAGACGCCGAAATGGCGCACCTTGCCGCTTTTGTGCAGCGCGACAAAGGCTTCGGCCACGTCGTCAGCGTCCATCAACGGATCCGGGCGGTGGATCAGCAACAGGTCGAGGTAGTCGGTGTGCAGATGGCGCAGCGAGTGTTCCGCGCTCTGTACGATATGATCGCGGTCGGTGATGTAGTGGCCGATCGGGTTGCCGGGCTTGGCGGTGGTGGCAATGCCGCACTTGCTCACCAGCTCCAGCGACTGCCGCAACGCGGGCTTCAGGCGCAGCGCGTCGCCGAATGCCTGCTCACAGGCATAGCCACCGTAGATATCTGCGTGATCGACGGTGGTTATGCCCAGTTCGACATGCTGTTCGATAAACGTCAGCAGCTGCTGCGGCGACATGCCCCACTCCATCAACCGCCAGTAACCGCAAATCATGCGGGAAAATTCAGGCCCCTGCGGCGCGAGACGAATGCGTTCTACCATTGCGAAAACCTCATGACATTAGTTGTCAGCCAGCATACACAAGCCGGTGAGGCGCAGGGAAGCGCAAAGGCGCATGAACGTGCGGCAGATCAGGAAAGGGTCAAAACAGCGAAGGCTGTTCCGGCAGCGGCTCGTCGGGGGCTTTGTTGGCGCGCTGCAGGCGCAGGAAACGTTGGCGACACAGACGCAGCACTTCGCGCTTTTGCGCGTCGCTCATGCTCATCCAGCCGAACCGCTCCTCGCGGCTGCGCAGGCAGCCACGGCAGAAACCGCGCTCGTCGGCCTGGCAAATGCCGCGACACGGGCTGGGGATGTCGAAAAATTCAAGCTGCTGTGCCACGGGCCCTCCTGCATTCTCCTGCTAATTGAAGACGTCATCGCCGCCGCTGGCAAGTCCCTTTTCGCCATTGCGGCGAAAATAGTCGCGCAAATAGCGCAGCGCCTGGCGGCTTTTCTCCGGCATAGTGCGTTCCAGCGTCAGCGCGTGCAGCCGCAGCGGCGCCGGTCGCCACTCCGGCAACAACAGCAACAGCTCGCCGCGCTGCAGCTCATCGCCAATTTCATACAGCGGCTGAACGGAAATGCCCAGACCGGCGCGGGTAAAGGCGCGCATCACGTTCATGCTTTCGCTGACGATCTGCCCCTCCGCCAGCCGCAGCTTGACCTGCTGGCCGGATTGATGCAGCAAATCCAGATGGTCCCCGCTGTAGCCGCTGGAAATCCAGCGGTGCTGCACCAAATCCTGCGGCTTTTCCGGCACCCCATGCTGGCTGAGGTAACGCGGCGCGGCGCACAGCACCATCGGCCACGCCGTCAGCGGGTGAGCGATCATATTGGCGTCCGCCAGTTGACGATTGGCGCGCAGCGCAATGTCGACCCGGTGTTCTATCATGTCGACGATGCGATCGTCCGCCAGCACCCGCAGCGTCAGCTTGGGGTGCGCCTGCAACAGCGGCGCCAGCGCCTCCGCCAACGAGCGGCCGCCGATGCCGACCGGGGTGGCGATGCGCAGCTCGCCCACCAGCGTGTCCCGCAGTTCCGCCAGCCGCTGCTCCGCCTGCTGCGCCTGTTGCAACATCGCCTCGCAGCCGGGATAAAACGCCGCCCCCGCCTCGGTCAACGCCAGACGGCGGGTGGAGCGGTGCAACAGCGGCACCCCGAGCGCCTTCTCCAGCGAGCGCATATGCTGACTGACCGCCGACGGCGTCATGCCCAGCCGCCGCGCCGCACCGGCCAACGATCCCTCCGCCACCACGGTGGCGAACACCGCCATTCGATTGAGTTTATCCACCATTATGAAGTTTTACTTAATCAAGAAAGCATGAATATGGCACTAATCACGGCTATTGTTAAGGACTAGAGTAGATCCCACGCAGCAGGCACATCGGCCTGCCTTACGATACTGACCCATCCCTGAAGGAGCATACAGATGAAAGTAGCCATTATTGGAGCAACCGGTTTTGTTGGCCGCCGTGTGGTGGATGAAGCGCTGGCTCGCGGCATGCAGGTAACGGCGATCGCCCGTCAGAAAAAAGATTTGCCGGACCACGCCAATCTGACCGTCGCGCTGGGCGACGTCGCCGATACCGCCTGGCTGGCGGGGCAGTTGCACGGTCAGGATGCGGTGATCAGCGCCTACAATCCCGGCTGGGGCGAAGACAACCTGTATGAGAAGACTACGCGCGGCGCCCAGCAGATCCTTACCGCGGTCGAGCAGGCAGGCGTCAAGCGCCTGTTGGTGGTGGGCGGCGCAGGCAGCCTGGAAGTGGCGCCGGGCGTTGAACTGGTGGATACGCCGCAATTCCCGGAAAATATCCGCCCCGGCGCGCAGGCGGTGCGCGATCTGCGCAATAAACTGCGCAACGAATCAGCGCTCGACTGGACCTACCTCTCTCCGGCCGCCCTGCTGGAACCGGGCAAACGCACCGGCCAGTTCCGCCTCGGCACCACGCAGCTGCTGATGAACGGCGACGCGCCGGCCAGCATTTCGGTGGAAGATCTGGCGGTGGCTATCGTCGATGAGATTGAAAAACCTCAGTTTATTCGCGCCCAGTTCACCGCCGCCTACTAATTCCCCTCACCGCCAGGCCACCGGCCTGGCGTTTTCCCGCGTTCGCCGCCGCCAGTATTCTGAATTTCTAAGGTTTTCTTAAGTTTCATCCGGTAGATTTCAAGGCATTATCCACTCTCAGGATCCAGATTTGGCAATGTGGTTACGTCAACGCTTACAGTGCAACAGCCTCGGTTTTATCCTCGCCACCGCCCTGTTCTTCACTCTGTTCCAAAACGCGTTATTCCTGCATCGCGCCTGGTCGTATATCACCTTCGATAGCGTCCACAGCGTGATATTCGCCGCCAGCATGCCGGTGGTGATCTTCTGTGCGCTGAATATTATCTTCAGCGTGTTGACCGTGCCCTACCTGCGCAAACCGCTGATCGTCTTTTTCTTGCTCGGCAGCGCCGCAGCCAACTATTTCATGTACAGCTATGGCGTAGTGATCGACGGCAACATGATGCAAAACGCCTTTGAAACCAACACCCACGAAGCGACGGCGTTGCTGACGCCGCGCATGGGGCTGTGGCTGGCGCTGCTCGGCGTCCTGCCGGCGGCGGCGGTTTGCTTCACCCATATTCGCCAGACCCGCCCCTGGTGGTACATGGTTGGGCTGCGCGCCGCCAACGTCATGCTGTCATTGGTGGTGATCCTGATCATCGCCGCGCTGTTCTACAAAGACTACGCTTCGCTGATCCGCAACAATAAAAGCGTGGTGAAGATGTTAACGCCTTCCAACTTCGTCGCCGGCACCATCAAGTTTACCGAGCAGCGCTACTTCACGCGCAATCTGCCGCTGGTGAAGATCGGTGAAGACGCGCGCAAAGGGCCGCTGATCGCCGGACAGGCCAAGAAAACGCTGGTGATCCTGGTGGTGGGCGAAACCGCCCGCGCCGAAAACTTTTCTCTCGGGGGCTACGATCGCGAGACCAACCCGCGCCTCAAGCAGGACAACGTGGTCTATTTCAAGAACGCCAGCTCTTGCGGCACCGAAACGGCAATCTCCGTCCCCTGCATGTTCTCCAACATGCCGCGCAAAGCGTACGACGCAACTCAGGCGACGCACCAGGAAGGCATGCTCGACGTGCTGGCGCATGCCGGCGTCAACGTGCTGTGGCGCGATAACGACGGCGGCTGCAAAGGCGCCTGCGATCGGGTGCCGCACATCGACATGACCAAACTGAAACTGCCGCAGGACTGTGACGGCGAGGTTTGCATGGACAATGTGCTGTTGTACAAACTGAACGACTACATCAATAGCCTGAAAGACGACGGCGTGATCGTGTTGCACCAGATGGGCAGCCACGGCCCGGCTTATTACCGCCGCAGCACGCCGCAGTTCCAGACGTTTTCGCCGACCTGCAACAGTAATCAGATCCAGGATTGCAGCCATGAGCAGTTGGTGAACACCTACGACAACTCGATCCTGTATACCGACGCGATGCTCGATGCCACCATCAAGCTGCTGCAGCAGTATGACGACCGGTTCAATACCGCGCTGGTCTACCTGTCCGATCACGGCGAATCGCTGGGGGAAAACGGCATGTACCTGCACGGCACGCCTTATGTGTTCGCGCCAAGCCAGCAAACTCACGTGCCATTCCTGATGTGGATGTCGGCCGACTATCAGCGCAATTTCGGCATCGATCGCCAGTGCCTGAGCGCGCTGGCGGAAAAGGACGACGTGTCGCAGGACAATCTGTTCCACACCCTGTTGGGCATGCTGAATGTGCAGACGCGTGAATATCAATCCCAGTTGGATATTCTGCAACGCTGCCGCAACGCGGCGTAAGCGCTTAACTTCCGCGTGCCGCTGAGGCACAATGCTTGAGACCAACCGGCGTTTTGTGCGCCGGTTTTTTTATTCCCATTGACCTAGACCAATCGGTCTATTATGCTCGGCACCATGATGACCAAATCAACGCATTGCAACGTGGATACACGTGAACATCTGCTCGCCACCGGCGAAACCCTCAGCCTGCGCCTGGGCTTTACCGGCATGGGGCTGAGCGAACTGCTGGCCACGGCGGGCGTGCCGAAAGGGTCGTTCTACCACTATTTCCGCTCGAAGGAAGCCTTCGGCGAAGCGATGCTGCAACGCTATTTCGCGCACTATGATGCGCAAATGCAAACGCTGTTTGCCGACGAGCACACCGATGCCCGCCACCAGCTCTTGGGGTATTACGCCCAGGCCATCAGTTACCACTGCCGCAGCGAATGTCATAACGCCTGTCTGGCGGTGAAACTCTCCGCCGAGGTGAGCGACCTGTCGGAGCCGATGCGCCATGCGCTGGAAACCGGGACCGCCCGGGTGATCGGCCACCTGCAGGCGGCCATTGAGCGCGGCATCGCGGAGGGATCGCTGTCGGTAGCCATGAGCCCGGCGGCAACCGCAGAGACGTTGTATGCCCTGTGGCTTGGCGCCTCGCTGCGCGCCAAGATCCGGCGCTCGTTGGCCCCGTTGACCAGCGCACTGGAAAGCATTGAGTTGCTGCTGCGCCCGCCGCAGCCGTAACACCACCGTCTTTTTTCGTGAAAATGCAGTTCGTGTTTTTTTATCGCCCATAACTAGACGACCGGTCTATTAAATACAGGATGCACTATGAAGACTGAAAAATTGCTCTCTCCGCTGAAAGTTGGCGCAGTCACCCTGCCCAACCGCGTGTTTATGGCTCCGCTGACGCGTCTGCGCAGCATCGAACCGGGCGACATTCCCACGCCGCTGATGGCGGAGTATTATGCCCAGCGCGCCGGCGCCGGTCTGATCGTGACCGAAGCGACGCAGATTTCCTTCCAGGCGAAAGGCTACGCCGGTGCGCCGGGCCTGCATACCCCGGAGCAGATCGCCGCGTGGAAACACATCACGCAGGCGGTACACGACAAAAACGGCCACATCGCCGTACAGCTGTGGCACGTAGGCCGCATCTCCCACACCAGCCTCCAGCCGGGCGGACAAGCGCCGGTCGCCCCTTCGGCGATCAACGCGGACACCCGCACCACCGTGCGTGACGAAACCGGTGCCTGGGTGCGCGTACCGACCTCTACGCCGCGCGCGCTGGAAACCAGCGAGATCCCGGGCATCGTCAACGATTTCCGCCAGGCGACCGCCAACGCGCGTGAAGCCGGCTTCGACTTTATCGAGCTGCATGCGGCTCACGGCTATCTGCTGCACCAGTTCATGTCTCCGGCATCTAACCAACGTACCGATCAATACGGCGGCAGCATCGAGAATCGCACCCGCCTGACGCTGGAAGTGGTCGACGCCGCCATCGCAGAATGGGGCTCCGAGCACATCGGCATCCGCATCTCGCCGCTGGGGCCGTTCAACGGCCTGGACAACGGTGAAGATCAGGAAGAAGCGGCGCTGTACCTGGTGGAAGAGCTGAACAAACGCAACATCGCCTATCTGCACATCTCCGAACCGGACTGGGCCGGCGGCAAACCGTATTCCGACGCCTTCCGTGACTCGGTGCGCGCCCACTTTAAAGGAGTGATCGTCGGCGCCGGCGCCTACACCGCTGAAAAAGCCGAAGCGTTGATCGAAAAAGGCTTCATCGACGCGGTGGCCTTCGGCCGCAGCTACATCGCCAATCCGGATTTGGTCGAGCGTTTCCGTCAGCACGCCCCGCTCAACGAACCTAAGCCGGAAACCTTTTACGGCGGTGGCGCCGAAGGGTATACCGACTATCCGTTTCTGACGAAGTAACCCGTCCTGATCCTAAACGGCCACGCAACCGCCTGGCCATTTTTTTATGCACGCAAAAAGGCCCGCACAAGGCGGGCCGACGTTCCCTGGTGTTGTTATCTGCTACAGGTCAATTTCTACACGGTTACGGGCGGAATTGATAATTGATTGTGCAGATCAATTACTTCGTATCGATCGGTACACTCGATCAATATTTAAACACCCATGGCGAGGGGGTAAAAAGTGACATCGTCACCAGTTCGTCACGTTGAATTCCCTTGCGGGACAAGGCTATACTCGCTTGTGCTTCAATCCACCCGCCGTCTGCCACGGCACAGTCAATTCAGAGGAATTATGCGCTTACTCCATACCATGATCCGCGTCGGTGATCTGCAACGCTCCATCGACTTCTACACCAAGGTATTAGGCATGCGCCTGCTGCGCACCAGCGAAAACCCGGAGTACAAATACTCGCTGGCTTTTGTCGGCTATACGGAAGAGAGCGAAGGCGCGGTTATCGAACTGACCTATAACTGGGGCACCGACAGCTACGACATGGGCACCGCCTTCGGCCACCTGGCGCTGGGCGTGGACGACGTCGCCGCCACCTGCGACAACATCCGCCGCGCCGGCGGCAACGTCACCCGTGAGGCCGGCCCGGTGAAAGGCGGCACCACGGTGATCGCGTTCGTCGAAGATCCGGACGGTTATAAAATCGAGCTGATCGAAAACAAACACGCCGGCCAAGGCCTCGGCCACTAAGCCTTTCTCGGGGCGCGCCTGCACCCCGCTGATTCTCCGCGCGATAGCGCCTGCAACCGGGCGCAAAATTTGCCATAATGCGCGCTGCATTCGATGAAGATAAGAAACTGATGGCCGAAAAAAGTGATCTTAACGCCCTGAGTGGTCGTTTTCGTGGGTTTTATCCCGTAGTAATAGATGTTGAAACCGCCGGCTTCAACGCCAATACCGATGCGCTGCTGGAAATCGCCGCCGTGACGCTGAAAATGGATGAAGACGGCTGGCTGCAGCGCGACGAAACCCTGCACTTCCACGTGGAGCCTTTCGAGGGCGCCAACCTGCAACCGGAAGCGCTGGCGTTTAACGGCATCGATCCGCACAACCCGCTGCGCGGTGCGGTCAGCGAATACGACGCGCTGCACGCCATTTTCAAAGCGGTGCGCAAAGGGCTCAAGGATCGCGGTTGCAACCGGGCCATTATCGTCGCGCACAACGCCAACTTCGATCACAGCTTCCTGATGGCCGCGGCCGAACGCGCCGGCTTGAAGCGTAATCCGTTCCATCCGTTCGCCACCTTCGACACCGCTGCGCTGAGCGGCCTGGTGCTGGGGCAAACGGTGCTGGCCAAAGCCTGCATCGCCGCCGGCATGCCGTTCGACAGCAGCCAGGCGCACTCCGCGCTGTACGACACCGAACAAACCGCCCTGCTGTTTTGTGAGCTGGTTAACCGCTGGAAGCGTCTCGGCGGCTGGCCGCTGCCCGCCGGCGATCTCGCCGAATAAGCCCAATAAAAAAGGCGGCCCAGTTTGCACTGGCGCCGCCCGTTACGCGATAAACGCAAGTCTGTCGATTAAGACTGCTGGTCTTCCTGCGCTTTATACTTTTCTGCCGTTTCTTTGATCAACTGCTGCAATTCGCCGCGCTGATACATTTCGATGATGATATCGCAACCGCCGACCAGCTCACCGTCTACCCACAGCTGCGGGAAAGTCGGCCAGTTGGCGTATTTTGGCAGCTCGGCGCGGATGTCCGGGTTTTGCAGAATATCCACATAGGCGAAACGTTCGCCGCAGGCGGACAGCGCTTGCACAGCCTGAGCAGAGAAGCCGCAGCTCGGCAGCTTTGGCGAACCCTTCATGTACAGCAGAATCGGGTTTTCAGCGATCTGGTGCTGAATTTTTTCAAGTGTCGTCGTCATTTATTGCTTCCTCAAGCCACATTTCATGGCTACAACATGCATCACGCGGGCTATTGTAGCGGCTGGAACAGTCGCAAGAAAACGCCATCTTTTGCAAGGATATTCGCCCGCCGCCGATCGCGTTTCACCGGCCACGTCATTCCGGTCAAAACATACGTTGAGAATAACATTTTTAATCCGACCATTTCACTAATATATTGCGCCGCGATGACGGCGCGGCTTAATTATATCCGTCACCGCCGCCTGGCGCTTTTTTATACACCGACAGGCTGATTTTAAACCAAAAAAAATGTCATTAACGTTTTCTCACAATATGGATTATTATTTATGAGTTCTTCGCTGTTTTATATGGCGAAATTCGGGAATACTGTAACTCTTTCGATATCCGTTTCGGGGCCAAGGTTGGTGACGTCGACATGCGTTTAATTCTTACGCTCTTTGCGCTGCTGTTTACGCAGCTCTTCTTCAATTTGGCGCACGCTGCGCCACAGGCGCGTGTTGCCGCCGAGCAGCGTAAAAGCCATGCCAATGAAGCGCGGCCCGATGACCGCAGAAAAAAGAAAGCGGATAAAGCCGCCAAAAAAGCCAAAGTGACGGCCCCCGAGAAAAAAACCAAGACCGCCAAGGTCAAAAGCGAGAAAAGCGCGAAAAAGATCGTCAGCGCCAAACCCAAGGCCAAAGCGCAGAAAACCGCCAAAATTAAAGTCACCCCGCCGAAAAAGGGCTACAAAAAAGGCTATGGCCGCCACCGCGAAGCCGGTATGGCCACCGCCAAGCTGGCGCGTGATGAAAAACCGTTGAAACTCAGCCCGGCGCACAAAAAGCGTTACCAGCACGCCAAGCAGACCGCGATGGCCAAGCTGATGGATCAGATGGGCAAGCCTTATCGCTGGGGCGGCAGCTCGCCGCGCACCGGCTTCGACTGCAGCGGCCTCATCTATTACGCCTATAAAGACGTGGTGAAAATCAAGATGCCGCGCACCGCCAACGAGATGTATCACCTGCGCGACGCGGCGCCGATCAAGAAAAGCGAACTGGAAAGCGGCGATCTGGTGTTCTTCCGCATTAACAACCGCGGCGTGGCGGATCATGTCGGCGTCTACCTCGGCAACGGCAAATTCATCCAGTCGCCGCGCACCGGCGAAGAGATCCGCATCAGCCAGCTCGACAACGACTATTGGCAGAACCACTACATCGGCGCTCGCCGCGTAGTGACGCCGAAAACCATCCGTTAATTCGCTGCTCTGCGCGGTTGTGGCCTCGGCCGCAACCGCCTGCTCAAGCTATCGCCCATCGCACTCCCCCACGCGCATTTCTCGCTTTTCCTCCTGTTTTTTATGATGAAAATTGTTAAGATTGAATGACCACAATAAAAAACGGCCCATCCGGCGTTCGCCCCGGCGAGAAGCTGAATGGCGCTGTAAAGGAGGAAGCAATGTCGTTTGAATTACCTGCATTACCGTATGAAAAAAACGCGCTCGAGCCGCACATCTCCGCCGAGACCCTGGAATACCACTACGGCAAACACCACAACACCTACGTGGTTAACCTGAACAACCTGGTGAAAGGCAGCGAGTTCGAAGGCAAATCGCTCGAAGAGATCATCAAGACCTCCAACGGCGGCGTGTTCAACAACGCCGCGCAGGTGTGGAACCACACCTTCTACTGGCACTGCCTGTCGCCACAGGGCGGCGGTGAACCGCAGGGCGAACTGGCGGCGGCGATCGTCAAATCCTTCGGCTCTTTCGCTGCGTTCAAAGAGCAGTTCACCGATGCCGCCGTGAAAAACTTCGGTGCTGGCTGGACCTGGCTGGTGAAAAAACCGGACGGCGCGCTGGCGATCGTCAACACTTCCAACGCGGCAACCCCGCTGACCGGCGAAGACAAACCGCTGCTGACCGTTGACGTGTGGGAACACGCGTATTACATCGATTACCGCAATGCGCGTCCAAAATACCTGGAAAACTTCTGGGCGTTGGTCAACTGGACCTTCGCGGCGGAAAACCTGGCGTAAACGCAGGCCTTGCCTGAGTGATGAGGCGCAGCTTGGCTGCGCCTTTTTTATAACTGGCGGGAAATCAGTTCAACGCGGCGACAAAGCTGAAAGCGATGATCATCGCCAACGCGCCGACGGTGGTGAACAGCGACATCTTCAGATCGGTATCCATGACAACTCCTTTAAAATGGGCTTTCCTAAGGATAAAAGACGCACAATTAGTACGTCAAATCATTTTCCCACAGTTCGCCGATAAAATCTTGTTATCATTTCCCGGTTTATAATCTCGATTACCTCTTCCACTTTTGTTCAATATGCGACAAAATTCGCAGTTCACAACTGCGTACCGGCATTCATGCCCCTCCTGATTAAGCGCTGACGACTTCAACACTAAAAACTCAGTTTTCGCTTCTCTGGAGAAGGATCTACGTAGGCAAACGATTAACATCACACTTACATGCTGTAAACATGTGAGTTCAGGAGTCATTCCTTACATGGCAACGATTAAAGATGTGGCCAAACGCGCGGGCGTTTCCACCACCACCGTTTCGCACGTCATCAATAAGACTCGTTTCGTCGCCGAAGAGACCAAAGCGGCCGTGTGGGCCGCCATCAAAGAGCTGCACTACTCGCCGAGCGCCGTAGCGCGCAGCCTGAAAGTCAATCACACCAAGTCTATCGGTCTGCTGGCCACCTCGAGCGAAGCGCCCTACTTTGCCGAAGTGATCGAGGCGGTGGAAAACAGCTGCTACAGCAAAGGCTATACCCTGATCCTGTGCAACTCGCACAACAATCTGGACAAACAGCGCGCCTACCTGGCGATGCTGGCGCAAAAGCGCGTCGACGGCCTGCTGGTCATGTGTTCCGAATACCCGGATCAGCTGCTGGGCATGCTGGAAGACTACCGCAACATCCCGATGGTGGTAATGGACTGGGGCGCCGCGCGCGGCGACTTCACCGACACCATCATCGATAACGCGTTCGAGGGCGGCTATCTGGCCGGGCGTTATCTGATCGAACGCGGCCACCGCGATATCGGCGCTATCCCGGGCCAGCTGTCGCGCAACACCGGCGGCGGTCGGCATCAGGGCTTCATGAAGGCGCTGCAGGAAGCGCATATCGATATTCGCGAAGAGTGGATAGTCCAGGGTGACTTCGAGCCGGAGTCCGGTTACAAGGCGATGCATCAAATTCTGTCGCAAAAACAGCGACCGACCGCGGTATTCTGCGGCGGCGACATCATGGCGATGGGCGCCATCTGCGCCGCCGACGAACTGGGGCTGCGGGTGCCGCAGGATATTTCCGTGATCGGCTACGACAACGTGCGCAACGCCCGCTACTTCACCCCGGCGCTGACCACCATTCATCAGCCGAAAGAGCGTCTGGGCGAAATGGCCTTCACCATGCTGCTGGATCGCATCATCAGCAAGCGCGAAGAATCGCAGGTGATCGAAGTGCATCCGAAACTGGTCGAACGCCGTTCGGTCGCCGACGGTCCGTTCATCGACTACCGCCGCTGATCCTCCTCCCTACCGGAAGCCGACACGGCTTCCGGTGCCGCCTCACTCAGCCACTCCTGATTCAGCGTCTCGCCATCGCCCAAATACGCCAGCAGCCAGCTCATCGCCGGTGACGGTTTATCCTGTTGCCAGGTCAGGCAGCAGGGGCTGGCGGGAAACGGCTGCTGCAACTGCAACGCCTTCAGCTCACCGCGCTGCACCCGCGGCAGCGCCAGATGCGCCGGCATCATGCCGACGCACAATCCGGCGCACAAACAGTCGAGCGCCGAGGTCCAGTCCGGCACCACCAGCCGCCGCTGGTTATCCAGCGTCCAGGTGACGCGCTTGGGCAGATTGCGCGAGGTGTCTTCCAGACAAAGCGCAGGGTACGGCCTCAACCGGTCGTCATTCAACGGCCCTGCCAGCTGCGCCAGCGGATGCTGTGGGCTGACTACGCACAGCCAGTTCATATCCCCCATGTCGCGGAAAGCGAAGCCGCCGCCGACCGGCACCGCGCGGGTGGCGCCGATCGCCATGTCCACCCTGCCGTCCACCAATGCATCCCACACGCCGTTAAATACCTCGGGTTGCAGCATCAGCTCGACGTCGGGGAAATGGCGGTAGAAATCCAGCACCAGCTGGCGGCTGCGCTGCGGTTTGACGATGATGTCCACCGCGATATTCAGCTGACCGCGCCAACCGTTGGCCACCTGTTGACAGTGGCGGCGGGTGTCGAGCATTTTTTTGATAACAGCTCGCGCATCCTTGATAAACAGCGCGCCGGCCGGCGTCAGTTCCACATCGCGATGACGCCGCTCAAACAGCGGCACCGCCAGCCATTGCTCCAGCTGCCGCACGGTATAACTTACCGCCGACGGCACCCGGTGCAGCTCCTGCGCCGCCGCGCTGAAACTGCCGGTGCGCGCCACCGCATCAACGACCTCGAGAGAATATTCAGACCACATCGCTTTGCCTTCAATTTTTTTAACAGCACTTTGCAAATATTACCGTTTCACAAGCAGAGATCCAGCCGGATACACTGGCCGGCGCTAAAAACCTGCGACACTAAAATATTAACGAGAAATACCATGCGAAATTCCTTTGGTTTTATGTTCTACCTCGCCGGCCTGAGCATGCTGGGTTATCTGGCGACCGATATGTACCTGCCCGCCTTCGGCGCCATGCGGGAGGAACTGCAAATTTCCGCCGGCGCGGTCAGCGCCAGCCTGAGCATCTTTTTGGCCGGCTTCGCCTTCGCGCAGCTGCTGTGGGGGCCGCTCTCCGACCGTCTGGGGCGCAAACCGGTATTGTTGATTGGCCTGACGCTGTTCGCGCTCGGCTGCCTGGGCATGCTGTGGGTGGAAAATGCCGCTCAGCTCTGGATACTGCGCTTTATTCAGGCCGTAGGCGTCTGTTCCGCCGCCGCCATCTGGCAAGCGCTGGTGGTCGACCGCTATCGTGAAGGCCAGGCCAACCGCGTATTCGCCACCATCATGCCGCTGGTGGCGCTATCGCCGGCGCTGGCGCCGCTGCTGGGCGCCTGGCTGCTGAACCACGCCAGCTGGCGCGCGATCTTCGCCGTGCTGCTGGCCATCACCGCCTTGTTGCTGCTGCCGACGCTGCTGCTCAAAGAGAACACCAGGCCAAAACCCGCCGTCGACGCGCCAAAAAGCAGCGTCAGTTTTTGGCAATTATTGAAATCCCCGGTATTCAGCGGCAATGTCGCCATGTACGCCGCCTGTTCGGCCGGTTTCTTCGCCTGGCTGACCGGCTCGCCGTTTATCCTCGGTGATATGGGCTACGGCCCGAGCGACATCGGCCTGAGCTATGTGCCGCAGACGCTGGCCTTCCTGCTGGGCGGTTACGGGTGCCGCGCCGCGCTTAAGCGCATCAATGGCAAAACCCTGCTGCCGTGGCTGCTGGTAGCTTATGCTGTCAGCATGGTGGCCCTGTATCTGGTGGCGACCCTGACCAACCCGACGCTCACCACGCTCCTGATCCCGTTCTGCGTGATGGCGCTGGTCAACGGCGCCGGCTATCCGATCATGGTGGCCAACGCGCTGATGCCGTTCCCGGACAGCAGCGGCAAAGCCGCCGCGCTGCAAAATACGCTGCAGCTGGGGCTGTGTTTCGTGGCGAGCATGCTGGTATCGACGTTTATTGCGCAGCCGCTGTTGGCGACGGTGACGGTGATGGTGTCCACGGTGATACTGGCCGCGCTGGGGTATTTCCTGCAGCGGGGAAAAGCGGCCAAGGCGCCGCAAGAAACGCCGCGCGAGCATGCTAACTCAGCGTCATAATTGCCAAGCTAAATAATCACTTAAAGAATATGCGTGCCGAGTGCGATTTACAGTTGAGTCAATGCCTCGGCGCGCCTATACTCAAAAACAACCTTGTAAAGTAACACCTTATAATCTCTATATCTCAATTAGCTGTTGTGTACGCGTCTTGCGTCACACTCTTTTTTTAAAGAGGCGTTTATCCTGCGCCGTTTGCGTCGGATCGCTTCTTTAAATTTCCTCTGTTCATAGTCGGATATCAGACGCCGCGGGCTTATTTCCCGTTGGTATACGTATGCACCCGCAGAAATTGTCTAAGCTGTTTCCTAACGGGTCATCAGTCAGAAGAAGGTGATGGAGAAGCTATGAGTTCATCGTGTATAGAAGATCTGAGCATCCAGGATAACCAGTGGTACCGTATCGCGCACGAAATGCTCGGTCTGGCCGGTATCGAAATTAACGGATCGCGCCCTTTCGATATTCAGGTTAAAAACCCCGAATTCTTTAAACGCGTTTTGCAGCAAGGCTCACTGGGTCTCGGCGAGAGCTATATGGACGGCTGGTGGGAGTGCGAGCGGCTGGATATGTTCTTCCAGCGCGTGGTCAGCGCCGGGCTGGAGAAGAAGCTCCCCCACCATCTGAAAGATACCCTGCGTATCGCCGCAGCGCGCCTGACCAATCTGCAATCGAAAAAACGCGCCTGGATCGTCGGCAAAGAGCATTACGATCTTGGCAACGATCTGTTTACGCTGATGCTCGATCCTTACATGCAATACTCCTGCGGCTACTGGAAAGACGCCACAACGCTGGAAGAAGCGCAGGAAGCCAAGTTGCGGATGATCTGCGAAAAACTGCAGCTGCAGCCGGGCATGCGCTTGCTGGATATCGGTTGCGGCTGGGGCGGCCTTTCTGCCTACGCGGCGAAAAATTACGGCGTGTCGGTGGTCGGCGTGACCATTTCCGCCGAGCAGCAGAAGCTGGCTCAGGCGCGCTGCGCCGGGCTGGACGTGCAGATCCTGTTGCAGGATTATCGCGATCTGCACCAGCAGTTCGATCGCATCGTCTCGGTCGGCATGTTCGAACACGTCGGGCCGAAAAACTACCGCACCTATTTCGACGTGGTGGAGCGCAATCTGGCACCGCACGGCCTGTTCCTGCTGCACACCATCGGTTCCAACAAGACCGATATGAACGTCGATCCGTGGATCAACAAATATATCTTCCCGAACGGCTGCCTGCCCTCGGTGAGGCATATCGCCGAGGCCAGCGAAGGCCATTTCGTGATGGAAGACTGGCACAACATCGGCGCCGACTACGATCGCACGCTGATGGCCTGGTTCGAGCGCTTCAAACAGGCGTGGCCGCAGCTTGCTCCGCGTTATTCCGAGCGCTTCGAGCGGATGTTCAGCTATTACCTGAACGCCTGCGCCGGCGCGTTTCGGGCGCGCGACCTGCAGCTCTGGCAGGTGGTGTTCAGCCCGAAAGGCGTTGAAGGCGGCATCCGCGTCGCACGCTGAACGCTCCCCTAATAAAAAAGCCCCGGCAACAACATCGCCGGGGCTTTTTTTGCTTTTTCGAACCAGGCGACTTAGCCGCAGTATACGCGGATGATTTTATCGTCGCGATCGCCGAGGAAGTTCAAACGACGCAGGTTGAAATCCATAGTGACGGCAGAGTTGTACGGAATGGCGCGCACCTTGGATTCGATCCGCACGCCTTCCAGCGACGTCATCGGCTTGCCGACGAAGTTTTGATACTGCGAAGCGCCGCAGGTGTCGTCCGCATCGGCCGCTTGCGCGCCGCCGCCCTGCTCAGGTGAACTGCTGCAGGCGCTTAGCGCCAGCAACGCGGTTAACAACAACGTTTTCCCATAAAACTTCACGCGTTTCTCCTCTCTGCTTATAATTCGATGTCGGCGGCAACGCCGCATCGCTGTCAGTCTTTGTGCGCCGGCGCTATCGCCGCCGCCAGCGTCGCTTCCCGATTGGCCAACACACGCTCGACGGTGTCCACCACCGCCTGCGTTTGCGGATCGATCTCGATGTTCACCTTATCGCCCAGGCGTTTTTTACCCAGCGTAGTGCGCTCCAGGGTTTCCGGGATCAGATGCACGCAGAAACGGTTATTCACCACTTCGCCGATGGTCAGGCTAATGCCATCGATGCCGATGAAACCTTTGTGCAGCACATATTTCATCAATTCCGCATTCGGCATGCGCAGCCATACCTGACGGTTATTTTCCGAGGTATAAATTTTGGCCACTTCCGCCGTGCAGATGATATGGCCGGACATCAAATGACCGCCAATTTCATCATTGAATTTCGCCGCGCGCTCGATATTGACGATGTCGCCCAGCGCCAGATCGCCGAGGTTGGTCAGGCGCAACGTTTCCTTGATCAAATCGAAGCTGACGCGGTTGCCTTCCACCGCGGTGACGGTCAGGCAGCAGCCGTTATGGGCCACCGACGCGCCCAGCTCCAGCCCCGGCAGCAGTTCTGCAGGCATCTCGATCACATGGGTGCGGAAATTGGGTTTCTCATCAATGGCGACCAGCGGCGCGGTGCCTTGTACGATACCGGTGAACATATGTGCCTCTTCTTACTCAATAGATTAAAACGCTTCCGGCAGTTTGCCCCAGTTGGCGCGGAAAACCAAATCCGCGACGGCAAAAAACGCGTCCCTGCGCATTTAATAACTATTTATCTGCGGCGTTTGCTTAACGACGCCGAGCAGGTACAATATTTTTGACAAAATTCCGCTATTTTAATTGTTGTCCTCTCGCGGCAGCCCTCCCTCCCACATATATAAATAGAAAGGTGTATGCGTGCAGAAGTACTTAATTGAAGCGCGTAGTTTATTGGCTCTCGCTATCCCGGTGATCATCGCGCAAATCTCGCAAACCGCCATGGGTGTGGTGGATACCATCATGGCCGGCGCTTACAGCGCCACCGATATGGCGGCGGTTGCGGTCGGCACCTCTATCTGGCTGCCGGCCATCCTGTTCGGCCACGGCCTGCTGCTGGCGCTGACCCCGGTGATCGCCCAGTTAAACGGCGCCGGCCGTCGCGATCGTATCGCCCATCAGGTGCGTCAGGGCTTCTGGCTGGCCTCCGGCGTTTCCGTGCTGTTGATCGTCGTGCTGTATAACTGCAAATTCGTCATCGACATGATGCACAACATCGATCCTCAGCTGGCGGATAAAGCCGTCGGTTATCTGCACGCCATCATGTGGGGCGCGCCGGGCTATCTGTTCTTCCAGGTGATGCGCAACCAGTGCGAAGGGCTGTCCAAAACCAAGCCCGGCATGGTGATCGGCTTCCTCGGCCTGCTGGTGAATATCCCGATCAACTACATCTTCATCTACGGCAAGTTCGGCATGCCGGAGCTGGGCGGCGTGGGCTGCGGCGTCGCCACCGGCAGCGTCTACTGGATCATGTTCCTGATGATGCGCTGGTACGTGAAGCGCGCACCTTCGCAGCGCGACATCAAGCGCCAGGCAGGCGATCTCGGCGGCCCGGACTGGGCGGCGCTGAAGCGCCTGATCGGCATCGGCATGCCGGTGGCGCTGGCGCTGTTCTTCGAAGTCACCCTGTTCGCCGTGGTGGCGCTGCTGGTGTCGCCGCTGGGGATCGTCGCGGTCGCCGGCCACCAGATCGCGCTTAACTTCAGCGCCCTGATGTTCGTGTTGCCGCTGTCGCTGGGCGTCGGCGCCACCATTCGCGTCGGTTTTCGTCTGGGAGAAGGGTCGGTAGAAGGCGCGCGCGTCGCCGCTTACTCCGCCATCGGCGTCGGCATCACCATGGCCGTCTGCACCGCGCTGTTTACCGCCACCTTCCGCGAACCGATCGCCCTGCTGTACAACGACAGCCCGGCGGTGGTGGCGATGGCCTCGCAACTGATGCTGCTGGCGGCGCTGTATCAAATCTCGGATTCAATCCAGGTGATCGGCAGCGGCGTGCTGCGCGGTTATAAAGATACTCGCGCGATCTTCTTCATCACCTTCATCGCTTACTGGGTGTTGGGCCTGCCGAGCGGCTATCTGCTGGCGTTGACCGATGCGGTGGTGCCGGCGATGGGGCCGAGCGGTTTCTGGATCGGCTTTATCATCGGCCTGACCTTCGCCGCCATCATGATGGCGCTGCGCATGCGCTGGCTGCAGAAACAGCCGACCACCGTCATCCTGCAGCGTTCTACCCGCTGAGCCCGTTCCCGGCCGGTTTTCTCCCCGGCCGGGCAGCGGGTTGCGGAAAAAAACGCCTGTCTGCGCACAACCTCAGCAATCGCGTGAAATACCGAATAAAATTGCGTTTTTCCCCTTGCCAGCACGCGGGTAGCTCGTTAATATTCGTCCCCGCTGTCAGCCATGACAGACAGGAAAAGATGCGTCCGTAGCTCAGTTGGTTAGAGCACCACCTTGACATGGTGGGGGTCGGTGGTTCGAGTCCACTCGGACGCACCAAATTCCAGAAGCAGTACAGTGCGTCCGTAGCTCAGTTGGTTAGAGCACCACCTTGACATGGTGGGGGTCGGTGGTTCGAGTCCACTCGGACGCACCAAATTCCAGAAGCAGTGCAGTGCGTCCGTAGCTCAGTTGGTTAGAGCACCACCTTGACATGGTGGGGGTCGGTGGTTCGAGTCCACTCGGACGCACCATATTGCTGATTCACCTCTCCCCCTATCGCGTTATAATTCTCGCTGTTTCGTCTCTGCCCGACCGCTCGATTTTTCATGTCGATTGCGCCGAACTACCGCCATCAGCCATCAGGAACGCCACATGACCACCTTCACCGCCAACACCGCCTTTTTACCGCTCGACAATGGCCTTGCCCGTCGTGAAGGCGTGATGAGCGACGGTTCGCCGGCAGCGGAAGTGCGTTTCGAGACCGGGGCCTTCGGCCAGCTGCAAAAGCCCGCGCAGGCGCTGCAAACCCGGGTGATATCGGGTGAATTCGAGTTCACCCTCGGCGGCGACACGCGGATAGTGCGGGCCGGCGAGAGCCTGACCCTGCCGGCCAACGTCGCCAGCGGCTGCTTCTGCCTGAGCGCCGGCGTGCTGCTGGAAATCCCGCAAACGCGCTAAGCCGCATTTACAGCAAGGTTATTTGCGCAACAAGCTGTACGCAACGCGTTGCATTTGCGCCACATTTGCCCTCGTTTTGACATATCCGCCGCACCGCCGCGGTTTTTTATTTTGTTTCCCGCCGCTTAGCCTTTATAATGCGCAACGTCTATCAGTTGAATGGTTTCAGCCCTTGATCTGCGAAAACGCAATAACAACACGATTTAATCTCACCCCGTTGCGCAGCATCCCCGCGCCCCCGCGCGGGCTGAATTTTTCCGCCCCACATCAACTGTCGTCACCTATCCTTAACTATGTTTTTCACCACCAGGCACGGCTCAAATTCCCTATCGGCGTAAACAACGCCGGTCAAATTCGTTTTTTTATCCATCACAACTTGTAGAAAACTCCGCCATGAAAAAGACCAAAATTGTTTGTACCATCGGTCCAAAAACCGAATCGGAAGAAATGCTGACCAACCTGCTCAATGCGGGCATGAACGTGATGCGTCTCAACTTCTCTCACGGCGACTATGAAGAGCACGGCAACCGCATCAAGAACATGCGCGCCGTGATGGCGAAAACCGGTATCAACGCCGGCATCCTGCTGGATACCAAAGGCCCGGAAATTCGCACCATGAAACTGGAAGGCGGCAAAGACGCCTCTCTGGTCGCCGGCCAAACCTTCACCTTCACCACCGACCAGAGCGTGATCGGCAACAGCGAACGCGTGGCGGTGACCTACGCCGGCTTCGCCGCCGACCTGAAGATCGGCAACACCGTGCTGGTTGACGACGGTCTGATCGGCATGGAAGTCACCAACGTGACCGAGAACGAAGTCGTTTGCAAGGTGCTGAACAACGGCGACCTGGGCGAGAACAAAGGCGTCAACCTGCCGGGCGTGTCCATCCAGCTGCCTGCGCTGGCCGAGAAAGACAAACGCGACCTGATCTTCGGCTGCGAGCAAGGCGTCGACTTCGTGGCGGCGTCCTTCATCCGTAAACGCTCCGACGTCCTGGAGATCCGCGAGCACCTGAAAGCGCACGGCGGCGAGCAGATCCAGATCATCTCCAAGATCGAGAACCAGGAAGGCCTGAACAACTTCGACGAAATTCTCGAAGCGTCCGACGGCATCATGGTTGCCCGCGGCGATCTGGGCGTTGAAATCCCGGTAGAAGAAGTGATCTTCGCCCAGAAGATGATGATCGAAAAATGCAACCGTGCGCGTAAAGTGGTGATCACCGCCACCCAGATGCTCGATTCCATGATCAAGAACCCGCGCCCTACCCGTGCGGAAGCCGGTGACGTCGCCAACGCCATTCTGGACGGCACCGACGCCGTCATGCTGTCCGGCGAAAGCGCCAAGGGCAAATACCCGCTGGAAGCGGTCAACATCATGGCGACCATCTGCGAACGCACCGATCGCGTGATGCCAAGCCGCATCGATACCCTGAACGATCGCCGCAAGCTGCGCATCACCGAAGCGGTATGCCGCGGCGCGGTTGAAACCGCCGAAAAACTGGACGCGCCGCTGATCGTCGTCGCCACCAGCGGCGGCAAGTCAGCGAAATCCGTGCGTAAATACTTCCCGAACGCCGTGATCCTGGCGCTGACCACCAACCAGACCACCGCGCATCAGCTGGTGCTGAGCAAGGGCGTTATCCCGCAGATGGTCAAAGAAATCGCCTCCACCGACGACTTCTACCGCATCGGTAAAGAAGCCGCGCTGGCCAGCGGCCTGGCGCAAAAAGGCGACGTCGTGGTGATGGTTTCCGGCGCGCTGGTGCCGAGCGGCACCACCAACACCGCCTCGGTACACGTGCTGTAATATAAAACGTGACATAATTATCTTGATCAAAACGCCGCTTTGCGGCGTTTTTTTTATCGCCAGTAAACTATTTTTCTCAAAACGCAACCGCGATCTGCTCATTATTTAGCTAATAACAAATCGGAGTAGTCCCATGGAAGCCGGCTGTTTTCCCTCGTTTTTTTAACTAATTTGTAAAACCAGATGCAAGTTTGAGCGAACGATCAAAATAAAGCACCTCAACACTAAAAAATTATTCTCTTTCGAAAAAAGTTTGTGTAATACTTGTAACGCTACATGGAGATTAACTCAATCTAGAGGGTGTTATAATGAATCGTACTAAACTGGTACTGGGCGCGGTAATCCTGGGTTCCACTCTGCTGGCTGGCTGCTCTAGCAACGCTAAAATCGATCAACTGTCTTCTGACGTTCAGACTCTGAACGCTAAAGTTGATCAGCTGAGCAACGACGTGAACGCAATGCGTTCTGACGTTCAAGCGGCTAAAGACGACGCAGCACGCGCTAACCAGCGTCTGGACAACCAAGCTCACGCTTACAAAAAGTAAGATAGCTTTGGTTATTGAAAACGGCGCACATTGTGCGCCGTTTTTTTTGCCTGTTTCTTGGACTGACTTTTCCTGCGCAGCAGACAAAAAAAGAGGTTCAGCACGCTGAACCCCTCTTCGACCGCTCAATCCGGCAAACTTAGTTCACCGAGCTGATTGGTGCTGCCTTGAATGGGCTCTTATTCGCCGCAGGAGCCTCTGCAGGCGTTAAACGCACCTCAGACGGGCTCTCCCCTACATTGACCAGCACCGGCATGCCAGAGCGGCGTACAACCGCGCTATCGAACACGGCGCGATCGGTTTGCCCATCGGCAGCAAAGGCTTTCTCCGCTTTAGACAACGCGATCGGCATGGTCTGCGGATCGTCGCTTTCCACCCGCGACAGCGGCTGGTGCACTTCCACATAGCGTTTGCCGTCCGGCTCGACCGAAATCTTCACCGGATCGTTGATCACTTGCACCCGAGTGCCGCGCGGCACCATGTTGAACAGCGCCTCGATGTCCGTCGGACGCAGGCGAATACAGCCGGAGCTGACGCGCATGCCGATACCGAAGTTGGCGTTGGTGCCGTGGATCAGGTATTCACCGCGCCCCATCGCCAGACGCAGGGCGAACAGCCCCATCGGGTTCTCAGGGCCGGCCGGCACCACCGCAGGCAGCGTCACGCCCTGGGATTGATAGCGCTTGCGGATGTTGGCGGTGGGCGTCCAGGTCGGGTTCGGGATCTTCTGGCTGATGGAGGTCACTTCCAGCGGCGTGTGCATCCCGGTCTGGCCGATACCGATCGGATAGACGATCACTTTATTCTCGCCTTTCGGATAGTAGTAAAGGCGCAGCTCGGCCAGGTTGACGATGATCCCTTCACGCTTGGTGTCAGGCAGCAGCATTTGGGTCGGAATGGTCAGCACCGTACCCGGCTTAGGCAGGAACGGATCGGTGCCGGGGTTGGCTTCCAGCATGCCCAGCAGGCCAATCTTGTAGTCGGCAGCGATCGCCTCCAGCGGACGGCCGTCGTTTGGCACGGTATAAGTGGTGTTTTCACCGATCAGACGGCTGTCCGGCGGCGGCAGCGGGTATTCGGTCGCACTGGCGGCCTGCGTGCCGGCCAGTACGGTGGCGAAGACCATGCCCATTAAACTCAACGCACGTTTCATTATCATCCCTATATTTTTTATGACGGTTCGCCCCCAAGGCTAACGAGCGCCTGGCGGTGGGTAAATCAGACAATACCTGATTAATACTAGCAACGCTGGCATCAAAGGCAATAAGTTCTCTAAAAATCAACACGTTATAACGTAATCACCGTCGTTGATTGTCAACGAAACGTCAATAAGTAAGCTGCTGAAATATCACTGAATTGGGGGGGGATTCCTGGGGAAAACGGCGGATTGTAAAGACTCATTGACAAAGCGAATATATCAATGAGCCTTTAAAGAGCAGTGGCGTTAAGGATCAGGCCAACTGAGCGGCTTTACTGCGAATGGCGCGGATCATCGCCTCCAGCCCCTGCGAGCGCGAAGGCGTCAGATGTTGGCTGAGCGCCAGCTCGGTGAAAAACGGCCGCACGTCGAGCTCGACGATTTGCTGTGGCGTTAATTGACGATAAAGAATAAACACCACCGCCAGCAGCCCTTTGACGATCGCCGCGTCGCTATCGCCATGGAATTCGACCTGCCCTTGCTCATCGCGGCGCATCACGATCCACACCTGGCTCTGGCAGCCGGAAATCAGGTTCTCGGCCTGCCGCTCGGCCTCGTCCAGCGGCGGCAATTTGGCGCCGAGTTCAATCACGTACAGGTATTTCTCCTCCCAGTTCAAACAGCGGGAGAAATTACGCACCAATTTGTCTTTGTCCGGCAAATTCGCCATGGGGATCCTTTTGTACCGCCGAGGACGCGCCCCGGCTAGCCTAACAGCTGATGAATGCGTTGCAGCCCGGCCACCAGCCGGTCCACCTCTTCGCGGGTATTATATAACGCCAGCGACGCGCGGCACATGCTCGGCACCTGATAAAACGCCATCAGCGGCATGGCGCAATGGTGGCCGGTGCGAATGGCGATGCCGTATTGATCGAGGAAGCTGCCGACGTCATAGGCGTGGTGTTCCCCCAAATTGAAGGCGATCACCCCGGCCCGATGCGCCGGACCATAGATTTTCAGCGTCGGCACCTGCTTGAGCGCCTCAAGCGCGTAATGCATCAGCGACTGTTCATAATCGCGGATCGCATTCAGCCCCAGGGCTTCGACGTAATCGAACGCCGCGCCCAGCCCCATGATACCGGCGGTGTTCGGCGAACCGGCCTCGAAGCGCCAGGGCGGATCGGCGAAGGTGGTGCCCGCCGTCAGGCTGACCTGACGGATCATCGAGCCGCCCCCTTCCCACGGCGGCATCTGCTGCAGGAGCGCCTGGCGCCCATACAGCATGCCGATGCCGGAAGGGCCATACAGCTTATGGCCAGAAAACACGTAGAAATCGCAGTCCAGCGCCTGAACATCGACGCGCTGGTGCATCACCGCCTGCGCGCCGTCCACCAGCACCGTCAGATCCGGCGCCAGGGCTCTGGCGCGGGCGATGATGTCGCGCACCGGGTTGACGGTGCCCAGCACGTTGGAGACCTCGGTCAGCGCCAGCAGTTTGCAGGACGCGTCGACCAGTTCCGGCAACCGCGCCAGATCCAGCGTGCCGTCGGGCTGCAGCGGCCAAACCCGCAGCTGCAGACCGCGCTCCTGCGCCAGCATCTGCCAGGGCACGATGTTGGCGTGGTGCTCCATCTCGGTGATGAGAATCGCGTCACCCGGCTGCAGCCGGTGGCGGCCAAAGCTGTTGGCCACCAGATTGATACCTTCGGTGGTGCCCTTGACGAACACCATCTCTTCCACCGAGGCGGCGTTGATAAAGCGCGCCGCCTGTTCCCGCACCGCTTCCATCTGCTGAGTCGCCTCGGCGCTCAGGGTGTGGATGCCGCGATGCACCGCGGCATAGCCGTGGCGATAGAAATCCAGTTCGCGGTCGATCACCGTCTGCGGTTTCTGCGCGCTGGCGGCGCTGTCGAGGTAGGCCAGCGGTTGGCCGTTCACCTCGCGCGCCAGCAGCGGGAAATCGCCGCGCACGCGTTCAATCGGATAACTCATGCAGCCTCCCCCGGCAGGCGCTGGGCGATGCGCGCCAGCACCCGTTCCCGGATGGTGTCGTTGGCGATGCCTTCGGTCAGCTCGGCGGCGAAGGCGAAGATGATCATCTGCTGCGCCGCGTGCTTGTCGATGCCGCGCGACTGCAGATAAAACAGCTGTTCTTCATCGATACGCCCCACGGTGGCGCCGTGGCTGCACTTGACGTCGTCAGCGTAGATCTCCAGCTGCGGCTTGGTATCCACTTCCGCCACTTTCCCCAACAACAGATTGTGGTTGGTCATCTGCCCGTCGGTTTTGATGGCATGTTTGGCCACTTTGATCATGCCGTTAAACACCGCTTTGCCGCGATCGCTGACCACGGTTTTATGCAGCTGGCGGCTTTCGCAGTAGCCCTTGTTGTGTTCCAGATAGGTGCGGGTATCGCAAATCTCCTTGCCCACCGGCAGCACCAGGCTGTTGATCACCAGATTGGCGCCTTCGCCGTTCAGCTGCGCGCTGGTGTTGTGGCGCGTCAGGCCGGCGCCCAGCAGGAAGCTGTCGCTTTTCACCCGCGCGTCGCGGCCGATGACCAGATCGTTATGGGCAAAGTGGTAGCTCGGCCGGCTTTCAAACGCCAGCTTGCAGTGCAACAGCCCGGCGTTGTCCACCACGTTGGCGGTCAGGCGCGCGCCGGTAAAGTGCGCGGCCTCGCCCAGGCTGACATAGTGTTCGATCACTTCCGCCTCGGCCCCGCGCCCGATCTCCAGATGATGGCGGTGATGCACGGTATTCACTTCCCCCGTCACGCCGCGGCCGCTGCTGATATGCAACAGGTACAGCGGCCGTGTGGGGGCTTTACCGGCCGGCAGACGGATCAGGCTGGTTTCCTGCGCCAGGCTTTCGGTCAGATGCAGGAAGACTTCGGGCTGAATGGGCTCCGGCAGCGCCTGCGGCGTGCCGTAGGCGGTCAGCTCGAACTGGTAGTCGCCCAGATCGCCATCGCTGAGCGCGGCACTGTAGCGGCCGTCGATAAACACCAGCCGGCAGGCGTCGATACCGAGCGCCAGCGCCTCGAGCTGAGTGGCGTTCACGGATGCGGGCTGCGGCTCAAGGAATTGCTGCTCCAGCAGCCCCTCGAGCGGCGTGTATTTCCAGTTCTCATGTTTGCGCGTCGGCCAGCCGAGTCTCAGAGCCTGCTGCCAGTGCGCCAGCGCATGGGGCGAACGCTCGCCGCCGCGGCCTTCGAACAGACGATACAGCTGCTGCAACGCGTTGGCGTTACTGTTGGTCGGTAAGCCAGCCATAGCCTTGCTCCTCCAACTGTTTCACCAGCGAGAAATCGCCGGATTTGACGATGCGCCCCTGGGACAGCACGTGTACGTAATCCGGCTGGATGTAGTCCAAAATGCGCTGGTAGTGCGTGACGATGATAAAGGCGCGCTTGCCGTCCCGCAGCGAGTTGACGCCGTTGGCGACGATTTTCAGCGCGTCGATATCCAGACCGGAGTCGGTTTCATCGAGAATGCACAGATCCGGCTCCAGCGCCGCCATCTGCAGAATGTCGTTGCGCTTTTTCTCGCCGCCGGAGAAACCGACGTTGACCGAACGGGTCAGCAGATCGGCCGGCATATCCAGCAGCGCGATCTTCTCTTCGATGAAATCGGCGAAATCGAAGCGATCCAGCGGCTCTTGTTCGCGGTATTTGCGCACCGCGTTGACCGACGTCTGCAGGAAGAAGTGGTTGCTGACGCCGGGGATCTCCACCGGGTACTGGAACGCCAGGAACACGCCTTCGCCCGCGCGATCTTCCGGATCCAGCTCCAGCAGATCTTTGCCCTTGAAGGTGACTTCCCCTTCAGTCACTTCGTATTCTTCACGCCCGGCCAGCGTGGCGGACAGCGTACTCTTACCCGAGCCGTTCGGCCCCATGATGGCGTGCACTTCGCCCGGTTTGATCTCCAGATCCAATCCCTTGAGGATCTCGTTGCCTTCCACGCTGACTTTCAAATTCTTGATGCTTAACATGCTGTGTCCTCAGATAGCGCCGACGGCGCTAAAAATGCGGCGATTAGCCCACGCTGTGTTCCAGGCTGATGGCCAAAAGTTTCTGCGCCTCGACGGCGAACTCCAGCGGCAGCTCGGAGAAAACGTCCTTGCAGAAACCGTTGACGATCATCGAAATGGCGTCATCCTCGCTGATGCCCCGCTGCAGGCAGTAGAACAGCTGGTCGTCGCCAATCTTCGAGGTGGTGGCTTCGTGTTCCAGCTGCGCGCTGTTGTTGCGCGCTTCAACGTAAGGGAACGTGTGGGCGCCGCTGTCCGGCCCGATCAGCATCGAGTCACACTGGGTAAAGTTACGGGCGTTTTCCGCCCCCGGCAGGATTTTCACCAGGCCGCGATAGGTGTTCTCGCTGTGCCCGGCGGAAATGCCTTTGGCGATGATGGTCGACCTGGTGTTTTTGCCGATGTGGATCATCTTGGTGCCGGTGTCCGCCTGCTGATGGCCGCTGGTCAGCGCCACCGAGAAGAATTCGCCGATCGAATTGTCGCCCTGCAGGATCACGCTCGGGTATTTCCAGGTGATGGCCGAGCCGGTTTCCGACTGGGTCCAGGACATTTTCGAGCCGGCGCCTTCGCACAGCGCGCGCTTGGTGACGAAGTTGAGGATACCGCCCTTGCTCTCACCGCCGGAGAACCAGTTCTGCACCGTCGAGTATTTCACTTCGGCGTCTTTATGCAGGATCACTTCCACCACCGCCGCATGCAGCTGATAGCTGTCGCGCACCGGGGCGGAACAGCCTTCGATGTAGCTGACATAGCTGCCTTCGTCGGCGATCAGGATGGTGCGCTCGAACTGGCCGGTTTTGGCGGCGTTGATACGGAAATAGGTCGACAGCTCCATCGGACAGCGCACGCCCTTCGGCACATAGACGAAGGTGCCGTCGGAAGCCACCGCGGCGTTCAGCGCGGCGAAGAAGTTATCGTTGGACGGCACCACGCGCCCCAGATACTGGCGCACCAGCTCCGGATATTCCTGGATCGCTTCGCCGAACGAGCAGAAGATCACCCCGCTCTCCGCCAGTTTTTCACGGTAAGTGGTGGCGACCGAGACAGAGTCGAAGATAGCGTCCACCGCCACCTCGCTGCCCTCGCGCACCGGCACGCCGAGCTGGTTGAACGCCAGCTCCACTTCGCTGGTCAGGTAATCTTTTTCCGTCGCCGCGCCCGGTTGCTGCTCGGCACCGGGCTGCGAACCGCAGGCGTCGTCGCAGCTGCCGCAGGACGGCGCCGAATAGTAACTGTAGTCCTGGTAGTTAAGGCGTTCGTAATTGGCCTTCAGCCAGTGCGGCTCTTCCATCTGCAGCCAGGCGCGGTAGGCCTCGAGGCGGAATTCCAGCATCCACTCGGGTTCGTTGCGCTTGGCCGAGATGGCGCGCACCACCTCTTCGTTGATGCCCTTGGCCAACTCATCGGTTGCCAGCTGGGTGAAGAAACCTTCTTTGTAGCGACCTTCGCTGACCCAAGCCTGCACTTCATTAGGCATTTCTACATTGCTTCGTGTCATGTTGATTGCATCGCTCAAACGCCAAAACTCTCGCCGCACCCGCAGGCATGCTGAGCTTTAGGGTTATTGAATTTGAATATCTGATTCAGCCCTTCGCGGACATAATCTACCGTGGTGCCGTCAATAAACGGCATCGCCTTCAGCGGCACATAGAGTTTGGCGCCGTCGCGCTCAAACAGCAGATCGTCATCGGCGGGTTCGCGGGTCAGATCCAGCACATAGGCAAAGCCGGCGCAGCCGGATTGTTTTACCCCTAGCTGCAGCCCTTTCACCTGCGGATCCTGCTGCATCAGTTTCGTTATTTGTCGTACGGCGCTGTCGCTGAGCGAAATGCCTTGCCAGACATTCTCGTCCAAAGAAAAAGTGCCGACATTTTCCGTTTGCATAGGGTCTACCTCACACTCGTGTTTGGCCACAGCCAATCTGGGTTACTTATATGTTAGTGATAACGATTATCACTTCAACCGTTTGTTTTGCGGGGGTATCCGCCGCGAGCGCGGTTTTTCGCTGCGGCGTGCGGCAAGCCAGCGGGACATCCGTGGCGGCTTGCGGCGTGTGGCGGCAAGGCGTGCATGCTATCCCTATGAATTTGTTCTTTATCCTGCATCACCGTACCGCACTCCCCGGTGGCCCGTCAGCGTTACAGCGCCGCGGTGCGTTGCCGATCTAAACATTCATAGAAAATACCTATTTCTGCATTCTGTCTGTCGTAAATGTGCGTTTATCGGCATTTTGCGCTGCGGCGCAAGGCGCGGCCTTTACGTTAAAGTTTAGTCGCTCTGGGTTAAGTTGGGCCGTCGACGGCCTTTTACCCCCATGGAATGAAAAAACGCCGCCACGGGGATTGATCGGCAACGCGGCAGTTTATATGATAATGATTATCATTCAATTTGAATTTGAGCGCGAAGCCAATGACTCTTTCGATCAACGCATGGTTGCTGGGCAAGATTGATGACTACAAATTCAGCGTGCGCGACGCCACGGTGGACTTTTATATGGCCGAAGCGGCGCTGCGCCGCCCGGAATGCAATATTGATCATCTGAAGCGGTACAACAGCGTCAGCCTCACCATGGCCAATCTGTGCCTGGAGAACGGCGATGATGACAGCTATCTGCACGCGCTCAGCAAGCTGCACAACCGGCTGATCGTCGAGATCAACAATCCGCAGCGCTGCCAGCTGTTTCGGGTGCAAAGCTACCACTTCGCCCGCCACACGCTGACGCTGATCTGCCAAAAATATGCGATGGAAGGCACCTGGGAGAAGGCGAACGCGTTTCAGAAGGACTTCGTTAAACGCGTGCCGTTTCAGCTGTAAAACGAAGCGCTCCGCAGGCCGATCGCCTGCGGAAACCGGCAGGGATCAGTCGATGACCGCCGTGGTCAGACGCGAGGTGCAGCACAGCCGATCGCGCGCGTCGAAGATCTCTATCTGCCACACCTGATGACGGCGGCCCACGTGCAGCGCGCGGCACACCCCGCGCACCTGGCCATCGAACACCGCCCGCAGGTGGTTGGCGTTGATCTCCAGCCCCACCACCTTCTGTTCGCCTTCGCTGCACAGGTAGCCGGCCATCGATCCCATCGATTCCGCCAGCACCACCGACGCCCCGCCGTGCAACAGCCCGAACGGCTGCCGGGTGCGGCCGTCCACCGGCATGGTGGCCTCCAGGAAATCCTCGCCCAGCTGAGTAAACTCGATGCCCACATGGCTGACCATGCAGCCGTCGCCGGCGCGGTTCAGCTGCTCCAGCGATGTTTCACGTTTCCACAATTTCACTCAATCATCTCCAGAAGTGCCTGTAATGGGTGGCGCACGCCATTGCCCTCGATGCGTTTCACCTGGCTGCGGCAGGAATAGCCGGTCGCCAGGCAGCGCTGACGCGGCAAACGCTGCAGCGTCGGGTGCCATGATAGCTCATAAATGCCGAGCGAGTTTTGCAGGTTCTTGGCTTCATGGCCGTAAGTGCCGGCCATGCCGCAGCAGCCGACGCTGACGTTCTCCAGCCGGGCGCCGAAGCGGGCGAAGATCGCCGCCCACTGTTGGCCGCTGGCCGGCAGCGCGGTGGTTTCGGTGCAGTGACCGAACAGATACCAGGGTTCGCCGGTCGCCGGCTGTTCGGCGCGATCCGCGATCCGCTGTTGCAACCATTCATGCACCAGCTGCACCTGGAAATCGCCGCGCTCGGCGCCGAGGATCTCGTGGTATTCGTCGCGATAGCACAGCACCAGCGCCGGATCGACGCCCACCAGCGGCATGCCGAGCTGCGCCACACGGTTGAGGAAATCGGCGGTTTTGCGCGCGGTGCGGGCGAACCGCGTCAGGAAGCCCTTCACATGCTGCGCCTTGCCGTTCGGCGAGAACGGCAGCAGCACCGGTTTATAGCCGAGCTTCTCCACCAGCCGCACGAAATCCGCCACCACTTTGGCGTCGTAATAGCTGGTGAACGGATCCTGGACGATCAGCACGTGTTCTTCGCGTTGCTCGGCGCTCAGCCCTTCCAACTGTTCCAGCGTCAGCGTGGTCGCCCGGTGGCCTGACAGCTGCTGACGCAGCGTCGGGCTGGACAACAGCGGCAGATCGACCATGCCGACGGCGTTGCGGCTCATCTCCCGCAGCCACGGCTGGCGGAAGAAGAAGTTGAACACCTTCGGCGCGCGGGCCATCAACGGGGTATAGCTCTCTACGCCGGCGACCATGTAGTCGCTCACCGGGCGCAGGTAGCGGGTATGGTAAAGCTGCAGGAAGCGCGAACGGAACCCCGGTACGTCAATTTTGATCGGGCACTGGGTGGAACAGGCCTTGCAGGCCAGACAGCCGGACATCGCCTCTTTCACTTCGTGCGAAAAGTCGTACTCGCCCTTGCCGGCATGCCAGCTGTTGCGGGTTTTCTCGATTAGACCGCGCAAGCTGAGGCGCTGCTGCGGCAGCTGTTTCTCCAGCGCCACCGGATCGACACCCTGCTCGGCCAACAGACGCAGCCACTCGCGCACCAGCGTCGCCCGCCCTTTCGGCGAATGAATGCGGTTGCCGCTGATCTTCATCGACGGGCACATCGGGCTGCGCACGTCGAAGTTGAAGCACAGACCGTTGCCGTTACACTCCAGCGCGCCGCGGAACGAGGTGCGCACTTCGACCGGGATCTGGCGATCGAAGGTGCCGCGTTTGACCGCATCCACCTGCATCATCGGCGCATCCACCGCCAACGGCGCACAGATCTTGCCCGGGTTAAGACGGTTATCCGGATCGAACGCCGTCTTGATGCGGCGCAGCTCCTCGTACAGCGTTTCCCCGAAGAATTCAGGGCTGTACTCGGCGCGGAAACCCTTGCCATGCTCGCCCCACAGCAGGCCGCCGTATTTGGCGGTGAGCGCCACCACCTGATCGGAGATCTGCTTCATCAGCACTTCCTGCTGGGGGTCGCACATGTCGAGCGCCGGACGCACATGCAGCACCCCGGCATCGACGTGGCCGAACATGCCATAGCTCAGCTTGTGCTCGTCGAGCAGTTGGCGGAACTCGACGATATAGTCCGCCAGGTGCTGCGGCGGCACGCAAGTATCCTCGGCGAACGGGATCGGCTTGGCGCGCCCTTTGGCGTTGCCCAGCAGCCCGACCGCCTTCTTGCGCATGTTGTAAATGCGCTCGATGCCCGCCAGGTCGCCGCAGATCTGGTACCCGATCACGCCGGCCTGCCGCTGGGCGATCAGTTCATCCAGCCGTTGGCACAGGGTCTCCATCTGGCCATCGATCAGCGCGCGATCGTCGCCGGCGAATTCGACGATGTTCAGCCCAAGCATCTCTTTGTCCGGCACGTCGGCGATCAGTTCGCTTACCGAATGCCAAACGATATCTTCACGCGCCAGATTCAGCACCTTGGAGTCGATGGTTTCCACCGACAGCGCCTTGGCCTCGACCATAAAGGGCGCATTGCGCAGCGCCGAGTCGAAGGAGTCGTATTTCACGTTAACCAGACGACGCACCTTCGGCAGCGGCGTGATGTCCAGCCGCGCTTCGGTGATAAAAGCCAGCGTGCCTTCCGCACCGGTGAGGATGCGCGTCAGATCGAAGGTTTGCAGATCGTCGCTCAGCACGTGGCGCAGGTCGTAGCCGGTGAGGAAGCGGTTGAGTTTGGGGAATTTTTCCAGGATCAGCGCGCGCTGCTCGCGGCAGCGATTCAGCACGGTGCGGTAGATGCGCCCTTCGGCGGTCTCTTCCAGGGCAATCGTTTCCGCCAGCGCCGTCGGCATGGCGCGGGTGTCGATCATCTCGCCGCCCAGCAGCACCGCCCGCAGGCCCAACACGTGATCGGAGGTTTTGCCGTATACCAACGAGCCCTGGCCGGAGGCGTCGGTGTTGATCATGCCGCCCAAGGTGGCGCGGTTGCTGGTGGACAGTTCCGGCGAGAAGAAGTAGCCGAACGGCCGCAAATATTGATTCAGCTGATCCTTGATGACCCCGGCTTCGACTTTCACCCAGCCCTGTTCGACGTTGATCTCCAGAATGCGGTTCATATGACGCGACATATCGACCACGATGCCGGTATTGAGCGACTGACCGTTGGTGCCGGTGCCGCCGCCGCGCGGGCTGAAGGTCAGCGTATTGAAACGCTCTTCCCCCGCCAGGCGGGCGATCAGCGCCACGTCGGCGGTGGAACGGGGAAACACCACCGCATCGGGCAACAGCTGGTAAATGCTGTTGTCGGTGGCCATCGTCAGCCGGTCGGCGTAGCTGGTGGCGGTATCGCCGTTGAATCCGTTTTGCTTCAGTGCTTCCAAAAAGTCGAGCACCCGTTGAACGAGGCCGGGCGCCTGAGAAATCTGTGGGATCATTCGCTTTTTTGACCCTGTCCGTCTATTTTTTATGCGCTGATGTACGCTGAATCGGGCCTTTAATTCAGACCCACCCTATTTTTTAGTGACACTAAAAACTAACATACTCGTTTAGTGAAGGCATTCACATTATTACCGCCCTGCGAGCGCCGCCACAGGCGGCCGCCCGGCGGTGATAAACCGACCGACAGGCACCCCGATTCGCCGGTGCCAGGGATTTAATTGACCAGGATGAGAACCCACTGATGCCACTCCCGCAATCGCGTTACGACTTACCGCGAATTATTTTCGGCGTGCTGTTTATCGCCATCATGATCGTCGCCTGTTTCTGGGTGATCCAACCGTTTATTCTCGGCTTCGCCTGGGCGGGCATGGTGGTCATCGCCACCTGGCCGCTGCTGCTCAAACTGCAAAAGCTGCTGTGGGGCCGCCGCTCGCTGGCGGTGCTGGTCATGACCCTGCTGTTGATCCTGCTGTTCATTCTGCCCATCTCCCTGCTGATCAGCAGCGTGGTGGATAACAGCGCGCCGTTGATCGCCTGGGCCAGCTCGCCAGGCAAGCTGCATATTCCCGACCTCGCCTGGCTGCAATCCGTCCCGATGATCGGCGACAAACTCTATACCAGCTACCATACGCTGGTTAACGCCGGCGGCGCCGCGCTGCTGGCGAAGGTACAGCCATACTTCGGCCAGACCGCCACCTGGTTCGTGGCGCAGGCGGCGCATATCGGCCGCCTGCTGCTGCACTGCGCACTGATGCTGCTGTTCAGCGCCTTGTTGTACGCGCGCGGCGAACAGGTCGCGCTGGGTATCCGTCACTTTGCGGTGCGCCTCGGTTCCGCGCGCGGCGATGCGGCGGTGCTACTGGGCGGCCAGGCGATCCGCGCGGTCGCGCTGGGCGTGGTAGTGACGGCGCTGGTGCAGTCGGTGCTGGGCGGCATCGGTCTGGCGGTAAGCGGCATTCCGGCCGCCACCCTGTTGACGATGCTGATCTTCATCTGCTGTGTGGCGCAATTGGGGCCGCTGTTGGTGCTGGTGCCGGCCATCATTTGGCTGTACTGGCACGGCGACACCACCTGGGGCACCGTGCTGCTGGTCTGGAGCTGTGTGGTGGCCACGCTGGATAACGTGCTGCGCCCGGTGCTGATCCGCATGGGCGCCGATCTGCCGCTGCTGCTGATCCTGTCCGGCGTTATCGGCGGTTTGCTGGCCTTCGGCATGATCGGCCTGTTCATCGGCCCGGTGGTGTTGGCGGTGTCTTATCGCCTGCTGACCGCCTGGATGGATGAAGCGCCGGAGCCGACCACCGCGCCGGAGCAAGTGATCGAAGAACTGGAAAAGCGTTAATCGCCCTCCCTTCCGCCCGCATCGCCGGGCGGAAGAGTTTCCCCTCTCATTACGCCTACCTCATTCGGGTAATATCTTCGCCAAATATAATGCCGTTGTTTATTGATTAAGGCGTGGCAAATGGAAAGGTGCAATGTAAATCCTTGTTTGCTGCAAAATGCAAAAAGAGATAACGCCCGCAAATAAATGGTGATACCGCTATCGATTAGGATGATTCTTAATGACTAGTCGCGTTCAAATATCTAGTATTATGGCCATCTATTGCTTCAAATCACTGATTTTAAAGCAACCTTTCTGAACAATGTAATGCCATACATGTGAATTGCTGTGTGTAGTCTTTGCCCATCTCCTACGATGGGCTTTTTTTTATTCTTTTTTCGCCAAATTGATTATTTAACGCGCCGTTATTTACATTCAGAAATAAAAAGACCGCAGCGTAAACTGCGGCCGGGTATTAATGCCTTAGCAGCGCCAAAGCATTATTTCTTTTTCGACAAGTTGATCCAGGTCTGCACGACGGTATCCGGATTGAGCGACAGGCTATCGATGCCCTGCTCCATCAACCACTCGGCGAAGTCTTCATGGTCGGACGGTCCCTGGCCGCAGATACCGACGTATTTGCCGTGGCGTTTGGCCGCCTGGATCGCCATCGACAGCAGCGCTTTCACCGCGTCGTTGCGTTCGTCGAACAGTTCTGACACCACGCCGGAGTCGCGATCCAACCCCAGCGCCAGCTGGGTCATGTCGTTGGAGCCGATGGAGAAGCCGTCGAAGTGCTCAAGGAACTGATCCGCGAGCAGCGCATTGGACGGGATCTCGCACATCATGATCACTTTCAGCCCGTTTTCGCCACGCTTCAGCCCCTGACGCGCCAGCTCGGCCACCACCGCTTCCGCCTGCGCCACGGTGCGCACGAACGGCACCATGATTTCGACGTTGGTCAGCCCCATTTCGTTACGCACGCGTTTCACCGCTTCGCACTCCAGCGCGAAGCAATCGCGGAAGCTGTCGGCCACGTAGCGGCCGGCCCCGCGGAAGCCCAGCATCGGGTTCTCTTCGTGCGGTTCATACTTGTCGCCGCCCACCAGGTTGGCGTACTCGTTGGATTTGAAGTCGGACAGACGCACGATAACGCGCTTCGGCCAGAAGGCGGCGCCCAGCGTCGCGATCCCTTCGGTCAAACGACCGACGTAGAACTCGACCGGGTGGTCATAGCCCTGCATCAACGCGCGAATTTCGTTTTGCAACGCCGGCGTTTGCTGATCGAACTCCAGCAACGCGCGCGGGTGCACGCCAATCATGCGGTTGATGATGAATTCCAGCCGCGCCAGGCCCACGCCTTCGTTCGGCAAACGCGCGAAGTCGAAAGCGCGATCCGGGTTGCCGACGTTCATCATGATCTTCAGCGGCAGATCCGGCAGTTCGGTCACTTCGGAGCTCTGCACGCTGAAGTCCAGCATGTCGCTGTAAACGAAGCCGGTGTCGCCTTCCGCACAGGATACGGTGACTTTCTGGCCGTCTTTCAGCACGTCGGTGGCGTGGCCACAGCCCACTACCGCCGGAATGCCCAGCTCACGGGCGATGATCGCCGCGTGGCAGGTGCGCCCGCCGCGGTTGGTGACGATCGCAGCGGCCTTCTTCATGATCGGCTCCCAGTCCGGATCGGTCATGTCGGTCACCAGCACGTCGCCCGGCTGGATGCGATCCATTTCGCTGATATCGTGAATCACTTTCACCGGACCGGCGCCGATGCGATGACCGATGGCGCGGCCTTCCACCAGCACCGGGCTGGAGCCGTTCAGCTGATAGCGTTCCATGGTCTGTTCGTTGGAGCGAACGGTCTCCGGGCGCGCCTGCACGATCAGCAGTTTGCCGGTATGGCCGTCTTTCGCCCACTCGATATCCATCGGGCGGCCGTAATGTTTTTCGATCAGGACTGCCTGCTGCGCCAACGCCTGCACTTCGTCATCGGTCAGCGAGAACCGGCTGCGCTGCGCTTCCGGCACGTCTTCGATGCGCACCTGCTTGCCGTGATCCTGCGACGGCGCGTACACCATGCGGATTTTTTTCGAGCCCAGGTTGCGGCGCACGATCGCCGGCTTGCCTTTTTGCAGCGTCGGCTTGTGCACATAGAACTCATCCGGGTTCACCGCGCCCTGCACCACCATCTCACCCAGACCGAAGGCGGAGGTGATGAACACCACCTGATCAAAGCCGGACTCGGTGTCGATGGTGAACATCACGCCCGAGGAGGCCAGATCGGAGCGCACCATGCGCTGTACGCCCGCCGACAGCGCCACGCCGCGGTGGTCGTAGCCCTGGTGCACGCGATAAGAGATGGCGCGGTCATTGAACAGCGACGCGAACACGTACTTGATCGCCACCATCACGGCGTCGATGCCCTGCACGTTGAGGAAGGTTTCCTGCTGGCCGGCGAAGGAAGCGTCCGGCATGTCTTCCGCCGTGGCGGAGGAGCGCACCGCAAAGGAAGCTTCCGGTTCGCCGTCGGCGAGCTGTTGGTAAGCCTGATGAATTTCACGCTCGAACTCGGCGTGGAAAGGCGTGTCGATCACCCATTGGCGGATCTGGGCACCGGCCTTGGCCAGTTGTGCAACGTCGTCAACGTCAGTCTGATCCAGTAACTGATAGATGCGCTGGTTAACACCGCTTTGTTCGAGGAAATCGTTAAACGCCTGCGCGGTGGTGGCAAAACCGTTCGGCACGGCCACGCCCAAATCGGAAAGATTGGTGATCATTTCACCGAGGGAAGCGTTTTTGCCGCCGACACGGTCAACGTCGTGCATGCCAAGCTGGTTGTACCAAAGCACATTACGCAAGTCTGGGCCATTGTTGGACATCGAGACAATCCTTATTGCTATCAGTAGGGTAAAGACGGATTTAATTCGCTTGCTTTACGGCGCCGCTAAACGCGGAGCCGAATCAGACTAGCACACTGATCCGGGGAAAATGGAAAGGTGAATCGATCAACCCACTGAAGAAAGTGGTTTTTAAGAGAATGTCCTAACCGGCTGATTTGCCTGGGAACCGTTCCCAAACGCACGAAAAGCTTAGTTCTCAACTAATTACGTTCTTTTTAAACTTCTGTTTTAATGACCGCGCAAACGCTACCGTTTTTGGTGAAAATAACGGCAAACTCGCGCTTCAGGTGGAAAAGCGCCGCTGGGCCGCACTTTTTACGGCCGCTAATCGCGCTTTCCGCCTGCGTCGCCGCATGGCGGTTTATCGCCCCTTCATCACAATTTTTTCTCTCGCCCCTTTACCGACGGATCGTCTGCGGCCCATGATATTGACAGTGATGACAGCAGGAACACCGTTTTCAGGTAAGGAGCCTCGGGTGGAAAGAAGCGTTTTTTATATTTCGGATGGTACGGCGATCACCGCCGAAGTGCTGGGACACGCGGTGCTGTCGCAGTTCCCGGTCACGGCGACCACCTATACCCTGCCGTTTGTCGAAACCGAGGCCCGCGCGCGCGCAGTTAGCCAGCAAATCGATGATATTTATCATGAAACCGGCGTGCGCCCGTTGGTGTTTTACTCCATCATCTCGCCGGAAGTGCGCGATGTGATCGTCCAGAGCCAGGGCTTCTGCCAGGATATCGTGCAGGCGCTGGTCGGCCCGCTGCAGGGCGAGCTGGATGTGGAACCGACGCCGGTGCCGAACCGCACCCACGGCCTGACCGCCAGCAACCTCGGCAAGTACGACGCTCGCATCGCCGCCATCGACTATACCCTGGCGCACGATGACGGCATTTCGCTGCGCAACCTCGATCAGGCGCAGGTGATCCTGCTCGGCGTCTCGCGCTGCGGCAAAACCCCCACCAGCCTCTATCTGGCGATGCAGTTCGGCATCCGCGCCGCCAACTACCCGTTTATCGCCGACGATATGGACAATTTGCATCTGCCGGCCTCGCTGAAACCGTTTCAGCATAAATTATTCGGCCTGACCATCGATCCGGAGCGCCTGGCGGCGATCCGTGAAGAGCGGCGTGAAAACAGCCGTTACGCCTCCTTGCGCCAGTGCCGCATGGAAATCGCCGAGGTCGAGGCGCTGTTCCGCAAAAACCAGATCCGCTACCTCAACACCACCAACTATTCGGTCGAAGAGATCTCCACCAAAATCCTCGATATCCTTGGCATGAGCCGCCGCATGTTCTGATCTTTCCCCGCGGGGCCATCGCGCCCCGCCGCCTGCCGTTTATTTCAGCAGCAGCTGATTTTTTTGTGCTTTTTTTCGCGGCTTTGATCAACAGAACGCAATCTCTACGGTTGAATTCAGCGCTTTTTGCGTTATTGTGATCGCCATCACTTCCCGGCGCTCCTGCCGCAGAGAAGAACAGTTTCCAGGGAACAACATGCACAAAACAGATGAACTGCGGACCGCGCGCATCGACAGCCTCGTCACGCCGCAAGCGTTGGCGGATAAGCTGCCGATCTCGGCGGCCGTCGCCGATAACGTGACAGCGTCACGTAAACGCATTGAAAAAATCCTTACCGGTGAAGACCGCCGCCTGCTGGTGGTGATCGGCCCCTGCTCCATCCACGATCTCGACGCCGCCGTCGATTACGCCGGCCGGCTGAACGCCCTGCGCGAACGCTACCAGGATCGCCTGGAGATCGTGATGCGCACCTACTTCGAAAAACCGCGCACCGTTGTCGGCTGGAAAGGCCTGATCTCCGATCCGGCGCTGGACGGCACCTTCCAGGTCAACCGCGGCATCGAAATGGCGCGCCGCCTGCTGCTGGAGGTGAACCAGCTCGGCCTGCCGACCGCCACCGAATTCCTGGACATGGTGGTCGGCCAATACATCGCCGATCTGATCAGCTGGGGCGCCATCGGCGCGCGCACCACCGAAAGCCAGATCCACCGTGAAATGGCCTCGGCGCTCTCCTGCCCGGTCGGCTTCAAAAACGGCACCGACGGCAACACCCGCATCGCCATCGACGCCATTCGCGCGGCGCGCGCCGGGCACATGTTCCTGTCGCCGGACAAACATGGTCAGATGACCATCTACCAGACCAGCGGCAACCCGTACGGCCACATCATCATGCGCGGCGGCAAAACGCCGAACTACCACGCCAGCGATATCGCCGCCGCCTGTGACAGCCTGCGTGAATTCGATCTGCCGGAGCACCTGGTGATCGACTTCAGCCACGGCAACTGCCAGAAGATGCATCGCCGTCAGTTGGAAGTGGCCGACAATGTCTGCCAGCAGATCCGCGCCGGCTCTGCCGCCATCACCGGCGTGATGGCGGAAAGCTTCCTGGTGGAAGGCACGCAGAAAATCGTCGCCGGCCAGCCGCTGACCTATGGCCAGTCGATCACCGATCCTTGCCTGAGCTGGTCCGACAGCGAACAGCTGCTGGCGATGCTGGCGGATGCCATCGATAGCCGCTTCTAGCCTATCGCAAGCCGGGGCCACGCCCCGGCTTTATCTCCCCTGTTTCGCTCATCTATACTGATCGCAATCCTTTAACACCCGCCGCAACGCACTGGGAGCCCCGGCATGATTCACTCTCTGTTATCCATCCCCTGCGTCACGCTGCAGGGCGAGCAAAAAACGCTGGGCGATTTCCCGGCGCGCGCTTACCTGGTGGTCAACACCGCCAGCAAGTGCGGCTTCACCCCGCAATACCGCGGGCTGGAAAATTTGTGGCAATACTATCGCGAACGCGGGTTGATGGTGCTCGGCTTCCCTTGCAACCAGTTTGGTTCTCAGGAGCCGGGCAGTCCGCTTGAGATCGCCAATTTTTGCAGCCTCAACTACGGCGTCAGTTTCCCGCTGTTCAACAAAATAGAGGTCAACGGCCCCGGTGCCCATCCACTGTTCAACGAACTGAAACGCCTGGCGCCCGGCATTCTGGGCAGCCGACGCATCAAATGGAATTTCACCAAATTCCTGCTCACCGCCGACGGCCAGCGCGTGACACGCTTTGCGCCGATCACCAAACCTGAGCGTCTGTTCGACCGTATCGAAACCCTGCTGAAATAATCCCCTCTTTTTTTACGGGCCGAGCGCGTTCGGCCCGTCGCCGGATGTCCGTTCGGCAAAAAGGTTCCATCGGTAAGAAAATTTTCCTTGATGTAACCTTTCCATCACATGATAATGATTCTCAATTTGATATTAATTACCATTTAATGGTCTGTTTTATAAGCACAAAGATGATGGATACTGCCAACACGCCAACTCCCGCCGCCGCGGCCCCGACCGAGCACAGCGCAAACGCGCCGCCCAGCTACGACAGCGCACAGCTGCTCGGCGCCGACGGTATCGCGTTCATTACCCATCAGGGCCAGCGCTATCAACTGCGGCAGACCAAGGCAGGGAAATTGATCCTGACCAAATAACCACAGCATCCTCAAACGCCAGCCACCCCGATCTTGTGATCCAGGCAGCCAGCAAATCTATTGATATGTTTCATTACATACGGAGAGTTGCACCATGCCTCTGACATTTTCCACCCGGCTGCGTTTTTCCGCGTTGAGTCTGGCGATTGCCTGCGCTCTGCCTACGGTGGCCTTGGCACAAAACACCAGCACGACACCCTCTTCCTCCCCCGCGACGCCGGCCAAAAAAGCCAAAGCCGCTGACGACACCATGACCGTGGTCGCCACCGGCAATCAGCGCAGCAGCTTTGAAGCGCCGATGATGGTGACGGTCATCGAAGGCAGTTCGCCGGAAAGCCAAACTGCGGGGACCGCTGCCGATATGCTGCGCCGCGTGCCGGGTATTACCGTCACGGGCTCCGGCCGCAGCAATGGGCAAGATCTCATGATGCGCGGTTACGACCGACGCGGCGTGCTGACGCTGGTCGACGGCATCCGCCAGGGCACCGATACCGGCCATATTAACGGCACATTTTTAGATCCTGCGTTGGTGAAACGCATCGAAATCGTGCGCGGCCCTTCTGCCCTGCTGTACGGCAGCGGCGCGCTGGGTGGCGTAGTGTCTTATGAAACTGTCGACGCCGCCGATCTGCTGTTGCCGGGCCACGACAGCGGGTTCCGCGTCTACGGCACCGCCGGCAGCGGCGATCACAGCTTGGGCATGGGCGCCAGCGCCTACGGCAAGACCGATAACCTCGACGGTCTGCTGTCGTTCGGCACCCGCGACGTCGGCAATCTGCGCCAGGGCAATGGCTTCGATGCCCCCAACGACGAAACCATCAACAACGTGCTGGCCAAAGGCACCTGGAAGATCGACGATAACCAGTCGCTGGGCGGCAACCTTCGTTACTACAACAACAGCGCCCAAGAGCCGAAAAACCCACAAACGCCAGCCAGCTCCGCTGGAAACTTAATGACCGATCGTTCGACGATCCAACGCGACGCGGCTCTGAGTTACAAACTGAAGCCGGTCGGCCAGGATTGGCTGGATGCTGAAGCGAAAGTGTATTACTCGGACGTGAAAATTAACGCGCACGCCAGCGGCAGCGAAGATGAAGCGCGCAAACAAACCACTAAAGGCGCCAAACTCGAAAACCGCACGCGCCTGTTTGCAGATACTTTCGCTTCGCACCTGCTGACCTACGGCACCGAGGCTTACAAACAGGAGCAAACGCCGGGCGGAGCGACCGAAAGTTTCCCGCACGCAAAAATCAACTTCGCTTCAGGCTGGCTGCAGGACGAAATCACGCTGCGCGATCTGCCCGTCACCCTGCTCGCCGGCACCCGCTATGACAATTACAAGGGCTCAAGTGACGGCTATGCCGATGTGGATGCGAACAAATGGTCCTCACGCGGCGCAGTCAGCATTACCCCCACCGACTGGCTAATGCTGTTCGGCTCCTATTCTCAGGCGTTCCGCGCACCGACAATGGGTGAGATGTACAACGACTCCAAACACTTTTCGATACCCATGGGGCCTACCACCCTCACCAACTATTGGGTGCCGAACCCTAATTTGAAACCGGAAACCAATGAAACTCAAGAGTACGGATTTGGTCTGCGTTTCGACGATCTGCTGCTCGCCGATGATAGCTTGCAGTTCAAAGCGAGCTATTTCGATACCAAAGCCAAGGATTACATCACAACCGACGTCACCATGGAGCTGGGACGCGGCCCGCGCGGCCCTTACTGCATCAGTTGCACCACCTTCTCGACCAATATCGATCGCGCAAAAATCTGGGGATGGGACGCTACGCTCAGCTATAAAACCTCTTGGTTCGGCTGGGATTTGGCTTATAACCGCACCCGCGGCAAAAATGAAGCGACCGGTGACTGGTTGAGCAGCATCAATCCGGACACCGTCACCAGCTCGCTGGATGTGCCGCTGGGCGAAACCGGTCTGTCCGCCGGTTGGGTCGCCACCTTCGCCGAACGCGCCACCCGCGTGCAGACGGGGACGCCGGAGCAAGGCGGCTACGGGGTTAACGACTTCTATCTGAGCTACAAAGGCCGCGACCGTCTGCAGGGCGTCACCACCACCGTGGTGCTGGGCAACGCCTTCGATAAAGAGTACTACTCGCCGCAGGGCGTCCCGCAGGATGGCCGCAACGCCAAACTGCTGGTCAGCTACCAGTGGTGATCATTTGACTATCTGGCGGACATCCGGTGTGTCCGCCATTCGCATCACAGCGCAGGAGAATCCCGCATGAGCAACACCCTGTACGAACGTTACCAACAGGCTAAAATCGACCATCCCGGCAAATACGCCCGCGATCTGGCGGCGATCCTTGGCGTCAGCGAAGCGGAGCTGACGCATGCCCGCGTTGGCCACGACGCCCGCCGCCTGCAGGCCGACGCCCGCACGTTGCTGACCGAACTCGAGCAAGTGGGCGTCACCAAGTCCATCACCCGCAACAGCTATGCGGTGCATGAGCAGATGGGCCGCTACCGCAACCAGCACCTCAACGGCCACGCCGGGCTGATCCTCAACCCGCGCGAGCTGGATCTGCGCCTGTTCCTCAACCACTGGACCAGCGTTTTCGCCATGAGCGAAACCAACAAGCGCGGCGTGCGCCACAGCATTCAGTTCTTTGACCCGCAGGGCGATGCGCTGCACAAGGTCTACACCACCGAGGAAACCGATCTGCCGGCCTGGATGGCGCTGGTGGAACGCCACCTGAGCGAAGAAAACCCGGCGCTGGCGCTGCAGCCCGCCGAGGCGGCCACCTCCGATGAAGCCACGCAGGATCATGCCAAAATCGACGCTGAATGGCGCGCGATGACCGACGTGCACCAGTTCTTCCAGCTGCTGAGCCGCAATAAGCTGACGCGCCAGCAGGCCTTCCGCGCCGTCGGCGACGATCTGGCCTATCAGGTGGACAACGGCGCGCTGTCGCAACTGCTGGAGGCGGCGCAGCAACAGCAAAATGAGATCATGATCTTCGTCGGCAACCGTGGCTGCGTGCAGATTTTCACCGGCCAGATCGAACGCTTGATGCCGCAGGAAGGCTGGATCAACGTGTTCAACCGCCGCTTCACGCTGCACCTGATTGAAAATGCCATCGCCGAAAGCTGGATCACCCGCAAACCGACCAAAGACGGCATCGTCACCAGCCTGGAGCTGTTCGCCGCAGATGGCACGCAGATCGCGCAGCTGTATGGCCAGCGCACCGAGGGCCAACCGGAACAAACCCAGTGGCGCGAGCAGGTCGCCGCGCTCACCGCCAAGGACATCGCCGCATGAAATCCTCCTTGATCCGCCGCCTGGCGTTGATGGTGACGCTGACGCTGCCGCTCACCGCCGCCGCGGCGCAGCGCATCGTCTCGATCGGCGGCGACGTGACGGAAATCGCCTTTGCGCTCGGCGCCGGCAACGACGTGATCGCCCGCGACAGCACCAGCCTGCATCCTGAAGCGGTGAAAAAGCTGCCGGACGTCGGCTACATGCGCCAGCTGAACGCCGAAGGCATTCTGGCGCTGAAACCGACGCTGGTGCTGACAACCGAGCTGGCGCAGCCGGCGCTGGTGCTCAAACAACTGGCGGACAGCGGCGTCAAGGTCGTCAGCGTGCCGGGTGACACCACCCTGCAGGCGGTGCCGCAAAAAATCGCCGCGATCGCCGCCGCGCTGCAGCGTGATGAGCAAGGCAAGCAGTTGAGCGAGCGCTATCAACAGCAGCTGGCGGCGGTCGATACCACTCCGCTGCCGGTCAAGGTGCTGTTTGTGATGAGCCACGGCGGCATTACGCCGATGGCGGCCGGGCAACACACCGCCGCCGACGCGGTGATCGCCGCCGCCGGACTGAAAAACGCCATGCAAGGCTTTGACCGCTACCGTCCGCTGTCACAGGAAGGCGTCATCGCCAGCGCGCCGGACCTGTTGCTGGTCACCACCGACGGCGTACGCACCCTCGGCGGCGAACAGCAGCTGTGGACGTTGCCGGGTCTGGCGTTGACGCCGGCAGGCAAGCAGCGTCGCGTGCTGATCGTCGATGACATGGCGCTGCTGGGCTTCGGTCTGGAAACGCCGGCGGCGCTGGCCAAACTGCGCCACGCGGCGGAGCAAAAGTAATGCGCTGTCGCACCTCGCCTCAGTTAGCCATCATCGGCCTGCTGGTGCTGCTGACGCTGCTGGCGCTGGTCGCCGCTAACCTGGGCGCGCTGACGCTGTCGTTTGGCACCCTGTGGCGCGAACCCTTTAGCGACGCCGCCTGGCACATCTGGCTCAACATTCGTCTGCCGCGCGTGCTGTTGGCGGTGGTGATCGGCTGTGCGCTGGCGGTATCCGGCGCGGTAATGCAGGGGCTGTTCCGCAATCCGCTGGCGGATCCGAGCCTGCTGGGCATCAGCAGCGGCGGCGCGCTGTTTGTCGCGCTGTTCATCGTGATGCCGCTGGCGTTGCCGGTGACGATCGCGTTGTATGGCCACATGCTGGCGGCGTTCCTCGGCAGCCTGCTGGTATCGCTGTTGATCTACGGCATCAGCCGCAGCGGGCACGGCAATCTGTCGCGGCTGCTGCTGGCGGGCATCGCGATCAACGCCCTGTGCATGGCGGCCATCGGCGTGCTCTCCTACATCAGCAGCGATCAACAGCTGCGCCAATTCTCGCTGTGGATGATGGGCAGCCTCAGCCAGTCGCAATGGCCGACGCTGGCCGTTTCCGCCTCGTTGATCCTGCCCACGGCGCTGCTGACGCTGCTGCAGGCGCGTCGTCTGAACCTGTTACAGCTGGGGGACGAAGAGGCACACTACCTTGGGGTGAACGTTCAGCGCGCCAAGCTGCAGCTGCTGCTGTTGAGCGCCCTGTTGATCGGCGCGGCGGTGGCGATGAGCGGCGTGATCGGCTTCGTCGGTCTGGTGGTGCCGCATCTGGTGCGCATGCGCCTCGGCGGGGATCACCGCTGGCTGCTGCCCTGCTCTGCTCTGGGCGGCGCCTGCCTGCTACTGGTCAGCGACACGCTGGCGCGCACGCTGGTGGCGCCGGCCGAAATGCCGGTGGGATTGATGACCAGCCTTCTCGGCGGCCCTTACTTCTTATGGCTGGTGATGCGCCAGCGGGAGCGAACCGGTGGATAACGCCGCCAACCTCACGGCCCGGGAGCTGCGCTACAGCCTCGGTACGCGCCGCTTGATCAACGATGTTTCGCTCAGCCTCGCCGGCGGTGAAATGGTGGCGATTATCGGCCCTAACGGCGCCGGCAAATCGACGCTGCTGCGTTTGCTGACCGGCTATTTGACGCCGGACTGCGGCGAATGCCGACTGCTTGGCCGCCCGCTGGAACACTGGGCGCCGCAGCAGTTGGCCAAAGTCCGAGCCGTGATGCGTCAATACAGCGATCTGGCGTTTCCCTTCAGCGTGGAAGAAGTGGTCAGCATGGGACGCGCGCCGCACGGCAAACGCGACGAGCACCAGGCGATCCAACAGGTGATGGCGCAGACCGATTGCCTGGCGCTGGCGCAACGCGACTATCGTCAGCTGTCCGGCGGCGAACAGCAGCGAGTGCAACTGGCGCGGGTATTGGCGCAGCTGTGGCAGCCGCAGCCGTCCCCCGCCTGGCTGTTCCTCGACGAGCCGACGTCGGCGTTGGATCTTTACCACCAGCAGCATACCCTGCGCCTGCTGCGCTCGTTGACGCGCCAACAGCCGCTGGGCGTCTGCTGTGTGCTGCACGATCTCAATCTGGCGGCGCTGTACGCCGATCGCATCCTGCTGTTGCATCAGGGGCGCCTGGTGGCGAGCGGCACACCGCAGGAAGTGTTGCAGACGGAAATCCTCACCCGCTGGTACCAGGCCGATCTCGGCGTGGTTCATCATCCCGAAGTGTCGTTGCCGCAGGTCTATCTGCGACAATGAAACGTTCAAGGGCGCCATGAGGCGCCCTTTTTTCATCTCAGCTAGAGCAGGAAATCTCCAGATGTTTGCCCCAGTCCGGCGGCAGCGCGGCGAGATCGTCATACTCCGGCGCATCGTCGAACGGCCTCAGCAGAGCCTGATGCAACCGCTGCAAACGGCCGACGTCGTCTTTCTCCGCATCCTCAATCGCTTGCTGGGCCAGGTAGTTGCGCAGGATCAGCCGCGGGTTCACCGCCTTCATCGCCCGTTGCCGCTCCGCATCGCTGACCTGCTCCTGCTGCAGACGCTGACGATATTGCTGATACCAGGCGTCGAAGGCCGTGCGGTCGATAAACTCATCGCGCAGCGGCGACTGCGCCTGTTGCTGTTCGGTTTCGCTCAACAGGCGGAACGTGCGGGAATAGTCCCGCCCTTCCTGGGCCATCAGGCTCAACAGGCCGGTCAGCACGTCGTTATCCTGCGCCGTCGGCGTGAAGAAGCCCAGTTTGGCGCGCATCTGTTCGCCATAGGCGCGCATCAACACCGGTTCATACGCCGCCAACGCTTGCTGCAGCTGTTCGGCGGTCATCAGCCCCGACAAGGTTTGCGCCAGACGATGCAGGTTCCATAGCGCCACCGCCGGCTGATTATCAAAGGCGTAACGCCCTTGATGGTCGGAATGGTTACAGATATAGCCGGGCTGATAGTCATCGAGGAAGCCGTAAGGGCCGTAATCGATGGTGATGCCGAGAATCGACATGTTGTCGGTGTTCATCACGCCGTGGGCGAATCCGACGGTTTGCCAATGGGCGATCAGGCGCGCCGTGCGTTCGACCACGTCGGTAAACCACAACAGGTAACGATCGGCCTGATCCTGCAACTGCGGCCAGTGACGGGCGATGACGAAATCCGCCAGCTGCCGCACCTGCTCCGGCTGTTTGCGGTAATAAAAGTGTTCGAAGTGACCGAAGCGCACATGGCTTTCCGCCACCCGCAGCAGCATCGCGCCGCGTTCCGGCTGCTCGCGGTATACCGGTTGTTGACTGGTGACAATAGTTAACGCACGCGTGGTGGGGATCCCCAGATGGTGCAACGCCTCAGAGGCCAGAAACTCGCGGACAACCGAACGCAGCACCGCGCGGCCATCCCCCATGCGTGAATATGGCGTCAGCCCGGCGCCCTTCAGGTGCCAGTCGCGGTGACTGCCGTCCGCCAGGACTTGTTCGCCCAGCAAAATGCCGCGCCCATCGCCCAGCTGCCCGGCCCAGACGCCGAACTGGTGGCCACTGTACACCTGTGCCAACGGCTGCATGCCCGGCAGCAGCGTTTCCCCCGCCCAAATCGGGGTTTTATCCTGAGTAAACCAACTTTCATCCAGCCCCAGCTCGCGCGCCAGTGGCTCACTGTGGTACAGCAGGCGCGCATCCTTGAGCGGCGTCGGGTTCAGGGCGGTGTAAAAACCGGGTAGTTGTTGGTAGTAAGCGTTATCGAATTGCGGCATAGGCCCTCCGTTTCAGCGTAGTGTAGAGCCTGAACGGGAGGATTAACACCGAAGGAATGCAGGGAGAACGCATCCGCCTGTCGCCAGAACGGATGCGGGAGATTTCGCGTGAGGAAACGCGCTTGAACGTCGGCTGACAAACGCGATTATCAGCAAAAACGTGGGGGAATAACGGCGACTGAATCACGCTAAACACCACCCCGGCGCTTATTTACCTCATTGTGTGTAGTTTTTTTGTATCACTTCTTAATTATTGAACTCGCTGGGCATCGCCAGCAAAGCTTGCAGATTATCCACACCAACGCTGGGCCATAAAAAACCTTGCAGGCCTAAAACACCGGCGTATCTGAGTTTATTAAAGTACTCTTTTTTCTCTATTCCTCCGACGATCACGCCTTTACACAACAGGTTGATATTCTTTAACAACGAGTCGATGACCACGTCATACCCCTGATGGGTAAACAGCTGCCAGTAAAAACGCTTGTCTATCTTTACGTAGTCAAACAAACCATCGTACAACGCGGTCAGCGTGGCTTTACCGGAACCGAAATCATCGAGCCACAGCGTAAACAATTCGCTTAATCGCCGCACGCTCGTATTGTTCTTTCCGGCAGAAAGATTCGGAAAACTCTCACTCATTTCAAATGCAATAAAAGGATATTGCCGGATCCTCTGGCACAAGGCCGGATCGGAAAGAATAAGCTCGACGATGGTTTCTTCGATATTGATGGTCAACTGCACGCTGTTACCGGTAAACCAGGCAGCATGCTGCTCCGCCAGTCTCAATTGCTCATTAAATAACTCAATCCTTTGTTCAGGCGCCAATAAATTAATCCCAATTTCGGCCGGCATGGCTAAATCACCGTCGAGACTGTTGAAACGGCTCAACATTTCCACCGCCAACAGCCCACCCTCCATTGAGTAAACAGGTTGAAAAACATAGCTACTAATAAAGTCAGCTTCGAGTTGGATGTTCATTTTAATGCCACAGGATGAATGGCTAGCGTATCATCGTATATCAATATATTTTATCGATCAATCCTTCTGGGATTAATCGGAAATATCAATGCAAATGCTCGTAAAATATCATTTAATTGATAGATTAAAGCTATACGACAATCGCGAACGGCGCAAAGAAAAGCAGCCGCACTTATGCCAGTTTTCTCGTTCGGCGCGTGATGCGAAAAGATATTTGGCTTAAGTGGAATGGATTTGAGGCCAAATTTGACTTATCTCCTTTGTTTTAATTAAGAAAAATCCTAAATAAAGTAAAATAATCTTTCTGACTTAACGCCAATTTTTCCGGCCGTTAACGATGACTGATTAAATTTAATAACGCATCAATTCCGCCCGTTATTCGCAGCATTGAAAACCTGAAAAAATGCCCACCTTGATTTTCAGAAAATCTGCGCTACGCCCAGCGAAACGTCGCTTTCAGCGATAAAAAAAGGGATGAGCACGCTCATCCCCTCGCTGCCAGACCGCCCGGCTAGCGGATGGTATCGCTCAGCCATTGCCGCAGCTCGGTCAATTCAGCCGCCTGTTGCGGATAGGCCGCCACCAGACGGTCGCAGCAGGCGGCGACGGGCTCACTGCGGTACGCGCAGCCCACCAGCATGTCCGCCAACCGCTGTAGCGGAGCCGGATTCAGGCTGTCGGTGAATACCTGCGCACGAACAATTGTCCCCTTCTCTACATCGAAGAACAGGTCCACGCCGCCCCAGACGAAGCGTTCATTCAGCAGATGGCTGAACGCCGGCGCCTTGCCGAAATTCCATTCCCAACTGCTCTGTTTGGCGAACTGCGCGGCAAAATCGGGCAGGTCGGGAAATACATCCGGCGAAATGATCTCCGGCTCGGCCGTCTCGCCATAGTGGGCGAAGAAGGCCTGCACGATCGCCTCACACACCTGCTCATGGCTGATGCCCGGCAAAAACTCCGCCAGGTTGGCGACGCGCGAACGCACCGAGGTGATGCCCTTGGCCTGCAGTTTTTTGGGATCCGGATTGAGGTAGTCCGCCAGCCGCTCCAGATCGGCATTCAGCAGCAGCGTGCCGTGGTGGAAACCGCGATCCTGCGTTTCGCGATAGGCGGAGCCGGATATTTTGCGCGGCCCGTCGGCAGTTTCCATCACCAGGTCATTGCGCCCCGATGCGCCGGCCGTTACGCCCAACTGCCGCAGCGCTTGCAGAATGATGTTCGTGGAGACGCTTTTATCGTACCCCGGCTTGCCGGCCATAAAGGTGAAACAGGTGTTGCCCAAATCGTGGAATACCGCCCCGCCGCCGCTGCTGCGCCGCGCCAGCCGAATGCCATCCTGTTCCATACGCCGGGTGTTGCACTCTTTCCAGGGGTTCTGCGACTGGCCGATCACCACCGTTTCAGCATTGCGCCACAGGAAGAGGATTTTTTGCGTGGTCATTTCGCGGAAGATGCACTCTTCCACCGCCAGGTTGAACCAGGGATCGTAGGAGTCGGAGATCAGTAAACGCAAACTGTTCATGGCAGGCACCGTTCAAAACACGTGATGCCGCCATGATACACCAAATCAACGGGTTAAGGCTAAATGCGCCGCGCCTGCCAGTACACCCGCTTCCAGTAGACGTTATCGAGCGAGGAGCGGATCACCCCGCGGCTGGTCGAAGCGTGGATAAATTGGTCGTTGGTATCGTAAATGCCGACGTGCAGACCGTTCTCACCGCCGCCGGTTTTGAAAAACACCAGATCGCCCGGCATCAGTTCGTCGCGCGAGACCTTGGTGCCCAGCGAGGTTTGCTCTTCGGTCGAACGGGGCAGCTGCATATCGAAGCGATCGCGGAACGTGCGGTAAACAAAGCCGGAGCAATCCACGCCGCCGCGATCCAGGCCGCCGTAACGGTATGGCGTGCCGTACCACTGGCGCAGTTGTTCATTGAGCTGGGCCACCACCACGATAGAATCCGCCAGGCGGCCGCTGGGTGGCGGCGCATGGCTGCTGCAACCGGCGAGGATTAAACTGGCTAATAAAAACCACACACGCATCCGCATAATATCCCTTCATTGAACACGTTGCCGCATTATGCCATTCGGTACACCACTACACTGCCTGCGAGGCAAAGCCGGCACCACGTAAGGAAAGCGCTATTTCGCGTTAATTTATCTCCCGCACGGGGAAAAAGGCAAGCGCCATGAGGGAGATAATAGCAGGATCGCCGGTTTTGGCCCTATTGCGGCGATTTGGTCTCGGATTTGCTGTTAATCAGCCAGACGCCGAACAGAATAAACAGCGTGCCCAATGTTTTCAGCAGCGTAGCGGATTCGTTAAACCACGGCAGGACCACCGCCGCCAGGTAAACCAGCGCATAGCTGACGCTCAGCAGAGGATAAGCGCGGTTTAACGGCAGATGGCGCAGCGCAAAGAACCAACACAGCATCGACAGCGCATAGCCAAAAATGCCGCCGCCCACCGCCAGCAGCGGCAGCCAGTAGTCGCCGATCAGCGTCAGCGAGACGTCGGCGAACGACATCAGCGGGATCTGAACCATGCCCCACTTCATCAGCAACTGCGCCAGCGTCACCAGCAGTACGCTGGCGGCGCCCCAGGCATAGCCCTTCATGAATGCACGCTCATCAGCAGGATCCCCAGCATAATCGACGCCACGCCACACCAATGGCGCGCGGTCGTCGGCTCATGAAACAGCCAGCGCGCGGCCAGCGTCACCATCACGAAGTTAAGGCTGAGCATCGGGTAAGCCAGGCTGAGCGGCAGGCGTTGCAGCACATTGAGCCACACCGCCATGCCCAGCCCCAGCAACAGCACCGCCAGCGCCAGCCAACGCAGCGTCTGCTTGAGCCGCGCCTCGTCCGCCCGTTCCCAGCAGTGCACCGCCTGCTTCTGGCACAGCTGCCCACCACAGGTGAGCAGACTGACCACTATCACCAACAGAAAACCGATCATGGTTGCTGTTTATACCACATCAGCACCAGACGGTTCATGCGATCCACCTTGTCTGCGGCAGGTAGCTCCTGCGGCAGCGCTTCGCCGCGGGAGAGCTGCAACACCAGCGACACATTCCCCTGCTTGCGCGCCTGCGCCAGCCACTGCGGGAAGTCGGCGTCGCTGATCAGGTGCCCTTTGGCGTCCGGATACTCCAGACCATAGGCCACCTCGCCTTTCTGGCTGTACATCAGCACGTCGCTGCGCTTGAGCTCCCAGGCCAAGCCGGCCGCCACCCCGACGCTGTCGGTCAGCACGTAACGGCTGTCGCCAAGTTCGGCCATCGTGGCGCGGGCGAAGTTCTGCGGCAGTTTGGAATCGGTCACCTGCTGCGGAATCGCGTAACCGATCACCAGGCACAGCAGCACCGGGCAAGCGGCCGCCCAACGCCATTGGCGGCCGTTATCGCGCGCGGAAACCAGCGCGAACAGCAGCCAACCGCCGAACGCGATCAGGCCGAGAACCACTTTCGGCCACTCCTGCGGAGTAAACAGATGCGCTTTCGGCAGCAAACCGGAGCTCAACACCACCAGCGCCACGATGCCAATCAGCCCGAACAGGCCGTTCAGCCAGGCGTTAGCCTTAAACAGCCTGGCGCGCAGCGTGGCGGCATAGTCTTCCGCATAGGCGGTCATCAGCAGCGCCAGCGGCGCCATACACGGCAGAATATAGGTCGGCAGCTTGCCTTTGGCGATGCTGAAGAAGATCAGCGGCATCATCGCCCAGCTCAGCAGGAAGAACAGCTCCGGGCGCTGCACGCGTTCGCGCCAACCTTTGAGCAGCGCGCCGGGCAGCAGCGCCAGCCAAGGCAACACCGCCGCCAGCAGGATCGGCAGGTAATACCAGAACGGCGCCTTGTGCTGGGCGTTATCTTCGGCGAAACGCTGAATGTGTTCGACCCAGAAGAAGTAATTCCAGAAATCGGGCTCACGTTGCGCGATCGCCAGCGCCCACGGCAGGCTGAGCAACGTGGCGGTCACGATCGCCACCGGGCCGTAGCACAGCAGATCCTTGATGCGACGTTGCTGAATGACAATCGGGATCACCGCAATCACCGGTACCGCCAGCGCCAGGAAGCCCTTGGTCATAAAGCCCATGCCGCAGGCCAAACCCAGCAAGGCGTAGGCGCCCAGCTTGCCTTTGACCGAGGTGGCTTTCAGCGTCAGGTAATAGCTGACCATCGCCGCCGCCAGCCACAGCGAAATCATCGGATCCAGCACGCTGTAGGTGCCGATGCTGAACACCAGCACCATCGACAGGAACATCAGCATCGCCAGGCTGGCGCGGCGCGCATTGCGCCACATCAGCATCGCCAGCGCGAATACCAGCAGCGCGGTCATGCCGGTGCTGAACACCGAGCCGAACCGCACCGCAAAGTTGTTTTCCCCGAACAGCCACTGGCTGATGTTATTGAACCAATATCCCGCTACCGGCTTCTCGAAATAGCGCAGCCCCAGCAGGTGCGGCACCACCCAATCGCCGCGTTGCAGCATCTCACGGCTGATCTCTGCATAACGCGTTTCATCCGGCTGCCACAGCAGGCGACCGTTAAGCGGGATCAGATAGACCAGAGCAAAAAAAACGGCCAGCAGAATGGCCCAGGATCCTTTTAGCGCCTTCATGTAACGTCCTTCACATCGGTTTGACAGCCCAGCCAACCTTCGCGGCCGGGGAAAGGAGCGCGCTTGATGCGGCCCAACGGCAGTGACGCCAAATCTTGCGGTAACAGCGCGCTCAGCGGGCAGAATTCGATGCCCTGCTGCCGTGCGCGTTGCAATAACTGTTCGAACATCGCCGCTTGCGACATGCCTTCCACTTCGGTGTGAATGGTGTACACCGGTACGCCGCGATCGTTCTCGATGGCGCGCAGAATGTAGTCGTTGAAGTCGGCCATGCTGACTTCGCTGCCGATCACTTCGTCGAAGGTCGGCAACGTCACCGGGATCTGCACCGTACCGTGACGCCCGTCGCTCAGCACCGGACGGAACGGATGGGTGCCGCGGCAATCGCTGTTGTAATGGAAGCCGAAGCGCTGCTTGACCTCCAGCACGCGCGTGTCGGCACGCCACCCCGCCACGGCGGAGCATTTCACCGGCTGGCCGGTGCTGGCGCTCAGGGCATCGACGCCTCGCTGCACCTGTTCGGTCAGCTGCGCCTCGCTCCACTTGCCAACGTTGGCCTGCCATCCCTGGTGATCCCAGGCATGCAGCCCGACTTCATGGCCGGCTTCGGCGGTGCGCTTCATCAGCGGCCCCAGCGCGCGTGAAATGTTGCGCCCCGGCCACGCGGTGCCGGCCAGCAGAATATCCAGGCCGTACAGCGAAGCGGCGTTCGAGCGCAGCATTTTCCACAGAAATTTCGGACGCAAAAGGCGCCAAAGATGGCGCCCCATGTTGTCCGGTCCCACGCTGAAGAAGAAGCTGGCCTGAATGTCGTACTTTTCGAACAGGTCCAGCAACTGCGGCACCCCTTCACGGGTGCCGCTGAAGGTATCTACATCAACCCGCAGACCGACTTTCTTCATGCATCGTTCCCTTCCTGAACGGTAGTGCGCAGGAAGTAGTCCAGCGTATCGGCGACGGTTTGCTTCATCTCGATGGTCGGCTGCCAGCCCAGCAGGCGGCGCGCGTTTTTGATGCTCGGCGTGCGGTGCTCGACGTCCTGGTAACCTTTACCGTAGTAGCTGCTGCTCTCCACGTCCTTGAAGCCGGCAAACGGCGGGAAGCGGTCGCGCAGCGGGTGGTTGTTGAAGCTTTCCAGCAGCATTTCCGCCAGCTCGCGAATGCTCGCTTCGTTGGTCGGGTTGCCGATGTTGACGATCTGGCCGTCGCACAGGCCGTCGCGGTTCTCAATGATGCGGAACAGCGCTTCAATGCCGTCGTTGATGTCGGTGAAGCAACGCTTCTGTGCGCCGCCGTCCATCAGTTTGATCGGCGAACCTTCTACCAGGTTGAGGATCAGCTGGGTGATGGCGCGGGAAGAACCGATGCGCGCGGCGTCCAGGTTATCCAGACGCGGCCCCATCCAGTTGAACGGACGGAACAGCGTGAACTTCAGGCCTTCTTTGGCGCCGTAAGCCCAGATCACCCGATCCAGCAGCTGTTTGGAGACCGAGTAGATCCAGCGTTGTTTGTTGATTGGCCCGACGATCAGACGCGAATGATCTTCATCGAACTCTTTGTCGTCGCACATGCCGTACACTTCGGAGGTGGACGGGAAGATGATGCGCTTGTTGTATTTCACACAGTCGCGAACGATCTTCAGGTTCTCTTCGAAGTCCAGCTCGAACACGCGCAGCGGGTTACGGGTGTATTCGATCGGCGTCGCGATCGCCACCAGCGGCAGCACCACGTCGCATTTCTTGATGTGATACTCGATCCACTCGGAGTGAATGCTGATGTCGCCTTCCACGAAGTGGAAGCGCGGGTTGTCGAGGAAGCGGCTGATGGCGTCAGAGCCGATATCCAGACCGTAGATGTCGTAACGATCGTCGCGCAGCAGACGCTCGGTCAGGTGGTTGCCGATGAAACCGTTAACCCCGAGGATCAGCACGCGAGTGCGGCGTTTCATCACGGCGTTAGGCTTGGCGGCCAGACGCACGTCGGTGACGATGCCCATTTCCTGCGCCAGGCGGCTGCCCTGCACGTACAGGCCACTTTCGTTCTGCCCGGCGACGATTTCCAGCGCGCCTTCGCCACAGGCGATGACCAGCGGGGCGGTGCTCAGCACGGTGCCCGGTTGTTTATCGTGTTGGGTATCCAGCACGCGGGAACGCCAGACGATCAGCTTGCGCTGGCCGAGGTAGCTGAATGCCCCCGGGTACGGTTCAGTGACGGCGCGCACCAGGTTGTTGATCTCTTTGGCGGACTTGTGCCACAAAATCTCGCCGTCCGCCGCGGTGCGGCGCCCGAAGTAGCTGGCCTGAGACTCATCCTGTTTGGTGAAGGTGGCGGTGCCGTTCTTCAGCTTCGGCAGCTGCTCTTTCAACACGGCCTGCGCGGCTTCCAGCACTTTTTTGTGCAGCGTCAGCGCGGTGTCGTTGTCGGCAATGGTCACTTTCTGCTGACCGACGATGTCACCGGCGTCCGGGCGTTTCACCATTTTGTGCAGGGTGGCGCCGGTTTCGGTTTCGCCATTCACCAACGCCCAGTTCACCGGCGCGCGGCCACGGTAGCGCGGCAGCAGCGAACCATGCAGGTTGAAACCGCCCAACGGGGCCAGCGACAAGATCTCGTCGCTCAGCATGTGACGGTAGTAGAACGAGAAGATCACGTCCGGCTGCAGTTCGCGAATGCGATCAACCCACAGCGGGTGGTTCACGTCTTCCGGCGCATAGACCGGCAGATCCAATTCGGCGCCCAAACGGGCCACGGAGGAGAAGAAGTTGTTCTCACCTGGGTCGTCGGTGTGCGTGAACACAGCCTGCACGTCATAACCCGCCTCAGTCAGCGCTTTCAGACCTGCGCAGCCAATATCATGGTAAGCAAATACAATAGCTTTCATCATTCTTCTTCCTGAGTATTGTGGTCTTGCTGTACGCCGACCACTTTCTGAACAAAATAGCGAGGACGTGCGCGCACGTCGGTATAGATGCGGCCGATGTATTCACCCAGCAGCCCCATGCCGACAAACTGGGCGCCGATAAAGGTGAACAGGACGGCGAAAAGCGTGAACACGCCGCCGGCGGCCCATTCAGGACCGAGCAGCAGACGCAGCGCGATCAGCACCAGCGCCAACACGAACCCGGACAGCGCCACGATGCTGCCGACCACGCTGAGCAAACGCAGCGGCGTAGTGGTCAGACAGGTGATCAGGTCATACATCAGGTTGATCAGCTTCATCAGGCTGTATTTGGAGTCGCCGAACTCGCGCTCGGCGTGACGCACCTCGATCTCGGTCGTGCGACGGGCGAAGGTATTCGCCAGGATCGGGATGAAGGTGCTGCGCTCATGACAGTGCAGCATCGCCTCAACGATATGACGACGGTAGGCGCGCAGCATGCAGCCGTAGTCCCCCATCGATTTGCCGGTGGCGCGTTGAATCATCATGTTGATCACGCGCGAAGCGCTTTTGCGGAACCAGGAGTCCTGACGGTTGGCGCGCACGGTGCCCACCACGTCATAGCCCTCTTCCGCCACGCTGACCAGCCGAGGGATTTCCTCCGGCGGGTTCTGCAGATCGGCGTCAAGGGTAATCACCAGATCGCCGGTCACCTGATTGAAACCGGCCATGATCGCCGAATGTTGGCCATAGTTGCGGTTAAGCAGGACGGCAATCACGTGACTGTCCGGCTTTTCGGCCGCCGCGGTCAGCATGTCAGCGGAGTTGTCGCTGCTGCCATCGTCGACGAGAATGATTTCATAAGGTTGGGATAACTGCTTACAGGCGGCGGTAGTGCGCTCCAGCAACGCCGGCAGGCTTTCCTGCTCGTTGTATACCGGGATGACTATCGACACTTTTTTGATCGGTTCAACGCGAGACACGTAAAGACTCCACAACAGAAGACAAGGCATTGACCACGCGATCCACATCGGCGTCGGTCATATCAGGGAATAGCGGTAAGGTGCACAGCCGCGCCGAGTTCCATTCGGTATTCGGCAACGACAGCTGCGGATAGCGCTCACGGTAGAATTTCTGGGTGTGCGCCGCACGGAAATGCAGCCCGGTGCCGATGCCAACCTCTTTCAGACGCTCCATCAGCTGGTCGCGATCGAGGCCGCAGCGCTCGGGATCGACGCGCACCATAAACAGATGCCAGGCGTGGTCATGCGGATAATCCGGCACGCCCAACGGTTGGAACGGCGAGCCTTCCAGCGCGCTCAGGTAGCGCTGCGCCAGCGCCTTACGGCGCGCGTTCAGCTCGGCGAAGCGCGACAGTTGCACCACGGCGATCGCCGCGTGAATGTCGGACAGGTTGTATTTGTACCCCGGCTCCACCACTTCGGCCTGCGGTTTGCGGCCCAGCTGCTGGCGATCGAAGGCATCGACGGCCAGGCCGTGGAACTTCAGGCAACGCAGGCGGTCCGCCAGCGCATCGTCGTCGGTGGCGATCAGGCCGCCTTCGGCGCAGGTCACGTTCTTAATCGCGTGGAACGAGAAAATCGCCGTGCCGCGCGCGCCGACCCATTCGCCGTTGTAACGCGTGCCGACCGCATGGGCGGCGTCTTCGATTAACGGCAGACGATGGCGTTCGGCCACGGCGCGCAAAGCGTCCATCTGCAGGGGGGCGCCGGCATAATGCACCGGAACAATCGCTTTGGTTTTCGGGGTGATGGCAGCCTCGACGTCGGCGGCGCTGACCATCAAGGTCTCACGGTCAACGTCAATCATCACCGGCGTAGCGCCCAGCAGTTCGATCATGTTGAGGGTGGAAACCCAGGTTTGGGAAGGGGTGATGACTTCATCGCCGGGCCCCACGCCCAGCGCCATCAAAGTGATGTGCATGCCTGCTGTGGCGGAACTGACGGCGATGGCGTGTTTACAGCCGAAGGTGGAACAGAAGTCGCTTTCCAGTTGCTGATTTTGCGGGCCGGTGGTGATCCAACCGGAACGCAACACTTTCTCTACCGCGGCGATTTCTTCGTCGCCGATGGCTGGACGAGAGAAAGGTAAAAATTGATCCATAGTTAACCCCAAACGTATCGGACTGCTTTTGATGACACTGTAAATCCCTTTCGTTTAACGAATATTAAACGCCAGAGAAGAATCGTTTCCGTGGATTAACTGCCAATGTAAGGCCGCAAGCTTAACTAAACCTTAAGACGAGACTTGTCATCAGTGGGAGAACTGATAGGAAGGCGCCGTCATCATTAATTTAATTTTATTATGTAAATCAATTTCTTATGTTTTTTAATAATTACTTACGTATTTTATTTTTGCCGAATCAAGCGTAGCACGTCATCGACGTTTTTCAAGAAAATCGATAAGAAAATGAGAGACCGCACAATATTCGCCGATCCTTACCCCGCTATTTATATTCACTGTGTTTAGTTTCCGTTTACGTTGCGCCCCGCCGACTGGGTTAATTAAGCCGTGCGGGTCATGATCCAACGCTGGTCCCCTACCCATTGCAGCTGGAAATCCACTTCATAAATCTGCGACAGCAGTGCGGGCGCCATCACCTCACGCGTGACGCCCTGCGCCACCAGCCGGCCGGCATGCAGCAACCAAACCCGATCGGCCTGCTGCAGGGTGTGATTCAGATCGTGCGCGCATACCAGCGCGCTGCGCCCGCTCTGGCAGAATTCGCGCAGCAGGCGATCCAGCGCGACTTTCTGCGCCACATCCAGGCTGTTGGTCGGCTCATCCAGCAACAACAGGCGGCTGTGCGGATTGACGCTGGGCCACACCTGCAGCAAGACCGCCGCCAGCCGCACCCGTTGCCATTCTCCGCCAGAAAGCTGCGTCAGCGTGCGTGACAGCTTATCCACCAGCTTCAACCGCCGGCACAGATAGAGGATGGCGTGCTCCACATCGGTTTGCGTCGCCGCCGCAGGCCGGTGCAGCGCCAAATACTGAAACACCGGCATCAGCGACACCGGCGGCTGTTGCTGGCTGAGGTAACCGCGCCGGAATGCCAGTTCGCTCCCTGGATAATCGGACAGCGCGCGTCCGTCCAGACGAACCTCGCCCAGCCCCGGCAGCATGCCCGCCACCCGCGCCAGCAGAGTGCTCTTCCCGGCGCCGTTTGGGCCGATCAGGTGAACCTGCAACCCGCCGTCAATCTGTGCCGAAAAAGGCGCCAGGCGCCCCGCCACCCCAACCTCAACGAGTTGCAGCATTCGTCTTACCCTGCCAGCGCTTGTTTCACCGCCGCCACCAGCGCCGGATCTTCCGGCGTGGTGTCAGGCGAGAAGCGCTGGATCACCGTGCCGTCGCGCGCGATGAGGAATTTCTCGAAGTTCCACAAAATATCGCCGGCGTGCTTCGGCGCACGCCCTTTGCTGGTCATCCGCGCCAGGAACTCGCTGCCCTGCGGCGCGACAGCAGCCGGCTGCGCGGCAATCAGCGCCTGATACAGCGGATGACGGTGTTCGCCGTTCACCTCAATCTTGGCGAACATCGGGAATTGCACGCCGAAAGTGCCGCGGCAAAACGCCAGGATCTCTTCGTTGCTGCCCGGCTCCTGCCCCAGGAATTCATTGGACGGGAACCCCAGCACTTCCAGCCCCCGATCGCGATAGGTTTCGTACAGCGCTTCCAGCCCTTCATATTGCTTCGTCAGGCCGCACTCCGAGGCCACGTTGACCACCAGCAGCACCTTGCCCTGATAGGCCCCCAGCGTGGTAGCCTGATTTTCGATGGTCTGTAACGGCAGGTTATAAATTGGATTGCTCATCGGTTGTCATCCTGTAGTTTTTTAATGGCAGGTGAATGAAGAAAACTACCTTACGCCTTTTGCCCGGGTCAGTAACCAGATAAATAGCGGCGCTCCCAGCGTAGCGGTCACCACGCCGATCGGCAGTTCGGCCGCCAGCAGCGCAACGCGGGCAATCACATCGGCCACCAGCAACACGCCGGCCCCCGCCAGCGCGCAGGCCGGCAACAGATAGCGTTGGTCGGTCAGGCCGGTGAGCCGCAAAATATGCGGGATCACTAGCCCGACGAAGCCGATCACCCCGGCGAGCGCCACGCTGACGCCCACCAGCCAGCCGATCGCCAGCACCAGCAGGTTGCGCCACAGATGCAGCGACAGCCCGAGCTGCCGCGCCTGCACCTCGCCCAGCGCCATCAGGTTAAGCGCTCGCCCCTGGCCGCACAGCCACAGCAGCACCGGCAGCAGCGCCAACACCAGCCACTTTTGGCGCCAGTCGACACCGCCGAAGCCCCCCATCATCCAGTACATCAACTGCCGCAGATCGAGACTGGTGCTGAAATAGACCGCCCAGGTCATCAGCGCGCTGCACATGATGCCCAGCGCCACTCCCACCAGCAACAGCCGCGCATTGGTCAGGCGACGCCGGCGAGCGAAGCCCAGCAGCAAGAACGTCATCGCCAGCGCGCCTGCTATCGCGGCGGCGCTCATCAGCGCTACCGGCAGCAGACCGTGGCCCAGCAGCACCGTCAGCACCAGCGCGACGCCGGCGCCGTTCGCCACCCCCAGCAGGCCAGGTTCCGCCAACGGGTTTTCAAACAGCGCCTGCATCACCGCCCCGGCTACCGCCAGGGCTGCGCCGACCAACATCACCGCCAGCGCGCGCGGCAATCGCAGTTGCCAGACGAACAGCTGCGCCCGATCGCTGAACCATTCTGACGGCCATATCCATCGATCGCCGGCGCAAAGGCTAAACAGCAATGCCAGCACCACACCCAGCGCCAACAGAATGACCTGGCGTTTATCGCGGTAACGTTGATGTTGCAACAGTAAGGTGAAGGTACGGCTGGTTGGCATGGCGCGGCGATTCCCTGCCGGCCGCTGTCGTGGCCGGATAATTGACGTCTGAGTCAAATATTAGGGGGTTAACGCCGCAAGGGGAAGCCTTGCGTAAGCGATGGCGCAGGAAAGCAGCGGCTGGCCCTGCCCGTCATCGCCAGGATGATGGCAAAACCAGCCGCCGATAAACTCAGGGGTTAACGATGCTGACCGGGGTTGCCCTGCGGATAGGGCTGGCCACGGCCGTCATCGCGCCGGTCATGGTCGCCGCGATCGTCATGGCGGCCATCATGATCGCGATTATCGCGATCGCCGTGGAAAGGATTGCCGCTGCGCGCCGGCTCGCGATGCTCATAGCCGCGCGGCGGCGAAGGCTGCCAGCGCCCGCCGTCCCAGTACAGGCCGCGCGCATTGCGCTCCCCCAAACCGCGGCCCTGGTGTGCATGCCACCATTGCGGGGGACGCCAGTCGTAGCCATCCCAGTAGTAACCACGGCGGTCCTGATCCCCCAAATGCAGGGAAACGCCCGGCACGTTGATATCGACGGAGACATCGGCCTGTGCCGCCAGCGGCAGCAACAGCGGAAAACACACCAGCAACAGGATCTTTTTCATTTTGCCTTCTCACTCTATTTTTCTTGCTGCAGTGGTTATATCAGTGCGCTTATTTAGCGACTATCTCACCGGTGCCTATTTTCAGATCGTTTTCGACGGCCTTACACAATCCCGACACTGTTTGCCGACGTCTTTAATTATTATTGCCTCTGCCAAGGCTTAACGAATAACTGACATCGCTTAAGCGGCGCGACAATGATAATTAAACGGATCCCCACCGGAGGATAATAAGATGATTAAACGACTCGGTATGCTGCTGGCCGTGGTCGCCCTGGCCTCAACCCTCAGCGCCTGCTGCTGGGGCCCTCACGGAGGCGGCGGCCACCGTGGCGATGGCCCTGGCCATTATTACGGCCGTTATTGAAGTGAGAAATTAAAAGCCACGCATTACATGAAATAAGATATAAGAATATTCCGCAATTAAGGGCAATGATTTTCGCCGTACCGACTTAACGGCTCAATGAAGTCATGTCTTATCGATTAGGAATAAACTGAATTTTGTCCCAGAAAAGAAAAAGGCCGCGCAAGCGGCCTTTTTTGATGTCACGTCACTCACCCTTTCGGGCTGGCGTTTTCTACCCGGCTTTTCAGCTTCTGCCCCGGACGGAAGGTCACCACGCGGCGCGCCGTAATCGGAATGTCTTCGCCGGTCTTCGGGTTACGCCCCGGACGTTGGTTCTTGTCACGCAGATCAAAGTTGCCAAAACCCGACAGTTTTACCTGTTCGCCATTCTCAAGGGCCCGACGGACCTCTTCAAAGAACAGTTCCACCAGGTCTTTGGCGTCCCGTTTGCTAAGCCCAAGCTTCTCAAACAGGTGTTCTGACATTTCAGCTTTAGTAAGCGCCATAGGTTCAATCCCTCAAGGATGCTTGGAATCGCTGTTTTAGAGCCTCTACGCATTTTGCAACGGTAGCGGCTATCTCCTCTTCTTCCAGTGTACGAGCGGTATCCTGCAATACCAGACTGATAGCCAGGCTCTTGTCACCTTCTGCCACGCCCTTGCCACGGTACACGTCAAACAAGTTTACGCCAACTACCTGATTTGCGCCAACTTTCTTACACTCGGCCAAAATATCTTCTGCGGGGACGTTTTCAGCCACCACAATGGCGATATCACGGCGGTTTGCCGGGAAGCGCGAAATCTCCCGCGCCTGAGGCACGGCGCGGCTCGCAAGCTTGTTCCACTCCAGTTCAAACACCACGGTGCGGCCGTTAAGATCCAGTTTACGTTCAAGTTCCGGGTGAACCACACCGATGAAACCAACGCGTTCGCCGTGCAAATAAATCGCCGCACTTTGCCCTGGATGCAGGGCCGGATTGGCTTCCGCCCGGAACTGAATTTCGGATAATTTACCGGTCAGCTCGAGGACAGACTCCAGATCCCCTTTTAAATCATAGAAGTCGACGGGCTTGCGCGCCAGATCCCAATGTTCATCGTGCGTATGGCCGGCGATCACGCCCGCCAGCATGACGTCCTGACGGATACCCAGATCTGCCGCACTATCAGGCACAAAGCGCAGGCCGCTTTCGAACAGGCGCAGGCGCGTCTGCTGGCGGTTCTGGTTATACACCACCGCGGACAGCAAACCGGTCCACAGCGACAGACGCATCGCCGACATTTCGACCGAAATCGGGCTCGGCAGGATCAGCGCTTCTTCATTCGGGTGCAGCAGCGCCTGCACTTTCGGATCGACGAAGCTGTAGGTGATCGCTTCCTGATAACCGTGATCGACCAGCATGGTCTTCACGCGCTTGAGCGTCAGATCGGCTTCGCGATGCTGGGTCATCACCAAATCGGCGCGCACCGGCACATCCGGAATGTTGTCGTAGCCGTAAACGCGCGCCACTTCTTCCACCAGATCCTCTTCGATCTCCATATCGAAACGCCAGCTCGGCGCGACCGCTTGCCAGCTGTCGCCCTGTTCGGTCACCTGGCAACCCAGGCGGCGCAGAATGTCGCTGACCTGCTCGCTCGGCACCACGTGGCCGATCAGGCGATCCAGCTTCTCGCGGCGCAGCGTGATGGTGGCGCGCTTCGGCAGTTCGTTCTCGTGAGTCACGTCGATAATCGGGCCGGCCTGGCCACCGCAGATGTCGAGCAGCAGGCGCGTGGCGCGCTCCATGGCTTTGTACTGCAGCGCCGGATCGACGCCGCGCTCATAGCGGTGAGAAGCATCGGTGTGCAGGCCGTGACGGCGCGCGCGGCCGGTGATCGACAGCGGGCTGAAGAAAGCACACTCCAGCAGCACGTCCTGGGTTTCGCCGTTGACGCCGGAATGCTCGCCGCCGAAGATGCCGCCCATCGCCAACGCTTTTTGGTGATCGGCGATCACTAAGGTGTCGGCGTTCAGTTTGGCTTCGTTGCCGTCCAGCAGCGTCAAGGTTTCCCCTTCTTCCGCCATGCGCACCACGATGCCGCCGTCGATGCGGCTCAGATCGAAAGCGTGCATCGGCTGGCCAAGTTCCAACAGCACATAGTTGGTGACGTCGACGACGGCATCAATAGAACGGATACCGCAACGACGCAGTTTTTCACGCATCCACAGCGGGCTTGGCGCCTTGACGTCGATGCCTTTCACCACGCGGCCCAGATAACGCGGGCACGCCTGCGGCGCGTCAACGCGGATCGGCAGCGTGGCGTCAATCGTCGCGGGCACCGGGCTCATGTCCGGCTCGGTCAGCGCAACCTGGTTCAGTACGCCCACGTCACGCGCGACGCCAATGATGCCCAGGCAGTCGGCGCGGTTCGGAGTGACGCTGATCTCAATGGTGTTGTCGTTCAATTTCAGATAGTCACGGATGTCGGTGCCGATCGGCGCATCCAGCGGCAGTTCGATAATGCCGTCATGATCGTCAGAAATGCCCAGTTCGGAGAACGAACACAGCATGCCTTCCGAAGGTTCGCCGCGCAGTTTGGCGGCCTTGATTTTGAAATCGCCCGGCAACACCGCGCCCACGGTGGCAACCGCCACTTTCAGGCCGGTGCGGCAGTTCGGCGCGCCGCAGACGATGTCGAGCAAGCGATCGCCGCCCACGTTAACTTTAGTGACGCGCAGTTTATCGGCGTTCGGGTGCTGACCGCACTCGACAACCTCACCCACCACAACGCCGTTAAACGCGCCGGCAACCGGATCCACGCCGTCCACTTCCAAACCGGCCATGGTGATTTGATCGGATAATGCTTCGCTGCTGATGGCCGGGTTTACCCACTCGCGCAACCAGAGTTCACTGAATTTCATGTGATATTCCCGCCTTACTTAAACTGTTTGAGGAAACGCAGATCGTTTTCGAAGAATGCGCGCAGGTCGGTGACGCCGTAACGCAGCATCGTCAGGCGCTCCATGCCCATACCGAAGGCGAAGCCGGAGTAAACTTCCGGATCGATGCCCACGTTGCGCAGCACGTTCGGATGCACCATGCCGCAGCCCAGCACTTCCAGCCATTTACCGTTTTTACCCATCACGTCCACTTCGGCGGACGGCTCGGTGAACGGGAAGTAGGACGGACGGAAACGAACCTGCAGGTCTTCTTCAAAGAAGTTATTCAGGAAATCGTGCAGCGTGCCCTTCAGGTTGGTGAAGCTGATGTCTTTATCGACGATCAGCCCTTCCATCTGGTGGAACATCGGGGTGTGAGTCTGATCGTAGTCGTTACGATAAACGCGGCCTGGCGCAATGATGCGGATCGGCGGCTGCTGGTTCTTCATGGTGCGGATCTGCACGCCGGAGGTCTGAGTGCGCAGCAGGCGCGTGGCGTCGAACCAGAAAGTATCGTGGTCGGCGCGCGCCGGGTGATGCCCTGGAATGTTCAGCGCGTCGAAGTTATGGTAATCGTCTTCAATCTCCGGGCCGGTAGCGACGGAGAAACCCAGCTCGCCGAAGAAGGTTTCGATGCGGTCGATGGTGCGGGTCACTGGGTGCAGACCGCCGTTTTCCATGCGACGGCCCGGCAGGGAGACGTCGATGGTTTCAGCCGCCAGGCGCGCGTTCAGCGCGGCGCTTTCCAGCGCGTTCTTGCGCGCGTTGAGGGCGTCTTGCACCTCTTGCTTGGCCTGGTTGATCACCGCGCCGGCCGCCGGACGGTCTTCCGCCGGTACGTCGCGCAGAGACTGCATCTGCAAGGTGAAATGACCTTTCTTGCCAAAATATTCGACGCGCACCAAATCTAACGCGGCAACATCCTGGGCATCTTCTACGGCTGCCTTGGCATTGGCAACCAGCTCTGCGAGATGTGGCATTGCTTTCCTCTTCCTCTGGCCGGGATGGCCCTAAGTAATTGTTATCTATTATTCGAACACGCCTTTGAGCAATCTTCAAAGACTTTTCAATGCGTTGCCGGCCAGGCGGCTCGCCTGCGCGGCGCAGTGCTGGCTGAGTACCCGCCGTTCTCACCGCAACGCTTTGCAAGGCGGGACGATGGCCAAAAACAAAAAAGCCTCCACGAGGGAGGCTTAGGCGCTACTTTTCGTTTCTTTTCTTACGCGCAAAGCCTCCTGAAATCAGGCGCTAAAGTAAAAAAAGAAACGAAAAATAGCTGCGTGCATGATTGCGGTACCTTGTCGATGATTGTCCACCAGTGATATAGCGGCGGGCAATGAAAGTCAATATTTGTCGCTGAAAACAAAGATTAAAAGAGGGAGCAAGCTCCCTCTTCTACTGACTTACGCCAGAGCTGCTTTCGCTTTCTCAACCAGTGCGCCGAAGGCCACTTTGTCGAAGACTGCGATGTCAGCCAGGATCTTACGGTCAATTTCGATCGAGGCTTTTTTCAGGCCGTTGATGAACTTGCTGTAAGACAGACCGTTCTGACGAGCAGCTGCGTTGATACGTGCAATCCACAGCTGACGGAACTGACGCTTACGTTGACGACGGTCACGGTAAGCATACTGACCTGCTTTGATTACTGCCTGGAAGGCAACACGATATACGCGCGAACGGGCACCGTAGTAGCCTTTCGCCTGCTTCATGATTTTCTTGTGACGTGCGCGTGCAATTACACCACGTTTTACGCGAGCCATATGCTCTCTCCTAAAGTCTTATTCTAAATTCAAAAAAAATGGCTTATGCGTACGGCAGGCACGCGGTAACCAGGACCAGATCGTTTTTAGACACCATGCCTTTCGGACGCAGGTGACGTTTACGCTTGGTTGCTTTTTTGGTCAGAATATGACGCAGGTTGGCATGTTTACGCTTAAAACCACCGCTGCCGGTTTTTTTGAAGCGCTTGGCTGCACCACGTACAGTTTTAATCTTTGGCATTTTAATTAAATCCACTTCGCATTGTTAAACAACGAATCAGTTGGGCGAATAAAACCCACACAGCGCAAGCGCCGCGCGGGTTCCATTACTTGTAAGCCTTACTGTTTCTTCTTAGGAGCGAGCACCATAATCATCTGGCGGCCTTCGATCTTCGTAGGGAAGGACTCGACCACTGCCAGATCCATATCTTCACACAGGTCTTTACGGACGCGATTAAGCACTTCCATGCCGATCTGCTGGTGCGCCATCTCACGCCCGCGGAAACGCAGGGTGATTTTGGCTTTATCGCCATCTTCCAGAAAGCGAATCAGGTTGCGTAGTTTGACCTGATAGTCGCCATCATCGGTGCCAGGACGGAATTTGATTTCCTTAACCTGGATAACTTTTTGCTTCTTCTTCTGTTCTTTCGTCGACTTGCTCTTCTCGTAGAGGAATTTGCCGTAATCCATGATTCGGCAAACTGGCGGTTCGGCATTTGGGCTGATTTCTACTAAATCAACGCCCGCTTCCTCAGCTTTTTCAAGAGCTTCATTCAGACTGACAATACCAATCTGCTCGCCATCGACGCCGGTTAGGCGAACTTCTTGCGCGCGAATTTCTCTGTTAATGCGATTAGGACGCGCCGGTTGAACTCGTTTTCCGCCTTTAATACTTTATTCCTCCAGTTGATGAAGACTACGGCTGCGAATCTCTTTCAGCAGCTTGTCTACGACTTCGTTTACGTCCAGGCTTCCCAGGTCTTTGCCACGGCGGGTACGAACGGCAACTTTGCCTGCTTCGACCTCTTTGTCACCGCACACCAACATGTAAGGGACTCGACGTAAAGTATGTTCGCGAATTTTAAAGCCAATCTTCTCATTTCTCAAGTCCGCTTTCACGCGAATACCTGCATCCTGCAGTTTTTTGGTCAATTGCTGGACGTAATCAGACTGGCTGTCGGTGATATTCATCACCACCACCTGCACCGGAGCGATCCAGGTCGGGTAGAACCCGGCATATTCTTCGGTAAGGATACCGATGAAGCGTTCCATGGAGCCCAAAATGGCGCGGTGAATCATTACCGGCACGACGCGATCGTTGTTTTCGCCAACGTACGATGCGCCCAAACGGCCCGGCAAGAAGAAATCGAGCTGCACGGTACCACATTGCCATGCGCGATCCAAACAATCATGCAGGGTAAATTCAATTTTCGGTCCGTAGAAGGCACCCTCGCCCGGCTGGTACTCGAACGGAATGCCGTTCTCGGTCAGCGCGGCGGCCAGGTCTTCTTCCGCACGGGTCCACATGTCGTCGGTGCCGATGCGTTTTTCCGGACGCGTGGACAGCTTGACGGCGATCTTGTCGAAGCCGAAAGTGCCGTACACGTCATAGACCATGCGAATGCATTCGTTCACTTCGGCGCGCACCTGCTCTTCGGTACAGAAGATGTGGGCGTCATCCTGCGTGAAGCCGCGCACGCGCATCAGGCCGTGCAGGGAACCCGAAGGCTCGTTGCGGTGGCAGCTGCCGAATTCGCCCATGCGCAGCGGCAAATCGCGGTACGACTTCAGGCCCTGGTTGAAGATCTGCACGTGACCCGGGCAGTTCATCGGCTTGATGCAGTATTCACGGTTTTCCGACGCGGTGGTGAACATGGCGTCTTTGTAGTTTTCCCAGTGGCCGGTTTTTTCCCACAGCACGCGGTCCATCATGAACGGACCTTTCACTTCCTGGTACTGATACTCTTTGAGCTTCATGCGCACGAAGGCTTCCAGCTCGCGGAAGATAGTCCAACCGTCGTTGTGCCAGAACACCATGCCCGGCGCTTCTTCCTGCATGTGATACAGGTCGAGCTGTTTGCCGATCTTGCGGTGATCGCGCTTGGCCGCTTCTTCCAGGCGTTGCAGGTAGGCGTTCAGCTGCTTCTTGTCTGCCCAGGCGGTACCGTAGATACGCTGCAGCATTTTGTTTTTGCTGTCGCCGCGCCAGTAAGCGCCGGAGGTTTTCTGCAGTTTGAAATGGTGGCAGAAACGCATGTTCGGCACGTGCGGACCACGGCACATGTCGACGTATTCTTCGTGGTGATACAGGCCCGGACGATCGTCATGGCTGATGTTCTCATCCAGGATCGCCACTTTATAGATTTCGCCGCGCTCAGCGAAGGTGTCGCGGGCTTCTTGCCAGCTGACCTTCTTCTTGATGACGTCGTAATCCTTATCGGCCAGCTCGTGCATCCGCTTTTCCAGCAGATCCAGGTCTTCCTGCGTCAGGGTGCGGTCGATATCCACGTCATAATAGAAACCGTTGTCGATAACAGGACCGATCGCCATTTTGGTATCCGGCCACAGCTGCTTGATCGCATGACCCAACAGGTGCGCGCAGGAGTGGCGCATGATTTCCAGACCGTCTTCGTCTTTGATGGTGATGATGGCCAGCTGCGCATCTGATTCGATCAGATCGCCGGCGTCGACCAGCTCGCCGTTGACGCGGCCGGCGATACAGGCTTTCGCCAGGCCAGGGCCGATATCGCGCGCGACATCCATCGGGGAAACGGGGTGGTCGAAATGACGCTGACTTCCGTCAGGAAGGGTAATAACAGGCATTAATAATTCCTTATCTACAGTGGTGACCCACACGACAGATCACATGAAGAAATACAATATTGTTTAACTACATGATGTTATCGACGCTATCCAGCTTTACCCTGCCAGATATGTACACTCATATGTACACAATTTGAAATGTACTATGTTGTTACGCCATAACGGGATGAGTAGTCTATCACTAGAGAAAGGCCATCATCTACAAGAGGATTTACAAACCCTCCCCTCGTCTATACTTCCACTATCATCCTCTAAAGGGATATCAGTATGTGTGGCCGTTTTGCTCAAATTCAAACTCGTGCAGATTATCTAGATGTTCTGGCATCCGATCTAGAATTTGCCGGCGCATTGGATAACGTGCCGATTGCACGTTACAACGTGGCGCCAGGTACTCGCGTACTGATATTGAATCAGCGTGACGACAAGCTACACTTTGATCCTGTTGACTGGGGGTATGGCCCTGATTGGTGGCGTGAAATGAGGCGTCAGCCGGTTATCAATGCTCGCGTTGAAACAGCCGCCACCAGCAGAATGTTCAAGCCGCTATGGAATCACGGTCGCGCGCTGGTGATGGCAGATGGCTGGTACGAGTGGAAGAAAGACAAGCACGAAGCCAAAGTAAAGCAGCCCTATTTCATCTATCACGAATCGAAAGCACCTATATTTTTCGCCGCAATAAGCCGCCATCATCCCGATGCTAAAGATCATCCCGATGCTAAAGATCCTCCTGATGATGACGGTTTTGTCATCGTGACCTGCGCCAGCGATTCGGGTCTGCTCGATATTCATGACCGCCGGCCTGTCGTTCTGCCACCAGCAGCTGCACGCGAGTGGATTAAGCCAGACATCACATCAGCGAGAGTAGAAGAACTCGCGAACGAAGCGGCCACATCTCCCGACGATTTCGCCTGGCATCCTGTAGGAAAATCAGTCGGCAATATCCGCAATGACAGCGCTGAGCTGATTAAGCCTATCGCCAATCCACTAGTTTAATAAACCCGAGCGCGCGGCAGATCACTAAGCCGCGTAGTGTATGCCGGTGACAGTAGCTCACGCTTCATTGACCACACCTGATGCGCCCCTTGACCAGCAAACCACAGTTTCGCCCTACCCGAATTGTTTATCCGATCAAGCACGCCCATGAGCTGTTCACTGTTATGCCGTGGTTTGTACTCATCGAACAGTCCTAACTGAGCCACGCCTTGACTGTAAAAATCCTGCAGCATCACCCCGCCTTTCTGATACCGATGACCGGGTTGCCAAATCGCATCAAGGCAACGCATAGCCGCGGCGATAATGTCGCGAGTATCCTGTGTGGGTACGCTCAGTTTTATGCTTGCGGTGTTGCCGTAGTACTCCTCATTGATGGCAAATGGGCTGGTTTTGAGCCACGCGCTGACATGCCGGCAATACTGATGCTCCTCCCTCAGCTTCTCCGCTGCACGCGTCGCGTACATGCAAATAGCCTGATGCATCTGGTCATACTCGGTGATCCGGTCACCGAAGCTGCGGCTGCAGATGATTTGCTGTTTTGTCGGCGCAAACTCCTCCAGCTCGAGACAAGGCTGACCACGTAGCTCACGCACCGTTCGCTCAATGACAACGCTGAAATGCTTGCGGATCATCGCAGTGCTTGCATCGGCCAGTTGTAGTGCCGTTTCAATCCCCATCATGTTGAGCTTTTTCGATATCCGGCGTCCGATACCCCAGACCTCATCGACCGGCACGAGGCCCATCAATTTGCGCTGGCGCCCTTCATTAGATAGATCCACTACTCCGCCGGTCTTGTCCCACTTCTTCGCTGCGAAATTTGCCAGCTTGGCTAACGTCTTGGTTTGGGCAATGCCAACGCCCACAGTTAGCCCAGTGTTGCGCAGTACCTTGGCCCTCACCTGACGACCGAAAGTATCAAGATCAATGCAGTTACGAACGCCAGTCAGATCAAGGAAACTTTCGTCAATTGAATACACTTCCACGCGAGGTGCCATCTCTTCTAAAACGGCCATCACACGCTGAGACATGTCTGCGTATAACTCATAGTTGCTGCTGAACGCGATGCCCCCTGCGCGCTCAAATTCCCTCTTAATTTTGAAATAGGGTTCTCCCATCTTTAGCCCTAACGCCTTCGCTTCCTTGCTCCTGGCTACGACACATCCGTCGTTATTCGACAGAACGACAACAGGACGCCCTCGCAGATCTGGTCGCCACAACGTTTCGCAGCTCGCGTAGAAGCTGTTCACATCAGCAAGCGCGTACATCACTTGAGCCTCGTTATCGAAGACACAACAACGCCCATCACCTCCAGATCGTCGCCGCCGTCATGAAGCAGGATCGGCTCATATTTCGGATTCATGGGTTCCAATTGCGCACGGGGATGTAAACAGAGGCGCTTAACGGTGAACTCGCCGGCTATGCTGGCTATAACGATATCGCCATGGGCTGGGCTGATGCTGCGGTCAACAACAAGCATAGAGCCCTCAGTGATCCCTGCCTCAAGCATGGAATCACCTGTCGCATAGAGAAAATAGGTCGCATTGGGATGGCTGATACAGTACTCGTTCAGATCGATGCGCGAGCTGACGTAATCTGCTGCGGGACTGGGAAACCCCGCCGGCACCTTGTCGGCGAACAGCGGGATTTTGAGCTTGGTTGGGTTTGGTGTTGGATAAAAGAAAGTCATAATGTTGCCTTGTTACTGTGTTTTTATACAGTATATGCGCAAGATTTTGACGGGGGAAAGTTCGGATTTTTGTTAGATAGGTAGGATATTGATCGGTAAAGAAAGATAGTTTTGATGAATGGCCGGGTTCCCTCCCGGCGACCGCTTACGATTGCAGTTCAGCCTTTAACGAGTTGAAACGATCATAGAGCGTCTGCTTGGCGCTAACTGCCAATGGCCCAGGGATAACAATCTGAGCAGCAATATCCCCCTGGAAACCGTGGCTCAATGGGTTACCTGCACCACCAATAACAAGTCGTCTTGAATCAGCGGTAGCAAACCCTTTTGCCTCGAAGTTTTGCTGCTGCAGTAGCGATCCGTCATGCTCCCAGCGGTGTACTTTGTTCGTAACCTCAATGGCTGCAATATGCCACTGGTTATCACGAAATCCTGGAATTGTTGTGTTGATCGGATAGTTGCTCGGAACGCTGGCTGCGGTGTCACCATGGTTGATCCACACAATATCGGTCTGGAATGAATCATTCCCGAACCGCACACGCAACCAATCAGGGACCGTTGTGTAGTTCCCGCAGATATTTCCCCCTGTACCTGTATACCCTTCAGTATTTGGCAATGGAATTCGGTACAGAATAAATGTTGAATATACGCCGTCAATCGGGAATGTCTCGTAAGCATTGTTTGCGATTAATGCGCCAGAATTAGATGCTGCACGACCAAATCGCAAAGCAAAACCTTTCCCAGCAGTAATAATACGTGGTTTCATCGGAGATATTGGCGCCCAGTTCGCTCTGCCTGTTTTATCCTGAACAATAGAGACATCACCGCCACTACTTGTAACACCACTTTTAGCCTCAATCCATGCCGAAGGATTCATCTGCAAGATGTCAATTTCTTGTTTAGAGATATCAAGTTTAGGAAGGTTTGGGTTTTTCTTTTGATGCTCTGTGTTTAATACAATCATAGAATAAGACATTAACTTAACTCCCAAGTGAACGCTGGCAGCCATTGATAATTGACCTCACCAGTATATAAGTTTGTAACACCTGTTTTTGTACGGAATAATCCGCGAGCGCCGTCAATCGGGCCAGATTGGTTATTGCTCCCCGTCCGCCGCTGAGCGTAACTAATTTATACACTTCGCGTATTAGTAGGATTATCGATAGTCAATCTTATTCCTACCTTACCGAATGCTTCTGCATTTGTGATGCTAATAGCCGATCCATCTCGCGCACGAATGCCAAAACCAGCTCCAGCACCAAGGCCAGCAGGGTTAACGATTTCACCAGAATCATCTCTGACAATCTCGATAGATGACGAGTTGATAATTTCGATTGTGTTTACCCCAGACCAATAGACATCCATCGGTTTAACAGGAATGAACCCTGTACCAAAGCACTCGAAAGCTACTGCACGCGCGAGTGATACGCCGCGCATATTTTGCCCCTTCGAGTTAATGTGAATAACGTCCCCTGGGTGCGGGTACTGATAGCCTGGACCAGTGAACCGAATATTACCCACCCCATCTGCGTTTAGCTGCCCCAGCCGCACATTTCTAAAATCCCACTCTGTGTAAGGCCACCAGCTGCATTGCTCTACAAAAATAGATATGGCGGGGTGTTCTCCTCCGAAAATGCGCTTAACCTCAGCATTAATATTCCTGTCAAAATTCATCAGAAATCTGGTGTATAGGTCTGCGTAAATGCCACCAGTCCCATCAATATCTGTCTCTCCTGCTTTTACGTCAATACCCAAGACTATGGGATTAAATCCCATGCGTTCACAAATTCTTTTTGCGTCAATGAGCCCCTGAATTAAAGCCGACCATGCGGGCGTCCCTTTCGTCAGGTTTCGGTAAGCCTTGCCGCCCTCGGCCGCAACATAACGCAGAATATGAATGCGCTTACCAGTAAGCTTTTCAACTTCACTGATAATATGCGCAGCAGAAGATGAGCATGCCGTTTCTTTCCACCCACCGTTCACTGTATCCGTCAGCGAAACAATTTCATCGATCTGTGCTGCTCCACGATTCGGATTCTCCTTCCCGGCGCCACGGTCAGACTTGAACATCCATGCGTTGTCAGGATAGAGCTGCGTCGTGGCAACCAACACGTCATCTGCGTAAGTGCTCCAACCTTGCGCAAGAGATTGGCCAAATGTTGGCAAGATGTACATCACAGGGCGCGGATCATTAGAAACGGAGATACGCGTTGCGCCGTAATTCATAAACGTATCACTGGCCGCCGTCGCTTGCGTTATCTGCTGTGCTGCAGGTTTAAGTTCCCCTACCCGTTTTAATCCATCAGGTGTAGCAAAATAGTACCCACCATCCTCAGTCCATGCTTCAACAATATAATTCTCTGTATCAACAACAACTTTAGTACATACCGCACCATCAGGAAGGACGAAGGGTTTTGATTCGAAATACGGTTTTACTACCAGATCTGAATCAGCAGCGACACGCTGCATCTTCCCATCTTTATCAGCAAAAACATGATGTCCATCATCAAGCATCAATGGAGCAAATGAACCATCAGGAAAAAGCACACCAGCAGCAATATTACTGTCAATACCAGCCAGATCATTCGGCACCATGCTCACCCTGTTTTTAAATTCAACTAATGCGTTTGATACTTCTTCACTAATATCGTAAAGAAACTCACTGGATGGATAACTTTTCTCTGTTTTTTTTCCTACTCCATTCACGTTTTGCCAAACATCAGCGATACTGTGGTTATCATCTGACCAAACGAAGTAATATGCCCCATTGGGTATTTCGCCAGATGAGATTGCTGCATTAGCTTCTGAAATCGTCCACGGATGACCAAGAGGAGCGATATTAGCTAATGCGCCTGCCCAGGTATAACGCTTTACACCAAACCTATCGGTATACGTTTTATTGTTTGAGTTGACAATTTCATCAACCTTTCCAGAGTTGAATTTTAAATCCCTTACGTCCTCGCTTGGGATTGGCTTATTCGTTGGTGTAGTCATTTACGCTGTAACCTCGTAATTATACATTTCATCGTTGTATTCAGACATGGTTAACGAGGTTGTCCCGTCGCCATTCGGTTTCTTTTCCGTGATCGTCCATTTCGTTGCGTCCATCTCTACTTGCGAGGCGATGACGTAACGAGACGGCGACTGTGTGTTGTAGCCGTCATAGAGGTTGAGGGTTATTTCTGGTACTGCTGCAGTGAAGCCAAATATGCTATCTGTGCGAGGAAATGCCTGGACGCGCACTGTAGGCGCACCGATTGCATCAGTAACGACCACAAACATATCCCCAGCCCATTCGATGCGTTCGCTTGTGTCGAAGTTGTTGCCGTTTCGCGCAACGATATAGCCATCCTGCTGGTTCGCGTCGTAGATATCGGCTACCTGCACCATCTGGCCGACGTTCACCCATTCACCATCAGCAAGCGCGCGGATAGCCATCGTTTGGCGTGAATACAGCAGCCGGCGAACTTCTTTCAATGCCCGATCCCGTGCCTGAAAAGAATTGCGGATAAACAGCATGTCAAACTTCTTCGCCTTTACCGGTTCGCCCTCTTCTATCGAGTTGCCGACGATCCGGTAGCGGATGAATGCCTGTTTATTCGTGACCGGGTTTCGATATTTGACCTCTACCCCATCAAAACCACCGGGTAGCGTCATGTCGTAGGAAAGGCTGTAATCCTCCGCTTTCATGTTGGCGCGGTTGAATACCGTCGTTGCGCTTGGCTTCCGTTCATCGCGAGTGAAAGACAACACTCCGCCATCCCAAAACGCGGTTACCGTCGCCGCATCACAGATCGTCTGAATCCGAGAACCCAGCGAGATATCTTCGTCGTCGAAGGTGTAATCGAAATAGCCCAGGCGCTGATCCGTCAACGATGCCGCGATAGAGTAAAGTTCGTAGATGTCGATGCTCGACTCTGGCTGACCGCCCATTTTTAGCCAGGTGTGCAATACAGCGTCAGCAAACGAACGTGAAGGCCTTTCTGTGTAATCGACCGTCTGTGTAGCCAGGTTGTAGCTGATAACATGACGGGTGATTAGAGCGTTATATTTTCGCTCCCTCGCACTGGTTGCGCGCTCTGTCGCAGTGACAGTGACGGTTACGAGCGTGTCATTCGGGTAAACAACGTTGGTGCGCGTCCTGACGATGTGAACAGCTTCGACCTTCAGAATTGAGTGATCGTTACTGTTGTTGGTTCTGACAAACTGAAGCGCATAACGACCATAACCGGCTGCCGGCGTGATTTTGGTTGTCCCGTACTTGGTATCTGCATTCTCGTCATCATTGTTAAGTCCGATGTTTAGAAACTCTGTAGTCCCTGGGATCTGGTTGTTGTCATCGTCAATTTTCCACCATGTGACCGTTGTTCGTGCATAGTCACCATGCCCCAGTTGCGCCTGCAGATGAATCCAAAGCTGAGTCCCCTCTACTGGTGAAAATGACGGGCCAATTACCAACGGTTCATTGTCGTTTAGCGTGAATATCGACGTGTTGATCACCGCATCATCGGGGATCTGCCCAATATCATTGCCCCCCAGGTTTATGAAGGTGAATTCGTAGAAATACTGCGGATTAACTGGGGCGCCATCGTCGGTTGTCGTAGCACTGAAGAGATCGGCAAATACAGTGATATCGCGTGTTACTGGGCCTGATACTGTGTTGTAGGTGACATTGACCACAAACGACACAGAATGAGGCTTAGACAGGTCATAGAAGTAATCAAAGTCGCTGTTCTGCTTGATTTTCACCTTTGCCTGTCCGGCGATGAACTCGCCAGAAACCATGTCGGTAGTCGTCGCCGTTTCTGCTGGGAAATCACCGCTCTCGTTCGGCCCAGGAAGCTCCTGGCCGTCGATGTCGTCGAAAGCGAACCCCTCATTGATCAGCGGGATGTTCTCGCCTGGCTGGTAGATACGGTATGAGGCGCCAGCCAGCGCGCCAAGGTTCGATTCTGAGTACCTGACTGACGTGACGTCATACCGGCCCAGCCCGAAGTTCATCCACTCGGTCACCTTCTTGATGTTCTTGTCGTACTCAAACAGCGACTCCTGAATCAGGTCTGGGTACGCGCGCACCTGGCCGTAGTTGTCAGGCTTTGCCTCGCCATTTCGCGCAATGTTGGTCTGCCCTTTCAGGCTGTTGTTCGGGGAGGTCTTTGCGTTGCTGCTTGTCGCCACGCCCGCACTTGGCTGGCCGAGCAATGACGTCAGGATTTTTTGAACAAACTTTATCGGTGCGAAAATCGGGCTTAGCACTTTGCCAATGGTGCCGCTTTTCGGCTGGTCGAAGACGCTGATCACGTCGCCATCGTTGAGTAGGAAATTCAGCTCATCATCAGGCTGCAGCTTTACGCCATTACGCAGAATTTCAACATCACAGTGAAGGTTGGCCGATTTCAGCCAGGGATAGAACATGCTGCCGGCGGGAAGGTTGTGACGTTCTTTAGGCAACCCCGGCACGCGCTGAACTTCGATCAACGGCATAGTCGTAAAACTCCAATTTGGTGAAAACTCGCTCCAGCGTCCGTAGTTTGTCAAAGCGCACATGCCCCGCTTCGCCACGGCTATGGAATGCTTGCCCATCAATGACCAAACCAACGTGGGCTGGCTGACCGCCGTAATACGCGATAAAAATGCTACCGTCGGCCGCTTTCTCGGCCTGATGCCAGAACACAACATCACCGGAAAAACACGTCAGGAAGTCGCTACCGGCTTCGTAGTCCGGCGTTTGGTGTATCTCTATGCCGAGCACATGCCGGTAATACAGCACCACCAGTCCCCAGCAATCAGCTGCGTCGAACGAGCACGCCCGATCGCGCCACGGCTTACCCTCCATGGCGTGAATGAAGTCAGGTTTATGCATTGGCGAGTCCTGGGAATTCAGTGGTGTTGTAGAGAAAGCCGATGTTGTTGTTTAGCGGGTTCTGCAGCGTGAGCGAGCACGTTACGTCAGCCTCATCGAGAGAGGCATCTTTCACATACAGCGTCCAAGACTTCAGCGGCGTGTTCATGTCCGCCGCATCGAAACGCTGATACGAGGCAGAGATAGGCGTTATGCGTGAGTGCGCGCGCCACAGCTTCAGCTGCTGCTTAAAGTCCTGTGCCAGGCGCCCGAATTTCACCGTTGAGTTGATCACCGGCGTACTGCTCTGCTGGCTCTCTGCGACCTCCATTCGACACGGTGAAAACACCTGGCCGGCGAACGTCTTTGGGTATATCTGGTTTGCCACCAGCCGGAGAACGCCAAATGACGGATGGCTAAACGTCATCGTGTCGTAGATGATCCGGTTAGGCCGCTGTGACTGAAACTCTCGTAATGTAGGCATTCAATACTCCGGCATGTCGCGGTTGACCACTTCATCAATGATCCCCCACTGATACGGCGGCAGCTCAACAATGACGTCTGAGAACTCGTCATCTGGGTTGTAGACCTTCCGAGTGATTACGCTCGCCGTCCACGTCGTCGTGTTGCCGTTGATGCTCGTTTGCACCGGCGGTGCCACAAAATGCAGTTCCTGCAGTTGCAGGCCTGAGCCACCCAAGTTGCAAAGCATCGTGAACCACTGATTGCCGTTATCCAGGTAACGAGGGCTGCGATACCACTGCTCGAATGCCCGATCTTCTTGCAGCGTGAAAATCCACGTCAGCGACCAGGTGGTTTTGAGGTCATCTGTCAGGCGCTGGAAGATAGGTGCGCCCACTGCAGGCTGATCGGTGCGGAACCCTGCATCAATCGTGCGGCTCTTGTTAGCCTTCTGGGGAAGTGATAGCCAGTCGGGATAAGGTATTGCCACGGTTTTCTCCCGGTAATAAAAAACCCGCCGAAGCGGGTTATGTTGGTTTGAGTGCTGCTATTCAGTGGCTTTGCGAGGTGCCTGGTGATACTGGGATATACCCTGGCTGATTTGGCCGCCCTGCTGCAGATCAGCCAGCACAATGCGCACCACATCGCTACCATCAGCACCTTTGCTGGCCTGGGTATCCATTACACCAGCGCCGGATGAGTAGTTTTCGATAATGATGGTTGGCGCCGCACTGCCGCCGCCGGTCATCTGCTTGTTGCTAATCACCTTGCCGTTGTCACCGGGGATCATGTACTGCTTACCAGTGCTCGCCTGGTAAATCTCTGGCTTGCCTCGCTCACCTACCTGGTACATTGCGCCAGCGCTCACAGGGCCGCCGTTATAACGCGCTCCAGCCAAAGCCAGCCCACCAGCCAATCCAACGGTTGAGGTTATCCCTGCAGCCGCTGGAGCAGCGTTAGCGCCAAGAGTTGCCAGGGATGCCATTGCGGCCGCCGGCGCCCAGGCTGAAGCCGTTGTTGCAGCCATACCCACAGATGATGCCACGGAGGCGGCGCCAAGAGTCTGGCCGAGGATGTAGTTTTTCAACGCCTCCACGCCTACCTGAACGATGCTGTTTATCACGCTGTTCAGGATAGTGTTGCCAAGCGACCTCATCGCCTCTTGTGCCGACATGGTGCCGGTAAGTAGCCCTGTAATAGCGTTTGAGGCATTGCCAGAGAAAGCATCAACAGCACTCGTCAGCATGTCGTAGCCAAGGCTCTGCTGGCTCAACAGCTGCCATTGCGCCGCCGTCTGCTGCTCCTGGTATTGCTTCTCCTGGGCAGTGCGCAAAGCCAGGTACTGATCATCCGTGGCCTGTTTAGCCAAGATGAATTGGTCATAGCTGATTTTTCCCTGCTGGTAACTCTGCTGCAGTATCGCTTGCTCCTGCTGTTGATACTGCTGCATCAGGGCCAGCTTCTGAGCATTCTCATTCGCCAACTGCTGAACCGGATCAACTTCAGCACGTGCAGATGCAACAGGGTTAACTACAGCCTGAGCGTTAATCTTCGCTAAGTTGTTCTGATGCTCCAGCGCCATTTTCTCGGTGGCGGTGTTGTACTCCTGAAGGTCAATCTTCCCGGCATCCAGCGCAGCTTTCAGGTTCTGCATGGATTCGGCGTAGGATTTATTCTCTGCCTTCTCAGGCATAGCCTTGATCGCCTCAGTGACGCCTTTGGCTGCAGCGACAGCATCCCATGCTTTGGCTGCATACTCACCGGCCAGAGTAACCTGTGCTTGCGTCGCGCCTTTACCGAGTGATTGCTGCGCGGTCAGGATCGCCTGCTCTCGGCTAAGCTCACTTGTTGAGCCCGCCGCAAGTTCGGACTGCTGTTTCAGGTTTGCCAGCTTCTGAGCAACGCTTTCCGCCTGGTTGGCTGATTTTTTACCCTCCGCATTGCTTTCTTTCTGGGCTTTGGTATTCCGCTCTATCTCGGCATACTGATCTTGGAGTTTCTTCACTCGCGGATCATTCTTAGATATACCAGCATCTTCAGCGTCATACACTGCCTGTAGCCTGGCTCTTGCTTCCCCTTCTAGTTTCGATAGTTCTATGCGACGCTGAGAACGCTTCACCAATGCATCTTGTTTAGGGTTTGCAGTGCCTGAGTTATTGAAATTAATCGTTTCATTGGCTGCGTTTTCTGAAGCTTTTGCCACCGAATTCATATCGCCGATCAGCGTGGCTGCTTTGTTGCTGAGAGCTGCTAAAGCCTGATTTTGTTCTGACCAGCCATCAAGTCCAAGCCATGACCACGTTCTTGCTCTTCGTGCATACATTTCGCCAGTTGACGTGAGATCTGCAATCTTCTGTGATGCCGTCTCAGTTTTTCCACTTAGCCTATCTATTGCTGCGCTAATAGAGTCAATAACCTTCACCATGGTTGCGCTAGCGCCCATAGCTTCGTTCATTTTCCCAATTAGATTTTGAAGGGAAATCGTAAGGGAGTTGCTCGCCTGATCCATCGTCCTTGGGAGCTTCGAGAATTCATCGTTAACAGCCGATGACTGCTTCATGATTGCATTAAGTGCATCCTGAGCGCTCAACTTACCCTCGAGCATTGCTTGTCGCAACTGCCCCATTGATAGTCCCATCCCTGCGCCAATCTGCCTAGCAAGCTCAGGCATTTGTTCAAGGATGGAGTTAAATTCTTCGGCTCTTACTGTGCCGGAGGAAATAGACTGGCCGAATTGTCTTAATGCATTTGCCATCTCTTCTGTAGAAGAGCCGCCAACTCGCCCTATTTTCTGAAGCGTATCGGTTAATGCAAGTATTTGGGTGTTGGTTGCTCCAGTCCCTTTTAGCGCGGAGGTCATCGCCTCCCACAGCTTGGCCGTATCCCTAAGGCTAGCGCCAGTAGTCGATGCTATGGCCGTCAACGTTTCAAACGTAGACATTGCTGCTGCGGCATCAGTTGATAGCCTGAGGATCCGTGACTGAAGTTGCGTAATGTTATCGGCGACTGTCAAAAAAGCCTTGCCGTAATCGATAATCAAAGCAACTGATATTGCGCTTGCAACCCCGCTCAACACTGATTTAAACCCAGACATAGACCTACCAGCACTGTCGGCAGAGGATGTCAGTCCATCAACGGCTTTAGATGAACGATTGGCTTGTTTTTCCATCTCCCCTAACACGACAGCTGCTTGACGGCTACCTGTGACCATCTTTGCAGTTTCAATATCAACTTGGTAAACCAAGCTCCCACCGTCCTGCTCCGCCATTTACTGATCTCCGGGCATAAAAAAACCCCGGTTGAACGGGGTTTATTTTCTAATGGTTAATATTTTACTTGCAGGCTTCATTACCTACATAATCAGCGATTGATTGGGGAACTATATCGCTCATATTCGGGTCAGCGCGGGATAACTTCATTTGCTCTAGGGTCTCGCCATCACCCAGATACTTTACTGTGCGATTAACACAGTCGTAAGCACGCTCAGAGTATGACACCCCGGAACTACCCTCTCGCTTAGTAATAATGGTTTTCAGACCATCACGCTCCCCCTTACCTAACACTGTATACACAGCCTTGGAATCGGTAGGAATTGAAATTTTATACTCTGCCGACATGGCAAATGGAGAAATAAACAATGCAAGTAAAAATAAATTCTTTTTCATAGATACCCCATATCAACCAGCCCAACCTTCCAACTTTCTCTTCGCTTCTATCTGCGCAAGTTTATCAAAGTCTTTTTGTCGGCGCAGGATTACTGAATATTGATAATATCCATGATGGCCTGGCGCTTTGAACTCAGGAAAAGGATGAGGCTTTTTTATCCAGGTCTCATAACTGCTGACTCTAGCGTCGTGAGCCGCTTTTAATGCTGGCAAAGCAAGCTGAGCAAACGCAATCTGTTGCTTACACAGTTCTATCGCTTTCTCAAGGTGAAATGCATCTGCTCTCAGCTTGTAGTGCTTCTTGATCTGCTCCTGCAATCCGAAGTGAACCTGAATTATCTGTTCATACGAAAGATGCCGCAGGCCATCCAGCCATTCTTCCTCAGTCACATCCCTATCCCCATCAATCAAAGATATGGGAATCGTAGCAGATGGCGCGCGGCTGGCAACGAAAACGAGGGGCCAGAAAGCAAAAAGCCCACTCAGGTGGGCTTTTATCAGTTAGTAGTTTCTCTCGGCACGCTTCATCAGCCTGTCTTGTGGCGATTGAGTTTTGGTAGACAGAGGAGCGACAAACTCTTTCCACTCTTTGCTGTCTTTTTGAGCAGATGATTGTTTGCTATTCAATTGATAATCATCGTTCTGGCCTGCGCATCCCGATAGAACTATCACACCTAGGGCAACCAGCAGTGACTTACGCATATCTATATCCTTATAGGAACAAACAACTCATCAAATGATAACGAATCTCACTTGTGAGGTAAAGCAAGACTTAGAAAGCAAAAACCCACCTATTGAGTGAGTTACCACTATGATAAATCCAAAGTGATGCAATTATTGTTAAAGAATTAACTTTATCTCTGCTCACGCTTACCAAACGCATACCCCAAGGCCAGCGTAAGTATAGGTGTAAAGATTGACCAGACATCTTTTAACGCAGAAATAATGTCAATTTTATCCGGCTCGTTTTTATCAAATACAAAATGAAAATATGACAACATGATGCAAATACTGAAGGTGGCGCCAAGATAAAAGCAATACTTCAAGGTCATCCATATGAAAGAATCTCTTGCATGCTCCCCAGTTCCTATTTGAGCTGCAATGGTCCCTGTTGTACTTACACCGGATACACCACCACTTTTGATAGATGGCCGGTTAGCGGTATTCTCTTGGCTGTTTATTGGCTCGACAGAGGGTGTAATCTGGTCTGACATTATGCATCCTCGTACAAGGAATACGTCGTTATTAGCACCGTTTGGTCAGTGCTCGTCTTTTGTACAAACGTAAGCCAAGTAATGTAAATCCTACCCCCATCTTTTTTAGTACCGATCTCATGAGGGATAATTAAACCTGCTGGCGTGCCGAGAGGACTTTTGATAAAATTATGAGTAAATGTAATATTATTACTATTTACCTCAACACTTAAAATTGTTTTCGGTGCTTTTTCATCAGTTAAAACATTAGTTACGATAATTATATCCAAACCACCGTAATTTAACTTCAATCCTTGTTCACCCTCTCCACAAACAAAATGAAACGTACCAGACTCAACTAGCTTTCTTCCATTCCCCGTTGCTGTGATCAACATATTTTACACTCTCAACTAACACTAACCCTGACATTAAGCATTAAATTATACCATCGAACAAATAGAAAAACACTGTGCAGCTCGCGGTCAACTGACTGTATAAATAGGCGAAATCATGCAAGAGCCATCATCGCCTGCCAGCGCTTCTCATCTTCGTCCATGACCTGATCGTACTCTTCGCGCGTGAAGCCTTTCTGCTCTGGGTACTTAGCCGCCAGCAGTAGCTGAAACTCGGTCATCGAAAGGCGCTCTGCTTCGGCGCGAGGCATATTGAAATGATTGCGCGCTGCACTGATGTACTCGAAGGCGTTGAACTCGTTCACGTAGCTGTTCGACTCGTGTCGCTGCAGCTTGCGCATCTTTGCCTTGCCGATGATGCCGTGAGTGATCAGCGACTGGCCGATTACGATGATATCGCTCGCCGGCATCTTGCCGCGGCGAAACACGAAAGCCCTCTTACCTCGTTTGCTTGGCCGCAACTCTCCCACCAGCGCGCTAAGGTCATCATCACAGCATGCCTGCATGACGATCATCCCGGCGAATATTGCTGAGCTACTGAATGACGGCGCGTTGATGTATGCCAGCAACCACCCAGGAACCTCACCGTATGCCTCTACAGCGGCTACAAGTAACCGTGGCGACTCACTGGTATGGAGTTCAGCAAATCGCTCTACAATCTCCGCTGGCGAGCCTATGCGGGTCATATTTGCGAACGAAGGTCGAAGGAAGTAATCGCGATCGGCATCGGTGATGACCATCTCGCCTAGTTCAGTGATTGGTGTCATGAGATGCCTCGAATAATTATCATCAAGGGCGCAGTACGCCCTTTGTGATAGTCACGCGGTAACGGTGATCGCGCTGGTTGATGTTTTGGCGCCATCGTTGGTGGTAAACGTGATTGTGGCCGCGCCGGCAGAAACGCCAGTAACGAGACCTGACTGATTGACGGTGGCCTTACCGGTTGCCGAGGATGACCAGGTGCCGGTTTTGTCGCTGGCATCAGCTGGCGCCACGGTAGCGGTAAGCTGTTGAGTAGCCCCTACAGCAATGCTTGCTGTTGCTGGCGCCACTGTCACCCCGGTAACCGGTACATCCGCGGCGACTTCAAACACAACAGTATCGGCATCAGCAACTTTCCACTCGCCAGAGAAAGTGGCGATGTCGCTCGTACCAAAATCACCAGACCACGACGTAGTATTGAAGTAGCCCATGATGTAGGTGCCGGAGTCTTCGCCGACGAAATCGAATCGCACCCAGATAGACGGCTGCCGGGCGGCCTGAACTTCATCGAAAATGTATTTGGAGATGTTGAGCGCGCCAATCTCAGTGGTTTTGTCTTTACGACGGAACTCGCCCTCACCGGAAATGGTGATGTCCATATTGGTTACCAGGTTCTCCACCAGCCCTTTCGCATCGTCTGCTTCAGACGTCACGGAGTTTGGTGAGAAGTCGAAGCCCTTGGTGGTCATAGCGCCGAGGCGCTTCCAGTCACCCAGAGCCGGCAGCGTGTCAGCACAGCCGAAAGCCATACGCACTACCGCGACTTTACCGATCAGCTTGCCGGTATCATTTGCACAACCTTGCATGTGTTACCTCTTCAAATAAAAAAGGCCGCCCAGAGGCAGCCTGATGGATAGATATGTGCGTTATTCGCCGTAGGTGCAACAGACTAAAAGCCGATAGATTAATCGCCCATCTGCTGATGGGATTGGCGTTGGAGAGCCTCCAGGCAGACGCATAGCGCCAACACAGCTATCAGCGCCCTGCTGGCTGCTGATGTAATCGGCGATTTTGTTCGCCGCGGCATCTGCTTCTGCATTCTTCCCTTTGGCCCCGACAACATCGACCATTACGAAGAAATCTCCGCCGCGGTCGTATTGAATATCTGAACCTCCACCTGGCCGGAACACGATGAAAGCGTCGGATAACTTACCCGTGTCGTTCCACATCAGCGTTTGGATGGTGAGCCCCGCGGTTAGGCCTACACTCTCGAAAATATTTCGTAGGCGGAGATACATTGGAGGTGTCATAGCATCATCTCCTTCCTGATTATCTCGTCCACCTGCCGGCGGGTTTTATCTGCGGCCTTGGTTAAGAATTTAGGTTCACCAGCAGGATCCCAGTAATTGCCGCGGTTGTTTGGCCGCGGTAACCCCTTCATGATGCCAGTGGCGTTATGGACATAGACCGCATAATTCGATGAGTAACCGATACGGCCAGTAATCCGAGTACCGTTGATCATTGTCTCCTGGTACTGCGAATTTATCAGGTTACTGGTGTCAACCGGGGTCATCAGCGCTGCTTCATTAGCGATTATCATCACGGCCGATTTGATAGCCCTGACTGCCTTTCTCGTCCTGATGTCCTCAACCACCGCATCAAGGCGCCGCTGGGCCTCTTTGATACCTTTTATCTTTACGCCCATCGCTACGCTCCAGTCAGAATGGCTATATCCTCTGCCAGGCGCTCAAACGTGTCGGCATGGCGGATCACCTGTACCACCTCATCGGCACCCGCGGCGATCGGGTCTATCATGGTAGACACGCCGATAAGCAGATAGTCTCCTTTCTTGGCGTCGGTGAATTCAGTCCACACCGTGTTTTTAACAGTGATCTCCGAACCGATATTGTTCAGCTTCGCCGAGAGTCCGCCCTGGTAATCGCACATGATAATTTCAGGCGGAGCCCAGCCAAGAGGATCGCCCGCTTCGCTATTGCCAAGATTGCGCCAGATGGTGGCTTGGGCGGTATAAGACCAGCTTGCTGCACTCGACACCTGTCACTCCTTTGGCGCCATAATGCGCTCAATCTCAAACCACTCGATATTCAGCGCGTTGACCTGCTGACCTTTTCCTACCGGTACGAAGAGACCGACGGTGTCGCCGCATTCAAGTTGCAAGTAACGGTCGATAATGATTTGCGCGACAACGGAATCACTAAACGTCTTTGTTTCACCAGCAACGTGATAAACCACCGTCACGTTTAATGCGCTAATGGTACTTTTTACAATCGGCATCTTTCATTCCCTCCATTGCAACACCTTCGAACCAGTCTCACGAATGCGCGGACAATTGATGAACCATTCACCATCCGATTTGACGTAAGCAGTAGTCTGCCGATCGGAATCTGTCTTCACCCAGACGCGCTCAAAAGGCTTTGGTAACCGTTCGGCGACAGGTATCCAAGCCATCAACCACCACCGCACATGCAGCCGCCCTTGCCAATCCAGACACCGGCAAAAGCCTTGTTTGTTGGGTCGGGCGGGATCAGGCCTGTAGCGCATCCTTGTTTATCCAACCCCCGCAGCAGGTTCAGCGCCCCTTTCCAGCGATCGCTGAATGACTGATAGCGGAACGAACGAGATGCACCGCTTGGCGCCGTTTGAGAGCTGATGTATTTATCGCCCTGGCCTAATCCCATAAGCCCGAGAAGATAGAGTTGGATGAGTAACGCTGTGGATGCTGGGTAATTCGCATCCAGACATTCCTGAATGCTGTTCACCTGCTCCACCAGCGCATCCAGGACGAAATCAGGCAAAGTGATACCCTGTGACTCCAGATATTCTTTGGCCTTTTCTTTAGTCACCATGGCTGATTCCTGTAAGAAGATACCCCGCCGGAACGGGGCATAAAAAAACCGCCTTGGCGGCGGCTGTTATTCAACAGGGAACAGATTTTCGAGCTCGCCTTCCGGCAACAGTTCAGCGAGCTTTTCTTCGCCGAGGTTGCCTTTGAACTCAATCCCCAGATCAGTGAGCCGCGCCTTGATAGCATCCTTGCGCGACTTTGTTTCGTTGCCGGCATCCGGGGTAGCCGGGGTCAGTTCACCGCCGGCCGCGCCACGCATCAACCGAACGTTAGATTTCAGCGCTGGGTGAAGCTTTTCCAGTTCCAACACATCCCCGATTTCTACGCCATTCCAGGGGCGAATAACTTCGTATTTAGCCATGTTTCCCCCTTACGCCATATTGGCGCCGTAGACAACACCGGAAAGCCCCTGATCGTCTGCAGTGATTTGCAGACCTTCAGCAGACATGATCTGGAAGTTGTAGTTAACGTTCGGCATTGGGCGCGGCAAAGGAATAACGCCCTGAGCCATACCAACCAGTGGGGAGACCACATCTTTGCGGCGAACGTACGCAATGAACTCGTTGCCTTTCAGTGCGAACGTCTGGCGAATTTCTTTCACCGGCGCGAATGGCATTACCGCTTGCAATACATTACCGCTCACTACACCGTTGACCACGTATGGCTGCGCCAGGTTAGCCCAGATTTCCGGAGACACCCACATCACGTCGTACTGCGAAACTTTGTTAACGCGTGCCAACGTACCGAAAGCCCCCTTACCGAAGAACTCGAACAACTGAGTCATCGTCGCGGTGGTCAGATCGATATTAGCGCCGCCGGCACCGGCCCCCAGGTTGAGCTTTTTGCTGTTGCGGTGGTTCTTCAGGCCTTGAGCTGGGTAGCCCTGAACCTGAATTTTTTCATCGCCGCCAAGATAATAGGCCACCCGGCGCTTATTGACTTTACGCAACTTAGCAGACTGAGAATCCAGAACCAGATCAACACCCACGGAATTAAGGCCGGCAGCGTGCCGCCAGTTAACCCCATAACCCGCAGTGAAGACAGGGATCGGGTCACCGTCGCTATCGTATTCAGTGTGATCGAATGAGAACGGCGCCTGGCCATCAATGCTTACTGAGACATCATCAGCAATATCACCAACAACGTTATAGAGTTTTGCAGTTTTACCAACAGAAAGAATAGTCTGGACACCCATCAAATCATTGATGATTTCCATACCGTCTTCCTGGTCGCGCAGCTGCAGGATCTGGTTATCGATTTCAGCCCAGAATTCGCGAGCGAAACCGCCTACCGCATTACACGCCAGCATTTCAGGCGTCATATGCGCACGGTTTGCGGCGAGCATTGCATTGTGCTGGGCGTTCCAGATGTTTCGGTTAGCCCACAGTTCATTCCAGTGACCGCCGAGACGGCTGTTAGCCGCCAATGTCTCTTTGGAGAAATACATGTGCGTTTATCCTTCTTTTAAGCGCCAGCGGCGACAGTGCCAACGCGCATACGCACGCGGATGAAATCGGTAGCGCCGGCGGCGATGGTGGCTTCGTCCTGGCTGTAACCGATCACTGAATCAGTGTCAGTAGTTGCCAGGGTGAATTGGCCGTTAGCGCCAAGCTTGATCGGGCTGTCTTTCTTGTACGCGCCAGGTACGCAGAGCAGCGCCAGTTCACGGCCTTCTTCCACGTAGTTGCCTACAGCAGAGTCGCCAGCAGGAACCGCATCGGTGATTTTAAGCCCTTGATGGTAGGCAACGTCGATGATGTAGATCCGGCCCTTTAGCGCGGTAGCCTGAGCGAATTCATCGCTGGCGTTGATGACTGCAGCAGTGCCTGGCAGAAGTGCCGCGGCAGTGGTGTGGGTTTCGGTCTTATACAGCGACTTTCCGTCGATGTTTACGCGACGATAACGTGGCATTGGATAGCCCCCTTATTTGAAGTATGCATCTGCGGCGGGTGCGCCGGATTCTTGCTGATGCTGGCCTGAGTTACCTGCCAGCGGCGCTGATTCGCCCAGCGTTTTAAACATCGCTTCCAGCGCCTCGCCTTGCAGCGCGTTTGCCACGATTTCGCCGTGAACTTTCGCCACCGCTTCACGCTTAGTTTTCTCTTCCGCGCGAGAGTTTGCAGTCAGGGTTTCGGCTAGTTGGTTATGGTTGGCCTGCAGCGCATCAACTTTTTCGGTGATCGGCTTGAGCGCCTCGGCGAAGTTGGCGGCCAGGCCTTTGCCGATTTCGGTGAGCAGCTCTTGTTTCTCTTCAGTGGTTAAAGGCATGTCGCCCTCCGTTTGGTGGTTTGTTGCAGGTTGTCCCTGCGGATTGAAAAGGGATTTAACTTTGTTGGCGACGACCGTCACCCAGGATTCCTGCCGCGCAACCGGTGTGCCGGTTTCATCAAAGGTGATTTTTCCGCCCTCCGACGTATAGCCATAAACCTGAGCTGCGCCGCCGTTGCGGATGATCACCACCTGCGAGTCGGTGAAGTCTGCCACCCAGGCATATTCATTTTCGCCGGGAGCGAATTTATCTTTTGCTGCGCGGTCGAGACGCTGCTCACGATCCCGGTAGGATTCACCAATCAGCGCGCCAGAGTTGACCTTTAACGGCGTGGCAAGGTCAGCATTAACCATCAGACCAACGCCCTGCTCAGGCGTCGCTGCGCCCACTTCATGGAGTAGGATTGCGTCATGATCTATGCTGTGAATCTTCGCCACCCACTTCGCGCCTGTGGCCTTTTGCTGCTCGTTTGGCTCCAACTGATCGAGAAATACCGCAACGCTTGTGTGAATAGGTGGAACATCTTCACCACGCTCGAATGCTTCGACACGAGCTATAAGCTCTTTGCCACCTTCACTCTGGTTAGCGATCGTGGTATCCACCCACTTCTCCAGGTAGATTCGGTTGCCCGATTTCTTCGCGTTGCGATTCCAGGCGCCGATATGGCCCTGGTTGATGCCCTCCGGCGAAAAGGCAGAGATGAATGCGCCATTTAGCTGAGGATGCCCCAGCGGCGCCAGCGTGCCTTCAAGTCCTTGATAGTGAGCATCGATTTCGCTGGCCGTATACAGCCCTTCATTCATGACCACGTTTGCCGGCAATGTGTAGCTCGGTAAAACAAGATGCTCGCGGCCGTTGTATGACTCCCGGCGAATTGCCTGGCTGTTAACCTTCGTAGTGACGTTAACTTGAACTTTCATAGTTTTTCTCAATGTTATGCGGCCTTGTGATGACCGCAGCCGCAATGCTTATGGTTAGTAAACATCCCGTCCTTTTGCGCCTTCTCGAGTCTCTTCTTAGCCATGTCAATAACGTTCGGGTATAGCGGGTTACCAGCGGCATCCACCAGAACGGACACCTGCGTACATTTGCAATTGATTGCGTTGCCGTTGACGCTGTACCACTCTCGAACCTCTTCTATGGTGTAGAGATGCGCATGCCTTAGTGCGTGATGTCGCCGTGTTGTAGGACTTAATGCGGAAAGGTGCAGAAGCTTGGTTTTAATTCCGTAACGGTCTTCTGCATCCTGTGTTTCATCCCACCTAGCGCGCCGAAGTGCGGTAGTGATTTCCGTCCTGGCAATGCGATTCGCACGCCGGGTTTCAATGCCGGTTTGCTCGTTGAGGTTTTTGGCTACGTCTCGCGGATTGAGCCCCCTGGCAATACCATCAGTCAGAATTCGCGCCATATCGCTCTTAACCTGAGCGCTGAGCCCTTTCATCTCTTCGAATTCACGCGCTCTAACCAGAATCAGCCGCAGCTGATAGGGCTCACTCAACAAGATGTTGGGAACATCCTGCTGGCCGGCAGCGTAAGCGGAGGATTGCTGAGAGAGGTTGTAATACTCCTGCGCCGTTCCTCGCTGGTAAGCCACGGACACATAGCGGCCAAAGAACCACAGATTGAACTCCCCACCCTCCAGCAGAATTTCGTCCACCAGCGCTTCGCCGTTCTGTAGCAGCATCGACAGAAGTCCCTGATCAAGACGGAAGGTGTAGCGCTCGTTTACGACGGGTTCGGAGGGGATGCGGTTGAGGATGTCGATATAACCTTTCGTTATCAGCTTCATGCGCCTTGCAAACTCACGCATGGCGCCACGCTCTAACTTATCAACTCCAGTGGGATCTTTGATGTTGCTCGGCAGGATTGGAGGCTTAGGTTTCGTCGTCATCCTCAGTCTCTCCAAGCGGGTCGCCGCCTTCAGTTTCGAATCCTGCTGCAGTTCGAATTTCCTCACCGCTGAATGGCGCCGTGTCTCCGCTTTCGACCATGGCCTTGTTCACCTCTGCCATGGCTTTGGAGTCTGCCAGGCGCTCAGCGCGAGTCTGTTGATTGAGATCGTCCCAGATAACCGTTTTCTGTCCGACAAAATCGATAATTCTCAGGTCGATCAGCTTGTCGCAGAAGTCCTCAATTTCGAACGACAGATCACCACGGCGACTCTGGCAGCGACTGTTCATGTGCTTCTGGTCTTCGGTGCTTGAGCGCTCAGCCTGTTGGTTGCCTACCAGTATCCGCGAAGGAATATCAACGCCGGCAGAAGCCGTCTGCAGGTTCACGGCATAGGTTGGGCTTGGGTCAGACACAGGGGAAACAAGGGAGGTAACAGCGGCGCCCTGCAAACTCATCAGCACATCATTGCCGCGGTTCATCTCGCGCGCGGCTTCGTTGAACTTGTCCTGCAATTCGTCAACGCTGACGCCATACATAGACGCCAAACTGCCGAAGTCGATCTCTTTGTCGAAGCTAAGCGCCAACTGCCGCGCTGCGTTCTTCAGGAATGACTCACCGGAACCGCCCTCCACCTTCTCCAGGCTGACGAATGCGTTGTATGCTGGCTCAAGAAACCCGATAGCGTCGTCGGTGTAGTCGCCAAGGATGAAGATCCGGTCTGGATGGATTTCGACACGGCGCGTGGCGCCATTTGAAAGCCGCTCCGTGTATTGCCACATCTTCGGCTGGCCGTATGTTTGCGAGTTAAGCCCGGTATCCCACTCGCTCACGTTTAGTGAACCAGCCCAGGCTACCGTGACTTTTTCGAGCCCTCGGCCTCTGGTTACTTCGGTATTCCATGGTTTGTTGTCGCGGATGTGCAGCAAAATGCCAGAGTAACGCCCGACAAGCCGTCGGCGGTCAGCCTCTGCAAAAGCGCGCCATAACCGGTTCGTGAATACCTGTTTGAGTTTTTTCTCCCAGGCAGTTTCCGCGCGCTTCTCGTCGGCCTTATCACCCTCGATGATCTCCGGGTTGGTCTGCCAGCATTTACCCACCAGCTTTTCCACGGCGCCATGCGCAATACCACCGCGGCGATACAGTGAATAAAGGTTGTCGTAAGTGATCTGCTCAGGAAACCCGTATTCGCACCATGCGGAGCCGCGTTTATTATCCAGGCCCATAGATGGCCCAAGCATCGCCATACGAGCACGCTCAATCCTGGCGTCGTTCAACGCGTGGTTGACGGCCAGTTGGAGATTTTTGTTCATGTGGTTTCCGTTTGGAGTGGTTTACCTAAGTCGCTTAGGGATCAGCATTCCCATTGCTTGAGGCTTGTGCTTGATATAGCCATCAAGGCCGTAGCGAACACCATCCCAGCAATGGTTATTCTTGTCCTCAATGATAGGCAGGACTTCGCCAGTAATACGGTCGGTTTTGTACGAGTAGAGCCGCGCCTCTTTTGCTGTTTCTTTACAGCGAGGATGAATAATGATCTTCTTAAATCCACGAAGGCAGGTTATGCCATCCTCAACACTACCTGCCCACTTCTGAGCAGCGGCAATATTGAATCCTTGAGCTTTGATGTGGCTGATAGTTTCAGGACGAGAGTTGTCTGCCTTGATAGGCCATTTGCGCGCCTCGGGGATGCCGGGATATTTCGCCTCGTCTGTTACCTTCCATTCTTCCATTTGCCGCTGCGATGCCCCTTCTCTGCCAGCATAGAACTTCCACATGTCATCGAGCTCTATGCCATTGCCATAGGCTTCGTATTCGATATAGAGGTTGCTTTCGAGGATGAACATTCGAATGAGCGTGCTAGGGTCTTTCGCGAAGCCGAAGTCGGCGCCAAACAGCAATCGTTCAGCTTTCTGCCACAGGTCATCAGCAAAGCTCTGAACGATGTATTTATTCGCCAGCACCTGCTTATCAGAGTTCTCAAGATATGCGCCTTCCCAGATCCACGCGTAATCGGCGTAATCAAGGTTTTCAAGGTCTTCAATTCGCTCATCTTCGAGCACTTCTGGGAACCACGGATTGTCGCTGTAGTTCATCTCGACAATCATTGAACTTTTAGGAGGGTTCTTTCTGAACAGCTTATCGGTAGCGCTGCCGTCTTTCTCCGGGTTCCAGGTGACCCAAATTTCTGACCCCTCTTCACGAACGGTCGGACGAAGCTTTTTCCAGGCCGTGGATGAAACTGACTCTGCCTCATCCACCCAGGCTACTAGAATTCGCGCCTTCGACTTTATGCTGTCGAGGTTATGACGCAGGCCGCAAAACACGTAGCTTACTTTGCGGTTTTTGGTACGAATGTATTTCTCGCCAATATCGAAGTAATCATCCAGCCACGGTACAGACCTGATGGCCTGCTTTACTTCCTCCATGGAGGATTCTTCCAGGGAGTTCATAAATTCACGGGCGCAGAGGATCACCCCGCTTAATCCACTTTCTGCTGCCTGGTATGCCTTTACCGCGCTCATAAGCGCAAAGGTGCGTGTCTTTGCTGAACCACGTCCGCCGTGAGCACCGCGATAGCGAATCCCTTCAGTAGCGAAAACCGGTACAAGCTTGGCGGGAATTTGCAGATCAACCTGACTTTCCATTAGTTGGCTCCACTCCCACCAGTCTGATTGTTGTTGGCCGAGGAGTCATGCTCCCATCAGGGCTGGTGTGCTCAACCTTCTGTTTGTTGCTATATGCATCACCGCACTCTTTCGCGGCTTGCTCGACGATCTGAGCGGCCAATGCATAGTTCTTCATGGTTTCGGTTCGCGTCGCCATGCGATCAAGAACGCGCAGCCGGTAGGCCTTGTTGGCGATCGGAATGTCTGAAATTTCTGTCTTGAATCGCTCCCGCGTCGTGTGGAACAGGTCTACCCACTTCTTAGCCAGCGACTTGCCGCTAACCTTTGTCGGGTCGTGAGATTCAACCTGCTGACGCGTGATTTTTAGCCCAAACTCTTTTTGGACAGACTCCACCACCAACGTAGGGGTGTCAAAGCACGCAAGCGACTGAATGATGAAGGCTTTTACATCTGGTTTTAATGCAGCCATAAATCACCATCCGTCCAATACAGTCCAATATTTACGCCAGCCTCAACATGCAGTTACCGCACGCCCTGGCAATGTTTAGTTGTGCCACCTCCGCAGGCCTGTTGGCCGCATCAACCAATTCCTGAACTTCCACGCTGGCGCCATACCGACGAACTACGCCAACAAACTCTTCAACGTCGTGGCCGCGCAGCTTCAGCACCGGCTGGCCTTCCTTGTTGAATTTTGGTGCGCCGAAATCGTCTGTCGCCTGTGCGATGTGGTACAGCTCATGCTCGACCAGGGCGCAGAACTCAGCATCAGAGCACTGTGAGCAGTAGTCGGCAGCCAGCGTGATGATGAATTTCGGCACTTCACCGAACCACTCACACATCTGCTGTTCCATTCTGGCCTTCTGCCAGCCGCCGGCGCGCATCGCTACCTCTTCAGCCTGGCCGAGCACATGGCGCCCTTTCTTCTCAAACGCGGACGATGCCCACATAAAGCGCAGATCGGCGTCTGCAAGGTGTCCGTGGTCTGGGTTAAACAGGCTGCCGGCTTCGTCGATAATTTGACGCTTTATCCACTCCTGTACCTCGTTCGCAGGAACCAGGCCGATGTATGGCGTTAGCTGATGGTCTTCGATAAACCTTAGCGGTGGGTAGGGCCGCCTCTCATGGCTCTCATCCTGTGCTGTTTTAGCCATGATTTTCTCCAAATAAAAAAGCCACCAGCAATTGCGGGTGGCTACCGTGAGCTAAAAACATAATTAATTCATATCTTTCAGGTGGTTAATAACCATTTCAAGGTTTACCCTGTCCTGTCCGTCTGAGTACCAAGTATTCTCTTTAGGCCTGTTAGCTTCAAACAAACTTTGAATATCAAGATCGGAATCTATCACCTTAAATGATGAGTCACTGATATCCAATCTGTAGGCAATAACCCTGCAAGTACCCTCCGGCACTTTGTTGTAATAATTTAGGGTTCGGCTTGTGCTATATATTTCATACTTAACAAGCAGGCCGCCTTTGCTGTTCGTCAATAATGTGTGTATCAGGTGTTCCATTAAAAACCCTCCATATTTGAAGGGCAAATATAACATTATCGATGGCACTCAGTGAATGCCACCTGTAATGCTATTTCAAGCAAACCTGTCTTATGTAGTCCTGCAGGCCAGCTATTTGGCTGCGGGCGGTTTCGATTCGCTCTCTGAGGCGGAAATAATCCCGTTCAGCGGCGTCAGTAAGTCGGGGGCCGGTTGCATCAGCCACGCCGGTGGAGGCGGTGTTTGGGCATGTGGCAGCGAGCTGCAGCTTGCGAGCGCCAGTGTCAACAGCACGCCGCAGAGCATCGATTTTATTCTTGGCATCGTTTAGCTCCTGGGTGCGGCGTTCGTCGATGGCGGACACCGCGCGCTGCGTGCTGTTCTGCCAGTCGAGCTGACTAGATAGCTGACTGTTGGCCGTTTGCAATTTGTCGCGCTCTTGGCGCAGTGCCTGATTGCTGTACGCGAAATACGCCAGCAGAGAGAGCACCACGGCCACGATAGCTGCCTGCCAATGCGGTAGCGGCCATTTCATGATAAAAACATCTCGCGCTCTGCTGCACGGCGTGCAACCAGACCATCCAGACGTTTACCGCCAGCATTTACCCATTTACCGAACTCGTCAGCGGCACCGGCTTTATCGCCTGTATTCAGTTTTTTCAAGAGCGTCGATGTGCTCAGCGACCGCAGGCCGAGGTTATACGCAAAGCTCACCAGCGCGTCGAACTGCCCCTGAGTGATGCGAACCTTCACCAGTTGATTAACGCCCTGCTCATACAGCACAACACCGCATTTCAGCAGCCGATCGGCAGTCGCCTGATCAATCTGCATTCCGGGGCCAACTTTCTTACCGTCAACTGGCTGCGTCCATCCGTAACCAACCGTCCAGACGCCCACCGAATCCTGATAGGCTTTCAATCGCAGGCCTTCGAAGCGCTTGATCAGCTCAATGCCGTTTTTACTGATATTCATTGCTCGCTCGCCTTATTCAGGAATCGACGTTCCAGCGCCTTAATCAGCGACGCACCAGACCAACCAGCCATGCCGCACACGCCCCCCATAACTTCTGAAGGCCACTCGTAATGCAGGGCGATCATCACCATGGTTAATCCGGCGAAGATAGAAACGAAAAGCTGCAGAAACAGCGTGCGCCAACTGAAGGCCTCGCCGTTCAGCACCTTGAATGAGTAACTGGCAATGGCTCCCAGCAAAGTCATACCGAACGCAATCAGCATTGATAGGATGTTGGGTTCGTTCTTCCAGGGCATTTTCATAACCTCCCCCTTCCGGGGCTCTTTCCCGGTTTCGGGTTATGGACAGGGATCAGCCACCAGCCGTAAACGCTGCCGGTAAAAGGGTGCCGTGTGTGTCGTCCGTTGGCTGGGGCTGAAATGCAAAAAGCCCCAGCGTTAAGGCCGGGGCTTTGTAAGCGTGATTTTATGAACTAACCAGCTTGCCGGAGATATGCCGGTGATGGCAAGTAGAATTGCCCATCTGCTGTATGGTGAGTATACATGTCTGCAATATCTATGTGAGTACTCCCTTTCTCCCACTGCAAGTGTAACACCCAGTCTGAAGTCTTAAATCCTGGGTGTACTGACACATATACGGGCAAACCAACATGGTAGTGCCAAAGATTATTGGCCTTAGCATAGTGATAGTTAGGGTCTGAATCATCTAATCCACGCCATGAACAGCATAGTTTCCCAGGATAACATGAGAAATCTGACATCCCGTGCTCTTCATAAACCTCTAAAAAATCAAGAATTTTGTCTTGTTGATCTTTAGGATACGCCTTGAATTCGTTGGCGAATTGTTTATTAAAAGACCACGTAAACGTTAATGTCATCCATCAAATCCTTATGACGCGTGCTGTAAGATAAGCTTACGCTTTTCTTCCCGGCTTAGCTTCCTCTCCACTAAAATTCGTGGCGAAGCTAAGGCCGCGTTCATTCTCTCCTGATCAATGACAACAACCGTCATTTTTCTTTCTTGTAACTTTGTTTCAATTTCGCCAATTTTATTCATAGATTCAATGACCTCCTGCATCCCAGCTAAGGTGTCATACTTAAGGTTATCGATCATTCCTTTAAGTTGTGTTGGTAATGCACACAAAATTTTATCGAAAAACTCGCGTGTGTATTCAGCAGTGTCCTGTATAGACTTGCTCGTACTCATTGCCGAACTATAGAAGTTATGGCTAAGCTCCACCTCTTCACCACGATCAATCATTTCCAAAGTTAGGCCAATTTCTGACAGCATCTTTTGGTTCGATAGCGACAGTTTTTCCAGTGCCTTACGCACATCATAATCAAGAGAACGAAGAGCCCCTATAGTGATTCTTGCCCTTCTGTCGGAAGACCCCTGATTGGATGCTATCTGAACTACTGGTGCAGGAGCCTGCAGGGCTTGCACCTGCACACTTAAGAAAAGTGGAGCCAGTGCTAACCCAACAACTGTGGATGAAGTGATAGTTTGCATAGTGAGATCTCCGCATGTAACGGAAAGGCTACCTCTGTTATCGGCCATATCATTTTCAACTTTAGGAGCCGATATATAGTTTTAATCTATCAAGTGCAAACTTTTCTGCTTGCACCTTCGGTACCCTATTTTTACCACAAAGGTAGCTTTTTATCCACAGAACCAGCGTAAAAGGGAAGAGGTATTACGTACAATGACCGACAATGGTTGAAAATGATTCGCTTGCAAACAAAATTATCCACAAGCAAAGAACTGTTAACTAGTCCACAAAAAACAAATCTGTGGATAAGTTGAAAATTCAGATAGGTTTATCGACAAAAAAAAGCGGCGAGTGTTTTTTTTGCAAAAAGTGCTTTTTTTTTAAAATTGCCAAACCATTATAAAGAAACAAACCCCGCCGAAGCGAGGTTTTGAAAGTTGGTAAGCTACGTCACTGCGTAACCACTCTTATCACAATAGCCAGTAAAATTCGTAACGAAAAGCGGAAATTTACGCGACAGCCGAAATTACTGATCTGCTCGTCCACGCGTCCATCTCAAGCGTCGCCCCGGTCATAGCCAAACAGCCCTCTATAAAGCTTTCTGCCATCATCAGCTTTTGCCTAATGTTCCCCTCTGAAACCTTCCATCTACGAGCTATCTCCGATTTTGATACCCCGAATCGGTAGTGCAGCATGATTACCCCAAGCTCTCTTTCGTCGCGTACCTTCTTCAATCTACCCACGGCGCCGTCAACAATCAGACCGTCATTATCGCAACATGAAGGCTTACTCTTGCTCGTGTTCGGCAGAAGCCCCTTAAATCCTGCAGCGACCGGAGAGTAATCCACACCGCTGTTGTCTCTCGCCCACTGCCCCCAACGCTCTAAAACAAGCTGGATGTCTCTCATGCTTTTTCTCCCACGGCTTCCTGAAGTTGCTGGCGAATTTTTTGTAATAGCTTGCTGGCTTGGCGATGAACTCTTTCTGAGCGCTTGTCGGCGGTAGAAAGCAGCAAAAGCTGCTCGTTCAGATTGGCTGTGTTGAGCAACGCATCACAGACGTTCCGGTACTGCTGACGTGTTATGGTCACCTCTTTCATGCGATCGCCCCGATGCCAATTGAGTAATCCAGGAACTGCGCCAGCAAATCGGTTTGGCTACCATGTTCCGCTTCCCAGGCCGCTGGGTCGTCATGCAGTTTGCGGTGACAGGTGCGGCACAGCGGAATTGTCAGGTAGTCACTGGGCTTGGTTCCCATTCCGCCCAATCCGTGGCCGATGATGTGATGAGGGTCATCAGCGCGGGCGCCGCAACCGCAGCAAGGCCGACTCTTAACCCAGCGGGTATATTTGCTGTCCTCTACGCGGGTGAGCTTTGGCCGCAGCATGAAGGCCTTTTGTGGCGCCGGGTCTACGGTGAAGCACTTGACTGCCTGTTTGGAAATAATCGCAGTGGCCGCCGGCGTGCAATCCATCTCGGACTCCTTGCGGGTGCCGGTGATAATCTTCGGCTCCGGCAGGTCAGTTACTGTGCGGGCGACTTCATCGGGGATCAGGTCGAATACGCCGGAAAGCATGGCCCACAACAGCAGCTCAGGAATGGTCAACTGTCCCTCAGACTTCAGGCGGTGTTTGGCCGTTGCTACCACCCAGCGCGCCGTGTTGCGTGCAGCGATTTTTTCAATCTTCGGTGATACACCCAGGCTTTGTTTGTAGCACTGCGGGCAGATGCGAACGGCTGAATTCCCTACGCGCTCAGTGTCCAAAATCGTCGCCGGCCGATCGTGCTTGCTGTACTGGCATTTCGTGAATTGCGTCGCCCAGGCCTCAATCGAGTTAACGCCGCCACATGCATTCGTGACGCGCTCATTCTGGAAGAATGCCTTCAAGCGAGGGTCATTCGCGATCTCATGTTCCACCGCCGGCAGAATACCGTCAGGCGATGATTTGAACTCGTCCGGCAACGTGGAAACCATCACGCGGCCTGTCATGTGTAACGCCAGCTTTTCGTCCACCGGGATCAAGGCAATACCCAGATCACGCTGTATCGCTGCTTTGACTATCGCTCTCATGCCTGAACTCCTGACATTGCATAAGCTCTGGTTAAAATTGGGCGCCACTGCTGGCGAGCCTTGCTCTCATCCACGTTGCCAAATCCGTTCTTGCGCACCTGCTGCAGCGCGCGTTTCTCAGCGTCATTTTCTGGCATCGCTGCATCACGGATCAGGCGATCGAAAGCCTCATCGAAATCAATCTCTGGCGCGTCACCGGCCACCGGCTCCTGACGCTGCTGTTCGACCGCTTCGGCCATAGCAGCTTTGTGGCTACGCTGACGATCCCAAGCTTTGGCGGCTGCCAGATACCCACCGAACCGGACGGCATCGAAAATCATCTTGGCGCTGAGCATGTGGCCCATCTTCGGATCGCCCAGCAGCAGACGTGCACGGTGTTCAGCCACCAGCTTCAGTTCGGAGGCGCTGTTACCGTCCGTCAGGCGCTCGGTAATCTCACGCAACGTGTCGGCGCGCTTTGGCGTCCTGCCGTTGATTTTTTCATTCAGAAAATCGAGAACTTCCCCAGCCTCAGCCGATGGGTAATCTGCTACCGCATCGCCTTGGGGGGCTTTGGGGGGATTTTCTTTTGGTTCAATGACTGGTTCAAAAGAGTGACTGGTTCTGGTGCCATCTGCTGGCATAGGGGGTGTGCTTTTTGACGGCACACCCTGTGTCACCTGCTGGCATACCCCTGTGTTTTTTGACGGCATAGGGCTATGCTTTTTGACGGCACAGGGGGCTATGCTTTCTGACGGCACAGGGTTGTCCAGGGTCAGATAGTAGAGATTCGAGGTATTACCCTTCCCATTGTTCACGCCAAGGCGGTTCTCTTTGGTGAGTAAACCCATCTTAATCAATGCCTCAATGTGCGCCCGCACAGCGCTTTTGCTGCACTCGCAATGGTCAGCGACATGCTGATATGAAGGCCAGCATTCGCCCTTGTCGTTCGCGTTATCAGCTATCTTGATCAGCACCAACTTGCGCAGTGGATTGCCCACTTTGATGCTCATAGCCTGCGCCATCAGGTTCATGCTCATACTTCGACTCGCTTAAATTTCTCTTTGAATCTCTCAAGGGGCTGCATGCACTCATGCGGATAACCCTCTCGCGTGAAAATGACCTGGCGCTCAACCCGATCCCAGCGGATGACGTGAACCTGCACGCCCCGCCAATCCGTGTAATACCGATCGAGCTCAGTACTTTGCGAACCGGACATTTTTCAACCCTTGACGAGATACCGACATATCGATAACAATCAGGCTGTTCATTGCAGTACTCCCAGTTAGAAAAGTGATTGCCGACCAGCTGCAACTGCTCGGCTTTCTTCTTGCCCCAGGCCATAAAGCCCCCTATTCCGTCTTTGGTTCCCGGATGTGCTCCAGCATTGCCATCAACCCGCGCGCCAGCTCTGCAGTTTCCTCGCCCCTGAACGTCAGCATGGTTTCCGAACGCCGAAAACCTGTAGCGGCCAGTAGCAGGCTCGCTTTCTCCACCAGCCCCCCTTTGCTCTGCCAGCGGCTCACCTGCGATTTATCAACGCCGATCGCGCCGGCCAGGCTTGTCACTCCGATAGCTGCAATGCGACTCATGATGTCGCTCTGAATCGCCTGAGCTTCGTTGCGTGTTGTTGCGATTGATTCCATTTACAATTTCCATGTCTTACAGATGTTTGTTGAATTGCCCGTGAGCAATGGTTTCTCAGCTGTCTGGGTTGGCTTCATGAAGCAACCATTCAGCGCTGAATTTCCCTTTGGATGCCGCTGCTAATCGCTGGGCGTAATCCGTTTTTTTTGTGTATTCGGTTCGCGGCAACCGGCCTTTGGCGTACCACTTGTGGACGGCAACCACCGATAAACCGCAGATTTTCGCTGCTGCCGTTTGCCCGCCAACCGCATCTACTGCAATTTGTACTGGGTTCATAGGAGTCCTTTATTAACCAAATTAACTACGAGTTAAGAATATATCTTAACTGACAGTTATGTCAATTCTTTGGATACTTAACGCATGGTTAAAAAAGATGAACTGAAAGAGAAATTCACTGAACGCTTGCGCGCTGCTTGTCTTGAAGCTGGCGTGGGTGGCCGTGGGCTTCCAAAACGAATGAAAGACGCCCTGGCTAAACAGGGGATCTCCATAACTGAACCGGGGATCTGGAAGTGGATGAACGCCGCCGCTATTCCTGACTCGGTAAACATTCTTGCATTGAGCCGCTGGCTTCATGTTCGCCCTGAGTGGCTTGAATATGGGCGCGGGGAGATGAAAGAGAATGTCCCAGGCAAAAGCATCCCTGAAGCAAACATTCCACCCGAGGAAGAATGGGATAATGTAGACGCCTGGGATAGTAGTACCCCTCTCCCTACGGATGAGGTTGAGGTGCCGTTTTTGCGAGATATTGAACTCGCCGCTGGGGACGGAAGCTATAACGAAGAAGACTATAACGGATTCAAATTGAGATTCTCCAAAGCCACGCTGCGCCGCATAGGCGCCAGAACAGATGGTACCGGAGTGCTCTGCTTCCCTGCGCGCGGTAACAGCATGGAGCCAAACATTCCAGACGGTTCCACCGTCGCGGTAAACACCGACGATAAACAAATAGTGGATGGTAAGATCTACGCAATAAACCAGGACGGCTGGAAGCGATTGAAAATACTTTACCGTGTCGGCCCTAACCGCATAAGCATCAGAAGCTTTAACGATGTGGAGCACCCTGCCGAAGAGGTAGATCTGGACAAAATTGAAGTCATAGGGCGTCTTTTCTGGACATCAACCATCTGGTAACACCCTGCCAATAACTACCAAACCCGGCCAAGCGCCGGGTTTTTTTGTGCCTTTCACCACCAAACCGTTCAAAAACTCCCCTCCCCGATAAATTAATCACAACTAAATTTTCTTTTGGTTCATTTGGTTATCGATTTAACACAACCAAATTAACCACTGGTTATTGACCAAAATTAACCGATAGCTAATAATCAGCTCATCGACAGCAACAACGTCACCGGCAGGAAGCCACACAGGTAAGACGCCCAGGGGTGAGCGATGCAATCACTCCCCGGCCCCGAGAGGGATCGACCGGAAACGTTCTTTAGGGAAAGAGTGGATTTACCCTGCCGCTGCCAGTTTGGGGCGGTAGGCATAAAACCACTGAGGATTAGCGATGAACACTACTCACGATATGGGCAACAACGAAACAGTAAAGACCGGCGTTTTCCCCAACGGAAACGGCACGTTTACCGCGATGACGTTCACTAAGAGCCGGGATTTTAAAACCGAAACAGGTGCGCAACGCTGGTTTGCTCGTCAGATGGCCGACTAACAGCAGAGGGTTACACGATGAAAAGTTACGACATGGTTCTCTACCGTGAACTTCGTGCAGATGGATTTGCAGCAATAGCAGCGCTGTTCTACGCCCGCAAAGCAAAACGCGGCTATTAACACCCACCGCGCCCTACGGGCGCACTGAGGCCATCATGACATTCAATCAAATCGTCTGGCTTGGCGTGTTTGTCTTATGCGCCGCCTGCTGGTCTGGTTTCGGTTTTTATCTCGCCGGTTAATTCCGGCGTATTAGGCTGACCACTCGCCCGATTCCTTAAGTTCTGGAAGCGGTGAAGGATCCTACCTCATGAGTGGTCAGCCCAATACCTCACCTATCTGGTGGCGTATCGTTTCAGTTCCTAATTTATATCTACACAGTATAAATCCCCGGAGCGGTGCGCCACCAGGTGCGTGAGAAATCACAAGCCTGCTCAGTACCACTTCCCTTGTCACATCCTTTGCCCCGCTCGCCGGGGCTCTTTTTTCTCATCAGTAAAGGCGCTGCCCACCGCTCCGGAAGTGCCGGAACCGTAGCGAAAGCGAGCGCGGATCCCAACAAGGCAGCGCCTTTACCCATGTGAATTTCATTGAGAGGACATGTTATGCAAACCACTACCCAACGCTGTGAACACTGCGGCCAGACGCGCGACGTAGCCAAACAGTCCGTAAGCATTCAACGCTATGAAGACGGCAGATATAAAGCCGTCCGAATCCTCGTCTGTTCCGACACCTGCGCGCCAGTGTATGTCGTCCGCCAGAACATCAGAACACTGCAGCGCCGCCTGCACACTCAGCAGCGGAGGTCAACATGGTAAGCCTCAACGCCCGTATTCAGCACAAGTACGACCTGACCGGGTGCGATTTCGCCCCTAAACGCCACCACGGCAAACACCTTTTCTACCTACTCATTTTTACCCTGTGCCTGCTGACTGCCGGCGCGGTCTGGAGTTAATGCATGGCGAACTCATTCAAGCAGATGAAGAACAACGGAACGCTTAAGCGGACTGACTCCGGAATGTTCATCAAGCTGGCTGATATTCACGTCCAGGAAGGCTTCAACAAGCGCGTAGACGATGAGCGCACACAGGCCGCTGATGATGACCTGTTCAATCACCTGTCATCAGGAAAGCCGGTTCCTCCGCTTGAGGTTCGCCCGCGCGATGAAGGCGGCGTTTGGATTGTTGAGGGCCACCGCCGGCACCGCGCATATTTGCGTTGCCGTGACGCGGGAAAGCCCGTTGAGTGGATAGCAATCCTACCGTTCACTGGTAGCGACGTGGAGCGCATAGCGCGCATCATGAACAGCAATAGCCAGCTGTCGCTTACCCCATACGAGCAATCGCAGGTGGTAAAAGAGCTCGCAGGCTTCAACCTGTCACCAGATGAGATTGCCGCGCTGGTCGGCAAGAGCCGCGCCACGGTCGATAAGCTGCTTGCCCTCACCCAGGCAAATCACGATGTTCAGACGCTTGTCAAAGATGGCGCTGTTGCCGTCGATGCCGCTGTTGAGCGCGTAAAAGAGCATGGCGAGCAAGCTGGCAAGGTACTGGCTGGCGACGTAGAAAAGGCCAAAGCCGCGGGCAAGAAAAAGGTCACAAAATCCTTTATCGCTTCAAAATTCAGCGCACCAAAGTCCCGCAAGCTCGTCACGCTCTTAGCACAAGCCGAAGTCCGTGAAATCGACGGCCAGACCGCCTACATCCTTCCCGCCGGCACTCAGCTTGATGTGCTCGCCATTCTCGATGAGTACCGCTCCACCAGTGGCAAGGAGAACCCCGATGGTTCAGAGATATAACCCGGATTACGTCATGCACGCGGCGCGATTTGCGCCGTTTGCCCGCGAAAATGAGCATGGTGAGTTCGTTAGATTCTCGGACTATGAATCCCTTGCTCTGGAGAATGCGGCGCTGAAGAGTGCCATAACCGGGAAAGCCTATATCGACTTCGTGACATCCAATGGATGGAACCCAGGGATGAAAACCATCAACGGCAAGTTTGCCGGCTTTATGGATGCAGAGATCGATTTCGGGTGCATGGCATATGACCATGCCAAGAAGTTGATCGATGCGGTCGAAACCCCAGCCACTGACGCAGCACTTGCAGCTATCCAGGCGCAGGGAGTTGAGAAGGCTGCGGCAAAACTATACGGCTCCGGCTATGTGTTTGAAGTGCTGATGCGTCATGCCGCCGAACTGCGGGAGGCTAAATGAAAAAGCGCCCAGTGATGCCAGCAAATGAACTGAAGGCGTTCAGCGTGCAAGCCGATGAGTTCGGATGCATTCGATTCGCCAAAACTCATGTAGAAGCCCGTCGTGAGGGTGCAGCAGAACTTGATGTTGAGTTTGGCGATATCGTTTCGTGCCGTCGTGCGCCGGATCTGGATAAGTACGCCGCTACTCGTCATGTGCCATGGAAGGTGCTCATCGAGGAGCGTGGCTGGTCGCAAGAGTGCGGATACTGCAATCATCGCGTTTACGACGAAACCGAAGGCCGTGTTTTTGACGAGAAATGCGAGCAGGCATTCTGCGATATCGAATGCCAGGCGCGCCATGAAAACGTGCTCATTGATATGGGAATTCGCCGGTCAAGTGACAGTGCTAGGGAGGTGGAGCGTGGTTAATCAAAACTTCAAGCCAGGGAGCCTGCGTTATTTCGATGAAGAAATTGGCGCGCACGTCGTTTCAGAGCCTGGCTCTACTTCGTACAGCTCAACAGCGATGGCGGCAACTGAATTTTTTAACGGCATCGAGTGGTTGCCGGTAGAGGGCGACGAGGCCCAGGAGAAAGCATTATGAGCAGGGTAAAAACGATGGGCGCCAGCCCGCTAAGTGGCACAATTTTTTACGGCACACTGGACACCGACAAGGGTCGCTGGGTTGGTCATAAATCTGACGTAACTGAAATGGCGCGTCGATCTGTTGCCGAGCATCTTTACCATACCGGTGACAGCCATACCTACGAGCTGAAAGATGGCCGCCTTCTGGTGCTGAGCGTTGAAATTCGGGAGGCTGAGTGATGGACAATAAGCTGAGCGAACTGAGCAAGCCGGTGGCGTATACCGATGCGGAAGAGCTGCGATTCCACCATGCTACAAGTGACATGTGGCCCGTTCCGCTTGGATTCGGGAAAGACGTGCCCCTCTACTCGCAAGAGTACGTCTCCGCCCTGCTGGAGAAATCGAAAGAAAAAGATGAGCGCGCCATTGCTTGCGTTAATGCATTCGACGGCATCGAAACTGAACGCATTGCGGGTAAAAGCCTGGGTGAGTTTTTGGCTGGTGAACTTTACCTAAACAAAGCAGAGCCTAAGCAGGATGGAAGCTTTGGGTTCACGTTCTCTGGGCTTGCCGTGCAACTGATGGCCGATTGCTTCGCTGACCAGTTCAAATCCTCTGGCGCCATCAACTATCTCGAACTGCTTTTCGAGCATGCAGAAGTCGGAGAGATGACCGTAACCATGCAACGCGTTGAAGGATTAACTCCGGCGCAGAAACTTGCAGCGGCAGAGCAGCGCATCGCCGAGCTGTCACGCCTGCTGGCTCACAACATCGAACGTGCCGAATCAGCAGAAAAGCGGCTGGCTACGCCGGTGCGGTTGAAGAAGGTCGATTCCAGCAACGTGCCATTTGCCGGCGACGGCTTTAATGCTGCCGTTGATTATTGCGTTGATGCTGTTCGCGCCGCTGGCTTCACCTTCACCGTAGAGGGGGATGAGTAGGATGGCAATCTTCATTTCATTGCGTTGCGAAGAACGCGGCGATGGTCGGTCGCCGTATGACGGGACTCGATGCTGGTCAGACGATAACAACGACCCGTGGACTATGGCCGATGACACAAAGAAATCTGCCGCTGTGTGCATGAGTGAGCTGTTTGCTGAGGCGAAAGAAGATGGCTGGAAAAAAATCAATGGCGGCTGGGTTTGCCCAGCTTGCCAAAAGCACATGCAGGGTGATGCAAGACACTTGCTGTTTAGTAACTTGAAAGTTATCTAGAGTATTTCCATCAGCAGCTAGAGTACTAATGTGGAATTAGCGCTAAACTTCATAGGCCAACTTACTTACAAGTTGTAGTGACAACCGGTTAAAAACAAACAATATAATGGACATGTAAATGAAAAATATTACCATAAGTTATTTCGCTACCAATCTTACAGGTATGCATAGAGAACATGTAGAAAGCGGCCGTAATGGGCCACATAAATATCATATAATTCAAATCCCAATAAATGAAGTTAGCAAGGTTTTATTTGATGGCTGGCGTCGGGATCAAGGCGTTTATTTCGATTGCAAACCTTCAGGAAGCGGTGATTACTTCCTTGTTGATGAAACTGAACAAGCATATATTTTCAAGACGAAATAAATAGTTATGCTAAATCATACTGTCTCGCTCAAAAGCGGATTGTTCAGTCTATAGAAAGTAGGCAACACTTGGTGCCTTAGGAGAGTTATTGTGAAAGTTGATTTCATAGTTTTTGGTCATGGCCATGATGGTGTTTTGCGCACTGACGATTACAACGGCAGCGGGGTTGTGGAGTTTTTGCCTGCTGCAAAATTGCAAGCTATAACCCCAGGAAAGCCAATAATCCCTCAACAAGCAAGATTTGAGAAATTCCAGGTTATGGTACATACATCTGGCCTAGATCGTAAAAGGTACTTCCTTGCAGTCGCTGATGGGTATATTCCGGAAGATATAGATGTAAAAATCATGCAAGAAAGCCCACGTCCCATACCGGAGATTCGGTAACTAAATAAACCTCGCATTCGCGGGGTTTTCAATTGCCATTTCAAACGAGGTCGACATTGCTCTTACTACCCGACGATAACGAAATCATCTCGCGGCTCAGTATTGCCGGCTCAACGCCGGATTCGGTCGCAAGCCTCCTCCGCTGTGCCGGCTACAACGGCATGACCGGGAAAGCCATCCGCCAGCGTTTGATCAAGCTGGAAAAAGAAAACGCCGTTGAGAAAGTCCGCCGTCCTGGCATCCAATCCGCATGCTGGGCGCCAATCACCAAATAACCCACCAAAAATATGAAACCACGAATTCCGCAACGAATCAGCGCTAAAGCTGAGGGGGTTCTATGCGCCTATAAGAGGGGTGAAAAGAAGCCCAACCAAACCTACCAGCATAAGTATTTGACGCTGCCAGTGGCCCGCTGCTGGCGAATGCTTTCGAAAGACAACGGCAACTCATGGGAAGTGATGAGCCATGAGCGCTACAACAACCAAATCAGGATTTAGCCATGACTAATTACGATCTGATTCTGTTCCTCATCGGAGACGGCGGTTTCTATATCCGTGATGAGCATATCGCTATGCTGCAGAAGAAATTTCCTGATGAGTGCATCACCCCGGAAAGGATTTCAAATCTGCGGTTTTCTCTCACAAGCTCCCCATACGTTCAATGCGAAATCATCTATGTGAAAGCTAACGTCCGAGCACTGAAGGTTTTGTCTGTTGATCCGCTGTACCAGCGTTATGCAAGGAAAAAACCAAGGGGAGCAATCGCAAAACTTACCGACAGCTATTTACTCAGTGAGCCGCCTGAGGTTGTTCGCAGAATCCAACTCATGCAGCTGTTTAACCAGTTGCTTGCCCCTGTAACCCACCAGCGCGCCTACTGATCCCGGAGATAGCCATGTCATTCAAATACAAATCACTGGCCCATCAGGCGGCCGAGGCAGAACGACGCGCCCATTTCGCAGATGCTGCAGAGAAGTGGCGCCAGGCGCTTGAAGCTGCGCGGGCGGTAGATGTTGCTTGGATCCACATCCGCATAGGTTTTTGCGTCAACGCGGCCGCGCGCTGCTGGGGTAACGCTCAATGACCTATCAACTCATCTATGCAGATCCGCCCTGGAGTTACGGCAACACGATTAGCAATGGCGCCGCCGGTAATCACTACAGCCCGATGAGCATGGTAGATCTGAAGCGTCTGCCGATATGGGCTATTGCTGCGCCAGATAGCGTGCTCGCAATGTGGTACACCGGCAACCACAGCCAGGAGGCGATCGAGCTGGCAGTGGCTTGGGGATTCAGCGTCAGAACGATGAAAGCGTTCACCTGGGTGAAGCTGAACCAGCAGGCCGAAATTCGGTTCAACAAAGCGCTGAAGCATCAAACCATATTCGACTTTACCGACCTGCTCGACATGATCAACGCCGAAACACGGATGAATGGCGGCAATTACACGCGCGCCAACTCAGAAGACGTGTTGATCGCCGTTCGCGGCCAGGGCATCGAGCGAGCAAGCGCATCAGTAAAACAGGTTGTGTTCAGTTGTCTCGGCGAGCACAGCGCGAAACCCTGGGAAGTCCGCCGGCGCCTTGAGCTGCTATCCGGCGACGTGTCACGAATCGAACTATTCAGCCGTGGCGATGCGCCTGGCTGGGATCATTGGGGGAATCAATGCCCAGTAAACAGCCTGCAATTGCTGCCGGCAGCGTTCAGCAAAACGCACTCCGATCAGTAGCGAAGCGATGTAACGACGAACTCCACGCCGCGATTAAGCAACACCCGAAAACCCCTTTCGACACCCTATCCCGCCCTATCATCATGAAGCATTTCGCTCAGGTCGAACTGCTCGGCATTTCTTTGCCGCGATTCAACTACACGATCGGCATGCTGAATGGGCGTTTTACAGAGAGATAAGCCATGACTAAAAGCAACCTACCGATTCAGCCTGTATTGATCACCCGCGAAGGTATACAACAGCAGTTGGGCGGTATATCAAGAACCACCTTTTGGCGCAGGAAAAAGCAGTGGGAAAAGGCTGGTACACCGTTCCCTAAACCAGCGCCTGGCACCAATCCAATCCATGGCGGCGAACAGTACAGATATTGCGACGTGATACGATTTTTCCGCGCTCAAGGCCTCATTGATGAAACGCAGGACGCCACATGAGCGGCCCAAATATCCAGCGCATTTTGCTGCTCTTTGAGATATGAATGCTGGTCATATACCGCCAGCACACCACCGAGTTTATGCCCCAGCACCTTTTCGGATACGTGGGGCTCAATCCCTAATTCGCTCATTTTAGTTTTTGCAGTGCGACGTAGATCATGCATAGCCCAGTCATGAACTCCCATCTCATTCCTAAGCTGTTCCGCCATGTTCAATAGAACACCTGCCGACATAGGGCGATCGCCCTGCACAATCGCCGGCGGGAACAATTGCGATATGTTCGGGTATAGCGACATAGCCTCCTCAATTAGCTTTGCGGCATCCCCTGATAGTCCTCTCACAAACGGCTGGCGCGTTTTTGAATTTTCCGCAGGAACGCGCCACGTTCTGTTTTTCACATCAAACTCGCCCTTCTTTGCTTTCCTTAGCTCAACTCCCCGACATCCTGTAAGCAGCAACAATTTAATGAAGATTTTGTTCTGGTGAACAATCCGGGAACCTTCAAGAGCCAACCAAAAAGCTCCTATTTCATCATCACTGAAATACCGTTTAACCACGCCAACAGGTTTTCCAACGTCGCTAATTCTCAATGCGGCGATAGGATTAACGCGAATCTTCTCCGTTCTCAAGCAATACGAAAACACCTGCTTTAGCTTTGAAAGCATGATCCCAGCAAAGGTTTCCGCCCCATTCGTTCTCATCCTTTTGAAAACTGGCTGCCAGTGAGATATCTGCATTTCATCCACAATCATATCGCCGACATATGGGATTACATGCCGCTCAAATGCCCTCTCCCAATACTGCAATTTCACAAGGCGCTGAGCCTGAGCGCTGGCAGTCCAATGTGATAGACAGTCTTTCACAGAGGCTGCGCCAGCGATCTCCTCAAGCGTCATGGATTTCACTGTGATGGGGTCTTTCCCTTCGGCCAAGACGCGCTTGGCCTCTTGAACCATATCGCGCGCTTCTTTGAGCGAAATTTCGTCGTAACTTCCAAGCGTCATGCGGCGTGCCTTACCTGCGTACCGGTATCGGTACTGGAAAACAATCAGCCCAAGTGGGGTTATACGGATAGACAGGCCGCCGCCGTCAGGCATCTCGATCAGTTTTGGGATGGGTTTTCCATTAAGCTTGCGGAGTTTGGCATCGGTGAGCACTGTGTACATCTCCAATTATGTACACAGGTATGTACACAATTTTAGTGGCTTGGATTGAAATCATATGAAACGGATTGAATCACTAGCCAAGGGCTTTTTCAAGCACCACAGTGAGTTGATGGGGTAATTTGAAACAGAATGGAATCATGTGAACTGCCGAGCATTGCTTACACGACAGATCACATGCAGTACGAAAATTGGATTTTGGGTTTGGTCAGCCAGGTTTCAGATCTCGCCCACAATTGCCAGATTGAAACCTCACTGGGTATACAGAATGGAACGCATACCTTCTCAGCCGCATTCGGCTAAGCGAATAGTATCACTAAAATTGTTCCGGATAAATAAAGCGCCGCCGCCCTCACACTTTCGCGTTATCCGGCGCAAAAACGCCTTTCAGGTAGCTGAGGGTGGCCAGCAGGCACAGGCCGTAGCCCAGCAGTTCGCATCCCTCTTCCACCATGTTTTTCACCACCCGGTTGTAACCGTCCAGCATCAGCGTTTGCCACAGCGCCCCCATGCCGAACAGGCGTGAAAACACCAGAATGCACAGCAGACCGGCGCACATCATGCCGTAGCCGCGATGCGTCACGAAATAGGCCAGCCCACGCACCGTCGCCGCGACGTGCCTTGCAGCATGCCACAGGCAGGCCAGGGCGACCGCCAGCGCAAACCACACCCAGGCGCCGTGCCACAACGCATCGAAAGCGAAGTCCATCTCGCGGATCAGCATGCAGAGAAAGAAGCCGCCGACCAACATCCAGGCTGAGCGACGTTCAGCCTGCCGCCGAGCCGCGGCGAAAAAACCGCCGGCGATGGCGAGCAGCAACAGCTCCTGCGCCGCTTCGGTCAACGAGGTTTCATGCACGAAGTTATGCAGCCAGTGCACGTCAATAAACACCAGGCCGACCAATGCCGCCAGAAAAACGCCGGAAAGCGCGAAGGCGCCAATTTTCCCCAGTAAAAGTTTCAGCTCGTCTTGCATAGTCAGTCTCATTCTTGTTTTAAAGCGCGCCTATGGTAGGCAGCTGAGCCAGCAGGGTGTAGCAATTGATGCGAAACGTCGGCCTTTACCGGCCAACTGCGGCGAAAAAGGCCATAAAACACAAAAAATGCGCGTATTTTCCAGACGCCGATCACTTTATCGCCGGCGTTCGGCGGCATACCGGCTTCGCGTGGCGATCTTCGCCGCCAGCCGCTATTCTGAAACCAGTCTGTTCCAATTGAGACTTATGCAGAAGATGAATCGGTTACTCGCAGTCCTCGTCGTGGTGTGCGCGGCATTGGCGACGTTATATGGGCTGGTGCATTTTGGCGCGCGTTCGGTGCCGCGCGCGATCGCGGTCAACGAGGCGCCGCTGGGGTGTGAGGATGAACCAGAACTCACCGCCGAGTGCAGCGGTGAGGATGAAGCGCCCGCCGACGGTTAATTAACGTTACGAGCTATCCCCATTGCCGCCGGCCGTACGGCAGGCTAGGCTGTTCAGCTCATGGGCCGCCGCCTGGCGGCTTGAACGTTGCACAGGGAGTTTATTTTATGACGGGTATTTTGCAGTTATTCCAGGCCATCGGACTGGGTTTGGTGCTGCTGTTGCCGCTGGCCAACCCACTGACCACCGTGGCGTTGCTGCTCGGGTTATCCGGCAATATGACGCGTGAGGAGCGCAATCAGCAGTCGCTGATGGCCTCGGTTTATGTGTTCTGCATCATGACGGTGGCGTTTTACGCCGGCCAGGTGGTGATGAACACCTTCGGTATTTCGATCCCCGGCCTGCGCATCGCCGGCGGCCTGATCGTCGCCTTCATTGGTTTCCGCATGTTGTTTCCGCAACAAAGCGCCGATGAGGCGCCGGAGGTGGAGAGCAAGTCGCACGAGCTGCGGCATAAGACCTCGGCCAACATCGCCTTCGTGCCGTTGGCCATGCCAAGCACCGCCGGGCCGGGCACCATCGCGATGATCATCAGCTCGGCGTCGAGCGTCAAAGATAATACGCTGGGTTTTGAACCCTGGGTGCTGGCCGTGGCGCCGGTCGCCATCTTCCTGACGGTCGCGGTGATCCTGTGGGCCTGCCTGCTCAGTTCCGGCGCCATCATGCGGTTGGTCGGGAAAAGCGGCATCGAGGCGATCTCGCGCCTGATGGGCTTCCTGCTGGTGTGCATGGGCGTTCAGTTCATCATCAACGGCGTGCTGGAGATCATCTCCACCTATACGCCGGCCGCCGCTTAAGGATCAAAAACGGGCGCGACATCGCGCCCGTTGCCGTTATTTCCCCGCCGGCGCCTGCGCGCCCAAAATGCCCTTGCCTTCCGGCACTTCGGTAAAGCGACTGAGGATCTCGCTGTAGGTCTTGGCCGGATCCAAATCCGGGAACTGCGCCGGATAGATAAACTTCGCCAGATACTCCAGCCCGACGATGTTGTACGGGTGGTTGTAGAAGTTATGGTAGATGCCGTAGAACCGCCCTTCCTTCACCGCCGACACCTGCGAGAACCCTGGGCGCTGCTTCATGCGGTTGAAGGCCTCATCCACCTGCTGCTGCGTCACGCCATAGCCGAACGGCACCGCGGCATTGGTCTTGCTGGCCCACTGCGAGCCGGAAACGATATACGCATCCGGTTTCATGCTGATCACTTTTTCCAGCGCCACGTCGCCGGTCGCGCCCGGCAGCAGCGCAGAACCGATGTTGCGCGCGCCGACCGCCTCGACCAACGCGCCCCAGCCGACGTGCGCATGGGTGAAGCAGCAGGATTCCAGGCCATTCAGGCCGGCCTTGGCTTCGAAGAACACTAACGGTTTGGGTTCCACCGCCTGCGTTTTGGCCAGAATGGCCTGATAATGCTGCTGATAATAATCGGTATATTGCTTGGCTTCGCTTTCACGGTTGAGGGTTTCCCCCAACAGCGTCACGCTTTTCGGCGTGTTTTCCACCGGCTTGAGCATGGTATCGATAAACAACACCGGCACGTTCAGCGCCTTCAGCTTATCCAACACGCCGGTTTGGCTCAGCGAAGGCTTGGAGCGCAGCTGGGCGATCATCAGATCGGGGCGCTTGGCGATCACGCTCTCCAGATTCACTTCGCCTTTATCGCTGAATCCCATGTCGATGATGTTTTTCGCCGCCGGCCATTTGCTCTGCAAGATTTCCCAGGTCGCCGCGTCGCTTTTCTTCAGTAGGTTATTCCAAGCCACCAGCCGGCCGAACGGGTTAGCGCGATCGAGCAGCGCCAGCGTGAGAATGTCGCGCCCGTCCTGCACCACGATGCGTTTCGGCTCCTGCGGGAGGGTAACCGTCTGGCCGGAGGTGTCGGTCAGGGTCAACGGATAGGTAGTGGCCATCGCCGGAGAGGCGAGTAAGGCGGCGCAAACCAGCGCCGGCAAAGTGATTCGACGGTGCACGAAAGACTCCTTAGTCATGAATACATTCAGGAAATACTAATGAGAATCGCTTGCATTATCAAAGATAACGCCCGGCATGCCGGCGATTAATTGCAAAGGGATGTGTAAAGGAAGGATAAAAGGCGCGCCGGAGGCGGCGCGCCCAGGGGATCACATCAGGCCGTAGATCAACGCCGAGAGCGCGATCAGCCCCATCACCAGCACGAAGACGTTGCTCGCCGCGCGATATTGGCGCATGGCCGGCACCGCACGCACAGCGTACATCGGCAGGATGAACAGGATCGCCGCAATCAGCGGGCCGCTGATGGTTTCGATGATATGCAGCGCGCTGGGGTTCCACACCGTCGCCGCCCAGGTGAGCAGGAACAGCGACACCGCCGAGATGCGGTGCGTCATGCGCGAGCTGAGCGGCTTGCCGACCGCGCGCGTGACGCCGTCGATCAGGCTGGTCGCCCCTTCAGTCACCCCCAGCGAGGTGCCGAGATAGGATTTGGCCATCGCCAGCATCGCCATCACCGGGCCAAGGTAGGCGATCAGCGGGTTGGAGAACTTGTTGGCCAGCGTGGTCAGCACCGTGATGTTCTGCTCTTTCGCCTGCAGCATGTCTTCATGAGACAGGCTCAGCACGCAGCTGAACACGAAGAACAGCACGGTAACGCAGATCAGCACATAGCTGTAGCGCATGATGCGCGCACAGCGGCGTTCCGCCTTGTCGCCGTACAGGCTCTTCTGGGTCGAGGCGAAGGAAGAGATGATCGGCGCATGGCTGAAGGAAAACACCATCACCGGCACGGCCAGCCACAGCGAATGCCACAACCCCGGCGTGTCGAAGCGGGTGGCGGCCAGGCCATGCACGAAGTTGGCAGTATTCCAGCTCGGCATCAGATAGAGCGAAATGCCCATCAGGAACACCAGCAGTGGGAACACCAGCATGCCCATCGCCGCTACGATACTGTCTTTGCCGCGCAGCAGCACCAGATTGAGCACCACCACCACGGCCAGGCTCAGCCAGAGGCGAGGCAGCGGCGCCACATGAAACTGATGGATCAGGAAGCTGTCCAGCGCGTTGGTGATCGAAATGCTGTACACCAGCACGATCGGGAAGAACGCCATCAGATACAGCACCATGATGATTTTGCCGGCCAGCACGCCGAAGTGTTCCACCACCACATCGTGAATGTTGCCGTCGCGGCTGGAGCCGGAAAGCACGAAGCGGCTGAGCGCACGGTGCGGCAAATAGGTCAGCGGGAAAGCGAACAGCGCCATCAACAGCAGCACCAGCGGGCCGTTCAGGCCGGCGTTGATCGGCAAGAACAACGTACCGGCGCCCACCGCAGTCGCATAGAGACCGAACATCCAGACGGTGTCGGTTTTGTTCCATTTGGCAGTCTGAGCGGCCGTCAGCGTGCCTGAATCGGGAGAAATCGTACTCATGAGACAGTCTACCTTAATCTGCGGCGACAACGATTGCGCCTAACGGGATATCCTTCTCCGCGAGTTTTTTAATAATAATCAGTGAATTAAAGCGATATTTCATACTTACGCCTGATGAAAGGACGGCAAAGGATAATGAAAAATCCGCTGCGGGTCTATGTTTTATCGGCTGAACGGACGATTTGCGAACACAATCTGCTGAAAAAGCAGGCGGAAGCAGAAAAACTAAGGGCCCCTTGCGGAGCCCTTAAACGGTTTACTTCTTCGCGTCCGGATGGTCCGGCACCTCGGCGCTGCCCATCTCCTTCTCATCGCGGATCATCGAGCGGTCTTTGCGCACGTCGGCCACGTCGGAGGCGCTCACCGGTTTGGCGCTGTTGCCCCAGCTGGAGCGGATGAAGTTCACCACGTCCGCCACCTGCTGATCGTTCAAACGCCAGCCAAACGGCGGCATGGTGATGTTGGACACCGCGCCCTGCACCGCCGGCGTGGTGTTGCCGGTCAGCACGATATGGATCAGCGAGGTCGCGTCCTCGGTCTGCACCACCGGATTGCCCTTCAGCGACGGGAAGGCGCGCTTGTAGCCCACGCCGTCGGTGCGGTGGCAGGCCGCGCAGTTATCGACATACAGCGCCGCGCCGGGCTTGCTGTCATTCCCGCGCCACAGATCCTTGGCCACGCTGTCTTCGACCGGCGCCGCCTGCTGCTTGCCGTCTTTCGGCGGCAGCGATTTCAGGTAGCGCGCGATGGCGGTCAGATCGTCGTCGCTCAGGTATTGCAGGCTGTGCTCCACCACGTCGCTCATGCCGCCGAACACGATGGCTTTGTCGTTACGGCCGGTTTTCAGGAACTCGGTCAGCTCGGCTTCGCTCCAGCTGCCCAGGCCGTCCTTGCGCTCGCCACGCAGGCTGGAAGCCACCCACCCGTCGATCGGCGCGTTGCTGCCGGACAGGTAGTCGTCGCTTTCGCTGTTGCTCAACGCTTTCTCCTGCATGGTGATGCTGCGCGGGGTATGGCAGGCGCCGCAGTGGCCCAGGCCCTCCACCAGGTAGCGGCCGCGCTCAATCACCGGATCGGCCTTGGCGTCGGCGACAAAATCCGCCGGCGACGGCGCAAACATGCCGCGCCAGATGCTCAGCGGCCAGCGCATCGACAGCGGCCACGGGATGTCGGAGTCCTTGTTGGCCTGCTCCACCGGCTGCACGCCGTGCATGAAATAGGCATACATGGCGCGCATGTCGTCCTCTTTCACCAGCGCGAACGACGGGTACGGCATCGCCGGGTACAGGGTGCTGCCGTTTTTGGCTACGCCCTTACGCACCGCGTTGTCGAAATCCTCGAAGCTGTAATCGCCGATGCCGGTTTTCTTGTCCGGCGTAATGTTGGTCGAGTAGATGGTGCCGATCGGCGTCTCCATCGCCAAGCCGCCGGCGAAGGTCTTGCCGTTCTTGCCATCGGTATGACAGGCCACGCAGTCACCGGCTCGCGCCAGGTACTCGCCACGCTTGATCAGCTCGCTGCTGACGGTGGCGTCCTGCGCCCAAACGGAGAAACTCACTGCACTGAGAACCAGTGCCGGTACAAATGCTTTCATCGTTCGCCGTCCTTATGCCTGCACCAATGGGCCTGGGTTTTTCAGATACTGCTCGCGAATGGCGCGGGCAGACCAGTAAGCCAGCGCCGCCACGGTGCCGGTCGGGTTGTAGCCCAGCCCTTGCGGGAAGGCCGATGCGCCGATCGAAAACACGTTGTGCACGTCCCAGCTCTGCAGATAGCGGTTGACCGCGCTGGTCTTCGGATCTTCCCCCATCACCGCGCCGCCGTTCATGTGGGTGGTCTGGTAGCTGGTGGTATCGAAGTGGCTGTTGGCGTTTTTCGGGCTGCCGGCGATCAGTTTCGGGTTCATCGCCTTGGCGATCGGCGCCATCTTGTCGTACATGAACTGCGCCATCTTGATGTCGTTTTCCTGCCAGTCGAACGTCATGCGCAGCAGCGGCTGGCCGAACACGTTCTTGTAGTTGGGATCGAGATCCAGATAGTTGTTGCGGTACGACTGGTGCGCGCCGTGGGCGTCCATCGACACGTGGTGGGTGTAGGCATCCGCCACCGCCGCTTTCCACTTGCTGCCCCAGGCCGGGGTGCCCGGCGGGGTCGGCAGGCCGGAGATCGGCTTGGTGCCCGCCTGGTTGACCCAGAACGGCGAACCGCCGACGAAACCTTCTTTGGCGTGATCGAAGTTGTCGGCGTTGAAGTCATCCACGCCTACGCCGTTGCCGCCGGCACCGATGAACGGGTTGGTAAAGACGTCTTTATCAAAGAACGCCTTGATGGTGGTCATGTTCTGGTAGGCGAAGTTGCGCCCGACCACGCCTTCGCCGGTCACCGGATCGTAAGGCTTGCCGATGCCGGACAGCAGCATCAGGTGCACGTTGTGGAACTGGAACGCGCCCAGGATCACCAGGTCGGCCGGCTGTTCAATCTCACGGCCCTGCGCATCGACGTAGTTCACGCCGGTGGCGCGGGACTTGTCATCGGTCAGGTTGACCTTCAGCACGTTGGCGTTGGTGCGCAGCTCGAAGCGTTTCTCCATGCGCAGCGCCGGCAAGATGTTGACGTTCGGCGAAGCTTTGGAATACATGTAGCAGGCGTAGCCGCTGCAGAAACCGCAGAAGTTGCACGGGCCCATCTGCGCGCCGTACGGGTTGGTGTAAGAGTCCGAGGTGTTGGCGGACGGCAGGTTATAAGGGTGATAACCCACCTCCAGCGCCGCTTTCTCGAACAGCTGGGCGGAGTAGGTGTTTTTCTGCGCCGGCAGCGGGAAGTCGTCGGAGCGATCCGGCGCAAAGCGGTTGCCGCCCTTCTGCGCCACTTTCTGCCCTTTGATGGTCCAGGCGGTGCCGGAGGTGCCGAACACTTTCTCCGCTTTGTCGAAGAACGGTTCCAGCTCGTCGTAGGTCACGCCGAAGTCCTGGATGGTCATGTCCTTCGGAATGAAGTTTTTGCCGTAGCGCTCTTCATAGTGGCTGCGCATGCGCAGTTCGATCGGATCGACACGAAAATGCACGCCCGACCAGTGCAGGCCGGCGCCGCCGACGCCAGTGCCCGGCAGGAACGCCGCCAGCTGGCGGTAAGGCACCGCGGTCTGGCTGCTGTTGTGGCGAATGGTGACGGTGCTTTTCGACAGATCCTGGAACAGCTTGCGTCGAATGTTATAGGTCAGCTCGTCGATCACCTGCGGATAAGAACCGTCCGGATAGGTGTCGCGCATCGGGCCGCGTTCCAGCGCCACCACGTTGAGGCCGGCCTCGGTCAGCTCTTTGGCCATGATCGCGCCCACCCAGCCGAAGCCGACGATCACCGCGTCTACTTTTTTCATTACCGTTGCCATGGTTAGCCCCTCTCCCCACGAATCGAGACCGGCGGGAAGGGATAACGCTCCCCTCGCTCAACCCAGTCCATAAAATCGGCGCGCGCGCCCGGAAAATTAATCAGCTTCCAGCCAACCATGTCTTTGTTGCCGCCATGGATCGGATCGCTGAAGAAACCTTCACGGGTGTTTTGCAGCAGATAGGAGAAGAACAGTTTCGACGGCAGTTGCTGGAACTCCGCCTCGCCGGACTCGAACTTTTGCAGCAGGGCGTCTTGCTGCGCGCCATCCAGTTCGGCGAAGGGTTTGCCGGCGGTTTTCTTGCTGTAGGCGTCGGCGTCTGCGATGCCGAGGTTGTAGATTTGCTTGGGCACCAGCGGCAGCTGGTAGCCCATTTCCTTCGGCACATCGGGGTTGAACGGCCCCTGCATGTACCAGATGGAACCGGTGGCGTACGGCGTGTTCATCTGGCGATCGATAAACTCCGGCACGCCGGCTTCCAGCGCGCCAGGGCCGCGTTCGTCGGCCGGGATCAGGCGCGCGACGGCGGCCTTGATGAAGGCCCACTCTTCCGGGGTGAAAAAGGTCGGTTGGTAATCGTTCTGCGTTGAAGTGTTCGAGGCAGCGACCGCTGGTGCCGGGGCCGTCAGCGCGCCAACGCCGCTGCCACCAATTACCGCCGCAGGAATTAAGGTCATCGATTTCAACAAGAAATCGCGACGCGAATTGTTGGTTTTATGATTCGACATGTCACATTCCATCCAAAGATAGTCACAACTATTTAACCGCAACCTTGCGATCGATACGGGTTTTTAAAATAATTTGTTACTTATTTGTCTATTTATTGAAGGTCAGAATGCGAGCAAAAGCAAAAATGTTACCGGTAACTTATTGAATGAACGTAAAGATTTATCTGCTAACGTAAATTTAACTTTTTGTGCGGTTTTTCTGATAAGCGATGAGGAAATAACGAAAAATGCGAGGCGGGTCGCGCTCTGAAGCGACAACGGAAAGCAAATCGGCCGCGTTTTGCGGCCGATTCGACAGGATGAAGGGTTACTGCGACATCGCCTGATAAGCGGTGGTCACTTTCCATAAATAGCGCGGCGCCTGCGGTGCCGGGTGCTTTTTCTGGATGTGCTGATAAAACTCATCCGGACTCATCTGATTGATGCGATTAACCGCCACGCGCTTGTCCGAGGAAAAAGTGCGCAACATGGCGCCCGCCCCGTTCACATACGAAACGATGGTGGCGTAACGCAAAGTCTGTGGGTTGTTGATCCCGGCTAGCTGCTGGCTTTGAAGAATATTGATATAGGCCGTTCCCAGATCAATATTGACCGCCGGATCCTTCAGCTCACGCGAGCTGGGTTGCCCGCTTCGTCCTTTCATGCGATAGGCGTCGCGGCCGGCGGTAGAAGCCTTCAGCTGCATCAATCCCACTGCGTTCGAGGTGCTGACCACGTTCGGGTTAAACCCGGACTCCACCTGAATAATCGCTTTAATCAGCGTTTCGTCGACGCCGTAGTTGCTGGCGGCCTGACGAATGTAATCGTTATAAACAACCGGCGTGCCTGTGCGGTTTACCGGTGCCTGCGGAGGGGGTTTTAACCAACCGCCGCGCGTTGTGCCACTGCCTGAAATATTGCTCGCCGTTTGCGGGTCTTTGGCGCACCCCGACAAAAGCAAAATTGCCGTAAGGCAACCTATTTTTGTTTTCACAGAATCCCTCACTCCTTTCAATGAGTTGCGTAGCATATACAACTTGTAAGGACACCTGCAGTAATTTTTTGGACTAATCTCAAGCTATCCATATACCAAGAGGTGATTTATGAGTCAATCTGCAACAAGCTGCTTTGTGGTGACTTTTCGCTATCAGGAAGCGGGACTGACCGACCTGGCCAAGCTGACCGGGCAATTGACCCGTGAAGGTTTTGTCACGTCGGTGACAGACGAAAATGGCGTTCATCATGAGCTCGGCAGCAACAGTTTTGCGTTCATAACCGTTCTGGATCAAGAGGATGTGCAGCGACTGGCGCAGGGGTTCGGGCAGTTGGCGTTAGGAAAACAGCCGGAGGTAGCGATCTGCACCTGTAAGGACTACCTTCAGCGGTTACATACTGATACATAAAATGCTATAACTCCCCGGACGGTATTATTTTTCAGTTGGAGAAATAGCCCCGCCGGCGGTGGGCAAGTGACGCTTGACTTCGCTTCAATTGATATTGATAATCATTTTCATTTGAACCAGGAGACGTCATCATGCCATTGATAACTTGCGCTTTTCGTCGCAGTCGCCCTCCCCGCGCTGCCGCACTGTTACGCCCCTTCACGCTCGCCTGTTTGCTGCTCGGCGCCGCTCTGGTCAGCCAAGCCGCGCTGGCGGAAAAAAAGCTGCGCGTGGTGACCACTTTCACCATCATTCAGGATATCGCCCAGAACGTGGCGGGTGACGCCGCCGTCGTGGAATCCATCACCAAGCCGGGCGCCGAGATCCACGATTACCAGCCCACCCCGCGCGATATCGTCAAAGCGCAGCACGCCGACCTGATCCTGTGGAACGGCATGAACCTGGAACGCTGGTTCCAGCGCTTCTTCGAGAACATCAAGCAGGTGCCGGCGGCGGTCGTGACCGAAGGCATCACCCCGCTGCCGATCCGTGAAGGGCCCTATAACGGCAACCCGAACCCGCATGCCTGGATGTCACCGAGCAACGCGCTGGTCTATATCGAAAACATCCGCAAAGCGCTGGTGGCGCACGATCCGGCCAATGCGGAAACCTACAACCGCAACGCCAAAGCCTACGCAGAGAAAATCGGCGCGCTGGACGCTCCGCTGCGCGAACGCCTGGCGCGCATTCCGGCCGCGCAGCGTTGGCTGGTGACCAGTGAAGGCGCCTTCAGCTACCTGGCGCAGGACTATCAGCTGAAAGAAGTCTATCTGTGGCCGATCAACGCCGATGAGCAAGGCTCGCCGCAACAGGTCCGCCGGGTGATCGACGCGGTGCGCGCCCACCATATTCCGGTGGTGTTCAGCGAGAGCACCATTTCCGACAAGCCGGCCAGGCAGGTGGCGAAAGAGACCGGCGCCAAATACGGCGGCGTGTTGTACGTGGACTCGCTGTCCACCCGCGATGGCCCGGTGCCGACCTATATCGATCTGCTTAACACCACCGTGCAAACCATCGCCAAAGGATTCGATCAATGACCCATGAGCTGTTTGTCCGCCCTGAATTGAATGTGGACAACGTCACTGTGACCTACAACAACGGGCACACCGCCATTCATAACGCCAGTTTTACCCTGAGCGGCGGTTCTATCTGTGCGCTGGTGGGCGTCAACGGCAGCGGTAAATCGACGCTGTTCAAAAGCATCATGGGGCTGGTCAAGCCCACCAGCGGCCGGGTGTCGCTGAGCGACAAACCAGTGGCGGACGCGCTGAAAAAGAACCTGATCGCCTACGTGCCACAAACCGAAGACGTCGACTGGAACTTCCCGGTGCTGGTGGAAGACGTGGTGATGATGGGCCGCTACGGCAAGATGAATTTCCTGCGCATTCCGTCGCGCGAGGATCGCTTGCGGGTCGACAAGGCGCTGGAGCGCGTCGGCCTCAGCGAGCTGCGCGGCCGGCAGATCGGCGAACTCTCCGGCGGTCAGAAAAAGCGCGTGTTTCTGGCGCGCGCCCTGGCGCAACAGGGCACGGTGCTGCTGCTGGATGAGCCTTTCACCGGCGTGGATGTGAAAACCGAGAATGCCATTATCGATCTGCTGCGCTCGCTGCGCGACGAGGGGCATCTGATCCTGGTTTCCACCCATAACCTCGGCAGCGTGCCGGAGTTCTGCGATCGGGTGATCCTCATCAACCGCACGGTGTTGGCCGCCGGCCCGACCGAAACCACCTTCACCCAGAGCAATCTGGAGCTGGCATTCGGCGGCGTGCTGCGCCATATCAACCTCTCCGGCCCGGATCTGCACGACGACAACGATCCGCGCACCGTCACGGTGTTGACCGACGATGAACGCCCGGCGGTGTTCTATGGCCACACCAAGAGCGATCCGCCTGCCAACAGTCAGGCCAGGGAGAAACAATCCTGATGCTGGACCTTCTGCTGCAACCTTTCAGTTATAACTACATGGTGAAGGCCATCTGGGTCAGCGCCATCGTCGGCGCCGCCTGCGCGTTTCTGTCCGCCTACCTGATGCTGAAAGGGTGGTCGCTGATGGGCGATGCGCTGTCGCACTCGGTGGTGCCCGGCGTGGCCGGCGCCTATGCCCTCGGCCTTCCCTACGCCGCCGGCGCCTTCTTCACCGGCATGCTGGCGGCGCTGGCGATGACGCTGGTGCGCCACATCACCCGGCTGCGCGAAGACGCCATCATCGGCTTTATCTTCTCCACCTTCTTCGCCGTCGGCCTGCTGATCGTGTCGCTCAACCCCACCTCGGTCAACGTACAGTCGATCATCTTCGGCAATATCCTCGGCATCGCCGACGAAGACGTGCTGCAGGTGGAAATCATCATCGGCGTTTCGCTGCTGATCCTGTGCCTGGTGTGGAAAGATCTGCTGGCGGTGTTTTTTGACGAAAGCCACGCGGTGTCGATCGGCCTGTCGCCGCTGAAGCTGAAGATCCTGTTCTTCACCCTGCTCAGCGCCTGCACCGTCGCCGCGCTGCAAACCGTCGGCGCCATTTTGGTGATCGCCATGGTAATCACGCCGGGCGCCACCGCCTATCTGCTGACCGACCGCTTCAGCCGGCTGGTGATCATCGCCATCATCATCGGCGCATTGACCAGCGGCATCGGCGCCTACCTGAGTTTCTTCCTCGACGGCGCCACCGGCGGGGTGATCGTCACCCTGCAAACACTGGTGTTCCTGGCGGCGTTCTTCTTCGCGCCGAAACACGGCCTGCTGGCGGCAAAACGTCGCGTAGCACAGTCACCAACCGGAGGCCGCTGATGGACACGCTCTACCAACTGCTCAGCGAACCCTTCGCCTACCCGTTCATGCAGCGGGCGATCGTCGCCGCCATCGTCACCGGCGTGGTATGCGCCGTGCTCTCCTGCTATCTGGTGCTCAAGGGCTGGTCGCTGATGGGTGACGCCATCTCGCACGCCGTCTTGCCCGGCATCGTAGTGGCGTTCGTCATCGGCATTCCGCTGGCGATCGGCGCCTTCCTCTCCGGCATCTTCTGCGCGGTGGCCACCGGCTACCTGAAAGAGAACAGCCGGGTGAAAGAAGACACGGTGATGGGCATCGTTTTCTCCGGCATGTTCGCCTTCGGCCTGGTGCTGTTCTCGCGCATCGACACCGACCAGCACCTGAGCCACATTCTGTTCGGCAACATGCTGGGCATCACCGACGGCGAGCTGAAGCAAACCCTGCTGATCGCCGGCCTCACCCTGGCGGTGGTGTTGCTTAAACGCAAAGACTTCATGCTCTACTGTTTCGATCCGCACCATGCGCGGGTGATTGGCCTGCCGGTCAAGCTGCTGCACTACGGGCTGCTGTGCCTGCTGGCGATGACCATCGTCGCCTCGCTGCAGGCCGTGGGGGTGATCCTGGTGATCGCCATGCTGATCGCCCCCGGCATCATCGCCTTTATGCTGTGCCGCCGCTTCGATCGCATGCTGATGGTGGCGACGGTGGTGTCGGTGTTCTCTTGCGTGCTCGGCACCCTGATCAGTTTCCACATCGACGGCGCAACCGGGCCCTGCATCGTCATTGTGCAGGCCGTGCTGTTCGTTATCGCCTTGCTGTACAGTAAACTGCGTCCGTTACAGCGTAACCAAACCGCCCTGAGCGACAGTTAAACGCCCTCCTCTGATGCGGCGGCGCTCTCCGCCGCATCCTGTTTCCTCCGCCCGCTTATCCGTTGTCATCAAGTTGCAACCGGTATTGCGCTTAAATTAATCAATAAGGTATATACTGTGAGCTGGCGGGATGCTGAAAAAATCGCCGCCTTTGACGCCGGCTGTGCGCCGCGTCGTGTTTTCACCGCAGGAAAGACGCTAACCTAATGAATTATCAGGCAGCACAGAGGGGGAAATACCATGTGGCAAGCCGTTAGCCGTCTGTTAAGTGAACATCTTGGCAGCGCAGAGATACGCGAAAGGATTGAACTGCCCGGGGGCGACATTCACCCGGCGTGGCGCGTGAGTTACGGTGACAGCGAGGTGTTCGTGAAATGCGACGCCCGTGAACAACTGCCGATATTCACCGCCGAGGCCGATCAGCTGGCGCTGCTGGCGCGCAGCAAAAGCGTGCGGGTGCCGGAAGTGTACGGCGTCGGCAGCGATCGCGACTACAGCTTCCTGCTGCTGGAGTATCAGCAGTTGAAACCCCTCGACGCCCATGGCGCCTATTGCCTGGGGCAACAACTGGCGCATCTGCACCAGTGGAGCGAGCAACCGCAGTTCGGTCTCGACTTCGACAGCGATCTGACCACCACCCCGCAACCCAACGCCTGGCAACGCCGCTGGTCGGAATTCTTCGCCGAGCAGCGCATCGGCTGGCAGCTGCAGCTGGCGGCGGAAAAAGGCATGACCTTCGGCGACATCGACGACATCGTCGATCGGGTGTATCTGCGCTTGCAGCACCACCAGCCACAGCCTTCCCTGCTGCACGGCAACCTGTGGCCGGGCAACTGCGCGATGACCGCCAACGGGCCGATACTGTTCGATCCGGCCAGCTACTGGGGCGACAGAGAGTGCGATTTGGCGATGCTGCCGCTGTATCCGGAGCTGCCGCCGCAGATCTACGACGGCTATCAGAGCGTGTGGCCGCTGGGGGCCGGATTTATCGAACGCCAGCCGCTGTATCAGCTGTACTACCTGCTCAACCGCAGCAATCTGTTCGGCGGCCAGCATTTGGTGGCTGCCCAACGCGCGGTGGAGGCGCTGTTGCAACCCGAAGCGTCATAACGTTCCGGGGCGCCGAGCGGCGCCCCGTTCAGGGTTCAGGCCGCGCCGGCCAACTGCCCCAACAGGCGGATCACGAACCAGGCGATCACCGCAATCACGATCGGCAGGATATACAGCGGGAAGTACTGCAGGAAGATGGTGTGGTGCGGCAGCGTAATGCGCTCCTCAAGCTGTTGGCGCGTGTGCCCTTCGCTGCCCTTGGCCTGCTCCAGGATCATCTGGTCTTCCAACCCTTCGCGGATGAACTTGACCTGACGCGACATGCGCGCGCCGGAAGCCTGCAGCGCCAGCCCGACGAAGATCAATATATAGATGATGATGAACATCAGATTGGCGCCGCTCAACAGGCTTTTATCCACGTCGGGCACCGGTGAGTTGTACCAGAAAAGGTTCAGGAACGGCGTGTTGAAACGCACCATGTCCACCATCACGTGAACGAAATCCAGCATCACCGCGTTGATGCCCTTGGTTTTTTCACTGTGCTGATAGATAAAACCCAGCACGGAAATCAGCGTCGACAGCAACGCCGGGATAAAAACCACCCATCCGAGAATGCGTTTCAAAATGGCGAGACGCCCGGCCTGTTGATACGTCATGTGTTCCCCTTGTTAGCGACGTAACCGAATCGGCTAAGTCTACCTGCTGTTGGCGAAACTCGCCCACCGTTTTCTTCACTCCCGCTGTGCTACAAGCTTAGCCGAATTAGTCGAAATCAAAAACTTAACCGCGCCGGCACACTATCATTGAAGAGATAACGTTATCCATTCGGGCAGAGGCCGCCATGATTCGACTGATTATCTTATTGCTGGGCGCGCAGGCGCTGCACGGTCAGCGCCGTCTGCTGGTGCTGTTCGGTTGGCTGTGGATAGCCGCAGGGGCGCTGATGCTGTTCGACATCCTGCAGGATGGCCGGTCGGTGCTGGCGCTGGATGCGCTGGCGGTCATCCTGGCGCTGGAGGGGTTGGTGGCGGTATCCGCCGCGCTGGTGATCGGCTCTTCGGCCAGCAGGCCAGTGCTGCTGAAAGGATTGGGTTTTGTCTTTATGGCCTTTTTAATGCTGGACGTGCCTGCAGACGATAACATCGTCGCTACCGTGGTGTTTGGCAGCGCGCTGCTGCTTGACGGCGCCGTGCGCATCGCCTCCTCCACGGTGATTCAACACAGTCGATGGAAAGGCGTGGCGCTGGCGGGCGGCGGCGAGATCCTGCTTTCGTTGATGATTTTTGTCGGCTGGCCGGCGCCGCATCGGATGACGGTGCCCTTTTGCCTCGGCGTGATGATGGTGCTTTCCGGCTGGGCCTTATTGCGTATCGCCCGGAGACTGGCAAGCTTCTCTCTGAATCAGCACCCCGCGCGGCAGCCGCCGCAGGCGGCGGATGAGACTGCGCCGCTCACGGTGTATGTCTGGACACCGATTGGTGCGGCTAAAGATCCGCGCCGGCGTTACATCGTCGACCGATACATCGCGGCGGTCGACGGCGGCGGCAATATCTCCACCGGTCACGCCGCCCTGGCGCTCGCGCCGGATGTGTATATCAGTCACTACCCGCTCAACGACATCAGCCATTCCGTTCAGGATTTCCGCCAGTTGTTGCATGCCGGCGAACAGAACAACGTCGACGGGCGTTTCCTGCCCGATCTGGCGGGCGAGATCGCCGCCTGGTGCCCACCGGACAAGAAAATTCAATTCTACCGCTATAACCCGGCGGCGCTGCGCGCATTCTGGCTGCGTTATCGGCAGGACGCCACCTACAATCTGACCCGGCGCAACTGCTCCACCACGGTCATCGGCGCGCTCGACAGCGCGTTGGAAGGCGTGCTGGGCGATAAACATCTGTGGCGCCGTTTTCTGCTGCTGGTGCTCGATCCCAACCTGTGGATGCTGGCGGTACTGCGCAGCCGCGGTGAAAGCATGACCTGGACGCCGGGGTTGGTGCTGGACTATGCGCGCATGTTGCAACAGGTCACCGAGCGTCAACACCAGCGCTGGTGGCTAAAATTGCGCGAGGTGTGGAATATCCTGCGTTTTGGCAAAAGCCAAACGCGCAGGCAAAGGTTTTAGTCTCGTCACCGGCGATGATAAAGTGTCGGGCACATTCACCCGCGCCGGTAGGAGTTAACCGTTAATGGCTTATTCGCAACGCATTGAAACCGCAATTTTTGATATGGACGGCTTGTTGATCGACTCGGAACCGCTGTGGCTGCAGGCTGAGTTGGATATCTTCGGCGCGCTGGGTTTGGATCTGTCCGACCGTCACAAGCTGCCGGACACGCTGGGGCTGCGCATCGATCTGGTGGTGAAGATGTGGTATCAGGCGATGCCGTGGCAAGGGGTTTCACTTGATGAGGTGTCGGCGCGGATTATCGAGCGCGCCATCGAGCTGGTGCACGAGACGCGCCCGCTGCTGCCGGGCGTTCAGCAGGCGCTGGAGCTGTGTCGCAGCCAGGGGCTGAACATCGGTCTCGCCTCCGCCTCGCCGCTGCACATGCAACGGCAGGTGCTGAAGATGTTCGAGCTTGAAGGCTACTTTGATCAATTGGTTTCCGCCGAATACCTGCCGTACAGCAAGCCGCACCCGGAGGTCTACCTGATCGCCGCCGAACGCCTGGGCAGCGATCCGCTGCGCTGCATCACGCTGGAAGACTCGTTTAACGGCATGATCGCCACCAAGGCCGCACGCATGCGTTCCATCGTGATCCCGGCGGCCGAATACCGTCACGATCCGCGCTGGGCGCTGGCGGACCACAAGCTGGACACCCTGGAACAGCTCACCGCCGCCCACTTTGCCTGACCTGCGGCGCCGGCCATCGGCGCCCTGGGTTTGCCGCTCTGCGTCATAAAAGGGATCCGCACCGCAAAATAAACGAAACGCCGTTTCATTTTATTGAATTGGCATGACGTTCTCATTATGCTGCATGGCAGGGAAAGCGACGGCCCGCGGCGCGTTGTCACTGCCACGCAGCGCGATTCAAGGCCGCCGCTTCCTCCCGCCACACGCCGAGCAACCGTCCTTTTTTCTCACCGCCATACCCCCCCATCGCCCGCTTTTTGTTCTCGCCCGTCAAAATCGATGCTTTGTTACCCATTGCCGTAACAAGCCGTTGTAAAACAGGGAAAAATAAACAATTGGTTACAGGGTAACTGCTTCCACTACTGGGAATTTTCCCATATACTGGATAAATTAACAGTTTACCAGTCGGAATCGCAACAGCATGACCGCGGAAGGACACCTTATATTCTCTGTCGCTTGCGCGATCTTCGCCAAGAAGGCGGAAGTGACGCCAGAGCTGGCTACCGGCGACTGGTGGCACATCATACCCGCCGCGCTGCTGACCTCACTGCTGCCGGACATCGATCACCCCAAGTCGGTGCTGGGCCAGCGTCTGCGCTGGATCGCCATTCCCATCGCCCGCGCTTTCGGCCACCGCGGTTTCACCCACAGCCTACTGGCGATCGCCGGCGGCATGGCGCTGTTTCAGCTTGATGTGCCGCGCAGTTGGCCGATCCCGGCCGACGCGCTGCACGCCATGATCATCGGTTACTTCAGCCATCTGCTGGCCGACATGCTCACGCCCGCCGGCGTGCCGCTGCTGTGGCCGTGCCGCTGGCGTTTTCGCCTGCCGCTGCTCAACTCGCAAAAAGGCAATCAGTTGGAACGCGTGCTGTGCCTCTGCCTGGTGGCGTTTGCCATCTGCTGGCAAGGTGATTTCACCCTCCCGGTGCAATCCTACGTAGAGCAAATCAGAAATATCAGACTCTGATCACAAAAAGTCGCTCAATACATCACCCATGCGTATATAAAACGAACAAAATCACACAAAAAGCTATATTAAATTCCATTTGGATATAAGTGAGCCCCTCAGCAAACTGTTACGATATTTACATCGCGACATACGTGATGCGTAGTCGTTTTTATAAGAAAGATTATTGGAGACATTGGGGATGAATCTTCCGCTCGTGATTAACGTGCTGGTGTTTGTCGCGCTCCTTTTGCTGCTGGCGCAAACCCGCCACAAGCAATGGAGCCTGGCGAAAAAAGTGCTGGTCGGCCTGGTGGTCGGCGTGGTGTTCGGTCTGGGCCTGCAGCTGGTGTACGGCTCCGACAACCCGGTGCTGAAAGAATCCATCAGCTGGTTCAACATCGTCGGCAACGGCTATGTGCAACTGCTGCAAATGATCGTCATGCCGCTGGTGTTTGCCTCGATCCTGAGCGCGGTCGCCAAACTGCATAACGCCTCTTCTCTGGGTAAAATCAGCGTTCTGACAATCGGCACGCTGCTGTTCACCACGCTGATCTCGGCGCTGGTGGGCGTGCTGGTCACCAACCTGTTCGGCCTGACCGCCGAAGGCCTGGTGCAGGGGGCGCAGGAAAGCGCGCGCCTGACGGCCATCCAGACCAACTACGTGGGTAAACTGGCCGATCTGACCGTGCCGCAGATGGTGCTGTCGTTCATCCCGAAAAACCCGTTCGCCGATCTGACCGGCGCCAGCCCGACCTCGATCATCAGCGTGGTGATTTTCGCCACCTTCCTCGGCGTGGCGGCGCTGCAGCTGCTGAAAGACGACAAGCCGAAAGGCGAGCGCGTGCTGGTGGCTATCGACACCCTGCAGGCTTGGGTGATGAAGCTGGTGCGTCTGGTCATGAAGCTGACGCCGTACGGCGTGCTGGCGCTGATGACCAAAGTGGTCGCCGGTTCCAACATTCACGATATCGTCAAGCTCGGCAGCTTCGTGGTGGCCTCGTACATCGGCCTGGCCATCATGTTTGTGGTTCACGCTGTCCTGCTGGCCTTCACCGGCGTTAACCCGCTGAAGTTCTTCCGCAAGGTGTGGCCGGTGATCACCTTCGCGTTCACCAGCCGCTCGAGCGCCGCCAGCATTCCATTGAACGTGGAAGCGCAGACCCGTCGCCTGGGCGTGCCGGAATCCATCGCCAGCTTCTCGGCGTCGTTCGGTGCCACCATCGGCCAGAACGGCTGTGCGGGCCTCTACCCGGCGATGCTGGCGGTGATGGTTGCGCCGACCGTCGGCATCAACCCGCTGGATCCGGTGTGGATCGCCACTCTGGTCGGCATCGTCACCCTCAGCTCCGCCGGCGTGGCGGGCGTGGGCGGCGGCGCCACCTTCGCCGCGCTGATCGTGCTGCCGGCGATGGGCCTGCCGGTGACGCTGGTTGCGCTGCTGATCTCGGTCGAACCGCTGATCGACATGGGCCGTACCGCGCTGAACGTCAACGGTTCCATGGCGGCGGGCACCATCACCAGCCAACTGATGAAGCAAACCGACAAAGCCGTGATGGACAGCGAAGACGAAGTCGAATTGGCTCACCGTTAACGCCTTTCGCGAACGAAAAAACCGGGGATGATCCCCGGTTTTTTTATGCCCTGCGTTCGGTCGTTACGGCCGCTCGCCGTTCGCCAGCCGCCGGTTGATATCGGCGATCACACCCGGCAATTGCGCCAGCGTGTCTATCACATAGTGCGCGCCCGCCGCGTACAGCTTATCGGCGGCGGCCGTGCGACGGCGCTCGATCTCCCCTTGCGGCATTTGGCGATACTCCTGCCAGGTGGCGCCGAACTCGTTGCCGGACAGCGCCAGCCCGACGCTCCACATCCCGGCGTTCAGCCCTTCGGCAATGCCCGGCACCGCGTCATCCACCTTCACACAGTGCGCCACCGCATCAATGCCAAGCGCAATCACGTTTTGCAACGCCATCCACGGCCCCGGTCGCCCGCCGGCCGCGAGATCGTCGGTGGCGACCCAGTAATCCGGCGCGTAGCCGCGCTGCGCAGCGGCAGGCGCCAGCACTTCCATCACCGCGCGCGGATAACCTGAGCAGGAACCGATTTTAATCCCCAGCTCGCGCAAAGCGGCAATCACCTGCGGCACGCCCTCGATGGGATCGGCGAAGTCGACCACTTTGGCGATTTGCAGCGGCATAAACGCTTGATACAGCGCGTCGATATCCTGGTGATTCATCGAGCGGCCCAGCTTCTGCCGCCAGCGCGCGTCAACCGCCGGCAACTTGCCCAGCGCCTCGATGTGTTGCCATTTGCCGAGCCCCATCGGAATGCGCGCTTCCGCCAGGCTGATATCGATATCGAAAGTGCGTTTGAACGCCTCGACGAAAATCTGCGTCGGCGCAAAGGAGCCGAAGTCCACCGTGGTGCCGGCCCAGTCGAGGATTACGGCGTTGATCTGTTTCATGGTCAATCCTTATTGATTCCAGTACATCGCCTGCCCGACGGCCGCCAGCAAACGTTCGATATCCTGCGGAAAAATTTCGCCGATGTTACCGATGCGGAAGCAGTCGCTCTGCGACACTTTGCCGGGATAAATCACGAAGCCCTGCTGCTTCAGGCGCTGATAAAACTCGGCGAAGCGGTAAGTGTCGGCCTTCGGCGAATAGAACGCCGTGATGATCGGCGAATGCAGCGCATCCTCCAGCAGGGTCTCAAAGCCCAGTTCACGCATGCCCGCCACCAGCCGACGCTGATTGGCGTGATAGCGGTTGTGACGCGCGGCAATGCCGCCCTCTTGTTCCAGCTCTTTCAGCGCCTGCGCGAAGGCCAGCACGGTGTGAGTGGGCGACGTAAAGCGCCATTTGCCGGCCTGGTCTTCCATACAGCGCCACTGGGCATACAAATCCAGCGACAGCGAGCGCGAACGGCCGGCGCATTTCTCCAGTTCGCTGCGGCGGGCGATGACGAAAGCAAAGCCCGGCACGCCCTGAATGCATTTGTTGGCGGAGCTGATCAGAAAATCGATGCCCAGCGCGTCCACATCCAGCGGGATACCGCCGAAGCTGCTCATGGCGTCGACGATAAAGGTCTTGCCGTTGCGCGCCGCCAGACCGGCGACCTTCTGCAGCGGGTTGAGCATGCCGGTGGTGGTTTCACAGTGCACCATGGCGATATGGCTGATGCGCGCATCGCTTTTCAGCACCGCCTCCATCGCCGCCACGTCCGGTTCGTTCACCTCGCCGCAGTCGAACGCGTGGTGGTCGATATCCATCAGCCGCGCCATTTCGATCATCCGCGCCCCGTAGGCACCGTTGTTGACGATCAGCAGCTTGTCGTGCGGGCCGATGACCGTGCCCAGCACGCCCTCTACCGCAAAGCTGCCGCTGCCCTGCAGCAGCACCGAGGTATAGCCGGCGGACGGCGTCGCCAGCGCCACCAACCGTTGGCGAACGCGCTGCACCACCCCGAGGTTGTAATCTTCATCCCAGGTGCAGCTGTCATACAGCATCGCCTCTTTCACCGTTTTCGACGTGGTCAACGGGCCGGGGGTCAACAGCAGGTAGTTACGGTCGGACATGTTATTCACCTATTGGTCTATACCAGATTACGCTGATTGTGGCGGCAAATTCCTTCCCAGGTCAAACGGCAAAGCGCGGTGAAACAAAAAATTCATCTGGCTATGTATAATAAGCGGGCCGGAATGCCAGGCCGATGCCATAGCGAGATGAAATGAAAGAACATCCGGGCGATATGCCCCACTATCTGCAGATCAAGGATCAGCTTCAGGCGCGCATCACCCGCGGCGCGCTGCAGGCCGGCGACAAGCTGCCTTCGGAGCGCGAGCTGTGCGCCATCTTCTCCACCACCCGCGTCACCATCCGCGAGAGCCTGGCGCAGTTGGAAGCCACCGGCGCCATCTACCGCGCCGATCGTCGCGGCTGGTTCGTCACGCCGGAGCGGCTGTGGCTGGATCCGACGCAAAACACCAACTTCCACCGTCTCTGTCAGGAGCAAGGGCGCACGCCGCGCACCGCGCTGCTGTCCGGCGAAAAAACCACGGTGCCGCTCGACGTGATGCAGCCGCTGGCGCTCGAACCGTTCGATCAAGTGTATCTGCTGCGCCGGGTGCGCTATGCCGACGGCCGCGCCATCTGCTATTGCGAGAACCACTGCCTGCCGCAACGGGTGCCGGAACTGCTCAGCCACGATCTCAACGGCAGCCTGACCGAGGTTTATCAGCAGCATTACGATTTGATTTACAGCAACATGCACCTGTCGTTCTACCCGACCGCCCTGCCTTATCGCGCCGCCAACGCGCTGGGTGCCATGGTCGGCCTGCCCGCGCTGCTGTTGCGCCGCTTGAATTACGATCAGCACGGCCGCATCCTCGATTTCGATATCGAATACTGGCGCCACGACAGCCTGCGCATCGAAGTCGATACGCTTTAACCCCATGCCCAACGGGGCCTGCGCACGCAGGCCCGCCTTTCTCTCCCGCGTCGTCCTCCCCGTTCCCGGCAATGATATTTTGCTGATTTCATTTGTTTGTCATATTCGCCGATTAGCGTGGCCGCATATCTGGTGTATACCAGTTTCGCATTAACCCGTAACAGTGAGGCTGAAGCTATGAAATTTTCTCGACTGGTCGTGATGACCGCCATCGCACTCGGCTCCGCGCCGCTCTGGGCCGCCGAGGCGGTGGTGACCGTCTACTCCGCCGATGGTTTGCACGACGGCGATCACAGCTGGTATCAAACCCAGTTCGACGCCTTCACCCAGGCGACCGGCGTCAAGGTGCAGTACGTCGAAGGCGGCTCCGGCGCCATCGTGGAACGCCTGTCGAAAGAGCGCAGCAACCCGCAGGCCGACGTGCTGGTGACGCTGCCGCCGTTCATTCAACGCGCGGCGGCGGAAAAACTGCTGCAGGACTTTACCCCGCAGGCGGCCGCGCAAATCGCCGATGCGCAGCCGCAGTTCGTGCCGCTGGTGAACAACTACCTGAGCTTCATCTATAACGCCAAACTGCTGCCGCAGGCGCCCGCCAGCTACCAACAGCTGCTGGACGCGCAGTTCCGCAATAAGCTGCAGTACTCCACGCCGGGCCAGGCGGGGGACGGCACTGCGGTGATGCTGCAGGCGTTCCACAGCTTCGGCGGCAAAGACGCCGGTTTCGACTACCTCGGCAAGCTGCAAAGCAACAACGTCGGCCCTTCCGCCTCCACCGGCAAGCTGACCGCGCTGGTCAATAAAGGGGAGCTGCTGGTGGCCAACGGCGATCTGCAGATGAACCTGACGCAGATGCGCAGCAACCCGAACGTGAAGGTGTTCTGGCCGGCCGGGCCGGACGGCAAGCGCAGCACGCTGGCGCTGCCTTACTACATCGGCCTGGTGCAAGGCGCGCCGCAAAGCGCCAACGGCAAAAAGCTGATCGATTTCCTGCTGAGCAAAGAGGCGCAGAGCAGCGTCAGCGCCATTTCCTACGGCATGCCGGTGCGTAAAGACGTGACCCCGACCGACGATAACTTCAGGCAGTCGCAGGCTGCGCTGCAGGGCGTGGATATCTGGACGCCGGACTGGAATCAGGTGGTGAGCAGCCTGTCCGCCGACATTTCCCGCTGGCACAAGGTGACAGAATGACGCTGACCATGCCTTATCTTCTCGCTTCCCGCGCTGAGGCGCGGGATAACAGCCGGGACATCGCCGGGCCGTCGGGCATTCAGCTCGACCGTGTCAGCGTGTCGTACCGCGGCACCGAAGTGCTGAAACCCCTGACGCTCACCATCGCGCCCGGCGAAGTGCTGGCGCTGATCGGCCCCTCCGGCTCGGGCAAAACCACCGTACTGCGAGCGATTGCCGGTTTCGTGCAGCCGTCCGCCGGACGCATCGCCATCGGCGATATCGATGTCACCGACGTGCCGCCCTATGAACGCGGCCTGGGCATGGTGGTGCAGAACTATGCGCTGTTTCCGCATATGCGCGTCGAAGACAATGTGGCGTTCGGCCTGCGCGCCCAGGGCAAGCCGCGCGGCCTGACCGCCGAGCGCGTCGAAGAAGCGTTGGCCATCGTCGGCATGTCCGCCTACGCCAGGCGCTATCCCAGCCAGCTTTCCGGCGGCCAACAGCAGCGGGTGGCGATCGCCCGCGCCATTGCGGTGCGCCCCAAGGTGCTGCTGCTGGATGAGCCGCTGTCGGCGCTGGACGCGCAAATCCGCCACAGCATGGTGGAAGAGATAGCCCGCCTGCACCGCGAGCTGCCGGATCTGACCATCCTGTACGTCACCCACGATCAGGGCGAAGCGCTGACGCTGGCGGACAAGATCGGCATCATGCGCGACGGCCATCTGATCGCCCACGGCGAAACCCGCGCGCTGTATCATCATCCGACGAACCGCTTCGCCGCCGAGTTCCTCGGCCGCGCCAACCTGCTGCCGGCTACCGCCCTGGAGACTACCGCGCAGCAAGGCATGACCACCGTCAGCTGCGCCGGCAAAGTGATCGGCTGTTTCACTTATGGCGCACAACGCGGCTTCGACAAGCTGCTGTGCATCCGGCCACAGCACATTGCGCTCGATGCCGACGCCCAGCGCAGCAACTGCCTTATCGGCACGCTACGCGATATTCATTGGCAGGGTGAACTGACGCACCTGCAGTTCGACGCGCAAGGCCACCCGCTGCGCGTGGTCACCACCCATCGCAGCCGGATGCCGCAGATCGGCGAACGGGTGCCGCTCTATTTCGCCCCCGACGATGCGGTACTGATCGAGGACTGACATGACCGACTCTACGCTTATTCGCCCGGCCCAGCGGCTGCGTTTGCCGCGCCGCCTGTGGATCCTGTTACCGCTGCTGGTACTGGCGACGCTGTTTTTCTACCCGTTGGCGCTGATCGTCAAACAGGCGTTTACCGATGACCAGGGGCTGTTCAGCGCCGCTGCGCTGCAGCAGGTGTTCGAATCCCGCCGCTTTGTCGGCGCCTTTCTCAACACGCTGCAGATCGCGCTGCTGGCGACGCTCGGCTGCCTGGTGCTCGGCACCCTGCTGTCGCTGCTGCTGGTGTTCACGCCGTTCCCCGGCAGCCGTCTGGTCGCCCGGGTGATCGATACCTTTATCGCCATGCCGACCTTCCTCATCACGCTGGCCTTCACGTTCATCTACGGTTCCGCCGGTCTGCTGAACGGCACGCTGATGGCGACCTTTGGTTTCACCCTGCCGCCGGTGGATTTTCTTTACTCCATCTGGGGGGTGATCCTGGCGGAAATCACCGTGTTTACCCCGCTGGTGATGCGCCCGCTGATGGCGGCGCTGTCGCAGATCGACCGCAGCCAGCTCGAGGCCGCCAGCATCCTCGGCGCCCGGCCGGGACGGGTGGTGCGCCAGGTGATTTTACCGGCCGCGCTGCCGGCCTTGCTGGCCGGCGGCAGCCTGTGTTTGTTGTTGACCACCAATGAGTTCGGCATCGTGCTGTTTATCGGCGCCAAGGGCGTCACCACACTGCCGATGATGGTCTACGCCAAAGCGATTCTGGAATCGGACTACGCCGTCGCCTGCGCGATCGCCGTGGTGAATATCGCGCTGTCGCTCGGGCTGTTCTCCCTTTACCGCTACGCCGCGGCGCGCGCCGGGCTGAGGAACTGACGATGTTGATTTGGTCTCGCACCGGCCGCACCCTGACCTGCACGCTGACGGTCACGCTGTTCGCCCTGTTCTTCTGCCTGCCGCTGGCGGTGATCCTGATGTCCAGCCTCAGTGAACAGTGGAACGGCGTGCTGCCGAGCGGCTTCACCCTCAGCCACTTTCGCCAGGCCTTCAGCGGCGCCTCCTGGGACGCGCTGGTCGCCAGTCTGGCTATCGGCTTCAGCGCCAGCCTGTTCGCGTTGTTGTGCGGCACCTGGGCGGCGTTGGCCCTGCGCCACGTGCCTGAACGCGGCCGACGGCTGCTGGACACGCTGTTTTTCATTCCCAGCGCGGTGCCTTCGGTCTCTATCGGTTTGGGGATACTGGTGGCGTTCAGCCAGGGGCCGCTGCAGATGAACGGCACCTTCCTGATCGTGCCCGCCGCCCACTTCGTGTTGATTTCCGCCTTTACCTTCGGCAACGTGATGGCCGGGCTGACCCGGCTGCCTGGCGACTACGAGAACGTCGCTGCCAGCCTGGGCGCGTCGCCGCTGTTCCGCCTGCGCCACGTCACCCTGCCGATGATCGCCCCCTACATGCTCTCCGCCTTCGCGCTCAGTCTGTCGCTGTCGATGGGGGAGCTGGGCGCGACCATGATGATCTACCCGCCGAGCTGGGCGACATTGCCGGTCACGATCTTCAGCCTGACCGATCGCGGCAGCATCGCCAATGGCGCAACGCTGACCATGATCCTGGTAGCGGCCACGCTGTTGCTGATGTTGGTGTTGGAGCGGATTTCACAGCGGCTGACGCCCGGCGCGAAATAACAGCAAGGCGCTGCCATGGCGGCGCCTTGCTCATCGAAACGCAGGTCAGAACGGGTAGTCGTGATAGCCCTGCTGTTCGGAAATGCGTCGGGCGGCGACATGCAGCAACGCCACATACTCCTCCCGCGCCGCTTCGGAAAAACGCAGCGTCGGGAAAGAGATGCTCAGCCCGGCGATCGCCCCCCCGAACCTGTCAAAGACCGGTACCGCGATGCAGCGGATCCCCGCTTCTTGCTCTTCGGCATCTTCGCCGTATCCCTGCGCACGCACCCGATCCAGCACCGGCAACAGTTCGGCGGCGCTGGTCAGGGTATGCTCGGTGCTGCGGGTAAATTCAATCTGCGACAGGATCTGCGCCACCTCATCCCGCTCGCGCCAGGCCAGCAGCACCTTGCCGATGGCGGTGCTGTGCAGCGGGTTGCGGCGGCCGATGCGCGAATACATGCGCAGGTTGTACATCGCGTCGATCTTGTGGATGTAGACGATGCCATCCTCGTCCAGGGCGCCGAGGTGGATGGTTTCACGGGTATGATTCGACAGCTCGCGCATCTGCACGTCGGCGCTGCGGATCAGATCGACGTTCTGCAACGATTTGGCGCCCAGCTCGAATAGCTTGAGCGTCAGCGCATACTTTTCCGTCTCGCCTTCCTGAGAAACGTAACCCAGCGCTTTCATGGTCTGCAGAAATCGGTAGACGGTGCTTTTAGACATCATCACCCGCTGGGACAGTTCGGTAATGCCGATCTCGCGCTCATCGCCGAGCGCCTGCAAAATGCCGAACACTTTCATCACGGATGAGACGGCATCCGGTTGCTTGTCTGAATCTGCGTTAGCCATGGCGAATACCCTACTTAACGGTTTTGTTTCAGGAAATTTAAACAAGGGTTTCAGTATAATCGGAACAGATCGCGACGCGCAACGCAGCTGAAGGCTAAGCGATTGAAGCCAAATGAATAACCGCCTGCCGCTCACCGCCGTTTACAATTAAGCGGACAAGGGGCATGCAATCGCAGGCGAATATGATTAGCATGATAATACTCTCCTGAATAAATACCGCTGAGACCTGCATGCGTCCTTGTTCCGACGGCCTCCCCGTCCCGCAACGCTATGGGGCGATCCTCGCCATCGCCCTCGGCATTACCGTATCCGTGCTCGACGGCGCGATAGCCAACGTGGCGCTGCCCACCATCGCGCGCGATCTCAACGCCAGTCCGGCCAGTTCCATCTGGGTGGTCAACGCCTATCAACTGGCGATCACCGTCTCTTTGCTGTCGCTGGCGTCGCTCGGCGATCTGGTCGGCTATCGCCGCATCTATCAGGCAGGATTGCTGGTGTTCAGCATCACCTCGCTGTTCTGCGCCCTGTCCGACTCGCTGCTCACCCTGACCATCGCCCGCGTGCTGCAGGGCTTTGGCGCCGCCGCCATCATGAGCGTCAACACCGCGCTAATCCGCATCATCTACCCGCAGCGTTTTCTCGGCCGCGGCATGGGCATCAACTCGCTGATCGTCGCCTGCTCCTCGGCGGCCGGGCCGACGGTGGCGGCCGCTATCCTGTCGGTCGCGTCCTGGCAATGGCTGTTCGCCATCAACCTGCCGATCGGCATCGTCGCGCTGCTGCTGGGGATGAAATTCCTGCCGGCCAACGGTCAAAAAAGCGATAACCGCCGTTTCGATCCCACCAGCGCCGTGCTGAACGCGCTGACCTTCGGCCTGCTGATCACCGCCATCAGCGGCTTCGCCCAGGGCCAGAGCCTGACGCTGATCTTCAGCGAGATCGCCGCGCTGCTGGCGATTGGCGCGGTGTTCGTTCGCCGCCAGTTGCGCCAGGAATTTCCTCTGCTGCCGGTCGACCTGCTGCGCATTCCGATCTTCGCCCTGTCGATGGGCACCTCAATCTGCTCGTTCGCCGCACAGATGCTGGCGATGGTGTCGCTGCCGTTCTTCCTGCAAAGCGCGTTGGGCCGCGACGAAGTGGCGACCGGGCTGCTGCTGACGCCGTGGCCGCTGGCGATCGTGGTGATGGCCCCGATCGCCGGCCGGCTGGTGGAGCGCGTGCACGCAGGCCTGCTGGGCTGCATTGGACTGGCGGTGTTCGCGGTCGGGCTGTTCTCGCTGGCGCTGCTGCCCGCGGCGCCGTCGAATATGGACATCATCTGGCGCATGGTGCTGTGCGGCGCCGGTTTCGGTCTGTTCCAGTCGCCCAACAACCACACCATCATCTCAGCCGCGCCGCGCAACCGCAGCGGCGGCGCCAGCGGCATGCTGGGCACCGCTCGCCTGCTGGGGCAAACCTCGGGAGCCGCGCTGGTGGCGCTGATGTTCAACCTGTTCCCGGCCTCCGGCACCCACGCTTCACTGATCCTGGCTGGGGTGTTCGCCACCCTGGCTGCGGCCGTCAGCAGCCTGCGCATCACTCAACCGACGACGCAAACGGCGCAGCCCAGCCGCGAGGTGAAATAGAGGGCATAGAAAGAGCCTGGCCCCAATCCAATGTGCCCTGCCTGAGCCGGGCCACGTCGAGTGCGATGCAGGCCAGGCGTCAGTCGCCGCGCCTCAAAGGGCTGCGGCCTTGTCGTAAACAGGCTAAATAGGCGTCGTCATCCGGATACCAGCCAACAATGCGTTGACCGTCGTTACCCATCCCCTCGAAGGCCTTCAGAAGGCCGGGGGCGAACATGCGCTTTATCAGATCTTCGGACTGCGCGCTGTCGATGCGGCAGTCGCAGCGCGTCTCTCCGTCAACCTGAACGAAGTTCTGCAACGAAGCGAGACATCGCACGTCGAGATCGCCATGGACATGGATAAACTCCCCCGTTTCTACCAGGGTGAGCGCGGTCAGGTCTCCCCCCACCACGAACGCGCCGTCGTTTCCTGAGCTGCAATAGGCATGGCGTATGCGGACATCGTCACGCACGACCAGCCCGCCCCAGCAAATCAGCGTATCCGCCTGCAGCCGCCCCAGCACGACAATGCCGCCGTCCTCTCGCTGCGGTGACACCGCCAGGCATCCCTCGACGATCACATCGCCGTCCACGATCAGGTAATCGTAATCGTGGCCGTCGTGCTCGGCGGGGAAAAACGCCGGCAGGCGCAGATCGCCTGAATGCCAGCGAATAACCGGCGGTTCATCATCGTCATCATGCCGGTTCAACAATTCCGCAACCGCATCGGCGACACCGCCAGCCAATGCGGCCAGGCGCGCCGGCACCTCATCACCGTTGAGTAAGGGAAGGTGGTTGATTTTCATAGGGCCTCAGGGACAAATGTCATTGTGCCAAAGCATATAACATGCGCTTCCAAAGCCAAACAGGCGGTCGTGACCGGGCCCGATGCGGCTTGCCCTCTCACCGGGTGATCTGGCACCGCGCCTGCCCAAGCTGAGAGGCCGAAAGACGCGGTTTGCAGGTGGGATTCAGGGACTTCGGGCGCTGCTGCACGGCATTAACGCCCGCAAACTTTGGTGAAGCGCTCACCCCATTCATTGCCGAATTTCATTGCTGAATCCGTCGCCGCCGCTGTAAAAGCGGTTCAGGCATGCCATAAAAAAACCCCGGCAAGCCGGGGTTTTTCATTTCATTCAGCCGATTACTTCAGGTACTGACCGGTGCGCAGCGCTTCGATGCGCTTGTCGAGCGGCGGGTGCGACATGAACAGCTCGCTGAACGACTTGGATTTGCCGTTGATGCAGAACGCCATCATGCTGCCCGCTTCCTGCGGTTCATAGCTGGTTTTCAGACGCTGCAAGGCGGCGATCATCTTCTCGCGGCCCACCAGTTTGGCGGAACCGGCGTCGGCATAGAATTCGCGGTGACGCGAGAACCACATGGTGATGATGCTCGCCAGGATGCCGAACACCAGTTCCAGCACCATCGACACGGCGAAGTAAATCATCGGGTTGCCGTTGCCTTCCCCTTCACCGTCGCGGTTGCCCAGGAAGCCGGCGGCAACCTGTGCGATCAGGCGCGAAATGAAGATGACGAAGGTGTTCACGATCCCCTGGATCAGGGTCATGGTCACCATATCGCCGTTGGCGACGTGGCTGATTTCGTGCGCGATAACCGCTTCCGCTTCGTCGCGGCTCATGCTCTGCAGCAGGCCGGTGCTGACGGCGACCAGCGAAGCGTCGCGGCGTGCGCCGGTGGCGAAGGCGTTGATGTCCGGCGCGTGGTAGATAGCGACCTGCGGCATGGCGATGCCCGCCTGCTGCGATTGACGGCGCACCGTTTCCAGCAGCCAGTTTTCGGTTTCGTTACGCGGCTGTTCAATCACTTCCCCGCCTACGGAGCGCAGCGCCATCCATTTGGACATCAGCAACGACACGAAAGCGCCGCCGAAGCCGAACAGACCGGCCATGATCATCAGGCCCTGAACGCTACTGGATTGGATTCCTGTCAGGCTGAGCACCAGCCCGAAAACCAACATCACCGCCAGGTTGGTGAGCAGGAACAGAGCTATACGCATCATAAAATGTTTACTTCCTCATAAATGTTAACAAAACACTGTCCAGATACCCTGAATCGTATGGGCATTCGTCACAGTTTCAAGAGTTGCGCGCCATTAACCTACTAAAAATACGAAACTTTACAAAAACGACGCGCGACCGGGATTTGGCAAATTGTAAACGATTGTTGCGCAAGGCGGAGGGATTTTGCAGAAAAATTTCTTTGCCCGCACGCCATGACAACGAGAAACGTTATCCTCACGCTTTATAGGTCAATATTCGCTCAGCACGTTTCATCATGCCCCGCCTGATTCAGCGGCGACGAAAGTTTGAATCTCGCGATTGATTGTTACATTATAACATAACAAATAATCGTAAAGGGATGTCAATCATGTTATCGCGTATCGTCTGGATGCTGGCGACGTGGCTGCTTTTCTGCCAGGTCGCGCACGCTGAAATTCACCTCACCGACGTTGAAGGACGCCAGGTTACCCTGACCGCCCCCGCACAGCGCGCCTATATCGGCTTTTACTACGAAGATTTTCTGGCGGTGAACGGCCCGGAGAGTTATCAACAGGTCGTCGCCTTCTCCAAAAGCGACTGGGCGTTGCGCGCCAGCCAATGGGCGCGCTATCAGGCGGCGCTGCCACGGCTCGCTCAACTGGTCGATGTCGGTTCGCTCTATAACCAGAGCTTCGATTTTGAACGCCTGCTGACCACGCGACCAGACCTGCTGATCCTGGCGAAGTGGCAGCTCGACGGCTTCGCCAACTATCTGCCGGTGCTGCAACAGCTCAACATTCCTTACATTGTCGTCGACTTCAATCAGGGCGTTGAAGTCAAGCTCGCCAGCATCCGGTTAATGGGCCAGGCGATGGGCCACGCCGAGCGAGCGGAACGGCTGGCCGACGAATATCGCCAAAGCCTCGAGGATACCCGGCGGCGCATCCGCCAGGCGCAGCTGCCGCCGCCGGTCACCTACATTGAGCTGGGGGACAAGGGCCCCGGCGAGTACGGCAGCAGCTATGGCGCATCGATCTGGGGGCCGCTGCTGCAGCTGGCCGGCGCCGACAATATCGCCGCCGGCGTCGTCGGCAGCCCTTCCCCCTTGCGCGCCGACTATGTCCTGACCCAACGGCCCGAGGTGATTTTTCTCGCCGGTGGCGACTGGGAAAACATGCCGAACGCCGTGCCGATGGGCTACGGCACGCAGGCAGCCCCCCTACAGACGCGCCTGACGCAATACGCCCGGCGGGCGGGATGGCCGCAACTGCCGGCGGTAAAAAATCAGCGTCTTTATGCGCTTTACCATGGCGGCGCGCGCACGATTTACGATTTTATCTTTGTCCAGTATCTGGCGAAAGCGCTCTATCCCACCGCGTTTGCCGATGTTGATCCCGCGCGCAATCTGGCGCAGTTCTACCATCAATATTTGCCGATAGAGGCGGACGGCGTCTTCTTGCAACGCTGGCAAGGAGAATAACCGTGGCCCACACAGGACGTGCGTTTTTGCGACGGCGCAGGCTGCGCCGCGGGCTACTGACGCTGGCGCTGCTCGGCGCGCTGCTGGCGGCGACCGCCATCGATCTCACCGTCGGCGCCGCGCAACTTGGCCTCACGGATATCATGCGGATGCTTTGGCCCGGCTCTGCGCCTGGCAACGCACTGCATCAGGCAGTTTTCTGGTCGATTCGCTTGCCGATGACGCTCACCGCCTTGGTGGTCGGCGCCAGTCTGGCGCTGGCGGGCCTGCTGATGCAGACCGTGCTGGCCAATCCCCTCGCCAGCCCCTATACGCTGGGGATCTCTGCCGCGGCGGGGTTCGGCGCGGCGCTGGCGATCCTCACCGGCTTCAGCCTGGGCGGCGCGTTGGCGCTGGGCACACCGCTGCTGGCTTCGCTGATGGCGTTGCTCGCCTGCGTGCCTGTCTATCTGCTGGGACAACGCCGCGGCATGACGCCGCAAATATTAGTGTTGAGCGGCATCGTGGTGCTGTTTTTCTTTCAGTCGCTGCAATCGCTGCTGCTGTTTCTGGCCTCGCCGGAAGCCATGCAGCAAATTGTCTTTTGGCTGTTCGGCAGCCTGCTCAAAGCCAATATGCACGGCGTGGCGATCACCGGCGTCGTATTGCTGTGCGCGCTGTTCGTCAGTCTGCGGCTCGCCTGGCGGCTAACGGCGCTGTCCGCCGGCGAAGAACAGGCCCAGGGGCTGGGCATCAATGTCAGCGCCTTGCGCAAGCTGGCCTTTCTACTGGCGACCTTGCTGACGGCCGCCTCGGTCTCGTTTGTCGGCACCATCGGGTTCGTCGGGCTGATCGCCCCGCATTTCGCCCGCTTTCTGGTGGGTGAGGACCAGCGCTACCTGATCTGCATTTCCGCCCTCTGCGGCAGCCTGCTGCTGCTGTGCGCCTCGATCGTCGCCAAGCTGGTGATGCCGAACGGCGTGGTGCCCATCGGCATCGTTATCGCCCTGATCGGCGTGCCGGTGCTGTTTTACTTCGTCACTCGACAGGTTAAACGCCCATGACTCAACTGACCCTCACCCGCGTCGGCGTCTCGCTGCATCGCCGCTCGCTGTTGACAGACGTTTCATTGAGCTGGCCGGAGGCGCAGCTCGGCGGCATCATCGGCCCCAACGGCGCCGGCAAATCGACGCTGCTCAAAGCGATTAATCGCATGGTGCCGTGCAGCGGCGAGATCGCTTACCGCGAACGCCCTCTCGATCCGAAAACCTGCCGTATCGCCTATGTGCCGCAGCTTAATCGCTGCGATTCGGCATTGACCGCTTTTGACATGGTGCTGTTGGGCAAGGTGCGCCAGTTGAGCTGGCGCGTCAGCGCCGCCCAGGCCGATGCGGTCGAGCAGGCGCTTACGGAATGCGGCATTTCCGCGCTCGCCGATCGCCCCTTCAACCGTCTCAGCGGCGGCCAGCGACAGTTGGTGATGCTGGCTCAGGCCTTCGTCTCTCAGCCGCAGATCATTTTGCTCGACGAACCCACCAGCGCGCTGGATATCCACCACCAGCTGCGCGTGCTCAATCAGATCGCCGACTACGGCCGGCGCCACCGCTGCATCACGCTGCTGGTGATCCACGATCTGGGGCTGGCGCTGCGCTATTGCCACTCACTCACGCTGCTCGCGCACGGACGCGTTGTTTGCCACGGCGATACCCATCAGATGATGGGACATCCGATGGTGTCTCGCGTATTTGGCGTCGGCATCGAAAACGGCGTCAGCCCGCAGGGCTACCCCTATCTGCTGCCGACACAGCTGTTACACGCACACGGAGAATCCCCATGTACACTCTGACCAAGGCGGACATGCTGGCGCAACTCGCCGGCTTGCAACAGGAAATTCACCAGCTTCACCGTTCCGCCCGGCAAGATCGGCGCCATTTTTCCCTGCTGGAACGTCGTTTCAGCCGCCTGCAGGCCTTTAACGACGAACCGCAGCTGCAGGCCTATCGTCAAAAGCTGGAAAACGACCGTTTGATCACGGCGCAGATCACCCAACTACGGGCGACGGCCAACGCCGCGTTGTGCGACTACGAGAAGCATCGCGTCTCGGCGCTGTGCCGGGAACCGGCGCAAACCAACGCCTACCTGAACAGTTTCGACCGCGCGCTGCAGCTGGAGATCGCGGCCGCCGACATTAAACCCGGCGAACGGGTGCTGCTGGTGGGCAGCGGCGCATTGCCCACCACGGCGCTGGCGCTGGTCGCCAGGCTCTCCGCCACCGTCATTTGCTACGATTGCGATCCGGCGGCCCAGCGTTTTGCCCGCCGGCTCACGCGCCACCTGGGGCTGGTGCAGCAGATGCCCTGCATCGACAAGCTGAACGGCCTGACGCGCAACGATATCGATCACATCATCATCGCCTCCCTGGTGGCGGACAAACAGGGTTTGCTGAAGGCGCTGCGGCCTTTGCTGCCCCAGTGCGGCAAATTGCTGGTGCGCTATGGCAATGGCCTCAAGTCGATCTTCAACTGCCCTTACCACCACCAGGCCGCCGGCTCGCCCTGGCGCGTCAGCGGTAAACCGCTCACCACCCCGCTGTACGACCTTTTGATTTTGGAGCCTCACCGCCATGAATAATGCCTTTCCCACCCTGATCCTCGGCGCCGGCCCGGCGGCGATCCAACTGGCTGCGGACATCAAGGCCGCGGGCAATGCGCGCATCGGCCTGTACAACCGCCCCAGCGAAAAAGGGCGCCGCCTGAAGCAACATCTGGCGCACACGCCCAGCCTGTGGCTGACGGGCGCCGGTAAGGCGCAGCGCACCCAAGACGATGCGCAGGTGACGATTGATCGCTATTGCGATGATCTGGCGCTCGTCGGCGGCGACTGGCGCAGACTGATCCTTGCCGTCCCCGCCGATCAATACCATGACGTGCTGCGACAGGTGCCATGGGCGGCGTTGCCCCAACTGCGCTCACTGATCCTGCTCTCTCCCTCCATCGGCTCCGGCCTGATGGCGCAAAGCCTGCTGCAGGACGCCGGGCAATCCCACGTCGAGGTCATCAGCCTGTCGAGCTACTACGCCGATACCAAATACCAGAACGCCGAGCAGCCTTGCCGCGCCTACACCAAGGCGTTCAAGCAGCGGATTTATCTGGCCGGCGCAGGCGCAAGGTCAGACTGCGCCGAACTCGACTGGCTTTGCTCGCTGCTGGCGCGTCACGGCATTGACGCCCAACGCTGCGACAGCCTGCTCGCCGCCGAGCGCTTCAGCATCACCAATTATGTTCATCCTCCGCTGGCGTTGGCCAAAACCACGCTGCAGGCGATATTCCAGCCGCAGGCGCCGATCCAGTACCTGTATAAAACCCACCCCGAGGGCCCCATCTGTCCCGAGGCGATCGCCGACATGCTGGCGCTCTCGCAGGATTACCAGCAGTTGCTCAACCGGCTCGGCATCGAGGCCATTAACCTGCTGCGCTTTTTGAATGACGACAACTACCCGGTGCCACCCCGCATGGTGAGCCGCCGCTGGATTGACCAATTCCCGCAGCTCACGCCGACGGAGCAATGCTATGCGCTGTTTACGCGTTATACCGCGCTGCTGGTCGACCCCTATTCCGAGCCGGACGCGCAGGGCCGCTACTATGATTTTTCCGCCGTCAGGGTCGCCCGCGTCTTCCAGGATGCCCAGGGGCGCTGGCGCCTGCCGCGCGTGCCGCAAGAGGACGTGCGCAAACTGCGCGTCCTGGTCTTGCTGGCTCAGCGGCTTGACGTCGAGATGCCCGCCGCCCAGCGTCTGTTGGCGCGCTTTCAGCAGGCGCTGCAGCACTTCGTCACCCGGATCGGCGCCGAGCATTGTCATCGTTCGTTGCTGGACGATACCTGCGACGAGCAGGCGGACATCATTTACCGACAATGGCGGAGGCAAGCATGAATCAGGGTGCGCTACTGGCCATTTTTGCCTCGTTGATTTTCAGCGTCATGAACGCGCTGGTTAAAACCATCTCCGATGCTATTCCCACCGGTGAAATCGTGTTCTTTCGCAGCAGCATCGGCTGTCTGCTGGTTCTGCTGCTGATGTACCGCCACCGCGTCGCCTTCAGCCGCGTAGACCGGCCGCTGCTGGTGTTGCGCGGCACCATGGGCGGGCTGTATCTCATTTGTTATTTTTACAGCATTGCCCATCTGACGCTGGCCGACGCCAGCATGCTGGCCTATCTGTCGCCGTTTTTCTCCATTTTGCTCTCCTTGCTGGTGCTGCGTGAACGGGTCAACGCCAATACCGCGTTTTGGCTGGCGATGGTCATCATCGGCGCGGTGCTGCTGGTGCGGCCGTGGCACTTCTCGGCCTATACCTTGGCGTCGCTGGTCGGCGTGATGAGCGCGGTGTTCGCCTCGATCGCCTATCTGTCGGTCAACAAACTCAGCAAGCGCCACCACAACTACGAGATCGTGTTCTACTTCCTGTTCATCGCAACGCTGATCTCGCTGCCGCTGATATGGAACGCGTTCGTTTGGCCCAACGCCTATCAGTTCGCCATTCTGCTCGCCATCGCCCTGGTGTCGCTGTTGGGGCAGGTCGTCTTAACCCAGGCCTTCTCTTCCGATAACCTGATCGTGGTCTCGGTGGTGCGCTATATCGGCATCGTGTTCAACATCGCCTGGGGCTGGCTGTTCTGGCATGAGATCCCGCTGCTGCTGTCGCTGTTCGGCTGTCTGCTGGTGGTGGTTTCCTGCCTTCAGCTCGGGCTGCGTCATCGCAAGAAACCGGCTTAAGCCGGGCTTGCCGCAACCAAAAAAAAACGCACCCGAGGGTGCGTTTTTCACAGGCAAAGCCGTGGCCTTATTTGGCCGGCGTCGGCTGCTGAGCGGGCTGATCCTTTTCCAGATGAGCCAGGTCCAGCGCGATATGCACGGTTTCATCCAGGTACGGATCCGGCTCCTGGTAATCCTTCGGCAGATCGTCAAGCGATTTCAGCGGCTTCTTGCCCGCACGTTCCAGACGCTCGTTGATGCGTTTCAGACGGGTCGCGTCGTCATCGTGGTTCTCTTTCTCACGTACCGCCAGATTGAGAGACACGATGTTGCGTTTATCCTTCAGCGCCTTGTAATGCGCGATATCCTGCGCGATGTACTGGAACTCCGGATTTTGCGCGATGCGCTGCTGGTGATCTTTCAGCAGCTCCGGCTCGAACGGCGCCATATCGCCGGTCTTGCTGTAGGTCGCCGCATTGATGCTGTCCCACGGCATGGCGTTGTCTTCAAACGCTTCGCCGGTTTCCGCCGGATCGACGCCGGTCGGCATCAGAATGTCCGGCGTCACGCCCTTGCGCTGGGTGCTGCCGCCATTGACGCGGTAGAACTTCTGAATGGTGTACTGCACGGAACCGAGCGCCGGCCACTCAGGGCGCAGCATCTGATCGTAGATACGGTTCAGCGAACGATACTGCTGCACGGTGCCTTTACCGAAGGTCGGCTCGCCGACAATCAGCGCGCGGCCGTAATCCTGCATCGCCGCCGCGAAAATTTCGGAGGCGGAGGCGCTGAAGCGATCGACCAGCACCACCAGCGGGCCTTTATAGTAAGTCACGCCGTCGGTGTCGGCGTCTTCGCGCACTTTGCCATTGTTGTCGCGCACCTGCACCACCGGGCCGCTCGGAATGAACAGGCCGGACAGCGACACCGCTTCGGTCAGCGCGCCGCCGCCGTTGGTGCGCAGATCGATGATCACGCTTTTGACGTTCTGCTTGGCCATCTTCTGCAGTTGCACTTTCACGTCATCGGTCAGACCGACATAGAAGCCGGGGATGTCGAACACCGCCACCTTCTCTTTGCCGACGGTCTTGATGGTCATTTTCACCGCGCGGTCTTCCAGACGGATGCGCTCGCGGGTCAAGGTGACCACGCGGGTTTTGGTGCCCTTGCCGGCCGGCAGGATCTCAAGGCGCACCTTGCTGCCCTTCGGCCCTTTGATCAACGACACCACGTCGTCCAGGCGCCAGCCGATCACGTCCACCATCGGTTTGCCGGCCTGGCCGACGCCGACGATGCGATCGCCCACGGTGATCGCCTTGCTCTTCGCCGCCGGACCGCCCGGCACCATCGAGTTGATCAGGGTGTAGTCGTCATCCATCTGCAGCACCGCGCCGATGCCTTCCAGCGACAGGCTCATCTCGGTGTTGAACTGCTCGGTGTTGCGTGGAGACAGATAGTTGGTGTGCGGGTCGATTTCATGCGCAAAGGCATTCATCGCCAGCTGGAAGACGTCTTCGCTGTTGCTTTGCGTCAGGCGCTTGATGGCGAACTGATAGCGCTTGGTCAGCGTGTCGCGGATTTCTTTGTCGGTCTTGCCGGTCAGCTTGAGGTTCAGCTCGTCATAGGTGACTTTCGCATCCCACAGGCTATCCAGCTCGGCCTTGTCTTTCGGCCACGGCGCTTTGCTGCGATCGAGATCGATAGTGCCGTTGCCGGTGAAGTTCATCGGCTTGTCCAGCAACGACAACGCATAGGTGTAACGCTCAAAGCGGCGTTTCTGCGCCAGATTGAACAGCGCGTAGAAGGTGTCCAGCTTGCCGGTTTTCAGCTCTTCGCCAACCTGATTGCGTTTGCCGGCGAACTGCGCCACGTCGGAGGCCAGCAACACGTTATGGTTGTAGTCCAGCATGTTCAGGTAGCGATCGAAGATCTTGCCCGAAAATTCCGCATCGAGGGCGAACTGGCGGTAATGAGAGCGAGTGAAGCGCGAGGTGACGCGCTCACTCACCGTAGCGTGCTGGGGTTCCTGTTGCAGTTGGGGCAGTTGGCCGATGCGGATGTTGGCTGTTTCCGCGCCGTAACTGACACCCGCCCACAGCAGCCCTGCAATCGCTGTTAATCTGACGAATTTGTTCATGCCTGGGTTGGCCTCCGTATCAGAACTGCAAGTGTTCTGCGCGCACAATCATCGCCAGACCGGAAGAGAGCTGCACACGTACGCCATCTTTAGCGATTTCGAGTACGGTAGCATCCATCGCGCTCTTGCCTGCTCTGACTTTGATTTCCTGGCCAATTTGCAGTTTAGAGATATCCGTGACTGGCGCATAACGCGGCTGGCTTTCCTCTTTGGCTGCACGAGGTTGGCGAGCGGGCTGTGGGCGAGTTTGTGGGCGCGGCTTGCGGTTTTCCGGCGCGGCTCCGCCTTCGCGACGCGCAGCGGGCTTTTTACCGGCTGGACGCGGACGGCGCGGAGCGGCATCGGCGGATTCGCCGGCGGCTTCACGTTTTTTGGCGTTTTGTTCGGCACGCTGTGCCTGAACGCGCGCTTTGGCTTCTTCAAGCTGCTGGCGAGCATGATCGACATGCTGTTGCTCCAGTTCACCGCACGGATTGCCGTCCAGGTCGACGCGCTGCGCGCCAACCTTGACGCCGTATAGGTAACGCCAGCTTGAGGTGTATAGGCGCAGGGCAGAACGCAATTGCGTTTTGCTGAGATTCTCTTCCCCCTGCACGCGCTCTACCAAATCCTGAAAAATACCGATTTTCAGCGGACGAGCTTCGCCTTCGGCGCTAAAGCAGAGCGGAAAACGCTCGGCAAGAAAAGCAATGACTTCTTTACTAGAGTTCAACTTAGGTTGATTTTCCATGAAATTTCCTGATTACAACGGTATTGCCAACAAGCCACAGGCATGAACAGGCGTCATTATAATGACGCCATCGGTAATTGCCACGTTAACCGTCGATCAACTTGCCGCCACAGTCACATATTTCGCACTGTCACACTGTTCCAGTTGCTCACAAAGCCCCGCCACCACTGCTTTCAGGCCCACTTCGTCCTGTTCGTCGAAGCGTTGATAAACCGTGCTATCGATATCCAAAACGCCGATCGCCCGGCCGCCAACCGCCAGCGGCAGCACGATTTCCGCGTTGCTGGCCGCATCGCAGGCGATATGGCCCGGAAACGCATGCACGTCGCCGACGCGCTGCACGCGATTTTCCGCCACCGCCGTGCCGCATACGCCCTTGCCCACCGGAATGCGCACGCAGGCGATCTTGCCCTGGAACGGCCCCAGCACCAGTTGGTCGCCATCCATCAGATAGAAACCGACCCAGTTCACGTCATCCAGACGCTCGTTGAGCAACGCGCTGGCGTTGGACAGCGCCGCGATAAAGTTGGTTTCCCCGCCGAGCAACGCGCTCAGGTCACGTTTTAATTCCGCGTAGAATTGTTCTTTTGTCATGTGTTAACCATTGAAACAGTGAAGATGGCCAGAAGCCCAAAGCTTAGGCCCTATAAAATAAGCATTAAATGCGTATAGCCACAAGGTTAATCATCTGTTGCTTCACAAAACCCCGTCGCTCGGGGTATGTTTGCCGCTCAGAATCCCGGTTTACCTCGTTTTACCGTCCGGCACCCGATCGCCGGTGACGCGGCCGGTTTATTTTTCAGCTACGCTGACAGTTCCGGCGGGCTCAGGGGCAGCTACTTGTCAAAAATGAAAATACACGCGATCACCGCCCCCCTTTCCAAAGCGCGCCACCAACGCTGCTGCGAGTGCGACCTGCTGTTCGTGCTGCCGCCGCTCAGCGGTAATCAGGCCGCTTATTGTCCGCGCTGCAACGCCAAGGTGGTGCACGGCCGCGACTGGTCGATGACGCGTCTGACCGCCATGGCGATCACCATGCTGCTGCTGATGCCGTTCGCTTTCACCGAACCGCTGATCAGCATCCGCCTGCTCGGCACGCGCATCGACGCCAGTTTGCTGGAGGGCATCTGGCAGATGAGCCGCCAGGGCGATCCGCTCACCGCCAGCATGGTGGCATTCTGCACCATCGGCGCCCCGCTGACGCTGGTGCTGTCGCTGCTCTACCTGCGCTTCGGCCATGCGCTCGGCATGAACCTGCGCCCGGTGTTGCTGATGCTGGAGCGGCTCAAAGAGTGGGTGATGCTGGACATTTATCTGATCGGCATGGCGGTGGCGGCGATCAAAGTGCAGGATTACGCCGACATCCAGCCCGGCAGCGCGCTGATCGCTTACCTGTCGCTCACGGTGCTGAGCATCCTGACGCTGATCCACGTCAACCTGGAACAGCTGTGGGAGCGCTACTATCCGCAGGAACAGCCGGAAGGCCCACCGACGGCGCTGCACATTTGTCTGTCCTGCCACTATACCGGCTATCCCGACGCGCGTGGCCGCTGCCCGCGTTGCCATGTGCCGATGTGCCATCGCCAGCCCTACAGCCTGCAGAAAACCTGGGCGGCGCTGATCGCGGCGATGATCCTGCTGATACCGGCCAACCTGCTGCCGATTTCCATCATTTACGCCAACGGCACGCGGCTGGAAGACACCATTTTCTCCGGCGTGGTCTCCCTGGCCACCTCCGGCAACGTGCCGATCGCCGCCATCGTGTTCATCGCCAGCGTACTGGTGCCCTTCACCAAGGTGATCGTGCTGATCATGTTGTTGCTGAGCATCCACTTTAAAACCTCGCACAGCCTGAAGACGCGCATTCGTCTGCTGCGCCTGGTCACCTGGATCGGCCGTTGGTCGATGCTCGATCTGTTCGTTATCGCCTTGATGATGTCGCTGGTAAATCGCGATCAACTGTTATCTTTTACTATGGGACCGGCCGCGTTTTACTTTGGCTCGGCGGTCATTTTGACTATTCTTGCCGTTGAATGGCTCGATAGCCGATTGATTTGGGATGCACATGCAACAGGAAACGCCGACTACACCGATTGAAGCGCGGGTCAAGAACAAACGCCGCATTTCACCGTTCTGGTTACTGCCGTTCATCGCCCTGCTGATTGCCGGGTGGCTGGTCTATAACAATTTCCAGGAACGCGGCACCACCGTCACCATCGATTTCCAATCGGCGGCGGGCATCGTCGCCGGCCGCACGCCGGTGCGCTACCAGGGCGTTGAGGTCGGCACGGTGCAAAAAATCAGCCTGAGCAAAGATCTGCGCAGCATCGTGGTGGAAGCCAGCATCAAAAGCGATCTGGAAGACTCGCTGCGCGAAGGCACCCAGTTCTGGCTGGTGACGCCCAAGGCCTCGCTGGCCGGGGTATCCGGACTCGATGCGCTGGTCGGCGGCAACTACATCGGCATGATGCCCGGCGGCGGCAAGGAGCAAACCCACTTCACCGCGCTCGATACCCAGCCGAAGTACCGTCTGAACACCGGCGAACTAATGATTCACCTGCACGCCGACGACCTGGGTTCGCTCAACAGCGGCTCGCTGGTCTATTACCGTAAAATCCCGGTCGGCAAGGTATATGACTACACCATCAGCGAAGGCAACAAGGGCGTAACCATCGACGTGCTGATCGACCGCCGCTTCGCCAACCTGGTGAAGAGCAACAGCCGCTTCTGGAATGTCTCCGGCTTCAAGGGCGATTTCAGCCTGTCCGGCGCCACGGTGCAGATGGAGAGCCTGGCGGCGCTGGTCAACGGCGCCATCGCCTTCGACTCGCCGGCCGATGGCCAGCAGGCCAAAGGCGATCAGAACTATACCCTTTACCCGGACCTGGCCCACAGCCAGCGCGGCGTCAATATTCTGCTGGATCTGCCGAGCGGCAACAATTTGAGTGAAAACCGCACGCCGCTGATGTACCAGGGGCTGCAGGTCGGTACCCTGACCAAGCTGACGTTGCAACAGGACAGCAAAGTCATCGGTGAACTGACCATCGATCCTTCGGTGGTCGATCTGATGCGCAGCGGCACCCGCATCGTGATGCGCAGCCCGCGCATCAGCCTCAACGACGCCAAGCTCAGCCAACTGCTGACCGGTACCACGCTGGAGCTGGTGCCGGGTGAAGGCGAACCGCAGCAGCGCTTCAACGTGCTGGACAGCAGCGAAACGCTGTTGCAACAGCCGGGTGTGTTGACCGTCACGCTAAATGCGCCGCAAAGCTACGGCATCGACGTCGGGCAGCCGCTGGTGGTGCACGGCGTGAAAGTCGGCCAAATCCTGAGCCGCACCTTGACCGCCGGCGGCGTGGTATTCACCGCCGCCGTTGATGCGCAATATCGCGGCCTGCTGCACAAAGACAGCAAATTCGTGGTCAACAGCCGCCTCGACGTCAAGCTGGGGATCGACGGCATGGAAGTGCTCGGCGCCAGCGCGCAGGAGTGGGTAGACGGCGGCGTGCGCATTATCCCCGGCAGCAAAGGGGAGCCTGGTGGCCAGTACCCGCTGTACGCCAACAGCGAAAAAGCCGAGGAAGGCATCGTCGGCAACGCCCCTTCCACCACCCTAACCCTCAGCGCCACCAGCCTGCCGGACGTGCAGGCCGGCTCAGTGGTGCTGTATCGTAAATTCCAGGTGGGCGAGATCGTCAACGTTCGGCCGAAGGCCAACGAGTTTGAGGTGGACGTCTACATCAGCCCGGAATACCGTAAGTTGCTGACCCGTGAAAGCATCTTCTGGGCCGAAGGCGGCGCCAAGGTGCAGCTCAACGGCAGCGGCCTGACGGTGCAGGCTTCACCGCTCAACCGCGCGCTGAAAGGCGCCATCAGCTTCGACAACCTGCAGGGCGTGACGCTGAACAAAGGCGCCAACCGCGTACTGTACGCCAACGAAACCGCCGCCCGCGCGGTGGGCAGCCAAATCACGCTGAAAACCTATGACGCCAGCAAGCTGTCGGCGGGCATGCCGCTGCGTTACCTCGGCATCGACGTCGGCCAGGTGGAGTCGCTGCAGCTGGCGCCGGAGCGCAACGAAGTATTGGCCAAAGCGGTGCTGTATCCGGAATACGTGCAGACCTTCGCGCGTCTCGGCAGCCGCTTCTCGATCGTGTCGCCGGAGATCTCCGCCGCCGGCGTCAGCAACCTCGATACCCTGCTCCAGCCTTATATCAACGTGGAGCCGGGCCGTGGGCGCGAGCTGCGCACCTTCGAACTGCAGCAGGCCAGCATCACCGATTCGCGCTATCTCGATGGGCTGAGCGTGGTGCTCGACGCCGCCGAAACCGGCTCGCTGCAGATCGGCACGCCGGTGCTGTTCCGCGGCGTGGAGGTCGGCACCATCACCGGTTTCTACCTCGGCGCCATGTCCGATCGGGTGCACGTCGCGCTGCGCATCAGCAAGAAGTACCAGCATCTGGTGCGCAACAACAGCGTGTTCTGGCTGGCGTCGGGTTACAACCTGCAGTTCGGCCTGACCGGCGGCGTGATCAAGAGCGGCACCTTCCAGCAGTTCATTCGCGGCGGCATCGCCTTCGCCACCCCGCCAACCATCCCGCTGGCGCCGAAAGCCACGCCGAACAAGCACTTCCTGCTGAATCCGGAAGAGCCGAAGGACTGGAAAACCTGGGGCACCGCCATTCCGCGCGATTAACTTTCGCGTTTTCCTCAGGGCCCGGCAATGCCGGGCCCTGTTTTTTTCCGCTTTGTGATAAACTCTCGCCCTTGTCTTTATTGCACCCTGAGAGTTCGCCCCGTGGCCAAATCCACCGCCGTTTTTCTGCCCCCCGCTTTCCTTGACGCCACCCGCGCCATCATGCCCGCCGAACTGGCGATGGACGATTTTATCGCCGCCTGCCAGCGCCCGCTGCGCCGTAGCCTGCGCGTCAACACGCTGAAAATCAGCGTCGCCGACTTCCTGGCGCTGGTGCAGGATTACGACTGGCGATTGGAGCCCATTCCCTGGTGCGCGGAAGGGTTCTGGATCGAGCGCGACGATGAAGAACTGCGATTAGGCAGCGCCGCCGAACATTTGAGCGGTCTGTTCTACATTCAGGAGGCCAGCTCGATGCTGCCGGTCAGCGCGCTGTTCGCCGGCGGCGCAGCGCCCCATCGGGTGCTGGACGTGGCGGCCGCGCCGGGCTCCAAAACCACCCAGATCGCCGCGTTGATGGATAATCAGGGCGGCATCGTCGCCAACGAATACTCCGCCAGCCGGGTGAAAGTGCTGCACGCCAATATCAGCCGCTGCGGCGTGAAGAACACGGCGCTGACCCACTTCGACGGCCGGGTGTTCGGCGCCGCGCTGCCGGAGAGTTTCGACGCCATTCTGCTCGACGCCCCCTGCTCCGGCGAAGGCGTGGTGCGCAAAGATCCAGACGCTATGAGCAACTGGTCGCCGGAAAGCGTGACCGAAATCGCCGCCACCCAGCGCGAGCTGATCGACAGTGCGTTTCATGCGCTGGCGCCGGGCGGCGTGATGGTTTATTCCACCTGCACCCTCAATGCGCAGGAAAATCAGCAGGTGGTGCGCTGGCTGCTGGACACCTATGGCGACGCGGTCAGCATCGAGCCGCTGGGTGAGCTGTTCCCCGGCGCCGACAAGGCGTTGACCGCCGAGGGCTTCCTGCACGTCTTCCCGCAGATTTACGACAGCGAAGGGTTTTTCGTCGCCCGCCTGCGTAAACAGCGCGCCGTGGCGCCGTTGGCGAAGCCGACCTATAAAGTTGGGAAATTCCCGTTCAGCCCGCTGTCCGGCAAAGAGGCGGCGCTGGTCGCCCAAGCCGCCGCCGCATCCGGCTTAACCTGGGGCGATGACAGCCGGCTGTGGGAGCGCGACAAGGAAATCTGGCTGTTCCCGGCCGAGCTGGAGCCGCTGTTCGGCAAAGTGCGCTTCTCGCGTATCGGCCTCAAGCTGGCGGAGCGCTTCCCGAAAGGGTTCCGTTGGCAGCATGAAGCGGCCATCGCCCTCGCGGGCGCCGACGGCAAACAGCATTTCGAGCTGGACGCCGCGCTGGCCCAGGAGTGGTATCACGGCCGCGATCTCTACCCTGAGCAGCCGCCGGCGGGCGACGAGTGCATCGTCACCTATCAGGGGCAACCGCTGGGCATCGCCAAACGCATCGGCAGCCGCATCAAGAACAACCTGCCGCGCGAGCTGGTGCGCGACGGCGCGCTGGATTTTCACCTGTAATCGCCCTGGCGCCGGGGAGCCGCTTTCCCCGGCGATAAATAAAGATAACAATATTCCCATCACCATTCGTTATTATTCTAATCATTTCACCATCACGTTATTTCACCCGCGCACGTTTGCCCTGTGCCAATTAAAAAGTTTTGACCTTTGATAAAGACAATTTCACGTTCTTATCCTATTAATTTAAATGTAAGTAAATAAATGCGTGCAACTCAGCTCTGGGTGGCGTTTTTGCGGACTTTCTCTGACATGGCAAGGAATCATGATGAAAAAAACTCTGCTGGTTTTGCTCTCGTTAACACCTCTGCTGTGCATCAGCGGCGCAGCCAACGCAGCGGGCACCATTCAGGGCACGGTGGGCGTCACTTTGACCATCGGCGCCGGCTGCGTGGTCACCGGCGGCAACAGCTCCGGCACCACCAACGACTTTGGTTCCATCAGTTTCGGCACCTACTCGTCGCTGGCTAACGTCATCACCGCCAGCGCCACCGGTAGCGGCGGCACCGGCACCTTGGGGCTGAACTGCACCACTGGCACCAACTACACCGTGGCGCTGGACAACGGCCTCAACGCCTCCGGCAGCCAGCGGCGCATGGCCAGCGGCGTGCCCGCCTACATCAGCTATAACCTCTATCAGGACAGCGCCCACGCCGTGCCGTGGAACAGCACCACCGGCGTGCTGACCGGCACCGGCACCGGTTCAGCGGTCCCGCTGATCGTCTACGGTCTGGTGCCCGCCGCAGGCACCACCCCGGCCGCCGGCGTGTACAGCGATACCGTCACCATGACCGTGACCTGGTGATGCCTGCCGACACGGGGCGCCACCACGGCGCTCCGTTATTCATTAATATAATAATATTCCTATCCACCATCTCGTTGTCTCAAACACGATTCCCCCTGATGTGTTTACGCTGCACTCAACCTGCGATCTCGCTTAAAAATAAATAAAATTTTTAATCTTTCCGCAAGACATTCTCCCGTTCTTATTCTATTAATTAATCTGTAAATAGATTAATGCATTTGACTCATTTTTCGGGCTTTTTGGCAGGCTTCTCTACTACGGCAAGGAACCATGATGAAAAAGACTCTGGCGGCATTAACCTCGGCAGCGGCCCTGCTGTGCACCTCTGGCGCCGCCTTTGCGGCAGGCACCATTCAGGGCACGCTGGGCGTCACTTTAACCATCGGCGCCGGCTGCGTCGTTACCGGCGGCAACAGCTCCGGCACCACCAACAACTTCGGCTCCATCAGCTTCGGCACCTACTCGTCGCTGGCTAACGTCATCACCGCCAGCGCCACCGGCAGCGGCGGCACCGGCACCCTGGGGCTGAACTGCACCACCGGCACCAACTACACCGTGGCGCTGGACAACGGCCTCAACGCCTCCGGTAGCCAGCGGCGCATGGCCAGCAGCGTGCCCGCCTACATCAGCTATAACCTCTACCAGGACAGCGCCCACGCCGTGCCGTGGAACAGCACCACCGGCGTACTGACCGGCACCGGCACCGGCTCGGCGGTCCCGTTGATCGTCTATGGTCTGGTGCCCGCCGCGGGCACCACCCCGGCGGCAGGCGCGTACAGCGATACCGTCACCATGACCGTCACCTGGTAAGCATGACGCGCCTGGCCGTCACCTGCATGCTGCTGTCGTTGGCGGGCGCTTGCCGCGCCGACGTCAGCACTGCGACGGTCGGCGTCAGCGCTACCTTGGTCAAATCCTGTGTCGCAGGCACCACCAGCGGCGGCAACACCACGTTCGGCACTTTTAACTTCGGCACGGTCTATTTCCTCAATACGGCGATAAAAGTGACCGGCCAGGCAAACGCCGGCGCACTGCAGATCAACTGCAACAACGGCACCAGTTACACGGTGCTGCTCAGCGGCGGACAGAGCGGCAATACCGCTTCGCGCTATCTGCAAAGCGCGGCGGGCGCCCGCGTGAACTACAACCTGTATACCAGCGCCAGCTACGCCACCGTCTGGGATAACGTCACCGGCGTGACGCAGACCGCCACCGGCCAAAGCGTCTGGCTGCCGGTGTACGGCATGATCCCGGTACAAACGACGCCAGCGACGGGCACTTATACGGACACGGTACAGGTGACGATAAATTGGTGATTAACGGAACGCTGCGCACCCTGCTGCTGACGGCGCTGCTCGGCGCGCCGGCGGCACATGCCGATACCGTCAGCCAAAACTTCACGGTAAACGCTTCGATCATCAAAGGCTGCGTGCTTGGCAGCGGCATCACCAACGTCACCTCGTTCGGCAGCATGAGCTTCGGCCAGGTGGCGTCTTTAAGCAGCCCGATAAAAATTGTCTCGAGCGCCGGCGCCGGCTCAATCCTGATCCGCTGCAACCCCGGGCTCAGCGTCACCCTGGGATTGAACGTCGGCAATAACGTGACCGGCTCCATCGCCGGCGGGCGCAAGCTGTTGAACTCGGTCACCTCGGAAACGCTGATTTACCAGCTCTACCAGGATGCCAACTACGCCGTTTTGTGGGGAGACGGCGGCAACGGCGGCGCCGCCCAAACCGTCTCCTCCACCGGCAGTACGCAGGAAATAAAAATCTACGCCAGTTTAATGGCGAGCAGCACCTTGCCCACCAGCGGCACCTACAACGATACGGTCTTAGTGACGGTGAGTTATTGAGCTTTTAAAAGGATCACATTATGCGTAGTACTCTGCTTCGCCTGCCCCTGCTGGCAGGATTGTTGTTAGCCGGCCAGCCGCAGGCCTTCGCCGCCGCCTCCATTCTGATTTGGCCCATCGATCCGGTTATTGAAGACAACCAGCAGGCGACGGCCCTGTGGCTGGAAAACCGCGACAGCAAGCCGGTTTACATGCAAATTCGCGTGCTGGGCTGGCAACAAACCGGCGGTAAGGACGATTACCGCAACCAGAGCGAGGTGCTCGCCAGCCCGCCGGTCGCCACCATTCTCCCCGGCAAACGCCAACTGATTCGCCTGATCAAGCAGACGCCGGCCGCCGCCGGACAAGAGCGGGCTTACCGCATCCTGGTCGATGAAGTGCCGATCAAAGATAAAGATGGCGCAGCGCCCGACAAAGGCGCGCAGATGGGGCTGAAATTCCAGATGCGTTATTCGGTGCCGCTGTTCGTCAGCGGCAAAGGCGTCTGGACCAAGCAAGACTTCGAACACCCGCGCGACTACGCCACCGCCAACCAGCCGAAGCTCAGCTACCGGCTGCTGCAACAAAACAGCCAGCGCTGGCTCGACGTGCGCAATGACGGCATCGTGCATGCTCGTCTGTCGCAGGTCAGCATTCAGGGCAAGCCGCTCAACAACGGGCTGCTGGGCTATGTGCTGCCGGGTGCGCAAATGCGCTTCGCCCTGCCGCCGTCGGGCAGTTTCGCCGCCGGCAAGCTGCAGGCGATGGTCAACGACAACAAGCAGCCCGTAACCCTTCCGTCTTACTGAGCCCGAGGCGCAGGTGATGCGGATGTCGCCATCGCCCTCACGCGGCATGCAGCTCAAGCCGCTGGCCCTGGCCGTACTCTGTATGGCGGTAGAACTGTGCCCGCCGCCTGCTGCCGCCGACGATTTGCCACCGCCGCCCCGCGCCGTCAGCATGCCGGATACCACGCTGTATCTGGAGCCGGTGGTGAACGGCCGCCCGACCGGCAAAGTCGTGCCGGTCGCCTACCGCGGCGGCCATTACTATTTAACGCCTCAGCAGCTGATCGATGCCGGCCTGCCGGTGACGGACAAACAGGTGAAAGAGATCGCCGTCGATCAACTGGATAAGGTCGACGTCACCTACAGCGGCGAAACGCAGCAGTTGCTGATCTCGGTGCCCAACGACTGGCTCCCCAGGCAAACCCTCGGCGACGCCAACCCGGAGCAGCGGCTGCCGGCGCAAAGCAGCCTGGGCTTCTTGCTGAATTACGACGCCTACGTCAGCCAAAGCGGCGGACGCGGCAATCCGGGCTATTTTTCCGCCTGGAGCGAACAGCGGCTGTTCGACGGCTTCGGCGTTATCGCCAACACCGGCATTTTCCGCAGCAGCTTCAACGGCGAGACCGCCGCGCAGCAGAACAATCGCTATATCCGCTACGACAGCAGCTGGCGCTACAGCGACGACGACACCATGCTCAGCTATACCGCCGGCGATCTCACGACCGGCTCGCTGCCCTGGACCAGTTCGGTGCGCGTCGGCGGTCTGCAGGTGGCGCGTAATTTCGCCACGCGGCCGGATCTCATTACCTACCCGCTGCCGCAGTTCTCCGGCCAGGCCGCCGTGCCGAGCAGCGTCGATCTGTACATCAACAGCTATAAAAACACCTCCGCCAACGTGAATCCCGGCCCGTTCACCCTGAATACCGTGCCCTATATCAACGGCGCCGGTCAGGCGACGGTGGTGACGACCGATGCGCTCGGCCGCCAGATCAGCACGACGGTGCCGTTCTATGTCGCCAGTTCGCTGCTGCAGGCCGGGTTGAGCGATTTCAGCCTGTCGGCAGGCGCGCTGCGCCAAAACTACGGTTACCGATCTGCGGACTACGGCCAGTGGGTGGCCAGCGGCAGCGGGCGTTACGGCGTCACCGACTGGCTCACGATCGAAGGGCGGGCGGAAGGTGCGGCGGAGTTGGCGGTCACCGGCGCCGGCGCCGGCGTGCGCATCGGGCAGTTAGGGGTGCTCAACGCCTCCTACAGCTACAGCCAGGCGGGCCGCGACGCTTTCAACGCCCCGCCGGTCACGCCGCGGTATTACGATCCGGTCACCGGCCAACCGGTGCAGCAACCGGATGCCGAGCCGGTCTATCAGTACGCCGGCCGCCACGGCGATCAAACCAGCCTGAGCTACACCTACAGCAATCAGTATTTCAGCCTCAACGCTCAACGGGTGCTGCGCAGCGCGGACTTTGGCGATCTTTCCACCTATAAGAGCAGCTATCGGCTGAGCCGCCGCACCGATCAGCTGACCGGCAGCATCGGCCTGAGCCGCTTCGGCAGCCTGGGCGCCGGTTATTTCGACGTGCGCGACGCCATCGGCCAGCGCACTCGCCTGGTCAACCTGTCGTACAGCCTGACGCTGTGGCGCAACATCAGCCTGTACGCCTCGGCGAACCGCGAGATTGGCGGTGACGGTTACAGCTCTCAGCTGCAGATCAGCATTCCGTTCGATACCTGGGGCACCGCCAACGTCAGCACCGCCCGCGACGCCGGCAACCGCTGGAGCGAACGCGTGGCTTACAGCCGCGCCGCGCCGACCGACGGCGGTTTCGGTTGGAATCTGGCCTATGCCGGCGGCCAGGGCAGCAACAGCGATTATCGTCAGGCGGATGTGACCTGGCGCACCTCGCTGTTGGAAACCCGCGCCGGGCTGTATGGCAACCGTAACGACTACACCCGCTGGGGCGAAGTCAGCGGTTCTCTGGTGGCGATGAACGGCGGCGTTTATGCCACCAACACCATCAACGATGCCTTCGCGCTGGTATCGACCGACGGCTACGCCGGCATTCCGGTCAGCTACGAGAACCAGCGCATCGGCGTCACCAACGACAAAGGTTATCTGCTGGTGCCCACCGTCACCTCGTATTACCACGCCAAGTTCCAAATCGACCCGCTCAATTTACCGGCGGACGTTAACCTGCCGGCGGTTGAAAAAACCGTCGCCATCCGCGATCACAGTGGCTACCTGGTCGAATTCCCCGTCCAGCGCCTGTCCGCCGCCGACGTGGAGCTGGTCGATGCGCAAGGCAAACCGCTGGCCAACGGCAGCCAGGTCGCGGTGCTCGGCGACAATCAACAAAGCTACGTCGGGTGGGATGGCATGACCTATATCGATCCGGTGCAGCAACACAACCGGTTAAGCGTAATCCCGGCCGACGGCGGCCCGCCGTGCCAGGTCAGTTTCAGCCTGGCCAACCCGCAGGGGCTGCAACGCGTCGGCCCTCTCGTCTGCCAGTAACACACGGAGAAGAAGAATGATGTCTCGGCAAGTGAAAATCTTTTTGGCGGCGCTGCTGTTGATGTGTGGACAACGCGCGCTGGCGGACTGCACCACCACCAACGGCACGGTTACCCTGCCCAGCAGCAACTCCTTCGCCGTCTACAACGGCCAGATAAGCGCCCAGGGCACCGCGGGGCTGAACTGCACCGGGCTCGGGCTCAATTTGCTGTCGCAAAACACCGTCACGGTCAAGATCGCTTCCACCACCAACAACATGGCTCTGCTGAATGGCAACGGCTCAGGCGATAAAATTTCTTATTTGATCTACCCGGATTCGAACTACCAGTATCCGTATAGCGTCGGCCAGACCATCGATTACAGCTCGCTGAATCTGCTGTCGCTGATCTTGATCTCAGCCAACGTCAACTTTCCGTTGTATATCAAAACCGTCGTCGGCGCGAACGTCAGCGCCGGCACCTATACCGATACCATCAACCTGGTGTGGAACTACCATATCTGCGGCCTGGGCGTGATAGGGCTTTGCATCTGGTGGGACGGCACCAATCAACCCAGCACCGTGACCGTCACGGCGGTCATCACCAAGAGTTGCCTGATCAATACCGCCAACAACGTCAACTTCGGCAGCATGGCCTTAGTGGGGCAATTCAATCCGATCAACCAAAGCATCACGCTGACCTGCACCAAATCCCAGTCTTACAGCTCCTACTTCACCAACGGCAACAATCCGATCACCGGCTGGCGGCGAATGATCAGCGGCACCAGCAACTTCCTGCAGTATCAGATCTATTTGCCCAATACCAGCACCGTGTGGAGCAGCACCAACGCGCAAAGCGGCACCGGCACTGGCCTGGCGCAAAGCATCCCCTTTACCGCCGCCGTCAATCCGGCGCAGACCGAAGTGCCGGTCGGCACCTATCAGGATAACGTCAGCTATGTCGTGACCTATTAGCGCGGCCGCTAGCCGCTCAGGAAGAATGTTGCCAAAATGTATTTTTTATGTGGCATTTTTTGCTCATTTGGCTATGCTCATACCGATGGCCTAACTGGTCTAACCTCCTACCACATCATTGAGCAAGGAGTTCCCATGAGCAAAACCGTCGTAAAAATTGGCAGCTTCGAGGTCGATGACGCGCATCTTCACACCACCGCCGACCGTGCAGGCACCCTGAGCATCCCCTGCAAGTCCGATCCGGATCTGTGCATGCAGCTCGACGGCTGGGATGAACACACCAGCATTCCGGCCATCCTCAACGGCAAGCAGTCGCTGCTGTACAAACAACACTACGATCGACAGACGGACGCCTGGGTGATGCGGGTGGCATGAAAATGCATCCAGTCGGCTGACGACGCGCTGCTTTATCAGAAACAGCGCGTTTTTTTATGCGATGGCGATGCCGCGGCCGGCAAAGAAGTGGGCGAAGCGGTTGAGTGACAGCTGTACTCGCTCGCGCGTCGCCGGGCTGTCGCCCGAAGGATTATGGAAGGTCACGCTTTGCGCATCGGCGGCGGTGATCAACACCAGATGCCCGCCCCGCTGCGGCGGTATACTCTCGGGCCGGCGAATGGCGGGATGCACCGAGGCGATAAAGTAGCGGCATTCATGAAGCAGCGCCGGCACATCGGCGGCCGCCATCCCCACCGTCACCTCCGCCTGCAGCGCGAACTGCTCGCGCACGTACTCGACGAACGGCGCGTAAATCAGGCCCTTTATCCGTTCACCCTCGCGCACATAGGCGCCGTAGGGCAGGCTGCGGCGCGCCAGTTCCAACAGCGGCGGCGCTTCACCATCGCGGTGGCCCAGCACCATTTTCAGGCAGGCCATGCCGCACACGTGGTTGGCCCACTCGACGTACTCCGCCCGATCGCGGGCGCCGCTGCGCGCCCAATTCTCGTCTTGCGCCAGCGTCGCGCGGCCGGCGATCAGATCGGCGGCCATCTCCGGGCTCGCCCACTGGCACTCGTAGGGAACGGCGCGCATCAGTTTAGAACTTGTCGACGACTTTGAAATTCATCAGCACCAGCGTCATGTCCGGCGAGAACAGATCGTACTCTTCGAAGAAGCGCTGCAGCTCTTTGCGCCAATGCGCCAGCGAACGGTCGCCCTCGCCTTCGGCAAAGGCGTGTGCTTCATCGACCTGATCGTAGGTTTTCATTTCCACCGCGGTCAGCTCAACCGCGCAGACCGGCTCTCCCTTGCCGTCCACCACCAGGAACCGATCGCCAGCCTGCGGAATGCCCTCGCCGTCCAGATTGGAGCAGGTCGCCGTTTTGGTGCCGTTCAAAATCAATTGCACCACTTCATCGGCCTGCTGTTCGGTATCGCCGAACGCCCAGCGCTCAAGGTGCTCGTATTTCTGTGGAATTGCCGTCGCCATGATTATACCTTTTGGAAAAATGCCTCAATGCAGACAGGATAGTACAACGTATTGGCGGCCGTCTGCATCCGTCACAAGCGCGACTGCGCGTTACGCCAGCGCCGTCTTTACGAGTTTTTACCGTTCTTCGCTGTGCCTTCAACGCTACGGGGCGCATACTGTGAACATTATTCACTCAATAGCAACGCCAGGCGGCAACATGCGGCAAGACGATTTCGATGCTGACGATACCTTCAGCGATTTACTCAACAGCGTCGCGTTGGCGACGCTGTTGCTCATCGCCATCGCCGGCGGATGGTATCTTAGTTAAGAGAGGGTGACGTGGCGACAAAACGCATGGGCAACAAGCTCAGTAAAATGGTGGTGGTGCTGCTGCTGATCTGCCTGGCGTTGCTGCTGTTGCGTTGGGCGGCGATAGCATTCGGTTAATCCCATAAAACGACGCCGGCCAGCCGCCGGCGCCCTGCTCACCGCCGCGGCGCCGCGGTCGGCTCCAGTAACTCGCGCAAATAGGCCAGACGCGCTTCCCCCTGTGGCAACCAGCGACGGCACAGCCAATGTTGCGTTTCACCCGTGCGGCTGAGGCGGTAGTACTCCGCCAAGGTTTCAACCCAGTTCATGATGTTTTCTCCTGCTTTTCGACACTGCCAGTATTGAGCGCAAAAACCAGAAGAAATACTGATGGCTTGTTTTTTATGCTTCCTGTTTTTGGCCGTCGGTAGCGAAGCCGCAGTTCAACTGCTACATTCGGCGAAAATCAACCCACCGAGGTGTAGGCCATGACGTTCTCGGAACAGGAGATTAAACCCGTATGGGATGAGGTCGCCCGCCTGATCGGCGACGGCGTGATGCAGCTGCGCCATCGCGGCGAAGCGCTGTCGGTGGAAACGCTGGAGAAACATCTGGCGCGGCAGTTGGCCGACAGCAACGACATCGAACGGCGTATCCTGCTCGGCGCCGCCATCAACATGCTGAAAGGCGGAAAATGAATCGCCAACCGAAAAGGTTGGCGATCCGACAGAAGCCCGAGGTATGCAAGCCCGGCCTTCTGCGCGCTACTATGTCACGCTAATATGACGTAATTAATAGGAATTGTCGGGTTTTTGCCCAAAACGCCCTATTTTTGTTGCCTGCATTACGCCAACACGAAATCGCTGGCATCCAGCGGCTGCCCCACCACTTTCACCAGGAAATCGTTGCCGTCAAAAGCGCCGCCCAGGTTGATCGCCACATCGCTGACGTGATTTTGCACATCGTAGCTCAGCTTCGCCTCGCCCGCCTTGCCGCTGAACTGATCGACGAAGCGGATGCCGTCGGCGCTGCCGGTGTTGAACAGCGTCAGATCGATCTTGTCCTCGCCGCGCACGAAGTCGCGGATCCAATCCGGCGCCGCCGCCGTCGACTCATCCGCCGCGAAGTAGACGAAGGTGTCCTTGCCGGCGCCGCCCCACAGCTGATCCGCCCCTTTACCGCCGTACAACACATCATCGCCCGCGCCGCCCTTGAGCACGTTATCGGCGGCGTTCCCGACCAGCACATCGTTACCCGCCCCGCCGATGGCGTTTTCAATCGTTACGCCCGCCGCGATCGACACGTTGCCTTTCAGGCCGCCGACGTCCGAGAACGCCTTTTCATTCAGGTTGATGCGCTGATTTTGGCCGAAGCCGGAGAAGTCGAAGGTGTCGTTGCCGCCGGCATCCCAGGCGGTGAAGATTATCTTGTCCTGCGCGCCGGTGGCGGTGAGGAAGTCGCGATCGGTGTTGGAATTGAAACCGTAAACCGTGTCGCCGGTGCGGGTGTTCATGTTGGCGCCGTAGAAATGCTGGATCGCCGTGATGTCATTGAGCAACGGCCCGGAAGAGTAGGCGCCTTTAAAGTCCTGCCCAGTGTTGCTTTCACTGAAATAGCTCATCAGGCTGTGGGCGCGGCTGTCTTCGAAGTAGGTCGCGTCTTTAGCGTAGGTGATGCTGACGCCCGGCGCGGCGTTATAGTCGCCCGGGTGTTGCAACCCCAGCGCATGACCGATCTCATGGGTGAAGGTCTGGCGGCCGTACTCGTTTTCATGGATCTGGTTGTTGACGAAGGTGTGGTTCTTGGCGTTATACCAGGTTTGACCGGCGACCGAAGGCGATGAATCCGGGTTATACGCAAAGGCATAGGAGCCGCGCGAGCTGTAATCGAACAGACCGAATTTGATGTTGGCGGCGGCGGTGTTGCTGGTCTCGGTGAAGGTGATGTTGGCCACGTCGGACCATGACTGCAGCGACAGTTTGGCCTGTTCGCGCTGTTCGGCGTTAAAGCTGCTGAAGCCGCTGATGCTCATGCTCGACATATTACCCGGCGCCTTTTCCCAGAAGCTGTAGGTCAGGGAGACCGGCTTTTCGGTCACGCCCTTGTCGTGCCAACTGCGATCGCCGCGCACCAGTTCCAGGCCGGCATTCTCGAACGTTTTCGACGGATGAAGCACGGTAATGGTGTCGTCTTCATCGGGTTTATAAGCGCCCAGCAGGGCTAATACGCCTTCGGCCTTAACGGAAGCATTGCTTGATGACATAACCTTATCTCCATATTCGTCAATTCAATCGGGGGGATGCCCCAACTGGCGGATTGCCTGAACGGCAGCGGCCCGGTGTTGAATCAATACGGGGATATCGGTAATGCGCTGGCGCCTTCCATCGGCACTCTGAATGAGAACGATAATCCCTTAAGAGAAGAGAATAGACACATTTTACCGAGAACAGATTTTTCTTATCAAAAGTGTGACAGGGATTTTCCGCCATACGAATGATTTTCAAGGTAATAATCAGCATTATTACGATGACGAAAAAAGTATAAAAAAACCGGGGCAATCCAACCCCGGTTATCCATAACACACTCTGGATTCAGACTAACCAACCGAGCAACAGCGTAGCGCCTATGACCGTGGAAGCGCCGCCGATGCGCGTGGCGATTTGGGCGAACGGCATCAGCCCCATGCGGTTGGACGCCGACAGGATCGCCACGTCGCCGGTGCCGCCCAGGCCGCTGTGACAGCAGGTGACGATCGCCGCTTCCACCGGGAACATCTTCAGGTAAGGCGCAATCAGGAAACTGACCAACCCCATCGACAGCACCACCGAGCCGCAGACCACCACATAGCCGACCGAGAACACCGCAACCACGCTTTCCAGCGGCACGTACAGCATGCCCAGACCGATCATCAGCGGCCACACCAGCGCGGTGGAGACGAACTTATAGAAACTGTGCGCGCCGGTCTCCATCGAAGCCGGGATCACCCGGCAGTATTTGCACAGCACCGCGAACAGGATCATCAGCACCGGGCCAGGGATATGCACGATATGCTCGAACAGGCCGCCGACGATAAAGAAGGCGCAGATCACCAGCAGCCCGCCGCCCATCAGTTGGAAATCGACGTTGCCGCTTTGCTCCTTGATGGCGAACATCGCGTTCTCCTGCGCCGAACGGATCAGCATGCCGTCGCCGCTCAGCGCCTTGCGCTGCATGCCGATGCGCGCCAGCACCCCGGCGGTCACGATGGCGAAGATATTACCCAGCACCGCCGCCGGCGCCAGCTGCGCGACGTAGACGTCCGGCGTCGATCCCAGGATCGCCGAATAGGCCAGCGACAGCGGTAAAATGCCCTCGCCGATGCCGCCACCGATGATCGGCACGATGATAAAGAAGAAGGTGTGATAGAAGGTGAAGCCGAACAGTTTCCCCACCAGCAGCCCGGTGATCACCGCCGTCACCGTGCCAACCACCAGCGGCACGAACATGCGAATCATCCCCTGGATCAGGATCACCCGGTTCATGCCGAGAATGCTGCCGACCACCAGACTGGCGATGACGAAATAAAGCAGGTTGGCGTCTTTCATCAGCAGGTGGACGGTGCCCATGACGTTGGGCTGGAACACGTTGAAGTAGACCAGCACCGACGGCACCATCAAACACAGAATGGCCGGCCCGCCGATATCGCGCAGCACGGGAATGCTTTTACCCAACTGCGCCAACGCAAAGCCCAGCGTCATTATCACCGCCAGGCCGCCGATCATATTCTTCGGCAGGAAGTTGGCGTAGGCGGAAATCGCCACGATGGCGCAAATCGTGATAAACAACGCGATCGGTACCGCACCGATATCTATTTGACGAAGTTGATTAATTAATCCTGATGATTCGGACGATGCCGTATTTTTATCACAGGCTATTTCTGCATTTATCTGTTTCATTATTCACCCTGCTGACAAGCGTACAGTACGGTTAGATTCACCTGGCGCAACAATCCCGCCATAGCCAAGTGAAAACAACTAATTACAAAAATCCTATTGCGGATTTCGCTTTTTCTAATAAGAAATAAAACAGTAGACAGCACTGACAATATGATAAAAAATAAAAATGCAAAACTAAATTACGCTGAGGGAATTCAATATTGTGACCCTCCGCCAAGGTTGGTTTTAATTAATTATCGTCAGCATTTTGTAATTAAAGTAATCAGGCTTAAATTCGCTGCTATGCTATAGGAGGGCGAAAAAGCCCCCTGCTTTATTAATAAAGAACCGGAAACGCCATTAGCTGAATCCGGTCAGCTTGATCCGAACCTTAATCCTGCGCGCGGCACCGCGTGGGAAAAAGGCATAATATGACTCATAAGGAAGTAGAATATGTCTTCACGCGCTGTTACCCCACAAACCCTCGCTCGCTACGGCATCCATCAGGCCGCCGACATCGTCTATAACCCCAGCTATGAATTGCTGTTCGCCGAAGAGACCCGCGCCGACCTGCCGCCGCTGGAACGCGGCACCCTCACCCAATTGGGTGCGGTCAACGTCGCGACCGGCGAATTTACCGGCCGTTCGCCGAAAGACAAATACATCGTGCGCGACGACACCACGCGCGACACCGTCTGGTGGTCCGACAACGGCACCGGCAAGAACGACAACCAGCCGCTGTCGCCGGAAGTCTGGCAGCACCTGAAGACGCTGGTGGGCAACCAGCTCTCCGGCAAGCGTCTGTTCGTGGTGGATGCCTTCTGCGGCGCCAACGCCGATACGCGCCTGAAGGTGCGCTTCATCACCGAGGTAGCCTGGCAGGCGCACTTCGTGAAAAACATGTTTATCCGCCCAAGCGACGCCGAGCTGGCGGACTTTGAGCCGGACTTCGTGGTGATGAACGGCGCCAAATGCACCAACCCGGACTGGCAGCAGCAAGGGCTGCACTCGGAAAACTTCGTCGCCTTCAACCTGACCGAGCGCATGCAGCTGATCGGCGGCACCTGGTACGGCGGCGAAATGAAGAAGGGCCTGTTCTCGATCATGAACTATCTGCTACCGCTGCAGGGCATCGCCTCGATGCACTGCTCGGCCAACGTCGGCGAGCAAGGCGACGTCGCGGTGTTCTTTGGCCTGTCCGGCACCGGCAAAACCACCCTCTCCACCGATCCGAAACGCCAGCTGATCGGCGATGACGAGCACGGCTGGGACGACGACGGCGTGTTCAACTTCGAAGGCGGCTGCTACGCCAAAACCATCAAGCTGTCGCCACAGGCGGAGCCGGAAATCTATCAGGCGATCCGCCGCGATGCGCTGCTCGAAAACGTCACCGTGCGGGCCGACGGCAGCATCGACTTCGACGACGCCAGCAAAACCGAGAACACCCGCGTCTCTTACCCGATTTATCACATCGAGAACATCGTCAAACCGGTGTCCAAAGCCGGCCACGCGCGCAAGATCATCTTCCTGACCGCCGACGCCTTCGGCGTGCTGCCGCCGGTGTCGCGCCTGACGCCGGAGCAGACCCAATATCACTTCCTGTCCGGCTTCACCGCCAAGCTGGCCGGTACCGAGCGCGGCATCACCGCCCCGACGCCGACCTTCTCTGCCTGCTTCGGCGCCGCGTTCCTGACGCTGCACCCGACGCAATACGCTGAAGTGCTGGTGAAACGCATGGAGGCCGCCGGCGCCCAGGCTTACCTGGTCAACACCGGCTGGAACGGCAGCGGCAAGCGTATCTCGATCAAAGATACGCGCGGCATCATCGACGCCATTTTGAATGGCGACATTGAACAGGCCGAGACCTTCACGCTGCCGATCTTCGGGCTGGCAGTGCCGACCGCGCTGCCGGGCGTCGATCCGTCGATCCTCGATCCGCGCAAAACCTACGCCGACGAATCGCTGTGGCAGGAGAAAGCGCAGGATCTGGCGCAGCGCTTTATCGATAACTTCGCCAAATATACCGTCACCCAGGCGGGCGAAAAGCTGGTGAACGCCGGGCCGAAGCTGTAACAGAAGCAGGGCGCCGCGGCACCCTGCCATCAAGGGCCGAATTCTCGGCCCTTTTCTCACGCCGCCGATGGCACGAAGACGCCGCGAAAACGCATGTTGCCGGAGGCAAGCCGTTCATAAGCCTCCTGGGCTTGTTCCAGCGCAAACGTCTCGACAATCGGCTTCACTTTGCCTTTCGCCGCCAGGTTCAGCACCTCACTCAGGTAGTGCTGCCCGCCATGGGTCGATCCGATCACCCGCTGACGCATCATATGGAACGGCACCCCTTCCGAAGAGATAGCGAACGGCTTGCTGAAGTCCAGCCCGCACAACACCACTCGGCCATCAACCCGCAAGCCGTTCATCGCTTCCTGCGCGGAGTCGAAGTCATTGGTGGTCACCAGCAGAATATCCGCGCCGCCGCTCTCCCGCAGCGCCTTGCCGGAGGCGACGATGCGATCGGCGCCCAACTGCTTCGCCAGCGCGTGCTTGTCCGGCGAATGAGTGATGGCAACGGTATCGAAACCACAGGCTTTCGACAGCTGCAGCGCGACATGCCCCAGCCCGCCGATGCCCAACACCGCGACCGTTTCATGCGGCAACGGCGCCGCGTCGCGCAGGCCGCTCCAGGTGGTATACCCCGCACACATCATTGGCGCGGCGTCGATATAAGACAGCCCGTCCGGCAGTAACACCGTGCCTTCAGCGGTGATGGCGATATACTCGGCGTGGCCGCCCTGGGCGGCAAAACCGGTGGTGCGCGGCGCCGGGCAGTTCATCGCCGTTTGCCCGGTCAGCGGCCGACTCTCGCGGCAGTAAGGACAGCGGCCGCAGGCCGATTGCACCCAGGTGGTGCCGACGCGATCGCCGATCTGCCGCGTATGTACGCCGGCGCCCACCTCAACCACTTCCCCCACCACTTCATGGCCGGGCGTTTGCGGGTAGATATCGCCGCCGTATCCTTGCGTCGCCCACACGTCGGTGTAGCACATGCCCGAGGCGTGTACTTTGACCAGAACCTGACCCGGTTCTGCGCGGGGCATCGGCACCTGTCTGATTTCCCAGGGCCGGTTGGCGCCGGTCATAACTACCGCTTTCATCTTCTTATCCATCATCGATTCCTCGCTGCATTGTGGTGCGGGTTCCGGACGATTGCCCGGCGTCTCCTCATGAGCGTAAGGCAGGCCCCACGCCGCAACAATGCAAGCGAACCTCACTGTCGAGATGAAGGCGGCTCACTAATTGGCGTAGCCGAAAGAAGAACGCATCAGGACTGCGCCGCGCGCAGATACTCGATCAACGCCTTCAGCGCGCCCGACACGTGGCGATGGCCGGGATAATAGAGACATAACCCCGGATAAGCCGGACACCACGCCTCCAGCACCCGTTCCAGTCGCCCGTCGTGCAACGCCTCTAGCGCCAAATGTTCGGGAACGAAAGCGATGCCGACACCGTCGATGGCCGCCTCCACCATCAGGGATTGATCGGTCAGCGTCAGCGAGCCGGTAACGCCGATCGACTCGCTCACGCCATCGCGCTCAAATTCCCAGCGATAAATCGTGCCGCTGTCGAAGCGAAAACGGATGCAGTTATGGCGCAGCAAATCCTGCGGCGTCGCCGGGCGCCCATGGATGGCGAAATAACCGGGCGCGGCGATGGCGGCGAAACGCACGGGCGGGCTGACGCGCATCGCGATCATGTCCTGCGGCACGGCTTCCGCCAGCCGAATGCCGGCATCAAACCCCTCGGCGACGATATCGCTCAGCTTGCCGTCGCAGACGATGTCCAGATGGATATGGGGGTACTCGCGCAGGAAATCGGCCAGCAACGGACGCAATACCAGCCTGACTGCCCCTTCGCTGGCGTTGATGCGCACGGTGCCGCTCGGCGTGGCGCGCCATTCATCCACTTCATGCAGCGCCCGCGAAATAGACGACAGCGCCGGGCGCAGCTGCGCCGCCAAACGCTCACCCGCTTCGGTCGGCGCCACGCTGCGCGTGGTGCGGTTGAACAGTCTCACCCCGAGCCGCTGTTCCAGGTTTTTTATCGAGTGGCTGACCGCCGACGGCGTCACCTCCAGCTCCACCGCCGCCGCGTGAAAGCTGCGATGGGTGGCAACGGCCAGAAAAACGGTCAAGGCGAACAGATCGCCCTGCTTGAACGGGTAAGCAGCATTCATGTGGGCATCGCGAAGTGATATGGATTGAACAATCAACATGCCACAGATGAATACGGCTCACAATGTGGCGCACTCCGCGTTTTCGCCGCGCAGCAACCCCGGCATCACCAGCGCCACCGCCGCCGCGATGCGTTCGTCGATCGCGCTGCCCGGCGGCAACAGCCCCAGCGTCATCTGCCGCAGCGGTTCGGCGATGGCCATCGCCAACAGCAGATCGCTGGTTTGCGCCCAGTCGCGCTCACGCAGCCACCCGCACTGCTGCTGGCGCCGCAGCCAGTCCGCCACCGTCGCCCGTCCGCGCTGAATGCCGTTGCGCTGATAGCTGTCCAGCAGCGCCTCGCGCCCCGGAAACTCGCTTTGCAGCAGCCGAAACATCCCCACCGCTTCGGCGCTCAATACCTGCTGCGCCACCGCCTTCAGCCCTTTTTCCAACAGCGGCGCCACCGCCTCCCACCGCCCGGCATCCTGGGCGAAGGCCGGCTGAAACGCCTCGGTCCAGCCGCTCACCACCTGCGCCACCAGTTCGTCGCGATTGGCCGCAAAGCGATACAGGGTTTTTTTAGCCACCCCGGCGCGTTTCGCCACCGCCTCCACCGTTGCCGCGGCGTATCCGCCGTCGAGCAGCAGCGCCAGCGTCGCCTGCGTCAGCGCGGCGCGCAGCGCCGTTTCCGGCGTGGCAGGCCGGCCGCGAGCACGCAGCGGTTCTTCATTCGGGTTCGCCATATTTATTCCTCACAAGCATTGACAGACTCAGCATAGCGGCATAACTTTATTTTGGAAACACAATTCGTTTCCAAAATAAAACAGGAACCCATTATGACACATCCTTCCCTGCTGGCGCCGTGGGGCGTTAACGATATCAACGAGTTGCTCAAACCTGAACCGCTGCGACTGGAGATGGGGCTGAGTCGCAGCGCCGACGGTTTGCTGACCGTCGCGGTCCGTACCGATCTGCACGGCTGCAAGGGGCGCATGCTGGACTGGTGGTTCACCTTCTTTGAGAACACGCAGCACATCAACTGGTGGCACCCGCACGATCACGTCGAACATCGCGGCTGGGACCGCCATTGGAAAAAAGGGGAAAGCTACGTCGGCGCCAGCATCGAAGCGGTCGAATGGCTGGCGGAGCTGCCACCGGTCGCGGCGCGCCTCAAATTCCACGCCGCCGAGGACTTCTTCGCGCCGCAGCCGCTGCGCCAGGCACGTGACGCGCAGGCGCTCTCCGTCGCCGTGTGCGCGCGCATCGGCTTCGGCGACCAGGTGGCGTTGGATGACAACGGCGATCCCTGCGACGGCGAAATGCTGCATCTGGCGCGCGATACGCCCTACGGGTGCGTGCTGCGCAGCCGTTTCCTGCTGGGTAAAGCCTGCGCCAACGCCCACGACGAACTGTCGGACGACATCGGGTTTAACCTGATGCGCCACTGCTACAACGAGTTCAGCTATCTGGCGCAGTTCCTGCCCTCGCTGTACTACGCCGAAAACGGCCGCGAGCCGGCGCCGTTGCTCTGGTGAATCGCGCCTCACAGTTCCCGCTGAAATCAATTGATTGTTTTGTCGTATAAATTTAGAACTGACGAACAATAATTCAAATGTATGGGAACGGGGATGAATCAACAGACTCTCGACGCGCGCCGGTCGCGTCAGGCGTTGCTGGCCGGCTCGGTCGGCAACTTTATCGAATGGTATGAGTTCGGGGTATACGGTTTTCTGGCCACCGTCATCGCCGCCAATTTTTTCACGTTGCAGGGTGAAAATGAAATCACCAGCCTGATCCTCACCTACGCCGCCTTCGCGCTGGCGTTCTTCTGCCGGCCGATCGGCGCGGTGATCTTCGGCCGCATCGGCGATCGCATCGGCCGTCGTCCGACGCTGATTGCGGTCCTGCTGCTGATGACGCTGGCGACGGCGTTGATCGGCGTCATGCCGACCTATGCCTCGATCGGCGTCGCCGCCCCGCTGCTGCTGACGCTGCTGCGCATGTTCCAGGGGCTGTTCGCCGGCGGCGAATTCGGCGGCGCCGTGTCGCTGATGACCGAGTTCGCCCCAAAGGGCAAGCGCGGGCTGTTCGGCGCCTGGCAATCGCTGACCGTCGCGCTCGGCCTGTTGGCCGGCGCCGGGCTGGTGGCGCTGCTGGCCGCGCTGCTGAGCGTGCAGCAGTTGCATGACTGGGGCTGGCGCATTCCCTTCCTGCTGGCGCTGCCGATGGGCGCCGTGGCGCTGTGGCTGCGGCTCAAGCTTGAGGAAACGCCGACGTTTACCCAGGCGCAGCAACGCGCGGAACAGGCCGCCACACCGCAGGAAGCGAAACTGAGCGGCGTGGTGAAAACCATTCTGATCGGCATCGGCCGCATGATGGGCTGGTCAGCCGCCGGCTATACCTTCCTGGTGGTGATGCCTTCCTATTTGCAAACTTCGCTGCACGCCACCTTCCAGCAGGCGCTGGTGGCGACGGTGCTGGCCAACGTCGGTTTCGCCCTGACCATCCTGCCGGCGGGCATCATCAGCGACAGGCTGGGGCGTAAAACGGTGATGCTGACGGCGGTGGCGGCGGTGATCCTGTTCACCTTCCCACTGCTGCACCTGTTGCAGGATGCGCAGAGCTCACTGTGGATCAAAGGACTGGCAGTGATGATCGCCGGCGCCGTGGTCGGCCTGCTGGCCGGTCCCGGCCCAGCGATGCTGGCGGAGATGTTCCCGACCCGGGTGCGCTATACCGGCCTGGGGCTGGCTTACTCGCTGTCCAATGCGGTGTTTTCCGGCTCGGCCGGGCTGATTATCACCGGCCTCATCAAACAGACCGGCAATATCGACATTCCCGCCTACTACGTGGTCGCCACGTCGGTGGTCAGCCTGTTTGCGCTGATGACGCTGCGCCGCGACGATCATCTGCGTTCGCTGAACGAACGTTAATCCTTCGGGGCGCATCGCCCCCATTCCAACTCGTGACAATGATCACAACGCAATAATGTTAACGTTAACTTTTGTGATTAACATCGCACGCGTGATATCTGCTAGCTTCATCCCTTTGCGAGTTAACGTTAACAATAGAGCTAACTTCACTCACCGGGGCCCTACCCATGAACCGCGAAACCAAAAAATATTACGTGCTGCTCAGCGGCCTGCTGTTCTTCTTTTTCTTCACCTGGTCTTCCAGCTTTTCGCTGATCTCGCTGTGGCTGAATCAAAAGATCGGGCTGAAAGGCGCCGAGACCGGCCTGATCTTCTCCGCCATCTCGCTGGTGGCGCTGTGCGCACAGCCGTTGTACGGCTTTATTCAGGACAAACTTGGGCTGCGCAAACACCTGCTGCAGTTTCTCGGCGTAATGCTGCTGCTGACCGGCCCGTTCTTTATCTACGTTTATGCCCCGCTGCTGGCGAGCAGCCTGCCGCTGGGTGCGTTGGTCGGCGGGCTGTTCATCGGCGCGACCTTCTTCGCCGGCATCGGCGCGCTGGAGTCTTATACCGAGCGCGTCAGCCGCATCAGCGGTTTTGAGTTCGGCCGCGCCCGCATGTGGGGCTCGCTCGGCTGGGCCAGTGCCACCTTTGTGGCCGGTTTTATCTTCAATATCAATCCGAACATCAATTTCTGGCTGGCCTCCGCCGCCGCCGTGGTATTCCTGTTGCTGCTCAGCCAGGTGCGCGAGCTGAAGCCGAACGCCATGGCCGGCCTGGCGTTCGGCAAACCGGAGAACCTGCGGCTGCAGGATGCGCTGGCGCTGCTGCGTATGCCGGGCTTCTGGGCGCTGGTGGTGTTTGTGCTGGGGATCAGCGTATACAACGTTTTCGATCAGCAATTTTCTGTCTACTTCGCTTCACAGTTCGCTTCTCGCGCACAGGGCAACGAGATGTACGGTTTTCTCAACTCGCTGCAGGTCTTCCTCGAAGCCGGCGGCATGTTCCTGGCCCCGCTGCTGGTGAACCGTATCGGCGCCAAGCAGGGGCTGTTGCTGGCGGGCAGCGTGATGGCGCTGCGCATGTTCGGTTCCGGGTTGGTCAGCGGCGCCCTGATGATCTCCGCCATGAAACTGCTGCACGCCGTAGAATTGCCAATCCTGCTGATCGCTATCTTCAAATACATCGCCAGCCGCTTCGACAGCCGACTCTCCTCCACGCTGTACCTGGTAGGCTTCCAGTTCATCACCCAGGTGATGGCCAGCTTCCTGTCGCCGCTGGCGGGCTACGGTTATGACCGCATCGGCTTTGCCGATACCTATCTGCTGATGGGCTGCGCGGTCGCCGCCACCACGCTTGTCTCCTGTTTCTTGCTGCGCGGCGAACGCTCCGCCACGGCAACGCCCTTTCCATCCGCCATTAAATCAAGTGAGTCTGTCCAATGAACACTGCTTTAGCTCAAGCCGACCATGCGGTCGAAGCCCTGTGCGCAGAGCGCCGAGAAGATTATTATCCGCAGTTCCATCTCGCACCGGCCGCCGGCTGGATCAACGATCCCAACGGCCTGATCTGTATTGACGGCGTCTATCATGCGTTCTTCCAACATCATCCCCATAGCGAGCACTGGGGGCCCATGCACTGGGGGCATGCGACCAGCCGCGATCTGATCCGCTGGCAGCACCAGCCCATCGCCCTGGCGCCCGATGCGCCCTATGACCAAGACGGTTGTTTTTCCGGCTGCGCCGTGGATGACAACGGCGTGCTGACGTTGCTTTACACCGGCCACGTGTGGTTGGGCGAACCCGGTGACGACAGCCAGGTGCGGGAAGTGCAATGTCTGGCCACCAGCGAAGACGGCATACGCTTCGTCAAACACGGGCCGGTACTGGCCCCGCCGGACGGCATTCAGCATTTTCGCGATCCGAAAGTCTGGCGCGAAAACGGCGAATGGTGGCTGGTGGTCGGCGCCAAAGAAAACGGCCTGGGCCAGGTGCGCCTGTACCGTTCTGCCGACCTGCGCGCCTGGCGCTTCGATCGAGTGCTGGCCGGCGCGCAAACGGCGCATCAGGGCTATATGTGGGAATGCCCGGATTTCTTCCCGCTGGGCGAGCAACACCTGCTGCTGTTTTCGCCGCAGGGGCTGGCGGCGCAGGGCTACCGCTACCGCAATCGCTTCCAGAGCGGCTATCTGCTCGGCCATTGGCGGTCGGACGGCGACTTTACGGTAACCCAGCCCTTCTGCGAGCTGGATGCCGGCCACGATTTCTATGCGCCGCAGACCTTCACCGCCGCCGACGGCCGCCGGCTGCTGTTTGCCTGGATGGATATGTGGGAATCACCGATGCCCAGCAAAGCGCACCGCTGGGCCGGCGCCCTCACCCTGCCACGCGAGCTGACGCTGGCCGCCGACGGCAGCGTCCGCATGAATCCGGCGCGTGAACTGGCGGCGCTGCGCCGAGAATCGCACTCGTTTTTGGCGCAGTCGCTGACCAATCAGCATCTGCAGCTGACGAACGATATGCAGGAGCTCATCCTGACGTTGAGACCGGCCGACAGCGACGCCGAGCGATACGGGCTGGCCATTGGGAGTGCGGCGCGGCTGTTCGTCGACAATCAGTCACACCGACTGGTGCTGGAGCGTTTTAATGAACACCCGGCGCTGTGCACCTGCCGCAGCGTGCCGCTGCCGGAGGGTGACATCCTGTCGCTGCGGATCTTTATCGATCGCTCCTCGCTGGAGATCTTCGTTAATCAGGGGCAGGCCTGCCTGACCAGCCGCATCTATCCGACGGCGGGCGATCGCCGTCTCAGCCTGTTCGCCGAAGGCGGCCGGGCGCTGTTCGAGCCCATCACGGGATGGCAGCTGGCTAGCATCTGGGGATAGTGGGAATGAGCACCGGGCGCGCAGCGACGCCCCCGGTGCGGTTACAGCGAACCACGTTCCAGCAGCGGGCAAGGCACTTTCACCGTATCACGCTGTTCCCGCCGCTCAATCACATGCAGCGCCGCAAGGCGACCCAGTTCATAATGCGGCAGCTGCACCGTCGTCAATGCCGGCAGGAACAGCTCGCCGGTGCCGACCATATTATCGTAGCCCAGCACCGCCACCTGCTGCGGTATCCGCCATCCTTGCGCCAGCAATACCTGATACGCCAGAAACGCTATCCGATCGTTCCCGCACACCACGACATCGCAATCACGCCGGCCGGCGGAAAAATGCCGTTCCAGCAACGCTACGCAGTCGCGATAGCTTTGATCGCCGGCGCTCAGATCGAGATGATACTGCCGCAGCTGTTCAACATCGCGCCCCGCTTCGCGCCAGGCGCGTTCCAGACCGCGGCGGCGCAGCCCCGCCGCCAGCGTATCCGCCGGTAAATGAATGCACAAAGGCGCGCGATAGCCTTTGGCGATCAGCGTGCGCGTGGCGTCATACTGCCCTTGCTCGTCATCAGGAATGTAGCTGGCGATCGAATGCGCCGGGCTGACGCAGTTGGCCAACACCAGCTTTTTGTCCAGCAGTTTGGCCGGCAGCGTCACCTCACGCAGCCCCATCGTGGTGAAGATCACCCCATCCGGCCGATGCGCCAGCAGCAGATCGACGGTCTGCTCGGCGTTGTCGTCGGCGAACAGGTTGACGACGAAGCTGTTCCAGCCTCGCTCGCGCGCGGTTTTTTCAATCGACAGGATCATTTCCACCGAGAACGGCGTCGTGGCGGTGTCCAGCGCCAGCACGCCGAGCGTCTGCACGCGATTTCCGTCACCGCGAATACGCCGCGCCGACAGATCCGGCACATAGTCCAACCGATCGATAGCCTGTTTGACGCGGCGGTAGGTTTCCGGCCGCAGCTTGCCGGGGTCATTGATGGCGCGGGACACCGTCATCAACGAGACTCCGGCAAGTTTTGCGACGTCTTTCAGCGAAGCCATGCGCCCTTCTTTATGATTAATGGGGAAAAGTGAATAATCCCATAACCGGGCGCAGGACTCTACTCTGCGTTAGCAGGCTGTGATGTTCGCCCACAGGATAACGCTGCCAGCCCTCAACGGCGCCACGTCGCCCCCCGCCGCCGATGCCGTCCACCAGACGCCCTCGCGCGCGTTCAGTTCGCCGCCCCCCGGCAGCGACCAGAGCCCGCTCAGCACATACAGCACCCCCGCCCGTCCCGGCGGCAAGGTTAGCGGCTCGGCGCTGCGTTGCACCTGCGCCGCTAGCCGGCCGCGGCGCGTCATGATGTTGAAATCCTGACTGGCGCCACCCAGCAGCGTCGCTTCCAGCGCCACGTCGCCGGAAAAGGCGAACGGCTCCCCGATACGCGCCAACTGATGGTCGATATGCCCGGCGCTGAACAGCCGCACGCCGTCGCCTTCCAGCAGCGTGATCGAACGGTCAATGCCTGCAAAGGCGGAAAACGGCCCGTCCTGCGCGATGGTGGCGATGCTGGCGCGCCAGTCGAAATCCGGCTCGCCCGGCGGCCAACTGACGATTTCACGGGTTTCCCCGCCGCCGTTGCGCCACGGGCTGACCGGCAACCCAGCGAAATTAAAACGGGTCAGGCTCATCACGCCTCCTGCTGAAAGGTTTTCAGCACCTGCAGGAACGCGGCGCTGCTCTGCTGCTGCAGCGCGTGCCGCCCCTGCTCGATCATCTGTCGGCCGCCGACGAACACGTCGCGAATTTGCTCTTTGCCGCCGGCGAACAGCCAGCGGTTGAGGATCGAGGCATCCGGCGCCGCCGCCAAATACGGATCGTCGCCGTCCAGCACCAGCCAGTCGGCGCGATAGCCGCTCTGCAAGCGGCCAATCGGCGCGCCGCACGCCTGCGCGCCGCCTTGCAGCGCCTGGTGATACAGCACATCGCCCACCGCCGATTGCTGCGGTGTCGTCAGGCGATTGCGGCGCTGATCGCGCAGCCGCTGCCCATATTCAAACCAGCGCAGCTCTTCCACCACGTTGAGCGAAACGTGGCTATCGGAGCCGATGCCCCAGCGCCCCTGCTGCTGCAGATAGGCGTCGCCGGGGAAAATGCCGTCGCCGAGGTTGGCTTCGGTGGTCGGGCACAGGCCGGCCACCGCGCGACTGCGCGCCAGCGCTTCCAGCTCATCGCGATCCAGATGGGTGGCGTGCACCAGACACCAGCGCTGATCCACCGGCAGATGGTCATACAGCCAGGCCACCGGGCGCTGCCCGCTCCACGCCAGGCAGTCGTTCACCTCTTTTTGCTGCTCGGCGATATGAATGTGCACCGGCAAGGTGCGATCCGACGCGGCCAAAATCTGTTGCATCTGGCCAAGTTCCACCGCGCGCAGCGAATGGAAACACAGACCGTGATTCTGCAACGGGCGATCCGCCAATTGGCGAGCAATCACCTGCTGCTGTTGCAAATAGCCTTCGGCATCCTGGATAAACCGTTTCTGCCCCGGCTGGGCCGGCTGGGCGCCAAAACCGGCGTAACTGTACAGCACCGGCAGCATCGTCATGCCGATGCCGGCCTGATGCGCGGCCTCGCTGAGGCGGCCGGTCATCTCACCGCGATCGGCGTAAGGCTTGCCGTCGGCGTCGTGATGCAGGTAGTGGAATTCGGCCACCTGGGTATATCCGCCCTTGAGCATTTCGATATACAGTTGACGGGCGACCACCTCCACCTGCTCCGGCGTCAGGCGCTGCACCAGCCGATACATCAGATCGCGCCAGGTCCAGAAGCTGTCCTGCGGGTTGCCCGCCACTTCCGCCAACCCGGCCATCGCGCGCTGAAAGGCGTGGGAGTGCAGGTTCGGCATGCCCGGCACCGCATCGCCGTGCAGCCGGGTGCAGCCTTGCGGTTCAGCGTTGGCGGTAACTTGAGTCAGATAACCTTGCGCATCGACGTCCAGCCGGACGTTATGCGCCCAGCCCTCAGGGAGCAAAGCGCGTGGGGCAAAATAAGCAGGCATGGCAGTATTCCACGGTTAATGTAACGGCGAATAAGGCGCGGCGATGGCGCGTCTTCAGGAATTTTTGGCGGTCGCCGGCAAGTTTCTGGCGCGACGGCCACTAGTTGTATATACATATACATACGCCGACATCAACAGTAAACTGGTGTTATTATTTTTTTATTTGACGAGGTTAACGTCGTGGCTGAACAACAGACCGTGTTACAACTGGCGGCTGCAATGAGCGATGCCCCCGCCCCGATCTACCAACGGGTCAAACAGGCGATCGTGAATCAAATCCGTGCGGGGCACTGGCAACCGCACCAGCGCGTGCCCTCCGAAAGTGAACTGGTGGCGGAACTGGGCGTCAGCCGCATGACCATCAACCGCGCGCTGCGCGAGTTGACCAGCGAAGGTTTTCTGATCCGCATGCAGGGCGTCGGCACCTTCGTCGCCGAAGCCAAGGCACACACCGCGCTGCTGGAAGTGCACAACATCGCCGATGAGATCGCCGCGCGCGGTCATCGCCACAGCAGCAAGATCCTCGAGCTGAAGGCCCGCCCGGCCAGCGAGGAAGAGGCGGCGGCGCTCGGCATCCAGCCAGGCCAACGGCTGTTCTATTCGCAGATCGTGCATTACGAAAACGACGTGCCGGTGCAGGTGGAAGACCGCTGCGTCAATCCGCTGGTGGCGCCGGATTATCTGAAGCAGGATTTCGACCGCGTCACGCCCTACACCTATCTGACGCAGGCCGCGCCGCTGACCGCCGGCGAACACATCGTCGAAGCGGTGCTCCCGACCCGGCGCGAACGCGAGCTGCTGCAGCTGGAGGACCACGAACCCGGCCTGCTGATCCACCGCCGCACCTGGTCCGGCAAAACCGTGGTGACCTCGGCCCGGCTGCTGTATCCCGGCAGCCGTTACCAGCTGTTCGGCCGCTTCACCAGCGAAGTCTGATCCCCGGCGGGCGCGCCCTGCGCCCGCATCTCCGTTGTCGATCACATCCTGATAACAAAATCTCTCCCGCCTCTTGTGACATCCCGGTGAATGCGTTAGGTTGTTTTTAATTGTATATACAACCATGTGGGAGCTGCGGCTCCGACGGAGGAAAGCAATGACGTCTGAGATTCACTGTGACAGCCTGTGGCACGGCGCCGATATCGTCACCATGCGCGACGGCAAATATCACACCCTGACCGACGGCGCGATCGCCGTACGCGACGGTAAGATCGTCTGGATTGGCGAACATGCGGCGCTGCCGCCCGATCTTATCGCGGACGAAACGGTGAAATTCGACGGCGGCATCATCACCCCCGGCTTTGTTGACTGCCACACCCACCTGGTGTTCGGCGGCAATCGCAGCGGCGAGTTCGAACAGCGGCTGAACGGCGTAAGCTACGCCGACATCGCCGCGCAGGGCGGCGGCATCATCTCCACCGTGAAAGCCACCCGCGAGGCCGACGAAGCGTTGCTGCTGGAGCAGGCGCTGTTCCGCCTGCGGCCGCTGCTGGCGGAAGGCGTCACCTGCGTGGAAATCAAATCCGGCTACGGTCTCAGCCCGGAAAGCGAGCTGAAAATGCTGCGGGTGGCGCGCAAACTGGGCGAGCTGCTGCCGGTCGAGGTGAAAACCACCTGTCTGGCGGCCCATGCGCTGCCGCCGGAATACGCCAACCGCGCCGACGACTACATCAATCTGGTCTGCGATACCATCATCCCGCAGGCGGCCGCCGCCGGCCTGGCGGATGCGGTTGACGCCTTTTGCGAACATCTGGCGTTCTCACCGGCGCAGGTGGAGCGGGTCTTCGCCGCCGCCGAAGCCGCCGGTCTGCCGGTCAAACTGCACGCCGAGCAGCTCTCCGCCCTCGGCGGCAGCACACTGGCGGCGCGCCATCACGCGCTCTCCGCCGACCATCTCGAATACGCCACCGAACAAGATGCCCGCGCCATGGGCGACGCCGGCACCGTGGCGGTGCTGCTGCCCGGCGCCTACTACCTGCTGCGCGAAACCCAGTGCCCGCCGGTGGAGCTGTTCCGCAAGCACCACGTGGCGATGGCGATCGCCAGCGACGCCAATCCCGGCACGTCGCCGGCGCTGTCGCTGCGCCTGATGATCAACATGGCCTGCACGCTGTTCCGCCTGACGCCGGAAGAAGCGCTCGCGGGCGTCACCACCCACGCCGCCAAAGCGCTGGGGCTGCAGCACAGCCACGGCACGCTGGAAACCGGCAAGGTGGCGGACTTCGTTCACTGGCCGCTGTCGCGGCCGGCGGAACTGGCTTATTGGTTGGGCGGCCAGCTGCCCTGTACGGTGATTTTCCGAGGAGAAGTACGTCAATGACCATTCGCGATCCTTTTAGCTTCCAGACCGGCAGCCTGCCGCTGCTGATCAGCATCCCGCACGCCGGCACACAACTGACACCGGCGGTCGAGGCCGGGCTGACCGACGACGCTCGCCCGCTGCCCGATACCGACTGGCACATTCCGCAACTGTACGACTTCGCCCGGGCGATGGGCGCCAGCGTACTGGTCGGCAACTATTCGCGCTTCGTCATCGATCTGAACCGCCCGGCGGACGACAAACCGCTGTACACCACCGCCACCACCGGTCTGTATCCCGACGTGCTGTTCGACGGCCGCCCAAGCTTCCTGCCGGGCAAAGCGCCGACGGACGCAGAACGCGCCGGCTATCTGCAGCAGATTTGGCAACCTTATCATCAGCAGCTGCAAAACGAGCTGGCGCGCCTCAAAGCGCGGCACGGTTATGCGTTGCTGTTCGACGCGCACTCCATCGCCTCGGTGATCCCGCGGCTGTTCGACGGCAAACTGCCGGATCTCAACCTCGGCACCAACGGCGGCGAAAGCTGCGCCCAGGCGCTGAGCGATCGGCTGGTCGCCTGCTGCGAGCAGCAACAGCAGTACACCCACGTGCTGAACGGCCGCTTCAAGGGCGGTTACATCACCCGCGCCTACGGTCAACCGCAGCAGCAACAGCATGCGATCCAGCTCGAGCTGGCGCAGGTCAACTACATGTCCGAACAGTATCCTTTCGCGTTCGAACCGCAGCGCGCCGCCTCGCTGCAGCGTCTGCTCAAGCAGATGATTGAAAGCCTGTTGGACGGCGCCGCCAGGCTGAACTGATCCCCCTTTACAGGCGCCGCCGGGCGCCTGTTTTTCTGCTGCCTTTAACCGCAACGCCAGCAGCAATCTGCGCGCTATATCAAAGTTTCGCGTGATTCCCCGCTAACTGGTCCAAACAGCGCACAAAACAGCGGCCGACGAAAAACGCACTGCGCCACAATCAGCCCAAAAGCCCGTGCTCATCGTCAGCACCGGGCGGCCTGTGGCCAATTGGCCCGTTTCGAATATCTCTCTGGAGGCCCTATGTCTGTAACACCGTTAAACTGGCGCGCTGCCGGCGCCGTCGCCGAACAACTGCTGGCCGGCTGGCAACGGCGTGGCGAACCCGGCGGCGCCATCACCCTGTTTGACGCCGAACAACTCCGCGCCACCGCCTGTGCCGGCCTGGCCGATCTGGCGCAGAACACCCCCTTCACCGCCGACAGCGTGGTGCGCTACGCCTCAGTGACCAAGCATATCTTCGCCGCGCTGGCGCTGAACGCCACCGATCGCACCGTTCGGCTGGAGCAACGCCTGGGCGATCTGCTCCCCGCCCTGCAGCCTGCGCTGGCGGACGTCACCGTCGGCCAGGCGCTGGACATGACCGGCGGCCTGCCCGACGTGCGCGAAACGCTCGGCTTGCTGGGCATATCGCTGCACGCCGTCAGCGAAGCGCAGCCGGTGATGCAGTTTGTCGAGGGGCTGGAAAGATTGAACTATGAGGCCGGCAGCGAGATCGCCTACAGCAATACCGGCTATCGGCTGCTGGAGGCCGCGCTGCGCAGCAAAGGCTATGATTTCGACCAGTTGGTGCAACGGCATATCGCCCAGCCGCTGCAGGTGCAGATGCGGGCGCCGGAAAGCTGGTTCGACGTAGTGCCGGGGTTGGTGCCGGGTTACTGGCGGGCGCCGCAGGGCTGGCAACACGCCAGCGCCGGCCTGCACCTTTCCGCCTCCGGCTGCCTGACCGGCAGCGTCAACGCCCTCACCCGCTGGCTGCAAACGCTATTGGCAGACCAAGGCCCCGGCCAGGGCGTGCTGGCGCAACTCAGCGCGCCGCGCCGCCTCAATCAGGGCCAACTCAGCGCCTATGGCCTGGGGCTGGCGCGCACGCCGCTGGGCCGCCGCAGCCTGCTGGGCCACGGCGGCTCCCATGCCGGTTACAAAACCTATTTCCTGCTGGCGCCCGACCGTCAGGCCGGCGTCGCGCTGGTGGCCAACCGCGAAGATTGCGACAGTTTCGGCATGGCCTTGCAGGTGATGGCGACGCTGCTGGGCGAACCGCTGCCGCAGCGCAGCGCGGCGATCCCCGACGGCCTCTACGCCACGCTGGCGGAGCCGCACTGGCTGGAAGTCAAAGACGGCAACCTGGCCTATCTGGGCAGCGGCGAACCGCTGTATCAGGGCGAAGACGGCTATGCGGTGTCGCTGTCCGCCCATATGCCAATCAAATTGAAGTGGACCGGCGAAGCGGTCGAGGGCGAGGTCGGCCACGTGGCGCGCCGTTTCCTGCCGGTCACGGCCAACGGCGACTGCCTGAAGCATGTGCAGGGGCTGTGGTACCACCCGCACTATCGCACCGCCTTTGAAATTCGCGGCAATCGGGTGCATATCGGCGTCGGCCCGGCGGCACAGACCGGCACGCTCAGCCCGCTGGGCCAGGGCCGCATGCTGGTGGAGTGCCAGGACGGCCCGTGGTTGAAACGCTTTTGCCTCTATTTCCGCGGTTACAACGTGGATCTCATCGCCAACCGCAGCCGGATGCTGACCTTCCGCCGCAGCACCGTCGGCCGCGACTGACGATCAGCGCGCGCTGTCGGCTTTGACCGCCAGCAGCGCATCCGCCAGCCGCCGTTTGTCGGCGGCGCTGAGATTCACCTGTTCCACGGACGCCATAAACGCCGCCCGATCCGCCGCGTCGAGCGGGCCGGCGCGCAGCTGCGCCGCCAAACGCTGCAGTATCCGGCTGCTCAGTTGCCCGATCTGCACCCGCACCTGCGCCAGCGGGCGCGGCTGCCAATCGTTTTCCGGGCTCGCCAACCAGTCGGCGCGATAGCGGTACTGAATCGCCTTGGCGGCGTCCATCTGCGCGGTGATAAAAGGCCGCACCGACGCCGGCTCCAGCCCCAAACGCCCCGCTTCCGCCTGCGCGTTGGCCAACACCTTCGCCTCCTGCGCCAGATCTTCGATCGGCAAATGCTGCTGCGCCTTGTAACCGGCCACGTCTTTCATCAACGACAGCCGTTGGTTCACCAGCTCGCCGATAGCGGCGCCGCCGCCCGCCAACGCCGGAAAACTGGTCAGGCAACACGCTATCAATAACGCCCTGAACATGGCGCCTCCCTTATGATGCAGTGAAAAGGTCAGGCGCCAAGTTCACCACGTCAGCCCCGCGCGGGCAAATAAAAAAGGCCCCGCCGCAGCGAGGCCCGATGAGACCCAACCGGCGTTAGTCGAACACGCCGTTGATGACGGAAGCCACAATTGCGGTGCTGAGCGCGACCAGCACCAGATCGTCGCCGGCGATGCGCCATTCATAACCCGGATACTGCGGCAGTTCACGCAGCATCGAAGACGGCACCATTTTTTTGGCGATGCCCGGCGGCAGCGGTTTGCCGCGCGCCAGATTCTTGGCGATGCCCGGCGGCAACGAGCGGTAGCCGGTCAGCCCGTAGGTGTGCGCCAGCGAACGGGCGCGGTCGCGCGAGAGGCTGACGGAAACCAGATTGTCGTCGTTTCTATAGTCTCTATAGTCGCCTTTATCTTTGTTGCCGTGATTGCCATTGTTGCCGTGGTTACCGTTATTGCCATGATTGCCGCTGTTGCCATGCCCGTTGCCGTTACCATTGCCGCCTTTGTCGGCCATGGCCGGGGCGGATGACAACCCCAGCGATGCAATCAGTGCCAACACCGTGAGAGTCGTACGACGTTTGTTCATGTTGTGTATTCCTGCGTGGGGGACTCTGTTTACTATAGTTGGCCTTTTCCGGGCAAAGTATAAGGAAAACTCCGAGATGACAGTGCGGTTTTACGGCATTCGCGCCACTCTCTTGTTTTAACGCAAAACGCCTCGAGAATTCCGAAATCTACCCCCGATTTTTCTTGAAGAAAAATAAGCCTTCCGCTAGCGTGGGACGGTAACAAAAAAGAGTTAGCGTGCTCTTTTTCGTCGCACCTCAAATCTTATTCTTATCATCCAGAATGATAATATCGAACACTTCCCGCCTTTCCGTGCGGGATTCTTTTTCCCACCGGCGTCGCCCCTATTTGGTGCTTTATGTTGAGATTTCGTTGCCGATAATTTACATTCGCTGTCTGAGAAACCTTAACCTCCCGCGGTGGCCAGGCTGGCAACGGGTGGGCGTTCAGGAGCAAAAGACGTGCAAATGACCCTCATGGAATACATCACTCGGCACTTTAACGGCGATCTTCATCGTTATGCGCAGTCGGAAGGCGTCAGCCGTGAACAAATCATTAGTTGGATAAATAATGAATGTCACGTGATCAAAGGCAGGCTGTTTATGCCGGTGAGGCATCTCCCGGTAGAACAAGCCCAGTGATGACGAAAAAAAACCCCGCCAGGCGGGGTTTTCTGTTTCTGATAACACGGAAAATCAGAAGTTATAGCCGACCACGAGGTAGTAACCCCAACCGGTAGACTTGATCGGGCCCTGCGGCGTACCGATATCCGCGCCATCCTGCCACTGGCCGCCGTTATGGAAATAACGCGCCACGAAAGAATAGTGCCAATGATCGTAGTTCAGCGCCAAAATGTGGCTGGAGGCGATCGAGTTGCCGGTGCGTACCTGTTTGCCGTTGATCGCGTTACCACTGTCCTTGCCCAGATCGGAGCCGAAGTCGAAGTTGGTGAAGCCGATGTAGCTCAGGTTGCCGCCCCACACCTGGGTCAGCGGCACGAAGTACTTCACCTTGAAGCGGTAACCGTCCCAGCTGTTCTCATTGGCAGCCTGGTAGTTTTCCCACTGGTACTTGGCATAGATGTTCATCGACAGGCTCATCGGCAGGCCGGTGTCGATATCGGTACCCAGGCCCATGTACCAGGTGTTTTGACGACCGTCGGCGTTGTGGCCCAGGTCATAGATGTAGTTGTTGGCGAAGTACCACTCTTTGAACGGACCGAAGCTCAGGTCGGTGCCGGTCAGTTTGTCGATGGAGAAGCGTGGTTCAATCTCCATAAACAGCGGGGAACCTTTGTTCCAGATGCCGCGATCCGGGGTGTTGCCCACGCCGAAGAACTTCGGCACGTCAACGTAGCCGTAGAAATCGAACCAGTCTTTCTTGGCGAAGGCTTCGTATTCGAGATACACGTCGTTGTTCAGTTGCGGCCCGAAACGGGTGTGGTAGCTGCCCACCACGTTAACGCTCTGGTGCCACCAGTCGGAGACATATTGACTGTCTTTGCTATCAGCCATTGATGATGCACTGTAAGACGCTGCGAGCAGTACACCTGCTGCGAGAGCTATTTTTTTCATTTTATTACCACATGCTTAAAGGGCCATTTCCTGCCCGTTTAGAAAAGATGACAATGAGTCTGCCGACACCTGGCGTTGTCTTCACACAGAAACTCGGATGACGCGCGCATTATAGAAACCACTGACTGTAAGAATCTGTGATCCAGTTACGCATTTCGCGAATAGGTAATCGATTGCGTTCACATTTGTCAAATTATGTTTCATGCAAATTCACATTCGCTGTGATTTTTGTCATGTGTCGCGTTTTTTAGCGCAGTTTTTGAGCCAAATGACATCAGGACGTCATCACGAGGTGGAAAAGAAAAAGCCGACGCGCGAGCGTCGGCCTTCATCAGCATCAGGAGAAAGTGCGGAACGTGAAATCAGTTTACCGCCGGCACCGCTTTGGCGATGTTTTCCTGGCGAAACACGACCTCTTCACCGTTTTTGACCTCCCAGCTGGCGACCGGAATATCGGTTTTGGGCGCCGCCGCGACGACCGAACCGTAAATCAGCTTATCGTCGCGGCGCAAAATATAAACATCGAGCTGATATTCATGCCGCAAATTCGCCGTGGTCAGGCGCACGGTATCGCCGCGTTCATAATGATGCACGTCGATTTCAGGCTGCTGAATAAATTGAATGTCACTTCTCATTGTCGTCGTTCCTTCAGGCAACATGGCTAGTTAAATTCTAGTTCAACATTGCGGCGATGGCGGATAATTTCCGTTAATTTCCGCGAGTTGCCCGCCAACAGATCAGCGAACCCAGGGTGACCATCGCCACGCCCTGCCAGAAATTGACGGTCAGCGAGGTGTGCAGCACCAGCGCGGCGAACACCGCCGACAGCACCGGGGTAAAATAGGAGACGGTCGCCAGCAGCGTCATGTTGCCGTGCAGAATGCCGACGTTCCAGGCGGCATACCCCGCCCCCATCGCCACCCCGGCGCACAGCAGCGTCACGGTCACGCCGACGCTGAACTGCATGCCGCTTTCCGCGCTGAAGGCGTACTTCAGCCACAGCGCCAGCGCGGTCAGCGCGATAAACAGCACCACGCCGTTGCTGCCCCGGGCGATCTTCTTGGTCAGATTACAATACAGCGCCCAGATCACCGCGCCGCTGAACGCCAGCGTATAGCTGAGCGGATTGCTGCGCACGTTGGCCAGCATCTGCGCCGGTGACCAGCCGCCCTCGCCGCTCATGATCCAGCCGATGCCGAACAGCGACAGCAACAGCCCCGGCAGCAGCCACCATTTCGCCTTTTGCCCGTTGAGCGCCAGCGCCATCAGTACGGTGAAACAGGGCCACAGGTAGTTGATCATGCCCACTTCTATCGCCTGCAGGCGGGTATTGGCGTAGCCGAGCGACAGCGACAGGCAGATCTCGTAGCTGACGAACAGCAGGCTGCCGACGATCAGATAAGGCCGCGGAAAGCTGCGCCATTTCGGCACGCCGAGCGCCACCAGCAAGAACGCCGCGCTGACGCTGTAGATCATCGCCGCGCCACCGACAGGCCCCAGCCCTTCGCTGACGCTTCTGATCAGGCCGACGACGCTGCTCCACAGCACGATGGCCAACAAACCGAACAGCGTGGCGCGGGTACGCGAGGGCAAAACGGGCATAAGGCAGGTCCAATAGGTTATTTTTTATCAGGTTTTTCACTCTACTGCCGCTCGCGCCAAAAAGGAAGGCGGGAAACTCCCGCCTGTGAATTTATTGCTGCGGTTGCCGCTCCAGCTGCGGCGGCGGTTGGCGAAAACGCCGGGTCAGCCAGGCCAAATAGCCGAAGCCCAGCGTCGCCCAGATCAATCCCATGGTCAGCGAGCTCTTCTCCAGATTCAGCCACAGCACGCCCACCGTCAGCGCCCCCACCAACGGCAGGAACAGGAAGTTGAAACGATCCTTCCAGCTTTTGTTGCGCCCTTCGCGAATAAAGAAGTGGCTGATCACCGACAGGTTAACGAAGGTAAAGGCCACCAGCGCGCCAAAGTTGATCAGCGCCGTGGCGGTCACCAGATCGAACGACAGCGCCGACAACGCCACCAACCCGACCATCAGCACGTTCAGCGCCGGCGTGCGCCATTTGGGATGGATATAGCCGAAGAATTTCTCCGGGAACACGTTGTCGCGCCCCATCACGTACAGCAAGCGCGACACGCTGGCGTGCGACGCCAGGCCGGAGGCCAGCGTATTGATAAAGGTCACGCACAGGAAGATCGACTGGAACAGTTTGCCGCCGACGTACAGCGCAATCTCCGGCAGCGCGGCGTCGGGCTGGTGAAAGCGTTGAATGGACGGGAAAAACAGCTGAATGAAGAACGACACGCTGATAAAGATCACCCCGCCGTACAGCGCGGTCAGGAAGATGGCGCGCGGGATCACCTTGGCGGCGTCGGGCGTCTCTTCGCACAGCGTAGTCACCGCATCGAAGCCGAGGAACGAAAAGCACAGGATGGTGGCGCCGGTAATGATCGGCAGCAGGTGCGCATTCTCGCTGAGGAACGGCCGCAGGCTCCACACCGTGCCCATCCCCTCGCCGTTGTGCAGGCCGCGTACCACCAGATAGATGAACACCAAAATGATCGCCACCTGCGCCAGTACGAACAGGGTATTGAAGTTGGCCACCAGATTGACGCTTTTCAGGTTGATGGCGGTGATCAGAATCACGAAGCCCACCACCCACACCCAGGGCGGCACCTCCGGGAACAGCGCGGTCAGGTAGATCTTGGCCAGCAGCGTGTTGATCATCGGCAAGAACAGATAGTCCAGCAGCGACGACCACCCCACCAGGAAACCGACGTGCGGATTGATCGCCTTCTGCGCATAGGTATAGGCAGAGCCGGCGGTGGGAAACTGGCGCACCAGTTTGCCGTAGCTGATGGCGGTGAACAGCACGCCGGCCAGCGCCAGCAGGTAGGAGGTCGGCACATGGCCGTCGGTGAGGCCGGAGACGATGCCGAAGGTGTCGAACACCGTCATCGGCGTCAGATAGGCCAGGCCCATCATCACCACCTGCCACAGCTTGAGGGATTTGCGCAGCTGCGGTTTGCCCGCCAGGCCGCCGTCGATGGCTTTAGTCGTCATGGCATTTCCCCTTTTGGTCCTCTGCTGTCAACCGTGCAACGTCATTCAGAGAGGCCGCGGGGAAACTGCTGCTCAGGCGGCGGGAAAAACGGGTTGGGATCGCTGTCGGGCGGCCGACGACCGGCCCGTCGGCACTGCGGCACAGGCAAACGTCTGCGCAGGGGGATGACTGAGTCATGGTTATTTCCTCGTCGGCGTCCTGTACGCCGTGATAGAAGAAATTCTGTACCGCAGCGCGCAGCCTCACCGGCCACAGGAGAGCCGATGAAATGCGCCGGACGCGCGCGGTCATGGTTGGGCGAGCGGGATCAGGCGTTTTTCAGCATCCACTCGATCTCGGTTTCGGTGATCAGGCGCTCGAACTGCACCAGCTCATCGGTTTTGCAGGCCAGGTAGACATGGCTGAAGCGTTCGCCCAGCAGCGCATTGAGCACCGGCTGGTGTTCGAACTCGTACAGGGCGTCGCTCTGGCGGATCGGGAACGGCAGCCCGTCCTGCTCCAGCCCGTTGCCGGTCACCGGCTCAGGCAGCGGCAAGGCGGTTTCCAGGCCGTAGACGATGCCGGCCAGAATGGTCGCCATCACCAGATACGGGTTGGCGTCGGCGCCCGCCACGCGATACTCCACCCGGTGGTTATCGCGATCGCCGCAGGGAATGCGCAGCGCCACGGTGCGGTTGTTATGTCCCCAGGAGGCCTGGGTCGGCACATACATGCCGGGCTGGAAGCGGCGGTAGGCGTTGACGTTCGGCGCCAGCAGCGCCATCGAGGACGGCATCAGGGCGATCATGCCCGCCAGCGCCTGTTTCAGCAGCGCCGAATCTTCGCCGTCGTCATCGGCGAACACGTTGTCGCCTTGCGCATTCAGCATGCTGATGTGCACATGCATGCCGCTGCCGGCGTGCTCTTCATACGGCTTGGCCATAAAGGTCGCCTGCATATTGTGGTTCTCGGCCACCATGCGCACCAAGCGCTTCAGTGCCAACGCATGGTCGCAGGCCTGCAGCACATCATCGGTATGGTGCAGGTTGACCTCGAACTGCCCCGGCGACGCCTCCGCCACCGCGCCGTCCGCCGGAATGCCCTGCAAGCGCGCCAGTTCGTCGATCTCGCTCAGCACGTCGGCGAAATGGTTCAGGTTATCGACGGAGTACACCTGGCTTTGGGTGTTGCGCTCCTGGGTGCCCGGCGCGCACGGCGGCTGCAGATAGCCTTCCGCATCGCGTTGACGATCGATGAGATAGAACTCCAACTCTACCGCTACCACGGGGGAGAGCCCGCGCTGACGCAAACGCTGCCACACTCGGTTCAGCACATTGCGCGGTTCAACGTCAAAGGGAGTGCCATCTTCATCCAACATGGTGAGCAGCACCTGCGCGATATATTGCGGATCCGCCGCCGACGGCGTCAGCGTGCCCGGTACCGGCACGCACACGTGATCCGGCTCGCCCAGCTCCTGCCCCAACCCGGCTTCTTCCACCACGTTGCCGAGAATATCCATCGCAAATACCGACGCCGGGAAGTAACAGCCTTTTTCCAGCTTATTCAGACCGCCGACCGGGATGCGTTTACCGCGGAAGCTGCCGTTCAGATCGGTCAACAGGACGTCGACATGTTGGGTTAACGGATAACGTTCCAGGTACTTCTTCACTTCGCGCTGGAACGCGCTACTTCGTCTCTCTTCACTGTGCTGAACAAAGTTTTCCACTTCTACGATGTTGGTCTGCATGGTTCACCCGCCGTTTGTGTTTTGCTGTCGTCGATGTTTATTGACCGTATTGTTCAATATAATGCCCACAATTGAAACGTAGATGAAACAAATTTGTTTTGCAAGTGTTACTTTTGGTTTGAATATTGGCCAATCGACTGCTAGATTTATAGAATATTGAACGAAATCGGCGGTGGAGAAGCTTATCGTTCATAATTTCGAACGTACCAAGGGGATAGCATGGACAATATATTTAACAGACCAGTCATCGGCGTCGTCATGTGCAGGTATAGGTTAAACGGGCACCTCACACAGACCTTGCAAGAAAAGTACCTGAATGCCGTTATCACCGCCGGCGGCTTGCCGATCGCCCTGCCGCACGCGCTGGCGGAGCCGGAAATGCTGGCGGAACTGTTGCCGCGCCTCGACGGCATTCTGTTGCCCGGCAGCCCCAGTAATGTGCAGCCGCACCTTTATGGTGAAAACGGCGATGAGCCTGACGCCGATCCTGGCCGAGACGCGTTGAGCCAGGCGCTGATCCGCCAGGCATTCGACAGGCGCATTCCCCTTTTCGCCATTTGCCGCGGCATGCAGGAAATGGTGGTCGCCACCCAAGGCACCCTGCATCGCCGCCTGTATGAACTGCCCGAGCTGCTGGAGCATCGTGAAGATCACGACCTGCCGCTGGAACAGCAATACGCCCCCGCCCACGAGGTCACCGTTCAGGAAGGGGGGCTGCTTTCGCAACTGATACCGGATTGCAACAGATTCTGGGTGAACTCGCTGCACGGCCAGGGCGCCAAAACCCTGGGCGCGAGCGTTCGCATCGAGGCGCACGCCGCCGACGGGCTGGTGGAGGCGATCAGCGTGCGCGATCAGCCCTTCGCGCTCGGCGTGCAGTGGCACCCGGAGTGGAACAGCGACGAGTACGCCCTGTCGCGCCTGTTGTTTGATGGTTTCATTACCGCCTGTCGGAACTATCAAAAGGAAAAACGCCCATGAGCGACGTCAGCTTGGCACCGGGAAAACGTCTGTCGCAGATCCGTCAACAATTGGGGTTGTCGCAGCGCCGGGTCGCCGAACTGTCTGGGTTAACCCACAGCGCCATCAGTACTATCGAGCAGGACAAGGTCAGCCCGGCCATCAGCACGCTGCAAAAGCTGCTGACGGTATACGGTCTGTCGCTGTCGGCGTTTTTCGCCGAACCGGAAAAACCGACGGAGCCGCAGATCGTTATAGACAACGACGACCTGATCGAGATCGGCAGCCAGGGCGTATCGATGAAGCTGATCCATAACGGCGATCCGAATCGCACGCTGGCAATGATGATCGAGACCTACGAACCGGGCACCACCACCGGCGAGCGCATCAAACACCAGGGGGAAGAGATCGGCACGCTGCTGGAAGGCGAAGTGGTGCTGCAGGTCAACGGCCAGAGCTATCACCTGCAGGCCGGGCAGAGCTACGCCATCAATACCGGCATCCCCCACAGTTTCAGCAACACGTCGGCGCGCATTTGCCGGATTATCAGCGCCCATACGCCGACGACATTCTGATCAACGGAGCCAGGCATGAACTTTCACCATTTGCAGTATTGGCAACAACGGGCGCAGGCCCTGAAGATTGAGCACCAGCTGTTTATCGACGGCCGCTACCAGCCGGCCGCCGCGGGGAAACGTTTCGCCGTCGAAGATCCCGCCGGTCGCCGTGAGCTGGCGCAGGTCGCGCGCGGCGAAGCCGCCGACATCGATCGGGCGGTCAGCGCGGCGCGCACCGCCTTTGAACGCGGCGACTGGGCCCAGGCCGCGCCGGCGCAGCGCAAAGCCACGCTGCTGCGCTTCGCCGAGCTGATGGAACAGCATCACGAAGAGCTGGCGCTGCTGGAAACGCTGGACACCGGCAAACCGATTCGTCACAGCCTGCGCGACGACGTGCCGGGCGCTATCCGCTGCATCCGCTGGTACGCCGAAGCGATCGATAAGGTGTACGGCGAAATCGCCCCTACCGGTCGCGACGCGCTGGCGCTGATCGAACGCGAGCCGATCGGCGTGGTCGGCGCCATCGTGCCCTGGAACTTCCCGTTGCTGCTGGCCTGCTGGAAGCTCGGCCCGGCGCTGGCCGCCGGCAACAGCGTGGTGCTCAAACCCTCCGAAAAATCGCCGCTGAGCGCCATCCTGCTCGGCAAACTGGCGCAACAGGCCGGGCTGCCGGACGGCGTGCTGAACGTGGTGCCCGGCTACGGCCACGATGCCGGCAAGGCGCTGGCGCTGCACCGCGACGTCGACGCCCTCACCTTTACCGGCTCTACGCTGGTGGCGAAACAGCTAATGATTTACGCCGGCGAATCGAACATGAAACGCGTCTGGCTGGAGGCCGGCGGCAAAAGCGCCAACATCGTCTTCGCCGACTGCCCGGATCTGGATCAGGCCGCCCGCAGCGCCGCCGCCGGCATCTTCTACAATCAGGGGCAGGTGTGCATCGCCGGCACTCGCCTTTTGGTCGAAGCGAGCATTGAGCAAGCGTTCCTGCAGGCGCTGCGCAAACACGCGGCGGCCTTCGTGCCCGGCGACCCGCTCGATCCCGCCACGGTGATGGGCACGCTGATCGACAGCGGCCACTGCGAGAAAGTGGCCGGCTATATCGATCGGGGGCTGAGCCAGGGCGCCGCGCTGTTCCTCGACGGGCGCGACCATCCGCAGGGCGACCACGCCGGCTATCTGGGGCCGACCATCCTCACCCAGGTGGACAATGCCATGAGCGTAGCGCGCGATGAAATCTTCGGCCCGGTGCTGGCGGTGACGGCGTTCGACGACGAGCAACAGGCGCTGCAGCTGGCCAACGACAGCGACTACGGCCTCGGTGCCGCGGTCTGGACCCGCGATCTGGCGCGCGCGCACCGCATGGCGCGCCAACTGAAGGCCGGTACGGTGTTCGTCAACAACTACAACGACGGCGACATGACCGTGCCGTTCGGCGGTTACAAGCAAAGCGGCAACGGCCGCGACAAATCGCTGCATGCGCTGGACAAATTCACCGAATTGAAAACCACCTGGATCTCGCTGGAATAAGGGCTTACATCATGACTGAACACGTAAAAAGCTATTATGCGGCCACGGCCAACGCACATCAGCCCTATCCGCAACTGAATGAATCGATCGAATGCGACGTCTGCGTGATCGGCGGCGGCTATACCGGCCTCTCCTCCGCGCTGTTCCTGGTGGAAGCCGGTTACGACGTGGTGGTGTTGGAAGCGGCGCGCATCGGTTTCGGCGCCAGCGGCCGCAACGGCGGCCAGTTGGTCAACTCTTACAGCCGCGACATCGATGTGATTGAAGAGCGTTACGGCGCGGAAAGCGCCCGCCTGCTCGGCAGCATGATGTTCGAAGGCGCGGAGATCATTCGCAGCCGCATCAGCCGCTACGCCATCGACTGCGACTACCGCCCCGGCGGCATCTTCGCCGCCCTGAACAACAAGCAGTTCCATGCGCTGATCGAGCAAAAACGCAACTGGGAGCGCTACGGCAATACCCAGCTTGAGCTGCTCGACGCGGACCGGGTGCGCCAGGAGATCGCCAGCGATCGATACGTCGGCGCGCTGCTCGATCACAGCGGCGGCCACATCCATCCGCTCAATCTGGCGCTGGGCGAGGCCGAGGCGATTCGCCTGCAGGGCGGGCGCATCTTCGAGCAATCGGCGGTGACGAACATTCGCCACGGCGAACCGGCGCTCATCAGCACCGCCAATGGCCAGGTGAAGGCGCGCTTCGTCATCGTCGCCGGCAATGCCTATCTGGGCGATAAGCTGGAGCCGCGGCTGGCCAAGCGCAGCATGCCGTGCGGTACCCAGGTGGTGGCCACCGAACCGCTGGCGCCGGAGATAGCGCAGGCGCTGATCCCGCAGAACTACTGCGTGGAGGACTGCAACTACCTGCTGGATTACTACCGCATCACCGCCGATCATCGTCTGCTGTACGGCGGCGGCGTGGTGTACGGCGCGCGCGATCCGGATGACATCGATAACCTGATCCGGCCGAAGCTGCTGAAGACCTTCCCGCAATTGAAAGGCGTGCGTATCGACTATCGCTGGACCGGCAACTTCCTGCTGACGCTGTCGCGCATGCCGCAGTTCGGCCGGCTGGAGAATAACGTGTACTACATGCAGGGATACAGCGGCCACGGCGTGACCTGTACCCATCTGGCGGGCAAGCTGATCGCCGAGCTGATGCGCGGCGACGCCGAACGCTTCGACGCCTTCGCCAAGCTGCCGCACCTGCCGTTCTTCGGCGGACGCAATCTGCAGATCCCGTTCACCGCCATCGGCGCGGCCTACTACACGCTGCGCGATCGCATCGGCGTCTAAAACAACAGGCCCGGTCATAATGGCCGGGCCTGCGCATTAACGCTTAGACGATCTTCGGTTGGCCGTCCGAGGCGGTCGCCCCGCCATCGACCGGAATGTTGGCGCCATTGATAAAGCTGGCGTCGTCGCTGGCCAGAAACGCCATCACCGCCGCCACTTCTTCCGGCTCCGCCGCACGCCCCAGCGCGATGCGCTCATTGAACTTGTCGCGGATCTCCTGCGGCCAGCCGTTGGTCATGTTGGTTTTAACCAGGCTCGGGCAGACCGAGTTGATGCGCACGCCGTCACCGCCGTGATCCAGCGCCATGGCGCGCGTCAGGTTAACCACCGCGCCTTTCGCCGCGCAGTAATAGGCCGCGCCCCAGTCACCGCCCAGGCCGGACACCGATGCGGTATTGACGATGCAGCCTTTAGTTTTCAGCAAGTGCGGCAAGGCGAATTTGGAACAGAACACCACGCCGTCGATATCGACCCCGGCGATGCGACGCCAGTCGTCGATGCTGGTTTCCAGCACGCTGCCCGCCACGTGTACGCCGGCGTTGTTCAACAGGACGTCGATGCGGCCAAGTTTTTCCGCCACCTCGTTCATCATTTTTTCAACCGCCACGTGATCGGAAACGTCGATATGCACCGCCATCGCGCGGCCCTTCGGCAGCGAAGCGGCAACCTTGTCTACCGCTTCCTTGGCCCAGTCGGCCAGCACCACAATGGCGCCCTCGGCGGAGAAACGGCGCGCCGCCGCTTCCCCCATGCCATTGCCCGCACCGGTGATAACCACGACTTTATTGTCAAAACGCATGAGACCTCCTCCATGTAAACGCATTTATATAAGTCATACAAATCTCATTGCCCCGAGGATAAGACGCAGGCTCCCTGAGAGCCAGTCAAAACGTGCGGTTTATTAACCAAAAGGAGGTATGCGAGTCATTTCAATGCGCTGGGTTAATCTTTATCGGATTTTGGCCAACATATTGATGGAGATAATAAAATTGCGGCCAGTCACTATTTTCCTGGCGGATTGTCAGCCAGCGGGATTATTGCAGATAGACAGTTATGGCCGCTCAGAGATAAGCGATGCGAATGAAATAGCAGCCGCCCGCCGGCGGCCGCGACTATTTTTTCTCGATGGGGACAACCAGCAGATCGACGTTCAACTCATTGATCGCCTGACGCGCCGAAGAAACCAGCCGGCTCCAGACATCGTGGTGATGGCCGAAGATCACCAGATCGAACCCTTTTTCCTTCGCCACCCGATTCAGCTCTTCCGTCAACGCGCCACGGCTGACGATCACCTCTTCCACCGGATAGGAAGACTGCCCTTTGATTGCATTGAGCATATTCTTCACCCGCTCCGAAAACGTGCGATCGGTGTAGTTGTAATCTCCCACGCCCAGATCGACATAATAACCGGCGCGGTGAATATCGATATAAATCAGTGAAAGTTTGGCCTGGAGCGCGGCGGCCAACCTGGCGCCCTTGCCCAACAGGAGCTCGGCGTCTTCGCTGAGATCCGTGGCGACAACGATATGCTGATAAGCCATGACGGCGGCCCTCCGCGTCAAACCCATGAACAGGATGGCGTTCCTTGCCGCATGTTTCTCATGCACCTTAAGTTTAGCCCAGCGCCGGCCCCCGCGCCTGCTGCAGTGTCGTTCTATTAATGGAACGATGCATCCCGGCTTTAGGCTCTACCGGATTTCTCTCCTCTCCCTACACTGTAGGCAAGTGCTGATTTTCAGCCTTATCAATCAAAGAAGATACCCTCTGACCTCACGACGAAAAAAGGAAGACACCATGAGCACTCCAGCCAACTTCAACGGCCAGCGTCCTGTTATTGATGCTAATGACGCGGTCATGCTCCTGATCGACCACCAAAGCGGTCTGTTTCAGACCGTCGCCGATATGCCGATGACCGAACTGCGCGCTCGCGCCGCCGCCCTCGCCAGCATCGCCACCCTCAGCAAACTGCCGGTGATCACCACCCTATCAGCTGCTGATCGAGAGCTACCTCAAGGCGCAGGACGTGGTGAAAAATAACGAACTGCTGGACTCGCAGCGTTAAGATCGCGGGCATAAAAAACCCCGGCCAAGGCCGGGGCTATTAATCGTGTGCCGGTGACTTTCCCGGCTGTCATGTTATGGCGTAAGCGTCCATCCCACACTCCAACATTACGCAGCCTAAGCGCGACTTTTTCACAACAGAAAAATAGACTGAAACGCAGCGTTATTAATTCTGCGGCAATCTGTTTTTCTGTTGCCAATAATCATTAATTATTGGAACGTCATCGAGGAATCGAACCCCAGTCCGCCAACAAATAATTTCGCTGCCGCTCTTCCTGCTGAGCTAATGACGTATCGAGAAAGACTCCGGGCGAACCCGGAGTTTATTCAGGCTGAGGATTTCATTGCTTAACTGCTCCGGCTTAAACCCTCATCGCTGTCGTAAGAAATTGCACCTCGGCCAAAAATTATAACGCGACCACGTTGCCGGCAGAAGGCCCCTTCATGCCATTTTCGATAGTGAACTCAACCTGTTGGCCTTCGTCCAGCGTTTTGAAATCGTTGCTCTGGATAGCGGAGAAGTGTACGAACACGTCTTTGCCGCCGTCTGCCGGGGTGATAAAGCCAAAGCCTTTACCTGCATCAAACCATTTTACCAAACCAGTCATTTTATTGGACATAGAGATATTTCCTTTATATTTTTGCGACGCCACATGGCGATAGAGGTCTGTTTTTATTGGAAACTTATGGGGCACTAGAGAAGAGAATTCGCGGAAGAAGAGGTATCTGAGGGATATCGCTAATACTGAGAACTGCTTTACTAAAACTGCTTTCATAAGGTCTGTACTACAAACCGATGACGCTATTTACACACAGCTAAATTATTTAATCAAGATATATTTTAAATTATATTCATCTGCCTCATAAATTTATTACCGCAAAGTACCGCCTGCATCTGCCGCCAGCTCAGGGTTATCTGCGCGGCGTTCGGGGTGAAAAATAACGAACGCTTGGACTCGCCGCGCCGGGGCCGATCATGAACGCGCAAACAGCCGCCGATTCCGCGTTCTGCTCTTCCCTTCACGCGAAACCACTCCCTGCTATAACACTGAAGAAAACCGCTTAATCGTCATGAAAGAGAAATAAAAGCTTAATAAATCAATCTGTTCTCGACACTGGCGCATTATCGTTGTTAGGATAATTATTTTACTTTACAGGAAATGACCTCAAGGATGGCTATGATGGGCAAAAGAACACTGATGCTGACGGCGCTGACGCTCAGTTTGGCGGGCTGCCAGCCGGCACCGCCAAGCTATGTGGAAAACGCGAACGCCTTGATAGCCAAACAAATCAGCGCGATTGGCCCTCAAGCGGTGCAGTGCAAATTTGCCCAAGACGGCGATTATTGGATTTCGGCTTGCTCATTGGGCAACGCGCGTCACGCGCCGGTATTCGCCCTGTTCGAGCAGGAAGGCGTCATGCAGGCTAACGACAATCTGGCGATCGCCGTCGTGCCGCTCAACGAGCAAGCTCGGCACTTTGTGCGCGATCCGCGTTTCACTATCCCGGTAATGCAACGCCGCATTCCCGTGGACGCGGATCAAGCGTTCAATCGCTTATTTGCCCAACCATCGCGTTAACCCTCCCCTTCAGCCGATGATTGCGATCCCCAGCCGTTCCAGCAGTTGAGCGGCCTGGTGACTGTCCATTTTAACGCCCTGCAGATCGGTGGTGCGCAAATCCAACTCGCCCAGTTCCGCGTTGCTCAGATCGCACTGGGTGACATCGGCGGCGCGCCAGTCAAAACCGGAGAATTCGCCGCCGGACAGATCGGAGCCGCTGAAGCTGGCGCCGAGCACCTGCGCGCCGTGCCAACGGTTTTCCCACAGCTCGCATTTCTCCAACACCACTTTGGCAAAATTGGCGTAGCTCAGGTTGCTCTTGGTGATATAGGCGCTGCAAAACCAGGTGCGGCTGGTGATCATATTCATAAAGCTGGCGCCGCGAAAATCTGCTCCCTGCGCGCGACATTCGCGGATCTCCAACCCCAATGCGTCAACGTGGCGGAAATCGGCCATCGATAAATCGCAGCTTCTAAAACTCGCGTCTTTCAGGATCGCGCGGCTGAAGTTACCACCCTGTCGACTGTCGCGATCGTAAAATTGACAGCCGATGAATTCGGTGCCGGTCAGATCGGCGCCCGAAAAATCGCACAGCATAAAGTTGCCGTTTTCAATTTTTTCGCCGGTAAAGCGGTTACGGTCAATCTTTTCACCCTTCAATATCAGACTCATCGCAGCAAACCTGTTTATTTATACAGTTATCATGACATTTAACCCTATTCCGCCAGGGTTGGCAACCGGCGTCGTTCGGTCGGGAGTTCGCTGTAATAACCGCAAAAAAAACCGCCCGGGACGGGCGGTTTAGCTGACGACAAGCCGTTACTTCAGGGCTTCCTGAATAGCGTCGGCCATCGGGCCGATGTGCTTCTCCGCCGCCTTCAGCTGGAAATCAACGCCGTTGCCGTCGTTGGTGTCTGACAGCGTAGCCTTGATAAGCTCCAGCGCCGCCTGCACCGCCACCAGCCGCTTGTGCTGTTCGTCCGTGACCGGTTCGGCGCCCATGTTTGCCGGATAGTAATGCTCTAACATCGCGATCTCCTTTTGATGACGTTAAACCTTAACCTACCAGAAAACCGCGCATTTATTAAGGAAACCGCGCCCGGCACGGCCAAATGGCGATAAATTGCACTATACTGGGCAAACTGGGCAAACCCGCCCTCCTGCCACAGGATCACCGTCATGTCATTCCAGGGAAGCTGCCACTGCGGCGCCGTTACCTTCTCCGTAGACGCCGAACTGCCGACCGAAGCCCTCAGCTGCAACTGCTCAATCTGCCGCCGCAAGGGGCTGTTGCTGTCGTTCTTTCCCCTCACAGCCTTCACGCTGCACAGCGGTGAAGATCAACTCAGCGCCTATACCTTCAATCGGCACCGGATCCGCCATCAGTTCTGCCGAGTCTGCGGCGCTCAGCCCTTCGCCTACGGCACCGCGCCGGACGACGCCGCGATGTGCGCCGTTAACCTGCGCTGCGTGCCTGACGTCACGCTGGATGCGTTACAGATCCACAGCTACGACGGGGCCAGCGTCTGAGCGAATCGCGCGCTCAGTCGAAGGCGACCCAGCCGGCATCGGCTTCGGCGGATTGCACGCAGCGCGCCACCCACTTCACGCCCAGCGCGCCGGCCTGCACGTCCGGATACCAGAAGTCGGCCAGGAAGGCTGCGTCGCGCCGATCGGTGGCGTCCATCGCCAGCGCGAAGCGGCGGTAGAGATTCGACCAGGCTTCAAACAGCCCCTCCGCATGGCCGCCGCCGATGCGATCGTCCGCCAGCGCCGACGCGGCGAGATACGGCATGCCGCGCTCCAGGATCCGCACCGGCTCGCCCTGCACTTCGAAGCGCAACTGATTGGGTTGTTCATCCCACCACTCCAGGCTGGCCTTTTCACCGACAATGCGCACCTTTTGGCCGTGCATCGAACCGCAGTTGACCGCCGAAGCCCACACGGAGCCGATGGCGCCGTTGTGATACTCCATCAGCACATAGGCGTTGTCCTCCAACGGCGCGCGCGACGGCACAAAACTTTGCCGGCTGCAGAGTAGCCGCCGGATCTTCAGCTGCGGCGCCATGGTTTCCGCCAGGAACAGCGTGTGGGTCGCCAGATCGCCCAGCACATAGCTGGGGCCGACAAAGCGCGGATCGACCCGCCAGCGAGTGCTGGGATTATCCTGCTCCACCGGCGCGGCGTGAAAGCCGTGGGCGAACTGCATATTCACCAGCCGAATTTCCCCCAGCCGGCCATCGGCAATCATCTGCCGCGCCTGCAAAATCATCTGGTGCCCGGCATAGCCGTAGGTCACGCCGATGACTTTGCGCTGCCGCTCGCACAGCGCCGCCAGCGCCTGTGCCTCTTCGACGCTGAAACACAGCGGCTTCTCGCATACCACGTGCAATCCCGCCTCCAGCGCCGCCCGGCAAATGGCGTAATGGGTGTTGTTCGGCGTGGCGATCGAGACCGCTTCGATGCCGTCCGCCCGCGCGGCTTCGGCGCGGAACATTTCGGCATAATCCGCATAACAGCGCTCCGCCGCCACGCCCAGACTCCGGCCAAAATCACGCCCGCGTTCGGCGTCAATGTCGAACGCGCCGGCCAACAGAGTAAACGCGCCGTCGCGCAAGGCCGCCGAACGATGGATGTAACCGATCTGGCTGGTGCCGCCGCCGCCGACCATGCCCCAGCGCAACGATCTCGCCAAAGGTTTGCTGCCGTTGATCATCGTGTTTCTCCTGATTAAAAGCCGAGGCCGCGCAAGTAGCGCAAGCTGGCGGTGACGTCCTGCAGGCTGCCCTGCACATTGCGCGGATCGCGCTCCTGCTCGATAGTGATCCAGCCCCGGTATCCGCGCTCGGCCAACAGCGCGCGCAGCTGCGGATAATCGATCGCCCCGCTGCCTAACGGGCACATGACGCCCTCGGCGCAGGCGGTGAAAAAATCGACGCCGCGCGCCAGCACCTCTCGGAACACCTGCGGATCGACGTCTTTGAAGTGCAGATAATCGATACGTTCAAAGTGCTTGCTCAGCCAGGCAGCCGGGTCCAGCCCGGCGTAATACAGATGGCCGGTATCCAGGCACAATCCGGCGGTGTGATGCGGAATGTCCGCCGCCAACCGGTCGATTTCGTCGGCGAACTCGATGCAGCCGCCGGCGTGCGGATGCACCACCGGCCGCACACCATATTCCCGCCAGGCCAGTTCGCTGATGCGCGTAATGTGCCCGATCATCCTCTGCCACTCCCCCTGCGACAAACGCGGCGCTAAATCTGAACGCCCGGCGAACCTGGCGCGTTGCGGATTGCCGAAATCGATAATCACCAAGAATGGCGGCGCGGCGCGATCGCCCTCGGTCGGCTCCGCCCTGGGCGCCCGCGAGAGGTTGCGGCATATCCGATGCGTCAGGGCCAGCAGGCGCTCAATGTTCGCCTCGCTGACCAGATCGTCAAAAATCGTGCCGGCCACCAGCGACAGGCGATGCTGCTCCAGCGCGGCGCACAGCGCCTCGCTCTGCGTCGGCAGATAGCCCCACGGCCCCAGCTCGATGCTGCGGTAGCCGGCCGCCGACGCTTCTTGCAGAACCGTGGCGTAGGGCGGCAAATGGGGGTTGTTCGGATCATCCACGCCCCAACTGCAGGGCGCATTGGCGATAGGCAAAGTCATGGCGACGGCTCCTTTTTTGCGGGGAATGCCGTCAGTATCAAATAAAAATTCCAAAGCCATCAATAATGAAAATTTTATTTTTTGATAGAGATCGCGCTATTTTTGATAAATTATTTGATAGTTTTTTATCAAATTCAAGCGGCGCCTTGTTGCGCGCTGCTCTCGGCAAACACCACTCAGCGGCCGTCAGAGGTTTTCTTTGGTGATCACATCGAAGCGATTAATGATGTGGCGTAATCCCGGTTGTTCATCGGCGGCGAGTAACGTCTCGACGATCGTGGCGGCCAATTCGGGAATGCGGTGGCACAGCAGCAGATCCACCGTGCCGTCGAGCAGCGCCATTTCACCGCCCTGCATCGGGCCGTGGCACACCAGCGTGATGTCGCGCTGCCGGCCGCTCTCTCGCAACGCCTGAATAATGCCCTCCACACCGCCGCTCGGCGCGTAAAGCGCCGCCAGCTCCGGGTGGTTCGCCAGCAGTTCACGCGTGACCCGGCGCGCCGTTTCCGCGTCCTCAAGGCTGCGCACCGGTTCCAGCACACGCTGGCCGCTCATCTGTTCACGCAGGTAGGAGCGAAAACCGATCTCGCAGGCTTCCTGGCAAGTAAAACGGTTGTCGCCGATGATCACGCCGACGTCGCCCTGACGCCGGCACAGACGATCCACCGCCCAGCCGGCGGTGCGGCCCGCTTTTTGATTATCCAGACCGATGTAGCCGGCGCGGCTGGGCACCGATAAATCCGACAGCAGCGCGAAAACGTTGATGCCCGCCTGGGCGGCTTCTTCTACGGCATAGTGGATCAGGGGGTGATCCAGCGCCAGCACGCCGATCGCTTCCACCTGGCGGCTCAATTGGCTAATGGCGGCGGCGGTGTCGCCGATGGCATTGAGAGAGTGGAAGATGAACTGCGGCGGCTGACCCGGCTCATGATACGGCGCCGCTTGCGCCATCAGTTCATCAGCCAGTTGCGCATAGAAAGAGTGTTCGCGCCGCAGCAGGATGAACCCCATTCTCAGGCGGCGTTCCGGCCTGCCCAGCACCGCCGACAGGCAGTGGGACTTCTCCAACGCGAACCCCAACTTTTTCGCCGCCTCAATCACCCGGCGCTGGGTGGCGGGCCGCACCGACGCGCGTTGGTTGATCACCCGATCGACGGTGGCGATGCCGACCCGCGCCTCTCTGGCAATGGCCGCCATGGTGGTTTTCTTGCCGCTCATGTTCATCTCCATCAACGATTTGATGGAAAAATATCATAGCCGTTGCCGCCCCTGATGTGACGCCGTTCGCGATTAACGGTAGACGGAGAACTTCTTGGTGAGCGGCTTAAGCTGCTCAGTGTCGCCGTAGAGCGCTACCGCCACGAAGTCCAACTGCTCGTAGGGGGTATTGGCGGTGTCGGCGATCTGCTGCTCGGCGGAGTGCGACAGCATGGTGGTGGTGAAGAAGTTGGACAGCACGCCCTCCTCCTTGCATTTGAGGATCAGGTTGCTGAGCTGGCTGCTGTTCTTGGCCTGCAGGATGACGATCGGGTAATGGCTCATATTGGCGCTGACGCCGTCGAGGCTGCTCGGGTAGTGGTGAAACTCGCGCTGCTCGATTAGATCGGTGATGCCCGCCGTCAGATGGCAGGAGGCGTTAAACAGCGTGGCCGGTTCGTGGTTGCGGTTGAGGATGATGTAGAATTTTTTCTCGTTGTCGCTGTACATACTCTTCTCCTTGAATAGACAACCCTTTTTACCCAAGCCAAGGGCGGTTTTCAAGGCGAGATAAGGGCCGCGTCCGGCCCCGTGATGACGTTTCAGCCTCAGATCCCGCCTTCGCCCGGGCCCTGCGCCTGCGCCACCTGATGCAGCACGGTGATGTTCTGCAGGACAGTGCCGCCGTCGATCGGTTTCATCTGGCCGTCGCGATCTTTATAGTGCGTCGGTTTGGCCCCGTGGAAGAACAGGCCGGCGTTGACCTGCACGCCCAGATAACCGGCGCTTGGCGGCAGGCGCTGCACATCGGTCCAGGGGTTGGAAACCGGCACGAACTGGAATCCCTCGCCCGTCTTCGCATACAGCGGGCGCAGCAGCGTGACAAAGGCCATCAGCGGCGACAGCGCCTCTTTGAAGATCTGGACCGGCCGATCGACCGTCATCAGGAAGCCATGCGGCTGTTCCTCTACCGTGTCGAAGGTCAGGCTGCTGCTGATATCGTCACCCCGGCCACCGTAGCTCCACTCCATCACCGGCGCTCCGTTTTCATTCATCATCTCTGACATACACTGCTCCTTATAAATAAAATTGATCGGGCACGCTCGCGGCGTGCCGGAACAGTAAACCGCTGAACGGCCGCCCGCGTCCACGCAGGGCGGCACACTGGCGAACCAAACAACGAGGCGCGCAAAATAAAGCTCGAAATGAATAATTTCCCCGCGTGACAGCGCAGCATTTGAACGACTTCTGTCGTAGCGCAGACGCATAGTGAGGGCGTTACCGCCACTGGAGAGTGTTATGACTGCGATTAAACCGGACGCCATCGACCGCATTTCCCCCGCCGCCACGCCCTGGCTGGCCGTCATCAACGTGCTGTTCGCCGGCATCGCCGCGGCGCTGCACGTGGGCAAGGCCACCATTGCCTTGCCGGCGCTGCAGGCCGAGTTTGGCCGTTCACTGGAGACGCTAAGCTGGGTCATCTCGGCGTTTCCTTTCGTCGGGGTGTTCGGCGGCATCGCCGCCGGGCTGCTGGTGCGCCGCTGGGGCGATCGGCGCCTGCTGGCGCTGGGATTGCTGATCGTCAGCGCCGCCAGCTTTACCGGCGCCACGCTGCACGACTTCAGCGGCTTGATCGTCAGCCGCTTTGTCGAAGGCCTCGGCTTCGTCATCGTGGTGGTCGCCTCGCCGGCGGTGCTGAACCGCATCGTCGCCCCGGCGCAGCGCAGCCTGGTGTTCGGCATCTGGAGCACCTTCATGCCGGCGGGCATTGCCATTTCGCTGTTTTTCGGCCCTCACCTGGCGGGCTGGCAACAGAACTGGCAGGCCGGTGCGGCGCTGACACTGCTGGCCGCGCTGCTGCTGCCGCTGACCACGCCACGCCGCGCCGCCGACGCGCACGCTGCGCCGTTGCCGCTGCGGCAAGCGCTGGGCGCGATACTGCGGGCGCGCCAGCCGCTGTTGCTGGCGCTGATGTTCACCGCTTACAACCTGCAGTTTTTCTCGGTGATGACCTTTTTACCGATCTTTCTGATGCAGCGCATCGGTCTGACCCTGGCGACCGCCGGCGGCATCAGCGCGGCGGCGGTCGCCGTCAATATCTTCGGCAATCTCGCCGCCGGGTTCTTGCTGTCGCGCGGTCTGCGGGCCGGGAGCCTGCTCGCGGCCACCAGCCTGATTATCGGCATTTTTGGCATCGGCATTTTCCTGCCGCTGACGCCCAATGGCCTGCTGATCCCGCTGTGCTTCCTGTTCTGCGCCATCGCCGGCATGCTGCCCGCCACCATTCTGGCCGCCACGCCGGCGGCGACGCCAGAGCCCACGCTGCTGCCGCTGAGCCTCGGGCTGGTGATGCAGGGAAACTACCTAGGCCAGGTGATCGGCCCGATCGCGCTGAGCGCCATCGTGGCCGCGGCCGGTTGGGCGGCGCCGGGGTGGCTGGTGCTGGCGGCAGCGGTGTCAGGGGCGGTATTGGCGCTGATTTTTCGCCGCGGGCCGCGCAATGCGGCGTAATGGCGCAATAATGAGAAAGGGGGTTCTATTTATTATTAGCAGTGCTGAATATTCCCTGGTGCGGGTGCGTGCTTATCGTGAAGGATAAGGCCAGTGATGATCCAGGCCCGACAAAGACAAGGCGCCGGTCGCAACAAGATAAATCAGCAGACCGGCGAAAGCGATCAGCAATGCCTTTTCGATAACGGCAAGTCGTTTGTGTTCTGTCATTTGCATACTCCTTCGGGTATCGGGCGAACGGCCGCCCTCATCAACACTAGGAAAGCCTGGCTCAGGGGGCAAGCGCAACACACAAAATGAAACACAATCAATAAATTTTGTTAACTATTTAGCATTCTTTCTTTCCTTGCGCCGCCGCCTGAGCCTCGCGCGGCGCCCTCCTTTCCCCTTAGTAACCCTATGGAATACGCCGTTAAAAATCCCCTACCGGATAAGCAAAGGTGATGATAGTGTTGTTTTCATTCAGTTCATCTATGCTGAAAATTCATCTTTTGAGGGACGACTATGATGTCTAAAGGCATTTCCAAGGGATTCTTTATTCTGATCCTGTTTATCGTCACCGCCGCCTTTCTCGACGTGCTGGGGCCTTATTACTCCTCGGTGCTGTGGGCGGTTATTCTGGCGGTGATTTTCCATCCGGTGAAAAAGAAGTTGAAGCAGTACGTCGGCGAACGCAACGGCGTGGTGTCGCTGCTGACGGTGGCGCTGATCTGCCTGATCGTGTTCACGCCGTTAGCGATCATCGCCTCATCGCTGGCGATGGAATTCAACATGATTTACACCAAGCTGCAGACCAATAACAGCCAATTGCCGACCATGCTGGCGGACTTTATGCGGCATCTGCCCGGCTGGGCGCAGCGCTTTCTGGCGGAGCATAACCTCAACAGCGCCGCCGAGATCCAAAAACAACTTTCCGAGGTGGCGCTCAAGGGTGGGCAATACCTGGCGGGCAGCGTGTTCCTGATCGGCAAAGGCACCTTCAACTTCGTCGTCGGCTTCGGCGTGATGCTTTACCTGCTGTTCTTCCTGCTGAAAGACGGCCCGTACCTGGTGAACCTGGCGCTCGAAGCGCTGCCGCTCTCACAGCACGTGAAGCACCACCTGTTCGTGAAGTTCGCCGCCGTCTCCCGCGCCACCGTCAAGGGCACGGTAGTGGTCGCCGTGGTGCAAGGCGCGCTCGGCGGGCTGGCGTTTTACTTTACCGGCATTGACGGCAGCCTGCTGTGGGGCGCGCTGATGGCGTTCCTGTCGATCATCCCCGCCGTGGGCTCAGCCATCATCTGGGTGCCGGCGGTGATCTACTTCTTCGCCACCGGCATGCTGTGGAAAGGCATCTTCCTGGTGGTGTTCTTCGTGGTGGTGATCGGTCTGGTGGACAATATTCTGCGCCCGCTGCTGGTAGGCAAAGACACCAAAATGCCGGACTACCTGATCCTGATCTCCACCCTGGGTGGCATGGAGATTTACGGCATTAACGGCTTCGTCATCGGGCCATTGATCGCCGCCTTGTTCATCGCCTGCTGGAACATCCTGTCCGGCCGCGACAGCAAGGAAAACATCGAAGAGATCGACGAAGAATTCATCGAAGAAGGCAAGAATCATCCCGACGCGGCGGAGTAAACCTCTCGCGCCGTATCGCACCGGGGCCCGTTTGGGCCCCTTTTTTGTCTGTGGTATCCTTGCCGCGCTCACAAGGAAGAACGGGTTTCGTTATGCTTATTCTCTACGCCACGCTGGCCATCGCCTTCACCCTGCTGTGCCTGTTGGCCTTTATTTATTGCGCCTATCAGCTGTCGAAGCACGGCGACGTCAAGTTTTTGGCCTCGCTTTCCGTACTGCTCTTCGCGCTGCTGGCCTTCTCTGCCGCTTACGGCTACGTCAGCGCCTGGCTGCAACAGCAGGCGGTGGATGTCAGGCTGTATTAGCGCGCTGGGATAAAAAACACCTATAGAGTGACTGAAACACACGCCAAGAAAGGAAAGCATTTCCCGATGAGATTACCGCCAACATCCGTTATCCCCCTGCTGTTCACCCTGCTGCTGGCGGGCTGCCAGTATCACAAAACCGTGTTCCCGCCGCCGTATATCGGCACCCCGCAAGAGATCGGCACCTACGAAGTGAAAGGGCTGACGTTCGTCACCACCGTCACCTTCAGCGGCCTGTTCGCCGAAGATCTGGTGCGCGAATACGCACAGAAACACCACTATCGCTACTATGTGGTCACGATGCGCAGCAACGGTTTTAAAGACCGAAGCGAGCGCGTAAGCGCGATGATGTATCGGTAGAGAGTGGTGCCGCATGCCGTGAAATAATGCCGAAAAAACGGGCTTTAGCATGAGGAAGCGCTATACGAAATATTGCACAACCCAATATTCACAGGCCGCATGAAAATACGGCCTGTGACTTTGGTTTAATTGTCTGGCATAGCAGTTTCCGCCCTGCATTTTCACTGCGGGCGAAATTCCAATACGCTGCTTTTGACCGCTTCGTAAACCGCGGCCGTTGGCGGTTTAGGCAAACGTGCATTGACGATTGCCTTTATCGCGGCCTGGCAAAGTTCCGGATCCCCTTGCTCAGCCCGAATGCTGATCAGCAGGCCATCCGGCGCCAGCTTGATGCTTAATGTGCAACTTCTGCCTGAGTAGGTCTCGGCGTCTTTAAAATGACGTTGAATCTCAGCTTGCACCTGAGACAGGTAATGTAATTTCTCTTTCCCCGGCGCCTTTGGGTTGCCAAGGTTGGCGAAAAGATCGTCAACCTCTTTATTCACCGGGTCGGTTTGGCTGGGGGTTGTGCTCTTGGCACACCCGGTTAACGCCAGTGCGAACATTCCCGCCAATAGCGTGGCGACGCCGGTTTTATAGCCTGAATGCGTGATTTTCATATCCCTGTCCTTATGGATGATAGTCAGCCGAAATCAACGTGGTATTCGACAAGATCCCCGGCGAATACTTATACAGAATTAACGCCAAACCGCCAGAGACATTATTAGTATCAAGCATCGGCATGCGGAGAATCGTGGGCCGATGATGACATGAAGCCATAGCCCCCGGGCGGGGGGGGGGGTACGCCTGCGTACCCTGACCTATCGATAACCTTGTTATCCGAACGAGCAATCACTCCATCAATAAATTAAGTTATTCTTAATTTTTTATCCCATTAGAAGCACTTTTACCCCTGGCAATCTGGAAAATCTGCCTATACTTACTTTCATGATATTAAATTTGTTTAAGTAACCAGGATGGTAGGTATGAAAAGCAAACGCCCCTTTGCCGCGCTGCTGGCGGCAACAGCATTGATGTCCCTGGTGGGCTGCGCTTCCAATCAGGCGATCAAAACGACGGACGGCAAAACCATTGTTACCGACGGCAAGCCCCAGATCGATAAAGATACCGGATTGGTCTCCTATCGAAATGCTGAAACGGGCAAAACGGAACAGATCAATCGAGACCAGATTGCAAACATGAGTGAGTTGAATAACTAAAAGGAGCTTCAAATGAAAAAAGCGCTTGTTCTTCCCGCGATCGCCTTGGTTGCCATCGCCGCACTGTCAGGCTGCACACGCACCAGCTACGCTATTCATACCCACGATGGCCGAACGATCATCAGTGACGGCAAACCGAAAGAGACTTCTGCCGGGTTGATCGGGTATACCGACGCCAATGGCGTCAAACAGCAAATCAACAAGACGGAAGTCAAAGAGGTGTCGGAAATCCCTCATTAAGAGTCCGATAATCTCAGCCAGCTAAAACCAAGGGAGCCGATGGCTCCCTTTCTATTCAAACAGTAAGCGCGCCCATTGGCGTTTAACGATAACGTCGATAAACGCCTGACATTTCAGCAGACAACGTTGCCAGGTTTGCCATACGGATCTCCCCTTTCCCGGCGTCGAACGGCTATAATCCGATAAGTGGAGTTTTTTAAAACGATAAGGAGGGAGTATGTACAAAACTATTTTGGTTCCCGTGGATATTACCGAGCCGGAATTAACACAGCAGGTCATCCCGCATGTCAACGCGCTCGCCAGGCTCGAAGACTCCCACGTCCATTTCCTGGCGGTGATCCCGTCGCGCGCCACCTACGCGGCCTTCGGCTTTGCCGCCACGGCGGCGGTGGAAACCAAAGATGAAACCATTGCGATAGCGACCGAGGGGCTGGCGAAAGCGGCAAAACAATTCAGCGTGCCTGAAGATAGAGTGACCACGCATGTCGCTGTCGGCGATCCCAAAGATCAGATCCTGGAACTCGCCGATGTGCTTAACGCGGAGATTATTGTGATGGGTTCCAACCGCCCTTCTGCAATGACTTACCTCCTCGGCTCGAATGCCACCGCGGTAGTGCGCCACGCCAATTGCCCGGTGTTGGTGGTGCGTGAATCGGCTAACGCTTAAAATCTCTTGCTCATTTGAACAATAAAAAAACGGGAGCCCTTAGGCTCCCGCTCTTATTCAAGCGCTGAACACACTTACATGTGCTTAACGATAGCGTCGCCAAACTCTGAACATTTCAGCAGCTTAGCGCCTTCCATCAGGCGTTCGAAGTCATAGGTCACGGTCTTGGCGGCGATGGCGCCTTCCATGCCCTTAACAATCAGGTCAGCCGCTTCGAACCAGCCCATGTGACGCAGCAGCACATACCATGTCAAAATTAACACACTGAATTATATATATAAATATCACAATTACCGATTGTGGTATTTCAAACGAATCGTGTTTAACGAACCTTTATTCATGGTGGTTTCAGTTGAGTTTTGCAGAAAGAACCGCCCCAGCGTCAAAGTAGGCAACCGGCACAAAATGGTGACCGGTCATTTTTATTTTTCGCGGACTAATGCAGCTGCATCCCGCAATACGCCCTTGTAAAGCGTGTTGCCGACAGTCTTGCGCCTGATCTCTATTAGTATGGTGACTCCCGATTGCCACAGAATAGACAACTAAATTTCCTCTCGTTCATGCATGGTGATAGAATGATGCAGATAAAAATTTATTTACGTGGTTCATTAATGAAATCAATTACCATAGAGCAGTTTATAAAAAGAGATAATAACAACCTAGATTTAATAAGAATAATGTGCGCTTATTTTGTTATTTATGCACACGCATTTGCACTATCCCCAGCTGATGGAAGTAATGATATTTTATATAAAATGACATTATTAGGATACGTCTCATTTGGTGGGGTAGCAGTAAAAACTTTTTTCCTAATTAGTGGACTGCTCGTTACAAACAGTTTATTGTCAAATGGGAATATATTAAATTATATATCATCGCGTTTCTTCAGGGTCTTTCCTGCTTACGCCGCAACCATCATAATAACAGCGATAATATTTGGACCTTGGTTAAGTAATTTTAGCCTTAGAGATTACTTTTCGTACGATGATGTTTGGTCTTACATTTTTAAAACCTTAAGGTTGGATGTCCAATATAATCTCCCAGGTGTATTTGTCGATAACACATTAAGTGCCGTTAATGGTTCGCTTTGGACGATACCAATGGAGATAAAATCATACTTTTACCTGTTATTAATATATTTAACCAGCATTATATTCAGGTCATACAAGAAAACATTTATTGCCATTATATCGATAGCTATACTCATTGAGCCGTTTACTCCATTAAAAGGCCATTTGATAGCAAAATCGGAAGATCCAAGTATCTATTTGCTTTACCCATTTTTCTCTGCTGGGTGTCTTCTGGCAATACTAAAAAACCGAATCACTACCAGTATGGTATTTACTTTGGCGATAGCTGCTATCATTGCATTTTTCTTGTCTGACAGTGATAAGGCAAAAACAGCATTATTTTATATTTTTGCGTCCATGTCATTACTATATGCATCCTCTCTTTCGCTTATCAGAAGATTAAAAATCAAAAATGACATATCGTATGGTGTTTATTTATGGGCCTTTCCCGTTCAGCAAACCATAGCATCATTATTTGTAGCATCACCATACGTTAATATACTACTATCGGTTGTAATATCGAGTGTTTTTGCATACTTTAGCTTTAAGCTAATCGAGAGCCCAGCAATGAGATTAAACAAAAGAATGCTACAGAGTAATTTCTTCATTCAAAGACAACGTTCATAAAAGAAAGCCCGGAGTCCGGGCTTTCTTTTCCTACGGTTTTTCAGGCCATTCGATGTTAGGAGCCATCGACGCATCAATGCCTTGTACGAAATCAATGTAATCCAGCATTACGTTTAGCCTAGCCGTCTCTCCAATAGTCAGTTTCCTCCCTGCCTGCAACTTTAGTTGGATAGTGTTGATTGATTGTATGGCATCATCAATCAATGTCTGCTTATGCTGCTCCGCCGACGCTACTAACTGTTCCTGCGTTGGTTCTGGTGGAGCTGCAAGGTAAGGTTTTCCATCGTCACCAGCAACAATGACTCTCCCAATGGCCTGCCAGTCAAATAACAATTTATATTCATCATTAGTTATCGCGACAGCATCCGCTGGCCAGCCTTTGATAGAGTTCTCATAGACACTCTTTTCTGATGCATCGTAAAACCCACCTGTTTTAGCACTGTAGTAATATCTATTCTCTTTCATAAGAGACCTCAGAAGCCAATTGCCAGATATTTTCCACCGCGAGCATCAGTGTCCCCTTTACCTTTTGTGAAAGTAACAGTCGTATTTGTTCTTCCGCCAACCCCAACTTGTTCAGTTGCAGCGGCGGTCGATAGAGAAGAATCTGGCACTGGAATAGCAAAAATACAATAGTTAGGAAATGCCTTTGGAAACGAGACTGTAACGGATGAACCTGGGGCTGCACCTATTGACCAGGTACCAACTTGTATACGCAACTGCGAACTAAATGCATCCCACCACATGCTCGTGCCATCAGTAGAGAAACCATCATTAAGCGCCACAGCGCCACTACGGCCATTAACGCTGGTTACCGGGTAAGGTGGTTGGCTATTGGTAGTGTATAGCAAAATGCAGTTTTCTGACGTATGGGACGGCCACCTACACGTTGAACAGATAAAAACCGGGGCTAAGGTCGCGATCCCCCTATCCCTTCGCTGTGATGCCATTGGCATGACCCTGGAACAGATAATCACTCAGTGCCGGGATCATATCGTCAGCCCTTACCTCGTCCACTACACGCACAATACGGCGATGGCCAGACGGGGAGGAATGGTTAAGCCCAACACTATCAGCACAAGTTTTAAAAAAATTCGTGAGCTATCGGGATTGTCTTGGAGCAAAGGAACTCCGCCCAGCTTTCACGAAATCCGTTCGCTGGCCGAACGCTTATACCGGGAACAAAAAATCAATACTCGGGATTTACTTGGGCATAAAAGCCAGCGTCAAACCGATCGATACAACGATGATCGAGGAAAAGAATGGAGAGTTGTTGGGGCGTGAAATTCGGTCATTTTTCATACCATTTTGCAGAAGAGTTTTGCAGAAGATTTTTTAGGCGGGAAAAAATACGGGAGCATTATGCCCCCGTTAACATTCGCTACAATGGAGTAACTTACATGTGTTTAACGATAGCGTCGCCAAACTCTGAACATTTCAGCAGTTTAGCGCCTTCCATCAGGCGTTCGAAGTCATAGGTCACGGTCTTGGCGGCGATTGCACCTTCCATGCCCTTAACGATCAGGTCAGCCGCTTCGAACCAGCCCATGTGACGCAGCATCATCTCTGCAGACAGGATGATGGAGCCTGGGTTCACTTTGTCCTGGCCGGCGTACTTCGGCGCAGTGCCGTGAGTCGCTTCGAACAGCGCGCAGTCAGAGCCGATGTTGGCGCCCGGCGCGATGCCGATGCCGCCTACCTGGGCCGCCAGGGCGTCGGAGATGTAGTCGCCGTTCAGGTTCATACAGGCGATCACGTCGTATTCCGCCGGGCGCAGCAGGATTTGCTGCAGGAAGGCGTCGGCGATCACGTCTTTAACCACGATCTCTTTGCCGGTGTTCGGGTTCTTGATCTTCAGCCATGGGCCGCCGTCGATCAGCTCGCCGCCAAACTCTTCACGCGCCAGCTCATAGCCCCAATCCTTGAAGGCACCTTCGGTGAACTTCATGATGTTGCCTTTATGAACCAGGGTCACGGAGTCGCGGTCGTTGGTGATGGCGTATTCGATCGCCGCGCGCACCAGACGCTTGGTCCCTTCTTCGGAGCATGGCTTCACGCCGATACCGCACTGCTCTGGGAAGCGGATTTTCTTCACGCCCATTTCGTCGCGCAGGAATTTGATCACTTTGTCCGCTTCGGCGGAGCCGGCTTTCCACTCGATGCCGGCGTAGATGTCTTCGGCGTTTTCGCGGAAGATCACCATGTCGGTCAGCTCAGGCTGTTTCACCGGGCTTGGAGTGCCCTGGTAGTAACGCACCGGGCGCAGGCACACGTACAGATCCAGCTGCTGGCGCAGGGCCACGTTCAAAGAACGGATGCCGCCGCCGACCGGGGTGGTCAGGGGGCCTTTGATGGCGACACGGTAGTCGCGGATCAGGTCCAGAGTTTCGTCCGGCAGCCACACGTCTTTACCGTAAACGTGGGTAGATTTTTCGCCGGTGTAGATTTCCATCCAGGAGATTTTACGTTCGCCGTGGTAAGCCTTTTTAACGGCCGCATCAACCACGTGGATCATGGCAGGAGTCACGTCAACGCCGATGCCGTCGCCTTCGATGAACGGGATGATCGGGTTATGAGGAACAACCAGTTTACCCTGGGCGTCAACCGTGATTTTTTTACCTTCTGCCGGAACAACTACTTTGCTTTCCATCAACCTCTCCTTCAAGCGCAATTTTGTTAATGCTTTGTAAGATGCGTGTAGATACTACTTGAATATTCGGTCCGCGCCAATCCGAAACGGATTCGGTTATAATGCGCTTATCATCCGTAATCTCAACTGTTATGAAAAAATTCTCTGTTAGAAATCACAACGTTAAACGATTCAGCAAGCCGAATGCCGCCAAACCCGCCGCGCCGAAGGGGCCGCGCCGAATTGTGTTATTCAACAAGCCCTTCGACGTGCTGCCGCAGTTCACCGATGAAGCTGGCCGCGCCACGCTGAAAGAGTACATCCCCTTCCCCGACGTTTACGCCGCCGGGCGCCTGGATCGCGACAGCGAGGGGCTGCTGGTGCTGACCAACGACGGTCACCTGCAGGCGCAGCTCACCCAGCCGGGCAAACGCACCGGCAAAATCTATTATGTGCAGGTCGAGGGCGCGCCGCAGGAGAGCGATCTGGCGCCGCTGCGCAGCGGCGTCACGCTGAAAGACGGCCCGACGCTGCCCGCCGGGGTGGAGTTGGTGGCCGAGCCTCAGTGGCTATGGCCGCGCAACCCGCCGATCCGCGAGCGTAAATCCATCCCCACCAGTTGGCTGAAAATCACCCTGTTCGAAGGGCGAAACCGCCAGGTACGTCGCATGACGGCGCATATCGGGTTCCCTACCCTGCGCCTGATTCGCTACAGTATGGGTAATCTTTCGCTGGGCTCACTGCAGCCTGGTGAATGGAAAACCATCGATTCCCTGTAGACCGACAATTGAAGGAGGCGCAATGAAACCCTCTCTGATCGCGCTGCTGTTTACCGCCCTGGCGGCCCCGCTCGCCGCCCAGGCCGCCAGCTTCGACTGCGCCAAGGCGGCAGGCAGCGATGAACGCGCCATCTGCGCCGACCGCACGCTGAACGATCTGGACGTGCAAATGGCCACCCAATACCAATTCCTGCGCGGCCTGTTCGCCATGGGCGCGCGCGGCGCGATGCAGGACAGCCAGCAGGCCTGGCTGGCAAAACGCCAGCGGTGCGGCGGTGACACCGCCTGTCTGTTCAAAAGCTACCGCACTCGCATCGCCGAGCTGGACGATATCTATCGGCGCATCGACAAACCGCTGTAAGGAGACCGCATGTTCAAACCGCACGTCACCGTGGCCTGCGTAGTGCACGCCGCCGGCAAATTTTTGGTCGTCGAAGAGACCATCAACGGCAAAGCGCTGTGGAATCAGCCGGCCGGCCATCTGGAGGCCGACGAGACGCTGGTGCAGGCCGCCGAGCGCGAGCTGTGGGAAGAGACCGGCATCCGCGCCACGCCGCAGGCGTTTTTACGTCTGCACCAATGGATTGCGCCGGATCGCACGCCGTTCCTGCGCTTCTGCTTTGTCATCGAGCTGGAACAGCCGCTGCCGACCGAGCCGCACGACAGCGACATCGATCGCTGCCTGTGGCTGAGCGCCGACGAGATTTTGCAGGCGCCCAACCTGCGCTCCGCACTGGTGGCGGAGAGCATCCGCAGCTATCAGCAGCCGGAGCGTTACCCGCTGTCGCTGGTCGGCAGCTTCGCCTGGCCGCATTAAGCGCGCTGGGCAGCACAAGATGAACAGTGCGCCGGCGCGGCCAACGTGGTAAAATCCTGCGCTTGTTTTTATCAGCACGGTTCGTGTTCAAGTTCGTGAGATCCCCATGTCAGACAACAGCCAGAAAAAAGTAATCGTCGGTATGTCCGGCGGCGTCGACTCTTCCGTTACCGCCTATCTGTTACAGCAACAGGGCTATCAGGTCGCTGGGCTGTTCATGAAAAACTGGGAAGAAGACGACGACGAAGAGTACTGCTCCGCCGCGACCGATCTGGCCGACGCGCAAGCGGTCTGCGACAAGCTGGGCATCGAACTGCACACGGTGAACTTTGCGGCGGAATACTGGGACAACGTGTTTGAACTGTTCCTGGAAGAGTACAAGGCCGGCCGCACGCCGAACCCGGACATCCTGTGCAATAAAGAGATCAAATTCAAAGCCTTCCTGGAGTTCGCCGCCGAAGACCTGGGGGCCGATTTCATCGCCACCGGTCACTACGTGCGCCGCCAGGACGTGGACGGCAAAAGCCGCCTGCTGCGCGGCGTCGACGGCAACAAAGATCAGAGCTACTTCCTCTATACCCTGAGCCATGAGCAGGTAGCGCAAAGCCTGTTCCCGGTTGGGGAACTGGAGAAGCCGGAGGTGCGCCGCATCGCCGAGCAACTGGAGCTGGTCACCGCCAAGAAGAAAGACTCCACCGGCATCTGCTTTATCGGCGAGCGCAAATTCCGCGACTTCCTCGGCCGCTACCTGCCGGCGCAGCCGGGCCCGATCGTCAGCGTCGACGGCCAGACCGTCGGCGAACACCAGGGCCTGATGTATCACACCCTGGGCCAGCGCAAAGGGTTAGGCATCGGCGGCCTGAAAGACAGCAGCGAAGATCCGTGGTACGTGGTGGATAAAGACGTGGCCAATAACGTGCTGGTGGTCGCGCAAGGGCACGATCACCCGCGCCTGATGTCCGTCGGCCTGATCGCGCAGCAGCTGCACTGGGTTGATCGCCTGCCGCTGACCGGCCCGTTCCGCTGTACGGTGAAGACCCGCTATCGCCAGCAGGACATCCCTTGCACCGTGACCCCACTCGACGACGAACGCATCGAAGTGCGTTTCGACGAGCCGGTCTCCGCCGTCACCCCCGGCCAGTCAGCGGTGTTCTACCAGGGCGAAATCTGCCTCGGCGGCGGCATCATCGAACAGCGCCTGGCGTAGTTCGCCTGCCGCCCAAGAAAAACGCTGCGTTATCGCAGCGTTTTTTTATTCAAAATTCCACCTGCGCCCCCAGTTCGATCACCCGGTTCGGCGGGATTTCGAACAGATCCGGCGCCCGCAGCGCGTTGCGCTGCAACAGCTGGAACACCTTGCCGCGAATGCGCAGATACCAGGGCCGTTTGCCCAGCACCAGCGTATCGCGCGACATGAAGAACGAGGTCTCGTTCATGGTGAAACTCATCCCCTCCAGGCCGCAGCGATAAAGGATGTCGGTCACGTTGGGCGTTTCGCGCCAGCCGTAGCTCGCCACCACCCGCCAAAAGCTCGTCGACAGCTGTTCGATCGTCACCCGCTGCACGTTATGCACATACGGCATGTCGGTGGTGACGATGGTCAACAACACCACGCGCTCATGCAGCACCTTGTTGTGCTTCAGGTTATGCAACAGCACCAGCGGCACCGCATGCGGCGTGCGCTCCATAAATACGGCGGTGCCCGGCACCCGCTTCGGCGGCGCCTTCTCCAGCGACTCGATCAGCGCGGTCAACCCCTCCTGATTGTCGCGCAGCCGGCGGATCAGGCGCGAACGCTCGGTCTTCCAGGTCAGCATGATCAGCAGAATGGTCAATCCCAGCGCCACCGGCAGCCAGCCGCCGGTCGCCAGCTTGATCAGGTTGGCGCCGAACAGCGGCACGTCGATGCACAGCATGACCAGCAGCATCAGTCCGCCCAGATAGCGCGGCCAGCCCCAGTTTTTCACCGCCACGATGCTCAGCAGAATCGATGACAGCAGCATGGTGCCGGTCACCACGATGCCGTAAGCCGAGGCCAGGTTGCTGGAGTGTTTGAAGCTGATAATCACGATCAACACCGCCGCGAACAGCAGCCAGTTCACCACCGGAATGTAGATCTGCCCGGACTCCTGATCGGAGGTATAGATGATGCGCATCGGCGGCAGGTAGCCCAGCCGCACCGCCTGGCGCGTCAGCGAGAAGACGCCGGAGATCACCGCCTGCGAGGCGATCACCGTCGCCAACGTGGCGATCACCAGCAGCGGGATCAGCGCCCAGGTGGGCGCCAGCAGGAAGAACGGGTTATTGATCGCCGCCGGGTTGGCCAACAGCAGCGCCCCCTGGCCGAAGTAGTTCAGCACCAGCGCCGGCGCCACCAGCGTAAACCACGCCAGGCGGATCGGTTTTTTGCCGAAGTGGCCCATGTCGGCGTACAGCGCTTCGGCGCCGGTGACCGACAGCACCACCATGCCCAGCGCGAAGAACGACACTGCCTTGTACTCGAGGAAGAAATTCACCGCCCAGTAAGGGTTCAGCGCCCGCAGCACGCCGGGGTGATGCAAAATGCCGCCGATGCCCAGCAGCGCCAGCGTCAGGAACCAGATGACCATCGCCGGGGCGAACAGTTTGCCGACGCTGCCGGTGCCGTGTTTCTGGATCGCGAACAGCGCGGTCAACACCAGCAGCGACAGCGGCACGATAAAGCTGTCCAGCTCGGGTGCGATAATCTGCAGGCCTTCGATAGCCGAGAGCACCGAAATGGCCGGGGTAATCACCCCATCGCCATAAAAGAAGCTGCCGCCCACCAGCCCGACCAGCACCGCCGCCGGCACCCAGCGCGCATCCAGCTTGCGGATCGCCAGCGACATCAGCGTCAGAATCCCCCCTTCACCGTCGTTGTCGGCGCGCATCACGAAACAAATGTATTTAATCGACACCACCAGCGTCAGCAGCCAGAAAATCAGCGATAAAAAGCCGTAAATCGAGGCCGGCGTCAGGGTGATGCCCTCCTCCGCCGTCAGGCATTCGCGCAGGGTATACAGCGGGCTGGTGCCGATATCGCCGTACACCACGCCGATGGCCGCCAGCGTCACCGCCGGCAGTGGCTGCTTGTTTTTTACGTGCATATAAAGGTCTTTATTTGAGGGTTCACGTTGGCAGTATAGATGCAGCCGCCGCACTTTATTTGCCGCAGCAACAATAAGTTCGCGCCGCCGCGCCGGCGATTTTCGTCGCCTATTTGCGCAGTTCTGCGCCGCACGGCGCCTCCGCCTCACCGCAGACGTATTAGACGCTGGGTTTACCCTCGATTTTGTGGCATGATCCGCGGCATTCGTTGTCATCGTTGTTACAGCCACGCCCGATCGTTACCGTTCGCGGCCGCCGCCGTTACCCCTGCGATACACACAACCTTATGCAGTAAGCCATGTACCGTTCACCGCGTTTACAGGAGTCATCGTGGCGAAGAATTATTATGACATCACGCTGGCCATGGCGGGTATCAGCCAGTCGGCGCGTTTGGTTCAGCAATTGGCCCATGAAGGGCAATGCAACCGCGAAGCGTTTCAGACCTCGCTGAAAAGCCTGCTGCAGATGGACCCACCCTCTACGCTGGCGGTGTTCGGCGGCGAGGAACGCAATTTGATGGTCGGCCTCGAAACCCTGATGGGCGTGCTGAATGCCAACAACAAAGGGCCGGGCGCGGAACTGACCCGCTACACCATCAGCCTGATGGTGCTGGAGCGCAAGCTGAACGCCAACAAACAGGCGATGAACACGCTCGGCGAACGCCTCGGCCAGCTCGAACGCCAGCTGGCGCACTTCGATCTTGAATCGGACACCATCATCAGCGCGCTGGCCGGCATTTACGTCGACGTGGTCAGCCCGCTCGGGCCGCGCATCCAGGTGACCGGCTCGCCGGCCATCCTGCAGAACCCGCAGGTGCAGGCCAAAGTTCGCGCCACGCTGCTGGCCGGCATTCGCGCCGCCGTGCTGTGGCAACAGGTCGGCGGCAGCCGCCTGCAGTTAATGTTTTCCCGTAATCGTCTGTTCAAGCAGGCGCAAAATATCGTTGCTCATTGTTAATCGATCCCAGGAGTTGCTACCGATGGAATTATCCTCACTGACCGCCGTTTCCCCCGTTGATGGACGCTACGGTGATAAAGTCAGCGCACTGCGCCCCATTTTCAGCGAATACGGTCTGCTGAAATTCCGCGTACAGGTTGAAGTACGTTGGCTGCAAAAACTGGCCGCCTGCGCAGAAATCAAGGAAGTTCCCGCTTTTGACGCCGACGCAAACGCTTTCCTCGACAAAATCGTCGCGGAATTCAATGAAGAAGACGCTCAGCGCATCAAAACCATCGAGCGCACCACCAACCACGACGTGAAAGCGGTCGAGTATTTCCTGAAGGAAAAAGTGGCGGCGGTGCCTGCGCTGCACGCGGTGTCCGAGTTTATCCACTTCGCCTGCACCTCCGAAGACATCAACAACCTGTCGCACGCGCTGATGCTGCAAAGCGCTCGTCAGGACGTGGTGCTGCCTTACTGGCGTAAAATCATCGATGCGCTGAAAGGGCTGGCGCTGGAATACCGCGATATCCCGCTGCTGTCGCGCACCCACGGCCAGCCGGCTACGCCGTCGACCGTCGGCAAAGAGTTCGCCAACGTGGCTTACCGCATGGAGCGCCAGTACCGCCAGCTGGAGCGCGTGGAGATCATGGGTAAAATCAACGGCGCGGTCGGCAACTACAACGCCCACATCGTCGCCTACCCGGAAGTGGACTGGCATCAGTTCAGCGAAGCGTTCGTGACCTCGCTCGGCATCACCTGGAACCCGTACACCACCCAGATCGAACCGCATGACTACATCGCCGAGCTGTTCGACTGCGTAGCGCGTTTCAACACCATTCTGATCGACTTCGACCGCGACATCTGGGGCTACATCGCCCTGAACCACTTCAAGCAGAAGACCATCGCCGGCGAAATCGGCTCCTCCACCATGCCGCACAAGGTCAACCCGATCGACTTCGAAAACTCCGAAGGCAACCTGGGCCTGGCCAACGCCGTGCTGGGCCACCTGGCGGGCAAACTGCCGGTCTCTCGCTGGCAGCGCGACCTGACCGACTCCACCGTGCTGCGTAACCTGGGCGTGGGCCTGGGCTATGCGCTGATCGCCTATCAGGCCACCCTGAAGGGCATCAGCAAGCTGGAAGTGAACCAGGCGCACCTGCTGGACGAACTGGATCACAACTGGGAAGTGCTGGCCGAACCGATCCAGACCGTGATGCGCCGTTACGGCATCGAGAAGCCTTACGAGAAGCTGAAAGAGCTGACCCGCGGCAAGCGCGTGGACGCCGCCGGCATGCAGGCGTTCATCGACGGTCTGGCGCTGCCGGAAGAAGAGAAAACCCGTCTGAAGGCGATGACCCCGGCCAACTACATCGGCCGCGCCACTACCCTGGTCGACGAGCTGAAGTAAGCGCGTTAGACCCACAACGACAAGGCGGCCCGCGGGCCGCCTTGTTGCTTATTATTCGCCGCGCAACACCTGCAGCCGGGCGATCTGCCGCCCCTGCGCATCGAAGTTCTCGGCACTCAGCCAACGCGCCAGCGCCTGCCGCACCGTCGGCCAACGGTCGGCGGTGATGGCGAACCAGTCGGTATCCCGGCTGCGCCCCTTGACGATCACCGCAAAGCGGAAGTTGCCCTCGTAACGGAAACCAAAGCGCAGCGCGGCCTGGCGCGACGGCGCGTTGTGGCTGTCGCACTTCCATTCGCAGCGGCGATAGCCCAGCGTATCAAAGGCGTAGCGCAGCAGCAGCGCGATGGCTTCGGTGGCGCTGGAGCGCTGTTTCATCAACGGCGACCAACTGACGTGGCCGATCTCCAGCACGCCGTTGGCCTCGTCGATGCGCATCAGCGCCACCGTCCCCACCGGCGCGTCGCTGGCGGCGTCGAACACCGTCAGATTGACCAGCCCCGGGTTGGCCTGCAGCGTCTCCAGATGCTGCAGCATCGCCGCCGGCGTATCGGGCCGTTCGATAGACAGATAGGTCCAGTCGCGGCCGTCCGGCGCCAGCTGGAAAGCATCGTACAGCGCGGCGTAATCCCGCTGCGGCTCGAGCGGCGCCAGTGAACAGAAACGCCCGCCGAGCGTTGCGCCGCCCGGGCGGCGAGCCGGCTGCCAATCCGGCATCGGTTCGCCAATCGGCTGACCATAACGATTCATTGCCATACGCGCCTCCTGCGGTTAACGGGTATAAACGATAAACGAGCTTCTTCTGCCGATTTTGTCGTACAGCGAACGCGCCGGCGCGTTGTACTCCTGAGTCATCCAATAGACCCGATCGCTGCCGCGCGCCTCCGCCAGCCGATACGCCTGTTCGAACAGTTTTTCCGACACTTTATGGCCGCGCGCCTGCGGCGACACATAAAGATCTTCGATATAACAATAGCCCACCGCGCTCCAGGTGGACGGATGGAATACCAGGTTCATCAGCCCCAGCAGCCGGCCGTCGGCATCCTCCGCCACCAGCCCGTACACCTGTTCATCCTGCCCCAACCGTTCGAAGGTGCGATCGGTCACCTGCGGCGCCACGTCGGCGCGGTAGAAGTCGAGATAGCCCTGCCACAACGCCAGCCATTGCGCTCTGTCGTCGCCATTGATTCTGCGGATAGTCACTTCACGATTTGATGGGTTCATAGCGCCTCACGGGGTTAAGATATTATTTCCATTAGGGAAATAACCGAATAGCGGCAGAATACACCGCGCAGCGACGGTGTAATACGGACCAATTCAAAACGCCGAGCAGACCAATTTTAACCGCCGTTTTCCCGCGGCAGCGCGCTGAACACCTGAGCCAGCGTGGCGATAAAGCGAACGATCTCGTCCGGCGCATAGGCCGAGAAACCGAGCACCAGCGCCCCGCGCTGTGGCGCGCCGGTGTAGAAATCCGCCAGGCCGTACAATCGTATTCCCCGCTCGGCCGCCGCCGCCACCAGCCGCCGCTCCGTCGCCGCATCCGCCAGCGGGCAAACCAGCTGCAGGCCGCCCTGCGGCAAGGCCGGGCGCGTCCAGGGCGCGAGATGCCGATGCACCGCGTCGTACAGGACGTCCAACCTCGCCTTGTACAGCGTGCGCATATTGCGCAGATGCTCGGCGTAGCCGCCCTCGTGCAGGCAGTGGAACAGCGTCATCTGCGCCAACGCCGACGTGTAGCCGTCCTGAAACTGCCTGGCGGCGACCAATGGCCGCACCAGCTGCGGCGGCGCGATCATGAAACCGATGCGCAGCCCCGGAAACAGCGTCTTGCTGAAGGTGCCGATGTACAGCGTGCGACCGCCGCTGTCCAGCCCCTGCAGCGCCGCCTTGGTTTGTCGATCGTAGTTGAACTCGGCGTCGTAATCGTCTTCGATGATCCAGGCCCGCCGGCGCTGGGCCCACTGCAACAGCGCCAAGCGCCGCTCGAGACTCAGCGAGTATCCCAGCGGGTAATGATGGGACGGCGTGATGTAAACGCCCCGCCCGCCGCACGAAGCCTGCATCAGTTGCCCGACGTCCAGCCCCTGCTCATCGATGCCGATCGGCCGCGCCTGCAGCCCCGCCGACTGCACCAGTTTTTTCGCCCCCTGGTAACCCGGCTCTTCGACAAATACCGCATCGCCGGGATCGAACAGCACCTGCGTGCACAGCGCCAACGCCTGCTGAGAGCTGGTGACCACGATCACCTGCTCCGCCGTCGCCTTGACGCCCCGCTCCCGCTGCAAATAGTGCGCGATCTCCGCACGCAGCTCCGGCAAGCCCTGCGGATCGGCATAGCCCAACAGCCGCTCGCCGTGCCGCCGCAGCGCCTGCTTTTCCCACTGCAGCCACGAATCGATGGGAAACGCCCGCAGATCCGCCAGCGAGGGCGTCAGCGACGCCTGACGGCTGGTGTGCGGCGTATGGCTGACCGCCAGCAGCGCCCGGCCGCGATCGCTTAGCTCGCGCTCCGCCAACTGCGCCTCCTGGCCTGCCTGCGTCGCCAGCAGTTCACGGCCGAGCAGCGTATCGCAGCGATAGCGAACATAGCTGCCGCGCCCCACCGCCCGGCTGATGTATCCCTCCGCCTCCAGCCGCGCGTAGGTCTGCTCCACCGTATCGCGCGCCACCCCCAGCCGGGGTGCCAAGGCGCGGCTGGGCGGCAGCTTCGCCCGCCACGGCAGTTCCCCGGCGGTGATGAGCCGCAACAGGGCCTGATGCAGCGCCGAACGTCGGGTCAGCCCCTGCTGACGCTGCTGGGTGAAGGCCGTCAGGATTGCCGCGTCGTCCGCGCAGGATGGGTGGTCACTCATGGGCTGTCTGTTTCTCCAAACTCGGGGCGATTGCACACTACTCTACCTTATTTCATCCCCTCGGCGGCGGCAGTTGCGCTGCCCGGCGAAATCCCCTTAAATAAGCCATTGCATTGAGGCTACAGGATTTCCGTCGGCTATGAGCAAGGAGACCAACCAGCGTCTGCTGGAAAAACTGCTGCAGGATCTGGCCAGCGCGGGCGCGATGCCGCTGTATCTGCGCTTTAACGCCTCGGTGCGCCAGGCCATCGAGCAAGGATTGCTGAACGCGGGGGATTTCCTGCCCAGCGAGCGTCTGTTTACCGAACGGCTCGGCATCTCGCGCATCACGGTGCGCAAAGCGCTGGCCTGTCTTGAGCAAGACGGCATCATCGGCCGTTCACGCGGTTACGGCACTTTCATCCAGGCGCAACGGCCCGCGCCGAAGCTGCACTATTCATTAGCGGACGTCAAAGGGTTCTCGCGCGAGGTGATGCAACAAGGGCGCCGGCCGGACACGCAATGGCTCAGCCGCGAACGGGTGCCGGCCAGCGCCGAACTGGCGGAAAAGCTCCAGCTGGCGACCGGAACGCCGATCTATCAACTCAAACGCATTCACTTGATCGATCGGCAACCGATGTCGGTGGCGGTGTCCTACGTGGTGGCGGCGGCGATTGCCAACGTCGACGAGATTGGCATCTCGCTCTATGACTACTTCCGCCGAAATAACGTGGAGATGGGATCGCTGCGCAGCCAGGTCAGCGCGGCCATGGCCGATGACGACATCCGCCGGGCGCTGCAATTATCAGAACCGATGCCGCTGCTGATCGTGCGCCAGACGCTGTTCGACCACCGCAAGAAGCCTATCGAATACAGCGAAAGCTTCTGCCGCAGCGACATGTACGAGTTTACCAGCGAAAGCTGATCCGTTACGCCTCGCCCTGCCGACGGCGGCGAAAACGCACGAACGCCTGGGCATACGCCTCGACGTCCAGTGGATTCACCCGCTGCAACTGCGCCAGCAGCGCAGGATCCATCGCTTCGGCGCCGTGCAGCGCGCCGCAGACAGCGGTGGCCATCGCGCCGATGGTGTCGGTATCGCCCCCCAGGTTGGCGCACAGCACGGCGCAACGGGTAGGATCGGTTTGCGCCAGCTGCACCATCGCCAGCGCCGCCGGCACCGACTCGATGGTGCTCACCCCGGCGCCAATCAGTTGATATATCCGCTCGGATGCCTGTTCGGGATCGACCGCCTCATCCACCACCTGAAACGCCAACTCGATGCGCGCCGCCAGCGAAGGGCTGAACGTCGTCACCTGACGACGCTGGGCATACTCCGCTACGCCCGGCAACGCCAGGCGAATCGAGGCCCAGTCAGCCCCCTCCACCGCACGCGAAACCGCCCAAGCGATCGCCACGGCACCGGCGACGGCGATGTCGGATTTGTGCGTCGGGCTGGAGGCCAGCCACACCTGCTGACAGAATCCCTCCAGCGGCGCAGACGGCAGCACGCAGCCCAAAGGCGAAATGCGCATCGCCGCGCCGTTGGTGATGCCGTTGTTTTCCAACGCGGCGATCGGCGTGCCCGCTTTCTGCTCGCTCAACGCCAGTTTGGAACTGGGGCCGAGAATGTTCTTGTTGAAGGCGTCAAAACTGTCCACCCAGCGGATCACGTTGCGGGCGATCAGTTCTGGCACCACCTCGCCTTCCGCTTCCAGCAGCGCATCGGCCAGCGCCAACGCCATCGAGGTATCGTCAGTATATTGCCCGGCCTTGAAGTAACAGGCGGCCGAGTTCTCCGCCGGCCCATCGAGGAAGCCGTCTATCCAGCCGAAGTGGCGCTTAACCCGCTCGCGCGGCCACAGCTCGGAAGGCATGCCGAGCGCGTCGCCCAGCATCTGTCCGTAAAATGCGCCCGCTATGCGTTCTGCCTGGGTTAATTGCTTCATCCATCGCTCCTGAGAAAATATGCCGATACCTCAATAATACCTTATTAGTACCTTTAAAGCTTATCAAGCGCTCCGGTTCACACTTTCCTTTCGCGGCAATGCCCGACGCGTTTAAGTTGCGTTTAACGTTGCCCCGCCGCTGTTTATCCGACGTTTATCAGAGCTTGTCGATAATGTCGGCGAACAAATTGATAACGCTTATTTTAATACATTGCTTCGGCTCTCTTGCGAGCCGGGCGGGTTATACCTACCATAACCTCAGCATTTTTTGCCAAAATGGTTCAGGTGGCCGCGTTATCCCCTGACACGCCGCAGAGCGTGTTCCCTTTTATCGCGTGGGTGACAGGACATTCACCCGCACAGTCACAGGAGTTCGCCATGCGAGTACTGGTTGTTGAAGATAATGGTTTGCTGCGCCACCACCTTTCCGTTCAGATGCGCGAGATGGGCCATCAGGTCGATGCGGCTGAAGACGCCAAGGAAGCCGATTATTTCCTGCAGGAGCATGCGCCGGATATCGCCATCGTCGATCTCGGCCTGCCGGGCGAAGACGGCCTGAGCCTGATCCGCCGTTGGCGCGCGCACCAGACCAAGCTGCCGATCCTGGTGCTGACCGCCCGCGAAAGCTGGCAGGACAAAGTGGCGGTGCTGGAAGCCGGCGCCGACGACTATGTCACCAAGCCGTTCCACCTGGAAGAAGTGATCGCCCGCATGCAGGCTTTGATGCGCCGCAACAGCGGCCTGGCATCGCAGGTGATCGTGCTGCCGCCGTTCCAGATCGATCTGTCGCGCCGCGAACTGAGCGTCAACGATCAACAGATCAAGTTGACCGCCTTTGAATACACCATCATCGAGACCCTGATCCGCAACGCCGGCAAGGTGGTGAGCAAGGATTCGTTGATGCTGCAGCTTTACCCGGACGCCGAACTGCGCGAAAGCCACACCATCGACGTGCTGATGGGCCGCTTGCGCAAGAAGGTGCAGGCGGAGTACCCGCATGAAGTGATCACCACGGTACGTGGCCAGGGCTATCGTTTTGACGCGAAGTGAACATGATGTTCAACAAGAATAAAAAACCGTTTTCGCTGCGCGCCCGCTTCCTGATGGCGACCGCCGGGGTGATCCTGGCGCTGTCGCTCTCTTACGGTTTGGTGGCGGTCGTCGGCTACATCGTCAGCTTCGACAAGACCGCCTTCCGCCTGCTGCGCGGCGAAAGCAACCTGTTCTTCAGCCTGGCGCAGTGGAAAGACAACAAGCTCACCATCGCCATTCCTCCCGATATCGATCTCAATTTTCCCACGCTGGTGTTTATCTACGACGATAAAGGCAACCTGCTGTGGAGCCAGCGCAAGGTGCCGGAGCTGGAGAAGCTGATCAACAAGGAATGGCTGGAGGAGTCCGGCTTCTACGAAATTGACACCGATACCCGCATCAGTAGCGAAGTGCTGGGGGACAACCCCAAAGCGCAAGATCAGCTGAAGAATTATGACGATACCGATCAGAACGCGCTGACGCACTCGGTGGCGGTCAATACCTATGCCGCCACGGCGCGGCTGCCGGCGTTGACCATCGTGGTGGTCGACAGCATTCCGCAGGAGCTGCAGCGCTCAGACGTGGTGTGGGAGTGGTTCAGCTACGTGCTGCTGGCCAACCTGCTGCTGGTGGTGCCGCTGCTGTGGCTGGCGGCTTACTGGAGCCTGCGGCCGATCAAGGCGCTGGTCAATCAGGTGGGCGAGCTGGAGAACGGCGAACGCGATCAGCTGGATGAGAACCCGCCCAGCGAACTGCGCGGCCTGGTGCGCAATTTGAACATTCTGGTGCGCAACGAACGCCAGCGCTACACCAAATACCGCACCACCCTGTCGGATCTGACCCACAGCCTGAAAACGCCGCTGGCGGTGCTGCAAAGCACCCTGCGCTCGCTGCGCAGCGGCAAGCAGACCACCATCGAAGAAGCCGAGCCGATCATGCTGGATCAGATCGGGCGCATCTCTCAGCAAATCGGTTACTACCTGCATCGGGCCAGCATCAACTCCGGCCAGACGGTGTTGACGCGCGAGATCCACTCGGTGCCGGCGCTGCTCGACAGCCTGGTGGTGGCGCTGAACAAGGTTTACCAGCGCAAAGGGGTGGTGATCACGCTGGACATCTCGCCGGAAGTGACCTTTATGGGCGAGAAGAACGACTTTATGGAAGTGATGGGCAATGTGTTGGAAAACGCCTGCAAATACTGCCTCGAGTTCGTGGAAATCACCTCGCTGCACTCCGAGAAAAACCTCATCCTCGTCATCGACGACGACGGCCCGGGCATCCCGGAAAGCAAGCGCCAGCTGATCTTCCAGCGCGGCCAGCGGGTGGATACCCTGCGTCCCGGCCAGGGCCTTGGCCTGTCGGTGGCGGCGGAGATCATCGAGCAATACGACGGCGAAATCGTCATCAGCGACAGCCCGCTCGGCGGCGCGCGCATGCAGGTCACCTTCGCCCGCCAGCACGACACCCACCACAACGAGTAAATTATGCCTCTGCGGCCCCGATCCACGGGGCCAAACTTCCGTTATAATCGCACTCAGGCTCACTCCTCTATCCTGGAATAGAACATGGATTATCAATTAGACCTGGACTGGAACGATTTTTTGCAACGTTATTGGCAAAAGCGTCCGGTGATTCTGAAGCGCGGCTTCAAAAACTTTATCGATCCGATCTCCCCGGATGAGCTGGCCGGGCTGGCGATGGAAAACGAAGTGGACAGCCGCCTGGTCAGCCACCAGGATGGCCGTTGGCAGGTCGCGCACGGCCCCTTCGAGAGCTTCGATCACCTGAGCGAGAACAACTGGTCGCTGCTGGTGCAGGCGGTGGACCACTGGCATGAGCCTTCCGCCGCGCTGATGCGCCCGTTCCGCCAACTGCCGGACTGGCGGATGGATGACCTGATGATCTCCTTCTCGGTGCCGGGCGGCGGCGTCGGCCCGCACCTCGATCAGTACGACGTGTTCATCATTCAGGGCACTGGCCGCCGCCGCTGGCGCGTTGGGGAAAAAACGCCGCTGAAACAGCACTGCCCGCACCCGGATCTGCTGCAGGTAGAGCCGTTCGACGCCATCATCGACGAAGAGATGGAGCCGGGCGACATTCTCTACATTCCGCCGGGCTTCCCGCATGAAGGTTACGCGCTGGAAAACGCGCTCAACTACTCGGTGGGCTTCCGCGCGCCGAACGGCCGCGAGCTGGTGAGCGGCTTCGCCGATTACGTGCTGGCGCGCGAGCTGGGCAGCAAACGCTACGGCGATCCGGACGTTACACTGCGCGAACACCCGGCGGAGATCCTGCCGCAGGAAGTGGACGCCTTACGGCAGATGATGCTGGATCTGGTGCAACAGCCGGAACACTTCCAGCACTGGTTCGGCGAGTTTATCTCCCAATCGCGCCACGAGCTGGATCTGGCGCCGCCGGAGCCGCCGTATCAGGCCGGGGAAATCTACGAACTGCTGCAACAGGGTGAAGCGCTGCAGCGCCTGGGCGGGTTGCGCGTGCTGCGCATCGGCGATCGCTGCTTCGTCAACGGCGAACTGATCGACACCGACCAGCTGCAGGCCGCAGACGCCCTGTGCCAGCACTTCAGCGTTGACGCCGCCCTGCTCGGCGACGCGGTGGACGATCCGTCATTCCTGGCGCTGCTGACCGCGCTGGTCAACAGCGGCTATTGGTACTTTAACGACTGATTGCGAGTACGCGAACAAGCCACCCCATCGGGTGGCTTTTTTATGCTTGCCGCGCCTGCGCGCGAAAACCGGCCAGCGCTTCATTCGCCATGCCCGCCTGCTCCGCCGCCGCGCAAATCTGCCGCCAGGTATTGGCGTCTATCGGTATGCCCTGATCCAGCCGCGCCGCGCGGTTGGCCTCTTCCCATTCTCCCGGCACCGCGATCGGCTGTTCGCCGCTCGGCGGCGACGCCTTCACCCAGCCGATAAACGCTTCGGCCTCGGCCTGCATTTGCGGGGCGTCGAAGGCCTGAGGATCGAGGATCAGGGTCGTCATGCAGTTGAAGATGGCGTCGCTGTCGGCTTTCAGCGTGGCGTCGTGGGTGGTGCGGCCGCCGGAGAGCGCGCCGCCGAAGATCTCGCACATCGCCGCCAGCGCATAGCCTTTGTGCAAGCCGAACGGCAGCAGCGAACCGAACGGCGCTTCATGCATCACCTTCGGTTCGGCAGTTGGCCGCCCCTGTTCGTCGATCAGATAGCCCGGCGCCACCGACAAGCCTTTGTTATAAGCCACCCGGGTCTTGCCGAAGGCGATGCCGCTGGTGGCGAAATCCAACAGCAGCGGCGTGCGGCCCGGCCGCGGGAAAATGGCGCAGAACGGGTTGGTGCCGAAGCGGCGATCGCTGCCGCCGAACGGCGCCACCATCGGATCGCCTACCACGTTGACGAAGTGAATCGAGATAAAACCGGCGCGGGCGCACTGTTCCGCCCAATGGCCGATGCGGCCGATATGGTGCGCGTTGTGCAGCGCCACCGCCGCCAGGCCCAGCTTGCCGGCGCGTTCAATGCCCAGCGCCATCGCTTCGCTGGCCACCACCTGGCCGAAGCCGCGCGCGCCGTCGAGCGTCAGCACCGCGCCGGCGTCGCGCACCACCTCGGCATGCTGATTGAGCTGCAATTGCCCCTGCGCCAACGACGCCATGTAGCTGGGGATCATGCCGACGCCGTGCGAGTCGTGCCCGGCCAGATTGGCCTGCACCAGATGGTCGGCCACCAGCTCGGCTTCACGCGCCGTGCTGCCGGCCTGGCGCCAAATCGCCTGAACGAACTGCGCCAAATGCGGGCTGGCGATACGGTATTCGGTGCTCATCATGCGGTCCTTATGCGTGGGGAATAGGCTTCAACACTATGAGCAACGCCTTGTTACGGCAAGCGATTATGCCGATCGCAAGCGTCCCGTTTTAACTATGGTATCCGCACGTTAGCCCAGGCGACGAAAAGAGCGGGCGCCGCTACTTTAGCCACCCGGCATAAAGGCTCGCGTTATGGCGCCCCACCAGCCAAAAAAGAAACCCCCAACAAAATTTCGTTTGCCGGGGGTTAAAGATGCACTAATCAGACCATAACTATGGCTATTCGATACCGTATTTTTTCTCAGTTACGAATTTCGGCTCTTTCCAATTGGGGCCTTTAACTACTTTTCCATTTTGATCTTGAAGCACCCCTTTTTGGAATAATGCATCGTAAGTAGAAGAGAGTTCCCCGCTGGAAATTGCATCAAAGCGATTATAGGTATATAGACGATCCAATTTACGGTAATCAGAGGTCGGCCCCAAAAAAGTTAGCACATCTTCTACACTTTCATTTTTAACGATATCTTTTAAAGGCATTATTTCTTCCCTCCCATAGCATCTTTCAGCTCCTGTTCATATGCGGCTTGTAGGGCCCCATCTGTATAAAGTGCCTGTTCTTTTTCATTTATTCTATAGTCTTCAAGCGTAGCAGTATGTGTATTATTCCATACGGCCTTCTGTTCTTGAACACTGTGCGGAACCTCACCATCTTTTATGCCAAGATTCCTGTACCTTTCCAACTCTCTGATTTCATGAGTATAAAATCGCCTATCAGTGTCAGTTGGTTGTAGCTCCCCTTTCAAGATTTTATCCAAACGGTCAATCATCACTTGGTTTTCCGGAGTCTGTTCAAAACGCCCAGTATGCAGCTTCACCTTATCCACGCCGGCACGGTCGATGCTGGCCCCTTTCCAATCCAGATTCTGAATGGGGCCTCCGGCTTTATTGGTGTTGTATTCACGACCGCTGTATTTGCCCCTGGCGTTGGTTTCACCATAGGGCTTGCTCACCATCACATAGATGGCCTCTACACCAATCTCCGTCGCATCCGGCTGCCACAGGATAAAATCTTGCAGATCCTGCACCACATCCGCCGGGAAGGTGGTGACCACGATGCTGTCCGCCTGCCTGATGCCGGTGCCGGTATGCACTGGCGACTTAGGCCCCGGTGAGCCGTTGCCGGTATGCGCCGGCGCTGCCGGCCCGGTCGGTACCGGGTTGATCAGTATCGTTCTGGCCGGTGCGCCTGCCACCGCCGGCAGCGTGATTTTGTCCAGCCCCGTCAGCTCATCGCGAACGGGTCTGAATACCGGCACGCTCGGCGATACGCCGCCGACGCCCGTTCTGACAAAGTTGACGCTCTGTCTCCCGTCATCGTCGGTGGTGATAAATCCACGCACCGGCAAATCGACCGAGGTCATGCCGGGCTGGATGGTCGCCCTGCCCGCCGCCGCCAGGCTCGCCTGAAGGGCAAACAGATTGACATCCCGCCCAGGCACCTGGGCACTCCCGGCCCCGGCTTCCGTCGGGAAGAAGCCGAGGGCAAAAGCCCCCAGCACCGATCCGGCGGCGACCGCGGTGCCGGCGCGTATACTGCCAACTTCATAAGCCGCCCGCCACGAGGCGCTCGCTGCCCAGCCGGCCAGTTCGCTCGAGGTCGTCATCACACCTTGCCCGACCATCGACGTCTGCAACATCGCGGGCGCACGGTTGAGCACCATGGCACCTGCTGCCGCCAGCGCCGCATTGGCCGCTTTTAGCTTTTCCGGGGAGTAGGCCGGTGCATCCAGAATCCCCGCTTTGGCGAACAACGCTTTTCTTGCGGCTTCCGCCTTGCGGGCTTCTTCAGCCTTGCGAGCTTCTTCTGCTTTTCGAGCCTCTTCGGCTTTGCGAGCTTCTTCGGCTTTGCGGGCCTCTTCAGCCTTATGAGCTTCCTCAGCTTTACGGGCCTCCTCAGCTTTACGGGCCTCCTCAGCTTTACGGGCCTCCTCAGCGACATCTCTGAGCATCTGTTGCCACTGTTGGTAAGCACGGGTGAGCGAAGGAACTTCTACTGTGGTTTTCCGGTATCCCGTCCGACTGTCTCCTTTCCCCCCACCGTTAATCTCATACTCAATCACAACCTCGGTCATGACTTTATTGTTATTCAGCCAATAGCCCGGTGGTATCTTCCCTTGCAGAACAGATGAATAGGCACTAAACGTGACGTTGTTTTCCGCCACCGTATTGGCATCACCATTGTTACCACTGGGCCCTCGCTCGTAATCACCGAGTCGGTAACCGGTTTCAACCTTTCCTGAGTAAAACGTCTTTTCATTTACTGTGCCCGCGTCGGCGGTAATTGAAAATATTGAATCTCTTTCTATTTGCGGTCGCACTGACTGAAAAGCCATCTCTACGGCGAGAGACTGCTCACGACGCATACCCGAAAGTCTTATACTCAACAGACCGCGCGCATCTACACTGACTAACTCGACTTTCGCCGATGGACTAATGCGCAGAGCCCGCTTTTGCAAATCCGCCAGCATGTTTTTAATCGCCGGATCATTCAGCACTGCGGTCATCTGGCGTTGGAAAGCACCCGCCTGAGAGTTGTCGTTGCCACTGTCTCGACCGCCATTGCCATTGGAGCCGCCACCGGGTTCGGGAGTATCTCCTTTTTCAGAACTCCAGTCAGTCCCATCCCCTTTTCCGCCGCCATAGTTAAATCCGCCCATATCTTTCTCCTTGTTCGAGACAGGCGGAGCAAATATTGCTTTATTCAACCGCAATAATTACTCCGTTGAAAATCCCGTCAGTTGGCCGTGACTCAAGCATTTTGAGACGTTGAAATCATGCCTTCCAACGCCGCCAACCGCGCTTCCAGCCTTTCTCGAGCCGATCGCTCTTCCTTAAGCGCCTCAACCAGCAGCGCCACCACGCCGTTGATATTGATGCCCCGGGCATCTTTCAGCACGCTGCCGTCGTTGAGCTTCAATTCGGTTTGGGTTACCGACTGCGGCAATACGCTCTCCACTTCCTGAGCGATCACCCCGGCCTCCGGCACGCCCTGTTTGAGGTAGGTGTAGCCGCCGATATTGGCCAGCTTGTCCAATGCGCCGGCAATTTGGGTGATGTCCGTTTTCATGCGGGCGTCGGAGCTGCTGTGCCAGGCGCCGTTGGTGTAGGCATGACCGTTATTGCGGAACTCATACCATCCTTGCGCCCCGCCGTTGGCCACATGGAATGCCATGGCATGGTATTGGCTAATGTGTTCAATGTGATAAATATCTGCGCTCAGATCCCCATTTCCCTGAAGACGCACCCCATTGGTAATACGTTCTGCTTTTCCTGCAACGTCAATATTGCCGGCAGCGACAATCCAGCCATTGCCGTTACGTTTTGTCAGTTGCCCGGCAGAGAGCTCGCTGTTCGCCTTTACTTGAATTTCATTCCAGCGTCCCGCAAGGTCGCTATAAGCCAGTAATCCCGTATCTTCTTTTCCGGGGATAATCCGCGCGCCCATCATCATAGAAGAACTTACTCCGCTGGTGACGAAGCGCGTATGAATGTAGGGCGCGTTGTATGCCTGCCCATTTATCAGAGGAGTGGGCCCAGTGGTCACAGCCCCTATACCCGCGTCATGCGATACCATCGCCCCACCGGAAATATCAACGCCGTTACCGAGTGCAACCCTGCCGGAAGCCAGGCTGAAAGCGAAAGGACGCAAGGTGTTCCATTGTCCGTTTTGAGCTTGTCCAGCCTGGGTTGTCAGTAGGTAAAAAGCTTCGCCGTCGTTGCGCAGCATCACGCCGGTATTGCCATTTGCCAGCCGAAAACCGTTGGCCGATTTGGAGACGATTTCACCGTCGCTGACCACGCGCTGGCGCAGCGTAGACAGCGATTTCAGTTCGGCAATATCGTCGTTAACGCCGTTAATCACCTGAGCATTTTTCTTTTCTTCTGCCATGATTGTTACCCTCTTACGTCCTGTTTGATGGCGGTTAACAGCGCTCATTCCCCCAACATTCCCTGGCCACTGGGCTCACCGCACCGAAGCTGTAAAACCGGTTAAGCACACAGAAAACTGTATGCATAGCCAGCACTCTATATCGAAGGATAACGGGATTCCCTCACCGCGGGTTGTATGGTGAAGGGGACAACAATGAGGCAGGGAACGACAAGAAAACGGCGGGCGCGCTGAGCCCGCCGGACGTATCAGAAAAGGGAATGCGGGCCGGCACAAGCCGGCCGGGGAACGAAGGTGTTTACCGCGCCCGCTCGGCGGCCAGCGCCGCGATGCGCATGATTACCGCCACCGCTTGCTCCATGCCCTCCAGCGTCACGAATTCGTGCTTGCCGTGGTAGTTGTAGCCGCCGGTGAACAGGTTCGGGCACGGCAGGCCGCGGAACGACAGCTGCGCGCCGTCGGTGCCGCCGCGGATCGGTTTCATCACAGGTATAATGTCGCAGTCGCGCATCGCCTGCTGCGCCAGCGCGATCACGTGCGGATGCTCCGCCACCTGTTCGCGCATGTTGTAATAACTGTCTTCGATGCTGACTTCAATATAGCAATCGCGCGGCAGGCCTTTGCCGACCTCGCGAGCGATATCCACCATCTTGCGTTTGCGCGCCTCGAATCCCTCGCGCTCGAAGTCGCGCAGGATGTAGTGCATTTCGGCGCGTTCCACGCTGCCCTTGATGCTGCTGAGGTGGTAAAAGCCCTGGTAACCCTCGGTGGTCTCCGGCGTTTCGTCCGCCGGCAGCGCCTGATGAATGCGGGTAGCCAGCGACAGCGCGTTGACCATCACGCCCTTGGCGCTGCCGGGGTGCACGCTGTTGCCGAGGATTTTGATCGTCACCGAGGCGGCATTGAAGTTCTCGCACTCCAGCTCACCGACGCCGCCGCCGTCCACCGTGTAAGCCCATTCAGCATTGAAGGCCGCCACGTCGAACAGCTGCGCCCCCTTGCCCACCTCTTCATCCGGGGTGAAGGCCACGCGGATGTCGCCGTGCGGGATTTTGCGCGCGCGCAGGCGCACCATGGCGGTGAGGATCTCGGCGATGCCGGCCTTGTCGTCGGCGCCCAGCAGCGTTTTGCCGTCGGTGGTGATCAGGGTCTGCCCCAACATCTGGTGCAGGATCGGGAACATCACCGGCGAGAGAACTTCATCACCAATGCCGAGCGCAATGTCGCCGCCGCGATAGTTCTCGACGATCTGCGGATTGACGTGTTTGCCGCTGAAATCCGGCGAAGTATCCAGATGGGCGATAAAACCGACCGCCGGCACCGGCCAGGCGACGTTACCCGGCCAGGTGCCCATCACGCAGCCGTGCTCGCTGAGCGACACCCGCTCGAAGCCGAGCGCGATCATTTCCTGCTGCAACGCGCGCGCCAGCTTCAACTGCCCGTCGGTGCTCGGCACATGCTTTACGTTCGCTTTGGACTGGGTGTCGAAAGAGACGTAGTTGAAAAAGCGGTCAAGTAATTTATCCATGGTAGCGGCCCCTCAGAATATCGCGTTTCATTATGCTGAACCGATCAGGATCAAATATTGCGTCAGGTCATTTTTAACCAGAATTCGCCAATATCATTAATCTTTGTGATGATTTCAGAGGGAAATAACGCTGTCATCACAGGGTCATTTGTCGCTATCATGATGAAAAACGCGGCATCTGGGCCGGATCGGCTTTCAATTCCGGCATTCAGCGTCTATCATGCGCGCTCGAAAAATTTCCATTGGCGCAACTGGTTTGAGCTTCTTTTGAATCGCGGGCATGCCCGCAAGCTCCGGCAGTCTTTTCCAGTTGCGGTTCTATCTGCATTAGCCCACGGGATAGAGTAAGACGATAAATGACTGAGACATCCTCTCGAGCACCCCTTGTTGAACTGCATGCCCTGAGCAAAGCGTTCGATGGCAAAACCATCATTGCCGATCTGGATCTGACGATTAATCACGGCGAATTTCTCACCATTCTAGGCCCCTCCGGCTGTGGCAAAACCACGGTGCTGCGCCTGATTGCCGGTCTGGAAGACGCCGATCGGGGCCGCATCGCGCTCGACGGCCAGGACATCACCGCAATCCCGGCCGAGCATCGCCACGTCAACACCGTGTTTCAGAGCTATGCCCTGTTTCCGCACATGTCGGTGTTCGACAACGTCGCCTTCGGCCTGCGCATGCAAAAGGTGCCGGCGGCCGAACTGACGCCGCGCGTCGAAGAGGCGCTGCGCATGGTGCAGCTGGATGCGTTCGCCAAGCGGCGGCCGGGCCAGCTCTCCGGTGGCCAACAGCAGCGTGTGGCCATCGCCCGCGCGGTGGTCAACAAGCCGAAAGTGCTGCTGCTGGACGAATCGCTGTCGGCGCTGGACTACAAGCTGCGCAAGCAGATGCAGAACGAACTGAAAGCGCTGCAGCGCAAGCTGGGCATCACCTTCGTGTTCGTCACCCACGATCAGGAAGAAGCGTTGACCATGTCGGATCGCATCGTGGTGATGCGCGAAGGCCGCATCGAGCAAGACGGCACGCCGCGTGAGATCTACGAAGAGCCGAAAAACCTGTTCGTCGCCAGCTTCATCGGCGAGATCAACATCTTCGACGCGGTGGTCTTGCAACGCCTCGATCCGCAGCGGGTGCGCGCCAACGTGGAAGGCCGCGAGTGCGACATCTACGCCGATTTGCCGGTAGAACCGGGCCAAAAGCTGAAGGTGCTGCTGCGCCCGGAGGATCTGCGGGTGGAAGAAGTGAACGACAGCGCGCAGCACGACGGGCTGATCGGTTACGTGCGTGAGCGCAACTACAAAGGCATGACGCTGGAGTCGGTGGTCGAGCTGGAGAACGGCAAAACGGTGATGGTCAGCGAGTTCTTCAACGAAGACGATCCGGACGTCGATCACTCGCTCAATCAGAAGATGGCGGTGACCTGGGTCGAAAGCTGGGAGGTGGTGCTGGCCGATGAAGAAATCGCGTAAAGTCTTCCAGAATGTGGTGATCGTCGGCGTCGTCGCCTGGCTGTTGCTGTTCGTGTTCATGCCGAACCTGATGATCATCGGCGCCAGCTTCCTGACCCGTGATGACGCCAACCTGGTGCAGATGGTGTTCACGCTGGATAACTACCGGCGCTTGTTCGATCCGCTGTATGCCCAGGTGCTGCTGCACTCACTGAACATGGCGCTGATCGCCACCCTGTGCTGCCTGGTGATCGGCTATCCGTTCGCCTTTATTCTGGCGCGCTTGCCGCAGAAGGTGCGGCCGCTGCTGCTGTTTCTGCTGATCGTGCCCTTCTGGACCAACTCGCTGATCCGCATCTACGGCCTGAAGCTGTTTCTCAGCACCCGCGGCTATCTCAACGACGCGCTGCTGTGGATCGGCGTCATCGACAAGCCGCTGCGCATCATGTACACCTCGGAAGCGGTGATCCTCGGCCTCGTGTATATCCTGCTGCCGTTTATGGTGATGCCGCTCTACTCCAGCATCGAAAAGCTCGATAAATCCTGCCTGGAGGCGGCGCGCGATCTCGGCGCCAGCAAGCTGCAAACCTTTATCCGCATCATTGTGCCGCTGACCATGCCGGGCATTATCGCCGGCTGCCTGCTGGTGGTGCTGCCGGCGATGGGGCTGTTCTTCGTCGCCGATCTGATGGGCGGCGCCAAGAATCTGCTGATCGGCAACGTGATTAAAAGCCAGTTCCTCAATATCCGCGACTGGCCGTTCGGCGCGGCCACCAGCATCTGCCTGACGCTGGTGATGGGGCTGCTGCTGCTGGTCTATTACCGGGCCGCCCGCCTGCTGAACAAGAAGGAGGATCTGGCATGATCGGACGTCTGCTGCGCGGCGGCTTTATGACGCTGGTATACGCCTATCTGTATATCCCGATCGTCATCCTGATCGTCAACTCCTTCAACGCCTCGCGCTTCGGCATCAACTGGCAAGGGTTCACCACCAAGTGGTACAGCACGCTGCTCAACAACGACAGCCTGTTGCAGGCGGCGGGCCACTCGCTGACCATGGCGGTGCTCTCCGCCACCTTCGCCACGCTGATCGGCTCGCTGACCGCGGTGGCGCTGTACCGCTACCGCTTCCGCGGCAAACCGTTCGTCGGCGGCATGCTGTTTGTGGTGATGATGTCACCGGACATCGTGATGGCCATCTCGCTGCTGGTGCTGTTCATGTTGCTGGGCATTTCGCTCGGCTTCTGGTCGCTGCTGTTCTCGCACATCACCTTCTGCCTGCCGTTTGTGGTAGTGACCGTCTACGCGCGCCTGAAAGGCTTCGACGTGAAGATGCTGGAAGCCGCGCGCGATCTCGGCGCAAGCGAGTTCACCATTCTGCGCAAGATCATCCTGCCGCTGGCATTGCCGGCGGTAGCGGCCGGCTGGTTGCTGAGCTTCACCCTGTCGATGGACGACGTGGTGGTCTCCTCCTTCGTCACCGGACCGAGCTACGAGATTTTGCCGCTGAAGATCTATTCGATGGTGAAAGTCGGCGTCTCGCCGGAGGTTAACGCGCTGGCCACCATTTTGCTGCTGCTGTCGCTGACGCTGGTGATCGCCAGCCAGTGGGTGATGCGCGATCGCTCGCCCAAGGCCGAGTAATCCTTCCCGCCGGGCGCTGCGGCGCCCGTCTCTTTCATTGACCACAATGATATGAAAGCGGCCTTTGGTGATGGCCCTGACTCGGTTAACCCGCTGATTTGCCGCTGGGATAACCGCCTTTACCCACCCCGCCCCGGCCCCTATAATGGCCCCTTTCTGGGGTATGGCGCGGCCGAAAACGGCGGCTCATACGGGTTCGGCTCACTACTGCTGAAGGATACGCTGCATGAAAAAGTGGTCACATCTGCTCGCAGCCGGGATGATGGCGCTGAGTTTCTGCTCTGCAAACGCCTCTGACGGCAAAACGCTGTATTTCTATAACTGGACTGAATATGTCCCACCGGGGCTGCTGGAGCAGTTCACCAAAGAAACCGGCATCAAGGTGATTTATTCCACCTATGAATCCAACGAAAGCATGTACGCCAAGCTGAAGACCTACAAGGACGGCGCGTACGATCTGGTGGTGCCTTCCACTTACTTCATCGCCAAGATGAGCAAGGAAGGCATGCTGCAAAAAATCGACAAGAGCAAGCTCAGCCACTTCAAGGATCTTGATCCTACCCTGCTGAACAAGCCGTTTGATCCCAACAACGACTACTCCATTCCTTACATCTGGGGCGCCACCGCCATCGGCGTTAACAGCGACGCGCAGGATCCGTCCACCGTCACCTCCTGGGCCGATCTGTGGCAACCGCAGTACAAAGGCCGCCTGCTGCTGACCGACGATGCGCGCGAAGTGTTCCAGATGGCACTGCTCAAGCTGGGTTATTCCGGCAACACCACCGATCCGAAAGAGATCGAAGCCGCCTACCGCGAACTGCAAAAATTGATGCCGAACGTGCTGGCCTTCAACTCCGACAACCCGGGCAACCCGTTTATGGAAGGGGAAGTCAACGTCGGCATGGTGTGGAACGGTTCGGCCTTCGTGGCGCGCCAGGCCGGCACGCCGCTGGAGATCGTCTGGCCGAAGGAAGGCGGGATCTTCTGGATGGACAGCCTGGCCATTCCGGCCAACGCACGCAACGTCGAGGGGGCGCTGAAGCTGATCGACTTCCTGCTGCGGCCGGAAATCGCGGTGCAGGTGGCGGAAACCATCGGTTACCCGACGCCGAACCTGGCGGCGAAAAAGCTGCTGTCGCCGGAGATCGCCAACGACCCGTCACTCTACCCGGATAAGGCGGTGATTGAGCACGGCGAGTGGCAAAACGACGTCGGCGACGCCAGCACGCTGTACGAAAGCTACTTCCAAAAGTTGAAAGCCGGGCGCTAACACGCCCCGCCATCCCATCAGGGCGCGCATTGCGTCCTGATGTCTTTAGGGCTTATCGGCCCGCGCCACCTTGCCCACCAGGAATTTGTGCACAAAACGCGGCACCACTTCGCTGGCCAGGCCGTAGTGTTTCTCGTCGAACTGGCTTTCCACCTGACTCGGCTCCAGGTTCAGCTCCATCGCATAGGCGCCGCCTAGCCGCGCCTCATGCACGAACCCGGCCGCCGGATAGACATGGCCGGAGGTGCCGATGGCGACGAAGAAATCGGCTTTGCTCAGCGCCTGGTAGATGTCGTCCATGCCCAGCGGCATCTCTCCGAACCACACCACGTGTGGCCGCAGCGGCGCCGGGAACTGGCAGCAGTGGCAACGCTCGTCGACGCTGAGATCGCCGGGCCATTCGAACACCTGCCCCGACTGGGTGCAGCGCACCTTCAGCAACTCGCCGTGCATGTGCAGCACCCGCTTGCTGCCGGCGCGCTCATGCAGGTTATCGATGTTTTGCGTGACCAGCAGGAAGTTGTCCCCCAGCCACTCTTCCAGATCCGCCAGCGCGCGGTGCGCGGCGTTCGGGGCAATGTCCTCCGTCTGCAGCTGGCGGCGGCGTTCGTTGTAAAACGCCTGCACCAGCGCCGGATCGCGCTGAAAACCTTCCGGCGTGGCGACGTCCTCCACCCGGTGCTCTTCCCACAGCCCATCCGCGGCGCGGAAGGTGCGAATACCCGACTCGGCCGAAATGCCGGCCCCGGTCAACACCACCACAAACGGCTTTTTCAGCTCGGCCGCCGCCATGGTGTCACGGTGAAAAATGCGTGAACGAAAGCGCTGATGCAGCACATGCTTACTCTTGCGAAACTGACACAGCCGATGGCGAGTGTGCATTAACTCTCTCCTTACTTTTCCCTGTTTACCAAATTGAGGAACGCTGCGCCACGCACGCCGCCGGCGTCGCCATAGCGCGCCTTCTCGATGCGCGGCAGCCGAGCCACCCGCAGCAGGTGCGCCGGCAGCCGCTGCGGCAACGCCTGGTAAATGGTGTCGAAGTTCGACAGCCCGCCGCCGATCACCACCAGGTGCGGATCCAGCACCGTCAGCAGGTTACCCAGGCAGATCGCCAGCACGTCCATAAAGCGATCGACATGCGCCACGGCCTGCGGCTCACCCGCCTGATAATGCGCAATGATCTCGGTGGCGGGCAAGCGCCGGCCATAAAAATGGGCGTACATCTATTCGAAACCGCGGCCCGATATGTAATTTTCAATGCAACCCTGATGCCCGCACCCGCAGGCGACGCGAGGCACATCACGCCCCAGCACCTCGAGCGCGTCCACCGGCAGGCGCAAATGGCCGAACTCGCCGGCGATATAGTTGCGCCCGGGCATCGTCTTGCCGTCGACGATCAGGCCGCCGCCTACGCCGGTGCCGAGGATGATGCCCAGCACCGTCGGGTAGCGGCGGAACTCGTCGTCCCAGGCCTCCGATAGCGCAAAGCAGTTGGCGTCGTTATCGACCCGCACCTCGCGCCCGATCAGCGCCGCCAGATCGCGCGGCAACGGCCGCCCCATCGCCGCCGGCACATTGGCGGTAAACAGCGTGCCGTCATCGTCGTTGGGCAGGCCCGGAATGCCGATGCCGACGCTGCCGCGCCGGCCGCAAAACGCATCCGCCTCCAGAGTCAGCTCGCACAGCGTAGCCAGCAGTTGCCGATAATCGTCGCGCGGCGTCGGCACCCGTTTTTGCCAAATGCGCTGCAGGCTGTCGTCGAACACCCCCAGCTCAATTTTGGTGCCGCCCATATCGAAACCGTAGTACATAACCCATCCCCAGGCTAAAAAAACGGGGCGGCATCGCTGCCTCCCCGTCGGTGTCATTGTCCGCTCAGCACCCGCGCCGGATCGATGCGGCTGGCGCGCCTCGCCGGATACCAACTGGCCACCAGGCTCAGCACGATGGCGGTCGCCAGCACGATCAGCACATCCAGCCAGTGCAGCTCGGAAGGCAGGAAGTCGATGAAGTAGATATCGCCCGACAGGAAGGAGTGACCGACCAGTTTCTCGATGCCCCGGATGATGTTGGTCAGCTGCAGTGAAGCGATCACCCCGATCACCACGCCGCTCAGGCTGCCCAGCAGCCCGGCCAGCAGCCCATACCAGATGAAAATGGCGCGGATAAAGCCGTCTTTGGCGCCCAGGGTGCGCAGCACCGCGATGTCGGCGCTTTTGTCTTTCACCGCCATCACCAGCGTGGAGACGATGTTGAAGCAGGCTACGCCGATCACCAGCACCATCGCCAGATACATGATGGCGCGGATCATCTGGATGTCGCGGTACATATAGCCGTACTTGCCGATCCAGCTCTTGATGTAGATGTAAGCGTTGGTGACTTCGCCGGCGTCGCGCACCAGCTTGTTGGCGGCGAACACGTCGTTCATCTTGAGCGCGATGCCCGTGACGCTGTCACCCATGTCGAGGTACTGCTGCGCATCGGCCAGCGGCACCAGCGCCAGGCTGTGATCGAGCTGGCCGCTGAGCTGCAAAATGCCGGTCACGTGCAGGCGAATGCGCTTCGGCTGCAGCAGCTTCATCTCAGGGTCGCTGTTGGGGATCATCACCGTGACATAGGCGCCCTGCTTGACGCCCAGCGCGTCGGCCACGCCCTTGCCGAGGATCACCTGCTGCTCGCCAGGCTTGAAGTTGGCCCAGGCGTCGCCCTGCACATACTGCGGCAGCGCGCTCAGTCGGCTCTCCTGCTGCGGATCCACGCCTTTGACTTCCACCGCGCGCAGCTGCGCGCCGTTCTCCATCAGGCCGGTAAAGTTGATGTACGGCGCGGCAGCCACAATGCCCGGCACCTTTTCCACCCGCTGCAGAATCGACGGCCAGCCGCTGAACGGCTGATTGACAGGCTCGAGTTCGCCGTGCGGCACCACCGCCAGAATGCGGTTCTTCAGCTCGCGCTCAAAGCCGTTCATCGCGCTCAGACCGACGATCAGCACCGCCACTCCCAGCGCGATGCCAATGGTGGAGATGACCGAGATCAGCGACACCATGCCGCCGCGTTTACGGCCGCGGCTGAAACGCAGGGCCGTCAGGAAGGACAGTGAGGCTCCCGCCATTACTCGGCCCCCATCAGGGTCAGCTGCGCCTGCAGGTGGCCGTCGGCCATTTCCAACTGGCGGCTCAGGCGCTTGGCCAGCTGCAGATCGTGTGTCACCACCAGGAAAGCGGTGCCCTGACGCACGTTCAGCTCGCCGAGCAGATCGAAGATACTGTCCGCGGTGCGCTTGTCGAGGTTGCCGGTCGGTTCATCCGCCAGCACCAGCGCCGGGTTATTGACCAGCGCACGCGCGATCGCCACGCGCTGACGCTCGCCGCCGGAAAGCTCGGACGGACGGTGTTTGCTGCGCTTTTCCAGCCCGACCGCCGTCAGCATCTCCCGCGCTTTCTCCTGTGCCTGCGCCGGTTTGGCGCCGCCGATCAAGAGCGGCATGGCGGCGTTTTCCAGCGCGGTGAAGTCCGGCAACAGATGGTGGAACTGATAGATGAAGCCCAGCTGGCGGTTGCGCAGCTCGGCCTTGGCCGCCGAAGACATGGCGTTCAGCGATTCGCCCTTGAAGATCACCTCGCCGGAGGTCGGCGAGTCCAGCCCGCCCAACAGGTGCAACAGGGTGCTCTTGCCGGAACCCGAGCTGCCGACGATCGCCATCATCTCGCCCTGCTGCATGGCAAAGCTGACGTTGCGCAGCACGTCGGTGTGCAGGTTGCCTTCCTGATAGGTCTTGCACAGGTTGTCACACTGCAGCAAAAGATGGTTACTCATAACGTAAAGCCTCAGCGGGTTGTACGGCGGCAGCGCGCCATGAAGGATAGAGCGTGGACAACAGGGAAACCGCCATCGCCACCACGGCGATGATCGTCACCTGCAGCGGATCGACCGCCACCGGCAGCGAAGCGCCGTCGATCAAGGCGCCGAGGATCGGCATCAGGTTGTTCAGGTTGGTGGCCAGCAGCACGCCGAGCAGCGTGCCGAGCAGCGAACCGATGATGCCGGCGCTGGCGCCCTGCACCATAAATACCGACATGATCTGGCGGCGGGTCAGCCCTTGAGTCTGCAGAATGGCGACCTCGCCCTGCTTCTCCATCACCAGCAGGCCGAGCGAGGTAATGATGTTAAACGCCGCCACCGCCACGATCAGGCTGAGCAGCAGCCCCATCATGTTCTTCTCCATGCGTACCGCCTGGAACAGCTCGCCCTTGCGATCGCGCCAGTCTTTCCAGACGGTGCCCGCCGGCAGCGCCTGCTGGCTGAGGGTATCGACCGTCAGCGGCTGTTGCAGGAACAGGCGCCAGCCGGTGATGTTGCCGGCCGGGTAGCGCATCAGGCGCGAAGCATCCTGTTGGTTGACCAACAGCTGATAACCGTCCACCTCGCTGTTGGCGTGGAAGGTGCCGATGAGGGTGAACAAACGCTGGCTGGGAATGCGGCCCATCGGCGTGAACTGGCTGGCGCTCGGCACCATCACGCGCAGCGAATCGCCGCGCTTGACGCCGAGTTGCCCCGCCAGCTGTTCGCCGATGATGATGTTGTATTGGCCCGGCTGCAGCTGTTGCTGCTTGACGTTGACCAGATACGGGGTCAGCGGGTCGGCCTCGTCGGGATTCACGCCGAGCATCACCCCGACCGCCACGCTGCGAGCGCTTTGCAGCACCACGTCACCGGTGGTCAGCGGCGCAACGCGCGTGACGCCCTGCAGCTTCTGCACCTCGGAGGCCGGCAGCTGCTGTGGGTTGACCGATCCTTGCGGACTGGTGACCAACGCCTGCGGCATCAGGCCGAGAATGTTGTTCTCCAGATCCTTTTCGAAACCGTTCATCACCGACAGCACGGTGACCAACGCCATCACCCCCAGCGTAATGCCGATGGTGGAAAGCCAGGAAACAAACCGCCCGAAGCGGTCTGAGGCTCGCCCGCGCATGTAGCGCAGGCCAATGAATAACGCGACAGGTTGATACATGAAATCCGTTTGATAGCCGTGGCTTAAGCAAAGTGATCATGGATAATAAAGGCTCTCCCTCGTTTAGGGAACACCCGAGGGCCTTTTATTGCGTGGCGGCGAAGAGGGAGACGGCGGCAGCTTCGCGCGTTATTTATCCTCAGCCGCAAAAAACAGACGGCATTAACCGGTTAAATAACCGGCAGAAAATTGATGAGCAGCGCTTTTTGCTGTGTCAGTTTGCCGGCCGCTGGGCTACTATAAACAGCATAAAGGCGCTGGGTTATCCGTGCCGGGACGCCATCCAACACATTGATTAAAGATACCTGAATGAGCACTTCCGATAGCCGTAACCGTTCCTCATCCCCCCGTTATTCTCTGCCCGATCGCGCGGGCGATCTGCGCCAGCTGGGGCAACTGACCGGCGCGGCCTGCGCCGTGGAGTGCGCCGAGATCGTCGAACGTCACCCTGGCCCGGTGATGCTGATTGCGCCGGACATGCAAAACGCCCTGCGGCTGCGCGACGAGATCCAACAGTTCACCGATCAGATGGTGACCACCCTGTCCGACTGGGAAACCCTGCCGTACGACAGCTTCTCGCCGCACCAGGAAATCATCTCCGACCGTTTGTCGAGCCTGTATCACCTGCCGACCATGGCGCGCGGCGTGATCATTCTGCCGGTCAATACCCTGATGCAACGCGTCTGCCCGCACGAATTCCTGCACGGCCATGCGCTGGTGATGAAAAAAGGCCAGCGCCTGTCGCGCGACAAGCTGCGCGCGCAGCTGGAACAGGCCGGCTACCGCAGCGTCGATCAGGTAATGGAGCACGGCGAATTCGCCACCCGCGGCGCGCTGCTCGACCTGTATCCAATGGGCAGCGATGAGCCTTACCGCATCGACTTCTTCGATGACGAGATAGACAGCCTGCGCATCTTCGACGTCGACACCCAGCGCACGCTGAGCGAAGTCGAGGCCATCAACCTGTTGCCGGCCCACGAGTTCCCTACCGACAAAAACGCCATCGAGCTATTCCGCAGCCAGTGGCGCGAGCAGTTTGAGGTGCGTCGCGACGCCGAGCACATCTATCAGCAGGTCAGCAAGAGCGCCTGGCCCGCCGGCATCGAATACTGGCAGCCGCTGTTCTTCAGCCAGCCGCTGCCGTCGCTGTTCAGCTACCTGCCGGCCAATACGCTGATCGTCAACACCGGCGATCTGGAGAGCGCCGCCGAGCGCTTCTGGCAGGACGTCAACCAGCGTTTCGAAAGCCGCCGCGTCGATCCGATGCGCCCGCTGCTGGCGCCGGATACGCTGTGGCTGCGCGTTGACGCGCTGTTCGGCGAGCTGAAAGCCTGGCCGCGCATCGCGCTGAAAACCGATGAGCTGCCGGCCAAAGCGGGCAATACCAATCTGGATTATCATGCCCTGCCCGATCTGGCGGTGCAGGCGCAGCATAAATCCCCGCTGGATAATCTGCGCCGCTTTATTGAAAGTTTTGACGGCAGCGTGATCTTCTCCGTCGAGAGCGAGGGGCGGCGTGAAACGCTGCAGGATCTGCTCGGCCGCATCAAGCTGGCGCCTGCCTTGATCCAACGACTCGATCAGGCGGAAACCGCGGGCCGTTACATGATGGTCGGCGCCGCCGAACACGGCTTCCTCGACGGCCTGCGCCGGCGGGCGCTGATCTGCGAAAGCGATCTGCTCGGCGAGCGTGTCAGCCGTCGCCGGCAGGACAACCGGCGCACCATCAACACCGATACCCTTATCCGCAACCTGGCGGAGCTGCATCCCGGCCAGCCGGTGGTGCACCTGGAGCACGGCGTTGGCCGCTATGTCGGCCTGACCACGCTGGAGGCCGGCGGCATCAAGGCCGAATACCTGATCCTCTCCTACGCCGGTGAGGACAAACTGTACGTGCCGGTGTCATCGCTGCATCTGATCAGCCGCTACGCCGGCGGCGCGGACGAAAACGCCCCGCTGCACAAACTGGGCGGCGACGCCTGGACGCGCGCGCGGCAGAAAGCCGCCGAGCGGGTGCGCGACGTGGCGGCCGAGCTGCTGGATATTTACGCCCAGCGCGCCGCCAAGGCCGGTTTCGCCTTCAAACACAACCGCGAGCAGTACCAGCTGTTCTGCCAGAGCTTCCCGTTCGAAACCACGCCGGATCAGGAACAGGCGATCAACGCGGTGCTGAGCGACATGTGCCAGCCGCTGGCGATGGACCGCCTGGTGTGCGGCGACGTCGGCTTCGGCAAAACCGAAGTGGCGATGCGCGCCGCTTTCCTGGCGGTGGAAAACGGCAAGCAGGTGGCGGTGCTGGTGCCGACGACGCTGCTGGCGCAGCAGCACTTCGACAACTTCCGCGATCGCTTCGCCACCTGGCCGATCCGCATCGAGATGATGTCGCGCTTCCGCAGCGCCAAAGAGCAGCAACAGGTGCTGGACGACGCGGCCGAAGGCAAAGTGGACATCATCATCGGCACCCACAAACTGCTGCAGAGCGATCTGCGCTGGAAGGATTTGGGGCTGCTGATCGTCGATGAAGAGCACCGCTTTGGCGTGCGCCACAAGGAGCGCATCAAGGCGATGCGCGCCGACGTCGATATCCTGACGCTGACCGCCACGCCAATCCCGCGGACGCTGAACATGGCGATGAGCGGCATGCGCGATCTGTCGATCATCGCCACTCCGCCGGCGCGCCGCCTGGCGGTGAAGACCTTCGTACGCGAATACGACAGCCTGGTGGTGCGCGAGGCGATCCTGCGCGAAGTGCTGCGCGGCGGCCAGGTTTACTACCTTTACAACGACGTGGAAAACATCGAGAAAGCGGCGCAGCGTCTGGCGGAGCTGGTGCCGGAAGCGCGCATCGCCATCGGCCACGGCCAGATGCGCGAACGCGATCTGGAACGGGTGATGAACGATTTCCATCACCAGCGCTTCAACGTGCTGGTGTGCACCACCATCATCGAAACCGGCATCGATATCCCCAGCGCCAACACCATCATCATCGAGCGGGCCGATCGCTTCGGCCTGGCGCAGCTGCATCAATTGCGCGGCCGCGTCGGGCGTTCGCACCACCAGGCTTACGCCTATCTGCTGACGCCAAACCCGAAAGCCATGGGCACCGACGCCCATAAACGGCTCGAGGCCATCGCCTCGCTGGAAGACCTCGGCGCCGGTTTTGCGCTGGCGACCCACGATCTGGAGATCCGCGGCGCCGGCGAACTGCTGGGCGAAGACCAGAGCGGCCAGATGACCACCGTCGGCTTCTCGCTCTACATGGAGCTGCTGGAAAGCGCCGTCGACGCGTTGAAAAACGGCCGCGAACCGTCGCTGGAAGATCTCACCAACAGCCAGACCGAAGTGGAGCTGCGCATGCCGGCGCTGCTGCCGGAAGATTTCATTCCCGACGTCAATACCCGCCTGTCGCTGTACAAGCGCATCGCCAGCGCGAAGAACGACGGTGAGTTGGATGAGCTAAAGGTTGAGCTGATCGACCGCTTCGGTCAACTGCCGGACGCGGCGCGCAACCTGTTGCAGTGCGCAGCGCTGCGGCTGCATGCGCAGAAGCTGGGGATCAAACGCATCGAGAGCAACGAGCGCGGCGGCTTTATCGAGTTCGGCGACAATAACCGCGTCGACCCGGGTTATCTGATCGGCCTGTTGCAGGGCAATCCGCAGGTTTACCGCCTGGATGGCCCGAGCAAGCTGAAGTTCACGCTCGATCTGGCCGATCGCCAGAAACGCCTGACGTTCACCGAAGAGCTGCTGAACGCCTTCCGCGAACACACGCTGGCGGCCTGAACCAACGCCCCCGCCGTGGCGGCGGGGGTGCTTATTCGCGCGGGAATCCGGCGCCCAGCGGCGCCAGCTGCATCACGCGGCTGGTCACCACCCGGTTCTTGCCGCTGCGCTTCGCCTCATACAAGGCCTCGTCGGTCATGGCGATCGCCTTGTCCAGCCTCATGCCTGGCAGATACAGCGACACGCCGATGGACATTGTGATGTGCGCTTCGTCGTGCGCATTCAGCAAGAACGTCGAGCTTTCCACCGCGCTGCGAATGCGCTCGGCCACCCCGCCGATCACCTGCGGATCGTAGCTGGCGGTGATCACCATAAACTCTTCACCGCCGTAGCGCCCGACGAAGTCCTCATTACGCACGCTGTTTTGCAGCAGCCGTCCGACGCTCGCCAGCAGCACGTCGCCGGCCGGGTGACCGTAAGTGTCGTTGATGTTTTTGAAGTTATCCAAATCGAGGATCATCAACCCGCACGGGCGACGTTCGGCGCGCTGCAGCATCAGGTGATAATCGACGCTGGCGCGGTTGTTGATGTGGGTCAGGCTGTCGGTCGTGGCGCGCGCGCGCATCGCGAAATAGGCGTAGATGTGGCGCTCTTTGAAATTCAGCGCATGATAGCAAATCGCCAGACAGAGCGCCGAAGCCGCCTGGTACAGCAACACATCCGGCCACAGCCCGCTCAGGTCCACCAACAGCCACACCACAACGATGCGATACAGCGCGATGACGCCGATCGTCAGGTAAAACACCCGATGGGATTTCTTCAGCCACACCCGCGACAGCAGCAGCGGCGCGACGATCGAAGCGATGAACAGGTTATCGACGGTGAAGCCGCCGGTCAGCGCCATAGCGAACAGAAAGCTCACCAGCCCGCTGACGCCGCCGCCGAAGAACGTCACCAAAATCATCGGGATCATCGCAAAGCTGTAGTGAACCTTATCGGTCAGCTCCAGGCGGTCCTGGCTTAAGTACAGCGCCGCCACACCGGCCAGCAGGCCGAAAACGACGCGCTTCCACCGTGCGGATTGATAAGAAAAAGGGGCATTCTTGCTGAGCAGGAAATAGCTTATCGACAGCGTGGCGTAGGTGATGCAGGCGTCGCTGTAAAGGGTGGAAATGGACGCAATGTAAGTCATAAATAGTCAGCGCGCTCCTCGGTGTCGCCAGGGGGTAATATGCAGACGTTGAATAACGCATCCCTGTCGTCTCCGCTTCGGCGGCGGCCATTTTACACGGTCTATTAATAGAGTAGCAGTTCTATCTTATCGCTAAGCCGTCTATCTCATCGCGAACGCTTCAGGCTACTCTGTGCTTTGGGTTATCTGGGGAGAACCGCATGAATATCGACGATGAACTGCACGCACTCAGCGAGCAGGAAGCGACGCTGGCGTTTGCGCATTTTGACGCCGCGACCGCCTGGGAACTGGGCGCGGCGCTGAAAATCGCCGCCGAGCGGCGCGGCGTGAGCATCGCCATCGAGATCCAGCTGGCCGGGCAAACGCTGTTTTATTACGCCATGCCGGGCGCCACGCCGGATATCGCCGACTGGGTGCGGCGCAAGCGCAACCTGGTGAACCATTTTCACAAAAGTTCTTACGCTATCGGCCTGCGCCTGCAGCAGCGCCAAACGTCGCTGGAGGAGCGTTACGGGCTCGGCGTGCGCGACTATTCGGTGCACGGCGGCGCCTTCCCGCTCACCCTGACCGGCCTCGGCTGCGTCGGCAGCATCAGCATTTCCGGCGCGCCGCAGAAAGAAGATCATCAGCTGCTGGTGAGCACTTTAGCCCATTTTCTCGGCTTATCCCTGCCCACCCCGCGTTAACCGTCAAAATCTTGATTGTTCACTTCCTTTTCAGCCGCAGATTCTGCGGCTGACTTACTCATCAGCGGCATTTAGCGCCGGATAAAACGGCGACTCTCTGATTTCCTGCGCCAAATTGATACAGGTCTGGTAATCCGCTGAGCAAAAGGCGTATGGTATCTGTCACGTGACAAGACGGACCTCATCGGGCCCGCCATTCCTTTCACTTTTGAAGATTTGGTACGCACCGTAGATGAAAACCCATGAAATAAACAAAATTCGCCCCTTCAGCGCGCTGATAGACGCCTGCTGGCGGGAACCTTATAGCCTGGCGCGATTGCTGAAAGACGCCATCGCCGGGGTGACGGTCGGCATTATCGCCATTCCGCTGGCGATGGCGCTGGCGATCGCCAGCGGCGTGCCGCCGCAGTACGGCCTGTATACCGCCGCCATCGCCGGCATCGTCATCGCCGTCAGCGGCGGTTCGCGCTACAGCGTCTCCGGCCCCACCGCCGCCTTCGTGGTGATCCTCTATCCGGTCTCGCAGCAGTTCGGCCTGGCCGGCCTGCTGGTCGCCACGTTGATCTCCGGGGTATTTCTGCTGCTGATGGGGCTGGCGCGCTTTGGCCGGCTGATCGAGTACATTCCGCTGCCGGTGACGCTCGGTTTTACCTCCGGTATCGCCATCACCATCGCCACCATGCAGATTAAGGACTTTTTCGGTCTGCAGCTGGCGCACACGCCGGAAAACTACGTCGGCAAGCTGTACGCCCTGCTGCAGGCGCTGCCGACGCTGGATCTCGGCGATACCCTGATCGGCGCGGTGACGCTCTTGATCCTGATCTTCTGGCCCAAACTCGGCCTGCGCGTGCCCGGCCACCTGCCGGCGCTGCTGGCGGGCACGGCGCTGATGGGGCTGCTGACGCTGTTTGACCACCCGGTGGCGACCATCGGCTCCCGTTTCAGCTACCTGCTGGCCGACGGCAGCAGCGGCCAGGGCATCCCGCCTATCTTGCCGCAGCTGCTGCTGCCCTGGGATCTGCCGGGCGGCGGCGGGCAGCCGTTCACCCTCAGCTGGCAAACCGTTTCCGCCCTGCTGCCGGCGGCGTTTTCGATGGCGATGCTCGGGGCGATCGAATCGCTGCTGTGCGCGGTGGTGCTCGACGGCATGACCGGCAAGAAGCATAACTCGAACAGCGAACTGATCGGCCAGGGCGCGGGCAACATCATCGCGCCGTTCTTCGGCGGCATCACCGCGACCGCAGCGATTGCCCGTTCGGCCGCCAACGTGCGCGCCGGCGCCACCTCGCCGGTATCCGCCGTTATCCACGCGCTGCTGGTGCTGCTGGCGCTGCTGGTCCTGGCGCCGTGGCTCTCTTATCTGCCGCTGGCGGCGATGGCGGCGCTGCTGTTGATGGTCGCCTGGAACATGAGTGAGGCCCACAAGGTGGTTTACCTGCTGCGCCGGGCGCCGAAGGACGATATTTTGGTGCTGCTGCTGTGCATGTCGCTGACGGTGCTGTTCGACATGGTGATCGCCATTACCGTGGGCATCGTGCTGGCGTCGCTGCTGTTCATGCGCCGTATCGCCCGCATGACGCGGCTGAGCGAACTGAGCGCCGACGACGGCCGCCTGGTGCTGCGAGTGAACGGCCCGCTGTTCTTCGCCGCCGCCGAGCGCATCTTTACCGAACTGCTGGCGCGCAGCGAGGGCTATCGGACGATCGTGCTGCAATGGGATGCGGTGCCGGTGCTCGACGCCGGCGGCCTGAGCGCCCTGCGTCGCTTTATCGACGTGCTGCCGGCGGATAAAAAGCTGGTGATCACCGACGTGCCGTTCCAGCCGCTGAAAACCCTGGCGCGCGCACGGGTGCAGCCGATCGAGGGCCGGCTGCAGTTCTACCCGACGCTGCCGGAAGCGCTGGCGGACACCGGCGCCTAAACGTAAAAAAGCCCGACGAGTCGGGCTTTTTTTTGGCAATGAGCGCTTAGTTGCTGGTATCCAGCTCCGGGAAGCTCTTCACCAGGTCGTCGATGGCTTTCATCTGCGCCAGGAACGGCTCCAGCTTGTCCAGCGGCAGCGCGGACGGGCCGTCGCACTTGGCGTTGTTCGGATCCGGGTGCGCTTCGAGGAACAGCCCCGCCAGGCCAACCGCCATGCCGGCACGCGCCAGCTCGGCCACCTGAGCGCGACGGCCGCCGGACGCGGCGCCGAACGGATCGCGGGTCTGCAGCGCGTGGGTCACGTCGAAGATCACCGGATGGCCGCCGGTCACGTTCTTCATCACGTTGATGCCCAGCATGTCGACCACCAGGTTGTCATAACCAAAGTTGCTGCCGCGATCGCACAGGATCACCTGGTCGTTGCCGCCTTCTTTGAATTTGTCGACGATGTTGCCCATCTGCCCCGGGCTGACGAACTGCGGCTTCTTGACGTTGATTACCGCGCCGGTTTTCGCCATCGCTTCCACCAGATCGGTCTGACGCGCCAGGAAGGCCGGCAGTTGGATCACGTCAACCACTTCGGAAACCGGCTGCGCCTGCGCCGCTTCGTGAACGTCGGTGATGATTTTCACGCCGAAGGTTTTCTTCAGCTCTTCGAAGATCTTCATCCCTTCTTCCAGGCCCGGACCGCGGTACGAGTGGATGGAAGAACGGTTGGCTTTGTCGAAAGAGGCTTTGAAAACGTAAGGGATGCCCAGTTTTTGCGTCACGGTGACGTAGTGCTCGCAGATGCTCATCGCCAGATCGCGCGATTCCAGCACGTTCATACCGCCAAACAGCACAAACGGCAGATCGTTTGCTACGTCGATGTCGCCAATGCTAACCACTTTCTGTTTCATGCTTTCGCCTTTGTTAAGGTTGTAACCGTCGCCTTGCAAACTGCACGGAGTCATTAAATTAATGCAGCGTCACCTGTTTCGGCTCAATCGAATGGATCTGCACTTTGATCACTTCGCTGACCGGGTCTTCAGGGCACTGCTCGACAAAATAGTTGAGATCGGAAATCGCGATATGGTTGCACTCCAGCTGGGCGTAAATCAGCCCGCGATCGCGGATCTCGTACGGATCTTCCGGATCGAAGCACAGCACCGTTTCGCTGGTGCGCAGCGCCATTTCCAGCTGCTTTTCTTCCATCAGGGCGGCCTTCAGCGTATCCAGCATCTTGCGCACCACCATGATGTTCTCGGATTCATCGAGATCGTCGTCTTCCAGTTCGGCGCCCAGCCCCAGGTTGCCCTTGATCCACACTTCCAGCTGGTGCTCGCTCAGGGTTTCGCCGTTCAGCGGGTTGATCAGCCACAGCTCTTCATCCAGCCAATCGGCGCGCAGGATCAGCTGAGTGGGGAAAATCACCGGCAGCAGCGGCAGATCCAGCGCGTTGGCGATATGCAGGAAGATGGTGCCGAGCGAAACCGGCGTGCCCTGCCGCCCCTCCAGCACCTTGTCCAACCAGATGGCGTCCGACAGGCGGTAGACGCCGCTGGCGCCGCCGAATCCCCAGGTTTTATAGAACAGTTCGATGAGCGCATCCAGTTGCTGCTCCTGTGTGATGTCGGCCGGCACCGCCGCGCGCGCTTCGTCCACCAGCTGTTGCAGCTTGCGCTCCACGTCGGCGGCGGGGAAATCACGCCTTACCGACTGCGACACCAGGATCACCCCTTCGCTCAGCGGCGAGGTGTTAAATTCAAAATCAGCAATGCTACTCATAGGTATCCCATCAGAAACGGTATTTTCGTCGTGGCAAGTTTAATTATCAGATACAGACAGCCCAACGCCAGCACGAACGCCACGGTTCGCAGCCGCTGACTTTTGGTCTTCTTGCCCAATGCGACGTAGCCAAGCAGGATATAGATAATAACGCCAAACAGCTTCTCGGTCAGCCATGAGTCCATACCCAGCAGCGGATAAAACCCGAACGTCACCACCAGCGCGATGCCGCTGACGAACAGCAGCGTGTCGTTCAGGTGCGGCGCTATCTTGACCCAGCGGCGCCCCACGATCGGCGAGCGGCGCCACTGCCAGTAAAAACGCAGCACAAACAAGGTAATACTGATGGCGACCGTCAGCAAATGGAAATGTTTCAACGCGGTGTATGCAGTCATGATGCTCCCTTAGATGGCCTGGGCGTCGTTATTATCAGGGGCGCTTATCCCGGCCATTGGCCGAGCGTCACACGATCGTTGTCGCCGTAATCACGGTGGGTGGCGACAGCGGAAAATCCGGCGGCCTGCAGCAGAGCGCGCACGCTCTCACCCTGCTGCCAGCCATGTTCCAACAGCAGCCAGCCCTGTGGCTGCAGATAGTGCGGCGCCTGGCGCACGATGGCGGCCAGATCGGCCAGCCCGTGCTCGGCGGCCACCAGCGCGCTGCCCGGCTCGAAGCGCACGTCGCCCTGCGACAAATGCGGATCGGCGGCGTCGATATAGGGCGGATTGCTGGCGATCAGCGCAAAGCGTTGCCCGGCCACGGGCGCAAACCAGCTGCCCTGTAAAAATCGAACGTTGTCGATCTTCAGCTTGTGCGCATTGTGCTGCGCCAGCGCGACCGCGTCCGGCTGCACATCGACGCCGACTGCCGAACAATCCGGGCGCTCGCTGGCCAGCGCCAGCGCGATGGCGCCGGTGCCGGTGCCGAGATCGAGGAAGTGGCAGGGTTGCGGCGGCAGGCGCGCCAGCGCCAGTTCCACCAGGCATTCGGTATCCGGGCGCGGGATCAGCGTCACGGGCGAGACCGACAGCGGCAGCGACCAAAACTCGCGCTCGCCCACCAGATAGGCCACCGGCTCACCGCGTTCGCGGCGCGCCAGCAGCGTCTCCAACTGCTGTTGCTGCAGCGGCGTCAGCAGGGTTTCCCCGAACGCCATCAGGAAGGTTCTGGCCTTGCCGGTCACGAAACCCAACAGGATTTCCGCGTCGCGCCGGGCGCTGTCGCTGTGGGTCAAACGCGCGGCGGCGGCTTTCAGCCAGTGTTGATAATCCATCACTCTTGCTCGGCGGACAGCGCAGCCAGTTGATCGGCCTGATACTCCTGCACGATCGGCTGGATCAGCATGTCCAGTTTGCCTTCCATCACTTCGTCCAGGCGGTAAAGCGTCAGGTTGATGCGGTGGTCGGTCACCCGCCCCTGCGGGAAGTTGTAGGTGCGGTTGCGATCGGAACGATCGCCGCTGCCCAGCAGGTTGCGGCGAGTGGACGCCTCGGCTTGCTGGCGCTTGGCCATCTCGGCGGCGCGAATGCGCGCGCCCAGCACCGACATCGCCTTGGCTTTGTTTTTGTGCTGAGATCGTTCGTCCTGGCACTCCACCACGATGCCGGTCGGCAGGTGGGTAATGCGGATCGCCGAGTCGGTGGTGTTAACGTGCTGGCCGCCGGCGCCGGAGGAGCGGAAGGTGTCGATTTTCAGATCGCCCGGGTTGATGTCCGGCAGCTCGGCTTCCGGCACTTCCGGCATCACCGCCACGGTGCAGGCGGAGGTGTGGATGCGCCCCTGGGATTCGGTTTCCGGCACGCGCTGCACGCGATGGCCGCCGGATTCAAACTTCAGCTGGCCGTACACGCCGTCGCCGGAAACTTTGGCGATCACTTCTTTGAAGCCGCCGTGCTCGCCTTCGTTGGCGCTCATCACCTCGACGCGCCAGCGGCGGCCTTCGGCGTAACGGCTATACATGCGGAACAGATCGCCGGCGAAGATCGCCGCCTCATCGCCGCCGGTGCCGGCGCGCACTTCGAGGAAGCAGCTGCGCTCATCATCCGGATCTTTCGGCAGCAGCAACACCTGCAGCTGCTGTTCCAGCTCTTCGCTGCTCACCCGCGCCTGTTTCAGCTCTTCCTGCGCCATCTCGCGCATCTCCGGATCGTCCAGCATCATTTCCGCCGTCTCCAGATCCTCCTGCACCTGACGCCATTCCAGGAAGCAGCGGCTGACGTCGGTCAGCTGCGCGTATTCTCGCGACAGCGCGCGGAACCGGTCTTGGTCGGCGATGACGCCGGCATCGCCGAGCAGCGCCTGCACTTCTTCATGGCGCTCTTGTAACGCTTCCAGTTTGGCAACAATAGAAGGCTTCATGCGTGGTAATAAACCCTGTTAATAGAGAAAACTAATGCTGATCCAGCCCGAGGCTGTCGCGTAATAACTGCAACCGCTCCACGTCGCCGTCGCCGGCGGCATGCTGGAGGGATTTGGTGGGGGCATGAATAAGACGGTTGGTCAGTTTATGGGCCAGCTCGTGAATAACCTGCTCCACGTTGGCGCCCTGCGCGATGGCGGCCAGCGCTTTGGCCTCCATTTCTGCGCGGATCTGGTCGGCCTGCGAACGGTAGTCGCGGATGGTTTCCACCGCGCCCTGCGAACGCAGCCAGGCCATGAAGTTGGTACTTTCCTGCTGCACGATCGACTCCGCCTGCACCGCCGCCGCTTTGCGCTGCGCCAGGTTGCTTTGAATGATGGCGTGCAGATCGTCCACGCTGTACAGATAAGCGTTGGCCAGTTTGCCGACCTCCGGCTCGATATCGCGCGGTACGGCGATATCCACCAGCAGCATCGGCTGGTTGCGGCGCGCTTTCAGCGCCCGCTCCACCATTCCCTTGCCGATGATCGGCAGCGGGCTGGCGGTGGAACTGATGATGATGTCGGCGTCCGCCAGGCGTTCGTCGATTTCCGGCAGGGTGATCACTTCCGCGCCGACTTCGTCCGCCAGCAGCTGCGCGCGCTCGCGGGTGCGGTTGGCGATGATCATGTGCCGCACTTTGTGTTCGCGCAGGTGGCGCGCCACCAGCTCGATGGTTTCACCGGCGCCCACCAGCAAGACGTTGAGATCGGCCAGCGATTCGAAGATCTGCCGCGCCAGCGTACAGGCGGCAAACGCCACGGAGACCGCGCTGGCGCCGATTTCGGTTTCGGTGCGCACGCGCTTGGCGACGGAGAAGGATTTCTGGAACAGGCGCTCCAGTTCGCCGGACAGCGACTGGCCGCGTTGCGACTCGGCGAAGGCCTTTTTCACTTGGCCGAGGATCTGCGGTTCGCCCAGCACCAGTGAGTCCAACCCGCTGGCCACCCGCATCAGATGACTGACCGCGTCGTTGCCTTGATGCCAGTACAGGCTTTTCTTCACCTCTTCCGGGCGCAGGTTGTGATACGCGCACAGCCAGGCGACCAGCTGCTCGTGCATGTGTTCCTGCTGCTCTACGCTGAGGTACAGCTCGGTGCGGTTGCAGGTGGACAACACGACGCCGCCCTGCACCAACGGTTGTTGGAGCAAGCTGGTCAGCGCCTCATCGATGGACTCTGGCGAGAAGGTCACCCTTTCACGCAGAGAAACCGGAGCGGTTTTGTGATTTATACCTAACGCCAGCAGGGTCATTGCTTCGAGTAATACTTATGTTGGTACGGGTTCTCGTTGAACGGCATTCTACTTGATGCGCGGGATCAATAAAAGTAACAACCGCATCTTCCGTTCAATCGCTGTCATAGATGACATCAATTAATGAATAAGCAATAAATACAGCAGGATAAATAGTCATAGGGTAGGTTGATTGCTTAAATTTTAGCGCAGTCTGCGATAACGCGCACGCTATTCGGCGTACGCAACGGCGGCGTTTGCGCAACTCCGGCGCCGCTTATCGGGCGCGCCTCCCCCGCCTTCAGCCGATTGTGTTAATCTTAATGGCGACCCCGACGCGCGCGCCGGGTTGGCATTGCGCCGGCAAAAGCGGCAAGATTCAACGCGATGCAGCAAAAAATTGACGCGTCGCCGCCGCCCCGTTAGCGTGAGCGCTGAATCCGGGTTTCGTCGCGCATGCCCGCAAGGACAAAAGGACAAGAGAAAGTTATGCCAATACGCAAAGTTAGTTTGCTCCGTCTGATCCCGCTGGCCAGCCTGGTGCTGGCCGCCTGTACCACCACCAAGCCGACCGGCCCGGCCACCAGCCCAACCTCACCGCAGTGGCGCGCCCATGAGCAGGCGGTGCAACAGCTCAGCACCTATCAGACCCGCGGCTCCTTCGCCTACTTGTCTGATCAGAAAAAAGTTTACGCCCGCTTCTTCTGGCAGCAGTTCTCGCCGGAGCGCTACCGCCTGCTGCTGACCAACCCGCTGGGCAGCACGGAAATGGATCTCAACGTGCAGAAAAACGTGGTGCAGCTGACCGACAACCAGGGCAAACGCTACGTCAGCGACAACCCGGAAGAGATGATCCGCAAGCTGACCGGCATGGCGATCCCGCTGAACAACCTGCGCCAATGGATGCTCGGCCTGCCGGGCGAAGCCAGCGATTTTGCGCTGGATGACCAATATCGCCTGAGCAAACTGACCTACCAGCAAGGCGGCCAGACCTGGAAAGTGGATTACCAGGGCTACAGCAACGAGGTGCAGCCGACGCTGCCGAACCGCCTGGAGCTGCAGCAGGGCGACCAGCGCATCAAGCTGAAGATGGATAACTGGACGCTCAAATGATCCGCCAGTGGCCCTCCCCCGCGAAACTCAACCTGTTTCTGTACATCACCGGCCGTCGTGAAGACGGCTATCACCTGCTGCAGACGCTGTTCCAGTTTTTGGACTACGGCGACACCCTGACCATTGATCCTCGCCAGGACGGCTGCATTCACCTGCTGACGCCGGTCGAGGGCGTGCCGGATGAGCAGAACCTGATCGTGCGCGCCGCCCGCCTGCTGCAGCGCTATTGCGATGAACGCGGCCTGCAAACTGCGCCGCGCGGCGCCGACATCAGCATCGACAAACGCCTGCCGATGGGCGGTGGCTTGGGCGGCGGCTCCTCCAACGCCGCCACCGTGCTGGTGGCGCTGAACGAATTGTGGCGCTGCGGTCTTGGCGACGACCAACTGGCAGAGCTGGGGCTCAGCCTCGGCGCCGACGTGCCGGTGTTCGTGCGCGGCCACGCCGCCTTCGCCGAAGGCATCGGCGAGCGCCTGCAGCCGGCCGAGCCGCAGGAAAAATGGTATCTGGTGGCGCATCCCGGCGTCGGCATCCCGACGCCGGTTATCTTCGGCGACGCCGAATTGAAAAGGGACACCCCGGTTCGCTCCTTAAGTGAGCTGTTGCAGGCGCCGTACGCAAATGATTGCGAACCGATCGCAAGAAAACGTTTTCGCGAGGTTGAACAGCTTCTTTCATGGCTGTTAGAATACGCCCCGTCACGCCTGACTGGCACAGGTGCTTGTGTGTTTGCTGAATTCGACACAGAAATCGCCGCCCGTCAGGTGTTAAATCAAGCCCCGGAGTGGTTGTGTGGTTTTGTAGCGCGCGGCGTTAACGTCTCCCCACTACATCGCATCCGTTCCGGGCGGTTTGAGTCGTAGCTCAACGTTTCGCTGCGCAGGGTCATGCACACCTGGCCCTGTTATCCCTGCGCTGCCTGCGGTCTCAATTTTAGTTTTACATACCCGTATGTATATTGCGCCGGCGTCGCCGACTGCCCCTTGGCGATGTCGCATGACAATATCTTCTCTGGACGCAAGCCTGAGGTTCTTCTCGTGCCTGATATGAAGCTTTTTGCTGGTAACGCCACCCCGGAACTAGCACAACGTATTGCCAACCGTTTGTACACCAGCCTTGGTGACGCCGCTGTAGGTCGTTTTAGCGACGGCGAAGTGAGCGTGCAAATCAACGAAAATGTACGCGGCGGTGATATTTTCATCATCCAGTCCACCTGTGCCCCGACCAACGACAACCTGATGGAACTGGTTGTGATGGTCGACGCCCTGCGTCGCGCCTCCGCAGGTCGTATTACCGCCGTTATCCCTTACTTCGGCTATGCCCGCCAGGATCGCCGCGTGCGTTCCGCGCGTGTGCCAATCACCGCCAAGGTTGTCGCCGATTTCCTCTCCAGCGTAGGGGTTGACCGCGTTCTGACGGTGGATCTGCATGCTGAGCAGATTCAAGGCTTCTTCGACGTACCGGTAGACAACGTGTTCGGCAGCCCGATCCTGCTGGAAGACATGCTGCAGCAAAATCTGGAAAACCCGATCGTGGTTTCTCCGGATATCGGCGGCGTGGTGCGTGCCCGCGCTATCGCCAAACTGCTGAACGACACCGACATGGCCATCATCGACAAACGTCGCCCGCGCGCGAACGTTTCTCAGGTGATGCACATCATCGGTGATGTGGCAGGCCGCGATTGCGTGCTGGTCGACGACATGATCGACACCGGCGGTACCTTGTGTAAAGCGGCTGAAGCGTTGAAAGAACGCGGTGCCAAGCGCGTATTCGCCTACGCGACGCACCCGATCTTCTCCGGCAACGCCGTGGACAACATCAAGAACTCGGTGATTGATGAAGTGATCGTCTGCGACACCATTCCACTGTCGCCGGAAATCAAGGCACTGAAAAACGTTCGCACTCTGACCCTGTCCGGCATGCTGGCTGAAGCCATCCGCCGCATCAGCAACGAAGAGTCGATCTCTGCGATGTTCGAGCATTGATTCGTCGTCTTTCCGGTGCGGCGCCCACTGCGCCGGAAAGATAGCGAGCCCGAATGCAGAAAAAGAAAAACCCGTTGGTGCGCAAGCAACAACGGGTTTTCTACTTGTAGTCCGACATGACCTCAAACCTTAATGCACGGCAGATGTTCCCTTGCCCTGCTCTTGCTTCCCTTCTGCTTTTTTAATCAATGCGACGAACGATGTTGATCGTTGCGGCACCGTTTATCAAAGTGTTTTACCCACCAGTAGCGATCCGCTACCTGCTCGCGGCCGCCGATACGCGCGCCCACCAGCCACAACAGCGCGCCGACGAAGATGCTCATGATGGCGCCGTGGGCGAAAAATTGCGGTAAATTGAACTGCGATACTTCAGCAAGAATGGAGTATCCGACGCCGCCGATCATCACGACCAGGCCCAGCCCCATAAAAAAGTTGCCCATTCTGTCCGCGTTTCTACGTTTCATATGCCACCTCCATGATTGCCATGTGCCAACCGGGATAACGCTGCAACTTGTTAACCCACTTTGATAAGTTAAGTATAGCCCTTGCTGCGGCAAGGGGATTGCGGAGGCGATCACAAATGGTAAAGAATTATTGACACTTCTTAACACACGGCTGAAAATTAGCGGACAAATTGAATTATTCAGCTAATGAATCATTCATCTTTCTTACCTGCGACGACGGCGGAGATCGGATTTTGTCATTCGCCGCCCCGACAGGTAGACTAAGGCCCTTTCCATTACCCTGATCATAGCGAATCACTCAGTGAGCAGTATTAAATTGATAGTCGGCCTGGCAAACCCGGGCGCGGAATACGCCCAGACGCGCCACAACGCCGGCGCCTGGTACGTCGATCTGCTGGCCCAGCGCCACAATCAGCAGCTGAAAGAAGAGAGCAAGTTCTTCGGTTATACCGCCCGTTTGAACCTGGCGGGCAACGACGTGCGCCTGCTGGTGCCGACCACCTTCATGAACCTGAGCGGCAAAGCGGTGCTGGCGATGGCCAACTTCTACCGCATCGAACCAAGCGAAATCCTGGTGGCGCACGACGAGCTGGACCTGCCGCCCGGCGTGGCCAAAATCAAGCTCGGCGGCGGCAACGGCGGCCACAACGGCCTGAAAGACATCCAAAACAAGTTCGGTAACAACCCGAACTTCTATCGTCTGCGCATCGGCATCGGCCATCCTGGCGACAAGAACAAGGTGGTGGGCTTCGTGCTCGGCAAGCCGCCGGCCGGCGAGCAGAAGATGATCGACGAAGCGATCGACGAATCGCTGCGCTGCACCGAGATGCTGATGAAGGACGGGCTGGAAAAAACCGTTCAGCGCCTGCACAGCTTCAAGGCGCAAGCCTGAACCTTGCCGCAGCGGGCGCCCTGCCCGCTGCCGGCTTTTAGCCACGCGGGTGGAAGGTCTCCTCGCCCACGCGGCGTCTCCTCTCCTGCTGCGGATCGCCCCGCCAATCAAGTCTGATCGAGATAAACGCCCATTACGTGTATAATGGCGGCATTATTTTGCCCTTTATGCAGTCGATTAAATCTAACCGGCTGATAGTTAAGATATTTAAGGTGATTACAACATGGGATTCAAATGCGGTATCGTCGGCCTGCCTAACGTAGGCAAATCCACCCTGTTCAACGCGTTGACCAAAGCGGGCATTGAAGCAGCCAACTTCCCGTTCTGCACCATTGAACCGAACACCGGTGTGGTGCCGATGCCCGATCCGCGTCTGGATAAGCTGGCCGAGATCGTCAAGCCGCAGCGCATTCTGCCGACCACCATGGAATTCGTCGACATCGCCGGCCTGGTGAAAGGCGCGTCCAAAGGTGAAGGCCTGGGCAACCAGTTCCTGACCAACATCCGCGAAACCGAAGCCATCGGCCACGTAGTGCGCTGCTTCGAAAACGACAACATCATCCACGTCAACAACAAGGTCGATCCGGCCGAAGACATCGACGTGATCAACACCGAGCTGGCGCTGTCTGACCTGGACACCTGCGAGCGCGCCATCCACCGCGTGCAGAAGAAAGCCAAAGGCGGCGACAAAGACGCTAAAGCCGAGCTGGCGGCGCTGGAGAAATGCCTGCCGCACCTGGAAAACGCCGGCATGCTGCGCGCGCTGGATCTGACCGCGGAAGACAAGGCGGCGATCAAATACCTGAGCTTCCTGACGCTGAAGCCGACCATGTACATCGCCAACGTCAACGAAGACGGCTTCGAGAACAACCCGTACCTGGACACCGTGCGTAAAATCGCCGACGCCGAAGGCTCCGTGGTGGTCGCCGTGTGCGCCGCCGTGGAATCCGACATCGCCGAGCTGGAAGACGAAGAGCGCGACGAGTTCATGGCCGAGCTGGGCCTGGAAGAGCCGGGTCTGAACCGCGTGATCCGCGCCGGTTATGAACTGCTGAACCTGCAAACCTACTTCACCGCCGGCGTGAAAGAAGTGCGCGCCTGGACCATCCCGGTAGGCGCCACTGCCCCGCAGGCGGCCGGCAAGATCCACACCGACTTCGAGAAAGGCTTTATCCGCGCCCAAACCATCTCCTATGACGACTTCATCACCTACAAGGGTGAGCAAGGCGCCAAAGAAGCCGGCAAAATGCGCTCCGAAGGTAAAGACTACATCGTCAAAGACGGCGACGTGATGAACTTCTTGTTCAACGTCTAAGCCTCTCTCCGCAGCGCTTTTTTCCGCTGCCGGAAACGGAAAAATCCACGCTTCGGCGTGGATTTTTTTGTCCTGATATCCCCAGACTCAACCCATCCCCCCCTCCCACACCGAAGGCCGGTTATCCTTGCGCCACTTCTCTCCTGCCGCCGTCCCCGGCGCCGGCGGTTTTAAACCTTCGATAGTCCACAGCGAGAACGGCGTTTCGTCCACGTGCAGCTCCCAACGCAGCCCGCGGGCGGCGATGTAGGGTTGCAGGATGCGGGTGCAGGCCGCCAGAAATTGCTGCCGCTCCGCGTCGTTGTCCATGGCGCGCGCGATATGGTCGATGGTCACCCGCACGAAGTCATCGGCCGGTTCGCCGCCGAGATAAGCCGTGCCGGGCGGCAACGCATGGAAGAAGACGTTGACGTAGAAACGTGGCAAAAAGTCCTGGTACAGGGCGGTGACCTTCTGCGCAATCGCGCGTTTATCGGCAGCGCTGAAGGCCGGTTCGGGGTGGTAGATCTGCCACAGTGGCATCGCATTGTCTCCTCGGTGTGGGCGTAGGCTATCGGCAACCGCTTTGATCGGTAGCCGGTTTAAAACAATAACTCCAATAATAAGAGTAATAACTCCAATTATTGAAGTTATCAAGCCGAGGCGATAACATTCTCGGCAATCAGGCGGCAAGCGGAGGTAAAGCAACGTGAAAGCAAAAGGGTTTGAAGGCATGACGTGCTCGGTAGCGCACGTGCTGTCGGCATTGGGCGATCGCTGGGGCGCTATTCTCATGCGCGATCTGCTGCTGGGGCTCTCGCGCTATGACGATCTGCGCCACTCGACCGGCATTACCAACAATACGCTGGCCGACCGGCTCAAGGCCCTGGAAAGCCACGGCCTTATCGAAAAGCGCCAATACCAAACGCGCCCCGCTCGTTATGAGTATCTGCCGACGGAGAAGGGAAAAGATCTCGGGCTGCTGGTGATGGCGATGATTCAGATTGGCGACAAATGGAATCTGTCCGAGCTGCCCGGGCCGCCGCTGCGCGTGGTTGACCGCGTAACCGGCCACCCTGCCACCCTGCGCGCGGTGGATGCCGTGACCGGCGAATCGCTGCTGGCGCAAAACCTGGCGCTGGCGGCCGGGCCGGGCGCCGACGAAATGACGCAATGGCGGCTGGCCGTCGGCCAAGCCCGTTCGTTGTGATCTACAGCAGCGCAATCATCTTCAGCAGTTCCACCCGATTACGGATGCCGAACTTCTTGCCGGCATTGTTGAGGTGCGAATAAACGGTTTTCGGGTGCAAATTCAGCCGCCGCGCGGTCAGGCGGATATCTTCCGTACGGGCCGTTTCACACAGTACCGCCGCCTCGCCGGGCGTGATCGCCGCCGCTCGATGCCTGTTCAGCGCGCGCCGTTCACCCGCCTTTTCCCGGCGGCTCAACGCCGCGCAGGTCTCCCGCACCACCTGTAGCGCTTCCCGTTTGTGCAAAATCGCATCCGGCTGCGCCGCCGCGATAAACGCCAGGATCAGCGGCGAAGTCTTATCGACGAAGAACAGTATCCGGACGCCTTCATATTCAGCACGTGAAGCGTGAATAAATCGCAAATACGCTTCGAACCGATAAATTTCATGGGGAAAATCCATGATAATTAAATCAGGCGCAGGGCTTATATTTTTAATAATATTAATATTGGGCGAGGATAAGGTTATCACTCCTTCTCCCAATAATGTTTTCACCCCCAAACGGCACAGCGGCGAACCGTCGATATAAATCACTCTCACTTTAATTCTCCTTATCAGCGTGAAAGTATGCTTCCACACCTCAGTCGGCTTGTCGCTGCTCTTTTTTGGGGTAATTCGCCTGCAAAGCACACCGATATAAAACATCTTGATAACATGTTTTTCAAATAATCACGCAACAGCCAGTGCTTTGATTAATACGCAAAAAAGGCATGAATGTTTCAAATTATTTCATTCACAAAAACTGACAATTCAATAAAAACGCAACGCAATGATATAGATCTATTTTCTATTTTGTATGATATAAGCGAAAATGAAAGTAAATGTAACAACAGGAGCCATCACCTTATTGCCTTATTCAAAATATCTATAGGGAAAATTCTTAGTTTGTTAGGATGAAAATCCATGTTTGCCGACGCGTTTAAAAAACAATTGCGCAACATGATTAATCAACAACCGCACGTCAGTAAATTATTACTGTCAGGAAAGCTTTTCTCTAAAGTAAATTAAAGGGCATTTCACATGAATGTTAAATTAGTCGCATTATCCATGCTGACTCTCTCCGGCGCCTGTGCGGCCGCCTCGTCCAATACGGTGCAATTTAAAGGCGAAGTCAGCACGCAAACCTGTTCGGTGAATATTAACGGCAACCAATCCAACCCGGTTGTTCTGCTGCCGACCGTCGCCGCCAGCCAGCTCGCCACCAAAGGCGCCACCGCCGGCGACACCACCTTTACCGTTAACGTCACGGGCTGTGCGGCGGCAACCAGCGATACGGCGATCAAAACCGTGCTGGCGGGCAACAACCCGACAGTTAACGGCAACCTGGGCAACGCGGGCGATGCGGCCAAGGTTTCCATTCAACTGCTGGACAGCGACGCCACTACGCCGTTGTCATTCGCCAGCGGCTCTACCGTCACCACGTCGGCGATGACGCTGGCGAAAGACGCCACGTCCACCTCGCAGAACCTGGTGGCTCGCTACTACGCGGAAGATACCGGCGTAGCGGCCGGTTCGGTGATCGCCACCGCACAGTTCGCCATTACCTATAGATAAGCCGGCGTCAGGCGCCATACCTGTTGATGACAGCGCCGTTCCTTAGCGGACGGCGCTGAATGACTCGCTCCCTTTATCGGTTCACGTTTATGCAGCAGATAACCCGTTACGCCCGCCGTTGGGCCGCCCTATCGTTTTGCCTGATGAGTTTTGCCGCCAGCTACGCGTCGGCCAGCGTCACGCTGCTCGGCAATCGCGTGATCTACCCCGCCGAGGCGCGGGAAAAAACGCTGCAATTCACCAATGACGACGGCGCCCCGGCGCTGATGCAGATCTGGCTCGATATTAATAACCCCAAGTCCACGCCGGAAAACGCCGACGCGCCTTTTGTCGCCTCGCCGCAAATCTTCCGCATGAATCCGCACAGCGGGCAGATGGTGCGGCTGTCGTTCGTCGGCCAGCCGCTGCCGCGCGATCGCGAATCGCTGTTCTACCTCAACTTCCTGCAGGTGCCCGCCGTGCGTCAGACGGACAGCGACAAGAACAAACTGCTGCTGGTGGTCACCAATCGCCTGAAAGTGTTCTATCGCCCGGCCGGGCTGGCCGGCGACGCCAACCATGTCATCGATAAGCTCAGCCTGCGCCAGGTCGGCAACGCGCTGCGCGTCGATAACCCGACCGGCTACTACGCCAACGTCAGCCAGGCCGCGATACTCAGCGGCGCAAAACGCACCCTGATCCCGCAGGCGGACCTGATCCCGCCGTTTTCGCAGGCCAGCTGGCCGGTGAACGGTGAGGTGCGGCAGATCGCGCTGCGCGTCATCAATGACTATGGGGTGGAAATCACACGCACCCTGAACGTCGCGCGCTGAAACCAGACAGGGAGGTTTTCATGTTCGATGCTCGCAAGGCGACGCCGCTTCCCGCACGCTGGTGTTGCGCGCTGCTGGCGCTGCCGCTGGGCTGCGCCGCCGCCGATGGCTACACCTTCGATCCCGCGCTGCTGCGCGGCAGCGTGCTGAGCAACAGCGCCCTGAGTCAATTCAACCAACAGGACGCCGTCGCCCCCGGCAGCTATCAGATCGATCTGTACCTCAACGGCCAGTTTCTCGAGCGAGATCAAATTCGTTTCGTGCGCGAAGGCAAGCAGGTGCTGCCCTGTTTCGATCGCGCACAGCTGACGCGCTTCGGGCTGAAAAATCCGCCGGCGGCCGAAACGGCATGCCTGCTGCCCGGCCGGGATCTGAAGGACATCACGGTGAACGCCGATATCTCGCGGCTGCGCCTGGATCTGAGCATTCCGCAGGCGCTGTTGAACGGCCAGCCGCGCGGCAGCGTCAATCCCGCCAGCCTGGACGGCGGCGAATCGATGGTCTTCGTCAATTATAACCTCAACCAATACCACGTCAGCTACCGACAGGGGCAAACCCGCGACCTCGACTCGACCTACGCCAACCTGAACGGCGGGTTCAACCTCGGGCTCTGGCGCTACCGCCAGCAATCCAGCTACCGCTACGATCGGGAATTCGGCGGCCACCTGGACACCAGCCGCCGCTACGTGCAGCGCGCGATCTTGCCCTGGCGCAGCGAAATGCTGCTGGGCGAAGGCTTTACCGACGGGCACTTCTTTTCTGGCCTGGGCTTTCGCGGCATTCAGCTCAGCTCGGACGATCGCATGCTGCCGGATTCACAGCGCGGCTATGCGCCGGTGGTGCGCGGCGTGGCGAAAAGCAACGCGCGCGTGACGGTGCTGCAGGGTAAAAGCACGCTGTACGAAACCACCGTGGCGCCGGGGTCGTTCGCCATCAACGATCTGTACGCCACCAACTACGCCGGCGATCTGACCGTGGTGGTGACCGAAGCCGACGGCAGCGTCAGCACCTTCACCGTGCCGTTCGCCGCGGTGCCGGAATCCATCCGCCCCGGCCAGTCGCGCTACTCCGCCATCGTCGGCCGTTCCCGCTACGTCGGCGATAACGATCTGTTCAGCGAACTGACCTGGCAACACGGCCTGACCAACGCCCTGACCTTCAACGTCGGCAACCAGCTGGCGGACGGCTATCAGGCGATGATGCTGGGCGGCGTGTACAGCAGCGAACTGGGCGCCTTCGGCATGGACACCACCTATTCCCACGCCAGCCTGCCGGACGGCGGCGCCTCAGGCTGGATGCTGCATCTCTCTTACAGCCGAACCTTCAGCCCGACGGACACCACCTTATCCATCGCCGGCTACCGTTATTCCACCGAAGGCTTCCGCGATCTCAGCGACGTGCTCGGCGTGCGGCGCGCCGCCGTCACCGGCCAACGCTGGCAGTCCGATTCCTACCGCCAGCGTTCGCGTTTCGAGGTGGCCGTCAATCAGGGCATGGGCGCGTTCGGCAGCCTGACGATGTCCGGCTCGACCCAGGACTACCGCGATCAGCGCGGCCGCGACAATCAGCTCCAGCTGGGCTGGGGGAAAACCTTCGGCAACGGCGTGGCGCTTAACCTCTCCGTCACCCGCACCCGCAGCCTGGGCTACAGCAACGACGACTATCGCGGCTACGGGCCGTTGGATAACGTCTACAGCGCGCCGTTGGCGCAGAACACGCAAACCGTCACCGCCCTGTCGCTGAGCTTCCCGCTCGGGCGTTCGTCATCCGCCCCCAGCGTCTCGCTGCTGGCCAACCACAGCCAGGGTCAGGGGGGCAACTATCAGGCTGCGCTATCGGGCAGCGTCGGCGACGAACAGCCGGTCAGCTACGGCCTGAACTTCACCACCGACGACGATCGCCAACAAAGCATCTGGGGCGGCAACCTGCAAACCCGCCTGCCTTACGCCAACGTCACCGGCTCGTTCTCCACCGCGCGCCAGTATCGACAAGGCTCACTGTCGCTGCAGGGCGCGGTGGTGGCGCACCGCGGCGGCGTGACATTAGGGCCGTATGTCGGTGACACCTTCGCCCTGATAGAGGCGCCCGGCGCCAACGGCGCGCAGGTGATGGGCGGCCAAGGCGCGCGCGTCGATCGCTTCGGCTATGCGCTGGCGCCGGCGCTGGTGCCCTATCACTACAACACCGTCGCGCTGAACCCCGAGGGCATGAATGATAAAGCGGAACTGGAGGACGGCCAACAACGCGTCGCCCCGTACGCCGGCGCCACGGTGCGCCTGCGCTTCAACACCGTGCGCGGCCAGGCGCTGCTGATTACCGCACAGCGTCCCGACAACGCGCCGATCCCGATGGGCGCCAACGTGTTGGACAAAGCGGGTAACAGCGTAGGCATGGTTGGCCAAGCCAATCAGGTGTATCTGCGCAGCGACCGGAATGCCGGCACGCTGACGCTGAACTGGGGCGACGCGCCCGGCCAGCAGTGCACGCTGCATTATCGCCTGCCCGCCGCGGAAGACAGCCCGATTCAGCGGCTCAGCGCCCCGTGCCGCTAGCCCGTTTAACTTATCTCAGGAGAGACGATGAAACGCATTTCTTATTTGGTCGCCGCCCCGGCGCTGTTCGCCCTGTCGCTGTTCGGCGCGCCCGCGGCGCTGGCGCAATGCACGCGCGTCGCCCCCTGGATCGACTCCGGCTGCGATCCTTGCGGGGTGGGCACGGCGCTGGGTCGGGTCAACCTGACCAGCACCTATCTGCAGCCCGTCGGCACGCCGCTCGGCACCAGCGTGTTCGATCTGACCTCCGGCACCCGCTATCCCGACCCAAACAAAGTGCTGTATGAATGCGATGCCGGCGATGTCGGACAGATCTATGAAGTCTTCGCCACCAACGGCGACGATCGCGTCGGCGGCTATTACGATCTGGGCGCCAGGGACGGCAACCCCAACTATTACGCCACCTACTTCCCTTACGTCGGCATTCGTTTGACCCATCTGGATTCCGGCAAGGTTTTTACCCGTTACTGGCAGTCGGCGCCGATTACCCGCTACGCCACCGTCGGCAACAAAATCCAGATCCGGGTGAAAGACTTCAGCGCCATCCGCGCCGATCTGATCCGCATCAGCTCGCTGCCGGGCGCGGGCGCCAGCAACTACTGCGGCTACAGCGCCGGCAACCCGCTGGTGGGCATGGCGTCGACCACCGGCAATTCGAACTATACCTGCACGCAGCCGAACGGCTATGTCACCTTTCAGGGGCCCGGCATCGCCTCGGATCCTATCGGCAGCGACTCCGCCACCAACTACGCCACCTGGGGCACCGGGCGCTGGAACGCGATGGGCATGGGCACTGCACCGATCTCTTCGCTGACCTATACCGCCACCTGCGTGGCGCGCAACGTCACGCCGCTGGTGATCCTGCCGACCCTCTCCGTCAGCCAACTGACCGCCGGGCAAACCTCGCAGGCGCAGTTCACCCTCAATATCGAATGCGACAACGCCGCCGTGTCCGGCGTCAGCAGCAACAATACCGCTCTAGGCCTGCAGGTGCCGTATGAAAGCTATGTCGCGGCGCAGCGGCTCGGGTTGGTCAGCGCCAACGGCGGCGTAAGTTACCTGCTCTCCAGCGGCTACGGCACCGACAGCAGCGTCGCCACCGGCGTGGGCATCGCGCTCGCCAACGCCGGCAACGGCGCGCCGATGAACTTTGTCGGCTGGGCGCGCTGCAGCGCCGGGCAATGCCCGCAGGGCAGCGACGCCGGCTGGTATCCGGTGCTCAACGGCGCCAGCGGCGGCGGCAGCACTGCAGCGGGGTTTACCCACTACACCACCCAGCTCACCGCCACGCTCGCCCGGCTGCCTGGCCAAACCGTCACCGCCGGCAAGGTGGACGCCAGAGCCTACGTCTGGGTTAAGGTGCAATGATGAGAAAGAAATACCTGATTATGGGATGCGCCCTGCTGATGGCGCTGGCCTCCATCGGCGCGCAGGCGGGCATCATCGCCTCCGCCACGCGGGTGATCTTTCACGAGGGCGAGACGGAAAAAACCCTGATGCTGCTCAACACCAACGGCTACCCGATCGTGGCGCAAACCTGGGTCGATAACGGTGACGTCAACGCAGCCCCCGAACTGTCCCGCGCGCCGTTTGTCGCCCTGCCCAGCGTGTTCGCCCTGCAACCTTCGGCGCTGAAAGGGCTGCGGATCCTGTTTGCCGGCGCGAACCTGCCCGCCGACAGAGAGTCGGTGTTCTGGCTTAACCTGTATGAGATCCCGCCCACCCGGCCGACCACGCCGCCGCTGGCGTCGCGCGTGACGCTGGCGATGAACACCCAGATGAAAATCTTCTACCGGCCCAGGGCGCTGAAGGGGAAAGCCGAAAACGCGGCCGAGGCCGTCTCATTCACGCTGCAAAAATCGCCGGACGGTTATCTGCTGCGCTGTCAAAACCGATCGGCGTTTTATCTCTCGTTCGCGCGCATCGCCGTGCACGCCGACAGGCGCGATTACCCGGTGCGGCAAGAAAGCGACATGATGACCGCGCCATTCAGCTCGCGGGATTATCACCTCGACGGCGTTTCGGCATCCGCGCTCCCCTCTCGGGCCACCGTTCGGGCCACCCTCATCAACGACCAGGGCCAGCAGATCGTCAAGCCATACACAGCAAACCCATAACGATAAAAAGCAGCGCATTTTTTTAAGTACAGGAAATAGGGAAAATGAGTCTAAGCAGATTCCAGCTACAGTTTCATCTGGAGAAACAGGCCAACAACATCAGGCAGTCAGCGGCGTTTCACACCGCCATCGTCAAACACGGGGAATTATTGAGGGAGACCTACAAGAAGCATCCGCTGTTTTACAAAATCATTTTCAGGAACAGCCGGTTCATCATCTGCTCCACCATCCTGTCCATTTATTACCACCAGCCCGCCGCCGCGCTGAAAGACATCAAAGCCTTTTTCAAAGGGAAGAATATGATCAGCGAGAACTCCCTGGATTCCTTTCTGTTCTTTTTACGGGTCGGGCGCCGGCTGGAGGTCAAACCCTGCGAACATGACAAACGCCAGTTGAGCTATAAGCCTACGCCGCACGCGCTGGCGGAAACCCAGGCGCTGATCGCCTCAATGGCGCGGCCTTATCAGGCGCTGGCGCCGCAGATGCCCATCGCGGCGCTGCTGGCAGCGCCCGACTTTCTGCCGGCCTTTTTCGCCGCCTACGGGCAGCTGATGCTCAAGGAGATCTACCTGATCGATCTGGTGCCGCAATCCGCACTGTTTATCAGCAAAGACGCCGGCCACATGGTGTTGTTGATGCTGTTTATCGAAAGCATCCGACAGGACTCCCCCTTTCTGCTGCTCTCCTCGGCGAAAATCGCCAAGTCGTGTTCCGTCTCTCGCGCTCACGTGAACCGCATTCTGCAGGCGGCAGAAAAATCCGGCCTGCTGACCACCACCAATAATGTGGTAATCGAACTCAACAGTTCGTTTTTCATCATGGCGGAGCGCTATTTCAGTCTCTATTTCGCGATGGTCGAATTCGGGCTTGAACACGTTTGGCAAACGCAACAATCCGCCACGCACTCCTGAGCCCTTTACCGGGCCCGCAATACCCGATCGATCAGCCCCCAGGCCGCCGCTTCGTCGGCGGTCATAAAGCGATCGCGATCCAATGCCCGCTCCACCGCTTCATCGCTCAGGCCGCAATGTTGGGCGTACAGCCGGATCACCCGATCTTTGGTGCGCTTCATCTCTTCGGCGTGGATCAGGATATCGGACGCCTGCCCCTGAAAGCCGCCCAACGGCTGGTGCACGTGCAGGCTGGCGTTAGGCAGCGCCATACGCTGCCCCGGCTCACCGGCCATCAGCAGGAACGAGCCCATCGAGCGCGCGGTGCCCATGCACAGCGTATGCACCGGCGCGCGGATGTACTGCATGGTGTCGTAAATCGCCAGCCCGCTGGTGATCGCCCCACCCGGCGAGTTGATGTACAAGTGGATCGGTTTTTCCGGGTTTTCCGCCTCCAGAAACAGCAGCTGGGCGCACAGCATTTCGGCCACGTCGTCGTTGACTTCGCCGTTGAGGAACACGATCCGATCGCGCAGCAGGCGCGAGTAAATGTCAAAGGAACGTTCTCCCCGGCTGGTCTGCTCCACCACCATCGGGACGAGCATCATCTTCTCACGCATCGGTGAACTCCTGGATTGGCAACAAAGAGAAAGGTGTTTAACGCGTCAGGCGGCGCGCATTACCGTCGTCGGGCCATCGTTGGCGGCGTCGAGCTGGTGGATAATCCGCAGCAGGCTGCCGCCGCCGGCGTCCGGCACGATCTGCAGGGTGACGACGCTTTCGAGAAACGGCGGTTGGTCGTCGCGCAGGCGATAGCTCACCGCCTCGCCCGGCGTGGCGGTCAGCGGCTCGGCCTGCGCCAGATCTCCCGTCGGCAGCCACTGCTCGCGCAATTCGGGCACGCTGAGCGCTCGCCACACTTTTTCCGGCGGCGCATCAAGCGAGTATTCCAACACCAGCCGTTCCTGCGGCGGCAGCTCGGCCTGTTTGTTCATTGATCCATGTCCTTCAGCAAGGTTTGCAGCGCGTCGATGCGCGCCGGCCAATAAGCGCGGTACTTCGCCAGCCACTGCGCGATCTGCGCCAGCCCGTCCGAGTCGACCTGGTAATTGACGCAGCGCCCCTGTTTCGCCTCGCGCACCAGTCCGGCATTGCGCAGCACCGCCAGGTGTTGCGACATCGCCGACTGGCTGATGGTCAGCCCTTCGCGCAGCGCGCTGGCGTTCATGCTGCCGGCGGCGAGTTTGTCGAAGATGCGGCGGCGGGTCGGATCGGCCAGCGCCTTGAAGATGTCATTTTCGTTCATATAAACACATTAGTATTCACTTATGTATCATGCAACCGAGCAAGGCATTTTTTGCTGCAAAAGAAACTCCGCGCCGCAGCGCGGAGTGAATGGACGAGGCATGATCGCGCTTATGAACGGATCGGGATCACCAGCACGTCGATATTCAGCTGGTTGATGGCGTTGCGGGTGGAGGAAAACAGGTTGCTCCACAGATCGTGGTGATGGCCGAACACCAGCAGATCGATGTTCTTGTCCACGACCGCCGTGCGCAGTTCGTCAACGAAGCCGCCGCGCCCGATAATCACTTCCGCGATCGGGTAATTGACGTTTTGCGTGGTGGGCTCCAGCTCTTTGCGGATCTTCTCTTCGAACGGTACGCCGTCATAGCTGCGCTCCGAAAAGCCGATCGCCGCGTGGTAGGTGTCGTAGTGAACGTCCACATAGATCAGCGAGAGTTTGGCCTTCAGCGCTTCCGCCAGCAGCGCCCCCTTTTCGACCAGCCGTTTGCCGTCATCGCTCAGATCGGTGGCGATGACAATATGGTGGTAACACATAGCGCCTCCTGTCATGGACTCGGTAGAGCCGAGGCTCCGATATCACGCCGGGGTCATATCGTTATGGTTAATTTTAGTTCAGAAATGGCGCTCGTGGCGGGTGGTGATGCGGTGGGAAAGCCCCGTTGCCGGGGCTGAAGGCAGAAATTACTTCTCGCGCTGCACCTCAAACCAGACGTTGCACAACGACAGGATCAGCGTGTTGGCATTTTTCACCAGCACGTTGTCGCCGGGCACCCCTTCGGTGCCTTGATCGGTGATGCCTTTGATGGCGGTATCGGCATGCTGAATGGTCACACGCTCGACCGACGGCGTGCTGATGCCCAGCATCGGGAAATCGATGTAGGAACTGCTGCCGGCGTTGTCCTCAACAAACTCCTGCGCCTCTACGGTGCTGACGGTAGCCCCCTCGCTTTTCAGCGCCGTGCCGTTCCAGCTGAACGCATCCGCTTTATAGCTGATCTTGCCGCCAATCAGGCTCTGCGCCTGCTGCTGATCCCAGCAGCCGGTGGTTTGGGTCGGCACGATTTTGCTGACGCGCCAGTTGCCCAGCAGCTGTTTAGGGATCGGTCCGGTATCGCTCTCCGCCGCCCGAACCTGAGTCGCCGAGACGCAGGCCAACACCACCAGCGGCAGCAGCGCCTTGCTCCAAGTGTTCAATCGCATTGTCTTTTCCTTCGTTTCAGTACCCAGTCTGCCCTCGCGGGCCAGCGGCTATCATAATAAGCCCGCCGATTCGCCGTCAAAGCAATCCGCATCGCGCCGGGCGGCGGCTACTCATAGCCAATCGCTATTAGTCATATTGAATCAGTATTTTGTTTTAGCTCAGCGATTACCTACAGTCACTGCCACTATTCTGCCCGCCTAAATTAGCAGGCAATGTTGACAAGGACCCTGGGAAAATGACATTTACGCTGAAAAACCTCACGCTGGCGCTGGCCGCCGCCGGCACGCTGTTGCTGACCGCCTGCGGCCCGACCGCACAGGACGATCACCACATCAAGGTCGGCATCAGCGCCGGCATCGATCAGTCGCTGTGGGCGGTGGTGCAGAAAGTGGCCAAGCAGAAATACGATCTGGACGTGGAAGTGGTGACCTTCAACGATTACGTGCTGCCGAACGAAGCGCTGAACAACGGCGATCTGAACGTCAACGCCTTCCAACACAAACCCTATCTGGACAAACAGATGCAGGAGCGCGGCTACAAGCTGGCGGCGGTAGGCAACACCTTCGTCTACCCGATCGCCGGCTATTCGAAGAAAATCACCGCGCTCAGCCAACTGCCGGACGGCGCGCAGGTGGCGGTGCCGAACGATCCAACCAACCTGGGCCGCTCGCTGCTGCTGTTGCAAAAACAGGGGCTGATTGCTCTGAAAGACGGCGTCGGCCTGCTGCCGACCGCGCTGGACATCGTCAGCAACCCGAAAAAGCTGAAAATCGTCGAGATTGAAGCGCCGCAGCTGCCGCGCGCGCTGGACGACCAGCAGGTGACGCTGGCGATCATCAACACCAACTACTCCAGCCAGATCGGTCTGTCGCCGGCCAAGGACGGGCTGTTTGTCGAGGACAAAAACTCGCCTTACGTCAACATCTTCGCTAGCCGCATCGACAACAAAGACAGCGAGAAAGTGAAGGATCTGGTCAAGGCCTATCAGACCGACGAAGTGGCGGCCAGCGCCGCCGAAATCTACAAGGGCGACGCCGTCAAAGGCTGGTAACCCTCTCCCGTATGCCCGTGGCGCCAGGCCACGGGTTTTGCATTTCCCCTCCGCCGCGCCGTTCACTTTTCACCCACCCAGATCACAAATCAAACACTGCGCTTTAGGTGAATAAAGCTGCCATGTTGTATACAAGTTTGCGTAAATGTTTTCTATTTGTTTCAAAAAACCGCTGGGGAAAATAATGAAAAATAGAAAAATCAAAACGTTACTTGTTACCTGTGCCGTGGTCGGCGCCGCGTTGCTGGCCATCGCCGGTAAAGCGGAAAACGCCGATAAAACCTTTCTCTCCGTCGCCACCGCCTCCACCGGCGGCACCTACTACCCGATGGGCGTCGGGCTGGCCAACGTCTGGAGCAACCGGCTGAAACATCAGGGGATCCAGGTGACCGGTCAGTCCTCCGCCGGTTCGATCGAGAATATCGACCTGCTGCAAAAAGACGAGGCGCAGCTGGCGATTTTACAGAGCCTGATCGCCGTTGAAGCCTATCAGGGCGTGCGCAACTTCAACGGCCGCGCCGACGGCGAGCTGCGATCCATCTCCATGCTGTGGCCCAACGTCGAACACTTCGTGATGCTGGAAAGCCGGGTGAAAGACGGCACGCTGAACGATATTGCCGGCACGCGCTTTTCCGTCGGGCCGCAGGCCAGCGGCACCGAGCAGTCGACGATGATCATCCTGCAGGGCGTCAAGCTGAGCAAAAAATCGCTGTCGGCGGAATACCTCGGCTACGGCGATACGGTGTCCGCAATGCGCGACGGGCGCCTGGACGGCGGCGCCCTGCCCGCCGGGGTGCCGGCGGCCGCCGTCACCGACATGTACGCGAGCGGCGTGCCAGCGCGCCTCCTGGAAGTCACCGACGAGCAGTTGGCCAGCATCAACGCCATCGCCAACTCCTGGTTTCGGTTCGACATCAAAGCGGATACCTACCCGCGCCAGCCCAAAGCGGTCGCCACCATCGCGCAGCCCAACATTCTGGTGGCCCTCAGCCGGCTCGACGAAAAGCTGGTGTACGACCTGACCAAAACGATGTTCGAGAACCTGCCGGAAGTGCACCAGGTGCACAGCTCGGCCAAATACATCTCGCTGGAAAACGCGCTGAAAGGCGTTTCGGTGCCGCTGCACCTCGGCGCCTATCGCTACTATCGCGAAGCCGGCGTCGAGATACCCGATTATCTGATCCCACCGGAAGCCGCCGCGCTGGCCGCCAACCCATAATCCAGGAGGTCGTATGAGCACTCACTCTTCTTCACCGCAGCCCGCCGCCGATCTGGACAAGGAAGCCGGCGCCGGCAGCCGGCCGCTGAGCGGCGTCTATCTGCAGCTGGCGACCGTCCTGGCGATCGCCATTTCCGCCTACGCCATCTACGCCAATGCGCTGTCCAACACTCAAGAGTTCTATCGCAACACCACCTTCCTGAGCGGCATTCTGATCCTGGGCTTTATCCTGTTCCCGTTTTCAGCTCGCCACGCCACCCGCAGCTTCAATCGTTGGGACTATCTGTTCATCATCCTGACGCTGGTCAGCTACGGCTATTTCTACGTTAACTATGTCGATCTGCACGTGGTGCGCAAGAGCATGCCCAACACCACCGATTACGTCATGGCGGCGATCGGCATCGGCGTCCTGTTTGAAGCCGCGCGCCGCACCACCGGCTATTTCATTCCCGGCCTGGCGACTTTCGCCATCGTTTATGCGCTGTTCGGCCAGTATTTCATGGGCATTTTCGGCCACGGCGGTTTCTCGGTGGAGCGCCTGCTGTACCGGCTGTTTATGACCAGCGAAGGGATTTTCGGCATCACCCTGTCCACCGCCTCCACCGCCATCGTGGTGTTTATTCTGTTCGGCGCCTTTCTCAGCGTCAGCGGCGCGACCGCGCTGTTCAACGATCTGGCGCTGGCCGCTGCCGGACGCCGCCGCGGCGGCCCGGCCCAGGTGGCGGTGATCTCGTCGGCGCTCACCGGCTCGTTGAGCGGCAGCGCGGTGGCCAACGTCGCCACCACCGGCACCTTCACCATTCCGCTGATGAAAAGCATCGGCCTGTCGCCTCGCTTCGCCGGCGCCGTTGAGGCCACCGCCTCCACCGGCGGCATGATCATGCCCCCCATCATGGGCGCGGCGGCATTTATCATGGCCGGCTTCCTCGGCATCTCATACACCACCATCGTCATCGCCGCCATCGTGCCGGCGCTGCTCTATTACGCCGCACTGATCATGGCCATCGATCTGGAAGCCAAGAAACAGGGCCTGAAGGGCATCAGCAAAGAGAACATTCCCCAGGTGCGCGCGGTGCTGAAGGCGCGCGGGCTGTTGCTGCTGCCGCTCGTCATCGTCATCGGCACGCTGCTGCTGGGCAAAACGCCGATCTACGCCGGCTTTCTCGGCATCATTTCGATTATCGTCGCCAGCTGGCTCACCCCCGACAGCTCGGTGCGCATGACGCCGAAAAAAATCGCATTGGCCCTGAACGACGCGGCGCGCGGCTCGATTCAGGTCACCATCGCCTGCGCCGCCATCGGCGTGATCATCTGCGTGGTGACCATGACCGGCATCGGCTCGACGCTGGCGTTCAACATCGTCGCCATGACCGACAACACCCTGTGGATGATCCTGCTGGTGGTGATGCTGGTGTGCATCGTGCTCAGCATGGGGCTGCCTTCCACCGCGCTCTACATCGTGGTGGCGGTCACCGTGTCGCCAATCCTGATCAAGGCCGGCGTGCTGCCGCTGGCGGCGCACTTCTTCGTGTTCTGGTTCGGCGCACTGTCCAACATCACGCCGCCGGTGGCGCTGGCCAGCTACACCGCCGCCAGCATCGCCCGCGCCGATCCGATGCAAACCTCGTGGGATGCGGTGCGTCTGGCGCTGCCGGGCTTTATCATTCCGTTCATTCTGGTCTACAACCCGATGCTGCTGATGCAGGGGGACGATCTCAATCCGCTGTCGGTGCTGCATATGGTGATCAGCGCGCTGGTGGGGATCTACGCGCTGTCGATCGCCAGCGCCAATTTCTGGCTGATGAAAACCCATTGGCTGGAGCGAGTGCTGTTTACCGCGGCGGCGATTTTGCTGATCAAACCGGGCCTGATGACCGATCTGGGCGGCGCGACCCTGATCGCCGGCGCCGCCGCCATGCACCTGCTGCGCTATAAGCAGCGAGCCGCGCTGCCGGGTGGCGCGTCATGATCCGCAAGGTCACGCGCCAGAAAGCCTCTCATCAAGTGCTGGCGCAGCTGAAAGCCGGCATCAGCGACGGCACCTTTCCGATCGGCGAGAAGCTGCCATCGGAAAATGTGTTGGCGGACGCGTTCGGCGTCAGCCGGGTGCCGGTGCGCGAGGCGCTCGGCGTGCTGGAGGTCAGCGGCATCATCTCCTCACGCCAGGGCGGCGGTCATCGGGTGGAACAGCATTCGCTGCTGAGCAAATACGAGCCGCTGGTGATGGAAATCGCCGACCGCCGTGAGGTGGAGGCGCTGTTGGAAATGCGCGAAGTCATGGAGCAACAGGCGGCGCGCATGGCCGCCGAGCGCCGCACCGAACAGGAATTGCAGGCGATCGAACAGGCGCACCTCGCCTTTCGTGACTGCACGCTGAACGACGGCCAGATCGGCTATCGGCAGGACTACCTGTTTCACCGCGCCATCATGCAGGCTTCGCATAACCCATTTTTCGTGCAGATCCTCGATAACATGCACGAGCTGTACCTGGGGGTGCTGGTGTACTCGCTCAGAAAAAATCTGGGGCGTCAGGCCGAGCGCCAGCGGGTGATCGACGAGCATGAACGAGTGTTTATCGCCATTCGCGACGGCGATGCGGCGGCGGCCACCGCCGCCATGCAAAATCATTTGAACAACGTGCGCGGCAAATTACGCCGCCTGGAAAACGAGGAGCAAAAGCCGTGATGTACGACGCGATCGTGATCGGCGCCGGCCTGGTGGGGCTTGGCGTGGTGAATGCGCTGCAGGAGGCGGATCCGCAGCGGCGCATTCTGGTGTTGGAAAAAGAGCGCGGCCCGGCGGCGCACCAAAGCGGCCACAACAGCAACGTGGTGCACTCCGGCATTTACTACGCGCCCGGCAGCCTGAAAGCGCAGTTGGCAAAACAGGGCAACCGCAGCATGTTCGCCTTTTGCCGCGAACACGACCTGTATCACGACCAGTGCGGCAAGGTGATCGTCGCCACCCAACTGAACGAGCTGGAGCGGCTGGAGAATATCTATCAGCGCGGCCTGCAAAACGGCCTGCAGGTCACCCGGCTGTCGCAGGCGCAACTGCGGGAGCGTGAACCGCACGTCAACGGCCTCGAGGCATTGCTGGTGCCCGACGCCGGTATCGTCAACTACGCGGAGGTGGCCGCCAAGCTGGCGGAGATCATTGTGCGGCGCGGCGGCGAAATCGCTTACGGCCATCAGGCCGAGGCCATTCGCGAGCACGCCGGCGGCGTCACTGTCACCGCCGCCGGCGACACCTTCGAAGGGCGGGTGCTGGTCAACTGCGCGGGGCTGTTCAGCGATCGCATCGCCAAACTGGCCGGTTACGAAACCGGCATGAAGATCGTGCCGTTCCGCGGCGAATACTATGTGCTGGACGAGGCGAAAAACCACCTGGTCAACCATCTTATCTATCCGGTGCCCAACCCGGACTTCCCGTTCCTCGGCGTGCATTTCACCCGCATGTACAACGGCAAGCGCGACGTCGGCCCCAATGCGGTGCTGGCCTTCAAACGCGAAGGCTACCGCAAATGCGACTTCAGCCTGCGCGATCTGAGCGAGGTGCTCGGCTATCGCGGCTTTTGGAAAATCGCCGGCAACTACCTCGGCGAAGGGCTGGCGGAAATGCGCCGTTCGCTGTCGCGCCGCCGTTTCGCCGACAACGCCCGCCGGCTGATCCCGGCGCTGCAGGAGCAGGATATCCGGCCCGGGCCGGCCGGGGTGCGCGCCCAGGCGTTGACCGCCGACGGCAAGCTGGTGGACGATTTCCACTTCGTGCAGGGAAAACGCTCGCTGCACGTGTGCAATGCTCCCTCTCCGGCGGCGACCGCCTCGCTGGAGATCGGCAAAGAGATCGTGCGCCGCCACCTGTCCACTTTCTGACGCCCGCTGAAGCCGCGGGCGCCCGTGGCCTCAGCCGCGCTGGATGGAAACGCCGCCGTCCACCAGCATTGCGGTACCGGTGACGAACGAGGAAGCGTCAGACGCCAAATACAGCGCCGCCTGCGCGATCTCCTCCGGCATCGCCAATCGCTTCAGCGCGTGCAGCTGGGCCACCTGCGCCAATGCTTCCGGGGTATTGCTCATCTGCCGCCCCATCGCCGTGTCAGTGCCCCCCGGCAGCAGCGCGTTCACCCGAATGCCGTGTCCGCCAAACTCCACCGCCAGCGCCTGCGTCAGGCCGATCAGCCCCGATTTGCTGGCCGCATAGGCCGCCGTACCGGGAAACGCCGCGGTGTGGCCGACGAATGTAGAGGTGAAGATCACCGAGCCCGCGCCGCGCGCCTGCATGGCGGGAATTTGATATTTGGCGCTGTAGTAAGCACTGGACAGGTTGGTTTCCAGCACGTCACGCCATTCTGACGCGCTGAGCGCCAGCGACGGCCCCAGCGGCCCCAACGTGCCGGCGTTGTTGAAGGCGATATCCAGCCCGCCGAATTCATCGACGGCCGTCGCCGTTAACCGTTCGGCGAAGGCTTCGTCGCACACGTCACCGGCTACCGCCAACGCCCGGCCGCCCTCGCGCCGAATGTCCCCCACCAGTTCAGCCAGCAGCCGCTCGCGCCGGGCGCCCAACACCAGCGCCGCCCCCTGCCGGGCGAACAACAGCGCCGCCGCCCGCCCGATCCCCGAACTGGCGCCGCCAATCAACGCTACCTTACCGTTCAATGCGTTCATCTCTTATCCTCACACCGTAAAAGAGCCTCAGTGTGACGCAACATCCGGCGCAGCGCTGGCCGCAAGCGGACATGCAATTGGCGCCATGAAAAAGGCGCTGCAAGCAGCGCCCCGGCAACGCGGATCCGACGGCGAACTCACGGTTTGGCCGCGTATTTCTCCTGATTGGCCGGCGTCACCAACTCGAACGGGATCCAATAATACGGCTCAAGCTTTTCGCCGTTGATCATGCGCTGCGCCACATCGACCGACGCCTTGCCCTGGCCGACCGCATCCTGGAACACCGTGACCTGCATCTTGCCGGAGGCCAGCGCCTTGAGGCCGTCGGGCGTGGCGTCGATGCCGCCGATCAGCACGTTCTTGTCCGCTTTGCCGGCCTGCTGCAGCGCCATGATCGCGCCGATCGCCATCTCGTCATTGTTGGCGGCGACGATGTCGATCGTTTCGCCGTTGGTCAGCCAGTTCATCATCAGATCCATACCTTCACTGCGTGAATAGTTGGCGCTCTGTTTCTGCACCACCTTCATCTTCGGGTATTTGGCCACCACCTGCTCCACGTCTTTGGTACGCTGCAGCGCGCCGGCGTCGGTCAGGTTGCCGATCATCACCGCCACATTGCCCTGATAGTTGGCCAGCCGCGCCAGTTCTTCCATCTGCAGCGTGCCGGACTCCCGCTCGTCGGAGCCGACGAACACCACCCCCTGCGGCAGCCTGGCGTCGCCTGGCGTGCGGTTCACGTACACCAGCGGCACGCCGGCGGCCTGCACCATTTTGGTCATCACCGGCGTGCTGGCCGAGTTGACCGGATCGACGATAATCGCGTCCACCCCGGCGCTGATAAAGCTCTGCACCTGATCGGTCTGGCGGCCGACGTCGCCGCGCGCATCTTCGAACTGCACGGTAATGCCGCGCGCTTTGGCCTCCTTGTCGATCGCCTGGCGGATAATGGTGAGGAAGTTCTGGTCGAAATAGGCCATCGATACGCCGATGGTTTGCGCCCATGCCGGCGCGGAAGCGCACAGCGCCGCCGCCAGCCACAGCCCTTTCAGAAAGTTCATGATATGTCCCCCCGGGTAAAAAAACGCCGCCGGCCAACCCTGGCGCCGGCGGCAATTCACGGCAATCAGTGTTTTTTGCGGTTGCGACGCATGTCGATCGACACGGCGGCGACGATAATCACGCCTTTGATGATGTCCTGAATGTAAGAATCGACGCCGATAAAGGTGAAGCCGCTTTTGATAAGGCCAAGGATCACCGCGCCGATCAGCGTGCCGGTAATGCGCCCGACGCCGCCCATCAGGCTGCTGCCGCCAATCACCGCCGCGGCGATGGCGTCCAGCTCATAGGACATGCCCATGCTCGACTGGCCGCTGCTGACGCGCGCCGCCAGCACCACGCCTGCCAGTCCCGCCAACCCGCCGGCGATGGTATAAACCGTCACCAGGTACTTATTGACGTTGATGCCGGAAACCCGCGCCGAGGTCATGTTGCCGCCGATGGCGTAGATGTATTTGCCATAACGGGTGTGCTTCAGCGCGATGTGGAAGATCACCGCGATCACCAGGAAGATGATCACCGGCATCGCCCCCTGGCCGATCGCCGTGAAGCCATCCGACAGGAAGCTGACCGGGTTGCCCTTGGTGTAGTACTGCGCCAGACCGCGCGCCGATACCATCATCCCCAGCGTGGCGATGAACGGCGGAATGCCGGTGCGGGTGATCAGGAAGCCGTTGATAAAGCCGCAGACGATGCCCACCCCAATCCCCGCGCCGATCGGGATCGCCGCCGGCAGATCGAGCAGCCCCGGATACATCGGCGAAATGCTGTCCGAGGTCTGCGCCAGGCTGGCCGCCACCACCGCGGTCAACGCAATCAGCGAACCGGATGAGAGATCGATGCCGGTGGTGATGATGACCTGGGTGACGCCCACCGCGATGATGCCGATGATCGCCACCTGCAGCACGATCAGCAGCAGGCGGTTCGGGTTAAGCAGGAACGACTGATCGCGCATGTACCAGCCGAGGATTTCGAAGATCAGCGCAATGCCGAGCATCACGATGAAAATACCGGTGTCTTTCGGCATTTTGCCGCTCAGCCCGGAGAACAGCGATCCCTTGCCCGTTGAATCGGCGGAGAGCGGCTTCTCAATCTTTACGTTACTCATGATGTTCATCCTTCGTTATTCTGAGGCCAGCGCCAGGATCTTTTCCTGGTCCGCGTCGTCTTTGTCCAAAATGCCGGTGATGCGGCCGCCGTGCATCACCATCACCCGATCGCTCATGCCGAGGATCTCCGGCAGCTCGGAAGACACCAGAATGATGGCGACGCCGCGGTTGGCCAGCTCGCTGATCAGGCGGTAGATTTCCGCTTTGGCCCCCACGTCGATGCCGCGCGTCGGTTCGTCGAGTATCAGGATTTTCGGCTGCGCCAGCAGCCAGCGCGCGATCAGCACCTTCTGCTGGTTGCCGCCGCTGAGGTTATTGATGATCTGATCCATGGTCGGCGTTTTGATGTTGAGCTTCTTGATCTGCGCCATGCAGTCTTTGGCCATCTGCACATGGCTGACGAAGCCGTTCTTGCCGATGTATTCCGACAGGTTGACGATGCTCATGTTCTCGACCACCGACAGCACCAGAAACAGGCCGGACTTCTTGCGATCTTCGGTGAGAAACGCCAGCCCGCTCTCGATCGCCTTCGCCGGGGAATCCACCTTCACCGCCTGGCCTTCGATAAAGATCTCGCCGCCGTCCGCCGGGTGCATGCCGAACAGGCTTTCCATCACTTCGCTGCGTCCGGCGCCCACCAGCCCGGCGACGCCGAGGATCTCGCCGCGTTTGACGCTGAACGAGACGTCGTGGAACCAGCCGCTGCGGCGCAACCCGGCCACCCGCAGCACTTCCTCGCCGATGTTGTTGTTGAATTTGGGGAACATCTGCGTCAGCTCGCGCCCCACCATCATGGTGATCAGCGACTGTTTGGTCAGATTTTCGGTTTTGTCGCAGGCGATGAAGGTGCCGTCGCGGAAAATGCTCACTTCGTCGGTGATGGCGAAGATTTCGTCCATCTTGTGGCTGATGTAAATGATGCCCTTGCCCTGCTCGCGCAATTCGCGAATGATGGCGAACAGATGCACCACTTCACCTTCGGTCAGCGCCGAGGTCGGCTCATCCATGATCAGCACGTCGGCGTTGTAGGATACGGCCTTGGCGATCTCCACCATCTGCTGGCTGGCGATGCTCAGTTCGCCCACCAGCGTTTCCGGCCGCAGTTTGATGTTCAGCCGCGCCAGCAGCTCGCGGGTTTGTTCATTCAGCTGTTCGTGGTTGACGAACCCCAGCCGCGCCGGCTCACGCCCCAGCCAGATGTTTTCCGCCACCGTCATGTAGGGCACCAGGTTCAGCTCCTGGTGAATCATGGAAATGCCCGAATGCAGCGCCTGCAACGTGTCGCTGAAGGTCACCGGCCGGCCTTTGATTTTGATCGAACCCTCATCCGGGTGATAGATGCCGATCAGGCATTTCATCAGCGTCGACTTGCCCGCGCCGTTTTCGCCCATCAGCGCATGCACGCTGCCGGGTTTGATTTTAATCGAGACCTTATCCAGCGCTTTGACGCCGGGGAACTGCTTGCTGATGCCTTCGGCCTCAAGAACATAAGGGTACATACCGCTTACCTCCGCACTGACCCACGTTTTCTGCCGCAGGCGCTCCACCTGAGCGCCCGCGGCAGGCTTCAAGGCTTATTTTTTGTTTTTATCGGCGAATTGCTGGTAATTGGCCTGGGTGATCAACTGATAAGGGATCAGCACGTTGCTCTCCACCTTCTCGCCTTTCACCAACTGAACGGCGGTTTGCACCGCGCCTTCGCCCTGGCCTTTGGCGTCCTGGAACACACTCAGCGCCAGATCGCCTTTTCTGATGAATTCCAGCGCATCGGGCGTGCCATCCACGCCGGCCACCCGCACGCCGGACTTTTTAGCCTGCTTGAGCGCCAGGATGGCGCCGATGGCCATTTCATCGTTGTTGGAGGCGATGGCGTCGATCTGCTGGCCGGTCAGCACCCAGTCAGTGGTGATATCCACCGCATCTTTACGCGTCCACTTGGCGGTTTGCTTATCGACAATCTTGATGCCGGGATAGTTGGCCGCCACCTCTTCCACGCCGCGGGTGCGGTCGCGGGTCGATTCATTCGACAGTTCCCCCATCAGGATCATCACGTTGCCCTTGCCATTCATCAGCTTGGCCAACGCTTCCATCTGCAGTTTGCCGGCCAGCTTGGAATCGGAGCCGACGTAGGCCATGCCGGCCGGGAGCGTCACTTCCGGCTTGCGGTTGACGAACACCAGCGGGATCTTGGCGTTCTCGGCCAATTTGATCATCGGTTTGACGCCCTGGGTATCCACCGGGTTGAGGATAATGGCGTCGACGCCCTGGCTGACGAAGTTTTCGATTTGTTGAATTTGCTGCGCGATGTCGCCCTTGGCGTCTTCGAACTGGCCGCTGACGTTGCCGTCGGCTTTCATTTTGTTTTGCATCGACTGGCGCAGAATGGTGAGGAAGTTGTCATCGAAGTAAGCCATGGAAACGCCGATCTTGATGTCTTTCGCCAACACGCTGGCCGGCAGCATGCACATCAGTACGGAGGCGGCGATCAGTTTCTTCAGCTTCATGTTCGTTACCCTTTAATCGTTAGAATGAAGTGGTCTGTTGATTGACAGCTAATGAAAGATATTTTTTACATTCAAACAACATTACGGTCGGTGTTATCCCTTTGATACGGCGAAATTACCGCGTTATCGTCGTATTAAGGCCGTGAACAAAATGGTGATCGGTATCTCAAAACAGATTAAAAACAATCAATTGAAATAAACCTCTGGTAGAGCAAGCCGCGTCCTCGCCGCTTTTTTAAATGTTTATTTCATAATTGAGATTATTGAAACTTTTTAACCCAAACAAGCGAAACATGCGTTTTGGAATGGCTTATTAACAAAAACATGACACGGATCTAACAAATGCAGTGAAAACCATCGGGTAACGCGCCCCGTGCGTGCGCCACGCCGGGCGCTGGCAAAAACTGCGAGCGGGCGCGCAGTTTGCGGTTTCCGCGTTTCCCGACCATCCTTACTCGGCAATAATGGACATATCCCTATCTCAGGAGGACCTGACATGCAGCTCAGCAGTAAGGTGCGGATGAACCGCCTGTTCAATAACGGCAAGTGCCTGGATGTGGCGATCGATCACGGCATCGCCAACGAACCGGATTTCTTAATCGGTCTGGAAGATATCGAACGGGTGATGGGCAACCTGATCGCCGCGCGCCCCGACGCCATTCAGGTCAACTACGGCCAGGCGGAGCTGCTGCAGCGCGCGCCGCAGCGTGAAAAGCCGGCGCTGGTGATGCGCACCGACGTCGGCAACGCCTATAACGCCGCGCGCCACCGTGAGATGTGGGCGGTGTTGCACAACCCGGAAGCGCCGATCCTCGCCGCGCTGCAAATGGACGCCGCCGCGGTGGTGGTCAATCTGTATATGATCCCGGATGAACCCGGCATTTTCCGCCAGTGCGTGGAGAACATCGGCCGCCTGCGCCACGCCTGCGATCGCTACGCCATGCCGCTGATGATCGAACCGCTGGTGATGGCCCCGGCCGGCCAAGGCGCCGCCTACGGGTCGCTCGGCGACGTGGAAAAGATCGTGCCGCTGGTGCGGCTGGCGCGCGAACTGGGCGCCGACATCATCAAGGCCGACCCGACCGAACGGGTGGAAGATTTCCACCGCGTGGTGGAAGCGGCGCGCTGCCCGACGCTGGTGCGCGGCGGCGGCAAGGGGGAGCTGGGCCCGGTGCTGGAGAAATCCGCGGCGCTGATGGCCCAGGGCGCCTCCGGCATGGTCTATGGCCGCAACGTGTATCAACACAGCAATCCGTCGCAGGTGGTGCGCGCCCTGATGGCGATCATCCATCAAGGCGCCAGCGGCCAACAGGCGCTGGAGATCTACCACCAGCAGTGACCCGCTTTTGTAACTAAAATAACCCCTTCGCGACCCGGCAGCATGCTATAACCTGCTGCCGGTAACTGCAGCTTGCCTCATTCCTCGCTAGAATACGCCGTGATATCGCCATTCGGAGAACCGCCATGCCAAAACAACGGGTGCCGCTCAAGCTGAGCACCTCCATCACGCTGATGGTGTCCGCCATCATCGCTTCGGTGCTGCTGGTGGTGTTTGCGCTGTTTTTCGTGCAGATGAGCCGCGAAGGGCAAGATCAGCTGCAGCAAAAAGCCATCGCTATCGCCAACACGCTGGCGCTCTCGAGTACCGTGATAGACGGCCTGCAGCGACGCGATCAAAGCGGCGCCGTGCAGCGCTTCGCCGAGCAGGTGCGCCATCAAAACGAGCTGCTGTTCGTGGTGGTGGTGGATATGCAGGGCGTCCGCTATTCGCATCCCAAACCCTGGCTGATCGGCAAACATTTCATCGGCGAAGATCTGGCGCCGGCGCTGCAGGGCAACGTCAACAGCGCCATCAACCGCGGCACGCTGGCCCCGGCGCTGCGGGTGTTCGTGCCGGTGTATGACGAGCAGCGGCGGCAAATCGGCGTGGTGGCGCTCGGCATCGCGCTGGACACCGTGCAGCGGGTGGTGGCGGAAAGCCGCTGGATCATCTATTGGACCATCGCCTTCGCCGCGCTGGTCGGCAGCCTGGGCACCTTCTTCCTGGTCTCCGCGCTCAAACGCATCATGCTGGGTTTCGAGCCTTACGAAATCTCCAACCTGTTCGAGCAGCGCAACGCCATGCTGCAGTCGATTAAAGAAGGCGTGATCGCGGTCGATAATGATTCCCGCATCACCATCGTCAACGACGAGGCCAAGCGCCTGCTGCGCCAGAGCGGCCCGGTGGAAAACCTGCTGCTGGACGCCGCCAGCAAGCATTGGCCGGCGCAGCTGCATCTGGCGGAAGTGCTGGCCAGCGGCAAACCGCTGCGCGATCGACAGATCAGCTTCAACGGCAGCGAACTGCTGACCAATACCGTGCCGGTGATCGTCAACGGCCAGGTGACCGGCGCCATCGCCACCTTCCGCGACAAGACCGAGGTCAGCCGGCTGCTGCAGCGCCTGAGCGGCATGGCGCACTACGCCGATGCCCTGCGGGTGCAGTCGCACGAATTTATGAACAAGCTGCACGTGATACTCGGCATGCTGCACATGAAGGCTTATCAGCAGTTGGAAAACTACATCATCAATACCGCCAGCAACTACCAGGAAGAGATCGGCGCGCTGCTGCGCAAGATCCACTCGCCGGAAGTGGCGGGCTTCTTCATCGGCAAGATCAGCCGCGCCCACGAAGCCGGCATCGAACTGACCATCGAGGAGACCAGCCTGCTGCCGGAAACCGACGACGCGGAAACCACGCACGTGCTGATCAGCGTGCTCGGCAACCTGATCGAAAACGCCATCGACGCCATCGACGGCGTTGAAGGCCACGAGATCGGCCTGAGCTTCCATCACCACGACGATCAATTACACTGTATCGTCAGCGACGACGGCCCCGGCATCGATCCGGCGATCGCCGCGCACATCTTTGAACACGGATTTTCCACCAAGGGAACGGGACGCGGCATCGGCCTGGCGCTGATCCGCAGCCATCTGGAGAAACTGGGCGGCGGCATCGATGTCGAGTCCGAACCGGGCGAGCTGACCCAATTTTTCGTGCACCTTCCCTATCAGGCCAAGAGCGGAACCCATGATTAACGTACTGATTGTCGACGACGACCCGATGGTGGCGGAGCTGAACAAATACTACCTGAGCCAGATCGGCGGTTTTCACTGCCAGGCGACGGTCGCCACCCTGGGCCAGGCGCGCGCCCTGCTGGCCGACGCCAGCGTCAGCATCGATCTGGTGCTGCTGGATATCTACATGCAGCAGGAGAACGGGCTGGATCTGCTGCCCGGCCTGCGCGAGCTCGGCGAGAAGACCGATGTGATCATCATCTCTTCCGCCAGCGATGTGAACACGGTGCAAAAGGCGCTGCACTACGGCGTGGTGGATTACCTGATCAAACCGTTCCAGTTCAGCCGCTTCAAGGAGGCGCTCAGCCACTATCGGCAACAGTCGCAGCTGCTGGCGCAGCGCGAGTTTTCGCAGGCTGACGTCGACAGTCTGCTGCGCCGCCAGCCCGGCGGCCAGGAGAGCAAAAAGCTGCCGAAGGGCCTGACCAGCATCACCCTGAGCACGGTCTGCGAGTGGATAGAACAGCAGCACGACAGCGAATTCTCCACCGACAACCTGGCCAACGCCATCGGCATTTCGCGGGTGTCCTGCCGCAAGTACCTCATCTATCTGGCGGAAAGTGGCATTCTCGGCACCCGCATTCTGTACGGCGCGACGGGCCGCCCGGTTTATCTGTATCAGCTGAAGCCGGACGCGATCGCCATGCTGAAAGAGCATTGCCGCCCGGCATAAACGACGCCGGGCGCTGCAAGCGCCCGGACGTTGAAAGCTAGAAGTTGTACATGTAACACCTCGCCTCGCGGTGAGGATCTTTCGAGTGTATCCGCAGGCAGCGCTGCTTTTTCTGCTGTTGCTCCAGCTGACGCTGCTGCCGCTTGGCGGCCTCTGCGGCCTCGCGCTGCTGCTCACGCGCGATCGCCTGCTCATTGGCCTGCGTCAGGCTGTCGACATTCCACACCTTGTGGCGCAGCGCGCTGCGTTTTTTCTGGTACTCCTCGGGGACTTTATTGTCCTTCGGCGGCGGCGCGTGGTATTCCAAATCCACCCGCGCCTGCGCAAAGCAGGCGCAACACAGGGCCACGCCGGCCAACACTAGCCTTTTCATCGATAAACTCCTGACAAATCCCTGTTCTCATCTTTAGCAATTCAGCGGCCGGCCATTCAGCCAGGCGCGGCAATAAACGCCGACAAACGGCCGATGCGGCCCCGTCAGAGACGTCCGCCGCAGACGCAGCGACAGGCAGCGGACGATATCGGCACCCTGCTCACAGGCCGTTCGGGCGCTCTGATGCCCCTGCGCGGAAGGTCTCGCCGCTTCCTGCGTTTGCAACCGGACTTCCAACGCTTCCCGCTCCGCACGCAGCCGCGCCAGCTGCATGCGCTCCGCCTGAATCTGTTCAGCCAACCAAATATGCTGCAACAAGCCATCCAGCCGCGCCGGACACCCCGCCGCAGAGGGACTTTCCGTCGAGGCGCCGGGCGAGGAATGGCGATCGATGAACGCCTGACTGCAAAATGAGGCCAGCAGCGCCAGCGCCGCAGTGATTAACGAAGGTAGTTTCAATACACAAGCTCCATGAATAAGCCGACTGGGCGCGCCGCGAAAAACGACGCAGAGAACCTTTCAACAGCCGTTGAGTGAAGACACCTGAGGCTCCGCGGGATCGGGCGCATGTTGCCCTCCCGTCGCCGGCGCTTTCGCGTTTTCGGCATCGCATTCCGCCAGACGCGCCAAGGTTTCGGCCTCATTCTCCGTGGGCGGGGTCGGCTCAGCCATCTCTTGTCGCAGGCCATGCGCCAGCTCTTTCAATTTCTTCTGAAACAGCACGGGAGAAATTCCCTCGCATTGCCGATCGTAACGGGCCGCATTTGCTTGCAGACTCAACAACGACATTATCAACATGACGACAATACGCTTTGCCATTGAAAACTCCTGTAAGGATGTCTGGGTATGTTGATATATATTCAACAAGCAGAGATTCATCGTTTAAAGATAAATAACGCATCGGAAAAACAGAGTAGCGAATTAATAATAAACCGTTCCACAATATCTTTGAGATAACGTCTGCCGCCCCGCCGAATAAAGAGCGGTGGTTAGCGCCCCCCTATTTTCGACCAGTCCAGCGTACCGCCGATACCGACGCGGCCTTCATTCAGCACGGCAGCGGCGGATTCGCCGGCGATAATGCGCTGTTTTTGTTCTCGCGTTGCGGGCTGCGGTGTTCCCCAATTCCCCCAGTGAGTGGAGGAGGATGAGGATGAAACAGTGGGGTGAATGGCACTGCATCCGTTTAATACAAGACACAATGCCAGAAGAGAATTACGCCATGTCATACTATTTCCCTTAAAATAACGCTATTGGTAGTGACGGTAAATGAAAAACGAGTTTATTTAGTTTAATAACTTTCACCGCATGCAATCGCCTGCGACAAAAAGAATACGCAAGTGTTAATCACCCGTTATTTTAATTAACCTGAATCAAACAAATATCGTTCAATAAGACAACGCTAATCGCAGAAATGGGCCAGCAGGCTCAGCGCACTTCCGAGTGCGCTGGGATCTTACTCTTCGCCGTCCGGCTGCCAGGCCAGCAGATCGCCAGGCTGGCAGTCGAGAATACGGCAGATCTTGTCCAGCGTTTCCAGCCTGACTCCCTTGACCTTGCCGTTTTTCAACAGAGACAGGTTTTGCTCGGTGATCCCCACCTGCTCCGCCAGCTCCTTTGAACGCATCTTCCTTTTGGCCAACATGACATCAAGACTTACGATTATTGCCACTCTATTCTCACACGAAAGAAAGCTGTTCTTCATTCAGCCGCAACGCTTCCAGAAATACCCGGCTAAATACCAGGATTGCGCAGCCTACGATCAGCGAGCGCACCGACTCGCTATTGACGCCATAATAAAGGATAAACAGCATTTTTTCATCGGCGGTCAATACCATCACCTGCAGCAGACCGGCTAACGACGGGAACAACACATCGACGATCAGCAAGATGCCAATGATCTGCAACAGCACCATATTGTTGCGATGCCACACGTTGCCGCGGAAGAATTGATAAAACAGCCCGGCGCCGCACAGCAGCGCGCTGTAATAGGGCAAATAACCGAGCATGTCGATAACCAGCGTGGCGAACAGCGCCCATCGTTGCTGCGGGATCGCGTAGGTGAGCAGCTCCGGGTAATATTCCCGGTAAGAGGCGACGATATCGCGATAGGCTACGCCCTGCAGCCAGTCCCGCACGATGATGAACATCTCAACGCCGGTGCTGACGATCAGCATCGCCATAATGAGCAAACACAGACAACGCACATACAGCGGCAGATGGATCCTTGGCGCAGCGCCCATAATTTTCTATCCCTTAATCAACAGCAATAAATTATCGTAAAACGATAATTTATTGCTGTCAATGATCAAGTGGACTGATGAGTCAGGCGGTGGTCGCCAACGCGCGGACAATAAAAAAGGCCGGGCTAACCCGACCTTGTTTGACCGCTCGACGCGCTTAGACCAGTTCGATCACTTCGAAGTTGGCTTCGCCGCTCAGATCGGCATCGTAATCAACGCCCTGCAGACCGAAGCCGAACAGGCGCAGGAATTCCGCCTTGTAGCCCTGGTAATCCGTCAGTTCGTTGATGTTGCTGTCGTTCAGCTGCTGCCAGATTTTACGGCAGGTTTCCTGCACTTCGTCACGCAGTTCCCAGTCATCCAGGCGCAGACGGTGTTTCTCGTCGGTATCCGGCGCCGCACCGCTGTACAGCTTGGTGGCGAACAGACGCTGGATCTGCTCGATGCAGCCTTCGTGAATGCCCTGCTCCTTCATGATTTTGAACACGATGGAGATATACAGCGGCATCACCGGAATGGCGGAAGAAGCCTGCGTCACCACCGACTTGAGCACCGCGACGTAAGCTGCGCCGCCTTTGGCCTGCAGCTTCTGGTTGATGGCGTGCGCCGCGCGATCCAGATCCTCTTTCGCCTTGCCCAGCGTACCGTGCCAATAGATTGGCCAGGTCAGATCGGTACCGATGTAGGAGTAAGCGACAGACTGCGCGTTATCCGCCAGCACGCCCGCTTCGTCCAGCGCGTCCATCCACAGCTGCCAGTCCTGGCCGCCCATCACCTTCACGGTGTCGGCGATTTCTTGCTCGTTGGCCGGCTCGACCACGGCCTCAACCAGCACGTCTTTGTTGGTGTCCAGCGCGACGGATTTGTACGGCTCGCCGATCGGCTTCAGTGCGGAACGCACCACTTCGCCGGTTTCCGGCATCTTACGCACCGGCGAAGCCAGCGAGTAAACCACCAGGTCAACCTGGCCCAGGTCTTTCTTGATCAGATCGATAACGGCCTGACGGCACTCGTTGGAGAATGCGTCGCCGTTGATGCTTTTCGCGTACAGGCCTTCTTCTTTAGCTGCCTTGTCGAAACCGGCGGAGTTGTACCAACCGGCGGAACCGGTTTTGCCTTCGCTGCCAGGCTTCTCGAAAAATACGCCGATGGTGGCCGCACCGCTGCCGAAAGCGGCATTGATGCGCGAGGCCAGACCGTAACCGGTGGATGCACCAATGACCAGCACCTTTTTAGGCCCGTTTTTCAGTTCGCCGCGCGACTTAACGTAGGCGATTTGCTCACGGACATTGGCTTCACAGCCTGCCGGGTGAGCGGTGGTGCAGATAAAACCACGAATTTTAGGTTTGATAATCATAGTAATTTTTTCTTGGTAGCTAAAAACCGAAGGACAATATACCTGATTTTCTCGATATACTTAAGAAAGTGCGCAAACAAGCGCAGTGACCAGACCAGTTTAGCCGAGGGATCAGGGTTTCCCAACTCCGCATCGTGATACCTTCACGCGCCACGTTTCGCACCCTCAGCGCATTCAAACCTTCCCTCTTCAAATCAGCAAAGATTGATTATGCTTCTGGCGTTGCGTTATGGTGTGGCTGTTTTTCGGTCGAAATCCAGGGAGGAACAAAGAAAAATGGATAATCCGCTGTTACTAAAAGAACGTTTAAATACCTACTCGCAAACGATGGCTCGCCAACAAGGACGTATGCTTTTAGAACTCTCAGAACGCGTTAATAGGGACTTTTTAAAAGATCGGACAGTCGGTAATGCCTTCAGACATGAGATGCACTGCTTTGTGAATGATAAATTGCAAAAATGCCAACAAGTAGGTGAAGCGGCGAGTGTTGCAATGAGAGAAATGAAGCAAGAATATCAATCGCTTTCTGAGCAAGAGCGCTTATTGCGAACTGACGCCGTGACGCCTTATGCCGTAATGAGAAAGAAAGTCAATCATGACGCCGTAGTGACCTACGTGTTAGCCGGCGTTGGCTTCCTCTCGGGAATAGCACAAATTTTACTCGGCGTGGGCTTGGATTGGACTGGCGTCGGCGCCATTCCAGGAACGTTGCTTTTAATCAATGGCATCAATAATGTCTACGAAAACGGTTATACGCTGTTATTTGGCAAGAATACTATTGGTCCAGGCCGAATGATGTACCGCTCTGCGGCTTCAACGCTAGGCTATTCCCATTCCGCAGCAGACATCGCGTTAGGTGGCGTAGACTTACTGTTATCAGGCTATGGTTTACTAAAACTGTCGCTGAAACCCGAAGCTTGGCGATTATTTCGTTACATCAATACAGACTATATTCGCGGTTGGAGGAACATGGGAAGAGCCAGCTTGATGCTTGAAGGTGGCGCAGATGTCTCAACCATTAATTCCATTTATAAAAGCAGCCAGGAACAGTGATGGAACCGACTTTATATTATATTTTTTCTACTCTCGCTGCCACGGCCTGCCTGGCCGTGAAATACGTCTTCAGACCGTCTCTGGGTTCCAAGGGTTATGTCGTTCTGGTTACGATATGCTTTTTAATCCTTTGCTGGCAATTTACCCTTTTTGCCAACGGCAACACGATGTTTATTGCTGACTCTGAAACATGGGCTAAAGAGAATTGGCCTCTACGCTACTGTGCACTGGGGTTTGCTCTTGCACATGCCTTCGCCACTTTCGAATCCTCCAAAAGAAAGAAAAAAGACAAACTTTCCTGAAAACGTCACCACCAAATGAAACGCCATTTGGTGGTGACGAGATAGATCCATTACGCCTTGTTCTTTTCCAGCTGCTCAATCAGCGTGTAACGCAGCGATGAGGCATCGGCCGGTACGTTCTCCACCGGGGTGACGCGCACTTTCAGCCGATACTGATAGCCCGGTTCGAAGGTGAAGCCCTCGATGCCGGTATAGAACAACTCCCACGGCTGCTGCGCGGAGCGGCGCACCTGCATGCACTTCAACGGGGCAACGCCCACGCAATCTACCAGCGCGCTGTTCACCAGCAACACTTCCGTTTGGCCGCCTTTTTCGTTTGCGGGCTGATTCATCGAGGTTCCCTCCTGGCTGCAGCCGGCCAGCGCGGCCAACGCAACAAATAACAACGCTTTAATTTTCAATGTACTGCACCATTAGTCATCTAAGTTGCGCGATCCTAACAAATTGGCCGGGTGAATTGAACCTTGCTGCGCGCCGCAGAGCGTCCCTTCGTTGCAAAGGCCCGGGGTGACTCGCGCTACTCTCGCGTCGAGAATATCATTCACCATCACTCTCATAAGCCTAAAAAACACCCTTAAATAAATTCCCTGTTCTTATCCGAACCGGTAATTACCCCCACTGTTTTTTCTGTTAAAAACAGCTGGCTTGCGTAAGCTTTACGCTATTTAACCGTATCGATGAAAAGGGAATTTTATGCAAGAGATCGAGGCTAAATATTTTCACCTGATCGCCGGCGGCGGCAACTTTGCCGACAATCGCGGCAACAATGGACGCGTCAATGATAATAGCAACAAGGGTGGCAACACCTGTTCGCGCTAAGCGGTTTTAATTAATCAGAGCCCCGGTTGCGTCTTTGCGTGCGGTCGGCGCTTTCCGTATTTTTGGTGATAACCATGTTTAAACTGTTTCGTTCCTTATGCCTGCTGCTCAGCTTCTGGATCGCCACCCTGCTGCTCAGCGGCGCGGGGGTCTCCTTTACCCACGGCTACGCCGCGCCTAAAAATCTGTCGCATTTCCTCGTCTCGCTGGTGGTGGTCGGCGCCATCCTGCTGTGGATCCATAAATTGCTGCGGTTCTTTTTTGCCGAGAAATTTGAGAAGAAATCGCGTTAAGCCGTATTCTCGTTGGGGGCGCAGCCCGCAACGATAAAACCGGCATCGCGAATCGCCGCCTTAACCTGCCTGGCGTCCAGCACGGCCGTTTTCACATAGCCAAAAAAGCCACACGTGCGCTGGGCAAACGGATTGGCGTCGCCAGTTGGGCCATCAGCTCACGATTGCGCTGCGCCATCAGCTCGGCGCGCGCATGCCAAAACGCGGTGGCATCGGCGCGTGCTTCAGTGGCGGTGTCGAATCGAGACGCCAACTCGCTGAGCGCCTCCCACTCCGCCAACAGGGCGGCGACCACTTCAGGATTGGCCACCTGCCCCCAGTCAGAGGGTAAAGCCCCCTCACGCCACGCATTGAGATAGCCGGGCAACATCATCTTTAATTGACTCAGTTGCTCGTTCACTGCGGGTTACCTTTTATAGCGCCTGATGCCGGGATATTTCCCATAATGACACTCTCGTTAAACCGTTGATGGGAGCAATGGCCGAAGCTTATCAGCGCCATAGATGACGTAATGACTTTTGGTGCGGCCAAATTAGCGATAGGTGCGGTTGGGGGAGTGAGACGGAGCTCAGGCTGATGGCTGTGACGCGAAAAGAGAAACGGGGATTGTTGCTGGCGTATTAGGTGAAATTTACTTATAAATCAATCACACAAAAAAAGACCGAATACGATTCCTTTATACGAAAAACTATGTGAATATCCTTTTTAAACAATGCATTACCAAAAATTTAGCCTTTGCAACCCCCTACTATACCTTACATTCCCTGTCTTTAATTTCAGATAGTTACCAGGACTCTCGGAGCAATTCGGATGAATTTCGGAGCAGTTTGTTTCTTCGCCCCCCCACACACCTCAAGTACATATACATAGTAATTATCACAACCATCTATTTTATAATCAGAGAATACATTAAATATAAGGAAGCCACTATTGCTTAATTTGTCATCTACAAAGTGGAGTCAAAATACATTAGGATCATAACCAATTCACCATACAAAATGTCCATTTCGCGCTATATACTTCAACCGAGGATTAGTCATAATCAGCATCATACTTGGTCATTTTGGCATATCTGAAGATTATGAGAAAAGCTGTTGATGTGTTTGCCGTATCTATCATGATACTAGTTTGTCTCATCTGGGGTTCACAACAGGTGGCGATAAAAGGTGTCGCTGAAGAAATATCTCCTGTACTTCAAGTAGCTATTCGTTCAGGCGTTGCAGGTTTTTTGGTATGGATTGTAATGTTAGTTAAAAAAGAATCCTTTACTGATATTCGCAACACAATAAAGCCCGGTCTGGTTGTAGGCTTACTTTTTGCTCTTGAATTTTTATTTGTTGCCGAAGGGCTAAAATTTACGTCTGCATCACATATGTCAGTTTTTCTTTATACTGCACCTGCTTTTGCAGCGTTAGGTTTACAAATCTTCCTCCCAGCAGAACGCCTTTCCTTAGTCCAATGGTTAGGTATAACCCTAGCTTTCGTTGGAATTCTGGTTGCATTCCTATCGGGTTCTGCTGATAACACCAGCAAAACACATGATATTCTAATCGGTGATGGGCTAGGCCTTCTTGCTGGCCTTTCGTGGGGTATGACGACCATTGTAATACGCTGTTCAAAATTAAATGAGTCTCCAGCGAGTCAAACACTATTCTATCAACTTGCCGTAGCGGCTATTTTATTGTTTATCTATGCATTCTCCACCGGGCAGACTCTTTTTACGGTTGGCCTAAAAGGAGGACTAAGTTTAATTTTTCAAGCAGTAATTGTTGCATTCCTTAGTTATATGGTTTGGTTTACACTTTTGAAAAATACTTGGCATCACAGCTAGGTGTACTGTCATTCATGACTCCAGTATTTGGTGTTTTTGCAGGCGCTCTTATATTGAATGACAAGATAAAGTCCGGCTTCATTTTTGGGACGCTACTTATTCTTTTCGGAATAATTGTTGTCAGTGGTTACCCTTGGTTGCAGAGCAAAATTAACTCACGAAAAAAATAAAAACATTTTTTGATAGAGGTATATTACTATGAAAGTACTCATTGTTTTCGCACATCCAGAATCAAAGTCATTCAACGCAGCGCTTAAAGATACTGCGGTTGAAACTTTGCTTTCCCTTGGTCATGAAGTTGAGGTAAGTGATCTATATAAAATGGGTTGGAAAAGCCAGATAGATGAGAAAGATATTCCAGGCAGCAGATTGAATGACTCCATATTTACTGTACATGAAGAACAAGAACACATGGAGAATACAACTGGGGCAACACTAGATGTTCGAAAAGAACAGGAAAAACTCGTTTGGTGTGACATGTTAGTCTTCCAATTCCCTATATGGTGGTTCAGTATGCCTGCAATCTTAAAAGGCTGGGTTGATCGTACTTTTACTCGAGGATTTGCATATAAGACAGGGAGAAAATACAGTTCTGGCATTTTTAAAGGAAAGAGAGCAATGATATGCGCCACTACAGGAACGGCTGGCTCCCTATATGCTCCAGATGGTATTGACGGCGATATAAACCATATACTTTGGCCTATTCACAATGGAATCTTCCATTATACTGGTTTTGATGTCCTCCCACCTCAGATGGTTTGGATGCCGGGAAATCTTACAGAATCAGAGAGAGAAGCTGCACTTGAGTCTTGGGCAATAAGAATTGGCAGTATTGAAAACGAGGAACCACTTTTCTTTCATGGTCGAGAGGATTATACATCGGAACAACGCCTACGTCCCGATGTAATAGCGAAGACCGGATTTCAATGGAATCCTTCCGCGGGGCAAACACATGAGATTGCAGCGCGTCAGTATACTAAACACCTCAAAAAAGATTAGTTCTTGGATCACACAATGAAAAAGCATAGCATATTTAATAAGCTACACCATATTTGTATCGTTGTTAATGATATGGATGAATCAGTAAAGTTCTATGAGTCTATAGGAATTGGCCCTTGGAATGATTTCCCGTCATTAGAACGATTCAGAGATAAGCTGGAAGTTAGCAATGTTGATGATTTTATGCAAAACAAATATTGCTATACTAATATAGGTGATATTCAAATCCAACTTTGCCAACCATCTTTGGGGGATACTGAACAGCGTCATTTTTTGGAAAAGAATGGTGAGGGTGTTTTCCATTTAGGCTTTACTGTAGATGCTGTTGATGATGCAGAGAAACAAGCTCATAGCCTTGGCTTAACAAACTTAATCCGCGGAAGATTGCCAGATCATAGTGGATTTACTTATTTTGACACAAGCGCACGAGCAGGGGTAATACTACAAGTACGCGCAATTAAACCTGTAGCAAATAGCTAATGCTTTGAGTGCCCCACAATACTTGCCTCCAACTTTACCTTGCTAAAGGTTTAATTATGAATCTGTATACATTGACCTAGTGCGATTAATATATTATATCTTTATTTAAGGTTATGTTGACACCTTGATATATCAACATCCCGTTCTCAAGTGCCGGGATGTTGTCTTTCCAAGCTTGCAGTAGGTGACGATGAAATGACAACTATTATTCCCCAAGAACTTCAGAAAAAGAAGTTGATAGCTCCTCCTTTCACGACCTCACTACCTGCTCCTGCATGGTTCAGAGTAGGGACAATGCCAGCAGATGCCACTTATCCGGTACACTCTCATCCTTGGGGTGAGTTCGTATATTCATACAGTGGTATAATGGAAGTCAAAATCAAGAATGAGCATCTCACAGCCCCGCCACATTTCGGAATCTGGTTACCACCGAAGCTAACTCATGTTGGCCTTAACAGAAATGAAGCAACACATTGCTCTTTTTATTTAATGCCAGAGCTGTGCGAAGAGCTGCCAACTTTTCCTTGTACGTTGAAAATAAATGAATTTACTATTTCGATTCTAGAGCACCTTAAGGACAACCCGTTGACAGCACCTATTGATGATAAAAGCATGCGTATATTACAAGTGCTTAGCGATCAGTTATGTGCAGCCCCTCGCCAAAGTACTTTCCTTCCCTATACCAGCGATCCGTTGCTCAGTAAAGTTATTGCTGAAATCGAAAAGTGCCCGTCGGTGGAAATCCCTCTAAATGAGCTAGCTGAAAAATTAGGATATACTGTTCGGACATTAAATCGACGCAGCCATCAATTATTAGGAATGTCACTTGGCGATTGGCGGCAGCGTTTGCGTGTTGTAAAAGCAATAGATCTTCTAGAAAAAGGCGAAAAAGTAGAAATCGTTGCCTATTCGGTTGGTTATAGTAGTGCATCGTCTTTTATAGCAATGTTTCACCGAGTAACCGGTAGAACCCCAGGTAGTATTGCCACTCGGTGTCGATAAGATATCTTTGATTTAATCCAATCTCACTAGACCAATAGTAAAACTTTTCAAATTCGAGCAAAGATTAATGGCTTAATTTATGCCATAATTACACGTAGACATCATGAAAAGACATAACAAAACTGTCTCCTGCCTAAAGAAATGGGTTTTTGACAATAGAGAAAAACCACTATCCATTAATAGCGTGATTGAAAAGCCAGGATATTCCAGACGATATATGGAGTCTGTTTTCAGAAAGTTAACAGGTGAAACAATCTACTCATACATTAGAGCAGTGCAATTTTCAGATGCAGAGAAAAAATTGTCAAAAACAAACTCTAAAATTTCAGAAATCGCTGCCACATATGGATACCGCTCCCTTTCTCAGTTTACAAAAACCTTCATTAAAATATACGGACTTTCACCTTCTGACTATCGTAGGAAGGCAAGAAATGAAAAATCAGCCACTATAAAAATCAAAAAATCATAATAAAATAACACTCCTAGATAAGACTTCACCTAGTGATTTTTTCAGGAGATTCTGGCCATCTAATTTCTCGAGGCTCCATATTGGAGTCAATGCCATTTATCTGATTGACATAGTGCATCCATTTTTTCAAGCTATCTTTCTCCTCGATGATGCACATTCCCAGCATTAGTTTTGTATGCAATGATTGTGTAACCTGGTTAACACGGTCGATCCGAAGTGACTTCTCATCTTCGATTTTCTGTCGTTTCTCTTCGGCGGTATAGACTCTCTTGACTACTTTACCATCTCTATATATCCAATTAGTGTCATTACAAGCATCATCAGGCATCTCACAAATGGCCACCTCTGCTACTGAGAAACCAGGAGGGAAAATTGCTGTGACGTCTTTTGATATACAGACGATAATACCATTCTCGTCATACATGACCTTCAGCGTGTCTGGACTAAGTTCGCTTCAACGGTATTCCACCAGATTTTCGAGCCGTTATCGCCCAGGCGATTGAAGCCAACCACTATATCGAACAAAATTACTCTCCCGTTCTGCTCCTGGAGAAAATCAAGGGCAGCCACGAATACACGCTAAACGCCTGGCTCGATCGGTACGATGTCCTATTCAAGCGGCGAGAACTGGCCGAGAACACATACAAAGTGCGCGCCGGCCAAATTGCCATTATCCGGGAACGCCTGGGCGACATGGTGCTGACAAAAATCACGACACGCCACATCGCCGAATTTCTCGAGTTTTGGATCGCCCAGAACAAAAAGACAATGGCCGCAACCATGCGATCGGTGCTGTCTGATATTTTCCGCGAGGCGATCGTGGAAGGTCACATCGAAAACAACCCTGTGACCCCTACCCGCGCGGCGAAAGCTGTCGTGATGCGCGAACGTCTGGAACTGAAGCAATACGGGCCGATTCGAGAGGCCGCGGAAACAATGCCGCCTTGGTTCTGCCTGGCGACGGATCTCGCTCTGGTCTCCGGCCAGCGCCGCGAGGATCTGACACAAATGCGCTTTAGCCATATCGTTGACGGACGCCTGCAGGTTGAACAAGGCAAGACAGGGGCTTTGCTCTCCCTCCCCCTTGATCTTGAACTGAAATGTATGGGCCTGCGGCTTGGCACCGTTATCGACCGATGCCGATTGGTCAGCACGACAGACTTCATGATCAGCGCCGGCATCAGGAAAAATAGCCCAGATGGTTCGATCCATCCCGACGGGCTAACGAAGAAATTTGTCGCCGCGCGGAAAGCATCAGGTTTGGAATTTCAGGAAAGCCCGCCGACGTTCCACGAGATCCGAAGCCTGTCCGGCCGCCTGTACGAAAAGCAGAACGACAAGGCATTTGCTCAAAAGCTGCTGGGACATACAACGGAAATGATGACGCTGAAATATCTCAAAACGAGGGGGAAAGAGTACGTGATGCTGTAAAAGACCGAATATCAAAATTCGGACATATTTCGGATATTTTCGGACATTTTCGGACATTTTCGGACATTTTCGGACATTTTCGGACATTTTCGGACATTTTCGGACATTTTCGGACATTTTCGGACATTTTCGGACATTTTCGGACATTTTCGGACATTTTCGGACAAACGAAAATAAACCCTTCAAAATCAACAACTCAAAAAAAGACCGAATACGATTCCTATATTCGGTCTAGGGAAATGGCTCTTGGGAGAGAGCCGTGCGCTAAAAGTTGGCATTTAATGCAGGGCTTGTTCAGCCGTGCACTTTAAGAGTAGCCTACCGCGCCAGTTTTGCCAGCCGCCCGGCGGCCGCGTGATAGTTTCGTGACGAAATAACTATGCGGCAAATGCGCATCAATCTGCGCGCGCTGGGCAAGGCGTTGGCAAACAAGCGGTTAGTCAGCGCACAGCTTCTCGGCGCGTTCGATAAACGGCGCCATGCTCATTTTCTTCCCCGGTTCAGCGGGATCGTCCAGCAGGATCACGTCCAGCGGCTGCGCGCGCTGATGGCCCTTCTTCACCTGCTGCTCCGCCGCGTCGTTGAGCGGATATTGCATCAGGGTGCTGTTATTCAGCACGAACAGCGCGCCGCCGCTGCGGCACTGCAGCGTCACCTCTTCCTTGGTGAACGCCCACTGTTTGCCGTACTCCAGTTTGGTGATGTTAACCAGTTTGTCTGCCGCCAGCGCGCCGGTCGCGGTTGCCAGCAGCGTAATGCCGAGTAATACCGATTTCATGTGATGGCCTTAAGGTTGCTATTCGCGTCGATTTTCCCGCAGCTTGCCGGCCTGCGGCAAGCTGAAATGTCAAACCGGCGCATAGGTTGCAAATAAACTGACCAGCAGCAGCACCGCCATCCCCAGCCCGACTTCGAACCAGCAGGCCAGCACCACGCCGCGCTGCGCCAGCGCCGGTACGCGGCTCATCGCCGGCACGATGGCGTAGCGATTGGCCAGCGCCACCATCACCATCAGCGCCACCAGCGCGGTTTTGATCAGCAGCAGGCGCTGATAAGGCGAGCTGAGGTTGAGCGGCCAACCACCGAGTATGATCAGGCTGTTGACGATGCCGGTAACGATCACCGCCGCCACCGCCAGGTGCCCCCAGCGCGAGAAACGGATCAGCGTGGTGATGGCGTCGCTGCGCCATTGCGGCGGCTGCAGATAGCGCAGGCAAACCAGCAGCGGCGCCAGGCTGCCGAACCAGTAACCGGCGGCCAGCAGGTGCACCGCATGATTGGCGCGGTGCAGCGCGCCCAGCGCGCCTTCGTGCATCGCCGCATGGCCGATGAACGCCAGGCTCACCAGCAGCAGCGCCGAGCACAGCGCCAACGCCTGCGCGCGCGGCCGTTCAGGCAGCAGCAGGCTCAGGATCGCCAGCAGCGACAAGCCCAGATGCCAGCGCCACACTTCGCCGAAGGTGGTGCCGAGCACCGCCCACCAAACCTCCAGCCGCCAGGCGTCATGCCAACCGTCGCCCATCTGCCCGGCCTGAATGGCCAGCAGCGCCACGGCGGAAAGCCCGGCAGCCCAGGTGCCGGCAAGCAGCAGCGAACGCACATCGCGGGAAAGGATCGGGGAAAGGCGCTGCGGTGCCAATAAGGCGGTGAACAGACTGATGCCAAACATCAGCATCACCGCCGCAAAGTGCACCAAGCGACACAGAACGAACAGAGTCGCCAGACTCACGATCAGTTTACGGTGAAGCTGTACTGGCCTTTGGTTTTATGCCCGTCGACCGAGACCACATGCCAGCTGACGTTGTATTTGCCCGCGCTCAGCTCGCCGTCGATCGGCACGTTGACCTGGGTGTTGTTGTTCGGATCGAGCTGCAGCTTGCCGGTTTTCACCACGGCGTTGTCCGGGCCGGTGATTTTCACGCCGCTGAAGTTCGGCTCGATGCCTTCGGAGAAGCTGAGGGTCAGCGCCTTCGGCGCCGGGCTGACGCTGGCGTCGGCCTTCGGCGTTTCCACTTTCAGGTGGGCGTGCGCCAGCGCTTGCTGAGAAGACAGGCCAACGAACAGAACGAAAACGGTGGAAAGCAGGCGACAGGAGGAACGAATTTTACCGATCACAGTGGTATCCCTTAACAGTATAAAGAGGGTCATAAGGGTTAGGGCCACAGCCAAGGCGATGTATCAGCGGCCCCAACCCACCGCAAATGATTGCGCCACGGGTAAACAGAAAAACGGGTTGTATCGGCTAACCCGCTGTTTTGACTCTACCATCCCTGTAGCGTATCGCGGTAAATCATAGCGAGCACGCCTCAGCAAGTCGAGCGCATCACTGGCATTTTGCGATCCGGCAGCACGTATCGCCGCATAACCGCGATAAACGCAGGGTAAAAAAAACCGCGCGTCAGGCTCGCCCGCGCGCGGTTTTTCAATGCTCAGTCAGGGATCAGGCCTGGCCGTTGCCGCCCTGGCCCATCGCGCCCATTTTCTTCAGGTCTTTATCGATGAAGAACAGGCCTTTGCCGCTGGTGCCCACCAGCGCCAGCTTATCCAGCACGGATTTGAACAGTTTCTCTTCTTCATGCTGCTCCGCCACATACCATTGCAGGAAGTTGAAGGTGGAGTAATCGTGAGAGGACATTGCCGCGTGCGCCAGCTCGTTGATCTGACGGGTGATCAGCTTCTCGTGTTCGTAGGTCTGCTCGAACACGTCCGCCAGCGACTCAAACGCCACCGGCGGGGCCGCGATGGTGCCCAGCAGCGGCAGAGAGCCGGTGTCGCTGAGGTAGTCGAACAGACGTTGCATATGCTGCATCTCTTCCTGAGAGTGCTCTTTAAGAAATGCGGCGGCGCCTTCAAAGCCTTTGTCGCTGCACCATGCGCTCATCTGCAGATACAGGTTGGCGGAGTAGAACTCCAGATTCAGTTGCTCATTCAGCTTTTGAGTCATTTCTTGCGTCAGCATAATCATTCCTTTTATTTTGCAGGTCATGAATTTAATTTTCGCGCATTATGCCCTGTCGCCGTAAAAATAAAAACACCTTATTTACATTCAAACCAAATCAATTACAAAAACAAATTATATCAATAAGTTAAAATATCATAAAATCATTGGTAATTAACATGAGAATTATTTAGATCTTTTATTTTAATCAAAAAGCGAATCATTCTTATTTAAAAGAATAAATAGATTACATTACTCTTGGATAAATATCGCCCGCCGCCGCGGCGCAACGGGCTTGCCAAGCGCCGCCGGGTGGATTACCTTCTGCGCAGATTCAATGCGGCAAAGTAAGGAGCATAAGGTGGGTTACAATCTGGCCGAGTTGTCCAAAGAAGAAATGGACAGGGTGAATGTGGATCTCGCCGCCTCAGGCGTGGCGTACAAAGAGCGTTACAACATGCCGGTGATCCCGGAAGTGGTGGAGCGCGAGCAGCCGGAGCCGCTGCGCGACTATTTTCGCGAGCGCGTGGCGCACTACCGCGCGGAATCCCACAAGTTTTCGCGTCTGCCTTACGAACCGAAGAGCAAATAACAAAACCCGCCGTTACGGCGGGTTTTTCGTGTCACTTGCCGGCGAACCGGTCGGTGGCGATCATCAGCTGGTGCAAAATGCCCGGTTCATCAAACGAATGCCCCGCCCCTTCCACGATATGCAGCTCCGCCTCCGGCCAAGCCTTGGCCAGATCCCAGGCGTTCTGCACCTGGCAGGCCATGTCATAGCGGCCGTGGACGATCACCGCCGGGATATGGCGGATCAGCGACACGTTGCGCAGCAGTTGGTCATCGCTCTCCAGGAACCCCAAATGCGTGAAGTAGTGGTTTTCAATCCGGGCAAACGCCAGCGCGAAATCATCCTCGCCAAACGAAGCGGATTCACGGCTTGGCAACAGCGTCACCGTTTCCCCTTCCCACACGCTCCACAGTTTGGCCGCTTCGAGCTGCACCTGCGGATCGGCTGAAGTCAGCCGCTGCCGATAGGCGGCAATCACGTCTTTGCGCTCGTCATCCGACAGAATGGACAGCACGCGCTCCCACTTGTCCGGGAAGAAGCGCGAAGCGCCGTCCTGGTAATACCAATGCAGCTCCTGCTTGCGCAGGGTAAAGATGCCGCGCAGCACCATTTCACTGACGCGCTCCGGGTGGGTCTGTGCATAGGCGAGCGCCAGCGTAGATCCCCAGGAGCCGCCGAACACCAGCCACTGCTCGACGCCGGCCATTTCGCGCAGCCGCTCGATATCGGCCACCAAATGCCAGGTGGTGTTGTTGTCCAGACTGGCGTGCGGACGGGAGCGGCCACAGCCGCGCTGATCGAACAGCAACACCTTGTAGCGCTCGGGATCGAACAGCTGGCGATGATGCGCAGAGATGCCGCCGCCCGGCCCGCCATGAATGAAGACCGCCGGTTTCCCGTTCGGGTTGCCGCTCAGCTCCCAGTAGATCCGGTGGCCATCCCCAGTGTCCAGCCAACCGCTGTCGTATGCCGCTAACGGCGGGTACAAACCTCGTAATTGTTCCATGGCGCTTTCCGTCTCTCTGTGAGTCATGCTTTCATCAAAGCGGAAGCCGCCCGGCAGGTCAACGGTAAAACCTGAAAACTCGAACGCGCGCCGGGAACTCGGCGCGCGTTTGCTCAAAATCGCAACGACCCGCCTGCAAAACACCCACAGGCCCGATCAGTTCACGCCTTGTTACGCCTACACGCCTTTACGCATATGCGGCTCGCGCATCTCCTGTGCGGTTTTCGCCTCGATGCTCAGTTCCGCCGTCGGGCGCAACATCAGGCGCGCCAAGCCGATGGGTTCGCCGGTTTCCCGGCAGTAGCCGTATTCGCCGTTCTGCAACCGCGCCAGCGCCGCATCGATTTTCGGCAGCAGGCGGCTTTCGCGATCCAACTGGCGGAACAACAGGCGCAGCTCTTCTTCGCGCGCCGCCTTGTCAGCTTCATCGCCCGTCGCTTCGCCGCTGTCGATCGCCTTCTTCAGCTCATCGATGTGCAGCAGCAGTTTTTGCCGCTCATCCTGCAGCAGCTGGCGGAAAAAAGCCCGTTGAACCGAGTTCATGTAATCAGAATCCGGCATGGCCAGCAGTTGCTGCGCATCCGGTAATGTCATCACTGTCATAGCGTTCTCCGAACCTTAAAAGTGTAATATTATAACATAATAATTATTTTAAGCACCCGGTCATCCAAAAACAAAATTTCACGTGCAAACAGCCGGTTACATACTACTTGCACTTTGTCGCTTGCATCCTGTCGGCTTTAGGCGGTTAATGGCTGAGCAAGCCACCCAATCATAGGTAACGAGAGGCCATCATGAGTAAGGGAATGGATAGCAAAAAAAATGCGAAGAAGAAGCCGTTGAAAACCCCAGCAGAGAAACGTGCGGAGAAACGCGCCAAAAAAGCGCATCCGTCTGGTGAGTAAGCGTCCTTCCAGCCGTCATTAAACCCGCCAAGGCGGGTTTTTTATTGCCTTACCGGAGAGATGGCCAATGCCCTGCTTCACCCTCGCCGCAGCCCAATACCCCGCCGCTGCGGCCAATATCGCCTGCAACCTTGAACGTCACCTTGAATTTGTCGCGCAGGCAGCCGAACGGCAGGTGCAACTGCTGGTTTTTCCCGAACTGTCGCTAAGCGGCTATGAGCTGGCCGATGCCGCCGAACTGGCGCTGACGCTGGGCGATCCGCGTCTGCAACCGCTCGCTGCGGCGGCGCAATCGCATCAGATGACGATCATCGTCGGCGCGCCCTTGCGCAGCGGCCAGGCGCTGCATATCGCCGCCTTGATCTTTCCCCCCAACGGCGCGGTGGCCGCCTATACCAAGCAACATCTGCACGGCGCGGAACAGCAACGGTTCTTGCCCGGTAATGGCGGCACGCTGCTGGAAATACATCGGCAACGCATCGCGCTGGCTATCTGCGCCGACACCTCGCAACCCGGCCACGCAAGCGCCGCCGCGCTGGCGGGCGCGCAGATTTATGCCGCCGGCGTGCTGATCTCTGAAGCCGGTTACGCGAAAGACAGCGCCGCGCTGGCAGGCTATGCCCGTCGTTATGGCATGGTCACGCTGATGGCCAACCATGCGGCGCCGACCGGCGGCTGGATCCCGGCGGGCCGCAGCGCCATCTGGGATGACACGGGAGCGCTTTTGGTTGCCGCGCCGGATGATGCCCCTGGTCTTATCATCGCCGACAAGGCCCGCGACGGTTGGCACGGCCGCCTGTGCCGGTTAAGCTGAAGCCTGACGGCAACGCGGAGGAAAGCATGACGTTACGCGTAATAGATACCGAGACCTGCGGGCTGGACGGCGGCGTGGTGGAAGTGGCCTCCCTCGATCTGCTCGACGGCCAATTGACCAACCCGATGAGCGACCTGATCAGCCCGGACCGCCCCATCAGCCTCGACGCGATGGCTATTCATCACATCACTGAACAGATGGTGGAAGGCAAACCGCGCATTGCGGTGGCGATCGGCCGCTATCAGGGTAGCCCCTACTATGTGGCGCACAACGCCGCCTTTGATCGCGGGGTATTGCCGGAGATGAACGGCGCCTGGATCTGCACCCTCAAGCTGGCGCGCACGCTGTATCCGGACATCAAGTACGGCAACCAGTATTTGCGCTACGCGCTGAATCTGGACGTGCAGTTGCCGGCAGACGCCACGCTGTACCCGCACCGCGCGCTGTATGACTGCTACGTCACCGCCGCGCTGCTGCAACGCATCATCAAGGATTCGGGCTGGACGCCGGAGCAAATGGTGCAGATCACCGAACAGCCGGTGCTGCTGAAGAAGTTCAAGTTCGGCAAGTATCGCGGGCAGGAGATCGACCGCATCGCCCAGGAGGACCCCGGCTATCTGCGCTGGATGCTGAAATCCATCGACGATCTGAGCCCGGACATGAAACACACGCTGAAATACTATCTGATCGGCTAACACAGCGGGCGGCGCAGGCCGCCCGCTGTTCGCCGTTACTCCGCCAGCGCCAGAATGAAGGCGTACTCCAGCGCAATATCCTCATAGGCCTTGAAACGGCCGGATTTGCCGCCGTGGCCGGCATCCATGTCGGTATACAGCAGCAGCTGCCGATCGTCGGTTTTCAGCTCGCGTAGCTTGGCCACCCACTTGGCCGGCTCCCAATACTGCACCTGCGAATCGTGCAGGCCGGTGGTCACCAGCAGATGCGGGTACTCCTGCGCTTTCACCTGATCGTACGGGCTGTACTGCTTGATGTAGTCGTAATAGGCCTGCTCGTTCGGGTTGCCCCACTCGTCGTATTCGCCGGTGGTCAGCGGAATGGACTCATCCAGCATGGTGGTCACCACGTCGACGAACGGCACCTGCGCCACCACGCCGTGGAACAGCTGCGGCGCCTGGTTGATCACCGCGCCCATCAGCAGGCCGCCCGCGCTGCCACCCATCGCGAACACCCGCTTGCCGTCGCCGTACCCCTGGGCGACCAGCGTTTCGGTCACGTCGATAAAGTCGTTGAAGGTGTTCTGCTTGTTGAACAACTTGCCGTCTTCATACCACAGCTGCCCCAGCTCGCCGCCGCCGCGAATGTGCGCCAGCGCGAACACGACACCGCGATCCACCAGGCTCAGTCGGCTGGCGCTGAACGCCGGATCCATGCTGCTGCCGTAAGAGCCGTAGCCATACACCATCAGCGGGTTGGCGCCGCGCTGGAAGCTGTCCTGGCGATACACCAGCGAAACCGGCACCTCGACGCCGTCGCGCGCCTTCACCCACACCCGCTCGCTGCGGTAGTTTTCCGGCGTGAAATTCTTCACTTCCTGCTGTTTGAGCATCGTTCGCTCGCCGCTGTCCATGTTCAGCTCGTACAGCGTGGTCGGGGTGGTCATCGACGAATAGCCGTAGCGCAGCAGCGCGGTTTCCGGATCCGGGTTATACGCCAGCCAGGTGGTGTAGGTCGGATCGTCGAAGGCGATGCGCTTCTCTTCGCCGCTTTGCCAGTGGATCTGGCGCAGCAGCGTCAGGCCGGCATTGCGCTCTTCCACCACCAACCAATCACGGAACAGGCTGAAGCCCTCCAGCATCACGTCGGCGCGCGGGGCGATCAGCGTCTGCCACTGCGCTTCGTCCGCCTGCTCGCTCTGGTACAGGCCGAAGTTCTTGCCGTCCTTATTGGAGCGAATATAGAAATGCTGGTGATAGTGATCGATGGCGTACTCGTGATCCTTGCGGCGCGGCACGAACAGCTGCGGTTTGGCGTCCGCCCGATCGGCGTCCAGCAGCAGGATCTCCGAGGTGGTGGTGCTGCTCAGGTGGATCAGAATAAAGCGCTCGGAGGTGGTCTTCTCCAGCCCAACGTAGAAGGTATCGTCCTGCTCTTCGTAAATCAGCTCGTCCTGCTGCGGATCGCTGCCGACTACGTGGCGATAAACCTGATACGGCAACAGCGTCTTGGCGTGCTTGCGCACGTAGTACACCGTCGAGGAATCGTTGGCCCACTCGAAGCTGCCGGAGGTGTTTTCCAGCACTTCGTCGGCCCAGCTGCCGTCAGCCAGGTTCTTGAAGCGAATGTCATACTGGCGGCGCGACAGGAAATCCTCCGCCACCCCCAGCCGCTGGTTGTCGGGGCTGACGTCCAGCCCGCCCAGGGTGTAAAACTCGTGGTTCTCGGCGCGTTGGTTGCCGTCGATAAGCACATCCCACTGCTCGCTCTCGGCCTGCGGCTGGCGCACATAAATCGCGTATTCGTTACCCGACTCGTAGCGCGTCTGATAGCGATAGCCGTGGCGCACGTAAGGCACCGAATGTTCCTGCTGCGGGATGCGCGCCACCATCTCTTCGTACAGGGTTTCGCGCAGCGCCTGCTGCGGCTTCAGCATCGCATCGGTGTAGGCGTTCTCCGCCTGCAGGTAGTCCAGCACCTGGCGGTCTGCGCGCTCATCGTCGCGCAGCCAGTAATAGTCATCCACTCGCGTGTCGCCGTGGATAGTGATGGGATAAGGCCGTTTTTCCGCTTTCGGTGGGGTCATCATTGCTAAATCATCCGCTTACATAGATTGCGGCAAGAGTGACACGATTCCCCCCGGCTTGCCAAGCGGCGCTATGCCAGCTCGCGCTTTTTCTCGTTGACGTCGCTCTCGATGCCCTGCTTGACGTCCGCCGGGATCTTCAGCGCCTGCGCCAGCGCATCAAGATAGCCGCGCTCCATAAAGTGATCGACGTCGATCACCAGGCAACTCAGGTAATAAACCTCCAGCGCCTCGTCTTCGTTTTGCACGCTGCGGGCGATTAACTCCGGGTTGAGCGGCTGGTCGAGCGCTTCCTGCACCCAGCCCTGCGCTTCTTCCCCCACCTGCAGTTGCGCCAGGCTGTGATCGATGGCGCGCTGCTCTTCGGCATCGATATGGCCGTCGCTTTTGGCGGCGAACACCAGCGCCTGCACCAAACGCTTGGCGCGCAGATCCACCGGCGTGGTTTGCAAACCGAACTGCGGTTCGTCCTGATGGGTCTCTTTCACCCGCTGCTTGTACTTGTTCCACAGCACCGCACCCACCGCCGCGCTGCCGCCGATAATCAGCGCATTCTTGCCGAACTTGCCCACCAGCTTGCGCGAAGATTTGTTGGCCAACAGCACGCCGACCAGGCCGCCCAGCGCCGTGGGCGCCAGCAGCTTGCCGATGCCTTCTGCCCCGCCCATCGCGCCGGCCTTCTGCCCGATCAACGTTTGAATCTGCTGCATCCAGTTACTTTTCATCATCTACCCCTTGCGTGAGAAAACGCGGCGCGCAAGCGCGGCCGAACCGACGTTAAACCGCCAGATTAGGGGATCTTTTGTCAATTTACGTCCGGGGGATGCAAACCTGTGTTTAGCGGGCCGGGTGGCCCGCCAGGATGGCTGCGGCGTTACGCGTCTTCGTCGCCCGCGTCATCGTCCTGCTCGTACTCGGCCAGCTCGTCGCGCATCGCCTGGATGGCGTCGCGGGTCATCAGCGCCAGCGTGCGGTAGAAACCGGTGGTGGCGTGCGCTTCCACTTTGCCGAGGAAGCGGCCGCACCACGGCAGCAGGAACTCGTCGAACAGCGCGATCTGCGCCTGCGCTTCATCTTCCTGCGATTGATCTTCCAGCCAGGACGCCGCCAGCAGCAGCTGGCCGAAATGGTCGGCCGGCGCCTCAGCCAGCGGCATGCCGCGCTGCTGCAGGAAGGCGCGCACTTCAGCCTCGCTTGCGCCTTCGACATAGTCGGAGCGGAACGGCGGCACGCTGCATTCGCTGCCGACGAACATCGCATTGAAGTCGGTCGCCAGTTGGTTGACGTCGCCGCCCTGCTGCAGGCGCTTGAGCAGGTCATCCTGCTCCAGCGGCCAGTGCTGCTGCAGCTTGCCCTCTTTAATCAGCGCGAACAGCGGCACCAACAGCGGATCCTGCGGCTGGCGGTAGAACAGCGTACCCAGCACGCGGCAGACAATCGAAAACTCATTCATGATAAAGCCTTATTCAATACGGAAAATTTTGCCGGGACGATGTCACAAATCGGCCAATTCCGCAATCGCCGGCTTGCCGCGCCGCTCGAGAAAATCCAGCAGCCGGCGCGGGCTGACGTTGAGAATGCGCTCCTGCGGGAAGCCCACCTCTTCGATAATGCGCTCGCAGTGCTCAAAGTTACCCAGCGAAAAGGCGACGTGCGAATCCGAGCCCAGCGCCAGCCAGCCGCCGGCGTCGCGCACCGCGGCGGCGATCGCCCGGCAGTTGGCCTCGCTGCCCTTGCGGGAGTGGGTGAACGACGAGTTATTCAGCTCCAGCGCCACCTCATATTTGGCCGCCGCCGCCGCGACGGCGGGAATGTCGATCGGATAACGCGGGTTGCCGGGGTGGCTGATGATATGCACGTCCCCCTGCGCCATCGCGGCGATCATCGCTTCAGTATTGGACGCTTTATCCTGCGGCGCAAACACCGGCTCATGGAAACCGGCGATGATCACGTCGGTGGCGGTCAGCATCGGGCCGGTGCAGTCGATGTCGCCCTGCAGGTTTTTGATGTTGGCTTCGATACCGCGCAAAATGCCCACGCCGTTCACCTGGCGCGGCCACACGTGCATGTTCATGAAGTGCCAATAGTGTGGCGCATCGGCCATGTCCGGGCCGTGATCGGTGATGGCGAACAGCTTGATGCCCTTCTGCTGGGCTTCGGCGATGTAATCGTGCAGCGTGCTGTAGGCGTGGGTGCTGGCGACGGTGTGCATATGCAAATCAACGGGGTACATTGTTTCTCCTTCCAGAGGGCCCGCCCGCAAAGGTACGGGCAGGCGCGATGACGATAACAGCTTATCAGTTACCGAACGGCGGCTGAAGGATCAGTAACCCCGTTGCCTGTCGACCACACCGGCCGGGGCATGCCCCGCCTCCAGCGCGCGAATGTTGGCGGCGATCTGATCCATCGCCTGCTGCGGCAACGTGATGGCAGCAATATGCGGGGTAATGGTGACACGCGGATGACGCCAGAATGGGTGATCCTGCGGCAGCGGCTCGCGGGCGAACACGTCCAGCGTGGCGGCGGCCAGCTGCCCCTGCTCGAGCGCCGCCAGCAGATCGGCTTCCACCAGATGCGCGCCGCGCGCGATGTTGATGAGATAGGCGCCCGGCTGCAGCTGCGCGAACAGCTCGCGGTTGAGGATGCCGAGAGTCTCCGGCGTATTGGGCAGCAGGTTGATCAGCAGTTTAACGCCGTCGAGGAAGGCCGCGCGCTGCGCCTCTCCGGCGAAGCTTTGCACGCCGTCAATCTGTTTGGCGCTGCGGCTCCAGCAACGCACGCTAAAGCCAAACTCGGTCAGCTTGCGCGCCACGCTCTGCCCCAGCACGCCGGCGCCGAGGATGCCGATGGTGAAATCATCCAGCGAGTGCGGATCGAGCGGCTGCCATTCCTGCCGCTGCTGCAACGCCTGATACTCGTCGAAACGGCGGAAATAGCGCAGCACATAGCTCAGCGCATATTCCTGCATCTGCTGCGCCATGCCGGTATCCTCCAGCCGCAGCAGCGGAACGCCGGCGGGCAGCGTGCCGGGGTGTTTGCGCTCCTGATCGAGAATGGCGTCGACGCCGGCGCCGAGGGCGAACACCGCTTTCAGATCGCGGCGGTTGGCTAACATCTCGTGCGGCGGGCGCCATACCAGCGCGTAATCCGCCGGCCGCTCGTCGCCGCGCTGCCATTCGCGGATCTCGGCCTGCGGCAGGCGTTGCTTGATGCCGGTCAGCCATTCCTGGGCGTTAAATAAGGGATGGTAATAGATGATGTTCATACTGCGGGCTCCCGTTTGTTTTTATTGGTTTTCCTTCAGCCTTCCGCGATTCATCGCCGGATGCAAGCGTTAAAGCCCAAAATAAAAACAGCCCCGACCAGTGGGGCTGTTGTGCATGTGCGCAAAATCAGGCGGCAGACGCGCCGTCGCGCCGGATAAGACGCCGCAGCAGCGGAATTAAAATCAGCATCGCCACGCCGACGCCCGTCGCCCCCCAACCCAGCGCGCTGAAGATTTCGCTGTAGCCGGGGTTGGTTTGCAGCGGCGTACTGCCGCTGTTTTCCGGCATCAGGCCGGATACGTAGCCCGCCAACACCGAAGCGACGCCGGTCACCATCATCCAGCAGCCCATCATCACGCCCTGATAGCGCGGCGGCGCCAGCTTGCCGATCATGGCGTAACCGATCGGCGAGATCATCAATTCACCGACGCTTTGCAGCACATAGCTGATGACGATCCATTTAAACGCCACCAGCCCGTCGCCGCCCGCCATGCTGATGCCCAGCGGCAATACCAGCATGCCGAGCCCGATGCAAAACAGCGATCCGGAGAACTGCAGCGGAATGTCGATGTTGCAACCGCGGGCGCGCAGGCGGTTGAACCACCAGGCCAGCAGCGGGCCGCCCACCACGATCACCAGCGTGTTGATGTTCTGGATCCACTGCGGCGCCACCTGAATGCCGTAAACGTTCAGATTGATGTTGTGCTCGGAGAACAGCATCAGCCCCATCGGCGCCAGCTGATACAGCGCCCAGAACACCAGCGACCCCAGCGCCAGGATCAGATAGGCCGCCATTCTGCGGCGCTCATCGCGCGGATGGTGGCGCAGCGTCACGACGCACAGCATCAGGAAGATCAGCGCGCCGAGCACGATCACGAAATGGCCGCTGAACTCGGCATGGGTCAGCATCACGCGGATAATCGGCACCAGCGCCACCAGCACCGCCAACCCGACCAGCATGCGCCAGCGGTATTGGCTGCGGCTGGCGTCGTGCAGCGGCGTATTGAGATCGGCCAGAATGCGCCAGCGACAGACGGCGACGATGATCGCCGCCGCGTTGCCCAGCGTGGCGAACAGGAACAGCGCGCGATAATTTTCCGTCAGTTGGAAATACCCGGCCACGGTAAAGCCAACGAAGAACCCGAGGTTCATGCCGGCGTAATTCCACAGGAACGCCGATTCGCGCCGATCATCGTCCGGTTTGAAACGCTGGGTGAGCATCATATTGATGCAGGTCACGTTGAGACCGCTGCCGGTCAGGAACATCGCCAGCCCCCAGTACAGCCCCCACACGCCCGCGACGGCAATCAGCGCGCAGCCGAACACCTGCAGCACCATACCGAGCACGAACAGGTTGCGGTTGCTGAGGAAACGGCCGCCGAGGTAGCCGCCGAACATGTGCAGGCCATAGTTGAAGGCGCCGAACACGCCCATCATGGCGTTGGCGCTGCTTTCGTTGAAGCCCAGCCGCTTGGTGGCGTACAGCACCAGCGTAGAGTAAAGCACGGCGAAGCCCAGCGTGGCGAAGATCTGGATGAAGAACAGCGCTCCCGCACCGGGCGGAATGGCATGGCGCGCTTGCGGCGCCGGCATGGCATCTGAAGGAGTCAAAACGAACCTCTACTGCATTATTATGTAATGAGTCTGTCCCTGTCTGCTATATCGCCGTCCTGTCACCCGGCAATCTGCGCGGCGACGTGATGTTCCTTGCCAAAAACGCCGCGCCGACATGATTCCATTTAGCGACACATCTGACTAATAATCCAGTATTAATGCATATAACAGCAAACAACATAACCTCAATGGCGAGATATTGAGCTATCTGTACAGAAAAAGGTCAAACAATCGTCTTTCATGGATTCTGACCGCTGTCTGCCCTGCCCGCCGGCGGCCAAGAGTGGGAATATCGTTCGGTAAATCAGCAAATTGCTGCAAGTTTGGCTAAACAGTCATGAGAATGAAATAAGAGGGTTGACGCTGAGATCAGATTCTCCTACATTAGCGCCCGTCGACAGCGCAAGGCGTTATCGGCAACAAAACGGTGAGGTGTCTGAGTGGCTGAAGGAGCACGCCTGGAAAGTGTGTATACGCGAAAGTGTATCGAGGGTTCGAACCCCTCTCTCACCGCCAAATTCAAAGAAAAAGCCTGGATTCGCGTCCAGGCTTTTTCTTTTGCATGGCGCACCGCCGAGAGGGGTGAGAAGCCTCGACAGGGTTCGACAAAACGCCCGTGTTTTGGACCGCCAACGGCGGCCCGCAGGGTGAGCGCAGCGAATCAACCCCTCTCTCACCGCCAAATTCAAAGAGAAAGCCTGGATTCGCGTCCAGGCTTTTTTTTGCATGGCGCACCGCCGAGAGGGGCTTTCGCAGCGCATCTCCCACCCTCTGTGACCGTGATTCCCATTTACGCCGGTTATCCACGAACCTTACCGCTGATGTTCTCGCTCTTTCATGGCTTCCGCCGTGCCGTTCGCCGCAGTTTTCAGCAAAGTGCGCACAGCTTGAGCGGACAAACAAAAACACAGAAATTATTCTTGACCGGATCGGCCCCACTCCCTATAGTAGCGCCCCGTTGCAGCGATGATTTCGCAACAAAAAAATATGGTGAGGTGTCCGAGTGGCTGAAGGAGCACGCCTGGAAAGTGTGTATACGCGAAAGTGTATCGAGGGTTCGAATCCCTCCCTCACCGCCATATTCTACGAAGAAGCCTGAACTCACGTTCAGGCTTTTTTGTTTGTATAGCGCACCGACCGGGAGGGTGAGAACCCTCGACAGGGTTCGACAAAACGCCCGCGTTTTGGACCGCCAACGGCGGCCCGCAGGGTGAGCGCAGCGAATCTATCCCTCCCTCACCGCCATATTCTACGAAGAAGCCTGAATTCACGTTCAGGCTTTTTTGTATGCATAGCGCACCGACCGGGAGGGTGAGAATCCTCGACAGGGTTCGACAAAACGCCCGCGTTTTGGACCGCCAACGGCGGCCCGCAGGGTGAGCGCAGCGAATCTATCCCGCCCTCACCGCCATAAAAAAGCCCGAACGCAAATTCAGGCTTTTTTATTCCCACTGCCAAACCGCTCAGTGGTGCGTGCATCTCACCGCCGTCGGCTGCGCCAGCGCGCGGCGCCAATCGCCCGGCGTTTGGCCGAATTGGCGTTTGAAGCTGCGGTTGAACGACTGCTGTGAGTCGAAGCCGAGCGAGATCGCCACGCTGACGATCGGTTCGCCGCTGTTGGCCAGGCGCTCCGCCGACACCTTCAGTTTTTGCATGCGGATATACTCCCCGAGCGCATAGCCGGTCTGGCGCTTGAACATGCGCTGCAGATGCCATTTGGAGTAGCCCGCGCGGTCCGCTACGGTGTTGATATCCAGTTTTTCTTCCAGATTGTTGTCGATCCACGTCTTCAAATCGGTAATGAAACCCGTCGTGTTCATGCTGATGCTCCCATCATGTCGGCAGGGTCAATCACTGCCCAGTGCGCATACGTTGCAACAGTTTCGCTTTAAATGCAATTTTTATTATTGCATTTACCAGAAGGCCGCCTCTATACTCCACCCAATTAATGTAACCGATATTGATACATTAATGTGACACCAATATGTTTCAAAACCTAACGTTGCGCCATGACAAGGCGCGGCGCCCCTTCCGCCGAACGCCGGCATGAAGGGAAAAGCCCGGAAAACAGGGCTGGGTATGGGGCCAGACAGCGCTTACTTATCGGAATAAAAATAATGCCAAATCAACCAAACTCATCGTTCAACGCCGGCGGCCGCACGCGCGCCTTCGCTCTGGGCCAGCGGCTCTCCGGGGTGGCGCTGCTGGCCGCCCTGCTCGCCGGGTGTGACAACAGCGTCGCGCACAACGCCCCGCCACCGCCGCCGGTGGTCAGCGCCGCCAGCGTGGTGGTCAAACCGATCAGCCAGTGGGATGCGTTCAATGGTCGGGTCGAAGCGGTGCAAAGCGTACAGCTGCGCCCGCGGGTTTCCGGCTACATCGAGCGGGTCAACTACACCGAAGGCGACGAGGTGAAGAAAGGCCAGGTGCTGTTCACCATTGACGATCGCACCTACCGCGCCGCGCGCGAACAGGCACAGGCGGAGCTGGTGCGGGCGCGCAATCAGGCGGCGCTGGCGCGCAGCGAATCCTCGCGCACCGAGAAGCTGATCGGCACTCAGGCCATCTCGCAGGAAGTGTGGGAACAGCGGCGTTCGTCCGCCGCGCAGGCGCAAAGCAACGTGCTGGCGGCGCAGGCCCAGCTCGATATGGCGCAGCTTAATCTCGACTTTACCCGCGTCACCGCCCCGATCGACGGACGCGCCAGCCGCGCGATGATCACCGCCGGCAATCTGGTCACCGCCGGCGACAGCGCCAGCGTGCTGACGACGCTGGTATCGCTCGATAAGGTTTACGTCTATTTCGACGTGGATGAGGCGACGTTCCTGCGCTATCAGCAGCAGGGCCGACACGACGCGCGCCTGCCGGTGAAGGTGGGCCTGGTGGGCGAAGACGGCACTCCGCATCAGGGGCTGGTGGACTTCACCGACAACCAGTTGAACGCCGGTACCGGCACCATCCGCATGCGCGCCCTGCTCGACAACCGCGATCGCCGCTTCACGCCGGGGCTGTTCGCCCGCGTGCAGATGCCCGGCAGCGCCGAGTTCAACGCCATGCTGATCGACGACAAAGCGGTGATGACCGATCAGAACCGCAAGTTCGTTTACATCGTCGATAAAGACGGCAAGGCGCAGCGCCGCGACATCGACGTGGGCCGGATGGCCGAAGGTATGCGCATCGTGCAAAAAGGCCTGGCGAGCGGCGATCGGGTGATCGTCGACGGCATGCAGAAAGTGTTTATGCCGGGCATGCCGGTCGACGCGAAAAGCGTCGCCATGACCACCACCGCCTCCGCCCTTAACTAAGCTCCCAGCAGAGAATTCTGACCCATGGACTTTTCCCGTTTTTTCATCGACCGGCCGATCTTCGCCGCGGTGCTGTCGATACTGATTTTTGTCGCCGGGGTGATCGCCATTCCGCTGCTGCCGATCAGCGAGTACCCGGACGTGGTGCCGCCCAGCGTGCAGGTGCGCGCCGAATACCCGGGCGCCAACCCGAAAGAGATTGCTGAAACGGTGGCGACGCCGCTGGAAGAAGCGATCAATGGCGTCGAAAACATGATGTACATGAAATCGGTCGCCGGTTCCGACGGCGTGCTGGTGACCACCGTCACCTTCCGCCCGGGCACCGATCCCGATCAGGCGCAGGTGCAGGTGCAAAACCGCGTGGCGCAGGCCGAAGCGCGCCTGCCGGAGGACGTGCGCCGCCAGGGCATCACTACCCAGAAACAGTCTCCGGCGCTGACGCTGGTGGTGCATCTGGTATCGCCTTCCGGCAAGTACGACTCGCTGTACCTGCGCAACTACGCCACCCTGAAGGTCAAGGATGAACTGGCTCGCCTGCCGGGCGTCGGCCAGGTGCAGATCTTCGGCGCCGGCGAATACGCAATGCGCATCTGGCTCGATCCGAACAAAGTCGCCGCGCGCGGGCTGACCGCCTCCGACGTGGTGAGCGCCATGCAGGAGCAGAACGTGCAGGTCTCCGCCGGCCAGCTTGGCGCGGAGCCGATGCCGACGCGCAGCGACTATCTGCTGTCGATCAACGCACAGGGCCGCCTGCAAACCGAAGAAGAGTTCGGCAACATCATTCTTAAGAGCGGCGATAACGGCGAGATCGTGCGGCTGCGCGACGTGGCGCGCATCGAAATGGGTTCCGGAAGCTACGCGCTGCGCGCCCAGCTCAATAACAAGGATGCGGTCGGCATCGGCATCTTCCAGTCGCCGGGCGCCAACGCCATCGAGCTGTCGGACGCGGTGCGCGGCAAGATGGCCGAGCTGGCGACCCGCTTCCCGGACGGCATGAGCTGGAAATCGCCGTACGATCCGACGGTGTTCGTGCGCGATTCGATCCGCGCGGTGGTGGACACCCTGCTGGAAGCGGTGATCCTGGTAGTGCTGGTGGTCATTCTGTTCCTGCAGACCTGGCGCGCCTCGATCATTCCCCTGTTGGCGGTGCCGATCTCCGTGGTCGGCACCTTCGCCGCGCTGTATCTGCTCGGCTTCTCGCTCAACACCCTCAGCCTGTTCGGGCTGGTGCTGGCGATCGGCATCGTGGTGGATGACGCCATCGTGGTGGTGGAGAACGTCGAGCGCAACATCGAAGAGGGGCTGTCGCCGCTGGCGGCGGCGCACCAGGCGATGCGCGAGGTCTCCGGCCCGATCATCGCCATCGCCGTGGTGCTGTGCGCGGTGTTTGTGCCGATGGCGTTCCTCTCCGGCGTTACCGGCCAGTTCTACAAACAGTTCGCCGTCACCATCGCCATCTCGACGGTGATCTCCGCCATCAACTCGCTGACCCTGTCACCGGCGCTGGCGGCGCGCTTGCTGAAGCCGCACGGCGCGCCGAAAGATCTGCCGTCGCGCCTGATCGACCGGCTGTTCGGCTGGCTGTTCCGGCCGTTCAACCGCTTCTTCGCCAGCGGCTCGCAGCGTTATCAGCACGGGGTATCCCGCGTGCTGGGTCGACGCGGCGCAGTGTTCGTCGTCTACCTGCTGCTGCTGGTCGCCGCCGGGGTGATGTTCAAGACCGTGCCCGGCGGCTTTATCCCGACGCAGGACAAGCTGTATCTGATTGGCGGCGTGAAGATGCCGGAAGGCGCCTCGCTGGAGCGCACCGATGCGGTGATCCGCAAGATGAGCGCCATCGGCCTGAGCGTGGACGGCGTCACCGATGCGGTGGCCTTCCCCGGCCTGAACGCGCTGCAGTTCACCAATACGCCGAATACCGGCACGGTGTTCTTCGCGCTGGAGTCATTGAGCACCCGAACCCGCACCGCGGCGCAGATCAACGCCGAGATCAACGCGCGCATTTCGCAGATCCAGGAAGGGTTCGCCTTCTCGATCATGCCGCCGCCGATCCTCGGCATCGGCCAGGGTTCCGGCTATTCGCTGTACGTGCAGGATCGCGGCGGGCTGGGTTACGGCGCGCTGCAGACCGCGATCAACACGATGTCCGGCGCCATTATGCAAACGCCGGGCATGGGCTTCCCGATCTCCTCTTATCAGGCCAATGTGCCGCAGCTGGACGCCAAAATCGATCGCGACAAGGCCAAGGCCCAGGGGGTGCCGCTCAATGCGCTGTTCAGCACGCTGCAGACCTACCTCGGTTCGTCTTACATCAACGACTTTAACCGTTACGGCCGCACCTGGAAGGTGATGGCGCAGGCCGACGGCCAGTTCCGCGACAGCGTGGAAGACATCGCCAACCTGCGTACCCGCAACGACAAAGGCGAAATGGTGCCGATCGGCAGTATGGTCAGCATCGGCACGACCTACGGCCCGGATCCGGTGATCCGCTACAACGGTTTCCCGGCGGCGGACCTGATCGGCGACGCCGATCCGCGCGTCCTCTCCTCTACCCAGGCGATGAGCGCGCTGACGCAAATGGCCGGCAAGCTGTTGCCGAACGGCATGAACATCCAGTGGACCGATCTGAGCTACCAGCAATCGACCCAGGGCAACGCCGCGCTGGTGGTGTTCCCGGTCGCGGTACTGCTGGCGTTCCTCGCGCTGGCGGCGCTGTATGAAAGCTGGACGCTGCCGCTGGCGGTGATCCTGATCGTGCCGATGACCATGCTGTCGGCGCTGTTCGGCGTGTGGTTGACCGGCGGCGACAACAACGTGTTCGTGCAGGTCGGGTTGGTCGTTCTGATGGGGCTGGCCTGCAAGAACGCCATTCTGATCGTCGAGTTCGCCCGCGAGCTGGAAATGCAAGGCAAAGGCATCGTCGAGGCGGCGCTGGAAGCCTGTCGCCTGCGGTTGCGACCGATCGTGATGACCTCCATCGCCTTCATCGCCGGCACCATCCCGCTGATCCTCGGCCACGGCGCCGGCGCCGAAGTGCGCGGCGTCACCGGCATCACGGTGTTCTCCGGCATGCTGGGGGTCACGCTGTTCGGGCTGTTCCTGACGCCGGTGTTCTACGTCACCCTGCGCCGCCTGGTGGCGCGCAAAACGCAGACGCAGACGGCGTAATCCTCGTCTTAACATGCAAAAAGGTCGGGCATTGCCCGACCTTTTTTTATGCATCAGAACCGCGATTATTTATCGGCGGTTTCGGCCTCTTGCGCGGCGACGTATTCCGCACAGGCGCGCTTGTCGCCCCGCTCCAGTTCGGCCAGCGAGTCAGCCACGGTGTGGCGCGCCAGCACCGCGAGCGAAGCCTGCTCGGCCTCGTTCACCACCGATTTGAAATACCAACAGGCGTTGGCGCTCACCAGGCAGCGGGCCGGCACTTCAGGGCGTGAGGCCCAGATGCGCTTGTCGTCGATCACCGCCAGGTAGATATCCCGCAGGGTAATCTCTTCCGCCGGGCGGCCAAGGTGGATAGAGCCGTTTCGGCCCAGGGTGGAAACGATGATGCCGTCTTTGGTCAGCGGCACCATCAGTTTGCGGATAAAGCTCGGGTTAGCTTCCAGAGTGGCGGCGAGCGTGGCGCTCGTCGAACGCATGCCCTGCTTCTCAGCTACGGCGACGCTAAGGACCATTTGCAACGCTGTCGGAAAGCGAAAATCTAACATGTCGTTATCTCTGCGAGACGAAATACTCGGGTTTGGCCGGTGCGGCGATTAGCGCCGAACACACCGCTTAATCGCACAATAATATAACAAACGCGGGGGCTTTTTTGAAGTTTTGTCCAGTGATATCGCACGCAGACATTAGAACGATCGTCGAATTCGCGGGCAGACAAAAAGCAGAAACCCGCGTCAATGTTAACGCCGCTCGCTTAACCGAGTTAAACGATCAGAACTAACACTGCCCGCGGGTTTAATTCGAATGCGTCGATCAGGCTCTGTTCAGCACCAGTTGGCCGTTTTTATCCAATGGGATTTGGGTGCCCGGATCGTGATCCATGCGGATCTTGCCCTGCTGATTGCCGATCTTGTAGGTCACGTCATAGCCCAGCATTTTCTGAGACTTGTCGTAGACCGTTTTGCAACGCTGCTGAACGCTGGTGGTGACGTCGTTGTTCTGCATCGCCCCTTGCACCTGGTTACCGGCGTAGCCGCCGCCCAATGCGCCCACCACGGTCGCCACGTCGCGTCCGCGACCGCCGCCGAACTGGTGGCCGATCACGCCGCCCGCCACTGCGCCCAGCACAGAACCGGCGATGCGGTTTTCATCCTGCACCGGTGCACGGTGCGTGACGGTGACGTTGCGGCATTCCTGACGCGGCGTTTTGATGGTTTCTTTAATCGGCGTTGCGGCGAGCACCTGCGCATATTGCGGACCGGCAGAAAAGACGTCCAGGCTGGCTACCGCGGCAATCCCCAGAGCGGCAGCGATGCCAATCCCAACACCGGCTAACATTGACTTGTTCACAGGAAACCTCCTGAAAGTGTTACCACGCATTTTTTCCGGGTCTGTTACCGGCATGGCACCGCGCTTATTATTTTGCGCATGGGCGGCTTGCGGTATCCCGGTTTACGGCGTGCGCGACGCGCCGTCTGTAAACGAGGTAAAGTCTGCACAATGATTTGAGGGCTCGCAATAAGACAAGGGGACCAAAAATGCGGGAAAACGGCCGTTTTGCCGTTGTTTAGGAGGAATCTTAAGAATTTTACCCATGTCGGCGACAACTTATGCTGAAGAATCAAGCAACCGCCGCCGTTAGCCTCGCGCCGCCATAAAAAAACCCGCGCGGGCGAACCGGCGCGGGTTGATCGACAACGGCGGGATCAGTGCATCTTCAGGCGCGGGCGGATCACCCGGTTAATGCCGCCCACCAGCATCATCAGGCCGGTTTTGATGTAGCCGTGCAGCGCCACCTGGTGCATGCGATACAGCGAGATGTAGACGAAACGCGCAATGCGCCCTTCCACCATCATCGAGCCGCGCATCAGGTTGCCCATCAGGCTGCCGACGGTGCTGAAGCGCGACAGCGACACCAGCGAACCGTGGTCTTTGTACACGTAAGGCTTCAGCGTCTGGCCGTTCATCAGCGCCAGAATATTGGTGGCGCAGCGTGAGGCCATCTGGTGCGCCGACTGGGCGCGCGGCGGCACGAAACCGCCGCCCTCTTTCGGGCAAGAGGCGCAGTCGCCGATGGCGAAGATGTTCGGATCGCGCGTGGTCTGCAGCGTCGGCTCCACCACCAACTGGTTGATGCGGTTGGTTTCCAGGCCGCCGATGTCCTTCATAAAGTCCGGCGCTTTGATGCCTGCCGCCCACACCATCAGATCGGCGTCGATGAACTCGCCGCCCTTGGTATTCAGGCCTTTGGCGTCCGCGCTGGTCACCATGGTGTTGGTCAGCACGCGCACGCCCAGCTTGATCAGCTCCTGGTGCGCCGCAGCGGAAATGCGCGGCGGCAGCGCCGGCAGAATGCGCTCGCCGGCTTCGACCAGCGTCACGTTGAGCGCGCTGTTGTCCAGGCCTTCAAAACCGTAGCTGTGCAGCTGTTTCACCGCGTTGTGCAGTTCGGCGGACAGTTCAACGCCGGTGGCGCCGCCGCCGACGATGGCGATGTTGACCCGCTCTTTTTGCCCCGGCTGCGCCGAGAACTTCAGGAACAGGTTAAGCATTTCGTTGTGGAAACGACGTGCCTGATGCGGGTTATCCAGGAAGATGCAGTGCTCTTTCACGCCCGGCGTACCGAAATCGTTTGAGGTGCTGCCCAGCGCCATCACCAGGATGTCGTACGGCAGTTCGCGCGCCGGCACCAGCTCGCCGCCCTGCTCGTCGCAGATCTGCGCCAGCTGCAGCGTTTGCGTCTCGCGGTTGATGTTGGTCAACGACCCCAGCTGGAAGCTGAAATGGTGATTGCGCGCGTGCGCCAGGTAGCTGAGCGCATCCACGCCGTCATCGAGGGAGCCGGTCGCCACTTCGTGCAACAGCGGTTTCCACAAATGGCTGTGGTTGCGATCCACCAGCGTGATCTCGGCTTTGTTCTTGCGGCCAAGTTTATGGCCCAGGCTGGTCGCCAGCTCCAGACCACCGGCGCCGCCGCCGACAATAACGATTTTCTTCTTTGGCGTTGTCAAAATAACCCCCTAAATGTGAACCATTTGTTATCTCAGGGTAAATAAATAATATCCTTAGAATACATAGGGTTCGCGTAAAATAAATCGGCTCTCTGCAGCCAGAATAGCATGTGAGGTTATTTGGTCATACCAAAATTGACGTACATCAATTTTATTTGGTTAAAGGCTGGACGAGGGCATTTTTTGGGGATTGCGATTCAAATAGTTAGCGCTGAGTCACAGTTTTAAATTTTGCCGATTGCCACGCAAAATCTGGCTTTGGCGCACAAAAAAGCCGCACTTTCCGTCGGTGAAAAACGGGGAGCGCGGCTCGCGGCAGCGTTATGAAACTGTTAACCCAGCGCCTTGAACGCCTTGAGCCGCTGCAGATGCGGCGAGATGTTTTTGAACTTGTGCGTCTGCTGTTCATCCCACACGATCTCGTAGTAGTGATGCAGCAATTCGGCGCTGCGCCGGTTATCCAGCACCTCGTCGTGGCGCGACAGCACCACCAGACAGCGATCGCGGTTTTTCTCGCGGAAATCCTCCACGCACTTGGTGGCGATATCGCGATACTCTTCCGGCCGGTCTATCTTGCCGTGCATGTGCTCTTCCGGGTACAGGTTGGGATTGAACATCGCCTGGCGAATGCCGCACAGGAAGCCGATGCGCTCCGCCCAGAAGCCGCCGAGGCCGACCCCGCAGATCAACGGGTGCGCATCGCCGCCCTGCTGCACCGCCTTGTCCACCTCTTTCAACAGATGCTGCATGTCGTGACGCGGGTGCAGCGTGCTGTAGCTGATAAAGCGCACATCCGGATCGATAAACTGCAGCTGTAACACCTTTTCATGATTGCCGGGACTGGTGGAATCGAAGCCGTGCAAATAGATAATCATGTGGATCCTCGCAACAAGCCAAGGGCCGCGGGCGCGGCCCTCATCATTTCCGCTCCGCGCCGCGATGCGGCGCCTGGGTTCACCCTTGCGAACGCTGCTTGTGCTCCTCCCAGCGTTCGCTCAGCGCGCTGAGCGCCTTGTGCGCCTGCTGCCAGCGCTCGGAGTCGCGCAGTTCCTGACGGGTGAACTGACCGCGATGATATAACCGCTTCACCTTCTCTGCTTTGACCGGGGACAGGTTATCCAGCACGCTGACCGCACCTTCGCGGTGGTTGCACACCAGGATCATGTCGCAACCGGCATCCAGCGCCGCCTGGCCGCGCTCGGCGTAGCTGCCCATGATGGCGGCGCCTTCCATCGACAGATCGTCGGAGAAAATCACGCCGTCGAAGCCCAGCTCCTGACGCAGGATCTGCTGCAGCCAGTACGGCGAGCCGCTGGCCGGACGCGGGTCCGCTTCAGTATAGATGACGTGAGCCGGCATGACGGCGTCCAGCAATTGACGATTGATCAGCTCGCGGAAGATCGCCATGTCATGCTCGCGGATCTGCGCCAGCGGCCGCGGATCGCGCGGGGTTTCCTTGTGCGAATCGGCGCTGACGGCGCCGTGCCCCGGGAAGTGCTTACCGGTGGTTTTCATGCCGGCGCTGCGCATGCCGAGGATAAAGCGTTCCGCCATCGCCAACGCCTGCTGCGGATCGCTGTGGAACGAACGCTCGCCGATCGCCGCGCTGGCATGGCCGATGTCCAGCACCGGCGCAAAGCTGATGTCGATATCCTGCGCGATCATCTCCGCCGCCATCAGCCAGCCGGCCTCCTGCGCCAGGCGGCCGCCTTCTTGCGCATCGTTCAAGGCGGCGAACGATTGCGCCGCCGGCAAGCGGGTGAAGCCTTCGCGGAAGCGCTGCACGCGCCCGCCCTCCTGATCCACGGCCACCACCAGCCGATCGTGCGATTCGGCGCGGATCTGGCGCACCAGCTCACGCAGCTGCTCCGCATCGTGGAAATTACGGGTAAACAGGATCAATCCGCCAACCAGCGGGTGTTTCAGAATCTCGCGTTCTTCTGCATCCAGCTCGTAGCCGGCGACATCTAGCATTACTGGGCCCACGGGCACCTCACTTCATATTGTTCGTTCAGAATTCGGATGATGATAAACAGAATTGCCGGCGCAGCGCCGCGCCCCAGCGCAAAAATTCAACGTCGCCGCTCTGCTGCCAGCGCACTTCAAACCACAGCAGCATCAGATAATCCACCCACGGCAGCCAGCGCTGCACCTGGGCCTGCAGCCGGGCGACGTCGTGATAGCCCTGACGCGCGTAGTGCTGCAAAAAGCGCTGCTGCGGCTCAGCCGCCCAGCCGTTGCCGCGAAACAGCGCGGCGATATCCAGCGCCACATCGCCGTCGGCGGCATACTCCCAGTCGATCAGCCGCAGCCCCTCGCCGGTCGCGAGCAAATTGCCCGGGTGGATGTCCATGTGCAGCGGTGCCAGGCGTAATGGCCGCGGCGGCGCGCAGCGTAAGAAATGACGCTGCCAACGCAGCCAGGCGGGGGTTAGACGCCGCCCATCCAGCTGCTGCCAGTAACGAATGAACTGCCGCCGCAGATCCAGCCGGTAACCGCTGAGCGGCCGCCGATGCAACGTCGTCGCCATCGCCGCCAGCTCGCCGCGTTGATTCAGCGCGTCAAACTCAGCTTCTGTGACGATGTCACCTTCAAGCCATTCAAGGACAAGCCACTGATTATTCTGCGCGAAAACCCGTGGCCCCAGCCCCGACGCGCAGCGACGCAAGACCCGTGCTTCCCGCCGTCTGCTCACGCCCAGCGCGCGTTTCTCCGCGCTGTTTTGCCGCGCCAGCAGCGTGATGTCCGATCCGTCGATGCGCCAGCTCTCGCCGGTCAGCCCCTGCACCGGGCTGAAATGACAACCGGCGGTATTCACCGCCGGCAGTCTGGTTTCCATCAGTTGTCGCAGCGCGGCCTCAGCGTTTAACGGCGCCATTGCCCGACCAGACGATCTCGCCGGTTTGCACCAGCATCAACTGCATATCCAGCGCCGGCGACTTCACGTCGCCGCTGACGTCGCTGTACAGCACGTACTGCGCGCCGACTATGCGCGCCAGGCCAATCGCCTTGCTGCGCGAACCGAAGCTGTCATCCGCCGACAGGCCCAGCGTTTGTCTGGCGCTGGTCAGCTTCACTTCCGGCACCACGCTGAAGGTGGAGTTCGACGCCAGCGCCTTATACAGCGCCGCGGTGGCTTTGCCCATCTGCAGCGAGCCGTTGGTGTTGTTCTTGACGCTATCCAGCAGCAGCACGCTGCCGGCCGTGACGCCATCGGCCTTGAGCATCTGATTCACCAGCGGCTGAACGCTGCCCAGCCAGTCAAGCTGCTGGATTTTCGGCGGCTGCGGCACCGGCTCGGTGGTTGGCGGCTGCGGCTGCTCGACCGGCGGCGTCGGCTGTTCCGGTTCGACGGTGACCGGTGGCAACGGCTGATCCGGCTCAGGCGGGCGCGACAGACAGCCGCTCAGGGTGAATGCGGCCAGCGCCACTAAGACGTAGTTTTTCATGCTTTTTCTCCAAACCTGGCAAGCGCTTACAGGTACAGATACAGACGCGCGCTTTTAGCTTCCAGATTACCGTTAATCGAGTAGATTTTGGCGTCCGAGTTAGGCGCCACGACGATCTCACGCGGTTTCTCGAAGGGGCGAATATCCAGCCCCTGCGCGTCGTACCAATAGAAACGATAATGCACGGTGACCGGCGTCGGTTGGCTGTTATTGAGCACCGAAGTCGCCATCACCCGCCCGGAAGCGTTCGAGACAGAGGGCGTATCGGCAAAAATGCCGGCGGTCAGCACCGAAGGATCCATCACCACCGTTTGCCCCCGGTTAACCGCGATGCCGGATGGCGAACTGCACCCCATCAGCAACGCGGCGGGCAGCGCCAACGCCATCAGACAACGCAGAGTTTTTTTACCGCGCATGATTTCCTCGCTTAACGTGACAGCAGCGGCCCCAGCGAGCGGCCACCGACCAGGTGCATATGAATATGATAGACCTCCTGACCGGCGTGGCGGTTGCAGTTGACGATCAGGCGGTAGCCGTCCTCGGCGATGCCTTCCTGTTCGGCGATTTTCGCCGCGGCGGTGATCATGCGGCCCAATGCGGCCTCATGCTCCACGGTCACGTCGTTGACGGTTGGGATCAGCACGTTGGGAACGATCAGCACATGGGTGGGCGCCTGGGGGGAGATGTCACGGAAAGCGGTGACCAGTTCATCCTGGTAAACCACATCAGCAGGGATTTCGCGGCGGATAATTTTACTGAAAATCGTTTCTTCGGCCATCTGGCGTTCCTTGTTTTACACAATTAGCTGTACGCAGTATGAGTGACAAATTCTACTGCTTTCAACCTGATTGCGCACTTTCCACGTCGAGTGCTGCAGATTCGCGCAGCCCGGCCCCCCGCTTGTGCATCTTTTCACTTTGGTTATTCACTAATGTTGCTTTACTTGCCCCGCGCCGCCGCCAATAGTAACCCCATGATTAACAAAGGATCTAGGGCGTTATGTTACCGAGAATTTCGGCGCTGTGCGCGCTGTTGCTGAGCGCCGCCGTGCAGGCGGCTCCGTCGGGCGGTATCGACCTGCAGGCTAACCGAGAGCCGATACACACGGAGAAAAACCCCGCCGCTATCGCGCTGATCCCGGCGGACTTTCACTTCGCGGTGCCCGGCAAGCTGACGGTGGCGGTAGCATTCGAGAACTCGCCGCCGCTGGCGCTGTTCGCCGAAGACAATAAAACGCTGATCGGCAGCGATCCGGACATCGCCCGCCTGGTGGCCGACAGCCTCGGGCTGGAGCTGAATCTGGTGCCCACCTCCTGGGAAGATTGGCCGCTGGGCATCAGCGCGGGCAAATACGATGCGGCGATCTTCAACATCGCCGTCACCAAACAGCGCAAAACCAAATTCGACTTCGCCACCTACCGGGTGGATACGCTGGGCTTTTACGTCAAATCCACCAGCCACATCACCGCGATCAATCGCCCGCAGGACGTGGCCGGGCTGCGGATCATCGTCGGATCCGGCACCAATCAGGAAAACATTCTGCTGGGATGGGATAAGCAGAACCGCGCCGCCGGGCTGCCGCCGGTACAGCCGATCTACGTGACCGACGACGCCGCCACCAACCTCAGCATTCAGTCCGGGCGCGCCGATGCGTTCTTCGGCCCCCACTCCACCGGCGCCTACAAGGCGGCGCTGACCGGCAAAACCAAAATGGTCGGCATCGTCCCCAACGTGGCCTACGTCGCGGTCACCACCAAAAAAGGCAACGGATTGGTGAACGCCGTCAACGCCGCGATCAATGGTGCGATCGTCAGCGGCGAATATGCGCAGGTGCTGGAACGCTGGGGCGAAGGCGACGAAAAGGTCGAGCGTTCAACCATCAACCCGCCGGGCATCGGCGACTAACCGCCGATCAGCTGCGGGGCATGCCGACGCATCCACTCGGCCAGCGAGTCCAGCGTCGGCCGCAGCGATTTGCCCAGCGCGGTGACCTGATACTCCACCCGCGGCGGCACTTCGGGATACACCTGCCGCGTCACCAGACCGCGTTGTTCGAACAGCCGCAGCTGGCGCGTCAGCTCTTTTTGCGCGATGGGTGCCACCGCCCGCTGCAGCTCGCTGAATCGCACCGGGCCATCGATTATGATCAGCCGGTACAGGATGGGTATCGCCCATTTGCCCGACACCAGATTGACGAAGTCCACCATCGGGCAGGGTTCCCCCGCCGTCGGCAACGTCGCCAAATTATTTTCCGCCGTTAAGGGCGCTTGCGTCGTCATTTCATCCCACCTCGCCCTTTAGTATCCAAAAGGTGCCTACTATGCAAAAGGAACTATAGCGCAAATAATGCCGCAACAGACGCTAAAGAGGAATCGGTTATGTCACGACTGCAAGGCAAATACGCATTGATTACCGGCGGCACCAGCGGCATCGGGCTGGAAACCGCCCGCCAGTTCATCGCCGAGGGCGCAACAGTGGCGATCACCGGCCGCAGCCAACGCGCCCTGGACGCTGCAGGCCAGGCATTGGCGGGCAACGCGCTGCTGCTGCTGAGCGACGCCGGCGACATCCCACAGCAGCGCGCGCTGGCGCAGCAGTTGGAGCAACGGTGGCCGCGGCTGGACGTGCTGTACGTTAACGCCGGCGACGTCACGCATCGCCCGCTGCAGGAGTGGGATGAGCAGAGCTATCAGCGGCTGATGGACATCAACCTGAAGGGGCCGTTCTTTTTGATCCAGGCGCTGCTGCCGCTGCTGGCCAACCCTTCTTCGGTGATCCTGTGCGGTTCGGTCAGCGCCCATATCGGCCTGCCGCAGAGCAGCGCCTACGCCGCCAGCAAAGCCGGTTTGTTATCTTTGGCCAGAACGCTCTCCGGCGAGCTGCACGCGCGCGGCATTCGCGTCAACGGCCTCAGCCCCGGCCCGACCGAAACCCCGGCGCTGGGTAAGCTGGGGCTGGCGGAAGCGGATGAGCGGGCCTTGCGCGACGATATCCGCGCGCTGGTGCCGATCGGCCGCATGGGCAGCGCGTTGGAGCTGGCCAAAGCGGTGGTGTTTCTGGCGGCGGATGAGTCGGCCTTTATGGTCGGCGCCGAGCTGCAGATGGACGGCGGCGTGGGGAATCTTTAACTATCGCGCAGCACAATAAGGCCGCTTATGCGGCCTTTATCAGGTGCCACTCAGCTCACCCCTTGAATCGGGTTGGTATTAAAGGTGTAGACTACGATCTTCCACTGCCCCTGCTGTTTCTCCAATACAAATACTTCACGATTTAAATCGATCAGGGTGGCACCGTCGCTTATTCGGGTGACCGTTGCGCCGCGATGATGGTGCGTGCGTACATAGGCCATATTACCGTTCACGCTAACGCTGTCATACACGAACTCGGTTTCAAATTTCTCTTTCTTAAATAGGTCGTCATATTGTTGGCGGCGCTTTTCATTGCTGTCCGCCGTCGGCCTTTCGTTCCACTGCGAATAACTTTGTGGTGCAAAAAGTGACAAAATAGTTTGAGTATCGCCGGCATTAAGCGCTGTCTGATATCGGTTTATCAGCTGATAAACCGCCTTCTGCTCAGCCGCAACGCCCGCATCAGCGGAAACCCTGTAACTTTGTGGCGCGGCCTCGCTGCCTACGGCATACGTTTGGCCGCACAAGCCTGCTCCCGCCAATAACAATACGGCAGTTAACTTTCTCATATAAATATCCTCTTCGGCGTTATTTCATTATGGCAATACAGGATGCGATTTCAGATGAATAAAAACGCTGAAAATAAACTATCCAATGCCGCGTTAAATTGACAGCCGGCATATTTAAAAATACTCTTTTAATAATTTAAATAATTGAAGCCGTTAACATGAATGAACTGCATGCGCTACGCGTGTTCTGCCAGGTGGTAGAAATGGAGGGGTTCAGCCAGGCGGCAACCAAAATGGGGCTCTCCCCGGCCAGCGTCACGTACAGCATCAATCAGCTTGAAAAACAGTTCGGGCAGCCCCTCTTCAAACGCTCAACCCGGCGCTTCTCCCTGACCAGCGCCGGGGAGCGTTGCTACCGCACCGCGCAGGCGATACTGCAGCAGTTTGACCGGCTGAAAAACGACCTGTCGGGCGACTTTGAACAACCGCGCGGACCGCTGCGGGTCGAGATAGCCTCGATGCTCAGCAGCATGCATATCGCCCCGGCGCTGCCGGCTTTTTTGGCACAATACCCGGAATTGCAGCTCAGCGTGTCGGTCAGCGATCGCTTGGTCAATCCGGCGGAAGATCGCGCCGACGTATTTATTCGCATCGGCGCCGGCGACATCCCCGAGATGGTCAGCCGTCAATTGCTGCAACCACGCTATCTGTGCTGTGCGTCTCCCGATTATTTTACGCGCCACGGCCGGCCGGAACACCCAAAACAACTGCAACAGCACCAGCGGCTGGGATTTATCCGTTCAGGCGCGGCGGCGGCGGATGACTGGCAGTTCATTCGCGGCGACGAACGCTACTCTCTGGCGCCCAGCCCGCTGTTGAGCTTTAACCATTCCCAATCGCTGTGCGAGGTTGCCAGGAATCACCTCGGCCTGGTTTACTTGCTGGATTGCACGCTGGAAAATTATCTGAAGACGGGGGAATTGGAGCCGATACTGCAGGAGTGGGCGCCCACCGGGGCGCCGATCAATATTCTCTATCCGCGCCTGCGGGATCGCAGCCACAAAATTCGGGTCTTCGTCGACTTCATTAGCGAGCTGTTCGCCGAAAAATTCGCCAGGCCCTGATCGCGCGGCTCACCCCAATCCAGGGATATCGACGCCGAAAGTCTGCAGCAACAACACCGCGTTGAGCAGCACGATCACCACCGTGCCGACCACCGCCGCCAGACTGGTCCAGCGGCCGTTGGCGAACTCGCCCATGATGTCGCGGCGGCGGGTGAACATCACCAGCGCGATCATCGGCGCCGGCAGCGCCAAACTCAGCACCACCTGGCTGTAAACCAGCGCGTCGGTGGCGTTGACGCCCATCGCCACCACGATAAACGCCGGCACCATGGTGACCAGGCGGCGCACCCACACCGGGATGCGGAAGCCGACGAAGCCCTGCATGATCATTTGCCCGGCCATGGTGCCCACCACCGAACTGGAAATGCCGGAGGCGATCAGCGACGCCAGGAAGATGCCGGCCGCCGCCGCGCCGAACAGTGGCGTCAGCGTATGGTAGGCGGTGCCAATCTCGGCCACGTCGCTGTTACCGGCGTGGAAGGCGCTCGAGGCCATGATCACCATCGCAATATTCACCAGCCCGGCCAGCGCCAGCGCGATCACCACCTCGATATTGGAGAAACGCAGCAGCTTGCGCCGCTCGCCGTTGTCGCTGGCCGGGCTGCGGTGCTGGGTCAACCCCGAGTGCAGGAAAATGGCGTGCGGCATCACGGTGGCGCCGATAATGCCGACGGCGATGGTCAGCGCCTGGGCATCCGGCAACTGCGGCGTCACCATGCCGAGGCCGGCCGCCTGCCAATCCACCGGCACGATGAACATTTCCACCAGGTAGCACAGCGCGATGATGCCCACCAGGCCGCCGATCATCAGTTCAACCGGACGAAAACCTTTTTTCTCCACCATCAGCAGCGCATAGGTGATCACCGCCGTCACCCCCATGCCCGCCAGCAGCGGCATGTGGAACAGCAGCGCCAGCGCGATCGCCCCGCCGAGAAACTCCGCCAGATCGGTGGCCATCGCCGCCACTTCGCTGAGCAGCCACATGCCGATCACCACCGGCCGTGAAAACTGGTCGCGGCACATCTCCGCCAGATTGCGGTTGGTGACGATGCCGAGCTTGGCCGACAGCGCCTGGAACAGCATGGCGATCAGGTTGGCCATCACCACCACCCACAGCAGGCTGTAGCCGTATTTCGCCCCGGCCTGGATGTTGGTGGCGAAGTTACCGGGATCCATATAGGCGATAGAGGCAATCACCGCCGGGCCGGCGAACAGCAGCGGCGTGAAGGCGCCGCGCTTGCGCCCGGCAAGGGCGGCGCCAATCGCGATGTTTGTCCGTTCGGTTAACGATGAGGGGGTTGCCGCGTCTCGCATGAAGTACCCTTAATCTTTTACTGGTTATTTTTCCACCGTTCATGCTGACAATGTAGCATCGGCTACACTTTATGCAACAGGCGAAATTAATGGGCTTTGTGTAGAGATATTTCTAACTACCACAATGCATGGCATCGAATTGATAATGTGTGCTATTTGGACTAACTTAGGGCAACCCTCCCGCATTGCCGGGAGACGCCATTTTTATGCTTACAGGACGCCCCACGCTATGGTTACCCGCGCGCCAGATAACGCCGACCGCCACGCCCAGACCGACATGCCGGACGAGGCCGAGCACGCCCTGCGTTTTAGCCGCGCCCGCGAAGCGCAGTCCAATGCGCTGATCGAAGATTACGTTGAGCTGATCGCCGATTTGCTGCAAAGCACCCGTGAAGCCAGAACCACCGATATCGCGCGCCGCTTCGGCGTCTCTCACCCGACGGCGATCAAAAATATCGCGCGGCTCAAAAGCGCCGGGCTGGTGGAATCGCGCCCTTATCGCGGGGTGTTTTTAACGGAGGAAGGCGAGCAACTGGCGCAGAAGGTGCGCCGCCGTCACCGCATCGTGGTCGATCTGCTGATGTGCCTCGGGGTGCCGAGCGAAACCGCCGAGCTGGACAGCGAAGGGATTGAACACCATATCTCGGACGAAACGCTGGCGGTGTTCGAGCATTACCTGCAAAAACATGCCAAACCCTGACTCCCGGAGCACCGATGAGCTACGCCGTGCAGCAAGTCTACGATCAGCGCCTGGTGGTATTCGCCGAAGCCGGGCCGATGTTGAAAAGCGAAAACGACGTCAGCCTGTTTATCGCGCCCGCCTTTGAACACGAGGCCGGGATGATTGCCCTCCCCGTCAGCCGCCTCGACGCCGCCTTCTTCCAGCTGAGGAGCGGCATGGCCGGCGCCGTATTGCAGAAATTCATCAACTACCGCCTGCGTGTGGCCCTGCTGGGCGATATCACCCCTTGGTTAGCGCAAAGCAACGCGCTGCAAGACTTTGTGCGCGAAGCCAATCGCGGCGAACAGGTCTGGTTCCTCCCTTCTCTCGCCGAACTCGAACAGCGCCTTGGCGCCTGACGAAAGGCAATAAAAAAGGGAGGCTTTCGCCTCCCTTGGTAACTCCCCTGCCTGAATCAGTGATTACGGATATATTCGTCCATATCGGTTTTCAGGTTGTCAGACTTGGTGCCGAAGATGGCCTGCACGCCAGAGCCAGCGACGACTACGCCAGCTGCGCCCAGTTTCTTCAGGCCCGCCTGGTCAACTTTGGACACGTCGGCCACGCTGACGCGCAGACGGGTGATGCAAGCATCCAGGTTAGTGATGTTTTCTTTACCGCCGAAGGCCTGAACCAGCGCTGCGGACATTTCGGAACCGCCCTGCGCAGTCTGCTCGGCAGCGGTGTCTTCACGGCCCGGGGTTTTCAGATCCAGCTTGGCGATCAGCACGCGGAAGATGGTGTAGTACACCAGACCGTAGATGATGCCGACGATTGGGAACAGCCAGATTTTGCTGCTGTTGCCGCTCAGTACGATAAAGTCGATCAGGCCGTGCGAGAAGCTGGTGCCGTCACGCATGCCCAACAGAATGCAGATTGGGAACGCCAGACCGGCCAGGATAGCGTGGATCACGTACAGGATCGGCGCAACGAACATGAAGGAGAACTCGATCGGCTCGGTGATACCGGTCAGGAACGAGGTCAGCGCGGCGGAGATCATGATGCCGCCGACTTTCGCGCGGTTTTCCGGCTTGGCCGAGTGCCAGATGGCGATGGCCGCAGCAGGCAGACCGTACATTTTGAACAGGAAGCCGCCGGACAGTTTGCCCGCGGTCGGGTCGCCCGCCATGTAGCGAGGGATATCACCGTGGAATACCTGGCCCGCCGCGTTGGTGAATTCACCAATTTGCATTTGGAACGGTACGTTCCAGATGTGGTGCAGACCGAACGGCACCAGAGCACGCTCAACCACGCCGTAAATGCCGAAGGCTACAACCGGGTTCTGATAAGCCGCCCACTGCGAGAAGGTCTGGATAGCCGTACCGATCGGTGGCCAGATGAAGGACAGCACTACGCCCAGAACGATCGCCGCCAGACCGGAAATGATCGGCACGAAACGCTTACCGGCAAAGAAGCCAAGGTATTCCGGCAGTTGAATGCGGAAGAAGCGGTTGAACATATAGGCCGCGATGGCGCCGGAGATAATCCCCCCGAGCACACCGGTATCCGCCAGGTGTTTGGCCGCAATCTCTTCAGCCGGCAGGTGCAGCACCAGCGGCGCAACCACCGCCATGGTTTTCACCATGATGCCGTAAGCCACCACCGCCGCCAGCGCGGAAACGCCGTCGTTGTTGGTGAAGCCCAAGGCGACGCCGATAGCGAAAATCAAAGGCATGTTGGCGAAGACCGAACCGCCCGCTTCCGCCATCACGTGGGAGACTACCGCAGGTAGCCAGCTAAAGTTGGCGGAGCCGACGCCCAGCAGGATACCTGCGATAGGCAACACGGACACCGGCAGCATTAGCGATTTACCTACTTTTTGCAGGTTTGCAAATGCGTTCTTGAACATAGTTGAGTGTGCTCCTGAGTAATAATGCTTTGCTACTTCTTGTCGCGATTGGTCGCGCTGCAAGGGGGGGAGAAAAACCCCTGCAATTCAGGGTGTCTGAGCACCCCTTGAATTTATTACGCAGAGTAAAATAAATAGCCTGCGCAATGTTTGATGACAATCACGTTTCGATGATCGAGCCGCAGCAACTTTGCATAAACCGGCTGTTTTTTGGCAAAAAAGGCCAAAAAATACGCACCGAACAACCTGAAACGGGAGGGAACCTTACCCGTTTCAGTGATTAATTACGAGCTCAAAAAAAATTATGCAGACAATGACCTACAGCTATAGCCTAGGTCAAAGATCACAGATCGAGGTGAAATAAGCGTGAAAAGTTGGCGGTGGTCGCTTCGGCCAGTTGTTCCAGGCTAACGCCCTTCAATATCGCCATGTATTCAGCCACATCACGCACATAGGCGGGTTGGTTTTCTTTGCCGCGATGCGGCACCGGCGCCAGATAAGGCGAGTCGGTTTCCACCAGAATGCGGTCCAGCGGCACATAGCGGGCTACTTCACGCAGCTGTTCGGCATTGCGGAAGGTCACGATGCCGGAGAAAGAGATGTAAAAGCCCAGATCCAGCAAAGCTTCGGCGGTGGCCAGATCTTCGGTGAAGCAGTGCAGTACGCCGCCGCAGTCCTGTGCGTTCTCTTCACGCAGGATCGCCAGCGTATCCGCGCGCGCATCGCGGGTGTGGACGATCACCGGCTTGTTCAAATCCCGGCCGATGCGGATATGCTCGCGGAAAGAGTCCTGCTGCAGCTCAAGGTTGTCTTTCTGGTAGAAGTAATCGAGCCCGGTCTCCCCCAGCGCCACCACCTGCTCCGCCGCCGCCAGGCGACGCAGCTCGGCATAATCATAGCCTTCTTCCAGGTTGAGCGGATGCACCCCGCAGGAGAAGGCCACATCGTCGCGCTGGCCGATCAGTTCGGTCATGGAACGGTAGCCCGGCAGCGTGGTGGCGACCGCCAGCACATAGCCGACGTCGCGCGCTTTGGCCTTGGCCAGCGCATCGTCCACATTCTGGTGCAGCGTTTGATAATCCAGGCCGTCAAGGTGGCAATGAGAATCGACTAACAACATAATTTTTAACTCTTTTACTTTACAGCGAATGAGGTTGGGAATAGCCGGCGGCGCCGAGCATCTGTTCCCAGCGAAGTAACTGTTCGGTCAGCAGCAGCTCGCGATTGACGCCCACCACGCTGAGCAGCTGGTGACGGCAGTTCAGCCACTGCTGCACGATCTGCTGCAGCGAGGCGCTGCTCAGCAGGCTGGCCAACTGGTGCACCAGCGGCTGCTGATCCTGATTCAACACATAGTGATGCGCGCCCTGTTGCCACTTCATCGCGTCCACCAGCAGCGCGCACAGCCAGTGCAGGCGCTCGGCGACGTCTTCGTGGTTTAACGTCGGCAGCAGCGACAGCATATCGCGCTGCGGTAGCGCGGCGCTCAATGCGGCGCACAGGGCGCCGCGCTGTTGCCACTGCTGCGGCTGCAACAGCTGTTCGGCGGCCAGCGGCGCGCCATCGTGCAGGCGCAGCGCCGTGAGGCGGTCCGTCTGAGAGCCCGCCGCCTGTCGGCCCAGCCACTGCAGGCTGAGCTGCTCCTCCGGGCTGGCCAAATGCCAGTACAGGCAGCGGCTGCGCAGCGTCGCCATCAGCCGCGACGGCTCACGGCACCCCAGCAGGAAATAGGTTTTCTCCGGCGGCTCCTCCAGCGTTTTCAACAGCGCGTTGGCCGCCGCCTCGGTCAGCTGTTCCGCCTGCGGCAGCCAAATCACCTTGGCGCCGCCCTGCTGCGCGTGGGCGTACAGCTTCTCAATCACCTGGCGAATCGGTTCGATCCCCAGGCTGCTCTTGCCCTTTTCCGGCGCCAGCACGTGATAATCCGGGTGGTTACCCGCCAGCATCAGCCGGCAGCTATGGCACTCACCGCAGCTTTTTTCACCGTTGCGCTGCTGACAGATCAACCGACGGCTCAGGCCGTAGGCCAGCGCATCGTCACCGTTGCCCGCCGCAGCGTGCAGCAGCAGCGCATGATGGCCGCGGCCCTCGGCGTACTGCCCAACCAGCTGGCGATAAGGGCCATTCAGCCACGGATACCAGTTCATTATGCGCCTTCCTGCTGCCGCAGCCACTGGCTGACGCAGTCGCGGATCGCCGCCGTCACCTGTTCCAGCGGCTGGGCCGCGTCGACGGTGACGATGGTTTCATCCTGCGCCGCCAGCTCGAGATAACGCGCGCGGGTGCGTTCGAAGAACGGCAGCGCCTCCTGTTCGATGCGATCCAGCTGGCCGCGCGCCTGCGCGCGTTGCAGGCCGACCAGCGGCGGCAGATCGAGATAGACCGTCAGGTCCGGCCGGAAATCCCCCAGCACGGTGTCGCGCAGCGAGGTCATCAGCTGCGGATCCACGCCACGGCCGCCGCCCTGATAGGCTTGTGAAGAGAGATCGTGGCGATCGCCCACCACCCAGGCGCCGCGCGCCAGGGCGGGTTTGATCACGGTTTCCACCAACTGCACGCGCGCAGCGTACAGCATCAAGACTTCGGCCTTGATGGTCGGCAATTCGCCGTCTATGCCGCGCTTGAACAGGTCGCGCAGCTTCTCCGCCAACGGCGTGCCGCCAGGTTCACGGGTGAAGACGATGTCATTGATGCCATGTTCACGCAGCACATTGACTACCGTGTCGCGCGCGGTGGTTTTGCCCGCGCCTTCCAGCCCTTCGATAACAACGAATTTACTTTTCATTCTTTTCCTTTAACGCCTGACGGTACACGCGCACCGCCTGGTTATGGCTCGCCAGATTGGTGGTGAAGGTATGCCCACCCTTGCCGTCGGCGACAAAATAGAGATAAGGCGTTTTAGCCGGATTGGCGGCCGCTTGCAGCGAGGCCTCGCCCGGCATGGCGATCGGCGTTGGCGGCAGGCCGGCGATCACATAGGTGTTGTAAGGCGTCGGCGTCTCCAGATCCTTGCGCGTGATGTTGCCATTATAGCTTTCGCCCATGCCATAGATCACCGTCGGATCGGTCTGCAGACGCATGCCGATGCGCAAGCGGTTGACGAACACCGACGCCACCTTGCTGCGCTCTTCCGGCACCGCGGTCTCTTTCTCGACGATCGATGCCATGGTCAGCAGCTCTTCCGGCGTTTTGTACGGCAGACTGGTGTCGCGGCCGTCCCAGGCGGCCTGCAGCGCTTTATTCATGCGGGCGTGGGCGCGCTTGAGCAGCGAGATGTCGCTCATGCCGGCGGTATACTGGTAGGTATCCGGGTACAGCCGCCCTTCCGGGGTTTCTCCTGCAGCAATGCCGAGCGCGGCGGCGATCTCCGCGTCGCTTTTGCCCGCCAGAGTGTGTTTCAGGTATTTGGACTGCTGGAGCACCTGCTGCCAGTCACGCAGGCGTGAGCCTTCGATAAAGCGCGCGGTGAACTGCGCCTCTTTGCCGCTGGCCAACAGTTTCAGCATCTGGCGCACCGTCATGCCCGGCGTGAACCGGTAGGTTCCGGCCTTGAACTCCGCCAGCTCCGGTTCCAGTTTCAGCAGCCACTGGAACCAGCGGCCGCTGCGCACCAGTTTATCGCGCACCAGTAACCCTTCCAGCGCCACCCGGCCAGTGCCGGCAGGCAGTTTGAAGATAGTCTCTTGCTGGATAGCCAGCGGCGTATCGGCAAAGCGTTCGATCTTCTGGTAGCCCCAAAACAGCAGCGCCAATGCCAGAACAACAATAACAGACAGGACCTTCAGCTTTCTTTTCTTCATCAATCAGCCATGGTTAACAGTGTGGACGCAAAAAATCATACAGCTGGCGCGAATGATAACGCCATGATTGAGCAACGTTTACCGGCAGCAGCGGCATCAGCGCGTTGCTCACCAAGACTTCGTCGGCATCGGCCAGCGTCTCCAACGGCTCGCTGACGCAGTGCAGACGGTATTCCGATCCCGCCAGCAACGCGATCACCCGTCGCCGCATCAGGCCCGCGACGCCCGCCTGGCTCAGATCCGGGGTAAACACCGCTTTTCCCTTACGCCAGAACAAATTAGCCGCACAGCATTCCACCAGCATACCGGCAGTGTCAAGCACCAGCGCCTCGTCGGCGGCCGTCTGGTCAAGATGCGCGCGGATCAGCACCTGCTCCAGGCGGTTCAAATGCTTCAACCCCGCCAGCAGCGGATTGCGCGCCAGCGCCACCGGGCTGAGCGCAAGCGTGATGCCCTGCTCGCGCCACTGCAAATAGTGCGCAGGGTAGCTGCTACGGGCGACGATGCGCGTCGGGTTTTCGCACCCCGTAGGGCTGTAGCCTCGTCCACCGCTGCCGCGCGTCAGTATCGCTTTGACCACGCCGAGCGAAATTGATTCTGCCGCCTGCGCCATCTCGCGCTCGAAAGCCGGCCAATCGGTGGCGGGCAGCATCAGCCGTTGGGCCGCCTGCTGCAGCCGTTCCAGATGCCAGGGCAGCAGCTCGACTTTGCCGTCGATAACCCGGGCGGTAGTAAAGCAGCCATCGCCGAATTGCAGGCCGCGATCGCTCGGCGCCAGCGCATCGTGGCGTTGTCCGTTAATCCAGTACATGCTTCCTCCTGTTGCCGGGTGATTTCATTACGCTCGCAGAGCAGAATAGCAGGCGGCAAGGCAATACGCAGCCCTGCTGACGGCCGGACGCCGGGCGTAAAAAAGCCCGGTTAAAAAACCGGGCTTTTCATTAGCGAACAACCGCGCGAGTTACACTCGGCGGAAGATCAGCGAGCCGTTGGTGCCGCCGAAGCCGAAGGAGTTACACAGGGTGTACTCCATATCGCTGACCTGACGCGCTTCGTGAGGCACGAAGTCCAGATCGCAACCTTCATCCGGGTTATCCAGGTTGATGGTCGGCGGTACCGCCTGATCGCGCAGCGCCAGCACGGTGAAGATGGACTCGATCGCGCCCGCCGCGCCCAACAGGTGGCCGGTCATCGATTTGGTCGAGCTCACCAGCACGCGCTGGGCATCAGCGCCGAACACAGATTTCACCGCCTGCGCTTCCGCCTGGTCGCCCGCCGGCGTAGAGGTGCCGTGTGCGTTGATGTAACCGATTTGTGACGGGGTCACACCGGCGTCAAGCAGGGCATTTTCCATCGCCAACGCAGCGCCTGCGCCGTTTTCCGGTGGTGACGTCATGTGATAAGCATCGCTGCTCATCCCAAAACCAACCACTTCGGCGTAGATTTTCGCGCCGCGTTTTTTCGCGTGTTCGTACTCTTCCAGCACCATCATGCCGGCGCCGTCGCCCAGCACGAAGCCGTCGCGGTCTTTATCCCACGGACGGCTCGCCGCCTGCGGGTTGTCATTACGGGTGGACAGGGCGCGCGCTGCGCCAAAGCCGCCGACGCCCAATGGGGTGCTGGCTTTCTCTGCCCCACCGGCCAGCATCACGTCCGCATCATTGTAAGCAATGATACGCGCGGCATGGCCGATGTTGTGTACACCTGAAGTACAGGCGGTGGCAATGGAAATGCTTGGGCCACGCATGCCGTACATGATTGTCAGGTGACCTGCAATCATATTCACAATGGTGGAAGGCACGAAGAACGGACTGATTTTCCGTGGGCCACCGTTAACCAGTGAACTGTGGTTTTCTTCAATCAAACCCAGGCCGCCGATGCCGGAACCGATCGCGGCTCCAATGCGGCTGGCGTTAGCCTCGGTGATGTCCAGACCTGCATCCTGCATGGCTTGCATGCCGGCAGCGATACCGTACTGGATAAAGGCGTCCATCTTGCGCGCATCTTTGCGAGAGATGAAATCCTCAGAATTAAAATTCTTTACCAGGCCAGCAAACTTGGTCGCATAGGCAGTGGTATCGAAATGGTCGATCAGGCTGATGCCACTCTGACCGGCAAGAAGAGCGTTCCACGTGGACTCTACCGTATTGCCGACAGGAGACAACATGCCCAGTCCGGTCACAACTACTCGACGCTTAGACACGTTTGTCCTCCAGGGAGGGAAAAATATGACACTAGGGATAGAAAAAACTTAGGCGGTCGAACGACCGCCTAGATATGTTCTCTTACTGCTGGCTAGCGTTGATGAAATCAATAGCTGCCTGAACAGTAGTGATCTTCTCAGCTTCTTCGTCTGGAATCTCGGTGTCGAATTCTTCTTCCAGTGCCATTACCAGCTCAACGGTGTCAAGAGAATCAGCGCCCAGATCTTCAACGAAAGAAGCGTTGTTCAAAACTTCTTCCTGTTTAACACCCAGTTGCTCAACAATGATTTTCTTAACGCGTTCTTCGATAGTGCTCATACTCTTAAATTTCCTATCAAAACTCGCTTTCGCGATGGTTTTCGTAGTGTATAAAATGCTGAAAAAGATGCAACTAAATCCCGGCTGGTCAAACCACGATTTTACGCTATTTTGCGGTTTTTGCCTCAAATAACGCAAATGGTTTTCACATTTTTTAAATCATGTACATGCCGCCATTGACATGTAACGTTTCACCGGTGATATAGCCGGCCTCATCAGAGGCCAAAAATGCAACAGCGCTGGCGATTTCTTTAGCATCGCCCAGCCGGTTGGCTGGAACTGATGACAAAATGCCTGCGCGTTGATCATCTGTCAACGCCCGTGTCATGTCCGTCTCAATAAAGCCAGGTGCCACGACGTTGACCGTAATGCCACGAGAAGCAACTTCACGTGCCAAAGATTTGCTAAAACCAATCAGACCGGCTTTAGCCGCCGCGTAGTTCGCCTGCCCTGCGTTCCCCATGGTGCCGACAACGGAACCGATGGTGATGATACGGCCAAACCGCTTTTTCATCATAGCGCGCATTACCGCTTTTGACAGGCGGAATACGGAAGTCAGGTTAGTGTCGAGGATATCCTCCCACTCATCATCCTTCATACGCATCAGCAGGTTATCACGCGTAATGCCGGCATTATTCACTAAAATGTCGATTTCGCCAAATTCGGCGCGAATCGATGCCAGCACGCTGTCGATAGATTGCGCATCAACAACGTTCAACATAAACCCTTTGCCGTTTGCGCCCAGGTAGCCGCTGATCGCTTCAGCGCCGCTCTCGCTGGTCGCGGTGCCGATCACTTTGGCGCCGCGGGCCACAAACGTTTCTGCAATAGCTCGGCCAATACCGCGGCTCGCGCCGGTGACCAGAACGATTTTACCTTCGAAGCTCATCATTTTCCTCTTTATTGTTCAAGCGCCGCCGACAGGCTGGCGGTGTCGTTCACCGCCGCAGCCGTCAGGGTGTCAACAATACGTTTAGTGAGACCGGTCAGCACTTTGCCCGGCCCCACTTCCAGCAGCGACGTCACTCCCTGTGCTGCGATAAATTCTACGCTCTCGGTCCAACGCACCGGGCTGTACAGCTGACGCACCAGCGCACTGCGGATCGCTTCAGGATCGTTTTCGGTGCGTACGTCGACGTTGTTCACCACCGGCACCTGCGGCGCGTTGAAGGTGATGTCCTGCAGCGCCATGGCCAACTTGTCGGCGGCCGGTTTCATCAGCGCGCAGTGCGAAGGCACGCTCACCGGCAGCGGCAGTGCACGTTTGGCACCCGCCGCTTTACAGGCGGCGCCTGCACGTTCAACCGCTTCTTTATTGCCGGCAATAACCACCTGGCCCGGCGAGTTGAAGTTGACCGGAGAAACCACCTGCCCCTGCGCGGACTCTTCGCACGCCTTGGCGATCGCGTCGTTGTCCAGGCCGATGATGGCGTACATAGCGCCGGTGCCTTCCGGCACCGCTTCCTGCATCAGCTTGCCGCGCAGCTCGACCAGGCGGATCGCCGCCTTGAAGTCCAGCACACCGGCGCAGACCAGCGCCGAGTATTCGCCCAGGCTGTGGCCCGCCATCAATGCGGGCGCTTCACCGCCCTGCTGCTGCCACACGCGGAAAATCGCCACGGAAGCCGCCAGCAGGGCCGGTTGGGTCTGCCAGGTCTTGTTCAACTCTTCCGCCGGGCCTTGCTGCACCAGCTGCCACAGGTCGTAACCCAGCGCGGAAGAGGCCTCACCGAAAGTCTCTTCGACGATCGGGAACTGTGCGGCCAATTCGGCCAGCATGCCAACGGCCTGCGACCCCTGGCCCGGGAAAACAAAAGCAAATTGCGTCATTTTTTATTCCTGTTCAAATCAGAAACGAACCAGCGCCGAGCCCCAGGTAAAGCCGCCGCCGAAGGCTTCCAGCAGCACCAGCTGGCCACGCTGAATTCGCCCGTCTCGCACGGCTTCGTCCAGTGCGGAAGGCACCGAGGCGGCAGAGGTGTTGCCGTGACGATCGAGCGTCACCACCACTTTGTCCATCCCCATGCCCAGTTTTTTCGCCGTTGCGCTGATGATGCGCAGGTTGGCCTGGTGCGGCACCAGCCAATCCAGCTCGCTGCGGTCCATGTTGTTGGCCTGCAACGTCTCATCGACGATGCGCGCCAGTTCGGTGACCGCAACCTTGAAGACTTCATTGCCCGCCATGGTGACATAGGCCGGCTTGTCTTGATTCTGACGATCCTTGTAAGGCAGCGTCAGCAGGCTGCCGTAGCTGCCGTCGGCATGCAGGTGGGTAGACAGAATGCCCTGCTCTTCAGAAGCCCCCAGCACCACCGCCCCTGCGCCATCGCCAAACAGAATGATGGTGCCGCGATCTTCAGGATCCAGCGTGCGCGACAAGACGTCCGCGCCGATAACCAGCGCATGTTTGACCGCGCCGTTTTTCACGTACTGATCGGCCACGCTGAGCGCATAAGTAAAGCCGGCGCAGGCCGCAGCCAGATCGAACGCCGCGCAGTCTTTTATGCCGAGCATTTGCTGCACCAGGCACGCCGCACTCGGGAACGCGTGAGTCGTCGTGGTGGTCGCCACGACGATAAGCCCGATGTCTTCTTTAGCCACACCTGCCATTTCCAGCGCTTTCTCAGCGGCCTGGAAGCTCATCGTCGCGACGGTTTCATCCGCAGCGGCGATGCGACGTTCGCGAATACCGGTACGCGTGACGATCCACTCGTCAGAGGTATCCACCATTTTTTCCAAATCAGCATTGGTGCGCACTTGTACGGGCAAATAACTCCCCGTACCGAGAATCTTTGTATACATGTACGATCAGTCACTCTTAGGTAATACAGCCTCAAGGCGCGCAGCAATCCTTTCCGGGACTTGCCGCTGCACCGCCTGCACAGCCTGTTCGATTGCGACTGCAAACGCGTGAGGGTTCGCAGCGCCGTGGCTCTTGACTACGGTGCTGCGCAATCCTAACAGACATGCGCCATTATACTGGTCGGGGTTCAGGTGGCCGAACCGCTTGACCACCCGTTTTTGCAACCAACGGCCCAACAATTTCAGCCACCAGGCTCGCTTGTTTCCATCGCCGGACGATTTCAGCAGCGATAAGAACACCCTGACCACCCCTTCCATGGTTTTCAGCGTGACGTTGCCCACGAAGCCGTCGCAGACCAACACATCGGTCTTGCCGGTGAGCAGTTCGTTTCCTTCCAGGTAACCAATATAGTTGATTGCCGGAGTATTTTTTAGCACAGCGGCCGCTTCGCGGATATTATCCAGGCCTTTGGTCTCTTCTTCGCCGATATTCAGCAGCGCCACCCGCGGTTGCGCAATGCCGATCACCTCTTCCGCCATCACCGCGCCCATCACGGCAAACTGCACCAGCATGGTGCTGTCGCACTCGACGTTGGCGCCCAGATCCAGCACCACGGTTTTGCTGCGCTGCTGGTTCGGGATCACCGTCATCAGCGCCGGGCGCTCAATGCCCTCCAACGGCTTGACCAACAGCTTCGCCAATCCCATCAGCGCGCCGGTATTGCCGGCGCTGACGCAGCCCTGCGCGTTGCCGCTGCTGAGCTGTTCGAGCGCAATGCGCATCGACGTGCCGCGGCTGGCGCGTATCGCTTGTGAGGGTTTGGCGTCGCCGGCGATCACAGACTCGGCGGGCACGACTTGCAGACGCTCCAGAAGAACCGGATCGGCGTGGGCAAGCAAAGGGGAGATGGCGTCGGGATTACCGACCAGCAAGAGATGAAGCTGTAAATTAGAGGCCAGTGCCTGCAACGAAGCAGGCACTGTGACGCAGGGACCGAAGTCCCCGCCCATTGCATCTAACGCCAGGGTTAGACGAGTCAAGGTATCGCTACTTAGCCGATAACCTTGCGACCGCGGTAGAAACCGTCGGCAGTGATGTGGTGACGACGGTGAGTTTCACCGGATACTTTGTCTACAGACAGAGTAGTCGTGGTCAGAGCATCGTGAGAACGACGCATGCCACGCTTGGAACGGGTTGGTTTATTCTGTTGTACGGCCATGGACCTTACTCCTCAATTACTTACGCTTTAAACTGGCTAATACGGCAAACGGATTCGGCTTCTCCGCCTCGGGAGGCAGTTGGCCAAATACCATGTCCGCTTCGGACACTTCACAGTGTTCAGATTCATGTACCGGAACGACAGGCAGTGAAAGAATAATTTCGTCTTCAATCATTGCCAACAGATCGACTTCGCCAAACTCGTCAACTTCGATCGGTTCGTACGCTTCCGGTAATGCCTCAGCCTGCTCATCATTGACGACCGGGCTAAAACAATATGTTGTGTGAACCTGATGTTCGAACGGGACTCCACAGCGTTGGCACATCAACGTTACCGTGACGTCCGCATGCCCTGTTATCACCGCGAGGCGTTGATTGTCGATATTAAACGACAACGACACCTCAACATCACTGTCCACACTGACCACGGAGTCGGCAACACGAGTAACCTGCTCAGGCGCATAGACACCAGCATAGTCCAGGCGTTTCTGAGCGGTACGTACCGCATCAATGGTCAAGGGTAATTTTACCTTTTGCATAGGGCGCGCATATTAACTTTGTAACGACATAGAGTCAAAGAAAAAGGCCGTAAAACGGCTCCTTTCACCAATATTCGCTTCCACAGCGGCCGACAGTTTAAAATGCCGTACCCATTTACGCTACGGTTTGCGAAAAAAATTATGCAGAGATTGCTTTTAGCCTCCACCTCCCCCTATCGAAAAATGCTGCTGGAGAAACTGCAGCTGCCGTTCGACTGCGCCGCGCCGGAGGTGGATGAAACCCCGCTGCCGGGCGAAGGCGCCGAAGCGCTGGTGCTGCGCCTGGCGGCAGCGAAGGCTCAGGCGCTGGCCCTCGCCTACCCCGAGCATCTGATCATCGGTTCCGATCAGGTCTGCGTGATCGATGGCAGCATCACCGGCAAGCCCCATACCGAGGAAAACGCCCGCGCGCAGCTGCGCCAGGCAAGCGGCCAGGCCGTGACCTTCTATACCGGCCTGGCGCTGTACAACGGCCGTAGCAAGCAGCTACAGGCCCTGTGCGAGCCTTTCCACGTGCATTTTCGCGCGCTGAGCGAAGCGGAGATCGCCGCCTATGTACGTCTGGAGCAACCGCTGAACTGCGCGGGCAGTTTCAAGAGCGAGGGGTTGGGGATCGCGTTGTTCGACAGGCTGGAAGGCCGGGATCCGAACGCCCTGATCGGCCTGCCGTTGATCGCGCTGTTGGAGATGTTGCGGGCTGAAGGCATCAACCCGCTGGTGTGACGCGGATTATTTGGCGGCCTGCCGGCGCAGCACTTGCAGGCAATGACGCAGTTCTTCGTCCATCGGCGCTTCGATACGCATCGTTTCGCCGGTGGCCGGATGCTCGAAGCGCAGCGCCGCGGCGTGCAGGAACAGACGCTTCAGGCCGGTACCCGCCAGTTGACGATCGAACTCGCGGTCGCCATAGCGATCGTCAAAGGCGATCGGATGCCCGGCATGCAGGGTGTGCACGCGGATCTGGTGGGTACGCCCGGTAATTGGGCTGGCCTTCACCAGGGTGGCGAATTCGTAACGCTCCTCCACCTTGAAGCGGGTTTCCGAAGGCTTGCCTTCGCTGTTGACGCGCACGATACGTTCGCCGCTTTGCAGAATGTTTTTCAGCAGCGGCGCCTGTACGGCCTTGCAGTGGGACTGCCACTGGCCGCGCACCAGCGCCAGATAATCCTTCTGCATGCCCTTCAGCCGCAGTTGCTCATGCAGCGAACGCAGCGCGGAACGCTTCTTGGCAACCAACAGCACGCCGGAGGTATCGCGATCGAGCCGATGCACCAGCTCCAGGAAACGGGCCTCAGGGCGCAGCGCCCGCAGCCCTTCAATCACGCCGAAGCTCAGGCCGCTGCCGCCGTGCACCGCGGTGCCGGAAGGCTTGTTGAGGATCAGCAGGTGGTCATCTTCATACAGAATGCAGTCGGCCAGCGCTGCCACCTTATCCAGCTTCGCCGACACCGGCGCCTCTTCGCGCTCGGCCACGCGCACCGGCGGCACGCGCACCACGTCGCCGGCCGCCAATTTGTATTCGACCTTGATGCGCCCTTTATTAACCCGCACCTCGCCTTTGCGCACGATGCGATAAATCATGCTCTTCGGCACGCCTTTCAGGCGAGCGAGCAGAAAGTTGTCGATTCGCTGACCGGCTTCGTCGTCGGAAATCGTGATGAATTGTACTGCTGGATTGTTCGTTTTCATGGTGCGGGATTCTAAATAGAGCGCGTGAATAGCGCCACATCTTTTTCTGTGCTTAACTGTCTCTCTGACGGCGGGCGAAACCCCAGCGGACAATAAGGCAGCAAGCCGATTTGAACGTTTGCGATTTCTTCCGCAGTTAAGGAAAAGTCACCTTGCTATAACGGCATCAGCAGTGGAATAATGCAGTCACTTTCCGCGTTGATTCTCGTTAAACAGGGAAAACGGTGGAATTATAAAATTTGTCTGATCGCGCAAAAACGCAGCAATGGCGTAAGACGTAATGCGAAATCAAACAATTAGCGGGCTGCGGGTTGCAGCTTGGCCGGCAAATGGAATCAGATCTGTCGACGTAAATCAGAGGCTATTCCCCTAGTAAAAGTGCTGTCTTTCACAAAGAAAAGCAGGCTTACCGAGATAATGCGCCCCTATGCAGGCGACAACCGTGAGGTTGACGGCTTTGCGAGAAGACACGGGGCTTTCGGTTTAACTCCGGCCATGAGGTTATTTTGCCCGCAGCTTTGTCGATAATGTAAAAATAACGAGTAAGTTAAGATGAAAAGAATGTTGATTAACGCAACTCAGCAGGAAGAGTTGCGTGTTGCCCTCGTAGATGGACAGCGGCTGTATGATTTGGATATCGAAAGTCCGGGTCATGAGCAGAAAAAAGCGAATATTTACAAAGGCAAAATCACCCGCATTGAACCAAGTCTTGAAGCAGCGTTCGTAGACTACGGCGCAGAACGACATGGTTTCCTCCCTCTTAAAGAAATCGCCCGCGAATACTTCCCTAGCAATTACTCTTCCCATGGCCGCCCGAACATCAAAGATGTGCTGCGCGAAGGCCAGGAAGTCATCGTTCAGGTAGACAAAGAAGAACGTGGCAACAAAGGCGCCGCCTTGACCACCTTCATCAGCCTGGCGGGCAGCTATCTGGTGCTGATGCCGAACAACCCGCGCGCCGGCGGTATTTCTCGCCGCATCGAGGGTGACGATCGCACCGAGCTGAAAGAAGCGCTCTCTTCGCTGCAACTGCCGGACGGCATGGGCCTGATCGTTCGCACCGCGGGCGTAGGCAAATCCGCCGACGCGCTGCAGTGGGATCTCTCCTTCCGTCTGAAGCACTGGGAAGCGATCAAAAAAGCCGCCGAAGGCCGCCCTGCGCCGTTCCTGATCCACCAGGAAAGCAACGTTATCGTGCGCGCCTTCCGCGATTATCTGCGCCCAGACATCGGCGAAATCCTGATCGACAACCCGAAAATTCTCGATCTGGCCAAAGAGCACATCGCCGCGCTGGGCCGCCCGGATTTCAGCAGCAAAATCAAACTGTACAGCGGTGAAATTCCTCTGTTCAGCCACTATCAGATCGAATCGCAGATCGAATCCGCCTTCCAGCGCGAAGTGCGCCTGCCGTCCGGCGGCTCGATCGTCATCGACAGCACCGAAGCGCTGACCGCCATCGACATCAACTCCGCGCGTGCAACCCGCGGCGGCGACATCGAAGAGACGGCGTTCAACACCAACCTGGAAGCGGCGGACGAAATCGCTCGCCAGCTGCGCCTGCGCGACCTCGGCGGCCTGATCGTCATCGACTTCATCGACATGACGCCGGTACGCCACCAGCGCGAAGTGGAAAACCGCTTGCGCGACGCCGTGCGTCAAGACCGCGCGCGCATCCAAATCGGCCGCATCTCCCGCTTCGGCCTGCTGGAAATGTCGCGTCAGCGCCTCAGCCCGTCGCTGGGTGAATCCAGCCACCACGTGTGCCCACGCTGTAACGGCACCGGCACCATCCGCGACAACGAATCGCTGGCGCTGTCCATCCTGCGCCTGATCGAAGAAGAAGCGCTGAAGGAAAACACCAAAGAAGTTCACGCTATCGTACCGGTTCAGGTCGCTTCGTACCTGCTGAACGAAAAGCGTGAATCCGTCAGCGCGATCGAAAAACGTCAGGGTGGCGTGAAAGCCGTCATCGTGCCGAACGATGAAATGCAAACCCCGCACTACTCAGTGCTGCGCGTACGCAAGGGCGAGGAAACCTCTACCCTCAGCTACCTGCTGCCGAAACTGCACGAAGAAGACATGGAGCGTCCGCTGGAAGATGCGCCGATGGAACGCAAGCGTCCGGAGCAACCGGCCCTGGCTTCCTTCTCCCTGTCCGCCGATGTGCCGCCGCCGGCTGAAGAACCCGTCGCCGTTGCCAAACCTGTTGCGGCAGCCGCCAAGGCTAAAGCCGCAGCGCCGGTCGCCGCCAAGCCGGGCTTCCTGGGCCGCCTGTTCGGTGGTCTGAAGAGCCTGTTCGCCGGTGAAGAACAACCTGCCGTCGAAGAAGCCAAACCGGCCGAAACGCCGAAGGCGGAAGGCAACGGTGAAAACCGTCGTCAGGATCGTCGCGGTCAGCGCCGTCAAGGCACCGGCCGTAAAGATCGCGGTGAGCGTAGCGACCGTGGCGATCGTCCGGAACGCGGCGAACGTAAAGAGCGCGGTGAAGGCCGTGACAATCGCGAACGCGATAACCGTGAACCGCGTGAGAACCGTGAAAGCCGTGAATCGCGTGAATCCCGCGATGAGCAGCGCCGTAACCGCCGCAACCAGCAGCAGAACGCGCCGGTAGCGGAGGAAACCGCCTCGGAAGCAAACGCTAAAGCACCGCGCGAAGATCAACAGCAGCGCCGTGAACAGCGTGCTGAACGCCAGCGTCGTCGCCAGGAAGAGAAACGTCAGGCTCAGCAGGAAGTGAAAGCGCTGGAAAGCGTTGACGCCCTCGAGAGCACCGACGAAGAGCAGGAAGAACGCCAGCAGCAGAACATGCAGCGCCGTCAGCGCCGCCCTCTGACGCAGAAAGTGCGTATCCTGTCCGCAGAAGAAGAGCTGCAGCGCGCAGCGGAAGAGCTGTTGGCGCCGAAAGCGCCGGTAGCGAAAGCCGAAGATGCGCAGCCAACCGCCGACGACAGCGTGAAGCTGCTGCCGGAAACCGTTGCCGCTCAGGCGGAAGACGATGCCCAGGGCGAAAACCGCGGCAACGGCGAAGGCATGCCACGTCGTTCCCGTCGTTCACCGCGTCACCTGCGCGTCAGCGGCCAGCGTCGCCGTCGTTACCGCGACGAGCGTTACCCGCTGCAATCCCCAATGCCGTTGGTGGGCGCGTTCGCTTCCCCGGAAATGGCATCAGGCAAAGTCTGGGTAAGCTACCCGGTCGCTCAGGTTGAAGAAGCCGAAGTGCAAACCGAAGCCGTAGAGCAGGCGCCGGTTGTCGCCGCAGCGGCTGAACAGCACAGCGTTGCCGTGGAAGAAACTCAGGCCGCGGCCAGCGTCAACGAACCGGCACCAGAAGCCGTCATTGAAACTGCCGCCGTCACCGTAACGGAAGAAGCGGCAGTCGTAGCGCCGGTTGCCACCACCCCGGCCGAGGAAACCCCGGCGCCGGTGGAAACCGCCCCGGCAACGGTTGCGGTTGAAGAACCGAAAGCGGAAGAGACTGCCCCTGCAGTGGAAGCTGAGCCGGTAGCTGAAACCGTAGCGGCAGAGCCAGTGGTTGAACCTGCACCTGCGGAAGACGAGCCGGTGGAGGAAGCTGCACCGGTAGAAGCCGCGCCGGCGGAAGAAGCGCCAGTAGTAGAAGCCGCACCTGCAGCGGCAGCCGCTCCGGTAGAAAAAGCGCCGGAACCAACGGCCGCCAAGCCTGCGCCTGCGGTTGCTCAGCAGCCGGCGCCGGTGAAAGCCGTGCAGGACGCGCTGTACAAACACATCGCCACTGCGCCGATGACCAAAGCGCCTGCGCCGGCCTACGTGCCGGAAGAACGCAAGCACAGCGACTGGCAGCGCCCTTCCTTCAACTTTGAAGGCAAAGGTTCAGCCGGTGGTCACTCGGCAGTGAGCCAGGCCACCGCGCCGGCCACCAAGCCGCAGCCGGTTAACGAATAAGTTAATCTGCACCCCTAAAAAAACCCGCCGACGGCGGGTTTTTTCTTGCCTGCAAAAAGCTCAGGCGATCTTTTTCAGTTTTTTGATGTCCAGAACATCCAACTTGCCGTCAAGCCGACTGACGAACTGCTGAAAATGCGCCGTCTCATTATGCTTATCCAGCGCTTCGCTGCTGGCCCAACGCTCAAAGAACACGAAGGTGCCCGGTTTTTCCAGATCGCGATGCAAATCATATTGCAGGTTGCCCAGCTCCTGGCGGCTCGGCTCGATAATGTCGTGCACCGCTTCACTGACTGCGGCCTCAAATCCCGCTTTCGCTTGCAGGGTGGCGATAACGCGTACTTCCATTGTTTTCTCCCTTTCCACTTGATGAAAGTCGACGGTATTGGCGTCGGCATCGTTGAAATCCTTGTCACTATGCGCCTGCTGCGCCGTTGATTTCAACTTGTCGCCAACAAACAGATGCATCTGCGGCACTTTCCGCTTATCCTTACGCCCCGGCGTGAATAAACCCATTATTCGCTTTTCATTAGACGTATTTGACCGCCGGAGCCTAGCTAGATGACCGCACAACCTCAAGTTCTGAAAATCCGCCGCCCAGACGACTGGCATATCCACCTGCGTGACGATGAGATGCTGAAAACGGTGGTGCCCTATACCAGCCAGGTATTTGGCCGGGCGATCGTGATGCCGAACCTGGTTCCGCCCGTGACGACCGTGGCCGCCGCACGCGCCTACCGCGATCGGATTCTGGCGGCGGTGCCGCAGGGTCACAACTTCACTCCGCTGATGACCTGTTACCTGACCAACTCTTTGGCGGCCAGTGAACTGGTCAGCGGTTTCGAGCAAGGGGTGTTTACCGCCGCCAAGCTGTATCCGGCCAACGCCACCACCAACTCCAGCCACGGCGTCAGCGACGTGACCGGCATTTACCCGCTGTTCGAGCAAATGCAAAAAATCGGCATGCCGCTGCTGATCCACGGTGAAGTGACCGATCCTGCCGTCGATATTTTCGACCGCGAGGCGCGCTTTATCGAACAGGTGATGGAGCCTATCCGCCGTCACTTCCCGGAACTGAAAATCGTCTTCGAACACATCACCACCAAAGAAGCGGCGCAGTACGTGCAGGCAGGCAACCGTTTCCTCGGCGCCACCATCACCCCGCAGCACCTGATGTTCAACCGCAACCACATGCTGGTCGGCGGCATTCGCCCACACCTGTTCTGCCTGCCGATCCTCAAGCGCAATGTCCATCAGGAAGCGCTGCGTCAGGCGGTGGCCAGCGGCTCGGACCGTTTCTTCCTCGGCACCGACTCCGCGCCGCACCTCAAGCACCGCAAAGAGTCCAGCTGCGGCTGCGCCGGCTGCTTCAATGCGCCGAATGCGATCCCGGCTTACGCTGCCGTCTTCGAACAGCTCGGCGCACTGGATCACTTCGAGGCCTTCTGCTCGCTCAACGGCCCACGCTTCTATGGCCTGCCGATCAACGAAGATTTCATCGAACTGCAGCGCGTGCCGACCACCCAGCCGGAAGAGATCGCCCTGGGCAATGAATCCGTCATTCCATTCCTGGCCGGCGAAACCCTGAACTGGTCTCTGAAAGGGTGATATTTTTGCTTCGCCCTCTTGCCCTCGCTTATGGTTAACTGTATAAATAAACAGTAAATCGCTTCGGGGGCAATTATGCGTGTTGAAGTCACTATAGATAAAACCCGGCCGCTGCCGTCAGGCGCCATTGAGGCGCTGACCGGCGAGCTGGGCAAACGGGTCAATCGCCAGTTTCCAGGCGCCGTCGTGCACGTCCGTTATGCCGGCGCCAACGGGCTCTCCGTGCTGGGGGGCGCCAAAACCGACCGGGATCTGATTGAGGAAATCCTTCAGGAAACCTGGGAAAGCGCGGACGAATGGTTCAGCGCAGAATAACACTGCAATGCTGTTTTTGCCGGGGGTCGCTCTCCGGCTTTTTTGTTTCTGGCGCCCTGCCCATTCATCGCTTACCCTTACTCTGGAACCAAATCCGCCTCAGCGCTGTATTTAACGCAAAGGAGTAAGCATGGCCCCGGACAAGGTGAAATCCGAAGACGCAATGACGTTTGGCGAATTGCTGGCGCTGATTGCCGATCAGAAAAGACGCTTGAACGTACTGGAAGTGGCCTTCTCTTACTTGGCCTTCAGCCTGGATGACAAAGCCAACCAACGGCTGATCCACAGCCTGAGGCTGGAATCGCAAAGCCAGAATCGCGACGCCGAAACGCAGAAACATTTCGCGCACTTGGCTGAAGAACTGGAAAAATGTCTGCACGGCTCCGCCCCCCCCACCGGCGGCGCGGAATAACGCCACAGGCTTTACTCATCGCGCGTTCGCACCCGAATTTGTAGAATAATTGTTCAAATAAATATTTATTTTGCAATTTTAGGTGACAACCCCTCCACCGATGAAAGCGGATGCGTATACTGTAATTGCTCTCATGATGATGAGCCGCATTGATCCTCGTTAGTCACTCACGGTAGTTACTACTCAATAAGGGGTCTTTATGGACAGAAATGATGAAGTAATTCAGACGCACCCGCTTGTCGGTTGGGATATCAGTACTGTCGACGTTTACGACGCCATGATGATACGCCTTCATTACCTGTCTTCACTAGACCAAACGCCCGAAGAAGCCCAAGTAGACCGAACGCTTTGGCTGACCACAGATGTCGCCCGTCAATTAATCAATATCTTAGAGGCCGGCATCGCCAAGATTGAAGCTACGGATTACCAGGATCTTGATCGCAGAAAACATTGATTCATCGTCTCCTACCCCCTAAGGCGCCGCGACCTTTCCCGGCGCCTTTTCTTCGCCTTTCGCCGTTCAATCAGTGCATTGCGTCCGCCAACCTTTTATCATGGGGGCATAAGAAATCGCTATCAGAGAGGGTTGGCACGTGGAATATGATTTGATTGTGGTGGGCAGCGGTTCCGTCGGCGCGGCGGCAGGCTATTATGCCACGCGGGCCGGCTTGAAAGTGCTGATGATCGACAGCGCTATCCCTCCGCACCGAAACGGCAGCCATCACGGCGATACCCGCATTATCCGTCACGCTTACGGCGAAGGCGAAAAGTACGTGCCGCTGGTGCTGCGCGCGCAGGCGCTGTGGAATGCGCTGATTCAACAATCCGGCGAGGAACTGTTCCAGTCGTGCGGCGTGCTCAACCTGGGGCCACAGCACTCCGAATTCATTCGCAATGCGCAGCTCAGCGCGCAAAAATTCCGCCTGAACGCGCAAACCCTCAGCGCCGCACAGATCAATCAGCGCTGGCCGGAATTCCGAGCACCGGAAGGTTATGTCGGCGTATTCGAGCCCGACGCGGGGTTCCTGCGTGCCGAGCTGGCGATAACCAGCCTGATCAAGCTGGCGAAAGAAGCCGGCTGCAGCCAGCTGTTCAACTGCCCGGTCAACGCGGTAGAACCCATCGATGGCGGCGTTGAGGTCATCACCGGCGAAGGGCGTTTCACGGCGCGAAAAGCGGTGATCACCGCCGGCACCTGGGTCAAAGCGCTGTTGCCGCAACTGCCGATCGCGCCACTGCGCAAAGTCTTCTCCTGGCATCAGGCAGATGGCCGCTACAGCGTGAACAATCGTTTCCCGGCCTTTACCGTCGAAGCGCAAGACGGCACGCACTATTACGGTTTTCCGGCGGATAACGACGGTCTGAAAGTGGGCAAACACGACGGCGGCCAGCCAATGGATGCCCCCGAGCAGCGTAAACCCTTCGGCAGCTACGCCAGCGACGGCACGGAAGTTTTCTCCTTCCTGCGGCAATTTTTGCCGGGTGTAGGCGTATGTTTACACGGTGAAGCCTGCAGCTATGATATGAGCCCCGACGAAGACTTTATTATCGATACCCTGCCGGATTGCGATCGCCTGATGGTCATCAGCGGATTGAGCGGCCACGGCTTCAAGTTCGCCAGCGCTCTGGGCGAGATCGCCGCGCTGTTCGCGCAGGACAAAGCGCCGCCGGTTGACGTCTCAAGCTTTGGTCTGAAACGATTTAGCTGAGCGAAGAATTTCGCTGTCCAAGTCCCCCTCAGGCACTGGACAGCGAAATTTGGCGGTTACAATTTATTAACATGCTAACTCTTTTAAATACCAAGTAAAAATCCTGATAACGGAAATTTCTTATATTCAGCAGTTGAATTTCCGAATTGAACACTTGCAGTGTAAGTCCTATTTTACAGAAGATATGCTCCATCGGCTTTCAACAAGGACGTCACCATGAAACTACTTGTCGTGGACGAATGCTGCTTCACCCGGGTCGGTATAGCCAGCTACTTTGCTGATAGTGGGATCACGACGATCAAGTGCTGCCACAGCATTGAATACGCTACATCGCTGTTGGCCAGCTTCCAGCCGAGCCACATTCTGGTGAACCTCAGCAACCAATGCCGCTATAACGAAGCGGACGCGCAACTGCAGGCCTTTATGGAAGCCAGCCAGTCCGCCTTGCTGTTTATTTATCTCGACACACCTTACCCATACAGCGAAGCGCCAATGCGCATCGCCGATAACGCCTTTCTGTTCAATAAAAGCATTCTGCCGCTCACCTTACGCACGCTGCGCGAGGATCCGCTGGCGCTGGCCGATGACGGCGAAGAGCGTTCCCTGTTCAGCCCGCAGGAGCTGACGGTAATGAAGTATTGGATGGCAGAGATGCCTAACTACCGCATTGCGAAAAAACTGCAGATCAGCTCCCATACGGTCTATGTGCACAAGCGTCACATCACGGAAAAGATCAACGCGCGCAACCGGCTGGAGTTTTACTCGCTGTATAACGTGCTGCGCTATTTCTACCCGCCGAGCACGCCGGCGAATTCAACGCCGCTGGCGCTGTTGGCCGTGTAACCTCAAGCCTGCGATAACGCAGGCTTTTTTATCACCACTTTCCCGCCACTCACGCGCGGCGCGCTATAAATGACGCCGAGAAAAGGACTATAATCAAAGGTCCTTCTCTTCAGGCGGCTGAAATGTTAAACCGAATACTGGCGGCTATCGTCAACAATGTGCGTGAGCATCTGGTGCTGTACCTTTGTCTGTGGCTGGTGCTGCTGGCGTTGGATGTCTATTTCTTCTTCGTCATGTAATCCATGCCGCCGTTATTTCCCCGATTGAGCTTCAGCCGCTTCGGCGAACCCGCCCAGGTGTTGGAATTGCAGCAGACGAGCAGACCGCTGCTGCGCCCCGGACAACGGTTATTGCAGATGCGCTATGCCCCGATCAACCCTTCCGATCTGATCCCGATCCACGGCCAATACGCGCACCGTATCGCCCTTCCTCAGGTGCCGGGATATGAAGGCGTGGGCGTCATCGTCAATCCGCAGAATGGGCATTCAGCGGGCCGACGCGCGCTGGCGGTAGCGGGTAACGGCAGTTGGCAAACGTTCGTCACGCTGCCTGAAGATCGGGTGGTCTGGGTGCCGGACGACATCGACGACGCCTGCGCAGCGCAAATCTATATCAACCCGCTCACCTGCTGGGTGCTGTTGACCCAATGGCTGCCGCTCAACGCCGGCGACGTACTGCTGCTCAACGGCGGCGGCTCCGCAGTCAGCCTGCTGCTGGCGCAGCTGACGGCGCTGCGCGGCATTCGTCTGGCGGTCGTGGCGCGCAACGGCGCTCATCGCCAGGCGTTGCTGGCCGCCGGCGCCTGGCGCGTTATCGAAGCGCCGCAGCTGGCGGAAATGACGAATTTTGGCGCCCGTGCGGCCATCGACTGCATCGGTGGTGAAGACGGATTGCAGTTGGCGCGGGCGGTCCGCACCGGCGGCGATTTTGTGGCGCTGGGCCTGCTTAGCGGCCGCCAGGTAGACTGGCGGCGCGTGGTGGACGAGTTAAAGCTGCGCGCTTCGCTGTTCCACTTGCGCAAATGGAACGCACAGGCAGCGCCGGCGCAATGGCAGACGGCGTTTTATCAGTTATTCCAGCTGCTGCGACGCGGCCAGCTGGCGCTGCGCCCACCCGCCGCGATTTATCCTTTGTGTCAGTACGCAGCGGCGCTGCACCACGCCGCCCAGCCCGGCGTGAATGGCAAAATCTTCCTCACTCCGGTGCCGCCGGAGGCTGGCGCGGCGGGCGGCCGTCCCCCAGGATAACCGCCAGCCGATAGCCGCCCTCGGTGGTCTCCAGCGCGATGCGCGCCACGATCGTCAGCGGCACCGACAGCAACATGCCCACCGGGCCGAGCAGCCAGCCCCAAAAGATCAGCGACAGGAACACCACCAGCGTCGACAACCCCAGCCCGCGCCCCATCACGCGCGGCTCGAGGATATTGCCGATCACCATGTTGACAGCGATAAAGCCGCCCGCCACCACCAGCGCATCACCCAATCCGTTGAACAACAGCGCCTGAATCAGCGGCGGAATGGCGGCCAATACCGAGCCAATGTTGGGAATGTAGTTAAGCAGAAATGCCAGCAGCCCCCAGATAAAGGCAAAACGCACGCCGACCGCTGCCAGGAAGATCCAGACGATTACCCCAGTGGCCAGGCTGATGATGGTTTTAATCACCAGATAGCGCGTCACACCATCCAGCGCCCGCCGCATCGCGGCGAGCCCCTCGTTCGGCTTATCCAGCGCCTGTTGCAGTTTGTAAGGCAGCAACTGCACTTCGAACAGCATAAACACCACGGTCATCAGCAGCAGAAAGACGTTGGTCATGGCGCCAGACAGGTGCCCCAGCATGCGGGTGACCAGATTCATCGCCGCGCTGGGATCGACATACTGCAGCATCGCTTCGCTGGAAAGGCTGATATTGAAACGGTCGGCGTAATGCTGCAGCTCGCGCAGCTTCTCGATCATCATGCCGCGGTACTGCGGCAGCGAACGAGCAAACTCGTTCAGCGAAGCCCCCAGCATGCCGATAAACAGCATCACGACCACGATCACCGTCGTCACCAGCAGCGTCACCCCGACGATACGCGGCACCCGTTTACGCTCCAGCATCGCCACCAGCGGATTCAGCACCATGGCGAGAAATACCGCCAGCAAAAACGGCACCACAATGTCGGCGGCGGCTTTCACCCCGGCCAAAATGATCACCAACATCGCCAGCAGGACGGCCAGACGCAGGCTGCTGTCGGTCACACGGGTTCGGCCCATGACGTTTCCTTGTTATTTCACTGGGTTAACCGGCGCCAGGGCGCCGGCTCTTGGCGCTAATGGTAGCAAAATCCGCCGTTGCACCGCAGGGGATTTAGCGCAACCGTTCGACAAAGTTAATATTTCCGCCCTGCTCTGCGCCGCAATAAATAGGCATAACCTTTGCCAACAAATAATCTCGCTGGGCAACTCACGAGGGGTTTACGTAAAATGACAAAAGCTGACATTAATAGATAATAGCCCCATTTTTCAATGACTAGCATAAACCTCTGGTGAGCGAAATAATATTATCTCCAACGATTTATCTGATTAACTCCGAACATCTCGAACAAATTCACTGACTAATATTTCAAAGTAGTAACATAGTTAAATTTATTATTGATTTTATGTTTCCTAAAGTTTAATTATTGCAGCCAGCCAATCGGTAATCGAAGGAAACAGGATGCTCTGGAAAAATACCGCCGATCGTTTCGGCCATGTGTCAGTGTTGATCCACTGGCTGGTGGCGCTGACGGTGTACGGCATGTTCGCACTCGGCCTGTGGATGGTCACGCTGGGCTATTACGACGTCTGGTACCATCAGGCGCCGGAGATCCACAAAAGCATCGGCACGCTGCTGTTCATCGTGATGGTGATCCGCGTGGTCTGGCGCTTTGTCTCACCGCCGCCCAAACCGCTGGCCAGCTATGGCCGTTTCACTCGCGTCAGCGCCATCCTCGCGCATCTGGCGCTGTACGCCGTGTTGTTCGGCATTCTGATCAGCGGTTATCTGATCTCTACCGCAGACGGCCAACCGATCAGCGTGTTCGGCTGGTTCAACGTGCCCGCCACCGTGACCGGCATGGCGGAACAGGCCGACACCGCCGGCACCATACACCTTTACCTGGCCTGGGCCGTGGTAGTGCTCTCGGTACTGCACGGGCTGGCCGCGCTTAAACATCACTTTATCGATCGTGATGTCACTTTGAAACGGATGCTGGGTAGCAGCGCCGATTAACCTTTGGATTTATGGAGATTGCTATGTTGAAAAAGACCGTATTGGGCCTGACCGCAGGCGCCCTGCTGCTGAGCGCCGGTTCCGCACTGGCGGCAGACTACAAGATCGATAAACAAGGCCAACACGCCTTTATCGAGTTCCGCATCCAGCACCTGGGCTACAGCTGGCTGTACGGCAGCTTTAAAGACTTCGACGGCGGCTTCACCTTCGACGAGAAAGATCCGTCCAAGGACAAGGTCAACGTGACCATCAATACCGCCAGCGTCGACACCAACCACGCCGAGCGCGACAAGCACCTGCGCAGCGCAGAGTTCCTCAACGTGGAGAAGAACAAGCAAGCCAAGTTTGAATCCACCGAAGTGAAGAAAAGCGGCGACGGTTACGCGGTGGTCGGCAACCTGACGCTGAACGGCGTCACCAAACCGGTTACGCTCGATGCCAAACTGATTGGCCAGGGCAACGATCCGTGGGGCGGCTACCGCGCCGGCTTTGAAGCCAACGGCAAGATCAAGCTGAAAGATTTCGGCATCACCACCGATCTGGGCCCGGCGTCGCAAGACGTTGAGCTGATCATCTCCGTAGAAGGCGTGCGCGAGAAATAAAAAAAAGCCCGGCTTGGCGACCGGGCTTGTCGGTTCCTCAGGCTCAGCGGGCTGGGCCTTCTTCTTCCGGTGCCGGAATGTGCATCGTGGTCTGCAACAATCCTTTCGATTTATTGAAAATCTTGACGCCGTTTTCGCGGCCGGCACGGCGCGCGCGCTGCTCTTCGCGCGGCAACTTCAGCTCTTCGCGGCAAATCTCACTGCAGCATCCTTCAAACTTGGCGGCGCAGCTCGGGCACTGAATGAACAGCAGATGGCAGCCGTCGTTCTTGCAGTTGGTATGGGTATCGCACGGCGCGCCGCACTGGTGGCAGTTGGCGATCACATCGTCGGAGATGCGCTCCCCCATACGCTCATCGAACACGAAGTTTTTGCCGATAAACTTCAGCGGCAACCCCTGTTCTTTCGCTTTGCGGGTGTACTCGATAATCCCGCCTTCCACGTGGTAGATATTTTTAAAGCCGTTGTGCAGCATATAGGCGCTGGCTTTTTCACAGCGAATGCCGCCGGTGCAGTACATGACGATATTCTTGTCTTTGCTGTCCTGCAACATCTCCACCGCCATCGGCAGCTGATCGCGGAAGGTATCCGACGGCACCTCGATGGCGTTTTCGAAATGGCCGACTTCGTACTCATAGTGGTTGCGCATATCGACGAATACCGTATTCGGATCGTCGATCATCTGATTGACGCGATCGGCCTGCAGATACTCACCGACGTTGCTCGGATCGAAGCTCTCGTCATCGATGCCGTCAGCCACGATGCGCTCGCGCACCTTGAGGCGCAGCACCCAGAAGGATTTGCCGTCGTCTTCCAGCGCGATATTCAGGCGGACCTGATCCAACGCCGGGTGCGAGGCAAATAGCGCGGCTTTGAACACGTCGAAGTTATGCTGCGGCACGCTGATCTGCGCGTTGATGCCCTCTTTCGCCACGTAGATGCGGCCGAACACCTTCAGTTTTTCGAACTGAACGTACAGGCTGTCGCGAAACGCCTTGGGATCGTCGATGGAGAAGTATTTGTAAAAAGAAACTGTGGTGCGCGGCTCGGTTTCCGCCAGCATGCGCGCCTTCAGTTCCTCATTAGAAATTCGGTTATGTAACACTGGCATGGTGTACTTTCCTGTCTTTCGGGAGGTGACTGAGTTACCGCGCGCAGCCAGCCGGCCCGCGCGCGGCGCACATCATACCCGAAAAACCGCCGCCGCGCAGCCCTGGCGCTCGCGTGCGCATACCTGCATCGCGCGCTCATCCCGGATGCCACCGTAATTTACCTTCCTGATAATGATATCGCCATGGGCTCTTGGCAGGAAATATTGTGGAAAAATTCGGCGCTCGATGCATATTTAACGCCCAAAAAGGGATTTTAATGCGTTGTGTTTTCCCGGATCGCCAGAAAAATGCCACAATAGTCGCAAACAATCGGCAGAAACGAACCTAGCGACCGAGCCCACCCGGCCGTCAGACCATGCTATGACTCTGTCATTACACTTAAACAACCGTATTAAAACAGAGAACCAATGACTCAAGTCCCTACTTTCAATCGCTCCTTATTGCACCCGCGCTACTGGCTGACCTGGGTAGGCATCGGCTTGCTGTATCTGCTGGTGTTGCTGCCTTATCCCGTCATCTACTGGCTCGGCACCTCGATCGGGCGATTTTCCATGCGCTTTCTCAAGCGGCGCGTCGTTATCGCCCAACGTAACCTCGAACTCTGTTTTCCCGACATGCCGCAGACTGAACGCGATGCGCTGGTGGTAAAGAATTTCGAATCGGTCGGCATGGGGTTGTTTGAAACCGGCATGGCGTGGTTCTGGCCGAACTGGCGCATCGAGCGCTGGTTCAAGGTCAGCGGCCTGGAGCACATTCAAAAAGCGCGCGACAACCATCAGGGCGTGTTGCTGATTGGCCTGCACTTTTTGACGCTGGAGTTGGGCGCGCGCATCTTCGGTATTCACAACCCGGGCATCGGCGTTTACCGCCCGCACGACAACAAGCTGATGGACTGGCTGCAAACCTGGGGCCGGATGCGTTCCAACAAATCGATGCTGGATCGTAAAGACGTCAAAGGCATGATCCGCGCCCTGAAACAGGGCGATATCATCTGGTATGCGCCGGATCACGACTACGGCCCGCGCAGCAGCGTTTTCGTGCCGCTGTTCGCGGTGGATAAAGCCGCCACCACCACCGGCAGCTACGTGCTGGTGCGGATGGGCAAACCGGCGATCATTCCGTTCACCCCGCGTCGCCTGCCGGACGGCAAAGGCTATGAGCTGATCATGCAGCCGGCGGTGGAAAACTTCCCGCTGGACAACGAACTCGACGCCGCCGCCTTTATGAATAAAGTGGTGGAAAAAGAGATCCTGATGGCGCCGGACCAATACATGTGGCTGCACCGCCGCTTCAAGACCCGCCCGGAAGGCGAGCCTTCGCTGTACTGATCACGCAAACCCGCCGCCGGCGGGTTTTTTATTGCGCGCCCCTTGAGAATCGCCGGCGAGGGTGGGATGTTAATGCTTTTGCCGCCACCATTGGAGCCGCCATGTACATTGTCAGCCTGACCTACCATCGCCCAATCGCCGACGTCGACAGCCACCTTGACGGGCACATCGCCTGGCTTAAGAAATATTTTCAGGACGGCACCTTCGTCGCCTCCGGCCGCAAGAATCCCCGCACCGGCGGCGTGATCCTGGCCAAAGGCATTGAGCGTGCTCGGCTGGACGCCATCCTGGCCGAAGATCCGTTCAACGCCGTGGCCCACTACGAGGTCACCGACTTTAGCGCCACCACCACCGCCGCCGGTTTCGAGGCGCTGGCCGGACTATAAAACGCTGTAAATTCCGCGCGCCAAGCGCGGAATACGGTTTAAACTCTATTTTTAAAACTTTATTTCATTTTTCGCCCTATCTGCGCCCCCTCGTTTGCCGTCGCCGCGCCTGCGGCGCATACTTACCACGCTAACTTTCACGTTTTGCCCATCAGCTCGCCACCGGCAAAACGCGTCACCTTTCGGCAGTGAACATTTATGGCTTCGGCAGCAGAACCCGTTAACTGGAAACGCAATCTTTTCGTCGCCTGGCTGGGATGTTTTCTCACCGGCGCCGCCTTCAGCCTGGTGATGCCGTTTCTGCCGCTGTACGTAGAGACGCTGGGCGTTACCGGCCATCAGGCGCTCAACATGTGGTCCGGTCTGCTGTTCAGCATCACCTTTCTGTTTTCCGCTATCGCCGCGCCGTTCTGGGGCGCCCTGGCCGATCGACGCGGCCGCAAACTGATGCTGCTGCGTTCGGCGCTCGGTATGGCGATCGTCATGGCGCTGATGGGCATGGCGCAAACGGTCTGGCAGTTTCTCGCGCTGCGTGCGGTGCTGGGGCTGCTCGGCGGGTTCATTCCCAACGCCAACGCGCTGATCGCCACCCAGGTGCCGCGCAACCGCAGCGGCTGGGCGCTCGGCACCCTGTCCACCGGCGGCGTCGGCGGTGCGCTGGTCGGCCCTCTGATCGGGGGGCTGCTGGCCGATTTATACGGCCTGCGCCCGGTGTTTTATATCACCGCCGCGGTGCTGTTCGTCTGCTTCGTGCTGACGCTGCTGTATGTCAAAGAACAATTCACCCCGGTACAAAAGCGCGACATGTTGCACGTAAAACAGGTGTTCGCTTCGCTGAAAAATCCGAAGCTGGTGCTCAGCCTGTTCGTCACCACCATGATCATCCAGATCGCCACCGGCTCGATCGCGCCGATCCTGACGCTGTATGTGCGCGATTTGGCCGGCGTCACCCACAATCTGGCGTTTATCAGCGGGCTGATCGCCTCGGTGCCCGGCGTCGCGGCATTGATGAGCGCCCCGCGGCTGGGCAAGCTGGGCGATCGCATCGGCCCGGAACGCATACTGGTGTTCATGCTGATCGTCTCGGTGCTGCTGCTGATCCCGATGGCGTTCGTGCAAACGCCGTGGCAACTCGGGGTGCTGCGTTTTCTGCTGGGGGCGGCCGACGGCGCGTTGCTGCCGGCGGTACAGACGCTGTTGATTTATAACTGCACCAATCAGGTGGCCGGCCGTATTTTCAGCTATAACCAGTCGTTCCGCGACGTCGGCAACGTTAGCGGCCCGCTGCTCGGTGCCGTTGTCTCCGCCGGTTACGGTTTTCGCGCAGTCTTCGGCGTCACCGCGCTGGTGGTGCTGTTCAACGCCGGCTATTCCTGGTGGTGTCTGCGACGACGGCCGGGCTATATGCGGGAAGATACGCTGCAGGAAGAGCAATAGCTGCATTTATCGCCAGTTTCCGCCGTTGGCCGGATCAACGGCGCGTTTCCCCTATTTTTAATAATGCTTTCTCGCCGCCGGTGAATTTTCGCCTCACCCAGAACATTCTTAATACAACATCTTGTTTATCAACAAATAATTAACTTTCAGCGCATAAAACCCGCTGTCAATCATATTCCTGTCACAACCAACAGAAAAACCAGAAAAGGAGATGCTTGTCGACTTTTCGTCTAAAAAATGGGATACAGGTACTAGACAAATCCAACGACCAGTTATCAAATGGTTAAATAATATCACGCCAGATGTGAACCATCGGCCAAGTGAAGAAAAGGTCAGCACGCTTTCCACGGTTTATCAGCGTTGCAGCCGCGGTTTTGTCGGGTAATCCGCATTGGGCGGATCGCCTTCATTAAATACACATACATACCACAGTACGGGCTGCAGCCTTGCAGCGCCTTTTATTGGGAAATCGTTATGCAATCCTCTGTCAATAAGTCAGAAAGCCGGACCTTCTTCGGCCATCCCTATCCGCTGGGTTCTCTGTTCTTCACCGAAATGTGGGAGCGCTTCTCGTTCTACGGCATTCGTCCGCTGCTGATCCTGTTTATGGCCGCCACGGTGTACGACGGCGGCCTGGGCCTGGCGCGCGAGAACGCGTCGGCGATCGTCGGCATCTTCGCCGGCAGCATGTACCTGGCGGCGCTGCCCGGCGGCTGGCTGGCGGACAACTGGCTCGGCCAACGCAAGGCCGTCTGGTACGGTTCGATTCTGATCGCGCTCGGCCACCTGTCGATCGCGCTGTCCGCAGTGATGGGCACCAACCTGTTCTTCATCGGTCTGATGTTCATCGTGCTCGGTTCCGGCCTGTTCAAGACCTGTATCTCGGTGATGGTCGGCACGCTGTACAAGAAAGGCGATGCGCGTCGCGACGGCGGTTTCTCGCTGTTCTACATGGGCATCAACATCGGTTCGTTCATCGCCCCGCTGATCTCCGGCTGGCTGATCAAGTCACACGGCTGGCACTGGGGCTTCGGCATCGGCGGTATCGGGATGCTGGTGGCGCTGGTGATCTTCCGGGTATTCGCCGTCCCGGCGATGAAACGCTATGACCGCGAAGTGGGCCTGGACTCCACCTGGAACAGCCCGGTCGCGAAGAAAAAAGGCGTCGGCACCTGGTTGCTGGCGTTGACGGCCATCCTGGTGGCGGTCATCGTGCTGATCGCCCAAGGCACTATCGTCATCAATCCGGTCGAGGTGGCCAGCGTGCTGGTGTACGTGATCGCCGCGTCGGTCACGTTGTACTTCATCTATCTGTTCGCCTTTGCCGGCCTGAGCCGCAAAGAGCGCGCACGCCTGCTGGTGTGCTTCATCCTGCTGATCTCCGCCGCCTTCTTCTGGTCAGCGTTTGAACAGAAACCGACCTCGTTTAACCTGTTCGCCAACGATTATACCAATCGCATGATCGGCGACTTCGAGATCCCGGCGGTATGGTTCCAGTCGATCAACGCCCTGTTCATCATCCTGCTGGCGCCGGTCTTCAGCTGGGCCTGGCCTGCGCTGGCGCGCAATAACGTGCGTCCGAGCAGCATCACCAAGTTCGTGATCGGCATCCTGTGCGCCGCCGGCGGTTTTGGCCTGATGATGCTGGCCGCGCAGAATGTGCTGAGCAACGGCGGCGCCGGCGTATCGCCGATGTGGCTGGTGGGCAGCATTCTGATGCTGACGCTGGGTGAACTGTGCCTGAGCCCGATCGGGCTGGCCACCATGACGCTGCTGGCGCCGGAGAGAATGCGCGGTCAGATGATGGGGCTGTGGTTCTGCGCCAGCGCGTTGGGCAACCTGGCGGCCGGTCTGATCGGCGGTCACGTCAAGGCCGACCAACTGGATATGCTGCCGAATCTGTTCGCCCGCTGCTCCGTCGCGTTGCTGATCTGCGCTGCCGTACTTATCGTGCTGATCGTGCCGATTCGCCGCATGCTGGAAAATACCCAGTCCAAGAACGCGCAAAAACCGGCGACTAACGCCTGACGGATAGCCCGTTTTATCTCGCAAACCGGCGCTCGATGCGCCGGTTTTTTTTATGCTTGCCAGGCCTGATGTTGCAATACCACCCGGTAGCCATCAGGATCTTCAAAGGTTTGCCCCGCCCGATCCCAATAAGGATTATAGGCGGCGACCGCTAAGAACCCCGCCGCCCGCATCCGCTCACACGCGGCCCGCCATGCGTTCTCATCCGGCAGATAAAATACCAGCAGATGATCCTGCGTCGGCGCCTGTCCAACCCGCACCCCGCGATGCTGCGTGAACTCCAGATGGTAGGCATGCTGCGGATGCCCGATCATTATGCCGTCGAACCCCTGATGATCGACAAACTCGCCCAGCTTTTCGAAACCCAGCCCGCGGCAATACAGCGTCGCAATCTCTTGCAACCGATCGGTCGGGCGCGCGATGCGCAACACCGCTTTGGCTATCGACATGTACTCTTCCTCCTCATGATAACGTCATACAGCGCCATACCCGCCAGCATCGCCAGCAGGAACGGCCATACCCGGCTTATCTCCGCCCCGACCAACACCCAGGCTGGGCCGGGGCAAATACCCGCGATGCCCCAGCCGATGCCGAACAGCGCGCTGCCCGCCAGCAAACGACGATCCACACGCCCGGCGGCCGGGATCTGCAGCGTTTCCCCCAACAGGCTACGCTCTCGTCGCCTCGCCCACAGGAAGGCCGGCGCCGCCACCGCGATCGCTCCAGCCATCACCAACGCCAGCGAGGGATCCCACGCGCCGGTAACGTCAAGAAACGCCAATACTTTAGCCGGATTGGCCATGCCGGCGACGATCAACCCCAGGCCGAAAATGACGCCGCTCAGCAGCGCCAACAGCGTTTTAAGCATTCTCAACCACCCGCCAGGTGGCGCATCAACCACACGGTCATAAAGCCCAGCAGCATAAACACCGCCGTGGCGGCCAGCGAACGCGGCGCTAACCGTGCGACGCCGCACACGCCGTGCCCGCTGGTGCAACCGCTGCCCAATCGCGTGCCCAATCCCACCAACAGCCCTGCGGCCGCCAGCCCGCCGTTGCCGATCGCGATCTCACCGGACGGCAAAGCCGCAGCGGCAGCATACAGCCAGGGAGAGAGCAGCAACCCGCCAATAAATGCGACGCGCCAGCCCCGCTCCTGGCCACCGGCACTCAATACACCGCCGGTAATGCCGCTGATGCCGGCGATCCGGCCGTTGAACAGCAGCAGCAGCGCCACCGCGCCGCCGATAATGGCCCCGCCCGCCAGCGCGGAATAAGGCGTGAAGTGCTGCCAGTCAATAGTCATCGCGGTTCTCCGGTTGTGGGCAATAAAGCTGATACAGGGTATGGAGCAGCGCCAGCGCTTTGGCATCGGCCACCGCATAGTAAATCTGCTTGCCGGCGCGCCGGGTGGAGACCAACCCTTCCTCCCGCAGCACGCCAAGCTGCTGGGACAGCGTCGGCTGGCGGATATCCAGCGCCTGCGCCAGCTCGCTCACCGCCATCTCGCCCTGGCTGAGCCGGCACAGCAGCAGCAGCCGATCTTCGTTGCCCAGGGTGCGCAGCATCGCGCCGGCCTGCGCCGCCGCCTTGCGCATCGCGTCAATATCCATTGCCCCTCCATCAATATATAAAATTATATAATATTATTTTATAGAGTATTCGCATACAAAGCCACAGGCTGGCGTGAAAATGCCTGAGTGAACGATACCGTCATTATTTCCCGCCTCCGCGCCTGCTTCTCCCGCTTTGCGGACAACCGTCGTCGCAGAGCGGACAACAAAAAAATTTGCATCCTGCGCCAGTGAGACAACAATTAGTTTTGACGTTTTCCCCCACCGCGCCGGCAGCACGCCGGACGCTTTACTCTCATTGTCAACGGAGGCGAACATGAGCCTGTATGCAACCCTGGAAGAAGCCATCGAGGCCGCACGCGAAGAATTTCTCGACACCGCCGAAGGCGGCGGCGGTGACGAACCGCCGGTGCCACAGCAGTTCAATCTGCAAAAGTACGTGATGCAGGATGGCGACACGATGTGGCAGGCGGAGTTCTTCGAAGAAGAAGGCGAGGCGGTGGAATGCCTGACGCTGCGCAGCGGTGCGGCGGCGCAGGCGATCTTCGACGGTGACTACGACGAGGTGGAAATCACCGCCGAGTGGATAGACGAAAACACCCTGTACGAATGGGAGGAAGGCGACTTCCAGCTCGAGCCGCCGCTGGATACCGAAGAAGGCCAGGCCGCCGCCGATGAGTGGGATGAACGTTAACCCGCACGACGCTTTGAACGCCAAGGAGGCAGCATGAACATTCGCCAGGCCCGCCCCACCGACTACCCCGCCATTTTGCAGCTGCAGGCGGAAAACGTGCCGGAAGCGCTCGATGAGCGCCAAAAACGGCAGGGATTTATCGTATCGCGCATGAATGAGGCGCAGCTGACGGCGATCAACCGCGGCATCGGCATATGGGTGGCGGAACAGGAAGGCCAACTGGCGGGGTTCGTTTGCCTGATGCCCGCTGACGCGCAGCCGCGGCCGCCGGTGGTGGATGCGATGCTGGCGACGCTCGCCACGCACTCATTCGCCGGACGGCCGCTGCGTGAGCAGCGGGTATTTCTCTACGGCCCGGTCTGCCTCGGCATGGCCTGGCGCGGCAAAGGCGTATTAAAGCGCCTCTACGCCGCAGTCAAAGCGCACACCCGCCATGATTACGACGTGGGCGCACTGTTTATCGACGACGACAATCCGCATTCGTTGGCCGCTCACGTGCAAGGGCTGGGGATGACGGTGCTGGCGCCTTTCCATTGCGGGCAGAAAGGCTATCAGCTGGTGGTGTTCGCCACCCGCTGAACGAAGTTACTCGTAGGGGCCATGCTGCGCATCGAACGGCAGCATAAAGGTGTCCACCACCATCGACAGCGGCACGTCTATCACCGTGACGTAGCGCCAGGGCGTATCGCGCAGATCCCACTGCACGCCGGGATAATACTGGTGACCGTGCCCGGCGCCGGGCACGGTGCGGCTGATAATGCTGCCGCAGCCGGTTAGGGCCATCACGCCGGCCGTCACGCAGGCCAGGCGAAAATAGGAAGAGAGCTTCACGACATTGACTCTGAGAAAGGGGTTGTTTCGCGAGTGAACAACGCATCGGCCGCAGTCTATCACAGTTCCCTTTTTTCACCGGCACCGGCGCGCTCAGGCAAAAGGTAAAAAAAACGGGGAACGCGCCATGCGCATTCCCCGTCTAAGCGTTGCCGTTAAGCGATTAACGCCGGCCCGTTGGGTGCGCCAGCGGGTTGTGCGGCAACTGCTGGTAGTGTTCACGCCAGGCGGCGCCTTCCGGCAGCAGCCAGACGCGCTGGTGCAGACGAGCCAGCGTGACTGGATCGCTCAGCAGTTCCAGACGCTTGCCCTTCACCAGCTTCTCCGGCCCCAGCTGCAGCGCTTCATTTACCCGCTCCTCGCGATTGCGATCGAGCGTCGCGCGCAGGTGGTGACGCGCCGTCGCCAGCGCCGTCGCCAATGCGTTGAAGGACGGGTTGACCACCGCGTGCATAAAGCCGTTGGTCAACGCGCGGTTGCGGTTGAGATGCAGGTACTCTTCCGTCGCCAGCAGCTCACGCGGCGGATTGTACTCTTCCGGGATCAGGAACAGCTTGGCGCGTTTGCTTTTCATGCCCAGCGTCGCGCGGCTCGACAGCACCGACACGAACGGCGACAGGATCAGCGAGAACACGATTGGCGACAGCCACCACAGGAAACGCAGATCCAACCACGCCATGCCGCCGGCCCACACCAGGCCCAGCAGCATCTGCGAGCCATGGCGGCGGAACGCTTCGCCCCACGGCGTGTCGTCGTCGTCACGCTGCGGCGAATTCCACACCACTTCCCAGCCAAGGAAGGCGCTCACCACGAATACGGTATGGAACAGCATGCGCACCGGCGCCAACAGCACCGAGAACAGCATTTCCATCAGCATCGAAATGAACAAACGGAACGCGCCGCCGTACTCTTTCGCGCCCTTGGCCCAGATCAGCACGATGCTGAGCAGCTTCGGCAGGAACAGCAGCACCAGCGTGGTGGAGAACAGCGCTATCGCCAGCTCCGGCCGCCACTGCGGCCAGACCGGGAACAGCTGCCGCGGCTGCAGGAAGTATTGCGGCTCCATCAGGGTATGCACCACCTGCAATGCGGTGGAGAGCGCCAGGAACATGAACCACAGCGGCGCCGACAGGTAGGACATCACGCCGGTGAGGAACACCGCACGGTGCACCGGGTGCATGCCCTTCACCAGGAACAGGCGGAAGTTCATCAGGTTGCCGTGGCACCAGCGACGGTCGCGTTTCAGCTCGTCCAGCAGGTTCGGCGGCAGCTCTTCGTAACTGCCCGGCAGATCGTAAGCGATCCACACACCCCAGCCGGCGCGGCGCATCAGCGCCGCTTCAACAAAGTCGTGCGACAAGATAGAACCGGCGAAGGAGCCCTCGCCCGGCAGCGGCGCCAGCGCACAGTGCTCGATAAACGGCTTCACGCGGATGATGGCGTTATGGCCCCAGTAGTGCGACTCGCCCAGCTGCCAGAAATGCAGACCGGCGGTAAACAGCGGCCCGTAAACGCGGGTAGCGAACTGCTGCACGCGCGCGTACAGGGTATCCATGCCGGACGCCTTCGGCGCGGACTGAATGATGCCGGCGTTCGGGTTGGCTTCCATCAGCCGCACCAGCCCGGTGAGGCATTCGCCGCTCATCACGCTGTCGGCATCCAGGATCACCATGTAGCTGTACTCACCGCCCCAGCGACGGCAGAAGTCGTCGATGTTGCCGCTCTTGCGTTTGACGCGGCGGCGGCGACGGCGATAGAAGATGCGGCCGTGGCCGTCGACATCGCGGCACAGCTCCATCCACGCCTTTTGCTCCGCCACGCAGATGTCCGGATCGTAGCTGTCGCTCAACACGTAGATATCGAAGTGTTCCAGCTGACCGGTGGCGGCGACGGACTCATAGGTCGCGCGCAGGCCGGCGAACACGCGTTCGACGTCTTCGTTGCAGATCGGCATGATCAGCGCGGTGCGGTGCGCCGGGTTGATCGGCTCATCGCCCTTGATGGTGGAGGAAATGCTGTATTTGTCCTTGCCGATCAGCAGCTGCAGGAAGCCCATCAGCGCGGTCCAGAAACCGGCCGAGACCCAGCAGAACAGCACGGCGAACAGGATCAGAATGCCGGTTTGCAGCACATACGGCAGCAGCTGCAGCACCGACTGCATCAGATCCTGATCCAGCATGGCGATAGGATCGATCAGCGCCCAGCCCTGGTAAGGCAAGATGGTTTTCATATACCAGGTGGCGATGCCGGTTTGCACCAGCATCAGCACCAGCAGCACATAGCGGCGCATGGAGCCAACGGTACGCCAGCGGTTCTCGGCCTCGGCCTCCTCTTTGGTGGCGTGCCGATTGTGCGGCGACCGCCCCAGCAGAGAATCCCAGAAGCGCGCCACCGGGTTGGTGCGCCAGGCTTCCGGGAACATGGTGGTGCGTTTGATCGGCGGCGTCGCCTTCAGAATGGCGCGCCCTTCGGCGTCGGTATCGAAGTCGTCATCGCTGACCGCATCCGGCCAGGCGCTTTCGATACGCGGTTTGACCGAGGCCAGCGCCACGTCATCCGCCGACAGGCTATTGACGTTGGCGTCGGCGGCGCCCATCTGCCGATGGAGCGCCTCCAGAGCCTGAGCGTCATCCGCCGTTTTAGGGGTAAGCGCCTCCGACCGCTCGGCGGTCAGAGGCAGCGCCGCAAGATAATCCTGGGCGGGTTGAGTAGGCTTATTCATTGGCAGGTAGCTGATAGCTCCAGGTTTCCGACAGTGTCTTATCGCCATTGACCAGCGCCGCGCGCATTTCTACCGGCTTCTTGTCGTCTTTCACTTTCAGACGCACCGTCAGGCGCCAGCCTTTGGTCACTGGGTTATAGCGGACGTTGTTTTCTACCATTTCACCGTTGTCGCCGATGCTGATCTGAGAAGCGACCGGCGTATTGGCGTCTAGCGCTTTCAGCACCGGGCCGACGAAATCGACCAGGAAGGCGACGCTGCCGTCAGGCTCGCGGATCAGGTTGGACTGCTTCACGTCACCGGTAGAACGCATGGTCCGCGCCACATAGGCGATGTCTTGCGAATGCAGTTTGTCTTCATCGCGGGTGAAGTTCAGACGGTAGCTCAGCGTCAGCGGTTTTTTAGCTTCCGGCAAGGTATCCGGCGTCCAGAACGCGACGATGTTGTCGTTGGTTTCATCCGCCGTTGGGATCTCCACCAGCTCGACCTTGCCTTTGCCCCAGTCGCCTTTCGGTTCGATCCAGGCGCTCGGGCGCAGATCGTAACGATCGTCCAGATCTTCGTACTCTTTGAAGTTGCGACCGCGCTGCAGCAGACCGAAGCCTTTCGGATTCTCAACGGTATAGGTGCTGACGGACAGGTGTTTAGGATTGTTCAGCGGACGCCAGATCCACTCGCCGTTGCCGGCATGGATAGACAGACCGTTGGAATCGTGCAGCGCCGGGCGGTAGTTCAGCGTCGGCGACGGCTGGTTCGGCCCGAACAGGAACATGCTGGTCAGCGGCGCCAGGCCCAATTTGCCCACCTTGTCGCGCAGGAACACTTTAGACTCGACGTCCACGGTGGTATCGCGGCCCGGGATCACCGTGAAACGGTAAGCGCCGGTGGCGCGCGGGGAATCCAGCAGCGCGTAGATCACCAGGTGTTTGTCGCCCTGCTTCGGACGCTCAACCCAGAATTCGCGGAAACGCGGGAACTCTTCGCCGGAAGGCAAAGCGGTATCGATAGCCAGGCCGCGAGCGGAAAGCCCGTAAACCTGCCCTTTGCCCACTACGCGGAAATAGCTCGCGCCCAGCAGGCTCATAATCTCATCGTTTTTGTCGGCGCTGTTGATCGGGTAGAGCACCTTGAAGCCGGCAAAGCCGAGGTTCTTCACCGATTCAGGATCGTGTTTGACCGAGCCGAAGTTGAAGTAATCCGGGCTGTACTTGATCTGTTTTACGCTGGTAGAGGTGACTTCGTTGATTTTCACCGGCGTATCGAAATACATCCCCTGATGATAAAACTCAAGCTTGAAAGGGGTTTTCAGCTTGCTCCAATAGGCTTTATCGTGATTGAACTGAATCTGCTGATAGTCTGCGAACTTCATCTCGCGGAACTGAGAAGGAAGGTTGCTCTTCGGGGCTTCGAAACCTTTCGCAGCCAGATCCTGCGCCTGCTTGGCCACATCATCAATAGAAAAGGCCCATGCCGGCGAACTGAACAGCGTGAACAATACGGTAGCACCTAACCAACGAACGCTCGCGGCGCGTGGTTGTCCGGATAATATATTAACTAGCACATCCCCCCCTATTCGTGTGCTCAAATCATTTAAATCCATATTAATGGATTACTCAGCTTTCCGACAACATGATAAATGGATGGTTCATGTTTACGGCTCATTGTTTAAGCAGCTGATGGAGCACCAGCGTAGCAAGCCGCGCAACAAGACGCTATGGAAAAATGCGAGGGGCTATAGTAGGGTTCCGGATAACAATTTAACGTTTGACGACTTATTAAGCGTGTTAATGAGCACCCGATTAAATCACCAGCGGTAATCTATGACTAAAGGCAGCAAACAGCGCGAGTTTTTCCTCGATTCGATCCGAGCCTATTTGATGCTGCTCGGCATTCCGTTTCACCTTTCCCTGATTTATTCCAGCCACGCCTGGGCGGTAAACAGCGCGTCGCCCTCCTTCTCGCTCACGGTGCTGAACGACTTCATCCACGCCTTCCGCATGCAGGTGTTCTTCGTGATTTCCGGCTACTTCTCCTACATGCTCTACGAGCGTTACGAGCGCCATCAGTGGCTGAAGGTCAGGCTGGAGCGGGTGGCGATCCCGCTGTTGAGCTCCATCCCGCTAATTACGGTGCCGCAATTTTTCATGCTGAAATATTTCACCGATAAATTAAACGGCTGGGACGAGTTTTCTCTCTATCAGAAAATAAATGTAACAGTTTGGGAATTGGTGTCTCATCTGTGGTTCTTATTGACCCTGTCATTGTTAACCTTCGCCTGCTTTTATCTGTTCCGCAAAATCAAGCGTCAAACCCACGGGTCTATTCCAGCGTTAATAAACAGAATGCGTGGATTAGGAAACATCTCACTGTGTTTCTTTATTTATGCGGTATGCTATTCGGCCGCGCACCGTATTATTTTAATTTTCGCACCGCAGCTATTATCCAATGGCCTGTTCAATTTCGTGGTGATGGAGACGATGTTCTACCTGCCGTTCTTCATCCTCGGCGCCTATGCGTTTAAGTATGTGTGGCTTAAAGAGATTTTTCTGCGCCGTTCGCCGCTGGCGCTGCTCGGCTCGCTGCTGCTGTTTATCGCATATATGCTGAACCAGAAACTGTTGGCGCACAGCAGCTATATGTTCGAGCTGGAAGTGGTGATCAAAACCCTAATGGGGATCCTGATGACCAATGTGGTGTTCTCTTTCGGGCATAACCTGCTGAATTATCACTCGCCGCGCATCACCTATCTGGTCAACGCCTCGCTGTTTATATATCTGGTGCACCATCCGTTGACCCTGATATATGGCGCTTTCGTGACGCCTTATATCGGCAACAACCTGTTGGGGTTCTTGCTGGGCCTGCTGTTTGTGTTCTCGCTGGCCTTCGCTTTATATGAGCTGCACAAGCGCATCCCGGTGCTGCGCTTCCTGTTCTCCGGCAAGCCGCAATAAGGTCTTACGCCATTTCTGGGTGATGAATTATCGCCCAGAAATTAACCGCATCAATGTTATGGTCCCTTCCATTACCGCTGCGGCATCGGCAGCACCCTGAGCATTTTCCTAATATTAATCCTAATCCCTGGGACGCATTGCAAAACGGCAACTGCCTGTTACGCTCACTATTGATACTTATAAATTAGTTGCGTTACTTTCTGGGCAAGGTACACATATGAGAGAAGCATGGGTCGATTATGCAAAAGGGATCGGCATCATTCTCGTGGTTTTCGGCCACGTCAACCGCGGTCTATACAGCGCAGGCATTCAACTTCCCGGCTCGTTCTATCAACTGACAGACAGCGTTATCTACAGCTTCCATATGCCGCTGTTTTTCTTCCTTTCAGGTTTGTTTTTTACGCAGTCGCTGGAGAGAAAGGGCAAGACTCGCTTCGTCATCAGCAAGATCGATACCATCGTCTACCCCTATGTGATCTGGTCGCTGCTGCAAGGCTTGGTGGAAGTCTTATTGTCACGTTACACCAATAATCCTTCGAGCCTCGGCGATGTCCTGGCGCTGTTTACGCATCCTCGCGCGCAGTTTTGGTTCTTGTATGCCTTGTTTATGGTCTTTGTGTTAGCAACTTTACTGTATAGCAAAGATGCATACCGTTATCTTCTGCCGGTGTTGATCGTCATCAGCATGGGGCTGTATCTCTACCAAGATAACCTCACCAAAGCCTTCCATTTCGATTACATCACCCGGTTCTTGATCTTCTTCCTGCTTGGCGCTTTGGCCGTTCGTTATGCTTCTCACATCGCCAATCTGGGCTTTGGCTCGCTGTTGGCTTCCCTGTTCGCGTTTATCGCACTGCAATGGGGATTCCACGGCTATTCCGGCTTGCTGTATACCGATGCAGGAAGTTTCTCCCTGATACTGGCGGTTGAAGCCATCTTCTTCATCGTCACCCTATCGGTTATGTTGGCTAAAACGAAGCTTTCCTGGCTGCGCCGACTCGGTGAATTGAGCATGGTGATCTATTTGATGCATATCCTCGCCACCAGCGGTTTACGCATCATACTGACCAAGTTTCTGCACGTCAGCAATTGGCCGGCGCATGCGATCCTCGGCACACTGGTTGGCTTGAGCGCGCCCATTATCGCTTATCTGCTGATACAGCGCCTGCATCTCAATTTTCTGTTGGAGCGTCCTCGCTTCAATAGCCGTCTGCAAAAAGAAAAAATCTCCTGAGGGCGGTTCCGCCGCCCCTGCCCGCTGTTCCTGACACTATACTTGATGGCGCAACCTGTCGGTTGCGTCTTCTTCCCCATGTCACACAGAGCACACATTGTTCAGCTTGACGTCGTCCGTTAAGGCAAAGTGATACGGCGGCATAGATAACCTGGCCGTTATAACTGCAATGCATAAGTAGAAATCCGGATCCCTGCCTTACGGTAGTGATTGGGCTCAACCCCCGAAGGGCTGCGCGATCGCTTGATTGATTCGATGGCGTTACCTGTCTCTCCCTTCCGTCACGACAGAGAGGATTTTGAATGACCGATAAAAATACACAGGCTCAGGAAGCCGTAGCGGAAAACGCCACCCTGCTGAAGATCCTCAGCAGGTTGCTATCCGCGCTGGATGCTTCGATCAGCGGTAAAGAACGCAGCGTTTTGGTCGCTGAGCTCTCCAACTTCAATCTCGACGGCATTTCCGAAGCGGAACGCAAACTGGCCACCGAGCTGATCAAACGCTCGCTGGAATCGCTCGACCATTAACCCTACCGCGCCTGCAAACCATTAAGCCTGCCTGCGCGGGCTTAATGGTTTTTCCCGCCGAGCAAACCCGGCATTGTTGCCAAAACCGAAATACAGTAGCCTGATAATGTTGGATAAAAGGCAGAATTTCACCTCTTCCCCTCACTTTCTTAGTTTAATCGCACCAAAGGGTAATAATTGATCGATTGTTTTCGCAATCAGCCTTGGCGTTTTACCCACTAAACACGTTATCATCGAAACACGCGCAGTGCCCCCTATCCCCCAGCCTCAGGAGAACGATATTTTGGATGCCAGCACCATTAACAGCTTGTTCGTCATCGGTGCCGTGCTGGTGGGGGCAAGCATTCTGCTCAGCTCATTTTCTTCCCGGCTCGGCATTCCGATCCTGGTGATCTTCCTGGCGATCGGTATGCTGGCCGGCGTTGACGGCCCCGGCGGCATCGTCTTCAGCAATTACCCGGTCGCTTATCTGGTCAGCAACCTCGCGTTGGCGGTGATCCTGCTCGACGGCGGCATGCGCACCCGGGTCAGCTCGTTCCGCGTGGCGCTGTGGCCGGCACTGTCTCTCGCCACCGTCGGCGTGGTGATCACCGCCGGCCTGACCGGCATGGCCGCCGCCTGGCTGTTCAATCTCGATCTGCTGCAGGGGTTGCTGATCGGTGCCATCATCGGTTCTACCGACGCCGCCGCGGTATTTTCGCTGCTGGGCGGCAAAGGGCTGAACGAACGCGTCAGCGCCACGCTGGAGATCGAGTCCGGCAGCAACGATCCTATGGCGGTATTTCTCACCATCACGCTGATTGCGATGATCGCCGCCGGGGAAACCGCGCTGAGCTGGACCTTCCCGCTGCATCTGATGCAGCAGTTCGGCATGGGCATCGTCTTCGGTCTCGGCGGCGGCTGGCTGCTGCTGACGCTGATTAACCACATCAAGCTGGCGGACGGCCTCTACCCACTGCTGGCGGTGAGCGGCGGCATTCTTATTTTCGCGCTGACCACCGCGTTGGACGGCAGCGGCATTCTGGCGGTGTACCTGTGCGGCCTGCTGCTGGGCAACCGTCCAATTCGCAACCGTCACGGCATCGTGCAAACCTTCGATGGACTGGCATGGCTCAGCCAGATCGGCATGTTCCTGGTGCTCGGCCTGCTGCTCAACCCGCATGAGCTGCTGCCGATCGCCATCCCTGCCCTGCTGCTGTCGCTGTGGATGATCCTGTTCGCACGCCCACTGTCGGTGTTTATCGGCCTACTGCCGTTCCGCAGCTTTACCCTGCGCGAACGCGGCTTTATTTCCTGGGTTGGCCTGCGCGGCGCGGTACCGGTGATCCTGGCGGTGTTCCCGATGATGGCCGGGCTGCCCAACGCCCAGCTGTTCTTTAACGTGGCGTTCTTCGTGGTGCTGGTCTCCCTGCTGCTGCAAGGCACCACGCTGTCGTTCGCCGCCAAAAAGGCCAAGGTGATCGTGCCACCGGCGCTGACGCCGATCTCCCGCGTTGGGCTGGACGTGCACCCGGAAAACCAGTGGGAACAGTTTGTGTATCAGCTTTCGGCGGAAAACTGGTGCGTCGGCGCCGCGCTGCGCGAGCTGAAAATGCCACCCAATACCCGCATCGCCGCCCTGTTCCGCGGCAAAGAGCTGCTGCACCCTAGCGGCAGTACCCGGCTGCGCGAGAACGATATCCTGTGCGTTATCGGCCATGAGCACGATCTGCCGATCCTCGGCAAACTGTTTAGCCAAGCGCCGGCCGTGACGCTCGACGAACGCTTCTTCGGCGACTTTATCCTGCAATCCGACGCCCGTTTAAGCGACATCTCGCAGGTTTATGGCCTCAATCTGCAAGACGATGTCGACGAGCAACAGACGCTGGGGCAATTCGTCATTCAGCTGATCGGCGGTGAACCGGTGATCGGCGACCAAGTGGAATGGGACGGCCTGACCTGGACCATTGCCGAAATGGAGGGCAATCAGGTCAGCAAGATAGGCGTCAGGATCGTGACCGACTAACGCGGCCGCGTTATCAGATGAGGGAACTTCTGGCCTTAAGAACGTTCTTAATCACTATCATGATGCATGAAGTACGGCGTCGCTGAATTATATCCGTTTGATATAAAAACAATTTAACAGCGGCGCCAACGGGGATTAGGGATGTGAACGGCAAGACTCGATTTCTTTCGGTGATGATGATCATGGCGCTGGGCGTAGCGGCGCTCGATCTCAGCATCGCCGGTTTGGTCCATAGACTTTTAATTGGATAATTTCAACGTGACGCAGCGGGAACAAGAAAAAGACATTCTGGGGAAAATACTGGTGACGGTGTCCGCGCTTTGCCTGATTCTGGTGGCGGCATTCCTCATCTGGGGATTCATGCTGGATTGATACCGGGGACGCTCAGAGATAAAAAAAAACCGCCGCGGCGGTTTTTTTATGGGTCAGGCGATCAGATCTTGCAACCTTCGCAGTCCGCTTCGTCTTCGAGGAATTCAGGGACCTCTTTTACCTTCTGCGCCGCTTTTTCTTCGGCTTTCGCCAGTTCGGCATCGATATCAAAATCGAAAATATCATCACTCATCGCTTGGTCCTCATTCTGCTTCGCGTTCAAACGCTGAGTATAATCCACAAGCCGCCGGCCGGAAACCCTTCAGTTTGCCGCCGCCAGCTGCGGTGGCTCATCCTGCGGCTTTTTTCCGTAGGCCATGTCGTACACGTCGTAGAAGTCGATTTCGCCCTTGTTGCCGATGATCACCCGCATCTTCTGTTTCAACGCGGCGCCGATGGACGGCTCATCCAGCAACTGCTGCACCGCATAAGGCGACAGCGCGCGGGTGAAGTACCACTCGCCGTTATAGCACACCCGCAGATCCAGCACCCCGATGTCCTCGAAGCGGTAGACCGGCCGGATCTCGATCAGCAGCATGGCGAACATGAACAGCACAAAGGCGGTGAAGCCGAGGAAGGCATACATCCCCATGTACGGCACCTGATACATCACGGCGATCACCGCGAAGTAACCGGCGAACATGGCAAGGCACAAATAGCGGTGAGTGCGGGCGAATTCGCTGTTGAAGCGCGGCTTGCCGTCGCGCCCTTCGCGCCGATTGATCTGTTCAATCTCTTTAACCAAGATGCTTTTAATCGCGTCCATCGTTACAACCTTATGCTGGAAACAGCATTGCCATCAAATCTCACCGCTAAAAGTAACACAAGTACAGTTTTGCCGGGTAGATCAGTTAACCAACTTAATGGCGGCAACTGTTATAGTTCGGCTTCAGCGCGGTTGAGCGGCTTTGCCTTGCGCAAACATGAACATGCGCTGGGCCACGTCGTCGGCCTGTTTGATTTTCTGCTTTTGCGGTTCGTTGCTGCGTTGAATGGCGCGGGCGTAGGCGATTTCATGGGCCTGCTCGATCATCGCGATGATGCGATCCCGTTCAGTCTTCTCCATATTGCCCAACATGGTGGTGATAATCGCCTGGTAAGCGTTGGACGCGGCGGTCAGCGCCTTCTCTCTCGCCTCGAGGGCGGCGACGCGTTGCAAGAGTTCCTGCAGTTGCTCGGAGTGGGACATATCGACCTCCTGTTGCCGGGCAGCAAACCTGCCTGATTACAGTTTAGCAAAGGATCGAGAGAGAAAGAGGAAGGAAAGCCAGCGGTTACGGTAAAGCACACCCGAAAATCCCAACGAGGAGTCGATAGTGCAAATCAACCCGGGTGCGCTTTACGGTAAGCGCGATGAGATGAAGTGAAAGAAAGCTGGCGCGCTATGCAGGACTCGAACCCGCGTCTATCAATTTTCAAGCCAAAACAAGCCATTATAAAACCAATCACTCTGCCAACTGAGTTAATAGCGCGTTCCTTCGCTTCGGGGCGTTATTATCCATAACAACATTATGGACTCAAGCTTTTTTAGCATAATGCCCTGATTTTACGGATAAGTCTTAGGTTATCACCAGCGTTATGGCCTTACGGCAGCTCAATAATCGGGTAATCGCCGGCGATAAGCGGCTTGCACAAAATCTTGTAGCCATCGCTGTCGAAATGGCTGGCCGCGCTCTGTAGCCGCTTCGCCTGCGCCAGATTGCCGACCGAGCCCAGATAAAACCAATTGTGGATCACATGGTACTGACGCAGCGTCTCGCCCTGCTCCTCCAGCGCCACGCGCCCGGCGAACGGCCAACAGGTGATGCGCAGCTGCTCAAGCGCCGCGCTGAGCCGCAGCGCATGCTCCTGCGCCGACTCTACGCCACAGCAGGCGCCCGCGCACTTGCGCAGGCTGTAGCGGAAACAGGCTCGCCCCGCCGGCAGCTTGTCGATCCCCAGCTTGCCGTAACATAAACGATGCTCGTCGGCGATGGCGCGCAGCTTTTCCAGCGCGGCGTGGCGATTGGCAAACAGTCCGTAGAGATGGGGCGTGACGGCGAAGTCGATCTCTTTGGCGTGAGCAATCGTCACCGCATCTGCCTGCAAACGCAGCGCGCACAGCTGTTTCGAGCGCCGCAGACGTTTGTTGAACAGCGGCTGTTGTTGTTTGATCAACTGCGCCTCCAGCAGCAATGCGCCCAACTCGCCGGCGGTCTCGATAAAGCTGATGCGTCGTGTTTGGCGCAGCATTTTAGCCTCGTCCTGCGCGCGGAAGTGCGCCATCACCCGGCTGCGTATATTGACGCTTTTACCGATGTAAAGCGGCAGGCTCTCGCTTTGACCGTGAAACACATACACGCCCGGCCCTTTGGGCAACGGCGCCAGGCAGGCGCGCAGGTGCTCCGGGTATTGATAAATGTCGAGTTCTGGCTCGAGGCGGTTTGGCATCATGGCGGTGGCATTATCCTGCTGATGAATGAATACTGGTTTTTTACCCAGTATAACGCCCAACGCAGCCGGTTGCACACCCGGCGGATAATAACTCACCGTGATCTTTAACGGGAAAGCCTTTACTATCCCCTTTCCAGCGGGAAAGCGCCTCACGTTTAGCGCCAGTTCAAGCTGGCGCTGCCATGATGGCAGACTGGAACCGCCGCTTTTATCGTTATGGAAAACCTGGGTATGTCATCACTGAAACTCCCCTCCCGCCGTCTGGCGTTGATCGCCGCCATCGTTTTCATCGCCGTCGTCGTCGCGTTGGCCATCTTTTGGCAACGCCCGCCGCAGCAGGATTACGTTACTGCGCCGGCCCGCCTGGGCGATATCGAAAACGCCGTGCTGGCCACCGGGCGGCTGGATGCCATCGAACGCGTCAACGTCGGCGCCCGCGTCTCCGGCGAAGTCAAATCGCTGAAGGTCAAGCTGGGCGATCGCGTCACCAAAGGGCAACCGATCGCCGACATCGACGATCTGCAACAGCGCAACGATCTGCGCAACGCCGAAGCGGCGCTGAACGTAGTCAAAGCCAATATGTTAGCCAAACAGGCCTTGCTGAAACAGGCGGAGTCTCGTTTCAAACGCCAGCGCCGCATGCTGAACGACGAAGCCAGTTCGCGGGAAGACTTCGAGACCGCCGAAGCCTCGCTTGCCACCACTCGCGCCGATCTGCAGGCGCTCAATGCGCAGTTGGTGCAATCGCAGATCGAAGTCGAGAAGAAAAAAATCGATCTGGGCTATACCCGCGTGGTTGCGCCGATGGACGGCATTGTTATCGCCGTGGTTACGCAGCAGGGACAAACGGTCAACTCCAGCCAAAGTGCGCCGACCATCGTCAAGCTGGCGCGGCTGGATATGATGACCATCAAGGCGCAGATCTCCGAAGCCGACATCACCCGCATTTCGCCGGGACAAAAGGCTTACTTCACTATTTTCTCCGATCCGGATAAGCGCTACGACGCCACGCTGCGCACCATCGAGCTGGCGCCGGAATCGGTGATGAAAGACGACTCGCTCGCCGGCGCCAGCTCCGCTTCCGGCTCCGGCACCTCGAACGCCTCGGTCTATTACAACGCGCTGCTGGACGTGCCAAACCCGGAAAACCGCCTGCGCATCGCCATGACCGCGCAGGTGTCCTTGCTGCTCGGCGACGCGAAGAACACCCTGCTGGTGCCGATCCAGGCGGTGCATAAAATCGATGGCAAAGAGCAGCAGGTGCAGGTGCTGACCCAGGACCAGCGGTTGGAAACGCGCAAAGTGACCACCGGCATCACCAACAATGTCGACATTCAGATCCTCAGCGGCCTGAAAGCCGGTGAAACCGTGGTGCTGTCGCAGCCCGCCGCCAAATCGGCTGAGGATGGCATCTTCCTGTGAACGCGATCATCGAACTAAAAGGCATCAGCCGAACCTACACCAACGGCGGTCAAGCGTTAACGGTGTTGAAAGATATCGATCTGACCATCGCCGCCGGCGAGCTGGTGGCGATCATCGGCGCCTCCGGCTCCGGCAAATCGACGCTGATGAACATCATGGGCTGCCTCGACGTGCCGGATCGCGGCGATTACTACATCAGCGGCCAGAACGCCGCCCACCTGTCGCCGGACGAATTGGCCCGCCTGCGCCGCGAACATATCGGTTTTATCTTCCAGCGCTATCACCTGATGCCCGATCTCAGCGCGCTGGGCAACGTCGAAATCCCGGCCATCTACGCCAACGCCCGGCGCGATCAGCGTCGGCAGCGGGCGGCGCAATTGCTGGCGCGGTTGGGGCTTGAGGGACGCGAAGACCACAAACCCGGCCAGCTTTCCGGCGGCCAACAGCAGCGCGTCAGCATCGCCCGCTCCCTGATCAACGGCGGTGAGATCATCCTGGCGGACGAACCGACCGGCGCGCTGGACACCCAATCCGGTCAGGAAGTGCTGGCGATCCTGAGCGAACTGAATCAGCGCGGCCATACCGTGGTGATCGTCACCCACGATATGAAAGTGGCGCAACATGCGCAGCGCGTCATCGAACTGCAAGACGGCAAGATCATCGCTGACAGCGGCCGCAAGTCGGCGTCCGGCCCATCGTTGCCGCCGCCGAACCGCAGCCGGCAAAGCGGCTGGCAACGCCTGATCGACCGCACCCGCGAATCGCTGCACATGGCGCTGAAAGCGATGAACGCTCATCGTCTGCGCACCGCGCTGACCATGACCGGCATCATCTTCGGCATCGCCGCCGTGGTCACGGTAGTGGCGCTGGGCGAAGGCGCCAAACAGCGCACGCTGGAAAACCTCAAAGATCTCGGCACTAACGTGGTAAGCATCTATCCGGGCCGCGATTTCTTCGACGACGCCATCGACAGCATCCGCACCCTGGTGCCGGCCGATGCCGACGCGCTGGCGCAGCAAAGCTTCGTCGACAGCGTCAGCCCGGAAGTAGACGCTTCCGACAGCATCCGTTTTCGCAGCAAATCCGCCACCGCCTCGATCACCGGCGTCGGGCGCGACTATTTCCGCGTGAACGGCGTCGAGCTGTTACAAGGCGTGACTTTCCGCGACGATCGTAATGCGCTGCAGGAAGTGATCATCGACGACAATGCGCGCCAGGCGCTGTTCGGCGATTTCGGCGTCGAGCCGCTCGGCCAGATCGTGTTTCTCGGCTCGGTGCCAGCCCGGGTGATCGGTGTGGCGAAAAGCAATCGCAACTACGCGCCCAATCGCATCACTGTTTGGATGCCCTACAGCACGGTGATGTATCGCATGGTGGGCAAACCGACGCTCAGCGGCATCACCGTTCGGCTAAAGGACAATGTCGCCAGCGAATCGGCCGTCACCGCTATCACACAGCTGTTGACCCAACGCCATGGCGTAAAAGATTTCCGTTTGTACAACTTCGATAAAATCCGAAAGTCCATCGAACGCACGTCAATGACTTTTAGCCTGCTGATCCTGATGGTGGCGTCCATCGCGCTGGTGATCGGTAGCCTGGGCGTGATGAACATCATGCTGGTCTCGGTGACCGAACGCACCCACGAAATCGGCGTGCGCATGGCGGTCGGCGCGCGGCGCAGCGACATCATGCAACAGTTCATGATAGAGGCGGTGCTGGTTTGTCTGATCGGCGGCGCTTTAGGCATCGCGCTGTCGTTCGCCGCCGGGTCGCTGTTCACCTCGCTGGCGGGCGGCATGTTCACCGCCATCTATTCCTGGCAAGCCGCCGCCACGGCGTTTTTCTGTTCAACCTTAATCGGCATGATCTTCGGTTATCTCCCCGCCCGCAAAGCGGCAAGGATGGATCCGGTCGTTTCATTGGCCAGCGAGTAACCCATGAAAATTTTATCTCCCCTGGCGTTAAGCCTCGCCGCTCTGCTCACCGCCGGCTGCGGCAATGCCCTGAAAAGCGACTACCGGGCGCCGCAGGTCAACTATCCTGCGGGCTGGCAATACGCTGCCGACAACGCCGCGCCGACGCCGTTCGACTGGCGCGATTTCCACGATCCCGAGCTCGATCGTTGGCTGCAACAGGTGATGGCGAGCAATAACGATCTGGCCGCCGCCGTGCTGCGCGTTTACCGCGCGCGGCTCGAGGCGGAACGCGTCGGCATCAGCACCGCGCCCGGCGTCAGCGCCTCATTAAGCAGCGGCATTAATCGCCCGCTGTCCGAGTCCTCCGCGTGGAATAAAACCAGCAACGCGTCGCTCACCACCAGCTATGAGGTCGATCTGTGGGGCAAGCTGGCGCGCCAGCGCGACGCGGCCGAGTGGAGCAGCCAGGCTTCCGTGCAGGATCTGCAGGCGGCGCGCCTGAAGCTGTTGGCCGACGCCGCCACCAACTACTGGCGCATCGGTTTTCTCAATCAACAAATCAGCGTCAGCCAGGCGAGCATCGCCTATGCCAAAACGACGTTGCGGTTGGCCAACGCCCGTTATCAGGCCGGCAGCATCTCGGCGCTGGACGTAGTGAATGCGGAACAAAACTTGCTGACGCAGGAACGCAGCCTGGTGGCGTTACAACACGATCGTCAACAGGCGCTGAACGAGCAGGCGGTGCTGCTGGGCGCGCCATCAGGCCAGGCCACCATCGCGCCCGCGCGCCTGCCGACGACGGCGATGCCGCAGATCAACACCGGCATTCCCGCCAGCGTCCTGAGCCGTCGTCCGGATCTCAGCGCTCAAGAGCTGCGGTTGCGCGCCGCCCTGGCCAACGTCGATGAAAAACGTCTGCAATACTATCCTGCGTTCAGCCTGACCGGTTCACTGGGCGCCAGCAGCAGCGCGCTGCTGGAATTCCTGCGCAACCCGACGGGCAGCCTCAGCGCCGGCCTGACGCTGCCGTTCCTGCAGTGGCGCCAAATGGGCGTGGAGATCAAGATCGCCCGCAACGACTATGAACAGCAAGTTCTGGCCTTCAAGCAGGCGCTGTATAAAGCGATGGGCGATGTGAATAACGCGCTGTCACTGCGCACGCAGCTGCTGGCGCAGGAGACGCAGTTGCGCGCCTCATTGGCGTTGGCGCGAAAATCGGAGCGGTTGAACGAGGTGCGTTACCGACAGGGCGCCGTCACCATTACCGACTGGCTGAATGCTCAGGAACAGCGCCGTCAGGCGGAACTGGCGGTGGATGAAAACCGCTTCGCGCAGTACCAGAATCTGGCGAAAATCTATCTCGAATTCGGCGGTTCATCGGCGCCGTAATCTCAGCGGCCTGGCCACCCGGCCAGGCGTTTTTTTAGCGGCGAACACATCAATTTTTCCTGTTTTATCTCCCGCACTCTCTATACTTGAAGCATCGTCAATCAGACGAAAAATCGCCACATCGTACAATTATCAGACCATTCTCGCACCAAATCGGTGCAAACACTTAAGTTAAACTGCTGGATTTGATCGCCGCAAGATATAACGTTAAGCTATAGATACAAAATAATTAGTCACCTAAATGACATAACATCGGCATGAGCGACGCTATTTTGTGATCCACATCCCAACTTAAATGTGGATAATGAATCGTCTTGAACCGCGATTCGATTAGCCGATTTGATAACTCGAAAACAACAGTGAACGGAGATTACGCTTTCACGAACAACGAATAATTCATTAAGGGATGATTATATGAAGTTAAGAAAAAAACGACATAAACCGATGCACATTAACGACATCACCATCATCGATGACAGCAAACTCAAGAAAGCCATTACCGCCGCGGCCCTCGGCAACGCAATGGAATGGTTCGACTTCGGCGTATACGGCTTTGTCGCCTATGCGCTTGGCCAGGTCTTCTTCCCCGGCGCCTCTCCCGGCGTACAAATGATCGCCGCGCTGGCGACCTTCTCCGTCCCCTTCCTGGTGCGTCCGCTCGGCGGTCTGTTCTTCGGCGCCATGGGCGACAAGTTCGGCCGTCAAAAAGTGCTCTCGGTCACCATTATCATCATGGCGGTCAGCACCTTCTGTATCGGCCTGATCCCGTCCTATGCGTCGATCGGCATCTGGGCGCCGATCCTGCTGCTGCTGGCCAAACTGGCGCAAGGCTTCTCCGTCGGCGGCGAATATTCCGGTGCGGCGATCTTCGTCGCCGAATACTCACCGGACCGCAAACGCGGCTTTATGGGCAGCTGGCTGGACTTCGGCTCCATCGCCGGCTTTGTGATGGGCGCAGGCGTAGTGGTGCTGATCTCCAGTATCGTCGGCGAAGCCAACTTCCTCGACTGGGGCTGGCGTATCCCGTTCTTCATCGCCGCGCCGCTGGGCCTGATCGGTCTCTACCTGCGCCATGCGCTGGAAGAAACCCCGGCGTTCCAGCAGCACGTGGACAAGATGGAGAAAGAGGATCGCAACGCCATCGAAAATCCGCCAAAGACCTCGTTCAAAGAGATCGCGGCCAAACACTGGAAAAGTTTGCTGGTGTGCGTCGGTATCGTGATTTCCACCAACGTGACCTATTACATGCTGCTGACTTACATGCCGAGCTACCTGTCGCATAACCTGCACTACTCGGAAGATCACGGCGTTCTGATCATCATCGCCATCATGATCGGCATGCTGTTCGTGCAGCCGGTGATCGGCCTGACCAGTGACCGCATCGGCCGTAAGCCGTTTATCATCGGCGGCAGCATCGGCCTGTTGGCGTTGGCGATCCCGTGCTTCATTCTGATCAACAGCAACGTCATCGGCCTGATTTTCGTCGGCCTGCTGGTGCTAGCGGTGCTGCTCAACTCCTTCACCGGGGTGATGGCCTCCATCCTGCCGGCGATGTTCCCGACGCACATTCGCTACAGCGCGCTGGCGATTTCGTTCAACATTTCGGTGCTGATCGCCGGTGCAACGCCAACCGCCGCCGCCTGGCTGGTGGAGGCGACCGGCAACCTGTACATGCCGGCCTACTACCTGATGGTTGTTGCGGTGATCGGTCTTATCACCGGTCTGTACATGAAAGAAACTGCTAACAAGCCACTACGCGGCGCGACGCCGGCGGCGTCTGACCGTACCGAAGCGAAAGAGCTGCTGCAGGAGACCTACGACAACATCGAACAGAAAGTCGAGGACATCAACGCGCAGATCGCCGAACTGGAAAAGAAAAAACAGATCCTGATCGACCAGCATCCCAAGCTGGACTGATCGGCGCTGAAAGGCAAAAGCCACCCGCTTGGGTGGCTTTTTTACATGGGTTTCACGCGAAACAATGCGCAGCGCATTTTATGACAATCAGGATTGATGATACGCTTTGAACCACACTCTTTATTGATGAAGCACCTGATCATGAGCAAGATGGATCTTCCCGTCATCATTGGCATCCTGGTTATGCTAACCCTGTGGCTCGGCGCACTGTTCAACATCGGCGATATCACCTTCACCATTTCGCGTCTGTTTCACTGGATTGAAAGCCAACGAGGATAGCCTGCGTACGCGGTAACACGGGCGATGAGCAAACATCGACTATGATTGATAGAGGTTACGTCATTTTCCGAGACTGTCGCTCGCGATAAAGAGGACCGCATCATGACCGACTATGTGTTCTACAATCAGATCCTGACCCGACTGGCCGCCAATCATCCCGGCACGCTGGATGAGAAAACTTACGAACTGTGGAAGCAGGACGCCACCAGCCCGCACGCCTTCGCAGATCCCTTCGCCTATCTCAAAACCAAGGGGTTGATACAGGCCTACGTGATGAGCGACATCGACGAGAACAACTATGATATCGATCCGCACCAAACGCGGATCACCGCCGCCGGTCTCGACTTCATCCGCAGCGGCGGGTTCAAATAAGACGCAAAAAACCGCCCAACGGCGGTTTTTTTACCCGAAAAAGCGTCCGGACCGTTTCAGGCGGGGAAAGGCCGATAAAAAATACGCAGCACTTCACTGTCGCCCTGGCGTAAAAAGCCGCCTTCCGGCTGCCAGCGCAGATCGCGCGCCAGGTTGAGATTTTCCCAGCCGACCGCGCCTCCCACGCCGATGCAAAGATTTTTATTGCCTGCGGCAAATCCCGCGCCGGTGCCGATCATGGCATGCAGCAATCGGGGCGAGGCCGCGTCGCGCATGGAGAATATCCCGATAAAACATCCCTGCGGGGCGCGCAGCATATCCGCCATGGTGCGGATCTCGGTATCGTCAGGGCTGACGAAATGTTTGTACTGCTTATCGAACACCGTCAGCCACAGCTGCTTGTATTTCGCCTTACTGAGCGCGCCGGAACGGTGGGCGCACAGCACCACCGCATCCCAACACATCTCCCCGCTGAGCGAAAGATACTCTTCCGTATTCTCCTGCGGCTTATCGGCATAATGCCGCGCAAATTCAGCGGCATTCAGATGCGGCGGCACGGCCTGTTTGGCGACGTCACTCTTGTAGCGCTTGAAATTCAACCAATGCATGGGAAGTCTCCTCTTCACCCGATAGATTAATAAATCCGCAGCCGTGAATGAGACGAGCCATCAAATCCAGCGCGTCGTCGGCAACGGCGGTGTCGTCGTCGTTCAGCCCCTGTTCCACCGCCCGCTCAATGGCGCTCATCACCGACGTCGCGCTGGTTTCTTCCCCTTGCGCTACCACGTCCAATACGGCTCTGCCGATCGCCAGACAAAGCTCATGATCAAACTCAACCTCTTTATACGGCTGCATACTCACCCCGATAAATTTTTACCCAAGAATACTAGACCACAATGACGCATCGCGCCTGCAGCCGTATCGCGGCGATCGGTGCAGCCGACAGAGAAATGCATCAGGCCCCGGATGGGAGAACCGGGGCCTGATAAATGGCAGGTTATTGCGGCGGCTGTTCGGTAGGGCGAATGATAAAGCAAGTGGCGGTTGCCGAAGCCAGCAGTTTTCCTTCCGCCGTTTTGAGCGTGCCTTCCGCGAAAGCGACGTTTTTCGACGCATAGACCAGACGCCCCTCGGCGATCAGATCAACCTCCTTCGGCACCGGGCGCAACATTTTCACCTGCAGATCGACGGTGCCATAACCCGTCCCTGCGCCCAGCGTACTGTGCACCGCGCAACCGGTCACCGAGTCCAAAACCGTGGCGGCGAAGCCGCCATGAACGCCGCCCAGCGGGTTAAGGTGGCGTTCGTCGGCCCGCGCCACGATGCGGATATATCCCTCTTCAACTGCGGCCGGTTTCATGGGCACCGTTTCAGCGATCGAAGCCGGTGGAATTTTGCCGGCCATCGCTGCCTGTAATAACGCCAGCCCCGTCATTTTTGTCGGATCCATAACTCTCTCCTCTGGTGGTAAATCCGTCACATAGGAGAGGTCTGACCTCTTGGCTTGCTTTTTCGTGCTGATGCCGCTTTCCGCCCGCTCTCCATGTTCTTTGAATGTGACCGACATCACTCTTTAAGGTTAATAACCATAATTTATTAATGCCTTTAGATTTAAAACAACTTTCTGCTGTAAACGCCGCCGGAAACTGAACGCAGTTAAGTTCAACATTATTAAGGCGTATCTATCATGGATTTCTTTCTGCAATTAGCGGTGATATTGGCATGCCTGCTGTATGGGGCGCGTAAGGGCGGCATTGCGCTGGGGTTACTGGGCGGTATTGGTTTGATGATTCTGGTGTTCGGCTTTCACCTGCAGCCCGGCAAACCGCCGGTAGACGTGATGCTGGTGATCATCGCGGTGGTGGCGGCCTCCGCCACCCTGCAGGCCTCAGGCGGCTTGGACGTCATGCTCCAGATCGCCGAGCGGATGCTGCGGCGCAACCCGCGATATGTCTCGATCATCGCGCCGTTCGTCACCTGCATTCTCACTATTCTTTGCGGCACCGGCCATGTGGTGTACACCATCTTGCCGATCATCTATGACGTGGCGATCAAAAATAACATCCGCCCGGAACGGCCGATGGCAGCCAGCTCGATCGGCGCGCAGATGGGCATTATCGCCAGCCCGGTCTCGGTGGCTGTCGTTTCACTGGTGGCGATGCTCAGCAGCTACACCTTCAATGGCCGCCATCTGGAATTCCTCGATCTGCTGTCGATCACCATTCCTTCCACCCTGTGCGGCATTCTGGCGATCGGTATCTTCAGCTGGTTCCGCGGCAAAGACCTGGACAAAGATCCCGAGTTCCAGAAATTCATCTCGGTGCCGGAGAACCATCGCTACGTCTATGGCGACGCCGCCACCCTGCTGGACCGGGTATTGCCGCGCAGCAACTGGATCGCCATGTGGATTTTCCTCGCCACTATCGCCCTGGTGGCGGTGCTGGGGGCCTTTTCCGACCTGCGGCCCAGCTTCGGTGGCAAGCCACTTTCCATGGTCCTGGTGATCCAGATGTGCATGCTGATGGCTGGGGCGCTGATCGTCATCATTACCCGCACCAACCCGGCGTCTATCTCTAAAAACGAGGTGTTCCGTTCCGGCATGATTGCCATCGTGGCGGTGTATGGCGTCGCCTGGATGGCGGAAACCATGTTCGGCGCGCACCTGACGCAGATAGAAGCCACGCTGGGCGTGCTGGTGAAAGAGTACCCCTGGGCCTATGCGCTGATCCTGCTGCTGGTGTCGAAATTCGTCAATTCGCAGGCTGCCGCGCTGGCGGCGCTGGTGCCGGTGGCGCTGGCGATCGGCGTCAACCCGGCCTATATCGTCGCTTCGGCGCCGGCCTGCTACGGTTATTATATTTTGCCGACCTACCCCAGCGACCTGGCGGCAATTCAGTTCGACCGCTCCGGCACCACCCGCATCGGCCGCTTCGTGATCAATCACAGCTTCATTCTACCGGGCCTGATCGGCGTCAGCGTCTCCTGCGTCTTCGGCTGGATCCTCGCCGCGGCGTTCGGTTTCTTATGATCTGTACTGTGGAGCCCTGCGGGGCTCCCTGCAGGCAGGGTGGCGGCAAGACAAGAAAGGAAAAAAATGCAGGCGTAATGCGAATTTCAGGCACAAAAAAACCGCCTCTCGGCGGTCTACGACATTACTACTTATTGCTTTGATTATTCGGTATTTTCGTTCCCTGGTACCCGGGGCGGGACTTGAACCCGCACAGCCATAAGCCGAGGGATTTTAAATTCATCTTGTTAATCTTATATATCAATTAGTTAACATTGAAGATCCTAACACAGTGAAAATTCAGATCATTGCACAATGCGGCCGCGCATAGCCATTTTAGGAACAGATAAGCAGATAGTTATGCACGGCGCCCCATCAAATAACAGGCAGATCGTCCCATTCGCAGGTTCGCATGTCGTTCACCGCCCAGATAACAACGCCGAACACTTCGATCCCCTCCTCGCTATCTTCATACCCGATTTCCTTCTCACGGCCGGATCCATCCAGAAATTCGAGCGCGCGGTTCGGGTATAGCCGAAGCCGGCGCAGCACATGCACTCCCTCTTCGGCAGCAACGATAATACTGCCGTGCACCGGCGTAGCCGATGAGTCGACAACGAGCAAAGCATCTGCGTGGATACCGACCGCCAGCGCCTGACCAGCCGCACGCAGCAAATACGTTGCGCTGGGCTTGGATATGCAGATCTCATCGAGGCTCAAGCGGCGCTCAACGTAGTCTGCTGCCGGGCTAGCAAATTTTGGCATCATTCCCATGGTGTTTTACCTCACAACAAATACTGTACATACATACAGTATAATCATGCGTAGGAGCGATGGGAAAGCGCCAAACTGTTCACTGACGCTATGATGATGATCGGGCAGGAAAGAAAGTTATTTGCAGGATTCGTTAGCCGCCAACAGCTCGCGCTCATAGCCGATCCGCTGGTGACGCTCAGCTCGCAGCGCACGCATTTGCTCGTCGATGGGAGCGCCGATCGGCAACTGGTCAACAGCGAACGCCGGGCGCGCGACGTCAGCAGTTTTGCATGGCACGGCGATCGGAACTTTGACCTCGACATATGACGGTGCCGGTGGCGCACTCGCGCAGCCGACCAGAGCAATTGAGGCGATAACGATCAGCCGTTTCATTGTGCACGCTCCCGGCGCAGCTCTGCGTCAAAAGCGGCTGATGCGGCGGCGCACGCTTCGCCCGTGGTTCGCTCGGCCATAACTGCGTTAGCCCTCTCATAATCGCTCTGAGCCTCTATGCGGGCTTTTTCCTGCTCCGCCCTGGCCTTGGCTTCCATCTCTTTCTGTTTGCGTTGCAACTCCGTTATGCCTGCGTTCTGGCTATCGATCGTCGCTGCCTGTTGCCGACCAGCATCCTTACTCTGAGTCAGCGCCTCATTGAGGCGGTCAATAGTCGGCTGGTAGTGTCGAGCTGCCAACCATGCGCCAGCGCCGACAACGGCCGCCAGAGCCAGCAAAATCACCACCACAGACGTTATTTTGCCAGACATAGTGCGCGCTCCTTGTCACGGCGGATCACCAGGCCGTTGAGCTTTACGCCGCCGGCATACACCCAGCGCGGGAACTGCTCGCAGGCGGCCGCTACATCGCCCTGACGGAACAGGCGGAACATCGTCGATTTCTGCATTGCCGCACAGCCGGCATTAAACGTGATGCTCACCGCCGCATCGAAGGCCCCCTGCTGCAGTTTGTCACCGGCGGCATAGTTGGTAACGCACCGCTCAGCCGACAGGATGTTCTTTTGCCAGTCAGCGGCGATCTGCTGTTCTGTCTTGCGCACGCCTTGTTTAACGCCGTGCGTATTCCCGACCCCATCCGTCCAAACATCAGCCGGGCATTTGTATGGCTCTCGACGGCATCCCTCGGCGTTACCGATCAGCTCAAGGCCGGCGCGACTGGTTTTTACCTCACCGTTAGACAGCACCAGACCAATGATCACCGCAACAGAACAGACGGCGCCAGCGGCGCCTGTCTTTTTTGATATGCTCACGCTTCACTCTCCCCACCTGGCAGCGGCGTATACCGATCAGCCTCGTCAACAGAGGAGTCTGCCCTACCGCTGCGCTTCCCTAAATAATCCTCATAGAGCTTAGTGCGGCGCTCTTCCTGCCTACGTTTCGCACGGGCATCTATGCGGCCAAATACGAACGACAACACAGTGACAATCGCCCCGACAGCAGCGAAAATCATATAAACCAATTCCTGAGTAGAAATCCCCAGCGCGCTGGCTATAGTTGCCAGCACGCCGAAAACGCGAGTCATAAAATTTATTGCCTGTTGATCATTCATTTTCATGGCCTCACCCCCTTGAGGGCATATTAATTTATGGAAGGTTTGGTAATTTAGTGAAAGTACCACCACCACCACTAGGCCCGGTATTTGTGCAAATCCACCCCATAGGCTCACCAGAAACCGCATTTTTGCGATATATATATGAACCTTTAATAATTGAGCCAACAACTTCCGAAATGTCAGTGTTCACATAATACGTTTGCGGCCCATTAGGTGAATTAATATGGTTCGTACCAGCGTTCGCATAGTTTTCTGCCCCACCAACGAACGACGGTTCAATGCGGCTGTTGTTGCCGAGGTATGTCACGCTACCAGCAACATAAGTTCCTTGTAGCGTTACGCGCTGAGCTGTAGCATCGCCGGAGAAATTACCAGATATTGAGCCGCCGATTATTTGCGTTCCGTAATCAGAGCCGAGCGGTGCGGAAATACCAAATATTGTCATACTTGTCATTTTGCACCCAACAAAGCTACGAATCCCAGAGTTAGAATAAGCGGTAACATTACCAATTATGCAGTTTGCAAACTGAACATCTTGAGTTTGAGAATTCGGCAGAACAACACTCCCAGCAATAATATTTGTTGCTCGAATACGCAATGTGCCTGCACGCGATGGAACTAGTGGATTCCTGATAATGTTTCCAGCGAATCGTTGCATGTTTGATAAAACGATCTGCGATGAATTACCGTACTCTATCGAGTTTATAAAGTTAGGCTGCAATGCGGAACCATCTATAAATAGTTCCGCGTCGTCAACGCGTGCAAAAGCACCCATAGGTAAGAATGGTGCCATATTTGAACGCCCTGGGCGCTCTGCGTGCATTCTAACAATGTGCAGATCGATACCAGATTTAGCCCAAACAAATGGCGTCACGTTTTGCAATTCACATGAACCATCATAGAAACGCAGGTTGTTACATGCATCCCCGGTGCGTGTGCTGTAAAACATAACTGGCGCTGTTTCGCATGCTTCTCGGTTTCCAACGGCCGCAGGATCATCATACGAATAGCCGGGTTTCATCCGCCCCATTGCGTAGGTGCTGACGCGATAAAATGAGCAATCGAACGAGTTATCGAGCATCAGCGAACCACGGAAATTTAGCATACTGACGTCGAACCACGTCGAGTTACCCGCCCGGCAAACAACTGCATGAGTAAATGCCCATCCAGCCTCATCGCCTGGTTGCGCGATAGTGGTAGCGGCACCTGAAATATTTACGTTTTTCAGTGAAAATTGTTCAACAAAATTTGGTGGGAAGTGGTGCAACGCACCATAGTCTGCATAACCAGCCGATTGAGGGATGTTGAATAACAGCGTGGTGCCCTTCTGGCCATTACCGCCAATCCCCTCGATGTACCAACCCAGCGTTGGGGTAAAAATAACTGGCCGCGTCATTGGCCCAACATTGCCAGCTGGCAGAACTATTTTACGCACGGTGTCATTGGCCGTGTTTGATGCGTACGCAATCGCATTCGTCCAAGCGTCATCCCAGGTATTCGCCGAGGTTTTGAACCAAACGAGATGAATTACATCCCCTTCAAATTGCCGCTTCCAGCGGCGGCCGCCAGCTGTGACAATGACAACACCGCCATCATCCGGCGTCGTACTATCGTTCATATCAGCATTAAAAATACCACCGCCCCAGCGGTTGCCGGATACTCGGTTAATGACCTCAATTTTTTGCAGATCATTACCCGGCTCAATAGCACGCAGCGCAGAATAATTAGGCACTCTGCCGATGAACTTATAGCCGTCGTAATCCTGCAGTTTTAAAAACACCTCGGCGGTGGAGTCTGATACAACCGGCACCGTAACCGCGTCTCCCTGGGCATTGAAACCAACGAGTTGATTTCGGCGGCCGGCAACGTATGGAAGCGATGAAATTGTCGAATCAGGAACACGCAGCACGCGAGAAAGCGAAAGCGTGTTTTGCTGCTGGTACCAGCTCTTTGTTACTGCGTCCTGCCCATTCACTGGATCGCCCAGATTTTCGATACGGTACCCCTTTGCATTGAACGGGCCACCAAGCAACGGGCGCGTCAGCGCCAGTCCGAGGTAGATAAACGCCTGCTGAATGGCCATCCATAAGCGGTCGAAATCCTTGTTTACGGTATCTGCCAGCAGATCGCCGTTGTCCTGGTAGTCGGTCAGGCGGTAGGTAGGGATCACTCGTTCAAGCATGACGGTAACGCCGTTCGCTGGCGGCGTTAGGAATGAAACCTCGCCGCCGTCAACGTTGCCAACGCCAGAAATCGTATAGCCGGAGGTGATCACCGAACCGTTTAGAGATATGGCCAAATCACCGGCATTCAGCAGGTAAAACTCGTAGGGGAAAACAGTTGTCAGGCCGTTGGCTGTGTAAATGTTGTATGGGGTCTGGTTAGGTACCGACATAAGGCAACCTCGGTTTTAATAGTCTACTGCGACCTCATGATCGCCATCTGTTGGCTGCCAATCTTCCCGCCCCTGAGCGGTCGGTTTCCCGACCAATTTACCGATGCGCACCGGCGTTTCGCTGATAGCCCCCGCACCAGAGTCGATAAAGTCGTCCGGCTGATTGGTTACCGCCGGGTTGAAATCTCGCATTTGGTCGTAAGCCGGCCCGTCGAGCACGTCGCTATGCGCCCACAGGAAACGGGACGACAGCGGCGCCTCGAATGCATCGAGGATGCGTTTTTGCTTGTTGGTTATGGTGAATTCTTCACGGACACCGCAGCCGGTACCTTTCAGCGCCTGGCGGAGCAGCTTGCCAGCAAAGCTACCGGGTCCGTTTACCTCAACCACCACCTGCGGTATCTGGTACCGGATCACCAGCTCACGGATCTGCACAACCTGGCCGCCGGTGATTTTGTCTCGCTCGTCGAACTCGGCCAGATCGCCGATCAGCTCCTGGCATACATGCCAGTACAGGTGCCCGCGCGAGTCGGTCAGCACCAGAGAAAAGGCGCTGGCATCCGCTTTTGCTTTGCCGGTAGCCACGTCCCACCAGGCGACAGCGCCAACAATCTGCTGGCTGCCCAGCCACATCGAGGCTGTGCGGTTCGCGTACCGGATTTCCGGCTGCACGTTGTACTCGCGGATGCGCTCAGGGTCGAGACGGGATTCACCGATCGGTTTGCTGTGCAGCTGGTACTGGCTGTCCCATTCGTTGACCGTGCGAGTTTCCTGCCGGCGCTTCTCCATCTCTGCCGGCGTGAACCGCTCTGGCCATGCACATTCGGCGTAGCAGTCCACCGTCGTTCCTGGCGGCTCAGCGAAGGTGATACCTGTGGCCGTCAGCTGATAATCGACGCCCTCGGCGAGCAGACGCGCTCCGATGTGCATGCCGACAAAGACGTATTCCGGCCGGAACGGCAACGCGTAGCTGCGCGCCGTCGCTTGTTTTTCATCGATGCGGTGCTCTTTCTCGAAAAGCTTGATCGTCAGGTAGTCGGCGCCCATGGCTTCGACCTCATCGTATAGGCTGTCGTGGGTGTGCGGCGTGCCGATGAACAGCTTGCGGCCGCCGGGCACGAGGATGTGCGTTTGCTCGCCGAGGCGGTAGCGAAGTTTCTCGCGCGCCTCCGGCGTCTGGATGTTTCGCGGAACTTCGACGTCATCGTTTTGGCACTCGTCGGCGCGGGCCGAGGTGACGTTAGACAGGATTCCTTTTGCGTACATGCTGCCGTTACGCATATCCAGCGAGCCGTTAACCCACCATTGCTCGACGGTTCCCTGTCCGTCCGGCAGCATGCCACGCGTCAGCGGGTGATTGCGCAGCACGTTCTGCGTGTCGCGGCTGGTTTTGTACGCGGTGCCATCGGCTTCGGACTGGTGCAGGATTCGGTATTGGCGATTCTGGTAATACCGCCAGGCGTTATACACCGCCAGAATTGTGGATTTACCGAAGCCACGGAAACAGCGAAGCACCGCCAGATCGCCGCGGTGCTCGAGCCAGTGGCAGGCGCGGTAATGGCAGTCGGGAACATCCCACCCCATCCGCTCCGCCCATATGATGAAAAATGCGACGAACGAAATCATTTTTTCCGCTGCTGGATACGGTCGAGAACTTCCTGCGCCGCGCGCTCAGCGGCAGATACCTGCTGCCCGAGGCGAAACGCTTCGTCGTCCGGCTCGTCGCCGTCTTTCGGCGTACCGCCGCGCGTGTGCATGCCGATCAGCGAATGCACCTTCACCAGCAGCGTGAGCGACGCCGCCGCGTTCTTCTTGCACCAGTAGCGATCGCCGCGCTCCTGCTTCGTGTGTTTGTCTAGTGGTTTGTCGGCGCCCGGCCAGGTATCCGGGTCGGCTTCCTCGAGCACGACGTCGGTTAACTTGTCACTCAGCGCGGTAAGGCGGGTTTTGTAATCGTTGTGCATAAAAAAGCCCCATGGTTGTCATGGGGCTATGATGTGGCGGATGGTTGGTCGGTTTCCTGACCTTAGTGCTTCTTTGGAATTTATTCTGCTTATTGTGTTTTTTTCGTTTTTCTCAATTTTTCTTCACTCTCTATTTTTACAATCTTTTCAATTTCATCACCCAATTGTTGGGATACCAATTCACTAGCTTGACCTGCATTTCCTTTAAACCTGTAAATCCGTCGGGTAACTCGATGTGCCTCCCCAGAAGCCCCAAGTGTTATTCCATCCACACTGTCAATACCCAACCCTCCTTTCCCTTTCCCAACTGACTCATAAAACTCTTCAATTTCAACCTCTGAGGCGTTATTTATTCTATTAGCAATAGCAAGCTCCTGTGATACTTTTGCTTGATGCTGTGCAAACTCCATCTGCATCTCTTGCTTTCTTACTTCCAAAGCAAATTCATTAATGTTTTTTCCCTCAGCCGATTTAACCGCCTCACCAGACACTTCAACTGCTTTGTAAATTACATCCCCCATAGGCAGTGATGAAATTATCATTCTTTTTAGTACATCATAGATGACTGGGTTTGTTATAATTGACACGAGCACCTCAAATAAAAGTAAAGTTAGCTAAGAAGAACACAGTATACCTTTCGTTAATAACCTTTCACACTTCTATTATACTCCTCTACAGCATTATTAGCTTTCCTAATCGCAGCTTGCTTTCCCTCATTAATTCTCTCCATATCATTGTCAGCATAAGAGATATATTCCTTTGCCTTTCTCACATAATCCTCAACCTCCTGTTTATAGTTATCCCATGCATATTGGTCATTACCATATGGGGCTGATGGTGGAAAATCATTAAATTCAGGATAGCCAGAGTAACTAAGATTTGATCCTCCATATACAGATGCATGTACTCCGGGGGCTTGCAAAATACATACTATAGCCAAGGAGCTAGCCAACAAGTGAAGATTCATTTGTTCTCCAAAGATATTATTAACCTTCTAATAATTGTTAGTACCTAAGTAACCAGCCAGAGCACTCCCAGCAAGCACCATGATCGCAAAAAACTCACCTTCATCAAAAACTTCATTCCTATAAAGCCACAACATTACTAACGCGAATACCACAACACCGATGATTAGATGCATGCTTTATTTTCCTTATTGCGGCAATCTATCTTGTGGGCGCCACCAGTATGTTTGATTGAATTCTTTTTTAGATCGCTTTTCCATCCTGCGCAAATAGCCAGGTGAGAAATACTCTTGCATCTGGTTGAATATCATATGATCCAAAACAGCTTTTGTGTACCACAGGTTTTGCCCGGGTATCAGCCCTTTCACAAATTTTACAGTATCACCGCCTGTCTGCTCGGGTTTTCCCTCGACGGCATTAAGCGGGACACCCTGCGCCAGTTTGATCGCATCATCAACCAAACCCGCCACTGGTCCTAGCATTGATGCCAAGGCGCCGGAACCATAGCGCGTATGGTCAGATAACAGGAAATCCCCATACAGCCCCAATCCACCACCTTTGAGCAATGCATTAAGCCAGAACTGCGGCGCCTTTTCGCCAAAGGCTTCGCGGGGATTTTTGCCCGCGATCAGGTCACTAATCTGTTGAGACATAGCACCCAAGATCGTTGTGCTGGCCAAGAACGTCGCGAGGTACGCAGCGCGTCCGCCGGCTGATGGCATTCCCATTGCGCGCGACCAATGGCGCATCATCACCGAGATTGGAAATGATTTGAACAGAAACAGGCTGCGCCAAAGCTCCCCTGAAACCGTGCCTCGCTGCATGCCGGCACCAGCGATCATCCGCTCCCGCGCGCCAGGCGAGATCACCGCCATATCAACCTCTTCGGAAACAGTGGCGAGAAGCTTGCGCATTACCTCGAACTTCACGCGCTCAGGGTTGCCAAATGCCTCGAGTTTTTCATTCGGAATGCGCATGATACTTTCCGGGGTGAGCATGGTTGTATTGCCGTTCCCCCAATCCTCTTGCTCAGCCAAACGCCAAATACCCCAGTCACGATCTGTAATCCCTTTACTTTTGAGGATCCGGCCATCATCAGCAGCGATTTTTCCAAGGCTGCCATGCTGGCGCACCAGGTTACCCACGCCGCCCATCATGGTGACACCATAGGCGCGTTTATGGGCATCCGACCAGGCAGACAGGCCGCTGGCGCGCATAACCGCGTTGGCCGTCCAGCGTGACGCCGACGGGCCCATGTTGTCGGTCGCCCAGCGGTTCACGCTGCCGATCAGCGTTTCCATCGATAGGCCGGCGCCGCGCGCAAGCCGTAACTCTTCTTTGTTCGCCGGATTCATAGCTGCCAACTGGTTGCGCAACAGCTGCGCCATGGGCAGATTGTTCACGTTGGCGGTAAGATACATCGTGCCATTATCCGAAAGTGAAGAGATCAGCGCCGAACCGAGCCGCGTTGCAACAAGCCAGTTTCGGACGTTATCCGACCAGCGCGCGATATGTGGGTTCGCGATGGGTTGCGTTTTTCCGGCAACAAAATTGTAAAGGCTCTCGGTACTGTTACGCAGGCGATTAATACGCCCTGACCGCTGCGGGTTTGCCTTTGCTGTCTCGCTGGTCAGCTGATCCAGCAGAGACCGGAATACGTGATCGGGGTTGGGCCCGTAGGTTTCCACCAGCGCGATATCCTTGCTCACGCCATCAATGTGATTTACCAAAATATCCCACATCGATTTTTCGCCAAAGCGCTGCTGGTATTCGAGGTAGGTTTCGGCATCACGAAAATGAATCTGCCGTTCAGCACTCCCGCGATTTGCCCGAGCGCCGGAAACCCGCAGCCCGCTATCGCCAAGCTTGTTCATACCTCCAGTGGCGATAGTTTTGTAGGCGTCGCCCAGGAACGCGGCAAGCTCCGCATCATTCATCATCTCGCCGTTTTCTTTCACATATTTATTGCGGTCGAGTTTCCCAACGACAAAGCCCACCCATTCATCCTGTGACGCCTTGCCCACCTTCTCCATGGAATGATGCTGCGGCAGCCCCCAATCCTCCAGGAACCCTACATCGCCGCCGGCATCGTTGAAGCGCCGGCGCAGCAGTTCTGCAACACGTCGCCACGCTTCGGCGCCTCTTTTCGCCCGCTGATTTCCTGTTTCCTGCCCGCGCATCTCGTAGACCAGATCGCGCACGCCTTGATTGTCCTCGAGCAGCTGGAAGAAACGCGGATCGATCGCTTCGAAAAGCTCCTCCAACTGGCTCAGAGCATAATCGCGGGTCGCCTTGGTTCTCGACTCAACGGAAAGAAAATTAGCCTTGCCGTCCGCGTGAAAAGCTATGGTGCGGTTTAACGCCTCGAGCTTTCCATCCTTGCCCTGGTAGCTGTTGATGTAGTTATCAAGGCGTTGGCGCGCGGCAATGGTTAAAGCAACACGCCGCTTTTTCAGTGCAGCCTCTCGCTGCAATTCATTGGCCGCCATCTGCCCGGCGCGCTGCATGCGCTCCGCTTCGCTAAGATTGCGCCATGAGGCTGGATCGTTACGCGCGAGGTTGCGCATATTTTTCACGATGCGATCTTCAATCCCTTTTATTTCTGCGGCGGTAAGTGGTCGCTGTGATGCGGCGGTGATCGCCTGAATGCACTCGTCTCTCATAAAATTATCTCCTCAGGAAGCAGCTCACGGCCACATCAAATAAATTTGCGTCATGCTGGGCATTGGCCATGTCGCGATCGGCCTCAGCCATCAGATCGGCAGCCCTTACCACCGTTGTGCTGTCGTCTGGGTTTACGACATGAACCTGCAGATCCGGGTTGTCGGAAATGGCGCGTTGCGCCTCCAGTGTATCGGCCTCCGTTGCGCGGGATTCTTCCCCGCGAATGGCGCGCTCCGCATCCGCAATTTCATCTTGCTGGATCTGCTCTCGCGTTCTGGGTTTCGGTGTGGCTAGGTAATTGGCGCCGGCCACATCGTCGAAACGAGCCGCGTCAGTGTCGCGAATTACGGCATCAGGTAATCCCATCGCCTTACGCACCTCTTGCGATGCCAGATCGACGCGCGGGCGGCGCTGAATAAACTCGGCTCCATCCATCAATGAACCGACGTCTACCGGGTGGCCAGCAAGCGCATCAGTCATGGCTTTATCCATAGCACGGGCATGCGCATTGCGTGATAGGACGCTTACAGGAACGCCAGGCGATGCCGTAACCTCATAGTTGAGGTGAGAGCTTGAAGTCAGCGCCGCGTCGATCTCTGCCGGCTCTGCGCTACGCACTGCCACGCTTTCGCCCCGGCTATTGATAAATCGACCGAGCCCGCCAAAAGCTATGCCGAGCACGGCATCGACCGCCAGCGCCTGGTTATCGAAAATATCGTACTGACGGGCCATATCCTCATAGCCACCGCGTCGGAGGATCTCCGCTGACAAACCGCGCTGCGCCATGCCCATGGCGACGTTGGTGCCAGCTGAATAAAGCAGATCCGGCGCTGCCCGAGCAACAGCACCGGCAGTTGCGCCCGCTGCCGTGCCACCGGTAGTAAGAGCAGCGCCAACTCCTTCAGCTACTGCACCACCAGCACGCAGGCCAAGAGACATAGGAAGCACGGCGCCAAGCGCCGCAGTACCACCAGTAACCAGCGCTTTTTCTACAGCGGTGCCATAATCCACGCCCTCAGCGCGAGACTTCTCGTAATCGGAAAAACCCTGCAAGCCGCCAACTGTTGCCGCAGCTCCGGGCAACCCACCCAACAACGTGCCGGCCGCCGCCTGCCCGCCCACCTCAGCCAGAGAGAAAAGCACCTGACCGGCGGTACCGGTGGTTCCGGCATCAGGCGTTAACGCTCGCACCTGCTGTTCCGCCAGCTTTTGCTGATTCTTGATGAAACTTTCAGAGGTGTCGTTCACCCCGAACGCATCATTAACAGCCCGCGAGATCGGTGACACAACGGCATCCACACCAGCCCATGCAACTTGATCGGCCTGTGTAACCCCGGCGTAAAGCCCCTTGAAAGGGGCAGTGAATGCGCCATCAAAAAAATCAGCATCAGAGCGGGCGGAGCCAATCGGATTTTCTGCTGCCGTCGCCAGCTCCCTATTTTGCTGCGCCTGGTTGAATCCGAAATAACTCACTGCGGTATCCCTCCATTTCCGAGGCGAACGCGCTCAGCGTTGATGCGGAGCACGACCGGATTACCATCCTTTCCGAGCAGGTAGCCGGCTCCCAGCTTTATCAGGTATTGGCTGTCGCCAAAGCTCTGCAACCCATATTGTCCAGGAGGCGCTTTGATTCCGGCATCAACGATCTGGGATTGCCACGCAGTGTTTACGGCAGAATCAAATTGTCCCTCTGACATTCCCCACGGCAGCAAGACCTCTCCCTGCCCGTTGTAATCGTAAACGCCACCCGTTGCGACGTTGATTGCCTGAGTCCATGCGTCACGGTCATACTCGCCAGAAACATCGCCCTTCTTGGCCATCAGCCCAGCGTAGTAGTCCTTGGCCACCTCATAGGCCTGTGACGCGCCAGCAGCATCACCGGCAAAGGCGTTCCCAACTGCATCAACAAAATCAGGGCGCAGATCGGAATCTTTCGGTATCTCGATTCCTTTCGTTTTGTTCTCCACCCCGTTCACTTTGGTGGTGATCCCGGCCCGAGCATTAGCCCCTTCGATGATTGTTTTTGCCGCATCATCGGGGTTTACCATGGAGTCTGAGAACCATCCGGACTTACCGATCACATTACCGCTCTTACCCATAATCGCGCCCGCAACAGCAGCGGATGGGGCGTAACTGCTAACCTGCTGCAGCGCTGCTGAATACTGCGCGCCAGTCCCTAATCCTTGGCGCATCGCATCCAGGTAGGCAACTGACTGCGACGCCGGCGCGGTACGCAGCATATCGCCAATCTGCGATGCTTCTGCCTTTGAAAATACGGTTAATGGCGTTCCGTAGTGCCGGGCGATCTCCGGGGTGGCGCTCGCGCGGTTTGTAAGACTACTGCCGAATGCCTCAGGGGATTGCATGTCCAGCGGGTTTACCTGCTGCTGGCCGGCGGCATAAAGGATGGGATCGGCTTCACGTACTTTGTTCACGTACGCCACGGCTTTTTGCAAGGTTTCGTATCGCTTAGACGATTCGGCGAACCCTTCGCCGGGTGACGGCTCGCGTGCGTTAAGCAGCGCCTGCTGACCGCCCGGAGATAGCTGTTGTACAACCGAAATGTCGCGGCTAAGTTGACGTGTGTCGAGGTAGCTGGCGTACTCTTTTTGTCCGGCGTCATACCCATAAGCACGGACAAACTCACCCTCGCTAAACTCTCGGGGATAGCTCTTGCCCTGGTAGGCGACGGCGTTGAAGTCTTTCAGCTCACTTTCCAGCCCGGCACGATATTCACGCTGCTGTTGGCTTAACTGCCCTTGCGCCATGCTACGCAGTCGCGCCAGCTGTACCGGGTCGAGCTGAGTAACCGCTGTTGCTGCGCCAGCTGCACGCAAATTTCCACCATCTGGCTGGGGTAATGCGGTCATTCCCAATGCAGCCATAGCACCGGTGGTGATCTGCTCTTGCGAATAGGGATTGCTGCCATTTTCATGTTGGGTGATGCTGGCACACAGCGCGGTAAGCGTATTGATATCGGTCAGATCAAGACGTTTGTCAGCCGGCACGCCAAGAGCCTTAGATACCGATGCCGTGTAGGCTGCAGTGTCGTTTTCGTTTGGTGGCGCCCACCGCCCGATAATTTGCTCAACCGTGGTGTAACCGCGTTTGTTGTAGGCCAGCAGATTTTTACATAGCGCGCGCAGCCCGTGTTCCGGTGTAGCGAACGACGCAAAACGACCATCGCCTTTTACTTCCCCGTCCCAGGTATTGGCAGTTTTAACCAGATTGCCGGGGTTATTATTGCGAAGCCCTACCGGATCAGAAGCGCCGCCACCGCTGTAGCGCACCGCGCCGCCCACGTCAGAAGGCTCGCTCATCAGCCTAGCGGCCGTGTCGGCATCCGACGCAACCAGGTTTTCCATGGTTTTATATGCGGTTGTTTTAACGTAATTATTTTGTTGTTCGGTTACCTGTTCCGGCGTCCAACCGTGAGCTTTACCATACTCAGCGATCTGCTGCTGCGCGCTACCAACCTCTAACTGATAATTAACGTTGTCACCCCAATAGCTCTGCGCACGCGTGGAGCTGTTCGCTATGGTCGACTCAAAATTACCCTGCTCCACCTGGCGGCGCTGGCTCAATTCATGGGTTAATCCTGTGCGCTCGAGCTGAATGCGCTTTGCAATTGCCTGCTGCTGGAACTGCTCGCGCATTTCCTGCGGTAAATCAGCTGCAAGTTTGTTCGCAAAGTCCTCGTACTGGCTGGTGTAGTTTTTGGTCGCACCTTCCGCATTGGTTCCCTGTTGTGCCAGTAAGCCATGGTCAGGATCGTTAACCAGCCCGTTACTGAAATCATCAAGCTGCAGCGTCAGCGCCTGCAGCTGGCTCTGGTTTTCTTGGGCAATTCGGCGCTGCTGATCTTCGGCAACACCGATCCCAACAGTCGCCAGGTGCTGCAATGCATTTGCAGGAGCACCAACGTTCCCAACGTCAATGCGCGTACGCTGGGCCTCCGGCACCACATTGCCAAAATTTCCGGTAGGTATCCGCATCAGCGCCCCCCCATATTCGAGAACATGTTATTCGACGCCGCGGTTCCGGTATTCGTCGTGGTTGTTGGATTGGCTTTTTTCCAGCCGGAGTAACCGGTTCCGGCGGCAGACAGTAGCGAGCTGCCCGCATTGATATAGCCGGACGTCGCCGCATTGCGGCCGCTGAGTCGGTCGGCCTGCGCCTGCGCGTTGTACCGCGCGCCGGTGTTCATGCCTTTCAGGATCGTCGTGTAGGCGTCCTGCTCGGCGTCGCCGGTTATGCCGGATGTGATGCGCAGCGCAGTACCTTCGCCAGTTTCGACGCCAGACGCCGCCAGCGCCGCGTTTGCCTGTGCGGCCTGCTCACGCCCTGCCTTTCTGATTCTGTCGGCCTGTACGCGTGCTGACGCGCGTGCGGCCTCGGCATCGGCGTTTGCCTGATCCGCCTGGTAATTCGCCATTTTCTGCTGCTGAATACCGCCAGCGACAGCGCCGCCGGCAGCCAGCACCGACGAACCGATCACTGCCACCTCTAACCCAGTGCACATAATCAAATCTCCTTCGAATACAACAGGCCAGTGCGCGACAGGCCAAGACGTTCATACATCGCCCCGGTGCGTTCTTCGTGCACGCCGGTGGTGATGCCCATATTGATAACGGCGGCGCCATGGTCAGCGGCCCACGCGATAAAGGATTTAGCCAGGCGCGGACCTGCAGATCCGCCGCGATGCTCAGGCGCAATAAATAACCCGTACTCGAACGCCATCAGCTTACGCGAAAACCACTGCTCGGCGATGCCGCCGGCCAGCCAGCCGATCACCTGCCCGCAATGCTCGGCCACCAGCACGCACCCGCCAGGAGCAGCGATCAGGTGGCGCGCCAGTTCGGCGCATTTTTGCTCGTCGAATGGCGAAGTTTCCGCGTAACGCGACTCCAGGTACATGCGGGCGCCAAGCTCAATCAGTGCCGGGATATCCCCGGCGGTTGCGTTGCGGATCATTGTCAGCCCCCGTTACTGGTGAACGTTGTGATAATGGCCAGAAGGTGGAACGGCAGCGGTTGGCGCTGCTGAATCAGTAGCGTGTCCTCGCCTTTCTCCCAGCCCAATTTTCCGAAGTAGTGATCGCCGGTAAACTGTGGCGCCGGCTGGTTAAGGATTTTCGGGCCGAAGGTACGGAACGGGATAACTTGGCCGTTGCACTCGGCGCCGGTGGTTTCGAGGAAACGCATTGTCACTTCGCTGGTGCGCTTCTTGGCACTCTGCGTTGTGCCCTCTGTGGTGCCCACTTCTGGCGTGAGCGTTTGGATCGTGGATTCAAAATGCAGACCGATTTCCACGCGGTGAGCTTTTCGCGTCAGGGTGATCTGCCCGCCGGAAACCACCTGCACAGGCATCACAGAACCGTCAGCGACAACATCGACGGTCTGCCCCTCGAGGTGATTTAACCCTGCCCACGTTGTTGCACCGGCCTCGCTGCTGCCGGTTACGGCGGCGTCGGTATACAGCGTAGAGTCGAACACCTCGACATAGCGAACCACCTGGCCGCCAATCTCCCGGCGAACCAGCGCGTAAACAACGTCGTTACTGTCCGACGGGATCGACGCTACCGACTCAAATCCGCCGGCGGTGATCTGGCGTGACCAGGCGATCACCTCCTGCGCCCGGTCGATTGCCATCGTCACCATCACGCCGTCGGTGCGTACCAGCCAAATAAAAGCGTCGGGCTGCTGCTGGTAGGCCATATCGATCACGCCGCCGGCGGTGATGTGTTCTGCCAGCACCGTCATATCGTTGGCGGAATACGAAACAAAACTGTCCGGGTCATAGGCCACGGCATAGAGTTTGCGGCCGGCGCGCTGCACGAACATGATTTCGGTACCGACACGCACCGGGCGGATCCCGTTGCAGCCGTAAGGGCTGGGGTTTTTCACCGAGATATTTGTCGGGGTGATCGCCGCATCGTTGCCAGCGGTGATCGTGAACTCGCCGCCGTACGTTAGCGCGATCAGCGTATTCATCTGCGCCAGATGCACAATCGGGTTGAGCTGGTCGGAAGAAAGCGTAAAACTGATCGCCTTGTCGTCGTCGGTACCCAGCTCAAACGACAGGTAAACGCCAGTTTCGCTGAACCAGATGGTTTGCGGGTACCTGACTGAGCCGGCCAGAACGAGGCGCTGTTGGTGCAGCGTCACTGCGCCAGGGTAGCCGAATTCGTCAGTCCATACCGTGTCTTCGCGAGTCCACGCACCCGGCGACGCTGCCTGTGTGGCGGTTAGGTCAGTGCGGATGACGCCGACGGCAATCTGCTCGCTGGTGATGCTCTTGATCAGCACCAGGCCGCTGTTGATACGGACGTATGAGCCAACATCCTCGGCAACCCAACCGGGGCCGGTGAATGGTGCCGAATCCTCGCTGTCTTTCGGTGGCTCGTCGTCGCTCAGCGTCAGCGTGATTTCTGAGCCGACAAACTCCTTAACTGACGGCTTGCACCATTTTTCCGGCGTATCGCGGATTTCGTCGAACGGCTCAACGATGAATGGGCATGGCTCAAGCACCCAATCAAGCTGCCCGCGCCGTTGCAGTCGGTGAGGCTTCACGCCCTGGTGCACCAGAAACATGGTATCGGCGCCCTGAACGTAATTTACGGCCGGCAGCATGGCGGAGCTGTACGGGCTGGCGATTTCATACGGGGTGTTGTCGTCGTTCACCAGCTGCGCACCGTTCTGGAAAATCCGCAGGTAGCCGTCGCCAAACTCCAAAACGTACGCCTGAGAGCGGTTAAAAACGTAGGGGATCAGCCGGGCGCCGCGGTCGCCGTATTTGGCCACTGCTGCGTAACGGGTGCCAGGGCGACGCATAACACCGCCCTGCACCACGCAAACCGCATTCTCGATCTGCTTGGCGCCGTTGGCGTAACGCGCGATATCAACGCGGCCCATGAGACGCGGGGAAATCTCGCCGGCGGTGAAATTGGTTTTTATCAGGTTGGCGCGCACGGTCAGAACCTCGAATCGTAAGTTGGATAGCCGCCAAGCTCTTCCGGCGGTTCTTCCTGCCCGTCGATAGACTTGGCTTGGCGCAGCAGATAGGCCGCCTCTTGGGTCAGGCTGTCGCGCAGACTAGCGGATGCCGTTACCGCATAGGCCAGCTTGGCCGCCATGGTGGCTTCTGCCAGATTGACTAGCGCCGAGTCCCAGGTCGATTCATCTTCATTGCGGAAGATATAGCGCAGGCGGATCGCGTTTTGATTGGCCAGCAGCTTATTGCCCTCGATGCGGTACGGGATATCGTCCCAATCTTCGCCGACGGACAAGATGCGAATCAGGTCACCCGGTAGCGGGAATTGAAAGCCGAATCCAAACGCTGGCGCCGTGCTGCTGGGTGAAAGCAATACGCGTTTAACCGCGCAATTCCATGGGTGCTTACGCAGCAGGTCATTACGCACTGTCGGGTAAATGTTGGAGCACAGGCGGGCGTGTTCTGTGTTTTCGTCAAAGCTGTTGATCGGATGAGCACCGAGCGCGAGCAAAGCGTTTGAGCAGATAGAAATACTGGAAGCCATAGCGGTACCTCATGAAAAAGGCCGGGGTGTTACCCCCGGCAAGGGAGCGCTGGCATTAAGCGGTGAAGTCGATCGCGACAACCTTGTTTTCGGCTGCGCGGCCGGCGCCATAGGACGCGTCGACAGAAATCTGAATCGTGTTGTTCTTGTCGCGGCGCGGGCCGATATCGGTGTTGTACTCGGCACCGGTACCGAAATGCACTGCAGACTTACACCAGGCGGTGGCGGTCTTGGTGGTGACAGCCGGATCGCCGGAGCTGGCCGAGTCCAGTTTTTCGTATGCCAACCACTTGAAGCCCAACCAGTTGCCGGACACCGCACCTTCCTGCAGCATTTTCACCGCCATGAAATCGGCGCTGGTCAGGGTGGTATCGCTCAGGATCTGCGTCAGCATGTCGGCGTTGTAGGTGATGTAAAGCTCTTCGCCGTTCTGCTCGTCACACTCGTTGCGGCGGAACATGGCCTTGGCGGCGATCAGCTTGGCCTTGGTCATGCCGGTACCGCCGGCCACAATCTTCTGCGACGCCGGCAGCGCCACAGGAGCGTAGGCGCCAGTGTTCGAGGTTTTGCGCAGAACGGTATCCAGCAACGCGCGATAAATCACGTCGTCCTTTTTGCGGTTCGCGGCCGCCAGGGTCAGCTGCAGATATGGCCCCTGCGGGTCGGCGATCAGCTTGCGCAGGTCGCGTTTTTCCACCGGCACGAACACACCGTAATCCGCCATCAGCGCGTTACGTGTGCCAGCTTCAGGCAGATCCCAAACCGTATCGCCGAAGCGCTCGGTAATTGGGTTCATCTCGATGGTGCCCATGTCGTTGATTGTGAACGATGCGCCGGTAATCATCCCGCGATCGTGTACGGCAGCCTGCAGGCGCGAGTCCTTCTGCTGCGATGCGATTTCGAAAGAATCATGGAACTGCTGCACAAAGGCGGCGGTAATCATGTTCTTGTTCGGATCAAAAGCCATTTTTTATCACTCCAAAGATTATCGCCTGAGGGTTATCGGGTTACCGGCCCTGAATACACCAGGCGAGTGGCGCATACGCCTGGCGGGAGATATCAGTTATCCGGCTACCACGCCGGGCTGTTGGAGTGATAATGTGCGAAGTGGGCGGTCGGAATCCCGACCATTTCTGAGGGTGAAAAGAGGATTGTTAGCCAGTACACATGCGGCACTGGCATTAAATCTAATTAAGGCCTGTTTAATATGTTACTAAATTGCTCTGTCGATATTAACTGAATCGTACTCACGCCTCTATCAATACGCTTTATAAAATTAGCTAGCTCCTCGTCTCCAGGGATGCTAAATTTGTTGGAATTAAACTCCCCAACTGCAATTCCTTTGCTTGACAACTCTCTTACATATATATTAATTTCATTTCTTATGCCATCAACCAGATTTATAACATCTTTGTTTATCTCTGAAAACCCTTTAACAAGCAGCTCACTAGAACCTATTTTTTTGACTAGCTCACCTTCTACTTCGCGCAACTCTACTAGCCTGCGCTCGATAAACTGCACATCATCCTTAATGTTTTTATATAACGTTTCTTGATTTTCAACCTCTTGCCTCTTCTTTGAAACATCGGAGGATAGTCCTTTAAAGACCCTCTCCAACTCAGCTATATCAAAATCAACCTTTGCTATTTCTTGCCGTTTCATTGCGATTTCTAAGCCTACGCTTTCTTTTACCATATCCATTGCAGTGGCAGCTTCCACCCTTTTTCGAGCTAAATTCTTTGTAATTTCACACTCATCTATCTCCTTAAGCTCTTTGTTTTTATCAATTGCTTTCTGAGCCCATCTTTGCAGATAAGATATAACTAGCTGAATATAAGGGAATGCAACACTAAAAATAAAACCAGAAGCAACAGGACAGATTAGGTTTTTATATGGGAACTCTCCACTTTTCTTTATTGCAGTAATTCTATTTTCTATACTAACATCACTAAGCATTACAAATAATATATTATCCCAGTTAAACATAATCCATGATAACAAGATAAAACCGAATAATGGCGTATTTATCCTGTCAAGCAGTGTTTTCTTAACTGAATCGATTAAACCTTCATCTTTTGAATCGCTCATACTTCACCCGTGAAAGAACATAAAAATTCAACCGGGTGATAATAAATAAAAAAAATAATCTCTGCAGCTAAAAAAGCCAGCATTAGCACTGGCTTTTTTATTAACCTGGTTAAACGACGGGTTGGTTTCCGAAGCTTCGTTGATAAAAATCCCGCACCTGAGCTGTAACGCGCTCATAGTCAGCATGTTTCGGGTTGGTGTACGCCTCGGACTTCATCAGGTCGCGGATGCTCTGCTGTTCTTCGAGATTGATTTGGCCATTGCCTACAGGGGTATCCTCACCCATTTCTGCACCGATTTTCGCCAGCATGCGGATTACCATCGGGTTGTTGCCGATCTCGTCCATCTTGCCCTGGTCGGTTGGGTCAGCCAGCGACATAAACGCGCGGTGCGCCAGCCCGATATTTTTCTGGAATTCCGCATCGGTTTTCCACGTGCCGCGTAGCTCGGTAGCTGCCGCCTCTTGATCCAGCTCTGCAGCACCGCCCACCAGCGCCGGAGCGCGGTTCATGTACTCGCCGAGGATAAAGCCCATCTGATCGTTAGTGATGCCCTTGGCGTGCGCCGCCTTGAGGAATCCCTGCATCTCAGGGTCGGCCTTGAACTCGTCCCACTTGAAGCCCTCAACTTCAACGGTAGGCGCATACTCGTCTACGGTTTTCGGTGCCGCGCTGGTGCCGCGCTGTTTTTCCAGGTGCGTATAGGACTCGGCCAGCTTGCGCGCGGACCCTTCGATATTGATTTTCCCGTCCTCGCCCATGACGCGGAATTTCTCAGGCACCCAATCATCGCCGCCTGGTTGATTCTGCGCGCCAGTGCTCAGCAAGGAAGTGCTGCCGCCATCGCCGGTGCCTGGGTTGCCGCCGTCACCAGTGCCGCCACCTTCCCCAACTTCGCTAGCCGCATTCATGAATAAGTGTTTAATCTTCCACATCGTCGTTTACTCCGTCTGCCAGATTAAGCTGGCGCAAAATGAAATCGAGCACATCGCGTTGCCCGGCCTTAAAACAGGTTTGGCGGTCACCCTCAGGGCCGCCCTTCACAAAAATCGATCCACCGAAGCGCCGGGTTAATTCATCCAGCACCTCGGTGCCGCCGGCCGTCTCTTCAAACAGCCGCTTGTAATCCAGTGGTGAAACTTTCTTGATACCCATCAGCCCCCCGCCAGTTGTTGGCCAATTGCTTCACCAGCACTCTGTCCTACCGCGCCTGCCGCCTGCTGGCCGGCCTGCATCAGCAATGCCTGTTGTTGCTGTTGTTGCTGCACCTTGGCGCGCTGGTCGCGCAGCGTGGAAACGTCCGCCGACGAGCGCATAACCTTGGCCGGTACCCCCAACGCCTCGCCAACAACGCGGCTTGCTTCGTCACTGTCCATGTTGTCGATAATGTCCGGGTAAACCTGAACCAGCTGCATAACGTTCTGGGCGTAACGCTCAATCGCTGTGACGTCTTCCAGCTTCTGTGCGCGCGCCAGCGGCGAGATATAGCGCACGTTGAAGTTGGCAGCGTTCATGCTCTCCGGCGGCTCAGGGAACACGCCAGCGCGAAACGCGATACCGAAACAGCGCTCAACCAGCGGCTGCAGGTATTCCGCCTGGAATCGTCCGTATACCGGCCCCAGCAACTGGCGGATTAGCGCGACGCGCACATGCACTTCGGTGGCCGTCATGGCCGGACCGTCCTGCGGCTGCAGCTGGTCGGCCATCATGATTTTGCGGATTGACGCCTGCAGACGTTCCTCAGCGGTGAATGCGACGTTGAAATCGGAACCAGTGAGCAGCGGCTTCATGCTGTCGACGCTGTTGGCCACGATGATGCGACGCGGCCCCACCTTCACCGTGCGAGGGTTAAGCACGCCGTCATCCTCTGCGATCCACATGCCTGAAATCGCCAAATCCTGTGCGGCTTTCTCCATGCGTTTGGTTTCGTTCAGCTCCTTGCAATCGGGCAGCGCGTCATAAACCGGGCCGATGCCGTACGAACCGCCGGGGATTTTCATCCAGCGCGGCACGCAGCATGGGAATTCGTGATAGCCGGATTCACGCACCACCTTCTTGGCGGTCACATCGATGTTGTATGACGCGAAGCGAAGGTTTTTAGCCAGGCGCGCGTTAACCATGTAATTCGTACGCGGGAAGATCGCGTGCAGAAAATCAAACTTGTCGTCTGGCTTTTTCTTGGCGGCGTCGCGGATCTTCTCGCTTACGGCATCCTGGCCAAACTCGGCGATCGCCTGCTCGGCGGTCAGCTGGTAGCAGCGGAAAATCGTATCAACGATGCCGTCTTTGCGAGTCGATGCGACGTAGCACTGCGCCAATGGCCACTGCTGGAATGAATAGCCGCCCTCGTCCCGGTCTTCATCGACGTACAGCACAAACCAGCCAGCGCAAACCACATCGAGATTTGCCTCGTAGCCCTCGGCGTCGAAGTTGGCCGCGTGGATGTTTTCCCACACCAGCGTTGCGCAGGTAGAAAGCCACGCTTTGGCATCGTCCGGCAGGGATTCACTGTCGAGATTCAGCCACTGCGCGTTAGCCGGCGTCATGCCGGACATGAGAGCAGACGCCAGCATGCGCGAGCTATCGGTCGCCGTGCCGTCCAGCAGCTTGGCCACCTTGTGCTTTGCGCTCTGGGCGTCCAGCACCTCAGACGAGAAACCAGCGCCGCGCAGCGGGTACGTGTAGTCGTAGCACTCCCGCCAGACACTTTCGTGAACCTGACGGGAAGCCTTGAGCGTGTTCACGCGTTTAATCAGCCTTGCGGCGGTGTCGTCCATCAATCACGCCCCCAGCGTTGATTTGTTGCCTGCCGCCTGAGCGCCGCTTGCGAGCAGTGAATCACCAGCATCGGCGGCGCCCTCTGCACCGCTGGCCAGCAGTGAGGAGCCTTTCTTGCGTTTCTTGCGGCTTGCGGCGTCGGCGTTTGCAGATTTAGCCGCGGCGTCTGCTGCTGCGTCTGCCTCAGCCTGCGGGTCGGTCTGAACTACTTTCGGTGCAGATCCACACATAGCGGTTTCCTTAGCCTGGTACGTGCCAGCCGTGTTCGGTTAAAACAGGTTTGCCTGGTGCTGGCTGCTTTTTGCCCTCTTCGTTCGTCACCATCGGGCTGGTGTCCCGGGTAGCCACATCGGTGGCTTTCTTCACCAGGTTGAGGAATTCGAGGTTATTGGTCAGCGGATGGCCGTTTTCATCGATGAAAGCGTACGCTTCAAACTTCGTGATGATGGCGGCTCCCTGCTCGTTGATAGTTCCCAGTAGCGCGTTACGGGCAGCCAATGCCAATTCTTCTTCACTGCGTTGTGGCTCCTGGACGGTAATCACCGTAGCGCCAGCGGTGGCGGCGTTCAGCTGTTCCAGCGTATTTGCGGGATGCTGCGCGACAGAATTCAACAGCAGCGCGTCAGCAGCGTTTTCATCCGCACGCTGATTTTCCTGCCCCGGGGTTTGGATTTCTTTACGTGGTCGTCCCATTGCGTTTACTCCGTGGGTTGATGAGCGGTCATTGTCTGCCCTGCTTGCGGTCGGATTCCCGACCAATTACCGGACGCTTGAACGTCCACCACTGCCGGTAAAGCACGGTCGGCAGGCTGCCACGGTCTGAGCCTGTTGCTTGGCACCAGAGGGCGATCAACGCCTCGCCGTCACCGTGACGCGGTTCAGATCCCGATTTCCAGCCGAGAACGGCAGATTTCGACACGCCCAATTCCTCGGCGATGCTCTGCGTTGCCATGCGGGTGCGGTTGATATCGGTAATCACGCGAAACCAGTCTGTGCGGAATGTTGCGACGAGAGGCATGATCAGCCCCCTAAACGCGCGCGTGCGCGAGCATAGAGAGAGACGAACACGCCGCCGGCCATTGCAATAAGATGGGCCAAACAGGATTTTGTTCTTTCCCACCGCTGGGTGCCTTTTGACTTTTCTCTATTTCCTGCTGGTCTTAGGGATAGGATTAAATTCTGCATTCGCGCAATTCCTCCACTTCCCTTGTGACTTGTTCCAGCAATTCCAGCTCAGAGCCGTAATTCTTCTCCCATGTTTTCCTTCCTGCGTGCACAGCCACACCATGGCCGCCAATGCGGTGGTGCGGTGGACATAACGGGAGGGTTTGCTTATGGGTAGCGCGCTGTGCTGTTCCCTGTCCTGTGCGGATATGGTGTATTTCAGCTGGGGATGAGCCGTAACCCAGATTGCGGCAGACTACGCAGCCAAGATCTGCCACGTCGGATAACCATTGCTTTTCGTCTTTGGTCGCCATGGTTCCCCCTATGCCGTGTAGCTGAGCAGTTGGGAGGCGGCGTTTTCTGCAGCCTGCTGATTTGGGAACGCGCGGAACAGAATGAAATTCCAGAGCACGTCGATTGTGGCTTTGTAGAGCTGGGCGAACTCAATATCGTCCATTTTCGCGAACGATACGCTACGGGGTTCTTTGCGCTCGCTGCCATCCGGCATCTGGTATGCGGTGTAATGGCCGGATTGGATCGTTACCCAGGCGCGGAATGCCTCGAACGATTTTGCGGCGCTGATATTCCCGGCGCGCTTTTCTGCTACATCCTGCAGATATTCGTCGGCGGCTGCCTGCAGCGTGCTTTCGTTCCCGGCATAATACGCGAGGAATTTCACGTAACCGGTAACCAGCTCTTTGTCGGTCGGCGATATGGCGCCGCCGGTCGGTTCCCAATACTGGAAGCCGAGATTCAGCAGGGAGAAATATTTGCGGTGAAAAGCCGGGTTGCGAGCCTGGCTAAAGTCGGCATACAGGACGGCGCCGATCTTCACTTTGGTTTTCAGGAATTCGATCGCGTCCGGGGTGGCCGGCACTAACAAATTTCCTGCGGATTTTACAAACGAATACTGCGCCATTGGGTGCTCTCCGGTGGCGCAGCAGTTGCTCAGAATTCGAACGGGCTGGGTGTTCAGTCCAGCCCATTAATTATAGCGCGTTTCCATCAGGTCTCACAACTGAATAACCTGCGGATTTTGCCAAATCAATCAACGCGTTAAGTGATGCTATGTGCTCGTTATCCTTAAGGATGCGAGTGCCGGTTATCGCTCCATTCTCACAGGTGACAACCATTCTTCCGGTGCTAGGCAATGACTCACTCAAGTCTTCAATATCAATCAACTAGCTATCTCTTTATTGTGTACCGCAAGCTTATTAGAACACCATGCTGTACAAATAAACAGGTGATAATTCTGTATCATTCTTGATACAAACTCAGTCTAGCTAACCAACTGATTAGTCAATATCGATGCCAGTGATATCCTTAACCTTCTTTTTAGCGTAACCAGCTGCAAGCTGTTTCGCTAGCGTTGACACTGTTGATAGACTTGCATCTTTGAAATTAGATTTTACTGTTTCCCAAGTCTCTTTTTGGTGCAAAGCTTCGATGAATTCATGACCTTTGGCTGTTAGCCTTAATGGGGTTATCGTCCACATGCGGTGGCCATTTAAGCCAACATCCAAACCAAATCCTAGCTTACCGTCGCACCTCCTTAAAAAATCACCATCTTGTAATACTCTCATATGAAATACAAACTTATCTGTATTGTAATCAATCCCACTTTGACTTAAATAATTGATAGTCACATCAGCAGTGGGAGCTAGCTCAAACAAATCCAATAGTTTTTTAACGTAATAAATGTCTATTTTCATGATTTCATCAGAACCTTACCATTGCTTCTTTTATCAATTCCTTATGCTCAGGTGATATAACTTTATCAAACGTCATAATCACCAAGTCATCGTTAACCTTTCTCAAGGACGGAATTTCAACCCCATGCGAACCTTTCAATTCAATCATGGCTTCCAATATGTCGGATAATTTACCACCAAGACCATCAGATCCAAATGCGAGGGAATTTTCACTCGTAGCATTTGCAATATCACCTAAGGGACTTCTTGGGAGGCCCCTGCTATGGTTACTTCTGTTTATCTGCATAGATATTGATTTTTTAAGCTCCTTGAATTCTTCAAGCAGAACCTCATTGAATGAGGCCTCTTTTTCATCCAAACGTGAAACAGTAAATGTGCCAAAGTCCTTGAGAAAGGTAGAATACTCTGGTTCTGATTGTGAGCGCCTGTAGGTTTTTTTTATTTTAGACTCCAGCTTACTCTTAAATTCGTTAATAGACTGATACCTCAAGTCGGAGGGGTACTCAAGATGTTCAATTGATGATATATCAAAAGAAAAAGGAGTCACTTTATCTTTTATAATTATTGTTGGTTTATCAAATGCAAGCCGCATTCCCAATTCAAACATTACATTAGCATTTCTAGAGCTAATATCACAAACAACTATAGGGTTCTTATATAAATTATGAATTATTCGCTTATGGATTACGCCAATATCCTCGTCAAAACTAACCATGCAGGGATCAAACCCTGCCTTTTTGGCTACTTCGCACAAGATACCGTAGACATCAGTCCAATGCCCATCTGGATATCCTGCTGTATTAGCTATTGGCATTACTATCCCGCAAACTGGAGCCCCTCCATTTAGTTCATCAGGTAAATTATTTTCATTTTCATCGTTAGCTTTATTAGCTTTTGCCACTTCACTGCCCCTTTATTAACCAAAATACAAAGCATAAACAACTTATTGTATTTTGGAACGCATGCATCAATCAAAAATTTATTCAAAAATCGAGATTTGTGCACATTATGAGTGATTAGTGCAACTTAACAGAGATGAACATTTTACAACCAAGAAATTAAGCCATCGCTATGATACGATCACGCCAGTAATTCAGGCGTGCTCTGAAATGTTCCCGGTATTGCTCCGGCACCTCTTCAATCGCCACCAGCACCTTTGTGCGGGTGATCTTCCTCGCGAATAAATCGCGAACCAGGCCACAGGCGCGCAGGTCGAACTGTTCTAAATCGCGTTGTTCCTGCGTCCAGGCGCCTCGATTGAATGGCAGGCCGGGCGGCAGATAGTCCGATTGCCCGGCCATGGTTTATGCCCTCGATTCAGCCGCCAGACGGCGCATAACGTCTTTTTCCCGTGGGGGTAACCCACTTGCCACGCTTTTCTGAATTTCGCGTCGTATGGCCGTTAGAGGCTTCAGAATGTGCAGCACACGATCGAGGGGCATGCGGAGCATCAGCGCGATGCACTCGGGGGAGCGTCCTAGACGCTGCAGCTCGTAGATACCGGTCATCACCCGGCGGCCGTAGCTGATACGGTCACCGATTTTGATGATTGGGCTGGATTCAGCTGCCGGCCGGGCGACGCGCTGGGGTTTTGGCGGTGGGCAGTACGGTGCGCGGGAACGGGCGCGGGCTGCTTGATTGATGCGGTCAAGGATCGCCGGCGCGTGGTCGCAGCCGTCATCCATCACAAACCGCTTATCGCGGATCATTTCGTTGATAGTGCTCATGGTCTTTCCTCAAGTTAGAAATAACCGATGTTGGTCAAGCATCGGCTCCTAAGTAGTTTTCAATTAAACGATGTAATCACCTCATTAGTAATTAAATTTATATTTTTAGAGAACACACCAACCATTAATAACAGCCAAGCCATTTGAACACTATAAATAAACTTATCTCTTGAAGTGATAATACTATTTCTTTCCTTATTGCACATATAAGCACATATCCTTTGATTTCCACTTATGACAAACATATGTTCCTTTCCTGAAATTTCCTTACCATTTTCATTGATGAATGTATAATCAACATCAAGATCCATTTTTGTAATCCCAGGGAGCTCCGCCGCTGAACCACTCACATCATATATTTCGAATGGATCCAGATTCGCAGCTTTGTTTTTAATAGCCTCATTATCGAATCCAAGGGAAACCACACTATGCGCAAACATATTTCTAATATCTTTTATCAATTTCAGTTGCTTGTATATAGCAACATCGAAGATACCAAGGTGAAGAGCCATCGTTATTTTATGTTCAAAGTCTTTTAACATGGAATGTGAAGCAAAGGTTTCCAGGTCAAAATTTGGATTTATCTCCATAAGTTTAGAAACTATGCTAACCTCTAGAATTCGTTCGAGATATGCGCCCCCCATGATAACAGCCTCAAGATCATCTTTCTCATCTAAGTCGCAAACCAAAATACTAAACCGATAAGAGTCAGGTGTTTGCTTACTTACTTTTATTTTCCGCGTCTTCTTGTTGTTCATGGTTACTCCGTTATCTATATTCCCTATTTACATTAACATTTGATGTTAGAACTTCTTAGTAGTATATGGCCGTTCCATTTTTTTTAACTGCCCTGCGTCATTCTGATTTCGAGTTGTCTCCAAAGCCAGCGCCTGATCACAAGCGACGAAGTGGCCGTTTTTAAACTCCTGGTAAACCGTGCCGCCGGGGCCGAATCGGTTTTTACCAACGATGATTTCTGCGTAGCGAGCCGCCGGACCGTCCGGGTTATAAACCCCGTCGCGGTACAGCAACACGATGCTGTCGGCGTCCTGTTCAACCTTGCCGGATTCGCTGAGGTCGGACATTGTCGGCCGCCGGGCGGTGACCGGGCGATCATCGACTTTCCGCGATAACTGGCTCAGCGCCAGCACCGGCGTTTTGCTCCGCATGGCCATGGTTTTCAGGCTGCGGGAAATATGGCCCATGGCCAGATCATTGCGCTCTGCTTTCGGCTTGGCGATCAGACCCAGATAATCGACCATGGCGACGGCCAAATGCGGATATCGGCGTTTGTGGGTTTCGGTGATTGCGCGGATCTGGTCAACGTTCAGATCGGTCGAGTCAACAATCCAAATATCGCGGTTGTTCAGCACCTCCAGCGCCGTGTGTATGCGGCCCCAATCCTCGTCGCACAGCGATTCCGGCTTGCGCAGCTTCGACACTGACAGGTTTCCGGCCCCGGCGACGGAGCGCTCAACCATCTGCAGCGCTGCCATTTCCATGCTGAAAATCAGCGCCCCGCCACCGTCGCGCGTAGCTCCCTCGATCACCTTCAACGCGAATTCGGTTTTACCCATGCCCGGGCGGCCGGCGACCACAATCAGATCCTGCGGGTTCCAGCCGCCGGTAATCGCATCCAGCTCAGCAATCCCGCTGTACAGGTTGCGCATTCCGGCGTCGCCCTTCATGCGGCGATCCATCAAGTCCATGTAACCGCCCAGCAGCTCGCCCAGGTGAACCGGCACCACGCCGCCGGTATCGGCAGACATTTCGATCAGCTTGGTTACAGACGACTGGATCGCCGCGTCGCGCTGTTCTTGGTTTCTGGCGTTGCGGATGCTATCGGCGCCATCTTGCAGCATCGTGGCCATTTGGCGGCTGCGCCAGCCCTTGGTTGCCAGCGTCGCGAAGCCTTTCAGGTTGGCCAGTGTGCCGGGCATGCGGCTGACTTCCACCAGCGAAGCCAGGCTATCGCCGCCGAGCGCCTCGCTGATCAGCACCACGTCGATCACACCGTGCGTCAGCGCCTGTTTTTTAATTTCCCGGTAAGCCTCGCGGTAAAACCGGATGCTGAACGCGTCCTCTGGCATGGTGGCGATTACGTCCAGCGCGTCAGGCGTGGCGCCGCCAACCAGCAGGCCGCTCAGCACGGTCGCTTCCATCTCCTGCGGTGTCATAGCGAACCCTCGCGGGTTTTAACCAGCACTTCGGATCGGAGCAGGTAATCGAATCCGGCGCGCCAGCCGCGGTTGTTGTCGCCGAAGTAAAACGGCCCAGCAGTATCGGCGAACGTCTCGAGGTAGGCTTTCACCGCGTCAAGGGTCGGTTCATGCAGCTCGCCCAGCAGGCGCTTGATTTGGCGTTTGCGCTTGTCGTTCAGCTCCTGCACCTTTGGCAGACGATCACCCAGAATTTCGTTGTAGGCGTCAGCCACGTCCTGATATTTAATTTTTGACTTATCCGGCGCGCCAGCGTCGTCCCCCTCCTGGGGGTTAGGGGGTGATTCATTGACTGGTTCAAAAGACTGACTGATTCTGGGTGCAGGAGCTGCACCACCCCCTGGTGCAGGAGATTCACCACCTGGTGCAGGAGCTGCACCACCTGGTGCAGGATTTGCACCACTGCCAGATAAGGTGATGTGGTAAACATTTGAGCGATTAAGCCCATTCTCCGCCAGGCGTTTTTCGATGCGCACCAGCCCATCTTTGACCAACTGTCGAATGTGATTTTGCACCGAGCGCTCGGAGATCTCGCACTGCTCTGCGATGTAAGGCACCGATGGCCAGCATTCACCCTGATCGCTGGCATTGTCGGCCAGTTTCAGCAGCACAAGTTTACGCAGCGGGTTGCCGACTTTGATTTTCATGGCCTGCACCATCATTTCCATGCTCATGATCAGATCCCCAGCGAGTCTGCAAGCTGGCGGCACGCGTCCTGGTACTGCTCTGGCGATAAATTTTCCTCACGCAGCGCGGCCTTGCCCTGCTCGTATTGTTCCCAGACGGCATGCGCGGCAGCCTGGCGATCTTCAAATATCGGTCTGATATCTGCGGCGTTGGCGGGCATGCCATTCAGGCGCCAGCCGTTCCGGTATGTGATGTGGTTGGCTTGCATTGGTCTTTCCTCGGTACAAAGTTTTACGCGGCGCTGGTCAGGCGCTGGGTTTCCTGCAGGGCGACAAGAGCGCCGGCAATGCGCTGCGGCGTATCACATGCGCCAAGCAGGATTGCAATAATCGCGGCAGCAAATTCACGGATGGCCACCGAAAGCAAATACTGCTGAGTTGGGCCAGCCAGCCGGGCACGCCGTTCCGCCGGCAGCGCAGCGAGCATGGCGTCGGCCAGCTCCTGCACCTTCTCACGCGCAGCTTTCGACTCGCTGCGCATGTGGCGAAATATCGCCTGCCGGTTGGTGTTGATCGCCCGCCAGTCCGCGCCGCCGGTTTCATCTTCGATCGGATACAACCGAACCCGGTCACCGTCGGCGCCGAGCTGGAACCATGCGCGGGTGATCTCGATGGCAACGTGTTCCTGCCCCTGCTCCGCCGCCCAGCTCACGATCTCGTTTTTCAGTTTCTCGATGTTTTCCACTTCGCGTCTCCTGTCGCTCGAACCCGATTACACATAATCAGATTTCGGTGGGGTTGGTTGTTAAGCTGCTGTCTGCTCCGGTAGACCATCGCGAGCATTTGGGTATAAATCCGGGCGCAGTTCGTGAGGTGTGACTTTGAATCCAGTTGCTGCCGCCCATTTGATAACGCTCGCACTTCCGAGCTCGCATGAACCTGCGATCACGCGGCTCACATAGCTTTGAGAGGAGCCAACTGCTACGGCGAAATCTTGCTGCCGGATGCGGGCGTCGCCCAAGTAGCTTTTTAAGTCCATCACCTTTCCTCGTGTTGATGTGATGAATTAATATTACCGCCACGAATATTTATAAGTCAAGCGTAGCGGTGATTGGACGATATTAGAATTGCGAATAAAATGGACTAATGAAGAAAAAACCGCTCGATATCAAAGACCAAGAAGCCGCTGATCGCTTGCGGAAAATCTGGAACGAGAAGAAAGTCACGCTCCGCCTTACCCAAGAAAAGGCAGCGGACGCGCTCGGTTTCGAAACGCAATCAACTGTCAGTCAGTATTTAAACGGGAAAAACCCGTTAGGTACTGACGCAGTTCTTAAATTTGCTGCTCTTTTGCAGGTCAGGCCCGAAGAAATTAAGCCCGAACTGGCTGAGCTGATGAACTATGTGCGAAAGTCAGGTGAGTATAACGAAGACCTGGCGGCGCCAGGATGGCAAATTCTAAGACCAGAACAAGCCGAATTGCTCAGCCTATACGAAAGACTTCCTGAAAGTGAAAAGTCGAGACACATGGCTGAATTGAAAGAGAAAGTTTCTGATTTCGATAGGCTTTTCAAAGAACTCCTCGCCGCAAGAAAACAATAACCCGATCAGTACAAACCCGCCGTGTGCGGGTTTTTTATTTTTTCTCACCATAAGAATCAACCACATATCACATTTACGCATATTTTTATTACCGCTACGCTTGACTGTTTAATATTCGAAGCGGTAATATCCATCCCATCAACAGCGCACTAACACTGCAGCGGTTGTTCAGAAATGTTCCGCCAGCCGGGCGATACGCGGCAAAGGATTTAAACGTGGTGGTCGTAACTTCGGGGCGTTGTTCTCGGCCACCACAACCCGAAAGACATTGCTGTGTGTAATCTTTCGTCCCGCGCGCCGGGGCAATTTTTTCACCCAGCAGATTGAGGAAAGACCAGCGGCCTGACCAGCCTGACAGCCGGGAAAGACCGGCAAACTCAAGACGTAAAAAAACCCGCCGAAGCGGGTTCTTTTACCCCGGCGCCGACCAAAGCAACCGGGAATGATACAGGGGACCAACCCTGTATCGAGGAAAGACCAATAACCCATGGAGCTACTGATCAGCTCCGATTATATCAGGAGTCGCTATGAAAGCACTACAGATACCCGTCATGCTGTTTATCCACGCGAACGTTAGCCAGTACACCCAAGAGAAAATCTCTGTGTTCACCATGGACATGTCTCAGTACCCGGAATACGTGCTGCTGGAAACCCGCACAATCCACATCGACGTTAACCAGCCTGAACCGATCGACATCATCGGGAAACAGGTTGAAGCGTTGAAGCTGGAAAAAGCCCGTCTGGCCGACGCCACTTACAAACGCATTGCCGAGATCGACGATCAGGTGCAGCAGCTGCTTTGCATTGAGCACTGCCCTGTCGACGCCGACGAACTCCCGTACTGAGGGCGTGGCCATGAATATCGAAACCCACAACCTGAGCGCCGAGCTGGCGCTGTGGCAACGCCATGATGAGGCCGGGCAACGCGACCAATTTGAAGCCGCAGCGACGCACGGCTATTCCGACGAGGCGATCGAGGTTTTCACACACATCGATGGCACCGCCGCCGACACCCGCGACCGCCTGCTGATGGCCGTAATGATGGCAACGCCGGACACCCTGCAGCAGCGCCAGCGTGAGCTTTACAACTGGTATTGCGACAACGTGAAAGCCGTAGCGCACGAGAAGTTTTAACCCACCCCGGCGCCTGACCAGCGCCGTTTTTAAACAGAGGAAAGACCAAAAATGCCTATCTACATTTCACTTTTTGAGCCGAAGAAAAAGGCCCAGGTTAATGGCGCCGTGCCGCTAGTGATCGCGTTGGAAGCGCCAAACAAGCGCGCAGCCGAAAGCATCGCCACCGGCAAACTGTACGAAGCCTACCCGGAGGGCGGCGACAACTTCTTCAATCCGAAAACTGTCGAAGATCAGACCGGTCACCCTCGCCCGGCCGTCGGTCAGTTTGATGAAAAGTTTGCCGCTGAGAACGTGTTCGACGGCAACGCGTGGACGCCAGAAGAGCCAGAGCCGGAATTGCCGGCCGGGCCTATCGACCTGATGGCGCAACCTGCCAACGTTCGGATCGCCGCCGTTGTGATGTACGGTGATGCAGAGATCGATAATAGCCAGTTATCGCTGGTTGTGGATTTGCTCAATGACGAGGAAACGCCAGATGATACCGGCATGCGCGCGGTGATCGACGGGCTAGTATCGGTTCCCGCTGTCGGCGCCATGTCCCCCGCATCCGTCTACAAATTGGTTTCAGCGCTGTTCCAAAACACTACTGCCATGCCGACCGAAGAAGCCACCACCGCATTCGCGCAGGCCTGGGTCGACAAGCCTGACGATCGCGAAAACCTGACGCAGAACAGCACCAGCACCAGCACCAGCACCAGCACCAGCACCAGCACCAGCACCGACAATGCCAGCGGCGCGGCCGACTACAACACCCTGAGCATGCACACGGCGTTATCGATCATGGGCGTTAATCCTGCGGATGCGAAAGCGGCTGACGTGAAGAACGCCAAAGAGATTATCGCCAACCGCGATAACGCCTGGCGCGCGTGGGACAAAACGCTGCGGGTGATCGTCGGCATTCTCAACGTCGAAACCGATGTGCGCCACGGCATCATTTCCGATGGACTGAAAAACCTGAAGCTGATCAGCGACGACGCAGAACGCCTGCACTTTGTGAAATCCCGTCTTGCTGGCCACCCTGCATGCGCCGATCTGGCGGACTATGGCAAGGACGACGAGAAGCCGGTCGAGGTGGCCAACCTTGGCGGCGGCCGCTTCTCAATCGACGGCCTGATCAGCAGCGGTGAGCAGCAGCATGCGGAGACCGGACCGGCGCAATCTGCCGCCTCAAATCAGGGTGAAAAAACGGAAGTGGCGCAGCAGCAAGTTACCGACACCGCGGCGGCGCAGGCCAAACAGCAACTGGATCAGATGGGCTATGGCGTTTACGCCAACGCGCCAGCGGAGAAATCTCCGCAGCTGCAGCAGGCAGAAGAGAATGCCGACCGCGCCGAAGCACTGGCGCAGCAGCTGAAAGCCGACGATTTCCAGCAGCGCGCCGCGCAGGTTGCCCAGGTGATCGCCGAACAGCCAGCGGAAGCCCAGCAGAATCTCGATATCTGGAAGCGCGTTATGCGCACAGATCCTCGATATACGAAGCCGATCGAGGGGGCCGGTTATGTCGGTACCAGCATCAACAGCGAATACATGTTTATGCGCGCAACCGAAATTTTTGGCCCTATCGGTACGGGCTGGGGCTTTGACATTGTAGAGGAGAAGATGATCGCCGGCGCACCAATGAGCGAAGCCGTATTCGAGGGCGGAAAAATTATTGGTAACCGCATTCTACGCGATGCAGACGGTTCTATCTTGTTCGAGCAGAACCACAGCCTGCTGATCGAGTTTTGGTATGTTCTGAACGGCACCAAAGGCCGAGTTACGGCATATGGCGCCACGCCATATATGTACAAAACGAAGCGCGGTTTTATGGCTGACGGTGAGGTGATGAAAAAGAGCCTCACCGACGCAATCAAAAAGTCGCTGTCCATGCTGGGCTTCTCCGCCGACGTGTTCCTGGGTTGGCACGACCTGCCGGAATATCGCGAAGAAAACGCCACCGAGTTCGCGATCAGAAATGCCAGTGACAAGGCCGAAGACGTAACGCGCCTGCGTGAAGAACTGGACGAGAAGCTGGCAAAAGTCGCCGACACAATCACATCTGCTGTAACAGTCAACGAGGCCAGCAAGGTTCACGCCTCCATCGCTCGCGAGGTCGAAACGCATCGCAAGGCCGCTGAGGCAAAAGGCGATGCCGATCATGCCAAGTACCTAGCCGGCCGCCTACGCCGCCTCACCGCACTGAAAGATGAACGTATCGCCGCATTGTCCGAGGAGAAAGCATCATGAGCACTACCGCCATTGCACTGGCCGCTGATTACGCCAAGTTTCACGAACTGATCGAAGCCTCAGACGATCTGACGCCGGAGATGATCGCCGACACGCTGGAAGGTATCGAGGGGGCACTCGGCGACAAGCTGGACGCCGCTTTTATCCACGTTCGAAACATCGAGGGGCAAGCCGACACGCTGGCGGCGGAAATCAAACGCCTGACCGACCGCAAAAAGTCATTCGAGAACCGCGCCAATTCGATCCGAAAGTATGTGCTGGCGTGCCTGCTGGCCAGCGGTCAAGGCTCCATTAAAACCACGGCGAACACCTTCACGGCGCGCAAAGGCTCCGCCAGCGTGGTGGTCGACAATGCCGACCTGCTACCGGATGAACTTGTGACGGTGAAAACTGTGGTAGCGCCGGACACGAAAGCCATCAAAGAGGCAATCGAGAACGGCGTGGAAGTCAAAGGCGCACATATCGAAATCGGCGAACCGTCGCTGCAGGTGCGGTAATCACCCGGCCCCGGCGACGGGGCCACTACTGAGGATTTCCCATGCTGAGAATGTACCTGGCCAAAGGCGATGCGGTGCACGTGACCTTCCCTGACGGTACCACCGGAATCATTGAGGCCGAGAGCCGTGGCGAGCTGGCTTTCCATTTCCCGCAGTCTGTACGCCTGACGCGCGAGAAAGAGGCCTTTAAAAAACCGATTACGCCTAATCAGAAATAATCACTTCCGCCATGTTTGCATTGTTGGAAACCACACAACGGGGAACAGCAATGCAACCATGGCAACCAGGCGCCCGCCTACTCTCTGATTTCGATATCAAGATCGGCCGGCTGTCTGCCAGCGTCAGAAAAGCGACGCTGAGCGATGACGATATCACCCGGGCGTGTCGTGTGACCGACGACGTGATCGCCCGCATAACGGGGAAAGACCATGAGCACCAACAACGAACTGCTGACCGACGAGGAGCTGATCGAGATGACCGGGTATAAATATCCGTCAAAGCAATGCGAGGCGCTCGCCCGCGCTGGCATATCTTTCATTAAACGCCGGGACGGACGTCCACGGGTAACATGGGCCCACGTTAACGCGGCTCTGTCCGGTTACCTGGCGCCAGCTGTCACGGAAGAGAACACGCCTAATTTTGATGCGATGTGAGGGATCATGGCAGGCAAACGGAAAAATGCAGCAGACAACGCGTTACCAAAGCGCGTTTACCGCGGCAAAACACAATACGAGTTTCACCCGGCCGGCGGCGGCTCAATCTCGCTTTGCGCATTGGATTCGCCGCTGTCGTTGGTATGGGCGCGATTTGAGGAAGAAAACTCCGGCGCACAGAAAAAGCGAACCTTCAATTTTCTGGTTGAAGACTTTTTTGGATCAGCTGATTTTGCCAACCTGAGCACCGAAACGCAGAAGGACTACCGAAAGTATTCTGGCAAGGTGCTGCCAGTGTTCGGGAGAATGCTACCTGATGAGATCAAACCGCAGCACATCCGCCAATACATGGACAAGCGCGGCGTAAAGAGCACCACCCAGGCGAATCGCGAAAAATCATTCATGTCTCGCGTGTTCCGCTGGGCGTACGAGCGCGGCATGGTAAAGATGAATCCGTGTAAAGGCGTGAAGCAGTTCAAAGAAAATGAACGGGAAAGGTATATCACCGATCAGGAATATAGCGCGCTGTATTCAGTCTCACCGCCCCTGGTACAGGCAGCGATGGAGCTGGCCTATCTTTGCTGCGCCCGGCAAGGCGACCTGCTTTCCCTGTCAAAATCACAGCTGTTGCCGGAAGGGATTTTTATCAAGCAGGGTAAAACGGGCAAGAAGCAGATCAAGGCATGGACAGACCGGCTTAAAGCTGCGATTGCCCTCGCCGCAAGCCTACCGCTAAAGGATGGTGTGGTGAGTATGTACGTTCTACACCAGCCTCGAGGACATCGATATACGCGGGATGGTTTTAATAGCCGCTGGCAGGCCGCCAGGGAGCGAGCTGCCGCCGAGTTTCCAGAGCTGAGTTTTGATTTCACTTTCCATGATCTTAAAGCCAAAGGCATTTCTGATCTGGAGGGATCACTCACCGAGAAGCAGGCGATTTCAGGGCACAAGAGCATCAGCCAAACAGCAAGATACGACAGAAAAACCAAGATTGTGCCGGTGGTCGGCGGGCAGTAATTATTCAGTGCGCGCGCATAGAGTAAAAACGATGTTAGGAATGATGTTAGGATTGGGAGTGCAGAAACAAAAAAACCGCCTCTCGGCGGTCTACGACATTACTACTTATTGCTTTGATTATTCGGTATTTTCGTTCCCTGGTACCCGGGGCGGGACTTGAACCCGCACAGCCATAAGCCGAGGGATTTTAAATCCCTTGTGTCTACCGATTTCACCACCCGGGCTCGGGAAAGTTGGAGGCGCGTTCCGGAGTCGAACCGGACTGGACGGATTTGCAATCCGCTACATAACCGCTTTGTTAACGCGCCTTTATTCTGTTTTGCCTTTTCAGGCCAAAGCCGGTGAATCACCCACTTCGTTTTGTTCTTCGGGATTGCGATGATAAAATCGCTCATCCTAATTATCTGATTCTTAAGTAATTTATTTCGTTACTGCCGAATCGATGGACTGCATTATGGACTAAACCCCCCACCTTGGCAACCCCCCGAAATAGCAAAAAGTTCTCTAACGCTTTCAACTGCTTATTTTGTGGGCGCACTGTTCACAATGCCAACGAAAAGGCAAGCGGAATGTTGATATTATATGCATCGACTCAGGAATTCACGGGCAAAACGGTTCTTTTTCTCGACAGGAATAGCCCTCCCCGGCTTTTCGCTTGCTTATGGCGAAGGGCTATCGTGCAAAACCTCATCAGTCGGGGCATCACGCAATCTCCGGCGCCACCATAAAAACCCGGCGAACATTCCCGGTAAGAGAGCGATCGCGCCAAAAATACGCTGATCGGCATTCAGCAAACCGGGAGCAATGGCGGACAGCACCGCACATAACAGCAGAAACCACCGCAACCGGCGAATGCGGGAATGGACGATACCGGCGATAGCCCCCACCAGACATGCCGGCAAAAAACCGAGTGCATAAGAAAAAGTCCCAATTAGCACCAACACTCCCAACGCATCACCGACGTTGAAATATCTGGGATCCACATACCCACTGATGCCAAACGTCATCAGCAGCAACATCAACATCCCCCCCAACGGCGGGGCAACCAGGCCGAAGAACATCATACATCCTGCCCCTCTTCTTACCAGATGCCGTATAGCGCCAGACTTCATCCCTCCTCCTATACCTCCGTTCCTTATGATACCGGCAGTGGATATTTGACCTATGGATAGCAGTGCAAAGGTGCCCCCATCCGACGAGCAGCCATGACTCATGGGGTTCAAGTGGACTTCTTCGATGCTTTTTTCTTGGGCACAGGCAACTGAGCGTAAGTTATAGAGACTAATTGGGAAAGCCAGGCGCTATCTTCCCAACGCTCTGCCGGAATCACAAAACAGGGCTTTGCACCAGGATAAGGCGCAGCCTCCAAGCCTTCCTTCAGGAACGCTTTACCGCCCGGCGTCGGTTTGATAAACAATCGATCGTCGCAGACCAGCGCGACCAGTTTCTCACCGCAATAAATGCCATACTCACCGAACATCTTCTTTGCCGAAACCGTATCCGAAACAAAAATATTGCTGATGATAAATTCTACCGTACTCTGTTTTGAGGCCATCAGGTTCGCCTATTCCTTATTCCGGAGACAGGACAGCGAACAACTCCCGCCAATTCCCGGGCGCGCAGCGGAGCAGTTCTTTCAGTCGCGCTTGCACGTCTTGCGCAACCTTAGAAACGCTCTCGCCTTCTTTCAAAGGCCTATCGCCAGCAATGATGCGAATCTCTGTCCGGATATCGCCCATATCCGCCTCCCACCCACCAGCTGATTCAAGCAGATAAAGCAAGTGATACGAAATTGAAAAACCAGGCACCGTCGAATTATTCTGACAAGCGCGCTGCAAGTTCAGGCGCGTCAACCCAAGCGCCTGACTAGAAAAGGTCTGACTTTCAAGGCCAGGCGATAACTCCGACGCATCTACAGCCTCGTTAGCCAACGTTCGCCAATAGGCCACATCGTGCTTTCCGTCAGATTGCAGCATATTCAAGCTGGCGTAGAATGCCATCGCGTCGATATCATCGAACAACCGTGAAAGCACCAGATCGCTCCTGTAGTCGAATCCAAAAAAATAAGTTGTCTCGTCTAACACCAGCGACTCAATCCCCCCTACGGCAGGGAGCCGTTCACCGAACATGAGTATGCCCTTAGCATCGTTGTCGCTTTGTTCACCGGCGCGGCGTAACCATTCGACGGCTTCGGTGCCATCACCCCGCTGGAGAACATGCAAGGCATCCAGATTGAATTTGGCCAGCTCATTGCCCTGCTCTGCAGCTTGACGCCACCAGGCAACGGCCTGTTCTTCATCTTGGGCAACGCCACGACCATCCATGTAGAAGGAGCCAAGGTTCGCTTGAGAAACAGCATGCCCTTGCTCCGCCGCCTTACGCCACCACGTTATCGCTTGGACATCGTCCTGAGCCACCCCCTCACCCTGAGCGTAGCAAGCAGCAAGGCTTGCCTGGGCGATTACGTCGCCTTGCTCGGCCGCACGACACCACCAGAACACAGCTTGACCGCTATCCCATTCAACGCCCTCACCTGTCGCGTACATATTGGCGAGATTCCGTTGCGCTTCTGCACTGCCTTGTTCTGCCGCCTTGCACCACCAATATATGGCTTGAGCATCGTCCTGCTTCACCCCCCTGCCAAGCCGGTACATTCCGGCAATATTGACTTGAGCTATAACGTGCCCTTGTTCTGCGGCTTTATACCACCAGTCGACCGCCTGTGTATCGTCCTGGGCGACGCCTCTCCCCGCTTCATACATACCGCCAAGCCAGTTCTGAGCAATCTTATACCCCTGATCCGCCGCTTTCTGCCACCACGCAGCGGCCTGGATATCGCTTTGTGCTACGCCTCGGCCTGTGGAGTACATAAACGCAAGATCAGATTGGGCGGCAGCATCCCCTTGCTCAGCAGCCTTATGCCACCATGCCACGGCAAGAGCATCGTCCTGATCTATGCCCAGACCGTGCATATACATTGAGCCCAGAGCATGCTGAGCCATAGCATGGCCGTTCATGGACGCCTTGCGATACCACATCACGGCCAGGGCGTAGTCCTGTGCCTCTCCATCCCCATCCTCATATCTCCGGCCCAGTTGATACTGCGCCTCAGCCTTGCTTTTTCTAAAAATTCTCAGAAGACGATGCATCATATTGACAAATTCCAAAGTATTTTTTTTAAGTTCGTCAACAAAGCGGGCTGTTTCAAATCCATATTGTGCTGAGCCAGCCTTGCGAGGCAGCCAGGCGGCAAGCCGGAATAACTCGGCACTCGCCTTTCAGCAAAAAGTCCCCTTCCCGATCCCTTATGTTTGGATATAGCTGGCACAGGATGTCCCGTTAACAAAGCCGCAATTGCCTAACCAGAGCATTGCATCGAAGAAACGCAGACAACTTCCGCACTGCAATCTCATAAGGCCAAAACCTGACGTAAACGAATATTATGCCGACAAATCAAAGCAGAATAAGCGTTAACATATCTTTCCTCATGAAATACAATTAATTACAAAATGAAATGCTGTCCATCTCACTCAATCCTTTGGGAGTCGGTTTAAAACGCCCCCGCTTCTCGAGTCCGGTGTAGGGAATAGACTTTCAACGCTTCGGAACCAATAAGCAGTGAAAAATTGAGAACCAGATTACGGCTTTCTGTAACACTCAATAGCCAAGGAAGAAAGGATAGCGATGGTTCAGCCAGTATGATACGCAGCGGAGTCTGCATATAAGCCCAGCGACGCGCGAAGCAATTTTCACTCAGGAATAACCTGGCGGAAATCGCAATCGATATGACCAATACCGTAGACAACATCCACCAAAAGCCAGAAAACCAGAGCGGTTGCTCCATTTCATCCAGCACGACAAAATCTGTGTAAAAGGGAATCTGCCGATGACTTAAATTGAGCCAAAGAAAATGGATAGTGAAAAATAAATCCATGCCACCCCAGAATAAGAAAACCTTTCGATTCACGCCCCCTCCCCGACATACTTTCCTATAGACACTTTAGAACCTGCTCTTTTCTTTATACCCAAAACCGTTCGGAACGGATAAGCGATAAACCGCAAGAGGAAGCGTCGCCACCTAAGCTTAATGAATATCATTAATTTCATTTCTCACCCCCATAAAGTTCAGCTCTCCTCTCTCTGGCTAAATAAATAAAAAATACGCATACCAAAAAACAAAAACATAATGAAAAAAAATAATTAACTTCGAAGCATAAAATCTCATCATGGTAAACTGACAATCAAATTTAAAATATCGGCAGTCGTCCACTTTCCCGTCATGAATAATCGCTCAACAGACTCAGCGAATGGTCGCCGTTTAACAACCGACGGCAGATGAATGTATCCAGCCAATAAGATACATAACTCTCATGTGTTAGCCCTCCGTATCAGTATCAGGTTCAATCACAGTGCATTCCTTCAGATTGAAGTCTTCTTGATTATCGGAAAATCCCCGTGCATACATGACCGATATAGGCCCCCAATAGACCACCCTCAACGCCTCACAGCTGTAATCGCGAATAGAAACATTGTCCATTTCATCAAGCGTCGCTCCTCTGACTCTCGCAAACTCAAACTTCGTGCCTGAAAACGCACTGCTACCTGGACTTAACCCGTTGGGATAAATGTTGCGCCATTGCCAGCGCGTTATCGGCTCGTAGTCGATCCGATACGGCAATCCATACACAGAATCGGGGTTTTTCTCAAATAAGTGGACCTTCATTCTCGCAGGCCATAACGTCCAAAGCAGCAGTAATGAAATTACTATCGCACCGCGACAAAGCCACCTTTTCTGACGGAGCAACTGAGTCATCCATCCCACTACCGCAATTTGAATGCCAAACCAAATAAACCAAGGTGGCAACTCGTTATCAGACCATGGCCATATTCTACGTTATAAAATGCCGCCAGACTGGCGACCATACTGATCACGCTCCCGACGAGGGGAACCCGAATGGCTGTTTTCACGATAGACTCTACCTTCAGGTTTATACAAACGTTCCTTATCTACTATTTTGGATGGAAAGGAAATAGGCCAACCTGAAAAGAGAATATTCCATAGGAACAACGCTGAAATTAGCGAGCAATATGCTCACCTGCATAGCGAAAAATTACTTAGACGGTCGGCAAGACGCGCCTAGCCGAATTGCTGATCACCCAGGACATTCGACGCAAGGTCCATGGACAGCACGAGGTGGTGATCGTGTTCGATCCGAAGGGCGACGCCAACCTGCTCAAGCGGATGTACGTCGAAGCCAAGCGTGCCGATCGCGAGAGTGAGTTCTATGTCTTCCATTTGGGCTGGCCAGACCTCAGCGCGCGCTACAACGCGGTGGGCCGTTTCGGCCGCATCTCAGAGGTGGCCACGCGCATCGCCGGCCAGCTCTCCAGCGAAGGCAACAGTGCCGCGTTCAGGGAATTCGCCTGGCGCTTCGTCAACATCATCCCCCGCGCATTGGTCAAGCTCGGCCAGCGGCCGACTACCTGCTGATCCAGCCGCATGTGGTCAACATCGATGCGCTGTTCATCGAATACGCCGCGCAGTACTTTGCCAAGAGCGCCCCGAAGGCATGGGAAGTCATCGTCCAGCTCGAAGCCAGAATCAACGACAAGAACATCCCGCGGCACATGGTCGGGCGCGAGAAACGCGTCGTCGCCCTCGAACAGTACCTGTCTCAGGTCCGCGTCTACGATCCGGTGCTGGACGGATTGCGCAGTGCCGTACGCTATGACCGCACCTATTTCGACAAGATCGTTGCGTCGCTTTTACCGCTCCTGGAAAAGCTCACCACAGGCAAGACCGCGCAACTTCTTGCGCCAAACTATTCGGACCTGGACGATCCCCGTCCCACCTTCGACTGGATGCAGATCATCCGAAAGCGGGCTGTCGTCTACGTCGGGCTGGATGCACTCTCTGACGCGGAAGTTGCCGCGGCGGTGGGGAACTCGATGTTCTCCGACCTGGTTTCGGTCGCCGGCCATATCTACAAATTCGGTATCGACGATGGCCTTCCCGGTGGCGAGGCAGGAACCAAGGTGGCGATCAACCTGCACGCTGAGCCGTTTCGCTTCTTCGGCGTGATGGTGGGTGCGCTGGTGCTGAGCATCGTGGTCGAGTGTGTATGCATGGCGCTGTTCCGGCCGGAACACGGATGGCGCCACGCTAGGGATATGCTGAATTTCGAGCTGGCACAGCTATCGAGCGAGTTCACCCGGAGTACTCTCGTGCAAGAGCCGGGACGCACCGCCCGGGCGCTGATCGAACAGGCGTACGAGTGGGTTTTCGTCAAGACTGGTCTGGCGACCGACATCCGGGATGCCTCGCAGCGAGCCAACGCCGCCGCCTCGCGAACAGCCCATGACTTCCGCTACTACCTGGGTCTGGTCTACGTCCATCTGGAGCAGTACCTGATCGCCGCGGCCTATATGGCGCTGGTATTCCTGCTGCGGCTGCTGGTGCTCTGCATGAGCTTGCCGCTGTTTCTGCTGGCCGCCTTTGTCGGCCTGGTGGACGGACTGGTGAGGCGGGATCTGCGCCGCTTCAGCGCCGGCAGGGAATCGGGATTCGTCTACCACCGCGCCCGCGCGAGCCTGATGCCGCTAGCCGTGCTGCCTTGGGTGAGCAACCTGGCGTTGCCCATCAGCGTGCATCCATTGCTGGTACTCGTTCCCTGCGCGCTCTTGCTGGGACTGGCCATGAGCATTGCCGCAGGGAGCTTCAAGAAGTATCTCTAGGCGATATCGACGCATGACGTCGTTTCGAGTGCCAAGACGGCATCCGGAACCCAGGCTCGTTCGCCACTACTACTCTCGGAGAAGACAAAACCGCTTTCGCTGAAGAGAAGGAGCAAGCGATCGCCCTTTCGGACAGTCAGCTCAAGCGCTGAGAAGTCCCGTTTCAATCGCCATCCTTCGTCAGTGACGTCGCACCAACTGTCAGGCGTCCATCCCGCGCGCCCGTCGGATCCAATGCACCACGTCCATCCCATGAAGTCGGTACTCATAGAGCCGCCTACACACGGGCGAACGACATCCCCCTTTGCCACGGAGATCGGGTTTTCATAGGGGCGCGCATAGTCGTCAATCGCAACACCGAATGTATCCGCAGGAAAAACATAGAGCATAGAAACCTCGCAACCTGGCATCCCTCCAGTAAGGAAAGATGCCATGACATCGTCTCAATCCATACCCGGAACAATCAGCACGCCTAATCGCGCGGCCAGGTTCAACACTTCGTCATAGGCTCCGCCGTCGTCCACCAGACTGCGTGAGCTCCCCTGCTGCTGTAGCGCTCCCTGAGGAATCCTGTCTCCAAAGAGCACCACGGCACGCGCCGAGTCGTCCTGCCTGGATATCCAGGAGAGCCCTTGGGCCTGTGGGGCCTTCTCGTGGAGTTTCTGGGCCCATTGGCGGGTGGCCGGGTACTGGTCCTTTTCCGTGTCGATGAGCTGCTTGCGGGTAACGCCCAGCTTGCGCAATGGCACGCTGGCCAGGTCGATCAGTTGCAGATCATGGGTCACTTCGACCTTGGAATGTACCTGCCCGCTCAGTTTGCTCTTGTCGAGCGTCTTGAAACCTGGCGCGTACGGAACATCGTGGAATACCGTTTCCATGAGGGCGCAGTCCATGGTCGAGCCGCCGTACAAGGTGGGAATGGCATCGCCTTGGGCGTTCTGGATAGGGCTGAAGCGCGCATTGCCCTGCGTGCCTGGATTGAACTGGTCGGCGTTGTACCGACCAGGGTGCACGCGGTGCAATACGGCTCCAGCCTCCACGGTCGTCATGGTGAAGTCCGGAGCGTCAGGAGGTACCGGTGTGACAGTACCGGCATCAGGAACCGCCGAGGCCGGCGCCGGGCCGGAAGATGGGCGCCGGCGATCAGCCATGCGCTATCTCCTGCACTTCATCCCTTGCGGCGTCAATCACTCTATCCGGTGCCGTCGCCAGCAGGTCCTGCGGCCGCTTGCCTCCCAGGAAGCTGTTGACCGAAAGAAACCAGTAGGCCATGCCCCAGGCATCCTTATGCTCGGCAAAAACCTCGATGACCCTGGCCATGGCCTTCAACGGCCGGAAGTTCGTACTCCGGTCCAGGCCATAGTCAGGGAAGTAGTCGACGCCATTGTGGTGAATGGCGAATATCTGCCCCTGTTTTTTCCACTTGTTGGGTTGGGTGCTGGGGTTCGTCGCACTCAGCCCGGCCAACTGGGCAATCTCGGCAGCCGTCAGCCAATCGCCACTGTCGAGCACGGCCTTGCGCGCCCTGGCAAGCATCATCGCTTCCTTGAGCAGCCGTGGCGAAGCTGGCTTTCGCGGAACGAGCGCGTCAGCCAAACGCTCCACGACTTCGCGATCCTGCCGTGTCAGCAGCGCTTCGAACATCGACGAGGCAACGTTTGACATGTTCTCAGTCAAGGTCTTCAGCACATGGGCATTCATGTGCTCGAAAGTGAGCACCATCACCTTATCGGCATGCGACTTCCGGAGCTTGTCCTGAATTTCTTTTGGGGTTCCAACAAGAGTAGAGACCCTTTGATGGTCGTGAACGACGTTCATAGATTGACTCCTTGTTGATTATCACGATTATTAGACAATATCATATCCTGAATAATCCTCAAGCATCCTCCCTCATAGGTGTACTGATACAGGACTTCTCAAGCCCAAGCAGTCCCTCTCCTCTCGGGTGAGATCCTGGGCTACGCGCAGGATCGGTACGAGGCGCTGACGGGCTGGAAGGCTCCGGCCGCTAGCGGGCCTTCGGCACGGTCACTGACACCTGCGCAGCGCGCCGTGGATGCACAGGCGCGGCAGGCGATCAGCCGCGAGCTTGGGCATGAGCGCACGCAGATTACGGCGGTGTATCTGGGACGATAATCACTGTTCTTTCAAACCGATCTCGCGTTTGAACTTGCGCAGTTCACTACGCTCTTCCTCATCTTTTGGCTGAGAAAGGGATAGAACGTCTGCGCCGAATTGAGCAATGAATCGGGAGTTTTTCTCACCCGAGGCCCACATCCGGCGGAAAGCGTCCAGTGCAACTTGGACGGAGTACTTTCGAGCGATCATATCCCCAACAGAGAAGCACAAATTCTCATCGCCATACCCTTTTGAGTTGTTAACCAAGGCTTCCAATAGGAAGCCTTTTTGATCGATGGTGAGCTTCTCAAAGTCGTTGTAAATTCCAGAAATGAAGCCCTCTATACCTTGCCTAGAGAAAATTAGAGGATCCGACAACACCTCCAGATATAGTGAAAATATATCCCTGGGCAAGGGAGAAACTGTTAGCGACAGGTACTCTAATGCGAACGCAATCTCTGCGACCTCTTTTCGTTTAGAGCTAGTTCGTAAAGCGTTAATACGAAACCGTAGTTCGTCAATAGTTGTCGTCATGGCGTTAGCGCGTTAGCGCGTTAGCGCGTTAGCGGGGATAGTCCACCATAGGATAATCCGCCATAGAAGTGACGCCAAGCCTTCGGTACTGTCACCGATGCCTGCACAGCGCACTCTGCGCGCACAGGTGCGGCAGGCCTTCGGCTCGCTCGTCTTGCGCATCGCCTCGGCGGCAAAAATCGAGTATCTACGCAGGAACCCGAATTGTTAACAGGGGTACCGCCCCGCCTGTTGCGTGTAAACGTCAGTCAGACCGCCGCGTGACGGTCGGATTGACGCAACAACACCTGAGAAATGCGAGAAATGAGGCGCGTCCACAGGGCAAACCTCTCCGAATGGGTGGGGCTTCGCTTCGGTATCCGGCCATTCCGCGCCGGCAATCGCACGACAACCTCGTGCGATTGCCTATTAATCAGTGATTCTATAAATTTCATCGGCCCCCAAATTCAAAATCATCCATGATTCGCCGAAGGGCAACAGAGTCTTCGAGGACATCTGAGATGAATAGATTGCATTTGTTTTTCCCCTCACCAAACCCGTACCCAGATTCATAGCTATAGCGATTTTGATTATTTAGCCTATGCACGGCATCGAGAATTCGCTGTGCACATGGCTTTGGTTCAGGCTCAAGTCCGCGAGGATCGATTCGATTGTTTGGATTTAATGGGTAGATGTGAAAATTCCAACCACCAAATAGCCCGATCGGGTTCTTGGTGACGAACCGCCCCACCTCTGGATCGTAGTACCGATAGCGGTTGTCGTGCAGCCCCGTCTCGTGGTCATGGTACTGCCCCTGGAACCGGATCGGGTTGCGCAGCTCGACACGGCCATCCGATGCCTTGCGCAGTGCTTCTTTCACCACACCCCACGCGCGATACTCGGCGGCTCACGCAATCTCGCTCTGCTCGTCCGTCAGCTCCTGCGGCGTGCTCAGGTTGCCCGCGCATCGTACTGGTAGTGGGTGCCGGCATATTGCTTGAGCAGGTTGTCCAGCGATTTGGCGAGGCGACAGCGCAGCATGGCTGTGCCTGAGTGCTCGGATGGTGTCATACGCCGCGTTATTTTCTTCTTGCATGGCGAACCACCCGACGTATCAAATTATTGTTTCACCGTTTAACGGCTGCATCCAGCAAACGAGTGTTCCGGGAGTCCGCGGTCGCGTTTCTGCATCATCTGAACAGCTTAATCCTCAAAAAGAGAACGAAAGTCCAACGGCGCCTTGCTACTCGTTATGCCATAGGTAGCTGTTCTCTACCTCAGGCCGCCAGGTTGCACAGCTCTCTTCCGTTCCAAAATTAGCCGAAGTCCAGGGGCTTTCGATAAACGGCCATGGCCTATTTGCGTGTGATGCCTGCTGAACGAGGATCCTCATCGAAAGCACCCCTGAGTGGCTCCAGCTCAACGGGTTCGGTATCCCCGCACAATAATTCAGCGTCGGTCCAAATTCCCCCAGCGTTTTCGGCAGCGCGAGATTAACAGACACCGATGCCCCCATCTCCAAAGCGTGTCGGGTCTTTGCATACTCCGGTAAGGCAACCTCTGCACGCTGCAAAGCCTGTTGCACGCTGGGCTGGCGCCACACAGGTTTCAGAGGCAACATCAAAGTGACCCCGTCCAGCTGCGCACCACGGTGGCTGACGGGGAGGTTGAAAGTGAAGCGCGTCGGCGTGCCCGATATGATATGCGGCCGCACAGTCACCGTGTGGTCTATCAAATCATCTGCAAAATGCGGTGAGGGATAGCACGTCACGCCGGTCATGCAGCGAGTAAGCTTTAGCACTCTGCTCGATTTCCAATAGTGGCCGGTCACTTTTGCGCTCTTTAGCATCCCGGCCAAAGCGGCCTGATTATCTGTAGGGCTCGCATACGGGTAACGCAGCGCGTAATTTTCAACAGTGAACGCGACGGTATCGTCGACTGTCGATCTCGCAGGCCAAGGCCACAATATCGTTACCATGACGATCCACAAAATACAGTGCATACCCATAACCTACCTCCTTGTTATCAGATTCACGGAAATATCCTTTCCTGCAGTCGTTTGTTCACCATCGCCGGACGGTAATAACGGCTGAAAAACCACCTGGATGTTCAGACTATTTGCGACGGGAGAAAAAGTACATCATGCAAGAAAAAGAATGCGTGATTCTGTTGCTTCGAGGTATTGAATCGACGGCCAGAGACATAGCCACTGATTAAAGATTGATGGAGGACAGAGGAAGGAAATAGAAAACGAAGAAGGGGCCGAAGCCCCTTTTCCTTACCAGCCGAATCACGGGGATTCAACAGGCTAATGTTTGGAGCGGGAAACGAGGCTCGAACTCGCGACCTCAACCTTGGCAAGGTTGCGCTCTACCAACTGAGCTATTCCCGCATTACCAGAACTGACTGATTTCTTTGCTATCTTTCAGCAATTCATCGTTGTCGTCTGATGCGATGCATTCTACTTACCTGACGTGATGAGTCAATAAAATTGTTGGCCCATCACGGTCGTTTGCCGCTTTTTGCAGCGTATCGATCACGGTTCCAGCAAATCGTTACGCGCCGCGTTCAAATATTGGAACATCGACCAGAAAGTCAGCACCGCCGCAATATACAGCAAGCCGATCGCCACATATTCCACAGAGCGATCCGGGCGCCACAGCAAGCCCACCAGCGACATCATCTGCGCCATGGTTTTCACTTTACCGATCCAGGACACCGCCACGCTGCTGCGTTTGCCAATTTCCGCCATCCACTCGCGCAGCGACGAAATGATGATTTCGCGGGCGATCATGGTGGCCGCCGGCAGCGTGATCCACCAGCTGTGGTAGTGCTCCGCCACCAGCACCAGCGCTACCGCCACCATCACTTTGTCCGCGACCGGATCCAAAAACGCCCCGAAGCGCGTCGTTTGTTTCCAGCGGCGCGCCAGGAAACCGTCAAACCAGTCGGTGACAGCGGCAAACACAAAGATAACGGCGCAAACCATCGGAGCCCAGCTGAACGGCAGGTAAAACGCCAGCACAAAGAATGGGATCAGAACTACGCGAAACAGGGTAAGCCAAGTCGGTATATTCAATTGCATAATGCTACGGTAACTATCTGGCTAAAGTGGAAATTAAGAGTATGTTGCTACATTGCCCTCAGTGTTTCAATGCATTGTAGATCTTTTCTGCCAATGCTTGTGAAATACCCGGCACTTTTGCAATTTCCTCCACGCTGGCGTTCAACAAAGGTTGCAGTCCGCCCATATACTTCAACAGCACCTGGCGCCGTTTCGGCCCTACGCCCTCAATCAGTTCCAGTGAGCTGGTATTTCTGACTTTCGCCCTTCTTTGCCGGTGACCGGTAATCGCATGATTATGTGAATCATCGCGGATGTGTTGGATCACATGCAGCGCCGGCGAATCCGGCGGCAACGAAATCCCTTCGCCTTCCGGCACGAAGAACAACGTTTCTAACCCGGCCTTGCGATCGGCGCCTTTGGCGATGCCGATCAGCAACGGTTTATTCTTGTCCCAGGTGACGTTCAGCGAGTTGAACACGTCGATCGCCATGCCGAGCTGCCCTTTACCGCCGTCGATGAAAATGACATCCGGGATTTTTTTCTCTTCCAGCGCTTTGCCGTAACGGCGTTTCAGCACCTGCGTCATCGCCGCGTAGTCATCGCCGGGGGTGATGCCGCTAATATTGTAGCGCCGATACTCCGAACGCACCGGGCCGTTTCCGTCGAACACCACGCACGAAGCCACGGTCTGTTCGCCCATGGTATGGCTGATGTCGAAGCACTCCATACGGTTGATTTCCGCCAGATTCAGCACCTTGGCCAATTCCGCCAGCCGCTGATGGATCGTCGACTGTTGCGAAAGTTTGGTGGTCAACGCCGTTGCCGCGTTGGTGCGAGCCAGCTTCAGATAACGGGCGCGATCGCCGCGCGGCTTGCTCTGAATTTGGATCTTGCGCCCCGCCAACTCGGAGAGCGATTCTGCGAGCAGGTCCTTTTCCGGCAAGCTGAAATCCAACAGGATCTCGCCGGGCAGCGTGCGCGCCTGGCTGCCCTGCAGGTAAAACTGGCCGACGAAAGTCTGCACCACTTCGCTCATATCCGTACCGCCCGGCACCTTAGGGAAATAGCTGCGGCTGCCCAACACCTTGCCCTGACGGATGAACAGCACGTGCAGGCATGCCATACCGGCGTCGAACGCCACGCCGATGACGTCCAGATCGTCACTGTCGCCCGACACGAACTGCCGCTCGGTAACGCGGCGCACGGCCTGAATTTGATCGCGTATGCGCGCAGCCTCTTCGAAATTGAGCAGCTTGCTGGCTTCTTCCATGCGGGCAATCAGCTGGTGCAACACCTGTTGATCTTTACCCGAAAGAAACAGCCGCACGTAGTCCACCTGTTGCCGGTACTCTTCTTCACTCACCAGGCCGGCGACGCAGGGGCCCAGGCAGCGGCCGATCTGATACTGCAGACACGGGCGCGAGCGGTTGCGATACACGCTGTTTTCGCACTGGCGGATCGGGAACAGCTTCTGCAGCAGCGCCAGCGTTTCGCGCACGGCATAAGAGTTGGGAAAAGGACCGAAATATTCGCCCTTGGCGTGTTTGGCGCCGCGATGCACCGCTAAACGGGGATGGGTATCGGCGCTGAGAAAAATCAGCGGATAAGATTTATCGTCTCGCAAAAGAACATTATATCGCGGTTGGTACAATTTAATGTAGTTATGTTCCAACAACAGCGCTTCTGTTTCGGTATGGGTAACCGTTACGTCTATTTGCGCGATATTTTTAACCAGCGTTTCGGTTTTACGGCTGCTGACCTGCTGCCGAAAATAGCTGGCGAGACGTTTTTTCAGGTCTTTGGCTTTACCAACGTAGATCACCGTGCCAGTGGCGTCATACATACGATAGACGCCAGGTTGGCTGGTGACGGTACTCAGGAAAGCTTTGGCATCAAAACGGTCATTCACTGCTTAACAACGTCTCCGCATTGAACAATCCATGTCGGATGGCCAGGTGGGTCAGTTCGACATCGCCGCTGATATTCAATTTGCTGAACATACGGTAACGGTAACTGTTCACCGTTTTCGGGCTGAGGCTCAGTTGCTCCGAGATCTCATTCACTTTTTTGCCTTTGGTGATCATCAACATGATCTGCAGCTCGCGCTCAGACAGGCAGCTGAACGGCGTTTCGGCCTGCGGCTCCAGCTGGCTCAGAGCCATTTGCTGGGCGATATCAGACGCGATATAGCGCTGCCCAGCATGCACGGAACGCAAGGCGTTAATCACTTCCTGCGGCGCGGCGCCCTTGCTCAGGTAGCCGGCGGCACCCGCCTGCATCACCTTCGCGGGCAAGGGATTTTCGGTATGGATAGTCAGCATGATGACTTTGACGTCGGGTGCATAACGCACAATCTTGCGCGTGGCTTCCAGCCCGCCAATGCCCGGCATATTCATGTCCATCAGCACGATATCGACAGCGTTGCCACGGCACCATTTTACGGCGTCTTCACCGCACTGGGCCTCACCGACAACTTTTATACCTTTGATATCTTCAAGAATGCGTCGTATCCCTGCGCGCACCAGTTCGTGGTCATCAACAAGAAGAACGCTAATCAAGGAAAATTCTCCAAAAAAAGGGAGTAACGCAATCAGCCTCTGTTTTCGCCAGAGATATTACTTGTTTTTCAGACAAGAATGAACACAGATTAATACATACTTCCGAATAACTTTGCGGAGCATAGCTGATTTTTCAATTTTAGCCGTCTATGCCGCCGATAAATCGTCCCGTCGGAAAAGATCGAGCGACGAAAATAATTTCGTCGCGCTGCGTCAGACACAGGATAGCGCGACAATCATGCCGCGAGGGAGAAATCTGTGTAAGCAATCACGACATGAATAATATTAACACGGCTGTTGGCTGTTTGTAATCATTTGATATTTAAAGACGTACCAAAAGCCGCAGCCAACGCGAGCCTGACCGCCGGCGTACAAAACTATTATTACCGCCCAACACCGGCAAAATCAGTGCTACCGCCCCCAATAATTATAATAACCCCGATTGTTCAACAATAACGTGCCGGGCAAATACTTGTTAACCGCCTCGAAATAACTGGCCGACAATGGATGACCCGGGCGTGCAACGAGCAAACTTCACCCACCAGCGCCGCCAGAGCAAGCCCGGTGCAGATGGTTGACGCATGCTATGCTATACTCCGCGCCCAGTTAAATTCGCCGCCGTGCGTGGGCAACTTGCCTGTAGTCCGCGCGCGGTGCGCTAAAGCAGCTTGTATCAGGCTACGGCCTCAAAAATCAGGAGAGAAAATGAGCAACGTTGATTTCACTACGTCTGCAAACCCGGAGATCTTGGCGACCGAGGTTGCCTGCCTCAAAGCCACGCTGACGCTGATCCTGAAGTCGATCGGCCAGGCCGATGCCGGGAAAGTCATCATCAACATGGAACGTTTCATCGCCCAGATTGAAGATCCGACTCAGGCGGAAATCTTCAAGAACAGCATTCAGCAAATCAAGCACGCTTACCGCCAGTAAACGCTGCCGCTCAGACCCGCAATTCATGCGGGTCTGTTTTTCCCCGCACTACACAATACGCCATTGATTCTGCTCAGGCTTTCGGGCAGTGTGTTGGCTTTCCCCCGACACCCGAGACCGTTATGGGCATCCTTGTCAAAGCGCTGATAGGCGCGCTGGTCGTGGTTCTGATCGGCCTGCTGGCCAAAACGCGCAACTATTATATCGCCGGTTTAGTCCCGCTCTTCCCCACTTTCGCTTTGATTGCGCATTATATTGTCGGCAGCGAACGTTCAATAGCGGCGCTGAAAACGACGCTGATTTTCGGCATGTGGGCGGTGTTGCCCTATCTGGTGTATTTGATTTCGCTGTATTTCCTGATTAATAGTCTGCGGCTGTCGTTAGCGCTGGGTGCGGCGGTACTGTGCTGGATTGCGGCGGCGTGGCTATTAATTACGCTGTGGGGATGGTGGCAAGGGCGTTAACGCCCTTGCCTGGGCGGTTACGGCCGCCCTGCCTGCAAAACGAAGCCTCGCTGCGGATCGCCGGCGATCCGCAGATAGCGGCTTTCACCGGCGCGCAGCGTCATCGGCACACTGCCGCTGGTATCGCGCCAAATACACAGAGAGTTCTCTATCATATCTTGCCCGATGCTCACCGAAGTATTGCCCGGCGGCACGCGAAACTCCGCTTTTTCTTTCGCGCCCAGCGAAGCGGCGAACTCCCCATTCACATAAACGCCGGTGCGGCAGCTACCCGCCAGCATTCCACTGTCACGCACCACCACCACCGTGGCGTATGGCGTATCCGGGATATTCTGATAAAGCATCAGACGGCTTGGGGGCGGTAATTCAGCCCGTTGCGGCGGTACGGCCTGGGTCGCACATCCCGTCAACAGTACAGAGGCGAACAACAACGCGGCGTAATGCTTCATCCTTGGCTCCTGAAAAAAATAATGCTTATCGTAACAAGAGAATAGCTGCTGTCAGTAGCCTTCATGTCGCAGAGATGAAAAAATCGGATAACTTCCCACTCATCGCCCAGCGCGTCTTTCCGGATAAGAAGATTCTGTATTAAAGACCTTGAAATAAAGGCGATTTTTACAAATTTAAAACTTTACCATGCCGCGTTGGATATCTGCCGCAAACGCGTCACTAACGTAGCTGAAGCCATCCGGCGTGACGTAAACCCGGGTATGACCGGTCTCTGACAGCACTGCTACCATATATCCCAGACTGAGCATTTCATGCGAAGGAACATTCATCGGCGTTAGAAATCCGCGTCCGCGGCACCACTGATAAAAGCGAGTTCGCCCATATCCCAACACGGTGCCAACATCGGAAAGGTGCTTAAAATTATCATAATCCCCTGATGGTGAAGGCAAACCGTCATGGCTTTCAGGCGTTTTCTTTATCCCAGACAAAATAAACTCCTTTTTTGTACCTGTCGCTAACGGTTATCCCTCATCTGAGCTGAATTTAAAAAATCCAAATTTAAAATGCAAATGAATTCCCTGTAACTAAAAATTATTTAATGGAAGAATTCTGAAAATAAAGGCACAATAAAAAAACAGAAATAAAAAAATAGAGCATTAATACCGTACATTAAAACTTGGTCATGGGTAAATATCCTAATTCAAAATTCCATTTAAACAGGATAAGAAAATACTTAGCTTGCATACCGTTCTTCCCTCTCATAACGCTGAGATAATGACCAGTCCATGCAGCAAAAAGAGAATAGATATAAAATCGCTCTGCCCAAGCACTCTCATCGTCAGCTCTGCCCCTTGTAAGCCTCTCCCCTATCGCCGACGGCGCATTTCAGGGTGTCGTTGCCTCAATCACACCTAAACAATAACCATTATCATTTCCAATTATGCCGTCAGTTGATTACACTTTTTCGCATCGCTGGTTGGGAAGATTCCTAGTCAGTGATCACCAGGATAGAGGAAGAGTTAGGGACACCATGAAGAATTACCGTTGTTTGATTGTTTTGCCGTTATTGATGATGACTGCCTGTACCCAATGGGAAAGACCCGGCGCAGTTGAGAGCACCCGAAATGCCGAATATGCCGAATGCCGCAGTCGGGGCTACGATCGCTTCCCGCCAGACGTCGTGCGGGATGTAGAGTTCAGCTACGAAAACAAATACATCCCTTGCGAGAAGAATAAGAAAGATTGTCCATCGGGATATCGCTATGACAAAGAGCCGTCGATCAAAACGGTACAGACCGATCGCAATCAGTCAGCGCGAAACGCCACCATCGAGGCTTGCATGTACGGCAAGGGCTGGCGAGAGAAAACCTACTATTGGCCGCAGTGGTGATGCAGCGAAATCGATTTGGACTGAAACGCCACCGCCGCGATGCCCCATCAATTATCGTCGTCGCTGCAATGCCTTCCCAGAGCAACCAGCGTTTCCGTCCGCACCGGCGTTAAAGGGACCCGTGGCGGCGGCAAAGGCCACCCCAACAGGTGCCGCGCCGCCGTCGCGCAAACCTTGCCCTGACAGGCTCCCATACCACAGCGGCTGCTCAGCTTGGCCGTGTTCCAGTCAGGTTGATGGCATACCTGTTCCAGCGTGACGTCTTCGCAGCGGCACAGCAGGGTCTGCGGTTTGGCCAGATAAGTCATGCGTTCATCAAGCGCAAAAGCGGCCGCTGTCGACGTGGCGAAACGCCGCCATCGCCGCCGCTGCGCCGTCAGGGATTCGGCTTTTGCCTTTTGCCCCGTGGCGGCATAACCGGCGATGGAGCCGGTGATAAGCGCCAATTCACTGCCGCCGATACCGGTACACTCCCCGGCGGCATAAATTTGCGCCTGGCTGGTTTGCTGCCAATGATCCACCGCGACGGCGTCGTGTGCGATACGGCATCCCAGCAGCATCGCCAGTTCAATATTCGCCACCAAACCGAAGCCGCAGGCCAGCCTGTCGCAGGCCACCGTACTTTCCCGCCCGCCGTTGCCGACGCGCACTGACGTCAAGCGCTCTTGCCCCAATGCCGCCAATACTCGGCTATCGGCACAGTAATGAGGCTGAATCAGAGAAAACGACTGACGCAGCTTGGACGGCCAACGCCACAGGCCGCCGGCGAATGCCGCCAATCGCCGCAGCGCCGCCTGTTCCGCTACCAGCACGACCTCGCCACCGGCCTGTTTCACACTTTTCGCCACCGCCAACAGCAACGGACCGCTGCCAGCTATCACCACCCGCTCGCCGCGGATCGCCAGCCCCTGCTTGATTTGCGCCTGTAGACCACCGGCGCCGCTCACTCCCGGCAACGTCCAGCCAGGAAACGGCAGCAGCAGTTCACGGGCGCCATTGCATAGAATCAGCTTTTGATAACGAATCACGCCGCAGCCTTCGGCGTCTTCATACGCCAATCGGTTAGCGCCACACTGCGCCACCAGCTTGCAGCCGGCGTGCAGCACAATATTTTCCCGCACTGCCATCGCCTGCCGATATCGTCTCGCCGCTTCAGGCAAAGCCACCTGCGGCCCATCACGCCAGATTTGCCCACCAGGGTGCGGATTATCATCGATCACCCGTATCTGCCCCCCATTTTCCGCCGCCGCCAGCGCTGCCGCCATGCCGGCCGGCCCGGCGCCGATGATCAGCACCTCGCAATCGAAGTCACTCATCATCGCTCCTCTCAATCCGCATGTCGGATTGGCACAACGTCTGGCACGCCAGGCGGCGCAGACCGTTAATGGTTACCCGGCACTCCTGACAAACGCCCATGCCGCAAAATGGTGCGCGCGGCTGGCGTGAAATCGACAACCGGCAATGATCCCCGCCGCACAAACTGAGCGCCACGGCAACGCTGATGCCAACCGGGACCTGGTAGGATTTGCCGTCGATGCTCAACGCGAGCGTGTTTTGCCTCTCTTTCATACGGGCTGCTCCTCGGCGGCAAACGCCCGCGCCGCCAAATACGGGGAATAGTCAATCTCCGGCGCCTGCCGGCCGATCTGCGCAACAAGCAGCGCGGCGCTGCCGAGGGCGGTCGTGACACCCAACCCCTCATGCCCCAACGCCAACCACAACCAGGTATGCCGCGGATGCGCGCCCAACAGCGGCAATCCATCGGCAGAGGCGGCGCGCAGCCCGGTCCAACAGCGAATGATGTTCAGCTGCGTCAGTGTGGGCAAGAAATGCTGCGCGCGCATGAGCATCGCCGCCAGCAGCGGCATATCCAATGACGAATCGACGGAATCGAACTGGCGGGAAGAACCGATCAGCCATTGCCCGGTGGGCCGAGCCTGCACATTGAACGCCACGGAGGCGCCGTCGCTGGCATGCGCGCTGGCGCCATACCCCAACTCCACCAACTGATGCCGCACCCGCGGCGGATAACGATCGGTGATCGCCAGGTGGCCCTTCTTGGCACGCAGCAACGGTTGCGACAACAAATCATTGGCCCGCAGGCCGCAGGCCAAGACGACCACCGGCGCCGCCAGCTCTCTGCCGTCCGCCAACCGCACCGCCGCCTCGTCCAGCGCGATCGCTTCACCCTGCACCACATCGATCGCCGCGCCAGCGTCGGCCAACAGCCAACGCGCCGCGTGCGGCGCATACAAAATGCCGTCGCCCGGCACCCGCAGCCCACCGGCAAGCCCCTGCCGCAGCATCGGCTCCATGGCGGCAACCTGCTCCGCAGTCAGCAGTTCCGCCGCCACGCCCTGCTCCGCCAGCCGCGCCAGCTTTTGTTCGGCGATGGCCATTTCATTCGCTTGCTCCGCCAACCACAGCGTTCCGCAGCCGCGCCAGGCGCAGGCTTGCGGCATCCGGCCCGTCACTTCACGCCATAACCGCAGCGAATAAGCGCTCAACGCCAGCTCAGCCGGGTTGTCGTCCATGCATACCAGGTGCCCCATGCCGGCGGCGGTGGCGCCGGCGCGACAGTCGTCCACCACCGAGACGCGGTACCCCTCCCTCGCCAACCGCCAGGCGCAGGCGGCGCCGATGATGCCGGCACCCACCACGATGGCATCAACTCCTCGTCCGCCGACCATCAGCGTATGCCCCAGACAAAAGGATCGCGTTCGTCGAGCAGCAGTTGGCTATCGGCGCATACATAAGCCTGCCCACGAATAAAGGGGGTGATGCGCTCGCCGTTCCAGCGGTAATAAGCCTGGAATTCGCTGCCGATGACGCTGGCCTGGCGCCAGTGCATATCGGGCGCCAGTTTGCCGTCCGCCGCCAGACACGCCAGCTTGGCGCTGGTGCCGGTGCCGCACGGCGATCGATCGTAGGCTTTGCCGGGGCACAGCACGAAGCTGCGGCTGTCGGCCTGCGGATCGTCACCGAACAGCTCGATATGGTCGATCGTCCCGCCGTCTTCGCCACGAATGCCCGCCTGTTCAAGCGCCTGCCGGACCGCCCAGGTGAACACGGTCAGCGCCTCCAGATTGTGTTTATCGATGGTCAACGGCGACTCGCCGATGAGGAAAAACCAGTTTCCCCCCCAGGCAATGTCCCCCGTCACCGGGCCGTAACCGGCCACCTCAACTCGCACCTGGTGGCGATAACGATAAGCCGCCACGTTCTCTACGGTAACGCTGCCGTCATCATGCAGCGTGGCGTTCACCGGGCCGACCGGGGTCTCGATCAGATGACGCCCGGCGCGGATGCGCCCGAGATGCGCCAACGAAGCAATCAGCCCGATAGTGCCGTGGCCGCACATGCCCAGATAGCCGGTGTTGTTGAAAAAGATCACCCCGGCGGTAGCCTGCGGCGAACAAGGCCGACACAGCAACGCCCCCACCAACACGTCATTGCCGCGGGGTTCGAGCATCACCGCGCAGCGCCAATCGTCATAATGTTGCGCGAAATGCGCCCGCCGTTCCGCCATGCTGCCTTCGCCAAGGTCGGGGAAGCCTTCGACGATCAGCCGGGTCGGCTCCCCGCCGGTATGAGAATCGATCGCCCGCAAAGCGGTGATATGCGCAGAAAGTGCCATCGGCGTCTCCAGGGTTAATGAGATGTTACCAATGGCGTTAGCCTGAACGAATGCGCGCATGGCGGCTTGATGCGTTTCGGCGTGGCGAATGAAGAAATCAGCACAATGACGACAGGCTAGTCTGGCCCATCACGGGCATACATTTAACGAAACCATAATAATATCTTATTTATCATGACGTTACTTTCATGCTAAACCACCGCGTAGCGAGAAATGCCGCAGTTTTCAAGCAACCGGCGCGCGCCGTCCAGCAAAAGTTTGCGGCGATCCGCATATTTGGTGGCCAGCCGGAAATAGCGCTTGATTCGTTACAAAAAAGTTAATATTGATGCGAAAGCGCCAACCTGGCCGCCTGTTTTTCCGGCTAACGACCGAAAAGGGACTGCTATGCGATCCATTTCAGACCATCAACATCAGATTTCTCTCTCGCCGCCTGCCCTGGTGGAGCAGCCGGTTCAGGAGGACGTTTTCGCCGTCGAACATTTGTCGCGCCTGTGCGACGGGCTGGCGCAGCAGCGTCCGAACAACCTGCGCGATCTGCTCAATACGCTGGCGCTGATCGCGCCGTTGCTGAACGCGATTCCCAATGTGGTGTTCTTTATCAAAGACGCCCAGGCGCGCTACCTGTTGGCCAACCTGACGCTGGCCAGGCGCTGCGGCTTCAAGACCGTCGCGCCGCTGCTGGGCAAGACGTCCGCCGACGTTTTCCCCGCGCAGCTCGGATCCGGCTACACCGAGCAAGATCTGCGGGTATTACGCCACGGCGTGCTGATCCAGGATCAGCTGGAAATGCACCTGTACAACGGCCGTGAAACCGGCTGGTGCCTGACGCAAAAGCTGGCGCTGTACGACGCGCAGGGAAAAATCATCGGCATGGCGGGCATTTCACACGATCTGCAAGAGGCCAAAGCCAATCATCCGGCTTACCAACGGCTGGCCGCGATCGACGTCTACATCCGCCGCCACTACGCCCGACCGATCGCGCTCGAGGAGCTGACGGCGTTGACCGGGTTGTCGGTGGCGCAGATAGAACGCTACTGCAAACGCATCTTCCACCTCACTCCGCGCCAGATGATCCACAAAGTGCGGCTGGAAAAGGCCACGGAACTGCTGGCGGGCGATCTGCCGATCACCGACATCGCGCTGCAGTGCGGTTATACCGATCACAGCGCCTTCAGCCGTCAGTTCAAAGCGATGACCGGTTCCACGCCACGTGATTTCCGCCTGACGCTTTCCGCTTAATACGCTGATTTACCCCATTAAAATCATTCTTTATGGCGCACCGGCGCCCGGTTTCTGCACGCCCGCTTTCCGGCGCCATTGTGCCAATTTCGTCGCAGCAATCGGCGAAAAGCGTCAAGCCTCCCTGCGCAATACCGGTCAATCTGTCGGTGAGCCTCACCAAAGATTCACTTTTTATTAACACTTTCGGACGACAGGACAAACACGATGAGCCATAAAACCCTAAGCTGGAGCGGCGTATTCCCGGCGGTGACGACCCAGTTCCGCAACGATTTTTCTCTGGACCTCGACGCCACGCATACGGTGATCAAAAACCTGGTGCGCGACGGCGTCTCCGGCCTGGTCGTCTGCGGCACCGTCGGTGAAAACACCTCGATGACGGTACAGGAAAAGCTGGCGGTGATCGAAGTGGCAAGGGACGCCGCCGACGGCCAAGTGCCGGTGATCGCCGGCATCGCCGAATTCACCACCGCCTTCGCGCAAAACATGGCGCGTGAAGCGCAAAAGGCCGGCGTCGACGGAATTATGGTGATGCCGGCGCTGGTCTACTCCGCCAAGCCGCACGAAACCGCCACGCACTTTCGCAGCGTCGCCGGCGCTACCGATCTGCCGATCATGGTCTACAACAACCCTCCCATTTACAAAAATGACGTCACGCCCGACATCCTGACCTCACTGGTCGACTGCGAGAACATCGTGTGTTTCAAAGACTCGTCGGGCGACACACGCCGCTTTATCGATCTGCGCAACGAAGTCGGCGATCGCTTCGTACTGTTCGCCGGGTTGGATGATGTGGTGCTGGAGAGCATCGCCGTCGGCGCGCAAGGCTGGATCTCCGGCATGTCCAACGCTTTCCCGCGCGAAGGGGAAACCCTGTTCCGGCTGGCGAAGGAAAAACGCTATGAGGAAGCGCTGGCGCTGTACAGCTGGTTCATGCCGCTGCTGCATCTCGATGCCCGCCCCGATCTGGTGCAATGCATCAAGCTGTGCGAACAGCGGGTCGGCCGCGGCAGCGCCGTCACTCGCCCGCCGCGTCTGGCGCTGCAGGGGGAAACGCTCTCCGAAATCAACGCCGTGATCGATAAAGCGCTGGCCACTCGTCCCGCACTGCCGAACGTCGGCCTGTAACGCCTTCACCGCCCGGCCACGCCGGGCGTCGCACTTTCTCTACCAGGGGGACCCATGCCCAACGCTCGCGATGCCGCCATCAGCGGCCAACAATTTATCGGCGGCCAGCGCCGTGCTACGGGAGAAGCGGCGCTGCTCAGCCTGCGCGCCGACGACGGTCAGCCGACCGGCTACCGCTTCCACCAGGCTACGGCGGCAGAAACCGCCGCCGCCGCCGAAGCCGCCGCGGCGGCCTTTGATCCCTATTCGCAATGCAGCGCCGAACAACGCGCAAGTTTTCTCGACGCCATCGCCGAGGAGCTGGACGCGTTGGATGAGACCTTCTTTGCCTTCGTCATGCAGGAAACCGCCCTGCCACCGGCGCGGTTAAGCGGCGAACGCGCCAGAACCAGCGGCCAGATGCGGCTGTTCGCCACGCTGCTGCGACGCGGCGACGTCGAGGGCGTGCGCATCGACTGCGCGTTACCGCAGCGCTCTCCTCTGCCGCGTCCCGATCTGCGTCAATATCGCACGGCGCTCGGTCCGGTGGCGGTGTTCGGCGCCAGCAACTTTCCGCTGGCGTTTTCCACCGCGGGCGGTGATACCGCCGCCGCGCTCGCCGCCGGCTGCCCGGTCGTGTTCAAGGCACACAGCGGCCATATGATCACCGCCGAGCTGACCGCTCAGGCGATCGAGCGCGCAAGGGAACGTATGGGCATGCCCGCCGGCGTCTTCAACATGATCTTCGGCAACCGTGTCGGAGCCGAGCTGGTGCAGCATCCAGCGATTCAGGCCGTGGGGTTTACCGGCTCACTGCAAGGCGGTCGGGCGCTGTTCGATCTGGCCGCACAGCGTCCCCAGCCGATCCCGGTCTTCGCCGAGATGTCGAGCATTAACCCGGTCGTGATCCTGCCGCAGGCGTTGGCTCGACGCGGGCAGCACATCGCGCAGGAACTGGTCTCCTCCTTCACGCTCGGCTGTGGCCAGTTTTGCACCAAGCCCGGCGTGATCGTCGCGCTGCGCGGCGTCGCCTTCGAACAGTTGACCGCGACGATGAGCGCATTGGTCGACGCCGCCGCCCCACAGCCGATGCTGAATGCCGGCACGCTGGAACACTACCGGCGCGGGCTGGCCGCGCTCGATGCCCATCCGCACATACGGCATCTGGCGGGGGGGCGCGAAATTCTGCCTCATCGGGCAGCGGCGCAGCTTTATCAGGCGGAGGAAACATTGCTGCTGCAGGCCGATCCGCTGCTGCAAGCTGAGGTCTTCGGTCCGGCCAGCGTGCTGGTGGCGGTAGATAACGAAGCGCAGCTGCATGCGGTGCTGGCGGCGTTGCAAGGCCAGCTGACCGTCACGCTGCTGGCGGAAGACGGCGATCTCGATATGGCCGCCGGGCTGACGGCATTGCTGACGCGCAAAGCCGGCCGGATGCTGTTCAACGGGTATCCAACCGGAGTAGAGGTGTGCGACGCCATGGTGCACGGAGGCCCTTACCCGGCGACCAGCGACGCGCGCGGCACCTCAGTAGGCACGCTGGCCATCGAGCGTTTCCTGCGGCCGGTCTGCCTGCAAAACACCCCAGCGGCGCTGCTGCCGCCGCCGCTGCAGGACGCCAACCCGCTCAATCTGCTGCGGCTGGTGAACGGCGTTTACACCCGAGATCCCATAGTTTCACCTGCCCAACATTAGCCCGGCCGCATCTGCCTGCCACTCAATAACAAAAGGGTAATACCATGACAACCCAAGGCAAATTCAAGAAGCAGCTTACGCTCACCGATCTGACGTTCATCGGTCTTGGCGCCATATTCGGCTCAGGCTGGCTGTTCGCCGCCAGCCATGTCTCCTCCATCGCCGGCCCCGCCGGCATCTATTCCTGGCTCATCGGCGGCCTGGCGGTGCTGCTGCTGGGCATCGTCTACTGCGAGCTGGGCGCCGCCCTGCCGCGCGCCGGCGGCATCATTCGCTATCCGGTGTTCTCGCACGGCGAATTGATGGGCTATCTGCTGGGGTTTATCACGCTGATCGCCTTCTCCAGTCTGATCGCTATCGAGGTCGTCGCCGCCCGTCAGTACGCCGCCGCCTGGTTCCCGCTCCTCAGCCAGCCGGGTTCCGGCGATCCGACAGCGCTCGGCTGGCTGGTGCAGTTGGCGCTGCTGTGCTTTTTCTTCGCGCTCAACTACTACAGCGTCAAAACCTTCGCCAAATCCAATAATCTCATCAGCGTGCTGAAGTTTCTGGTGCCGCTGTTGGTGATCGTGGTGCTGTTCAGCTTTTTCAAACCGGAAAACCTGCACAGCCAGGGCTTTGCCCCCTTCGGCTCCGCCGGGGTCGAGGCAGCCATTTCCGCCGGCGGCATCATCTTCGCCTACCTCGGCCTGACGCCGATCATTTCGGTCGCCAGCGAGGTGCAAAAACCGCAGCGCACCATTCCCATCGCGCTGATCCTGTCAGTCGTGCTGTCCACCATCATCTATGTGCTGCTGCAGATAGCGTTTCTCGGCAGTATCCCCAGCGAGATGCTGAGCGGCGGTTGGGCCGGTATCAGCCAACATTTTTCCCTGCCGTTCCGCGATATCGCCATCACGCTCGGCATGGGATGGCTGGCGTTTCTGGTGGTCAGTGACGCGATCGTTTCGCCCAGCGGCACCGGCAACATCTACATGAACGCCACGCCTCGCGTGATCTACGGGTGGGCGCGCGCCGGCACCTTCTTCAAACTGTTCACCCGGGTGGATGGTGAATCCGGTATCCCGCGCCCGGCGTTGTGGCTGACCTTCGCCCTCTCGGTCTTCTGGACGCTGCCGTTCCCGTCGTGGGAAAAGCTGATCGGCGTGGTGTCCGCCGCGCTGGTGCTGAGTTACGCCATCGCCCCGGTCACCGCCGCCGGGCTGCGGCGCAATGCGCCCGATATGCCGCGTCCGTTCCGGGTGCGCGGTTTCTGCGTGCTCGGCCCGCTGTCGTTTATCATTTCGGCGCTGATCGTCTTCTGGTCCGGCTGGGACACCGTCTCCTGGCTGCTCGGCTTGCAGATACTGATGTTCTTCATTTACATCCTGTTCAAGAATCAGGTGCCGACCCACGCCGTTAGCCTCAGGCAGCAAATTGGGTCCTCGCTGTGGCTAATCGTCTTCTATGCGCTGACGATCGCGCTTTCCTACCTCAGCAGTTTCGGCGGCATCGGCGCTATTGCTCATCCGTGGGACACGCTGACCATGGCGGTGGTTGCGCTGGCGATTTACTACTGGGGCGCCTATACCTGTTTACCCCAGGCCAATTTTATCGGCGATGAAGAAGAATGACCCAGGGAGGACATCGAAATGACAACCATGCACGTTTTGTCGCTGGAACACGCTTATCAACTGGCGCTACGCGCACTGCGCTGCAACGGCTTCAATCAGGCGCATGCCGAGACAGTGGCGCAAAATGTCACCCAGGGCGAGCGCGACGGCTGTGCTTCGCACGGGTTGTACCGGCTATTGGGCTGCGTCCGCTCATTACGGGCGGGCAAAGTCTCTGCCGATGCGAAACCCAGGCTCTTCGACCAGGCGCCGGCCATCTTGCGCGCCGATGCCGGCGGCGCCTTTTCCCTGCTCGCCTACCGCACCGCTCTGCCGGCCTTTATCGATAAGGTGCGCGCCAACGGCATCGCCGCCCTGGCGATCAACCGCTGCGTGCATTTCTCCGCGCTGTGGGCCGACATCGAACCGCTGACCGAACAGGGTTTCGTGGCCTTAGCCTGCACGCCCAGCCACGCCTGGGTGACGCCGGCCGGCGGTTCACGCCCGCTATTCGGCACCAACCCCATCGCCTTCGGCTGGCCGCGCCCGGCTCGGCCGCCGTTTTTGTTCGATATGGCCACCAGCGCGGCGGCGCGCGGCGAAATCGAATTGCATCGCCGCGCCGGCACCCCGCTGCCGGAAGGCTGGGGCATTGATAAGGCAGGCAACCCCTCCACCGACGCTGCCAGCGTGTTGGAGGGCGCGATGCTGACTTTCGGCGGCCATAAAGGCTCGGCGCTGGCGGCCATGGTTGAATTGTTGGCTGGGCCGCTGATCGGCGACATGACCAGCAAAGAATCTCTGGCCTATGACGACGGCACCGGTTCATCGCCCTACGGCGGTGAACTGATCATCGCGTTGGATCCCGAGCGTTTTCTCGGCGCGGATAAGGAGCGGTATTTCGCCAGCGCGGAGGCGATGTTTGCCGACATGCAAGCGCAAGGCGCGCGCATTCCCGGCGAGCGTCGCTATCGGCAACGACGCCACAGCGAACAATACGGCGTGGAAATCCCGAGGGCGCTGTACGACGAGATAGCGGCGCTGTGCGATTAGCGCCGAATTGATGCCCCCGCGCCGCCAATCCGGCGCGGGGCGAAGTTTAGCCTGCCTGAGCCAAGTCGCTGTGCAGGCGCTTGCGCCACACGGGTTTGCTGTCCCATTGGGCGAAATGTTTCGCCTGTTTACCTGGTTGCACTTTGTGCCACATGTCCTCTTGCCACCGGATCGGTTCCTTTCCGCGCAACGTTGGGCGGGTCTGTTTAATCGTTCGTTGCAAGACGCTCGCTTCTTCCGCAGTAATGTTCGGCGCCTGTCTGGCGGCGTCCAGCGCGCGGCTTCCCAGCGGTGCCATCACCTGATACAACACTTTGACCTGCTGCAGCGTCGCTTGCTGATTCGTGCTCATGCCTTTGCCGGACCAGTCGTCGAAATTTTCACCGGGATCGTCACCCTGCGCGCGATATTCGTTACCCGGCCCCTCGACGATATTCCAGCCTTGCCAGGTCACCAGGGTATGTAACCCATCGCGATCCTGCAGATTTTCATTCTTTATCTGTTTGAGCACCTCGGCGCGGTTAGGCACACCGATCAGATTCATAAACTCGTCGAGCGCGCTCCAGTGCTCGCCAGCCACCAGACCATTCCAGACATTACGTAAACAGTTCCAGGGGATGGTGTGATGCCAGGTCAGCGTGACAAGCGGTTTGGTTGGCGTATGTTGCCAATGGCTCGGTTCATTGCCTCGATCGCCTCTGATGATCCCATCGACTTCTAATGGCATGGCTGCCCCTCTTCTGGCTGAAATAAAGAATATGCGCAAGGCCGCTGGCCCGGTCGTCATAAAAAACGTCAGCTAAAATCGTAGCAGCTCAGGCTGAGATGGCAATAAAGCAGCCTGCGTTCTACGGCCGACCGGCGACCGCAGAACGCGCATGAAAACGGCGGACTTAAAGGAGGATTATCGAACCACCATCACCGATATATTGGCATGGCGAACGATGGCGGCGGCATTGGAGCCCAACAGATAAGTTTTCACGCTCGGGCGACGCGAACCGATAATGATCAGATCGGCGTCGATCTCTTCCGCCAGTTCCAGCGCCTGATCGCGCGCAGAGCCAAAGCTGACGGTGTAATTGAGGCGATCTAACGGCAGATCGATTTCCGACATGATTTTCTTCAGCTTCTCCACCGCCTTCACTTCCGCCTGATTCTCAAACTCCTTGAGACCGAACGAATAGGCAGTAACAAAAGCCGAGGCATCCGGCAGCGCATGGAAAAAATGCACTTTAGCGCCGGACATCTTCGCCAAATATTCCACATGCTTCAGCGCATGCTCGGTCAACAGATCCTCTTCAATATCTATCGGCACTAAAATAGTCTTGTACATATCACATCCTTTCTATGTAAACCGGGTGCCTACAGAGTACTGCCGCGCACGGGCGCGGTGAACCGCTTTATCACGCTTTTGTGATCGGAGGTAAATACTGATAAAGACAATGCTTAATTTAACAAAATATAAACATCGCGCCGCTAACTGATAGGCGATTAATTATTTATTTCTCGCCATTAAATCAGCTGTAAATAAACGGCTTTGGCGGTGGCTGCGGTCTTATTGGCGACCGAAAGTTTTTTAATCGAGTTACCGATATGGAAATTGATCGTACGTTCGCTCACCCCCATCAGCAGCGCGATCTCTTCCGCCGTTTTACCTTCGCTGCACCAGCGCAAGATATCTTTCTCTCGCAGCGTCAGCACATCTTTTATCGCTTCGTCGTTCACCGATATCAACGCTTCACGCAGCGTTTTGTGGGCGGTTTGCGCCAGCCAAAGGAAAAAGAGTTCATTCACCGCGCCGGCCTGCGGCGTTTGCTGCGGCAGCGTCTTGCCGGCAAAAGTCAGGATCCCCAGGCGGCCATAGCAATCCTTGACCGACTGCGACCACCCGGTGTGCAGACCAAACTGCGACATGCGCTGCCAAAGCGCCGGCCGCTCGTGATAAAAACTTTCGTCCCACTGGAATTGCAGCGTGGAATGGTGGGCTCGCTCGATGACAGGATCCTGCAAATACGCCCGCTGCCGCCGATAATCCTCGAGATAGCGCGCCGGAAACGTTCCTTCAACCCGCATTTTTGGCCGGCTCGCCGGATAACAGGAAAAAACGATGTAGGAGAAATAATCAAAACCCAGCGCCTCGACGCAGCGCCCCAGTTGAGTCAGAAAACGTTCGCGATCGGTCAAACTGCCAATCACCTCCGCCATGAGCCGTTGAGTGCGGGTATCCATAACGCAGGTTCTCCAAATAGCGATGTCGATTTATCGATAGGTCAGACTCACTATAGGATATCGCCGCCCGGCGCCAATAGCCGTTTCATATAATAAAAAATACGAACGCTATAACGAAAAAAGCTATTCCCCGGTTTATTTCCCTCAGAATAAGCCTTTTTATTGGGCTGAACCGCAAAACTACGCGAATAGCATAACCCCGCCTGCAGGTAAACCTGTCATTTCTACCGTTAGACAGCCAACACACCGCCAATTACTTTCCTCACTGGCACCCGGTGCCGCCGTAAATCCAAAGAGATAATAAGCATTTGCGAATTTCGCATGGCATACAGTGACGGGGATTTTCTATGGCAGAAAGTAATGCGGCAATTCAATCGGCTGCGATTATCGGCGCGGGAACGATGGGCAGAGGCATCGCTTATCTTTTCGCGCAAAAAGGCATTCGTACGGTGCTTTATAATCGCAACGGCAATACCCTCATTCAGGCTCGTGAATATATCGTGCAAGACCTGGACAAAAAGATCGAACAGGGCAGGGTCGCGCCGCAGGATAAAGACGCGGTGCTGGCTAATCTGACGTTCTCCGCGGAATTTGGGGCCATCGTCGACAGCGATCTGGTGATCGAAACCATCGCAGAACATGAGCAAGCCAAACTCGAGGTGCTGGCGGCCATCGCCGCGACGGTCAAGCCCGACACGCTGATCGCCACCAATACCTCCTCACTGTCGCTGAATAAGCTGGCGACGGCGGTGACGCACAGCGAACGCTTTATCGGTTTGCACTTTTTCAACCCCGCGCCGCTGATGAAGCTGATTGAAATCATTCCGGCCTATTTTACCGCACAGGTCACCACCGAACGTTGCCGTCAACTGGTGGCGGCATTGGGGAAACGCGATGTCGTCTGTCAGGCCACGCCGGGGTTTATCGTCAACCGTATGGCTCGCCCCTACTATCTGGAAGGGTTCCGCCTGTTGGAAGAACACGTGGCACGTGCGCCGCAGATCGACCGCGCCCTCAAAGCCGGCGGACACTTTCGCATGGGGCCGCTCGAGCTGACCGATTTTATCGGTCAGGACATCAACTATCAGGTCAGCCGGCAAATTTGGCAGGACATGCAGTACGATCCGCGCTATACCCCGGGCCATCTGCAGCGCTCGCTGGTCGATGCCGGTCTGTTGGGCAAAAAGAACGGCCGCTCCTATTTTTCCGCCGAAGAATCTCCCCCGCCGCTTGCAGCCGCCGTCGATGCGGAGATCGAGACGCTACGCATTTACGGTGAACATCCTCTCTTTACCCTGCTACAGCAGCGGGCCGCCCTGCAATGGCCGCGGCTGCGCGTGGAACACCGGCCGACATTACCGGGCCTGGGCGCCGCCATTCAGGTCAATGATGCTTTCACCGTCAGCGTTACCGATGGTCGCACGGCAAATCAGCTTGCCGAACAGACCGCGGCGGACGCCTTTGTCGTCGATGTCGCCCTGAACTACGGCGATACGGCGTACCTGGCGGCGGCGCATAGCCGCCACGCCTCTGCGGCCAATAAGGCGCTGTTTTTACGCCTGCTGCACACCGCGATCCCGCAGGTGGAATTTATCAAGGATTCCCCGGCCTTGATCGTCGCCCGGGTGCTCAGCAGCCTGATCAACGAGTCGGTGATCATGGTGGAAAGCGGCGTCTGCAGCCGGGAAGACATTGATGTCGCCGCCGTCGCCGGCGTGAACTACGCCGACGGTATTTTCGTCTGGCTCACTCGCCTCGGGGAGGAAAATGTCAGGACGACGCTGAGCAACCTGGCGCAATTGCTGCACGCGGCGCGCTATGCACCGCATTACACCCTTCTGCACGCCGCCCAACCGGCGCTGACCTCCACGCCTTAAGGAGCCATGATGAACATTAAAGATGACGGTGTTTATCTGATCGACGGCACGCGCACGGCGATCGGCGCCTATGGCGGCAGCCTGGCGCATACCCGCCCCGATGATATGGCGGCGACGATTATTCGCAGCCTGCTTCAGCGCCATCCGGCGGCGCAGCAGGATCTGGATGAAGTGGTGCTGGGCTGCGCCAACCAGTCCGGCGAAGACAACCGCAACGTCGCCCGCATGGCGACGCTGCTTTCCGGCTTGGATCAGTCGGTGCCGGCCATCACCCTCAACCGCCTTTGCGCCTCCGGGTTGGATGCGGTGATCTACGCCGCGGCGAAAATCCGCAGCGGCCTCAGCGAACTGATTCTGGCCGGCGGCGTGGAAAGCATGAGCCGCGCGCCCTATGTGCTGAGCAAGGGCGAAACGCCGTTCGATAAGGGGGTAAAGCTGTACGACACCACGCTGGGATGGCGCTTTGTCAACCCGCGCCTGGCGGAACGCTACGGCAGCGATCCGCTGGGCATCACGGCGGAAAACGTGGCCCAACAACAGCATATCTCGCGCGAGGAACAGGATCTGTTCGCATTGGGCTCACAGCAAAAGGCCCGCCGGGCGATCGACAGTGGTCGATTGGCGCGGGAAATCACGCCGGTGGAGGTGCCGGCGGATCGTAAAACCACCCGCATATTCGCACAGGACGAATTCCCCCGGCTCAGCACGTTGCAGCAGTTGCAGACGCTGAAACCGGCCTTCGCCGCCGGTGGTTCGGTCACCGCCGGCAACGCTTCCGGCATCAATGACGGTGCCGCCGCGCTGCTGCTGGCCTCCGGCCGCTACGTGAAACGCCAGGGCTGGCAACCGCTGGTGGAGATCGGCGACAGCGCGGCCGCCGGCGTCGCGCCGGCGCTGATGGGGCTGGGGCCGATCGCCTCCACCGAGCGCTTACTGCAGCGCGGCGGATTCACGCTGAATGATTTTGACATCATCGAGATTAACGAAGCCTTCGCCGCGCAGGTTCTGGCGGCGCTGAAACACTGGCGCATCGACGCCGGCGACGCGCGCGTCAACCCAAACGGCGGCGCCATCGCGCTCGGCCATCCGCTGGGAATGTCCGGCGCGCGCCTGGTGCTGTCGGCGGCGCTGGAATTACGCGATCGGCAGGCCGGCAACGCATTGGTGACAATGTGCGTCGGCGTCGGTCAGGGGCTGTCATTAAACCTTAAAGCCGTTTAACACAAGGAACATACGATGAGCGTACTGAACATTCTTGAAGAAAAGTTGGCGGAAACCAAAAAGCAGGGACGTTTTCGCGAGTTCCTCAACCTTGAACGCGGCGTGCAGGACAAACCCTGGGCCACCAGCTACGGGCAGCAAGGCGAGCGCCGTCTCAACGTCTGGTGCTCAAACGACTATCTGGCCATGAGCCACCACCCCAAAGTGCTGCTGGCCACCACCGACGCGGTTAACCGAGTCGGGTTAGGCACCTGCGGCGCCCGCAGCATTTCCGGCACCTCGGCCTATCACACTGAACTGGAAACGCTGCTGGCCAGCGCCTACGGCAAAGAGTCGGCGCTGCTGTTCACCACCGGCTTCGGCGCCAACGACGCCACCTTGTCCACCCTGTGCGACGCCATTCCCGATCTGATCGTGTTCTCTGACGAACTGAATCACGCCTCGATGATTTACGGGATTCGCTACAGCAAGGCGGAAAAAAAAATCTTCCGCCATAACGACGTGGCGCACCTCGCCGAGCTGCTGCAGGCCGCCGATCCGGCGCGGCCAAAGCTGATCGCCTTTGAGTCGCTGTATTCCATGGACGGTGACTTTGCTCCCCTGGCGCAGATTGTGGCGCTGGCGGAACAGTATCAGGCGCTGACCTATCTCGACGAAATTCATTCGGCTGGCGTGTATGGCGAACGGGGGCTGGGCTATGCCGAACAGCTGGGACTGTTGGATAAAATCACCATTATCCAGGGCGGGTTCGGCAAGTCTTACGGTGCGGCGGGCGGCTATATCGCCGCGCCCCGTTCGGTGGTGGAAGCCGTACGCAGCTGGGCGCCGGCATTCGTCTTCAGCACCTCGTCACCGGCGCCGGTGGTGGCCGCCGCGTTGGCCAGCTTTAAATACAACCTCGAGCACGACACCCAACGCAAGCACCTGCTGGCGATCGTCGATCACCTGAAGACCGGTCTGCGCGCCGCCGGCATCCCGCTGGTGTCGGCAGACAGCCATATCCTGCCGCTGCGGGTCGGCGATCCGCACCGCAACAAACACATCAGTAAAGTGCTGCTCGATGAGCATGATATTTACGTGCAACCGGTCAATGCCCCGACGGTGCCCGCAGGCAGCGAGCGGCTGCGGGTAACGCCAACCTCGGCACATTCCCATGCCGACGTGGAGACCTTCCTGGCAGCTCTGGGCCGGGTCTGGGCAGCGAACGATCTGCGGAGGGCAGGATGAAGTTAGCGGATTATAACGGCCATCTGGTCACGCTGTGTCTGATGGCGACCGGCACCTTCGCCATCGGCACCGACGCCTTTATCGTCGCCGGCGTGCTCAGCGATATTTCCGAGACCTTTGCCGTCAGCCCCGCGCAAGCGGGGCAGTTGATATCGGTATTCGCGCTGGCCTACATGCTGTTTGCGCCTCTGACCGCCTGGCTGCTGGGCAACGTCAACCGCAAGCACATCCTGCAGTTGGCGCTGGTGCTGTTCATCGCCGGCAACCTGGCCTGCGCCTGGGCCACCAGCTACCTGCAGATATCGTTAGGCCGAGTGCTGGCGGCATTGGGCGCGGCCTGTTACACCCCGCAGGCCGCAGCCGCCGCGGTGGGGCTGGTGGCGGAAAAACGCCGCGGCCTGGCTATTTCCATCGTCTATGGCGGCATGACGCTGGCCATCGCGCTCGGCATTCCGTTCGGCACCTTTCTGGCCAAACTGATCGGCTGGCGCGACATTTTTCTGTTCATCGCCCTGCTGGGGGCGGTGGCGCTGCTCGGCCTGTCGCTGGCGCTGCGCGCTATTGCGGCGCCGGGCAAACATTCGTTGAAAGAACGGCTCGCCCCGCTGCGGCAAAAGGCGGTGCTGACCACGCTGCTGATCACCTTTTTCGCCGTGTGCTCGGAGCACATTGTTTACAGCTACGTCAGCGTGCTGTTGAAAGACACCCAGTTCGGCCCGGAAGCCATTCTGCCTTTGGCGCTGCTGGTGTTCGGCATTGGCGCGGTGATCGGCAATTTTGCCTCCGGCGCGCTGACCGACGCCCTGGGCAGCAAATGCGTGCTGCTGTTTTCGGTGGCGATCCAGACGCTGTCCCTGTTCCTGCTGGCCTTTTACGTCACCTCGCCGTGGTGGGTATTGGCCATCTTTCTTATCTGGGGCATCACCGGCTGGATGTATCTGGTGCCGATCCAACATCACCTGTTGTCGCTGTCGAAGCGTTTTGGCGCGCTGACCGTGTCGCTCAACAGCTCGGTGCTATACGCCGGCATCGCGGCGGGCGGCATGCTGGGCGGTCTGACGCTCTATGCGTTGCCGGCCCACTATTTGCCGCTGTTCTCGCTGCCGCTCGGCGCCATCGCCCTGCTGCTGACGCTGATCTTTTTCCGCGGGGAGGCCAGCGATGAGTGAATTACCGCCGGTGCTTTACGAACGTTATGGCGCGCAGATTGCAGTCATCACCCTCAATCGGCCGGAGAAAAAGAACGCCATCAACCTGCAGATGGCCGAGTTGATCCGCAGTTACCTGCGGCAGGCGGATAATGACGATACGATACGCGCAATCGTCCTGGCCGGTCAGCCGGCGGTATTTTCCGCCGGCATGGATGTCAACGCGTTCCGACAGGGCGAACTGCCCATCGTCACGCCGGAGGGATTCGGGGGGCTGATCCATGCGCAGATCGCCAAGGTGATCATCGCCGCCGTTGACGGCATCGCTTACGGGGGCGGCTTTGAGCTCGCCCTGGCTTGCGATCTGATCGTCGCCAGCCAGAACGCGCGTTTCAGCTTCCCCGAAACCGGGCTCGGATTGGTCGCCGCGCAAGGCGGATGCGCGCGTTTGCCGGCGCGAGTTTCTCCCTATGTCGCCCTCGATTGGCTGCTGACCGGCAGAACCGTCGGTGCGCGTGAGGCCCTGTCACACGGCGCCATTTCCCGCATCAGCGAGGGCTCGGCCCGGGAAGAAGCGCTGCGCATCGCCGAGCAGATCGCCGGGAAGGACCTCGCCGCCAGCCTGGCCGTGAAGGCCATCGTGCGCCAGGGGCTGACGCAGCGCGAGGCGCCATCGTTCGATTTTCAGCAGGCGCCGGTCGAACGCCTGCGTCAGGCGGCCGCTCGTCGTTAACCCCCTTATTGCTTGCCGGCTTGCCTGAGCCGGCATTTCCCGCTGCGCTTCCCCGCCACAGCTCATTTTACGCAGCCCGCCTCTCGGCGCTGGGCTACACTGCCGGTAGACCTCATGCGCTGATAAGGAAAAATAATGCGCCACTTGCCTTTGCTGACCCCCAGACTGATCTTGCGCCCGTTCACCGCCGACGATCTGCCCCACTTTACCGCCTACCGCAACCATCCTGACGTGGCGCGCTACCAAAGCTGGAGCGACTACAGCGCCGCGCAGGCGCAGGCCTTTTTCGCACAGCAACAGCGGCTCGCGTTCAACCGTGATGACAGCTGGTTTCAACTGGCGGTCGAGCGCCGCGAGGACGGCGCGTTGCTGGGCGATGTCGCGGTGCATTTTTTCGATGAAGGGCGTCAGGCTGAACTGGGCGTGACCTTCGATCCGGTTCATCAGCGGCAAGGACAGGCGCGCGAGGCGCTAGGCGCCGTCATCGCCCTGCTGTTCGGGCCGCTGGCGAAACACCGCATTACCGCCGTGGTGGACGCGCGTAATCTTCGCGCCGCCGCGTTGTTCGGTAAGCTGGGCTTTCGCCGTGAGGCCTGTTGGCGGCAAAACGTGTTTTTCAAAGGCGCATGGGGCGATGAATTCGGTTTCGCCCTGCTGCAAAGCGAATGGCGGGAGCATGAACGACATGACGCTGTTGAATAAATACCTTGGGCAATACCAGTTCTCTGAGCAGCATGCGATCGTCATCACCGCGTCGCAATCGCGGGTGTTGGACGCCGTGGCCGCTTACGATCCCAAGCGCGATCGTTTTTTCCGCAGCATGATAGCGCTGCGCGAATTGCCCGCGCGCCTGATGCCACGCGATAAGCCTCGTCCTCCGCCGTTTGGCCTGCAAAACTTTTGCCTGCTTGAGCAGGATGAAACCGCGTTGGTCTATGGCCTGATCGGCCGGTTTTGGCAGGCTGAATACGGTTTGGTGACGGTCGCTGACGGGGCAGACTTTCAGGCCTTCGCTCAGCCCGGCGTCGCTAAACTGGCGCTGGGGTATGCCGCGAGCCCGCTGGAGGGCGGGCGCTGCCGCCTGGTAACGGAAACGCGCATCTTCTGCCCCGACAGCGCCAGCCGGCGGCGGTTTACCCCCTACTGGTATGCGATTCGCCTGGTGAGTGGATTGATAAGACGCCGCATGCTGCGCGCCATTAAAACCGCCAGCGAAAAGCAGACGGCGAATCATTCACCAGATTGATTAATTTAAGAGCATTCTTAGAGAATGAAAATCATTATCAGCCTATTTTTTAATCACAACAAGATAGTGTTGAGAAGCCATTAACCCCGCCCCCTGCGGGGATTTTTTCGCCTATTTATCGCCTGTTTCAGGGAACGCCTGCATAAACAGGAAGGCGCAAGGCTTGCGCTGATACTGATTGATCTGCGGCACCAGCCGGGTGAAATGCTCGGTCTGGCAATGCACTTCGAGAGCCGCGCGATCCGGCCAGCTTTCGATAAAAATAAAGTGCCCGGGATCCTGCTGGTCTATGCACAGTTCATAACTGATGCACAGCGGCTCCTGCCGGGTTTTCTCCACCAACTCGCGATACCAAGGCATAACGGTGTCAATGTGTTCCGGGTGAATGAAATCTTCAGCAATGACCTTCAGCATGTTGCGCTCCTGCGTTCTGTTGTGCCGCGCTTCACCTTATCGCCCTCCCTCCCGAGATGAAAGCGCCACTCTCCAGTGTCTGTCATCGGGTTCCCAATTCGGTGATAGCGCACACAGATATCGATCAAAGCGCTTGAACGCCTCCTGGCCCTGTGTGAACTTTAAATTAACAAAAAAGCAACACACTATTCACCATGGTGATATCTGTACCGATATGCCGACGCACTGCGCGGCGTTTTTTTCGCCTCTAAAGGCCTGACCATTAGTCCTTTAGGCCTTTACGGCTCACGCATAAAAGCCATGTCATCGCCGCATGATGGGCCACGGCGCCAGGACGGTCCTTATGACCGACGCTTATCATTCTCAGAAGAGAGGTTACCGCCAGTGAATCACGCCACCTATGCCGCTCCAGCGCTCAACGCCGCCATCCGCAAAACCTGGCGCAGACTGGTGCCATTGATGTTCGCCATGTACTTCATCGCGTTTATCGACAGGGTCAACGTCGGCTTTGCCAAAGACGCGATGGCCATCGATATCGCGCTGTCGCAATCCGCCTTTGCGCTGGGCGCGGGGATATTCTTTGCCGCCTATGCGCTGTTCGGCATTCCTGCCAACCTGTTGATGAATCGCTGGGGCGCCAAACGCTGGCTCAGCGCCACCACCGCGCTGTGGGGGGCGTTATCGGCCTGCACCGGGCTGGTGACCAACGAACAGCAATTTATCGTCCTGCGTTTTCTGCTGGGGATCGCCGAAGCCGGCTTTTATCCCGGCATCCTGCTGCTGGCGTCGATCTATTTTCCCAATAAGGTGCGCGCCTCGGTCATTGGCATTTTCGTGCTCGGCGTGCCGGCGGCCCTGACGCTCGGCTCACCGCTGTCGGGGGCATTGCTGGAGATGCACGGCGTGTTGGGCAAGCCCGGCTGGTTCTGGATGTTCGTGCTGGAAGGGTTGCCGGCCGTCGTCCTCGGCGTCTTCGCCTTTTTCTATCTCGACGATAATCCAAGGCAAGCCCGCTTTCTCACCGAGGAAGAACGCAACGCGCTGGTCGCACAGCTGGCCGCTGAACAGCAGCGCACCGAAACCAGCAGCGTTAAAGCGGCGATGAGAAGCGGCAAAGTTTGGCATCTGGCGTTGATCTACGGCACCCTGCAAATCGGCGTATACGGCCTGATGTTTTTTCTGCCGTCGCAGATCGCTTCGCTGATGGGCACCCATCTCGGCTTCAAGGCCTCGTTGGTGGCTGCCATTCCCTGGGCATGCTCCGCGCTGGGCGTCTATTTCCTGCCGCGCTATGCCGACAGAAAAACCGCCAGAAGATTGCCGATCGCCGTTGGCTGCATGGTCGCGGCAGCGCTGGGGTTGGTTGTCTCTTCCTATGCCGGCCCATTGCTCGCTATCGTCGCCCTGAGCTGTTGCGCAGTCAGTTTTCTGGCGGTACAACCCATTTTCTGGACGTTTCCCGCTCAGCTGCTGACCGGCCCGGCGCTGGCGGCCGGCATCGGTTTTTGCACCACGCTCGGCGCCGCATTCAGCTTTTTAGCCCCGCTTATCCGCACCGAGGCGGAACAGCGCTTCAACAGCCCGCATGCCGGGCCGCTGGTGCTGGCCGCCTTTTCACTGCTGTGCGCCGCGCTGTTAGGGGCGCTCAGACATCGGCGTGCCGACGTGAGCAAACCAGACGCAGAGATTGCCGGATAGCGGCGCGTTATTTAGCCATTATTGAACCTGCAGATGGGACACTGACAGTCCCCCCTCTCGCCCGCAGGTGTTAAATGGATGAATTGACGCACATTATCGCCAAATACAGCCCGGAACCGGAGATGTTGCTGCTGCTGATTTTCCTGTTTGCGCTGGGTAAATCCGTGATCGTAGTGTCTTCCGTCTTGCCGCCCGCCTCGGTCACGCTGCTGATGGGCATCCTTGCAGGCAAGCATGCGCTGCCCATCGGCGCGGTTTGGGCAGCCATCGCCCTCGGCGCGGCGTTGGGCTCAATCCTGTCGTTCCACTGCGGCGCACTGTTCTGCCGTCGCGATCTTGGCCGCCGGCTGCCGGCACGCTTTCACGCCCCGCTGCGCAAAGCGCAACGTTCCTTGCAAAAGCGCGGGCTGCCGCTACTGTTCGCCTCGCGTTTTTTGGCTGTGATGCGTTACACCGTGCCGCTGATGGCCGGCATGCTGCAACTGCCGGCGCGGCGCGTCTATGCCACCGCCGCGCTCTCGGCCGCCGTCTGGGCGCTGCTTTTGATGTCGGCTGCGCATTTATTCCCCGTTTCCTGACCTGAAAGATTCTTGGGCAAATGGCCCATCCCTGCGCCGACGTTGCGCCAGCGCACAGCCCTCCTTGCCGTATAAAGTCCGGTGCAACATTGCAGTTTGCGCCAGATCACCTTTCTGAACATCAGTCGAAAAATGCGAATTTTTTTGCAGAATGCGCGCTTAAAACGGCGCAATGCGGGAAGAAACGAAGAAAAGTCTGAGCGTAACACGCTGATTTGGTTGGTGGGTCGTACAGGGTTCGAACCTGTGACCAATTGATTAAGAGTCAACTGCTCTACCGACTGAGCTAACGACCCAACGAGGTAAATTGTCCTCCTCGTCGGAGGCGCTGTCAAACGCTTACACCCATTACTTTTTCTCATGCGAAATTTACAACCCTTTGTTTAATCAACGAGATAAGCCGCATAAGGTCTGTTAATCCCACCGTTTGAAGAGTAATCTTCCGCTCCCTGAACGTCCGATTTGCCTCCTCTCGTGTAAAGCTTGGTCGACTTTTATCCCACGTATAAATGTTGTAAACATGTTGCACAAAGGTGGCGTTATTGCACTACCTTACTAAAGCCGGACCAACCGGATAAATGTATAAAAAAGAGCCACTTCAGAGCTCACGACTTCACTAATGACAGGTAAAACAGGACATCATCAGATGGTAGATCACTCTAAAATAGCGACTGATGCGACGCCCGCTTCAGAAGATCATCTACGGCGAAACCTCACTAACCGACATATTCAACTGATCGCCATCGGCGGCGCCATCGGCACCGGTCTGTTTATGGGCTCCGGTAAAACCATCAGCCTAGCAGGCCCTTCGATCATCTTCGTGTACATGATCATCGGCTTTATGCTGTTCTTCGTGATGCGCGCCATGGGCGAGCTGCTGCTGTCCAACCTGGAATACAAATCGTTCAGCGATTTCGCCGCGGATCTGCTCGGCCCGTGGGCCGGCTTCTTCACCGGCTGGACCTACTGGTTCTGCTGGGTGGTCACCGGCATCGCCGACGTCGTGGCGATCACCGCCTACGCCCAGTTCTGGTTCCCTGAACTGTCGCAGTGGATCGCTTCGCTGCTGTGCGTGCTGTTGCTGCTCGGCCTTAATCTGGCGACGGTGAAGATGTTCGGCGAAATGGAGTTTTGGTTTGCGATGATCAAAATCGTCGCCATCGTCGGGCTGATCGTCGCCGGGTTGGTGATGATCGCCATGCAGTTCCAGTCGCCGACCGGTACCGTGGCCTCATTCACCCATCTGTGGAATGACGGCGGCATGTTCCCGAAAGGCATCAGCGGTTTCTTCGCCGGCTTCCAGATCGCGGTATTCGCCTTCGTCGGCATTGAACTGGTGGGCACCACCGCCGCGGAAACCAAGGATCCGGAGAAGTCACTGCCGCGCGCCATCAACTCGATTCCGATCCGCATCATCATGTTCTACGTGTTCGCCCTGATCGTCATCATGTCGGTGACGCCGTGGAGCTCCGTGGTGCCGGACAAGAGCCCGTTCGTTGAATTGTTCGTGCTGATTGGCCTGCCGGCCGCGGCCAGCGTGATCAACTTCGTGGTGCTGACCTCCGCCGCCTCCTCCGCCAACAGTGGGGTGTTCTCCACCAGCCGCATGCTGTTCGGGCTGGCGCAGGAAGGCGACGCGCCGAAATCGTTCGCCAACCTGTCCAAGCGCGCGGTGCCGGCCAACGGCCTCACCTTCTCCTGCATCTGCCTGCTGGGCGGCGTGGTGCTGATTTACCTGATCCCGAACGTGATGACGGTCTTCACCCTGGTAACCACCGTGTCGGCGATTCTGTTCATGTTCGTCTGGACCATCATCCTGTGTTCGTATCTGGTCTACCGCAAACGGCGCCCGGCGCTGCACCAGAAATCGATCTACAAAATGCCGGCCGGCAAACTGATGTGCTGGGTGTGCATGGCGTTCTTCGTGTTCGTGTTGGTGCTGTTGTCGCTGCGCGAAGACACCCGCCAGGCGCTGATCGTCACCCCGCTGTGGTTCATCCTGCTCGGCCTGTCTTACGTGTTCCTGCGCAAGAAGAAAACCGCGTGATGCAAAAAGGGGCGGATATCTCCGCCCCTTTGTTCTCTCTTGCCTTTGCGCTAATCCGCTTCCGTCGCCACCGCCGCTTTCTCCTTGCGCCGTACGCGCAACTCGCTGACCACCACCCCGATCACAATCAACGCGCCCCCCAACAACGCCACGCCCGGCAAACGCTCACCGGCAAGCCGCCCGACGATGCCCGCCCAGACCGGTTCGCCGGCGTAAATCACCGTCGCGCGCGTGGGTGAAACGCTGCGCTGCGCCCAGTTCATGGTCAGCTGAATCAACGCGCTGGCCAGCCCCAGCCCTATGGCGCTGTACAGCAGGTAATCCGAATACGGCGGCGGCGACTCGCCGGTCGGCGCCATCATCAAAAATGAGGCCAGTGAGGCGGTCGCCAGCTGCACAATGGTCACCCGGCGAATATTCACCTTGCCGGCGAAGGCGCCGATCAGAATGATCTCTGCCGCCATACCCAGCGTGCCGGCCAGCGTCAGAATTTCGCCGAGGCTCAGCGACATGTCCGTACTGCTCGGCGCCGCCAGCAGCATCAGGCCGGTAAAGGCCAGCAGAATACCGATCCACGACATGATGCCGGGGAACCGCCCCAGCACCAGCCATTGCAACAGCGGCACGATCGGCACGTACATGGCGGTGATGAACGCCGATTGGCTGCTAGTGATGGTCTGCAGGCCAACGGTTTGCATGCTGTAGCCGAACATGATCGCCAGCCCGATCAGCACGCCCGCCTTCAGTTCATACAGGGTCAGGCCGCGCAGCACGCGCAGCGAAAACAGCGTCAACGCCAGCGTGGCGGTGGCGAAACGCAGACCGACGAAAAAGAACGGCCCGCTGACTTGCATCGCGTGATGCACAGCCAAAAAGGTGCCGCCCCAGATCATGGTGATGAAAATCAACACCGCTTCCGGCAACCTGATTTGCGGAACCACGGCGGAAATAAAGGATTTTTTTGCTGCTGACACCGGCTTGCCCTTCCTGCTGAGTGCAATATAATGCACAGATCCTGCCAGTATGAGATAAAGTCCGGCGATGAGCAATACGGCGCATAACGCGAAAACCGATCCCCCCAAAGTGCTGCAGTACCTGAGCAGCAATCTGCGCGGCTACCGCCAACAGGCGGGCCTGAGCCAGATGGCGCTGGCCGAACTTTCCGGCGTCAGCCGCCGCATGCTGGCGGGCATCGAGGCCGGCGATCGCAACGTCAGTCTGGCGGTACTCGACAAGATCGCCGCCGCCCTGACGATTTCGTTCACCGATCTGATCCAGGCGCCGGAAGCGCGCGGCAGCCACCTGGTGGGGGAACTGGCCTGGCAAGGCGCGCAACCGGGCAGCCAGGCGCTGTTCGCCGCCAGCGTGCCGGCGCGCCAACGGGCCGAGCTGTGGGAATGGACGCTGATGCCGGGCGAGCGCTATGACTCCGCGCCGGACGCCGAAGGCTGGAGCGAAATCATCTACGTGATTGCCGGCACTCTGACGCTGGAACTGGAACAAGGCACGCTGACGCTCAGCGCCGGCGCCACGCAAACCTTCAACAGCGATCAGCGCTACGCTTACGCCAACCACGGCGATCGCCTGCTGTGCTTTATCCGCAACGTCGCCTTCTGACTGCCCGCCGGCCCGCGCCGACGGCGGATGTCGTGTCGCTGTCGTGCCGCTGTCGTGGCGCCGCTACCCCGCGCCTCCTACACTGGATGACAGTGACAGCGAACTCGGGAGTGCACCATGCAAAAGTACCGCATCAGACCATTACGCCTGGAAAAAGGCTGGTCGCAGGAACAGTTGGCGGCCATCGCCGGCCTCAGCACCCGCACCGTACAGCGGATTGAAAACGGCGAACAGGCCAGCCTGGAAACCTTGACCGCGATCGCCGCCGCGCTGGACGTGCAGGTCAGCGATCTCAACGCGCCGCCGCAAACACCGCAAGAGGAGACGCCTGAGGCGCAGCGCCTTCGTCGCCAGGTTGCGGCAGAGGGCAAGCTGCTGAGCATGGCGGTGCGTTTCGCCTTCATCGGCGCGATATTGCTCGCTGTCAACGTCTTTACCCACCCGCACTATCTCTGGGCGCTATGGGCGATCGGCGGCATGAGCCTCGCGCTGATCATGCGGGCGGTGCGCACCCTGCTGCTGCGCAACGTCTTCAGCCGCTGGCAGGAACAGCGGCTGGCGCAAAAACTCAGGCGCCTGCCGTGAGCGTTAGCCACTCGGCCAGCCGGGCCAACGCGCTGCCCGGCACGATAGGCTGCGGCGACAACAGGTAATAGCCGCTGCCGTCGGGCGTAAAACCGAACGGCGCGCTCAACAAGCCGGCGGCCAGATCGTCTCGCACCTGCAGCCATGAGCCGATTGCGATGCCAAGGCCTGCTACCGCGGCCTGCAGGCTGAAATAGAAATGGTCAAAGCGCTGTTCCGGATGCCCCGCCAATGTCACCCCCTGCTGATGCGCCCAGTGCCGCCAGGCATCCGGCCGGGTCGCGGCATGCAGCAGTTTGGCGCCCGGCCGCAAAAGCCGCCGCCCGTCCACAGAGGCCGTCAGCCTCGTCAGCGCCTCGGGTTGGCACACCGGCCCGACCTTTTCATTGAACAGCGCCAGGCTATGCGTCTGCTTTCCCCAATCGAAGTCATTGCGCCGGATCGCCGCCGTGATGCCGTCATGGAATGAAAACGGACCGCCGCCCGCCACCAGCTGTAAGTTGATGTCCGGGTGCGCCCGCTGAAAAGCCGGCAAACGCGGGATCAACCAACGCATCAATAAGGTCGGTTCACAGGACAAGACCAGCGGCGCATTGAGCGCCTGCTGGCGCAGCTCCAGCGCAGTATGGTCCAGAATGCCGAAGGCCTGCTGTGTCGCCTGAAACAGCTTGCGCCCCGCCGCCGTGAGCAGTACCCGCCGATGGCGGCGCTCAAACAACGCCACGCCCAGTTCCTCTTCCAGCGCCCGCACCGCCCGGCTGACGGCGCCGTGCGTCAAATTCAGCCCCTGCGCCGCCTGTGTAAAACTTTCCAGCCGCGCGGCGGCCTCGAAGCAGCGCAGCCCGCCCAATGGCAACGGCCTGCCGGTTTTGCGTGAGTTTTTCTCACCGATACTGTCACTATTCATCGTTTGTCACCGAGAAAAATTACTCTTATAAATCAGCCACTCTATTGATAAACACCGCAAGGATAACTATGACTGAACTCATCGCTGTCGTCACCATTACTTTACTCGCTGTAATCAGCCCCGGGCCGGATTTCGCCATGGTCTCGCGCAACAGCCTGCTGCTCTCCCGCCGCGCCGGCATCTTCACCGCCTGCGGCATCGGCGCGGGCGTGCTGATCCATGTTAGCTATACGCTGATTGGCGTCGGCGTGTTGATCCAACAGTCGCCCTGGTTGTTTAACCTGCTCAAAGGCATCGGCGCCGCCTACCTGATCTACCTCGGCTTTACGCTGCTGCGCAACGCAACCCATCACGACGCCGTGCCCACTACGACGCCGGCCGCCATCAGCGATCTCGCCGCCCTGAAAACCGGCTTTCTCACCAACGCGTTAAACCCGAAAACCACCATCTTCATCGTCAGCCTGTTCATGCAGGTGGTCTCTCCCCACACGGCGCTCAGCGTACAGATCGGCTATGGCCTCTTTATCGCCGCCGTCCATGTATTCTGGTTCGCCGCCGTCGCGCTGCTGTTTTCCGCGCCGGGCGTCAATGCGCGCTTTTTGCGTTTGCGCCGCGGCATCGATCGCACCTTTGGTGGGCTGCTGATTGTCTTTGGCGCCCTGTTGGCGATCGCCGGCATCAGGTAACGCCGCGACGCCAAGTTCGTCATTCGCTTCTATGCTTATCAGGGGTTTTTGTTAATCATCTGAGCGGGAGTACGAAACATGACGAAACTGTTGGTGCTTTATTACTCAATGTACGGCCACATCGAACGCCTGGCGCAGGCGGTGGCCGAAGGGGCGAATCGGGTCAATAACGTGGACGTGACGGTCAAACGCGTGCCGGAAACCATGACGCCGGAAGCCTTCGCCAAGGCCGGAGGCAAGCAACACCAGCAGGCGCCGGTCGCCACCCCGCAAGAGCTGGCGGACTATGACGGCATTATTTTCGGCACGCCGACCCGCTTCGGCAACATGGCCGGACAAATGCGCACCTTCCTCGATCAGACCGGCGGCCTGTGGGCCTCCGGCGCGCTGTACGGCAAGGTGGGCAGCGTCTTCTCCTCCACCGGCACCGGCGGCGGCCAGGAACAAACCATCAGTTCGACCTGGACCACGCTGGCGCACCACGGTTTCATCATCGTGCCGATCGGCTATGCGACGCAGGAGCTGTTTGACGTTTCACAGGTACGCGGCGGCACCCCGTACGGCGCCACCACCATCGCCGGCGCCGACGGCTCGCGGCAGCCGAGCAACGAAGAGCTGACCATCGCCCGCTATCAGGGCGAGCACGTGGCGAAAATCACCGCCAAGCTGAAAAGTTAAGCGCCCTCCCATCCCCGTGATTCAAAGGGCCGCGCATTCGCACGGCCCCATCTTGTTGCCGACCCGCCGCAAGGTTAGAATGCCCTTCCCCCGGCCATTCAGCGTCTGAAGGCCAGGCCCGAATTCGTTCTGCCCGTCGCTCATCGGCTTTCAGCCCGAGGACGGGCGTTCTGTTTTTTGCGCACAGCGAAGGGAATAAGTCAGTGTCTAAAGATTTTGATGAACTAATAAGAGACATGGATCTTATTATTGAAAATGTAGACAGCTTCAAAGCTCTGGCTCCGCGCGCGCCCGAGCCGGCCCCGGCCCCGCCGCCGCCGGTTCATCACTACGACTCGTTCTGCGAAAACATCGCGTTGAAAGTGGTATTGAAGGTGCTGCTGTCTTCGGTGGACAAGATAGTCAAAGTGCAGATCGCCAACAAGGTCGAGCAAGAGATCGCCCAGATTGAGCAGCAGGTGGTGCGCGCCGGCGGCGGGCCGGTGTCACCGGACGATCTGGCGCAGATGACGCACTACGTTCGCCGCACGGTCAACGACCTGCTGGAATAGCGTTCTCCCCCTCCACGCCATGCGTATTCGGCGATATGAATTTTTACGTTATTTTTATATCGCCTGCTTTATGCTTGATACACTTCAATAAATTGACGCATCGTCGGCGGGTACTCCGAGCAACAGCATGGTCAAAACCAAACAAATCCTGGTCGTTATTCATCTTTGCAGCTTTTTAGTCCTTCTTTACAGCCTTTCAATGATCCCGCCTCTGTTGATGGGCCTGCTGTATAAAGAAAAAAGCGCCTTCTCGTTTTTCTATACCCTGGTGCTCGCCGCCACACTCGGCGGATTGGGCTGGTTCAGCACCCGGCAGTCGAAAGTGCAGTTGCGCACCCAGGACGGTTTCCTGATCATCGTCATGTTCTGGCTGTTGTTTTCCGCCATCAGCGCCCTGCCGCTGTGGTTGGATGACACGCTGAACGTCCGTCTGGTGGACGCGATGTTTGAGGGCGTCTCCGGCATCACCACGACCGGCGCCTCGGTGCTGAACGACGTCTCCAACGTGCCCAAATCATTCCTCTACTATCGCTCGCAGCTCAATTTTATCGGCGGTCTGGGGGTTATCGTGTTGGCGGTGGCCGTGTTGCCGCTGCTGGGCATCGGCGGCGCCAAACTTTATCAATCGGAAATGCCCGGCCCATTCAAAGAGGAACGCCTGACACCGCGGCTGGCCGACACCTCGAAAAATCTGTGGCTGATTTATCTTGGACTGGGGCTGGCCTGCACCGTCGCCTTCCGCCTGGCGGGCATGCCGTGGTTCGATGCGTTGTGCCACGGCATCTCTACCGTCTCGCTCGGTGGATTCTCCACCCGCAATGAAAGCCTGGGATACTACGACAGCTCGGCGGTGGAAATGGTCGGCGGCATTTTCTCTGTTCTGGCGGCGGTGAACTTCACGCTCTATTTCGTCGCCGTCGGCCGCCGCAGCCTGAAACCGCTGTATCGGAACCCCGAGTTGCGCTTTTTCCTGTTGGTGCTGGCCATCGTCGTGGCGATCGTGTGCGTTGAGCTGTATCGCTCGGGCATGTACGGCGTCAAGGACGCCTTCGTGCACGGTTTTTTCCTCACCAGTTCGATGATGACTGACAACGGTCTGGCCATCGCCGATTACACCCAAATTCCGTCCCATACCATCATGCTGCTGCTGGCGGCGAGTTTCTTCGGCGGCTGCGTCGGCTCTACCTGCGGCGGCATTAAAGCGCTGCGTTTTCTGATCATGTACAAGCAAAGCCGGCTCGAGATCAACCAGCTGGTGCATCCTAACGCCATGTACACCATCAAGGTCGGTAATGCGCCGATCCAGGATCGGATGCTGCGCTCCGTTTGGAGCTTTTTCTTCCTCTACGTGCTGTTCACCTGCCTGTTTATCTGGCTGCTGAATCTAATGGGCTATGATCTGGTCACCGCCTTCGCCACCGTCGCCGCCTGCATCAATAATATGGGGCTAGGATACGGAGAAACCGCCGCTGGCTTCGGCACGTTGAACGACGCGGCGAAATGGCTGATGTGCGCCGCCATGCTGCTCGGGCGCCTCGAGATCTACCCGATGCTGATCCTTTGTTCACGCGCGTTTTGGCGTTTTTAAGCGGACAAGCCCGGCATGAAGCCACCGTTTCGCTCGGTTATCGCTGACACATTCACAACATAAATGTGTTGCATTGTTGTATTCGTTTCACTGCGATAAGTTTAATTTACTGTAAATAAATACAGTACTTTTTAACTTATTGAGGATATGAATATGCGCTTTAACAACAAGATGTTGGCCCTGGCCGCCCTGCTGTTCGCCGCACAGGCATCAGCCGAGACGCTCGAATCCATCGACAACTGCGCGGTTGGCTGCCCGACCGGCGGCAGCAGCAATGTCTCGATCGTGCGTCATGCTTATACGTTGAACAATAACAGCACCACCAAATTCGCCAACTGGGTGGCCTATCACATCACCAAAGACACGCCGGCCAGCGGCAAGACGCGCAACTGGAAAACCGACCCGGCGCTCAATCCGGCAGATACCCTGGCCCCTGCCGATTACACCGGCGCCAACGCGGCGCTGAAGGTCGATCGCGGTCATCAGGCGCCGCTGGCCTCGTTGGCCGGCGTTTCCGACTGGGAATCGCTGAACTACCTGTCCAACATCACGCCGCAAAAGTCCGACCTGAACCAGGGCGCCTGGGCGCGGCTGGAAGATCAGGAGCGCAAGCTTATCGATCGCGCGGACATCTCTTCGGTCTATACCGTGACCGGGCCGCTGTATGAACGCGATATGGGCAAACTGCCGGGCACCCAGAAAGCGCACACCATCCCCAGCGCCTACTGGAAGGTGATTTTCATCAACAACAGCCCGGCGGTGAACCACTATGCCGCTTTCCTGTTCGACCAAAACACGCCGAAGGGCGCCGATTTTTGCCAATTCCGCGTGACGGTGGACGAGATCGAGAAACGCACCGGCCTGATCATCTGGGCTGGTCTGCCGGACGACGTACAGGCTTCACTGAAGAACAAGCCCGGCGTTCTGCCGGAGTTGATGGGCTGCAAAAACTGACGCAAAAACCCGCTTCGGCGGGTTTATTTTTACTCGGGCATCAAACGGCGCTCACTCCGCCAACGCCATCACGATTACACTCGCTCATCCGCCGCTACAATAAATTGGTGAAAACGTTCGATTTCCAATTTACGCATGGCGTTCATTTTATGCTGGCTGACGGTTTTCTCGGAAATGCCCAACGCCTTAGCGACGCCGGTATTCGGTTTTCCCGCCAGCAGCATGGCCAACACCGAAAGCTCGCGCGGCGACAGGCTCTGCCCTTTGCAGCTCGCGGTGAACATTTTTATCGCCTCAACAAACGTCGTAAGACCGATGTTTTTTTTCAGACAGTTAAAATTCGCCAGTCGCGGCGTTTCCACGCCGGTTAAGACGATCGTATTGTCAGGCCTGTCGATAATATGCGATAAGAAATTCATAACCCGACAGATAGACGAGAAAGAGACGATAACCACTTCTGCATGACAATACATGGCATGTAATCCACGGCGTGCAGATGAATGCAGCCCCATAACTTCAACGCCTTCCAACGACATTAAGATCTGCGATATGCCATAGAATAAATAGTAATCATCAGAAAATATAGCCACTCGCACAGGCTCACCCCATTGCTATTTGTCATGGGCGCGTTTTTAACAACGCCCCCATGGCAGTCATGTCAATTAACTTTATTGGTTCGACTTATTTAAGTGAAGAACATAATGAGATCAGTAATGCGGACAGCGATGAAAGATATTTTTCATCCAAATTCATAATACCATCTTCACTGTATTTCACGTTATTATCTAGAATTTCATGAATACTCTCGACGGCGCATACGGCATCCTTCCAAACTACGCGCCGACCGAAAGGCGAAGCGCCGAGATATTGCGCGCTTTGGCGAAAACCAACGATAAAGTCGCGCAATATATCGAGCACAATCAATACTTCCTCCCTGCTGACACACCGCTTCATTTGCACTTTATCCAGGAAAACGCTGAGCGTGCTTTGTAAGGAAAACAGGTTCTTGAACAACCCGCCGGCGATATCCTTCGGTGTTTTCACGCTGGTTGATATGACAAAAGGGAGCTCTCCATGCTGCGAGATATATTGATAAAGCCCATTTATCGCCGTCGTCGGCTTAATATCCAAACCGCGAAGAATGACGTCAACCTCATCTTTTAGCGATTTTTCCACTTTGACACCGATCTGGATTTGTTCCGTCATACAATTCATCCTCAACATAGAGATCCGGATTAAACACCAATATTATTCAAGCAAATAATATTCGCCACCAATTACCATGTTAAGATTTTTCTTATATGTGGCAACCTGTTTTTTATTATTAAAAATAACAAAAGAATTATTTATATATAATGTTAAGCGTAGCCGATGTGTTAATTCCCCCGCTGCTCATTGCGGTGGGGTTGTAAGGATAATAATAGGCCGCCATGCCGATGGAAAATTGCGCATCCAAGGCATTGCCGGTTCCCACGTGAAATAATGAAGTCGCCGCGCCTGGCGTCACGCTGGAAAGCGACAGCGTGATGGGATTATTCGGCGAAGCCATCTTGACCAGCCGGATACCAATGCCTTTTGCCGCCTCAGCGCTTTTATCAATCAAAACCGTATTATCCGAAGACAACAGATTATTGCTGGATAAAAACATATTGATATCCCGATCGGCCGTACCGCCGCTTTGCCGATTCTGGCAGCTGAAATTCAGCGTAAAGGGCGTCAGGCCATTTTGCGCCCCCTGAGTAATCTGTGATATCCCCAGCGTCGGCAACTTCACCGCCAGGCCGGCATTGTCGAAAGTGCAAGTCGTCATCTTGGGCGCATACTTGATGGTCATCGGCTGTCCGTACATGTCTCGCTGATCGTAAGGCCAATTGAAGCCGTTGAGCAGCCAGGTCAAGATCTTCACCAACTGCTTGGCGGGCCACAAAATGATCTCCAGCAAAGACATCCCGCTCAGATCGGTCACGAACATCACGTCCTTAAGGCTAATCGTGTCGCCGGGTATCGATGTGCCCGTCTTGCTGACCAGACTGAAACGAATATTCATCGACTGATTCAATTCCGAAGCGGAATGCGATCCCCAACCGCTAAGTTTTTTGTTGGCGATGTCGTTGGTTATTTCCGCGCGTACCCAATATTTACCGTTGTTGAATCCCAGAATGGTCGCCTTTGTGCTGTCGGTTGACAGGATGCGCGTATAGCCGAATTCGCTGCTCGAGGTTGAACAACTGAATGAACCGCTGTATTGCGTATAAAAACTGCCTTCCCAAACCGGTGTCTTATCGCTGAGCTTATCCGACAAATCGACGTAGATAGGCGGCGCATATTGGATGCCGTTGCCGTAGCATGAAGCGTAGCTGTAACCGCTGAACAATAGGGACAGGGTCAGTGCGAGTATCCTGAGCATGGTGTAATTATCCTTTTATCGACATGTGTTGGCTGCGCTGTCCATCGAGATTTTCGGGCGTTCAATCTTGCAGACACCGTCATTCAGCCTGACTTCCAGCGACGTTGGCTGCTGCTCCACCCGCAGATACAGGACGCTGGCCTGCCCGACGAAGCCAATGGCATGCCCGCTTTGATCCGCCACCTCCGCACCAAATGGCAAGGGCTTATTGCCGCGCTTAAAGGCGCGCAGCGTATAGGGCCGACGCTGGTCGGTTTCGAATCTCAAATAGTTGACGGCGCCGGCGTAGGGCACGCTGTTGGCGATATTGCCGACGATCTCGGCGCCGGAGCTGTTGCCGGTATCCGACAATGTCACGGAGTTTTGTCGGTAAGGCGTGGCGTAAGGCACCAAAGCCAGCCCTTCGTCGTTAGTGACGATGCTCTCGTCGCCGTTCACCATCAGCCCTTTGGCCTTGGGCGCGTCCACCACCATCATGGTGTTGCCCATTTCGTTGGACGCCAGCAAATGCCAAGGGATCGCCACCAGGCTGCCGCGGGCGCTCATGCCCAACTGTCGATAGTCTGATGATTCACTGTAGGAGCCGCCGACGGTCGTCGCGTTGGCGCGATAGGCGGCATTCACGCTCGCCATGCTGTTGCCGCCGCTTTGATTGCTGCCGGCCAGCGCATAACTCAGACGGTTTGATTCCAGCGCATTGCCGCTCAGGCTCAGCGAGCTTTGCTGATAGTGCGAATCGGTGGCGGATAAGCTGGTGCTGAGATAGGCATTGTTGTCGAACATCGACAACGGCACGCTCAAAGAGAGATAAAACCGCGTCTCTTCTTTGCGATCGGAATTTCTCACGCGACTCGCGGAAATGTTGTAACTGACGCGCGCGAAGGCGTTTGAATACCCGAGCTGGTATTCCCGGCTTTTATTCGTATCCGACCAATAGTCGCGCTGGGTGCCGGAGAAATAGAGCGTGCCCCACCCGTCTGCAAGCCTCTGATTCAGGTTCAAATTGAAGGTATTGCGCGGACGAGCGGAGCGAACGGCGTCCCAGGTATTCAAATCCAGCGGGGCAAGCTCATCGTCATCCCGATCGTTCCAATAATCGTGAAAGCGCTTGTCACGCTCGCGGTAGCCTTGATGGGTGTAGATGGCATCGTTGAAACTGTAATAACCTTTGGTCGAATAACGGTATGCCGCCAGCGTGAAGTTGGTTGCGGTAGCGTCCAAAAACTTGCTGTAGGCGATCCGAAAACTTTGCCCATTCTCATTGCGATCCTGCAAATGCGTCGAGGCTTGAGTTACATCGATGGATACCGCGCCGAACGGCAGATTCCAGCCACTGCCCAGCAGCCAGGCGCGATAATCGTCGCTGAGGATCGTACCGGCGTAACCGGTGACCAGATTATTGAAGCCGTACTGCAGCGTGCCCTGCACGAAAGCGGGCGCATAGTCGGTATCCGCCTGATTGACCTTACCGGCCACCAGGCCGTATTTGCTGACGCCCTGCTTCAACATGTTGGGAACGGCGGAAAACGGCACGGTAAAGGATTGTTCCCGCCCGTCGGCTTCCCTGACCACGACCAACAGATCCCCCGCGGAACCGGTCGGCAATAGGTTGTCCAGCGTAAAGGCGCCCGGCGGCACGTTCTCCTGATAGATGAGGTTACCGTTTTGCAATACTTTCACCAGGGCATTGCTCTGCGCCACGCCCCGCACTATCGGCGAAAAGCCCTGCTGCGAATTGGGCCGCATGTTGATATCCGAGGCTAAAGCGCCGCCCCGCACCCGAATCGAGTCGAACAGATCACCCGGCGAATAGAAATCGCCCATCGTCAGGTTCGATTTGATGGCGGCGAAGCCACGCTGCACATAGCGAGTATTATTTTGCCAATCGCTGCCTTGCCGCGAACTGCTGCGGAAATTGCTGCTGTCTCTGAATTGCCAACCCGCCAGATTGACCCCCGATTCCAAACCGGTATAGAAATCGTCGTTTGACGCCTTATCGCCCTGCAACGACTGCACGTGGTAATAGGTGGCGTTATAGGCCAGCAGCAGCGCAGGCACGCCGCGATCCCAAAATTTGGCGTCAACATAGCCGGCCTCTGCGCGAATCACTCGCGACTGAGGCACCGTCAGCTTAAGGCTCAACGTCCCCACATCGAAGTCCGCCCTTCCTCCTTGCACCAACGTTTGGACGGGGATCGGCCCCTTGTCCACCCCGGTGGACAAACGACTCATATCGATGCCCAACAGGGCGGCGTCACGATAGGCGATGCGAATATCGCCTTTATGTTCACCGAACTGCAACGAGAACCGCCCTTTCCAACTTTGGTTGACATACACGTCGACCGTTTGCGTGCCTGCCGGCATGTCATTATTGAGGTAAAAACGCGACAGATCGGATTCGCTGGACGCGCCGGCCAATAGAGAAGTGTCGAATTTCATCGCCGATGCTTTATTTAACGGTATGAATACAGATGCGGTCAGTATCGAAAGCAATTTTAGTTTAAGCTTCATGGCCGTTCTTCACGTTAGCGGGCTGTAATGGCTTTAGATTTATAAGCCCCCAGGTCGTCGATATAGAGCAGGGTGTAGAGAATATTCCGGCTCACGCCAACTTTGGTGGGGGCAAAGAGGCTGGAATATGGCCCGACCATCACTGAATCGACCAACAAATTCTTTTTGCCTTTCTGATCAACATTGGCCAACGTAAAATAGTAAGGGCCTTTGTTGATAACCTTAAATCCCTTTCCCGCCGCCTGGAGTTCAATGAAGTCGGTGATGTTATTGGCACTGCCGGTTAACCCTGCCGGGCGATAAAATAGCTTGATGCGCGACTTGATGGCTAATTGCAGCGTATTGACGCCCTGCAAATTCTCCGGCGTAGGCGGGATATCCAGCACATTCAAATAAAATACCGATTCACGGTCGCCGGGAAGCGTCGCGCTCATTTTTTGTATGCGTAATTGCTGGCCATTATTTCCGGCAACTTTCACAACCGGCGGGGATAACAAGAACGGCACGTTTGCCGTTTCAGGCGTCGAGTTTATATCACCGTCATCAATCCATGCCTGCACCAGTGCCGGATCGTCACCATTGTTGACTAACTGAACGATAACATCCTTGTTTTTTTCCGGATAAATAACGCGCGTTCCATTAATTACAATATTGGCATCGGCGCAAAAGCTGCTGAGAAACAATCCAGCAAAGATTAAGCACTGTTTCATAGTCACCCCAGAAGCCAGGCCTTTGCCCTGGGCGCAGGCCTGGCTTAATTGCAATTACAGGTAAGAAATGGTGTAAGTCACGTTGGAACTCAATTCCCCCACTTTTGCCGCCAACGCATTGGTCTTGTAGTAATAGGCGTCCAGCGTCAGCGTTTCGGCATCCGGCGCCGTTTTATCGCCTTTGATCTTGGTGACATAAGGCACGTTCAACGGAATCGGCGTGGATGAACCCGGCTCAGCCAGAGAAAAACCGACGTTTTTCGCTACGGCGGCGTCGCTTTCATTCACGGAGCTGTTCAACAGATATTTCCCGTCGGTAGAAATATTATTCGCCGAAGAGAAGTAGATCTTCAGCGGCGTACCGGCCGTTCCCGCCGCCGGCGTGCAGCCGGAGAACGTCAGCGAGAAAGATTTCTTGTTTTTGGTGATGGGGCCGACAACGGTACCCGCATCAGTCACGGAAATCGGGCTGAGCGCAACGGTAAAATCGGCGCTTTTCCCGCCATTGATGGTACAAGTGGTATCCGTAACGGCACCGCTAAACGAAATAACGCCACCGGCGGAATTATCTGCCGCCGTTGCGCCCACAGATGTTAACGCGGCAGCCAATACCGCCAAAGAGATGCCTTGCTTAATCATAATAAACCCCATTACTTTCTTCGCTGAGAGAGCATATATAAAATGACCTACACCATTAAACCGTTTAGAGGCTAACGAAGCTTAGGCAATAGCAGAGTATTGACAGCATCCTGCCATCTAAAAGTTTATATGCGACGGTATATATTTATATATATCCAAGTGTATTCTAAAAGATATCCGGCATGGGAAAAATCTCATTCACCGCCAGATGCAGGACATATTAATTCCAAAGACAAAAAAATTGCAACATCGAATCAAATAATTTTCATGACAATAAAAAAAATGAATCGAGCAATGGCCGGAAGGATGCGCGCCTTAAAAGAGTGAGTACGGCTGGCTGCTTACTGCGCGGGTTAAATGAGCGTCGCCATTTCCTCATAAAAGCGCTTACGGCATAAAAAACAAAAAGCCATTGATATAAAAAGAAAAAACACACAAAGAAAAATCTTAGATTCCTTAACTCCTCCGCCTTCTCCCACGTAAGGTTTACTTTGCCCCTGCCTTAAAAATTATCCAACCTACCGCTATAGGAGTAGCCCGGAAATGCGATACTCTCTGCACATGAATATTCAGACACACAAAAAACAGAGTCAGAATTTTTCTTCGCCCAGTCGATAAGGACGAATTTTTAGAGAAAAATATATCTTTCCCTATCAATATAAAACCCACCTTTAAAGTATATTAAAAAATATACTGAAAGATAATTCATTTAAATAAGTCGCTACAGGGGTCAAACAAGATAGGGGAAAAGGGATGCATCGCGAGTAACGGCGGGAATAAAAAACCCGAGCACCACAGGCTCGGGTTGATAGCAACACAGACATTCGACGATCAGAGCGGCTTTTCAGTCCGTACGATGCCGTGATTCTTCATCACCTCTTCCATCGTAAGGCTATCGTCATACGGCGTCTCGTCGACCACAACGTCTTTCGGACGCTCATAGGGTTTGGTCGCACGTTTGAACATCCACCACCATACGAACACCAGGAAAGCGCCGGACTTGAGAAAAATCATGGTCCATAGGGCGACTTGATACCAGTTCATCTCTGTCTCCTAAGAGTATTAAGCAAAATCGATAAGGCGGCGTTAATTATCGTGCCGGTCACGCCTGACAGCAGCAGGCATCCAAGCGGCCTGCCTTGATGACCGCATAATCTCACCGATACGTAGCCCTTATCAATAGCCGTTCACGTTTCCTGCGGGCGACCGTCAAATTCTCAGCACGCAAAAGCAAAAAACCCCGCGCTCTAAGAGCGCGGGGTCAAAATGTATGGCGGAGGAGCAGAGATTCGAACTCTGGAACGGTTTCCCGTCGACGGTTTTCAAGACCGTTGCCTTCAGCCACTCGGCCACCCCTCCGCAACGACGCGCACTATAAACAGAGCTTATTCGCTTGTAAAGCCCAGGCGCGTTCAACCGCGCGAAAAATCGACGGAACGATGCAAGTCGGCGAACAAACGCGCGGCCGCTCCTCCCGCTGTTGCAACAATGATAACTAAGGGTAAAGATTGGTAAACAAACTTTAATCAAGCGCTTGCGCTGCCTATCATCGGGATTATTTTGTGATGGCCTGATAAGAGAGATCATTATGGACCGCATTGTCGTCTCGTCTTCCTCGCGCGACTCCCTGCTCAGCACGCATAAAGTCCTGCGCAACACCTATTTTCTGTTATCCCTGACGCTGGCTTTCTCGGCGCTGACCGCAACCGCCAGTACCCTGCTGGGCCTGCCTGCGCCGGGCTTGCTGCTGATGCTGGTTGGCTTCTACGGGCTGATGTTCCTGACGCATAAACTGGCCAACAGCCCGGCAGGCATTCTGGCGGCGTTCGCGCTGACCGGTTTCATGGGGTATGCCCTCGGCCCGATCCTCAGCTCGTTCCTGAACGCCGGCGCGGGCGATCTGATCATGCTGGCGCTGGGCGGCACCGCCGCGGTGTTCTTCTGCTGCTCGGCCTACGTGCTGACCACGCGTAAAGACATGTCGTTCCTGTCCGGCATGATGATGGCCGGTTTCGTGGTATTGCTGGTAGCGGTGATCGCCAACCTGTTCCTGCAGATCCCTGCCCTGCACCTGGCGATCAGCGCGCTGTTCATTCTGTTCTCCGCCGGCGCGATCCTGTGGGAAACCAGCAACATCATTCACGGCGGCGAGACCAACTACATTCGCGCCACCGTCAGCCTGTACGTATCGCTGTACAACATGTTCATCAGCCTGTTGAGCATTCTGGGCTTCGCCCGCAGCAACTGATTGCGTGTTACCCCGCCTTCCAGGCCCCGCTCCGGCGGGGCTTTATTTTTTGCGGCTGAAAAAATTTGCTAAACTGGCGGCCGTTCCGAATTATCCGTTATCGAGGCAGTATGTTGGAGTTTGAAGGTCGGGTTATCGACACTGACGCGCAGGGCTATCTGAAAAACAGCGCCGACTGGCATGAAGGCCTGGCGCCGCTGCTGGCGGCGCAGGAAGAGATCGTGCTCACCGAAGCACACTGGGAAGTGGTGCGCTTTGTACGCGACTTCTATCAGGAATTCAATACCTCACCGGCTATTCGCATGCTGGTCAAAGCGATGGCGCAGAAATACGGCGAAGAAAAAGGCAACAGTCGCTATCTGTACCGCCTGTTTCCGAAAGGGCCGGCCAAACAGGCCACCAAGATCGCCGGGTTGCCCAAACCGGTAAAATGCATCTGACCGCTCCGCCCGCAGCGCCGCTGCAGGCGAGCGTTTAATAGCGAATGCCGAACCCGTCGTAGTCGGCCACGCCCTGCGGCTCCACCAGCACGCGTTCGACGCGCGCGCTGCGCGGGCCGCCCTGCTTCAGCCATGCGACCAGCGAGTCCACCTGCGCCTGTGTGCCGCAGGCCACCACCTGAACGCTGCCGTCATCAAGGTTGCGCGCATAGCCCGTCACCCCCAGCGCCTCGGCCTGCCGCTGAGTGGAATAGCGAAACCCTACCCCCTGCACTACGCCATACACATACGCAGCAATGCAAACTTGTGTCATAATCGCCCCCTTATTCAGTTTTCGTTATGGCATTGCCGTGCCTTTGCACCGCCGTGTCACTCTTTCTATCCTAGCTGGCAGCATTATTAATTATGACCGTACGCCTGTTTCTCGCCAAAGGACGTGAAAAGTCCTTACTCCGTCGCCACCCTTGGGTGTTCTCCGGCGCCGTTCAACGCGTTGAGGGTAAAGCCCTCTCCGGTGAAACCATCGATATTCTCGACAGCCAGGGCAAATGGCTGGCTCGTGGCGCCTATTCGCCCGAGTCGCAGATCCGCGCACGCGTCTGGACTTTCCAGCAGGATGAAGAGATTAACATCGATTTCTTCATTCGCCGCCTGCAGCAAGCGCAAAGCTGGCGTGATTGGGTCGCGCAGCGCGACGGCCTGGACGGATACCGCCTGATCGCCGGCGAATCCGACGGCCTGCCGGGCATCACTATCGATCGCTTCCAGAATTTCCTGGTGCTGCAGCTGCTGTCCGCCGGCGCCGAATATCAGCGCCCGGCCCTGCTTTCCGCCCTGCAGCATTGCTACCCGGAATGTTCGATTTACGATCGCTCCGACGTGGCGGTACGTAAAAAAGAAGGCCTGCCGCTGGCGCAGGGCCCGGTGCTGGGCGATCTGCCGCCGGAGCTGCTGCCGATCACCGAACACGGCATGAAACTGCTGGTGGACATTCAGCAAGGGCACAAGACCGGTTTCTATCTCGATCAGCGCGACAGCCGCCTGGCGGCGCGTAACTACTCTGCCGGCCGCCGGGTGCTGAACTGCTTCTCCTACACCGGCGCCTTCGCCGTTTCCGCTCTGATGGGCGGCTGCGCGCAGGTGATCAGTGTGGATACCTCGCAGGCGGCGCTGGATATCGCCAGACAGAACGTCGAGCTCAACAAGTTGGATCTGAACAAGGCAGAGTTCGTTCGCGATGACGTGTTCCAACTGCTGCGCAACTACCGCGCCCAGGGCGAGAAATTCGATCTGATCATCATGGATCCGCCGAAGTTCGTCGAGAACAAAAACCAGCTGGCCAGCGCCTGCCGTGGCTACAAAGACATCAACATGCTGGCGCTGCAGCTGCTGAACCCGGGCGGCATTTTGCTCAGCTTCTCCTGCTCCGGGCTGATGCCGACCGATCTGTTCCAGAAAATTTTGGCCGACGCCGCTGTAGATGCCGGACGTGATGTACAATTTATAGAACAGTTCCGCCAGGCTGCCGATCACCCGGTGATCGCCACGTACCCAGAGGGGCTGTATCTGAAAGGCTTCGCTTGTCGGGTGATGTAACTTGAAATGCGCTGCCTTGCCCCCATATATGAGCAAGGCATTGTTTCTCAGGAGGTCATCATGATTGCCAGCAAATTCGGTATCGGACAACAGGTTAGGCATAAACTGCTGGGGTATTTGGGCGTCGTTATCGATATCGACCCTGAATACTCTTTGGAACAACCCAAAGCTGACGAGATAGCGGCGAACGATGAACTGCGTTCCGCTCCTTGGTACCACGTGGTGATGGAAGACGAGGAAGGCCAACCGGTGCATACCTATCTGGCGGAAGCGCAGCTGGATGGCGAGCCCCAGGAAGCGCATCCCGAGCAACCATCGCTGGATGAACTGGCGGAATCCATCCGTCACCAGTTACAGGCACCACGCTTGCGCAATTGACCGCGCCAAGACCTGAGAAACCCTGAAAGGGCTCGGCATCGGCCGGGCCCTTTTTATTTAGCTTATTTAGCGCTCCAGCCCCAAACGCGGGATTTCGATTTTCGGACAGCGATCCATCACCACCTGCAGCCCGGCCTGTTGCGCCAGCACTGCCGCCTGGTCATTAATCACGCCGATCTGCAACCACAGCGCCTTAGCGCCGATCGCTATCGCCTCTTGCGCCACGCCGTAGGCTGCCTCCGAATTGCGAAAAACGTCGACCATATCGACCGGCTGCGGGATGGCGGCCAGCGTGGCATAAACCGGCTGCCCCAACAGCGTCTGCCCCGCCAGTTTTGGGCTCACCGGGATCACCTGATATCCCTGCGACAACAGATAAGCCATCACCCCATAGCTGGGCCGCGACGGGTTATCGCTGGCGCCCACCAGCGCGATGGTTTTCACCTGCTGCAATAACTCAACAATCTCTTGATCTTGCATCTTCAACTCCCGTTTATCACTGCGTCACTCTTCCGTTTCGAGTGTAACCGATCGGCATTCGCACGGCTAAACGCTACGCGCAGGAAACTTCAGCGTAATCTTATGGTCTGAGGCTGTCGCGGTTCAGCCACGCACGGACGTGTCTAATTACAAATAAATATGTAAAAATGTAAACAAAATACCCGATTGAAAAATTTTGACACAACCTATGCCATGTTCAACACTTAGAGCTACGTCACTTTATAAGGAGATAATGATGAAATTTGGTCTGGTGGTTGCGGCGTTGCTCAGCATCAGCATGCCTGCCGCGGCTACGACCCTGAAACTCTCCCCGGACATCGATCTGCTGGTGGTCGACGGCAAGAAAATGACAGGTTCGTTGTTAAAAGGCGCCGACAGCCTTGAACTGGATGGCGGACAGCACCAGCTGCTGTTTAAAGTGACTAAAACTGTACGTTCCGGCCAGCATACGCAGGCCTATGCGTCCCTGCCGCTGGTTGCCACCTTCAATACGCAAAAGATCAGTCAGGTGGCGATCGAACTGCCGCGCATCGAGAACGATCGTGACACGCAACGCTTTGATAAAACGCTGAACTATCGGGTGGTGGATAAAGAGGGTAATGCCCTGCCGTTCCAGCATGATGTGCTGCATCCCGACAGCGTTACCTTCAATGCCGATTTGGAAAAGGTGATGACGGATTACAACCGCCAAAACCGCCCGGCTTCCGTCCCGCTTTTCGTCCAGCCGAACGCAGGCAACACAACAGCCTCCCTGCCGGCCGGCGCACCGGTGAATGCCCCGACGGTGACACTGAAAGGTGAAAACGTGTCGGAACAGATGCTGCAATACTGGTTCCAACAGGCGGACAAGGAAACCCAGAAGCGCTTCCTGCACTGGGCCAACAAACAACCGGCTCGCTGATCCCTCCCGGCGCCTTAGCCGCAAAGGCGCCTTTTCTTCGCATTTTCAGGTGCAAACGCTAGGCAGTGAAAAACAGTTTCAGTAATCTGTCGCACATCACCGATTAGCGAAGGACACTGAGATGGAATTGACCACCCGCACTATCGCCGAGCGCAAGCACATTGCGCTGGTGGCGCATGATCACCGCAAACAGGCCCTGCTGGAATGGGTTGAAAGCCACAAGACCATTCTGGCGCAGCACCAGTTGTACGCCACCGGAACCACCGGTAACCTGATCCAGCGTGCCAGCGGCATTCCCGTCACCAGCATGCTGAGCGGCCCAATGGGTGGCGATCAGCAAGTCGGCGCACTGATTGCGGAAGGCAAGATAGACATGCTGATCTTCTTCTGGGATCCGCTGAACGCGGTTCCGCACGATCCGGACGTGAAGGCGCTGCTGCGGCTGGCGACCGTCTGGAATATTCCGGTGGCGACCAACCGTTCGACCGCTGATTTCCTGATTGACTCTCCGCTGTTCAAAAGCGAGGTGGAGATAGCCATCCCCGACTATCAGCGTTACCTGCAAGACCGCCTGAAATAGTCCTTTCGGCCTGGCTGCCGCCAGGCCTGCTGCTTACGGTTTTTTCTGCACCGGAACGCCAAGCTCACGCAGGTGGTCGACGAACACCGAAGGACGTTCACGATCCTGCAACAGCCATACCTGATGTTTGGCGCGAGTCAACGCGACATACAGCAGACGGCGCTCTTCAGCATCCGGAAAGTCCTCCGGCTGCGGTAGCAACACCTCTTCCAAGACCGACTCGCGCGCCACGGCGGGGAAGCCGTCGCGCCCCTCATGCAAACCGGCGATGATGACGTATTCCGCCTGCTGCCCCTTGCTGGCGTGGATGGTCATAAACTCCAGATCCAGCTTTGGCCAGCGGGTGGCCGCTTTCGCCAGCGCTTCCGGTTTCAGGTGGTGGTAACGCGCCAGCACCAGGATGCGCTCATCCGGCTTGGCGTAGCCGCTCAGCTTGTCCAGTAGCGGCTCCAATTGCTCGTGCGGCAGGATCGTCACCGACTTTTTATTGCCCTTGCTCAGGCTATTGAGCGGTTTTTTCAGCTGATGCGGGTTCTGCTGCACGAACCGGTTGGCCACCTCGCCGATGCGTTCATTGAAACGATAGGTGGTATCCAGCGCGCACTGTGCGCCTTCGCCGAAGTTCGTGGCGAAGGCCGTGGTTAACGTCAGTTCTGCGCCGCTGAAGCGATAAATCGCCTGCCAGTCATCCCCTACAGCAAACAGGCGGGTCTGCTTGTTCTGTCGGCGCAATGCCGCCAGCAATAGCGCACGCTGCGGTGAGATATCCTGAAACTCGTCGACCAGAATATGTTTCCACGGGCTGACGAAGCGCCCCTTGTCGAGAATGTTGACCGCCTGATGGATAAGGCCGGAGAAGTCCACCGCCCCTTCCTCTTTCAAGGCGCTTTTCCAGGCTTTCAGCAGCGGCGCCATCAGCCTGATGCGTTTTGAAAACAGATCGCGGATTTCTTCATCCGCCTGCTCGATCATTTCCGCCTGGCTGCCACCGTGCATGCGCATCAGCCCTAACCAGCGTTCCAACCGGCTTGCCAGGCGATCCGCCAGGCGCTTATCCTGCCAGAAGTCGCCTTCCGGCACTTCCCATTCCAGCTCTTCGGTCAACCATTGACGCCACCCCTTGGCCTGCGCTTTCTTCTCCGCGCACTGTTGGCGCCAATGGGTAATCAGCAGCTCTTTGCGCGCTTTGGCATCGGTTTCCAACCGGCTGATGGCCGGCGCTTTGCGGCTGCCTTGTTGAATGATTTGCAGCGCCAAGGCATGGAAAGTCTTGGCCTGAATACCGACATCACCCAAACGTTCTTTGATGCGGTCGTTCATCTCGCCGGCGGCCTGACGGCCGAATGCCAACAGCAAGATTTGACCCGGCTCAGCCTCCTGACGGCGCAGCAGCCAGCCGGCGCGCGCCACCAGCACCGACGTTTTGCCACTGCCGGCGCCGGCTAACACCAGCACGGAATCCTCGCCATTGACCACCGCCCGGCTCTGGGCGTCGTTGAGCGGCGAACTCTCGACGGTCTGGAAGAAATCATGGTGTTGCTCCAGCATGCGCTCGGTCCACTGCCGGTTGCGTTGCTCGATGCTGCGCTCCCCCTGCTGCAACCATTGCAAACACAGATGGTAATCAGCCCGGCAGTTATCGAATTCCTCCAGGCGCGCCACCGGCATCGGCAGCGCGGAGAAAGCCTCGCGAATTTGCTGCTGCAACTTGCCCAGCTCAGACTTTTTGAACCATTTATCTTGTTGCTCAATGCGCTTAATCTGCGCCACCTGCTGTTGCAACACGCCGGCGCTGACGTCGCTCATTTCGGCGCTCCACTGCTGCCACGCCTGCTGCAGAAAGTGATAAAAACGCTGCGTTTCCTGCCATTCGGTGCCGTGCAGCCGCACCACTTTTTCGTCCGGTAATTCAAATTCCAGCTCGCCCCAGACGATGCCACGCTTGCACCTGACCTGAATCAGTTGATTGAAGGGGATCAGGTATTCATGTTTTTCCCCGCTCACCTCAACGCCGGCGTGCAGCAACCGCACGCGGTTATAAGGGTGCTGAGCCAGGTGTTTCCCCAGCGATGTCGCTTTAAGTTCCATATCGTCGCGCCATGACTATGTTGAGATTAAATAAGGATATCTGCCAGTTTACCTGCGATAAGCAGTGGCACTCTAGCGCTAAAAAAAGGGTAGAATAGATTTTGCGTTTTTATCGTGAATACGCCCGCATCGCGGTTTGGCTATCATTAGAGCAGAATGACGTCTATGCGTACTGTACTGAATATTCTTAATTTTGTGTTGGGCGGTTTCTTCACCACGCTAGGCTGGCTTATTGCTACCGTGTTCAGCGTGCTGCTTGTCATCACACTGCCGCTTACCCGCTCCTGTTGGGAAATCACCAAGCTGTCGCTGGTGCCGTTCGGCAACGAAGCGATACACGTCGATGAACTGTATCCGGAAAAAAGCAATGCGCTGCTCTCCGCCGGCGGCTCGCTGCTCAACATTATCTGGCTGGTGCTGTTCGGCTGGTGGCTGTGTCTGTCACACATCGCCGCCGGTATCGTGCAATGCGTTTCAATCATCGGCATTCCGGTCGGCATCGCCAATTTCAAAATAGCCGCCATCGCGCTGTGGCCGGTGGGACGCCGCGTCGTCTCGGTAGAAATGGCTCAGCAAGCCCGTATTGAGAATGCTCGCCGCCACTATCAACAGCGTTAATTTTTTCTCCGTTTGAGGAGTTTTTCGTGCTCTCTTTTGCACCCGCAGTTCGTCGCTATACTTACAACAGCAACCTGCTGTATCACTTGCGCATCCTCATTGCGCTGATCGGCACCACCGCCGTTCCCTGGTGGCTCGGCATTCCCAAGCTGACTATCCCGTTAACGCTGGGCGTGGTGGCAGCCGCCCTGACTGATTTGGACGACCGCCTGGCCGGCAGATTACGCAATCTGCTGATCACGTTAGTATGCTTCTTTATTGCTTCCGCCTCGATTGAGCTGCTGTTTCCCTACCCTTGGTTGTTCGCGCTTGGCTTAACCACCTCGACCTGCGGTTTTATCCTGCTGGGCGCCTTGGGGCAACGTTACGCCACCATCGCCTTCGGTGCACTGCTGATCGCGGTTTACACCATGCTCGGCACTTCCATGTACGATGCCTGGTATCAGCAACCGCTGCTGCTGGTGATCGGTGCATTGTGGTACAACCTGCTGACGCTGGCGGGCCACCTGCTGTTCCCGATCCGACCGCTGCAAGAAAACCTGGCGCGCTGTTACGATCAACTGGCCAATTATCTGGACGCCAAAGCCAACCTGTTCGATCCCGACGCCGAACGCGACGCCGACCTGCCATGGATGGACGTCGCAATGGCCAACAGCGCGTTGGTCGCGTTACTCAACCAGACCAAAGCCTCGTTATTGACACGCCTGAAAGGCGATCGCGGCCAGCGCGGCACCCGTCGCACCTTGCACTACTATTTTGTCGCGCAGGATATCCACGAACGCGCCAGTTCTTCTCACGTTCAATACCCTGCGCTCAGCCGGCAATTCCGTCACAGCGACATTTTGTTCCGCTTCCAGCGTTTGCTGAGTATGCAGGCGCGCGCCTGCCGCCAGCTGGCGCAATCTATCCTGCTGCGGCAAAAGTACCAGCACAACCCGCGTTTTGAGCCGGCTTTCAGCCGCATTCAGGAGGCGTTGGCGCGCATCGCCGAAACCCAGGGTAATAGCGAACAGACCAAGGCGCTGGCGCATCTGCTGAAAAACCTGCATGCGATAGATGCGCAGTTGGCCAATATCGAGTCCGAGCAAACGCTGGCGAGCGGACAAACGGAAGAGAACAGCCTGGCCGACGATCGCTTAACCGGTTGGAGCGACATCCGGCTGCGCATCAGCCGCCATTTAACGCCGCAGTCGGCCCTGTTCCGCCATGCGATCCGCATGTCGGCGGTGCTGTGCGTCGGTTACGCCTTTATCCAGTTCACCGGTATGCAGCACGGTTACTGGATCCTGCTGACCAGCCTGTTCGTCTGCCAACCGAACTACAACGCCACCCGCCGGCGCCTGGCACTGCGCATCATCGGCACTCTGGCAGGTATCCTGATCGGCTTGCCAATCCTCTATTTCGTGCCTTCCGTAGAAGGGCAACTGGTGTTGATCGTCATCACCGGCGTCCTGTTCTTCGCTTTCCGCACCGTACAGTATGCCCACGCGACGATGTTCATCACGCTGCTGGTGTTGCTGTGCTTCAACCTGTTGGGTGAAGGATTCGAAGTGGCCGCTCCGCGCGTTTACGATACTTTGCTGGGCTGCGCCATCGCCTGGGCGGCCGTCAGCTTCATCTGGCCAGACTGGAAGTTCCGCCAACTGCCGGCGGTGGTGGATAAAACGCTGAATGCCAACTGCCGCTATCTGGACGCCATTTTGGTGCAATATCATCAAGGTAAGGATAACGGCCTCGCTTACCGCATTGCACGACGAGATGCCCATAACAGCGATGCGGAACTGGCTTCGGTCATCTCCAACATGTCAGCCGATCCCAAGGCCGACAAAGCGCTGCAGGAAGCCGCCTTCCGCTTGCTCTGTCTGAACCACACGCTCCTGAGCTATATCTCCGCATTGGGGGCGCACCGCGAGCGGCTTAACACCCCGGCCACGCTCGATCTGCTCAATGACGCCGTGTGTTACGTGGACGGCGCCCTGCATCAGGAAGAACGGAACAGCCAGCGCATTGCGCAGGCGTTGGAACAGCTGGCGGAGCGCATCAGCAAAGCCGTTCCGGAACCTGAAAGCAAAGAACAATTGGTCTTGCAGCAGGTGGGATTGGTGCTCGAACTGCTGCCGGAGCTCACCGCGCTGCATGCCCAAATCAATAAGGCAGCCTAACTATTCAGGGCCCGTTCGATGGGCCCTGAATAACCGGCTCATGCCCATGGCGGCGCATCGCCATCGTATGATCGAACCAACGCACTAGCTCGCTGCGTAATTCGGCCGGCAACGCCGCCTGATGATAACCGGCTATCGCCCCGCCCAGCGACAGCAGCACTCGTAGCCCCAAATTAGTCTGCTGTTTCAATAAACGGAGATAGCTGCGTTTGGCGCCATGCAGCCGCAGGTCATAAGCGTTGCGAATGCCCGCTCGCCACAGCAGACGTTCCATATTGACGTCAATATTCGGCAATGCCTTCAGTCGGCCGTGATCGCCAGCCTTAAGCCGCTGCTCCCGGCGCGCCTCCCTGACAGCCTGCCAAGCCAGCCCCACCAGCTCGTTGCGTTCCCGCCACAGCGACTCGTCAACCCAGTAATAGCGCAAGGTAATGGGCACACCGCGTTTGGAATAGACCATATTGACCATTCCGCGGGCGCGAAAGGCGGGTTCCATGCTTGCCGTAGCCCGCAAATACAGCTCACCCTCCGCTATCACCGCAAACATGACTCCCTCAGCCAGCAGACCGTAACCGCCGAACTGCGACCGAGTCGTGATGGCCCCCAATGCCGCAAAGCAATTTTTAGCCTGCGCGATTCTTCTCGTCGACATCCTTTTCATAGCGTTCCTCCTTTTTAGGTTCTGGCCTTTAGGTTCTGGCCGTATTATTTCTCTCATCAATGAAAAAAGTAACGTGAACAACTAATTAGAAAAATACGCACTATCCGCCCGCCTGCCAATCACAAAAACCATCGGTACAAAAAATGATCGCAATTATGCGAGCCGCTACGAAAATTTGGGTTGATCTTATCCTAAATCAGGGATACTGTATAAACATACAGTAACACGACGGGCGGGAACTTTATGCGTACTCAATCACTCTACCAACCTCATTTCGGCCATGGCTCTTATACAACGCGCAATGTTGCGAAGAACACGGATGTCGGCAAAGAGAATGGCTTGATCAGTGAACTTGTTTACAACGAGCGCCAGCCCGCAGTGGCTCAATTGCTGTTGCCCCTGCTGCAGCAACTGGGCAAGCAGTCTCGCTGGCTTCTGTGGCTCACGCCGCAGCAAAAATTAAGCAAACAGTGGCTGCAGCAATCCGGCCTGCCGGTGGATAAAGTGGTGCAATTGAGCCAGATCAGCCCGGTGAATACGGTTGAGGCAATGGAAAAAGCGCTGCAAACGGGGAATTACAGCGTGGTTCTCGGCTGGTTGCCCGAGCTAACGGAGGAGGATCGTCTAAAATTAAGACGTGCGGCAGAATTGGGTAACGCATACGGGTTTATCATGCGTCCACAACGTGACATTAGCCCGACTCACGGACAGTGTTCTACCCTAAAAATTCACTCTTCTTTGTATCATTAAGTAAATTTAGGATTTTTCCCATCATTTTCGCACCCCGTAAAGGGAACCTTTGCGGGATAAGGCAAAAAGCTAGTCCAGCCGCGGTTTGGCAAGGGAAAACGCCCTGCTGATCGCCGTTTTTTTGAGCTGAGAATGTTAGCAAATATGTACGATTCTGCGTTTTTTTTTAGAGCCTTATCACATCACACTTGTAACTTTCGCGCCACGTTGTAGACTTTACATCGCCAAGGTTGCTCTATAACGTCAGAAAAACTGGCGAGTAACAAACGAGGGCTTAAACCTTGGCGAAGGAATTTAACCAAGGGCTTAAAACAGCTTTAAAGCTCATTGCCTATTTGGATGATAACGAGGCGCAAAATGAAAAAGACAGCTATCGCATTAGCAGTGGCACTGGCAGGTTTCGCTACCGTAGCGCAAGCCGCTCCAAAAGATAACACCTGGTACACCGGTGCTAAACTGGGCTGGTCCCAGTACCATGACGTTGGCTTCTACGGCAACGGTTACCAGAACGGTATCGGCAACGGCCCAACCCACAAAGATCAGCTGGGTGCAGGCGCGTTCCTGGGCTACCAGGCAAACCAATACCTGGGCTTCGAACTGGGCTATGACTGGCTTGGCCGTATGCCTTACAAAGGCAGCGTGAACAACGGTGCTTTCAAAGCGCAAGGCGTTCAACTGGCCGCTAAACTGAGCTACCCAATTGCTGACGATCTGGACATCTACACTCGTCTGGGTGGTATGGTATGGCGCGCAGACTCCAAAGCTAACTACGGCAATGGCACTCGCCTGAGCGACCACGACACCGGCGTTTCTCCGCTGGCTGCTGTTGGTGTTGAATACGCACTGACCAAAAACTGGGCTACCCGCCTGGACTACCAGTTCGTAAGCAACATCGGTGACGCTGGTACCGTTGGCGCGCGTCCAGACAACACCATGCTGAGCCTGGGCGTTTCTTACCGCTTCGGTCAGGATGACGTAGTTGCTCCAGTTGCTCCAGCTCCAGCTCCGGCTCCAGTTGTTGAAACCAAGCGTTTCACTCTGAAGTCTGACGTGCTGTTCAACTTCAACAAAGCAACTCTGAAGCCACAAGGTCAGCAGGCTCTGGATCAGCTGTACACCCAGCTGAGCTCCATGGATCCTAAAGACGGTTCCGTAGTTGTTCTGGGTTACACCGATGCAGTAGGTTCCGCTCAGTACAACCAGAAACTGTCTGAAAAACGCGCACAAAGCGTTGTTGACTACCTGGTCTCCAAAGGCATCCCGTCAGACAAAATCTCTGCACGTGGCATGGGCAAAGCTGATCCAGTTACTGGCAACACCTGTGGCTACAAAGCTGGTCGCGCTACCAAAGCTCAGATCGAATGCCTGGCACCAGATCGTCGCGTAGAGATCGAAGTTAAAGGTATCAAAGACGTTGTAACTCAGCCTCAGGGCTAAGTTTACTCGCCTAATAAAAAACCCCGCAATGCGGGGTTTTTTTTCGTCCTGTTTTTGTCAGAGCATTCAAGGACAGGCTCAACGAGGCACACTGCCCCGTTTACTTAGGTTCTTTGCCGAGAATCGCCTTCAGGTCTTCTTTCAACGACGACATCTGATTCGCATACTTCTCTTTGCGCTCAGCATCTTCGATAAGCTGCACGACGGTTTCCGACAGCGTCACACCGCGACGACGCGCCAGGGCAGCCAAGCGTTGCCAAACCAAAAACTCCAGATCGATAGATTTTTTACGCGTATGCTGGTGTTCTGCGTTAAAATGACGTTTGCGGCGGGCGCGGATCGTTTGTTTCATCCGGTTATCCAGATCCGGATTCATATGAGCGGCAATCCATGCAAGTACCTTTACCGGCTCATTTTCCAGCTTCAGCAGCTCGTTAACCGCTTCCTGAGCAGCGCTGTTTTCAATGTAGCGGGTAATGAGTTCCCCTTCCCGGTGCTTCTTCACCAGGTACTTCCATTTCCAACCGCTCTCCAGATTTTCCAGTTGCTGATATTTCATCTTGAGCTCTTCAGTGACCGCGTAACTTCAAATAAGCATAACAGCTTTACGCCGAATTTCCCCGGCAATTAAGCCGTCTTTTAGACTGTTTTTTGCACAGTCATCGCACGATGTCAAACTCCCTGATGCCAACTGGCACTCCACATGTATCAAGCTGCCGTTATTCTTGTATAATCGCCCTTTCCCTTTTTAACGATTGCATCTAACACTTTGACCAATAACCGACTTGAATGGCAATCTTTATTGCCGGACGTAACGCCTTATCAGGCGATATTTGATACCGCCGCTCAGTTGGCACCCGTGCCCTTTTCCGCCATTCAGCCTCGGCTGGAAAATGCCCTGACGCTATTTTGTCACCCCCAATCGCCACCGCGATTCATGCTGTTGAAAGCGCAAGAAACGCGAGAATACCTGGAACTGATCGCTAACGCCGTCAAACCACTGCTGCCGCAAAACACGGCATGCCGCGGCAGCCACTATGTCATTCAGGATGGCAAGGTCAGCGTAGAGCCTGCCAGCCATGGCGATGAACCTTTCGCTGCCGGCGGTGCTTGCGTGTTCCAAGAGTGGATTGAACCAGAGCAGCTGTTTGGTTGCGTGCGGATCCACAATGGCGACATCACTCTGCAGCCCGGCCTGGTGCACCAGGCCAACGGCGGTATTCTGATCCTGTCAGCCCGGGCGCTGCTGGCCCAGCCGTTGCTATGGCTGCGGTTGAAGCAAATGATCGGCCAGCGTCTGTTCCATTGGGTTTCGCCTGACGAAACCCGCCCGCTGCCGGTCGCCATTCCGCCGATGCCGCTGGATCTGCGGCTGATTGTGGTCGGCGACCGCCACGGCCTGGCCGATTTCCACGATATCGAGCCAGAACTGAGCGAACAAGCGGTCTATGGCGAATATGAAGACGATCTGCAACTGACTGAAGTTGATGATATGGCGCAGTGGTGCGGCTACGTCAACGGTGTGATCGCCGAGCGACAGTTACCGATGTTAGCGGCCGATGCCTGGCTACCGCTGATCGTTCAGGCGGTGCGTTATAGTGGCGATCAGGGCATCCTGCCACTCTCGCCGGTTTGGCTTGGGCAGCAGTTGTCCGAAGCTGCACTGTACGCCGAAGAAGACCGCATTACGGCCAAAGCGTTTGAAGCGGCATTGAATGCCCGCGAATGGCGTGAAAGCTATCTCGCCGAGCGTATGCAGGATGAGATCGAACTGGGTCAGATCCTGATCGAGACCGAGGGTGAAGTGGTTGGGCAAATCAACGGCCTGTCAGTCCTGGATTATCCCGGCCACCCACGCAGCTTCGGTGAACCGTCGCGCATCAGTTGCGTTGTGCATCTCGGCGACGGCGAATTTACCGACGTCGAACGCAAGGCCGAACTGGGCGGCAACCTGCACGCTAAAGGCATGATGATCATGCAAGCGTTCGTGATCGCCGAACTGGACCTGGATCAGCAGCTGCCCTTCTCCGCCTCGATCGTTTTTGAACAATCTTACGGTGAAGTGGACGGCGACAGTGCCTCGCTGGCTGAACTGTGCGCCCTGATCAGCGCCCTGTCACAGCAGCCGATTACACAACAGATCGCCGTCACCGGCTCCGTTGACCAATTCGGCAACGTACAGCCGATAGGGGGCGTTAACGAAAAGGTCGAAGGTTTCTTCGAGGTTTGTTTACGCCGCGGCCTGACGGGCAAACAGGGCGTCATACTGCCCGTGACCAACGTGCGCCACCTGTGCCTGCGTCAGGATGTCGTTGACGCGGTGCGCGAGGGGCAATTCCACCTGTGGGCGGTAGAGAGCGCGGCGGAAGCCTTGCCTTTGCTCACCGGTTGCCTCTACTCTGACGAACAACAGCCGAATTTGTTGGCGGCCATTCAGGAACGGATTGCGCAGGTGAGCCTGCAGGAACGCCGTCGCCCATGGCCGCTACGCTGGCTCAACTGGTTCAACCACGGCTGATCGGACTTGTTCAGCGTACACGTGTTAGCTAACCTGCGTCCTTCATTAAAATAAGGCTTACTGAGAACATGGTAGATAAACGCGATTCCTATACGAAAGAAGACCTCGAAGCATCCGGCCGCGGCGAGCTGTTCGGCGCCGGTGGCCCACCGTTGCCGGCGGGTAACATGTTGATGATGGACCGCGTGGTCAAAATGACCGAAGACGGCGGGACTCACAACAAAGGTTATGTGGAAGCGGAGCTGGATATTAATCCGGACCTATGGTTCTTCGGTTGCCACTTTATCGGCGATCCGGTCATGCCGGGCTGCCTGGGCCTGGATGCAATGTGGCAGCTGGTCGGTTTCTACCTCGGTTGGCTGGGTGGCGAAGGCAAAGGCCGCGCGCTGGGCGTCGGTGAAGTCAAGTTCACCGGCCAGGTGCTGCCGACCGCGAAAAAGGTAACCTATCGTATTAACTTCAAACGCGTCATCACCCGCAAGCTGATCATGGGCGTCGCCGATGGCGAAGTGCTGGTTGACGGTGAAGTGATCTATACCGCCACCGATCTGAAAGTGGGCCTGTTCAAAGATACCACCGCGTTCTAATCACGCTGACGAGAAGGCGGCCACTGCCTTCTCTCTAACGTTTTTCGCATGCCATCACGTTCGACGTGATGGCATTTCTTTCTTTTATCCTTTCCCGGCCTTCCAAAGATTCCCGCCTCTTTTTAGCCGCCATTAGCATCATCTTATTATTCAGTTCTCATCAAAGAGGATTAAGGCCGATAGCAAAGATGCGCTATCGGGCGATATGAAATATCTCATCACGCTGGCATTGACGCTGGGTGCACCTTATTTCATCGCCCGACACCGAAATGCCTTCCCCCACCGGTCTCTGCCCTATGCTTATCCGAAGCGGCCAAAGCAACAGGCAGCCTGAAAGGCGGCCTCCCTTAATACCCACATCAGTGCGATAGCAGTTTTTTTGCATCCGGTTATTCTCTTGCCCCTCAAGATCCTCTAACATGACTCGCATAGTAACTACAATTATTGTACTTAGTGAGGAAGGTATGCAAAAAACCCGCTTTAGCGACGCGCCTTGCCCCGTAGCGCGTGCATTGGATCGCGTGGGGGAATGGTGGAGCATCCTGATCCTTCGCGATGCTTTTCAGGGGCTGTCCCGGTTCGACGAATTCCAACAAAGTCTGGGGATGTCACCCACGCTACTGGCGCGTCGCCTGAAGGATTTGGTGGCCCACGGCATTCTGTATAAAGAACGTTATCAAACGCGGCCGGTGCGCTATCACTACCTGCTTACTGAGCGCGGCAACGATTTTCTCCCGGTGTTGGCGGCGCTCTCACAATGGGGCAACAATCATCTGACCGACGGGGACGTCAGCGCCCTGTTGGTCGACGGACGCAACGATCGGCCGATCCAAGTCCAGTTGGTCAATCGTGATACCCAACAGCCGGTGCCGCCGCAGTTCATTACGCTAGCGCCAGGGCCGGCGGCAAGCGACGGCATACATCAACGCGCCGAACTGATGCGGCAGCGGCGCCTCGCCGATTTACCCGAATTTACCAAGGAGCCATCATGAGCAATCGTCGTATCGTCATTACCGGCATGGGCGCCGTTTCACCGCTAGGGTGCGGTGTTGAAGCCATCTGGCAACGTTTGTTAAAAGGAGAATCCGGCATTCGAGCGTTGCCTGACGAGATCGTTGCAGATTTACCGGTCAAGGTCGGAGGACAAGTCCCGGCGCTGGCGCAAGATGCTGAAGCGGGCTTCAACCCCGACGCCTCCGTCGCCCCCAAGGACCAAAAGAAAATGGACCGCTTTATCCTGTTTGCTATGGCGGCGGCGGACGAAGCCATTCGTCAGGCCGGCTGGATAGCCGATACGGACGAAAAACAAGAGCGCACAGCCACCGTCATTGCCTCGGGTATTGGCGGTTTCCCGGCGATTGCCCAGGCGGTGCGCACAACCGACAGCCGCGGCGCCAAGCGGCTGTCGCCGTTCACCATCCCCTCATTCCTGGTCAATCTGGCGGCCGGCCACGTTTCAATCAAACACCACTTCAAGGGGCCGATTGGCGCGCCGGTCACCGCCTGTGCCGCCGGCGTGCAAGCCATTGGCGACGCAGTGCGTATGATCCGCAATGATGAAGCCGATATCGCCGTGTGCGGCGGTACCGAAGCCGCTATAGATACCGTCAGCCTGGGCGGGTTCGCCGCCGCGCGCGCCATGTCCACCGCTCCGGCCGAATTGGCGCAACAGGCCTCACGGCCCTTCGACAGCGCCCGGGACGGATTTGTCATGGGGGAAGGCGCCGGCATGCTGGTCATTGAAACGCTGGAGCACGCGCTGGCGCGCGGCGCCACCCCGCTCGCGGAAATCGTCGGCTATGGCACCAGCGCCGACGCCTACCATATGACATCGGGCGCTGAAGACGGCAACGGCGCCTATCGGGCGATGAAAATCGCGTTGAAGCAGGCCAACGTCGTTCCCGAAGAGGTACAGCATTTAAATGCGCACGCGACGTCGACACCCGTAGGGGATTTGGGCGAAATCAACGCCATCAAGCACCTGTTTGGCACGGCCGGGACTGTCGCCGTGACCTCGACAAAATCAGCGACCGGGCACCTGCTGGGCGCCGCTGGCGGGCTGGAAACCATCTTTACCGCCTTGGCTCTGCGCGATCAGATAGCCCCTGCCACGCTAAATCTGGATAACCCTGACCCGGCGGCGGCAGGTTTGCATCTGGTCGCGAAACAGGCGGAATCGATGAACATGACCTACGCCTTATCAAACGGCTTCGGCTTTGGCGGCGTGAATGCGAGTATTTTGTTGAAACGCTGGCGGGATGAATAAGCACCTGAAACAAAAACCTCCGCCAAGGGGCGGAGGTTATTCCTTTTATTTGACAGGGAGCCGCTTAAGCGGTCACAGCCCTGTCTTCCATGGCTTCTCGCCAACCTCCCAGCCATTGAGACCGGGCGTCCACTGATGATTGGTAGGGACAATGTTCCCTGGAACGCCCTAAAATACCTGCCTGATACCCTCTCGAATGCGCCCTTTCCAGACGATCGCGTTTCTGTCTCTTCATGCCTCGTTTCCCTCATTTTGGTCTGGTGGAAAGAAAACAATGGCTGCTTTTTGCGCAGCCACGAGTAATCAATAGCGCTAAAAGAAGAGAAGATCAATGCGCAAAATTCACGCCAATGTCATATTTGTGAGCTACGCCCGAGGAAAATGCTAAGTGGCTGATCTGCAGGGGAAGGAGTTAACCAATTGAAATGAAATAGAAATCCCTGCCAGCGAGAAAAAACGACTTTTCACGCCGACAGGGATTAGACGATTTTAGACCAAATTATGACTAAATGCCGCCCATCTGTGCTGCGATAGCCTGGGCTTCCTGCTGCCACCCCTGCGCCAGAGTGCGCACCAGGGCATCATAGCCGTCTTCACCCTGTTTCAGCTCCAGGTTGAAAGGCCTTTTGATTAAACGCCCTTGGCGGTTCAGCACCCACTCGCCGCGAATGATCGCTTTCCCGTCAAAGCGGCCGTGGAAGCCGCTGATGGTCACGTTCAGCACATCCTGATCGCTGCTCATCGGCTGCGAAGAGACCACCCACCCCGGCAGCGCGCTGCTCAGGTTGGTGACCAGCGTTTGCTGCAGCTGCTGATCGAGCGGGCTGGCCCACAGGTTGTTCTGGGCTATCACATACTGCACGTCGTTGGTCTGATACACCACGCCGCTCTGCGCCAGATAATCCGCCACGCTCACGTGCTCCAGCCACAGCTGGCGCGTGGAGGCGCCGCTGCTGCCGGCCGCGGCCGGCGCGCCCAGCGCCGGCAACTGATAGTAAGTCTTCTGTGGCGAACTGCTGCAGGCGCTGAGCAACAGCGCCAGGGCTACCGGGATCCATTTCATCATTTCGTGGCCTTCTTCGGCTGAGGGTCATTGCTGCCGGCGGCTTCAAACACCAGCGCGTTGCTCTTCTCATTCAGGGTGCGCAACACCGGTTGCAGCTCACGCAAGACCTGATCGAGGCGCTGCATGTCGCCCACCATCTTGTTGTAAGCCGGTGAACCAGGCTGGAACCCTTTCATGCTGCGGTTCAGCTCCAGCAGCGTTTTCTGCATGTCCTGCGGCAGCGCCTGCATCTCTTTGCTGGCGATGATGTCGTTCAACGACTTCATGGTCTGCTGCGTCGACTTCATGGTTTTCTGGCTTTCCGCCAGCGTCTTGGTCGCTTCGCTGATCATCGGATTGATCGGCATCGAATTAATCTTATCCAACGTCTGCATCAGTTTCTGCTGGATCTGCGCCAGACCACCGCTAGTGGTCGGCATCAGCGGATAACCGAACAGCTCGCGCGGCCCTTTCCACGGTTTTTCCTGCGGATAGAAGTCGAGATCGATGTACAGCGAACCGGTCAGCAGGTTGGCGGACTTCATCGAGGCGCGCATGCCGCGGGATTCCGCATCTTTCAAGTGCCCTTCAATATCGAAGTTGCCGCCCAGCTGTTTCTGGAAGCGATCCGGCTCGATGCGGATCAACACCGGAATGCGGTAATCGTTATCCAGACGCTGCGCCATGCCGTCTTTATAGAACGGCACCTGCGCCACCGTTCCCAGACGGATGCCGCGGAACTCGACCGGCGCGCCCGGCTGCAGGCCGCGTACCGAGTCGGAGAAGAACAGCAGGTAGTCTTTATGCACGGTATACAGCGAATCCTGTGTGCTGCGCTGGTTGTCGAACAGCCGGTACTCCGCTTTCTCTTTCGCCTGTTCGCCGCGATCCCAGCCGTCCGGCACATCGAAGCTGACGCCGCCGCTAAACAGCGTGGTCAACGAGCCCATCTCCACCCGCATGCCCTGTGCCGACATATCGAACGCCACGCCGCTGTCTTTCCAGAAGCGCACGTTGGTGGTAACCAACTGATCGTAAGGCGCAGTGATGAACAGCTGATAGCGCATGGCGCGCTCTTTAGGATCGAAGTAGCTGGTTTCCACCGACCCGACGCGATAGCCGCGGAACAGCACCGGATCGCCGGCGTTGAGCTGGCCTGATTTCTCGCTGTCCAGCACGATGCGCAACCCTTTAGCGTCCGGGGAAGCCAGCGGCGGCGCATCGAGCAGCTGATAGTTGTCTTTGCCGTCTTTGCCTTTGTTGCCCGGCTGCAGTTCGATATAGGCGCCGGAGAGCAGCGTGCCCAGTCCGGAGACCCCTTCACGGCCGATCTGCGGCTTCACCACCCAGAAGGCGGAATCCTGGCGCAGCAATTTCTCCATGCCGGAATTGAGACGCGCCTGCACCATCACCTTGCTCAGGTCATCGCTCAACGTGACGGTTTCCACCACGCCGACGTCAACGCTGCGGCTTTTGATTTTGGTTTTACCCGCTTCCAGCCCTTCCGCCGTCGTGGTCACCAACGTCACCACCGGCCCCTGATGGCTGAAGTGGTAAAACAGGATCCAGGCGCCGATCAGCGCGGTCACGATGGGAATGATCCACACCGGCGACCAGCGTTTGATCTTCTCGACGTCCGCGACGCTATGATTATTTTCCGTCACCTTGCGGCTCCTTGTTTATTGTTTCACTTGCGCGATCCCAGGTCAGCCGGGGATCAAATGTCATGGCGGCGAACATGGTGAGGATCACCACCAGCGCGAACAGCACGGCGCCCGTCGCGGGATAAATGCTCATCAACTGCCCCATTCGCACCAACGCCGACAACACGGCGATCACAAACACGTCGATCATTGACCAACGACCCACGAATTCGACCACTTCATAAATCAGATGCATACGCTCGCTGTCGGCGCGCGGTTTCTTCCTACCGTTCGCATCCCAGCACAGCCAACCGATCGCCAACATTTTCAGCGACGGCACCATGATACTGGCGATGAAAATCACCATCGCTACCGGATAAGAGCCGTCCCCCCACAGCAGGATCACCCCCGCCATGATGGTGGAATTCATCTTGTTGCCCAGCGCCTCGGTCACCATGATGGGCATCAGGTTGGCCGGAATATACAGCATGACAGAGGTCACCAGCAGCGCCAGCGTCCACTGCAGGCTGTGGCGGCGACGCACGTAGCCCTTGGTGTGGCAGCGCGGGCAGCGCACCTGATCGGCCGGCAGGATCGCCGTGCAGCACGCGCAGGAGCGCACGCCCTGGCGCATGCCGGTGCGCCCCACCGTCAGCGGGCGATTAAGTCGCGGCGCCGGTTCGATATCCTGCCACAGCCAGCGCCGATCCACGCACTGGAAAGCGCGCACCTGCAGCAGGCAAAACAGGCAGTAAGGCACGAAGCTGCTGCCGATGCCGATGTCGCCGTAGGCCATCAGCTTGACGAAGCTGACCAGCACCCCGGCGAGGAAAATTTCCACCATGCACCAGGTCTTGAACTGGAACAGCACCCGGGCCATCCACTCTTTGAGGCCCAGCGGCAAGCGCACCCTGGCGCACAGCAGGATGATCGCCACCATGCAAAACGCCGGGATCAGCTGCACGAACACCATAAACAAGGTGGCCATGCTGGCGTAGTCTTCCGCCACCATGACTTCCGGGATTTGGATCAGCCGGATTTCGTTGCCGAGGCCGGCGACGCGCATGTTGATAAACGGGAAAATGTTGGCCAGCACCAGCATGAACAAGGCGCTGAGCGCGTAACCGATCGGCCGCTTACGCGGCTCGTCCCAGCGGGCGCTGAGCGTGGTTTTGCAGCGCGGGCATACCGCTTTGCTGCCATAGGCCAGCGGCGGCAGCGCCACCAGCATGTCGCACTGCGGGCACAGCATCAGGTTATCCTGCTGCGCCGCCGAAGGTGCGGAATGACTATGCTGCTGATGATTGTTGTGGGAACACACCATATTCCTCCTAAATAACGTTGCTCACCGGCACGTCGATACCGCCCGCAGCAGCGCGCGGGCGGTATCGCAACGGTCAGCCGTTTTTCATCGCTTCCAGCTCTTCCCAGCGGGCGAAGGCCTGCTCGAGCGCCTGCTCGGCGTTAGCCAACGCCGTCAGCACTTCTTGCGTTTCGCTGTGCGGCCGCGTGAAGAAGTCGGCATCGCTCATCTGCGCCTGCAGCGCTTCGATTTCCGCTTCCAGCTGTTCGAGCCGCTGCGGCAGCTGTTCCAGTTCGCGCAGCAGGTTGTAACTCAGCTTGGCCGCCGCTTTCTTCGGCTGTTCGGCCTTTTTCTCCGCCGCCGGTTTGCTCGCACTCGGCGCCGCCTGACGAATCGGTTTCGCTGTCGCGCGCTGGTGATGCGCATCGTAGTAACCGCCGACGAAGGCGTTGATCACGCCATTGCCTTCGAAGATCCAGCACTCGGTCACCGAGTTGTCGACGAACTGACGATCGTGGCTGACCAGCAACACGGTGCCCTGATAGCCGTCGATCAGCTCTTCCAGCAGCTCCAGCGTTTCGACGTCGAGATCGTTGGTTGGTTCATCGAGGATCAACAGATTGCTCGGTTTCAGAAACAGCTTAGCCAACAGCAAGCGGTTACGCTCACCGCCCGACAGCGCCTTCACCGGCGTCATTGCGCGTTTCGGGTGGAACAGGAAGTCCTGCAGGTAGCCCAGCACGTGGCGAGGACGGCCATTGACCATCACTTCCTGCTTGCCTTCCGCCAGGTTGTCCATCACCGTGCGCTCAGGATCGAGATCGGCGCGGTGCTGGTCGAAATAGGCCACTTCCAGCTTGGTGCCGCAGTGCACGCGGCCGCTGTCGGCTTTCAGCTGACCGAGCATCAGTTTCAGCAGCGTGGTTTTGCCGCAGCCGTTCGGCCCCACCAGCGCAATCTTGTCGCCGCGCTGCACCTGGGCGGAGAAACCGCGCACCAGCACCTTTTCGCCAACCTGATAATTGACGTCTTCCAGCTCGAATACGATTTTGCCGGAGCGGGTCGCCTCTTCCACCTGCATCTTGGCGGTGCCCATCACTTCACGGCGCTGCGAGCGCTCGACGCGCAGCGCCTTCAGCGCGCGCACGCGGCCCTCGTTGCGAGTGCGGCGCGCCTTGATGCCCTGACGGATCCAGACCTCTTCCTGCGCCAGCTTGCGGTCGAACTCGGCGTTTTGCAGCTCTTCCACCCGCAGCGCTTCTTCTTTGCTCTGCAGGTACAGATCGTAGTTACCCGGCCAGGAAACCAGCTTGCCGCGATCCAGATCGACGATGCGCGTCGCCATGTTGCGGATAAACGAACGGTCGTGCGAGATGAAGACGATGCTGCCGTCGAACTCTTTCAGGAAACCTTCCAGCCAGTCGATGGTTTCGATATCCAGGTGGTTGGTCGGTTCGTCGAGCAACAACACGCGCGGCGAGCTCACCAGCGCGCGGCCCAGCGCCGCTTTGCGCAGCCAGCCGCCGGACAGCGAGGAAAGCTCGGCGTCGCCGTTCAGCCCCAGCTGCAGCAGCACTTCGCTGATGCGGCTGTCGAGCTGCCACAGCCCCTGGTGATCGAGGATCTCCATGATTTGCGCCATGCGCGCCAGGTTTTTCTCGCTCGGATCGCTTTCCACCAGGTGAGAGATCGCGTGATACGCCTTCAGGTGTTCCGCCTGCTCCGCGACGCCTTCCGCCACGAAATCGAACACGCTGCCGCCGATATTGCGCGGCGGATCCTGTTGCAGACGCGCCACGATCAGATCCTGTTCGTAGATCACCCGGCCGTCATCCAGCGGGATCTCTTTGCCGAGGATCTTCAGCAGCGTGGATTTGCCGGCGCCGTTGCGCCCGACCAGACACACGCGCTCGTTGTCTTCGATATGAATTTCGGTGTTGTCTAACAATGGCGCATCGCTGAAAGAGAGCCAGGCGCCGGACATGCTGATTAACGACATAGTAATTATTTTCCTTCGCCGGCGTGAGTCACCAGCCAGCAGTTGTGGATCTGACGGTTACGGGCAAAATCCTGCGACAGCGTCTTGGCGGTGATCTCTTTCGCCTCCAGACCCAACGCGCTCAGCCCTGCCATATCCATTTGGAAACCGCGCTTGTTGTTCGAGAACATAATGGTCCCGTTGCGGCGCAGCAACCGTTTCAAATCTTTCATCAGCGCCAGGTGATCGCGCTGCACGTCAAAGGTGTTCTCCATCCGCTTGGAGTTGGAGAACGTCGGCGGATCGATGAAGATCACGTCGAACTGTTCATTGGCATTGCTCAGCCACGACAAGCAGTCGGCCTGGATCAGCCGATGCTGGCGGCCGGTCAGGCCGTTGGCGCGCAGGTTCTTCTCCGCCCATTCCAGATAAGTGCGCGACATGTCCACCGTGGTGGTGCTGCGCGCGCCGCCCAGCCCGGCATGCACGCTGGCGGTGCCGGTATAGGCGAACAGGTTGAGGAAGTCCTTGCCGCCGCTCATCTCGCCCAGCATACGGCGCGCGATGCGGTGATCGAGGAATAGGCCGGTATCGAGATAGTCGGTCAGGTTGACCCACAGCTTGGCGTTATACTCTTCCACCAGCAGGAACTCGCCCTTCTGCGCCAGTTTCTCGTACTGATTTTTGCCCTTCTGCCGCTCGCGGGTTTTCAGGATCAGCTGATTCGACGGCAATTCCAGCACCGCCAGCGTCGCGTTGATCACATCGAACAGGCGCTGACGCGCCTTCTGCGCATCGACGGTTTTCGGCGGCGCATACTCCTGCACCACCACCTTGCTGCCGTAACGATCCACCGCGACGTTGTATTCTGGCAGATCGGCATCGTACAGGCGGTAGCATTCGATGCCTTGTTGCTTCGCCCACTTGTCGAGCTTCTTCAAATTCTTTCGCAGACGGTTGGCGAAATCTTCCGCCACCTGCACGCCGCCGGCAGCGGCGCCGGCCGGGCTTGCCGCCAGCTGATAATTTTTCTGCACGCACTCCAGCGGGCCGTTCTTCGCCTTGAACTGGCGCTCGGCGCGCAGCTGCAGGCAGCTCAACAGCTCCGGCGAGGCGCTGAACAGCGAAAGCTGCCAACCGCCGAAGGCGCTTTTCATCACGCGCCCCAGCATGTTGTGCAGCGCGATCAGCGCCGGTTCGCTTTCCAGACGCTCGCCGTACGGCGGGTTGCTGATCACCGTGCCGTGCGGGCCTTCCGGCAGCGGATTGGTCAAGCGCGCGACGTCGCCGACGTTGAAGGTGATCAGCTCGGCGACGCCGGCGCGGCGGGCGTTGCCGCGCGCCATCTCAATCACCCGGCGATCGATATCGGAACCGAAGAAGCGAGAGGCGGTTTCCTGCAGGCCGCGACGCGCGCGCACCTGCGCTTCGGTGGTGACTTCACGCCACAGTTCGGCGTTGTGGCCATTCCAGGCGCTGAAGCCCCAGTGTTGACGGTGCAGGCCCGGCGCGCGATCGGCGGCGATCATCGCCGCTTCGATCAACAACGTACCGGAGCCGCACATCGGATCGAGCATCGGCGTGCCCGGCTGCCAGCCGGAACGCAACACGATGGCGGCCGCCAAGTTTTCCTTCAACGGCGCCTGACCGGTGAGATCGCGGTAGCCGCGCTGGTGCAGGCCTTCGCCGCTCAGATCGAGCGCCACGCTGGCCATATCGCGTTGCAGGAAGACGTTAACGCGAATGTCCGGCTGCTGTTTGGCAACCGTCGGGCGTTGGTCGAGCTTACGGGTGAAGCTGTCAACGATGGCGTCTTTCACCTTCAGCGCGCCATACTGGCTGTTGCGGATCTCTTCGTTCACGCCGCTGAAATGCACGGCGAAGGTTTTATCCACGCCAAAAATGCTCGGCCAGTCAATCGCCTGCACGCCGAGGTACAGATCCAGGTCGCTGTGCACGCGGAATTCGTTCAGCGGCAACAAAATGCGCGAAGCCAGGCGGCTCCACAGCAGGCTTTGGTACAGAAGACGATCGTCACCCTGAAAATGTACTCCGCCCTGCACCACTTTGCAGTCGTGAGCGCCAAGCGTTTCCAGCTCGCTTTTTAACAGTTCTTCCAATCCACGCGCCGTGCTGGCAAACAGAGAGTTCATATCGTACTTATCACCAAAAAGAAAATTGTTGCGCATTATAGCTAATCCGCACCGCTTGTCATAAAGTTGCTCCCTTCTATTTAATCATCGCACGGAGATAAGGGTGATCACGCTTTCCAGACTCTACGTCCATCCGGTTAAATCACTGCGCGGCTTGCAGCTTTCCTACGCCCAGGTCGGCAGCAGCGGTCTGGCCTTCGACCGCAACTTTATGATCACCGAACCGGACGGCACCTTTATTACCGCGCGCCAATATCCGCAGATGGTGTTGTTCACGCCGGCGCTGTTGCCGGACGGGCTGTTTCTGACCGCGCCGGACGGTGAAAGCGCCGCCATTCGCTTCAGCGACTTCGCGGCCGCGCCGCAGCCGACCGAGGTGTGGGGCAACCATTTCACCGCGCTGATCGCGCCGGATGAGATCAACCGCTGGCTGAGCGGCTATTTCCAGCGCGACGTGCAGCTGCGCTGGCTGGGGCCGGAGCTGACCCGCCGGGTCAAGAAACACCCTGAAATCCCGCTGACGTTTGCCGACGGCTACCCTTATCTGCTGATTAACCAAGCCTCGTTCAACGACCTGCAGCAGCGTTGTCCCGGCAGCATCAAGCTGGAACAGTTCCGCCCAAATCTGGTGGTGAGCGGCGCTACCGCCTGGGCTGAAGACGGCTGGCAGGTGATCCGCGTCGGCGACGTGATGTTCGATCTGGTGAAACCCTGCAGCCGCTGCGTGCTCACCACCGTCAGCACCGAGCGTGGCCGCAAGCACCCGAGCGGCGAACCGCTCAGCACGCTGCAAAAATTCCGCTCCGCCGACAACGGCGACATCGATTTCGGCCAGAATATGATCGCGCGCAACAGCGGCATCATTCGCGTGGGCGATACGGTGGAAGTCTTGTCAACCAAGCCGCCGCGCCCTTATGGCGCAGGTAAAGTGGTGGAGAGCGTGCAGGCGCCGCAGGACAGCGCGCACAGCGTCACGATCGAATATGAAGGAAAGGTATTTACCGGCAATAACCAGCAGATCCTGCTCGAACAACTGGAACAGCAAGGCATTCGCGTGCCTTACTCGTGCCGCGCCGGGATTTGCGGCAGCTGCCGCATTACATTGCTGAGCGGTGAAGTCGCGCCCCTGAAGAAAAGCGCGCTGGGCGACAACGGCACCATCCTGTGCTGCAGCTGCATCCCGAAAACTGATTTGACGTTGGCGTAATCCGCCTTATACCGCCCTGTCGTAAGCCGGGGCGGCGCTTTCATCCTGCGCGCAAGGTTTCAGCCGATCGTGCATCACCTTGATGGCGTCGCCCAAGACCATGGTGCGGCCGGCGACCGTCAGCTGATTTTGCGCCAGCAGGCACAGGCTGGCGTTATCCCCGGCCTCCACCACCAGCAGGCGCGCTTCCGCGCCGCTTTCCATCACTTTCACCGCCGCCAGCTCGCCGTTTTTCGGCTGCAACGGGTAGTGCTGCTGCGAGAAATGCCAGCTCTTCGGCATCAGCGGTTTCAGGAAGCGGTAGGCGACCAGCGCATTCAACACCAGCTCGGCGCGCTGTTCATGGCTCAGCTTGACCTGCTTGCACTGTTCTTCATAGGTGAAATAAAGGGCGGCGTCATCCACGCAAAAAGCGCATTCATCGAAGGCGTCCGGCGTTAACATTTTAGCCGGGAAACGTGAACGAAAGATCATACCATTAGCTAAATCCAGCATTAGCCGATCGTGTTCGGCATCAAAATACCAACGCCAATTATCGTCAGGTTTTATCTTCATTTCGTATCCTTCTCGCTGCCCACGCCAACGCCGCACTCACCCTAAAAGGCGATTTTATCACCGATGAAATAGCTTAAACATCGGATAATTCCGCGAACGATATTTAAGCTAACGAACAAAATATAGACGAGCCGGGGGCAGAAATAAACCCCCGGAATAAAATGAGAGGAAAAATATTAGATATGGGTAACGATATCTTTAATCAAACGCGGGCCGTGATAGATAAATCCGGAATAAATTTGCAGCAGGCTCGCACCGGCCTCCATTTTTTCGCGCGCCGCCGTCAGCGAATCGATGCCGCCTACGCCGATAATCGGCAGACGCCCTTGCAGTTCGGTGGAGAGGCGACGGATCACTTCGGTGCTGCGTGATTGCAACGGACGCCCGCTTAACCCGCCCGCTTGTTCGCAGTAATTCAGCCCTTGGATCAATTTTCGATCCAACGTGGTATTGGTGGCGATCACGCCATCGATATTATGCCGCACCAGGCTATCGGCAATTTGGATCAATTCTTCTTCAGAAAGATCCGGCGCGATCTTTACCGCCACCGGCACATATTTGTGATGCCGCGCATGTAATTCCTGCTGCTTATTTTTAATCGCAGCCAAAAGATCGTCCAACGCTTCGCCATACTGTAAGGATCGTAACCCCGGCGTATTCGGTGAAGAGATGTTAATCGCGATATATCCGGCATACGGATAAACTTTATCCATGCAGATCAAATAATCGTCTTTGCCCTGCTCGACCGGCGTGTCTTTATTCTTGCCGATATTGATCCCAAGAATGCCGCCGAAATGGGATTTCTTAACGTTTTCAACCAGATTGTCCACGCCATGGTTATTGAACCCCATGCGGTTAATCAGGCCTTCCGCCTCAACCACGCGGAACAAGCGCGGCTTGTCGTTGCCCGGTTGCGGACGCGGCGTCACGGTGCCGACTTCCACATGGCCGAAGCCCATCGCGCCGAACGCATCGATGCATTCGCCGTTTTTATCCAGACCGGCGGCCAATCCCAGCGGGTTTTTAAACGACAGCCCCATGCAGCTGACCGGTTTGGTCGGCACGGACTGACGGACAAGAAACGCTAATGGGGTGCCGGTAATACGGCTGAGCTGACGAAAGGTCACTTCGTGCGCGCGCTCCGGATCGAGCTGGAACAACGCTTTCCTGATGAGGGGGTAGTACATGGACTCTCCTGATTTCCCGGTTGCAAACCGGGGGCGTATTATCCGGTATCCCCCGCCTAATTGGAATTGATTAAAGGCAAAAAAAGCCGTTTTTACGCAATCGTTTTCCCTCTTCACCGCCAAATCGGCGCCAATCCGCTTTTACGCATATCCAAATCAAAAAATGAGATTTAAGAAACGCGCCCGGTTGCTGGTAGGTTTAAAACACTTCCTATTAATTTTCTAATTAAACCTAACTTTTAGTTATAAGGAGTGGCAATGCGCGTTATATCACTGGCCGGTAGCCCACGCATCCCATCACGTTCCGCCGCGCTGCTCTCGCTAAGTCAGAACTGGCTGCGGCAACAAGGGGTGGAGGTGACGGCCTATACCCTGCACGACTTCGATGCCGAAGATCTGCTGTACGCCAACTTCAACAGTCCGGCGATCAAGGCGTTTGCCGAGCAGCTGGCGCAGGCCGACGGCCTGCTGATTTCCACGCCGGTTTATAAAGCGTCGTTCTCCGGCGCGCTGAAAACCCTGCTGGATCTGCTGCCGGAACGCGCGCTGGACCATAAAGTGGTGCTGCCGCTGGCGACCGGCGGTTCTGTCGGTCACATGCTGGCGGTGGACTATGCGCTGAAACCGGTGCTGGCGGCGCTGAAAGCGCAAGAGGTGCTGCACGGCGTGTTCGCCGACGACAGTCAGATCCAGCTGACCGGCGAAAGTGCCACACTCACCGACGCCGTGGCCGCCCGGTTGGAAGAAGCGCTCGCCAGTTTCTATTTGGCGCTTGGGCGCCGCAAACCGCCCGCGCTACGCGTCGCCTCGCCGCTGACGGCGCGTCAAACCGCCTGAAATGCCTGGAAAAGGAGAGCCTGAATGAAACAACGCAACGCTTTGCGACGTTGGCTGAACGCAGCGGCCTTCACCGGCCTGCTGTCGCTGGTCTGGGCCAACGCCGCCGTCGCGCAGGACCCGGCGCAATTTCGCATCGGTTACCAGAAAGGATCGGTGAGTCTGGTGCTGGCGAAAAGCCACCGGCTGCTGGAAGAACGCTTCCCCGCCACCCGCATCAGTTGGATTGAATTTCCCGCCGGCCCGCAGATGCTGGAAGCCTTGAACGTCGGCAGCATCGATCTGGGCAGCACCGGTGATATTCCGCCGATCTTCGCGCAGGCCGCCGGGGCGGACCTGCTGTATGTCGGCGTTGAGCCTCCCAAACCGAAGGCGGAAGTGATCCTGGTGCCGGAAAACAGCCCGATCAAAACCGTCGCCGATCTGAAAGGCCATAAGGTCGCATTTCAGAAAGGATCCAGCTCACACAACCTGCTGCTGCGATCGCTGCAAAAGGCCGGCCTGAAATTTACGGATATCCAACCCGCCTACCTGACCCCCGCCGATGCGCGCGCCGCATTCCAGCAAGGCAACGTCGATGCCTGGGCTATCTGGGATCCTTATTATTCCGCCGCGCTGCTGCAGGGCGGCGTTCGGGTGCTCGGCGACGGCACCGATCTGAACCAGACCGGTTCCTTCTATCTGGCGGCGCGCCCGTATGTCGAAGCCAATGGCGCCTTTATCAGCCAGGTCCTGACGGTGCTGACCCAGGCCGATGCGCTCACCCGCAGCGACCGGGCGCAAAGCGTGACCTTGCTGGCCAACGCCATGGGGCTGCCGGAACCGGTGATCGCCAGCTATCTGGATCACCGTCCCCCGACCGCCATCACACCGCTCGATGCGCATACGATCGCCGCGCAGCAGCAAACCGCCGACCTGTTTTACGCCAACCGGCTGGTGCCGGTGAAGGTCGACATCTCGCAACGCATCTGGCGCCCAAGCGCGCCATAAATACGGGAGAGCATTGACGATGAGCCTGAACGTTTTCTGGTTTTTACCCACCCACGGCGACGGCCACTATCTTGGCAGCGCACAGGGCGCTCGCAGCGTCGATCACGGTTACTTGCAACAAATCGCCCAAGCGGCGGACCGGCTGGGATTCGGCGGCGTGCTGATCCCCACCGGTCGCTCTTGCGAAGACTCCTGGCTGGTGGCCGCCTCACTGATCCCGGTCACCCAGCGGCTGAAATTTTTGGTCGCGCTGCGGCCGGGTATCATCTCCCCTACGCTGGCGGCGCGTCAGGCGGCGACGCTGGATCGCCTGTCCAACGGGCGCGCCCTGTTCAATCTGGTCACCGGCGGCGATCCGGAAGAGCTGGCGGCGGAGGGGTTGCATCTCAGTCATGAAGAGCGTTACGAAGCCTCGACCGAGTTCACTCATATCTGGCGCCGGGTGCTGGAAGGTGAAACCGTCGATTTCCACGGCAAGCATATTCAGGTGAAAGGCGCCAAACTGCTGTTCCCGCCGGTGCAGCAACCGCGCCCGCCGCTCTATTTCGGCGGATCCTCCGCCGCCGCGCAGGATCTGGCCGCCGAGCAGGTAGAAATGTACCTCACCTGGGGAGAGCCGCCGGCGCAGGTCAAAGAAAAGATCGAAGAGGTGCGCGCCAAAGCGGCGGCGAAGGGCCGGCAGGTACGCTTCGGCATCCGTCTGCACGTCATCGTGCGGGAAACGACCGAAGAGGCCTGGCGCGCCGCCGATCGGCTGATCGCCCACCTCGATGAGGATACCATTGCCAACGCGCAGCAGGCCTTTGCCCGCTTCGACTCCGTCGGCCAACGGCGCATGGCGGCGCTGCACGGCGGCAAGAAGGATAATCTGGAGATCAGCCCGAACCTGTGGGCCGGCATCGGCCTGGTGCGCGGCGGCGCCGGCACCGCGCTGGTGGGCGATGGCCCGACGGTCGCGGCGCGCATGCAGGAATACGCCGATCTGGGCATCGACACCTTTATTCTCTCCGGCTATCCGCATCTGGAAGAGGCCTACCGTGTCGGCGAACTGCTGTTTCCGCACCTCGATCTGGCGCAGGAGGAAACGCCCGCGCGCCTTCAACCGGTGCGCCCGCAGGGCGAAGTGGTGGCCAACATCTATGTTCCGCAAAAAGTGTCGCAGAGCTGAGGAGCGCCCCGATGGCAAATAACGCGCAACGCATCCTGTACCGGCTGGCCCCTTGGGCGCTGCCGCTGGCGCTGGTGATCATCTGGCAAGTCGCCGTCGAAACCGGCTGGCTGTCCAACCGCATTTTGCCGGCGCCGAGTGCGGTGCTGGCCGCCTTCTGGCGCCTGAGCCAAAGCGGCGAACTGTGGCAGCACCTGCGCATCAGCAGCCAGCGCGCGTTGATCGGCTTTGGCATCGGCGGCAGCATCGGACTGATTCTCGGCTTTATTACCGGGCTGTCGCGCTGGGGTGAACGCCTGTTGGACAGTTCGGTGCAAATGATCCGCAACGTGCCGCACCTGGCGCTGATCCCGCTGGTGATCCTGTGGTTCGGCATCGATGAATCCGCCAAGATCTTTCTGGTGGCGCTCGGCACGTTGTTCCCGATTTATCTCAATACCTATCACGGCATCAAAAACATCGATCGCGGCCTGCTGGAGATGGCGCGCAGCTACGGTCTGAGCGGTTTTCGCCTGTTCACGCAGGTGGTGCTGCCGGGCGCGTTGCCGTCGATTATGGTCGGCGTGCGTTTCGCCCTCGGGTTCATGTGGTTGACGCTGATCGTCGCCGAAACCATCTCAGCCAACTCCGGCATCGGTTATCTGGCGATGAACGCGCGTGAATTTCTGCAAACCGACGTGGTGGTGGTGGCGATCGTGCTGTACGCCCTGCTCGGCAAGCTGGCAGACGTGGGCGCGCAACTGCTGGAACGCGTCTGGCTGCGCTGGCACCCGGCCTATCAACTGAAACAGGGAGAAGCGCTATGACCCTTCCCGCTCGCCTTGCGCAAGGCACGCCGGTGACGCTGGAGTCCATCGGCAAACGTTACGGCAACCGCACCGTACTGGATAACATTCAGCTGCGCATCTCCGCCGGGCAGTTCGTGGCGGTGGTTGGCCGCAGCGGCTGCGGCAAGAGCACCCTGCTGCGTCTGTTGGCCGGCCTGGAACAGGCCAGCAGCGGCGCGCTGCTCAGCGGCAATGCGCCGCTTGCCGCCGCCAAAGAAGATACCCGGCTGATGTTTCAGGATGCGCGCCTGCTGCCGTGGAAAACGGTGATCGACAACGTGGGGTTGGGGCTGCGCGGCCAGTGGCGCGACGCGGCGCTGCAGGCGCTGGCCGCGGTCGGTTTGGCGGATCGCGCCCGCGACTGGCCGGCGGCGCTGTCCGGCGGACAAAAGCAGCGGGTCGCCCTGGCGCGCGCGTTGATCCACCGCCCCCGCCTGCTGCTGCTGGACGAACCGCTCGGGGCGCTGGATGCCCTGACGCGCATCGAGATGCAGGGGCTGATAGAATCGCTGTGGCAACAGCACGGTTTTACCGTACTGCTGGTGACGCACGACGTCAGCGAAGCCATCGCGCTGGCGGATCGGGTGATCCTGATTGAAGAGGGCCAAATCGGACTGGATCTGAGCATCGATCTGCCGCGGCCACGCCGCAAGGGTTCTGCCAGGCTGGCGGAACTGGAGGCTGAAGTGCTGGAGCGGGTGTTATCGCCGCCGGTCACCGCGGCCAGCCCACGCCAGGCGGCGAATTGAACGAAAAAGGGACGGCGCAGGCCGTCCCTTTGGGTATTCACGGTGAAAAGATTAGGCGTCGAGCGCCTTGCTGATCTTCTCGTACAGATCGCCGGACAGGTTTTCCAACCCTTTCAGCTGTTCCAACGCTTTGCGCATCAGCGCCTGGCGACCGGCGTCGTAACGCTTCAGACGAATCAGCGGTTCGATCAGGCGCGCGGCGATCTGCGGGTTGCGCTGGTTGAGATCGCTGAGGATCTCCACCAGGAATTGATAACCGCTGCCATCCGCCGCATGGAACGCCGCCGGGTTGCCGGAAGCGAAGCCGCCGATCAGCGAGCGGGTGCGGTTCGGGTTGCTCAGGCTGAACGAGCGGTGTTGCAGCAGCGCACGCACCTTGCTCAACACATCCGCCGACGGGCTGCTGCCCTGCAGCACGAACCATTTGTCCATCACCAGGCCATCCTGATGCCAGCGCTCGTCGAACGCCGCCAACAGCGCATCGCGACACGGCAACTGGGCCGCGACCGCGGCGGACAGCGCCGCCAGCGAGTCGGTCATGTTATCCGCCAGGCGATACTGTTCGCTCACCAGTTGGTCCGCCAGCGCCGCATCTTCGCCGAACGCCAGATAACCCAGGCACACATTGCGCAAGGCGCGCTTGGCGATGTCGGCGTGCTCCACGCGGTAGCCGTCGGTCTTGTTGGCGTGATACACCGCCAGCCACTCATCGGCCAACTCCCGCGCCAGGCAGCGAACGATCGCTTCGTGCACCGCGGCGATCGCTTCCGGATCGATGGTGGCGAACAGTTCAGCGATTTCGTTCTCCGACGGCAGCGTCAGGATCTGCGCCGCCAGCGCCGGATCCAGCGTCTCGTTCAGCAACACCGCACGGAACGCGTCGGCCACGTGCAGCGGCAGCGACAACGGCTGCTTCTGCTGGTGCCGCGCCACGTTCAGTTTGATGTAGGTCGCGAGCAGGCTCTGCGCCGCATCCCAACGCGCAAACTCATTGCGCGCGTGCTGCATCAGGAAGGTCAGTTGCTGATCGCTGTACGGATAATCCAGTTTCACCGGCGCAGAGAATTCACGCAGCAGCGACGGCACCGGCTTGTGCGCCACGCCGTCGAACACGAAGGTCTGCTCCGCTTCGGTGACGTTCAGCACGTTGTTGACCGGCAGGCCGCCCTTCTGCAGCGCGATGACGTTGCCTTCGCTGTCGTACAGCTCGATATCCAGCGGGATATGCAGCGGCAACTTCTCAGGCTGATCGGCGGTCGGCGCGGTTTTCTGGCTGACATGCAGGCGATATTGCTGGGTTTGCGCATCATACTCGTCGCGCACCGTCAACAGCGGCGTGCCGGACTGGCTATACCAACGGCGGAAGCGCGACAGATCCACGTTGGACGCGTCCTCCATCGCCTGTACGAAGTCATCGCAGGTGGCGGCGCTGCCGTCGTGGCGTTCGAAATAGAGCTGCATCCCTTTCTGGAAGTTCTCTTCCCCCAGCAGGGTGTGCATCATGCGGATCACTTCAGAACCTTTCTCATACACAGTCAGGGTGTAAAAGTTGTTCATCTCGATGACTTTATCCGGACGAATGGCGTGCGCCATCGGGCTGGCGTCTTCGGCGAACTGCGCGCCGCGCATCACGCGCACGTTATCGATGCGGTTGACCGAACGCGATCCCAGATCGGAACTGAACTCTTGATCGCGGAACACCGTCAGCCCCTCTTTCAGGCTGAGCTGGAACCAGTCGCGGCAGGTGACGCGGTTGCCGGTCCAGTTGTGGAAGTATTCGTGGCCAATCACCGCTTCGATGTTCAGGTAATCTTTGTCGGTGGCGGTTTCCGCCTTCGCCAAAACGTATTTGGAGTTAAAGATATTTAACCCTTTGTTCTCCATCGCGCCCATATTGAAGAAATCGACCGCCACGATCATATAAATGTCGAGATCGTATTCCAGACCGAAGCGGGTCTCGTCCCACTTCATCGAGTTTTTCAACGAGGTCATCGCCCAGTCTGCGCGATCCAGGTTGCCGCGATCGACAAACAGCTCCAGCGCGACCTCACGGCCGGAACGGGTGGTGAAGCTGTCGCGCAGCACGTCGAAGTCCCCCGCCACCAATGCGAACAGGTAGCAAGGTTTCGGGAACGGATCCTGCCATTGCACCCAGTGGCGACCATCGGCCAATTCACCCTGGCCAATACGGTTGCCGTTCGACAGCAGGAACGGATAGCGCGCCTTGTCGGCCACGATGCGGGTGGTAAAGCGCGCCAGCACGTCCGGGCGATCCTGGTAATAGGTAATATGATGGAAGCCTTCGGCTTCGCATTGCGTGCACAGCGCATCGCCGGACAGATACAGCCCTTCCAGCGCGGTGTTTTTCGCCGGGTGAATATCGTTGACGATGGTCAGAGTGAATTGTGCTGGCAACTCTTCGACGATCAGCTGGTTATCCTGCTGACGATAGGCGCTCCACGGTTGACCGTCGACCTGAATGCTCACCAGCGTCAGATCCTCGCCATCCAGCACCAGCGGTGCACCAGCCGCGCCCTGACGTTTGATTTTACTGACGGCGGTCACGCGCGTGGTTTCCGCGTCCAGACTGAAGTCCAAATCGATGTCGGTCGTGGTGTAATCGGGCGCGCGATAATCGTGGCGATATTTTGCCTGTGGCTGTTGTGTCATAAAAACCCTTAAACGTCTCAGTGAGTTATAGGTGCCAGGCCGCTCTTCTCCTCCGCGCCGTCGCTGGAGATTTCCCCTGCGGCGCTCGGCGAACCTGATTGTGAATAAACTGTATCACAGCTGGCTGAAAAGCCCAGATCCGCCGGGCAAGCGCGATAAAGAAATCAGAGGCAAATCATAGTTCACCCACCAGATGGCAGCGCGGGTGACCAATGGCTAAATAAAAATCAGCATTTAATGCTAAAAAACCGCCTTCGCGGCGCTCCGGCATTGTTGAGGCGGCACCGGCGGCATGATGGTATAATTGCCGAATCAGGCTCAGGGATGACTCGCACTATGAAAATCAAATACGCAATCTATTTTTTCACCCTGTGCCTGATGACCTCCTTCTCGCTGTTCATCGTCGAGGAACTGCTCGAAGCCCATACCGAGTACCGCGATAACCAGCTCAACCTGTATAAGATCGATCGCGCCAAAGAAATCTCCGAGGCCTTTCAGGCTTCGCTGCAGGCTCACCGCCTCAAACGCTTGAGCCTGATCGATCCGCAAATCACTCGCGCGCAGTGTCTGGCCGCCGATCGGGTGGCGCGCGAGAAAATCGCCCGGATCCGCGAGCATCTGAACGACACGATCGCCAGGGAGCTGGGCGTGCGGCAAAAAATCGCCGCGCTGTCGATGATCGGCCTGATGGAACAGTTGCTGGATAACGACAACCTGCAGCTTTCGCAGGTCAACAACGCCAACGCCAACCTGTTCAACATCAACAGCGCCTATTACATCTCGCAAACCAGCAAGAGCTATTACCGCTACACCTACGATACCCGAATGGTGGATACCGACTCCTTTATGTTTCTCGAGGCCATTCGCCTCAACAACCGGCTGAATATGTCGCTGACGGAGTTAAGCGATCAGATTATCGACGTCAACGTCAGCCCGCTCGATCGCAAAGACGCCTATCTGAAGTCCATTCAGTTGACCGGCGTCCTGAACGCGCTGAGCACCCGGTTGATCTTCATGAAGCTCAACTACGACGACGTGCAAACCACCAGCATCGTCAATCAGTTGCTCACCCAGGTGTCTACCGAACGCCTCAAGCAGATTACCGATGGGCTATACACCGCCATCAATACCCAAAAGCCCTATCCCGCCGCGCTTATCTCGCGCTATGTCGACGAGTTGAGCAGGCTTTCACAGGCGCTGTATCAACGCAGCTTTGAGCTGGAAACCGTCGCTTCGCGTCACAAGATTTATGACAGCCAGACCACCATTTACGGCATGATCGCGCTCGCCGGTCTGGGGGTGCTGCTGTTCATTTTGCCGGCGCTGGTGTTCTGCACCAACATCAACCGCTGGTTGACCAAAACCCACAACAATATCGTGCGGCTGTCGCGCGGCGAGATGAATATCGATCGCAACGACGCCTTCTACAGCCGGGAACTGATCGCCATCAGCGACGCCATTCAACAGCTCAGACAATATCAGTTGGACAAGGTCTCGCTGGAAAGCGAGAAACAGCTGCTGATTAAAGAGCTTGAGGCCTCTTCCTTCCTCGATCCGCTCACCAACATTTATAACCGCCGTAAATTCTTCCTCGAATGCCAGCTATTGGGCGACGGTAGCTACCCGCAGGCCTTTTGCCTGATCGATATCGACAACTTCAAACAGCTCAACGACAGCTACGGCCACGATGTCGGTGACCGGGCGCTGGTGGAATTCGGCCATCTGTTGCAACGCGCGTTTCGCGCCAGCGACATCTTCTGCCGCTACGGTGGCGAAGAGTTCGCGGTGCTGCTGGGCAACTGTTCGTTGGACAACGCGCGGAACATCATGGAGCAATTGCGCGCCCGCACCCATCGCCTGACGCTGAATCTGGCCGACGGGCGGCAAGTGCGTTTCACCACCAGCTGCGGCATTGCGCCGGTCAACGCGTTTACTGCGCTGCAGGCGGCGATCAAACAGGCGGACGAAGCGCTCTATTTTTGCAAAAAGAACGGCAAAGATCGGGTCAGCGTGCACACCCAGACCGGGTTTATCTGATTTGTTGTTTAAAATAATTAACATTATAATTTTTATGACTAATTAGGCTAAGTCATTCACCTTACAGGCATATCTGGCTTTTTTCCTCCGCCGCCGTCGCCAGCCCGCCATAAAGGCACGTTTAATCCTCGACCCGCTTCGGTGATTTATGGTGTGATGCAGCTTCAATAACAGGATAATCCGGGTATACTCCACCCCCACTTTTATGATTATCCGGATTTGGACACGCGCCTGACGAGGATGCTGTAACGCGCTATGACTCAATACGCTTCCCCGATTTTGACATCACTGCTTGATACCGATGCTTACAAGCTTCATATGCAGCAAGCAGTGTTCCATCGCTATCCCGCTATCAGCGTGGCGGCGGAATTCCGCTGCCGCGGCGACGAACTGCTGGGCGAATATGCCGACGAGATCCGCGCGCAGGTCGCCCTGATGAGCCAGCTGGCGCTGACCGACGCCGAATTCGCTTACCTTTCGGGTCTGCCCTTCTTCCGTCAAGATTACCTGAGCTGGTTGCGCACGTTCCGATACGATCCGCAGCAGGTGACCATCGACAACCGCGACGGCAAGCTGCAAATCCGCATCGCCGGGCCGTGGCGTGAAGTGATCATGTGGGAAGTGCCGCTGCTGGCGGTGATCAGCGAAGTGGTGCACCGCCGGCGCTCTCCGCTGGCGACGCCGGAACAGGCGGTAGCCCACCTGCAAACCAAGTTGGCGCAGTTCAAGACGCTGGCGGGCGATTTGGATCTTTCACGCTTCAAGCTGATGGACTTCGGCACCCGTCGCCGCTTCTCCCAGGGCGTACAACAGGCCATCGTCAGCACCTTGCAGGCCGAATTCCCGTACCTGTCGGGCACCAGCAATTACGATCTGGCGCATCAGCTCGGCCTGGCGCCGGTCGGCACCCAGGCGCATGAATGGTTCCAGGCGCATCAGCAGATAAGCCCGGTGCTGGCCAACAGCCAGCGCGCCGCATTGCAGGCCTGGCTGGATGAATACCCGGATCAGCTTGGCATCGCGCTTACCGACTGCATTACCATGGATGCTTTCCTGCGCGACTTCGGCCCGCAGTTCGCCGAGCGTTATCAGGGGCTGCGCCACGATTCGGGCGATCCCGTCGAGTGGGGTGAGAAAGCCATTGCCCACTATCAGAAACTGGGCATCGACCCCATGAGCAAAACGCTGGTGTTCTCGGACAACCTGGATCTGGAAAAAGCGCTGGCGCTCTATCGCCACTTCTATCAGCGCATCAATCTCAGCTTCGGTATCGGCACGCGCCTGACCTGCGATATTCCGGGCGTCAAGCCGTTGAATATCGTGATCAAGCTGGTCGAATGCAAAGGCAAACCGGTGGCCAAGCTCTCCGACAGCCCCGGCAAGACCATCTGCCAGGACCAGGCATTCGTGCGGGCCTTGCGCAAGGCCTTCGATCTGCCGCTGGTGAAGAAAGCCAGCTGAACCTTCTCTATATAGAGAGAAAGAAAGAAAGCCGGCCCGGTTTACGCGCCGGCTTTTTTGTTTTTATCCCGAACGCCCTGTTTTCAGTCAGCCGCGATAAATGTTGCGCCAATCCGATGATTTCTGCTTGTGCTCTGCACCGCGGCAAGTAACATAGCCATTACCCCCATATTCTTGGGTTGTAAGCTATTTCTAAACCAAATTATTAAAGAGAGAAATCTATGAGCGTAGTGCCTGTAGTCGACGTACTGCAAGGTCGTGCTGCGGTTGACAGTGAAGTCACCGTACGCGGCTGGGTACGTACCCGGAGAGATTCAAAAGCTGGTATCTCCTTCCTGGCCGTCTATGACGGTTCCTGCTTTGATCCGTTACAGGCCGTCGTTAATAATTCTCTGCCGAATTATCAGGATGAAGTGCTGCATCTGACCACCGGTTGTTCGGTTGAAGTCACCGGCAAAGTCGTCGCTTCACCGGGCGAAGGCCAGAGCTTCGAACTGCAGGCTACCGCGATCAAAGTGGTCGGCTGGGTCGACGATCCGGACACTTACCCGATGGCGGCCAAGCGCCACAGCATCGAATACCTGCGCGAAGTGGCTCACCTGCGCCCGCGCACCAACCTGATTGGCGCCGTGGCGCGCGTACGTCATACTCTGGCGCAGGCGATCCACCGCTTCTTCCATGAAAATGGCTATTTCTGGGTCTCTACTCCGCTGATCACCGCCTCCGATACCGAAGGCGCCGGCGAGATGTTCCGCGTGTCCACGCTGGATCTGGAAAACCTGCCGCGCACCGACAAAGGCACCGTCGATTTCAGCGAAGACTTCTTCGGTAAGGAAGCCTTCCTCACCGTTTCCGGCCAGCTGAACGGCGAAACCTACGCTTGCGCGCTGTCGAAGGTTTACACCTTCGGCCCAACCTTCCGCGCCGAAAACTCCAACACCAGCCGCCACCTGGCGGAGTTCTGGATGATCGAACCGGAAGTGGCCTTCGCTACGCTGGACGACGTTGCCGGCCTGGCCGAAAGCATGCTGAAGTATGTGTTCCAGGCGGTGCTGGATGAACGTGCCGACGATCTGAAATTCTTCGCCGAGCGCGTGGATAAAGACGCTATCGCTCGTCTGGAGCGCTTCGTGTCTTCCGATTTCGCCCAGGTGGACTACACCGACGCCATTGAGATCCTGCTGGCCTCGGGCCAAACCTTCGAAAACCCGGTTTCCTGGGGCATCGATCTCTCTTCCGAGCATGAACGTTACCTGGCGGAGAAACACTTCCAGGCGCCGGTGGTGGTGAAAAACTACCCGAAAGACATCAAAGCGTTCTACATGCGCATGAACGAAGACGGCAAGACCGTCGCGGCCATGGACGTGCTGGCGCCGGGCATCGGCGAAATCATCGGCGGCTCGCAGCGTGAAGAACGCCTCGACGTGCTCGATCAGCGCCTGGAAGAGATGGGGCTGAATAAAGAAGACTACTGGTGGTATCGCGATCTGCGCCGCTACGGCACCGTGCCGCATTCCGGTTTCGGCCTGGGCTTTGAACGTTTAATCGCCTATGTCACCGGCGTGCAAAACGTGCGCGATGTGATCCCATTCCCGCGCACGCCGCGTAACGCAAGCTTCTAATTTATACGATCACACGTTTTTTAAACGATTTCGTTACAAAACAAAGGCCAGCATCGCTGGCCTTTCGCATTTTTTAATATTGACGCACGTCACAAAGTTCCCGAAAAATTACATTTGGTTACACATACTTTCCTTTTGCAACCCGATTGGGACATTGGTATCATTTTCGTCCTAGATTAACCCGCCTGTGAATGGAACACTGCGTTCAGACACAGGACGACACCAATCTATCAACAATAGTTCCCAAAGAATTATTGGCGGCAGTGGCAAAGGTGTCCGAATAACACCAATGAGGGTAATAATGATGAAGCGCAACATTCTTGCAGTGGTAATCCCGGCTCTGTTGGCTGCTGGTGCAGCAAACGCAGCTGAAATCTACAACAAAGACGGCAACAAGCTGGATCTGTACGGCAAAGTTGACGGTCTGCACTACTTCTCCAAAGACAAAGGTAATGACGGCGATCAGACCTATGTTCGTTTCGGCTTCAAAGGTGAAACCCAAATTACTGACCAACTGACCGGTTACGGCCAGTGGGAATACAACGTCCAAGCTAACCACTCCGAATCTCAGGGCACCGAAGGCACCAAAACCCGTCTGGGCTTCGCCGGTCTGAAATTCGCTGACTACGGCTCCTTCGACTACGGCCGTAACTACGGCGTACTGTACGACGTGGAAGGCTGGACCGATATGCTGCCAGAGTTCGGTGGCGATACTTACACCAACTCCGACAACTTCATGACCGGCCGTACCAACGGCGTTGCGACCTATCGTAACAACAACTTCTTCGGTCTGGTTGACGGTCTGAACTTCGCTCTGCAATACCAGGGCAAAAACCAGAACGACGGTCGCGACATCAAGAAACAGAACGGCGACGGCTGGGGTATCTCCTCTACTTATGACATCGGCGAAGGCATCAGCGTAGGTGCAGCATACGCATCCTCCAACCGTACCGATGCTCAGAAGAACAAGTCCAACGAGCGTGGCGACAAGGCTGACGCATGGACCGTGGGCGCGAAATACGACGCCAACAACGTTTACCTGGCGGCAATGTACGCAGAAACCCGTAACATGACCCCTTACGGTGGTAACAACTCTCTGAAAGACGGCACTACCTCTTGTGCAGACACTCAGAACAACAGCTGCGGTGGTTTCGCCAGCAAAACTCAGAACTTCGAAGTGACCGCACAGTACCAGTTCGACTTCGGTCTGCGTCCAGAAGTGTCTTACCTGCAGTCTAAAGGCAAGAACATGAACGTCCCAGGCGCGGGCTCTGACCAGGATCTGGTTAAATATGTTTCTGTTGGTACCACTTACTACTTCAACAAAAACATGTCCACCTACGTTGATTACAAAATCAACCTGCTGGATGACAACGCGTTCACCAAAGCAGCCGGCATCGCAACTGACGATATCGTAGGCGTTGGTCTGGTATACCAGTTCTAAGTTGTCTCGCTTAACGGCGGTTTACCGTCGGCTAAGTTAAAAAACAGGGCTCCGGCCCTGTTTTTGTTTGTGTCAGCCGGTAATTTTTTATCCTGCCAATTCCCCCTTCCCCATCATTTTTTCTGTCTAACTCTTCCCCTTCACAAGATCGCGGTGTTTTTGTCGCAAACGGTTGGCAAAGCCGGTAACTGGCGTTACCCTGATGCTTCTGTCTGCTTAACTCCGAGATTTGGAAGCACCTGACATGTTTGAAAAAATCACCGCCGCACCCGCCGACCCGATCCTGGGCCTGACCGACATTTTCCGCGCCGACGCCCGCCCGAATAAAATCAATTTAGGGATTGGCGTTTATAAAGACGAAACCGGTAAAACCCCGGTGCTGACCAGCGTAAAAAAAGCTGAACAGTATCTGCTGGAAAATGAGACCACCAAAAACTATCTCGGCATTGAGGGCATCCCGGCGTTCGCCAGCTGCACGCAAGAACTGCTATTCGGTAAAGAGAGCCCGATCGTCGCCGATCGCCGCGCGCGCACCGCACAGACGCCAGGCGGCACCGGCGGCCTGCGCGTGGCGGCAGACTTTATCGCCAACCAGACCAGCGCCAAACGCATCTGGATCAGCAACCCAAGCTGGCCGAACCACAAGAACGTCTTTAGCGCCGTGGGCCTGGAAGTGCTGGAATACGCCTACTATGACGCCGCCAACCACGCGTTGGATTTTGACGGCCTGCTGAACAGCCTGAAACAGGCGCAGGCCGGCGATGTGGTGCTGTTCCACGGCTGCTGCCATAACCCGACCGGTATCGATCCAACGCCGGAACAGTGGGCGCAGCTGGCTGAACTTTCCGTCGCCAACGGGTGGTTGCCGCTGTTCGACTTCGCTTATCAGGGCTTCGCCAACGGCCTGGAAGAAGATGCGCAGGGCCTGCGTATTTTCGCCGCCAAACATAAAGAACTGATCGTCGCCAGCTCCTACTCGAAAAACTTCGGTCTGTACAATGAGCGCGTCGGCGCTTGCACCATTGTTGCCGCCGATGCCGAAACCGCCGATCGCGCCTTTAGCCAGGTGAAAGCGGCTATCCGCGCCAACTACTCCAACCCGCCGTCACACGGCGCCGCCGTTGTCGCCACCATTCTGGGCAACGATGCGCTGCGCGCGATGTGGGAGCAGGAGCTGACCGATATGCGCCAACGCATTCACCGCATGCGTCAGCTGTTTGTGAACACCCTGCAGGAGAAAGGCGCGCAGCAGGACTTCAGCTTCATCATCCAGCAGAACGGCATGTTCTCGTTCAGCGGCCTGACCAAAGAGCAGGTGCTGCGTCTGCGTGAAGAGTTTGGCGTTTACGCTGTGAACTCGGGCCGGGTTAACGTTGCCGGCATGACGCCGGACAACATGGCGCCGCTGTGTGAAGCCATCGTCGCCGTGCTCTAAGCGCGTCGGCGCAGGCCATCAGGACATAAAAAAGGGGCGCTCTAAGCGCCCCTTGATTATTTCTGCCGGGAAATGATCGTTACCACACCGCCGGCTCTTCACGCAGGAACGGGTTGGTCTGGCGTTCGTGGCCGAAAGTCGACATCGGGCCGTGGCCGGGAATAAAGCGCATGTCGTCACCCAGCGGCAGCAGCTTGGTGCGAATAGAGGCAATCAGCGCCTGATGGTCACCGCGCGGGAAGTCGCTGCGCCCCACGCCGCCGTTAAACAGCACGTCCCCCACCAGCGCCAAACGCGCCTGTTCATTGATAAAGACGATGTGGCCCGGCGTATGCCCAGGGCAATGCAACACCTTGAGCGTCATCTCGCCCACCCGCATCTCATCGCCTTCCGACAGCCAGCGAGTCGGCGTCAGCGGCGCACACTCTTCCAGCCCGAACATCCGGCTCTGCGCCGGCAAACCATCCAGCCAAAAAGCGTCCTCTTTATCCGGGCCGTAAATCGGCACCTGATAATGTTCCGCCAATTCCGCCGCCGCGCCGACGTGATCCAAATGGCCGTGCGTCAGCAAAATCTGCGTGATTGTCACACCCTGCTGCGCCACTTCCGCTTTGATTTTTTCCGCTTCGCCGCCGGGATCGACCAACGCCGCCTGCTGCGTGTTTTCACACCAGATCAGGCTGCAATTCTGGCTAAAAGCGGTAACGGGAATAAGATGGTATTTCATAAGGCTCCAACGACAATAACGCCGCCTCCGCAAGGAGCGGCGTTATTCACTGAGGGCACCGCGATTACCAGCTCCGAACCGGGCCGGTATCGATGTGCACGAAGTTGCTACGTGGGTAATATCCTACACCACCAGCGCGCATTTTTAACGCTGCTTTACGGATATTACTCAATTGGATACCTTCAATATGGAAATCCATCGCCTGGCCCTTGGTATGGTAGCTGTGCTTGGCCACACCACGGCTGTGCGCGCGCAATTCGTTGTTGGTATCTACGGAACGGTAACCGGAGATCAGCTGCACCGGCTTGCTGGTACCCAGCAGCCCCTGCAGGCGATAGAGGTGATCAAACAAACTGGGATCAATCGATTTAACCTTGTTGGCGCGATAATCGCGGAACAGATGATTTAGCCGAACCAACTCTTCTTTATTGTAGCCTTTGCCGTCAAAGAACTCGGCTTTAATAGATTCACCGGTATTCAGGTTATTCAACACTAAAATACGCGGTCGAGCGGTGGAAAGACTGGCAAACGCCTGCCCTGGAAGCAGCGCTATGCCCATAGCTGCGCCGCCTAGCGCCAGCCATTTACGGCGATGATGATCAATTTTGTCCATGACTCTGTTAAACCCGGCAAGAATGTCAAAATAAATGCACAAAGCAGCGCACTGTCCGAACCATAACCGCCTGCGTATGCTGAGTCAACCCGCGATACGCCTAGGTTTACAGGCCCCCAGCTAAGAGGGCCTGCGGTATAGCCAAACATTCTGACCGTTATTTATTTATAATTACTGCATTTACTGCATTAATTTTTTGGCCTGAGCCAAAATTTGTGCGCCCGATCTCACCGTATTATCATAATTGTAAATATCTGTACGGAATTGCGGTTGGCCGTCATCCGAAACCCAGGCGGTCAGATAATACAGTTTTACGGGAATACGCTGGCGAATATTCACATAAGTGGTATTCCCCTCTTTCAGCGTGGAAGAAACGCGGCTATTGTTCCAGCCGGCATCCTGCAGCAGCATATTCGCCAAATCGGAAGCCTTGTTCACCCGGACGCAGCCGGAGCTAAGCGCGCGAATGTCTTTCTGGAACAGGCTGTGGTTCGGGGTATCGTGCAGGTAGATAGCGTCCGAACTCGGCATATTGAACTTGAAACGCCCCAGCGAGTTAGTGGCGCCCGGCGCCTGGCGCACGCGATACGGGAAGTTGCGCGCAGAGACCATGCTCCAGTCGATCATCGCCGGGTTGATCACCTCCGCATCGTTGCTCCAGCCCGACAGCACGGTATAGCCGTGTTTCTGGAAATAGTTACCGTCGCGCATCGCCTTCGGCACGATATCCTCACGCACCAGCGTAGTCGGTACGTTCCAAGGCGGGTTGACCACCACGTTGTTCAACGCACTGCTCATCAGCGGTGTCTTGCGGCTCGGCCGCCCGACGATAACGCGGGAGGACAACACTTCGTTGCCGTTCTGGTAGTAGGTCAGCGAGTAGTTGGGAATATTCACCATAATGCCGGTACCGACATGCCCCGGTAAAATTCGCAGACGTTGGATATTCAACGCCAGCAGGGCGGCTCGGGTTTTCGGTGATACGTTGAGCCACTCGCGAGTGCGCACGCCGATCACGCCGTCCGCCGTCAGCCCCTGCCATTTCTGGAAACGTTTGACGCCCTCTACCAGCTCGTTGGTATAAAGGTTGTCGCTCACCACGCTGCCGACCTGCGGCGGCGTCTGTTCAGCGGTCAACTCCGTCACCGGCGCCGCCGACGGACTGACCGTCACACGCCCCTTCTCTTCGTCTACCGTCAGCCCGCCGTCATCAGGCTCATTGCTCTTCGCCGAGACGACCGCCGGCTCCGGCTCGGCCTCCGGCGCCGAAGCGGCCAGCATGCCGGTGCGCGTCAGGATCTCACGCAGCGCAGGAATATCGTTGCTCATTTGTCCTGGGCGCAGGCTCGGGCCGCTGCCCACCTGCGGCCAGGGGCGGTTATCCGCCAGCATATCGCGCAACGCCTGATGCATCTTGGCGTATTGCGGGTGCTGCGGCGCGAGCGAATTCACGTAGCTCAGCGTGCGCGCCTGACGCACCGCCAGCTGCCATTGGTTGATCACCGCAGTGGGCGGCAAGCCAAGCTTGTAGGGAATATTGCTGTACAGCCAACTGGTGCCGTTGGCGCCGATAGCGGACACGAACTGCAAATAGCCCAACATCGCATCGGACAGCACCACATCGCGGCCTACGTCATTGAGCGCCGGATTGGTCAACATCTTCACCCATTGGGTGAACTGCGGCTGCACGCCGGACATCGCCAGCTCGGCCAGCTGCTGTTGAAACTGCTGAACGGCCTCGCGATCCTGCCACATCGGCTGCATATGATTCGCCGCATACAGCGGCGCCAGCGTGGAAAGGTAGTGCAGATCCATGCCGCGCGGCAACGCGGCCAGCAGTTCAGAACGGCTCTGCGCAACGGACATGCCTGCTGATGCCACCGGTAACGCCGTTACGGTGGCCAATGCGGAAAACGACGACACAAGACTACAGGCGATAGCGCCACTCAGCGCCAAACGTCGTAGAGAGTTTCCCTTTTTAAGCAACATCCCTTGCCCCCTGTATGCTCACAAAAAAAACGTCAAAAAACTGCATATAGCTTCAGTATACAAACAGAAAGGCCGTTTCGCCCTGCGGGCGTCGAATTACTGTTTATCTGATTAAACTAACCGCTTTTCAACGGATAAAAAAGCAGGACTATCATCCACGCGCACAAAAAAATAGCCACCCTGCGGCGGCTATTTTCGGATTTTTAGGGCGTTTTTCTGCGTTACGGCGTTTCGACCGGCGCAGTGCCCAGCGCCGGCGGCTCGCTGGCGAAACCGCGCAGCCCCACCACGTGCACATGCTCGTGGTTCTGGAACACCTTACGCACCAGTTTATAGGTGGTGCCTTTCTCAGGACTGATGTTTTCCGGCGCCGCGATGATCAGCTGCATTTCCAGACGGTCACACAACTCGAACAGCGTGGCGATCGATTTGGCATCCAGACGCGCCGCTTCATCGAGGAACAGCAAGCGACATGGCGAGATGTCTTTACCGCGCAGGCGGCGGGATTCTTCTTCCCAGCTCTGCACCACCATCACCAGAATTGACATCCCGGTACCGATGGCTTCACCGGTAGACAAGGCGCCGCTTTCCGCACGCAGCCAGCCGTCGGAGCCACGGTACACTTCCACTTCCATCTCCAGGTAGTTGCGGTAGTCCAGCAACTCCTCACCGATGGTCTGCGGCGTGCGCTGCCCCATATCGATCTGCGGATTCAGACGCTGATACAGCTTGGCCAACGCTTCGGAGAAGGTCAGGCGGTTGCTGTTGAACAGATCCTGATGCTGTTCCTGCTGCTCGGAAAGCACGTCCAGCAGGGTGGCGTGCGCTTCTCGCACGTTGACGTTCAGACGGACGCTCTTCACCTGGCCGAAAGCAACGGCCTGCAGCCCCTGGTTCAGCATGCGAATGCGGTTCTGTTCGCGCTGAATGGTTTTGCGAATAATGTTGGCCACGCTTTTCGAACTGATCGCCAGCTTCTGCTCACGCGCGGTCAGCTCTTCAGTCAGACGGCCCAGCTCAATCTCCATCTGCTCGATGGCCTCGACCGGATCGTCGGTACGGATGATGTCCTGGCGGATACGCTCGCGCAGGTGCTGGTAGACCGCGATATAGAACTGAATTTTACGCTCCGGCCGCTTCGGATCTTCCGACAGACGCAGCACGTCGCGCAGGTGTTCGTTGTCCGCCACCGCCAGACGCAGCGCGCCGAGCGCCTTATCCGACATCGAGCGCAGCTCGTCGCCATCCATATACGCCAGTTCGCGGCGATGCAGGCGGCGTTCCACGCCGTTGTCTTTCACCAGACGCATCACCGCGCACCAGCCCGCCTTGGCGGTCACCACCTGCTCGCGCAGCTGATGGTAGTCGCGTTCCAGCTTACGCAGTTTCTTCTGCAGGCCATCCATTTCGGCTTCGCAGAAGGTCAGCTGTTTCTCCAACTGATTGCGGCGAGCGCGGTTGTTGCTCAGCGCCGCATGCAGCTCGTCGCGGCGCTGGCGCGCGCGCGCTTCCGCGTTGGCGTCGGCCTGCACGCCGATATCCACCAGCTCCTGGCTCAGCTCTTTCAGCATGTCGCGCTTGGCGTCATACGAGCTTTTCAGCGAGGCCAGCACCTGGCTGTATTGGGTGAACTGGGTTTGATATTGACGCAGCTGCTCACGGGCGCGGGCGCGTTCGGCTTCCGCCTGTTCCAGACGCTGGCGCAGCTTGTCGTTGAGATCGTTGTTGGCATTCTGCATGCCGGCGGAGTCGGTATAGCTGAAGTGCGCGCGACGCTGCACCACTTCTGTCAACGCGAACGCCTGCTGTTTGGCCTGACGCTGCACGCTTTGCGCCTGCGCGTAGTCCTGCTGCAGCTGTTCATGCTGCTGCGGATCGCTCTGCAGCACCGACAGCAGCGGCTCCAGTTTGGTCAGTGACACCCCGTGCTGTTGAATGTGGCGCGCGGCGTCCTGCGCTTCTTCCAGCTCTTCACGGATCTCGTCGACGCGGTCCTGCAGCGTTTCATCGTTCAGCAACGACACCAGCGGCATCAGGCGGTTGAGCGCGGAAATGCCCTCTTTGGCCTGCTCGTACTGCTGGCGCTGCTGCTGATTCTGCGCTTCGTGATTGTTCAGCGCACGCTCGATCTCGCCGCGACGGGCGTTCAGATTGCGGATCTCCGCTTCCGGATCAGCGTCGAACGCCACCGCCAGATGGGTGCCGATAAAGCGGCTGAAGGCCTGATGCGAACGCTGGGTTTTCTGCACGTCGAACGACAGCGTGGCATAGCGCTCCGCCAGCGTTTCACGCTCGGCATGCAGCACTTCCAGGCGGTTTTCGCGCGCCGCGCGGCCGAACAACGGCACTTCCGGGTAACGGGAATAACGCCACTGGCGATCGGCGATCTTCACCACCACCGCTTTGTCCTGCTCTTCGACGGCGAATACGCTGTCATCGAACGACTGCGGATCCCCTTCGATCAGGTAGAGATCTTCCGGGCAATCTTCCAGCCCTTCCAGCATTTCGCGCACCAGCGACAGATCCGGCACCACGATGGCGTGGCGCGAAGGGCCGTACAGCGCCGAGAAGTAAGGCGCGTCGTCGATGGTGACGTCATCGTAAATTTCCGACAGCAACACGCCGCCGAAACGTTCGGCCAAGGTGACCAGGCGTTGATCTTCCGCGCCGCCCGGCTGGCTGAGACGTTCGATCTGCGCTTCCACTTCGCGCTTGCGGGCCGCCACCTCGTCGCGCTCGACGGTGGTTTCACGCTCGCGCTCCAGCAGCTGCTGCATGTATTCGGTCACCTGCTGGCTGTTTTCCAGCGGCTCTCCGCTCTGATCGCTGAGCTGGCTCAGGGCGTCCTGCGCCGCCAGCCACACCGGCGCACGCGCCGTCAGCTCACGGATGCGCTGCTGGATCTGCTCCAGCTCCTGGCGCATCTCCATGCGGCGTTCGCCGGCTTCGCTGACGTTCTGCGACAGCGCTTCCAGGCGCTCTTCCAGCTCCTGCTGCAGCATGTCGAGATCGTCCGGCTGGTACTCCTGACCATGGCGTTTGCAAAATTCTTGCAGCAGGCGCTCGGCGTCCTGTTGCGAGCGCAGGCGCTGTTCCAGTTCGCTCAGGCGCAGTCGCAGCGGCTGAACGCGCTCGGCGAGGTGTTGCTGCGAAGGCCAGTCGCGCAGCAATTCGCGCGCACACTGCCAGGCTTCGCTGCGGCTGACCTGGCCGGCGATTTTACCCACCAGCTGATAGGCCTGCTCGAACTGGCCGTGCGCAGCGTCGGCCACGCTCAGCTTCTGCTCCAGCATCAGCAGCGCTTCGGTCGCCTCCTGCTCGCGAGCCTGGAAGGTGTCCAGCCACTGTTCGGCGTTGTCGGCGGTCAGGTCCGGCAATTGGCACAGCGCGCGCGCGCGCTCCAACGCCTGCAGCGCCTGTTGGTACTGAATGGCGCGGGTCTGCTGCACGTCAAGCGCCTGCTGGTAGTCGGCCAGCTGGCTCTTCAGCTCGTCCACTTCCAACTCGGCCGCTTCGGCGCGCGCTTCGTTCTCGGCCTGCTGCTCGCTTGCCTCGGCCACCACTTCGTTCTGCTCTTCCAGACGGTAGGTCAGCTCTTCCAGATCGGCTTCATAGCGTTCGATCTTCTCCTGCTGACGCATCGCCGTCTGCACCAGGTTCAGGTGGTCGCTGGCGGCCTGGTAATCGGTTTCCAGATCGGATTCGGCGCCGCTCTGCTCGCTCAGCTCACGCGCCATTTCCACATGGCGATACTGTTCGGCAGCCAGCTGCTTACGGCTGCCCAACAGATCGCTGCGCAGCGCCAACGCGCCGTCCAGGTGGATGCGGCGTTCGTTGGCGTGGCGCATATAGTCCGCCGCCACATAGGAGGTGGCCTCGGAGATCAAATGCTTGAACAGGTCGCGATCCGACTGGGTGACGCGGATCGCTTCCAGCGTCATGCGGTTTTCGCGCAGCGCCGCTTCCATGTCCTGGAACGCCTTGCGCACGCCGCTGTTTTCTGGCAGCAGGTAATCGCGCAGCGAGCGGGTGATGGCGCTGGAGATGCCGCCGTACAGCGACGCTTCAATCAGACGATAGAATTTGCTGCGATCGGCTGACGAACGCAGACGTTTCGGGATCACGCCCAGATCGAACATCAGCGAGTGGTAATCGGTGATCGAGTTGAACTGCTTGAACTGCACGCCTTCCATCTCTTCCACGCGCTCTTTCAACTCTTGCAGCGACAGCACGCGCGCCTGGCGCTCACCCACGGTCTGGGTCAGCAATTCAGTCGGCTGTACCGCGGTCGGCAGGCCCTGGATGGTGAAAGGTTTGATATCGACCTTGCGATCGCGCCCCGCCACCTGCTGCAGACGCACGCCAACCACCACGCGCTGGTGGCGCGAGTTGACGACGTCGAGGGTGGAGTAACATACGCCGGCGCGCAGCTTGCCGTGCAGGCCCTTGTCGCGCGAACCGCTGGTGGCACCCGCTTCGGTGGTGTTACGGAAGTGCAGCAGCGTCAGATCGGGGATCAGTGCGGTGACGAAGGCCGCCATGGTGGTGGATTTCCCCGCCCCGTTCCCGCCGGACAGCGTGGTCACCAGCTCATCGAGATCAAAGGTGCGGGCAAAGAAGCCGTTCCAGTTAACCAGCGTCAGCGAGCGAAATTTACCGCGTTCAATCATTCCTGTTCATCCTCTGCACCGTCAGGAGCGTTATCAACCTGCTGATCCTCAGCGTCATTCTCATCGTTAAGCGACAGGCTGGTTTCAACCGGCATCGCCTCGCCGTCGCGAATCATGCGCAGCTGCGCTTCACGCGGATCGTCGCCGCTGCGCACGTCGGCGCCGAAGCGGAACACCGCCTCGGTAATACGGAACTTGCTGCTGTCATTGCCCATGAAATAGACCATGCCGAGGCGGCGCAGACGGTTGAGCGAGGTGCGCACCTTCTCGTGCAGCTTCTGCCGATCGAGATCCGAACCGGTGGAGCGCTGGTTGACGAACTTGAGCAGCTTGTTCTCATCCGCCAGGCTCAGCAGTTCATCGTACAGCTCCTGCTGGCTGAAAATGCCTTCGTGCGCCAGGCGCTCGGGGCTGAGATACAGGTAGCACAGGATCTTGCCGACCATCATATCCAGCTCGGACAGCACCGAACGCGGGATCAGCGTGGTGGAGCGCGGGCGCAAATAGAAGAAACCTTCCGGCGCCCGAATCAGCTCGACGCTGTAACGGTTGTAAAACTCTTCCAGCTCATCCTGGAAATCCATTAAAAAGGCGTGGTTGTCCAGCTCATCGATACCGATGTGACGACCCGCGCGCAGTTGGCTGTCCAGCGCCGGGAACAGCGAGTTGGACAACGCTTTGGCCAGCTTGACTGGCATTACTTGTTCAATATTTGTCGATGACATGGGCCTGGACCTTGGCTCCGTAATCATTGATTGCCTGCCATTCCGCCGGCAACCCTGAGAAATCTGCTTCAGCCACACCGAGGCGCACTGCCTGGTCGACCACTAAACGTGCCACGTCGAAATGACGCGCACGCGGATATTGCGCCAGGTAATCGCGCATCACCGCTGCAAGGTTGAGCGGCATCTGCTGTTCCTGGTACACCTTCAACGCCTCTTCGATCATCGCCGCCAGCTGTTCGCGAATCTCGCTGAACTCTTCGAACTCCAGATCCGGCGGCAGTTCCCCGGTCACTTCCTCGCTGCGCAGCGCCAGTTCTTCGTCGCGCATGTCCAGCAGACGATCGGCATTGGCATGAGTCAGCGCCCACGGGTGGTCGAAATAGGTTTGCACCGACTGGCGCAGGCGTTGGGCGAACACGCGGTTTTTATCCATATCGATAGCGGTACGGATAAATTTGTGCACGTGACGATCGTAGCCGATCCACAGGTCGATCGCCTGCTGGCCCCAGCTGATGATGCGATCCAGCTTGCTCTGCAGATCGAACACCAGCTTGTCGACGAAGCCGAGCTCCACGTTGCCGAGGGTTGCGTCCTGGATGCGCAGCAGATTGGCCTGCAGCTTGTCGCCCGCCGCATCCAGCGTATCCTGCAGTTCGCGCAGGGTGCCTGAGGTTTCCGACAACAGCATTTCGCAGCTGGAGATCGCCGCCCGCCAGTCTTTGCTCAGCAGCGCCGCGATGTCGTTTTTCACGCTCTGCTGCTGCTCGTCCATTACGCGTTGCGTCATGTCGATGCTGTCGAAGATTTCCGCCACCGAATATTTCAACGGCGCGAACACGTTGCGGTGCCAATGGAAATCGTCGCCGCCCTCGTCGGCGGCATCGGCGGCGCGCTTCAGTTCCTGCGCCACGATCGACAGCTGCATCGACAGACGCAGCGTGGAGAATTCACGTTGGCGAATATAGTAATCGGTAATGCCGATACCCAGCGGCGTCAGGCGGTAAATCGCGTTACCGTCCGCCAGTTCGCTGGTAAAGCGGTTCAACAGGCGCTGGCGCACCATGTCGTTGATCGCATTGTTGGCGCGCATCGCCACCGTTTCATGCGTCTGTTCAAAACCCTTGCTGACATGGCGAAATGCATCAACCAGCTCACCTTCGCTCATCTCGCCGTCCAGCCGTTCGCCATTCAGGGTGGCGATAGCGAGCAGAAATGCGAGACGCTCCGTAGGGAGCGAAATAGAGAAATCATTTTTCCGTGCCCAGGCGACCAGTTCGGGTACTGTCTGGGAAAATTCACTCATAGTTCGTCCTTCAGGTTTGGTTTATGCGCCATGACGTGAATATAGCGCCCCAAACTCACGTACGGCTCCTGCCGACAATAGTGCTGTTCAAGCGCCAGTAACTCTTCAAATTTTTGGGTTTGCAGCTGTCTGCTCTGCAGATAGTCGTGGAACACCCGCACGCCGGTTTTGCCGCTGATGCGCATGCCCAGCTGTTCCAGCCAGCCGTAGACCAATAGCGGATCGTGCGGATATTGCGGCGACAGCGAACGCTTGCGGCGCCGTCTGACCTCGGGATCCACCAATTGGAAGTTACCCAACACCACGTTACGCATCAAGAGGCCGTTGGCGTTGAAGAACATCAGCGACAGCGCGCCGCCCGGCGCCAGACAATCGCACAACGCCTGCAGCGCCGCCACGGGTTCAGCGATCCATTCAAGCACTGCATGAAACAATATCAGATCAACCGGCTGTTCCAAATGTTGAGCGATATCCTGCGCAGAACTTTGTACGAATTGCATGTTCTGGCTCACACCTTTCTGCTCCGCCAGCTGCGCGGCGCGCTGGATCATCTCACCAGAAAGATCGCACAACAACACCTGATGTCCTAATTCTGCCAGTTGGCAAGCCATATGGCCTTCACCGCCCCCGGCATCGAGGATGCGCAGCGGCCGCTGCGGCAACTGGGCCAGCAGCCCGGTCAGATCCTGCCAAACCACCGCCTGGCGGATTTTTCCTTTCGTGGTGCCGTAAATATTACGCGCAAATTTTTCAGCAATATCGTCAAAATTACGATCCTGCATGGACAACGGCTCCGCTGATCTCAGTCTTGTCGGCGGCAAAGCGCACGCCCATTCAAACCTGCTATTTTGGCACAGACTGGCTTAGAATGTATCTTCTTGCGGCCTGTTTATGCCTGGATGCCGTTTTTTCACTCAAAAGGATCTGATTTTCGATGCTGTTCAACCTGAAAAAGTTCTTTGGCGCTCTGCTGATGCCGCTGCCGCTGTTGATGCTGCTGATGGGGCTGGCGCTGCTGCTGCTGTGGTTCACCCGCTGGCAAAAAAGCGGTAAGACGATTTTCACGCTGAGCTGGCTGTTTTTACTGCTTTTCAGCCTGCAACCGGTGGCCGACCGCCTGCTGCGGCCGATCGAAGCCGAATACCAGACATATCGCGGCAACGATGCGGTCAGCTACATCGTGGTGTTGGGCGGAGGCTATACCTACAATCCCGACTGGGCACCCAGCTCGAACCTGCTCGGCAACAGTCTGCCGCGCGTGACGGAGGGCGTGCGGCTCTACCTGGCGCACCCTGGCGCCAGGATGGTGTTTACCGGCGCGCCCGGCGGACGCATGCAGAGCAACGCCGCCACGGCAGCGCTGGTCGCGGAAAGCCTGGGCGTGCCGCGCAGCGACATGGTGATCCTGGGGGAACCGCGCGATACCGAGGAAGAAGCCGCTCAGGTAGCCAAGTTGGTCGGCGAACACCCCTTCCTTCTGGTGACTTCCGCCAACCATCTGCCGCGCGCCATGCGTTTCTTCGAGGCTAAGGGCCTGCACCCGATCCCGGCCCCGGCCAACCAATTGGCGATCGACTCGCCGCTGAATATCTGGGATCGCGCCACGCCGTCGTCAATGTTCCTCGGCCATACCGAGCGCGCCTGGTATGAAACGCTGGGTAGCCTATGGCAGCGGCTGAAAGGCGCGGATAGCGCCGGCGCCGAGTAAGACCCCGTTCAACCGGCCAGCCAGGGCAGCAGCTGTTGCGATGCATAGTCGAACGGCTGCCGCTCCAGCTTGCCGGTATGGATCAAACGCCCTACTGCTTCCCACACCACGTACAGCCAGCGCCGCGCCAGGAAAGCGTCGGCGACCGGCGCCCGCTGCAGATAGCTGAACAGCAGTTGACTGGGCATGCCCGCCTCGCAGAGGCGGAAAAGATCGTATTCGCGCGGTGCCCACAGCACCACGCCGGGATTCAGCATCGCCAGCAGCTGATCGGTTTTGGGATCTTTCAACATGCTGCGCAGCGACAGGTTACCGTGCACCAGGACGCAGGGATCGTCGAAACCGACGAAGAAATGGGTCAGCGCTTCGCGCGTGCGGTACAGCAAACGCCGATCCGCCATGGTCAGCTGCGGGGTAGTGAGATTGACCACCGTCGCCCACAGCACTTCGACCCGCTGTTGATACCAGCAAAACCAGTCATTCTCCTGCGTACTGTCAACGGTGCCGACGCTGCCATGGCTGTCGATGCGGTGCCAGGCCAACATCCCGTCAACGATCTGCTCCATCAACATGTTCCAGCGATCCGGCGAACGCGTTGGCGCTTCGGCCGACACGCCGCGCAGGCGCTCGATAAGCAGGATTTCCTTATACGGCGCCTGATGGGTGCACACCACGCCGTACACCGTGGGCAGACGAATATCTCCGTCGCGCGCCAGCATCGACAGCTTGTACGCCTCTTGCTGGGCGATGCCCTGGCAGATAAAGCTTTTCGCCATCAGCGGCATGGCGTTGCCCTGCCGATCGTACAAGGAATACATATGCGCATAAGGCTGTTCGCTCACCCGCTCCAGCCGGCTGATGGACTCACCCAGCACAATGCTCAGTTCGGCGCGTAACTGCTCCATAAAGCATTCACCTCAGGCTAATAAGGGAGATGCGTAACATCATCGAACGGTGAGCGGAAAAATACTTCAACGCAGATCAACAAAACGGGGATCAGATAGGGGGGGATTGCATCGTCGACGCGTTGCGCGGCGCGCCGACGAACTCAGGCTCAGGGTTGAATACTGTCGCGCACGCGCTGGAGATCTTCCGGCGTATCGACCCCCACGCTCGGGACCGCTTTCGCGACCGCCACGTGGATTTTTTCACCGTACCACAGCACGCGCAGCTGCTCCAACAACTCGATTTGCTCCAGTTGGCTCGGCGCCCAGCTGACGTAGCGGCGCACGAAGCCCGCGCGGTATGCGTAGATGCCGATATGACGCAGCAGGCTGTCGCCGATGCTCTCCTTCGACGCGGCGAAACGCTCGCGATCCCAGGGAATGGTGGCGCGCGAGAAGTAGAGCGCGTAGCCCTGAGCATCCATCACGACCTTCACCGCGTTGGGGTTGAAAGCCTCTTCGGCGCTGTCGATCGGCACCGCCAACGTCGCCATGCCGGCCTGGCTGCCCGCCAGGTTTTCCGCCACCTGCCGTACGATAACGGGTGGGATCAGCGGCTCATCGCCCTGCACGTTAACGATGATCTGGTCGTCGGCAAAGCCGTAGTGCGCGATCACTTCCGCCAAACGCTCGGTGCCAGAATGGTGATCCGGGCTGGTCATGCACACTTCGCCGCCGGCGGCTTCCACCGCTTTGGCGACTTCAGGGTGATCGGTCGCCACGATGACGCGGCTGGCGCCGGACTCACGGGCGCGTTCCATCACGTGCACCACCATCGGCTTGCCGTGAATATCGGCCAGCGGTTTGCCTGGCAAACGGGTTGAGGCGTAGCGGGCGGGAATAATAGCGATAAAACTCATGCGTGCTTCTCGTCCAGCGACAGCGCACGCGCTTCATTTTCCAACAATACCGGAATGCCGTCGCGCAGCGGGTAAGCCAACCCGTCCGCTTTGCACACCAGCTCCTGGTTTTCTTTATTGAAATAGAGTTTGCCGTTGCATACCGGGCAGGCAACGATTTCGAGTAAACGGTGGTCCATGCATCCTCCGCAAGGGGATAGGTCATCTGGGAAGGCTGTGAGGATAGCATAACGCCCGGCCTCAGGTTAATCATCGGCGGCGCCAAGCCGCCGATATTTCCTCATGGCGCCCGCGCAGCGGCTTGAACTGCGGCGCCACACGGCGTAGAATTTTGTGATTGAAATCACAAAAAAGACTGTAATACGTGATCAAACGTCTGCACAAAATCATCGCTCTGTTCGCTAACTTCAGCCACTGAGCCCCCTTTGTAACGAGCGGCGCTTAACTTCGTTTTACCCCACCGACGGCGTCGCTCGTTATCCCACTTCCCAGCCGGCTCCCCATTCAGCGGCCAACGCCGCCGGAATGTCGCCCAGCGCAACGCGTTGCGCGCCGTGCCATTGAGCCGTGCGCGCGATGGCTTGCCGGATATCCTGCGTTCGCTGTTTGCCGAAGCGCACCTGCGGCTCCGCATGGAAACTGATGATCTCGAAGATGCCCTGCCGTCGGTGCGCCTTGGCGTCAATCCGCCCCACCAGATCGCCCCGATGCAGCACCGGCAACGTGAAGTAACCGTAGCGGCGTTTTTCTTTCGGCGTGTAACACTCCAGCCGATAGTCAAAGTTGAACAGCTCCAGCGCCCGACGACGATCCCACACCACCGGATCAAAAGGCGACAACAGGCTGGTGACCGTCGATTTGAGTTTGCCCTGCTCCGCCAGCGGCAGCAGTTCCGCCAGTGATTCATGCACATAAAACGGCCCTTCCAGCCCCTCGACCCGCACCGGCGTAATCTCGCCCTGCTCCTGCAGCGCTGCCAGCAAGTCTTTTGGCGCCACGCGCTTCAGCCGATAGTAGTCCGCCAACCACTCGGCGCGGAAAATGCCCAGATAGCGGCAGGTGCGGCACAGCATCTGCCGGCGCGCCTGCTCCACGGGCAGCGCATGCCGCGCATCGTCCCAGGCCGGCAGCAGCCTTTCGGTCAGATCGTAAACCCGGTGGAAGTTGCGACGCTCGGCCACCATCAGCTTGCCGGCGGTAAACAGGATCTCCAGATGCCGTTTCTCCGGTTTCCAGTCCCACCACCCGCTGTTGCCCTTCTTCTCGGCGCTGAAATCCGCGGAGCGCACCGGCCCCTGTTGTTCGATGTGCCGCAGCAAGTTGTCCATCGCGGTCTGGTGCTGCTGCACCCAGTCGGCGGAGTATTTCCAGCCCATATCATGCGGCGCCAGCATGCGGTGGCGCAGCAGACCAAAATCTTCGATCGGCAGGAAACAGGCCTCGTGCGCCCAATACTCGAACAGCTTGCGGCCGGCGAGCGCCTGCTCAAGCCACTCCGGCTGATAGGCTCCCAAACGGCTGAACAGCACCAGATACGGGCTGCGAGCAACGACGCTAATGGTATCGATTTGTAACAGCCCCATGCGCCGGATCGCACTCACGACGTCATCGGGCCGAGCCTGGCGTTTAAGCGGAGAAAGCAGCCCCTGGGCGGCAAGGTGCAGCGCGCGAGCGGCGGTAAGGGAAATGGTCGGGGTGGTCATCCTGATATCCGTGGCGAATAGGCAATGGCCTGATAATAGTGGATATCGCGGGATTTATCTTCGCCAGTGCTTGCGGGTGGCGACACCGGCACTGGCGAGGAAGGAGGATGCGATCAGAACGCGATAACGTCTGCCGCGGACAGCCCATGCGAGCTGCGATAGATCGAGAACTCAACGTTCTGACCTTCGTTCAACGACTTATTTTTGGTGTTGGCGATAGCGTTGCGATTGACATAGATTTCGTCGCTGCCATCTACCGGTGAAATAAAACCATAGCCTTCGGCCTGATTAAACCATTTCACACGGCCCATTTTTAACACAGTATTTTTAAACATAACTGATATCCTTTTACTTGAGCATCCTTGACAACGTCATTTTTTATATTGTCTGGACGCTACCAGCCCATCCTAAAGTTTTTCGTAACAAACCTCTCGTGAGCAAAAAATTAAAAAACCCGCACTAAGGCGGGCTTGTTGAACTTAATATCTTCCGCATGACTCAGCGCTGAAGCGTCACCATGGTTGTATTAAGATCTCTTTATACGCGTTCCCTGTCTTCTTACAGAGCAACTACGTTGGCGGCAGCCGGCCCGCGCGGGCTGTCCTGGATGGTGTACTCGACGCGCTGGCCTTCAGCCAGGGTCTTGAAACCGTCGGTCATGATTGCGGAGAAGTGTACGAATACATCTTTGCCGCCATCGTGCTGCTCAATGAAACCAAAACCTTTGCTTTCGTTGAACCACTTAACTTGACCCGTCTTCTTAGACATTACTTTTACCTTTAAATATATTTACAAAATCTGCCATAAGAGGCAATTGCGGCCATTTCAGAAACATTACTTATGGGAGGTACTTAGAAGGTTCGTCTTTGAAGCGGAATCGGATGATAACGTTTTTGGAGGAACTGCTTAACTCTAAACTCGAACATAAATAGGTCTGGATTACAGGCCGACTTGCATTTACTCATAAAAATGGTGAATACACAAGGGGTTTATTGCATTAAATTCATAAATGCGCCGAATTTATTTTTATCCCCCTGAATATACATGACTTAATTTAACGCTCGCCGCGGCCGATCCATCGCGTTCCTCTCCTCACCGGAGCATCATTTGTCCGTCCGTGCGCTGCAAATGAGAGCTAACGCATAAAACTCTAATATGCTTGCCACGTCTATAACAAATCCCAAATCAGATGGCTAAACTTGAGGGGAAAACAAGGCAGACGGCTTTTTCGCCAGCACTTTTGCCGCTAAAAACACGATTTTTCAGATTATGCTGAATCAAGGAGCTATGCGCATGACCGCCCAGCAGTTCGTTTCACCTAATGAAATCCGCGCCAGATTCTCTCACGCGATGTCGGACATGTACCAAAAGGAGGTACCGCTGTACGGCGATCTGCTGGAACTGGTGGCGGAAACCAACCGACAGGTTCTGCGCGAAGATGCCGCACTGGCTCATCAACTGCAAATCACCGGCGAGATCGAACGCCTTGCGATGGAGCGCCACGGCGCGATCCGGGTCGGCACGGCGGACGAACTGGCCACCCTGCGCCGTCTGTTCCAGGTGATGGGCATGGCGCCGGTCGGTTACTATGATCTGTCGGTGGCGGGCGTTCCCGTCCACTCGACCGCCTTTCGCGCCGTACACGAAGACGCCCTGCAAATCAGTCCGTTCCGCGTGTTTACCTCCCTGCTGCGCCTGGAGCTGATAGAAGATCCCGCGCTGCGTGAGCTGGCTGAGCGCTTGCTGGCGCGCCGCCGCATCTTTACCGATCGCGCGTTGGAACTGATCGCGCTGCAGGAAGCGCAAGGCGGGCTGAATGAGGTGCAGGCGCAAGAATTTGTCGAACAAGCGCTGGAAACCTTCCGCTGGCACAACCGGGCGACGGTCAGCGCCGAAGAATACCGGCAGTTGCACGATCAGCATCGCCTGATCGCCGACGTGGTGGCGTTTAAAGGGCCGCATATCAATCATCTGACACCCCGCACGCTGGATATCGATCGCGTTCAGCAGGCGATGCCCGCACGCGGCATTACGCCCAAGGCGGTCATCGAGGGCCCGCCGCGTCGCCGTCGCGCGATCCTGCTGCGCCAGACCAGCTTCAAGGCGCTGGAAGAACGCGTCGATTTCGTCGAGCATGACGGCCACGTCGTCGCCGGTCATCATACCGCGCGCTTCGGCGAGATCGAACAGCGCGGTGTGGCGCTGACGACTAAAGGAAGAGAACTCTACGACCGTCTGCTGAAGGCCACCAACGATGCGCTGCAGGCGCCGCCGAACGAGAAAAATGCCGAACGCTATTATCAGCTGCTGGAAGAAAACTTCCGGGAGTTTCCGGATGATTACGCCACGCTGCGCGAGCAACAGCTGGCTTGGTTCCGCTATTTCCCGACCGAATGCGGCCTGGCGGCCAAAGAATCACTGGATAAGCACAGCACCCTGGAGCAACTGATCGAGAAAGAACACGTTCGCTTCCAGCCACTGGTGTATGAGGATTTTCTGCCGGTCAGCGCGGCGGGGATTTTCCAATCGAATCTGGGGGACAGCCGCCATACACAGTACAATGCGGCGTCAAGCCGGGCAGCGTTTGAACAAGCATTGGGCAGTGAGGTGATCGACGAGCTGGCGCTGTATCAGCAAACCCAGCAGCGCTCGCTGGAAGCCTGCGCGCAAGCCTTGGGGCTTGTCACGCTGGCATCCTGAGATTACTTAGACAGCAGGGACTCGATATCCTGCAGCAGTTGCTCAGCCTGAGCGGACGGCAGCACCGCATCAACCGGTAGATACCACCAATTGGGCTGGGCAAAGGCGCGACACTTCACCGCGTCTTTCTCCGTCATCAACAGCGTTTGATCTGCATTAACCAACGCCGCCAGCTGCGCCTGCTGATATTCCTGATGATCGGCAAACGCCACTTCCTGAACGACTTCGACGTTCAACTTTTCCAACGTCGCGAAGAAACGCGGCGGATGGCCGATACCCGCCATCGCCACCACGCGCGGCAGCTCGGCCGCCGGGCGACGTTCACCGCTCAGCAGGTTCACCGCATCACGCGCCTGCAGACGCATGGCAATTTCCCCGGCCTGGGCCACGCCGCCATTGGCGACGCGCGCATCGACACTGCCAAGCCGCGCAGCGCGCTCGCGCATAGGCCCGGCCGGCAACCACCAGCCGTTACCGAACCGACGCACACCGTCGATGACCACCAGCTCGAAGTCACGCTGTAAAGCGTAGTGCTGCAAACCGTCGTCGGTGATGATCACATCCAGCGGCTGTTGTTGCAGCAGAGCCTGCACCGCCTCGGCGCGCTTGGGCGCAATCGCCACGGGCGCCCCGGTACGCTGATAAATCAGCACCGGCTCATCACCCGCCTCGCGGGTCGACGTATTCTGACCCAGCAGCAGCGGATAAACCGCCGACTTGCCGCCGTAGCCGCGCGACACCACCCCAACGCGGTAGCCCCGTTGCTGCAGGTGCTCCACCAGCCAGATCACCATCGGCGTTTTGCCGTTGCCGCCGGCGGTGAGGTTACCCACCACCACGACCGGCACCGGCGAACGCCAACTTTTACGCAGGCCGCAGCGGTAACTGAAGCGGATCAGCCAACTGAACAGGCCATACAGCCACGAGAGCGGCAATAGCGCCAGATAAAGCAGCGAACCGCCGGACCAGATGCGCTCAATCATTATTGACCAAACTGCATACGGTGCAGCTGCGCATAGGCGCCCTGCCGCTCAAGCAACTCGGCGTGCTCACCGCGTTCGACGATGCGGCCGTCTTCCACCACCAGGATCTCGTCCGCCTTTTCAATGGTCGACAGACGGTGTGCGATCACCAGTGAAGTTCGGTCTTTCTGCAGTTCGTCCAGCGCGGCCTGAATGGCCCGCTCGGACTCGGTATCCAGCGCAGAGGTCGCCTCATCCAGGATCAGGATCGGGCAGTCACGCAGCAGCGCGCGCGCGATGGCGATGCGCTGGCGTTGGCCGCCGGACAGCATGACGCCGTTTTCACCGATCACCGTATCCAGGCCGTTTTCCATCTTGTTGATGAAGTCCATCGCGTACGCCATTTCGGCCGCTTTCTCGATCTGCTCGCGGCTGTATTCGCTCTCACGCGCATAGGCGATATTGTTGGCGATGGTGTCGTTGAACAGGTGCACGTTTTGCGAAACCAGGGCCACCTGATTACGCAGTGAGGCCAGGGTGTATTCGCGCAGATCGTGGCCATCCATCAGAATTTCGCCTTCCTGGATATCATAGAAACGCGTCAACAGGTTGGCGATGGTCGATTTCCCCGAACCGGAACGGCCCACCAGCGCTACGGTCTTGCCTTCGGCGATGTTCAGGTTGATATCACGCAGCGCCGGCGTTTCCTTGGACGGGTAGTAGAAGGTGACATTGCGGAATTCGATATCGCCTTTCGCGCGCTTCACTTCGCGGGTGCCGGTATCTTTTTCCTGTTCCATATCCAAAATGGAGAACAGCGTCTGGCACGCCGCCATCCCGCGTTGGAACTGGGCATTGACGTTGGTCAGCGACTTCAGCGGACGCATCAGCGCAATCATCGACGAGAACACCACGGTAATGGTACCGGCGGTCAGGGTTTCCATCACGCTTGGGAAGCTGGCGGCAAACAGCACGAACGCCAGCGCCAGCGAAGCGATCAGCTGAATGATCGGATCGGAAATCGAAGACGCGGAAACCAGCTTCATGCCTTGCTGACGCATGCGGTTGCTGACCGAATTAAAGCGCTCGGTTTCCACCTGCTGGCCGCCGAAGATCAGCACTTCTTTATGGCCTTTCAGCATCTGTTCGGCGCTTGTGGTCACCTGCCCCATCGTGTTCTGCATGTTTTTGCTGATGTTGCGGAAACGCTTGGACACCAGGCGAATGGCAATGGAGACGATCGGCGCCAGCACGATCAGGATCACTGACAGCTGCCAGCTGTAATAGAACATCATGATGAACAGGCCAATGATCGAAGCCCCTTCGCGCACCACGGTCACCAGCGCGCTGGAAGAGGAGGAAGCCACCTGTTCGGAATCATAGGTAATGCGCGACAACAGGGTCCCGGTGGACTGTTGATCGAAGAAGGCCACCGGCATTCTCATCATGTGACCAAACAGGCGGCGGCGCATCTGCATCACCACCATGCCGGAAACCCAGGAAATGCAGTAGCTTGAAACAAAGCTGGTTACGCCGCGCATTAACATCAGCGCGATGACGGCCAACGGCATCCACACCAGCACGCTGCTGTCGGTTTTTCCAAACCCATCGTCCAATAGCGGTTTAAGCAGAGACAGCATCAGCGTGTCCCCCGCTGCGTTCATAATCAACGCAATGGCGGCTACAATCAGCCCGGTCTTAAAAGGAGTGATCATCGGCCAGAGTCGACGGAATGTCTGCCAGGTCGAGAGATCTTTATCATTCATCATGCAAATACCAGCATCGGAAGAAATAGCGGCCTATTTTACTCATTATCACCCTCTACGCCAAACCGCTGATGGTACCAACGGGGCATTAATTGTTCGCGAAAGCCTTTAATTTGCCAATCGTTGTCGAAAAAAAGTACCGATAACTGGCCGGAGCGCGTCGTATCGCGCCATATAATGCCATTTGCCCGGTATCTGGCGACCACTTTACGCGCCGGCAAACGCCATTTGTTGTAACGAGATGCTGACGCCAATGCCGCCTGAGGATTGACCGCGCGCAGAAACGGCGGCGTGGAAGAGGTTCGGCTGCCATGATGCCCCACCTGCAACACCGTAGCCGCCAAGCGATCGCGCCGCAATCGGAGCAGCTGCGCCTCCGCCTTTTTTTCCGCGTCGCCGGTGAGCAGCAGGCTGTATTTCCCATCGTCGATACGGATCACGCAGGAGTCGTCATTGACCGGCCTTTTACGCGTTTTCGGCGGCCACAGCACTTCGAATTGCAACCCCTGCCAGCGCCAGCGCTCACCGGCGACGCAGGGCAAGTGCCCCTCCCCTCGCATCGGGCTGCGCACCGTAGCCTGCGGAAACGCCCGTCGCACCGCCGGCAACCCGCCGATATGATCGAGATGATCATGGCTGATAATGATCTGTTCCAATTCAATCCCCCGCCAGTTCAACATTGGCAAAATATGCCGTTCGGCGGCGCTGCCGCCCGGCCAACGATCGCCGGTATCGTACAGTATTCCCTTGCCGTTTCGCTCAATGACCACCGCCAATCCGTGCCCGACATCAAGCATATCGACTCGCCAGCGGTATCCCGGCTCTTTTTCCCTCCACAGCACACAGCATATCGCTATCGTCGCCAGCCCCGGTGCATAACGCCACCACCAATGAAAGCGCCAACAGACGACGATGAGCCACCCCGCCGCGCTGGCCAGCAGCGAGGCGGCCCCCAGATCCACCCAACCGCGTTGCAGGTAATGCAGCGGCACAAACACCCAGTGCAGCGTTACGTCCGCCAGCCACCATAGCCCGTAGCTTAACGAGGGAAAGAAGCCAAATATCACCGCCAGCAAAATCAGCGGCACCGTCACCAATGAGACAATAGGTACCGCCCACAGATTGGCGGGTAGCGAGGTCAACGTCAGGCCCAGAAACAGCGCGGCCTGCATCGGCACCAGCAGCAGCGTCATGCCGAGCTGAATATGCAGCCAGCGCACCGGCGCCCAATACCAGGCCGACCGGAATCGCTCACCGAGCGGCGCCCATTCAAACCAAAAAATCAGGCAACCTACCGCCAGCACCGATAGCCAGAAACTGTCTGACAATACCGCCAGCGGATCGCACAGCAAAATCAGCCCGATACACCATAGCCACACCTGCCAGGAAGAACAATGAACGCCGCGCAGGCGCAGCAACATCCACAATGTCATGGCCAACACGGTACGCACCGCCGGCGGCTGGGTACCCACCAACCAGACATAGATCAGCGTCGCCACCCAGCCCGCGACCAGGGGAAAACGATAGCCAATCAGATGGGAGGGAAGAAAAAACTGCAGCGCCCGCAGCGCAGCCCAGAACAAAATGGCGACCATCGCCACATGAAGCCCTGAAATAGCCATTAAGTGCGCAATGCCGGTTTTCAGCATCAGCGTGCGTAAAGGCTGTTCCAGCGCGGTTCGCTCCCCAAACGCCAGCGCCAGCAATACCGCCTTGTAACGCAGCTCACCGATGTTGGTTTCCGCATGGCTGATTATGCGCTGACGCAGGCTACAATCGCCATCCAACAAACGGGCCTGCCTGACCAGGCCCGTCAACGGCTGGCGCTGTGCGATCGCCCAACGTTGGCTGTCGAAGCCCCCTTCATTGAGCTTGCCGTGCACCGGCCGCAAGCGCAGTTTCAATTGCCAACGCTGCCCGGCGCACAGCCGCTGCTGTTCCGGAGCCCATAGCGTGGTAAACGTCAATGCAGGCGCCAGCCAATGGCCATCGATCCGCTCGATACGCATCAGCGTCTGCTTGCTGGCGGCCGGATTCAACGCGATGCTGCTTACCTGCACCACCGCCGTCACTTCCGGCCCGCGGCTCAAACGCTCCATTTGCCCGATCAGGCTTCCGGCGTTGAAAACCGCCCACGCGAACCCCAACCCCAGGCAGGCCAAATAACGGCAGAGTGGCCTGCGCGTGCGCAGCAGTAAACAGACAACAAGCAAGAGCGGCCACAGCTGCCATTGCTCAGGCAATTGCGGTAAAACCAACAGCGGCAGGATGCCGCAGATAACGGCGAATATCGCCAGATCCAGCGAAATTTTGATCGCTTTTCTCCCATCGGCTCCGCCATGAGCAAAGACGCGTCACGGCAAGCAAGCAGGATCATTCAGGCGACACGTCGCCGCCAGCGGGCTTTAACGAAGATGCGCTGAACATGGCAGGATAAGAGAGATCTATGCAGGAGCCACATCGTCAATGCGGCGCAGTACGCAACTCACGAGCGTATCGCGGAGAATTGCAGGCGAAAAAAAACGGCGCCTTACAGGCACCGTTTTATATTCTTTTCAAGCAACAACGCTATGAGCAGTCAGCGACTAGCCATAGATATTGGCGCGGTCACGCAACTCTTTGCCTGGTTTGAAGTGAGGAACGTACTTGCCGTCCAGCTCAACTTTGTCACCGGTTTTCGGATTGCGGCCTACACGCGGGGCACGGTAGTGAAGAGAAAAACTGCCGAATCCGCGGATCTCAATGCGTTCGCCCTCGGCCAGCGTAGCGGCCATGTGCTCAAGCATCTCTTTCACTGCATCCTCAACGGCCTTCGCCGGAATATGAGATTGCTGGCCAGCAAGTCTTTCAATAAGTTCAGACTTGGTCATAGTACCTCCAAGCTTTGCAGCTAAACTACCGTATCGGGGCGGTCAGAGACCGCCCCCCGTCATTACTCGCCTTTAGCCGCTTTGAAAGCTTCAGCCATTGCGTTAGAGAAGTTGCCTTCTTCCTGTTTGTTGTTAACAGTTGCGATGGCGTCTTTCTCGTCAGCTTCGTCCTTAGCACGTACGGACAGGCTTACAACGCGGTTCTTACGGTCAACGCCGGTGAATTTAGCTTCAACTTCGTCACCTACGTTCAGAACCAGAGTTGCATCTTCAATGCGGTCGCGAGAGGCTTCAGATGCACGCAGGTAACCTTCTACGCCGCCTGCCAATTCAACTGTAGCACCTTTGGCGTCAACTGCAGTGACTTTACCAGTAACAATAGCACCTTTCTTGTTCATAGACAGGTAGTTATTGAACGGGTCTTCAGCCAGTTGCTTCACGCCCAGGGAGATACGCTCGCGCTCTGCGTCAACTTGCAGAACAACCGCAGCGATTTCGTCGCCTTTCTTGTATTCACGTACTGCTTCTTCGCCTGCAACGTTCCAGGAGATGTCAGACAGGTGAACCAGGCCGTCGATGCCGCCGTCCAGGCCGATGAAGATACCGAAGTCAGTGATAGACTTGATTTTACCTTCAACGCGGTCGCCCTTGTTGTGGGTCTCTGCGAACTGCTGCCATGGGTTGGATTTGCACTGCTTCAGGCCCAGGGAGATACGACGACGTTCTTCATCGATGTCCAGAACCATCACTTCCACTACGTCGCCCACGTTAACAACTTTGGACGGATGGATGTTTTTGTTGGTCCAATCCATTTCAGAAACGTGTACCAGACCTTCAACGCCTTCTTCGATTTCTACGAAGCAGCCGTAATCAGTCAGGTTGGTTACACGGCCAGTCAGCTTGGTGCCTTCTGGGTAACGTTTCGCGATAGCAACCCATGGATCTTCGCCCAGCTGTTTCAGGCCCAGGGATACACGAGTACGCTCGCGGTCGAACTTCAGCACTTTAACAGTGATTTCATCGCCAACGTTGACGATTTCGCTTGGATGCTTAACGCGTTTCCAAGCCATGTCAGTGATGTGCAGCAGGCCGTCTACGCCGCCCAGATCAACGAATGCACCGTAGTCAGTGAGGTTCTTAACGATACCTTTAACTTCCATGCCTTCCTGCAGGTTTTCCAGCAGTTGATCGCGCTCAGCGCTGTTCTCGGATTCGATAACCGCACGGCGAGAAACGACAACGTTGTTGCGCTTCTGATCCAGCTTGATGACTTTGAACTCAAGCTCTTTGCCTTCCAGGTGCAGAGTGTCACGTACCGGACGCACGTCAACCAGGGAACCTGGCAGGAACGCGCGGATGCCGTTCAGCTCGACGGTGAAGCCACCCTTCACTTTGCCGTTGATAACACCGGTTACAGTCTCAGCTTCTTCGTAGGCTTTTTCCAGCGTGATCCAAGCTTCGTGACGCTTAGCTTTCTCACGGGACAGCAGGGTTTCACCGAAGCCGTCTTCAACAGCATCCAGAGCAACGTCAACTTCGTCACCAACCTGGATTTCCAGCTCGCCCTGGGCGTTTTTGAATTGCTCAGCCGGGATGGCAGACTCAGATTTCAGACCGGCGTCAACCAGTACGATATCTTTGTCGATAGCAACAACGACGCCACGAACGATGGAACCCGGGCGGGTTTCGATTTCTTTTAAGGATTCTTCAAAGAGTTGAGCGAAAGATTCAGTCATGTTGTTAATCTTCAGGGTTCTTTAGTTTAACGTCCATTTAGCGTCCCGCCGAATGGGGTTGTTTCACATACCCCGCCATTGGCTCCATGCCGACAGGGTTTAAGGTTACAGGGGTAAAATTTTACCCGATATATTGCGATACCGCTATGACAAATATGACAAAAAGCCAATAGCGCCGCCGCGCTTATTGCTGCGGCAACGCCAACACTTTCTGTGCATACGTCAACGCCTGCCGGATCACTTCTTCGATCGACATGCTGGTAGAATCCAGCACGAGGGCGTCAGAAGCGGGCACCAGAGGCGCGATAGGCCGATTACGGTCACGGTCGTCCCGTTCCTTTATCTCGGCTAAAAGACGTTCAAAGTTAACATTAAAGCCCTTTTCCTGCAACTGCAGCATGCGGCGGTGTGCGCGCTCCTCCGAGCTGGCATCGAGGAAAATCTTGACCGGCGCGTCCGGGAACACCACCGTGCCCATGTCGCGGCCATCGGCAATCAGGCCGGGCGCCTCGCGAAACGCGCGCTGGCGGCGCAGCAGCGCCTCGCGCACGCGCGGAAACGCCGCCGCTTGCGACGCGGTGTTGCCGACGGTTTCGGTGCGGATCTCATTGCTGACGTCCTCACCTTCCAAAATCACTTGCAGCTTGCCGTCCTGGGCAACGAAGCGAACATCGAGATGTGCGGCCAGCGGAACCAGCGCTTCCTCAGAAGTGATATCCACCTGATGATGCAACGCCGCCAGCGCCAGCACGCGATAGATCGCGCCGGAATCCAGCAAACGCCAACCAAGGGACTCGGCCAACGCTTTACACAGCGTGCCTTTGCCTGCGCCACTTGGTCCATCAACGGTTATCACCGGGGCTGTAGCCGTCATTTCTCTCTCCTTCAGGTAGAAAACCTCACAGAGACACGGCGCGCTTCGACTCGAAGCCCGGGTGCTCTGTCACCTGCCCAATCAGGGGCAAATACGGTGGCGTATTATACGCTGCCCTACGGCGATCTGTTACCCTGGAACTGTCCGGTTGTTGAAAATAAGCGCACAACCGCGAAAAAGTATAGAAGAAACGCCGGTCGCCAAAGGTCAAAAACGATAAAGGCCCGCAAAGGGGCCTTAAAATAAACGATTTGACGGGTTACGCCGGCTGGCTGATGCGCGCCAGCTGTTCGAAATAGTCCGGGAAGGTCTTCGCGGTGCATTTCGGATCGAGGATCGTGACCGGGGTATCCGACAGCGCCACCAGCGAGAAGCACATTGCCATGCGGTGATCGTTGTAGGTGCCGATCTCGGCGAACTGCAGTTTGGCCGGCGGCACGACGTGAATGTAGTCTTCGCCCTCGTCCACTTCCGCCCCCACTTTGCGCAGCTCGGTGGCCATCGCCGCCAGACGGTCAGTCTCCTTCACCCGCCAGTTGTAGATATTGCGGATGGTGGTCGGCCCCTCGGCGAACAGCGCTGCGGTGGCGATGGTCATCGCCGCATCCGGAATGTGGTTCATGTCCATATCGATGCCGCGCAGTTCACCGCGGCTGCACTCGATGAAATCGTCGCCCCAGGTGATGCGCGCCCCCATCTTCTCCAACACATCGGCGAATTTGGTGTCACCCTGCACGCTTTTGCGGCCGATGCCGGTCACGCGCACGGTGCCGCCTTTGATCGCCGCCGCCGCCAGGAAGTAGGACGCGGAAGAAGCGTCGCCTTCAACCAGATAGTCGCCCGGCGCGATATACGTCTGGCGCCCCTGAATGTGGAACACCCGATAATTGTCGTGGCTCACCGATACGCCGAAGGTACGCATCAGGTGCAGCGTGATATCAATGTACGGCTTGGAAACCAACTCGCCCTTGATGTGGATCTGCGTATCCTGCGGCGCCAGCGGCGCAGTCATCAGCAACGCGGTCAGGAACTGGCTGGAGACGCTGCCGTCAACGGTGACGTCGCCGCCCTGGAAGCCGCCGCGCAGGCGAATCGGCGGGTAATCGGTCTGCTCGAGATAATCAATCTGCGCCCCGCCCTGGCGCAACGCGTCCACCAGATGGCCGATCGGGCGCTCTTTCATGCGGGGTTCCCCGGTCAGCACCACGTCGCCTTCGCCGAGGCACAGCGCCGCCGCCAGTGGGCGCATCGCCGTCCCGGCGTTGCCGAGGAACAGTTCCAACGGCTGCTCGGCCACCAGCGGCCCGGCCACGCCGGTGACTTCACACACGGTGCGATCGGCGGAAAGCTGATAGTTCACGCCCAACGCCTGCAGGGCGTTCAGCATATGACGCACGTCGTCGCTGTCCAGCAGGTTGGTCAGCCGGGTCGTGCCTTTCGCCAGCGCAGCCAGCAGCAGAGCACGGTTGGAAACGCTCTTGGAGCCGGGTAAGTTGACGGTGCCATTGACCAGGGCGACCGGTTGTAACGTCAGGGAATCCACCATGTGAACAAAACTCTCCAATTCTGATAAACGAAACGGCTCCGGAATAATGCCGGAGCCGCTTTAATGCAAAAGGACAACAGCCTGGTCAGCCCGCGCCCGGCGAGCTGACGGGATCAACCGTGACGACGCTCGAAATCGGTCATAAAGTCGGTCAGCGCCTGTACGCCGGCCAGCGGCATCGCATTGTAAATAGAAGCGCGCATGCCGCCAACTACCCGGTGGCCTTTCAGCGCCTGCAGGCCGATGGCCTCGGCTTCGCTGAGGAACACCTTATCCAGCGCTGCATCGGCCAGCTGGAACGGCACGTTCATCCACGAGCGGTTGGCGATCGCCACCTGGCTGCGGTAAAAGTCGGATTTATCGATGGTCGCATACAGCAACTCGGCCTTGGCCTGATTGCGTTTTTGCATCTCCACCAGGCCGCCCTGCTCTTTCAGCCATTTGAACACCAGCCCGGACAGGTACCAGGCGAAGGTCGGCGGGGTGTTGAACATCGAATCGTTCTCGGCCAACACGGTGTAATCGAGGATCGACGGCACTTCTTTACGCGCCTTGCCCAACAGATCGTCACGCACGATCACCAGCGTCAGGCCGGCCGGGCCGATATTTTTCTGCGCGCCGGCGTAAATCACGCCGAAGCGGCTGACGTCGAGCGGGCGGGACAGGATGGTCGAGGAGTAATCGCCGATCACCACTTTGTCGCCGAAGTCCGGCGTTTCATCGATGGCCACGCCGTCGATGGTCTCATTCGGGCAATAGTGCACATAAGCCGCGTCGGCGCTGAGCTGCCACTCTTTCATCGGCTTGATGCCGCTCAGGCCGTCGATGCGGGTTTTCACGTCGATGACGTTCGGAGCGCAATACTTTTCCGCTTCCTTGATGGCGCTGTGCGCCCAATAGCCGCCGTCGATATAGTCGGCGGTAGCCTTGTCGCCCAGCAGGTTCAGCGGCAGCGCGGCGAATTGCGCGCGCGCGCCACCATGGCAAAACAGCACTTTATAGTTGGAGGGGACTTTCAGCAGATCGCGCAGATCCTGTTCCGCCTGCTCGGCAACGGCGATGAATTCTTTGCTGCGGTGACTGATCTCCATCACTGACGTTCCCAGGCCGTGCCAGTTGCACAGTTCCTGTTCCGCACGACGCAACACTTCCACCGGCAGCATCGCCGGGCCAGAGCTAAAATTATAAACCTGAGTCATTTCCCCTCACCACATTCACTGTTCGCCGCAGAAAAGCGACCTGTCGAAAAGACGCCCGAAGTTAACGCTCGCGTTAACCAACCCTCCGGTTTTATCACTCACGCCCCATGGCTGCAACGCTTATTCGCCCGCCGGCGGCAAACAGGCGCACCGGGTGATGACAGGCTCTGCGGTCGTCGCGTTTTTTTGGACGATAAAACCCTGCGACATGGGGAAATTCAGCGGGTTAACGCGGTGTTTTATGCTGTATTCAGCCGAGATGGCTGCGGGAGCCCGGACGGCCCCCGCAGGAGAGAAAACGATCAGTACTGATTGAACATTTGCTGGATCTGCTTCGCATCTTTCGTTTGCGTCAACGCCAGCTGCAGCAGAATGCGCGCCTTTTGCGGATTCAGCGTGCCGGCGGCCACGAAGCCGTACTTGGCGTCGTCCACTTCCGCATCCTCGGTGGTGGCGCCGGTCGGCACGCGCGAAGAACGCACCACCGCCACGCCGCTGTGCGCCGCCGTCGCCAGGGTGTCGAACACGGTTTTATACAGGTTGCCGTTGCCGACCCCGGCGCTGACGATGCCCTGGTACCCTTCGGCGATCAGCGCCTTGACCGGCGCATCGGAGGCATTGGCGTAGTTGTAGACGATGCCGACCTTCGGCAGTTCGTTCAGCTTGCTGACGTCGAACGGCGTCTCCCGGGTGTGCTTGCGCTGCGGCGAACGCTGATAATCGATCTTGCCGTTGTGGATATACCCGAGCGGGCCGAAGTTCGGCGACTGGAAGGTCTGCACGGCGGTGGTGCTGGTTTTGGTGACATCTCGTGCGTCCAGCACGCTGTCATTCATCGCCACCAGCACCCCGCGGTTGGCCGATTGCGGATCCGCCGCCGTCACCACCGCGTTATACAGGTTGAACGGGCCGTCGGCGCTCATCGCCGTCGCCGGCCGCATCGCCCCGACCAGCACTACCGGCTTGTCGCACTTCACCGTCAGATCGAGGAAATAGGCCGTCTCTTCCAGCGTATCGGTGCCGTGGGTGATGACGAAGCCGTCGGTTTTGCCGCAGTCGGCGTCAATTTTCTTCGCCAACGTCAGCCAGACCTGATCGTTCATGTCCTGCGAGCCGATGTTAACCACCTGCTCCCCCTGCACGTTGGCGATGTTCTTCAGCGCCGGCACCGCATCGACCAGCGCCTCGACGCCCAGTTTGCCCGCGGTATAGTTGGATTTCGTCGCCGAATCGCCGCCGCCGGCGATGGTGCCGCCGGTCGCCAGCAGGGTGATGTTGGGCAGCGCCAGCGCCGAGGCGCTGACGACGGTCAACAAAAGGGTTAACACGCTGAGTTTCACTGATTTCATTAGATTTCTCCGTGACAGATAACTCGCTGAATTATGGCCTTTATCCTTAAAAAAACTGTGACTTTGCCGCCGCTTTAGGAATACGTGGAGCTCCAGCGTAAAACCCCGTATCATTGCGCGTTTTTAGTACGCGCAAAAAGTGAAGACAATGACGCAAACTTTTATCCCCGGTAAAGACGCCGCCCTGGAAGATTCCATCGCCCGTTTCCAGCAGAAACTGAGCGATCTCGGTTTCAACATCGAAGAAGCCTCCTGGCTGAACCCGGTGCCGCACGTATGGTCGGTGCACATTCGCGATCGCGATTGCCCGCTGTGCTTCACCAACGGCAAAGGCGCCAGCAAAAAAGCCGCGTTGGCCTCTGCGCTGGGTGAATATTTCGAGCGCCTGTCCACCAACTACTTCTTCGCCGATTTCTATCTGGGCAAGCAGATCGCCGAAGGCGACTTCGTGCACTACCCGAATGAGAAATGGTTCCCGATCCCGGCGGACGATGCGCTGCCGGCCGGCATCCTCGACGAGCGTCTGCACGCCTTCTACGATCCGCAACAAGAGCTGAGCGCCAGCGATCTTGTCGATCTGCAGTCCGGCAATGCCGATCGCGGCATCTGCGCGCTGCCGTTCACCCGTCAGTCCGATCAGCAAACGGTATACATTCCGATGAACATCATCGGCAACCTGTATGTTTCCAACGGCATGTCCGCCGGCAACACCGCCAACGAAGCGCGCGTGCAGGGCCTGTCGGAAGTGTTCGAGCGCTATGTGAAAAACCGCATTATCGCCGAATCCATCAGCCTGCCGGCGATCCCGGACGAGGTGCTGAACCGCTACCCGGGCGTGGTGGAAGCCATCGCCAAGCTGGAAGAGGAAGGTTTCCCGATCCTCTCCTACGACGCCTCGCTGGGCGGCAACTATCCGGTGATCTGCGTGGTGCTGTTCAACCCGGCCAACGGCACCTGCTTCGCCTCGTTCGGCGCGCACCCGGACTTCGGCGTGGCGCTGGAGCGTACGGTGACCGAACTGCTGCAGGGCCGCAGCCTGAAAGATCTCGACGTGTTCACCGCGCCGACCTTCGATGACGAAGAAGTGGCGGAACACACCAACCTGGAAACGCACTTCATCGACTCCAGCGGCCTGATCTCGTGGGATCTGTTCAAGCAGGACGCGGACTATCCGTTCGTTGACTGGAACTTCAGCGGCAGCACGCAGGAAGAGTTCGCCACCCTGATGAGCATCTTCGACAAAGAAGACGCGGAAGTGTACATCGCCGACTACGAACACCTGGGCGTCTACGCTTGCCGCATCATCGTGCCGGGCATGTCCGATATCTACCCGGCGGAAGACCTGCTGCTGGCCAACAACAGCATGGGCGCGCACCTGCGCGATACGCTGCTGGCGTTGCCGGGCAGCGAGTGGGAGCCGGAAGAATACCTGGCGCTGATCGAGCAGTTGGACGACGAAGGGCTGGACGATTTCACCCGCGTACGCGAACTGCTGGGCATTGCCAGCGGCAAAGACAACGCCTGGTATACCCTGCGCGTGGGCGAGCTGAAGTCGATGCTGGCGCTGGCGGGCGGCGATCTGGATCAGGCGCTGATTTGGACCGAGTGGACGCAGGACTTCAACGCCTCGGTGCTGAGCCCGGCGCGCAGCAACTACTACCGTTGCCTGCAAACGCTGTTGCTGCTGGCGCAGGAGCCTGAGCGCGAAGCGGCGCAATACTATACCGCGTTCGTGAAAATGTACGGCCAGGAAGCGGTGGACGCGGCCTCGGCCGCCATCAGCGGTGAAGAGCGCTTCAACGGGCTGTTCGCCGTCGATGCCGATCTGAAGGCGTTGCCGGCCCATCAGGCGCTGCTGGCGGCCTACGAGAAGCTGCAGGCGGCCAAGCGCCGTCACTGGGCCAAGGCCTAATCGCCATTGGGGGTACCGCCACTTTTGGGGTACCCTCCCCGGTCAAACGCCGCACTCCGCTGCGGCGTTTTCATTTTGCGGTTTATTTCAACGCATTCTGTTTTATTTTCCCGCAGGAAAATAGGCGGTTAAACGAGCATAAGAATAAATAAACCGGCGATTGTTGCCGGACGGTGAAATAATAATTAACCGATAATTAAACTTTCAGCGGCGAACGGCGACAAAACGCCTAAAAATTTAACTTTGACACCCTCGGCACACCGGGTGAATTCAAAAAAAATTGCAAACATTAAAAAAATTTTTTTTGTTTAAATTCAATAAATTAAACACAAAAACCACACGGAAAGCATGCCATTTTGGCGCTCTACTTCCCCGCCTTATGATCCAAATCAAATTTTCCCCTATACTGCTTTGCTAGTATCTCATTGCGTTGTTTTAACCCTTAAGAGCGAGAGTTAGTTTGAAAACTGACAGCCCATTCGATCTGATTTTACCTGCGGCAACGGCGAAAATCGCTGAAGATGCCGGCGTGTATAAAGCCACCAAACATCCGCTGAAAACGTTTTATTTGGCGATCACCGCCGGTGTCTTCATTTCCATTGCCTTCGTTTTCTACATCACGGCGACCACCGGCACTGCCGGCGTGCCTTTCGGGCTGGCGAAACTGGTCGGCGGCATCTGTTTCTCTCTCGGGTTAATGCTGGTGGTGGTGTCGGGCGCCGACCTGTTCACCTCTACCGTGCTTATCGTCATCGCCAAGGCCAGCGGCCGCATCAGCTGGGGCCAACTGGGCGCCAACTGGCTGAACGTTTATCTCGGCAACCTGGTCGGCGCGCTGTTCTTCGTGGCGCTGATCTGGTTCTCTGGCGAGTATATGGTCGCCAACGGCCAGTGGGGCCTGAATGTTCTGCAAACCGCGGACCACAAGCTGCATCACACCTTTATCGAAGCCGTCTGCCTCGGCATTCTGGCTAACCTGATGGTCTGCCTGGCGGTCTGGATGAGCTACTCCGGCCGTACCCTGACCGACAAGATGCTCGCCATGGTGCTGCCGGTCGGTATGTTTGTCGCCAGCGGCTTCGAACACAGCATCGCCAACATGTTTATGATCCCTATGGGCATCGTGGTCAAACACTTCGCCACGCCGGAATTCTGGCAAGCCGTAGGGGCGGTACCTGAGCAATTCGCTCATCTGACAGTAAGCAACTTCATCATCGACAACCTGATTCCGGTCACCATTGGTAACATCATCGGCGGCGGTCTGCTGGTTGGGTTGACTTACTGGGTAATTTATCTGCGCGGGGGCCGCGAACAGCACTAAGCTGTGAGTTACCGCGCGCAGAGTTAGAAATCCACAATCAAAGGTAGGTGTACAATGACCGAACTTAACGAGAAATTAGCCAACGCTTGGGAAGGTTTCAGCAAGGGTGACTGGCAGAATGAAGTCAACGTTCGTGACTTCATCCAGAAAAACTACACGCCTTATGAAGGTGACGAATCCTTCCTGGCTGGCGCAACTCAAGCCACCACCACCTTGTGGGACAAGGTTATGGAAGGGATCAAACTGGAAAACCGCACTCATGCGCCGGTTGATTTCGACACCAACGTTGCTTCAACCATCGTTTCTCACGACGCGGGTTACATCGCCAAAGAGCTGGAAACCATCGTGGGTCTGCAGACCGACGCCCCTCTGAAACGCGCGCTGATCCCGTTCGGCGGCATCAAAATGGTCGAAGGTTCGTGCAAAGTGTACGGCCGCGAACTGGATCCGCAGCTGAAAAAAGTGTTCACCGAATACCGTAAAACCCACAACCAGGGCGTATTCGACGTTTACACCAAAGACATCCTGAACTGCCGTAAATCCGGCGTGCTGACCGGTCTGCCAGACGCTTACGGCCGTGGCCGCATCATCGGCGACTACCGCCGCGTGGCGCTGTACGGCATCGACTTCCTGATGGCCGACAAGCTGAACCAGTTCAAATCGCTGCAGGAAAAACTGGAAAACGGCGAAGACCTGGAAATGACCATCCAGCTGCGCGAAGAGATCGCTGAACAGCATCGCGCGCTGGCTCAGATCAAAGAGATGGCCGCCAAATACGGTTACGACATCTCCGGCCCGGCCACCAGCGCCCAAGAAGCGGTGCAGTGGACCTACTTCGCCTACCTGGCCGCGGTGAAATCCCAGAACGGCGCCGCCATGTCCTTCGGCCGCGTGTCCACCTTCCTCGACGTGTTCATCGAGCGTGACATCAAGGCGGGCAAACTGACCGAAGAGCAAGCGCAGGAACTGATCGACCACCTGGTGATGAAACTGCGTATGGTGCGCTTCCTGCGTACCCCTGAGTACGATGAACTGTTCTCCGGCGACCCAATCTGGGCGACCGAATCCCTGGCCGGTATGGGCGTCGACGGCCGTACCCTGGTCACCAAAAACAGCTTCCGCTTCCTGAACACCCTGTACACCATGGGGCCGTCTCCGGAGCCGAACATGACCATCCTGTGGTCTGAGAAGCTGCCGCTGAACTTCAAGAAATTCGCGGCGAAAGTGTCCATCGACACCTCTTCCGTACAGTACGAAAACGACGACCTGATGCGTCCTGACTTCAACAACGATGACTACGCCATCGCCTGTTGCGTCAGCCCGATGATCGTCGGTAAGCAAATGCAGTTCTTCGGCGCCCGCGCCAACCTGGCGAAAACCATGCTTTACGCCATCAACGGCGGCGTTGACGAGAAACTGAAAATGCAGGTCGGCCCGAAAGAAGCGCCGATGATGGACGAAGTGCTGGACTATGACAAAGTCATGGCCCGCATGGACCACTTTATGGATTGGCTGGCCAAGCAGTACGTGACCGCGCTGAACATCATTCACTACATGCACGACAAGTACAGCTACGAAGCTGCGCTGATGGCGCTGCATGACCGTGACGTTTATCGCACGATGGCTTGCGGCATTGCCGGTCTGTCCGTTGCAGCCGACTCCCTGTCCGCCATCAAGTACGCGAAAGTCACCACCATTCGCGACGAAGACGGCCTGGCTATCGACTTCAAAGTGGAAGGCGAGTATCCACAGTTCGGTAACAACGACGCCCGCGTCGATGACATCGCCTGCGACCTGGTGGAACGTTTCATGAAGAAAATTCAGAAACTGCGCACCTACCGCAACGCGGTACCGACCCAGTCCGTACTGACCATCACCTCCAACGTGGTGTACGGTAAGAAAACCGGTAACACCCCGGATGGCCGCCGCGCCGGCGCACCGTTCGGCCCAGGTGCCAACCCGATGCACGGCCGCGACCAGAAAGGCGCAGTCGCCTCCCTGACCTCGGTAGCCAAACTGCCGTTTGCCTACGCGAAAGACGGGATCTCCTACACCTTCTCCATCGTGCCTAACGCGCTGGGTAAAGACGACGACGTGCGTAAAGCCAACCTGGCGGGCCTGATGGATGGTTACTTCCACCATGAAGCCTCCATCGAAGGCGGCCAGCACCTGAACGTCAACGTAATGAACCGCGAAATGCTGCTGGACGCGATGGAAAACCCTGAGAAATACCCTCAGCTGACCATCCGCGTCTCCGGTTACGCCGTGCGCTTCAACTCGCTGACCAAAGAGCAACAGCAGGACGTCATTACTCGTACCTTCACTCAAACGATGTAATGCGCCAGCCGGGCGGGAAACCGCCCGGTAGCAACGTCAGGGCCGGTTCTGGCGGCCCTTTTCTCCCACCGCTCTCCCCTGACTCTGTACGAGTCTGTTTTGCCGGACATCTATACTGAATGGATAGCCGGCAAAACAATTATCCGGCAACTGACCGGCCGACAGGCATCATTACCCCCGGTGGCGGGCTCACTCCGCCACTGCATCGCAGATACCTGGCCGGCGGCCACGCGCCTATTTTTAGACTGCGTTTGACAGTCAATATTGGAGAAAACCCCGCAATGTCAGTAACTGGTCGCATCCACTCCTTCGAATCCTGCGGCACCGTCGACGGGCCAGGGATCCGCTTTATCGTCTTCTTCCAGGGCTGCCTGATGCGCTGCCTCTATTGCCATAACCGCGACACCTGGGATACCCACGGCGGCAAAGAAGTGACCGTCGAAGAGCTGATGAAAGACGCGGTGGCCTACCGCCACTTCATGAACGCTTCCGGCGGCGGCGTGACCGCATCCGGCGGCGAAGCGATCCTGCAGGCTGAATTCGTGCGCGACTGGTTCCGCGCCTGCCACGCCGAAGGCATCAATACCTGCCTGGATACCAACGGCTTCGTGCGCCGCTACGATCCGGTGATCGACGAGCTGCTGGACACTACCGATCTGGTGATGCTGGATCTGAAACAGATGAACGATGAGATCCACCAGAATCTGGTCGGCGTTTCCAACCATCGCACGCTGGAATTCGCCCGCTACCTGGCGAAACGCAACCAGCGCACCTGGATCCGTTACGTGGTGGTGCCGGGTTGGTCAGACGACGATAAATCGGCGCACCTGCTGGGCGAGTTCACCAAAGACATGACCAACATCGAGAAAATCGAGCTGCTGCCTTACCACGAGCTGGGCAAGCACAAATGGATAGCGATGGGGGAAGAGTACAAACTGGACGGCGTGCATCCGCCGAAGGCCGAGACCATGGACCGCGTCAAAGGCATCCTGGAAAGCTACGGCCACAAAGTGATCTACTGACTGACGCAGCGCCAAAGAAAAAACCGGCTCATGGCCGGTTTTTTTATGCTCAGGCGGCGGCGAACGGCGTGTGATGGCGATCCGGCTTCTGCTTCTTCAGCAGCATCAGCAGGTAAACCAGCGCCACGGCGGCGATCATCACGAACAGCACGCGATCGGAGTAGTTTTGCATCAGCAGCGCCGTCATTGATGGGCCCAGCAGGCTGCCGATGGTGTAGCTCATCAGCAGCGCCTGGTTCATCGCCACCAGTTCGTGCGGCAGCGCCTTCTCGCAGGCCCAGGACATCGCCACCGGGTACAGGGTAAAACCGGCGCAGCCGAGGATGAACAGCGAAGGCGCCATGGCGTAGTTGCCAAGCATCGCCACGCTGGCGAGGATCACTACGAACACCTGAATGCGCAGCACCAGCAGGCGCCCGTAACGATCGGCCAGACGCCCGACCGGCCATTGGCCGACGATGCCGGAGCTGACCAGCAGCGCCATCCAGTAACCGACGTTGGCGTCGCTCATGCCCTGATGAGAGAGGTACAGCGGCATCAGGCCGTACAGCGAACCGAGCACGATGCCGGAGATGATGCAGCCGTTGATGCCGAGGCGCGCGCTGCGGCGTCTCAACATTGTCCACACCGCTGCCTGCTGCGGCTCGTCTTCATGGCGGTTGACCCGCGCGAACAGCATCGGCAGCATGGCGCTGATCACGATGGCGGTCACCCACGGCACCACGTGCAGCAATTCGGTCGAGGTCATGCTCAACAGTAACTGGCCGGTCACCGTACCGAGGTAATAGACAATCATATAGGCCGCCAGCAGCTGGCCACGGTTGCTCAAATTGCCGCTGCGCAAAAGCGCGCTCTCCACGATCACCCAGATCCAGGCGCAACCGACGCCGGCGAAGAAGCGCCAGCCCAGCCAGCTCCAGAAATCGATCGACAGCACCATGCCGGCGGTCGCGGCGGCGAACAGCAAACAAGAGAGATGATAGCTGCGGGTGAAGCCAACGCGCTGGATCAGTTTGCCCGCTACCAACGTGCCCAACAGGTTGCCGCTGAAATAAGAGGAGCTGACCATACCCACTTGCCAGGTCGACAGCTGAGCATGGGTTAACCAAAGCGGCACTAACGTATTCAAAACGGCAATGGATACCGTGAGCAGCAAGAGGCCGCAGAGCAATAAGAGCACCGGGCGGGAGTAAGCGGACATAGTGAAATTGTGACCGAACGCGCAATGAGAGTGCGCGCATCATGCCACTGGCGATAAAAAAGTCAATCGCCTCTTATCATTCCAGCGCACGATTTGTTTCCGGCTAAGCGGCTGAAAAAGCGCTATGCTCAGCGCAGAGCGGATTTAACGACGGAGAAGCGAGATGAGTCAGGCAAATAATGCGGCGGTCGAGACCTTGCTGGCGGACATCGGCAGCACGCACGGCGAGCTGCTGGAGATCGTACAACAGGTACGCCGGGTCGCCGCGGCGAGCGGCAGTGGCGTCACCGAATCGGTCAAATACGGCGGCATCATGTTCTCGCATACTCAATTTTTCTGCGGCGTTTTCGCCTACCGCAGCCACGTCACGGTAGAGTTCGGCCAGGGCTACCGCCTGGAAGATCGTTATCACCTGCTCGAGGGCAACGGCCAGTATCGGCGGCACATCAAGCTCCACTCGCCCGCCGAAGTGAAAAGCAAGCACCTGGCGGACTACATTAAACAAGCCTACGCGCTGGCGACAGACTGAATTTCCGACATAAAAAAAGCGCCCGCAGGCGCTTTTTTCAAATGCTTTGCCGTTTAACCGATGTATTCCAGGCCGCCCATATAAGGACGCAGCACTTCAGGCACCTGAATGCGGCCGTCGGCCTGCTGGTAGTTTTCCAGCACCGCCACCAGCGTACGGCCGACCGCCAGGCCGGAACCGTTCAGCGTGTGAACCAGACGCGGTTTCTTATCGGCCTTGCTGCGGCAGCGCGCCTGCATGCGACGCGCCTGGAAGTCCCACATGTTGGAGCAGGACGAGATCTCGCGGTAGGTGTTCTGCGCCGGCAGCCACACTTCCAGATCGTAAGTCTTGCACGCGCCGAAGCCGATGTCTCCGGTGCACAGCAGCACCTTGCGGTAAGGCAGGTTCAGCAGCTGCAGCACTTTTTCCGCGTGCCCGGTCAGCTCTTCCAGGGCATCCATCGAATCTTCCGGACGGACGATCTGCACCATTTCAACCTTGTCGAACTGGTGCATGCGGATCAAACCACGGGTGTCGCGGCCGTAAGAACCGGCTTCCGCACGGAAGCATGGCGTGTGTGCGGTCATCTTCAGCGGCAGAGATTCCTCTTCCACGATCTCGTCGCGCACCAAGTTGGTCAGCGGCACTTCCGCCGTTGGGATCAGCGCGTAGTTGCTGCTGTCGGCTTCTTCTTCCAGCGGGCGGGTATGGAACAGATCTTCGCCGAACTTCGGCAGCTGGCCGGTGCCGTACAGCGTGGCGTGGTTGACCAGATAAGGCACGTAGGCCTCCAGATAGCCATGCTGCTCGGTGTGCAGATCCAGCATGAACTGGGACAGCGCGCGGTGCATGCGGGCGATTTGCCCTTTCATCACCACGAAGCGTGAACCGGTCAGCTTAACTGCGGCGGCAAAATCCAGCCCGCCGGCCATTTCGCCCAGATCGACGTGATCGCGCACCGCGAAGTCGTACTGGCGCGGTTCGCCCCAGCGGGTGACTTCCAGGTTTTCGCTGTCGTCTTTACCATCCGGCACCGCGTCGTCCGGCAGGTTAGGCAGCGTCAGGGCGTAATCGCGGATCTCGCTTTGCAGCGCATCCAGCGCCGCCTTGGCGGCATCCAGCTTGTCACCCAGCTCGTTCACTTCGCGACGCAGCGGCTCGATGTCTTCCCCACGCGCTTTGGCCGCGCCGATGGATTTCGATCGGGAGTTGCGTTCCGCTTGCAGCGTTTCAGTTTCTACCTGCAGAACTTTGCGGCGTTCTTCCTGCGAACGCAGCAGATCCAGATCGAGTTTAAAGCCTCGGCGAGCCAGTTTGACGGCGACTGCGTCTAGCTCATTACGCAGCAGATTGGGATCGAGCATGCTAATCCTGTGCTTGTTGTTATTGAAAGAAGTGTTGTTGTTCTATGCGGCTGATTTATAGCCGCATAAAAGAAGAGTGATACCCGCTAACCTTACCGCAACGGCCACGCTAGCGGTAGCGTTTTGTCGGGCTATTTTGATCCTGCTCAGCCAGCCATGCCAACTTTTCGCCGATTTTCCCTTCCAGCCCGCGCGAGGTCGGTTGGTAGTAGCGCGTATGGGCCATTTCGGGCGGGAAGTAGTTCTCGCCGGCGGCGTAGGCGTTGGGTTCGTCGTGGGCGTAACGGTACTCCGCCCCCAGCCCCATCTCCTTCATCAGCTTGGTCGGCGCGTTGCGCAAATGCTCCGGCACGTCATAATCGGCCTGCTCCCTGGCGTCGCGCATGGCGGCCTTGAACGCGGTGTAAACCGCGTTGCTTTTCGGCGCGCAGGCCAGATAGACGATCGCCTGCGCAATGGCGCGTTCGCCCTCCGCCGGCCCCACGCGGGTGAAACAATCCCAGGCGGCGATCGCCACCTGCATGCCGCGCGGATCGGCGTTGCCCACGTCTTCAGAGGCGATCGCCAACAGACGGCGCGCCACATAGAGCGGATCGCCGCCGGCGGTAATGATGCGCGCATACCAATACAGCGCGGCGTCCGGCGCCGAACCGCGCACCGATTTATGCAGCGCGGAAATCAGGTCGTAATAACGGTCGCCCTTGTTGTCGAAGCGCGCGCTGCGCTCGCCCGACACCTCTTTCAGCAGCTCCGGCGTCAGCACCCGTACGCCTTTGGCGTCGAGCTCCGCCATGTCCGCCATCATTTCCAGGCTGTTCAGCGCCCGGCGCGCATCGCCGCCCACCAGCTCCGACAGCAGGCGGCGCGTTTCCGCCGGCAGCTCGACGTTCTGGCCGCCAAAACCGCGCGCCTTGTCGTTCATCGCCTGATCCAGCACCTGGCCGATGTCTTCGGCGGTCAGCGCCTTCAACAAATAGACGCGGGCACGCGACAGCAGCGCCGAATTCAGTTCGAACGACGGGTTTTCGGTAGTGGCGCCGATAAAGGTGATGGTGCCGTCTTCAATGTGCGGCAGGAAGGCGTCCTGCTGACTTTTGTTGAAGCGGTGCACTTCATCGACGAACAGAATAGTGCGGCGGCCGGCGTCGCGGTTTTGCCGCGCCCGTTCGATCGCCTCGCGGATCTCCTTGATCCCGGAGGTCACGGCGGAAATTCGTTCGACATCCGCCTGACCATAACGGCCGATCAGCTCTGCCAGCGTCGTCTTCCCGGTGCCCGGCGGCCCCCATAAAATCATCGAGTGCAGCTGCCCGGCCTCGATGGCACGCGGCAGCGGCTTGCCGGCGGCCAGCAGGTGCTGCTGGCCGATATACTGCGCCAGCGTGGTCGGCCGCATACGCGCGGCCAACGGCTGGAACTCGTTCTGGGAAAAATCGAGCGACAGATTATTACTCACTTGCACCTCACTGGCGCTGGTCGTCCAGCGTCACCCCCTTAGGCGGGGTAAATTTGAATTTGGCCGGATCGGCGGTGACGTTCTGCTGGCTTTTCAGCGTATAAGCGCTGCGCTGGCCGTCCTGCTCCACCGCGGCGAAGCTGCGGATGGTGCCGCTGTTGGTCACGCTGATGGCGAACTGCTTCAGGTTGCCGCTGGCGGATTTCGGCGTCAGCTCGAAATCATCGCCCTTTTGCTTCACGTTGTACTGCTTCCAGTCGCTGGCATTGTTGCGGGTGATCAGCATAAACGGCGTATTGCCGGTGGCGTTCTTCAGCCAGGTCGCCGTCACCTGCTCAACGAACGGGTTATAGAACCACAGGGTTTGGCCATCGGAGACCAGCACGCTCTCATCGGGTGACGTCATGTGCCAGTTGAACAGGTTCGGCCGCTTCACCCACAGCTCGCCTTCACCCTGTTGCACCGCGGCGCCGTCGGCGCTGGTCACGGTTTGCGAGAAGCTGGCGTGGAAACTGTTCACCTTCGCCAGGCGACTTTGCAGATCCTGTGCGGCGTCGGCCAGCACGGAGGTAGAAGCGAATCCCGAAAGCAGACAGCAGGCAACTAACAGTTTTTTCATTATTCCAGATACCTTATGAAATGCGTTAACCGCAAGGCGGCGCCGTGCGGGTCAAATCAACCCTTTACCCCGTTACTTTACCCGAAGCCGGCGAACGGCCGGTAGGCCAATGTTCCGAGAAGAAACGGGTTTACGCTTCTTTGCACAAGGGCCGCTTAAGCGGCCCTTTCTTATTGAGTTGCAATGGTTAAACGACCATCAATCGTGCCGCGGCGGCGCCAGCACCTCGCGGTTGCCGTTGTGCCCCTGCTCGCTGACGATGCCCTGCGCTTCCATCTGTTCGATGATGCGCGCGGCGCGGTTATAGCCGATGCGGAACTGGCGCTGTACGCCGGAGATGGAGGCGCGGCGTTTATCCACCACGAAATCCACCGCCTGATCAAACAGCGGATCCAGCTCTTCGTCACCGTCCATACCGCCGCCGGCACCGCCCTCGCCGTCTTCACCGCCGCTGAGAATGCCCTCTTTATATTGGGGCCGCTCGCGCGCTTTCCAATCCTTGACCACCGCATGCACTTCCTGATCGCGCACGAATGCGCCATGTACGCGCACCGGGATCGAGGAGTTCGGCGCCAGATAAAGCATATCACCCATGCCCAGCAAGGACTCGGCGCCCCCCTGATCGAGGATGGTGCGAGAGTCGATCTTGCTCGACACGGTAAAGGCGATACGCGTCGGGATGTTGGCCTTGATAAGGCCGGTGATCACATCCACCGACGGACGCTGGGTCGCCAGCACCAGGTGGATACCCGCCGCACGCGCTTTCTGCGCCAGGCGAGCGATCAACTCTTCGACCTTCTTGCCCACCGTCATGATCAGATCGGCGAATTCGTCGACCATCACCACGATGTACGGCTCTTTCTCCAGCACCGGCGGCGTGATGTCCATGCTGTCGGTCGGCTTCCAGAATGGATCCGGGATCGGACGCCCCATCGCTTCGGCCTGATCGACGCGCTCGTTGTAGCCGGCCAGGTTACGCACGCCCAGAGCTGACATCAGCTTGTAGCGGCGTTCCATTTCACCCACGCACCAGCGCAGCGCGTTGGCGGCGTCTTTCATGTCGGTGACCACGTCGGTCAACAGGTGTGGAATGCCTTCGTAAACCGACAGCTCCAGCATTTTCGGGTCGATCATGATAAAGCGCACTTCTTTCGGCGTGGCCTTATACAAGATGCTCAGGATCATGGCGTTGACCCCGACCGACTTACCGGAACCGGTGGTACCGGCGACCAGCAAGTGCGGCATTTTGCCCAGATCGGCCACTACCGGTTCGCCGGAGATGTCTTTACCCAATACGATGGACAGTGGCGACGGATTGTCACGGAAAGCCGGGCAATCCAGCACCTCGCGCAGATATACCGTTTGCCGCTTGGCGTTCGGCAGCTCCAGACCGACATAAGGCTTACCGGGGATCACTTCCACCACGCGCACTGCCGAAGTCGACAGCGAGCGCGCCAGATCGCGCGACAGGTTGGAAATGCGCGCCGCTTTAACGCCCGGCGCCAGATCCAGCTCGAAGCGGGTGATGACCGGCCCCGGCAGGATGTCCACCACGTCGGCTTTCACGCGATAATCGGCCAGGCTGGCCTCCACCAGGCGCGCTTTCTGTTCCAGCGCGAAGGAATCGACCGGCTCCACCTCTTTCGGCGCTTCTGTCAGCAGATCCAGCGTCGGCAGCGGCGTGGTCGGTTTCTGCAGCGGCTGATCGTTGCGCATCAGGAACGGGTGAATCAAACTGTCCATCGCCGGATGCTGCTCGGCCTGAGGTTGCTGAGGCTGCTGAGGCTGCTGCACCTGCGGCTGTTGCTGCGGCTGCTGATATTGCGGTTGCGACGGCTGCTGATACGGTTGCTGCTGCGGCTGTTGGTATTGCTGCGGCTGAGGGTGCGATTGCTGAGGTTGAGCAGCCGGCGCCGCAGGCTCAAACTGACCGAACGGCACGTCGTCCTCTTGCTCGCTTTCCAGTTCAATGCGCTCTTCAAGCTGCGGCGACAGCGTGAACATCGGCTCGCTCGGGCCATCGTCCACCAGATCCGCCATCGGCGAGAAGCTGAAAGCATTGCGGGTATCGACCGGGCTGGCGGCCGGCGCCTGCGGAGCAGGCTCTTGCTGGCCATAACGCGCCTGCTGCTGCTCGGCGAATGCCTGACGCAGCGCAGCCTCTTGCCGCGCCGCTTCGTCGTCCTGCTGGTGTTCGCCGTAACGCTGGCTCTGTTGCTCGGCGAACGCTTTGCTCAGCTCGGCCTCCTGCTGAGCCTGTTCATCATCCTGCTCCGGCGCGTAGCTTTCGCCGTAGCGCTGGCTTTGCTGCTCGGCGAACGCCTGGCGCAGCGCGGCTTCTTGCAGCGCCTCTTCTTCCTGCGGGTTCGCCGCCGTCAGCTGTTGAGGCTCCGCCTCTGTCTGCCGCTGTTCCTGTTCGGCCGCACGCTGCGAAGGCAGCTTGATGCCGTAGGAAGCCAGCTCGCGACGGGTCGGGATGCGCACCGGGTTCGGCCGCGGCAGTTCAGGGCCGATGCCCTGCTTAACCTGCGGATTGCCGTCGCTGGTCGCCGTGAAGGCCGGCATAAAGGTCGCCGCCGCAACGCCCGCAGCAGCGGCTGCCGCCGTATCCGGCTGCGGTTTGGCGCCGGTGGCGCTGAAACCGTTCGAACTGCCGATGTCAACGCTGTCACGCTGTGCGGCGGTAAAATCAAAGGGAGAACGCGCCGGCGGCTGCGGCGCGGCCGGCTCTTGCCAGTTGCCGAGGCGCGGCTCATCGTCATCCTGATAAGGATCGACAGGACGCGTCGCCTTAGGCGCAGGCGTTTCTTCCGGGATCTCGAAGGAGTACAGCGGCGGCGTAGCGTCTTGCGCCGGCGCACTTATCGGGTGCTGATTGACCGAGGCCGGTGCGGCCGGCGCCACCGTTACCGACGGCGCCTGAGCGGCGATCGGCGCAGCAACGGGCTCGTGGATCTCTGCCTTCACCGTCGGTGCAGGCGAAGCCACCGGCGCGCTGGGTGCAGCTTCTGCTTCAAGCTCGCCATCGTCGGCGCGCAGGCCGCTGAGCAACGGATCGGCGGCGTCTTCCGCCGCCGCTTTGGCGCTTTCGGTGACCGAAGGCGCGGAGAACAGCACGTCGTCATCGGCGGCTGTGGCTCCGGCGGCAGTCGCGGCAGCTGCTGCTGCGGCGCCCTTCCCTGCCTGCTCAGGTTCGTCGTCAACGTAACGCTCGTCATCTTCGAAATAGCGTTCTTCGCGGCGTGAGCGATTGGTCATCACCGTCGCAACGCCCAACACCGCCCCGCCGATCTTCTCGGCGATCACCAGCCAGGACCAGCCGGTAAACAGCGTCAACCCCGCCGCCCATACGCACAGCAGCGCCAGCGTAGCGCCGATGCCGTTGAACCACGGCAACATGGCGTTGCTCAGCAGGCTGCCGATCACGCCGCCGGAGGCGAAGTAATAGAGATCGTCAACGTTCAGCGCCGCCAACCCGCAGGAGGTGAGCACTAACGCCAGGGTGCCGATCAGGCGCAGGGAAAGCGCGAAATAGTCGATGTAGTCTCTGTTGCTGCGTTGGCGATAAGCCGCCCAGCACAGGACCAGCATGATCGGCGGTATCGCGTAAGCGAGCACACCGAAGGTGAAAAACAGCGTATCGGCCAACCAGGCCCCGACACCGCCGCCCAGATTGTGAATCGGCTCATGCCACGCGGTCTGCGACCAGCTTGGGTCAGACGGGTTGAAACTGACCAACGCAGCCATGAGGTAAACGGCAAAAATCGCTACCACGATAAGCACAGCTTCCAGCAAACGCCGGCCACTGCTGAGTCTTTTCAGGGTAACTTCTTTATCTTCTGTATATTCCTGGCTCAAGAAAGGCTCTCCAGGTTCCTGTTAGCTGACATAGCAACAGCGCCGAGAAACTGCCCCGGCGCCGAAACTGTATGAATAAACAGGAGTGTAACCAATTTAATCAGGTTTTGCACCTGCACCTTACCGTGTTTTGATAACCAGACGGTTACTCTGTTTCACTTCTTCCATCACTACGTAGGTACGGGTGTCGTTAACCCCCGGCAAACGCAGCAAGGTTTCGCCCAGCAATTTGCGGTAAGCCGACATGTCCGGTACGCGGGTTTTCAACAGGTAGTCGAAATCGCCGGAAACCAGATGACACTCCTGAATCTCTTCAAGCTTCTGCACTGCCGAGTTGAATTGCTCAAACACATCCGGCGCGCCGCGGTTCAACGTGATCTCCACGAAAACCAGCAGCGACGCATCCAGATAATGCGGGTTCAGCAATGCGGTATAGCCATGAATGAAACCCTGGCGCTCGAGACGGCGCACGCGCTCCAAACATGGTGTCGGGGATAACCCCACGCGCTTCGAAAGCTCGACGTTCGAAATACGCCCATCCTTCTGCAGCTCATTCAGGATGTTGCGGTCGATACGGTCAAGATCTTTACCCGGGCGTTTCTTGTTGTCTGCCATTATTATTGTCTCTCTTATTTTCTTCCGTGCACTTGCCACACCCTAGCCAACGTCAATGTGTAAGGGTTCGTTCCAAGCGAAGACCCGATGCCTGTCATGTGCTTCTTCACTACCATCATTCCACGCCGCGCAGCCTGTCTGTCCAACTCCGCGCAGCGCCGGCAACGATGTTTCGGTCGAGAAAAAATCAGCAAACGCTTGCGCGTCCTGCTCCGCACTCCCGCTGCGTATCGTCACCTTGCGGCGCAAATACGTACGATTTTCTGGTGTTACGGGGATAATTTCTTCTTCCTATGATGTTTTCGCAAATGCGCAGCGGATTGTCAAAGTAAAAGAAGCAAAATCAGAACAACGTACCGTCATGAAAAGTCTGCATCCCATTTTTGATTATGAATCGCTGGCCGATAAGCCCCGGCAGGGAACGGCGGAAGCCGCAGAGTGCGCCGTTTTTGCACGGTTGGCGATTCGCTGGCCGCATGCGGTTTTGATAAGTTAAATTTCTGCGTTCGACGAACCATTTACCGACAACGGATGCATTAATAGGCGACAACTATCATACAAATCGTTAACAACGTCGCCCGGCGCTTTTTTTACTGCGCCATTTTCCCTACAATCGGCTTCATTGTCCGCCATTGTGGAATAAAGAGGTTATTCATGGGCACGGCTAAACATAGCAAATTACTGATTCTGGGTTCCGGCCCGGCCGGTTACACCGCCGCCGTCTACGCGGCGCGCGCCAACCTGAACCCGGTGCTGATCACTGGCCTGGAACAAGGCGGCCAGCTGACCACCACCACCGAAGTGGAAAACTGGCCCGGCGACGCCGAAGGCCTGACCGGCCCGGCGTTGATGGAGCGCATGCGCGAGCACGCGGAGAAGTTCCAGACTGAAATCGTCTTCGACCACATCAACAGCGTCGATCTACAGCAGCGTCCGTTCCGCCTGTTCGGCGACAGCGGTGAATACAGCTGCGACGCGCTGATCATCGCAACCGGCGCCTCCGCCCGCTATCTGGGCCTGCCTTCCGAAGACGCGTTCAAGGGCAAAGGCGTTTCCGCCTGCGCAACCTGCGACGGTTTCTTCTACCGCAACCAGAAAGTCGCGGTGGTCGGCGGCGGCAATACCGCCGTTGAAGAAGCGCTGTACCTGTCAAACATCGCCGCCGAGGTTCACCTGATCCACCGCCGCGACAGCTTCCGCTCGGAGAAAATCCTGATCGACCGGCTGATGGAAAAAGTGAAAAGCGGCAACATCGTGCTGCACACCGACCATACCCTGGATGAAGTACTGGGCGATGAAATGGGCGTGACCGGCGTGCGCATCCGCAGCACCAAAGCGGAGAACGAAACCCGTGAGCTGGAACTGGCCGGCGTGTTCATCGCCATCGGCCACAGCCCGAACACCGGCATCTTCGGCGGTCAGCTGGAGCTGGAAAACGGCTACATCAAGGTGCAGTCCGGCATTCACGGCAATGCGACCCAAACCACTATCCCCGGCGTCTTCGCCGCGGGCGACGTGATGGATCACATCTACCGTCAGGCGATCACCTCCGCCGGCACCGGCTGCATGGCGGCGCTGGACGCAGAGCGTTATCTGGACGGCATCGCCGGCGCGGAAGTCTGCTAAGACGTTTTCATCATCGGCAAAAAGCGGCTCTCGAGCCGCTTTTTTTGTTTCTGGGTTTAGCAATCTCTCCTTCCCATCTGTTATAGCCATATTTGCCCGCTTTATTCTTTTCAGTCTGCCGGGTGACGAGGTAACATGAGGCCTCGCTTGTTTGTCGCCGATTGCGCCAAACACTATTATTTAACAGTACGTTAACCCAGCCCGTAACAAACGGGCGCCGGCGACGCAGACGCATATCTGATGAAAAAAACCAGACAGCAACAGTTAACCCGTTGGCTTAAAACCCAGAGTTCGTTAGCGCAGCGTTGGCTGCGCCTTTCCATGCTGTTGGGGCTGTTCAGCGGCCTGCTGATCGTGGCGCAGGCGTGGCTGCTGGCCAGCCTGCTGCACGCCCTGATCATCGAGCACATCCCGCGCGAACAGCTGATCCCTTCGTTTATCTGGCTGATCGTCGCGTTCGCGCTGCGGGCGCTGCTTAGCTGGCTGCGGGAGCGGGTCGGTTTTCTGTGCGGGCAGGTGATCCGCCAGCGTATGCGCCGGCAGGTGCTGGATAAACTGCAGCAGCTCGGGCCGGCCTGGATCCAGGGCAAACCGGCGGGCAGCTGGGCCAGCATCATCGTCGAGCAGATCGAGGATATGCAGGACTATTACTCGCGCTATCTGCCGCAGATGTATCTGGCGGTGTTTATCCCGCTGCTGATCCTGATCGCCGTCTTCCCGATCAACTGGGCCGCCGGTTTGATTCTGTTGGCGACCGCGCCGCTGATCCCGCTGTTTATGGCGCTGGTGGGCATGGGGGCCGCCGACGCCAACCGCCGCAACTTTGTGGCGCTGGCGCGACTGAGCGGTAACTTCCTCGACCGCCTGCGCGGCCTGGACACCCTGCGGCTGTTCGACCGCGCGCAGGCCGAAACCGCGCAGATCGCCAAATCCTCCGAAGACTTCCGCAGCCGCACCATGGAAGTGCTGCGCATGGCTTTCCTCTCCTCCGGCGTGCTGGAGTTCTTCGCGTCGATCTCCATCGCCGTAGTGGCGGTGTATTTCGGTTTTTCTTACCTCGGCGAACTCAACTTCGGCAGCTATGGCCTCGGCGTAACGCTGTTTTCCGGTTTTCTGGTGCTGATTCTGGCGCCGGAGTTCTTCCAACCGCTGCGCGATCTCGGCACCTTCTATCATGCCAAGGCGCAGGCGGTCGGCGCGGCGGAAGCGCTGGAAACCTTCCTCAGCGCCGAAGGCGAGCAGATGGGCAACGGCACGCGGCAGCTGCCCGCCGATCAGCCGCTGACGCTGCAGGCGAACGAGTTGGAAATCCTGTCGCCGAACGGCGTGCTGCTGGCCGGGCCGCTGAGTTTCACCCTGCAACCGCAGCAGCGCGTGGCGCTGGTCGGGCTGAGCGGCGCCGGTAAAAGCTCGCTGCTCAATCTGCTGCTCGGCTTCCTGCCCTACCGTGGGTCGTTGACCGTCAACGGCGTCGAGCTGCGTGAACTGTCCGCAGAAAACTGGCGTCAACAGCTCAGCTGGGTCGGGCAGAACCCGCACCTGCCGGCGCAAACCTTGCGTGCCAATATCCTGTTGGGCTGCCCACAGGCCGACGAAGCGCAGCTGCAGCAGGCGGTGGAACACGCCTACGTCAGCGAACTGTTGCCCTATCTGCCACAGGGGCTCGACACCGAAGTAGGCGACAACGCCGCCCGCCTGTCGGTCGGCCAGGCGCAGCGCGTGGCGGTCGCCCGGGCGCTGATCGGCCCGCGCCGCTTGCTGCTGCTCGATGAACCGGCCGCCAGCCTCGATGCCCATAGCGAACAACGGGTGATGCAGGCGTTGAATGCCGCTTCGCATCAACAAACCACCCTGCTGGTGACGCATCAGTTGGAAGATACCGAAGACTACGATCAGATTTGGGTGATGGATAACGGGCGTATCGTGCAACAGGGCGATTACGCCACCCTCAGCGCCCAACCGGGCCTGTTCGCCACTCTGATCGCCCACCGCCGCGGGGAGCTTTAATCATGCGCGTGTTGCTGCCGTTTTTGGCGTTGTATCGCCGCCATAGCCTGCTGATTAGCCTGGGCATCATTTTGGCGATCGTCACCCTGCTGGCCAGCATCGGCCTGCTGGCGCTCTCCGGCTGGTTCCTGGCCGCCTCTTCGCTGGCCGGATTGGCGGGCCTGCTAACCTTCAACTACATGCTGCCCGCCGCCGGCGTGCGCGGCGCGGCGATCTTCCGCACCGCCGGGCGCTACGCCGAGCGCGTGGTCAGCCACGACGCCACCTTCCGCGTGCTGTCGCACCTGCGGGTGTTCACCTTCAGCAAGATCCTGCCGCTGACGCCGGGCGGCATCGCCCGTTTCCGCCAGGCCGACCTGCTCAACCGCCTGGTGGCGGACGTGGACACGCTGGATCATCTTTATCTGCGGGTGATCTCGCCACTGGTAGGCGCGGCGGCGGTGATCCTGGTCGTCACTTACGGCCTGAGCTGGCTGGATCCTGCGCTCGCCCTGACGCTCGGCGGCATTCTGCTGCTGCTGCTGCTGCTGCTGCCGCCGGTGTTCTATCGCGCCGGCAAACCGATCGGCGGCCAACTCACCGCGCTGCGCGGCCAATACCGCACCGACCTGACCGCCTGGCTGCAGGGGCAGGCGGAACTGGTGGTGTTCGGCGCCGTCAACGACTTCCGCCAGACGCTGAACGCCACCGAACAGCGGTGGCAACGCCGCCAGTGGCAGCAGGCCTCGCTGAGCGGCAAGGCGCAGGCGCTGATGATCCTCGCCAGCGGGCTGACGGTAACGCTGCTGCTGTGGCTGACCGCCGCGGGCATCGGCGGCGATACCCAACCCGGCGCGTTGATCGCGCTGTTTGTCTTCGCCGCGCTGGCGTCGTTCGAAGCGCTGATGCCGGTGGCCGGCGCCTTCCAGCATCTCGGTCAGGTGATCGCCTCCGCCACGCGGGTCAAACAGATCATCGATCGCCAACCGGAAGTCACCTTCCCTGCCGCCGGCCCGGCCGCTGCCGATCGGGCGCAGCTCAGCCTGCAGCAGTTGAGTTTCACCTACCCCGATCAGCCGCAGCCGGTGCTGCGCGACGTCACGCTTGAGGTGGCGGCCGGCGAACACATCACCTTGCTCGGCCGCACCGGCTGCGGCAAGTCCACCCTGCTGCAGCTGCTGACCCGCGCCTGGCGCACCGATGGCGGAAAAATTCTGCTCAACGGCGAACCGCTGGAGGATTATGATGAAACCACGCTGCGCCGAATGACCACGGTCGTCAGCCAGCGAGTGCATATCTTCAGCGATACGCTGCGGGAAAACCTGCGGCTGGCCGCACCAGATGCCGACGACGCTCGTTTGAGTGACGTGCTGCAGCAGGTAGGGCTCGGCAAATTGCTGGAAAGCGACGGCGGACTGAACGCCTGGCTCGGCGAAGGCGGCCGGCAACTGTCCGGCGGCGAACAGCGCCGTCTGGGCATCGCCCGCGCGCTGCTGCATCCGGCCCCGCTGCTGCTGCTTGACGAACCGACCGAAGGGTTGGACGCCGAAACCGAACAGCAGATCCTGGCGCTGCTGCGCCGGCATTGTCAGGAAAAGACGCTGATCCTGGTGACGCACCGCCTGTACGGTCTGGAACATCTCGACCGCATTTGCGTGATGGACGACGGCCGGATTGTCGAACAAGGCAATCACGCGGCCCTGATGCGCCAGCAGGGCCGCTATGCCCGCTTTCGCAACCGTATCAGCAACCTGGCGCCTTAATCGGCCCGTAGAGGACGCAGAGACCCTGTATGCGCATCGTTAAGCTCTCCCCGCAGTCGCTGGCGTTTCCCTCGCCTGAGGGCGCTCTGCGCGACCCCAACGGCCTGCTGGCGATCGGTGGCGACCTCACGGCGCCGCGGCTGCTGGCGGCCTATGAGCGCGGCATCTTCCCCTGGTACTCGCCGGGAGAGGCCATCCTGTGGTGGTCGCCCGATCCGCGTGCGGTGCTGTTCCCGGCCGAGTTTCATCTTAACCGCAGCCTGAAACGCTTTCTGCGCCACGATCCGTTTCGCATCACGCTCAATCACGACTTCGCTGCGGTGATCGCCGCCTGCGCCCACCGGCCGGATGAAGGCACCTGGATCGGCCCGGAGGTGCAGCGCGCCTATCAGCATCTGCATCGCCTCGGCTACGCGCACTCGGTGGAGGTCTGGCAGGATGATCAACTGGTTGGCGGCATGTACGGCGTGGCGCAGGGCGCGTTGTTCTGCGGCGAATCGATGTTCAGCCGCGTCACCAACGCCTCAAAATGCGCATTGATGGCCTTTTGCCGCCATTTTGCCGCTTATGGCGGGGAATTGATTGACTGCCAGGTGCTGAACGCTCACACTGCCCGCCTTGGCGCGCGTGAAATTCCGCGCCGTCAATTTTTGCAGCAGCTCAGCACCCTTCAACGGCGGCCTTTGGCACCGGCGTGCTGGGAGCCGCAAGTCATATCCCCACAGCCGGTTGAACCGCCCTATCCAGTAAACTAATTGATGGAAACGGTGCAATGTTCACCGACACATCTTTACATAATGGGGGTTTTTCGGCATTATCTTGCCGGTTAAAAACTAAGGTAGTTAGACCTAGAGGATTCGATGGCCAAAGAAGACAATATTGAAATGCAGGGCACCGTTCTTGATACGCTGCCCAACACCATGTTCCGCGTTGAATTGGAAAACGGGCACGTGGTAACCGCACACATCTCCGGTAAAATGCGTAAAAACTATATCCGCATCCTGACGGGCGACAAAGTCACTGTAGAGCTGACCCCGTACGACCTGAGCAAAGGCCGCATTGTCTTCCGTAGCCGTTAATCGGCTCACCGCGCGCCACACGCTGGCGGCATCGAGGATGTAATCCCTCGGGAGCCCTTTCCGTTTACCCCCGCAGCGACGTTAAACAACGGGTTGCAGGTGCGCAGGTAAACTGAGAGGGCTCACTCGTTTCTGTTGTACGGTGAATCTCACCCATAAAAAAAGCGATGCCGAAGCATCGCTTTTTCTTTGCCTGAAAGCGGCCTTAGTGCACCGCGCCCTCGTCCGCCTTGCGCTTGGCGGCGCTGAGGAAGTGGTAAGTCAGCTGTTTTTTGTCCTTGTCCAGCTCGACCTTCACGGAACCGCCGTCCACCAGCGAACCGAACAACAACTCGTTGGCCAACGGTTTCTTCAGGTTTTCCTGCATGACGCGCGCCATCGGACGAGCGCCCATCGCACGGTCGTAACCCTTCACCGACAGCCAATCGCGCGCTTCGTCGCTCACTTCCAGCGAGACGCCCTTCGCATCCAGCTGCGCCTGCAGTTCGACGATAAACTTGTCGACCACCTGCTGAATCACCTCGGTAGACAGATGGTTGAACCAGATGATGTTGTCCAGACGGTTGCGGAACTCCGGCGTAAACACCTTCTTGATCTCTTCCATCGCGTCGGTGCTGTTGTCCTGCTGCACCAGGCCGATCGACTTGCGTTCGGTTTCCCGCACCCCGGCGTTGGTGGTCATCACCAGGATCACATTGCGGAAGTCCGCCTTGCGGCCGTTGTTGTCGGTCAGCGTACCGTTGTCCATCACCTGCAGCAGCAGGTTGAACACGTCCGGGTGCGCCTTCTCGATCTCATCGAGCAGCACCACCGCATGCGGATGCTTGATCACCGCATCGGTCAGCAGCCCGCCCTGATCGTAACCAACGTAGCCCGGAGGCGCGCCGATCAGACGGCTGACGGTATGCCGCTCCATGTACTCGGACATGTCGAAACGCAGCAGCTCGATATCCATCGCCTTGGCCAGCTGTACGGTGACCTCGGTTTTCCCGACCCCGGTCGGCCCGGCGAACAGGAAGGAACCGACCGGCTTGCGCTCGTGGCCCAGACCGGCGCGGCTCATCTTGATCGCTTCCGTCAACGCTTCGATCGCCTGATCCTGGCCGAATACCAGCATCTTCAAGCGATCGCCCAGGTTTCTCAGCACGTCGCGATCGCTGGCCGACACAGTTTTCTCCGGGATGCGAGCGATACGCGCCACCACGGATTCGATATCGGCCACGTTGACGGTTTTCTTGCGCTTGCTGGCCGGCATCAACCGGCTGCGGGCGCCCGCCTCGTCGATCACGTCGATCGCCTTGTCCGGCAGATGGCGATCGTTGATGTATTTCACCGACAGCTCCACCGCGGCGCGGATCGCCTTGGCGGTATAACGCACGTCGTGGTGCGCTTCATACTTGGTCTTCAGGCCGTTGATGATCTGAACGGTCTCTTCCGCCGTCGGTTCGGTGATATCGATCTTCTGGAAACGGCGCGCCAGAGCGCGATCCTTTTCGAAGATGTTGCTGAACTCCTGGTAGGTGGTCGAGCCGATCACCCGGATCTTGCCGCTCGACAGCAGCGGTTTGATCAGGTTGGCGGCATCCACCTGCCCGCCGGAAGCCGCACCGGCGCCGATGATGGTGTGAATTTCATCGATGAACAGGATGCTGTTCTGATCCTGTTCCAGCTGCTTGAGCAGCGCCTTGAAGCGTTTCTCGAAGTCGCCGCGGTATTTGGTGCCGGCCAGCAGTGAACCGATATCCAGCGAATACAGCGTGCAGTCCGCCATCACTTCCGGCACGTCGCCCTGCACGATACGCCAGGCCAGGCCTTCGGCGATGGCGGTCTTGCCCACGCCGGATTCGCCGACCAGCAGCGGGTTGTTTTTACGACGACGGCACAGCACCTGAATCGCGCGCTCCAGCTCACGATCGCGGCCGATCAGCGGATCGATGCCGCCCACACGGGCCAACTGATTGAGGTTGGTGGTGAAGTTTTCCATACGGTCTTCCCCTCCGGACTGCTCTTCGTTCACCGGGTTTTCCGCATTCGGCGCTTGGCCCGGCTCGTCTTTACGCGTGCCATGTGAAATGAAGTTCACCACGTCGAGACGGCTGACGTCGTGCTTGCGCAGCAGATAGGCCGCCTGCGATTCCTGCTCGCTGAAAATAGCCACCAACACGTTGGCGCCGGACACTTCGCTGCGGCCGGAGGATTGCACATGGAAGACCGCGCGCTGCAGCACGCGCTGGAAGCTGAGCGTCGGCTGAGTGTCGCGCTCTTCTTCGCCGGCGGGCAGCGTCGGTGTGGTTTGTTCGATGAAGGCTTCCAGCTCCTGGCGCAACGCGGCCAGATCCACCGTACATGCCTCGAGCGCTTCTCGCGCGGCAGGGTTGCTCAGCAACGCCAGCAACAGGTGCTCCACGGTCATAAACTCGTGTCTGTGCTCACGCGCCCTGGCGAAAGCCATGTTGAGACTGAGTTCCAGTTCTTGATTGAGCATAAGCACCTCCCCAATAGATTGCCTTATTCAGGCTTTTTCCAGCGTACAAAGCAACGGATGCTCGTTCTCCCTTGCGTACCGGTTCACATGGACGACTTTGGTTTCCGCCACCTCGGCGGTAAAAACACCACAGATCGCCTTGCCTTGATAGTGGACCGTGAGCATCAGTTGCGTTGCGCGTTCAATATCATAAGAAAAGAACTTTTGCAGAACGTCAATCACAAATTCCATCGGTGTGTAATCGTCGTTGTTAAGTATAACTTTATACATAGACGGCGGTTTTACCGCATCGATTTGTTTTTCTTCGGCTAAGTGTTCAAAATTTAGCCAATCGTTGTTATTGCCCATCGCTGCTCATCTTCTCTGCTCTGCCCTCTGATATGGGGACAGGTTTCGGTTATTCAAAGTGGGGATAGTTACTATTTTATCATCTTCGGCATCGTCCCGCCGCACTGTAACGTGCGCAAAAAAACGGGCCAATTGTGACTGAATCGTGGCAATAGCGTTACCTGCTTCAAACTTTGGTGAACTGCTCCCCGCCGACAAAAGCCGATCCCTTGACGCCCCGATCATTTGCTCTAGAGTGTAAATTCGTGGCTGGTGGTCTTTTAACCACCCCTTGTCCACCCTGCTACTCGCCCACGGCGAGTGCGAAATCAGTTATTCATCTCACTTAAAATAGCGTTGCGAGGGATGTAAAAGCATGGAGACGGGTACTGTTAAATGGTTTAACAACGCCAAAGGTTTTGGCTTCATCTGCCCAGCCGGCGGCGGCGAAGATATTTTCGCGCATTATTCCACAATCAAGATGGATGGTTACAGAACGTTGAAGGCGGGCCAGCAGGTCAGCTTTGACGTGCATCAAGGGCCCAAAGGCAACCATGCCAGTCTTATTGTGCCAGTGGAAAGCGAGGCGCTGTCCTAAACGCTTCCGGCAGCGTCGCGCTGCACTGACTCTGACTGCGATAAAAATGCCAGCCGCCGTGTGACTGGCATTTTTTATGCCTGTGACTTACTCGCGCGCCAGCGCATCGATCGGATTCAGCCGCGCGGCATTGCGCGCCGGCAGATAGCCGAACACCACGCCGATGCCGGTGGAACAGAGGAACGCGCTTAGCAACGCCGCCGGCGGGAAACTGATCTGCCAACCCGGCAACACCAGCTGCACCGCCAAACCGATAGCGAACGACAACGTAATCCCCAGCGCGCCCCCCACCAGGCAGACCAAGACCGCCTCGATCAGAAACTGCTGCAACACATCGCCGGAACGCGCGCCCACCGCCATGCGGATGCCGATCTCGCGCGTGCGCTCGGTCACCGACACCAGCATGATGTTCATCACGCCGATGCCGCCCACCACCAGCGAAATCACCGCCACCAGCGTCAGGAACAGCTGCAGCGTGCGAGTGGTTTTCTCTGCGGTTTGCACCAGGCTGTCCATGTTATAGGTGAAGAAATCCTTCTTGCCGTGGCGCAACGTCAGCAGACGCGACAGCTGTTGTTCCGCTTCCTTGCTGTCGTAGCCGTCGCGGATGCGCACGGTGATCGAATCGAAATAGCTGTTGCCCATCAGCCGGTTGGCCATGGTGCTGTACGGCACCCACACGTTCAGCGTCTTGCTGCTGCCGAACATCGACTGCTTCTCTTTAGCCACGCCGACCACCGTCGCCGGCATGTTGCCCACCAGGATCACCTCGCCCACTACGTTTTTTTGGTGCGGGAACAGCCGCCGTTGGGTATTGGCGTCGATCACCACCGTCTGCGCCTGTGACTGCACCTGCATCGGGTCGATGCCGACGCCCTGGGTAAAGCTCATGCCGTACACGCGGAAGAACTGCTCGCTGACGCCGTTGACGTTGGCCGCCGCGTCGACGTTGCCCAGCCGCAGCCGCATGCTGCTGCTGATGCTCGGCGACAGCGCGCTGATGTACGGCTGTTCGCGCAGCGCGTCGAGATCGCCGTATTTCAACGATTGCCGATAGGTCGGATCGTCGTCGCCGAAGTCCTTGCCGGGGTAGATATCGACGGTGTTGGTGCCGATCGATTTGATGTCCGCCAGCACCATCTGCTTGGCGGCGTCGCCGATCACCAGGATCGATACCACCGAGGCGATGCCGATAATGATGCCGAGCATGGTCAGCGCGGTGCGCATCTTGTTGGCCGCCATCGCGCGCCAGGCCATGACCAGCGCTTCGCGAAAGCGGCCGCCCATCTGCCGCCAGGAAGGCGCCGCGGCGGCCAGCGTCAGCGGCTTGGCCTGGGCATCCTCCGACGGCGCCGGACGGGAATCGGCGATGATTTCGCCGTCGCGGATCTCGATGATCCGTTCAGCCTGGCGCGCCACCGCCGGATCGTGAGTCACCAGGATCACCGTGTGGCCCTGGGCGCACAACTGTTTGAGGATCGCCATCACCTCTTCGCCGGAGTGGCTGTCGAGCGCGCCGGTCGGCTCATCCGCCAGGATCACCTGCCCGCCGTTCATCAGCGCGCGGGCGATACTGACGCGCTGCTGCTGGCCGCCGGAAAGCTGGCTCGGCCGATAGTTTACGCGCTCCCCCAGCCCCAGACGGCGCAACAGCGCCTCCGCCCGTTCGCGCCGCGCCGCTTTGCCCAGCCCGGCGTACACCGCCGGCACCTCGACGTTATGCGCCGCGCTCAGGTGCGGCAGCAGATGATAACGCTGAAAGATAAAGCCGAAATGCTCGCGCCGCAGCTGCGCCAGCGCATCGTCGCTCAGCGTCGCCACGTCCTGGCCGGCCACCCGATAGACGCCGGCGCTCGGCTTGTCCAGGCAGCCGAGAATGTTCATCAGCGTCGATTTGCCGGAGCCGGAAGCCCCCATGATCGCCACCATTTCACCGGCGTCGATGCTCAGACTGATCCCCTTCAGCACCTCCACCGTCTGCTCGCCGGAACGGTAGCTGCGGCGAATGCCGTTCAGCTGCAACAGCGCCGCCATCAGCCGGCCTCCACGCCGCCGCGGCTGACGATCACCTCATCGCCCGCCTCGAGCCCGCTGAGGATCTGCACATCGATATTGTTGCGCAGGCCAATGGCCACCTCACGCTTCTCTTCCTTGCCCTGTTTCAGCACCGAAACGTGGTAGCGATTGTCGGCTATCTGATCGCCCAGCGCCGCCAGCGGGATCACCAGCGCCTGCTGGACGCCGGCCAGTTGAATGTGCACCTGCGCCGTCATTTGCAAGCGCAGCAGCCTTTCCGGGTTGGGCACTTCGAAACGCGCGTAATAGAAGATGGCGTTGTTGACCTTTTCCGGCGTCGGCTGAATGTCTTTCAGCACGCCGTCGAAGCGCCGGGTCGGATCGCCCAGCACCGTGAACCAGGCCTTCTGACCCGGCTTGAGGTTAATGACGTCGGCCTCCGAGACCTGCGCCTTCACCAGCATGGTGCCGAGATCCGCCAGCGTCAGAATGTTCGGCGCCTGTTGCGCCGCGATCACCGTCTGGCCCTGCAGCGTGGTGATCTGCACCACGTCGCCATCCATCGGCGCTTCGATGCGGGTATAGGCCAGATTGATCTTGGCGGTATCCAGGCTGGCCTGGTTGCGGGCGATCTGCGCATTGATGGTGCCTACCTGCGCCTTCTTCACCGCCAGCTGCGTCGCCGCCTGATCCAGATCCTGACGCGATACCGCCTGCAGTTTGGCCAGCGCCTGGTTGCGCTGCAGCGTAACCGCCGCCAGCTGCTGTTCCGCCTGCGCCTGCAGCAGCTGCGCATGCAGCTCGCGCAGCGTCGCCTCGCCTTCACGGATGCTGTTCTGCGCCTGCTGCGGATCGATAACCCCCAGCAACTGACCTTTTTTCACCTTGTCGCCGATCTCGACATACAGCTTTTCCAACTGCCCGCTGACCTGCGCGCCGACGTCAACCTTGCGCACGGCGTCCAGCTGGCCGGTCGCCAACACGTTCTGCTGCAGATCGCGCTTGCTGACCTTTACCGTTTTGAAATCGGTCGGCGCCGGATGGCGGAAGTGCCAAACGGCCGCCGCGGCAATCGCCGCAATCACCGCCAGTGCGAGTATCCAGCGGCGTTTATGTCCTTTAAACCCTGTCAAAATTGACCTGCCTGTGCTTGTAAATATCGACCGCCCATTGCGGCGGCGGAGCTAAATTAGCACGCACCGTAGGGAATAACTAAACCTTAGCTCAACACAATGTGGAGACACGCTTGGTTACAGTTCGGCATTGAACTCTCGTTTAGTGAAGCCTTGATGAAATAGCGCCATTCAACACAGCCAAGGATTTCATCATGTCACAGCTCAGCTACCCACTCGCCTCCGCCCGGCCGCTTAACGGCTGGCAACTGATGACGGCGCTGATCAATGGCGAAAAGGCACCGAGCAACGCCTGGAAAAAAACCTCGTTTCGCCTGAAGTTTCTCGGCCGTTCGCTGCTCAACTGGCGCACCACCAGCGGCCTGCTCAGCACCCTGGCCAGCAATCCGCTGCTGGAGGAGATCCTGAGCGCGCAGCCGAACCTGCCGTGCAAACTGCATCGTCCCTACCTGGCGGCCAACATGAGCAAGATCGAATGCCTGTTCGCCCTGCGCGATCATTACGATCTCATCGTACAGCGCATGCCGCTGAAGATGCGCCTCGGCCACCTCGGCCCGCACGCCTTCGTGCTGGCCAGCGCGATGGGCAAGAACGAAGCGCCGATCACGCTGGAGCTGGCGGCGATCGACAAACTGAATAAGGAAGGGGAAGCCACGCTGCTGCTGCGCAACGCCAACGGCGTGATGCTGGCGGAGATCACCTTTGCGCTGATGCATTATCAGCAGCAGCCGACGTTGTTCATCGGCGGCCTGCAGGGCGCGAACCATGACGTGCCGCACGCCGAGATCCAGCACACCACCAAAGAGTGTCACGGCCTGTTCCCTAAACGGCTGGTGCTGGAAGGCATCTGCACGCTGGCGCGGCACCTCGGCATCCGCCAGATCGTGGCGGTCGGCAACGCCACCCATATCTATCAAAACTGGCGCTACCAGAGTAAGAAGAAGGACAAGCTGCACGCCGATTACGATCAGTTCTGGCTGTCGATGGGCGCCAAACCGCTCGACAGCGGCTATTTCCTGCTGCCCGAGCGCATCGCCCGCAAGCCGATCGAAGAGATCGCCAGCAAGAAGCGCGCCGAGTATCGCCGCCGCTATCAGCTGCTGGACGAGCTGGAACAGGGATTGGCGGCGCACTTCTGCGCCCGATAACGCCCGGCGGGCCGTCAGTCCGCCCGGCCGCGCGCCAGCCAGATCACCCGTGAGAACATTTTCTTCAGCAGCGGCGGCACCGAGTCCGTGCCCCATTCGCCGGCCTGCATCGCGACCTCGATCGCCAGATCCGGCTTCGAAGAGTGGTGGACCGCTTTCTGGATCACCTTGCGCACCGGCATCTGCGCATTGATCGGCACCGACGCCATTCGGTGATAGACCGGGGCGAACCCTTCGCGGAACATGAAGTGTTCCATGTCCGGCGCCGGCAGCGCGGTCAGCCGATCGCGTTCGTTGTCTTCATGATTGTCCAGCAGGCTGCGCACGGTGTTGGCGTACTTTTTGCCCGCCTCATCGCCGTCCACCAGCGCATGCCACTCGATACCCATGCGGCGGGCAAAGCGCAGCAGCGGCTTCAGACCGCACTGAGCGAATTCGATGACCCTTACCCCTTCCGCCTCGAAATGATAGCCGCACTGGCGCGCCAGTTCGTTCAGCAGCCACACTTCGGTTTCGCCCTCCACCAGCAGCCAGCAGCGGGCGAACAGCGACGACGGCCGGTTGAAACGGATGTGAAACGCGATGCGCCGCCCGTCTTCGGCGCTGAGCCCGCGCGGCCCGAGACGATAGGTCGCGACGCGGCCTGACTCGCGCACCAGCCGGCACACGTGCTCCACCGGCACCAACGACACCAATTCGCTGGAGTTGGTGGTGGTGATTCGCTGCAGCGGCAGCTGATTGAGCAGCCCCCAGGCCACCGACAGCATGATCGGATGCAGGCGAGTTTCCGGGTCTTCCACCAGCAGCAGCGGCCGGGCGTGCGGATCCAGCTTGACGTCGCCCTTGGCCTGCAGCAGGGTGGAAAACATGCCCAGCAGGATCAGACGCATGCTGCGGCTGTTCGGCTCGGCGACCATGCGGTTGATGCCGTCCAGCGCGCGCCAGGCGTCCTGCTCCGGTTCACCGCCGCGGCGGCGCGGCCGCGCCACCTGCGAGCTCTGCTCGGCGAAATAGTGCTCGAGCAACTGCTGCATCGCCGCCAGCCCCTGACGCAGTTCGCCGTTGGTCAGCTTCTGCGGATTGCGCACCAGCTCGCGCGTCAGCTGATCCAGCTGCTGCGCCAACGCCTGCGTATCGGGTTTGCGTTCATCGCCGAGGCTGCTGGGGCGCAGGCGGCGAATAAAGCGCGCGTCGCGCAGGCGCAAAACCGGGTGGATGCGGATGATGGCGTGGGCCAGCTGTTCGATATGGTGCAGTTGAAAGGCGTTGCCGTCGGCGTCGAGAAAACCGCGCCAGGTGCACACAGTGCCGTCATCGGCCAGCTCGCCCTCGCAGCGGTAGTGAATGCGGCTCAGGCCGTCTTCCCCCTTGACCCACAGCGGCGTCAGATGGCGGTAGCGCGGTAGGTGCGCGTGGCCGATGTCTTTCTCGCAGAAGGTGAATACCACCTGCAGGTGGCGTTCTTTGGCCGCCTCCTCACCGGGCGGAAAATGGAAGTCGTGCGCTTCAAAGCGATACAGTTTCTGCTCCGGCGCCAGCAGCAGCGTCAGCGCATCCAGCAAGCTGGATTTACCCCAGGCGTTTTCGCCGAGCAACAACGTGTTGTCGTCCAGCATCAGGGACAGCCGATTAATGCCGCGAAAACCTACAATTTCGATACGCTCCAAGAACATCCGCCGCCTCCCGTGCGCGCCGTCGCCTCTTCAATGAGGCGACTTTCACAGAGCATGGTCAAAAAACCCCTTGCAGGTCAAGCGGCCAGCGTCAAATCTGCCGCTTTACTCCGGCCGGGCTTTTGGTTAGCGTGTGCTCCTCGCCGCCGTTCGTCGCGCATCAAAACTCAAGGACACTCGTTGCACCATGTACTCAGGACTGTTGATTATTCTGTTACCGCTGATTGTCGGTTACCTCATTCCCTTACGCCATCGCCCGCTGCTGGTGCTGATCAACCGCCTGCTGAGCTGGATGGTGTATGTGATCCTGTTTTTCATGGGCATCAGCCTGGCGTTTATGGAGAACCTCAGCAGCAATCTGGTGCTGATCTTCCAGTACAGCGCGGCGTTCTTCTTCTGCATTCTCTGCGCCAATCTGCTGTTGCTGGCGCTGCTGGAGCGGCGCATGCCGTGGCGCAGCAGCCATAAACAGGAAAAGCTGCCTTCGCGCGTGCATATGGCGCTGGAGTCGCTCAAGCTGTGCGGCGTGGTGCTCGGCGGCTTCCTGCTCGGCCTGACGCAGTGGCAATGGCTGCAGTTCGCCCATAAAGGCAGCGAATATGCGCTGATCTTCCTGCTGTTGCTGGTCGGCATTCAGCTGCGCAACAGCGGCATGACGCTGCGCCAGATCGTGCTCAACCGCCGCGGCACGCTGGTGGCGTTGGCGGTGGTCGTCGCGTCTCTGGCCGGCGGCGCGCTGGCGGCGCAGCTGCTGGGGCTGCCGGTCAAGGCCGGATTGGCGATGGCCTCCGGCTTCGGCTGGTACTCGCTGTCCGGCATTCTGATCACCGACGCCTACGGCCCGGTGATGGGCAGCGCCGCGTTCTTCAACGATCTGGCGCGCGAGCTGGTGGCGATCATGCTGATCCCGACGCTGGTGCGCCGCAGCCGCTCCACCGCCCTCGGCCTGTGCGGCGCCACCTCGATGGACTTCACCCTGCCGGTGCTGCAGCGCAGCGGCGGACTGGACATGGTACCGCCCGCCATCGTGCACGGCTTCCTGCTGAGCCTGCTGGCGCCGGTGCTGATCGCCCTGTTCTCCTGATCCTTTCCCCTGGGGGCCACCCGGCCCCCAAAGCGTAATCATTCCCATCCGCACGGCAAAATTGCGCTAAATCAAACTTGCCCGCAGTAGTCGCACAAAAGCCTTTTGCAACCCCGATCGCCGATCTATGCTTTTAAACAAGCATTACAAATGCAACTTTAAAATTAAAAGGAAGCGACTATGTTCTGTGTGCAATGTGAACAAACCATTCGAACCCCGGCAGGCAACGGCTGCGCGTATGCTCAGGGCATGTGCGGCAAAACGGCGGAAACCTCCGATCTGCAGGATCTGCTGGTGGCGGCGCTGCAGGGCCTCTCCGCCTGGGCGCTGCAGGCGCGTTCGCTGGGCATCGTCGACCACGAAATCGACAGCTTCGCCCCGCGCGCCTTCTTCTCCACCCTGACCAACGTCAACTTCGACTCCCAGCGCATCATCGGTTACGCGCGGGAAACCCTGCTGCTGCGCGACTCGCTGGCCGCCCGTTGCCGGCTGCTGGATGCCGACGTGCGCGTCGATCACCCGATGGCGGCGCTGCAGCTGGCCGGTGACGCTATGCCTGCGCTGCTGCAACAGGCGGCGCAGTTTGCCCTCGACAGCGACAAGGCCGAGGTCGGCGACGACGTACACGGTTTGCGCCTGCTGTGCCTGTACGGCCTGAAAGGCGCGGCGGCCTATATGGAACACGCGCACGTGCTCGGCCAGTTCGACGAACAGCTCTATGCCGACTACCACGCCTTTATGGCCTGGCTCGGCACCCGGCCGCGCGACGTCGACACCCTGCTGAACAACGCCATGGGCATCGGCAAGATGAACTTCAACGTGATGGCGATCCTCGATCGCGGCGAAACCCAGGCCTACGGCGATCCGCAGCCCAGCGCGGTCAACGTACGCCCGGTGGCCGGGAAAGCCATTCTGATTTCCGGCCACGATCTCAAAGATCTGCGCATGCTGCTCGAGCAAACCGAAGGGCAAAACGTCAATGTCTACACCCACGGTGAAATGCTGCCGGCGCACGGCTATCCGGAACTGAAAAAATTCAAGCACCTGGTGGGTAACTACGGCAGCGGCTGGCAAAACCAGCAGACGGAATTCGCCAAATTCCCCGGCCCGATCGTGATGACCTCCAACTGCATCATCGATCCGAACGTCGGCAACTACGGCGATCGCATCTGGACCCGCAGCATCGTCGGCTGGCCGGGCGTCAACCATCTGGAAGGCGACGATTTCGGCGCCGTGATCCGCCAGGCGCAGGGCATGAACGGCTTCCCTTACACCGAGATCGAGCACCTGATCACCGTCGGCTTCGGCCGCCAGACGCTGCTAAACGCCGCCGACACGGTCATCGACCTGGTGTCGCAGAAAAAACTGCGCCACGTCTTCCTGGTCGGCGGCTGCGACGGCAGCCGCGACGAGCGCAACTACTTCACCGACTTCGCCCGCAGCGTGCCGCAAGACTGCCTGATCATGACGCTGGCCTGCGGCAAATACCGTTTCAACAAACTGGATTTCGGCACGCTGGAAGGGCTGCCGCGCCTGCTGGACGTCGGCCAGTGCAACGACGCCTACTCCGCCATCATGCTGGCGGTCAAGCTGGCGGATACGCTCGGCTGCAGCGTCAACGAGCTGCCGCTCAGTCTGGTGCTGTCGTGGTTTGAACAGAAGGCGATCGTCATTCTGCTGACGCTGCTGTCGCTGGGGGTGAAAAACATCGTCACCGGCCCGACCGCGCCGGGCTTCCTGACCGACAACCTGATGGCGATCCTCAACGAGAAATTCGGCCTGCGCCCGATCACTACCGTCGAGCAGGATATCACCGCGCTGCTCGCCTGATGCCGTTACGTTATGGGGCCGCCTGCGCCGGCCCCTTTGCTTTTTGAGGTGCCCCGATGACTCAACCCACTCCGCTTTGCCCGAACCGCATGCAGGTGCATTCCATCCAGCGTGAAACCGCCGACGTCTGGACGCTGAACCTGATCTGCGACGTTTTTTATCCTTACCAGGCCGGCCAGTTCGCGCTGGTCAGCATTCGCAACAGCGAGGAGACGCTGCGCGCCTATACGCTCTCCTCCTCGCCTGGCCAGAGTCGCTTTCTCAGCATCAGCGTGCGCTGCCTGCCGGACGGCGTCGGATCGCGCTGGCTGACGCAAGAGGTCAAGCCCGGCAACACGCTGTGGCTGTCCGACGCGCAGGGCGAATTCAGCTGCGAGCGCCACCCGGCCGATCGTTATCTGATGCTGGCGGCCGGCTGCGGCGTGACGCCGATCGTCTCGATGTGCCGCTGGCTGACCGCCAACCGTCCAACCTGTGATATCGCCGCGATCGTTAACGTACGCACCCCCGCCGACACGATTTTCGCCGATCAGTGGCGCGCGCTGTGCGCCGCCCATCCGCAGCTGCGCCTGACGCTGATGGCCGAGCAGGATCTGCAGCCCGGCTACCTCTGTGGCCGCATCGATGAACAGACGCTGCGGCAGGCGGCGCCGGATATCGCCGAACGCACGGTGATGACCTGCGGCCCCGCGCCCTACATGGATCAGGTGGAGCAACTTTGTCGCCGGCTCGGCGTGCCGGCCGAGCGTTTCCATAAGGAGCAGTTCCACACGCCGACGGCACAGGCTGACGCAACCGAAGGGCTGACGCTGCGCGCCGCCCGCCCGCTGCGCGAATTCCGCGTGCCGGTCGGCAGCACCCTGCTGGCAGCGATGGAGGCCAATGCCCTGCCGGTCAACGCCGCCTGCCGTGCCGGAGTATGCGGTTCGTGCAAAACCCGCATCCTCGAGGGCGACTACACCACCACCAGCACCATGACGTTGAGCGCGGAAGAAATCGCGCAGGGCTACGTGCTGGCCTGCAGTTGCCAGCTGCAGGGCGATGTCACCCTGGCGTGATCCCTGGCCCCATCGCCGCGATGGGGCATTTATCGGCAAGTTCCCCGTGGCCAGCCCGGTTACACTTTTCCCCGTCCTACGCTCTTTACCCTTCCTGACCGCATCTCGTCCACAGCCGGTAAGCTATGCTTGCAGTTGTTCTGCTGCCACTCACCGGATCGAGTCCACATCGTTTTTCAAACCATGTTTGGGGGAACCATGAAGCAAACCGTAGCCACACTGATCGCCAAAACGCTGGATCAAGCCGGCGTAAAACGCATTTGGGGCGTGACCGGCGATTCGCTCAACGGCCTCAGCGACAGCCTGCACCGCATGGGCACCATCGAATGGCTGGGCACCCGCCATGAAGAGGTGGCCGCCTTCGCCGCCGGCGCCGAAGCCCAGCTCACCGGCCAGTTGGCGGTGTGCGCCGGTTCCTGCGGCCCCGGCAACCTGCATCTGATCAACGGCCTGTTCGACTGCCACCGCAACCATGTGCCGGTGCTGGCGATCGCCGCACACATCCCTTCCAGCGAAATCGGCAGCGGCTACTTCCAGGAAACCCATCCGCAGGAGCTGTTCCGCGAATGCAGCCACTATTGCGAACTGGTCTCCAACCCGGAACAGCTGCCGCGCGTGCTGGAGATCGCCATGCGCAAGGCGATCCTCAATCGCGGCGTCTCGGTGGTCGTCTTGCCGGGCGACGTGGCGCTACGCATGGCGCCGGAAGACGCGGCCTTGACCTGGCATACCCCGGCGCTGCCGCTGGTGCAGCCGCCGATGAGCGAGCTGAACAAGCTGGCGGAAACGCTGAACAAGGCGAAGAACATAACCCTGATGTGCGGCAGCGGCTGCGCCGGCGCGCACGATGAAGTGGTCAAGCTGGCCGAGCTGCTGCAGGCGCCGGTGGTGCACGCGCTACGCGGCAAAGAACATATCGAATGGGACAACCCGTACAGCGTCGGCATGACCGGACTGATCGGTTTCTCCTCCGGTTATCACGCGATGATGAACGCCGACACGCTGGTGCTGCTCGGCACCCAGTTCCCCTACCGCGCGTTCTACCCCACCAACGCCAACATCATTCAGATCGACATCAACCCCGGCAGCATCGGCGCGCACTGCCCGGTCAATATGGCGCTGGTGGGCGATATCCACACCACCCTCACCGCCCTGCTGCCGCAGCTGGAGCCGAAGCGCGATCGGGCGTTCCTCGACAAGGCGCTGGAGCATTACCGCAACGCGCGCAAGGATCTCGACGGGCTGGCGACCGCCGGCGACGACCAACCGATCCACCCGCAGTATCTGGCGCAGCAGCTCAGCCACTATGCCAGCGACGACGCCATCTTCACCTGCGACGTCGGCACGCCGACGGTGTGGGCCGCCCGCTACGTGAAAATGAACGGCAAGCGCCGCCTGCTCGGTTCGTTCAACCACGGTTCGATGGCCAACGCCATGCCGCAGGCGATCGGCGCTCAGGCCACCGCGCCGGATAAACAGGTGATCGCCATGTGCGGCGACGGCGGCTTCACCATGCTGATGGGCGATTTCCTGTCGCTGGCGCAGCTCAAGCTGCCGGTGAAAATCGTGGTGTTCAACAACAGCGTGCTGGGATTCGTGGCGATGGAGATGAAGGCCGGCGGCTACCTGACCGACGGCACCGATCTGCATAATCCGGACTTCGCGGCGATCGCCAACGCCGCCGGCATCAAGGGCATCCGCGTGGAAAAAGCCTCCGATCTGGACGGCGCGCTGCAGGAGATGTTGGCGCACCCCGGCCCGGCGCTGCTGGACGTGGTCACCGCCAAGCAAGAACTGGCGATGCCGCCGCAGATCAAATTCGAACAGGCGAAAGGCTTCAGCCTGTACATGCTGCGCGCCATCATCAACGGCCGCGGCGACGAAGTGGTCGAGCTGGCGAAAACCAACTGGCTGCGCTAAGCAAGCTGCCCCGGTCAAATAAAGGGTATATGATGCCATGTACCCTTTTCCTCTCCCTTACATTCCAGGAACCCTATGCTTATCGATCTACGCAGCGACACCGTTACCCGCCCCAGCGCCGCTATGCGCCAGGCGATGGCTCAGGCAGAAGTCGGCGACGACGTCTACGGCGATGATCCGACGGTCAACGCGCTGGAGGCGGAGGCGGTGCGTCTGTCGGGCAAAGAAGCGGCGCTGTTTCTGCCCAGCGGCACCCAGGCCAACCTGGTGGCGCTGCTGAGCCACTGCCAGCGCGGCGATGAATATCTGGTCGGCCAGCAGGCGCACAACTACAAATACGAAGCCGGCGGCGCAGCGGTGCTGGGCAGCATCCAGCCGCAGCCGATCGAGGCCGACGCCGACGGCACGCTGCCGCTGGACAAGCTCGCCGCCGCCATCAAACCCGACGATATCCACTTCGCCCGCACCCGGCTGTTGAGCCTGGAAAACACCATCAGCGGCAGAGTCTTGCCGCAGGCCTACCTGCAGCAGGCGTGGCAGTTTACCCGCGAGCGGCAGCTGGCGCTGCATATCGACGGCGCGCGCATCTTCAACGCCGCCGTGGCGCTGAACCTGCCGCTAAAAGAGATCGTGCAGTACTGCGACACCTTCACCATTTGCCTGTCGAAAGGGTTGGGCGCGCCGGTCGGCTCGCTGCTGTGCGGCAGCGAGGCTTTCATCCAACGCGCGCTGCGCTGGCGCAAGATGACCGGCGGCGGGCTGCGCCAGGCCGGCATTTTGGCGGCGGCCGGCCTCTACGCGCTGGAGCATAACGTCGCGCGGCTGCGCGAAGACCATGACAACGCGGTCTGGCTGGAGCAACAGCTGCGGCAGATCGGCGTGGAGATCGCCGAACCCGGCGCGCAGACCAACGTGCTGTACCTGCGCCAAACGCCGGCGCTGGCGGCCAAATTCGGCCCGTGGATGCGCGAACGCGGCGTGCTGATCAGCAGCGGCCCGCTGACGCGCATTCTGACCCACCTCGACGTCAGCCGTCAGGATCTGCAGCGGGTGGTCGAACTGTGGCAGGAGTTTCTTCAGCAGCACGCCTGATTTCCCCTCCCGGTGCGCCGGGAAGTCTCTTATCGCCCGCCGATGGCGTCGACAAAGCGGCGGGTGATCTGTTGCGGGCGGGTAATGGCGCCCCCTACCACCACCGCATGCGCCCCCAGCGACAGACAGCGCGCGGCCATCGCCGGCGTTTCGACATTGCCTTCAGCGATGACCGGCACCGATACCGCCGCCAGCACCGCACGCAGAAAGCCGAAATCGTTATCCGCCAGTCGGGCGCCCCGGCTTTCAGCGGTATAGCCGTACAGCGTGGTGCCCACACAGTCGAAACCCAGCCTGGCGGCCTCTTGCGCCTCCTCCAGCGTGGCGATGTCCGCCATCAGCAGCAGCCGGGGATACCTGGCGCGGATCGCGGCGACCAACGCCGCCAGCTGCAATTCCCCCGGCCGCGGGTGGCCGGTGGCGTCCAGCGCGATCATCTGCGGCGCCGCCGCCATCAACTCATCGATTTCACGCAGGGTCGGCGTGATGTAGACGTCGCTGCCCGCATAATCGCGCTTTATGATGCCGATGACCGGCAGCGCCACCGTGCGCATGATAGCTTTGACGTCTTCGACGCCGTTGGCGCGGATCGCCGCCGCGCCGCCTTGCTCGGCTGCCAGCGCCATGCGCGACATGATAAAATCGCTGTGCAGCGGCTCGTCGTCCAGCGCCTGGCAAGACACCACCAGGCGCCCCTCAATCTGCTGCAAAATGGAAAGCGTCATAAATCCAACAACTCCTCGACTTCGTTTTTAATGATGGTGACGTGCGGGCCGTAGATCACCTGAACACCGTTGCCGCGAACGATAACTGCCCGTGCGCCGCTGGCCTTCAGCCCGCTTTCGTCCAGTAACCGGCTCTGTTTCACCGTCACGCGCAACCGCGTGGCGCAACAATCCAGTTCGACGATATTCTCTTTGCCACCCAGCGCCGCCAGCACCTGCTGCGAGCGTTCGGTGCCCGTCATCACCGCTTCCGGCGAGGTTTCCGCCTCGCGCCCCGGCGTTTTAAAGTTGAAGCGCACGATCAGGAAACGGAACGTGAAGTAGTACAGGAAGAACCAAGGCACCCCTGCCAGCGGGACGTACATCCAGTGGGTTTTCGCTTCGCCCTGCAGCACGCCGAACAGCATGAAATCGATAAAGCCGCCGGAGAACGTCTGGCCGATGGTGATATGCAGGATGTGAGCGATCATGAACGCCAGGCCGTCGAACAGCGCGTGCACCACGTACAGCGCCGGCGCGACAAACAGGAACGAGAATTCGATAGGTTCGGTGATGCCGGTCAGAAACGAAGTCAGCGCCGCCGACAGCAACAGTCCGCCGACGCGTTTGCGGTTCTCGGGACGCGCACTCTGGTACATCGCCAGGCAGGCGCCGACCAGGCCGAACATCATGGTGATAAAACGGCCGGACATGAAACGCGCCGTGCCGATATAGAACTGCTGAGTATTCGGGTCGGCCAACTGGGCGAAGAAAATGCGCTGTGTGCCTTCCACCAGTTGTCCGTTGATCACTTCGCTGCCGCCGAGCGCGGTGGTCCAAAACGGTAGATAGAAGATGTGATGCAGGCCGAACGGCCCGAGCATGCGCAATACGAAGCCGTAGATAAAGGTACCGAGATAGCCGCTGGCGTCTACCAGCCCGCCCATGCCGAAGATCAACTGTTGGAAATGCGGCCACACCACCGTCATCAGGGCACCGACCGCCATCGCCGCCAGCGAGCTGACGATCGGCACAAAGCGCGAGCCGCCGAAGAAACCCAGGAACGGCGGCAGCGCTATCTTGTTGTAGCGGCCATGCAGATACCAGGTCACCAAACCGATGACCACCCCGCCGAACACCCCGGTCTCCAGCGTCTGGATCCCGAGAATCGTTCCCTGCCCCATCGCACCCGCGTTCTGCGTGGCCAGCGTGCCGTTGATTTTCAACAGCGCATTGATGGTGGCATTCATTACCAGATAGGCGATCAGCGAAGCCAGCCCCGCCGTGCCCTTGTCGCTTTTGGCCAGCCCCACCGCCACGCCGACCGCGAACAAGACCGCCAGGTTGGCGAACACAATAGCACCGGCACTGGCCATCACGGTAAATATGCTTTGCAACCAGCCGACATCGAGGAAGGGATACGCCTCGACGGTATTGGGATTGGACAGCGCACCGCCGATCCCCAACAGCAGGCCGGCCGCCGGCAGCACGGCGATCGGCAGCATGAACGACTTGCCGAACAGCTGAGCTTTTTCGAACCAGCCGCCGGAGCGCGGCAATTCTGGTATTGACATAAATTTTCCCCCGACATCATTTTTATGATGAAAATTTTTACCACATTAAAATATTTTTAATGAAAAATTTATTCATAACGATGATCGGCTTCACAATCCGTCGATTTCACTGGCGAGCCGCGGCGTCTTTCCGCCACAATAGAAACGGGAATACTCAGAAAGGTAACGTGATGAATACAGGCAACTTGTTATTGCGGCTGCGGCAGGATTTGGCGGGGTACAGCCCCACGCTGCAAAAGCTCGGCAACTATCTTCTTGCGGAGCCCTCCCGCGCCGTTTACCTGACCATCACCGAACTGGCGCGTGAAAGCGCCACCAGCGAAGCCAGCGTCACGCGGCTGTGCCGCCATCTCGGCTGCAAAGGCTATACCGAATTTAAAATGGCGCTGGCCCTCAGCTTGCAACAAAGCCAGCCGGAAGCGGCGACGCGGCAAAGCGCGGCGGAAAATTTGGTGGAAGAGAGCGTACAGGCGCTGCGGGATACCGGCGCGCTGTTGGATCCGCAGGCGCTGCAACAGGCGGCGGACAGCCTGCAACGTTGCGCTTCGGTGCAGATTTACGGCGTCGCCGCCAGCGCCATCATCGGCGACTTCCTGCACTACAAGCTGTTGCGCCTCGGCAAACCGGCGCAGCTGTTCAGCGACATGCACCGGGCGGCGATGAATGCAGCCTCGCTGAATGAGCGGGATCTGCTGATCGTCATCTCCAGTTCCGGCTCAACCAAGGACGTGCTGCATGCGGTGACGTTGGCCAAAGGGCGCGGCGCACGCGTGATCGCCGTCAGCAATACCCAACGCAGCCCGCTGGCCAAGATGGCGGATACGCTGCTGGTGGCGGCCAAACCGGAAGGGCCGCTGACCGCTGGCGCCCTGCCGGCCAAGGTCGGCGCCATGCTGCTGGTGGAGTTGATGATCGCCGAACTGACTCAGCGCGATCCCGCCTACGCTCAGGCGATGCAGACCACCGCCAGCGCGACTCTGCCGCTGCTGCTGTAATCAGAAGATCCAGCGGCCGTAAACCCAGTACCACAGCCCCAGCACCGCCGCCAGGTTGAGCGCCACGCTGAGAATAAACCAGGTTTTAAACGGCTGCTTCTGGGTCTTGTGGCGAAACAGCTGTTGCGCCAGCAGCGCGCCCAACCAGCCGCCCAGCGCGCCGAACAGCAACAGCGTCGCCTCCGGCACCCGTCGCCACCCCTTGCGCGCAGCCAGCTTATCGCCGCCGTAGATCAGAAACGTCAGCAGATTGGCCGACAGCAGCCACATCCACACCGGATGCGGCGAGAACAGGCTGGCGATCAGCGCCAGGCCCAGCAGGGCGTAACAAATCACATTGAGCTTCATGACATCCGGTCTTCGTTCGATAAGGGGCGCGTAGTGTGAACCTGCGCCGCGGCGGATGCAACCGGCTTATACCCATACAAAAAGTGCATTTAAACTCTGAATTTGGCATCCTGTCGCTCTGCGACTCTTTCACCGCACAAGGCGGCACGATGACACCCCAACGCATATTGGTTCTTGGAGCCAGCGGCTATATAGGCCAGAACCTGATCCCGCACCTGATCGAACAGGGGCACCAGATTACCGCCGCCGCGCGGCGCATCGAGTGGCTGCAGGAGCAGAACTGGCCGCAGGTCAACTGCCTGTATGTCGATCTGTACCGCCCGGAAACCCTGAGCGCGGCGCTGTGGGAGATAGATACGCTTTACTATCTGGTGCACGCGATGGGCGACGGCGACGACTTTATCGAGAAGGAACGCCAGGCCGCGGAAAATCTGCGCGACGCGCTGCGCAATGCCTGCGTCAAGCAGGTGATCTTTCTCGGCGCGCTGCAGCCGAACGACGACAGCTCGCCGCACCTGGCGGCGCGCCGCCTGACCGGCGAGATCCTGCGCCAGAGCGGCGTGCCGGTGACCGAGCTGCGCGCCGGCATCATCGTCGGCCCCGGCTCGGCGGCGTTCGAAGTGATGCGCGACATGGTCTATAACCTGCCGGTGCTGACGCCGCCGCGCTGGGTGCGCTCGAAGTCCTCGCCGGTGGCGCTGGAGAACCTGCTGGTTTATCTGGCCGATCTGCTGGTGCACCCGGCGCAGGAACACCGCATCTTCGACGTCGCCGGGCCGGAATACCTCAGCTATCAGGATATGTTCAAACGCTTTATCGCCATCAGCGGCAAGCGGCGCTGGCTGATCCCGATCCCCCTGCCGACGCGGCTGATTTCAGTGTGGTTCATCAGCCTGATCACCTCGGTGCCGACGCCGATCGCGCGCGCGCTGATCCAGGGCCTGAAGCACGATCTGCCCGCCGACGGCAAACCGTTGCAGGCCCTGATCCCGCAACGTCTGCACACCTTCGATCAGGCGGTCACCGCCACGCTGCAGCGCGAACTGGAGGTGGTCGATTCCGCCGACTGGGGCTACGATCCGGCGGCGCGGGCCCGCTGGCGCCCCGGCTACGGCTATTACCCGAAACAGGCGGGATGTTCGCTCGACACCGCCGCCTCCAGCCAGGCGCTGTGGCAAACGGTGCAGCAGTTGGGGGGCAAGGAAGGCTATTTCTACGCCAATATCCTGTGGCGGATCCGCGCCCGCATGGACGACATGATCGGCAACGGCGTGGTCTATGGCCGCCCGGCGCGCGCGTCCCTGGCGCTGGGTGACGAGATCGACGGCTGGAAAGTCATCACGCTGAAGCCGCTGCGGCAGCTGGCGCTGCTGTTCGGCATGAAGGCGCCGGGGCTGGGGCGGCTGAGCTTCACCATTACCGATCGCGGCGATCGCCGCACGCTGGACGTGCGCGCCTGGTGGCATCCGGCCGGCTTCAGCGGGCTGCTGTATTGGTTCGCCATGATGCCCGCGCATCTGTTCATTTTTCGCGGCATGGCGAAGCGCATCGCCGAGCTTGCCGAGAACCTGGATCGCCAACAGCGCTGAATGCCGTTCATTTGTCGATCAACCGCACAGTTTGCCGCTGTGCTTCGGGGCTTTCCGATTGCATAGCGCACGAAATCACGGAAGAATGGCATCTTATTTGCTGGGAGCGCCGCAAGCGCCCGCCGGTATTCCGATTTTGGGTGAGAATAGAGTCCGTTATGAAGGTATTGGTCACCGGTGCAACCAGTGGGTTAGGCCGTAACGCCGTTGAATATCTGCGCCGCCAGGGCATCAAAGTGCGCGCCACCGGCCGCAACCAGGCGATGGGCGGCCTGCTGGAAAAAATGGGCGCGGAGTTCATTCATGCCGATCTCACCAACCTGATCTCTTCGCAGGCCAAAGCGATGCTGGCGGACGTCGATGTGCTGTGGCACTGCTCCAGCTTTACCTCGCCCTGGGGCACCGAAGAAGCCTTCGAACTGGCCAACGTCCGCGCTACCCGCCGCCTCGGCGAATGGGCGGCGGCCTATGGCGTGGCGCAGTTCATTCACATCTCTTCCCCGGCGATCTATTTCGACTACCACCATCACCGCAACGTGACCGAAGACTTTCGCCCGCAGCGTTACGCCAACGAGTTCGCGCGCAGCAAGGCCGCCGGCGAGCAGGTGATCCAGCAACTGGCACTGTCCAATCCGCAGACCCATTTCACCATTTTGCGCCCGCAGGGCCTGTTCGGGCCGCACGACAAGGTGATGTTGCCGCGGTTGCTGCAGATGATCAAACGCTACGGCAACCTGCTGCTGCCGCGCAGCGGCGCGGCGATGGTGGACATGACCTATCTGGAGAATGCGGTGCACGCCATGTGGCTGGCGACGCTAAAAGAAGACACGCCGTCCGGCCGCGCCTACAACATCACCAACCAGCAGCCGCGCCCGCTGCGCACCGTGGTGCAGCAGCTGATCGACGATTTGGGCATGAAGTGCCGCATCCGCTCCGTCCCCTATCCGATGCTCGACATGATGGCGCGCGGCATGGAGCGCCTGGGCAGCAAAAGCGAAAAGGAGCCGGTGTTGACCCATTACGGCGTCGCCAAACTCAACTTCGATCTCACGCTCGATACCACCCGCGCGCAGCAAGAGCTGGGCTATCAGCCGATCGTCTCGCTGGAAGAAGGCATCGCGCGCACCGCCCGCTGGCTGAAAGATCACGGCAAACTGCACGGCCTGTAATCAACGCCACGCGCCGTACTTCAACAGCAGCGCATCGATAATCGCCTCACTCTCTGCATCCGGTTCACCGCGAACATCGTCGGGCCGGAAATGCATCTGAAACGCCGCCAGCACATTGCGCTGCTGCCGCGCATCCCATGACGAATCAACCGCGTAGCCGTAACGCGCCAGCTTATCAAGCAGCGGCGCCAGCGGCACCGGCGCATGGCGATCGCGCCCCGCCAACAAACGCTGCACGTCTGCCTCGTCCGGCCAGGCGCCGATGCCGGCCTGCGCCAGTTGCCGCCAGGGGAACAGCGGGCCGGGATCCTGTTTGCGCTGCGGTGCGATGTCACTGTGCCCCACCACGTCCTGCGGCTGGATGCCATAGCGTTGGATGATATCGCGGCTCAGCGGAATCAGCACGGCGATCTGCTCCGCCGTATAAGGCTGCCAATGGGTGAACAGCATGCTGCGGGTGAACCCCTTGTTGACGATTTCAATGCCGATCGAGGTGTCGTTGAGATTGCTGCGCCCGCGCCAGGCGCTGACGCCGGCATGCCAGGCGCGCATCGCCTCCGGCACCAACCGGTACACCGTCGGTTTGCCGTGTTCGCGCTGCGGGTGCGCCGGCAACAGGTAGTGTGCGCTGACGTGTTCATCGGTCAGCGTTTTCAGTGATGAATGAAAGTCTTCCGCCGTGTAGTGCATCACCAGAAACCGAATGCGCTGATCGGCGCCCTGCGCCTGATGCAAGGTTTCGAGCTGGTAAACGCCACGATCGACGAGCGTGTCCTGCTGCGGATTTTGGCATCCCGCCAACAGCGCGGCGGCGATGATCCCTGGCCAAATTTTCACTTATCCTCCTGATTGACGTCCGTGAAAGATGTAACGCGACGCGATTAATCTGTATCCAATCATCACGCTCATCGAGAAATAATGACAGATAGCGCCGATGTGCAAGCGAGTGTTGCTCCCGGCTGGCGGCCTTTCCCGCCCATGATAGTCTCAAAGTATCATCTGCGCTGAAAGAGCGGAGTCGAACATGTTCACGCCACGCTATCTGTCCTGGTTGCTCTGTGCCGCCATGCTGCCGCTCAGCGGCTGCGATCGGCAAAAAGTCGCCGATGCGATGGGCTGGGGCACTCCGCCCCCTGCCGCTCCAGCCGCCAGTGCCAGCGCGCCGGCCTATACGCCGCTGAGCGCCGATCAACTGTACCAGTTGGTCAGCCCGGTGGCGCTGTTCCCCGACAAGCTGCTGGCGCAGGTGTTGGCCGGCGCGGGCTATCCTGACCAAATCAGCGCCGCGGATGCCTGGCTGGCGCAAAACCGCGGCTTGCAACCGGCGGCGCTCAGCTCGGCGGCCGACGCTCAGCCCTGGGATCCCAGCGTGCGCGGCCTGGTGCAATTCCCCGACGTGCTCGATCAAATGGCGAAAAACATCCCCTGGACCACCGCCCTGGGCAGCGCCTACCTGAACGATCCCACCGACGTGATGAACGCCATTCAGGTGATGCGTCAACGGGCGGCCAGCCAGGGCACGCTGAAAAACACCCCGCAGCAGCGCATCGTCGTGGCGCCGACGACGCGTTATGTCGAACAGCAGCCCTATCGCCAGCGCGTGGTGGCGGCGCCGGGCGAGACCATCGTTATCGAACCCAGCCAGCCGGATACGGTTTACGTCCCGCATTACGATCCCTGGGAGGCCTACGGCACGCCGATCCCGGCCTATCCGAGCTATCAGTATCAGCCCTCGGGCTACAGCGGCGGCGACATGCTGGCGGCCGGCGTGATCAGCTTCGGCGTCGGCATCGCGGTCGCCTCTTTGCTCAACCAACACAACAGCGGCTGGCACAACTGGGATATGCGCTGGGACGATCGGCGCCAGCCGGTGGTCTACCGCAATGCGCCTTACGTATCGCATTCCACCACCGTGGTGAATCGCGTCACTAACATCAACCAATATAACAACGTGAACACTGTGAATCGCAGCAGCACCAGCACGGTGAACAACTACAATACCGCCGCCGCGCCGGCGCCGCGTTTCAGCCAACCGGAGCCTAACGCTGCGCCGCAACAGCCGCGCGTCGCGCCTGCGGCCCACGCGCCGATGACCATGCCGAACTTTGCGCATACCCAGCCGGTGGCGCCTCACGTACAGCAGCCGATAGCCGTACACCCGCCGGTAGCGGCCGCCCCACACGTGCAACAACCGGTCATCGCGCCCCATGCACAGCAGCCGATGAGCACGCCGACGTTCACGCATGCCGTTCCGACGGCGCCTCACCCACAGCAGCCGACAGCCGTACATTCAGCGCCGCTGCAGACGCATCCGATGCCGGCCGCTGCGGCGATGCATCCAGCCGTCGCGCGCCCGCAGATTCAGCCGGCTCCGCACGTCGCTCAGCCGGTGATCCGCGAACCGGCAGCGCCGCAGCATCCGGCGGCGATAAGCCCGATGCCGGCGCCGCAACAGCGCATCATGCCGCATGCGGCCCCGGCGCCGCAGCTCCATCAGACGTCCGTTCAGCCGATGCCGCATCGCCAGGAACCGGTGCCCACGAAGCCGCAGGAACACCGCCCAATCGTCGAGCAGCACAAGGTGGGATAAATCAAGAGAATGTCGCCCCGGCGGAATGGCCGGGGCGAAAAGAAAGCATGGCGTTAGCGGCTCACTTTCACCGCGGTGCCGCTGACGGTCACCATCAGCATGCTGCCGTCTTTGCCAACGGTTTCATAATCGATATCAATGCCGACCACCGCGTTGGCGCCCAGCTCTTTCGCCTGATCTTCCAGCTCTTCGAACGCGATCAGGCGCGCCTTGCGCAGCTCTTTCTCATAAGCGCCCGAGCGGCCGCCGACGATATCGCGCACGCCGGCGAAAAAATCACGAAAAATGTTGGCGCCGAGGATCGCTTCGCCGGTGACGACACCGCAGTATTCGGTGATGGTAAACCCTTCCAGGGTCGGGGTAGTTGAAAGCTGCATCAGAACTCCTTGTTTGATTAATTCAACGTATCTATGACCAGAAGATTGGCATTATGTTCGCTTAATCAATGGCACGCAGTACGAATGCAAGGCCAAAAAACGCATTTATACTGTAAGCTATCGGTCTTCATGGTAGAGACTTTCACATAAGGTAATAAGATGAAAACAAAAACGATTGCGGCTGTTTTACCCTTAGCGCTGTTGCTGAGTGCCTGTACCACGGTGGAACCGGCATACAAGGAAATCGGCACCCGCAGCGGCAGCTGTGTGGAAGGCGGCCCGGATACGGTCGCGCAAAAGTTCTATGACCTGCGCATCCAGCAAGGCTCCAGCCTGCCGGACAGCAACCGCCTGGCGCAGCTGCAGCCTTATCTAAGCAACGTGCTGTATCAGGATCTGGTCAGCGCCACTCAAAATCCGGGCAAGCATCAGATAACCGGCGATCTATTCTCCGGCAACGCGCAGGGGCCAAGCAGCGCGTCCGTCGCCAGCGCCTCGACCATTCCCAACACCGATGCGAAGAACATCCCGCTGCGCGTTGATTTGAGCTACCAGAAAGACGCCAACAGCACCGTGAACTGGCAAGACGAAGTGCTGATGGTGCGCGAAGGCACCTGCTGGGTAGTTGATGATATTCGCTACCTGAATGTTCCAGCGCACGCCACCAACGGCAGCGTGCGTCAGGTGCTGGAAAACCGATAACCCGCACTCCCCGGCCGACGCGGGCCCACCGCGTCGGTCGTTCCTACCTCTCCTTGCGCCGTTCAGATTTCGTCCGATAGAAAAAATTTCGCTACCGATCTCACAGCCTGCGCCACAAATCCCCTCCCTCGGCCTGAGTCGCGGTATCTTGTGCTAATCTTTTACTGTCCCGCCGCACACTCATAAATTTTAACGCACAAAGATTGCATAAGTATTCTGTGGAAGTTAACATTTGCGGCATCAATGTCTATTCAATTCTGGCGCATGAGTATTCAACTTAACGGTATCAATTGCTATTACGGCGCTCACCAGGCGCTGTTTGACATCACGCTGGAATGTCCAGCCGGGGAAACCCTGGTGCTGCTTGGCCCAAGCGGCGCCGGGAAAAGTTCATTGCTGCGGGTGCTGAACCTGCTGGAAATGCCGCGTTCGGGTCAGCTAAAGATCGCCGGCAACCAATTCGATTTCAAGCAGGCGCCGGGCGAAAAAGCCATTCGCGAACTGCGGCAAAATGTCGGCATGGTCTTCCAGCAATACAACCTGTGGCCTCACCTCACCGTGGTCCAGAACCTGATCGAAGCGCCTTGCCGCGTGCTGGGTCTGACCAAGGCTCAGGCGATGGAGCGCGCCGACAAGCTGCTCAAGCGTCTGCGCCTGACCGACTTCGCCGATCGCTTTCCGCTGCACCTTTCCGGCGGCCAGCAGCAGCGCGTAGCGATTGCTCGCGCCCTGATGATGGAGCCGCAGGTGCTGCTGTTCGATGAACCGACCGCGGCGCTGGATCCGGAAATCACCGCCCAGATCGTCAGCATCATTCGCGAACTGGCCGGCACCGGCATCACTCAGGTGATCGTCACCCACGAAGTGGAAGTGGCGCGCAAGACCGCCAGCCGCGTGGTGTACATGGAAAACGGCCACGTAGTGGAGCAAGGCGACAGCAGCCACTTCACGCAGCCGCGGACCACCGAGTTTGCCAACTACTTATCACACTAACAATTAACTTGCTGTAATTTGGGGAGTTTGCGATGAAAAAACTAATAATCGCCGCCGTTCTGGCCGGCATCAGCGTTTCCGCCTCCGCAGCCGAAACCATCCGTTTCGCTACCGAAGCCTCTTATCCTCCGTTTGAATTTATTGACGCCGGCAACAAAATTCAGGGTTTTGATGTCGATCTGGCCAACGCGCTGTGCAAAGAGATGCAGGCCGAGTGCACCTTCACCAATCAGGCGTTCGACAGCCTGATCCCGAGCCTGAAGTTCAAGCGTTTCGATGCGGTCATGGCCGGTATGGACATTACGCCGGAGCGTGAAAAGCAGGTGCTGTTCACCAAGCCGTACTACGATAACTCGGCGCTGTTCATCGCGCAGAAAGGCAAAATCGCCGACGTGGCGGCGCTGAAAGGCAAGAAAGTCGGCGTGCAAAACGGCACCACTCACCAAAAATACCTGACCGACAAGCACCCGGAAATCACCACCGTGCCTTACGACAGCTACCAAAACGCCATTTTGGATCTGAAGAACGGCCGCGTTGATGCGGTGTTCGGCGATACCGCGGTGGTCAACGAGTGGCTGAAGCAGAATGACGCGCTGGCGACAGTAGGCGCTAAAGTAACGGATAAAGACTACTTCGGCACCGGCCTTGGCATCGCGGTACGCCAGAAAAATACCGATCTGCAGGGCAAGTTCAACGCCGCCCTGGACAAGATCAAGCAGGATGGGACCTATGAAACCATCTACAAAAAATGGTTCCAGCAGTAATACGCCCCGATGAATGAATTACAACCTTTAGCAAGCGCCGCCGGCATGACCGTCGGCCTTGCCGTTTGCGCCCTGATCCTCGGGCTGATTCTGGCGATGCTGTTCGCCGTATGGGAATCGTCCCGCTGGAAAGCCGTCAGCTGGCTCGGCACCGCCTGGGTGACCGTGCTGCGCGGCCTGCCGGAAATCCTGGTGGTGCTGTTTATCTATTTCGGCTCGTCGCAGCTGCTGCTGATGCTCTCCGACGGCTTTACCCTTAACCTCGGTCTGTTTCAGTTGCCGATTCAGCTGGCGATCGACAATTTCGAAGTCAGCCCGTTCCTGTGCGGGGTGATCGCCCTGGCCTTGCTCTATTCCGCCTACGCCTCGCAGACGCTGCGCGGCGCGCTCAAAGCGGTGCCGCAGGGGCAGTGGGAATCCGGCCAGGCGCTGGGTCTCGGCAAAGCGGCGATCTTCTTTCGCCTGATCATGCCGCAGATGTGGCGCCACGCCCTGCCCGGCCTCGGCAATCAGTGGCTGGTGCTGCTGAAAGACACCGCGCTGGTGTCGCTGATCAGCGTGAACGATCTGATGTTGCAAACCAAGAGCATCGCCACCCGCACCCAGGAACCCTTTACCTGGTACGTGATCGCGGCGGCCATCTACCTGCTGGTGACACTATTCAGCCAATACGTCATCAAGCGCATTGAACTGCGCGCCACGCGGTTTGAGCGGGGGCCGGCCTGATGATTGAATATTTACCGGAAATCCTCAAAGGGCTGCATACCAGCCTGACACTGACCGTCGCCGCGCTGCTGGTCGCACTGGTGCTGTCGCTGCTGCTGACGGTGATCCTGACGCTGAAAACGCCGGTGCTGACGCCGCTGGTCAAGGCCTATGTGACGCTGTTCACCGGCACGCCGCTGCTGGTGCAGATCTTCCTTATCTACTACGGCCCCGGTCAGTTTCCGGCGATCCGCGACTACCCTTGGCTGTGGAACCTGCTGTCGCAGCCCTGGCTGTGCGCGATGATTGCGCTGGCGCTGAACAGCGCGGCCTATACCACGCAGCTGTTCTACGGCGCGGTGCGCGCCATCCCCGCCGGACAATGGCAGTCGTGCGAAGCGCTTGGCATGTCGCGCCGGCAGACGCTGCGCATTCTGCTGCCATTCGCCTTCAAGCGCGCGCTGTCGTCTTACTCCAACGAAGTGGTGCTGGTGTTCAAAAGCACGTCGCTGGCCTACACCATCACGCTGATGGAAGTGATGGGCTATAGCCAGCTGATGTACGGCCGCACCTACGACGTGATGGTGTTCGGCGCCGCAGGTCTGGTGTACCTGTGCGTCAACGGCCTGCTGACGCTGCTGATGCGGTTGGTGGAGCGCCGCGCGCTGGCGTTTGAGCGCCGCAACTGAAGCCATCCCCCCTCTCCAGCCCCGCCATTGCGCGGGGCTTTTTTTACCCCCATTTCAATATTTAATCATTTATATTGCATTTTAATTCACTTAATGGCAGGGTTATCAGCAGGTGTCCTCGCAAAAACCTCTGGCGATTACCAGTAAAAACAAACGATAGCGAAATAATCACTTTCAGGATCCAGACAGGAGCTCTACGCATGAAAAAACTGCTGCTTGCCGCGACGATGTTGGCCGGAATGACCTTTAACGCCACCGCGGCCGAGACTATCCGCTTCGCCGCCTCCGCCACCTATCCGCCGTTCGAATCGCTGGACGCCAACAACCAGATCGTCGGCTTCGATATCGACCTGGCCAACGCGTTGTGCAAACAGATGCAGGCGCAGTGCACTTTCACCAACCAGGCGTTCGACAGCCTGATCGCCGCGCTGAAATTCAAAAAATACGATGCGGTGATTTCCGGTATGGATATCACGCCGGAGCGCAGCAAACAGGTCGCCTTCACCCAACCTTACTATGCCAACTCGGCGATTGTGATCGCGCAAAAAGGCAAGTTCAGCTCGCTGGCGGATCTGAAAGGCAAAAAGCTCGGCATGGAAAATGGCACCACCCACCAGAAATACATGCAGGACAAGCACCCGGAGATTAACACCGTCTCTTACGACAGCTACCAGAACGCTATTCTGGAGCTGAAAAACGGCCGTATCGACGGCGTCTTCGGCGATACCGCCGTGGTGAACGAGTGGCTGAAAACCAACCCGCAGCTGGCGCCGGTCGGCGAACATATCACCGATGCGCAATACTTCGGCACCGGCCTTGGCATCGCGGTGCGCCCGGACAATCAGGCGCTGCTGGCCAAGCTGAACGCCGCGCTGGACGCCATCAAGGCCGACGGCACCTACAAGGCCATCAACGACAAATGGTTCCCGCAGTAAGTCCGCCTGTGGAGTCGCCCTCCTTCGGCGGCTCCATCCGATTGCCCCCCATTCGGTTAGTGCTAAATTTAATACTGAATTTAGCATCAAGGATAACATCATGACGGTTCAACCCATTCTTGCCGACTCGGCTGTCAGCATCAGCGATTTTAAGAAATCGCCCAACGCCGCCCTTAAAGAGGCACAAGGGCAACCGGTCGCCGTCCTGACCAACGGTAAGATTTCGGGATATTACGTCTCTCCGGAAACCTGGGAGGCGATCGCGGAATACCTGGAAGATATCGAACTCGCTGAAATCGTTCGTTCACGGATGAACGGCAAACGCATTAAGGTCAATTTGGATGACTTATAAGCTTGAATTCGAAGAACATGCGCTGAAGGAATTTAAAAACTGTCCCCGGTGATCCGGGAACAGTTCAAAAAAAAGCTGGCATCGGTGCTGGTTAATCCCCACGTCCCCGCCAACAAACTCGCCGGTTTGCCCGATTGCTACAAAATCAAACTCAGAGCCTCAGGCTTTCGTTTGGTATATCGCGTCATGGAAACGGAGATCGTGGTTCTGGTCCTGTCTGTGGGCAAACGCGAACGTTCAGCGGCTTACACGGCTGCCAAAAAGCGCCTTTAACGCCGCACCAACAGCGTCAACACTTCGTAGTGCGCGGTATGCGGGAACATGTCGAACAGCTGCACCCGTTCGATGCGGTAGCCCGGCAACATCTCGATATCTTTCGCCATGCTCTCGGCGTTGCAGCTGGAATAGAGAATATATTCCGGCGCCATCCGGCTCAAATAATCGCACAGTGCCTGGCCGATGCCGCGGCGCGGCGGGTTGACCAACACCAGCTGCGGCACCTGCCCTTCGGCGGTGGCGAAACGGGTGGAGTCGAGCGCCTGAAAATCGACCTGCAGCAACCCCAATCGCTGCGCCGACTGGCGCGCGCAGGCGATCGCTTCCGCGCTGATTTCGATGCCGGTCAGGCGAGTTTGCGGCTGCGCGCAGTGCAGACCGAAACCGCCGACGCCGCAAAACAGATCCCACATGCTGTCGATACCCAGCGCGCGCACCCAGTCGCGGGCGGTGGCATAAAGATCGGCGGCCACCTGCGGGTTGGTTTGGAAGAAGCTTTGCGGGCGGATGAACAGCGGCACCTGATTGAACTGTTCCTCCAGCGCCTGCTGTTCGGTCAGCGCGATCTCGCGCTCCCCTTCCATGATCGCCATATGCACCGGCTGAATATTGGCGGAGATCACCTTGAGCTGCGGCAACTGCTGCTGCAGCCACGGCAGCGCGGCACGCAGCTGCGCCAGCTTGGTTTCCGAACGCAGCACGAAGCGCAGCATCACGCCGCCGTCTAACGTGCTTTCGGTCAACAACAGGTATTTCAGCTCGCCGCGTTTACGCGCCACGTTATACGGCGTCAGGCCCGCCCGGGCGATGAAGCTTTTCAGCACCGCAAACATCGGCGCAAAGCCGGCGGGGTACAGCGGGCAGTCGCTCAGATCGACCGGCGTGCCGTCGCGGTGCAGCATGCCGAGCAGCGGGCGCTCTACGCTGCCGCTGACCACCATCTTGGCCTTATTGCGAAATGCGCTCAGCTCCCCCGCCACCGGCTGCAGCCACTGCGCGACATCGTGCCCGGCCAGCAGCGATTGCAGGTGATGCTGTTTGTCGGCCAGTTGCTGCGGATAGGGCTTTTCCAGCCACTGACAGGAACGGCAGGTGCCCGCCGTATACAAAGCGCAATGCATGAAGGTTACCGTGAAGTTCAGGATGACGAATTAAGGGCGCAGAGTTTACCACTCCGCGCGCCTAAAATCTCACTTGCGCGCGGCGAAGAAGCGGCGGCTGGCGGCAGGAACGAACAGCAGCGCCAGGATCACCACGTCGGGGATTTTTTGCAGGATCAGAACGTGCAGGATTTGGCCGCTGGTTTCCCCCTCCACGGTGAACACCTCGGGGAAGACGCTGCCGATGGTGGCCAGCAGCAGGTAAAGCACCACGATGCACTGACAGGCCACGTAGCCCCAGCGCCCCCAGTTGCGGCCGCGCATCACCGCAAAACCGCAGCTGATTTGCAGGCACAGCAGCATCAGCCCGGCCAGAAAGATAAAGGTGGAATCCCACGCCTGCGCGCTGGTGCTGACGAACTCCTTCGCGCCGTCGACGCCCAGCTCGCCCAGCAGCAGCACCACGCTGATACACTTGATCGCCACCATGGCGGTGCCCGCCACCATCACCGGCACCGGCGCATCTGCAGTCGATCTTATTCCCTGCCCGCTTTTCAGCATGTCTGACATATCCGTGTTCCGCTACGACGCGCCACTGCCCCTACGCCTTTCACATTGCCGCGTTGTTGGCGGCAGTGTGAAATTCATTGGAGCCATTCAAATGGCGCATGTAAAGTCAGGTAGTTAGTTGCAATACTTATTGATTGCAAAAATAGCAGGTTTGTTACGATTCAGCTACGGGCCGCCCGCTGCAATTCACGCGATCGTTGTTTTTCCGAGCGCGCCATAAACCACCAGGCGATCAGGCCGAGAATGCCCACCACCAGCAGGATCAGGCTGGCCAGCGCGTTAATTTCCGGATTCACCCCCATGCGCACGCTGGAGAACACCAGCATCGGCAACGTGGTGGCGCCCGGGCCGGAGACGAAGCTGGCGATCACCAGATCGTCCAGCGACAGGGTAAACGCCAGCATCCAGCCGGAGATCAGCGCCGGCGCAATCATCGGCAAGGTGATGACGAAAAACACCTTCAGCGGCGGCGCTCCCAGGTCCATCGCCGCCTCTTCAATTGAGCGATCCACCTCGCGCAGACGCGAACTGATCACCACCGCCACATAAGCGGTACAGAAGGTGACATGCGCCAGCCAAATGGTGAACATGCCGCGTTCCGACGGCCAACCGAAGGCGTGCCCCATCGCCACGAACAGCAGCAGCAACGACAGGCCGGTGATCACGTCCGGCATCACCAGCGGCGCGGTCAGCATAAACGCAAAACCGGTCGAGCCGCGAAAACGGCCGAAACGCACCATCACCACCGCAGCGATGGCGCCCAGCACCACCGCGGCAGTGGCGGCGGCGGCGGCGATGGTGAGGCTGAGCCCCACCGCGCTAATCATCGCCGAATCGTGGAACAGTTCGCTATACCAGCGCGTGGACCAGCCGGCCCACACCGTCACCAGCTTGGAGCTGTTGAAGGAGTAAATCACCAGCATCAGCATCGGCGCATACAGGAAGGTAAAGCCAACAGTCAGGATGGCGATGCGCCACGGTGAACGCACTACCGGCAAGTTGTTCATGCCTGGCCTCCCATTTCCTTGTTCTGGTGCTTGTGGAACCACAATATTGGCACGATCAGCAACAGCAGCATGATGGTAGCGACCGCCGAGGCCACCGGCCAGTCGCGGTTATTGAAGAACTCCTGCCACAGCACGCGGCCGATCATGATGCTGTCCGGCCCGCCGAGCAGCTCCGGGATCACGAACTCCCCCACCGCCGGAATGAATACCAGCATCGAGCCGGCGATGATGCCGCCGCGCGTCAGCGGCACGATCACGCTGAAAAAGGTTTTCAGCGGCCGGGCGCCCAGATCCAGCGACGCCTCCACCAGCGAGTAATCCAGCCGGATCAGCGCCGTGTAGATCGGCAACACCATAAACGGCAGGTAGGAATAGACGATGCCGATATACACCGCCAGGTTGGTGTGCAGGATCACCAGCGGCTGGTCGATCACCCCTAACCACATCAGAAAGTTGTTCAGCGTGCCGTTGTTTTTCAGAATGCCCATCCAGGCATAGACTCGGATCAGGAACGAGGTCCAGGAAGGCAGGATCACCAGCAACAGCAGGATGTTGCGGGTCGACGCCTTGCTGTGGGCCACCGCCCAGGCCAGCGGATAGCCGATGATCAGGCAACACAGCGTCGAAACCGCCGCCACGCGCAGCGACTGCAGATAAGCGTCGATATACAGCGGATCGTCGGTCAGCTGCAGGTAGTTGGCGAAGTTGAGCGCGATGTTCAGTTTGCCGTCCACCCAGCTCATCAGCTCGGTGTAGGGCGGCACCGCCATCGCCAACTCTGCCAGGCTGATCTTGAACACGATCAGGAAAGGCAGCATAAACAGCAGCGTCAGCCATAAATACGGCAGCGCGATCACCAGCTTACGGCCATGGGCCATCAGCAGGCGATGGAACAGCGCCCTGAGGGCACCGGGCGCTTTGGCCGGCGGTTCCGGCGCGCGTTCAGAAAGCAGGGTCATACGGGTTACTCCTCACCGGCTCCACTACACCGTCAACACGACGCAGCTGTCGGTTTCCCAACATAGACGCACTTCATCGCCCCAGGTGGGCATCCCCTTGCGGAAACGATGGCCGTTTTGCAGCTGGGCGCTGATGATCTGCCCGCTGTGCAGCTTCACGTGGTAGATGGACAGATCGCCCAGATAGGAAATGTGCGCCACTTCCCCCACCGCGAAGTTGCAGCCGTCTTCCGGCACTTGTTCGCACAGCAGGATCTTTTCCGGCCGCAGCGCGACCTGGATCGGCACGCCGTCCACCACCGAGGCGTCCGGATCCACTTTGATCGCATGACGCAGCCCCGGGCTTTGCAGGATCAGCGCATCGTCGTGGCGCTCTTGCAGCACGCAGTCGAAGACGTTGACCGAACCGATAAATTCGGCGCTGAAGCGGCTGTTCGGATGCTCGTAGATCTCTTCCGGCTCGCCGATCTGCACGAACTTGCCGCGGTTCATGATGGCGATGCGCCCCGCCATGGTCATCGCTTCTTCCTGATCGTGCGTCACCATCACGCAGGTCACGCCGACGCGCTCGAGAATGTCGGTCACTTCCAGCTGCATGCGGTCGCGCAACTTCTTGTCCAGCGCGCCCATGGGCTCATCCAGCAGCAGCAGCTTCGGCCGCTTGGCCAGGCTGCGCGCCAGCGCCACCCGCTGCCGTTGACCGCCGGAAAGCTGGTGCGGTTTGCGCTTGGCGTACTCCTGCATGTGCACCAGCGCCAGCATTTCGGCCACCCGCTCGGCGATCTCCGCTCGCGGCATTTTGTCCTGCTTCAGGCCAAACGCGATGTTCTGCTCCACGGTCATGTGCGGGAACAGCGCGTACGACTGAAACATCATATTGATCGGCCGCTGGTACGGCGGCACATGCGACATATCCTGCCCGTCGAGCACGATCTGCCCTTCCGTCGGCTGCTCAAAGCCGGCCAGCATGCGCAGCAAGGTGGACTTGCCGCAGCCGGACGGGCCAAGCAGCGCAAAGATCTCACCCTTATAGATGGTGAGGCTGACGTCTTCGACCGCATTCTGCCCGTCGAAGGTTTTGGTGAGGTTACGGATTTCCAGCAGAGGGGTGAAAACCTTCTGCGACTTGGCTTGAGGACGAGGAATAGCGTCGTTCAATCGGGGTGCTCTCCGGCGTAAAGCGGCACAAAACCACAGCGAGCGCCGTGGCCCAAAACGGCAATGCAGGCGGGGAACACCCGCCTGCCGGTTTACCGACGATGGGGGCTCCCCCATCATCACTTCCCGCTTTTAACTTTAGTCCATGCGCGGGTAATGACACGGTCCAGCTTCGGCGACTGCACGTTGAGCGTGAACAGCTTGGCGCGCAAATCGGCCGGCGGATAGACGTTCGGATTATCGCGCACTTCGGCGTTCACCAGCGGCGTGGAATCTTTCACCGCATTGGCGTAGTAAATGTGGTTACTGATGTCCGCCATCACATCCGGCTTCAGCAGGAAGTTCAGGAACTGGTAGGCGGCGTCCTTGCTTTTGGCGTCCGCCGGCATGGCGAACATGTCAAAGTAGGTCAGCGCCCCCTCTTTCGGGATCGCATAGGCCACATTCACGCCGTTCTTCGCCTCTTTGGCGCGGTTGGCCGCCTGCATCACGTCGCCGGACCAGCCGATCGCCACGCAGATGTCACCGTTCGCCAGATCGTTGATGTACTGAGAAGAGTGAAAATAGCGGATGTTCGGCCGCAGCTTCAGCAGCAGATCGTTGGCCGCGCCGGTGTAGTCCGCCGCGTTGGTGCTGTTGGGATCTTTGCCCAGATAATGCAGCACGGTGGCGTAGACCTCGCTCGGCGCATCGAGGAAGGAGACGCCGCAGCTCTTGAGCTTCTCCAGGGTTTCCGGCTTGAAGATCAGATCCCAGCTGTTGACCGGCGCGTCTTTGCCCAGCACCGCTTTCACCTTGTCGACGTTATAGCCGATGCCGGTGGTCACCATCATGTAAGGGATGCCGTATTTGTTGTCTTTGTCGTTATGCGCCACCAGCTTCAGCATCTCGGGATCGAGATTTTTGTAGTTGGGGATCTTGCTCTTGTCGAGCGGCTCGAAAATGCCGGCCTGCGACTGACGCTCGAGGAAGTTGGATGAAGGGACCACCAAATCGTAACCGGTGCTGCCCGCCATCAGTTTGCCTTCCAACACTTCGTTGGAGTCAAAGACGTCGTACACCACTTTGATACCGGTTTCTTTCTGGAATTTGGCCAGGGTATCCGGCGCGATATAGTCGGACCAGTTATACACGTGCAGCGTTTTCTCTTCGGCTGACGCCGTGACGGACGCGGCCATCAACAGCCCGGCAACCACACCCGATAACCACTTTTTACGTTGGGTGACCATCCGTAACTTCCTCCAAAACAGGGTAAATCATAGAATTGAACTTGTATCTGCAGCGATACAAAACCTTTCCTGATTGAGCGCAATCGTTGCAACCGCGAAATGAATGGCTATGCATATGATTGCATGCGCCTTTTTGCACTGCCCTGCTCGCGTGGTTACAAGGGAAATCGCAAGCCCTTTGCAGAATCAGCAGCATAGCCGCTGCCATCGCAACCCGCCAGCCCCCAGGGTAAAAAACGCCATTTATCGATTTTTTATGCAATTTTTCTCTATGTGATACGGCATTAACGGCGTAAAAGCCGAGAAAGATCGGGCGGCAGAGGCCAAAGTGCAGAATATTTAATTGCGGAGGGGAGTCACGGCAGCATGCCGCCGGAGCGACGGCATGCTTAAGGTACAGCGAGGATCAGTGCAACATCGGCTGACGCACGGCGCCAGCGGGGATCTCTTCTTCATCCCCCATAAACAGCAGATCGTTCGCCCGCGCCTCGAGGATCACCATCGAGACCTGCTCTTCGCCCTGCTGCATGAAGTGGGTGAACTGCTCGTAGGTGATGCCGACCGCCACGCTCAGCGACTGGCAGACGATCAGCTTCGGCAGGTTGTCGTCCTGAATGTCGACAAAGGCCTTGATGGTCAGCGAGCTGGCGTTGATCTGGCTCAGGTCCGCCACCAGCGGGATCAGCGCGGTCGGCTTCACCTCGGCCAGCGCGGAGAACAGGATGACGTTGTCCACCAGATCTATCTTGGCGTCGAACACGCCGTCGAAGTTCTGCATGTGCGGCAGGTGTAGCGCCTGGCAGGAATCGCACTCAAAGAAAGAAATGCCCGACTGATCCAGCCAGCGCCGCAACAGCGCCAAATCGGGGACAATGAGTGAATCCATAATAACCAGCCTCACAATATTCAAAACGCGAAAAGGCGCATAGCTTACGGAATATTCACCCGATACGCCACGATCAATGCGGCTTAATTCACTAATTAAGATATTGCTCGGCGGGAAAAGCGCAACGCGCGTACCGTCAGCCGCCTGATTTCAGGCGGAACCCCGGCCGGCCGCGCTGCTCGATGTATTCGATCATCATGCCGGCAATGTCCAGCCCGGTAGTGGTTTCCACCCCTTCCAGCCCCGGTGACGCGTTGACCTCCATCACCAGCGGGCCGCGCTCGGCGCGCAGGATATCCACCCCGGCCACGTCCAGCCCCAGCGTGTTCGCCGCTTTGACCGCAATCGCCCGCTCCCTGGCGGTGACGGTCACTTTGCGGGCGGTGCCGCCACGGTGCAGGTTGGAACGAAACTCGCCGGGCTTCGCCTGCCGCTCGATGGCGGCCACCACCCGGCCGCCCACCACCAGGCAGCGCACATCGCGTCCCTGCGCTTCGCGCACGTACTCCTGCACCAGAATATGGGCGTTCAGGCCGCGAAAGGCGTCGATCACGCTTTCTGCCGCCTGGCGAGTTTCCGCCAGCACCACCCCGATGCCCTGCGTGCCTTCCACCAGTTTGACCACCAGCGGCGCGCCGCCGACCAGTTCGATCAGATCGCCGGTATCGTCCGGTGAATGGGCGAAACCGGTGATCGGCAGATCGATACCCTGCCGGGCCAGCAGTTGCAGCGAACGCAGCTTGTCGCGGGCGCGGGTAATGGCCACGGATTCGTTGAGCGGGTAGCTGCCGAGCAGCTCGAATTGGCGCAGCACCGCGGTGCCGTAAAAGGTGATGGCGGAACCGATGCGCGGGATCACCGCGTCATAACGCTCCAGCTGACGGCCGCGATAGTGAATGGTCGGCGCCGCCGGGTTGATGTTCATATAACAGGAAAGCGGATCGATGATATCGATGCTGTGCCCGCGATCTTCCGCCGCTTCACGCAGCCGTTTGCATGAATAGAGCGATCCGTCGCGAGAAAGAATGGCAATTTTCACTCGTCACCCCAAAAAGGCCAACGCCTGCCCCGCAGGCGGGTTAGCGGCCGCGGCGCTCAGGCGCGCGGATCGCCGTCCTGATGATTTTTCGATGCGTCCGCATCTTGCGGCTTGCGGCGATCGTTTTCCGGCGGCAGGCCGCCACGCATCAGCGGCCCGAAACCCTGCACCACGCGCCATACCAGAAACGCCGCCGCCGGCACCATCAGCGCCACGCCGAGGAAAATCATGCCGACCGCCGCCTGTTGCGACGCCAGCCAGCCCGGCAGCTGCAGGTGGCCGTGAATGCTGAGGTAGGCCAATACCAGCATCACGATGCCCAGCCCTTCCAACACCAGCACCGGGCGCGGTAAGTCACCGAATGAACGCATATTTTTCTTCTCCAGAAGGTCTGCCCCAAGTGTAGTGAATTCCCGTCGACGGCGACAGCCCCGGCAGACTAATTGGTTACATGAATCAGATTAACAGGTAATTCCTGCTTTTTTTTCACCGCCTCAACGGGCATAGTAGGCGCCATCTGACGCAGGTAATGACTTTTTCGGTGACGGGATGTCGTTGCGGTAGCGAACAATTTTTTGAAAATCCAATTAAGGAGCGTTGCATGTTTGCAGTAATCTTCGGGCGTCCTGGCTGTCCTTATTGTGTCCGCGCTAAAGAACTGGCGGAAAAACTGACTGAAGAACGCGACGATTTCAACTTCCGTTACGTTGACATCCACGCGGAAGGCATCACCAAGGCCGATCTGGAAAAAACCGTCGGTAAACCGGTTGAAACCGTGCCGCAGATCTTCCTGGACGAGAAGCACATCGGCGGTTGCACCGATTTCGAAGCTTACGCTAAAGAACACCTGAACCTGTTCCAGTAAGTTTTTGAACGACAAAAAAGGCGCTTAACGCGCCTTTTTTTATTGCCGCTGCCGCCGATGCAGCTGCTGGAGCGTGTGCAACAGACCGAGGGCGAACAGCATCAGCATCGCGCCGAACACGCACCAGAACACCGCGCTGGTGGCGTAAGCCAGCTCCTGCCAGAACGAATAGGACGGCGTCAGCCAGAAGTGACGGATCAGCAGGCACAGCGGCAAGGCATACAGCGCCCCCAGCAGCGGACACAGCAGCCGCTTGCGGCTCGACAGATAGCTGGCGATCGCGCCGGGGATCACAAACAGCAGCAGGCCGGTTTCCCCGTGGTGCTCATGATCCGTGCTGCCGAACAGGCCGGTTTGCTGGCCGAGAAACACCAGGTTGAACAACAGAAAACAGCTGAGAATGCCCAGCCAATATCGATAACTCGTCATGCGAATTCTCCCCCGCCCAATTACCGCATCAATAGAAATCAGCCCGGCCCCCCGTGAGGTGACGCTGAACCGAATTTTTTCCTTGGTCAAAAGAGAGTTAAATGCGCACGGCGGCGCAGGAAATCAGCTTTCTGTGCTGGCTGTCATCGGTCATAGCGTCTAGAATGAACGCCGCCGAACGATGGTTCGCTTCGCTTTCTGCTGGTGGTGATTTATGACGTCGTTTTAAGGCTGAATTTATCTCTTATAGTTATCTATATCAAGCACTTACTGGTAAACAATAAGTTATCCTCCGTGAACATAAACGTCGCTAGTTTGTTAAACGGTAACTACATTCTGTTACTGTTCGTGGTACTCGCACTGGGGCTGTGCCTCGGTAAACTCCGTCTGGGCTCCGTCCAACTCGGTAATTCCATTGGCGTTTTGGTGGTTTCCCTGTTGCTCGGCCAGCAACACTTCGCCATTAACACCGAGGCGCTGAATCTCGGCTTCATGCTGTTTATTTTCTGCGTCGGGGTGGAAGCCGGGCCTAACTTTTTCTCGATTTTCTTCCGCGACGGCAAAAATTACCTGATGCTGGCGCTGGTGATGGTCGGTTCGGCGATGGTGATCGCCATCGGTCTCGGCAAGCTGTTCCACTGGGACATCGGCCTGACCGCCGGCATGCTGGCCGGCTCGATGACCTCCACGCCGGTGCTGGTGGGGGCCGGCGATACGCTGCGCAACACCATCGTCAACGGCCCGGCGCTGCTGGCGGCGCAGGATCATCTGAGCCTCGGCTATGCCCTCACCTACCTGATCGGTCTGGTCAGCCTGATTTTTGGCGCGCGCTACCTGCCGAAGCTGCAGCACCAGGATCTGTCCACCTCCGCCCAGCAAATCGCTCGTGAACGCGGCCTGGACACCGACAGCCAGCGCAAAGTCTACCTGCCGGTGATCCGCGCCTACCGCGTCGGCCCCGAGCTGGTGGCCTGGGCCGACGGCAAGAACCTGCGCGAGCTGGGCATCTACCGCCAGACCGGCTGCTACATCGAACGCATCCGCCGCAACGGCATTCTGGCCAACCCGGACGGTGACGCGGTGCTGCAGGTAGGAGACGAGATCTCGCTGGTCGGCTACCCGGACGCCCACGCGCGGCTGGATCCGAGCTTCCGCAACGGTAAGGAAGTGTTCGATCGCGATCTGCTCGACATGCGCATCGTGACCGAAGAGATCGTGGTGAAGAACAGCAACGCGGTGAACAAACGCCTGAGCCAGCTGAAGCTGACCGACCACGGCTGCTTCCTCAACCGCGTGATCCGCAGCCAGATCGAAATGCCGATCGACGACAGCATCGTGCTCAACAAAGGCGACGTGCTGCAGGTGAGCGGCGACGCGCGCCGGGTGAAGAGCGTGGCGGAGAAAATTGGCTTTATCTCGATTCACAGCCAGGTGACCGATCTGCTGGCGTTCTGCGCCTTCTTCATCATCGGCCTTTTGATCGGCCAGATCACCATTCAGTTCAGCAACTTCTCGTTCGGCATCGGCAACGCCGCCGGCCTGCTGATGTCCGGCATCATGCTCGGCTTCCTGCGCGCCAACCACCCGACCTTCGGCTACATTCCGCAGGGTGCGCTGAACATGGTGAAAGAGTTCGGTCTGATGGTGTTTATGGCGGGCGTGGGCCTGAGCGCCGGCGCGGGCATCGGCCACAGCCTGGGCGCGGTCGGCGGCCAGATGCTGATCGCCGGGCTGATCGTCAGCCTGGTGCCGGTGATTATCTGCTTCCTGTTCGGCGCCTACGTGCTGCGCATGAACCGCGCCCTGCTGTTCGGCGCGATTATGGGCGCCCGCACCTGCGCGCCGGCGATGGAAATTATCAGCGATACCGCGCGCAGCAACATCCCGGCGTTGGGCTACGCCGGCACCTACGCCATCGCTAACGTGCTGTTAACGCTGGCGGGTTCACTCATCGTGGTGCTATGGCCGGGCATACTCGGCTGATCGATTAGCGGGAGAGATGGATCGGCGATAAAAATATTTTGATTTTTTTGTCGCCGGCCAGAACTTTCGTTGGGGGCCGCAGTCTGAATTAGTGCCACTGCTTTTCTTTGATGTCCCCATTTTGTGGAGCCCGATAATCCCGCCTTTTAGGTTCAAGATTATCGGGTTTTTTGTTGCCTTGAAAAAATATCCTTATAAAACAATGCCAAGAAAAACACATAACTACCCTGTGGCGACAAAGTGGCGACAGCCATTTTACGGGCATAAAAAAACCTGCTTTCGCAGGCTTCTTGTTAAATCCAAAGTGTTCCCTGATTGCTTCGCGTTGGGTGTGGCGGAACGATATCAACTTTGCCCGGTGAAACGATCTGCCGCTGAATAGATTCCAGCGTCACAAAAGTACAACTGCAGTTTATGTTTTGGCATTGATGATAACGCTCTTTAGTGTTCTCACTTAGATAGCGGCTTGTGCGGGCATGGGCGGCAGTTCGGCAAAGCGGGCAATGCATCATGTTGATATTCTCTTCTCAATCTCTCATTTGTCGCGATAATACTCCGCCCGATCGAGAACAAAACTACCTTTGAAGTGAATTTACAAAAAATCAATTCACATTACGAGACTTCATAAATCACATCCGACAGCAAAACCTCAAACTCCAGCGCCGTCGTAAAGCCGCTATTGCTGAGACTGTGCGTGACTTTGCTCACTATCCAGTCTTGCGCATCGATCGCCGCTTTAAACCCGCTGACGCGTACCGGCGTTTCCGGCGTGATGTTAGCCCGGCCCACCGCCAGCGACAGCGACAGCGAGAACTCAGCCACACTGCGCTGAAGCTTTTCCCACTTTGCCTGTGCTGCCCGCATCGCGGCAGCCTTGGTGGCGTAAATTTTGGTGATCGCAAACACGTTATCGTCAGCCCCCACCAGATAATCGCCTTTCGCTGCCTCCGCCGGTTTCCCCGGTTTTTTACTGCTGCCCGGTTTCGCCTTCGGGTGTTGCAGCGCACGCAAATGCTGCTCTTTTGGCTTGCGCTTCAGCTTCACTTTCTTCGGCTTCGGCTGTTTTGTGTTGAGCCAGCTCGCCGTAACGCCGGTGTAGGCATCCCGATGGGCAATGCTGAAACTGTGCTGATCGCCATCCTGCCGGGTGATGGTAAACACCGGCAATGGCTTCCCGCCTACCGTGGCGCCGTTCCCCGGTCGCAACAACAGCAGAGCGCCATTTTTCACCGCCGCCACCGCGCCGTTGAGCGTTGCAAGTCGGGTAATAAATGCCGCATCCGTCTCCTGCGTCTGGTCAATATGGCTGATTTTGATGGTGCCCAGACCGGCGGCCAGCGAGGCTTTCAGCTTATTGCGCGCAGCCACCATCTGCACAATGTCGCCCAGGGTGGTGTCGTGGTAGGACTCATCGCGCCGGGTGTTCAGCGAGCCGCGAAAATCCGCACTACGCGCGCGAATAGTCAACGTATCAGGCGCGCCCCGGTGTTCGACCTCATCGACCGTAAACTGGCCTTTTGGCGTCAAGGGCGAACCTTGCCAGACAGCACCGCATTGCGCTGAGGCATCGCCATCAGTCCGTCGCTGTCGTCCAGCTCGATGTCGAGTTGGTCGGCTTCAAAGCCCCGGTTATCCGTCAGCGACAGAGAAATCAGCCGCTTGCGGATGTTCTGCGTGTAGATGTGGTGCTGCGCTTGCCCCTCTGGATCAGAATTACGCTCCCTAGAATCAATGCCAGCGACAGGATGACGGTACTATTGATATCCTCACCAACCGCAACGCCAATTAACACAGCTACCACTGGGGCGATATAGGTTGCACCGGCTGCCTTCACGGAACCAAGTTTTTCGATGATATAGTAGTAGCAGAAAAATGCCCCGCCTGTGCCCAACATGCCAAGGCCAACGCAGGCTCCTAACAGTGCTCGGGTGTTCGTTGTTATTGCATACATGCCGTCGAAGTCGGTCAGTATTAACAAGGTCAGCAGTGCGAACCCCGTCTGCCAGGTTGCCAATGCCAGCGGAGGCACTTTCAACGACGAGAGAAACCCTTGAGCATAAACAAATGACACTCCGAGACTCAGCGCCCCGGCCAGCATCCAGAATATCCCAACCAATGCCACACCATCTGTTCCCTCCCATGGACGGGCGCTCAGTGCAATACCGACAAAACCCAGAACAACACCAACCGCCATCTGAACGGTCGGGCGATCTTGTTTCAGAAATAAGAAGGCGCAGATAAACGTGAAGATAGGGATCGAACCGCTCAGAAGTCCGGCGACACTTGATGGGAGGCGGGCGGTACCAGCCACGAACCCGTAATAGTAGAAGGTTGTTGCCAGCACCGACATGATCGCAAAATGCGGAAGATGACGGATTTGATCACGCGTCAGAACTTTGGCACGCCATGCCGCTAAAGCTAGGGGAAAAAAACCGAACAGTACACGTAGAAAAACTGTCTGCGCCGGCGAGATAAAATCGGTGGCCCACTTCATGAAGATGAAGTTCGAACCCCAAATTATGCCAAGCGCGGCGAGTGCAATATAGGCACGTAACATCACATTCTCCTTGGGGAACGTTACGAGCGCCCTTCCTCAGGAAAGGCGATTCGTTTTAACAGCGGATAAAGGTTTTCAGATGGAGCGAGTCACGCCACCATCGACGCGGATATTCTGGCCAGTGATGTAACCCGCACCTTCCGACAATAAAAAGGCCACGGTATCGGCGATTTCCTCTACAGTCCCGTAACGTCCCATTGGTACACTTTCGCGGCGCTCATCGACCTCGGGAAGGCTGTCGATCCATCCAGGCAGGACATTGTTCATGCGAACGTTCTTCGCCGCAAACGCATCGGCGAAGAGTTTAGTGAAGCTGGCAAGACCCGCTCTGAATACCACGGAGGTCGGGAATACGCTGGACGGCTCGAAAGCCCAGGTACTCGAAATGTTGACGATGGCCCCACCACCTTGCGCTTCCATGATCGGTGCAACCAGACGGATCGAACGTACAGCGCTCAGGAAATAGATATCCATCCCGTGGTGCCAGTCCTCGTCAGAGATGTCGAGAACTGGTGCACGTGGGCCATGACCTGCGGAATTAACCAACGCATCAATCTTACCCCATTTAGCCATCGTCAGATCCACGACTCGCTTCACGTCTTCGATTGACTGATTCGAGCCGGTGACACCGACTCCATCCAATTCCTTAGCTAGAGCCTCGCCCTTACCCGATGAAGACAAGATAGCAACACGATAGCCTCCCTTAGCCAATCTGCGCGCGGCAGCAGCTCCCATACCGGATCCACCACCCATAATAAGTGCAACTTTATCTTCAGTCATGACATCTTCCTTCAGTTAAGTAGAGAACGCATTGTTTCAGGTGACAGCTGAAAATTCGCGTGATAAATAAACGCCCTAGACTGTAGAAAAACTATAGGTTATTGCCATGACACTATCTCGCCGCAAACTCCCCCCACTCAATGCACTGCGTGCCTTCGAGGTTTCAGGCCGTCGACTAAGTTTCCGAGCCGCCGCCGAGGAACTAGGCGTCACCCATGGCGCCGTCGCTCAGCAGGTACGCGCATTAGAAGATCATCTGGGACAAACTCTATTTCAGCGTTTACCGCGCGGCCTGGCTCTTACGGCACCGGGTACTGCCTACCTGAGGGAAGTTACACGCGCTTTTGATACGCTCAGTGACGCTACCGAACGACTCTTAGGGCGACCGGACATTATCACGCTCAGTGTTACACCGACCTTCGCCGCGAAGCTTCTAATCCCTCGTTTAGCAGAGCTAAACGCAGCGCTCCCCTACGTGGAGTTGCGCATGGTTGCAACCGAGATACTCTCCGATTTTGAACGCGACCAAGTAGATATTGCAGTGAGGCTAACTCGTCCCCCATTCCCGTCCGGGCTGGAGGCAAAACTGCTGTTCCACCAAGAACTGATCGCGGTGGCTAGCCCCTATTTGCTCAGAGATTTACAGCTCCCACTTTCTACTGAACTGCTAAGCAAGCTTCCACTTCTGCATGACTCGCACGGTAATTGGCACACGTTTCTGCGTACAGACGGCAGGTTGCCCGGTGCGGTATTCAACCAGACGACACTGGCTCTTGATGCAGCCTTGGCTGGACAGGGTATCGCCTTGGCATGCAGAGTGTTTGTGGCAAGGGATCTTGAGGCCGGTCGTCTAGTGCAGGTCACAGATGAGACTATGACCAAAGAGCCCAGCTATTTCCTTGTTAGAAAACGATTATCCGAATCTCTTGCCCCAAGAGATTCGGTATGGGACTGGTGCGTGACCCAACTATCGCTCCAAGCCGATTAGTGATGACGATTATTTTAACAGATGGTGCAAACTTCCAACCATCCACCAACCAGCTACTCCGTTGAGAAGACGTGGTAATGCCTTGATTTGATATCAAGTAGTCAACAATCTTCCGGATACACAAATAAAAATTAATTAAGGAGATGGGAAGGAGAAAGGCTCCGCCAACCGGGGATGGCCAGCGGAGCGGCGTCAGGCGGCGGTTATTTCTGCTCGGCCTGGCTTACGGTGTCTTCGGCTTTCCAGATGCGGTATTTCACTTCCGCGTCTTTCGGCGCATACACCACGATCGGCAGGCGGCTGTTGTAGCGCTGCATCGCGGCGTCGCCCAGGTTGGCGGCGATGAATTTCTTGGTCTTGGTATTGTCCGGACAGGCCATCATGGTCGAGGCTGGTTCAGACAGCTTCTCCAGCACCAGGTAGTCGTAACCCCAGCCGGACAGGGTTTTGGTCTCCAGCGTGCCGCCGATCATATGACGGTTGCAGTCCACTTCCAGCGTCTTGCCGATCAGCAGTTCTACCTTGTAGTTCTCTTCGTGCTCTTGCTTCGGCAGGTAGATCACCTGGCGATTCATGCCCTTCTCGGCTTTCGGGTAAGGCGCGACTTTTTCCAGCGGCTGTTTGCTCATGTCTGCGTCATCGCCAGAGGTCGCCGCCATAGCGCCGGCGGAAACGGCCATCAGCAGGCCGGAAAATACAACGGATGCCTTGTTCATGTTTTATCCCTACACTTTGTCAAATAATCCGACTATAAACTAATACACTACCGTCAAGGCCGCCACAGGTTTAATCTTCTTTACAATAGACGATAAATAGTGACAATCGCCTGATATAAACCGTTAACCGGAGCAATTATCCAACACCCCCTCGGGTTAAGACGAGAAAAACAAGCGATTACCTTCGCACAAGCGGGTGTATCAGATAGGGTTTTCTTGCCGGCGGACTAAGGTTTTCTTAAGACAGAATTATTACAGTGACGTCATTCAATCCTGTCACCGAGCCTGCGCGTGAATCCAGAATCGTCATTAAATCAATCCTCAACGACACCGCAAATTAAGACAACCGCCCTTTACTCCCTGTCGACATCCTTTTACCGTTGGCAAGTTTTTGGCCTGCTGATCAGCGGTCTGGTGTTTCTGTGGCTCTCCCGCAACGAACAGCTGGATTGGGCGATCAGCAACTATTGGTACGATGCCGCCAGCGGGCATTTCCCGTGGCAAAACAATTATTGGCTGGATCTGATCAATCACCGCCTGTTGAAACAGATAGTGATCGTAGGCGCGGTGCTGACGCTGTTTTGGGGCATCTATCGCCGCAGCGCGCGCCTGATCGTGACCATGCTGCTGATTGGCATCGGCCCGCTGGTGGTGGGCATTCTCAAAGCCACCAGCGCGCACTCCTGCCCGTGGGATCTGATTGAGTACGGCGGCAAAGCGATGTCCTTCCCGCTGTTCGGCGCGGTACCGGCGCTGCCGGGCCCCGGCCGCTGTTTCCCCGGCGGGCACGCCTCGAGCGGTTTCGCGGTGATGGCGTTGTTTTTCCTGTTTTATCCGCAGCGTCCGCGCCTCGCCTGGTGGTGTTGGTGCGGCGGCATCGCGCTAGGCATGCTGATGGGCTTTGGTCAGATCATGCGCGGCGCACATTTTCTTACCCATAACCTATGGGCGGGTTGGTGGGTTTGGTTAAGCCAGTTGGCTATTTATTGGACGGTTAGCGGCTATTGGCGCCGCAAGACGAGGTAACGGTTATGGAACAGTTGAACCATTTTCTTTTCGCCTGGATCAATGCAACTCCGGCGTCTCCCGAATGGATGATCGATTTCGCCACCTTTTTGGCGCGCGATCTGATCATCATCGTGCCGCTGCTGATCGTCGGTCTGTGGCTGTGGGGGCCGCAAAGCCAGCTGGTTTCGCAACGCCAGGTGGTAGCGAAAACCACTATCGCGCTGCTGTTCGCCATGCTTGCCGCTTCCGCTATCGGCGCGCTGCTGCCGCATGAGCGCCCGTTCGTCGCCGGCGTCGGTTATACCTTCCTGCCACACGCGCCGGACAGCTCGTTCCCGAGCGATCACGGCACCGCCATCTTTACCTTCGCGCTGGCGTTCCTGTTCTGGCACCGCGTTTGGTCCGGCGTGCTGCTGATGATCGTCGCCGTCGGCATCGCCTGGTCACGCGTTTACCTCGGCGTGCACTGGCCGCTGGATATGGTCGGCGGTTTCCTGCTCGGTCTGGTGGGCTGCCTGTTCGCCCAACTGGTGTGGAATCTGTTCGGCGATGTCATCGCCGACAGGCTGTCACGCCTGTATCGTTTCCTGTTCGCCTTCGCCATTCGCCGCGGTTGGGTGAAAGAGTAACCGCACAACATGACAGGGGCGTTACCGCCCCTGCTTATTTCACACCACGCCGGTGGTCACGCAGAACGCCCGCGTTTTTCCCGCTCCCAGCATCACTCCCTCACCCTCTGGCGCATTCGGGCGGCAGTTTGCCGGCTGGATAAAGGAAAGCAACTGCCGGTTGCCCTGAACGGCGATGCGCCGGAGACCATAGTTGAATTGCCCGGTGGCGAAACGCGTTACATAGCGCCGGCCTTGCGGCGCCAGCATAAAGAATTCGGCTCGGTCCACGTAGCGAGACAGATCCTCGGAACACAGCAGTTCCTGCCCGAGCGCCTCCCCCAACAGCGCCGGCGTCGGCAAGTTTTGGCGGAATACCGCGTCGGGAATGCAATCGTAGTTGAGGCGGCACACATAGCGCAGCGGCTGCGGCCGATCGGCCAGATTGGTGACTTTCATCTCAATGGCGAACTGCGCGCTCTGCGCTGCCAAACGCAGCGCCGGGCCGATGCGCCATCCCTCGCCCAACCGCTCGCCTTCGCCCTGCAACGTCAGCTCATCGCCCGCCAGTTGCAGCCACACGCGTTGCATCTGAAGCGATGCGCCGTCGTGACTCGGCCAGGCGGGGCAGAACGCGGCGACATCATCGCGCTTTCTTCCGGCGCTCCGCCCGCTGCGGCGGCCCGATTTCAATGAGTAACCGTCAAATTCAGCGTCCCAAATCGCCAGACCCTGATACGGCAAGACCGTCAGTGCGCCGCGTCGATTCGCCAGCGTCAGCATTGGCCCGCGCTCTGCGCAGCGATGGGCGCTCACCGTGAAATCCGCATTGCGGAACAGCGCCTGCCGATGCGCCCCGAACGCGGCAGGAACCAGATCAATGTTGATTTTCATCGTTTTCCCTCGACATTTCGCCCGCGCAGGCCGCGAGCGGCCGCCGAAAGATGTTATTTAAATAACAAACACACCTCCCCTAAGTTATACATATAACAGTGAGATAACTATGATCACGTCGACATTTTTCAAATCCCGCTAGGTTTGCCCGCATTGTAATGTTATTATTTTCACATCCTCTATCAACGCTCTTTTCTCAACTTCATTAAGGAACCGTGATGACCTCCGAAAACATCGATTACGCCCGCTATGTCGACCACACCCTGCTGGCCATGGACGCCACCGAAATGCAGATCGCCAAACTGTGCGAAGAAGCCCAGGAGCACAACTTCTATGCGGTGTGCGTCAACTCCGGCTACGTGCCGTTGGCGGCCCAGCTGCTGCAGGAAAGCACCGTGAAAGTCTGCTCGGTGATCGGTTTCCCGCTGGGCGCCGGCCTGACCGTCGCCAAAGCCTTTGAAGCCAAAGCGGCGATCGCCGCCGGCGCGCAAGAGATCGATATGGTGATCAACGTCGGCTGGCTGAAAAGCGGCCTGCTGGACGAAGTGAAAGCCGACATCGCCGCCGTGCGCGAGGTTTGCGCGGCGATCCCGTTGAAGGTAATATTGGAAACCTGCCTGCTCAGCGATGCCCAGATCGTCCAGGTTTGTGAAATGTGTCGCGAACTCGATGTCGCCTTCGTTAAAACCTCCACCGGCTTCAGCACCGGCGGCGCTCGGGAAGAGCACGTCAAACTGATGCGCGAGACGGTGGGCAGCGAAATGGGCGTGAAAGCTTCCGGCGCCGTGCGCGATCGCGCTACCGCCGAGAAGATGATCAAAGCCGGCGCCACGCGTATCGGCACCAGCTCCGGCGTTGCCATCGTATCCGGCGCGCAGGCGGCGGCTGGCAGCTACTGATCGTCGGCGCGCCCTGACGGGCGCAGCCAATACACTCCGATGCGGGACAATACGGGCGGCCGATGCGGCCCGATATTGCCCCGCATCGTTGTGTTTAGCGCCGGAAACGGCGGCACGCTTTTTTACCTCTACTACCTGTGGGAAGACGGATCTATGGAAACGCGGCGCGAAGAACGTATCAACCGGTTAGTTCAGGCGTTAAAACGCGCTGACAAGATCCACCTGAAAGAAGCCGCCGCGCTGCTGGGGGTCTCGGAGATGACCATTCGCCGCGATCTGAGCGCCGAGCCGGCGGCGGTGGTGCTGCTTGGCGGCTATGTGGTGACCGATCCGCGCAGCAACGGCGTGACCAACTACTTCGTTTCCGATCAAAAAGCCAAACAGGTCACGGAGAAACGGCGCATTGGCCTGCTGGCGGCGCCGTTGATCAATGAAAACGACACGGTGTTTTTCGACTGCGGGACCACTACCCCGACGATCATCGACGCCATTGCCGACGAGCTGACCTTCACCGCCGTGTGCCATTCGCTGAACACCTTCCTGGCGCTGCAAGACAAACCGAATTGCAAGGTGATCCTGTGCGGCGGCGAGTTCAAACCGAACAACTACATCTTTTCCAGCGTCGGAGGCCGCAATGAGCTCGATCACATCTGCCCAAACATCGCCTTTATCTCCGCCGCCGGCCTCAGCCTGCGGCACGGCGCCACCTGCTTCAACTTCGACGAGCTGGAGATGAAGCATCGCGCGATGGCGATGGCGCAGCAAAAGATCCTGGTAGCGGATCACAGCAAGTTCGGCAAAATCAAGCCGGCCTGTATCGGCCCGCTGACGCAGTTCGATCGGGTGATCACCGATCGCCAGCCAGACGCCGACTTCATGGCGTTCTTCAACGATAACGCCATCGCTACCCGCTATTGATCCCCCTTCAGCGCCGTCAGAAACGACGGCGCACCGCTGAAATCTCTCTCTTCCCACAGCCCGCGATGAACAAATAGTGCGCAATCGATACGCATTTTTCGCTTATCCGCACACAACATCAGGTTAATAAAATGCAACAGGTCACCCGAGTGATTATTTTCTCTCTGGTCAAACCCGCTTTCGGCTGGATGAATTAACGACTATTTATGGCTTTTATATGATAAATCACGCCAAAGACCGGGATGTTTAAATAAACGGCCGGTTAGGCTATTGCAGCAAATCTCGCCAATACCTGTTAGCTATCTGTTATTTATATGATGAATGGTTACGCATTTTTATCCGCTAACCACGTAAGTAATTTCCCTTCGTTACTAGCAGTGATTTTCAATAAAAATCATTTAAAAACAAATTAATATCACTCATTTGACTTAAAAATACAATGTGATCTACGTCACTAAAACTGCTTAATCCGGGTTTTTAGCTAGATCCAAAACCACGCATAAAATATATTGCTCGGCTTGCTGCTGAGCACAGCGCTTTATCCGGCTAATTATTGTACAAGCCACATAATCGCAGAAATTTTTATGAGAGCGTTCTCAGCACAAAATCTTACACAAATGTGCAACAAATGCGCGAAAAATCGATAAAAAAGCAGATAACTGCACATATTACGCATTTGAGAGCAGGATCACGGTTGTTTCTACTGTAAATCGTTATCTTGCCGCCAACAAAAATCGACAGGCAAAGACCTGTCGGCAGCGGTAACGACTTTTATCACCCCGTGGCGGTGAAAAGTCTTTGGTGAATTACCCGGCGCTGTGCCTGTGGTAATGAACACAATAAACAACCAGGGGGACGCCAAAACATCCCCGCAAGCAACACCTGATTCTTACCGCAAGCGTTGCCTGAATAGGACGTTTGACGGTTTAACCTTAAGTTTTGCCTTTTAATTTTAAATTCGTGTTCACTTCGGAGATATTTATGGACACTACACAGACCGGCACAATTGCCTCTGCGGCTTCGGGTTCCAGCACTACCTGGCGTAAAACGGATACCATGTGGATGTTGGGCCTGTACGGCACCGCCATCGGCGCAGGCGTCCTGTTCTTGCCAATCAACGCCGGCATCGGCGGTTTGATTCCTTTGATCATCATGGCCATCATCGCTTTCCCGATGACCTTCTTTGCCCACCGCGGCCTGTGCCGTTTCGTTCTGTCCGGCAAAAATCCCGGTGAAGACATCACCGCCGTGGTAGAAGAGCACTTCGGCATCACCGCCGGTAAACTGATTACTCTGCTGTACTTCTTCGCCATCTACCCGATTCTGTTGGTTTACAGCGTGGCGATCACCAACACCGTCGACAGCTTCATTACCCACCAGTTGGGCATGACGTCGCCGCCGCGCGCCATCCTGTCGCTGATCCTGATCGTCGGCCTGATGACCATCGTGCGCTTCGGTGAGCAGGCCATCGTGAAAACCATGAGCATCCTGGTCTTCCCGTTCGTGGCGGTGCTGATGCTGCTGGCGGTATACCTGATCCCTAACTGGACCGGCGCCATCTTCGAAAACGTGTCGCTGTCCAGCAGCGGTACCGGCATGGGTCACGGCCTGATCATGACCCTGTGGCTGGCGATCCCGGTGATGGTGTTCTCCTTCAACCACTCGCCGATCATCTCCGCCTTCGCCGTCGCCAAACGCGAAGAGTACGGCGCAGACGCCGAGAAGAAATGCTCCCGCATTCTGGCTTATGCGCACATCATGATGGTGCTGACCGTGATGTTCTTCGTGTTCAGCTGCGTGCTGAGCCTGTCCCCGGAAAACCTGGCGGAAGCCAAGGCACAGAACATCTCGATTCTGTCTTACCTGGCCAACCACTTTAACAACCCGATGATCGAGTACATCGCGCCGGTTATCGCCTTCGTCGCCATCACCAAATCGTTCCTGGGCCACTACCTGGGCGCCCGTGAAGGCTTCAACGGCCTGGTCGCCAAATCGATGAAGAGCCGCGGCAAAACCATCAGCACCGCCAAGCTGAACCGCATGACCGCTATCTTCATGCTGGTGACCACCTGGATCGTCGCTACCCTGAACCCAAGCATCCTGGGCATGATCGAAACCCTGGGCGGCCCAATCATCGCCATGCTGCTGTTCCTGATGCCGATGTACGCCATCCGTAAAGTGCCTGCCATGCGCAAGTACAGCGGCCACATCAGCAACGTGTTCGTGGTTGTGATGGGTCTGATCGCCATCTCTGCCATCGTGTTCAGCCTGCTCGGCTAATCACGCCCGGCCGGCGCCGCTTGCGCGCCGGCCCTCCCGCACTTCCCCATTTCCCGTATTCACCGCCTGAAACCTGAAGAAGGAGGCGAGACCATGGTCAGCGTTTTCGATATTTTCAAAATCGGCATCGGCCCATCCAGCTCCCACACCGTTGGCCCGATGAAGGCCGGCAAACAGTTCGTCGACGAGCTGATCGCGCACCAGCAGTTGCAGGACACCACCCGCGTGGTGGTCGACGTCTACGGTTCACTGTCATTGACCGGTAAAGGTCACCACACCGACATCGCCATCATCATGGGCCTGGCCGGCAACCTGCCGCACGATGTGGACATCGACAGCATTCCGGGCTTTATTCGCGACGTTGAGCAACGCGGCCGCCTGCCGCTGGCCAACGGCCACCACGAGGTGGATTTCCCGCTGCACGGCGGCATGAACTTCCACAGCGACAACCTGCCGTTGCATGAAAACGGCATGCGTATCCGCGCCTTCGCCGGTGAACGCCTGCTGCACAGCAAAACCTATTACTCGATCGGCGGCGGTTTTATCGTCGACGAAGAGCACTTCGGCCAGTCCGCCGAGGGCGCCACGCCGGTGCCCTATCCGTTCAAATCAGCGCACGATCTGCAGCAGCATTGCAAGGAAACCGGGCTGTCCTTGTCCGGCCTGGTGATGCAAAACGAGCTGGCGCTGCGCAGCAAGGCGGATATCGACGCGCATTTCGCCGATGTCTGGCAGGTGATGAGCGCCGGTATCGAGCGCGGCATCAACACCGAAGGGCTGCTGCCCGGCCCGATGAAAGTGCCGCGCCGCGCCGCCGCGCTGCGCCGCATTCTGGTGACCGGAGACAAGAACAATATCGATCCGATGAACGTGGTCGATTGGATCAACATGTTCGCGTTGGCGGTCAACGAAGAGAACGCGGCCGGCGGCCGCGTGGTCACCGCACCGACCAACGGCGCGTGTGGCATCATCCCTGCGGTGCTGGCCTACTACGACAAGTTCATCCGCCCGGTGAACGCCAACTCCTACACCCGCTATTTCCTGGCGTCCGGCGTGATTGGCGCGCTGTACAAGATGAACGCCTCGATCTCCGGCGCCGAAGTGGGTTGCCAGGGGGAAGTGGGCGTGGCCTGTTCAATGGCGGCGGCCGGGTTGACCGAGCTGCTCGGCGGCAGTCCGGCGCAGGTATGCATCGCGGCGGAGATCGCCATGGAGCACCATTTGGGGCTGACCTGCGATCCGCTCGCCGGCCAGGTTCAGGTGCCGTGCATCGAACGCAACGCCATTTCCGCCGTTAAGGCGGTCAACGCCGCACGCATGGCGATGCGCCGGACCAGCGAACCGCGGGTTTGTCTGGATAAGGTGATCGAAACCATGTACGAGACCGGCAAAGACATGAACGCCAAATACCGCGAAACTTCACAGGGCGGGCTGGCGATCAAGGTCGTGGCCTGCAACTGATCGCCACGGCAAGGTACTTAAGGCGCCGGCCGGTGTGACTTGGCCGGCGCCGTTTCAATAGCGATCCTTTCCTGCCGCAACGCCGGGCTGAATGCCCGCGCGAAGCCCCACAGCCCCGGGACGAGCGCTGTGCCGCAGCCAGCCGTAAAGTTCGGCATTACGCCGGAATCCCATTTTGCGCATGACGCTCATCTTGTGATTGCTGACCGTCTTCACGCTAATATCCAGCATCCGGGCGATTTGCGTGACTCCCATCTCCCGCGTCATGCAGCGCATGATCTCTTGTTCGCGCAACGTCAAGCCCCGGTGTTGGCATACGCAGTTCCTGCCACAGCTCAGTCTGCCCGGCCATTTGCTGCGCCGCTCCAGCTCGGCGCTCACCTGATACAGCGCCGAAACCAACGGCATATCGTGGTAGATGACGCCGGCCTCCAGCGAGCAGCGGTTACCGACGGTGCGTTTATGCCGTCCCTCCGGCGTTCGCAACGAGAAATACAGCGTTTTACGCCCCACGGGCTGCGCCTCAGAGAGGTGACAAAAACAGCTTTGCACGCCGGGAGGAAAATAGCAGAACACCAGATCGGCTTCATGAGCCTGCCGCGCATCCACTAACAGCGTGCGCTTGCCGTAAGTGCTGAAGTGCAGCGCCAGAGCCTCTTGCCAACCGGCGCTGAAGTATCGATTCTCATCAAATAACGCGATTTTTATCATCGTGTTCATCCCTGCCCTCCCGCCGTGTCGGCTTCCCGTTTAACCGCCTGGACGCCCTTTGCCGGCGCCTGGCTGTTGTCGATGCGCAATTCATAAACCATGGTGGCGTTGGGCGGCACCTTCGGCGGATAGCCAGTTTCACCGTAGGCCAGCGCCGGCGGCACGACCATCGTCAACGAGCCGTGGTTGTGCAGATGACTTATCGCCTCCCGGAACAGCGGCGGGTATTCGGACAGCGGTTGCGACAGCACCTTGCCGCTCAGATCCATATCCTGGATCACCGTGCCGTCGGTCAGCTTCTCTTTCACCACGACATCGACCACCGCCGTTGGCGCCAGCGCCCCCTCCCCGGCATAATCCACCCGATACCAGAAGCCCATCGCCGACTGCTTTACGCCCTTTTGTTGACTGAACTGCGTCAGGTAATCGTCATCGCGCCGCCGCTGCTGGTTAACGCGTTTCTCACGCGCGGCCACGGCGGCGGCATCCGCCTGCGCCGTCAACGTGTTCAGTTCCTGCGGCGACAGCTGCAAACGTCCCGACACGCTGTCGATAACGCCCGCCAACAGGCTGTCGCGATCCACCGGCACGCCCCAGCTTTGACGCTCCGTCATCAACCCCTGAATATCCCGCCCCAGCGCACTGCCCGCTGCATAGGACAAACGCTTGCGTTCATCCTTCAACTGCTCCGGCGTCATCTCCCATTGCAACCGCTTACGCAACGCCAGCAGGTCTTCGCGCGCCTGCTGAGTCGCCTTCTGCTCACCGGCCCGCTTCTGCTCGCTTTCTTCCAACGCGGCGCGCAGAGCGTGCAACGCTTCCTGGTGCTCGCGTTGGCGTTGTGCAAACGTCTGTGCCGATGCCTGCGCGGCAGACTCAAGTTCGGTGATGCGCCGTTCGGCCTGCGCCGCTGTCGCTCTGCTTTTGGCTGTTTCCTGCGTCGCCTGACGCAACAGCGCCTCGGCGCGCTGCGCGTCGGGCGAACCGCGCCAGGCGGCGCCCAGCCCGGCGATCCACTGATGAAGCGTTGACGAATCCGGCAACGCCGCGACGGGCGGGACCGCTTTCTCCGCCCGCAGCGCGGCGAGCTCCTGGCGCAGCGCCGTCAGCGCCATTCGCTGGCGCGCCAGCTGTTGATCGCGCGCCAATAATTCCTGGCTCAGCGTAAACGTTTTGGCCGATGAGGCGGATTGACTGTTGTCCGACAGGCGCTTCGCCGGCTCACGCTTTTTTTTCCCTGACGCACGGTCGTCCGGCGCCGTTTTTTCGGTCGCCGGACCGATATTCTGCCGTTGATACTGCTCGGCAAACTGCAGCAGCGCCGGCACGCCGTCGTCCGCTTGCGCGACGCCGGTGAACAGCAAAGCGACACAGCCCAGCAGACGCAGCCTCATTTAACCTGCTCCCCGCGATCCGCCAGCCCGGTCAACACCGCCTGATTCACCCCGGCGCACAGATAGTTGACCTTGTAGCGATATAGCGCATCCACTGTCTCCTGCGTGTCACCGTTTACCCGGGCGCGCAGGTTGGCGTACTGGGAAGCGCCGCTCATCAGGCTGTCGAACGCCTGTTTGTAGCGCTGATACTGTTTCTCGTTGATCGTGCGCAACGCGCCCAGTTGCTCCTGACACTGCCGCAGTTGCTCGGCCTCACGCTGCTTGCGCAACACCTCTTCTGACGGAGGTTGCGCAGCCTGATTTTGGGTGTTCACGGCAGGCTTGCCCGGCTTTTGGCTTTGGCAAGCGGCGGCGCTCAACGCCAACAGGCACAGCATCCCCATGCGCAGGGCGTGATTGACGTGCTTTCTCATCATTGCGTTTCTTGTCCTTGTAGACGCTTATTCGTATTCCAACGTAAAGGTGGCCACCGCGCTGAAGGTGCCGCGGCCGATGGACTTCGTCTGGATGGCTTCCGGCTCTCCCTGCACATAGGCTTGCAGCGTGAGTGTGGTGTTGCCGGCGTTCAGACGGAATTTATCGCTGGCGCGATTGAGCGGCAGCGCCTTGCCGCTGCTGTCCTCCAGCCCGATGCCGATCCCCGACGCCAGGCTGCCGCCATCCAACGCCAACAGGCCGGGCAGTTTGGCGTTCTCAGTACCGGTAAACGTAATGGCCACCGTATTGCCCAGGCTGAGATCGCACTCGGTCAGGTGCAACGCGAAGGTTTGGCTGTGGGTGCGGGTGTTCAGGTA